>NZ_MAYO01000001.1 GCF_001691565.1 Microbacterium oleivorans
GGCATGCGTGGAATCGAGAAGCTCCGGAGCCGCTGTTGACGTCCGCATGACAACGTAGATTCCCGCCTCGGAAGGAACTTTCGCCGCGGCGAGTTCGCCGAAGGTCACAAACCCCTCGAACCCGGCCGCCTCGAGTCCGCGGCGATCCCACGACGCCGGCGCCGGCGGTTCGAGGATTGTCACTGGGCATCCTTTGCAGGCGGAACCTTGACCAGATCAGCGACGTCTCGATCGAGCTTTCCCAGTTGGTACCGCACGAACGTCTCCCTGCCTGCCCCTGCGTGCTGCGGCGCCGGCACGCGGCTCATGGCTGCCGAGGGAGGACCGTGGGCAGAGCGCCGGTGCGTCCCGCAGCCATGACGGTCACCACACCGCCCTCCGGCGGCTCCACTGTCGCGATCCCATCGGCGTCCACGGTGAGGACGTAGCCAGCGACCACGGCGCGGCGGTAGCCATTGTCGAGGACCTCCTCGGGGGCATCCCCGTGACGGACTTGGTCGGTGTCGATGTACTGGATCGGACGCGCCTGCCCCCTCACCCAGGGCTTCACCGGGCTTCTCCTGTTCAGCAGGGCCGCGAACTCGACGGACGGCTCCGCATCGAAGTACACCCGTCCGTCGTCGCGGCGCTCATGGCCGGTGACGTCGTAGACCGAGACGACCTGGTCCTTATAGACGCCCACGACGACGTCGCCGTAGCGAGCGATCGCCTCGTCGTTGACGTCAGCCCACCAGCCCAGCGTCGCATCGTCCATGTCGCGATCACCCGACAGCACGTCGCGGTATGACTTCCGCAGATTGACGACGATCATGATTGCTCCTTCTTCGATGCTTGATGTGGCATCTTCACTGATACGAAGATACCGCATCTTCGACTGATGATGCGGGAATAGTGAAACCAATCCCGAGCCCTCGACCTTCGAGGCAGCTTGACCGCGGGGGCGACTGTCGTTATAGTCATGAATGTCACATTCACTCATTAGGCGAGACCGAGGAGACCACCACCCAGATTTCACCGACAGGGGAACCGCTCGCTGCCGTTCCCCCTCGCGGGACAGGCCCATGTCCGCGGCCTGACGGGCTGCGACATGCAACCGCCCGCACCCATGACGTCGACCGCCCTCCTCCCCCTCGGCCGACGTCGGCGGAGGCGGCGCCGTGACATCGCCGCCTCCGCCCCTCTCTGTCCGCGAATCACGCCAGCTGCGGCCTATACCCAGCACAGACCTCTGGAGGAAACCCATGGACACCATTCCCACGCAGCCGACCGCGGACTGGCGCGAGTACTACGTCGACCCCCACCCGGGCCTCAAGAGCACCGAGCGGATCCAGGAGACCTGCGGAGCGTGCTCCGGCACCGGCATCTACACCGCACCCACTCACATCACCGACGGTCTCGGTCGACCGTTCTGCTTCGCCTGCAAGGGAACCGGCGTCCACAGCCGGCTCGTCAGCAGCGCCCGCGCAACCGCTCGTGCCCACGCAAAGGCCCGCGCCGAGCATGCCAACACGATGCGCGCTCTCGCCGCACGGCGCGCCACCTTCGAGCTCGCCCACCCCGGGCTGCGCGACCAGCTCACCGAGGCGCACCTGTCTGTGCGGGACGGGAATCCTCTTCGGGTACGGATCGGCCAGCTGCTGGACCGCCTCGAGGAGTACGCCGGCACCCTCGAGGAGGAAGAAGTCACCGAAGCGCTCGAGCTGCTCGACCAACTCGGGAAGGAGACGGCAGCCAGCCGCCCCGTTCCCACGGGACGAACGATCATCCGCGGCGAGATCCTCGCGACGAAGACGATCGACACCAAGTGGGGCGTGACGGTGAAGATCCTCATCCAGGGCGTCGGGTGGCGCGTCTGGGGAAGTCGGCCCTCGGAGATCTCCACGGCCCGGCGTGGTGACGTCGTCGAGCTCACCGCCACCATTTCCGCCAGCGACGACGACCCCAGCTTCGGCTTCTACTCCCGTCCCTCGAAGGCGCACGTCATCGCGGCCGGGCTGCGTCGCAGCGCATGAACGGGAACGTCATGGCCGGACGCACGCTACTGACCATCTATCTGACCCCCGGCGAAGGAAACCCGCTTCCCCCGGAGCCGATCCTCGTGGGGAACCTCTACCTCGTGCACTCCGGGCTCGAGCAGCCCAGCCGGCTCATGGGGTTCAGCGCCCCCGGCCAGATCCCCATCGCTCTGTGGGCGCACGAAGCACTGAGCAGCCCAGAGAAGGCACGGGGACTCTACCCTCACTTCATCGTCCGCGGCCGCGTGCGCCGACACCCCCTCACCGTCGACACGATCACCGTGCGCGACACCAGCGAGCTCGTCCGAGTCGTCATCACCCACACGGGATCCGGGAAGCAGTACCAGCCCTACGTCGGCGACGACCGCGATCGCGCCCAACGAATCGCCGATGCGTGGGGCAGCAACACCCACTACACCGCCGACGTCACACCTCTCCGCGACCAGTAGAAGGACCTACCCCATGCGCTGCCTGATGTGCGAAGAACCGGACATGATGTACGTCCCCTCCGACGACGTCGACGACGTCGGTCTCTACAGCTGCGGTGCATGCGGGTTCGAGATCGAAAGCCCTCTCGAGCGCCCCAGCCGGCCGCTCCCCCCAACAATCCACACGCCCCTGCATCGACGCGAGGTCCGCGCTCGAGGACGTGCCGCATGACTCCGCGTCTTCACACCAGCGAAGTCACCATGTCGGACTACTACTGCGGCGCCGGGGGCTCGTCGACGGGAGCCGTCGCACTTGGCGTCACCGTCAAGATGGCCGTCAACCACTGGGATCTCGCAATCGAGACCCATTGGACGAACCACCCCCGCACCGACCACGACAAGGCCGACATCAACAAGGCCGACCCCGCCCGCTACCCGCGCACCACGATCGGGTGGTTCTCCCCAGAGTGCACATACTGGTCCTCCGCCCGCGGAGAGAAGCTCCCCGACGGCCAACTCGCATGGGACTTCTTCGGCGACAGCCTCCCCAACGAAGCCGCCGACCGGTCCCGGATGGGGATGTGGGACGTGCCCCGCTTCACAGCGCACCACCAGTACGAGATCGTCATCGTCGAAAACGTGCCGCGCGTCGTCAAGGGCGTCCAATGGCAGCCGTGGCTGCGCAGCATGCACGAGCTCGGCTACCTCCACGAGGTGATCTGGCTCAACAGCATGCACGCCGGCTCCGCCGGACCCGCCGCGCCGCAGTCCCGCGACCGCGTCTACATCGTGTTCTGGAAGACCGGCAACCACCGCCCCGACTTCGACAAGTGGCTCCGGCCAGAGGCAACTTGCCCCGAGCACGGGCTGATCCGCTCCGCCCAGGTGTTCAAGCCGAAAGGCTCCCCCATGAAGACCTACGGCGCGCAGTACACGCTCCGCTGCCCGCACACCTCGTGCAACACCGAAGTGTTCCCCGCCGTCGCCGGCGCCGACACGATCATCGACTGGTCGCGCCGCGGCATCCGCATCGGAGACCGGAAGTCGCTCGGCATGCGCGAGCTCGAGCACAAGACGATGCTCCGCACCTTCCACGGCGTACGCCGACACTGGGCGCCGCTGGTCATCGAAGCCGCCGGCAACACCTACGACGCAACCAGCCCCCGACACCCGCAGCACGGCGATCCCGACGCCTACTACCGAGCCTGGCCCGCAGACGAGCCGCTGCGCACCCTGCACACGTCCACGTCGAAAGGACTGATCGTGCGCGGCGAGGGCAACACCACACCGGCACGCGCAGTCGAGCAGCCGATCGGAGCGATCACCGCAGCCGGATCGCAATTCCTCGCCACACCCCCACTCGTGATGCGCAACATGACCGCGCGGGGAGACCAAGGGCAGATGTCCAAGCCCGTCAGCGAACCCATCGGTGCGCTCACCGCCTCCTCGACCCACTCCCTCCTCGTCCCGGTGGAAGGACGCGACGGGAAGACAGCCCGCCCCGCGAACGAGCCAATGCGCACCCAGTCGACCCGGAACGAGACGGGGCTACTGGTGCCCCTGCGCACCCATGGCACCGCAGCGCCGACGTCAGAGCCGATGAAGACGGTCGTCGCCGGCACCGTCTCTCAGGCACTTGTCGTCCCGCTGCGCAACCACGGCACCGCGAAGACCCCCGCCTCACCGGTCGACACGATCGCAGCATCCGGGAACCACCACGCCCTCGTCATGCGCAACAACGGCGGCGGTGAGAGCGGCTGGCAGTCCGTCCCCGTGCAAGAACCCCTCGCGACGCTGACGACCGCAGGGCACCAGTCCCTCCTTGAGGCCGCTCCGTTGCCGGCGCCGACAGCAACGCTGACCGATGACGAGATCTGGCAGATGGTCTATGACGCCGAGTTCCGCATGCTCGAACCCGACGAGATCAAGAGAGGAATGGCCTTCTCAACCGACTACGTCCTGCTCGGCAACAAGCGGGAGCAGGTCCGCATGGCAGGCAACGCCGTCACCCCGAACGCTGCGCGTGACCTCATCGCCGCCTGCGTCGAGTCGCTGGGATACGACATGGGCTGGGCTCTCGCCGCCTGAGACGAGTACTCAAGTGTCCGCGAAGACCGAGGCAGCCGACCTATACCTGCACAGGCCCGATCCGGGGTTCCACCTCTGATCAGCCGGGTGTATTGTCCGTAAATGTCACATTCATCTATCAGAGGAGAGTCATCATGACTATCGCGCCGACCATGGAAACCCGACAGGGTTCCGAGGTCACCATCACAGGGACCGTCCGCAGCCCGCTGATGCTCGTCCGGCGGATCTCCGACCGCCAAGCTCGAATCAGCTTCCGCGTCGACGGAGAGGATGGCCCGTACAACGTCCACACGACCGGGTCCCGCGCCGAACTGCTGCGCCTCACCCTCCACAAGGGTGACCGGGTCACCGTGCACGCACCCTGCACGACGATCTGCCACCCCCATCAGACAATCCCCGACCTCGAGGCGGACGGCGTTGAACTCCACTTCTGGTGAGCCGGCACCCACGGCGCATCAGGATGGGAATCTGATGACTCCGCCGAGCGCAACAGAGGAACCAGCCATGACGAACACGTTCCACATCAACGGCAAGGACGTCGATGTCACCGATGTCGCCGCAGTGCAGGCACTCACGCCCGACGAGTACCGCGAGCTGCTCGAGTTGGCCCTGCAGGACCAGGCACCCTCCGGCGACGCGATTGTCGGGTTGCACCAGGAGCAGCCACCCGCCGGCACCGGGTTCATCATCGCCAACCCGCCTGCAGACAGTGATCGCGATGGCTGATCCACTCGCCGCCCTGAGAAACAGTTTCCGAACGATCGTCGCCACGGTCACCGCACGGCTCCGACGTCGAGGCATTGCCGCGCGGGAACCCGCACATTCCGATGGTCCGAGATCCGACGTCTGGCATCGGGCGTTCTCGCACGCGCTGCAGGCAGGTCTCTCCACGATGAGCGCCCGAGACTTCGCCGACCATTACGAGGCACGCCTCGAGGGCGGACCGCGCACCGAGAATCGCCCAAGGACCTGATGCACCTGTCTGAGCAACCAACCGATCTAACGAATCCCCTCCCAAACGGGCTCCGGTGACCACGCCGGGGCCCGTTCTCGTTGTCCGCGAAGCCCGGCGGAGTCGGCCTATACCCAGCAGACATCCCTGGGGAGGGCACATGTGCGAGGACATCGACCACGGTGGGCGTCGCTGCCCATCGTCGACAGCGGACGGGCAGCGACGCCGGCGTGCCAACCAGCGTGCCGCAGCTGCCGACGATCAGGTGCGCGCATTCATCGGAGCGACACCGTTCCGCCCCGAGTCGGTCGACCTGATGCGGATGAGCTCACGGCCCACCTACTACGACACCGACGAGTGGATCGAGTACGACGAGACACTGCGCGCGTCAGCAGAACGGCACGGGATCGAGATCTCCGAAGCTGATCACGCGGACGGCCTCTGGGAGGGCGAGTCGGAGCCCGCCGGCGCCTACATCGTGCACGCGGAGAGCTTTGAGCAGATCACGTCCTGGGCCAGCGAGATCGCCGGCCGTTACAACCAGGACAGCGTCATGGCCGGCTACTACGACCCAGAAGGCCCCGACCGGGTTTACACCTTCCCTGCCAGCGGCGACGAACAGAGCCGCGTCCAAGACACCCTCGAGATCCTCCGCGACGCCGGCGTATCCGGCGGGCGACTCTATGACGGCAAGCTCGAGATCGCGGAACCAGGCGAGTACCCGCTGCCACCCGCCGCAGTGAACGCGATCGCTTCACGCTTGGGCGTTGCGCCCAGCTTCGCTCGAGCGCGCGTCGCGTTCATCGAAGGAGACGCGCGCTACCTGCAGCACACCCCCATCAAGGAGATCCAGTCCCTCCGCGAGAGGTACGCCGATGCGCACGGGCTCCCCCGCCGACGCGGCATCCCCCACCTGACCGAGATCGACGACATCGCAGCCGCACGCGCCTACGACGCCGCACCTCACGAACCGAACCACCCGCGAGTGGCGCGCTCCTACCGCACCTTCCGGCAGCACATCGCCGCGCAGTGGGACATGCTCACCGACGCTGGCTACCGGTTCGAGCCCTGGCACGGTGAGAGCGAACAGCCCTATGCCGACTCCGCGGCGATGCTGCGAGATCTGCGCGAGAACAAGCACCTGTTCTACTTCCGCACCGACGTCTCCCAACACACCGAGGGTGCCCTGCCACCCGACCACCCGATGGCCACAACGGTCACCGTCACTCTTCCCTCTGGCGAGCGTTCACCGATGGTCGCCAACGACGTCTTCCGCGCAGTCCACGACGCGCTCGCCCACAGCGAAGGTCACCAGTTCGGGCCCTACGGCGAGAAACGAGCCTGGTGGACCCACCGCTCGTGCCTGCCCCGCGACGCTCGCCTCGCCCTGTGGTGCGAGACCCGGGCCCAGAACTGCTGGACCAACGCCGGGCCTCACATGGTGGCCGACGCCCCCGATGGTGAGCTCCGCTTGAAGCGACGCGGTGAGGACGGCTGGGAACCCGTAAACCGCAGACCCTATGCGCAGCAGAAGTGCGTCCGCGTCCCCAGCGCTCTGACCTGACCCGCGCCTCCGAGGCAGCCCTACAAGGCGGGCGGCTCCGCGTCGACGGACGAAGGCTCCCCCACGAAGTCCAGGAACCGGCGTCCCTTCTGATGCGTGCGAGGGGAGAAGACGCCGTCCGCCGACATCGTCGTGGTGAGAGGGATGTAGGCGAGGCCTGCACGGTCCAGATCCGCCGCAGCCTGATCAACCGGTGCGGACCATTCAGCCTGCGGAGCCCCGAACGCGCTTGCGAGGGGGGTCTTCACCCCGGCCATGTAGATGTTGGAGTGCTGCTCGTACAGGCCGTGCGCTTCCAGCCATCCCTTGGGGTCGGTGAAGTACTGCAGCAAGAACACATGCAGCTCACTGAACTCGTCGACGAGGCGGGTGAATTGCTCCCGCTCGCTCTCAGAGAACGGTGCCCAACTGCCGCCGTTGACGGCCGCGGACGCGAGCCGGCGCCGCTTGGTTTGGCTGGCTGTCTCGGCAGCTGCCCGCTGCGCGCGCGTGATCGCAGCGAGGAACTCGTCGGAGCCCAGAACGTCCTCCACGGTGAGACTGTCATCGAGGCGGCTGAGCGCCTCCGTGAGGGCGTACGCGACCTGCATGTTGAAGTCGTGTTGCCGGGCGGCCTGACGGGTATCGAGTGCGTGAGCGACAGCTTCCGCGGCGATCGACCCCACCAGCGGGATAGCCCCGAGGGCGGCCTTGCCCGCAAACGCGAGGGCGTCTTCGGAAGGCTCGTGCGGGGGGACAGCGGAAACCAGGTCGCTCATCCGTCCATCATGCCGAGTCGCGTCAACAGCAGACAGCAGCAGCGAGGTTGACGGCTGGAGATCCCTTCTCCTATGGTTGTGAATGTCACATTCACGTAAGCGAGCCTCGACGAGCAGTCGCCACTCGGCGGCGCGGACGGGAGCTCTGTCCGCGAAACACGCCGAGCACGGCCTATACCCATGACACGACCCCGGAGGACCCACCCCATGAGCATTCAGATCCGCACCCTTCTCGTCGCAGTGATCATTGCCGGATTCGTGACGATCGTGGGGATCATGTTCCTTCCGGCTTCGCCGCCGATACGCACTGAGGTCGCGCCAACGCCGGAAGTCGCCCTCCCCAGCGAAGGCCCCTCACAGCAGCTCAGCCCGGATGCCGCGGCCGCGGTGAAGCTCCTCGAGGAGCTCGACCTCTCAGAACCGGAGAACCAGGACTCCTACGAACGCGACGAGTTCGGGCAACGATGGGCCGACATCGACCGCAACGGATGCGACCAACGCAACGACGTCCTCGCCCGCGATCTCACCGAGGTCACCACGAAGCCGGGGACGCGGGACTGCGTCGTCCTCACCGGCACTCTCGACGACCCCTACACCGGGATGATCATCCCCTTCGAGCGCGGGCAGGGAACCAGCGAGCTCGTCCAGATCGACCACATCGTGCCCCTCGCCTGGGCGTGGCGCCAGGGGGCAGACGAGTGGACCGCGGACGAGCGGGAACGCTTCGCCAACGACCCTCTGAACCTGCAGGCCACCGATGGCAGCACCAACGCCTCCAAGAGCGATCGCGGCCCCAGCGAATGGATGCCGCCGGACAACTCCTACGACTGCGAGTACTCCGCACGGTTCGTCGAGATCCTCGCGGCCTACGACCTCACCATCAACACCCCCGACCAGTCAGCGCTGACCACGAAGCTGACCAGCTGCAGCAGCTGAGGCCCAGGAGCCCTCATGAACATTCTCCGCAGCGTCACCATCACCGACGACACCGGCACCCGCTACACCGACCTGTTCAACGACATCTCGCTCCACGACTACGAGATCCTCCGCACCTCCACCGGGATCCTCGGCGTCGACGCGATCGTGCCGGCCGACCCCTTCGCACCACGCGCCTCCTCCGACGGACCGCTCGGCGCCCTGATCCTTCGCTGGGCGCAGGCGCACATCGACGGCCCCAGCGACATCATCAGCTGGCAGTACATCGACGCTCACGACATCCACACCGTCGCGATCGCCAACACGACCACCCGCGAGCTGCACTTCGTGAACCTGTTCGGCCACGTCATCGCAGGACGTCGCGCCTACCGTCTCCGCGAGCTCGCCGACGCGCTGGACCTGCTGATCGAGCCCTCCTTCGAGTGACACACCATGATCCCCGACGACATCGCCCGCACGATCATCCACGGCAGCCCCCAGGGATACGACTTGGGATGCCGCAGCAACGGCGGATGCGCCAACCACGGGCACCCGAACCTCATGACCTGTGCCGCAGCGCACGCGGCAGCCGGGTCCGACTGGTCCCTGTCCAAGCTCCCCCGAGACGAGGCGATCCCGAAGCGAGCCCGCCGCCTCACCCGCCCCTCGCAGGCCTCATCCCCCGCCGCCGAACAGCCACCTACAGCCTCACCCAGAAAGCGCCCCAGGCCCAACACCCCCATCAAGCACGGCACACCCCACGGCTTCAACCGAGGGTGCAAGACCGTCGACGGATGCCCCAACCACGGCACCGAGCAGAAGACCTGCGCGGACGCTCACCGCAGCTACTACCGCGACTATCGGCGACGGGTCCGCAGCGAGGAGCAGATCACCCACGGCACACCCACCGGCTATTCGTACGGATGCCATGATCGCGGCAGCTGCCCCGGAAACGACGACGGGACAACATGCCCCGACGCAGCCCGCGCCGCCGAGCGGCGCCGGCGCCAATCCCCCGGGAGCATCGCCGCATGACCGAATCCAGCACGACGATGAGCCTGTCGGCCGACGAGGTGAGACTTCTGCAGCGTTCGCTCGAGCTGGCTGCTGGCTACGCAGACTCAGAACGAGACCAGCACGCGATCTTCGAGCTCAGCTCCAAGATCCGCCGAGCAAAGACCCTCCCCACATAGAGCTCCCGCGGGGGCGCCGCCCTCCCGCGGTACACTGAGCCGCGGCACCCGGCCGTTCGAGCAGGAGTTCATTCCGCCCCTTTGGGGCGATGATCCTCCCTCGGTTGCGTGATGGTGAATGTGACAATTTCCTCCGCTCCGGCCGGGTGCCGTTTCGTTCTCCGAGCGACCGCCAGCGAATAGAACAAATATTCGACTGCTTGTAATGTCGCTGACGTGGTGCAGCACTGGTCTCCGATGTCGCAGCTGCAGGCTTCGCCCGAGCGGGGGGTCTGGTACGTCTACGACAAGAGCCGCCGGATCGCGATCGTGAGATACGTCGAGATCCGCGGCCGGCGCTTGCTGCGCTCGGTCACGTTCCACACCGACCCAGACCAGCGAGAACTCATCGGCTACTTCCCCGAAGACGGGATGCGCCTCGCCGTCGAGTGCACCTGGGCTGAGTACATCAAGCACACCGGGCCGTCGACGAGTAATCGCCGCTAGCGACCATGCACGCCGTGGAAGGTGCGGAGCATCGTCTTGTGCATGCACGCAGGGATTGACACAGGCACTGCGCGGGCTTAGCGTTATGAATGTCACATTCACCTACCGTTGAGGAGGTCCCGCTATGCGTGCGTTCCCCGTGAACCGCGACACCATCGACCTACTGGTCACCGCCGCTTACGTCAGCACCCCTGTCCACCGCATCACCCACCCCCGGGAGCTCGTCGAGCAGGCCGACCGCATGGGGCAGCTGCTCTGGGACGAGAACCACACCAGCGTCGGCTTCGCTATCGGTGAGCACATCACCGCTCCCCGATACGAGTGGCAGCCAGTCGCCGAGATCGTTCCGTGCGCCGACGATGAGCAAGTCCTGCAGATCGAACGGAGCAGGCTCCTCCTCGCCGAGGTCTCGTGCCATCACGACGGATGGGATGACTCCCCCGCCCGCGAGCTGCTCGAGCAGCTGGGCGCAGCGATCGCTCGGCGGTTCGCGCACTGGACACTCGTCCCGTCCCCTGAACATCGAGGTGTCATGGAGTACGCCGGCCTCCACCGCGTCTCGGAGCTCTGGGAGCGACAGATCGGTTTCCGTCACCCGCTCACCAACGACGCGGCCGCGTGAGGGGCATCGCCATGACACTCACCATCACGCACACTGCAGCCGAAGGCACCCTCATCGACGGCACAGCGAAGGGAGACGGCACCGCCGACGCTCTGCGCAGCAATGGGTGGCGGTGGAGCCGCGCCCTGGGCTCCTGGTATGTGCCCCACTCCCGCGACCGGGAAGCGAAGCATCACGTCATCGAGCGGACTGTCGCCCAGTTGCAGGCAGCCGGCTTCACTGTGGCGGTGTCGATCGACTCCGCGCAGAGGAGCACCGCGACCGTTGAAGCAGACCTCATGGCCCGGCGGGAAGGTCGAGCTGAGGCGTTGGACGCGAAAGCGAACAGGCGGGCAGATCTGGCGGCCGCGGAGGCCGACCGAGCCGCGCGAGCCCTCCGACACTTGCCCGAGGGCGGCGAGCCTATTCACGTCGGCCACTACTCCGAAGGCGCCCACCGCAACGCGATCGCGAAGGCCGACGCGGCGATCCGACGCTCGATCGACGCGGACGACAGCGCTCGGCGCGCTCGCGCACGGGCGGACATCGCCGCCGGCGCGAACGACGCACGCTATGCGCCCGTCACGGTCGCCAACCGCATCGAGAAGCTCCGCGCCGAGCACGCCAGGATCAGCCGGCGCCTCGAGGGATATAGCCGGACGCTTCCCGGCGGATACCTCGACATCACGCAGCCGGCGACCGGCGCCTACGCCGAGCGGCTTCGCGGCGAGCTCACCCATGTCGAGGAGCAGCGGTCCTACTGGCAGGCCGTCCGCGATGAGCAGATCGCGGCGGGCCTCGTCATCAACCACTCTCGAGACACCATCCAGCCCGGTGATCGGATCCGCTACGTCGGCACCTGGTGCACAGTCACTCGTGCGAACGCGAAGAGCGTCAGCATCATCGACGCCTACGGACACCGCGGCACCGTCCCGTACACCCATATCCGCGATCACCACCGGCCGACAGGGAACGGGGCCTCATCGTGAGCATCACCACCCGCCCTCACGCCGTGTCCCGCGAGATCTCCGTCGAGATGATCAGCAGGCTGCGCCGAATCATGACTCTCGTGACGTTCGCGGCCGCCGCAGCAGGGGCGGGCTTCCTTGGCCTGCTCATCGCCCCCATCCTCGACCGGGTCATCATCAGCGCCCTGGCGGTGATCCTGCTACCGATGGTCGTGGTGGTCGTCGTCGACTTCTTCCGCAGCCCGGACTGAGTCATGCCCGCCTACCGGGTGGCATGGCAGCAGCCAGCTCAGGTCATTGCCACCGTGACCGTCGACCTCGACGAGCTCGCGCAGTGGGCTGTGGACTCAGGTGGGGTGCGTGCCCTGGCCTCTGGAGATCCCGTCGCCGCTGACCTGCCGGGGCTTCGACGTCTGCTCGAGCGGAACCAGCACTTCCGTGAGGAGCTGCTGCGAAGGTGGGCGATCGACCACCTGCCGCACTCCTGATGTCCCTCGCAGTGCGCGCAGAGAAGTGCCCCGCCGGCATCATCCCGGCGGGGCACTTGTGGTGTCAGACGAGACGCTGCGCGAGCTCGTCGATCTTGTCCGGACGGAACCCGGACCAATGGTCTTCGTCGGTGACGACGACCGGTGCCTGCAAGTAGCCGAGCGATTTGACGTGCTCGAGCGCGACGGGATCTTCGCTGAGGTCGACGACGTCGTAGTCGATGCCCTTCGCATCCAACGCACGGTACGTCGCATTGCACTGCACGCACGACGGCTTGGTGAACAGGGTGATCGTCTTTTCACCGTTGGTCAGTGTGGTGGTCATGGTTGTTCTCTCCTCCTTCCTGGGTCTCGGTGCTGAGCATGGCGGGCGGTTCAGACACGCGCAGCGGCACGACGTTGAAGCCAGACCAGAAGCGCGATCACCGACAGGATGATCGCCGCGATGACGAGGATCTGGCCCCAACCGAACCCGATGCCGTCGACGAGCGGGATCACGGTTGACTCACCCTGCTCGAGCAGGTGGTGCTGCAGCATCCAGACCCGCATCGGGTCCAGGAACATCCCGACCGACACGATCCCACTGGCGAAGGCCATGACAACGACCACCAGGATCGCGATCCAGTCATCTTCGGTCGTCGACGGCGAGTTAGGCATCGATCCGACCCTCCGCCGGGAGGGCTCCAGATTGGGTTCGCTCCGGCGAGCCAGGTGGGTCCAGGAGCGCCGCGATCGCGGAACGCAGTTCAGCTCCGCGGCGCGTCGCGGCGCGCTTCTCCTTCCCCCGCCGCGGTGCGACCACGTCATAGGGCGCGATGTCCTGGAGCTGCTGCTGCAGCGACTTCAACTCCAACGCGAGGCCAGCCGCTTCCCACCGAGCTTCGTCACTTGAGTGCCAGCTGACGTAGAAGCCTTCGAGGAGATCCACGGGCCGAAAAAGGGAGTGATCAGCGAGGCTGCGGGACAGGTCATCGCGCAGCCTCCTTTCCCAGCGTCGCAGAACACTGACATCAGGGAACAGCTGAGTCAGTGCCAGGACTCCCACGATTGCGAAAATGTAGCCCACCCAGGGGGGAAGTCCGTTGGCGGCGGACCACACCGCCCCCAGCACTTCGACGATGAACAACAGAGGCAGTGCCACGGCGGCCCGGTCGACGATGCGGTACTTCTGGTCGTAGCTGGCGAGGATCGCTTCTGCCTCATCGCGACGTTCAGGGTTGATGAGGGTCTGATGGCGCGCGACGGGGATGGGGTCGCCACGACGGCCGTCTCGCAGTGGGCTCAGCTGGGCGGAGTTCATGATGGTCCTTCCTGGTTGCGTCATTCGGCGTCGGGGCGGCGATAGGTGATGACCTGGGTGTCGGACATCGTCAGGAGCCCTTCTTCGCCGGTTTCGAGATCTCGGTACTCGATCGCGAGCTGCTCGTCGTCGACGACGTCGTTTTCGACGCCTTCAATGACGCCCCACAAGCCGAGGGTTTCGTCGGTTTGCAGGAGATCTCCGACCTCGAGCTCGGCAGCGGGACCATCGATGGCCGAGCCGTATCCGTCGCCCTGATCGCCGACTGCATCGTCGTCGCTGTCCTCGTCGACGGGATCGGGGACGAACCTGACCGCGGCACGAGCGAGGGGGGTGACGGTGGACGGGCGGGGAGCATCGAGACGAGCCGCGGCAGCGGCCGGATCCCACGGGACGATCTCGGCGGTGGCCCACTGGTAGTAGTCCGGCTCGAGATCTTCCCCCTCGCCGTCATCGCTGATGATCGGGTCGGGATCCTTCACCATCATCCGGCTGTAGTCGGGTTCCGCGGGGCGGAGGGTGTCGAGGTGCTGCCAGTCAGCGGTGTCGGTGGAGTCGAGCTTGGCGGGGTCGGGAGTGTAGAACGCTTGGATCTCCACAGGCGTCGACTCGTTGTTGAGGGTGACGCCGCGGCCGCGCTTGTTGCGAGGGATCGCAACTCCGACGACGAACGAGTCCCACATCATGTTGGCGCCCTGCGGGGAGAGCCGGCCGAAGCTGACGCGGGCACCGAAGTTGTCGCGCATCTCACCGCCAAGGAACTCGACATCGGGGCGCTGGAGCCCCAAGAGCATGTGGATCTTCGCGCTACGAGCGAGGCGGGCGAGGTCGGAGAGAAGATCCAGGACTGGAGCCTGAGCGGGGGCACCCTTGGGCTTGACGGTCTTGTACCAACGCTGCACTCGAGCTTTGAACGTGGCGTACTCGTCGATGATCAACGCGAGGGGGTCGAAGTCCTCGAGTCTTGCCGTCCCGTTTTCGAGCTGGGAGTACCGCTGCTCCATCAGCTCGTGGGCCGCGTGCAGCATCCGCACCTGGTGTTCGACCCGAGCCCCGACGAGCTCGACGTTGTGCCAGTCGCGGAACCCCGCGAACTCGATCCGCTTCCCATCGAGCACCCACACCCGCCAATGCGCGTGAGCCAGGTGCGTCAACACGGTGTGCTGGAAGCTGGTCTTACCGGAACCGGTGCCACCGATGACGAGGCAGTGCGGCGAGACGGCGGGGTGCCAGTGCTGGATCCCGCCGTCCTCGTCGACGCCGATCGGGATCTTGAAGCCCTTGTAAGCGGCATGGGTCAGTGGCGCGGCCGGCTTCACCTCGTGGAGCACGAGATCGGGCATGTCGGGGCGGACCTCGAATACGACCTTGTCACCTTCGAGATCCCATCGAGCCCGCCAACGGCCGGCGAGCATCGAGGAGATGACCTTCTCGATCGAGGACCGCCGTGCCGCGTGAGCAAGCTTTGGGCCGACGTCGTGCTTGACCTCGATCTTGGACACCGATCCGTCCTCGGCGCTGGTCACCGAAACGTTCGCCCCCGGATCGACGACCTTCTTGACGACCTCGACGGCGCGCTGGTGTTCCCGGGAGACCGCATCCGCGGAAGGCGCGATCTCCGCGACCAGCCAGCAGCGTCGCGAGTTGTGCTTGCGGATCCGATACTCCTCACCGAGCCGTCGTCCCAGACCGGCGAGGATCTGCTCAACGAAACGCGGATCGGTGTCGTCGACGTGAGATGCCCACCGGATCTTGATCCGCTCGGGAGACCCCACCCACCCCCGCGTCCACTTCACGGGTTCGACGAGAGAACGAGACGGCTGCGAGGCACCCAGCAAGGGGAGCAGCGCTTCGATGGCCGGGTCCATCCGACCGGCCCGCTGGAATGCCCGGACCCCTGCGGCGAGCGACGCCGCGGCCAGCAAACCGGCACCGACCCAGACCAGAGGGATGAGGGTGGTGAACGGGCGGACCGTGTTGAGCCCAGTGATTGCAGTGGCCACCGCCAAAGCAAGAAGCGCGGGGATGACCCCGGTCAGTTGCCGGCGCGGAAGAACGCCCAGGGCGACCCCCGCCGGCGGAGTCGGTCGCGCCGGCGGTCGGTTCGCCACACGAGTTGCCATCGGTTACCTCCTCGAGGGGCAGCGACGGTCGCAACCCTCTGCGAGGTATAGGCCTGCGTTCTCTCCCTTCGCGGACATCGCGAGATCCCCCCGCGCGCCGCACTCGTGATGTCCCCCACACCCGACGGCGCTCAGCGATAGCGGAGAGAGAGCGACCGAGCCGGTGACGGCGCTGACAATCTACGTGGCGAGATCGAGTGTTGCGCTAGATCCTCGGACGCAATGGCGCAATAACCCCGCCACTATCGCGCATGCCCCCGCTTGACACGGGTGATAGGATCAGCCCGAACGGCGTTCTGCCGCAGGCACGGTTGTCGGACGGGCTGAACCCCTCCCCCATGTAGCTATTTCCAGACGTCGACCCGGCGCAGTTATTGCGCAATACCGCGGCGCATAACAGCGGAATATCGCGCCGCACATCCTCGGGACCGGCTGCCTCCAGGTCGCGAAGCGGAGACGCTTATTGGTCGACGTCGAGAGGGGTGCTCGATTGCTGCGCCTGGATCTCGCGGCGCCGCTCCCACTCACCCCGTAGCCATTCCCCTTGCCGCTGAGCTGCAGCCCGGCTGCTCCCCCGCGCTCGAGCTGGCGCCGGTGGGAAGGGTTCGCCCGCGTTGTATGTCTTCTCGAGCCGATCGGCTTCGAGCTCGAAGGCAGCCGCGACGAGACCGGCCAGAGACGGAGCGCCGTCGTTCTCATCCCGCGTCGCCCACCACGCTGCCTTGAGGCGTGAATGCAGGTCGACGGGGAGGTAGTAGGCCTGATGGCCGAGTCCGGATGCACCGCGTGGGTTCGCTCCTCGAGCGCGAGGTGGCGGCGCAGGGAACGGGTTTCCCTCGTTGTACGTCTTCTCGAGGTGGCACGCTTCACGGGCGAACGCGACCTCTACGAGCCCTGCAAGAGAGGGCGCGCCGTCGACTTCATCCCGGGTTGCCCACCACGCGGCTTTGAGCCGGATGTGCAGGGCTGTGGGGATGAAGTAGGAGAACGACCGATATCCGGTGGCGGAGGCCCTGCCCGGTGGGCGGGGAGTCTCCTCGGCGGCGTTGACGTCTCTTGTTGGCACGAATCGCAGACTGGAGATGGAGGATGTTGCCCCTTTTTCAGGGGGCGGCGGGTTCCCCCACCCTAACCTCGACGGCCGTCGGACGATAAGGGTAAGCGCCCGTGATTCCGGTGTTTCCAGGGGTCAGAGTCGCCGGCACGAGCCGTCAGCGGGGCAGAGTTCCAGGCCGTAGAGACGGAAGAACTCTTCGGGCTCCACGTAGCCGGCGTACTGGGCTGGGGCTCCGAGGGCGGTGGCGTCGCGTAGCTGCGCGACGGCCTGGTTGGTGGTGCCGTTCTTGTTGATGCGGATGTCGAGGTGGCAGCCGCTGCTCGGGGGGACGTTGCCCACGACCCCGATCTGCTGTCCGGCTTGGACGGTGTCGCCGACGTCGACGAGGCGCTGGCTCTTGTACATGTGGAGGTACTCGACCAGGAAGCCGTCCGGGTGCCGGATGGTGAGGAAGAGCGCACTGCTGAGGGTGACTGTTCCGGGAAGCGTCGCGTAGACGGGATCCCCGCACGGGTTGGGCCACCGTTGGAAGTCCAGGGCGGGGTGCCACGTCGACGTGCCGGGGATGTTGATGTTGCGGGGCCCGTAGCCGGATGTCATCTGATAGCCGGGCGCGAGCGGGTAGGCGGCTTTTCCGATGACGGTGCCGCTGCCTCCGCAGCTGATCGACCCGCTCACGGCGCCGATGACCTGCTGCGCGGCGGTCTCCCATTTGTCGTATGCGTCGGGGAACGCGGAGACCTGCACCTTCTGTGCAGCTTCGCCCAGGGGCATGCTCTCCCACCCGGGGATGTCCAGCAGTCCCCGCGGGGTTCCCTGGTTCGGGCCCTCGGGCCCTCCGAAGAACGCCTTGGCCGCGTACGTCGGGTCCATCAGGTCTTCGAGCGTCCCCCACCCGGAAACCCGCTGCTGGAAGAAGTTGACCGAGTCGTGGTCACTTCCGACCGCGTCATGGGGGTAGTTCAGGGAAGCCGGGACGGTGGAGTTGGCGTACATCTTCAGCCCCGACTCCTGCAGGGCCGTCATGATCGCGATCTGCTGTCCCTTGACCGATACGCCCAGTGACTGAGCGACCGCGAGGATCGTCGCCGCGTGGTTCAGTTCGGTGGTCCCGAGAGTTCGCTTGGAGCCACCCGTGGTCTGCACCGCGAGGGAGCTCGTCGACGCCGAGCCTGTGGTCGTGCACTGGGATCCGGACCCCGACCCTGCCCCCATGCTGCTGCCGAGCAACATGACGACGAACATCGTGTATCCGGCGAAGATCGCCACGGGGACCAGCACGATCGCGACGACCCAGAGGATCACCTTGCGCGAGGCCGGAGTCTCGCCGACCCCGTCGACGCCGGCAGGGCCTGCGTCGACGGGACGATCGAAGGTGGTGGACATCTGTCAGCTCACCCCTGGCTGAGAGCGAGCCGGTTGCGCAGCTCGAGACTCCGCGGCGATCGCGCCCCGCGCGGAGCCAGCGTCGAGATGTCGACTGCGCTTCCAGCGGGGCGACGCTCGACATGACCGACGCCTGAGGCGTCCACGACGATCCGGCGAGGAGCGTCGGGGGTTTGCTGAGCTCCGACGGACTCGATAACCACCGGGGCGGGCGAGGTCCTCGACTCGCCCGATCGGCCCGAGGCGCTCTGAACGGCGCTCACCCCGGAGGAGATCGCCTTGCCCGCGCCCCTCCGAGTCACTCGGCCGCCCACCTCGAGCGCAGCAGCTCCGGCAGCACCCGCTAGCCCGCCGGCGCCCGCACCCTTCGCGATCCGTGCGCTGGTGAAGATCAGGTCGGCGGTCTTGGAGGCCTTGGCTGCTGCCCCCGCCCCGGCCCCACCTGGGCCGCGCTGAGCCGGCGGAAGGGCCGCAGGTCCACCGGACGACGGCGCAGGCGGTGTAGGTGCGGCAGGGCCACGGGTAGCCGCGAAGGAGGCGGGTCCCGGGCCTGAGCCGCCAGCTGGGCCAAGGTCGCTTCCGAGGAAGTTGATGGATCGGGCATCCACGTTCCGGTCCGGTCGTCGGACGGCTGCGGAGGCGACGGCTGAGACGGCTCCCATTGCGGCAACAGCTTTGACGTTGTCGCGCTCCTTCGCGCCTGCTTTGCCCATGCCGAACTTGGACAGCTGCTCGGCCATAGAGCGGCCTGCCTTCTTCGCCGCCATCCGCGCCCGGACGAGCAGGAATAGGAGCACGCACATCGTGAAGGTCGCGAAAGTCATCTGCGCCACAACGGGGATCCCGAGGCCGCTCAGGCCGGTGATCATGGCGACGGTGAGCTTGAGGACCGCGGCCATCAGCACCGCCATCAGCACGATGGCCACCAGTCCCATGAATGTGTCCGCGAGCGAGCGCCACAGCGGGTAGCGGCTGACCGGGAGGATGCCGAGGTAGACGTTCCACATCGCCTTGAGCGCAGCGATGAGGAATCCGATGACCGTGACCAGGAACAACACCCCGAACGCCACCGGCAGCAGGAACAATGCCAACGCCCCGGGGGTCATGGTGACGGCGGTAGCGACCTGGCCGAAGTTCGGGTTCTGGTTGTAGCTCTTGGCAGCCTCGTCACATGCGCCGACTGCGTCGCGGACCTCGTTGCCGCCGGTGTTGATGGGCGCTGAGGTGGTCATCGTCTCGGTGAAAGTGGTGGCACAGGTTCCCTCGAGCGCGTGCCCGAACGCGATCGTCTGCGCAGGGACCTTCACGAAGATGTCCACCAGCTGGGATGAGACGGCGGCGCTGAGCATGTCTTCGGAGTCGAGGGTGGTGTCGTTGATGTCGTCGCTGACGACGGCCGCGGCGATCTGCCCGCCGTACTCCTGGGCTTGGTCGAGTGCGCCGTTGGTGGCAGTGAGGGTGGCGACCGGGTTGGCGAGGATGCTGGTGGCCAGGACAGCGCAGGTTGCGGAGATCACGATCTCGGCCCATCCGGTGGAGTGGCGGCCGAGCATGATCGCAATCCCGGCGACACCGCCGGAGATCATCAAAGCGAACGGGATCCAGTGGATCTGGCCGAGGACTGCTTCGACGACATCCGCCAGCCCGGCGAAGGGCGCGGCGATGACCTCAACCCACTCGAAGGACAGCAGCCAGTTGCAGAACCAGATCATCCAGCCGACCAACCCCAGATGGCCGGTCCAGATGGGGTCGAGCCAGGCGGCGATGAACGCCTTGCCCCAGGTGAACACGTCGCCGCGGTCGAGGGGGAGCACGGTGTACGAGGACAGCGGGACTCCCCCACTGTCGGTGATGTCTCCTCCCAGCAGGAAGGGGGCGGCGCCAGAGCCGTCTGCAGCGAACGCCCAGTACGTGTTGCCGAAGACGATCAGGAACACGTCGACGAGGACGATTGCGCTGATGCGAGCCCACCAGGGGTGTTCGCGAGCGAAGTGGCGGATGCGCCAGAAGGCGCCGCCCAAGGTGGTGAAGGTGTGTCGGTAGAAGGTGATCATGATGCCTTCAAGGAGGGGGTCGAGAGCACTGCTTGACGGCGTTCGGGGCGCTCGGGGAGGGTCTTACGGAACTTGCCGATTCGACCGCGCTGGTCTCGGACGAGGCCCTCTCCTCGACGATCAGCTGCGACTCGGCCGTCTGGTCCTAGCGGGGAGAGCTCCTCGGTGACGACTTTGACCATCGCTGCGTCGGCGGGTTCACCGGTCAGCCACTCGATCGCGCGGCGAGCGAGGTCCTTGTCGGTCTGTCGCATGACGTACCGGGTCTTGAGGAGACCGCGGGTCTGGGTTTCCCCGAAGTCGGCCGGGTCGTGCGAGCCGAGCGCGAAGTAGGCGCGGTGCTTGCGGCCGTCTCGGATCCCGATGCGCAGATCCCTCTCGCCTTCGGGCGACTGGGTGATGTGGTGGGTTTCGTCGAAGTAGGCGCCGGCGAGCTCGCGCGGGTTCATGAAGCAGACCTCGCGGGAGATCCCCATGAGCATCGCGTACATGGCGCGGCCGTAGATCTTCTCCAGGGGCATCTCGTCGAACAGGTGCGCGTGCTCGAGCTCGGTCTTATCCGGAAGCGCGAGGCCGTGGGTGAGGAACACGATGGCGCGTGATTGGAGATCCACCGCCGGCAGACCGTCATCGAAGAGGACCTCGCCGATGTCCTTGGACGCGACGAGGTTGATCAGGCCGGCGAGCTCGTCGCTTTCGGGCGAGGTGAATGTCTTGAGGTGGCCGGTCAGCCGTCCGAGGCTTGTGATGTCGTGAGCGGCGACGTACTCCGGTTCGAGGAGCCGCGACAGAGCGACACCGCGGGAGTCTCGCGCCCGGATGCCGAGCATGACCGCGAAGAGGCTTTGCACCATGCGCGCGCCCACACGGGGTCCGAACACGCGCAGCGGGTCCAGTGAGTACTCCGGCGACATCAGGTCGACGACCGCGGTGGTGTCGGGGCGCAGGCTCTGCGCGAAGGCCGCGTACTCCTTGGATTCGGTGCGGTCGATGGCGACCACGCGGCCGTTGCGGTCGACGGTGTCCCCCATGTCGCACTTGAGGAGCACGCTCTTGCCCGCGCCGAGCTCAGCGACGACGCCGAAACTGGCGCTCGTGTCAGCTTGAATGCTGCCGTCAGCGTCTCTGAGGATCGGGGTGTGGCGGGCGGTGGAGATGTTTTCGCCGAACCGGGCGCCCTTCTCGTCGCCGAGTTCGTTGCTGACCAGGGGGACACCTGTAGCGAACTCGCGACCAGTGGTGATCTGGGTGAGCTCGCGAGCGATTCGCCCGGTGGCGACGCCGGGCAGCATCGCCCACCAGAGCTCTTCCTGCGCCCCCAGCGGTGCCTCGAGGAGAAAGTCGGCGCGCTTGTACTCGTCTGCGACGAATCGTGCCTTGGCTTTCGCGGCGTCGGGGGTGTCGGCTCCGACAGCGAACAGGACGGTCGCTTGAACCTCGACCTCCTTGTCGGAGCGGTTGAGAGAGGCGTGGTAGGCCGCGAGCGTCTCCGCGATCTCGCTGAGGTCGGTCCCGCCACCGGTGATGGTGGCAGTGCCCTCCTGGTGCTTGTACTGCTCCTCGAGCGCGGACTCGGCCTTCTTGTTGCGGCGCTTGACTTCCTCAGCGCCGGTGACGGTCAACCGCACTGCCCAGTCGACGTCGAGCGGGAACTGGTCGACGTGAGAGATCCACTCAACGCCGGGAGACACCCACCCTGCCCGGGGAGCACCCACGAGAGCCTGGATCACCTGGTACGAGGACGACTCGTCGGAGTAGGGGCTGTGCACCTTGACGTAGCGGCGCTTGAACGGGAGGAACTGCTGGCCGGTCTTCGGGTTGATGTCGCTTTGCCCGCCCTCGTCGATCCAGGGGTTGGGCATCGACGACGGCATCTGGAAGTGCGCGAGCTCATCGGCGGGGAACCCGTCGACGACGTCGCTTTGAGCCGGCGGGACGGGAGCAGCGACATCTGCGGCGAGTCCGCGCTGCTGGGAGTGCAGGGCGATCCAGATCTGCTCAGCCGGCGTCGCCCGAGTAGGTCGGAAGGCGGAGGGGATGCGCACTTCGATTTCCTTCGCCATCTGCGCGGCCTCACGGATCTCGGCATCGGAGGGAAGCTGCCGGGGAAGAGCGAGGCTGTCGCGCAGCTTGCTGTCTGCAGCACGCAGCGCTGACATCGTCCGGCCCTTCACCGACCCGGCGGACAGCGGAACGGAGAACCAGAACGCGCGGGTGCCGAGGGGGATCTGTTCGAGGGCGTCCAGCGTCAGAATGACCTCGTCCTTCCAGTCGGGGCATTCCTCGATTGAGATCCCGTCCAGCATCCGGTCGACGATCGCGACAGGGTCGAGGTCAGCACACAGGCCAAGCAGGAGCCCCTCGCCGCGGTGGGCCTGGAAGAGAGCTTGGTGGTGGGCTTTGACGAGCTGCTTGGTCGCCGCAGTGCCGTAGCCGTACGGAAGCGGCTGCAACCGCCACGTCGCCCAGACCACGCCCGAACGGGTCCACATGAGGTTGTCTGTCATGGCTGTCGCGGGAATCTGCATCGTCTCGCCTTTCAGTCGGTCGGTGTGGCCAGCAGCAGATCGTGACCGCCGCCGAGGGATGCCGTGATCGGCGTGCCGCCGAGAACGGGGAGGAGTGGTGCATAGCTCGTCTCTGCGTCGAGCAGGAGTGCCTTGATGACACAGCCGCGGCCGCGGCCGATGACGCCGAGCAGGATGCTGGTGCGCTGCATGGTCAGTTGTCTCCTCGGGCTTGCTGGAGCAGCCGTTCGACGCCGCTGACCGCATGCGCGGAAGTGCGTGCCGGCAGCGGCGTCGAACGCTGCGAGATGACCGGTTCGACCACGGCGGGCGGGGCCGGCTGGGGCGCGGTGGTGGTGTCCTCGTCCAGGGCGAGTGCGATCGTGACGGGCTCGGCGATCGTGGCCTTACCTCCCGCGAAATGCGGAGGGCGTACCCGCAGCGTGGTCCCGCGGTATCGGCCTGCGGCAGGGCGCGTCATCGCGGCGAGGCCGCTGCTGATCACGCTGAGCAGGTTCCGACGTGTTGCGGGGATCCGTCCGGCTCCCCAAGCTGCAGCCCAGGACACGCCTGCAGCGATGGGGATGTCGACGATCGGAGAGCCAGTCCCCCACAGTCCCTGGGTCACCAGGGTGCCGATCAGGAAGATCGCGAGGACCACTCCCTGAGCGAGCGTGTAGGGGCCCCCGGGGATCTTCGTGCCGTCGTGGAGACGGCCGATGAACTTCGGGAACCGGCGGCTGCGCGTGTAGAACCGCGCAACCTCTCTCTCTTCGTCGTGCTCGGCCACAGCTGCCCCTTAGACGGCCAGCTGGGAGACGGTGGTGCCGAGAGCGTTGACGGTCTCGCCCTCGATCAGGGTCATCACCCACGGGCCGCCGATGGTGGCCATGAAGATCGCGACCCCGCACATGAGGCCGGTGATGAGTGTCGTTGCCACGGCGAACTTCACCTTTACGGCAACGACGAAGAACACGATGACGGCGGCCAGGACCACGACGCCGCGGAAGGCCGTCGTGCCATCGGCGACGAGCCCGTTGATGAAATCGAAGAATCCCATGGGAGCTTTCCTCTCGTTAGTTGCCGGCACCGGACGGTGTCGGCGTGGGGGTGGGGGTGTTCGACTCCTTGCCAGGAGCCGCTTGCGGTGCAAGATCAATGGCGCTGACCTCCCAGCGGGAGGCACGGGCGGTGAGGGTCAGGGAGTACGTCGACGTCAGCTGCTGCTCGAGGGGGCTCAGGAGCGCGACGGTCGCGAGCACCCGGACGGTGTCCCCGTCGTCGGGTGATCCCTTGGGCATGACATCGGCACGGAGCTCGTCGACCTTCGCGTCGACGTAGGGCGCTGGGGTGATCGGGGCGATGTCGGTCCCGGGAGACGTGTACCGGGACAGCTCCCCGGATCCCGCGAGATAGGCGCCGAGGAACGCGCTGACAGTCTCCGCAGCAGGATCAGACCCGCTGACCAGCTGGTTGTACACCAGTGCGGTGGCGGAGCCTTGCTGAGGGGCGGCGATCTGCGCCGGCAACCCGACAGCGCGAAGCGCATCGCTGCCGACCGCGATCGCGACCTGGTAGTAGCGACGCGGCCACGCCGTGGTGCTTTCTTCCGCAGCGTCGCTCACGGACAGCTCTTTGACGTTCGCCGCGACCACAACGTTGACGAAGCTGGTTCCAGCGATCGGGGTGATGGACACGACACCGAGATCTCGGTACTCCCACCGCTGCTCTGACATCTGGCGAAGCGATCCCAGGTCGACATAGGTGCCGAGGTCGCCCGGCTCCTTCTTGGTCGCCCCCAGCCAGGAACCCACGAACCCGAGGGCATAGTCCCCGGCGGTCTGCTCGCGGACATTGAGTCCAGCGGTCTGAGCCTGCGTCGACGAAGCCGCCACAGGAGCGGGCTGCATGCTCGTGACGAGCAACGCGATCGGTCCGCAGGCGATGGCAGTGAACAGCACTCCGGAGACCACCATGCCGCTGAGCTGGCGCCCGTGCGTCCAGGTACTGCCTTTCGCCTCAGGGGCCTGCTTCTGCTTCGCCACCTTCGGTGTCTTCTGTCGCTTCTCCCGCGCCATCACACACCTCCTCGGGGCTGCAGCTGAGCGACCCGCATTGCTGCAGGGGCCGCGTCACGAAGCTCTTCAACAGCGGCGATCACACGGCCGTGGGTGGACGGGTCGAAGGGGCGATCCAGGGTTCCCGCGACGGCTTCCTCGAAGCCCTGCCGGGCGCGAATGGCGCGCGCCGCATCCGGCTTGAACCCTTCCCACATCGCGTCATCCGCGCTGCTGCTCTCGCTCACGTCCCTGTCCCTTCCGACGGCCTGAACCTCCACCCGGGCTGGGTGGCATATCGGTATAGGCCCGACTTCCAGCCCTTCGCGGACATCGCGAGACGAAGAAATCTTGCGCGGATATTGCAGGCGTGCAGCCGTTGAGGAAATGACGGTTGAGCGGGTCTTTTACAGGCTGAGGACTCGCCAGAACACAGGAACAGCGCGCAGATCGATTCACCGGCCGGTACCCCCTCTCCCGTTTTCCAGGATCTGAACCAGGGGTGCTGAGGAACGTGGCCCTTCGTCAACCGACGTCACGACGAAGGGCCATTTCTCATGACTGCTTGGGCGAAGACTTCCCCTCTTGCCGACCAGCTTTTCGACGAGTGGAACGCCACCCACTCCCACACCACCCACCCGTTCGGCGAGCTCGGCGAGCTCACCGGCGACGAGGCAGTGGCACTCATCCGCCACCCCCAGGAGCAGCACGAACGCGACGCGATCCTGATCACGCTGCTCCGCCTCGAGCACGCCGGCGACACCTTCGCCGGCCGAGTACTCCTCAAGTCGTTCATGCCCCTCGCGCTGCGACTGCCCTCTACGGTCTCCGCCATGCGCCCGCTGTGGCAGCACTCCCCCGCCGACGCTCGCACCGCCACCATCGGCGTGCTCTGGGAGGTCATCCACACCTACCCGCTGCACCGCGTGAACTCCGTCAGCGGCAACATCCGTCTCGAGACGATCAAGGCGCTCGGCCGGGCATACGGCAACGAAGCAAGCGTCGACTCCCTCGCCGTCGAGGACGAAGTACTCGAGAAGATCGCCGGCGCCGACGAGAGCGATGACGTCTTCCGCGACCTCGTGACGATCCTCACCTGGGCGATCGACACCAACGTGCTCCGGCGCGACGAAGTCCAGCTCCTCGCACGCATTGAGCTCGCCGAGGGTGACCCCGGTGACGCCCGCGACGCAGCAGCAGAACAGCTCGGCGTCTCCCGGGAGACCCTCAACCGACGGGTCTGCCGCATCCGCACGAAGCTCATGCACGCCGTCTCGGGCGACCTGGACGCGAAGGTCTCCTACGCGCCTCGCCGCAGCTGAGCCACCCCCTCACCCGGCACACGGCGTAGCCCACACTTCCCCCAAACCGACAGGGCCCTTGGATGGCCCCCAGGGGCCCTGTCATCCCTCCCCGGCACCTGAGACGCAGAGTCATGGCCAGAATCCCCCCAGAGAGCCTCACAGGCGCCCTCAGAGCGCCCATGAGCCCGACGACCTCCCCTCCCCCGCCCCGCGGTCGAGTCATCGTCATGTCCGCGGCCGCGGCACACCGACCCCGTCACTCCCCAGCGATACCCTCGACACATCGAGCGCATCCACGCCGCCATACCCCCGGCAACAACATGCGCATTGTCGAGTGCAATACCAGGCGCAATAACACTGCAATACTGCCGCCTATCTTGCGCTCTACATGCGTCCTAACTGTGCTGTACCTGCGGCGGATACCCGCTCTACTTGCGCCAGTACAGCCGCCATATCCGGCGCCTACATTGCGCATTGCTTCCGGCACGCTTGCGTCATCCATCCGCACGAACAGCGTCTGTCATGCGCGGCGCATGCGGCACATCAAACGCCGACGTTGCGCATGCCTGGCGCACGTAACGCGCACGTCTGACGCTGTTAGAGCTGTACTACAGCGTGAATGTGACGCTATACTTGCACCTATGTACCCGCTGACGTTGCACTCTTATCGCGCAGCCCCTGCGCGTGAACTCCGCCCTCATAGCGCCGCTAAGGCAGCTTTCAGCCCCGCCGGGAGTCCCTCGTGAGGGTCATCGCGGTTGTGGGGCAGAAAGGCGGGGTCGGAAAGACCACGACCGCCATGAACCTCGCCGCTGCGCTTGCACGGGCCAACAAGGTCATCGTGGTCGACGTCGACCCGCAGCAGTCCGCCGCCCGCTGGGCCGAACGCGCGGGGGAGAACCTGCCGTTCGACTTCGCAGCCGATGTGGTTCCGGAGAACATCATCGGTCTCCGGAACCTGGACGACTACGACGTCGTCCTTATCGACACTCCCGGCAGCCATGAGAACACCGGTGTTCTCTCCGCCGTGCTCCGCGTCGCCGACTTCGTCGTTCTCCCTCTCGAGGCAGCCACCATGGCGATCGAGTCCGTCACCGACACCCTCGTCGAGCACGTCATCCCCGCTGGCCTCGACTACCGCCTGCTGCTGAACAAGATCGACCGGCGCCGCGGGGGACGGCGCCTGGAGGACTGGGAGGACCTTCTCGACAACGGAGAGTTCATCGACGGGGTTCAGGGCTTGCCCCGGTTCAAGAACCACATCCGCCTGTCGGCCAGCGTCGAAGACGCTCCTTTCGACGGGAAGGTCGTCACGCAGTACACCGACACGCGAGCCAACCAGGCCGCGATCTTCGATTACAGCAGCGTCGCCTTCGAGCTGACGTCGCTGTGGGCCAACCAGAAGAAGGGCGCTTGATCATGGCTCGTCAGGATCTCTCCAAACTCACCCGCAAGGCTCCTGCAGCAGGAACCCCCACTCCCAGCGCTGACGAGAACCAGCTCGCCCAAGATAATCCCGCTCCTGCCCCGGCTCCGGCAGTGACGAGCCGCACCGAGGCCAAGACGCCCGCAGCACGCAAGAGCGACCCGCCTTCGGCGATCGCCGAGCCGATAGCCGAACCGACAGGAGCAGAGGACTCTCGTGAGACCGCCAGCAAAGGCGTCCCGGTGCACCTTCCCACCTCGCTCAACGAGCGCCTGCAGGCGTACATGTCGAAGACCCGTAAGAGCCACCAGACCGTGTTGCTCGACGCACTCGAGGCGACCTATCACCAGCTGCCCGACCTCGTGGAGAAGGCAATCTCCGGCGAGGCCGCCGAGGAGCCGCAGGAACGAGCGTCGCTATTCGCACGCCCCAGCCGTCCCGCACCCATGAGCTCGGGGGAGCCCCGCGTAAAGCACACGGTGCGAGTCAGCCCCACCAACCGCAAGATCCTCGATCAGATCACCGCTGAGGTCCAAGCGCCCTCAAGGAACCTGCTCATCATCACCGCCTACGAGGCATTCCTTCCGTCCATCAACGAGAGCTGACCATCATGACCACCACCTCCGACCGCAAGTCCAAGCGATCCCAGAAGGACGCCGAGACGACAGAACAGCCCGCCGCTCGACAGGCAGCAGTGCTGCGCCCCACCCAGTCGCGGCGCCGGCCCGTTCTCATCGCTCTCGGCGTCGCCCTGGCACTCCTTGGAGGCGTCGGAGTCTGGTGGGTCACCACGAACCTCACCCGCACGGTCAGCGTCATGGCCACCGACGCCGACGTGGCCCGCGGGGAGACCATCACCGCCGACGACCTGACCACCATCCAGCTCGCCGGTGGCCAGCAAGTCGATGCGATCCCCGCTGCCGACGCTGCCGACATCGTTGGCACGACTGCCCTGGTCGACCTGCCCGCTGGCACCCTCATCACCTCGGCCAACACGGGCGACACCCTGCCCGTGCCGGAGGGGTCCTCGATCGTCGGCGTCACCCTCACGCAGGCGCAGATGCCCGGCTATCAGCTCGCCGCTGGCGACTCCGTCCGCATCGTCGAAACCCCCGTCACCCAGGGCGACCCGCCCGTCGAGACGCCGCAGAGCTTCGACGCCACCGTGTTCACCTCGAGCTACGTCGCCGAGACACAGGTGTGGGTCGTCGACCTCATCGTCCCGAACCGCGAAGCAGCTGACATCGCCGCACGCGCCGCCACCGGGCGCGTCGCCCTGGTCATCGACTCGACGGGGGAGTAACCCGCCATGGCGATCATCTTCCTCGCGAGCACAGCGGGTGCCCCTGGCGTCACCGCTGCGGCAACCGCGCTCACCCTCAACTGGCCCAAGCCGACGATCCTCGTCGAAGCCGACACCAGCAAGACGAGCAGCATCATCCCCGGCGCGCTGCGCGGCCAGGTGTACCACAACACCGGACTCACCGAAGCGGCCGTCGCCGACCAGTACGGCGCGCTCACCGCAGACAAGCTCTGGGAGCAGACCATCGAGCTCGGCGAGAACAAGGTGGTGATCCCCGGGTTCAAGAGCCTCCAAGGCGCAGCCGGCGCAGGGCCGCACTTCTGGCGCTCCCTCGTCGACGCGCTGCGGCCCTACGAAACCGCCGGCTACGACATCCTCATCGACGCTGGACGTCTCCACGTAGCCGACTCCCGCCTCCCGCTGATCCGGGAAGCGGACAGCGTCACCTTGTTCTCAGACCGGACGCTGCCGGCCGTGGCCAGCATCCTCTCCCACTGGCGCTCGCTCGATGAGAGTCGCAACCCGGTGCCGGAGTGGCTGATGACCGCGCTCGACGAGATCGGCCACAGCAGCTACGTCGACCTGGCCATCGTCGAGCGAGCCACCACCCAGGAGACCTGGCCCTCCAAAGACATCACCAAGCAGATCGGTATCAACCTCGTCGGGACCATCCCGTGGGATCCCAAGGGGGCCGCCGTCTACGCACTCGGCGCACCCACCCTCCGCAGCGATCGCACGCCCTACGCCCGCGCCATCGGGGCCCTGCTGCACAGCTACAGCGACGTGCTCAACGCCCGTACCTACTCGACCGCCGACACCTGGGAGGGACAGTCATGAGCGACACCACGCCCGACCCCGCCGACATCAGCAACCTGCCTTTCTTCACCCCACCCGCATCGCCCGCGAAGCAGCCGTCTCCCGGACTGCCGAACATCGAGCACGCCGCCGCGCGCCTCACCCGCGCTGCGCAGCGCCAAACCGCCGATGCCCCAGCTGCCCCCACGCCACTGACCGAGGCCGCCCCCAGCACTCCGATCGCAGCCGCTCCAGCCGCGACCCTCGAGTTCCGCAGCGACCTGCCCTGGGAAGACATCGCGATCATCCGCGACGAGGTGTCGCGTGAGCTCGCGTCGCTGTTCAGCGAGTCGATGGACATCGACGCCGAGCAGCGAGAGCAGCTCGCTCAGGACCACATCGTCGACCGAGTCCGTGCCCGCGTCGACGAGCAGACCCGGCGACCGGGGGAGCAGCGGTGGGAGGCGCCCCTGCAGGACGCCATCCGGCAAGCCGTGTTCGATCAGCTGTTCCGCCTCGGCCGACTGCAGCCGCTCGTCGACGAGCCCGGCGTCGAGAACATCCACATCAACGGGTACGACGACGTTTGGATCTCCTACGCAGACGGCCGTGTGCAGAAGTACGACTACCCCATCGCCGCGAACGACCGTGAGCTCGAGCGAGAGATCAACATGCTGGCCTCCCGCTCTGGCGAGGGAGGACGATCCTTCACCAGCGCCCGCCCGCGCCTTCACATGGACCTCCCCGGCGGGGCACGTCTGGCAGCGGTCGCCGAACCGGTCGCTACCCGGCCCACCGTCGTCATCCGCATCCACCGCCTCGTCGACGTCACCCTCGACCAGCTCGTCGAACACGGCACCCTGACCCGCCCGGCTGCAGCGTTCCTGCGAGCAGCCGTCGTCGCTGGTGTCTCCATCGTCACCAGCGGGTTCCCCGGGGCTGGGAAGACCACCCTTCTTCGCGCGTTGGCCGACTGCATCCCCGCGGAAGAGAAGATCGTCACGATCGAGATGGAGAGGGAGCTCTACCTCCACAAGATCAAGGACCGCCACCCCCGCGTGGTCGCTCTCGAAGCAAAGCCGGGGGAGGGGGAACGCGGTGCCGACGGGCGCCTTCCTGGAGAGATCACCCCCGAAGACCTCGTCTACGACACGCTCCGCCTCGACACCCAACGCTTCATCGTCGGTGAGGTCCGCGGTCCCGAGATCTACGCCATGATGCAGGCCATGCAGTCCGGTGTCGGCTCGCTGTCCACCCTGCACGCCGCCAGCGCCGACGACTCGATCGACCGCATGTCCGCGCTGATGCTCTCCCGTGGCAACAACACCACCCCGGTGTACGCGTATCGGATGATCGAACAGAACATCAAGATCGTCGTCCAGATCGCCAAGATCATCGACCCCGCCAACGGCAAGCCGCGGCGCATCGTCACCGAGATCGCTGAAATCGAGCGCGGCGAGGAGAAGAACAACTTCCGCCCCGTGGCGAATCAGGTGTTCCGCTTCGACCGGTCGACGACGTCACTGATCGCTGCGGAGATGCCGTCCCCGCGCCTGCTGGAAGATCTCGTCTTCCACGGCTTCGATCCCAGCAACCTGGGGGTGTGAGATGGCGACCACCGCAACCCTCGCCCTGTGCATCATCGCGGCTGTGGCCGGCGCGATCCTCGTCATCCTCGGCTTTGCCGGCCGAGGCGAGGACACCGGCTTGCCCGCCCGGCGGCTGCTCAAAGCCCGCGAAAGGCGACGCCTGAACCGGACGCAACAGATTCAGCTGCTCATCGGCGGTGCCATCGGCCTGCTGTTCGCTCTCATCACCGGATGGTGGATCCTCGTCGTCGCCGTGCCCCTCGCTGCGGTCGGCCTCCCCTGGCTTCTGCAGAAGGGGCCCGAGGAGGACGCGATCGCCAAACTGGATGCCCTGGAGTCCTGGACTCGCGGTCTCGCCGGCCTCACCGTCTCCGGCGCTGGCCTCGAACGCACCATCGCCGCATCCCTCGGCAGCTGCCCCGAACCGATCAAGCCGCAGGTCACGCAGCTCGTCGCTCGCATGAACGCCCGATGGACGACCACGGCAGCGCTGCAGGCATTCGCGGACGACCTCGACGACGAAACCGCAGACGTCCTCGTGATGCACCTGCTGCGCAAAGCGGAACTCCGTGGCTCCGGCCTAGCGACCGCGCTCGAGGACCTCGCCAAGAGCATCTTCGAGCGAGTGAAAATGCGCCGGCAGATCGAAGCGGACCGGGCCACCCCCCGCAACGAAGCACGCTTCGTCGTCTACTTCACCCTCGCGCTCCTGGTGCTCCTGGTCCTCGCCCAGCAGTACTCCGCCCCCTACGGGACCCCCGTCGGACAGATCCTGTTCGCCGTGTACCTCATCATCTACGCCGTCGTGCTCCTCTGGATGCGGCGCATCAGCCGAGGCGTGAAAGCCCCCCGGCTCCTGGTTCCCACTGAGAAAGCTGGTGCGAAATGAACCTCGCCCTGATCGTGCTGCCCGGGCTCATCCTCGGCCTCGGTATCGCCGTGATCGTCGCAGCCCTCATCCCCACCCAGCCCCGGCTCGCGTCCGCGCTCGACCGCATCGGCACCACATCCGTCGCCACCGACACCGCCTACGCGGCAACCCTCGAGAACCGCGTCGGATCGGCAGTGCTCCGCCGGTTCAGCGATAGCTCTGCACTCAAGATCCCCAACACGGACCTTCGACTGATCGGGATGAGCGTCAACCGGTACCTGTACCAGAAGGTCCTCTGCGCTGCGCTGGGCTTCGTCGCACCCCTCGCTCTCGGCCTCGTCGCCCAGGTACTCGGCCTCGGCGCCTTCTACGTCCCCGCGCTCTTCGGAATCGCTCTCGCGGCCGGCGGTTGGTTCATCCCCAACCTCCTCATCCGCAGCCAAGCCCAGGAAGCGCGCACCGAGTTCTCCCGCTCCATTGCCGTCTACATGGAGCTCGTCGGCTCAGAGCGCATCAGCGGTGCCCCTCCCGGTAAGGCGCTCGAGTCCGCCGCCCAGGTCGGCCGCAACTGGGCCTTCGTCCGCATCCGCCAAACCCTCACCGAAGCCCGCTACGCCGGCGTCGCACCTTGGGACGCGCTCGAGCAGCTGTCGAAGGAAACCGGCGTCCCCGACCTCGGTGAAATCGCCAACGTGATCAGGCTCTCAGGGGAGCAGGGCGCATCAGTATATGAGACACTCAGGGCACGGGGGCAGAACCTCCGCGACCGGCTCTTGAACGATGAAGCAGCGGAGGCGAATAAGGCGACCAACAAGATGACCATCCCGATGGCGCTCACGGGAGTCCTCTTCATGCTCCTCCTGGGGACACCCTTCGCACTGGATGCGTTTAGCTGAAAACCTGAAAAGCCACATGTCCGCGAAGGGCCCATATCGAGGCCTATACCTGACAGACCACGCACCATCCACACCGAGCACGACACACGAAAGGAACGCCTGACATGTCGACACTGAGCAAGAAGTTCCTCTCCCGCATGCGGGGGAGAGCAGCCCGTCTCATCAGCGAGCCGGAACGAGGGTCGGTGACCCTCGAGCAGGTCATCTGGTACGCGATCATCGGAGTCGCGGCAGTCGCCGTGGCAACCGGACTCGTCGTGTTGATCAACAACTTCCTCTCGCAGGTCCCCACCGGCTGAGACGAGCGACGATCATGCAGACGGACACCCTCGATCACCGGCAGCGCTTGCTTCACGCGCTGACCGGTGATCGAGGTGTCACCACATTGCAGAACGTCGTCGTCGCCCCGATCCTGCTGCTGTTCCTCGCGATCTTCCTACACGCCGGGATCATCCTTCACGCCAACAACATCGCCCATGCCGCAGCGACCAGCGCCTACAACGCTGCGCGCTCGTACAACGCAAGCAGCAACGACGGCACCACCGCCGGCCTCGCCGTCATCAACCAGAACGGCACCCCTGTCAGCGGCGCATCCGTCTCGGTCAACCGCGGAGCGCAATCCGTCACCGTCACCGTCACCGGGACTGCCCCCAGCTTCGTCCCTGGCCTGAACACCGCCGTCGACGTCACCGTGACAGGCCCGGTCGAAAGGTGGGTTGACTGATGCAGCGCTTCCGCACCCTCCTCACCAAACTCCGCGACGACCGCGGATCCGCCGGCCTCGAAATCGTCATCCTCGCACCCGCGCTCCTCGGCTTCCTCGTCCTCCTCGCCGCGGCCGGGCGTCTCAGCCTCGCCGGCAACGCCGTCGAATCCGCAGCCTCCGCCGCAGCCCGCGAAGCATCCCTCGCCCGCAACGCCGCCGAAGCTCAAGCCGCAGCCGAAGACATGGCCCGAGTCGCAATGGCCCAGTCCGACGTCAACTGCACCGACCTCGAGGTCAGCATCGACACGTCCGGGCTGGCGACGGCCATCGGAACCACCGGACAGGTGAGCGCCCGTGTGACCTGCACCGTTGAGCTCAGCGACGCTGCCCTGATCGGGATGCCCGGCACCCGCGACCTCAGCGGCACCGCAATCTCGCCCGTCGACGCATACCGGGAGCGGCGATGAAGACCATCATCCAGAAGCTGCGCGACAAGCTCCGCGACGACAGCGGCGTCACGACGCTCTACTTCGTCATCATGGCCGCCGTCTTCCTCGCGATCATCGGGCTCGTCCTCGACGGCGCAGGGAAGGTGCAAGCCAACCAGCAGGCCTACACCACCGCAGCCGGCGCATCCCGAGCGGCAGCCAACGCCATCAGCGGCGCCGCGATCATCGACGGCACCACCGCGATCGACACCAACCGGGCAGTGAACGCCGCAAACGGCTACCTCTCCGCAGCCGGAGTCGGCGGCAACGTGTCAGTCGCCGGCGACAGAATCACCGTCACCGTCACCACCGACTACAACCCGATCTTCTTCCCCGCCGCCCTCCCCGTCGAAGCCAGCGCCACCGCTGAGCTCATCACCCAATAGGAGCCCCCATGAGCACCAAGCGCACCCTCACCGCACTCGCGGGGATCGCCGCAGGCCTGGCACTCCTCGCCGGCTGCACCAACACCACTCCTGTGCCCTCTCCCACGACAAGCACGAGCACGCCTTCTCCGTCGGCTACCGCCTCCAACCCTCAGGTCTCACCACCGGAGAGCGAGGATGACGCGATCACGGATGCGGAGACGGTGCTGACTCAGTACTTCGTCGTACGCGGCGAGGTCAACGCCGCTGGCGGAACGGATACCGCGCCGCTCGAAGCCTGGGCGACGGGTCGAGCCCTCGAAGTCGCCGTCAACGATGCAGCCGGGATCGCCAAGGGCCCAATTCTCAACACGGACCAGAAGAACATCGACGGCCCCGGAAAGACCGAGGGTGCAATCAAGTACGAAACGACGGCTTCCTACGGGCAGGAATGGGAGGGCGTTGAGAACGGCCTGATCACCATCAACGCCTGCCAGGACTCCAGCGAGTACAAGATCTACGCCAGCGACGGCTCCGAAGCCATGCGCCCGGAAGCGCGCAGCACGTTCGACTACCAGGTCGTTTACGACGCCGACAGCCAAAAGTGGCTGGTTTACGACCTGATCAGTCTGGGGGAGAGCTGCTGACCGTAGCTCTAGATCGCATGCTGAAACGACTTGTCACCGCTCTCGTCACCCTGGTCCTGGCTGCAGGCGCCCTGGTGGCCACAGGGGCGCCAGCAAGTGCTGCCGAGAACGTTTGGTGCGACCCGGAGTCGTCACGTTGCTACCTGACGATCTCCGCGCCATCGGATCCGGCACCGAACCCGGACAGCAACGGATGGACCGCAGGCGCACCCGCCTGTTACTCGCGCATCGACCCGAACTACGTGAACGACTACCCCAATGAGGACGTCGTCACCTATGAGGCGAGCGGGGTGCGGTACTTCTACGTGAAGATCGGGTGCGGTGACGGGATGCGGTACTGGTCGAACAGCCGGCAGTGCTTCGTCTCGATGGTCCAGGGGGAGTGGCCAGCGCGGCCGGGTAGCTACAGCCAGGAAGCCGGCTACTACGTCTGCGCACCCTTCATCGACCAGGGCGCCACGATCACGTCCTACTTCTGGTCCGAGACGATCCCCCCGGGCCTGAAAGTCCTGACTCCGGGCAGCGCCGCGGAGCAGCTGATCTCGACCTTCGGTTTGCGGGGGATCGACATCGGTATGGCCCCCGAGGTGAACCCTGAGTGGGGGCACCGCCGCGGCTACGTCGGCGTCCCGATCTGGCTGTGGGTCAACAACCCGGAACCGCTCACCTGGGGGCCGTACACGGAGACGGCAACTCTCGGCGGTCAGACCATCACCGCGACCGCGAAGGCCACGTCAGTGCGCTGGCAAATGGGCGACGGCGCATCCACGACCTGCGGCAACACGGGCACCCCGTACAACACCGGGTACGGCATGACGACGTCACCGACCTGTGGCTACAAGTACACGACCACCTCGAGCCGGACCCCCGGCGATCGCTTCACCGTCACCGCGACCACCAGCTGGACCGTGACGTGGACCTCGCTCGCCGGGCCCGGCGGCACCATCAACCTCACCACCGACAGCTCCACTGACCTCGAGGTCAACGAGCTGCAGACCGTCATCGTCCCCTGACCCCCTGGGAGGCATCATGAACCGCATCGGAAAGGGCCTCGGATCTCTGATCCTGCTCGCCGCGCTGCTGATCGGGATCCCCGCGGGTCTCGTGTTCTTCGCCGGCAACCCGATCCCATCGTGGGACGAGCTCGTGAGCGCGTTCACGTTGCCCGACTACACCGGCTCCTTCCTCGTCGGCACGATCATGCCGATCGCGGCGTGGATCGCCTGGGCAAGCTTCGCGGTCGGGTTCCTCGCGGAGCTCCCCTCGCAGCTGCGGGGCGTGCCGCGGCCGCGGATCCCTGGGCTCGGGATGCAGCAGAAGGTGATGGGCGGCCTGCTGGCCGCGGTAATCGCACTGTTCGCACCGACCGCCGCGTTCGCTGCGGAAGTCCCCACGACCTCCGCAGCTCCCATGAGCGCCTCGGTCGTTTCGACGCCGGCGGCCGCCACGGCGGAAGAGGCTGCGCCCGTTCAGGCGGGTCCTCAGTACACGGTGACCGGATCCGACACCTTGGCGCGGATCGCAGAGTCGGCACTCGGCGATCGCTCTCGAGCGTCGGAGATCTCCGCGCTCAACGTCGGCGTCACTCAGGCCGATGGCGGAGCGCTGGATGCCTCTGGATGGCTGCACGAGGGATGGGTGCTGACCCTTCCAGCGGATGCCGCCGTACCTTCGACACCTGCCCCGGCCGTAGCCGCGGAGGCGGAGGCTGCACCCGAGGCCTCCTACGAGCAGCGGACGATCGAATCCGGCGACACCCTGTGGGACATCTCGGCCGACGAGCTGGGCGACGGAGCCCGCTACCCGGAGATTTTCGAGGCGTCCAAGAACATCGTCCAGCCGGACGGGTCCACGATCACCGACCCCGACCTGATCTACCCCGGCCAGACGGTCAGCATCCCCGCCGCGACCGAAGCCGTCACCCCTCCCGCTCCGGCGCCTGCACCGGCGCCTGCGCCGGCTCCTGAGGACAGCGAGTCGACCAGCGCCGCGCCCAACGTCGACGAGGGCGCAATTGCTGCCGAGACGGGTGCTGGGGGAGGAGCAGACCAGGCCGAGGCCGGCGGCGCACATGCGGAGACCCCCGAGGACTCCACGAGCGCTGGACTCGGGTTCACCACTCAAGCCCCGGCGGCGCCCGAGGCGCAGGCTCCGGCACCCGCAGCAGCTGATGCCGCTGACGACTCGGTCGACGAAACCGGCATTGAGGATTACTTCAACGTGGCCACGGTCGGCGGCATCGGCGCCACGCTCGCCGCTGGTCTGCTGACCCTGCTGGGGTGGCGACGTCTGCGGCAGCGGCGTGAGCGCAAGCCCCGCCAGCGGATCGCAATGCCCGACGAGACGGTGTCGAGCGTGGAGCTCGAGCTGCGAGCCGTCGAGAACCCGGTCGGCGCCGAAGCCGTTGACGCCGCGCTGCGCCACCTGGCCGTGTGGGCGCAGGACACCGGCAGCCGACTCCCCGCCTTGTACGCGCTGCGCCTGGACGAGAACTCGGTCGCGGTCTACCTCGACGAGCCCACGGACCTACCGGCACCGTTCACCCAGTACGACCCCGACGACAAGCTCGCATGGATGGTCGCCCTCACCGATATCGAACCGCTCGAGCGCATCCCTTCGGCGCCGTACCCCGCGCTGGTGATGCTCGGCCACGACGACAACAACGGCCACATCTTCGTCGACCTCGAGCGTCTCGGCGCTCTCAACGTTGTGGGCGCTGACAGCGACATGCGCCGCGGCGTGCTGACGGCGATCGCCATCGAACTCGCGGCCAACACCTGGTCGGAGGACGTGCAGGTCACCCTCGTGGGCGTCGGGGACCGGTTGCCGCTCGCGCTCGGCAGCGGCCGCGTCCGTCACGTCAGCGACACCCAGACCCTGCTGCGTAATCTGCGCGGGCAGGCGGCAGAGGTCGAGCAGGCGTTGGAGGAGCTCGGTGTCGACGGTCTTGAGCAGGCCCGCACCACCGGCGCCTACGCCGAGGCCTGGTCGCCGGAGATCATCATCCTCGGCGACAACCCTGACGACGCGACCCGCGAGGCGATCAGCGAACTCGTGACTCGTCTTCCCCGGGTCGGGATCGCCGCCGTCAGCGCCGGCCACCTCACCGGCAGCTGGAACCTCGCCCTCCGTGACGGCCGTCGCGCCGAGCTGGAAGTCCCCGGCACCGACATCGCGATCCCGATCACGCCGCAGACGATCGGCGCGAAGGAGTACAACGAGATCCTCGCGCTGTTTGACGTCGCGACCGAGGGAGAAGCCACCGGCACAGCTCTTGACGACGAGCTCGCTCTCGACGACATCCCCGCGGCCGCCGCCGAGAGCGACACCACTGTGATCGACGAGCCGACACCGGCCGCAGCCGAAGACATCCCTGCGCTGGTGGCTGATGAGGCGGACGCGATCGACGGAACGATCGACGGCGACGAGACGATCGCTGGCGACGTCGTCGACGAGGAAGGCGCACCGATCCCCGACGTCGCAGCCGACGATGAGGCGGATGCCGCGGTGGCGTCGGTCGTGCCTCTGCACCGTGGCCCGTACCTGCAGATGCTCGGCACCGTCGAGGTCCGCGGCGCCCGCGGCGAAGCCCCCGTCAACCCCAACACCGCAGCGCAGTGGCGCTCGGCGATCCGTCGAGGGACCGAGCTCGTCGCGTTCCTGTCCGTCACACCCAACGCCACCGCGGAGCAGGTCCACGCCGTGTTCTGGCCCGGACAGCCCGCCAGCGGCAAGAAGGCAGCCAGCGACCGCAACGGACTGGCGTCCAAGACGCGGCGCTGGCTCGGTCAGAACGATGAGGGGGAGTGGTACCTCCCACTCATCACCACCGGCGAGTACCGCCTCCACGAAGACGTCCGCACCGACTGGCAGGACTTCCTCGAGCTCGTCGGCGACGACCTCTCCGCTGCACCTACCGACCGCCTCCTCGGTGCCCTCGACCTCGTCAAGGGCCCGCCGATCACCGGCGTCCAGGACAAGCGGTACGTGTTCGCCGACCGTCTCCGTCACGAGATGATCGCGCTCATCGGCGACGTCGCCCACGAAGCCGCCACCCGCGGCCTCACGGCGGGGCAGGTCCGGCAGGCACGCATGGCATCCGCCATCGGGCGCATGGTCGACCCCGTCAACGAGATCTACTGGCGTGACGGCCTCCGCGCCGAACACCAGGCTGGAGATCTCGCCGGCGTCGAACGGCTCATCACCCAGCTCGAGCAGAACCTCGCCGCCATCGACGAGGACTACGAGCCCGAGCCTGAGACCCAGGCGCTCATCGCGCAGCTGCGCCGCCGGCACGCGATCGCGAGCTGACCCCCGAACCCATGCAGAGCGCGTTGACCGTCTCGGAGGTCGACCGGGACATCACCTCGATCCCCGTCGACGCGATCGTGAACCCGTGGAACCGCAACGTCGTGCCACGGTGGCTCCTCGTGCCCGGAGGAGTCAGCGGAGCGCTCAAGCGCAAGACCGGTCCGGGACCATGGAAGGAACTCGCCCGACACGGGATCCTCGAGCTCGGCCAAGCCGTCACTACCTCTGCCGGCGACCTCCCTACGGCGAAGGCGCTCATCCACGTCGCCGGCCTGACCCTGAGATGGACCGCGACGACAGAGAGCGTCCGACTGTCCACAGTGAACGCCGTAGCCGAAGCACGCGCCCATGGTTTCGCAAGCCTCGCCATCCCGCTGATCGGCGCCGGCCACGGCGGGATGAGCTCAGAAGCGTCACGAACCACGATCCTGAACGCCCTGGACCCGACCGCACCGCTGCACGTCCTCCTGGTGGAGCACACAGCGTGACCGCCCCTGCCACCGCTCTCGAGAACGCGCCTACGCGGCCGCGGGCGGCTCTGCGCTACCTGACCGCCCTCATCGGCGGGTTCGGCGCTCTCCTGGCGCTCACAGCGCCCCTCAGCGCCGATCTGCGCCCAGCCGTGGGCGAGTGGGCGATGCTCGCCGTCTACGCCGCCTACGGTGTGCTCCTGGCCCGCCACGACATCCGCTACAAGCGGCTCCCCGACGCCCTGAACCTCACCCTCGCCGCCATCCTCACCGGCGCTGTCCTCGCCCTCGCACTGACCACTGGTGAAGGCGTGGCCGCGGTCACCGCGATCGCCGGCGGGCTGGGCCTCGCCGTGGTGATGGGCTGCATCGGCCTCGCTGGCCAAGTCGGCTTCGGCGACGTGAAACTCGCCCTCAGCATCGGCCTCCTCACCGGGTGGCACACCTGGTCCCTCCCGCTCCTGGCGATCACGATCGCGTACGTCCTCGCACTCCCGCACGCGATCACCGCAGCAATCCTCAGAACACGCGGCCGAGACATCCACGACCTGCCCTTCGGGCCCTACATGCTCGCCGGCGGCGCCGCCGCGGCGGTAGCTGCAGCTGCCCTCTCCCTCTGACTCGAGAAAGACTCTCCCTACACATGCACTTCGTCGAAGACCCTGCGATCGCCCGTGAGGTCGGCGCCGACCTGTTGTCCACCCTGGAAGACGCTGTACTCCCGGAAGGGGAGTGCGCTAAGTGCGGCAACTCACTCGGATCTGGGGCGCTTCGCTGGTCTTTCGAGGAATTGCCAGACAGTGCGGTGATCGCTGCCACTCATGCCGCATGCGGGCCGCTGGAACTCAGGCGAGGCATTTTCACCAGTTTCCCGGATCAGAGCTGGCACGCGGAAGTAATTGGTCTCGAGAGCGTGGAGGAACGCACTCGACGGAGGTGGTGGGGGCGAAAGGGGACAACGACGTCACAGACGTACGTGCCTTGCCTGGTGATCAGTCCGACGTGCGATGTCTTCTACCTGTCTCGATCAGCCGCTGGTGGCTGGCGCAGTCCGGTCCAAGACCTGCTTCTGGAGGGCTTCACCAGCTTCGACCCCATGACGTTTGCTTCTGGCACCACCCCCTCCACCGTCACAGCCCAGTGGGCAAATCCGAGGTTCAGTGTCACCATCGACGGCACCAAGACCTACTGGGTGGAAGAGCCCCCAGACGGCACCGCCGGCACCTACGGTGTCGCGAACATGATCCGGCGCGTAGGGGGAGTGCTGCTGATAGTGACTCATGCGGCGAGTGAGAGACTCCTGCTGCACCACACGCAGACCCATGAGGAGCGGACGCAGATGCTCACCTCGCCGCACACCGCTGTCGCTTGGGTCTTAGCGAGCGACATTGCCGGCCTGAACTCGTAGTCGACCTCGAAAGGATTCCTGTGACCTCGTCCTCCCGACGTCGACGGCTGCTCGCCACAGCGACGGCAGCACTCGCCCTGACCGGCAGTTCGCTGCTCTTCGCCGCGCCTGCCCAAGCGGCGGGATCATTCGCGTTGAACGAGCCTCACTTCTTCCTCGCGCCGGCCATCGTCTCCCCGGGGATGATCACCCCGGTCAGCGCAGCCCTCGGCAACAACTCCAACGCCACACCGGCCGAGGTCACGATCTCCTTCGGGCTCCGCTGCTACTCACCAGGACAGCCCACCGTGGACGGCCTTGAGCAGACCGTGGTCATCCCTGCAGACACCTCCCGCCCAGCCGGGGCGCGCCAGCTTGTCCGGGTCGCGGATGTCATCGCGGTCCCCACCAGCTGCACCAAGCCGGCAGGGCCCATCCCTCTCCGGCAAGACGGGTACTTCTGGATCAAGATGACCCAGCCGGGCGCACCGGATCAGATGAAGATGGTCCCCATCACCATCGTCCAGGGCGACAACTGATCGGGAGCTTCCGCGGGCCGCGACGACTGAGGGTGTCGGATGTCTGACGAGTACTACAGCACGGAGGGTACCTACGTGCGTATCCGAGAGGACCGGCGCTACGCCGAGCGCGAGGCTGAGCGGGCGTGGGGATGGTGGTCGCGGAAACGCGCGGCCGCGGCCCTCCGTGAACTCGAGGAAACAGACGGGCTCGCCGCAGCTGCGGAGGAGTGGGCTCGGATCTTGATCTACGAAGAGCTCGAGCGCGCTTGGGCGCAGACTTCGCCGGGCGCCAACGCCTGGCACCCGCGATTGCTGTCACACCTTCCCCAGCTTGCGCCAGCCGTGGTGGCAGCCGCATCCGAACGGCCCAACGTGGACACCCTCGTGCAACGCCACCTGACCCAGCAAGCGGTGACGGCCATCGCGACGCACAAGGTCGCCGAGATCCAGAAGGTGGTCACCGACCCCAAGATCTACATCCGTCACGGCACGAATGAGGGCGATCCGATGACTGTGGTGCAGCACGCAGCCAGCGGCCTTCGCGCGCGGTTCACTGTCCGTGCGCTCGACGGGCGCGGAGTGGTCTTCTCGAAGCCATACGCGATCGCTTCGATCGACCCGGATGACCCAGACCACCAAGGCCAGGGTTGGGAGCGATACGTCGGCCTCGGCATCGGCCGACGTCTCTACCTCGCCGCAGCGGCGTTCCATCCCCGCACCCGGTGGTCATCGGACCTCGTCAGCCAACACGCGCAGCCGCTGCGTTCCCGGTTGCATGCAGCAGACCCGTACGTCTGGTCAGGAGAATGCTCGTGGTGTGACGACCGGCTAATCGTGTGGCAGACAGCTGACCCGGCCGTCTTCGACCCGCACCCGCTTACACCAGCACCCCCCGCAGTCACGCCCCGCTTCATAGACGTCACACCATCGGAGTAACACCCCTGTCACCAGGCAGAGGCATGGACATCGGTAACCCCAGAGCGTCGAACTCACACCGAAGCCCTGTAGCACTCTTTTTGTAGCACCCTTTTTGTAGTACTCTTTTCTTGTGGGAGTGGAGTGGAAGAAGAGCGCAGCGAAGCACGGGATTCCCCGCGAGGACATCCTGTGGGCCATCTCCCACGCAGAAGGACAGGAAAACGTCTCCGGCCGTCCGGGCTGGCTGACTCGGGTATGGGTCGGACACCCCCACGCTCAGACCGATCGCTACATCGAGGTCATCGTCGCAATGAAAGGCGACGAGTTTGTGATCTTCCACGCGATGCCACTGAGCGACCTGTACCGCCACCTGATCGAGACCAAGGAGTGAACCATGACCCGCACAGATGACCGCAGCAAGGTCGACGACTGGGACCAGTTCGCCGCGGCCGCGGAGGCCGGCGAACTGGCACCGATCCCCGGTACTGCTCTCCACGGAGAGGATGCTGCCGCCGCCGGTCGCGCGATGCTCCTGGCAGCCACCGGGGCGAGCACGATCGAAGATGCCACCCAGATCGCTCTCGGACGCCCCCGGCTAGGCGAAAACCGGGCCGAGACCGTGACGTGGCGTGTTCGCGCGACCGGCGACCTCGACCTGATCGTCACCCAACTCGCCGACCATGAAGGACGAAGCCGCAGTGCCCTGATCCGCGCGGCCGTCCTCGAGTACGCCCGCGCGCGCACCAACGCCTGAGCGCACTCGCCATCATTCGCGTCGATCGAGAGGGAACACATTGATCCAGCCTCGCTACATGACCCCGCCCGTTGGCGTCACGGCCTACGAGAACCCGATCGCCTTCGTGGCGGAGAACCCCGACCGAGAAGCTCGCCACGGCATCGGCGACGACAACCTCGCCGGTTGGGATGTCGCCGACGGGTTCCGCCTCGCCGAGACACAGATACCTGGTGCTCCAGAGTCTGAGTGGCGGATCTCCATCGTTGCCGGCGAAATCTACGCCGTCCTGCGCCGGCTGCCGCTCGCCCGGGAGTACACCTTCGACGGACCGGTCTGGCTCCTTGGCCGCATCCCGGACGAGCTCAACAACCGGCCGGCGTGGGATCTGACCCCGCACGACCGCCTCATCCCCCTGCTGAGCGACCTCGAGGATCTCCGTCACGAACCCGACTCGCTCCTGACCGCGGTCAACGTCATCCGTGAGCGACTCCCGCAGCTGACCACCTGACCGTGACCACGCCCTCCAGCGACCTCATCCCCGCCTCTCACGCGCAAAGCGCCTGGGCCGCGGGGATCGAGCCGCTGCGCGAGGCGTTCCCGCGCCACGTCGATCAGCTGCTGCGAGCGATCGCTTTCTCCTTCGTTGCTCCGCTTCCGGTGCCGGTCTTCATCATCGGCGGGCCCAGCTCGGGCAAGACCACGCTCGCCAGAGCGATCGGAGATCTCGCGGGGGAGACCACGCGACCCCTGGTTGAGAAGTCGACCGTCGCTGCGTTCGAGAAGGCCGTCCACCCCGGCGTACCGCTGATCGTCGACGACGCCGCACCCCTGGGGCTTCCCCGGCATCCGCGCATGTTCGACGAACTCGAGAGCGCGACCTACGTGCCCTTCTACTCCCGGCTGCATGAGGCGTCGATCTTCGTCGCCACCGGCAGTCAGCCCATCGGGGAGCTCAGCGCGTCCCGGATCATCACGATCGAACTTCCGGCCAAGCCACGGAGCCTTCAACGCCTCCGCAGCGTCTCGAGCGAACCGGCGATCGCCGCGCGACGATACGTCGCCAGCTACCTCCGCCAGCGGGCCCGAAGCGTCGAGGTCGACACCCGAGCGCTACGTCTCGCCGGCCACCGCGAACTCGACAACCTCCGACGCCTCGGCGCCGCCCTGTACGTCGGCGACGAGGTCCTTCGCGCCCTTGAGCTCGAGAACGCCACCACCCCCAAGCTCTCCTGGCTCCACACCGACGACCAGGTCGTCTGGGCCGTGCGCTCCGCGATTCGCTACCTCCTCGAAAGCGGGGGACAGCTCACCACCGGATCCGACGAAAGCGCCGCCTGGCCGATAGGCCGCATCAACGCCGACCACATCTACCTCCGCCCAGCAGAAGCCCTCTCGTTCATCCGAGCAGCCCACGGCACCGAGACGCTCAGCATCCGTGCGATCGCGGCCGCGCTCCGCCGCGCACGCCTGCTCACCACGGAGACCGGCACCACCCCGATCCGCGTAGAGGGCCGCTCCGTCCGCACCTGGCGGATCTCCCACGGCATCCTCGACTAGGCGACACGCCGAGCCGACACGCAGCGTGTGACGTCGATCGACGACGAACCTTCGCTCGAACAGCGGCACCCCGACGCCGCTCACACGTCAGGTCGGCCGTTACACCCACGCCCGTGACTACACTTTCGGGCCCCTCATGGCGCAAATCTCACCACCTCTCCGGAAAGGTGTAACAGCCATGACCTGGGGTTTTTTTGGATGCCACCACCTTGGCTCTCCCGAGGTGGTGGCGTGTTAGTGGCGTTTGAACTGGGGTTTTCTTCGACGCCACCACCTGTTACACCTTTTGGAAAATAGTCCTCACACATGCGTACGCGCGCGAGGGCGGAAAAGGTGTATCAGCGGGCGTCGAAACTTTCTTGCGATCGGGATGTCCGCGAAGTGTCTGAGGCTGGGCCTATACCTGCATGGGAGAAACACGCCGCAGCTGCGACGCACCAAGCGAATCCGTGATTCTGATTCAGCTTCGTGCTAGAACAGGGGCATGCCTGCATCAGAAAAGAAGCCGGGACGCCGCTCGTACGGCCCTCGTGCGGTCAGGACTGTGCGGTATCCGAAGGACTACGACCCGATCCTCGAGCGCATCGCAGCGGACGCCGGACTTCCCCTCAGCAGCTGGCTCGCGCTGGCTGTCTCCCAGCAAGCTGGGCTCGAAATCCCCGACTACGTCAAGGACGAACTCAAGAAGGCGGAGCGAGAGCGCGCTGCCCGAGAGACAGAACAGGAGCTCGACATGCTCGACATGCCCAAGTCGGCGTAGAAAGCACAACCCCCGCTGGTCGGCAAACCTGCGGGGGTGAAAAGTGCTGAGTCTTGGTCTCCGGCAAGAGACCTCGTATCGCGAAACCCTTATTGAGAATCCGGGTATGTGCATGATTGTAGCCGCTTTATTGCGGATGTCTAGCGTTGGTGAACGGCGACTCGCCGCACCCGCTATGCTCCGCTGCGCACGCCGGGGAGGTGTGCTGCAGCGATGACGCTTGAGTACACGCCGGCCGCGGCGGCTCGGACATCCCTCGATCGCGTCTGGGAGGCGCTGGATCGGGGCGGGTGGAAGCCTGCACGCCGCGGCAACCAGTTCAAGGCGTTGTGCCCGGTGCACGGCGACGCGCAGCCGTCACTGAGCATCCGGTACGACTCGGTCGCCGGCAAGGTGATGATGCACTGCTTCGGCTGCGGCGATGCGTTCAACCTCCACGACGTCTGCGGTGCTCTCGGGCTCACCATCAGCGACCTGTTCGACGCGCCTCTGCCCACAGACCGCCGTCGGTCGACCACGCCCCGACCCAAGCGACCCTCGCTCCCGCCACGGCTCACGAAGGACGAGCTCGCGCCCACGGCCCCGGATCTGACCGGTGCGACCTGGACCCAGGTGAAGGTCTACGAGTACGTCGACGACAACGGCGTCGTCCGCCAGCGGGTCCACCGCGAAGAGACCACCGTCGACGGGAAGCGGCACAAGCGCTTCACGCAGAGCTACCGCGGCGCCAACGGCCGTTGGGTCAAGCGCAAGCCCGCTGACTTCTCGCCACTGCTCTACAACCTCGACGCCGTCCGTACCGCGGTCGCTGCAGGAGAGGATGTGTGGCTGCTCGAGGGGGAGAAGGACGCCGACAGCGCTATCGAGGAGGGCCTGGCCGCGACGACCAATGCGGGCGGTGCCACAGCGTTCCCCGCGGAGCTGCTCGAACGATTCCGCGGCAGCCGCGTCAACCTGGTCGTCGACAACGATGCGGCCGGCGCGCAGCGCGCGGCCGCCGTCGGCGCACAGCTGGCCGATCTCACCATTCCCGCCCGGATCCTGCTGCCCAACCTCGCAGACCGGAAAGCCGACTTCACCGACCACATGGACGCCGGCGGCAGAGTCGACACGCTCGTCGAGATCTCCGTTGACGATGCCCGCGCCATGGTCGCAGCCTCCGAGGCCGAAAAGCTCGTCACCGGCCGCACCGGCATCGCCGTCTGCCTCAAGGAAGCGATCGCGCAGCTCGAACAGACCCAGCAGGATCGGGGCACCTCCGAACAGCACGCCGAGGCGTGGGCTCGGGAGTCGCTGAACCGCCTCGAGCGCATCCGGGCGATCGACCCTGACCTGGACCCGGAAACGCTGAGCGAGCGAGGGCGCGACGCGCTGGCCAGCTACAAGTCGCTGCTGGTCGAAGGCGCCCAGATCGCCCGGGACACCTACATCACCGCAGGCCTCGACGTCCCACAGACCATCGTCAGCGCCCTGACTGCGCTGCGGCCCGAGGTTGAGGCTCCCGTCGAACCTTCCGAGGTCGTCGACGTCACCCCGACCCCGCCCACCAGCAGCAGCTCGGGGGGCGGTAACGGTGGCGTGTTCTTCGGCAACGAGGAGGAGGGTCAGCCCGAGAAGCGCCCCCACATCCACGGCAACGACTACGCCGTCGTCAACGGACAGACCGTGCTCGTGAAGTACGTTCCCGCCGACAGCGGCGAGGGCTACACCGAGAAGTACTACCGGGTCATGCGCGGCTGGGCCGAGGTGCAGAGCGTCGCGATCGAGGACGACGGCACCGACTCGGAGATCGCCCGTTCCCCGCACCTGTACGTCATCCAGTTCTTCCGGTGGGTGCTCAACCAGCGCGGCTACCCGGTGCGTGACGCCGAAACCGGTCAGATCAAAACCGAGACGAAGACCCTCAAGTACACCGAAGACCAGATCCGCGACGGATCCTGGGCAACCGCACTTCCCTGGCCCGGGTTCCTCGAGTCGCAGAGCCGCCGCGGCCGCGACCAGGCGTGGGACGCGATGAGCTCCATCTCCCCGCCGCAGGACAACAGCATCGTCCACACCACGGTTGGGTGGCGTGATGCGGAGACCGGTCCGTACTTCGTCCACGCCGCCGGCGCGATCGCCAAGGGCGGTGCGCTCGACGTCGAGGTGGATGTCGAGAAGACCTCCGAGATCTACGCCATGCCCGAACCGACCACCGACCGTGACGTGCTGCGTCAGGCGTGGATCGACGGGACGGTGTCGCTGCGCGAATCCGAGCTCCCCGCTCGTGTGGTCGCACCCCTGCTGGGTCACTCCTGGACAGCCCCGGTCGTGCCGGGACCGATCATCCTGCACCTGGTGGGCGGGTTCGCCTCATACAAGAGTTCGCACAGCCGCCTCGCGGTGCAGTACTTCGCACCGAATCTGACCTACATGACCAAGGGTCTGATCTCTGGCGCCGCCGGCGGTGCCACCACGATCGGTCTGCAGCGCACCCTCAGCTCGATCAACTACATGCCCGTCATCGTCGATGACTTCGCCCCGGACGGAGACGCGAAGGGAGCCATCCGACGCATCAGCGCCCTGGGCCGCACCGTGTTCAACGGCATCGGACGCCTGCGCGGCAAGCAGCGCGGTGGTGCCGAAGCAGACCGGCCGATCGTGGCGAGCATCATCACCTCCGGCGAGCTGTCCGCTCAGGGCTCCGCCGACTCCCGCATCGTGAACCTGCCCCTGGACCCCGCGACCGTCAAGAACGGTGGCGAGATATTCGGCCGCCTCGAGTCACGCCACAACCGGCACGCCCGCGCCACCATCGGCGCTGCGCTTCTGCAGTGGATCGCCGGTCGACGTGAGCAGCTCATCGACGACTTCACCCAGGCAGAAGAAGACGTCGACCACCGCCTGTGCACCCAGACGTACTGGCGTAACCGCATCCCCCGTCAGAGCGGCCACAACGGTCTCCACGACCGCCTCGTCCAGTCCGCCGTGACCCTGGACCGCGGCATCGTGATCATGCTGATGATGCTCCGCGACCTCGACGTCATCAGCCCCGACGAAGCCAAGGACTTCTACAGCTGGGCTCGCGACGGCATCGCTGACGCGATCAGCCTGCAGGACTCCTCGGCATCCGACCCCGCCGAGCAGCTGATGGACTACCTGCGCGAGGCGATCGCCAACGGCAACGCCCACCTGTCGGGCATCGACGGCACAGTCCCCGAAGACGCCGCCGCTCTCGGCTGGGTCGACCAATCCACCGGCATGCACTCGCAGTGGCGTGCGAACGGGCAACGCATCGGTATCATCAGCCACGACGGCGACCGGCTCTACCTGCTGCCCACCACCGTCGTCAGCGTCGCCAACCAGATGTCGCAGCGTGCTGACGAGGCGTTCAGCGAGACGAAGGTGTCCCTCGCCTCCTCACTGCAGTCGCACGGCTGGCTCGTCACGGACGGCGCCGGCAAGCGCAGCGTCAACCGCCGCATCGGACGCACCGTGCAGCAGCGCGTCTGGGACATCCCGCTCTCCGCACTGCTCGGCGAGAACCCCGACGACAACGGCCCCAGCAACGGCGGCGTCGATGGGGGAGACCCGGAGAGCCCCGAAGGCGGCTTCCCCGCCCTGTTCGACGGCGACAACTCGGACCAGCTCCTCCCCACGGATGCCCCCGAGATCCCCATCGAAGACCCCGCCGCGGCACCCGAAGCGCCCGCACCCGCTGCCGCGGCAGTGGTTCCGGCGGCGGCGCCTGCCGCGGCCGAGGCATCCACTCGTTCGCAGCCCGCGGACACGGTTCCGGCTGCTTCCGCGGCCGCACCGGCCAACCGGGACGAGTCCTTCCGGGCCCCGCTGGGTGTCCTCCACACGGACGGGCTGTGGCTGTCCAACGGCGAGCTCATTCGCATCAACGGGCAGCTCGAGCACGCCGGGCAGCTCGCCCGTCTGGCCACCGACATCAACCTCGGCACCCGCATCAACCAGGGCACCAACGGGGCACGCAAGACCGAGCGGGGCCAGATCTACCTCACCACCGACGCGGCGATCGCTCTGGGCCTGCCGCTGGACACACTCCCCGACGGCACCGACTCCGACTTCCCCAAGATGCTGCGCGAAGCCACCAAGGGCCACCCGTTCGTCGCGAAGGCCACCGAGGCAGGCTTCACCATGACCGGCGACGGATCCATGGCCGGCAGCATCGACATCTGGCGCGAGGACGACCGCAGCGTCGGAGCGCACATCACCCTCCTCGCCGCCCAGAACTACGCCTTCGTGGGCACGATCCTCGACGGCGACCCTGACCCCGCCACCATTGCCCGCCGCCTGGGCAAGTTCACCGCCGCACTCAAGTTCCCCTACCGCAGCAGCGCCGGCACCACCGGCACCAAGCTGATGACCGCCCTGCTGCCCAAGGACAAGCGCGACGAGATCTACTACCCCCAGGACCGGCCCGCGCCCGTCAAGGATCAGATGATCGCCGAGGGTGACTTCAACTGGCAGCGGCGCCTCAGCAGCGACGAGCTCGAGCACCAGTGGGTGCACGGGTTCGACCGAGGCGGCTCCTACCTCGCCGCCACGAGCACCGACGTCGGAATCGGCGCACCCACCCACTACGCCGGGCCCCTGCAGTTCACCAAGACCACGAACAAGCCCGGCTACTGGCTGATCACCGTCCCCGAATCCGACAACTGGCAGATCCCGCACATCTTCGCCGCCGGCGGCAACGTCCGCGAAGGTGTCGCCGGATCCCAGATGTGGGTCAGCACACCCACGCTGGAGCTCGCCGCCGAGATGGATATCGAGGTCGAGATCCACGAGGCCTGGCTGTGGGATCAGCACGGCAAGGTGTTCGAGTCCTGGTACAAGCGGGTCCGCGATGCCCGCACCGCCCTGGACACCGACGACCCCGACGACCAGGCCGCGCGCGACCTGCTCAAGATCATGTACGCCGCCGCGATCGGCATGCTCGACTTCCGCGGCGACCACGACACCCTCGCCGTATGGGCTCCCCACCGCCACGACATGATCGTCGCGAAGTCCCGGGCGAACATCATCCGACGCGTCCTGCGCAACGCCGAGAGCACCGGCCGGTGGCCTGTCGCGATCGAGAAGGACACGATCGTCTACACCAGCGACACCGTCGAAGCCGCCGAGGCGTGGCCCGGGGACGCGAAGTGGTTCGGCCGCGGCCTCGGCCAGTACAAGTACGAAGGGTCCGACTCCCTCGAGCACCACGCCCAGTTCCTCACCGGAGACGGAACCTACAAGGGCAAGAAGCACCTGGATGAGGTGATCTGATGGCACTCAGCAAGCAGGCTCAGGCCCGGCAGATGAAGGCGATGTTCGAGGGCCTCACCGGGCAGAAGATTCCCGACTACGGCGCGGAGCACCCCGACACTCGTGCGATGCTCCGGTTCCTGTTCCCCGGCAGCAGCGACCGCTTCCCGATCGCAACCAAGCTCGCCGCGGAGAAGCTCGGGGTCAGCACTCGCACCATCCAGAAGTGGGCTAAGGGCGTGCAGAACCCCCGCGCCGCCATGGTGAAAGAGATCACCAAGCGGGTCCGGCAGTCCGTGACCACGCAGCGCGGCCGCGGGCAGCTCGCCAAGCGGATCCAGGCCCAGCAGCCCACCCGGCAACGCACCATCCGCGTCAACGCGCTGCAGGGGCCGTCCTCCGACCCCAACGACAAGAAGTACGTGTCGGAGCGGTACAGCAACCTCGACATGTCCCCGTTCGAGCAGCAGCAGCTCTACGAAGCCTGGACCCGGGGCGGCGACGCCGGCGCCACCGATTTCCTCACCGCTCTCTACGACTCCCGCTACGTCGACGGCTGGCAGTTCCACGGCATCAAGGGCGTCGAATGGCGCTGAACCTGCCGAGCCGGATCGCACCGCGCCAGCGCGACTAGCTACCATAACCTCAGTGAATGTCACGCTGTTATGCGGCGCGACTCGAGTCAACGAAAGGACTACCTCGGATGGCAACCATGCCCGAGCTCGTCGATTACACCTACATCGCCGAGAAGCTCAATGTCACCGCGCAGACCGTGCGGGTCTACGCCACGGCCAAGGGCAGCCAGCGCAAGGAGGGCTTCCCCAAGTCCGTCGCCCCCGAGACGTCCCGGAGCCCTTTGTTCGTGAAAGAGGAGGCGGACGCGTTCATCGAGCGCCGGATCGCCGAGAGCAAGGCTCCCGCCCGGCTGAACGCCAACCGTCCCGAGATCGCCACCAAGCGCCCCACCACCGATCGGAAGGGCACTACCGAAGCCGCGGTGTCTGCAGCTGCAGAGAAGCGAGCGAGCAAGCCCAAGAAGTAGGCGCAGCGATGGACGGCGATGCCTGTCCGCCGCTATGCTGTGAATGTCACATTCACTAACGAGGCTCGAGGGTCATGGACGCGATCGAACAGTTCGAGGACACCACAGCACCGCTGTGGTTCACACCCGAGAGCGCAGACATCGAAGCCCTCGAGCAGGCCTGGGGAGCACGGAAGCTCGGCCAGGTCCTCGCCGCCACGCTCAGCAGTTACAACCGACTCGGCCACGTCGACGCCATCACCGCAGCGCAGGCACTCGGCGTCTCCGAAGGCACCATCCGACGCTGGATCCGCAACGGCGTCCCTCCCACCCGGTTCGCCCGCGTCATCGCCCTCGTCCGCCCCCCGCAGGGCGCTTTCGACCAAGAGACCAAGGATCTCGTCTACGCCCGCGGCGCGGTCAAGAAGATCGCCGAAGACCCCACCAACGCAACTGCACTGTGGGGATACAAGGGCTACCTCGAGAAGTGGGATCTCACCGTCATCAACATCCGGAACATGCCCGTGCAGACCGTCCGTATGGCCCGCACCGACCGCGACAAAGCCGCCACCCGTCGCCTCGCCGCCGGCGGCGAGATCGTCGAGATCGTCACCTTCCCGAACTACTGGGCCGCCATCGTCGCCCGCTGCGAACTCCTCGAGGACGTCTACCCCTACCGAGTCCAGCTGCGCAACACCAAGCTCGCCAGCGGCGCCGGCAAAGCCTTCCTCGACGACGCCCCCCGCAAACCTCTCTCCTCCTACAGGAAGCGGGCCCGCACCAGCGTCCGCAAGACCACGAAGGATCCCCGATGACCATGGACTACAACGCTGAGGCTCACCTCCAGCGAGCCGCTGGCGACACCCTCCTCGGGACCGCGGTGACCACCGACGACCTCACCGAGAAGGCCGCTCTCGCCGCCCGCGCGGGGCAGCATTTCGCGATCGCCGCTCGGTTCGAGAAACTCCACTTCGATGCGCTCACGGACGGCCTCAACGAGTGACGCCATGACCATCACCACACCCATTCGCCTCGGGGACGAGCTCTCCCTCCCGGTCGACCTGGTCACCGAGGCGATCGCGATCCTCGGCCGCCGCGGCAAGGGCAAGACCAACACCGCCGGCGTCATCGTCGAAGAGTTCGTCAAGCTCGGCGTACCCGTCTGCGTCGTCGACACGGTCGGGGTGTGGTGGGGCCTCCGCTCCAACAGTGCGGGCGACGGCCCGGGGCTGCCCGTCGTGGTCTTCGGCGGATCCCACGCCGACGTCCCCCTCGAGGAAGGCGCCGGCCGCGTCATCGCCGAGGTCATCGTCGATCGCCGGATCTCCGCCATCATCGACACCTCCCTGCTCTCCAAAGCAGCTGCTCGCCGCTTCCTCACCGCGTTCGTCACCGAGCTGTACCACCGCAACCGGCAGCCCATGCACGTCGTCTTCGACGAGGCCGACGAGCTCGCACCCCAGAACCCGCGTGCCGAGGGCGCACCACTGCTGGGAGCGATGGAAGACTTCGTGCGCCGCGGCCGCGCCCGCGGACTCGGATGCACCCTCGTCACGCAGCGTCCCGCCGTGCTCAACAAGGACGTCCTCACCCAGATCGAAGTCCTCATCGCGCACGGCCTCACCGGCCCCCGCGACGTCGCCGCGATCGACGAGTGGGTACGCCTTCACGCGGACACGGACCAGGCCGCGAAGGTCAAGAAGACCCTCGCCAGCCTCCCCACCGGACGCGCCTGGGTATGGTCACCCTCCTGGCTTGAGATCCTCGAGCTCGTCAACGTCCGGGCCCGGGACACCTTCGACTCCTCCGCCACACCGAAGGTCGGGCAGGTCGACCGGCTCATCCCACAGGCGCGCAGCACGATCGACCTCGCCGAGCTCGGCGCCGCGATCGCGACCACAATCGAGAAAGCCGCGGCCGAGAACCCCGCCGCGCTGCGCGCGGAGATCTCGCGACTGCGTGCACAGCTCACAGCCAAGACCACGACCAATCCCGTCGAGGTCCGTGTTGAGGTCCCCGTACCCACGTTGACCGCCGAGGACCGAGAACGCCTCGATCAGGTGCACGCTCTTCTCGAGCGCACACACACGCTCCTCACCAGCACGGCCGACGACGTCGCCCATGCCTTCGCCGAACTCAAGCACATCCAGACCACTCCGACGCAGCCTGAGACCCCCGCAATTCGGACACCTTCCATGACTGCGACACCACGGCCCGCCGAAGCCTCCTCAGCACCCAAGGCCGCCGGCGCCTCGACAGGCGCGGTGGGAAAGGCCGAGCGCGCTATCCTCGCAGCCCTGGCCACCCACGGCACGAAGAGCAGCACGCAGATCGCTCTCCTCACCGGCTACAGCAGCAAGGGCGGCGGGTTCGCCAACGCCCTCGGCAAGCTCCGCAGCGCCGGTCGGATCGCCGGCAGCAAGGACGCACTCGAGATCACGCCCGTAGGCGTCGACGCACTTGGCGCCTACGACCCGCTACCCACCGGATCCCAGCTCGTCGACTACTGGCTCTCACGCCTCGGCAAGGCCGAACGCGCCATCCTCAACACCCTCGTCGACGCATGGCCCGCCTCACTCAGCAACGAAGAGATCTCCGAGCTCACCGGCTACACCGCCAGCGGGGGAGGGTTCGCCAACGCCCTCGGCCGGCTCCGCACCCTCGAGCTCATCACCGGCCCCCGCACCGCCAACACCGCAGCCGCAGAACTCGGCGCCGCAGGCAGACGATGATCCCTGACAACGCCGAAACCACCTACTGGCACGGCGGTTTCCCCGGGATCAAGGTCGGCCAGCACCTCCTCAGCCCCGAGGCAGCTGCAGCGGCCCGCATCCCGATCGCCTACACGCCGCGCGAGCGACCAGAACACGGCATCGTCTCCCGCACCGATCGCGTCTACTTCTCCACGGTCCAGGAGTTCGCCCGCGCCTACGCGTTCCAGACCGAGGTCGTCACCCCGTCAGGCACCCTGACCTCCCGCGGCACCCTTTACCGGATCCGCCCAACCGGCCCCGTAGAAGAAGATCCTGACTTCGCCGGCCACGGCGTCTCCTGGTGCGCCCCCGGAGCCGTCGTCGAAGAAGTCGTCGAGACCGACGTCCGCATGCGCGCCCGCGATGCCACGAGAGCCATCGGAATCCACTCAACCTGGGATGACGGCCGGCCCATCTACCTCGAGGACGGACGCCTCCAGATCACATGGCAGATGGAGAGCGTCGGTCTCACCCAGAAGGACGTCGACGAGATCGTGCGCCCGTGGACCCCCTCCGACCGCGCGCTCGAGCGCATCAACGCGCTCGTCCTCCTCCGCCGCTGAGCATCACCCCCACATCGACAGCAGAGGCAACCTTCCGCCGACAGGATGCTCGAGCGGCGCCCCGACAATGTGTGGTTGGGTCTCCCCATGACCTCCCACCGCCACGACAGCGTCGACTACACGACGCAGTGCACCGTGATCATCAGCTACGTCGATGGCGACCGACAGGACCGTTTGGTCTACGAACGCACGCAAGCGCAGATCCCGGACGGCCCTCTCAGCACTTTCGACCGCATCCGGATCTCACAGTTCCCCACCGACGATGACCTCACAATCGAGGCGCGGCGGATCTTCGCTGATATGAAGCGCAACGGCCGCATCGGCAAAACGGCATCGCTGAGCTCGATCTTCGTCGCTCGTACGGCGGCCGCGGCCCTCGAAATGGGCCTCTGACTCGCTCGAAACGAGATCTCACGCTCCTTCGATCACATCGACACGATCGCCGTCCGCTGCTGAGCAGCACAACTCGCATTCGACCTCGCCGCGATCGCCAGCTGAAGGATTTGCGCACGTCGATACCGAGCGCAGCGAGGGGCCCCGGGGCATCGAACCCACGACCAGAACCCGGACCCGCGGCCGGCATGCCGGCTGCCCGAGGCCAGCGGCGCAGCCGCTTGCC
>NZ_MAYO01000002.1:0-59542 GCF_001691565.1 Microbacterium oleivorans
CGCCCGGTTACATTCCGAACCCGGAAGCTAAGCCTCACAGCGCCGATGGTACTGCAGGGGGGACCCTGTGGGAGAGTAGGACACCGCCGGACTTCTTTCGATCGAAAGCCCCGACCAATGCTGGTCGGGGCTTTCGTCGTTAACGCTCACTTTTCCTTCCGGACACGGCTTCTCTTCGATAAGCTGGTCGGCTCCGCTCTCGGAGCGGAAGGACCACCTCGTGTCGCACATCGACGTCCAGAACGTCTCGCTATCCCTGCCCGACGGGCGCCCACTTCTCGCTGACGTCACCTTTCGTGTGCCGTCAGGCAAGACCACGGCCGTGGTCGGTCGGAACGGTGCCGGTAAGACGACGCTCCTCCGCGTCGTTCGGGGCGACGTGTCTCCTCATCAGGGTGTCGTCACGATCGACGGCGCGCTCGGGGTCATGGACCAGTTCATCGGGCACGGAGCCGAAGGCAGCACCGTGCACGATCTTCTGATCACCGTGGCGCCGACCCGCATCGCGCAGGCAGCCCGCGAGCTCGAAGACGCCGAGAACGCGGTCATCCTGGACGACACCCTCGATGCGCAGATGCGGTACGCCGGCGCAATCGCCGACTACGCGGATGCCGGGGGATACGAGTACGAGACCGTATGGGACACGTGCACGATCGCGGCGCTCGGCATCCCGTTCGAGCGTGCGAGATATCGGGATCTCGCGACCCTGTCGGGTGGCGAGCAGAAGCGTCTGGCGCTCGAAGCGCTGCTTCGCGGGACCGATGAGGTACTGCTCCTCGACGAGCCCGACAACTACCTCGACGTACCCGGCAAACGCTGGCTCGAGGAGCGTCTTCGCGAGACGCCGAAGACCGTGCTCCTCATCTCGCACGACCGGGAACTGCTCGCGCGCGCGGCGGATCGGATCGTCACGCTCGAAGCCGGACCGGCGGGGAGCACGGCGTGGGTGCACGGGGGTGGATTCGGGGGCTATCACCGCGCACGCGAGGAACGGATGTCTCGACTCGACGAGCTGCGGCGGCGGTGGGACGAACAGCACGACGCCCTCAAGAAGTTCGTGGCGGACATGAAGGTGAAAGCCGCAGCCAGCGACGAGTTCGCCTCGCGCTACCGCGCCGCTCAGACGCGCTTGCGGCGGTTCGAGGACGCCGGCCCGCCCGAGGCGCGACCGATCGAGCAGCGCCTGGATCTGAGATTGCGCGGTGCCCGCACCGGCAAGCGTGCCGTCGTCGCCGAGTCGTTGGAGCTGAGTGGTCTCATGCGTCCGTTCGACCTGGAGGTGTGGTTCGGGGATCGAGTGGCAGTCCTCGGCTCCAACGGCTCGGGGAAGTCGCACTTCCTGCGGCTGCTCGCCGCCGGTGGCACGGACCCCGACGCCCGGTTGGGTCACGTCACGGACGCGGGCGCGTCGCTCGAGCGCGTCGAGCACGCGGGGCGCGTCAGTCTCGGCGCTCGTGTCGTGCCCGGCTGGTTCGCGCAGACGCATCAGCATCCCGAGTACGCGGGGCGCTCTCTGCTCGACATCCTGCACCGCGGTGACGGCGACAGGAGCGGGATGCCGCGGGACGCAGCCAGCTCCGCCCTCGACCGGTACGGACTCGTCGCGCAGGCGGAGCAGGCGTTCGACCGGCTGTCCGGGGGGCAGCAGGCGCGGTTCCAGATCCTCCTGCTCGAGCTCTCGGGCGCAACCCTGCTGCTGCTCGACGAGCCGACGGACAACCTCGACCTGGTGTCGGCGGAAGCACTGGAAGGCGCTCTCGCGTCATTCGAGGGAACCGTCCTCGCCGTCACGCACGATCGCTGGTTCGCCCGTTCGTTCGACCGCTTCGTGGTGTTCGGCTCGGAGGGGGAGGTGTACGAGTCGCACGAGCCGGTCTGGGACGAACGACGCGTGAGCCGGGCCCGCTGACGGCGGGGGCGGCGGAGAGGGCTCGACGGTAGGCTGGGAGGGTGACCATGGAAATCGAGCTCGGCCGCGCCAAGCGTGCGCGTCGCGCGTATGCCTTCGACGACATCGCCGTGGTGCCTTCGCGCCGCACACGCAACCCCGAGGACGTCTCGACCTCGTGGTCGATCGACGCGTACAGCTTCGGCATCCCCGTGCTCGGCGCTCCGATGGACTCGGTCATGAGCCCGCGGACGGCCATCATGCTCGGCCAGCTCGGCGGACTGGGCGTCCTGGACCTCGAAGGTCTGTGGACCCGCTACGACGACCCCGAGCCGCTGCTCGCCGAGATCGCGGCGCTTCCGGCCGACGGGGCGACGCGGCGCATGCAGGAGCTCTACTCGGCGCCGATCAAGCCCGAGCTCGTCCGCGACCGGCTCGCGGAGATCCGAGCAGCCGGCGTCACCGTGGCCGGAGCACTCACGCCCCAGCGCACGCAGGAGCTCTACGAGACCGTCGTCGCGGCCGGGGTGGACCTCTTCGTCATCCGCGGCACGACGGTGTCGGCAGAGCACGTCTCGAGCGTCGACGAGCCCCTCAACCTCAAGAAGTTCATCTACGATCTCGACGTCCCCGTCATCGTCGGCGGCGCCGCGACCTACACCGCGGCGCTGCACCTCATGCGCACCGGTGCCGCGGGCGTCCTCGTGGGCTTCGGCGGAGGCGCGGCATCCACCACCCGTGCGACGCTCGGTCTGCACGCGCCGATGGCCACCGCGGTCGCCGACGTCGCCGGTGCGCGCCGCGACTACCTCGACGAGTCCGGCGGGCGCTACGTGCACGTCATCGCCGACGGCGGAGTGGGCACTTCGGGTGACATCGTGAAGGCGCTGGCCATGGGCGCGGATGCCGTCATGCTCGGTGTGGCCCTCGCCCGGGCCACGGATGCTCCGGGTCGTGGCTTCCATTGGGGGCCCGAAGCGCATCACGCGAAGCTCCCGCGCGGTCGTCGTGTCGAGGTAGGACAGGTCTCCTCCCTCGAGGAGGTGCTCTACGGGCCGGCGCCCGTCGCGGACGGCACCGCCAACCTCATCGGTGCGCTTCGCAAGTCCATGGCGACCACCGGGTACTCGGACCTCAAGGAGTTCCAGCGCGTGGAGGTCGTCGTGGCGCCCTACGCGTCGTCCCACTGATGACCAGCAGCCCAGCCGTCGACGACCTTCCCGAGGTCTTCCCGCCCACGCTGCGGGAAGTCATGGTCCGCCCGTTCTGGATCGGGATGCTGGGGCTCGCCCTGCTCGTCGCCGGGATCTTCGCGTGGCTCGGGCAATGGCAGCTGGGCAACGCGATCGATACCGATCCGCCGCCGGCGGGCATGACCGAGCAGGTCCGGCCCCTGGGTGATGTCGTCGAGCCCGGTGCCCCGCTCGCGGAGCCGTTGGTCGGTCAGCGCGTGGAGGTCAGCGGATCGTTCGTGGCGGGCGACTTCCGAGTCGTCACCTCGCGCTTCGACGACGGGGAGCCCGGCTACTGGGTTGCGGGACAGTTCCGCGTCGACCCGTCGACGGCGGGAACCGAGGGGCCGACATCCCTCGCGGTCGCCGTCGGCTTCACGTCGGACCGGGCCGCGGCCGACGCAGCGGTCACGGCTCTCAACGCCGCGCCGCCTCAGGGCGTCGACCTCACCGGACGACTCATCTCCGACGAGGGAGCGAAGGAACCACCGCGCGGTGGCGACCCCTTCGAGGTCAGCGCCATGTCGCCGGCCGCGCTCCTGTCCCAGTGGAGCGACACCGACCAGCTCGATGTCTACCGTCCCTACCTCGTGTCAGCCGAGGCGTTCGGGGGGCTTCGCGGCATCCACTCGCCCGCACCGACCGAGCTGTCCTCGGTGAACTGGCTCAACATCTTCTACGCCATCGAATGGGCGGTCTTCGCGGGCTTCGCGTTCTACATGTGGTACCGCCTCGCCCGCGACGCGTGGGAGAAGGAAGTCGAGGCGCTGGCAGGGGACGACGACCTCGACGGCGCCGAGCAGCCCTCGGCGCGCCCGTAGACTGGGAACCATGCCCGTTCAGCCCAAACTCGCCTCTTTCCCGGCGATCCGCGGCGCCCTGAAGTTCTACCAGATCGCATCGATCATCACCGGTGTGGGCCTGCTCCTGCTGGTCACCGAGATGATCCTCAAGTACACCCCCCTGCACGTCGAACTCTTCGCCGGCGGCTCCGGAGGGCTTTTCTGGTTCGCCACCACGATCCCGAGCCCCGACTGCCAGTGGTTCTCCCTGTTCGTCCCCGGTAGCAGCACGTGCGACATCGCGTCGACGGGCGACGGGGTGAACATCTCCCTCGCGATCCTCATCGTGCACGGCTGGTTCTACGTCGTGTACCTCTTCGCATGCTTCCGCGTCTGGAGCCTCATGCGATGGGGCTTCCCGCGCTTCATCGTCCTCGCGCTCGGCGGCATCGTCCCCCTCCTGTCCTTCTTCATGGAAGCGAAGGTCGCTCGCGAAGTCAGGGAGTACCTGGCCTCGCGGGAAGCCGCGGCATCCACCCCCCTCGAAACCCCCACGGAGACCCGGTGACAGAGCAGACCGAAACCTCCCAGCGCCCCGTCCTGGTCGTCGACTTCGGTGCCCAGTACGCGCAGCTGATCGCCCGCCGCGTGCGCGAGGCCGGCGTGTACAGCGAGCTGGTACCGCACACCGCGACGGCAGCGGAGATCGCCGAGAAGAACCCGGTCGGAATCATCCTCTCGGGTGGTCCCTCGTCCGTGTACGAGGAGGGCGCCCCCCAGCTCGACGCCGGCGTCTTCGACCTCGGCGTTCCGACTCTCGGCATCTGCTACGGCTTCCAGGTCATGGCCAAGACGCTCGGCGGCGAGGTCGCGAACACCGGCCTCCGCGAATACGGCGCGACGGATGCCACGATCGTCACCGACAGCGTCCTGCTCGAGGGGCAGCCGGTCGACCAGAACGTCTGGATGAGCCACGGCGACCAGGTCAGCGCGGCCCCGGCCGGATTCGAGGTCCTGGCGCGCACAGCAGCCACCCCGGTCGCCGCCTTCGCAGACGATGTCCGGAAGTTCTACGGCGTGCAGTGGCATCCCGAGGTCAAGCACTCCGACCACGGTCAGCGCGTGCTCGAGAACTTCCTGCACAAGGCGGCGGGCCTTCCGGCTGACTGGAACAGCGACAACGTGATCGCGGAGCAGGTCGAGAAGATCCGCGCCCAGGTCGGCCGCGGCCGTGTGATCTCCGCTCTCTCCGGGGGAGTCGACTCCGCTGTCTCGACCGCGCTCGTCCACAAGGCCGTCGGCGACCAGCTCACGGCGGTCTTCATCGACCACGGTCTGCTCCGCAAGGGTGAGCGCGAGCAGGTCGAGAACGACTACGTCGCCTCCACCGGCGTCCGCCTCATCACGGTCGACGCACGCGAGACCTTCCTGAACGCCCTCGCCGGCATCAGCGACCCGGAGCAGAAGCGCAAGATCATCGGACGCGAGTTCATCCGCGCTTTCGAGAAGGTGCAGTCCGACCTCATCGCGGAGGCTGCGGCCGACGGCGATCCGATCGGGTTCCTTGTGCAGGGCACTCTGTACCCCGACGTCGTCGAGTCCGGCGGCGGCGCCGGGACGGCGAACATCAAGAGCCACCACAACGTCGGCGGTCTTCCGGAGGACCTGCAGTTCGAGCTCGTCGAGCCGCTCCGCACGCTCTTCAAGGACGAGGTCCGGGCGATCGGTCGCGAGCTCGGCCTGCCCGAGGCCATCGTCGGTCGGCAGCCCTTTCCGGGGCCGGGCCTCGGCATCCGCATCGTGGGTGAGGTCACCGCTGACCGCCTCGAGATCCTGCGTGACGCCGATGCCATCGCCCGTGCCGAGCTGACCAAGGCGGGCCTCGACAGCGAGATCTGGCAGTGCCCCGTGGTGCTGCTCGCGGATGTGCGATCGGTCGGTGTCCAGGGCGACGGCCGTACCTACGGGCACCCCATCGTCCTCCGCCCCGTCTCGAGCGAAGACGCGATGACGGCGGACTGGACCCGTCTGCCGTACGACGTGCTCTCCAAGATCAGCAACCGCATCACCAACGAGGTGCGCGAGGTCAACCGGGTCGTTCTCGACGTGACGTCGAAGCCCCCCGGGACCATCGAGTGGGAGTGAGTCGCGGGGGACACCCCCGTGGCCATGCATTCCGCCTCCTCTTGACAGAGGACACGCCGCGCCGCCAGAGTGAGCGCGGGACCCAGCCCCTTTCTGCACCACCGTCTGAGGAGGGGGTGAGGCGTTGATCGAGCGTTCGCGAACGCAGCCGTACGCGCAGTTCGTGCTGGCCGCGGCCAGCCTGATCGTGGTGCTCATCCTGGGCACCATCGACAGCGAGCGCATCACCCCGCTGCTCCTCGCCGGCTTCGGCGTCATCGTCCTGAACACTGCAGTGATGACCGCCGTGTGGCTCGTGCAACCGACGCGACGCACCGAGTGGCTCGCAGCGATCCCCCTGCTGGAGATCGTGGCGTGTGTTCCCGTGAGGGATGCCGGGGTGGACGTTCTGCCTTCCGCGTCGATGCTCATCATCTTCCCCCTGGGGTGGCTCGCGTTCGCCTTCCCGCCCATCACGGCGGCGGCCGGGGTCCTGCTCACCGCGCTCGGTCCGCTCGTGCAGATCTTCGGAAGCGGCGGTTTCCGCGACCTCGGCGATGTCATGGCCGTAGCCGCGCTGCCGGTCCTGTCCGCCCTCTTCGCGGTGACGGTCGGCCTCATCTCGCGAGACCTCGCTCGGATGCGAGCGCGGATGCAGAGCGTGTCGGACGACCTCGATCAGGCGCTCCGCCTGTCTGACCGGGACGCTGCCATGCTGCGTGCCACGCTCGATGCGACCGACAACGCCGTCGCCGTCTTCGATCGCGACGGGCGTCCCATCCTCCTGAACGCCGTCGCTGCGGAGATCAGCGGTCGATCCGGGATCGACGAGGTGGACCGAGATGGGTTCGCCTCCCTCATCTGGCGGGCGGACCCGTCCATGTCGTCGGAGGCCACGTCCGCCGACTTCGTCGAGCGCGTGCGCTCGGGCGACTTCGCGGCGCCCCGCACGGTCGAGTTCGGCGGAGATCCGCGCCGCGTGATGCAGGTGATCGTGCGGCCCGTGGTCGCCGGAGGCGACGAGGTCGGCATCGTCATCGTCGGGCAGGACGTCACAGACCTCGTGAGCGCCGTCGAGGTCCGCGATCGTTTCCTGAGCACGGTCGGCCATGAGTTCCGCACACCGCTGACCGTGATCCTCGGCCACACCGACATCGCCCTCATGCACGGCTCCGCCGAGGCGGAGCGGTGGGAGGCTGTCGAGCGCTCCGCCGAGCGGCTGCTCCGCCTCGTCGAACGTCTCATCGCCGCGGGACAGACCACGCGCGACGTCGAGGCCCGCTCGGGAGCCTCGCACGTCGGACCCGTCGTGAAGCACGCCGTGACGGAGGTCGCCGGCCGTGCCAAGGAAAGAGGGATCGGCATCCGGATCGGGGCGATGCCGGAGCGCGCTGCGCGCATCGCCGTGCGCGACCTCGCGTCGATCCTCGAAGAGCTTCTGCGCAACGCGGTCGAATTCACGCCCGTCGGGCGCGGTGACGTCGAGGTCTCGGCGCAGGAGGACGGCCGCGACATCGTCGTCACGATCGCAGATCAGGGCGTCGGCATGACAGAGCAGGAGCGGGTCCTCGCATTCGAGCGCTTCTACCGGGCGCCGTACGCGCACGATGCGGCGATCCCGGGCACGGGGATCGGGCTCTCGAACGCCGCGTCCCTGGCGGAGGCGTACGGCGCGAGCGTGACCCTCGAGCCCAACACGCCGCGCGGCACCGTCGCGGTCCTCCGGCTCCCGTCCTGAGACACGCGCGCGCCGCGGGCGCGGCGCGCGTCGCGGGCGCGGCGGGCGTCGCCGAGCTGTGCGTCGCTGCGACGGCGGCGCGCGCGCGGAGCCGCGGCACGGTCGCGAGACTGCACGCGTGCGTCGAGACCGCGGCGCGGGGCGGCGGTCTCGCGCCCCACGTGCAGTCTCGCGGAGAGGGGGTGCGCGCCGGAACGACGAAGGCCGCCCGGTCGCCCGGACGGCCTTCGCGTGAGCGGAGCTGCGGTCAGTCGCTGCCTCGCAGGATCGCGATCATGCGGAGGATCTCGACGTAGAGCCAGACCACGGTGACCATGATGCCGAAGGCGCCGACCCACCCGAACTGACGGGGAGCGCCGTTGCGGGCGCCCTGCTGCACGAGGTCGAAGTCCTGCACGAGCGAGTACGCCGCCATCAGGACGACGACGATACCGATGACGAGGCCGAGCGGGATGCCGAAGATCTCCGCGCTGTAGAGGCCGAAGCGCCCGTCGATGACGCCGGTCCACATGAGCACCAGGTTCACCAGACCGAACACCAGGTATCCGCCGAGGGCGATCATGAAGATCTTGTTGGCGCGCTTGCTGACGCGCACCTTGCCGTTGGCGAACAGTGCCAGAGTGACGCCGACGACCGACAGGGTCGCGATGGTCGCCTGGATGACGATGCCGCTCCACTGCACCTCGAAGAAGGCGGAGATGCCACCGACGAAGAGGCCCTCGGCTGCGGCGTAGGCCCAGATGAGGGCCGGACGGACCTTCTTGCGCGACGTGAAGGTGATCACGAGAGCGAGAACGAAACCGACGAGGGCGCCGATGATCCACGGCATGATCGTGAGCCCGGCGGGACGGGTCGCGTCGAGCGTGCCGCCGAGGGTCCAGAACCAGCCCACGAGGGCGGTGACGAGAAGGATGCCGAACAGGCCGGCCGTCTTGAGGACGGTGTCCTCGACCGTCATGCGACCGGTGTCGGCGGACGACGCGGTCGGCGCCGCGTACATCCCTTCGAGCTGGGCGTTGGACGCCACGTCGGCGGCCTGGTGCGAGGCTGCCGCGTAGTTCGTCTGGGCTGCCGGGGGAGTCAGGCCGGGGCGCTGCTCCTGGAAGACCGGATTGTTGAAGGCAAAATTGCCGGACGCTGCCATTGTGTGTCTCACTCCAAAAGTCGACTCACAGCGCTGTGCTGTCGATCCAGCGTATCGGACGGGGAATCCGCGGGTGGGGACGGCCGCTGTGAGACGACTATGAGGGTGCTACGGCGCCGCGCATTCGAGGATTCCCGGGCCGACCCGGTGGTTAGCCTGGGCGCATGTCGCGTCGTCGCCCGCTCGTCATCGGTCACCGCGGAGCCCCGGGCTACCGCCCCGAGCACTCCCTCGCGTCGTACGAGCTGGCGCTCGACCTGGGCGTCGATGCGGTGGAACCCGACGTCGTGTTCTCGAAGGACGGTGTCGCCGTCATCCGGCACGAGAACGAGATCGGCTCGACGACCGACGTCGCGGATCACCCCGAGTTCGCGTCGCGGCGCGTCACGAAAAAGGTCGACGGGGCCGAACACACCGGGTGGTTCGTCGAGGACTTCACGTGGGACGAGCTCGCCACGCTGCGATGCCGGGAGCGGTTGCCGCTCCTGCGCGCGCGCAGCGCCGCATTCGACGCCCGGCATCCGATCATGCGGCTGCGGGATCTGCTCGACCTCGTCACCGCCGCCGGGGAGCGGGAGGGGCGGGCCATCGGCGTCGTCCTCGAGGTCAAGCACGCCACGTACTTCGGCTCACTCGGATACGACGTCGCCGGTCTCCTCGCAACCGAACTGCGCGACGCGGGCTGGAGCTCCGGCGGACGGCCGCTCGTGATCGAGTCGTTCGAGCAGCGGATTCTTCAGCGGATGCGGGACCGCGGCATCCGGGCGAGCTACATCTACCTGCTCGAAGCCGAGGGGAGCGCCGTCGATCTCGTCGCGGCGCAGGGGGCCGGCGCTCTCACGTACGCGGACCAGCTGACGGCGAGCGGGCTCGACCGCCTCGCCCGCGAGGTCGACGGGATCAGTCTCGACAAGCGCATCGTCCTCGAGGATCCGGGCATCGTGGCCGACGCCCACCGCCGCGGCCTCCACGTCTACACCTGGACCTGCCGTCCGGAGAACGCGTTCCTGTCTCCGGAGTTCCAGCGCGGTCCGGACGCGGCGTCGTTCGGCGACTGGGAGGGCGAGTGGCAGCGCGTCGTCGACGCCGGCGTCGACGGGGTCTTCGTCGACCATCCCGATCTGGGCGTCGCGTTCTTCGGACGCTCAGGCACCGACCGGTAGAATGGATGCCGGTGCGTCAGCACCCCGTGTAACTACCTGATCCGTGGAGAGTCAAGGCGGCACGACGCCTCGTCTGCACGGAGGTCACACATGCCCCTCACCGACTCGACTCCGGTGCGTCCGGCCGCACCCGACAGCCCGCTGCGCTCGCTCGCTGCGAGCGTGGGGATCGGCTACTTCGCCATCGCGCTGATCGCGCGGCTGCCGTACGCCATGATCGTCGTCGGCGTCCTCACGATGGTGGTCGATGCCCGCGGGTCGCTCGCCGTGGGCGGACTCACCTCGGCCATGGTCGGGCTCGGCACGATCGCGACCGGCCCGCTCATCGGTGCCGCCGCCGACCGATGGGGTCAGCGACCCGTCCTGCTGCTGGCCGCGGTGGTGCAGAGCGTCGTCCTCATCGCACTCGTCGCCGTCGCGTACGGCGAGGCGCCGGAGGGGCTGCTCCTGCTCGTGTCCGCGCTGGCCGGGGCGACCGCGCCGCAGGTGTCGCCGATGTCGCGTGCGCGTCTGGTCGGCGCCATCGGGCGTATGCGCGTGGACACCTCCGCTCGCGGACGGCTGCAGGAGTCGACGATGGGGTACGAGTCCGGCGTGGACGAGATCGTCTTCGTCTTCGGGCCCGTTCTCGTCGGCGTGATCGCGATCGCCGCGACGCCGGCCGCTCCGGTCCTCGCCGCGGCGGCGCTCACCATCGTCTTCGTCACCACCTTCGCGCTCCATCCGACGGCGCGCACTGCAGGCCACGCATCCGACGCGGGCGAGCGCGAACCGGCGCGTCGGATCGCGCGTCCCGGCATCCTGCTCGCCGCGGGCGGCACCTTCGCCACCGGCCTCTTCTTCGGCGCGATGCTGACCTCGCTCACCGCCTTCGCGAAGGAGGGCGGCTTCCCGGAGCAGACCGCCATCCTCTACGGGATCATGGGGATCGGGTCGGCGATCCTCGCCATGAGCGTCGGGCTGCTGCCGAGGCGGTTCGCCCTGCCGTGGCGGTGGATCGCGTTCACGGCCGTTCTGCTCGTCGGGGCGGTCCTCGCCGCGGGCGCCACCGGGGCGATCTCGATGGGATGGGCGCTCGCCCTCGCGGGCTGCGGGATCGGTCCGACCCTCGCGACGCTCTACGCGCTCGCGGCCGCGCGCTCACCGCGGGGCCGGGAAGCGACGGTCATGGCGGTCCTCGGCTCGTCCGTGGTCGTCGGCCAGGCGCTCGCGAGCATGGTCGTGGGCTCGCTCGCCGAGTCCGCAGGGGCGGGAATCGCCCTGTGGGCGCCCGTCGTGTCGGTGGCGCTCCTGCTGCTGTTCGGGCTCGCCAACCTCCGGGTGCGTCGACCCGTTCATTGACGGATCACGGCCACCCCCTAGGGTGAGCCGTATGACTACTGCCGGCATCGTCGCCGAGGGGGTGCGACGGTCCTTCGGGGACGTCCACGCCGTCCGCGGCGTCACCTTCCAGGCGCCCGAAGGCGCGGTCACAGGACTCGTGGGCCCCAACGGTGCGGGGAAGACGACGCTCCTGCTCATGCTGGCTTCGCTCCTCGCGCCCGACGCCGGAACGATCCGCATCGGCGGCGTCGACCCCATCGCCGAGCCGGCCGCGGCCCGCGCGAAGCTGGGGTGGATGCCCGACAGCCTCGGCGCGTGGCCGTCCCTCTCGGCGCGGGAGACGATCGCCGTCACCGGTCGCCTGAGCGGGCTGAGCAGGGATGCCGCAGCCGCCCGCGCGGCGGAATTGCTCACGACCGTGGGGCTCGAGACGCTCGGCGACGCGCCGGCGCGCGTCCTCTCGCGCGGGCAGAAGCAGCGGCTCGGGCTCGCGCGGGCCCTCGTCCACGACCCCCGCGTCCTCCTGCTCGACGAACCGGCATCCGGACTGGACCCGCAGGCGCGGATCGATCTCCGCCTGCTGCTCAGGGCGCTCGCCGCCGAGGGACGCACTGTGCTCGTCTCCAGCCACATCCTCTCCGAGCTCGAAGAGGTCGTCGACGACGCGGTGTTCATGGTGCAAGGCGAGACGGTCAGCTCCGAACGGGTCGCCGAAGCCGCCGGGCGCGCCCGCACGTGGCGGGTACGCCTCGCCGACCGGGATGCCGTCGCGGCCGCGCTCCCCGTCGCCCAGACCCTGGGACTCGACGTCGCGACGGTCCCGGTCGACCGGCGCGACGTCCTCCTCAGCTTCGAAGGGGAGACCGCTGCGGCCGCAGGACTCGCGGCCCTCGTCGCCGCGGGCCTGCCGGTCGCGGAGTTCTCGGCAGCCAGCGGCATCCTCGAACACACCTTCCTCGACCTCGAAGGAGGTGCGCGATGAACGCCTCGCGCCTGTGGACCATCGCCCGCCTCGACCTGACCCAGCGCATCCGCACCGTCTCCTGGTACGTGATGCTCGGTGTCTTCGCGCTCGTCCTCGTCGCCACGACCGCGCTGTCGTTCCTGTCCTTCTCGAGCCAGGAGGACTCCGGCTCAGGTGTCTATTCGGTCGTGGTCCTCATCACCCTCCTGCTGGTGGTGCTCGTCTCACCGACTCTCAGCGGCAACTCGATCAACGGGGACCGGGATGCCGCGACCCTCGCCTCGCTGCAGGTCACCCAGGCGACGACGACCGAGATCGTCCTCGGCAAGTTCCTCGCGGCGTGGCTCACGGGGCTGACCTTCGCCGCCGTGGCGGTGCCGTTCCTGTTCGTCGCGACCTTCGGCGGCGGCGTGCGGCCGATCACGGTCGTGGTCTCGACCGTGGTCCTCATCGTCGAGACCGGTGTGGTCGCGGCCCTCGGAACAGCGATCAGCGGGGTGCTTGCCCGACCGCTCTTCTCCGTCGCGGCGACGTACCTCGTCGTCGCGGCGCTGACCCTCGGCACGCCCATCGCGTTCGCCCTGATCGGCACGGGCATCACGTCCGAGCGGGTCGAGCACTACCAGTCGGCCGTCTACGACGAGGTCACCGGGGCTCCCGAGTGCAAGGACGGCACGACGGCATGCATCGACAACCCCGCGGAGCAAGTGTGCCGCGACGACGACCAGACCAGCACGTACTCGGTGCCGCGCTTCGACTACGTGTGGTGGATCCTCGCGGCGAACCCGTTCGTCATCCTCGCCGATGCGACGCCGAGCGGCTTCGACGCGCAGGGGTACCCGGAGGACCTCTTCGGGCAGACCCGGTACGCCCTGCGGCAGGCCCAGATCGCCCCGGACCTCGAGGTGTTCTACAGCGAGTGCGACACGACGCCGTCTGGTCCGAGCCCGCAGGAAGTGCTCGATTCGACCGTGCCCAGCTGGTTCGTCGGTTTGGGCGGTCAGGTGCTTCTCGCCGGCTTGCTGATGTGGTGGGCGATCGTTCGAACCGCGACGCCCGCGCGACGACTGCCCCCGGGGACGCGCATCGCCTGAACGGCGCGTGAGGATCCTCTCATCTGCGCACATTCCTCTTGGGGGATCGTCAGGGGGTGCATAGCCTCCTATCAGCCTCGGCTGCGGCATCCGTCACGGACGGCCCGCGACAGCCTCGCCGAGCGCTCTTCCCAGAAGGAAAGGCGGTCCCCCCTTGCACCGACGCATCCTGGCGGTTGCGGGCGTCCTCGCGCTCTCGCTGCCCACGACCGCGGCTCTGGCCGCAACGCCCGACGACGACCCCACGGCTCGCTTCGACCGAACCGTCTCGACCGGCGCGCTCGACAGTGACGTCTCCGCCGCCGCGATCGACCCCGACCGGCAGGTTTCGGTCGTCCTCGAGATGGAGGGCGACCCCGTCGCCGTCGTCGAGGCGGAGGAGGGGCGTTCCCTCAGCAAGAACGAGCGCACCACGGTGAAGAAAGACCTCAAAGCGGCGCAGGACAAGATCCGCTCCGGCATCACCCAGCGAGGCGGCAAGATCCGCGCGCAGATGCAGTCCGCGTACAACGGCATCCAGGCGACGATCCCCGCCGCCCAGCTCGACGACGTCGCCGCGCTCCCCGGTGTCGTCGCCGTCCACCCCGTCGTTCGGCACGAGCTCGACAATGCTGTCTCCGTGCCTTTCCTCGGCGTCCCCCAGGTGTGGGAGAGCACCGGTTACACCGGTCAGAACGTCAAGGTCGCGATCATCGACACCGGCATCGACTACACCCATGCCGGATTCGGCGGCCCGGGCACGGTCGAGGCGTACGAGGCTGCCGCCGCGGCATCCGATCAGCCTGCCGACCCTGCCCTCTTCGGGCCGAAGGCTCCCCGTGTCAAGGGCGGCATCGACCTGGTCGGCGACGACTACGACCCGTCCGGTACCGGCGACGCCCTCATTCCGAAGCCCGACGCGAACCCCCTCGATTGCGAGGGCCACGGATCGCACGTCGCCGGCACGACCGGTGGCTCGGGTGTCCGAGCGGATGGAACCACCTACACCGGCCCGTACGACGAGTCGACACCGTCCGCCGACTTCCGCGTGGGCCCCGGCGTCGCGCCCGAGGCCGACCTGTACGCCGTGCGTGTGTTCGGCTGCGACGGCTCCACCGAGATGACCATCCAGGCCATCGACTGGGCCGTCGACAACGGCATGGACGTCATCAACATGTCACTGGGCTCATCGTTCGGCACGGGCGACGACCCGAGTGCCGTCGCTGCGGCGAATGCCGTCGGAGCCGGTGTCGTCGTCGTGGCGTCGGCCGGTAACTCCGGCCCGAGCCCGTACCTCACCGGTTCGCCCGGTAGCGGCGACGGCGTCATCGCGGTCTCCGCGATCGACAGCACGGCCTCGTTCCCCGGCGCCGTCCTCACAGTGGGCGGCAAGACCGTCGAAGCGATCAACGCCAACGGCGCCTCGCTCGACGGCCTGGGCGAGCTGACCGTCGTGCGTCTCACCGACGACCCGGCGACCACGGCGAATGAGGCGCTGGGATGCGCGGCATCCGACTACACCCGTGTCGGAGTCACCCCCGGCGGCAACCAGATCGCAGTCGCGGAACGTGGCACCTGCGCCCGCGCCGCCAAGGCGATCTTCGCTCAGCAGGCCGGTGCGGCTGCAGCGGTCATGGTCAACTCGACCAACGACCTGCCGCCATACGAAGGCGCCATCACGGAGAACCCCGACGACGGCACGCCCTACGAGGTCACGATCCCGTTCTTCGGCGTCCGCTCGTCATCGGGTGCGGCATTCGTCAACGGCGCAGCCGTGACGGTCGCCGCGAAGGAGATCGCGAACCCCGCCTTCCGCGGGTACGCCTCGTTCAGCTCGTCGGGACCGCGTAGCGGTGACAGCTCGATCAGCCCCGACGTCGCCGCCCCGGGCGTCTCGATCTCGTCCGTCGCGGTCGGGACCGGAAGCGATTCGGCCGTCCTGTCGGGCACGTCGATGGCCGCACCCCACGTTGCCGGCGTCGCCGCTCTCACGGTGCAGGCGCACCCGACCTGGGACACCGAGCAGATCTCCGCCGCACTCGTCTCGACGGCGGACCCGGAGGCGGTCGCGGGCGTCGACCCGACGCGCGGCGGCGTCGGCCTCGTCGACACCGCGCAGGCGGTCGCCACCACGGTCACCGCGACCGGTGACGTCTTCCGCACCGACAGCGGTCGGATGCGCGAGAGCGCGTTGAGCTTCGGATTCGACGAGTCCACCGGCAAGCTCGACAGCACGAAGACGGTCACCGTCCGCAACGACGGCAAGAAGTCCGTGACGTTCCGCGTCTCGACCGCTCCGTCGGCGCAGTCGCTGAAGGCCAAGGTCACGACGAACACCAAGACGGTCACCGTCCGCCCCGGGCGGACTGCGACCTTCCGGGTGTCGGTCTCGATCGCCGCCTCGTCGATCCCGAGCTCGCTCTCGGCCGACGACCAGTTCTCGTTCTTCGAGGTCTCGGGCAACGTCATCCTGACCTCCGACGACTCGACGCTGCGGGTTCCCTACCTCCTCGTTCCGCGTTCGAACAGCGACGTGACGGTCAAGGGGGCGCTCAGCTCCCGCGGCCGTGTCACCGACGGCGACCGGAAGCTCGAACTGAGCAACCGCAAGGGCGCTCTGGACGCGGCGGCGGACGTCTACACGTGGGGCCTGTCCGACAAGAAGGATGCCCCGAAGACCCTCACCGACACCGGATACGACCTTCGCGCCGCCGGCGTGCAGTCCTTCGCGACGACCGAGGGCGACCCGCTGGCCGTCTTCGCCGTCAACACCTGGTCGCGGTGGTCGAACGCAGCCTCCAACGAGTTCGATGTCGTGATCGACTCCGACCGGGACGGCAACCCCGACTGGGTCGTCTTCTCCTACGACTCGGGTGTGGTCCGCTCCGGGTCGGTCGACGGCGTCGCCGAGGTCTTCGTGCAGAACGTGAAGACCAAGGAACTCATCCCGAGCGGATTCCTCGCCCAGGCGCCCACCGACAGCAGCACCATCCTGCTGCCGGTGAACCTCGCCGATCTCGGCATCACGGGGGCGTTCGACTACACCGTGCAGTCGTTCAGCGGCACGACCGACGGAAGCGACGCCTTCGACGGAACGGCCACGTACGACCCGAGCAAGCCCGCGTTCGGCAACGGCCAGTACGAGGTCGTGCCGAGGGGTGGGAAGACCTCGGTGACGGTGCGGACGAACGCGGGAGCGTACGCCGCGCAGAAGCCGCTCGGTGCGATGGTCGTCGTCGTCGACAACGAGTCGGGAGCCGACGAGGCGCTGCTGGTCAAGACGAAGTAGCAGCCGCAGAAGAGGGGGCGGTGCGTCGATGACGCGCCGCCCCTTCGGCATCCGTTCTCACCGCTCGCAGAGGCGGGGCTCGTCTCCCGTGCCGAAGCGGTAGTCGAAGGTGCGATCGTCCGCGCGGACGACGACGCGGTACCCCTCGACGATCGCTTGCGTGTACGCCATGCCCGGCTGCGGGCAGCCGAGCGATCCGTCGGAGAAGTCGACGCGCTCGGAGGAAATCAGTTTCGGATCGCCTGAGATGCCGCGGGACGTGAGGTCGGCCACCAGGGCAGACCACTTCGCCGGCGGGAGATCCGCCGCGGACCCGGTCGGGCTGAGGGGCGCCGGGCTGGCGGTACGGAACGGGGGACGGCTCGCGGTCGGGCTGTCACCGGGGGTGGGCATGGCGGATCCTTCCGTCGCGCAGGCGGTGAGGGTGAGACCGGCCCACACGAGGACCGCCGCAGCGGACGCGAGACGTGTGCGCATGAGGCACCTCCTCCCGGAAGGCTACGCGCGTCCCGCGCTGTGAGGCAGGGGGGTGATGCGCGTAGCCTGAGCCGATGATCCCTTCCGCTGCTCGGACCGCTCTGGACGTCGTCGACTGGCGCCGCCGCGTCTTCGCGCTGTACGCCCAGGTGCGGGCCGCATCTCATCCCGAGGCCGGGCATGAGCTGTGGCAGCGCGGACGGAACGAGCTGCTGGCGCACCACCCTGCGACGCCGATCCTCCCGGAGGACCGACCGGGATTCCGCGGGGTACCGATCGCCCCGTACGACCCGGCCTGGCGATTCGAGGTGCCGCTGCAGCCCGCGGAGCCCGGCGGATTCGAGTTCTCGACCGGGACCGACGGGGTCGTCCCCTTCGAGCGTGTCGCCGTCGTCGAGCTGCAGGGCCTCGGCTCACTCGATGTCTGGCGCCTGACGACCTACGGCGGCGGTCTCTTCATCCCGTTGAGGGATGCGCTGGCCGGTCGTCCGAACGGGACGTACGGCGGCGGCAGGTACCTGATCGACACGATCAAGGGCGCTGACCTGGGAACGGATGCCGAGGCGGGCACGATCGTGCTCGATCTCAACTTCGCGTACAACCCGTCGTGCGCCTACGACCCCGCCTGGGCCTGCCCCCTCGCGCAGCCAGGCAACGTTCTCGCCGCGGAGGTTCCGGTCGGCGAGCGCTACTCGGTCGCCTGACCCCCGACGTCCGGTCGTCCGCGTCGGGCGCGCCAGGCTGCCCACGCGCCGGTCGACCACAGGACCGTGATCACGAGCAGCGGCTGGAAGAGCAGACGGGTGCCGCGAGCAAGGTCGGTATCGAGCCCGAACGCATCGGTTCCCCGGATGAACTGTTCTACGTTCCCGGGGAAGATCGCGATGAAGAACGCCGCAACGATCCACCCGACGGCGACGCGGTACCGTCCGATCACCAGGGCGAGGCCGAGGGCGATCTCGACGATTCCGGAGGCGACGACGACGAAGTCCGTGGGGAGCGGCAACCACCGCGGAACCTGGGCGACGAAGTCGTCGCGCGCGAATGTCAGGTGAGCGGTACCGGTGAACACCAGGCCCGCCCCGAGGAGCAGACGGGCGATCGTTCGGGGCGCGCTCACATCTCAAGCGTAACGACGTCCGGCCCGACGGGGCCGTCCCCGGACGTAGACGCGACGGCGGGAGTCGAACCCGCTGCACATCCGGTATGACCCGGTGCCCGGAACCACCCGGACCGTCGCGATGATGTCACGCTAACCCGGACGGCCGACGTCGCTTCGGCGGATGACCGCACATGACGCGTCGTGTCGGCGTGTGACGCGGCTCACCGATCCTTCTTGCCGTTGCCGTTGCCGTTGCCGTTGCCGTTGTTGCCGTTGCCCTTGCCGTCGTTGCCGTTGCCTTTGCCCTTGCCGTCGTTGCCGGTGGTCTTGTCGCCGTGGACCGCGGAGTTCTCGTTGGCGCGCTCCTTTGCGGTCTGGTTCGCGTTCTCCTGAGCGGGCCGGCCGGGGGACTCGCGGTCTGCGTCCGTCGGCGTCGGATCCGACACCCGGGACTCCTGCTCATCCGCCTGCGCGCCGCCCGAGGTGTCGAGCGTCACGACGGCCTGCTCGCCGCCGTCGACGACGAGCTCGGCGGGGGCGGGCGTGGGAGCGGTCGGTTCGCTGATGGTCTGTTCGGGAGCCGGACGGCCGCCGGGGGCGCCGTCGGCCCACCAGGAGCTCATGAGGACGATGTGGATCGCGGCGACGACGCCCACGGCGCCGGCGAGGATCCACGCGCGCGAGCGGCGCATGCGTCGCCGCGACCGGGTCGCACGGCCGGCGCTCCCCCGTGTGATGACCTCGGACATCGGGGTGCCCGCGGCGACCGTCGCGGTCGGCGCACCCATCGCCGCGATGTCGAGCGCTTGCGTCTCCTGGTCGAGCGTCGAGATCGCCGGGCGCGGGACTCGGACGAGGTTCGTGGGGAGGGACCGTGCCCGCAGCGCCACCTCTCCCGCGGTGGGTCGATCGCGGGGGTCTCGCGCGATCATCTCGCCCAGCAGCGAAGACCATTCCGGTCCCAACCACGCGGGGATGTCCGGTGTCTCGACCAAACGCGCCATCACGCGACCGATGCCCGATGCCTCGGGGAACGCGCGATCGCCCGTGATCGTCTCGAGAGCGAGAAGCCCCAGTGCGTAGACGTCCGCCGGAGGGCCGGCGGGTTCGCCGCGCACCTGCTCGGGTGCGAGGTACGCGGCAGTGCCGATCACCGTTCCCGGCGTCGTGTGGCGTGTGCTGTCCGCGAGGTACGCGACACCGAAGTCGGCGAGCTTCGCCCAGAACCGGCGTCCGGAGAGCGTCGCGGGCGCCAAGAGGACGTTCGAGGGCTTCACGTCGCGGTGGACGATGCCGGAGCGGTGGACGACATCGAGCCCCGAGGCGAGTTCACCGACGAGGCCGGCCGTCTCGGCGGCATCCAGCGGTCCGTCCTGCAGTGCGACGGCGAGCGACTCGCCCTCGACGAACTCCATGACGAGGTACTCGGGTTGACCCGGAACGATCTTGGCGTCGTAGAGCGTGACGAGGGAGGGGTGGTTCAGGGAGGCGAGCAGCGACATCTCCGTGCGCGCGCGGGGCAGGATGGCCGGGTTCTCGGACTCGGCACGCATGATCTTGATCGCGACCGTGCGCCCCAGGACGACGTCCTCCGCGCGGAAGACACGCGCCATGCCGCCCTGCCCGACGCAGGGACCGAGGATGTACCGTCCGTCCAGCATGCCCGAGGTGGCGGGCTCATCGGACGGTTCGGTCACGGCCACTCCTGCGGATACTCCGAACGCGAACGTCCGTCCCTACGCCGCCCGGGGTAAAGCGACACCACGAACGTAGGGCGTCGACCGCGTCAGGGCTGGTGGGTTGACTCGCGCCCGGATTGATGTAAGCGGCGCTGTGAGAAAAACCGTTGCGCAGCCCGCAGGAGGCCCGCGAGACCGGCGACGGCCACCAGCCCGCCGACCATGAGCAGACCGATCGCCACAGCCGAGCCGATTTCCGCGTCCGCGACTGCGTCGATCAGGGCGGCCGTCGCGCGGGTCGAGGAGGTGACGGCGTACCCTCCGGCGGCGATCGCTGCGAACGTGAGGCCCCACACGATGGCGGCCCAGCGGGTCCGTGGCCCGCCGGTCCGAGGAGCGGATGCCGCGGGTCCGTCGGTGTTCGCAGGGTCGAGATCGTCGAGCGGGGCAGCGGGTGCCGTGGTCATGACGGGTTCCCTTCGGAGTCGGGGGTGTCGGCCATCTCGATCTGGATGTAGTCCGAGTCCTGTTCGAGGAGCAGCTTCTGCGTCGTCCGCGGTGCATCGGTGTCGCCCAGGGTGACGGTGTAGCGGGTCCGACCGTCCGGGAGCGAGGTGACGACGATTCCTTCGATGTCACTCAGCCCGACGTATCCATCCGCGACGTACATGCCGCCGCTCGCATCAGCGGTGACGATCTCGAGATCCACGCGTACTCCCTCATCCACCGTGACGTATGTCGCCCCGAAGCGCTTCTGGATGTGCATCGTGCCGTCGCGGCCGGTGTCCTCGAGGCTGACCCACAGCGTGCCCCACGGCTGCCTGAACGTGCCGGCGGGGGCGCCGACGTTCGACACGCTTCCGGTGTAGACGTTCAGTTCCCGCCCGACCGTGACTCCGACCGCCGTGACACCCCCGAGGAGAGTGATCGCGGTGACGAAGGCGAGGAACCCGCTGCGGCGTCGCAGGGCGCCGGCGACCGTCATGGCTCCGGCGAGGACCAGCGCCGCGACGAACAGCCCGGCGGCGACCGGGTCGCCCCCGGCCGCCGACAGTGCGACGACCGTCCCCACGATCACCGCGGCCCCGAGGGCGAGCGCCACGAACGCGAGCGGAGCCCTGGGCGCGACCGCCTGTCGCTCCCGGCGGCGCTCCGCCGCTTCGGCCGCGAAGGCCGCGGCGGCTTCCTGACGCTCGCGGCGCAACTGGTCACGGGCGACGCGCGCGGCATCCTGCTGCGCCCGGCGCCACTCCTGATCCTGTTCCTTCCAGGCGGCGTGCTGCTCACGCCACCGCACGAGGTCGTCCTCCGTCGCGGGGCCGCTGGGGGTCGCCGGTTCGGCCGGTACATCGCGCTCGACGGGCGGCTCGGCGGAATCGGGCTCGGCGGCGTCCGGCTCGGCGGCGTCCGGCTCGGCGGGGGCTGCGGTGGCTCCCGCGGCGCTCCGGTCGCGCCGCGGTGCGTCGACCAGGACGGCCACGACCGAGAACGCGATCGCCGCAGCGGCGAGGAGGAGGATGCCCGCACCGATGTCGCCGAACCACGCGCCGCCGAGGAGAGCCAAGCTCGGAATGCCCACCAGGAGGGGCAGCGGTGCGGGGACGAAGGATGCGGCGACGAACAGAAGTGCGCCGATCTGCCCCACGTGGAAACGGCGATACCAGGCCTCCTGCGCAGGGATGCGGCCCGCAGTGTCGGGGAGGAGCGCCCAGGCAGCGCCGTAGACGAGCGTCACCGGGAAGCCGATGATCGCGAGGACCACGAGGATGCCGCGCACGATCAGCGGATCGACACCCCATCGCGCGGCGACTCCGGCGGCCACCCCGCCGAACCAGCCGTCCATGCGCATGACGCCGAGGCTGGAGGTCCATCCGAAGAAGCGGTCGCCGCGTCCGGGGGCGGGAGACGGATCGACGGGCGGAGCGCTGGTCTGCGACGAGGACATGTTTCGAGCATTGCCGGGGTGGGGCCGGCCCGCTATCAGGGGTGACCCTGATCCGTCCCTGATACCTCTTCCGGAGGATGTCCTCCGACCGGGGCCGATGGTTTGATGTGGACATGTCCTCCCTTGCGACCGCGCCGGATGCCGCGGCCCGGCCGGTGCGCCCGATGCGCCCGACCCGGCGCCCCGCTCGGCCGGCGCTCGCGCGACCGCGGGTCATGGCCGTGACCGGTGTCGCCGCCGGGCTCGCCGAGCACCTCGGCACGTCCGCGATGCGCGTGCGGGTGCTGGTCGTCGCCGCCACCCTCGCGGGAGGCGCGGGCGCCCTGTTCTACGTCTGGTGCTGGATGTTCATGCCGATGGCCGCGGGCGAGCAGACCCCGACGCGTCGCGTCCCCGTGGCGTGGCTACTGATGTGCGGCGCGGGCATAGCCGTCGCGGGGGTCCTGGCGGCGGCGCAGCAGGACGCCGTCGTGCGGGTCGACCTCCCGCCCGTCGGGCCGCTCGGATACACGTGGGTGTTCTGGTCGACCGGGCCGTGGGCGTGGACGGCGACGATGGCGGCGACCGCGGCGGGCGTCTGGGGCGGCGTCATCGACCGCGTCGACCCGGCCCGCGGTCCGCGTCACGCGGTGGTGGTGCGCGTCCTCGCCGTCGTCGTCCTCGCGGTCGTGTTCCTGGCCGTCCTCCCGCTGGGTGACGTGCGCGGCGTGCGCGCCGTCCTCGGCGAGCTCGTCCTGCCCCTGATCGGCGCGGTGATCATCGCGGCATCCGCTCTGCTCCAGGCCTGGCGCCAGCTCGTCGACGATCGCATCGGACGGGTGCGCGAGGAGCAGCGCGCGGCCATGGCGGCGCACCTGCACGATTCGGTCCTGCAGACGCTGGCGCTCATCCAGAACCGCTCGGGGGCCTCGAGCGAGGTGTCGCGCATCGCGCGCGCCCAGGAGCGGGAGCTCCGCGCCTGGCTCTACGACGGCGATTCGCCCGCCGACAGCGACCTCGCGACGGACCTGCGGGATTACGCGGGCGCCCTCGAACTCGACTACCCGGTGCGCATCGAGGTCGTCTCGACCGGCACCTCCACCGAACGGGCGAGTGGCGAGCTCGCCGCCGCGGCGCGAGAGGCGATGCTCAACGCTGCGCGGCACGCCGGCGGTGAGATCTCGGTGTACATCGAGGGGGCGGCATCCGCCGTCGACGTCTTCATCCGCGACCGCGGCGCCGGCTTCGACCCGGCCGCGGTTCCGGCCGACCGCTGGGGGGTGCGCGAGTCGATCATCGGACGGATGCGGCGCAGCGGCGGGACGGCGGCCATCCGCTCGGCTCCGGACGTCACGGGCACCGAGGTGCGGTTGAGCCTGCCGACGGGAGGACGGCGTGACTGACGCGGCGACGGCAGGAGAGCCCCTGCGCGTCGTCATCGTCGACGACCATTCGATCTTCCGGTCGGGGCTGCGGGCCGACCTCGACCCCTCCGTCCTCGTCGTCGGCGAGGCTGCGGACGTCGACAGCGCCGTGGCGGTCATCGCCGCGGAACGGCCCGACGTCGTGCTGCTCGACGTGCATCTGCCGGGAGCCGAGGGGACAGCTCACTCGCTCGGGGGCGAGGCCGTCATCGTCGGGTCGGCGGGAACAGGGACGCGCTTCCTCGCTCTCAGCGTGTCGGATGCCGCCGCGGACGTCGTCCGGGTCATCCGCGCCGGTGCGCGCGGGTACATCACGAAGGGGTCCTCCGGCGCGGACGTCAGTCGCGCCGTGCACGCGGTCGCGAGCGGGGATGCCGTGTTCTCGCCGCGGCTGGCGGGATTCGTTCTGGACGCCTTCGGCGCCGCGGCGGGGGAAACCGCCGCTGTCGACGACGAGCTCGATCGGCTGTCGGGCCGCGAGCAGGAGGTCATGCGCCTCATCGCCCGCGGCTACGCCTACAAAGAGGTCGCGCAGGAGCTGTTCATCTCCATCAAGACTGTCGAGACCCACGTGTCGTCGGTACTTCGGAAGCTGCAGCTGTCGTCTCGCCACGAGCTGACCGCGTGGGCGTCCGAGCGGCGGCTGCTGTGACGCGCTCCGGTCCGCAGTCCGCGCCGTTCCAGAAAAAAGATTCTATGTATACATATACTCCGTATGTGATTTCCCATTTCCGGAACCGAGCATCGACTCTTCTGGTCGGCGCCGTGTGGGCGGCTCTCGTGTCCCTCGTCTTCCTGTGGGCGGGCCCGCAGGCATCTCCACTGGCTATGGCTTTCGCCGTCGCGAGCTCCGTCACGTGGATCGCGGGCGGACGGGCAGCGGGGCTGTGGTTGCGTTCGTCGGGCAGGCGCCGCGGTCCCGCCGCCCCGGCCGCCGGAGGGGCCGAGCGGATCGCCCTGCTCGTGTGCGTCTGCAACGACCTCGACGAAGCGGCGGTCATCCGAAGCTCCCGTCAGGACGTTCCCGTCGACGTCATCCTGCTCGACGACTCGACGGACGCCGGCGTGAGAGCACGCGTCGACGGGCTCGCCGCCGCCCGCGGGTGGCAGGTCATCCGCCGGGAGGTCCGTTCCGGCTTCAAAGCCGGCAACCTGAACGCCGGGATCGCACGGCTCCGCGGCCGCTACGACGCCTACCTCATCTGCGACAGCGACGTCGTCCTGGACGCCGGAGTCGCGCGGGTCTGCGGGTCGGAGCTCGCCGACCCGACGGTCGCCGTCGCACAAGCCTCGCCCGCGGCATCCGTCGGCAAGACCCGGTTCGCCCGCTACTTCGGGCCCCTCCTCGCCACCCACCTCGGCGTCACCCGACGCGGACGGGGAGCGCACGGGGTCACCGCGTTCCTCGGGCGCGGCGCGCTCGTTCGCGCTGCGGCCATCGACGACGTCGGTGGCTTCCCCGAGGCTGTCGCCGAGGACCTCGCCATGACCGTGCGGCTGCGACGCCGCGGGTGGCGGATCGTCGACGCCGACGTCGCCTTCACCGAGGACTATCCGATCGACTACGCGGCCTTCCGCGTCCAGATGCGCAAGACCGCCGAGGGGGCCGTCGAGTTCCTGCGTCGCCCCGGTCGGATGCGGGGACTCCGTGTTCGCGAAGCGCTGGACCTGGCGCTCGAGACGGCACTCGTCCCCGTGACCGCGCTCGCCGGGGCTGCGACCCTCGTGACGGGGGCCGCGCTCGCCGGTACCGGGACGCCGCCTCCGATCTGGGTGATGGTCGTCTCCGCCGTCGCCGCAGCGGCGCCGCTCCTTCCCGAGGCCGTGCGCCGGGCGCGATCGCAGCGACTCGCCGCGGGGATCGCCTTCGCGCTGGCCGCGGGCCTGCTCTACGCCTCCACGACGTTCGTCGTCCTCGCCGCGGTCGTCCGCACCGCACTCGGCCGGCGCGCGACCTTCTGGGTGACGCCCAAGACCACATCCCGGCGCGGGGTGGCGGAGACGGCGGCGCTGCTCAGGGACGAGATGCTCCTCGTCCCGTTGCTCGCGGTCGGTGCCGTCCTCGTCTCGGGCTCGCTGCTGGCAGCGGGAGGACCGCTCGGGCCCGCCGCCCTGGCCGCGCTCTTCACGATCGGCATGGTGCGGCGCGCGCGCACCGAACGGGTACTCGTGTCGGTGCCGTCCTCTCGCCGCCCGGCGACGGTGCCGTACCGCTCGCCGGCGCCGGCAGCCTTCCCGGCTCGTTCGCGCACGCTCGCCAGCTGAACGCGCGTACGCCGACGACCCCGCGGACGCAAGGGGCACCCTCGGATGCCGCGGACCCCGGTACCGTTCCCGCATGTCGCGCACCACCCCCCGCCTGACGGCGGCGCAGTTGGCGCTCGGCCTGCGCCGAGCCGGCGGAGACGTCTTCACCCCGCGACGCCTGATCCTGGCACTCAAGACCGCCGTCGCCGCGGGGGTCGCCTGGTTCTTCGCGCCCCTCGTGCCGTTCGCCGATGCCGAGTACTCGTACTATGCGCCCCTCGGTGTGCTCGTGAGCATGTACCCGACGGTCGCCGATTCCGCCCGCGCCGGCGTCCAGTCGCTCGTCGGCCTGGCCTGCGGGATCGCCATCGGGTTCGGCGGGCTCGCCCTCGTCGCCGCAGGAGCGCCCGGGATCGTCGCCCTCGCACTCGTGGTGCTCGCGGGAGTGGCGCTCGGCGGCATCCGTGCCCTCGGCGTCGGACGCGACTGGGTGGCCCTCGCGGGCCTGTTCGTGCTGCTGCTGAGCAAGAACGATCCCGACGGGTTCTCGTCCTCGTATCTCGCGACGATGGCCTTCGGCGTCCTGGTCGGGGTCGTGGCGAACTTCGTGCTCGTTCCGCCCCTCTATCTGCAGTCCGCTCGCGACCGACTGTCCGAGCTGCGTGCGGCCGTCGCATCCTCGCTCGACCGGGCGGCGGACTCCGTGGGGAAGGGCGAGCCGGACGTCGCGAGCCTGCGCGAGGACGGCGACGCGCTGGCGGAGCTCGCGATCGCCGTGGCCGCCGATGTGGACGAGGCATCCCGGTCCGAGCGGGCCAACATCCGCGCGCGGGGCGTCGGCGGGGTGCACGACGAGAACGCCCAGCGGTGGTGGGGACTGGAGCGGGCGACCTACCTCACCCGTGATCTGCTCGACGTCCTCGGACAGCACGATCGTCTCGATGATCGGCACGGCGATACCGCCCTGCTCGATGCCGCGCTGCGGCGGGTCGCGGAGCTCATGGCCACGCCGCCCGCCGACGACGAGATGTCCGCGAGGGTGGATGCTGCGTGGCGTGCCATCGACGCCTATGCGGAGTCTCTGCCCACCCCCGATGCCGCCGCGGACGCGCACGACCAGCCGGGGGTGTGGCTCGCGGCGACGCTCGGGCGCATCACCGACATCTCGCGGCGGGTGTCCGACGCGCTCGCCTGATCGCGCTGCGAACGGATGCCGGGCGTCGGTGTCGGCGGTCGAACGTAGACTCGTGGGGACATGAGCGACTCCATCAAGCCCGTCATCGTCGGCGCCGGAGCGCCCCGTCCCGCGGGCGATTCCCGCCCCGACGAGGACCTCCTCGCCGGCCTCAACCCGCCGCAGCGCGAGGCCGTCACCCATCGCGGGCCGGCGCTGCTGATCGTCGCGGGCGCGGGCTCCGGTAAGACGAGCGTGCTCACGCGTCGTATCGCCTCGCTCCTGCGCACCCGCGAGGCCTATCCGAGCCAGATCCTCGCGATCACCTTCACCAACAAGGCTGCGGGCGAGATGCGCGAGCGCGTGCGTCAGCTCGTCGGTGACAGCGCGCAGGGTATGTGGATCTCCACCTTCCACTCCGCCTGCGTGCGCATCCTGCGCCGTGAAGCCGACCAGTTCGGCTTCACGAAGAGCTTCACGATCTACGACTCGGGCGATTCCCGGGCCCTCATCAAGCGCCTCGTCAAGGAGCACGAGGGCGACTCGTTCGGCTTCACCCCCGCCGCCGTGCAGGGCCGGATCTCGAAGCTCAAGAACGAGTTGGCGGATGCCGAGTCCTACGCCCGGCAGTCGAACATGAGCGACCCCGCCGAGCGCGTCTTCGTCGACATCTTCGCGGACTACCAGCGCTCGCTGCAGAAGGCGAACGCCTTCGACTTCGACGACCTCATCGCGCAGACCGTCTACCTCTTCCGCGCGTTCCCGCACGTCGCCGATGTCTACCGCAAGCGCTTCCGGCACGTCCTCGTCGACGAGTACCAGGACACGAACCACGCCCAGTACGCGCTCATCCACGAGCTGACCCGGCCCGTCGTCGGCAAGGCCGGGGACGCGTTCTCCAGCGGCGGCATGATGATCTTCGAGCCCGACGAGGCCCCAGAGGTCGAGGGGGCGTCGCTCACCGTCGTCGGCGACTCGGACCAGTCGATCTATGCCTTCCGCGGCGCGGACATCCGCAACATCAGCGAGTTCGAGCGCGACTTCCCCGGAGCCAAGGTGGTGCTCCTCGAGCAGAACTACCGGTCGACGCAGAACATCCTGTCGGCGGCCAACGCCGTCATCGGCCACAACTTCGACCGCAAGGACAAGAAGCTCTGGACCGACGTCGGCGACGGCGAGCCGATCATCGGCTTCACCGGGTACTCGCAGCACGACGAGGCGCAGTTCGTCGCCGACGAGATCGAGGCCCTGCATAGAAAAGGCGTCGACTACTCGCAGGTCGCGGTCTTCTATCGGACGAACTCCCAGTCCCGCGCGCTGGAGGAGATCTTCATCCGCTCGGCCGTCCCGTACAAGATCATGGGCGGCACCAAGTTCTACGACCGCGCTGAGATCAAGGACGCCATGGCGTACCTCATCGCGGTGGCGAACCCGGCCGACGAGATGGCGGTGCGCCGCATTCTGAACCGGCCCCGTCGCGGCATCGGCGACGTCACCGAGACCGCGATCGCCCGGTACGCGGCATCCGAAGGCATCACCTTCCGCGATGCCCTGGCGAACGCGTCCGCGCTCGGCGTCGGGGCGAAGGTGCAGAAGGCCATCGCCGAGCTGGACGCCGTCCTCGCCGAGGCATCCGAGATCATGCTCCCGAGCTCGGGCGAGATCGCGCCGTCGACGTCGGTGACCGAGGGGCTGCGGGTCCTGCTCAACAAGTCCGGCTACTACGACGCGCTGCGGATGTCGAAGGACCCGCAGGACGAGGCACGCGTCGAGAACCTCGACGAGCTCGTCGCCGTGACGCGCGAGTTCGCCCGCAACAACCCCGACGGGACGCTGCTCGATTTCCTCACCGAGGTGACGCTGGTGTCGGATGCCGATGACCTCGACGACGCCAGCGGTTCCGTCTCGCTCATGACGATGCACACGGCGAAGGGACTCGAGTTCGACGCCGTCTTCGTCACGGGTGTCGAGGAGGATCTGATCCCGCACCGCATCTCGGCGGGAGAGCCCGGTGGCCCGCAGGAGGAGCGACGCCTGTTCTACGTCGCGCTCACGCGTGCCCGCAAGCGACTCCATCTGTCGCTCGCGATGACCCGCGCGCAGTTCGGCGAAGTCTCGGCGGCGATGCCGAGCCGGTTCCTGCAGGAGATCCCCCACGAGCTCATCGACTGGCGGCAGTCGCCCGGCGACGTGAACTCGCGCGGCGGGACGCAGTCCCGAGCCCTCAACGGGCGGTCCGGCGGAGGGTCCCGGTTCGGCGGGTCGAGCCGATACGGCGACGATCTGGTGCCGCTCCCGCCGCGGGAGAAGTCCGACGCGCTGGCGAAGTTCGCCAACCGCATTCCGGCCAAGATCCGCGACAACGGCGACATGGAGCTCGCGGCGGGCGACCGCATCCGTCACGACGACTTCGGCGAAGGCAAGGTCGACATGGTGACGGGGGAGGGTGCGAAGCGCGTCGCCCACGTCCGCTTCGACGCCGCAGGCCCGAAGAAGCTGCTGATCAAGGTCGCGCCGATCACGAAGCTCTGAGTGCGCAGTCGCGGTCTGGCGTTGTGTCAGACTGTGCTCAGCGATTCGCTGGGAATTCGCTGATAGCACGCGATGGGGATCGCGGGACTGGGGAAATGAATGGGCGCATCGCTGCGCCGTCGTACGGTTGCGCTCGCAGCCGGCGCGGCACTTCTGACGGGCACGATCTGGGCGCTGCCGCAGGCAGCCCTCGCTGACGACGCGGCTCCGAGCGGTGTCATCAGCGGGAAGGTGACGGGCGATCAGATCGCTGCCGGTGACGGACTCGCGACTGCATGGCTCGACACCGGATCTCACTATGAGGTCTACCACGGGTCGATCAACGCGAACGGCACCTACGCGATCACGGGACTTCCGGCAGGCACCTACCACGTAGGTTTCAACGAGCTCGGATACGACGACGGTGACACCGTCACCAGCTGGATCGAGTGGTACGACGACTCGCTGACGCTCGCGGGCGGCAAGGGCGTGTCGGTGAGCGATGCGCCGGTCACTGGCATCAACGCGAACGTCGATTGGGTCGGGAAGGTCGCCAGCAACCCGGTGATCTCCGGCTCGGCGGTCGTCGGCAGCAAGCTCTCGGTGTCGCGCGGCGCGTGGCCCGCGGGTACGGAGCTCCAGTACGCGTGGTTCGCGGGCGACGACCTCCTGCAGGACGGCACCTCCGCGTCGATCACCCTCGGTGCGAATGCCGTGGGCAAGCGTGTGTCGGTCGACGTCTACGCGTCCCTCTACCCGACGGGCACGCCGTCGGATGAGACCCTCCAGTTCAAGCGCACTCTCGAGACCGCACCTGTCAAGGCAGCCGCGCTCCAGTCGAGCACGCCGTCGATCAGCGGGACGGCCACGGTGGGCGGCACCCTCGCGGCGAAGACGGGCACCTGGGCGAAGGGGACCGCCTTCTCGTACCAGTGGTACGCGTCGGGTAAGAAGATCAACGGCGCGACGAAGTCGACGTACAAGGTCGGGTCCTCCCTCGTCGGCAAGAACATCACCGTCACGGTGACCGGGAAGAAGGCCGGCCACGTCACGACCTCGAAGGCTTCCAAGGCCACGGCGAAGGTCGCGTTGTCAGCGACGCCGACGATCTCGGGGAGCGCCAAGGTCGGTCAGAAGCTGACGGCCAAGCCCGGTCGGTGGACCGCTGGTACGCGCCTGACGTACCAGTGGTACGCGAACGGCAAGGCGATCTCGAAGGCGACGACATCGACCCTCACCGTGCCGTCGAGCCTCAAGGGCAAGAAGATCACGGTCAAGGTCACCGGCACGAAGTCCGGCTACGCGACGGTGAGCACCACCTCGCGCGCCACCGCCGCCGTCGCTGCCAAGCGATGACGGGATGCGGGTCGCGCACAGCTGAGCTCTGCGCGACCCGTATCGCATCGCGCGTACGCTGAGCACATGGCTCTGTTCTCCCGCCGTCCGAAGAAGAACTCCGACGGATCCGACGAGGTTCCCGTCGACGCGCAGGCGGACGTGTCCGACGTCCAGCAGGACGTGAGCGCCGCGGTCGCCGCGGAGCAGGCGGATGCCGAGGACGTGCCCTTCGTGCCGATCTCGATGTCGACGTACGGTCAGCCCGTGCCGCCGCCCGTGCAGCAGCGGTTGCCGCAGGTCGAGGAGACCGCCCCCGAGCGGACCGAGGGGCGCCCGGGCATGCCCGACAACTCCCTCCTCCTCGCTGCTCTCACGGAGGCGCCCGAAGAGCCCGACAACGCGGCCATCCTGGGCGTCACGCGCCAGGCACTGCAGGGCACGCTGTACCTGCGCATCATGGGCGACGCGCAGGCGCAGGTCGCTGCGGGGGAGCCCCTGCGCCTTGCGATCTCGATCATCAACGACAAGAAGTTCCTGCTCGCCTACACGGGTGCCGCCGCACTCCAGGCGGGCCTGGGGGACGACCCGGAGGCCGCGAACACGTCGGTTCTCGGCCAGCCTGCTCAGAACGTGCTTCGGAACGTGGTCGACGCGGGCTACGACGGGATCGTCTTCGATCACGCCGGGCCCGGTCGTCGCATCATCCTGCCGACGGGCCTCGTCTCGCGTGCTCTCGACCAGGCCGACCCCGACTTCACCATCAAGAACCTGCTCGCCGGTCCGCGGACGCCCGAGACGGCGCGCGCCGTCGTCGACGCTCTCGTCGCCCGCGGTGCGTGGATCGCAGCAGGCAGCCGTCCCGACGGGAGCATGGGCGTCGCTGAAGCGCGGTCCGCCGAAGGTACCCGCTACCTGCAGGTGTTCTCCCACCCGCTCGAGATCCTGACCCTCCGTCGTGAGGATCAGCCCATGCCGCTGACCGCGGCGCAGCTCGGCGAGGCTCTGAAGAGCGAGCCGGAGCTCAGCGGCTTCCTCGTCGACGCCGCGGGGCCGTGGATCCGCCTCGAGCGGGAGGAGCTCGACCCGCTCATCACGATCGCCGACGCCGCTGAGACCGTCGATGCCGCCGCAGAGTCGACGGAACCCGACGAGGACTGACGACTCGAGGTTCAAGCCCCTGTCGCCCGGGGCAGCCCGCACCTAGGGTGAGCGGCATGGCATCGGAGCGGATCACCCTGCAGCTTCCCGGAGGCAGAGAACTGTCGCTGTCGAGCCCGAACCGCATCGTGTTCCCGGAACCCGGCATCACCAAGCACGAGCTCGCTGAGTACGTGATCGCAGTCGCGGAGGCGTTCCTTCGCGCGAACGGGCACCGACCCGTCTCGCTCGAGCGGTTCCCCGACACGGTGGACGGGGAGAGCTTCTTCTCGAAGAACCCGCCGAAGGGCGCACCCGACTACGTCGACCAGGTCATGTGCACCTACAACAGCGGACGGCGCCATCCGCAGGTCGTGCTCGACGAGACCGCCGCGGTGGTCTGGGCGGTGCAGATGAACACGGTCGTCTTCCACCCGTGGGCCTCGCTCGCGGCCGACACGGACAACCCCGTCGAACTGCGCATCGATCTCGACCCGCAGCCGGGCACGGACTTCGCCGATGCCGCGGCGGTCGCGCCGGTCCTGCGCGAGGTGCTCCGTGAGGCGGGGCTCGAGTCCTGGCTCAAGACGAGCGGCAATCGCGGCATCCACCTCTTCTGTCCGATCGAACCGACGCACGAGTTCCTCGACGTACGCCATGCGGTGATCGCCGCGGGTCGCGAGGTGGAGCGACGGATGCCGGAGAAGGTCACCACCAACTGGTGGAAGGAAGAGCGCGGGGAGCGCATCTTCATCGACTTCAACCAGGCGAACCGTGACCGCACGATGGCCGGTGCCTACAGTCCGCGCGCGCTCCCCGGTGCGACGGTCGCCACTCCCATCACGTGGGACGAGCTCGCCGACGGCGTCGATCCGGCGTCGTTCACGCTGCGGACGGTGCCCGATCGGCTCGCGGCGATCGGTGATCCGTGGGAGGACTTGCAGGGCTCACCCGGCCGGATCGATACGCTGCTCGAGTGGTGGCAGCGCGACCTCGAGGCGGGTCTCGGCGAGCTGCCGTTCCCCCCGGAGTTCCCCAAGATGCCGGGAGAGCCGCCGCGGGTGCAGCCGTCTCGCGCGAAGAAGGACTGACGGACGTCAGCTCGCGGTGACCGTGTCGACCTTCTCCTCGACCGGCGGACGACGACGCGCCCAGCGGGCCGGCGTGGTCGGGCCGTCCCACACCTGGATGATGCCCCAGACGGCGGCCGTGAGCGGGACCGCGAGGATCGCGCCCACGATGCCGCCGAGGACGGTGCCGATGGTGAGGGCGATCAACACCGCGAAGGCGTGCAGCTTCATCGACCGGCCCATGAGGACGGGCTGAAGGAAGTTGCCCTCGAGCTGGTTGACGAGCACGACGATGCCGACCACGATCAGGGCGATGACCCAGCCGTGGGTGACGAGGGCGACGAGGGCGGCGAGGATTCCGGCGACCGTGGCTCCGACGATGGGGATGAAGGCCAGCAGGAAGACGAGCACGCCCAGCGGGATGGCGAGCGGGATCTGCAGGATGAGCAGACCGATCGTGATGCCGATCGCATCGACTGCGGCGACCGAGGCCGTCCCCCGCAAATAGGCGCCGAAGGTCTGCACCGTCTTGTGTCCGACCCGGACGGCGCGGTCGTAGTCCGACCCGCGGAAGGGGCGGATGAGGAACTCCCAGAGCTTGGGGCCGTCCTTCAGGAAGAAGAACAGCGTCACGATCATGAGGACGAGCCCGGTGAGGAAGTTGGCGACGGCGCTCACTCCGGCGAGGGCGCCGGAGCCGAACTGCGCGCTGGTGAGGAAGTCGGTCGCCGACGCCACCCACTTGTCGATCTGGGACTGATCGATGTCGAACGGCAGGGTCTTGCTCCAGTCGAGAACACTCTGGAACCCGTCCTGCGCCTGCTTCGACAGCTCGTCGAACTGGTTCTGCACGGCGTTGACGACGAGCCACGAGACGCCGCCGAGCACGAGGACGAAGCCGAGCAGCGTGAGGAGGGTCGCGAACACCGACGGGATGCCGTGGCGCCGCAGCCGTCCCATGACGGGAGCTGCCGCCGAAGCCACGATGAGTGCGAGGAGAACGGGGATCACGACGACGGTGAGCTGCAGCATCCCGAGGATCAGCGCCGCGACGATGGAGACGACGATGATCACCTGCAGCGAGCGGGTCGCGAGGGTGCCGAAGCCGTCGGACCACATGCTCGCGGGCTTGCCCGCCGTGGCCGTGCGGACGGGCCGCCCGTCGTCGAGACGCACAGAGCGGGGAGAAGACGAGAAGAGGCCCATGGTGCGACCCTACCGATCCGTCTTCCGGCGTGACGGCCCTTGACTCAGTCGAGCACGTCGGCCAGGTCGTACGCCGACACGGTCTCGAGCTGGTCGAATCGGCAGGATGCGGCATCCCGATCGGGGCGCCATCGCTGGAACTGCACCGTGTGCCGGAAGCGGTCGCCCTCGAGCTGGTCGTACGCCACTTCGAGCACGCGGTCAGGGCGGAGTCGCACGAAGGACGTGTCCTTCGATGCCGCGAACCGCGACCGGTCCGACTCGCCGGTCACCGCCTCGCCGTCGTCGTCGCGCACGACGAGCGGGGCGAGCTCGTCGATGAGCTCCAGACGGCGCGCGTTGCTCCACGCGGCCACCCCGCCCACCTGGCGGAGGTTCCCGTCACCGTCGTACAGGCCGACGAGGAGCGACCCGACGCCGTGCCCGCTCTTGTGGATGCGGTAGCCGACGGCGACCACGTCTGCGGTCCTGGCGTGCTTGATCTTGAACATCGCCCGCTTGTTGGGGGCGTACGGCAGCGCGAGCGGCTTCGCGACGACGCCGTCGAGGCCGGCGCCCTCGAACTCGGCGAGCCACGTCTCGGCGAGGTCGGGATCCGTCGTGGTGCGGGTCAGGTGGATCGGGTGCGGCACGTCGCGCAGCAGCTCCTCGAGCTGCGCGCGCCGCTTCGCGAAGGGCTCGTCGCGCAGGTCGCGGTCGCCGCGGGCGACCAGGTCGAAGGCGACGAACATGGCCGGAGTGGTCTCGCTCAGCATCGCGACGCGGGATGCCGCGGGGTGGATACGCTGCGACAGCTGCTCCCACTGCAGACGCTGCGAGCCCGGTTCGCCGTCTGCGACGACGATCTCGCCGTCGAGCAGGCACGGCTCCGGGAGGAGCGCCGATACCGCGTCGACGAGCTCGGGGAAGTACCGGGTGAGGGGCTTCGAGCCGCGCGATCCGATCTCGACGTCCGAACCGTCCCAGCCGATCAGTGCACGGAACCCGTCCCACTTCGGTTCGTAGAGCAGCCCGCCGGGCGTCTTCGCCGGATCGGGGATCGCCGGAACGGACTTCGCGAGCATCGGCGCGGGGATCTCGTACATGCGCTCATCCTGCCCGCCCGGCATCCTCACCGGAACGGGGTTGCGCGGCGCGCTCAGGCGAAGGCGCTCACGCCGGTGATGTCGCGCCCGAGCAGCAGCGCCTGCACCGACTCGGTGCCCTCGTAGGTGTGAATGGCCTCGATGTCCGCCATGTGCTGCATGACCCCGTTCTCGAGCAGGATGCCGTTGCCGCCCAGCAGGTCGCGCGCGATCGCGGCGACCCGGCGTGCAGCGCGCGTGTTGTGGAACTTCGCGAGCGATGCCTGCGTAGGTCGCAGCCCGCCGACCGCCTCGAGGTCGGCGAGGCGACGGCAGTACAGCTGCATCGCGGTGAGGTCCTCGAGCATGTGCGCGAGACGCTCCTGCACCATCTGGAAGCGGGCGAGAGGTTTGCCGAACTGGACGCGCTGCTGCGCGTACTGCAGCGCCGCCTCGTAGCAGGCGGTCGCGTGGCCGAGTGCCGACCAGGCGACGCCGGAGCGGGTCGCGTACAGGACGGTCGAGGCGTCCTTGAAGGTCCGCGTCCCCGGGAGGACAGCGTCGGCGGGGACGCGGACGTCGTCGAGGGCGATGTGGGCCTGATGGATGCCGCGCAGCGACGCCTTGCCTCCGATGACGGTGCCGGTGTAGCCGACGCGGTCCTGCTCGACGAGGAAGCAGCGGACGTTGCCGTGGTGCTCGTCGCCCTCGTCGTCGACGCGCGCCCACACGAAGGTGATGCCACCGGACGCGCCGTTGCCGATCCACTTCTTCGCGCCGCGCACCACCCACTCGTCGCCGTCGCGGCGGGCGACCGTCTCGAGCGAGACGGAGTCCGACCCGTGGTCGGGCTCGGTGAGCGCGAAGGCTGCGGGCACCTCGAAGCGCGCCACCGCCGAGAGCCAGCGGTCCTGCTGCTCGGGGCTGCCGAACAGGGCGAGGGTGCGCAGGGCGAGCCCGCCCTGGACCGCGAGGACCGTGCCGAGAGATCCGTCGCCGCGCGAGACCTCCATGTTGACGAGCCCTGCCGCCAGCGGCGAGAAGCGCGTCAGGCGAGGGTGGTCGATGCCGTCGTTCAGGAGGTCGAGCTCGCCGAAGCGCCGTGCGATGTCGAGCGGGTAGTCCGCGGCATCCCATGCGTCCCGCATCCGGTCGCCGAGTTCATCGACGAAACCCTGCGCGCGCTCCCAGACGGCGCGGTCCGCGTCGGGGATGTCGGTGAAGACGGCGTAGTAGTCGGTGTCGAGGCGGCCGAGCACGTCGTAACGGCCGGCGGCGTCACCGGGCAGGGGAGTGGTCATCGCGCCAGGATACGCGCGGTTGGGATCGAGTTCCACATCACGTGGAACGGCGTACCACCTACTCGCCGAGCGCGCCGAGCCGGCGAGCGACCTCGGCGGGAGGCATCCGTCGGGGGAAGGTCGCGACGACGATGTCGTCGTCCGCGGCGGGCTCCGGCTCGGGGTGCACGCCGAACCGGCGCAGCAGCTCGTCGTACGCGGTCTCGAGGACGGCAGCAGGCACCCGCGCCGAGCCACGCAGCAGGCGACGCAGCACGTGGTTGTGTACGGCGGTGACGGCGGCGGCGAACGCGACGGCGTCGACGGGATCGAGCCCCGGAACCGAACGGCGCAGGTACTCGTCGAAGACACGCTCGTAGCGGAAGACCGTCACGATCTCGCGGTCGCGCAGCGAGGGCACCTGCCGGACAACGGCGTACCGCCGGCGGGCGACCTCGGGGTCCGACGCGAAGTGTCGGAAGATCTGCACCGACGCCTCGCACACCGCCGCCCACGGGTTCTCGTGCGTCTGGGAGAGGTACGCGCGCAGTCGATCGAGCAGCAGCTCGTGGTCGGCGAAGACGACATCGTCCTTGCCGCCGAACTGTCGGAAGAACGTCGAGCGCGACACCCCCGCCGACTGCGCGATCTGCTCGACCGAGGTCTGCTCGTAGCCGTGCTCCGCGAAGAGCGCGAGCGCGGCGGCCACCACTGTGCTGCCCGTGGGACGGAGGTCGTCGGCCATGGAGGGAAGCCTAGTGCGCACCCCGTTCTGTCAAGGGCCGTGCCCCGATGCGCGTGCTCGCCTTGACTCGGCGCATGTCCTCCCTGTGGAAGCAGCACACGTTCGAGACCTCCGGCACTCCCTTCGAGCCCGACGCCCGACACGAGGTCGTGGTGATCGGTGCGGGGCTCACCGGCCTCGCCACCGCGTACGAGTTGGCGCGCTCCGGCGTCGACGTCGCTCTCCTGGAACGCGGCGGCATCGGCGAGTTGGCCTCGGGGTCCAACACGGGCAAGGTGTCGCTCCTGCAGGGCACGACGCTCTCGTCGCTGCGCTCGGGGCACCCGGCATCCCTCGTCCGAGCGTACGTCGATGCGAACCGCGACGGGCTCGCGTGGATGACGGACACCGCCCGCCGGCTCGGCGTGCCGCTGACCTCCCGGACCGCCTACACGTACGCGCAGGGAGACGAGGGGAAGCGCTCCGTCGTGAAGGAGTACGACGCCGCCCGCGAAGCGGGGCTCGCCGTGCGCCTCGCGGAGGAGGACGAGCTGCGAGCCGCTGCCGTCCCGATGGCCGCCGCCGTCGCACTCGACGATCAGCGGGCCGTGGATCCGATGAGGATGCTCGCGGCGCTCGCCGACGCTTTCGTCGCCGCGGGTGGCACGCTCCACTTCGGCGTGGACGTCAACGGGGTGAAGGTCTTCCCCGAACCGCGCGTCGAGACCGATCGGGGCACGATCTTCGGTTCGCGCGTCGTGGTGGCCACCGGCATCCCGATCCTCGACCGCGGGCTCTACTGGGCGAAGGTGAGCGGGATGCGGTCCGCCTGCGTGTCGTTCACCCTCACCGCGCCCCTCCCCGACGGCATGTACCTCTCCGCCGACGAGCCGACGCGCTCGGTCCGGACCGTCCTCCCGGAAGACGGGCCCGCCGATCTCGCGCAGATCGTCGTCGGCGGCGCGGGTCACCCGGTCGGGCGAGCCGAGTCTGAGCGCGCGATGCTCGACGAGCTGTCGCTCTGGGCGCAGCAGACCCTGCCCGTCGGGGAGGAGACCCACCGCTGGTCGGCCCAGGACTACACGTCGCACAACCGCATCCCGTTCATCGGAACGATGCCGCGCTCGCTCGGACGGGTCCGCTTCGCGACGGGTTACGCGAAGTGGGGACTCACGAACGCCCCCGCGGCGGCTCTGCGCATCGTCAGCGAGCTGCGCGGCGAGAAGATGCGCGACCGCCCGCGGTGGATGACGCAGCTCGGCACGCGTCTCACGATGCCGGCCGACATCGCACAGGGCGCGGCCGAGAACGCGAAGGTCGGCCTGGCCGCCGCGAAGGGGTGGGCAGGGGCCGAAGCGGAAGCGGTTCCCGTGCCGCAGCCCGCGGAGGGGGAGGGCGTCGTCGCGCAGCGTGCCGGCCGTCCGGTCGCGATCTCGACCACGGACGGGCAGACCCGCGCCGTGAGCGCGGTCTGTCCCCACCTCGGCGGGATCCTCGAGTGGAACGACCTCGAGTGCACGTGGGACTGCCCGTTGCACGCGTCGCGCTTCACGGCATCCGGAGACCGCATCGAAGGCCCCGCGACGCGAGGCCTCCGACCCGTCGACTGAGTCAGGATGCCGCGGCGATGACACCCGTGATGATGAGTGTCACGAGGGTCGTCCACAGCACGATCGCGGCGCCCTGCCAGAACAGCACGGTGCGAGTGGGGACGCCGGTTCCCTTCAGTGCCGCGGCCGTGAACTGCGTCGGGAGGATGAGAGGACCGAGGAGACTCACGCCCGGGGTCCCGTAGCGGTGGTAGGCCTTCTGGAATTTCTCCGAGCGCGCCGATGGGGCCTTCTCCGCTGCTCCGGCGCGGGTGGTCACGGCTGTGCGCACCCGCGCGGTGGCGAGGACGACGACAGCCACGCAGAGGAAGTTGCCCGCCGCGCCGGCGATCGCGGCGACGACGGGGTGGATGCCGCCCACCACGCCGATCGCTGCGGCCCCCTCACCTTCGATGAAGGGGACGGCACCGGCGAGCGCGACGACGAGCGGTTGTACGAGGTCGGGCATCTGCGCCACCAGGTCCTGGAAGCCGGCGACGAGGTCGGAGACGGGGTTCGACATGGTGTCCTCTCGGGTTCGGCGACCGGATCTCGTATCGCCGTGACCCCAGTCCACCGGCTCGGATGCCCGCGCGGCAGTGTCGCCGAGTCACCTTCGGGCGGGAGGTTCCGGGGGCGGAGGGGTGACATTCGTCATGGTCGTACTGTGGCCGTGTGACCACGCCCGACCCGACCCCGACGCGGACCGCCGCCTCGCTCGCGCGCGGCGTCGCGGCGACGGGGTGGTACATCGCCACATCGATGGTGTTCTTCCTGCTCGGCACCCTCGTCGTGTGGGGACTGGTCGTGCTCGTCGCCCGCGAGGGGTGGCGCAGCCCCGTCGCCCTCGGCGCTTACGTCGGCTCGGCGGCGATCGTCGTGACGGCCACGGTCCTGCTCCTCGCCCGCTATCGCCGCGACGGCGACCTCGACGACGGCGATCGGCCGTCCTGGCGACGCCGATTCCTCTCGCTCCCGGTCGTCGCGGCAGTGCTTGCTTCGGTCCTGCTCGGGGTCGTGGCGGGCTCCGCGCTCCTCGGCGCCGCGCTGGTCGGCGCCACCCTCTGCCTCGTCCGCTGGGGGCCCGGCATCCGGTGGCGCGGTGTGGTGCTCCTCGAGATCGCCCTCGTCGTCCTCTGGGTGGTCGAGCAGACCGGGTCGACGTCGCGGAGCGACGCGTTCGTGCTCGTGTTCTTCGCTGTCGCGCTCCCGATGACGCAGGCGCTCTCCCTCTGGTCGTGGGACGTCGTCCTCGAACTCGACCGCGCCCGCCGGACCGAGGCGCGCCTCGCCGCCGTGCAGGAGCGGCTCCGTCTCGCCGGCGAGCTCCACGACCTGCAAGGGCATCACCTGCAGGTCATCGCTCTCCAGCTCGAACTCGCCGAGCGCATGATCCAGCGTGATCCGGATGCCGCAGCCCGCCAGATCGCGCTGGCGCGGACCTCCGTCGACGAGGCCCGAGACGGCACCCGCGCGCTCGCCGGACGCTTCCGCGGCGTCCCCCTGCCCGACGAGCTCGCCAACGCAGCCGACGTGCTGCGGGCGGCGGGGCTGACGGTCTCCCTCGACGTCGCGCGGGACGCGGCATCCGCTCCCGCCGACCTGCTGGGACCCGTCATCCGCGAGTGCACGACGAACGTGCTCAAGCACGGCGGCGGGGCCTGGGCGAGGCTCGGGCTCGAGCGGGTCGGCGACGTGTGGCGTCTCACGATGGCGAACGACCCCGGGGCGGGGTCGACGATCGGGTCGGGCGCGGGACTCGAGGGCATCGCGCACCGGGTCGGCGTGGCCGGCGGTGACGTCGCATCGCGTCGGGACGACGATCGGTTCGACGTCGTCGTCACGGTTCCGGCCGAGGCGGCATCGGTGAGGGAGGGGACAGGATGATCCGGGTGCTCATCGCCGACGACGAGGACATGATCCGGACGGCTCTGGCGACGCTCCTCGCGCTCGAGGAGGACCTCGAGGTCGTCGCCGAGTGCGCCGACGGCGAGACGGCCGTCTCCCGTGCGCTCGAACTGCGCCCGGACGTCTGCCTGCTCGACCTCGAGATGCCCGGGATCGACGGGGTCGAGGCGGCCGCCCGCATCCGCCAGCGGATCCCTGCCCGCTGCGTCGTCGTCACCCGGCACGCACGTCCCGGAGTCCTGCGGCGCGCCCTCAGCGCCGGCGTCGACGGCTTCGTGCCGAAGTCCCGTCCCGCCGGCGACGTCGCCGCCGTGATCCGCGAGGTCGCCGCCGGGCGCCGCTACGTCGACCCCGAGATCGCCGCGGATGCGCTCAGCGACGAGCGCTCGCCGCTGACCGACCGCGAGCTCGACGTCCTGCGCGCCGGTGCCCGCGGCGAGACGATCGCCGACATCGCGGCATCCCTCCATCTGTCCTCTGGGACGGTTCGCAACCACGTGTCGTCGATCCTCGGCAAGCTCGGGCTCGCGACACGGCAGCAGGCGGCGATCACGGCGCGCGAACGCGGCTGGATCTGACGGATGCCGGACGAAGAAGTCCTCTCCGGCGGCAACGCGAGCGGCGCCGTCGTCCGGATCGGCGACACCGTCCGCAAGCCCTGGACGGCGTCGACGGCGAGCGCCACGGCATACGTCCGCGCACTCCGCGACGACGGGATCGATGCGCCCGAGCCGCGGGGACGCGACGAGGGGGGACGCCAGGTGATCGAGTTCGTCCCCGGCGAGCTCGCGATCGAGCGGGGACCGATGCCGCCGGACGACCTCCACCGCGTGGGGATGATGGTGCGCGCGATCCACGATGCGAGCGCCGCCTACGTCGTCCCCGCGGGGAGCGTGTGGCAGAGCGCGATCGCTGCCCCGGGGGCCGAGCTCGTCTGCCACAACGACCTCGCACCGTGGAATCTCGTGCAGGGGGAGCGGTGGGTGTTCATCGACTGGGATGCCGCAGCCCCCAGCACCCGGCTGTGGGACCTCGCGTACGCCGCGCAGTCCTTCGCGCTCAACGACACCTCGGTGCCGCCGGACGACGCCGCCCGGGGATTGGCTGCCTTCGTGGACGGGTACGGCGCCGGTACCGCGCTGCGTTACGGGCTGCCGGAGGCGATGGTCGAGCGCACGGCGGCCATGCACGAGCTCCTCCGCCGTTCCCACGGGACCGGAACGGAGCCGTGGTCGTCGATGTTCGTGCAGGGGCACGGGGACCACTGGCGGTGGGCCACCGCGTACGTCGAGCGCCATCGCGAGGTCTGGGCGAGGGTGCTGCGGGAGTGATCCCCCCCGCCGGACGAGGGGGCCGGGCGCGGGGCACTCAGGCGCGGGTAGTAGGCTTTTCGACCGGGCGATCTCTCGACATCGAGATAATTCCGCGCCCGTCACCCCCACCGTCGCCCAGCGAAGGATTGCAGTGGACCTTTACGAGTACCAGGCACGAGACCTGTTCGAGAAGTACGAGGTGCCGGTGCTCGCCGGCATCATCGCCGACACCCCTGAGGAGGCGAAGGCGGCTGCCGAGAAGATCGGCGGTGTCGTCGTCGTGAAGGCTCAGGTCAAGACCGGAGGTCGCGGCAAGGCCGGCGGCGTCAAGGTCGCCAAGACCCCCGACGAGGCCTACGCGGCAGCCGAAGCCATCCTCGGCCTCGACATCAAGGGCCACGTCGTCCAACGCGTCATGGTCGCCCAGGGCGCCGACATCGCCGAGGAGTTCTACTTCTCGGTGCTGCTGGACCGCTCGAACCGCTCCTACCTGAGCCTCTGCTCGGTCGAAGGCGGCATGGAGATCGAAGAGCTCGCCGTCGAGCGTCCCGAGGCGCTCGCGCGCGTCGAGGTCGACCCGCTGCAGGGCATCGACAAGGCCAAGGCCGTCGAGATCGCGAAGGCTGCGAACTTCCCCGAGGGCCTCGTCGAGAAGGTCTCGGACGTGTTCGTCAAGCTCTACGACGTCTACAAGGGCGAGGGGGCGACCCTCGTCGAGGTGAACCCGCTCGTCCGTACGGGCGCCGGCGACATCGTCGCCCTCGACGGCAAGGTCTCGCTCGATGAGAACGCCAGCGAGGTCCGTCACCCCGAGCACGAAGAGCTCGAGGACAAGGGTGCCGCCGACCCGCTCGAGGCGAAGGCGAAGGCATCCGGCCTCAACTACGTCAAGCTCGACGGTCAGGTCGGCATCATCGGCAACGGCGCGGGTCTGGTCATGTCGACCCTCGACGTCGTCGCCTACGCCGGCGAGAACCACGGCGGCGTCACGCCCGCCAACTTCCTCGACATCGGCGGCGGCGCGAACGCTCAGGTCATGGCGTCGGGCCTCGACGTCATCCTCGGCGACGAGCAGGTCAAGAGCGTTTTCGTCAACGTCTTCGGCGGCATCACGTCGTGTGTCGCCGTCGCCGAAGGCATCGTGAAGGCCCTCGAGATCCTCGGCGACGCGGCCACCAAGCCGCTCGTCGTCCGTCTCGACGGCAACCAGGTCGAAGAGGGTCGCGCGATCCTCGCCGAGGCGAACCACCCGCTCGTCACGCTCGCCGCAGGTATGGACGAGGGCGCCGACAAGGCCGCCGAGCTGGCGAACGCCTGAGACGCGCCGAGACTACCGAGACACAGGGACAACAGACATGTCTATCTACCTCAACAAGGACTCCAAGGTCATCGTCCAGGGCATCACCGGCGGTGAGGGCACCAAGCACACCGCCCTCATGCTGAAGGCCGGGACGAACGTCGTCGGCGGCGTGAACGCCCGCAAGGCCGGCACGACCGTCACCCACGAGAAGCCGCACGAGGGCGAGATCGAACTCCCCGTCTTCGGCTCGGTCGCCGAGGCGATCGAGAAGACCGGGGCCGACGTCTCCATCGCGTTCGTGCCGCCCGCCTTCACGAAGGACGCCATGATCGAGGCGATCGACGCCGAGATCCCGCTGCTCGTCGTCATCACCGAGGGCGTTCCCGTCGGAGACACCGCCGAGGCGTGGGCCTACGCCAAGAGCAAGGGCAACAAGACCCGCATCATCGGTCCGAACTGCCCCGGCATCATCACGCCCGGTGAGGCGCTCGTGGGCATCACGCCGGCGAACATCACCGGCAAGGGCCCGATCGGCCTCGTCTCCAAGTCGGGCACCCTGACCTACCAGATGATGTTCGAGCTCCGCGACCTCGGCTTCTCGACCGCCATCGGCATCGGCGGCGACCCGGTCATCGGCACGACGCACATCGACGCCCTCGAGGCGTTCGAGGCCGACCCCGAGACCAAGGCGATCGTCATGATCGGCGAGATCGGCGGCGACGCCGAAGAGCGCGCTGCCGACTACATCAAGGCGCACGTGACGAAGCCGGTCGTCGGCTACGTCGCCGGCTTCACCGCTCCCGAGGGCAAGACCATGGGCCACGCCGGCGCCATCGTCTCGGGCTCGGCGGGCACCGCGCAGGCCAAGAAGGAGGCCCTCGAGGCCGCCGGTGTCAAGGTCGGGAAGACCCCGTCCGAGACCGCCGACCTGATGCGCGCCATCATCGAGGCGCTCTAAGCCGGACACGACGAAGGGGCGGATGCTGCGGCATCCGCCCCTTCGTCGTTCCCGGCGCCGGGCAGCGAGCGGAGGAGCGTGGGTCGCTCCGGGGTTGCGGCGTCGCGCCGGGGTCGCGGCGGCGCGCCGCTGTCGCGGCGGCGCGCCGCTCCCGGGACCCGTCGTGCCGCGGCATCCCGCCTCGTGCGACCGTTCGCGTCCCCGGAACCCCGCCGCAACGGCCGAGGTCCCGATCCGGCCGGGAAAGAGAGGGCTATACCCGGCCCGATCGGGACCTCGGGGTCCCGTTCCCGGCTCGGGGCAGGGGACGCACGGCGCGCGACTCCGGGGACGCATCGTGCCGCGGCATCCCGCGTAGCGCGACCGTTCGCGTCCCCAGAACACCGCCGCAACGAGCGAGGTCCCGATCCGGCCGGGAATGCGCGAGGCATATCCGGCCCGATCGGGACCTCGGGGCAGCGAACGGGGTCAGGCGCCGATGAGCGCCTCGATCGGGCCGCGCGCGAAGTAGATCACGAAGCCGGCGGCGACGACCCACAGCAGCCAGTGGACCTGCTTGGCCTTGCGGGCGAAGACGTTCACGACGACCCAGCTGATGAAGCCGGCGCCGATGCCGTTGGCGATCGAGTAGGTCAGCGGCATGACGGTCGCGGTGAGGAACACCGGCAGCAGGACGCTGAAGTCGCTCAGATCGATGTTCTTGATCTGCGCGAGCATGAGCGCACCGACGAGCACGAGCGCGGCGGCGGCGACGTAGCCGGGGACGATCGAGGTGAGCGGCGTGAAGAACATCGCCAGCAGGAAGAGCACACCCGTCACAACGTTCGCGAGCCCCGTGCGAGCACCCTCGCCGATGCCCGAACCCGACTCGACGAACACGGTCGCCGACGACGATGACGTCGCACCACCGGCGATCGCGCCGACGCCCTCGACGATCAGGGCCGACTTGATGCGCGGGAAGTCGCCCTTGTCGTTCGCGAGACCGGACTCCTTCGCGAGGCCCGTCATGGTCCCCATCGCGTCGAAGAAGTTCGAGAACACGAGCGTGAAGACGATCATGACGACCGACACGATGCCGATCTTCGCCCAGTCGAAGCCGAAGTCGATCTTGCCGACGAGCTCGAAGTTCGGGAGGGCGACGATCTCCAGCCCGCTGACCTCGAGCCCGAGGGCCGTGGGCCAGATCGCGTTGACGATGTAGCTGATGACCGTGCCGCCGACCAGGCCGATGAGGAGGGCGCCTTTGACGCGCAGGGCCATCAGGATGCCGGAGAGGAAGAGCGTGACGACGAACATGACCGTGCTGATCGTCGTGATCGAGCCGCCGACGCCGAGGTCGAGCGGGGGAGAGGCGTTCCCCGTCGCGGTGACGAAGCCCGCGTTGACGAAGCCGATGAAGGCGATGAACAGACCGATGCCGACCGTGATGGCGAGCTTCAGCTGCACGGGGACGGCGTCGAAGATCATCTTGCGGAGGCCGGTGGCCGCGAGCAGCACGATGATCAGACCGTTGATGACGACGAGCGCCATGGCCTCGCCCCACGTGACCTGGCCGACGACCGAGAAGGCGAGGAACGCATTGATGCCGAGGCCGGCCGCGAACGCGAACGGAAGGCGCGTGACGAGACCGAAGAGGATCGTCATGACACCGGCGGTGAGGGCGGTGGAGGTCGCCACGGCGGTGCCGGGCAGGGTCACGCCGTCGACGTCGGGAGTCGAGAGGATGATCGGGTTCAGGATGACGATGTAGGCCATCGTCACGAACGTGACGATGCCGCCACGGATCTCCGTGCCGAGAGTGGAACCGCGGCCGGTGATGTCGAAGTAGCGGTCGAGGAAAGAGGTGGATGCCGGGGCTGCGGCCCCGCGGGACGCGCGGGAAGTCGTGCTGTTCACCCTCCGAGGGTAGTGGGTGCTCGCGCGCCCGGTGCGGGAGCCGGGGGAGCGGGTCCCGCGCGGGTAAGGTCGGTTCGTTGTGAATCGCCTGCTCGTCTCCCTCCTCGCCGCCGTCGACGCCCTTGTGGCCGTCGCGGTCGGTGTCGGCATCGTGCTCGCGCCCCTCACGCTCGTGTGGGTGTTCGGGATCGGCGGGGATGCCGACTGGGCGGCGCTCTGGCCCGCCGCGGCGACGATCTGGCAGCTGGGTCACTTCGCTCCGGTCGCGGTGTCGCTCCCGGCAGAACTGGTCGCCCTCGCGGGGCTGCCGGCCAAGGGCGCCGACTTCGCGATCTCGCTCGCGCCGACCGCGTTGGCGGCGGTCACAGCGTTCTCGGCGTGGCGTTCGGGCGCTCGCGCCGCACGAGCCGGCGCGTGGCTGACGGGTGTTCTCGCCGGAACGGTCGCGGTCGCGCTCCTGTCGACGATCATCGCCCTGACCGGCCACGCCGACGTCGCGGCGGTCGATATCCTCCCCGCCGTCGCCGGCCCCGCACTCGTGTTCGCGGTGCCCGCGCTCCTGGGGGCGCTCGTCCGTGCCTGGAGCGACGGCGACGACGGCCTGGTGGACGCCGTGTCGGAGCGGCTCCCCGACGACGTGCAGAACGCCGTCGACGCGGGTGTCCGCGGCGTGGCGATCGCCGTCGCGGGATTCATCGGCCTCGGCGCCGTCGTCCTCGCCGTCCTCTTCTTCGTCCGAGGCGGGGAGGTCATCGCGCTGACGCAAGCGGCGCAGACCGACCTCGTCGGCGTGGTCGTCCTCGCCCTCGGCAGCCTCCTCTACCTGCCCACCCTCATCCTCTGGTTCGCGGGCTTCGCGGTCGGACCGGGCTTCGCCATCGGAACCGGCACCGCGGTGTCGCCGGCCGGGACGAGCCTGGGCGTCGTGCCCGGCATCCCGGTCCTGGGCGTCCTCCCCGACTCGACCTCGCCGTGGCTGCTGCTGCTCGCGCTGATGGTGGTCGGCATGGGTGCTCTCGCCGGCGCCGTGGCGCGCGGGTCGCTGCTGATCGGTTCGAGGGCGGATGCGGAGCCGCTGCGCCCGCGCGTCGTGGCCCTCTCGACGCTGGCTCTCGGTACGGGCCTCGTCGTCGCGGTGCTGGCGTGGGCCGCGCAGGGCTCGATCGGGCCGGGGCGACTCGCGCACGTGGGTCCCGAACCGTGGGCGGTCGCCCTGGTCGCCGCCGTCGAAGTCGCCCTCGGAGCCGCCGTCGTGCTCTTCTCCCCACGGGGCGAGGACAGCGACAGGGACGGATACCGCGCTGCCGCGGACGTCCAGCGGGACGCGACGGCACCCGCATCCGCTGCGGTGACCCGTCGAGAGCCCGTCGCTCCGGCGTCGCCGGATGAGTTCCCGACGACCCCGCTAGACTGACCCGGTGCTCACGGTCGCCGTCCTCATCTCGGGCACGGGATCCAATCTGCGTGCCCTCCTGGAAGCCGCCAGCGAGCCCGGTTTCCCCGCCCGCGTGATCGTCGTCGGCGCCGACCGGCAGGCCGATGGCTTCGCTCATGCGGAGGCATACGGCATCCCGACCTTCATGGTCCCCTTCCTGGAGTTCGAGAGCCGCGAGGCGTGGGGCGAGGAACTGCTCGCCCACCTCGACGTCTGGCAACCCGACCTCGTCGTGCTGAGCGGACTCATGCGGCTGCTGCCGGCAGCCGTCGTCGCGGCCTGGGCCCCGCGCCTCATCAACACGCACCCCGCGTATCTGCCCGAGTTCCCGGGCGCTCATGGCGTCCGGGACGCCCTCGCGGCCGGCGCCGCGGAGACCGGCGCGAGCGTCATCGTCGTGGATGACGGCGTGGACACCGGGCCGATCCTGGCGCAGGAGCGGGTCGCCGTTCTGCCGGACGACACCGAGCACACCCTCCACGAGCGCATCAAGCCGGTGGAACGCCGCCTGCTCATCGACGTCGTCCGTCGCATCGCGACCGGCGAACTCGCCCTGAACGCCTGACCCCCAATCGACACCGAACGCCCCCGACCCGAGGAGTTCCGCCATGGCCGGCCCGCAGATCGACCCGTCCCTGTACCGCGCACGCGATGTCGTGCCCGTCCGCCGCGCGCTCGTCTCGGTGAGCGACAAGACCGGGCTCCTCGAGCTCGGGCAGGCGCTCGCCGCCGCTGACGTCGAGATCGTCTCGACGGGTGGGTCTGCGGCGCTGCTGCGCGATGCCGGCATCGCGGTGAAGGACGTGTCCGAGGTCACCGGCTTCCCCGAGTCGCTCGGCGGACGCGTGAAGACGCTCCACCCGAGCGTGCACGCGGGTCTCCTGGCCGACCTCCGCCTCGAGGACCACGAGACGCAGCTCGGCGAGCTCGGCATCCTGCCCTTCGAACTCGTCGTCGTGAACCTGTACCCGTTCGTCGAGACGGTGGCCTCCGGGGCGCAGGGCGACGCCGTCGTCGAACAGATCGACATCGGCGGTCCCGCCATGGTCCGCGCGTCGGCGAAGAACTTCGCCAACGTCGCCATCGCGGTCTCGCCCGAGTCCTACCCGGCGATCGTCGACGCCCTCGGCCAGGGCGGCACGACCCTCGTCCAGCGACGCGAGCTCGCGGCGCGCGCATTCGCCCACACGGCCGCGTACGACCGGGCCGTCGCCGCGTGGTTCGCCGAGGAGACCCTCGAAGGCGACGGCGATCTCCCCCAGCACCTGACGATCAAGGCCGAGCGTCTCGCGACGCTCCGCTACGGCGAGAACTCGCACCAGCGGGCGGCGATCTACACACGCGTCGGCGGTCACGGCATCGCGCAGGCGACCCAGCTGCAGGGCAAGGAGATGTCGTACAACAACTACGTCGACGCAGATGCCGCGCTCCGGGCGGCGTTCGACCTCGTCAAGCCGGCTGTCGCCATCATCAAGCACGCCAACCCGTGCGGCATCGCGATCGGTGCGCCGCAGGCGCTCGACGCGATCGCGTCAGCGCACCTCCGCGCGCACGAGTGCGACCCCGTGTCGGCGTTCGGCGGCGTCATCGCCGCCAACCGGACCGTGACGCTCAAGATGGCCGAGAACCTCCGCGACATCTTCACCGAAGTGATCGTGGCGCCCGACTTCGAGCCCGAGGCGCTCGAGGTGTTCCGCCTCAAGAAGAACCTGCGCGTGCTGCAGCTCCCGGCCGACTGGCGCCAGGAGCCCATGGACGTGCGCCTGGTCTCGGGCGGACTGCTGCTGCAGGACGCCGACCGCTTCCCGAACGAGATCGAATCGCTCGTGGACTCGTGGCAGCTCGTCTCGGGTGAACGCCCCGCGGACGACCAGCTCGAGAACCTGTCGTTCGCCTGGAAGAGCTGCCGCGCGGTCAAGTCCAACGCGATCGTCCTGGCGAAGAACTCGGCCACGGTCGGAATCGGCATGGGCCAGGTCAACCGCGTCGATTCGTGCCGTCTCGCCGTGGAGCGCGCCGGGGACCGTGCGGCCGGGTCGGTCGCGGCATCCGATGCCTTCTTCCCGTTCGCGGACGGGCCGCAGGTGCTGCTGGATGCCGGGATCACGACGATCATCCAGCCCGGTGGATCCGTGCGCGACCAGGAGGTCATCGACGCGGCGCAGGCTGCGGGCGTGACGATGTACTTCACGGGCGAGCGTCACTTCTTCCACTGAGTCGTCGCCGAGCGATCGCATGAGCGCCCCCGGAGACACCGGAGCGGAATGGCTCGCGGGCGGCGCGGGAATCGTGCGCGAGAGCATGCTGGCGATCGGCGACCGGATCGTGGAGGCGGTCGAGACGCGGCTGGTGCCTCCCGGGGCCCCGCCCGTGGGCGACGCGCTGCTCGACGGTGTGCCCGTTCTCTCCCGCCGTGAGGCGTGGATCGTGCCGCTGTCGACGGGACCGATGGGGACGGAGCACCGGCAGCGAGCCAGCGAGCTCTGGCGCGGCATCCGCATCGCCTGCGAGTTCCGTCACGGCAACGGACTGTCCATCGATCTCGCGGGCGCCCGGCCGAACGCCTACGTCGCTGCGCTCCTCGCGCAGGACGTCCGCCGCGCCGATTGGTGGGCGTCGGGTGGGAGGGCGCTCGTCCTGGTGACCGAGGGGGCGCCCGTGACGGCATCCGCGCTGCACGTCGTTCCGCTCGGCTGGGTGTCGCGGACGTCTCCGTCACGGCGGATCCGCGACGTCGACCTGTCCTGGGAGCGTGCGTCGGGATGACCCAGCCTTGGCGGAGAAGACCCCCGCGGTCAAGGGGGAGTTCTCCCGTCAACGCGGATTCCTCCAACCGTTAGTCTCGATGCCGGGGATTCGAGGAGGTTCGATCAGGTGATCTGGGAGATCGAGGATGGTCCGCGCGCCATCGAGGGGCTCGACGAACGCGGTCGCCCGCGTCCCGAGTACGCCGCCGGGCTGGGGCTCGTGCCCGCGCCGATCGGACGACGGGTCCTCGCGATGGTCATCGAAGGCCTGTTCATCGGGCTGCTGCAGCTGCCCATGCTCCTCATCGCCCTCCCCGCGATCATCGGCGCCGTGGGATCGGCGGATCCTGCCGATGCCATCTTCGGACGACCGGATGCCGTCTGGGTCGTCGTCTCCGCGGTCGTCCCGTACGCTCTCACGACCGTCTTCCTTCTCGTGCAGTTGATCCTCCTCGGCCGACGCGGCGTCACCCTCGGCAAGGCCTTCACGGGCCTCCGCGCCGTCAACGTCAAGACGCTCGAACGTCCTCGGTTCTGGCGAGGAGCGGTCGTGCGCTATCTGGTCCAGGTCGCGAGTCTTCTCGTCCCGGTGATCGGGGCACTGCTGGTCATCGCTCTGTCTCCGCTCTTCGACCCCGACCGTCGGCGCCGAGGATGGCCCGATCTCGCGGCACAGACCTACCTCGTCGACATCCGCAAGGGTCTGAACCCGTACGACGCGAAGCGGATGCGCATCGCTCGGAAGACGCTCGCCACCGACCTCCGCGACGAGAAGGCTTCGCTGCCCTCGCTCGCGACCCCCGTCAGCGGGCCGGCGACCGACGTCTACATCCCCGTCGCACGCAACCGCGGCGGCGTCCTCGGGGCACCGAAGGAACGGGCCGGGGGCGGCGAGCGGTCCGCCGCCGAAGAGGGGCCCTTCGCGCCCATCCAGGAGTCGCCGTTCGCCGTGGACTCCGCGCGCGACATCGCGCCCCCCACAAGGGAACCCGTCGTGCTCGCGCGGCAGGCAGCGGAGCCGCCCGCTCCGACCGCCACGCCGGTCCCGACTGCCGCGCCGGCACCGGAGCCCGCGCCGGCACCGGAATCCACCCCGCGCCCCGAGTCGATCGAGGAGCCTGCGACATCCTCGGCGTCGATCGCTCCCGCCGAGACCCTGCTCCCCGGGGCGACCTCGACGACGTGGTCCGCCCCGGACCTGATGCCCTCGGCTGGTGCCGCACTGACGGCATCCCTCGTCCTCGATTCGGGTGAGCAGCTCGACGTTCCCGCCACGGGCGCGGTTCTCGGCCGCGCACCGTCCGTCGCCGGAGCGGATGCCGGTGCGGCACCGATCGCCGTGGCCGATTCGACCAAGTCCGTCTCGAAGACCCATGTCGCGCTCCGGTGGATCGACGACGCGCTCGTCGCCGTCGACCTCGGGTCCACGAACGGCAGCGGCGTCATCCGCGATGGAGCCGAGACCGAGCTCGACGCCGGTGTCCCCGCGACGCTCCGCTCCGGCGACACCCTGCGATTCGGCGACCGGCACGCGTCGGTCCGCCTCACCTGATCTCCGGCCGATGAGGACCCCCCGATGAGACTGAAACTGACCCTGCAGCGTCGCGACTCGCGGACGATCGACGTCGTGGTCACGGCGGACACGACCGCGACCGTCCAGGACGTCGCGCGCCGGATCATCGAGACCGATCCGGCGCGCGAGGTCATCGCCGGGCCCGACGACATCGTCACCCTGACCGTCGCGCCACCGACGTCGAACGATCACGTCCTCCTCGACCCGGGCACGCTCATCAGCGATGCGGCGGTCGGTTCCGGCTTCATCGCGACGGTCGTCAACCTCGGGCCCGACCACGTTCCCAACCGCGGCGGCGGCGGTCCTGCTGCTGCCGTCCTGCACATCGTGGGGGGACCGCTCACCGGACGCGAGATCCCGCTGCCCAAGGGGCACTTCACGATCGGGCGCGCCGCGAGCGCAGACATCGTCCTCGACGAGCCGCTCGTCTCGAAGCGGCACGCCCGCATCGAGGTGGGCTCCGGCGGCGTCGAGCTCGTCGACCTCAACTCGGCGAACGGCATCGTCGTGGACGGCGGGCTCGTCCCGCGCCTGAACGTCATCCCGGGTCAGCGCTTCACCCTCGGCGACTCCGACCTGGTCGTCCAGCTCGTGCCCGATTTCGCCCCGGTCGAGAAGGACCCCGTGCTCGAGCGCGGCGGTGCGCTGCTGTTCAACCGGAGCCCTCGAGTCGAACCGCGGTACGTCGGTGCGGAGCTCGACGAGCCGCGTATGCCGAAGGAGCCGATGGCGCGGCTGTTCCCGTGGCCGATGCTGGTGGCACCGATTCTCCTCGGCGTCACGATGTACTTCGTCTTCAACCGGCCCCAGGCCCTGTTCATCGTCGCGATGACGCCGATGATGATGCTCGGCAACTTCATCTCGCAACGTACGCAGATCGGTCAGCGCATCCGGAAGGAGGGAGAGATCTTCGAGCGCGGTTTCGAGGAGCTCGAAGAGACCCTCTACCGCGAGCGGCCGCGTGAGCGGGAGGTCCGCAACGCCGAGGTCCCTCCCGTCGCCGTCGTCTTCGAAGAGGCCATGAAGCTGGGTGGGATGCTGTGGACCCGCCGTCCCGAGCACTGGAACTTCCTCGCGGTCCGGCTCGGCACCTGCGTGGCTCCGTCGCGGACCACCATCAAACGCGCCGATGCGCCCGAGGCGCTGCAGGAGTACGTCGAGCGTGTCGATCGCCTCCGCGACCGGTACCGCATGATCGACGACGTCCCGGTCCTCGAATCACTGCAGAGCGTCGGCGTGATCGGTGTGGCTGGTCCCGACCGTGAAGCAGGTGACGCCCTCCGCGGCATCTGCACTCAGCTGTTCGGCCTGCACTCGCCGAACGAACTCGTCGCGGTCGCCCTCACCGAGCCCGAGTGGGCGAAACAGCTGGACTGGCTCACCTGGCTCCCGCACACCTCGAGCGAACGCAGTCCCTTCCGCGACATGCCGCTGTCTGATTCGGCGTCGACCGGTAACGCCCTTCTGTCGGGGCTGGAAGAACTCGTCATGCGGCGCTCCCGAGCCGCGAGCGCCCCGCGCCTGCCGTACGACGACGACTGGGATTCGATGCGTTTCGGCACCGACGTCCGGCGCGCAGCGGAGGAGGCGACGTTCCCCGGCCAGACCGCGGTCCTCGTCATCGTCACCGCCGACGCTCCGGTCGACCGCGCGCGGCTCACCCAGGTGCTCGAGCGCGGCGCCGACGTGGGCATCTACGGGGTCTTCGTCGCTCCGGTCGTCGAAGCTCTGCCGGCCGTCTGCCGCAGTTTCGTCGATGTCTCCCGCGGACTCGACGAGGCGCACGTCGGCGTCGTCCGCAGCGGTGAGGACTACACCCCGGCCAAGGTCGAGGGGGTCTCCAACGACCTCATGCGCGTACTGGCCAAGCGCCTCGCGCCTGTGGTGGATTCCAGCACGGTGATCGAGGACTCGTCGGACATCCCGAACTCGGTCATGTTCCTGTCCCTGGTCGGGAACGAGACCGCGGCCGACCCCGCGTTCGCGATCGAGCGGTGGCGCGAGAACAACACGATCATCGACCGATCCGGCGCGACGCTGCCCCGGTTGAAGAAGGCGGGCAATCTCCGCGCCATCGTCGGCCAGGGCGCCACCGACGCGATGACACTCGACCTCCGCACGCAGGGGCCGCACGCGCTCGTGGGTGGAACGACCGGTGCCGGCAAGTCCGAGTTCCTGCAGGCGTGGGTCCTCGGGATGGCCGCGGCGCACAGTCCCGACCGGGTCACGTTCCTGTTCGTCGACTACAAGGGCGGGTCGGCGTTCGCCGACTGCGTCGAGCTGCCGCACTGCGTCGGTCTCGTCACCGACCTCAGCCCCCACCTCGTCCGACGCGCGCTCACGAGCCTCCGGGCCGAGCTCCACTACCGCGAGCACCTCTTCAACCGGAAGAAGGCCAAGGACCTCCTCGAACTCGAGAAGCGTCGCGACCCCGACACCCCGCCCGCCCTCGTCCTCGTCATCGACGAGTTCGCCGCGCTCGCCGGCGAGGTCCCGGAGTTCGTCGACGGCGTGGTCGACATCGCCCAGCGCGGTCGCTCCCTCGGCATCCACCTCATCATGGCCACGCAGCGTCCTGCGGGTGTCATCAAAGACAACTTGCGTGCGAACACGAACCTCCGCGTGGCGCTCCGCATGGCCGACGAATCCGACTCGAAGGACGTCGTCGACGATCCGGTGGCGGCGAGCTTCCCGCCCTCGATCCCCGGTCGCGGCATCGCCAAGACCGGGCCCGGGCGCCTCACGCCGTTCCAGTCCGCCTACGCGGGCGGGTGGACGACGGACGAGGTCGTCGCCGCCGACGTGTCGGTCGCCGAGCTCCGCTTCGGTTCGATTCAGAAGTGGGAGTTGGAAGATGCCGGGGAGAACGAATCCCACGACGTCGACCCCGGCCCCAACGACCAGAAGCGCATCGTGTCGACCCTCATCGCCGCCGCGAACCAGGCCGGCATCCCCGCCCCGCGGCGACCGTGGCTCGACGACCTGCCGACGAACGTCGACATCCGCGAGCTGCCCGGCGGCAACCGGGGAGCGATCCTCCTCGGCAAGGCCGACATCCCCGAGCGTCAGCTCCAGGAGGCGGTCTACTTCGAACCCGACCGTGACGGATCGATGCTGGTGTACGGCACGAGCGGTTCGGGCAAATCGTCGGTGCTCCGCACGATCGCCATCTCGGCGGCCATGGGACGTCGGACCGAGAATGTCGAGGTCTACGGCCTCGACTTCGGTTCCGGTTCGCTCAAGAGCCTGGAAGCCCTCCCGCACGTCGGATCGATCATCCCCGGCGACGACAGCGAGCGCGTCCAGCGCATCATGCGGTCCCTCGGCGCGGTCCTCGACGACCGCGGCAAGCGGTTCAGCGCCGCCAACGCGTCCAGCATCGCGGAGTACCGCGAGATCACGGGGCGCGACGAAGCGCGCATCGTCCTGCTGCTGGACGGACTGCCGCAGTTCCGGGCGGAATGGGAGTCGACGACCGCGCGGATGCCGTTCTACCAGGCCTTCATGCGGATCCTGGGCGAGGGCCGCCCGTTGGGCGTCCACGTCGTAGCCACGGCGGACCGGTCGGGATCCGTGCCGACAGCGGTCAGCTCGAACGTGTCGCGTCGCGTCATCCTGCGCCTGTCGGACGCCAACGCTTATGCGCTGCTGAACGCCCCCAAGGACGTCCTCGACGAGCGGTCCGAACCGGGCCGGGCGATCGTCGACGGCATGGAGACCCAGATCGCCGTCCTCGGCGGGACTCCCAACGTCGCCGAGCAGACCAAGCTCCTCGACCAGCTCGCACAGGAGCTGCGTGCGCGCGGCGCACGGGAGGTACCCGAGATCGGTGCCCTTCCCACGCGACTGGATGCCGGCGACCTCCCCGACCGCATCGGCGAGTTCCCGGCGCTCGGCGTCGCCGAGGACACCCTCGCGGCACGCGAGTTCGACCCGGTGGGGACCTTCATCGTCGCCGGACCGCCGCAGGCCGGTAAGACGACGGCGCTCAAGTCGCTCATCCTCTCTATGACGCGACTCGACCCCACGATCAAGCTGTTCCACTTCGGCGGGCGGCGCGCGCAGCTCAAAGAGTTCGCCCCGTGGATGCGGACCGCGACGACCCCCGACGACGCGAAGGAACTCGCGACGGAACTGGCGGAACTGGTCGTGGACGAGACGCTCGGACAACGGCTCATGATCGTCATCGAGGACGTCCCGCAATTCGCGGACTCCCCGGCGGAACGCCCGCTGAAGGCACTGTTCCAGGCGATCAACCGCAGCGATCACCTGCTCATCGGCGATGCCGACGTCAACCAGGTCACGAGCGGGTTCGGCCTCATCGGAGACTTCAAGGGCGGCCGGAAGGGCATCATCCTCAAGCCCGACGCCTTCGACGGCGACGCCGTCTTCAAGGTGCCGTTCCCGAAGATCAAGCGGGCCGACTTCCCGGCCGGGCGCGGCATGTTCGTGCAGGCGGGTCGCGCTGTCGTCGTGCAGATGCCGCTCGTGGAAGCAGCGGCACTTCCGGCGGTCGAGCCGGCGAATTCGTGAGACCTGAGGCGGCGGCCCGCGAGGCCGCCGCCTCAGCGTCGAAGCGCCTCTCGGAGAGCTGACGGCCGAGGCGCTGCGAAGAAGGCAGCGGCGACGAACCCGTCGAACAGCGACAGCATGAGGTTCTCGATGTCTCCGAGCGGGGTGGCGAGCCGCACGACGAGAAGCTGCTTCGTCTCGGGCACGGGCACCCAGTAGTCCGCGCTCAGACGGCGTGTCCCGTGCAGGTCGTCATCTTCGGGCACGTCGTCGACGCGGTGGGTGCGGAGCGCCGGAACTCCCGGGCCGTCCACCTCGACCAGTGAGTCGCGCGCGTCGGGGTCGAGGCGCGCCAGTGCTTCTCTGAGCACGCCGAGAACCGTGCGCGGTTCGGTGCCGATGGCCGGGCTCATCCGCAGATCGGACGGCTCGAAGACCAGCAGGGTCACCGGGAGTGGAGTTCCCGGGGTGATCTCATGGGCCAGCATGAGGGCGCGGATGTCCCCGGACGCTCCGGCAGCGACCGCCTCATGGAGCTGACGGCGGACGGTGGCTCGCTCCGTGGCGCGATCATCGGTCACCCCCACGGCGTCACGCGCGATCGCCGCGATGGACGCGGACGTCTCCGCCCCCGTCGAGAGATCGACCGAGAACCAGCGACCCGGGAGCCGGAAGCGAAGTTCGCTGCCGGTCATTCTGAAGCGGCCCAGGCGCCGTATCGCGCAGACATGTCGAACAGGCTGACGCCGCCCTGACCCGCGTTCGTGTACCCCATGGGCTCGAGGTCCGCCGCGGCCGATCGGAGGTCCACCGGCGTCGGCCCGTCTGTTCCCTCCGCGCCTGCGACGAGCGCGATCGCGTTGGGCTCCCAGGGCAGGGTGCGCCAGATGGCCTGCGCCGCGGCATCCAACTCGTCAGCCGTGAACGGTTCAGCCGAGTCGAGCATCAGCGTCGCGCTGAAGCGCTGGCCCAGGCCGTTGCGGGACTGGCTCGCGCCCTCCACGCCGGCGATTCGCGGGACTGCCGCCGAGAGTGCTTCGGTCAGGTTTCCGTACTCCGCCACGGGAGCCTCCTCAGTGGTCGTTCGGGGTGCAGGCGGGGATGCCGCGATCGCGCATCCCGTCAGGCTCGCGGTCAGGGCCGATCCGATCAGGATCGCCGCTGCCGCAGAGGATGGGCGCCGCATCCGTCTCATCCGTCACTCGTTCCATCGGTAGTACGACACATCGGTGTAGCCATCCTCGGTGAAGAAGTTCCCCAGCTCGGGGTGGGTGGCCTGGATCTCGGCGAGATGGTCCTGATACGTGGACGAGTACTTCTCCGCATTGTGGGCGCCGACGTCCACTCCGAGCACGGGGTCGGGGTTCGGCGGGGCGACGCGGATGCTGGTCCAGTTCGCCCCGTGCTCGGTGCCGAGATCGCCGGTCACGATGTCGAGGTTCGGCACGGGATCGCCGTTGTGCTGCACGGAGACGACGTCCACGGTATCCGGAATGGGCATGTGGTCGATGGGGGCACCCGACGCCACGACCGCCTGCCAGTTGTAGTCCGTGTTGTACGCGGCGAGGTGACCCGCCATGATGCCGCCCTGGCTGAAGCCGACGAGCATGACCGGGTCATCCGGCCCGATGCCCTCCTGTGCCATCGCCTCGAGGACGGCGCGTTCGTACTGCGTCTGAAGTGCGGGCGTCAGCATGAGGGCGAGGTTGCTGTCGAGGTCGTTCACAGCGCCCTTGTCGCCGAACCGGGACAGCCATTCCTGGGTGCTCGGGAGGGTCACGGTGTACTGCCAGCCGTCGGGACCCAGGACCTTCGTGATCCGGATGACCGATTCCTCCTCGCCGCCGAGCGTGTCGACCTCGGCCGTCCCGTCGAGGACCGTCTGCATCGTCGGCGGATCGGTCCGGTTCAGGGGGTCATCTGCATACGGGTCGGTCGACGTCACCGTCGGCGTGGGTTTGGTGACGTCCGAGAAGATGCTGACCAGCAGGAAGGCGGCCATCAGGCCGACGACCACGGCGGCGATGATCAGACCGATCGTCCCGAAGAGCCAACCGATCGCGAGGATCAGGAGGAACACCAGCAGGACACCGAGGATCGCGACGATCGTGGCGAGGATCCGCTTCAGGAGCGCCACCACATCCGCGAGGAAGTCGGTGATCCACTCGCCGATGCCGGCCAGCCAGTCCCCGATGTCCGAGAACACATCGCCGACCCGGTCCCAGAACCCTTCGTTGGTCGCGTCGATGGCGTCGTCGATGCGACGGACCGCCTCCTCGGCGGCATCCATCATGTCCTGTCGTGCTGCCTCGATCCGCATCCGAGCATCGTCGACCGCGGACTGCGCCGTCTGGGCCGCTCGGCGCGCCCCCGGGAGCTGATCCGTCAGGGACGACGGCGGGTCGTCAGCTGCCTCCACGCGGTTCGACAGGGACCGCACCGCGTTGTCCGCCCGCGTCTGCTCCTCCAGTGCGTCGTCGAGGTCGTCCTGCGCTCGCTCCGCCGCGTCGTGAGCGGCGGTCAGAGCCACGGCGTACTCGGTGACCGCCGACGCCGTGCCGGAGTATCGGGGGTGGATCCGCTCGAGGTCCGACGCGATCTGCTCGTTCTGTTCCCGAAGCGCCTGGACGGCTTCTCCCTGGTCGTCGTCGACGATGCCGCGCATCTCGTGCACGACGGCGAGGATCACCTCGGCGGACGTCGTCAGACGGGCCGCCCGTGTGGTCAGCAGATCGGGCTCGCCGGAAAGGACTGTCACGGCTGGGCTCCGTCCTCGGCCATCGTGCGATCGAGGTCGCGGAACGTGTCGACGATCGCCTGCATGAAGTCGGCCTGGGAGCGCAGACCTTCGCGGAGGTCCTCGCGGGCGATGTCCCATTTGCCGCCGAAGTCCTCGATCTTGTCGTTGAGACCACCGTGCCCGGTGAGTGAGCCCAAATCATCGGCGAAGGACTCCGCCTCGTCGAACGTCGTGGCGAGGCCTCGCGCGCTTTCGGCGGCGGACTCGAGTCTGTCGAGGTCCATCCTGACGTCGGTCATTTCACGCGTCTCCATCCCCTGAGTGGAGGTCAGACTATGGTCGCGGCGGCCTCAGGGTCCATGGTGTGTTCTCCCCATCGGACGGCGGTGCTCGGGGTGTTTGTCACGTGGGGAGGACTCCCCATTGGTCAATTGGTTGGTGTTTGGTTGACTCTTGGTGTCGGCCCGGGGTGGGTCGGGTTTCTTCGATTGTGG
>NZ_MAYO01000002.1:59552-64261 GCF_001691565.1 Microbacterium oleivorans
GTACGGGGAGCTGACGACGGGTCTGAAGACCGCGACCGATGGCATCAACGACATGTCCGAGGCTCTGCTGGGCATGATGCGTGCGATCCAGGACCTCGACCAGCAGCTCGCCGGCGGCTGAACCTCACATCTTGCTGACGCGTGGGGTGCGATTCGCGCCCCGCGCGTCACTCTTCTCTCCCCACTTGCCAGATAGGAGCGGCTCCCATGTCCGTGAAGATCTCCTACGCGGAGCTTGGCGTCCTCTATACCAATCTCCTCGCTACCCAGACGGAATTCGAATCCGCGTCGCAGCGGCGCAGCGATCTCAGCGGCGACATCGGTTCGCCCTACGGCAGGGGCGACCTCCGCGAGAAGGCAGACGATTTCGAGACCCGGTGGGACGACCGTCGCAACAAACTCAACGAGGGTCTGACCGCGGTGACCGAGCAGGCGAAGGCCGTGCTGGAGGGCTTTGGCGACTTCGACACGGAGATGGCCGCAGAGATGGCCGCCCAAATGCAGGAGGTGGACTGACATGGCGTTGCATGACTCACCCAAAGGACGCCCGGTCGAGGTCGTCGACGGCAACGGCGACGACGTCCAGGACCGTGGGCAGCAGATCATCAATCTCGGCGCAGCAATGGGCGAGGCAGAGTCCCTTCTCACGCGCCTCGTCGACGACGGCGCGGACATGGAGGGAAAAGCGGTCGACAAACTGCGCGAAGTCAGCGCAGAGGTCAACGTCGAACTGCGCAGGGCCGCGGAGCTCTACACAGCGGTGGGCCCCTACATCCAGGCGTACGGATCCACGCTCGCTTCCGTCAAGGCGAAGATGAACACCATCGTGCCGGAAGCGGAGACCAACTGGCTGACCTACCAGCACGCGCTGGCTGACTGGCAATCCGCGAAGATGGCACCTGTCCCCGCGCAGTCCGGAAGCGACGACGAGGACGCGCAGACAGCACAGAACAGCCACGACACCGCCGTGGCGAGCGCCGAAGAAGACAAGGATGCCGCCTACACGCTCTGGAAGACGGCGGCCGACGACTTCGACGAGCAGTACGACCTGTGGGAGACGGCTTTCGATGAAGCAGTCGCGGGTATTCGTACCTCGACGGCTGATGCGATCAAGGACGATTGGCGTGACAACCTCGACGGTTTCGTCGATTTCGCCCTGGATGTCCTCGCCGTGGCGGGAATCGTCCTCGCGGTCCTCGCCATGGTCATCGGCGGGCCGATCATCGGCCTGCTGGCTCTCGCCGTCGGGGTCCTGACCCTGGTGGGCACCCTCTGGCAGTACCACCGAGGAGACGCCAGCGGGTGGGAGGTGGGACTCGCCGTCCTCGGCGTGCTCCCCTTCGGTGCTTTCGGAGAGTTCGCCAGCGGCGGGTTCGGGGCCGGCATGCGCGCGTGGGCGGGATTCTCTCGGGGAGGCCTCTCCATGGGCGACGACGTCGCACGGTGGACGCTGAGCCTGGGGTCGCGCAACCCGGCCCAGTGGGTGTCGAACATGCGAGGACTCGGGCCCGAGGCCGGGTACGTCGCCAACTCCTTCGACGACATCATCAGCACGGCCGTGTCGGGGCAGGACCCGTTCATGTGGGAGGTCATCGGTCAGCTGGGCACGACCGGCGAACAGTTCACGTATGCGATGAGCAGCGTCGGAGCCAACCTGAACAACTGGGCGCAGATCGCCGGTGGCGTGCAGGGCAGTTGGGAACTCGCCAACGGCTTCGACCGGGTGCTGTATCCGACGTGGTGACGGCGCCGGCTGTGAAAGGGTGGTGCGCGTGACCTCATTGCGCGCGGAGTTGGGGGGAACCCCCGACGGGGTTCCCGAGTTCCGAATGGTTCTGCCCGAGGGTTGGACGATGCTGGAGACGTCGGGGGCGACCGAGGTCGAGCTGCTCGCCAAGGCGAAGTCTCGGCTTCGAGAGGCGCACCGCCCCGACGTGTACGCCTCCCTCGAAACGCAGGTGACGGGCGCCCTCAAGGCGGCTCGGGATCGCGGGGCCTTCTTCATGATCACGCCGGGCGAGGACGCACCGCAATGGTCGGCGGTGCCGATCACGGTCCTCGGGTCGGTGACCGAGGGTGCCCCGGGCGTGACTCTGGACAGTATGGTCGCAGATGCCGTCGAGCGCCGCGGTGCCCGTCCGCTGGAGGGGAGTAAGCAGTTCCTCCGGTGGGTCGACCGCCGAGTCGTCGAGCTGTCAGGGGAGAAGGCAGGGGCGTACACAGTGGTGTACCTGACGCCCGTCCCCGGTTCCCGGCGGTCGAAAGCTCTGCAGATGACGGCGACGCTTCTGCATCCGAAGGACTCCGATCCCGAGCAAGACGTCGCGATGATGCGATGGCTGAGCCTTCTGGATGCGCAGATCCTCACCTTCGCATGGACCGGCCGATGACCCGGGTCACGTTCGATTACGACCAGACGACCACCGTTCCTCTACCGGGAGGTGACCTCGAGCCCCACGACATCGATCGATGGGCGAGCGAGGCGGCCCAGCAACTGGCGACGCATCACGGCTTCACGGCTACGGCGGAGCACGCTCTCGCCCTCGCACTGGCGAGAGCACAGCGGTCGGCGACGTCGGATACCGCGACCAATCTTCTGCTGCACGAGCCCGGGACGGGTGCGTGGGCGCCGCTGCGCCTGACTCTCGCGGACTGGGAGCCTGATGCCGGCGAACAGCGTCGATATCTCGCGCCCCCCTCGATCCTCGCCCCGCGGATCCGACTCGCTCCCACCGAAGGGTTGGGCATGGGATGCTCGTCGACCGTGTCGACGAGCGACGGGGCGGCCGAGGTCCGCTGGCTGTTCGTGACGCCACGGACGTCGTTCTTCGCCCGATTGGGGCCTATCGCTCCGCCCGTCGTGGCGATGATCGCCGCCCGGGTGGAGGACCTGTTGAATACGGTCCGGATCGATGGGGACGTGTGGTCGCCATCCGAGTCGTTCGACCCAGGGGCACTCGCCCGTCTTGCACCCGACGCGGAGATCTCGTGGCGGATCTGAGCGCGACGCCGGCGACGGCCTATGCGCGAGCGGCGCGCGCATGGGGCCCCCTCGACTGGTGGAAGCTCGAGGCGCGCGCTCTCTACCACCTGCCCGACCTTCGTCGCTCGCTCGCCGTCTTCGCGCCGCCTGCCGCGTGGAAGGACCTCGCCAAGAGTGCCGCGCCGGCGTGGGGATGTTTGTTGACTCTGTCCCACATCGCCAGCTTCATCCTCCCGGTGGTCGCCTGTCTGCTGGTGGTCCCGTGGATCTTCGATCGAGACGGCGCTGCACCGTTGGCTACGGCGGGCATCTTGGCGGCGGTCGCGGCCCTGCTGGGGGGCAACGGTCTGGTGACCGAGATCCGGGAATCCCTGGGGACCGACCCCGGCATCCATCGACTCTTGGGTATCCTGCATCTGCTTCCCTCGGCGGTGGCAACCGCCGTCGGCACCCTCGCCATCGCTGAGGGCGCCGCGACGGGCGCGTTCGGTCTCGCAGGGCTCATCGCGGACGTGATCGTCGGGCTCCTCCATTTCGCTCTGTTCCGAGGTCCGGCCCACAGCGGCACTGATCGATGGCGCCGGAATCTGGAGAGGCTGCAACGCGCGGTCGATGGGATGCCGCCGTCGGAACGTGCCCGGGTGTACGCCGATCTGCAAGCGGCGCTCGAGGTCCTCGCGGAGCGTGGTCTCATCTCCGATGCGGAGTGGGTCCGTGCCCGAGAGGCTCGGATCGGGCTCTTGGGGATCTCCATGGCACCTCGCGATGATCTGACGCCGGATGGTGCGGTGGGGACCTCGTCTCCCACAGAGGCCTGATACGTCGTCGCATCCGTGGTGTTTGTCACGTGGGGAGGACTCCCCATTGGTCAATTGGTTGGTGTTTGGTTGACTCTTGGTGTCGGCCCGGGGTGGGTCGGGTTTCTTCGATTGTGGAGGTGTGGACGATGGCCGATTTCGGTGCGTCTTATGCAGAGATGGAGCAGGTGGCGTCGTCGCTGTCGCAGGCTCGTGATGACATTCAGGGTCAGTTGGACTCGCTGAAGTCGCAGGTCGACACCCTTCTGGGTGAGGACTTCAAGACGCAGCACGCGTCGGGCAAGTTCGGTGAGGGCTACGGGGAGCTGACGACGGGTCTGAAGACCGCGACCGATGGCATCAACGACATGTCCGAGGCTCTGCTGGGCATGATGCGTGCGATCCAGGACCTGGACCAGCAGCTCGCCGGCGGCTGAACCGTCGTGATCGCAACGAGTGGGCACCGGATCGGTGCCCACTCGTTGTCGTTGTCGTCGGGAACCGGCTGGGAGCGTGACGAATCGGAATGGCACCGGGCGAGCGGGCACGCGTCTGTGCCGACCTGCGGCGTTGTCGATCCTCGCGGAATCTCGTCTCCGACGCGGAATGGGCTCGCGCGGAGGCTCGGATCGGGCTGTTGCGCGCTTCGATGGCACGTCGGGACGGCGGATCAGCACAGTAGCCGCGTGGTGTTTGTCAAGTGGGGAGGACTCCCCATTGGTCAATTGGTTGGTGTTTGGTTGACTCTTGGTGTCGGCCCGGGGTGGGTCGGGTTTCTTCGATTGTGGAGGTGTGGACGATGGCCGATTTCGGTGCGTCTTATGCAGAAATGGAGCAGGTGGCGTCGTCGCTGTCGCAGGCTCGTGATGACATTCAGGGTCAGTTGGACTCGCTGAAGTCGCAGGTCGACACCCTTCTGGGTGAGGACT
>NZ_MAYO01000002.1:64271-200996 GCF_001691565.1 Microbacterium oleivorans
GTCGTGATCGCAGCGAGTGGGCACCGCTTCGGTGCCCACTCGCTGCGGTTGACGTGGGCACGACCCGCTCACCGATCCCGCTGTTTCTCATGATGAAGGAATCCCATGGGTAGAGACATCGACATCCCGATGAGCGACCTCGAGTCGCTCGACAAGGCGTTGCGCAACATCGCGGACGAGTTCGAGCACGCCGGTCGCAACGCCAACCAGCTCGAAGGCTGGATCGGCGCCCCGCATGGTGAGAGCGGTCTCCGTGACGAGATCGATCGGTTCGAGAGCGCGTGGAACGACAAGCGCGACACGCTCCGGGAGAGCGTCATCTCCGTGCAGGAGCAGGTTGCCACGGTCGGCAAGTCCTGGGCGGACTTCGATTCCGAGGCAGCTGCGAGCCTCGACAACACCACTCGGACCCCCCAGGTCGAGGAGTGACCATGGACCGCACACCGTCGAAGAACTACGAGATCCTCGAGATCACCGGGGATGCATACGAGATCGAGCGTCGGGGGATCGACATCGAGACCCTCGGCGACGAGATGATCGCGGCAGCGAATCTGCTCGACACGATCAACCTGGGCGCGACGTGCCGCGGTAAGAGCCTCGACGCCATCAAAGACAAGGTCGGTGACATGACCGGCGACCTCCGGACCGCCGGCGAACGATACCGTCCCAGCGGTACCGCCATCCTGCGGTACGGGCGCGCCCTCGACGGTGTGCAGACCGACCTGCGGCGGCTCATGCCGGACCTCGAGCAGAAGTGGCAGGAGTACGAGAGTGCTCGCGGCCAGTTCTCCGAGGACTCGCAACTGCCCGAGCCGGAGGAGGGGCAGACCGACGACCGTACGACTCAAGGCGACGTCGACGGCGCCCGCGGCGAATGGGAGACTCTCGCGCGTCAGTACGAAGGCGTCTACGACACGTGGTGGGGTGCGTACGAGGACGCCCGCAACGGTGTGAAGGATGCCAACGACGACGGCGTCGAGGACAGCTGGCTCGACAACGCTCTTCCCGCCCTCGAGGTTCTCGGCGACATCCTGTCGTACGCCGGCATCGTGCTGGCGATCGCCGCCTGCATCATCGGCGGACCCTTCATCCTCGCCGCGGCCCTCGTTGGCCTCGCGGCGCTCGCGGTGACCTGCCTCAAGGTCGCCGGCGGTCGCGGAACCTGGGTCGACATCGCCGTCGCCGCGATCGGCGTCTTCCCGTTCGGCAAAGCCTTCTCCGCCTTCGGCGCCGTCCGGGCGGCCAGCGGCATGGGTCGTTTGGGTGCGCTCGGCCGCGGACTCGTCGACATGGGCGGCGACATGGTCGGGGCGGGCTGGCGGAACGGGTCGCGCCTCACGACGCTCCTCTCCAGCGGCCGTACCGGCCAGGTGTTCCACGACGCGGCCGGCACCCTCGTCAACACGAACGGGACCCGCGTCATGCGAAACTTCTTCCGCGGCCTCGACGGCCCGTCCATCGGTCAGCGGTTGCTCTTCGGCGGGGAGGGGGCGATGCAGCGGACCGTCTCGGAGGCGGCATCCGGTCTCTCGAACAAGGCGAGCTCGAACCTCAACCAGTTCCTCAGCAATGCGACGAACGGCAACATCATGCAAGACATGCTCGCGGGGGGCAATGGCGTCCTCGACGTCGTCGACAACCTGGGCAAGGCCGGTTTCGGCTTCGCCTACGACCGCGCGACCGGCGGCTGGTGATGCCCACCGCGGTCGAGGTGACCCTCGACGACCGCTGGTTCCTGGCCATCCCGGCCGCGAGCGAGATCGAGCGGTGGGCGGCGCACTCGACGTCCGAACTGCTGATCGACCCGGAACGTCAGGACGATCCGCAGGCGGTCGCCGCAGACCTGCGGGGCTTCGCCGAGCTGGCGGACGAGGATGCCGTCGCGAACCTCCTCTTCTGCCCCGACGGCCTTCCCGGCCGCGCGATCGTGTCGGTCTACGCGGCCCCGACGGATCTCGCGTCGCTCGACGACCTCTTCGATGAGGCGCCCGCGTCGATACCCCGCCAGGTTCTGCCCTTCGGGGAGATGGATGCCTCACAGGCGCGCATCATCAGCACGATCCAGCAGCTTCCGGAGGGCGGTGTGCTCGGCATCCTCCAGCTGCAGCGGCTGGTCGACGGTCATCTGGTCGAGGCGATCGTCGCCAGCCCGAGCCTGAACCATCTCGGCGCCGGACTCCCGCTGTTCACGGAACTCACCGCGCGGGTCGTGCTCGTCGACACCGCCTCCACGGAAGGATCGCCTCTTGGTCAGTCTGCGTGAGGAGATCCTCGGAGCGCCGAGCGTCGAACCCGCCTTCCGCCTGCTGCTGCCGGAGGGGTGGACGTCGCACCCGATCTCGGAGGACACGGCGGCGTCCTTCGAACAACGAGCCAGCGACGTCTTCCGGCGAGCCGGCCGACCGGACCTCGACGGCGCGTTCGCCAGCATCCTGCGGCGCAGCATGCGCGATCTCGCTCGGGCCGGAGCGGACTACGTCATCCTGCCTCCGGCATCCGAGGAGCGGGGGAGTGCGCCCGTCTCGCTCATCGTCTCGGTCATCACGGGCCAGAACGGGCAGCCGCTCGACGCCTGGGTCGCGCAGCGCTTCCGGGAGGGTGCGCAGATGCTGGATGACAGCGGCCGGATCGTCACCTGGCGCTCACGCAAACCGGGTAGCGAAGCGGGAGTGGAGCAGTTCCAGTCGAACTTCCTGCTTCCGGTCCCTGAGACGGATCGCAAGAAGGGCCTCCTGCTGACGGGGACCGTGCTCATCGAGGAGGGAGCGTCCGAGGATTCGGATGCCGTCGTCGCGAGCAGTGCCGCTTTCGCCGCGATCGCCTCGACCGTCAGCTGGGTGACTCCGGCGGACATCGCATCGTGATCGTCCGCGAGGTCGTTCTGGTGGGGGAGGCCGACGACATCAGGTCGATCCTCTCTCTGGCCGTCAGGCGCGTGCCGGAGGCGGACCGCGCGGCCTGGTCGAGTCAGGTCGCCGGGGTGGCGAACAAGCGGGCCAAAGCGCAGGCCGCGTCGCCGGGTCCGCGCGCGGATCAGGCGGCTCCCCGGCCCCGCGGCTGGTGGATCGCGCTCATCGCGGGTGTCGCGGCGGCGTTCGCCGGTGCCACGGTGCTCCTGCCGCCCCGCAACGAGGGCAACCAGGATCCGGTCCTCGCCATGGCCGTCGCGGTCCCCGCGATGGTGGCCGGCGCCGCGGTTCTCCTCGCGCTGGCCTTCAGGAGCGTTCCGGCTGCGGTGCGTCGGAATGCGACAGCGCTCGCGTGCGCCGTCATCGCTGCTGTCGCGGTGATCGCCGGTGCGGTGTTCGCCCTGCTCCGGCGAGAGATTCTCGTGGAAGCGGCAGGCGGTCCCGCCTATGTGCTGTGGTGGGTGGCCGCAGCCGCTGTCCTGGTGGCGTCGGGGGTGCTGGCCGTGCGTGTCGCCGTGACGCCCGCCGTTCCGACCGCCTCTCGCGCGAACGGTCCCGATGACGCTGCGCGCGACGTCGCCGTGTCCGCAGATCGCGCCGCGAGCCGCCTGGCTTACGGGACGGACGAGCGCCGTGCATGGGGTGCGGTGATCGCGCGCGACGCGCCGTCCGTCGACGTCGCCGTCCGGACGCAGGCCGAACGGCTCGGTCCCTTCGCTTACGTGGCGTGGGCTGCGTACGGAGGCCACGTCGACGCGCGCACCGTCGACGAGTCGATCCGGCGCGGATGACCCTTCCCATCCCTGCGCCACGTGCGGCGCCGCGAACTCCACACTCCGTGAGCCGGACCTTCTATGTCGTGATCACCGTCATCCCCGCAATCGCATTGGTCGCGTACCTCATCGGGTCGCTCCTGCTGTCGGGCGGCCAGGTGAGCGCGTCGATGGACGCCAAGTGGGACCCCGTCATCCCCTACCCGCTCTTCCCCGCGCCGACAGCGGTCCTGGTGAGCCTCGCTGCCATCTCCGCAGCGCTCGCGATGTTTGTCGCACTCACTGCACGCGCCGGTGACGAGTTGGGACAGCGGGGCGTGCTCGGGCCCACGGCGGCCGCCATGGTCAGTGCCTTCGGCTTCTCCCTCCTCGTCCCCGATGGCGGAACCCGGTCGGGCGATACCGTCTTCGGTGGGCAGTGGGTCGCAGCAGTCGTCTACGCCGTTGCGCTCGTCGTGCTCTTCATCGGTGCGGGTGTCTCGACCGTACGGACTCGCCGTCGCGCACGTGCGGACGCGTGAGCCAGGTTTCGGGATTTCACATCATGCTTCCGCTCGTGAAGTCAAGAGGGGAGTACTCTCCATCGACTGATGCACGAGCCGTCGGTAGCGTTTCCTCTGAATCGAGGGGATACGTCCCACGGGAGCAAGGGGGGCACTATGACGGATGCAGTCTGGATCAACTTCTCGACGCTGGAGCGTACGAGCACGCAGCTGAGGAATATCATCGGTGAGCTCGAGGATGCCGGCGGGCTAGCGGATGAGCTGGCGGGCGCCATCGGTCGGCCTTATGGCAAGGGAGCGCTCGCCGACAAGGTGGGTGACTTCGAGTCCCGATGGGACGACCGACGCAAAGACCTCGTGCGCGACGTCACCAAGATTCAGGAGCACGTCCAGGGTGTGCTCGACGGCTTCTCGGATTGGGACTCCGAAACGGCATCTCAGATGGACATCGACGCGTCGGGAAACACTGACGCAACTCGACCCACCGCGGTCTGAGGGGGAGAAAGAGCATGGAGACTTCACCGGCTGGCCGGTCGATCGAGAATCTCGAGGGCGACGCCGACACGATAAAGCAGCGCGGTCAGCGGATCGGCACGATCGGCAGGCAGATGATCGCGAGCGCAGACGTGCTCGAGGAGCTGGCGAGCGACGGTGACGACCAGCGGGGCAAAGCGATCGAGAAGATCCGCGAAATCGTCGGCGACACCTACGAGGAACTTCGCCGGGCGGGACGGATGTACGAGCCGACCGGTCCCGTTCTCGTCCGTTACGGGACGGCCGTCGAGGACGCGAAGCCGCGCATCCGATCAGCCGTCGACGCCTGCGAAGACGCCTGGACCCGCTATCAGGCCGCGCCGGGGCAGCGGTTCGAGCGGCTCTTGCCGACGCTCAATGAGGATCTCGCCGAGGAGCAGGCCGAGAATGATGAGGAGAAGCGTCGCCTGTATGACGAGTTCCTCTCGCACGCCGAGACCTTCGACGCCGAGGTCGACACCTGGGAGGACGCATTCGACACCGCCGTCGACGGCATCGGCGATGTGCTCGAGGTGTCGATCGAAGACGGGTTCTGGGACAACGTCGACGGGGTCGTCGCCGTCGTCCTCGAGGTCCTCAGCGTGGTCGCCATCATCGTGGCGATCGCCGGCATCATCATCGGCGGACCGCTGTTCGCGCTCATCGGAGCAATCATCGGTGTGGCGACGCTGCTTCTCACCGCGTATCAGGTGCTGCGCGACGACGCGGGCATGGACAAGCTCCTCGTCGCGATCGTCGGTGTCATCCCGTTCGGCAAGGTCGGTCTTCTCTTCCGGGGCAAGCCCGGGCTGCTGTCGTTCGGTGCCGAGATGGTCACGGCCTTCCGGCCGTCGGCGTGGTCGGCGGCTGCCGGACAACTCGGCAGCGTGTCCACCGTCTTCCGGCTCGCCGGAGGCGGTTGGCTCGGAATCCGCTCGGGCTTGACGGGCGCCTGGCGCCTCCAGAACCCGACGGGCGTCGGTGACATCATGACCCGCTTCATGTTCGGCAAGAACACGACGCAGCTGACCGATCTCGCTCAGGCCGCCGCGGGCGGCGCGAACGGGTGGTGCAACTCGACGGTGCTGGCCGGCGGGTGGGATCTGGCGTATACGACGGTGTCGGGAGGGTGGAAGGCGCTCGACAACATCGCGACCTGGACGGGTAATCCGGATCGCAAACCGAGCAAGCTCTTCCCCTGGGTCGGGGCGATCCTGTGACCGACACGATGGCAGGGGTGATCGACGACACCGATCGGATGCCGGAGGGCTGGGCCGACGGATCGTGGCGCATCACCGGTCACAGCGAGGTTCCCGGGTGGTTGATCATCCCGGGACAGGTCGACGATCCCGATGAGTGGGTCGTGGGCCGCACCGATGAGATCCGCGATGCTTGGGCGCAGGAGTGGAACGAGCAGTGGCGCGAGGTGGTCCCCGCGCTCCTGCGAGCCGGTCTCGATGCGCGACCCGATGGTGCCGCGCTCGCCTTTCAGATCTGGCCCGTGCCCGCTCCGCTCCTCGCCCAGGTGAGCGTGTTCTTCGGCGAGCGGCCGGGCGATCTGCCCGCCGAGCTCGCGGATGGCGACCGTTACGTGACCGATGGCCTCGGAGACGGAGTCGCCCTCGTCCGGACGCTGGAGGATGCGGTCTCGGGGTCGACCCTCGTGGGGCTCGATCTGACCTTCATCAGCGACCGTACGATGGTCGTGGTCCGCTTCGAACCGACCGTCGTCGAACTCTTCGGGATGCTGGTGGGCCAATTCCACGCCTTCGTCCATACGCTCGAGTTCCTCGACCCCGAAGGTCGACCGGTCCGAGGCATCGTGCCCGACGAGCTGCCCACCGCGCAGGCCGACGACGACTGGACCGAGAGTGTGATCGTCTCATGACGTTCTTCCACGAGAGCGCCACCGAATGGGCCGAGGACCACTCCCTCGCCGCCGACGTCCGTTTCGGCCGTCTCGAGACGGTCGCTTTCCAGCGGCATCCGGAGATCTTCCGGGCTTTCGGCGAGGACGGCGCGGCGGCGGCCAAGCGCGCGTCGAAGCCGGCGCCCACGGCCGCCCGACGTGTCGGGTGGTGGGTCGTCGGCGTGCTCGCCGTCGTCGGCGCCCTCGCCCCGATCGCCGCCATCGCGATCCTCGGCGGCGACCGGTTCGATTTCTTCCGCATCGATGCGCAGCGCTCCGTCCCCTTGGCGTCGGTGTTCTACGGCATCACGGCGATCACGCAGGTCGCCGCGGTCGCCTTCTGGGTCTCGCAACGCGCGCGCTGGGAACCCGTCATCGCCGGCGTGTTCATCGTCGCCCTCGTCTTCTCGGGCTTCGGTCTCGTCTCCGTTCCCAACACGGCAGAAGTCGACGGGTTCTCGTCGTGGCAGGCGTGGTACCCCCCGGTGGTGGCGGCTTTCGTGCTGTCGCTGCTCGCGACGATCGCGATGTTCGTCCGATTCCGCGTTCGCTACGAGCCCCCCGCCGAGACCACCGAGGCGGCAGGGCAAGCGTCCGAGGCGCGTGACGCGATCGGGGCGCTCCCGCCCGCGGAGCGGCAGGCGATCCGTGCCGACCGAGACAGTGCGCTCGAGCGGCTGCATTCACGAGGGTTGATCGACGACGCGACGTTCCAGGACGCCGTCGCCCGCGACCTGGGAACCCTGTACGCGTTGGATAACAGAGCCGGAGAAGCCCGATGACCGATCCTCAGAGTTCTGACGACCAAGCGCGACGCGTCAGTGTGCGGGCGCAGCTCGGTCTGGCGCCGGACCCGGAGTTCACGCTCGCCCTTCCCACCGGCTGGGTTCGCCGGAACGTGAACGACGCCGAGCGTGATTCGCTCGATGCGCAGGTGCGCACGAGGCTCCGCGACGCGCACCGCCCGGATCTCTATGCGCAGATCCGCCCGCTCCTGACCGATGCCTTCTCGCGAATGGCGGATGCCTCGGTGCTCGCCTTCTTCGCGCCGGAGGCGGGGAACGACGACGCGCTCGCGCTGCCGGCGTCGCTCGTCGCATCGGTGCGTACGCCGACGACTCCGGGGGACACCCTCGATCCGCTCGTGCAGGCCCTCATCCGGCAGGAGGGTGCGACCCCGCTCCTCGAGGACAAACGTTTCCTCCGTCTGGAACGGGAGACGCGACAGGAGTTCGAGGACGCGACGGTCCGGGTCACACAGGTGGTCTACCTGACGCCGATCCCGGGCACCGGCCGTCGCCGGGGCCTCCAGCTGACCGCGGCGGTGATCCGACCCGACGATGCTCCGGCCGACGATCGCCCCAACGTCATGATGAAGGCGCTCCTCGACCTGTGCGTGTCCTCCCTCGAGTGGCAGCGGGTGCCGGCTCGGGTCTGACGCCCCTGCTGTGGTGTCCGATTCCCGCGAGTCGATGTCGGACGGACGTGTCAGGCTGAGGTCATGACGATCGCGGCGATGACCTTCGACGAGCGATATCGCGCGATCGACGCGCGTGATGCCCGCTTCGACGGACAGTTCGTCACCGCCGTCCACTCGACTGGGATCTACTGCCGTCCCAGCTGCCCCGCCCGGACCCCGAAAGCGGCCAACGTCACCTTCTTCCCCACGAGCGCCGCGGCGCACGAAGCGGGGTTCCGGGCGTGCAAGCGGTGTCTGCCCGAGGCGACCCCCGGCTCTCCGCAGTGGAACCTGCGGGGCGACGTCGCCGGGCGGGCGATGCGCCTCATCGCGGACGGCGTGGTCGACCGCGACGGAGTCCCCGGGCTGGCCGAGCGGCTCGGGTACTCGGACCGTCACCTCACCCGTCTGCTGACCGCCGAGTTGGGCGCGGGCCCTCTCGCCCTCGCGCGGGCGCACCGCGCGCACACGGCGCGCACCCTCCTCGTGGACACCGACTTGTCGATGCCCGATGTCGCCTTCGCCGCGGGGTTCGGCAGCATCCGTCAGTTCAACGACACGATGACCGAGGTCTTCGCCCTGTCGCCGACGGAGTTGCGTGCCCGTCGCCGCCGCACGTCGGCGACGCCGGGGCGCATCGACCTCGTCCTCCCGGTCCGAGAGCCGTTCGATGCGGTAGGGCTGTTCGGGTGGATGCGGGCGCACGCGATCCCGGGCGTCGAGACCGGCGAGATGACATCGTTCGCGCGCACGATCCGTCTGGACGGTGGTCCCGCCTGGTTCGAGGTGAGGCAGGATTCCGCGGGCCGGTTGCGCCTCCGTGCCGAGCTCGCCTCGCTCCGAGACCTGGCCCCGCTCATCGCGAGGGTCCGTCGCCTGTTCGATCTCGACGCCGACCCGACCGCGATCGACGCCGCCCTGTCGGGGCATCCCGAACTGCGTTCGCTGGTCCAGCGCATCCCCGGCGTGCGGTTGCCCGCGGCGATGGATGCCGATGAGATGCTCATCCGGGCGATGATCGGGCAGCAGATCAGCGTCGCATCCGCCCGGACCGTCACGGGACGCCTCGCGGCCGCCCTCGGCGAGCCGGTGGAGTCGCCGAGCGGACCCGCGGTCCTGTTCCCGACCGCCGCCGCGATCGCCGAACGCGGCGGAGACGTGCTCCGCGGTCCGGGCGCCCGGATCCGCGCCATCGTCGGGGCCGCAGCCGCGCTCGCCGACGGGTCGCTCCGCCTGAGCCCCGGCGACGACACCCTCGAGCAGCGTGAGCGGCTGCTGGCACTCCCGGGGATCGGTCCCTGGACCGCGGACTACGTGCGCATGCGGGTGCTCGGCGACCCCGACGTCCTGCTCCCGGGCGACGTGGCCGCCCGGGCGGGAGCCGCGGCGGCCGGCATCCCGTCCGACGCCACCGGGCTCACCGCGTGGTCGACCCGGGTCGCACCCTGGCGCAGCTACCTGATGGCGCACCTCTGGTACGCCGCACCCGTCACGCAGGCGTGGCGCGCGGCCACCCCCGAACCCTCACCTCGGAAGGACGACCGATGAGCGCGGTCCTGCAGACCCTCGACACGCCTGACGGCCCCTTCACGATCCTCGAGGAGGACGATCGCGTCCTCGCCTCGGGGTGGACCGCGGATGCCGACGCGATCCTGGGTCGGTTGCGGCCCGACCGCATGCCCACCGACCTGGTGACGGGGCGAGCCCGCTCCGCGGACGCCGTCGCCGCCTACTACGACGGCGACCTCGCCGCGGTCGACGACGTGCCCGTCAGCCAATACGGCACGGCGATGCAACTCGCGGGATGGAGCGCGCTGCGGGGGATCCCGGCGGGTCGTCCCCTCACGTACGCAGAGTTCGCGGCCCATCTCGGATCGCCGAGCGCGGTGCGAGCCGTGGCATCCATCTGCGCGCGCAACGCCCCGGCCCTGTTCGTGCCCTGCCATCGTGTGCTGCGCACCGGGGGAGCGCTCGGCGGGTTCGCGTGGGGCCTCGACGTCAAGATGCGGCTGCTGGAGCGCGAAGCGGCGATCTGACACGGATCTCCGGTAAACGCTTGCTTGCAGCGAATCCACAGGGATATCCTGGAGGGCTCCCGCACGATGCGGGCGCCACGTCCGGCCCCATCAAGGAGGAAGCCATGTCCCCGGAGATCGTCTACACGAAGTCCGCCGCCTTCCTCGTCGCCGGACACCCCGTCCGTCACGGATGACACCGAAGGTCTGACCCGCGCGGAAGCTTCCCGCGCCCCTTTTCGTTCTCCCTCGACGGGTCCCCGCGACCCTGATCGTCCGCGCCACGCTGCGCTCCTCGCCGCCCGGCATCCGCTCCACACCTGTGCAGGATCATGACCTCCTCGACGCATCCTCGTCTGTCCACCGCCCGCTCACTCGCCCGCCTGATCCCGTTCGCGAAGCCCGTGCTCCCGCGCCTGGGACTCGGCGCCCTCAGTGCGCTCATCGCGAGCCTGCTGGGATTGTCCATCCCGCTCGTCCTCGAGCAGATCGTCGGCGCGAACGGCCCCATCGCCTCGGGTGACCCGTGGCTGATCGCCCTCGGCGGCGGCGCCGTGCTGCTCCTCGGTCTGCTCGAAGCGCTCATGGTGTGGGCGCGTCGCTGGTTCGTCCTGGCACCCGCCACGGCGGTCGAGTACGAGCTCCGCACCGACTTCTACGGCCGCCTCCAGCGCCTGCCGGTCGCTTTCCACGACCGCTGGCAGTCGGGGCAGCTGCTCAGCCGCATGATGCAGGACATCGGCCTGATCCGCCGGTGGATGGCCTTCGGCGTCGTCCTGCTCGTCGTGAACATGATCACGATCGTCGTCGGTTCGGCGATCCTCTTCAGCTGGCACTGGCTGCTCGGCACGATCTTCGTCGTCGTCTCCGCGCCCCTGTGGATCGCGGGGTTCGTGTTCGAGAACCGCTACGGCATGCTGTCGCGGCAGAGCCAGGACCAGGCGGGCGACCTCGCGACCGCGGTCGAGGAATCGGTCCACGGCATCCGCGTCCTGAAAGCCTTCGGCCGCGGGAGCCATGCGCTCCGCAAGTTCACCCGTCAGGCCGAGACGCTGCGCCAGACCGAGATCAGCAAGGCCAAGGCCGTCGGCTGGATCTGGTTCTGGCTCGTGCTGCTGCCCGACATCGCGTTCGCGCTGTGCCTGGGCGCGGGCATCTACCTCGTCTCGGTCGATGAGATCGATACGGCCGCCCTCATCGCGTTCTTCGCGATGGCGACGATCCTCCGCTGGCCGGTCGAGTCGATCGGGTTCCTGTTCTCGTTCCTCGTCGACGCGCGCACCGCGACGGACCGCATCTTCGAGGTGTTCGACGAGCAGAACACGATCGTCGACCCCGAGAACCCGGTCTCGATCGCGGAGCCTCGCGGCGAGCTCGTCTTCGAGGGGGCGCGGTTCCGGTATCAGGATGCCGCGGCGACAGAGCGCGACCTGCTCGACGGCATCGACCTGGCCCTGCGGCCCGGCGAGACCATGGCTCTCGTGGGGCTCACCGGTTCGGGCAAGACGACGCTCACGACCCTTCCCGGGCGCCTCTACGACGTCACCGGCGGCCGTGTGCTGCTCGACGGCGTCGACGTCCGCGACCTGCCGTTGACCGAGCTGCGCCGTCACGTCGGCATGGCCTTCGAGGACGCGACACTGTTCTCGCAGACCGTCCGGGAGAACGTTCTGCTCGGGCGTGAGGACCTCGACCCGCAGAGCGCCGAGGGGGAGCGCGTGATGCGCGAGGCCCTTCAGGTCGCGCAGGCCGCGTTCGTCGATGACCTGCCGAACGGCGTCGACACCGTGATCGGCGAAGAGGGCCTCAGCCTCTCGGGCGGTCAGCGTCAGCGTCTCGCGCTCGCGCGCGCCGTCGCCGCGCGTCCCGCCGTCCTCGTCCTCGACGACCCCCTGTCGGCGCTCGACGTCGACACCGAGGCGCTCGTCGAAGACGCCCTCCGGGTGGTCCTGGCCGAGACGACGGCGCTCGTCGTCGCCCACCGGCCGTCCACCGTCACGCTCGCCGACCGCGTCGCGCTCCTCGAAGAGGGCCGCGTCACCGCCGTCGGTACGCACTCCGAGCTCCTGCGCACCAGCGAGCACTACCGGCACGTCATCTCGAGCCTCGAGGACGAGCAGGAACGTCAGCACGAGAGGGAGGTGTCCCTGTGAGCACCGTCACGGGCACCAGCGGCGAAGACCGCTCCGATTACACCCGCGAAGAGAGCCGGCAGATCCGGCGCCGCTCGCTGCGACTGCTGGGGTCGCTCGTCACGCCGCTGAAGATGCAGCTCGTCCTCGCGGGGATCGTGCTGGTCATCTCGACCGTCCTCCGCGTCGCCGGTCCCGCCCTCGTCGGGTGGGGCATCGCGAACGCGCTCCCGGCGGTCCAGAAGGAAGCCGACTGGATGCCGACAATCGTCGTCGTCATCGTCTTCCTGATCTCCGCGATCGGCGGCGCCGCCCTCATCGGCTGGTACGCCGTCGTCGTGGCACGCCTGACCCAGGCGGTCATGCTCGACCTTCGCAAGCGGATCTTCCTGCACACGCAGAAGCTCAGCCTCGAGTTCCACGAGTCGTACACGTCGGGCCGCATCATCTCGCGTCAGACGAGCGACCTCGACACGATCCGCGAGCTGCTGGACGGCGGTCTGAACGAGCTCGTCTCGGGCCTGTTGTACGGCGGGTTCACTCTTGTCGCGCTGATCCTGCTCGACTGGCAGTCCGGTCTCGTCCTCGCAGCCATGGGCGTCCCGCTGTTCTTCCTCATGCGCTGGTTCTACCTGCGCTCGCAGGTCGTCTACCGCGAGTCCCGCGTCGTGAGCGCCAAGGTGATCGTCAAGTTCGTCGAGACGATGACCGGTGTCCGCGCCGTCAAGGCGTTCCGCAAGGAGCCGGCGAACGACCGCGAGTTCGGCGGTCTGGCGAGCGACTACCGCGACATCAACATGCGCTCGATCCGCCTGTTCGGCACGTTCGAGCCCGCGATGATGGCCCTGGCATCCTTCGCCCTCGCGGCGGTCCTCCTCTGGGGCGGGCTGCGCGTGGTGAGCGGGGCGCTCGAGCTCGGCTTCCTGCTGTCGGCGGTCCTGTACGTGCGGAACTTCTTCGCTCCCATGCAGGAGGTGGCGTTCTTCCTGAACTCCTACCAGTCGGCCACGGCTGCCCTCGAGAAGGTGTCGGGTGTGCTCGAGGAGTCGCCGACCGTCCCCGATCCGGCGAAGCCCGTCGACCTGCGCGAGGCCAGCGGCCACCTGCGCTTCGACGACGTGACCTTCGGGTACTCCGAGACGAAGACGATCCTGCCCGACTTCCGGCTCGACATCCCCGCCGGGCAGACGATCGCCCTCGTCGGGACCACGGGTGCCGGCAAGTCGACGCTCGCCAAGCTGGTCGCGCGCTTCTACGACCCCACGAAGGGCGCGGTGACGCTCGACGGCGTCGACCTGCGGGAGCTGCACCCGAAGGACCTGCGCCGCGCGATCGTCATGGTCACGCAGGAGGCGTACCTGTTCAGCGGAACCGTCGCCGACAACATCGCGCTCGGCAAGCCCGATGCGACGATGGACGAGATCCGAGCGGCCGCGCGGGCCGTGGGGGCGGACGACTTCATCCAGAAGCTGCCCGACGGGTACGACACCGACGTGAACAAGCGCGGCGGCCGCGTGTCGGCGGGACAGCGTCAGCTGATCTCGTTCGCACGAGCCTTCCTCGCCGACCCGGCTGTCCTGATCCTCGACGAGGCCACGGCGTCGCTCGACATCCCGAGCGAACGGCAGATCCAGGAGGCGCTCGGCACGCTGCTCGCCGACCGCACCGCGATCATCATCGCCCACCGCCTCTCGACGGTCGCGATCGCCGACCGCGTGCTCGTCATGGAGCACGGCCGCATCATCGAGGACGACACCCCCGACACGCTCATCGCGGGGACGGGCAAGTTCGCCCAGCTGCACCGCGCCTGGCGCGAGTCGCTCGTTTGAGCCGGCGCTGATCCGCGGACGGATGCCGGGGCCCGATGTCGGGGCCCCGGCATCCGTCGTTCGTGGGTGACCGCCTGCGCCCCGGATTCGGATCGCCGCCTCGGATTCGGATCAGTTCGTGAGCTCAGATCCGAATCCGAAGCGGATCTCCGAATCCGAGGTGCGCGCCCTGCGCGATCGCGCGAGCGATGGAGCGCTCCACGACGTCCCAGCGGTGCAGCACCTCCGCATAGGTGAAGCGCAGCACGGTGTACCCGCGCGCAACGAGTTCGCGGTCGTGCGCGACATCGCGCGTCCGATCGGCCGAGGTCGAGTGGAAAGCGAAGCCGTCGAGCTGCACCACCAGGCGCTCTCCGATCAGCGCGTCGACCGGGTGTCCGGCGACGACCTGCTGGAACCGAACCGCGACGCCCGCACTCCGCATCCTCACCGCGAAGATCGTCTCCAACCCGGAGTCGTGCAGCCCCGTCATCTGTTCGCAGAGTTCCCGAGCGGATGCGGACCGCCACCGCACGCGTCTCAGGTCAGCCGGTGTGAAGCGCTCGGTGCGACAGGCCGATTCCCAGAGAACGGCAGCGGTCTCGGCGTCGGCGCACACCGAGATGTGATCGAGCGAGTCGTGCACGGACTCGATCAGAGAGTATCGGCCTGTAGGCGCGATGGGCTGAGTCCAATGAATCACGTCATCCGTGCGGGGCCGTTCGGCGTGGGGAAGCACGTGCAGGTGGAGCCGATGGTCGGTGGAGGGAGGCATCCACCATCCGCGTCGGCGCGCCGCCGAGGCACATGCGACCTTGGCCGTCGCGGCGGCTGCGGCGCGGAGATCGCTCGGGGCTGACGCTGTCGCGACCCAGTAGCGGCGGAGACGTTGGAGCTCGCCGGTGGCGCAGGCGCGCTGCAGTCCGCGCGGCGTCCCGCCCGCGGCCAGGATCGCCGTCCGATGCGCGATCCCTCCGCGCTGCTCCACCCAGGCGCCGTAGTCCATGAGACGAGCGTGGCGCCCGGCCACGAATGTCCGTGCCCGATGCTGCAGACAGGGGTCGGCTCGCGTGCCGAGTCACCTGTGCAGAAGGTGCGGCGCGGCCGGCGGCCCCGGGGCCGGATTCGGACCGTGCGCTCGGATTCGGGCGTGCGCGCGGGTCGCGGTCCGAATCCGAGGCGGATCTCCGAATCCGGCGCACCGGCTCGGCCCGAAACCGGCGCGGCCCGAATCAGGCGGCGCCGGCGCGGTGGACGACGGCGCCGAGCGGATGCCGCGGGTCGAGACTCGCGAGCGCGAGGGCGCCGTCGATGCCGACGCCGCCGGGATCCACCAGCCTGAGGTGTGCGTCCGCGTCGACCTCCCGTGCGAACGCGGTCCGGAGCGGGGCCGAGGAGAAGACGCCGCCGATCGCGCAGACGGGGAGCTCCGTCTCGTTGCTGCGCACCGTCGATGCCGCCGTCCGCACGCTGTGCGCCAGTTCCGCGGCCGCGCGTGCGGAGATGTCGAGCGCGACTGCGTCTTCCGCGCCTGCCGCGGCGGCGACATCGCGCGCCAGCGACGCCACGACCCGGACGCGATCATGGTTCGCCTGCAGCTCGATGTACGCCTGGGTGAGGTCGGGCCAGAGTCCGCGGGCGACCTCCGTCAGCGTCGTCGCCGGCCCGCGTCCGTCGAACGCGCGCATGACGGCGTCGAGGGCCTCGCGGCCGATCCAGTACCCGCTTCCGGCGTCTCCCATGATCCACCCCCACCCGTCGACCCGGGCGGTGGTTGTGGCGCCGACGCCGAGCGTGACGACGCCGGTCCCCGAGGCGACCACGACACCGGGGCGATCGCCGAGGGCGCCCAGGAACGACGTCGTGGAGTCGTGGGCGAGAACCACGCCCTGCGCACCGTGGGCCTCGACGAGGCCCAGGAGGGCACCGGCATCGGCCTCCCGGTCGGTGAGCCCTGAGACGCCCGCCGTGACGAGGTCGGGCGCGACCCCGGAACGGGCGACCGTGTCGCGGACGACCTGCGCGAGCTGCGGCAGCAGATCGGTGCCGGTGTGGATGCCGCCGAACTCGAACTCCTCGCGACGCTCACCCGCCTCGATCCGCACCTTCATGCCGCTCTGACCGGCGTCGACAGCCAGGACCGTGCGCCCGGTCATCGGACGCCTCCCGCGCCGGCGCCGACCACCAGTTGGTTCGCCGACCGGAGTACGCGCGGGTCGGCCAGGGCATCAGCCTCGAGCCGGACGTCGTCGCGGTGGCGAACGACGATCCGTCCGGTCTCGCCCGGGAGGAGCGTCAGCAGCCCGTCCTCGGGCTGAGCAGAGGGGTGCGCTTTGTCGGCGAGCAGGGTCACGTCGCGGGCGAACCCGGCCGCCGTGATGCTGACCTCGGTCCCGCCGGCGACGGCCCGCGTCGAGACGGACAGACCGGGGTCCCCGAGCGTCGAGTCACGCGGCTCGGCGAAGTACCAGACACCGCGCTCGTCTCCGGCTTCGACGACGAGGACCTCGTCCGCAGCATCGGTCGCGGTCCCGACAACGGCCTCGATCGGAACGGCGAGCGTGCCGCGGGGATCGACCGTCACGTCGGCGGTGGTCTCGGCGAGCACGTCGCCGCGGAACGTCATCCGCCGCAGCCGCACCGCGGCGCGCCAGGTCTCGTCGGTGTCGTTCCCGAGAACTGCGGCGAGGTCCGTGCCGCGCGGCTGGACGGTCAGAACGCGTGGCGCGAAGGCCCTCTTCAGTGCGTGATAGAGCGGCTTCACCCGCTCGGCCCCGTCGATCGCCGCCCACGACGTCACGGGCCAGCAGTCGTTGAGCTGCCACACGATCGCGCCCATCGTGTGCGGCGCCCACGACCGGAAATGGTCGAGCGCGGCTCCGACGGCGAGGGCCTGGTTGAGCTGCATCGCCCAGTGCCAGGTCTCCATGTCCGCCGGGACGCGGAAGTGGGGGAGCAACCCGCTCGTCAGCTTCTTGTTCCCGTCGGTCGCCTTCTGGTGGACGATCATGCCCGGTGACTCCGGCGTCAGCGGGTCGTCGTCGACGGCGCTCGTCAGCGTCGTCCAGGCCGGCGGCGCCTGCCATCCGAACTCGGCCACGAAACGCGGCGTGTGCTCGCGATAGGTCGCCCAGTCGCGGAAGTTCCACTGCGCCCACAGGTGGACGCTGCCGCGCGTCTCGTCGTTCGGGTGCGGACCGGTCTGCCGACCGGATGCGGCATCCCATTCCGTCTCCGGGCTGAAGGGACTGCCGGGCGCATACGGCACGTGAGGAGCGAGCTCCGCGACGAGAGCCGGGAAGAGCTCGTAGTAGTACGTCGCCCCCCAGCTCTTCCCGTCGAGGCTCAGCTTCCAGCCCCATTCCTCGAAGCCCCACAGGTTCTCGTTGTTGCCGACGAGCTGGACGAGCGAGGCGTGCGGGGCGAGCCGCAGGATGTTCTCGCGTGCTTCGGCCTCGATCTCGGAGCGCAGCGGCTCCTCCTCGGGATACGCCGCGCAGGCGAACAGGAAGTCCTGCCAGACGAGCAGACCCATCTCGTCGGCGAGCTCGTAGAAGTCGTCGGACTCATACAGCCCACCGCCCCAGACGCGGACCAGGTTGATGTTCGCCTCGACGGCCTGTCGCAGGCGGCGCGCGTAGCGATCGCGGTCGACGCGGACAGGTAGCGCGTCGTCGGGGATCCAGTTGACGCCCTTCACCAGGACGGGGCGCTCGTTCACGTGGAGCTCGTACGGAGTGCCGTCGGCATCCGGTTCGGTGTTCCATCTCACCGTCCGGAACCCGACGCGACGCGCGGCCCCGTCGATGACGACGCCTTCGCGTTCCAGGATGACCTCGACCGTGTAGAGCGGCTGATCCCCGTGACCGACCGGCCACCAGCGCTCGACGTCGCCCAAATAGACCTCGACGCGACCCTCGGCGCCCTCGAGTGTCGCCTCCGCAGTGACCTCCGCACTGCCCTCCGCGCCCGGCCCCCGCACGGTCACGCGGACGGCGGCCGGATGTCCACCGGCATCCGTTCGATCCAGGACGACGTCGACGCAGACCCGCCCGCCGTCGCCCTCCGGCGTCGCCACGACGCGAGCCTCGGCGAGGCGCGCCGTCGACCAGGACTCGAGGTGGACGGCTTTCCAGATTCCGCTCGTGTACGTCGCGATGCCCCAGTCCCAGCCGAAGCTGCAGGCGGACTTGCGGATCGCCTCGTACGGCAGCGGGTAGGGGCGCGGTCGCGCTCCGAGGTCGAGGCTCGCCTGATTCGCGTAGGGGACGGGCGCTCGGAAGGCCACCTCCAGCTCGTTCGCGCCCTCCCGCAGGAGAGCCGCGACGTCGTACCGGTAGGAGCGGTGCTGGTTCGCGACCTCGCCGATCGCCTCGCCGTTGAGACGGATCGTCGCCACCGTGTCGAGCCCGTCGAAGACGAGGTCGTGCCGATCGTCGCCGTCGGGCGTCCACGCGAAGGTGGTCCGGTAGGTCCAGTCCACGAGACCGATCCATGCCAGCAGCGACTCGTTGTCGCCGTGGAATGGGTCGGGGATCAGGCCTTCCGCGAGGAGGTCGACATGGATGCCGCCGGGAACGGCGGCGGGGATCGTGAGACCCGCGAGGGGCTCGGGGACCGGTCCGGCAGCGGCGTGGACGGTCCAGTCGGCGTGAAGGGCACGGCGCGTGAGACTCATGGCGTTCAGACCCGCGCCGCCAGGAACTGGGCCTGACGCTGCCACTGGTGGGCTTGACCCCCCTCGTGCTCGTTGAACGGGAAGACCTCGATCTCCTTGTCCGCTCCCGCCCACGCGTTGAACGCCGCGAAGACGGTCGACGGCGGGCAGATGGGATCGAGCAGAGCGACGGAGAACAGGGATGCCGCCTGTGCCCGCGCCGCGAAGGTCACCCCGTCGAAATACGACAGGGTCTCGAAGACGCGCTCCTCGGCGCCGCGGTGGACCGAGAGGTAGCGGGCGATCTCCTCGTACGGGTCGCGCCCTGTCATGCCGACGGCGCGCTCGAAGTGACACAGGAACGGCACGTCGGGCATCGACGCGACCAGGTCGTCGCTGAGGGCGGCCGCGGCGATCGCGATGCCGCCGCCCTGACTGCCGCCGCAGACGGCGACGCGGGCGGCATCCACCTCGGGGAGGGAGCGCACCGCGTCGATCGCGCGCACCGCGTCGGTGAAGACGCGACGGTAGTAATACGTCTCGGGGTCGTCGATGCCCCGGGTCATGAACCCGGGGAAGGCGGGACCGGCGCCGTGCGGATCGGGGGTCGCGCCTCCCGAGCCCCAGGCGCTTCCCTGACCGCGGGTGTCCATGAAGAAGTGCGCGTACCCGGATGCCGCCCACCCCAGACGCTCGAAGGGGAGGCCGCGGCCGCCGCCGTACCCGTTGAACTCCACGACGGCCGGCAGCGCGCCGTTCCGCTGAGCCGGGAGGAGCAGCCATCCCTTGACGGGATCGCCCGCGAAGCCGGGGAAGGTCACGTCGAACGCGTCGATGCCGCGGAGAGGTGTCTCGACGGGGCTGACGACGGGGGCACCGCCCGCCTCTCGCGCACCGGTGACGGTGCTGGTCCAGAAGTCGTCGAAGTCTGCGGGGACGCGGATCTCGGGACGGTAGTCGCGGAGGTCGGACAGAGGCAGATCGAAGCGCGGCATTGGCTCACACTAGCGGTCGAGGGTCACCGCCGGAGATATCTCGATATCGAGAGAAACCGGGGTGGTGCGATACGCTGAGGGGCATCCGCGACGCCCTTTTCCTGGAGACGACACGTGCCTGATTCCACCATCATCTACACCTACACCGACGAGGCCCCTGCGCTGGCGACGGCGTCCTTCCTGCCGATCGTCGAGGCCTTCGCAGGCAAGGCGGGCGTCCGCATCGACACGCGCGACATCTCGCTCGCCGGCCGCATCCTCGCCCTCTTCCCCGAGAAGCTCACCGCGGAGCAGAAGGTCGGCGACGCGCTCGCCGAGCTCGGCGCTCTCGCGACCCAGCCCGAGGCGAACATCATCAAGCTGCCGAACATCTCGGCATCCATCCCGCAGCTCAAGGCCGCGATCGCCGAGCTGCAGGCCGCGGGCTACGACGTCCCGAACTACCCGGACGAGCCGAAGGATGCCGGCGAGAAGGACGTCCGCGCCCGCTACGACCGCGTCAAGGGATCGGCGGTCAACCCCGTCCTGCGCGAGGGCAACAGCGACCGTCGCGCCCCCCTGTCGGTGAAGAACTACGCCCGCAAGCACCCGCACCGCAACAAGGCCTTCGCGGAGGGCAGCAAGACGCGCGTCGCCACGCTCGGCCACGACGACTTCAAGTCCAACGAGACCTCCACGGTGCTCGAGGGCGACGACGTCCTGTCGATCCGTTTCACGGGCGAGGACGGCGCCGTCACCGAGCTGAAGTCCGGCCTGAAGGTCCTCGCCGGCGAGGTCGTCGACGCGACGTTCCTCTCGGCGAAGGCGCTCGACGCGTTCCTCGCCGACACCGTGGCGCAGGCGCAGGCCGAGGACGTGCTCTACTCCGTGCACCTCAAGGCCACCATGATGAAGGTCAGCGACCCGATCATCTTCGGACACGTCGTCCGCGCTTTCTTCGCCGACGTGTTCTCGCGTTTCGGCGACACGCTCGCGGCGGCGGGGCTCACCCCCAACGACGGACTCGGCGCGATCCTCGCCGGTCTCGGCCACGTCGAGGGCGGCGACGAGATCCGTGCAGCGTTCGACGCGGCGATCGCGGCCGGCCCGGGGCTGTCGTACGTCAACTCCGACAAGGGCATCACGAACCTCCACGTCCCCTCCGACGTGATCGTGGACGCGTCGATGCCGGCGCTCATCCGCAACGGCGGCAAGTTGTGGGGCGCCGACGGCGGCGAGGCCGACACGATCGCCGTGATCCCCGATTCGTCCTACGCCGGCGTCTACCAGGCGACCATCGACGACGTGATCGCGAACGGCCCGCTCGACCCGGCCACGATCGGCTCCGTGCCCAACGTCGGCCTCATGGCGCAGGCGGCCGAGGAGTACGGCTCGCACGACAAGACCTTCGAGATGACCACCGCCGGCACCGTCGAGGTCGTCACGGCGGCAGGCGAGGTCCTCCTCTCGCACGCCGTCCAGCCCGGCGACATCTGGCGCGCGACCCAGACGAAGGACGTCGCGATCCGGGACTGGGTGAAGCTCGCGGTCACCCGCGCCCGCGCGACCGGCGACCCGGCCGTGTTCTGGCTCGACGAGAACCGTGCCCACGACGCGAACCTCATCGCGAAGGTGAAGACCTACCTCGCCGATCACGACACCGAGGGGCTCACGATCGAGATCCTCGCCCCCGCCGAGGCGACCCGGTACTCGCTCGAGCGCATCCGCCGGGGCGAGGACACCATCTCGGTCACCGGCAACGTGCTCCGCGACTACCTGACCGACCTGTTCCCGATCCTGGAGGTCGGTACGAGCGCCAAGATGCTCTCGATCGTCCCGCTGCTCGCCGGCGGCGGACTGTTCGAGACCGGTGCGGGCGGCTCCGCTCCGAAGCACGTGCAGCAGCTGGTCGAGGAGAACTACCTCCGGTGGGATTCCCTGGGTGAGTTCTTCGCGCTGGCGGCATCCTTCGAGCACCTCGCCGACTACACGGGCAACGCGCACGCCAAGGTGCTCGCTGACACGCTCGACGCGGCCACCGGCACCTTCCTCGAGGAGAACAAGTCCCCCGGCCGTGCCCTCGGCACGATCGACAACCGCGGCAGCCACTACTACCTGGCGACGTACTGGGCTCAGGAGCTGGCCCGCCAGAGCGCCGACGCCGAGCTGGCGGCGGCGTTCGCCCCCGTCGCCGAGGCGCTCACCTCCCACGAGGAGACGATCGTGGCCGAACTGATCGCCGTGCAGGGTTCGCCCGCCGAGATCGGCGGCTACTACCGTCCCGACACCGCGCTGGTCGAGAAGGTCATGCGCCCGTCGGCCACGCTGAACGGCATCATCGACGGACTCTGATCCGACAGACGGATGCCCCGGCCGCGAGAGCGGGCCGGGGCATCCGTGCGTTCGGGGTCGGTCAGAGACGGATCTGCGCGACGACCTCGCCGTACTCGGTCTCGTCGACGGGAGTGAAGCCGACGCGGCGGAAGAACGCGTCCGGGCCGCCCTCGCCGGCTTCGTAGATCACGTTGACGTGATCGAAGCCGCGGGCGCGCGCCTCGTCGACGAGCTGGTCGACGGCGTAGCGGCCGATGCCGCGGCCCTGGTCGTCGGCATCCACATTGATCCGCCACAGCACCGAGCGGAAGTGCTCGTGCGGGGCGTCGTCGTCGAAGCCGGCGCTCACGAAGCCGACGACCTCGTCGCCGTCGAGGATGACCCGCTGCCACGACGTGGCAGGGTCGACGACGGTCGCTGCAATCGCGTAACTCTCCGGTGCGATGAAGCGTTCCTGGCCCGGCTTGAGCGAGAGGGTGTTCACGGCGACGATCGTCGACGCCGACAGTTCTTCCACGCGGAGGTCAGCCATGAGCACAGGCTAACCGTGATCGGTGTCCCGCGCACAGGACGGATTCCGAGGAGCCGGAATGTGTCAGGCGTGGATCCAGACGTCGCCGCCGTCGGGCATCCAGTCGTACAGCTTCTTCGCGAGAGCGGGCGGCATGTTCACGCAGCCGGCGCTCATCTGCTGTCCGAAGTTGTTGTGCCAGTAGGCGCCGTGGAAGGCCTGGTTGCCGTTGAAATACATGACCCAGGGAACGTCGGGCTGCGTGTACTTCGATCCGGTGTCGCGCGAGGTGCCCTTCATGTCCTGCAGGGGAGTGCGCCAGCCGATGGAGTAGTGGCCCTGATAGGTGATCGCGCCGTCCCGACCGCTCGAGATGAGCCACGTGTCGACGACCTTGCCGTTCTCCTTCAGGTAGAGGCGCTGTGCTCCCAGATCGACCTCTGCGAGCCGGACCGTGCTGACGGTGCCTCGAGGAGTGACGTCGGCTGCCAGGTCGTACGAGGCGTCACCGCCGGCGAGCTGCTCGGCGAACTCGCGAGCCACACCGGACGTGTCACCCAGCACGCGGCCGTCCTGCCCCTCGACCAGAGTGGTAAGCACCGTCCCCGCTTCGTTCACGAGGACGGATGCGTCGACGGGGTCCTGATCGACCTGGTCGGGGAGCCCGTCGACAGCGGTCTGGATCGCGGCGGCATCCACCGTGAAGGAGAACGTGCCGGACTCGTCCGCTGCCACAGTCAGCCACGATGCGAGCGTGTCGGCCGACACCGGGACGGCCCGATCGTCGCCCACATAGAAGCCCGCGTCGGCGATCATGTCGTTGAGGCTCGCCGCCGTCGCCTCGGCCGCGACCGTCGTGACGACGGAGGCCACGGGTTCGGGCGTCGGATCCACGGTCGCTGTCGCAGCTCCGGAGCTGAGCGCGGACTCGAGGGCGCGGCGCACCGCGTCGAGCGAGACGCCGGTCCCATCGACAGCGGGAGTGACCGTGTAGGCGCCGTTCTGGAATGCCACGGCCGCGGGTGTCGGATCGGCGTAGGCGTCGGGCAGCGCGGCGCGCAACGCGTTCGTCGCGCGTTCGGGGTCGAGGCTCACCTCGGGGGCGCCGTACTCGGCGAACCAGGCGCCGACGTTCCACATCGGGCTGCCGGCGAACGCGGCGTCCGCCAGAGCCGACGCGTTCACGGACGCACCGAGGTCGGCGGCCGAGACGGTGGGACCGCCGTCGCCGAGGGAGACCTCGATGGCGGAGAGGCGGGATGAGATCGAGTCGGCTGCCGAACCGGAGGTCTGGCCACCCACCGGCACGCCGGCAGCGGTCGTGCCGGGTGCGATCAAGACGAGCGAGCAGACGGTCGTCGCAGCCACGACGGCGGCGACGGGGACGCCGATCTTCAGCCAGAGACGTCGAGGTTTCGGAGCGGGAGCGGCGGGCGCCCAGCGCACGTCGACGGACGCGTCGGAAGCGACGGTGTCGCCCGCGTCCTGGCGTGTGATGATCTCGGACATCGATCTCCCCCGAGCTGCTGCCCGGCGTTCCGGTCGCCGCGGGGATCCGCGGTCCGTCGCCAGGGCGAATGTCGCTTCACGAAAGGGTACGCGACCAGGGTTGTGCGCGGCTCATCCCGCGCACAGATCGTGATATTCCGAGACTCCCGAGCGGATGCGGTCGGTCGCCTCGCTGAGGCCGGTGACGCCGTCCACGTCTCCGTCGGCGGCGGCCGAGGTCGCGTCGGCGAGGACGTCGAATCCTGCCGCCAGGTCGGCGACGACCGCACCGACCCTGTCGTTGTCGATCGAGCGAGTCAGCTTCTCCAACTGGTCGCGCGCGCCGGCGGTGGCCGTCGCGGCGGCAGTCGGATCGGCGGCATCCGCTTCGGTGAAAACCGCCATCGCGTTCCCCACGGTGTCTGCGACTGCCGTGCACGCGGAGGCGACGGTCTGCTTCTCGCGGTGAGGGGATTCGGGGGCGCACGCCGCGCCGAACGCGACGACGGAACCGGCGGCGAGCAGCGCGCCGATGATGCGGGCGAAGCGGGATGCGGGCACGTCAGGTCCTCCTCGGGTCGGGGCCGTTCGAGCCTGCCACGGCTTCGCTGGAGGAACAGTGCACCCGCGCGCCCGGCACGGCGGATGACAGCGCCGGACCCCCGGGCATATCGTGTGCCCATGCAACGCACAACGGTGTGGTCGTGGCTGCTGGGTGGGTTCCTGCTTCTCGGGCAGGGCGTCCTCGGGGTGCTCGCCGCGCTCGCGGCGGGTTCGGGGAACGCGGCGGCCGTGCCCTATGAGCTGGGCGCCGGCGTGCTCACCGCCGCCGCCTGCATCGTCTATGCGTTCGGGCTGCGACCGTCGGAGAGCGTCGTCGCGCGCCGACCAGCCGGGATGATCGTGCTGCTCGCTCTGGGGGCGTTCGTCCTCGTGCGTGCGGTCTGGTGGGCGGGGCCGACGGGGTACGCCGCCGGCGCCGAGTCGACGGCCGCGCTGGGAGCGATCGTCTCCTACGTCCTCGCGATCGGCGGCGCGATCGCGATCCTGCGCATCGGCGTCATCCCTCGCCCGTGGAGCTGGATCCCGCTCGCAGCGATCACCCTCGGGCTCGGGCTCGCCGTCGTGTTCGCGGCCGTCACCGTCGTGGCGCCCGGAATCGGCGGCCCGGTCGGCGTCCTCCCGGCGACGATCCCCGCCGTCGTCGGCATCGTGTCGATGGTGCTCGCGGTCACGACGCGACCGTCTGCGGACCGCTCATCGCGGACGCCCTCGCGCGCGGCCGTGCGTCACGGCTGACCCGCGAACACCTTGCCCGGGTTGAGGATGCCGGCCGGATCGAAGACCGACTTGATCCCGCGCTGCAGCGACCACTGATCCTCACCCAGCTCGTCGGCGAGCCAGCGGCTCTTGAGGACGCCGATGCCATGCTCTCCCGTGAGAGTGCCGCCGAGGGCGATGGCGGCGCGGAACAGCGCATCCGCCGCCTGCCACACGCGTTCCGGGACCTCGTCCCCGTCGAAGATGAAGTTGGGATGGAGGTTGCCGTCGCCCGCGTGGCAGACGGTCGGGATCGTCAGGTCGAACTCCGTCTCGATGCGGGCGATCTCGTCGAACATCGCGGGGAGGGCGCTGCGCGGGACCGAGACGTCCTCTATGAGAGCCGTGCCGAGGCTCTCCATCGCCGGATGCATCGCGCGCCGGACGGCCCAGAGCTGCGCGGCCTCGTCGTCGTCGGCGGCGAGGCGGACCGCGCCGCCGACCGCTGACAGGACGTCGGCGATCGCGGCCTGCTCCGCGGCGGCGGCCACGCCGTCGGTCTGCACCGTCAGCTGGGTCGCGCCGGGCGTGGGGGAGGGGAGGCCCAGCAGTGCGTGCGCAGCAGCCAGACTCACGGCATCCATCAGCTCCATGATCGCGGGCTGCGCACCGGAAGCGGTCACGGCCGCAGCCCCCGCGGCGGCCGTGCGCACGTCGGGGAACTGCGCCGTCAGTGTGCGGGTCTCGCCGGGGACGAGTCTGCGGAGCTTGAGGGTCGCCCCGACGACGACGCCGAGTGTTCCTTCCGACCCGATCATGAGTGCCGTGAGGTCGTACCCCGTCACGCCCTTCACGCTGCGGTGGCCGGTGGAGATGAGGCGGCCGTCGGCGAGGACGACATCGAGGGCGAGGACCGCGTCGCGGACGACCCCGTACTTCGCGCACAGCAGCCCGCCCGCACCGGTCGCGATGTTGCCCCCGACGGTCGATATCTCGCGGCTCGCGGGGTCGGGTGCCCACCACAGGCCGTACGGGGCGAGAGCGCGCCCCAGATCCGCGTTGAGGATGCCGGGTTCCACCACCGCCAGCAGGTCATCGGGCCGAACCTCCAGGACTCGGCCCATGTCGCGCACCGACAGGGCGATCTCCCCGGCGCCGGTGTTCGCGCCGCCGGCGAGGCCGGTGCCCGCGCCGCGGGTCACGACCGGCGTGCCGGTCGCGGTGGCGATCCGCATCGTCGCCTGGACGTCCGATACGGATGCCGCGCGCACGACCGCGAGCGGCCGCCCCGCCGCGCGGTGGCCGGACTTGTCCGCCCGGGCCGCCTCGAGGGCCGGTTCCGAGGTGTCGACGCGCGCGCCGAGCGCGTCGCGAAGGAGGGCGGCGACGTCGGTCACGACAGGCGGCGGCGCCCCGCGAGAACCCCGACCGTGACGGCGACCACGGCGAAGCCGAGGCCGATCCACGCCTGACCCGCGCTCCACCAGGCGATCGTCGCCGACAGGTAGATGAGCAGTTCGACGAGGCCGCGCACGAACGGGTGCACGCGGACGACGGCCCGCGGCGAGGCGAACAGCCCCCAGACGATCAGCGTCGCCAGCGGTGCGGCGATGCCGAAGACGATGTTCCAGGGGAACTCCCACGCCGTGAAGCCCCAGATCGCGAGCGACGCGACCGCGAACAGAGTGCACAGGAAGCTGAGGAGGTCGAGGGCCGACAGTCGCTCGGGCGCAGACGCCTGGGGCGCGGAGGCTCCGGGTGCGGAGGCGACGGATGCGGCGGCAGCGGGTGCGGGCTCCGCGGGTCGCTCGGGCCGGACGTGGGGGAGCTCGGACATACCTGGATTCTACGGCGGGCGCGGCGACGCCCGGAGTGTAACGAGTTTGTTAAGACTGCTTGCAAAATGGTCGGACCCCTTGCAATGAGGCTATTCGTAAGGCTTACTAACAAACATGTCGACGCCGACCCGATCCACCGCCGTGACCCGTTCCCGACGCGCGGCGGGCAAGATCCTCCCGGAGCACGCCCGCGCGCACAACCGTGCGCTCGTGCTCCAGTCGCTCTTCTCCGAGGGGGCCATGAGCCGCGCCGATCTCGCACGCGAGACCGGGCTCACCCGGGTCACCATCTCCGATCTCGTGGGCTCGCTGATGGAGGACGGGTACGTCGTCGAGCAGGGTGTGCGCGAGGCATCCGGTCCCGGCAAGCCAGCGATCCTCGTGGACATCGCCCGAGACGGCCACCGCATCGCCGGGCTGGACCTGTCCGGCAGCGAGAGCTTCCTCGGAGCGGTTCTGACCCTCGACGGCGAGATCGTCGCCCGGCACAGCGTCCCGGTCCCCGCCGGCCAGTCCGACGTCCTCGGTGCGATCCTCGCCCTCGCGCGCACCGTCGTCGCCGACGCACACGCCCCGGTCCTGGGTCTCGGCGTCGGAACGCCCGGTGTCGTCGACGATCGGGGCGTCGTCGTCGCCGCACCCGGGTTCGGCTGGGAGGATCTCGACCTCGCCGGTGCGCTCGAAGCAGAGGTCGGGCTCCCCGTGCTCGTCGCCAACGACGCCAACGCCGCCGTCCTCGCCGAGCACACGTTCGGAGGTGCCGGCGACGACGTCATCCTCGTGCGCGTCGGTCGCGGTGTCGGTGCGGGCCTCCTGACCGGGGGAGAGCCCCTCGCCGGCGCCCGGTTCGCCGCCGGCGAGATCGGCCACGTCACCGTCGGCACCGACGGCGGACCTGCCTGCGCCTGCGGCAAGATCGGATGCCTCGAAGCGTGGCTCGCGGTTCCCGCCCTGAGCGAGCGACTCGCCGCGACCGACGACCCCGACAGCGTCCTCCGCGATGCCGGCGAGCGGCTCGGCATCGCCCTCGCCCCGATCGTCGGAGCGCTCGACCTGTCGGAGATCGCCCTCTCCGGACCCGCCGACCTCCTCGGCGGAGCGCTCGCCGAGGCCGCAGCGGACACCGTCCGCACCCGCACCCTCGCCACCTTCCACGACGGGCTCCAGGTGCGCATGTCGACCCACAGCGAGGACATCGTCCTGCGCGGTGCGGCCGTCATGGTCCTGTCCGGCCGTCTCGGAGTCTCCTGACCCGCACCACCCGCGTCACCACGCACCACCCCGTATCCGCGACGGCTCGACCGAGCCGCCGCATCCCACACAGTGAAGGAATCGCTATGAAGAAGACCCTCGGAGCACTGTCGCTCCTCGGCGCGTCAGCCCTCGTCCTGTCCAGCTGTGCCGGCGGCGGCACCCCCACCGGCGGGAGCGCCGCGACCGGCGACCTGACCGTGTGGCTGGTCGGCACGGACACCCCGCAGGATGCGCGCGACTATTTGAAGAAGACGTTCGAGGACCAGAACGACGGCTGGACGCTGACGGTCGAGGAGAAAACCTGGGCCGACACGACGGAAGGGTACGTGGCCGCGCTCTCGTCGAACGACGCCCCGGATCTGGTCGAGGTCGGCAACACCCAGGCGCCGGGGTTCATCGACCAGGGGCTGTTCGCCGACATCACCGACATCCGCGAGGATCTCGGCGGCGACGACATGCTGCCGGCTTTCATCGACAGCGCGACCCTCGACGGTGCGCTCTACGCCGCGCCGTATTACGCCGGATCGCGCGTCGTCTTCTACTCGCCCGCCACCTACTCGGGCGAGGTCCCGGCGACGCTGAGCGAGTACGTCCAGGCCGGCATCGACAACACGAGCTCCGGCAAGTCCGGCATCTACGCGCCCGGCAAGGACTGGTACAACGCCCTGCCCTACGTGTGGGCCAACGGCGGCGAGATCGCGACGCTCGAGGGTGACCAATGGGTCGGCGGGTTCTCGAGCGAGGGCGGCATCAAGGGACTCGAGATGCTGCAGGACGTCTATCAGAACGCGACGATCGCGCCCGCCGACGCGGACGAGACCGACCCCCAGGTGCCGTTCTGCGCGGGCGAGGTCGGCTTCCTCTCGGCGCCGAGCTGGGTGCAGTGGTCGATCCTCGCGCCCGCCGACGCCGAGGCGCCCGGATGCCCCGACGATGCGGGCAAGGACCTGGCGGCCTACGCGCTTCCCGGCATGACCGAGGGCGAGGTCGCGCCCGTCTTCGCGGGTGGATCCAGCATCGCGATCGCGGCGAAGACCGACGCATCGGAGATGTCCCAGGCCGCGCTCGAGATCATCCTGTCGGAGGGGTACCAGAAGATCCTCGCCGAGAACGGGCTGATCCCGGCCCGCACCTCCTTCGCGCAGTACCTGCCCGAGGGGCAGATCACCGCCGAGGCGGCGAAGGCCGCGGCATCCTCCAAGGCGGTCCCCGCCAGCCCTCAGTGGGTCGAAGTCGAATCGGCGGGCATCATCAAGGACGCTCTCGTCAAGATCGCGCAGGGAGGCGACGTCACCGAGATCGCGACCGCCCTCGACGCTCAGATCGAAGCGATCCTCAACTCCTGACCCGAGCGGTGCAGGGGGCGACGCGTCCCCTGCACCGCTCCCATCCCGCGGAGACGACGATGTCCGGAACCCTCACGCGCCCCGCCCCGACGAGGGTGCCGCGCGATCCCCTCGCCACGGCCACTCGCGATCGCGCGCGACGACGCAAGGACGGCGCCGCGGCGCTGACGCTGCTCGGGCCCTCCCTCGTGATCCTCGCGGTCATGGTCGGCTATCCCGCCGTCCTCATGATCGTGCAGTCGTTCACCGACTACTCGATCCGCAACAAGGTGCAGGGAACCCTCCCGGACGTCGTCGGCTTCGAGAACTACGTCGAGGTGTTCACCGCGTCGGACTTCCCGGCAGTGCTGGTCCGCAGTCTCGGCCTCATGCTCGTCATGACGGTGCTCATCGTCGGGCTCGGGGCGCTGGTCGCGGTGCTGATGACACGGCTCACCCGGGGGTGGCGGATCCTCGTGTCCATCGGTCTGCTCCTCGCGTGGGCGATGCCGCCGCTGGCTGCGACGACCGTGTGGGGGTGGATCTTCGACGCGCAGTACGGTCTGGTGAACTGGGCGCTGAACACCGTGACCGGTACGCAGGACTTCACGAACCACTCCTGGCTGCTCGACCCTTGGTCGTTCTTCGTCGTCCTCACGATCATCGTGGTGTGGCAGGGCGTCCCCTTCGCGGCCTTCACTCTCTACGCCGCCCTCGGGCAGGTGCCCGGCGAGGTGCTCGAGGCCGCATCCCTCGACGGCGCAACCGGCCTCCAGCGCTTCCGGCTGGTCGTGTACCCGTATCTGCGCAACGTCGTCACCGTCGTCGTCGTGCTGCAGGTCATCTGGAACCTGCGCATCTTCACCCAGGTGTACGCGCTGCAGCAGCGCGGGGGGCTCGCGTCGGAGACGAACGTCCTCGGCACCTACATCTTCCGGCAGGGGGTGGGGGAGTTCGGTGTCACGAGCGCGATCGGCGTGCTGACGGTCATCCTGCTCCTCGCTCTGTCGTGGGGCTACGTTCGCACCACCCTCAAGGAGGAGGAGCTGTGAGCACGCAGATCACCCCGGCCGCGCAGTTGTCGACCGTCGGCGTCGAGGAGGTCGCCGGTCCGGTCGGCGACGCCCGGACGCCCCTGCCGGGCTCGCTCGCCGCGCGGCGGCGACGCCGATCGCCGGCGGGACGGGTCCTGCGGAACATCGCCGCCCTGATCGTCTTCGCATTCTCGGTGTTCCCCGTCTACTGGATGCTGAACATGTCGTTCACGAGCGGTCAGTCGATCATCAGCCGCACGCCGAGCTTCCTGCCCCTGGACTTCACCCTCCGCAACTACGAGACCGCGTGGACCCGCCCCGCGGCGCCGGGGCAGACCGACTTCGTGCACGGCCTGATCAGCTCGGGGCTGGTCACCGTGAGCGTGCTGGTCATCACCCTGCTCGTCGCGTTCCTCGCCTCGATCGCGGTCGCCCGCATCCGCTTCCGCGGGCGCCGTTCCTTCATCGTCTCGGTGCTCATCGTGCAGATGATCCCGGGCGAGGCGATGATGTTCACGATCTACGGGATGATCGACGACTGGCGCCTCATGAACACGCTCGTCGGTCTCGGGGTCGTTTACGTCGCAGCCGTCGTCCCGTTCACGATCTGGACCCTGCGCGGCTTCGTCGCAGGAGTCCCGGTCGACCTCGAGGAGGCGGCGATGATCGACGGCTGCACGCGCTCGCAGGCGTTCTGGAAGGTCACCTTCCCCCTTCTCGCCCCCGGCCTCGTCGCGACGGGTGTCTTCGCCTTCATCCAATCGTGGAACGAGTTCACGATGGCGCTGCTCCTCCTCCGCGGCCAGAATCTGACGCTGCCGCCGTGGCTGCTGTCGTTCCAGTCCGCGACCGAAGCGACCAACTGGGGTGCGGTGATGGCGGCATCCACCCTCATCTCGGTCCCCGTCGTCGTCTTCTTCCTCATCGTGCAGGGGCGGATGTCGGGCGGGCTCGTCTCGGGCGCCGTGAAGGGCTGACATGCGCGTCGGAATCGACGTCGGCGGCACGAAAACGCTCGCCGTCGCGGTGGATGACGGCGGTCGCGTCGTCGCGACCGACCGCCGCGCGACCGGGCGCGGAGCCGATGCCGTCGTCGACGGGATCGTGGCGGTCGTCGACGCGCTCGCGCGGGGTCGACGGGTCGATGACCTCGGTGTCGGCGTGCCCGGCCAGATCGGGCGGGACGGCGTGGTCCGCCACGCCCTCAATCTCGGGATCGACAACCTCGACCTGGCGGCCGCCCTCGCCGCGCGCCTCGGGGTGAGGCCCACCGTGGACAACGACGTACGCGCCGCCGCCGTCGGAGCCGCCGCGGTGCTGCCCGACATCGACTCGCTCGCTTACCTGAATCTCGGGACGGGCGTCGCCGCAGGGATCGTCCGAGACGGGATGCCGTGGCGCGGCGCGCGCGGCGCCGCCGGCGAGATCGGGCATCTCAGCGTCGACCCCGCCGGGCCGGCCTGCCCCTGTGGGCAGCGGGGCTGCATCGAGGCGCTCGCCGGAGGCGCTGCCGTCGCCGCGCGGTGGGGGAAGCCGTCTCCGCTCCCCGTCGCCGAGGTGTTCGACTGCGCGGATGCGGGTGATCCGTTCGCGGGATCGTTGCGCGCGGATCTCGTCCGCGGCGTGGCCGGGGCGGTGCAGGTGCTCGTCCTCACTGCCGACGTCGATCTCGTCGTGCTCGGCGGCGGGGTGTCGCACCTGGGGGAGCGGATGCTCGTGCCGGTGCGGACGGCCCTGCGGGCCGCGGCATCCGGGTCGGCCTTTCTCGCCTCGCTGGATCTGGCGGACCGGATCGTCGCGGTGCCTGCGGGCGAACCCGTCGGCGCGGTCGGTGCCGCGCTGCTGGCGGGCTCGCCCGTCGGTGTCGTGCCGGGACTCTGATCGATGCGCTGGTCGGTATTCAGTCTGGACGCGAGTCCGCTGGGCGTGCGGGGGCGGATCCCCGGGCATCAGCTCAGCAGCCGCACTGATCGGGACTGAATACCGAACGCGGCGTCTGACCGGCGGTCGGAGGGAGCCGCGGCTCAGACCGTGCCGGTGAAGACCCGCCGCACGTGCAGGTCGGCGCTCAGCAGCACCGCGTCGGCGACGGCGCCGACGGCGAGCGAGCCGAGGTCGCGCCGGCCGATCGCTCGAGCCGGGGTGCGGGTGAGTGCCGTGACGGCGTCGGGCAGCGTGACGCCCGCGGCGACGGCGGTGCGAAGCGCGGCATCCTGCGTCAGGGTGGACCCGGCGATCGTGCCGTCGGGCAGGCGAGCGACGCCGGCCTCGACCGTCACCTCGAGCGACCCGAGCAGGTAGGTCCCGTCCGCGGCGCCGGCGGCGGCCATCGCATCGGTCACGAGCGCGACGCGGCCGGGGGCGGCGGCGAACAGCATCCGGATGACATCGGGGTGCAGGTGCACGCCGTCGGCGATGACCTCCAGGGTCGCCCGCGGGTCGCCGGTCGCGGCGCCGACCGGTCCCGGGGCGCGGTGGTGGAGTCCCGGCATCGCGTTGAAGGCGTGCGTGAGCAGGGTGGCTCCCGCGTCGAATGCACGGCGCGTGGCCTCGGCATCGGCATCGGTGTGGCCGACCGCGACGACGACGCCGGCCGCCGTGAACTGCGCGATAGCCGCTTGCCCGCCGGGCAGTTCGGGCGCGAGTGTCACCTGCACGAGCGATCCGCGCGCCGCCTCGATGAGCGCGGCGACGGCCTCGGGCGTGGGCGCGATGAGCAGGGCGGGATCGTGGGCGCCGTGGTGCCCCGGATCGAGGAAGGGACCCTCCAGGTGCGCGCCGAGGACCGAGGCATCCGTCTCGGCGAGGTCGGCGATCGCACCCAGGCGCGCCGCGAGGTCGTCGGGCGAGCCCGCGACGAGCGAGATGACGGCCCGCGTCGTCCCGTGCGCGAGGTGCATCGCGCGAGCCACCTGGATCGCCTCTGCACCCTCCTCGTGCGCCCGTCCACCGCCGCCGTGCCCGTGCAGGTCGACGAAGCCTGGGGTGAGGAGCGCCCCCTCCCCGGCGACGTCGCGGGCATCGACGGCCTCATCCGCGCCGAGCGCGCGCCACGCGTCGCCGGTGCCCGATGCCGCGACCCGACCGGCTTCGACGCGGATCCAGGCGTCGGGGGTCTCTGCGCCGGCGTCGATCAACCGGGCGGAGTGGATGATGCGGGTCACGTCGTCCACGGGACCTCCGCGAGCGCGGGGAAGCGGATCCCGAGCGAGGTCCAGAGCGGCCCGAGCCCGCCGACCCGCGCGCGGAACGAGTCCCACGTCCGTTCGGGACCGGTGGCCGAAGACCAGGCGATCTCGGACGCGGCGGCGATGCGGGGGAAGGCGAGCGCGTCGATGTCGGCCAGGCTCGCGACGGTCTCCGTCCACAGGGGCGCCTCGACGCCGAGGATCGCGTCCTCGGGGAGACCGTCGACGACGGCGGTCGGCTCCCACGAGTACGCGCGCTCGAGGCTCGTCGCACCGTTCGCCCAGGTGAGTCCGAGCGGTGCGTCCTCGGTCGGCTTCATGTCCAGGTAGATCGCGTCGGCGGGCGAGAGGATGACCCGACCGCCGCGCTCGGCGAAGGCGCGGGCGTGCCGGGGCGCGGCATCCGTCGGCGCCGCGAAGCCCCAGTACTGGCCGATCGTGCCGGGAGCGAGGCCCACGACGGCGCCGGCCTCGTGCCAGGCGATCGGCGTTTTTCCGAGCTCGGCGATGACGGCGCTCGCGCGCCTGACGAAGTGCGCGAAGTCCTCGGGCGTCGTCCCGTGGGACTCGTCTCCGCCGAAGTGCAGCCAGGGGCCCGGGGTGAGCTCGGCGAGTTCCCCGAAGACGTCGCGCACGAAGGCGTACGTCGCCTCGTCGTGCACACGGAGCGACGAGAAGCCGACCGCGGTGCCGGTGTACGGCTCGCCCTCGATCGGGATCGCGCCCTCGGTGATCACGTCCGTCACCGGAGTCTCGGCGATCTCGGGGTAGGCGAGCGACACGGCGTGCGTGTGGCCCGGCATGTCGAACTCCGGCACGACGGTCATGTGACGGGATGCCGCGTACTCCGCGACCGCGCGGTAGTCGTCCTGCGTGTAGAAGCCGCCCGCAGCCCCGTCGACGGCGGTCGCCGACGCCCTCTCGGTGAGCTCGGGACGCGACCGCAGCTCGAGTCGCCAGCCCTGGTCGTCCGAGAGGTGCAGGTGCAGGACGTTGAACTTCAGCGATGCCGCCCGGTCGATGTACTCCCGCACCGTGTCGACTCCGTGGAAGTGGCGCGCGACGTCGAGCATGACACCGCGATAGGCGAACCGCGGGGCGTCCGCGATGCGGACGGCCGGCACCACCCAGCGCTCGCCGTCACGACGGACGAGCTGCCCGAGCGTCTGCACGCCGTAGTGCAGGCCCGCGGCATCCGCTCCCGTGAGCCGGATGCCGGTGGCCGCCGCTTCGAGGACGTACGACTCCGCGGGGCCGCCGTCCTGCACGGCGAGCACGATGCCGTCGCCGTCCGGCAGGTCGAGACCCGTGCGCGCGGTGATGAGCGAGCGGAGGGCGGTCGCGGCATCCGCTTCACCCGTCAGGCCGGCCCCGGACAGATCGAACGCGGGCCCGTTCCGGACGTCGACGTCCGCGGGGAAGGGCACGAGGGGGAGGGGCACCGGAGCCACCGCCGTTCTGTAAGGTGTCCTAACAAAACCGATCGGGCCAGCCTATCAGCGGCCCCATCCGTTATGCTCGCAGTGTCGCGACTGGCGTTGAGGTGGGCTACCACCGGGGAGCGATTGACACGGCATTCGACCGCGCGCCTGGGCCGATGCGAGATTCCTCATCCCGAAAGCCGTCGTCAGGAGATCGTCATGACCGATTCGCTGTTCAACGCCCCCCTCTCCGAGGTCGATCCCGAGATCGCCGATGTGCTCGAGCGGGAGCTCGACCGTCAGCGCGGGTTCCTCGAGATGATCGCCTCTGAGAACTTCGTTCCCGTGTCGGTGCTGCAGTCGCAGGGCTCCGTCCTCACCAACAAGTACGCCGAGGGCTACCCCGGCCGCCGCTACTACGGCGGCTGCGAGGTCGTCGACGTCGCCGAGGAGCTCGCGATCGAGCGCGCGAAGGCGCTGTTCGGCGCCGGGTTCGCCAACGTCCAGCCCCACTCGGGTGCGTCGGCCAACGCCGCGGTCCTGCACGCGATCGCCCGTCCCGGCGACACGCTGCTCGGCCTCTCGCTCGATCACGGCGGTCACCTCACGCACGGCATGAAGATCAACTTCTCGGGCCGTCTGTACGACATCGTCGCGTACGGCGTCGACGCCGAGACCTCGCTCGTCGACATGGACGAGGTCCGCCGTCTCGCGATCGAGCACAAGCCGAAGGTCATCATCGCCGGCTGGTCCGCCTATCCCCGACAGCTCGACTTCGCCGCCTTCCGCGCCATCGCCGACGAGGTCGGCGCGCTCCTCTGGGTCGACATGGCGCACTTCGCCGGTCTCGTCGCCGCGGGGCTGCACCCCTCTCCCATCCCGCACGCGCACGTCGTCTCGACCACCGTGCACAAGACGATCGGCGGCCCCCGCTCGGGCCTCATCCTCACCAACGACGCCGACATCGCCAAGAAGATCAACACCGCGGTCTTCCCGGGCCAGCAGGGCGGCCCGCTCATGCACGTGATCGCGGCGAAGGCGACCGCGTTCAAGCTCGCGATGACTCCGGAGTTCAAGGAACGCCAGGAGCGCACGGTCCGCGGAGCGGCGATCCTCGCCGACCGCCTCACCCAGGACGACGTCAAGGCAGCCGGCGTCGCGGTCCGCTCGGGCGGCACCGACGTGCACCTCGTGCTCGTGGACCTCCGCGATGCGGCGATCGACGGCAAGCAGGCCGAAGACCTGCTGCACGACATCCGGATCACGGTCAACCGCAACGCCGTCCCGAACGACCCGCGCCCGCCGATGGTCACCTCGGGCCTGCGCATCGGCACCCCGGCGCTCGCGACCCGCGGTTTCGGCGACGCCGAGTTCACCGAGGTCGCCGACGTCATCGCGCTCGCGCTGCTGCCGGGCGCCGACCACGAGGCGCTCCGCGCGCGCGTCGCGAAGCTCGCCGACGCGTTCCCGCTCTACCCCGGCCTGCACCAGTGACCGCCGGCATCCGGCCCCTCCTCCGACCGCGAGACTGCACGCACGCCTCGAGACAGCGGTTCTTGACCGCAGTCTCGAGCTCCCCGCGCAGTCTCGCGGGCGAGGGGCGACGACAGGAGGCATCATGACCGCGGCGGTCCTCGACGGCAAGGCGGCCTCGGCCGCGATCAAGACCGAGCTCGCCGAGCGCGTCGCCGTGCTGAAGGAGCACGGCGTGACGCCCGGGATCGCCACCGTCCTCGTGGGGGCAGACCCGGCATCCCAGCTCTACGTCGGCATGAAGCACCGGCAGTCCGAGGCCATCGGGATGAACTCGATCCAGCGCGAGCTCCCGGCCGACGCGACGCAGGAGCAGGTCGAAGCGCTGATCGACGAGCTCAACGCCGACCCGACGTGCCACGGGTACATCGTGCAGCTGCCGCTGCCGAAGCACCTCGACACCGACCGCATCCTCGAACGGATCGATCCCGAGAAGGATGCCGACGGCCTCCACCCGACGAACCTCGGTCGCCTGGTGCTGAACGTCAACACCCCGATCACCTCGCCGCTGCCCTGCACGCCGCGCGGGGTCATCGAGCTGCTGGTGCGCAACGGCTACGACCTGGCGGGCAAGCACGTCGTCGTCGTCGGCCGCGGCGTCACCATCGGCCGCTCGATCGGCCTGCTGCTCACTCGCCGCGAGTACAACGCGACCGTCACGCTCACCCACACCGGCACGACCGACCTCGGCGCGCACCTGCGCGAGGCCGACGTCATCGTCGCCGCGGCGGGTGTCAAGCACATCGTGACCGCCGAGCACGTGAAGCCGGGCGCTGCGGTGCTCGACGTCGGCGTGACCCGGGAGGACGACCCCGAGACCGGCAAGAGCCGCGTCTACGGCGACGTGCACCCGGACGTCTCAGGCGTCGCCGGTTGGGTGTCGCCCAACCCCGGCGGCGTCGGACCGATGACCGTCGCCCTGCTCATGACCAACGTGGTCGAGGTCGCCGAGCGCGCTGCGGGCCTGCGGGTCTGAGGCCTACAGCGACCGCGACCGTTCGCGGATGCAACAGATCGGTCGTGACACGCCGGTGAGATGCCGAGGGATGCCGGGTGTCGCCCGGCATCCCTTGCATCCGTCGACGCCCCGGGCGCCGCGCGCGTCAGGCGGTGACGCGCGCGAGGAACGCCCGGGTCCGGGGCTCCTGCGGATGACGAAGCACCGACGCGGACGGACCCTGCTCGACGATGGTGCCGGCGTCGAGGAACACGACGCGGTCGGCGACGTCGCGCGCGAAGGCCATCTCGTGCGTCGCCATGAGGATCGTCGCGCCCTCCGATGCCAGGTCGCGGACGAGCTCGAGGACCTCGCCGACGAGCTCCGGGTCGAGCGCCGAAGTGATCTCGTCGAGCAGCAGGACCTCGGGGTCGGTCGCGATCGCGCGGGCGATCGCGACGCGCTGCTGCTGACCGCCCGACAACCGGTCGGGGTGATCCTTCGCCTTGTCGGCGAGTCCTACTCGGGCCAGCAAATCGATCGCGCGTGCTTCGGCGTCGCGGCGCGGCATCCGGTGCACCACGCGAGAGGCGAGCGTGACGTTGTCGATGACCGAGAGGTGGGGGAACAGGTTGAAGCTCTGGAACACCGCACCCAGGCGTGCTCGCACGCGGTTGCCGTCGACGCGCGGGTCGGAGATGTCCTCGTCCCCGAGGAAGATCTGCCCGTCGTCGATGGGTTCGAGAAGCCCGAGGCACCGCAGCAGCGTCGACTTGCCAGACCCGCTCGCACCGATGAGCGCGACGACCTCGTGCGCGCCGAGCGCCACGTCGACGCCCTTCAGGACCTCGCGGTCTCCGAATGACTTGTGGATGCCGGTGGCCCGCAAGATGTCGCTCACAGCACCGATCCTGACTGCTCGCGCTCGCGAAGCCGCGCCGTGTACCAGTCCGTCAGACGGATGGTGGGGATCGCGAGCAGGATGAAGAGGATGCCGGCCACGACGTACGGCGTGAAGTTGTACGTCGTCGCCACGACGCCCTTCGCTCGCGCGAGCGCGTCGAGGCTCGCGATGATCGAGATGAGCCCGACATCCTTCTGCATCGAGACGACGTCGTTCATGAGCGCCGGCGTCATCTTGCGGAGGGCTTGCGGCAGGACGACGCGGCGGAGCGTCTGCACGTGGTTCAGGCCGAGCGCGCGGGCGGCGAGGCGCTGGGACGGGTGCACCGAGTCGATGCCGGCGCGGATCACCTCGGCGACATAGGCCGAGTAGGTGAGGGTCACGGCCAGGACGCCGAGGAAAAGCTCGTCGATCCGCTCGCCGACGATCGTCGGCAGTCCGAACCCGACGAGATACAAGACGATGATGAACGGCAGCCCGCGGAAGAGGTCGGTGTACCCGGCCACCAGCATCCGGACCGGGAAGAAGACCGGGCCGCGGAGGGTGCGCAGCAGGGCGAGGACCAGGGCGACGCCGCCGACCGTGAAGATCGAGATGCCGAGCACCGTCAGGTTGAGGAGGAAGCCCTCCCACACCTTCGGCAGCGCCTCCACGGCGACGCCGGGGTCGAAGAACGCCTGCTGGACCTTCGCCCAGCCCTCCGTGTTGATGACGGTCGCCCAGACGATCACCGCGAAGGCGGCCGTCGAGAGGATCGCGATCAGCGCGGACCGTCGCTCGCGCCCACGCCGATAGGCGCGACGGTCGAGCTCGAGCGCGCTCGGGATGCGGGTACTCACGGATCGACGCTAGCGCGTCCTCACGGGCGCTTCGTCACTGGTGCTTCGTCACTGGAGCTTCGTCACGCCCTCGGTGAGTCCCGAGAGCCATTCCTTCTCGAGTTTCGCGAGAGTGCCGTCCTTGCGGAGGGCGTCGACGGCGGCGCTGACCGCGGGGGTCAACCGCGAGTCCTTGGCGAGGAGCAGGCCCCACTGGTCCTCGACGCCCACCTTCGGGAGTTCGCCGACGATGAAGGAGTCGGTGATGTAATCGGTGACCGCGACGTAGGCGGTCGGGGTGTCGAGGACGACGGCATCCACCTGTCCGGCGCTGAGGGCCGCGGTGGCGTCCTCGTTCGAGTTGTAGAGCTTCGGGGTGAGGTCGAGGTCGAGAGCGTCGAGCGTGAGGGCGCTCGTGGAGTTCGCCATGGCGCCGATGGTGATGTCCTGGAGACCGGCGAGATCCTTCACGCCTTCGGCCTTGCCGCCCTTGAGAGCGATGATCGACTGGCTCGCGGAATAGTAGGGCGACGAGAAGTCGACGCCCTTCTTGCGGTCGTCGGTGATCGTGTACTGCTGGATGTTGACGTCGAAGCTCTTCGGGCCGGGTGCGATCGCGGCCTCGAAGCTCGTGCGGACCCATTCGACGTCGTCTTTCGCGAAGCCGAGCTCCTCGGCGACGGCGTAGGCGACGGCGGACTCGAAGCCCTTGCCCGACTCCGGCTCGTCGTCGTACACGTAGGGCTCGTAGGCGGTCTCGCCGGTGGCGATCGTGAACTTCCCGGGGGTGACGTAGTCGTCGGCCGACGGCGTCGCGCCCGCAGACGAGTCGGAGCCCGGTGCCGCGTTCGAGGCGCAGCCGCCGAGGAGGAGCGCGAGAGTTGCGGCGGAGGCGACGAGCGCGGTGCGCAGGGCGGGACGACGGGACATGAGGGCCTCCGGGGTGCCGAGGGTGCTCGGATGAGGGGGTCGGGTGGGCACCGCGCGTTTCGCGGAGAGCCGGAGATCATTCTCGCGCGCAGACGGATGCCGCGGGTCCCGCCGGGTCGCTTTGTTACACGCCCGTCATCCCGAGCGGTTGAGAGGATGGGGGCATGATCCCCGCGCGCACGCTCCTGGTCGGTTCCGGACGCATCGGATCGCGCGTGGCGGACGAGCTGCACCGCGCGGGCGGCGAGGTCGTGACGCTCCGGCGCTCGGCGGCAACCGAGTCGGAGGGCTGGCGGCACATCGCCGCGGATCTGTCTCGGCCGCTCGAGGATGCGCTACCCGCGGTCGACGCGGTGGTCGTGACGCTGCCGCCGGGGGAGGAGCAGGACTTCCTCGCCTCTGCGGTGGGTCGCATCGCCGAGGCGCTGCCGGCGACGCCGAGTCGGACGGTGTGGGTGTCGTCGACGCGGGTGTTCGAGGGGTACGGCGACGAGCGTCCGCTCGACGAGGACGATGAGCCGCGGCCCCGCAGCGCGCGCGCGCAGCAGCTCGTCGACGGGGAGGAGCGCGCCGCCGAACTGCTGGGGGCGACCATCCTGCGGCCGGCGGGGATCTACGGCCCGGGCCGCGACCGGCTCATCCGGCAGGTGCTGGCGGGGGCGCCCGTCGACCACGATCGCCGGACCAATCGCATCCACGAGACGGACGTCGTCCGCACGATCCTGACCATGCTGCGCGCGGAGGAGGTGCCCGCCGTGCTGCACGCCGTCGACCGGCGTCCCGCGACGCTCGGGGAGGTGGTCACATTCCTCGCCGACCGCCTCGGCGTCCCGGTGCCGCCGCGCGGCGAGCCCGCCGAGCGACGCGGGACCGTCCTCGACGGAACGCGCCTCGGCGAGGTGCTCGAAGACCTCGCGTACCCGACCTTCGAGGACGGCTACGGCGAGATGCTCGCGCAGCGCACCTGAGCTCTGCGTCACCGCCCTGGCGCATGTCGGCGGCCGGCGGGAGGATGCGGACATGACGCGCACGCAGGAGATCCTCGACTGGCTGCTGGACTCGGACCCGTCGCTTCGGTGGCAGGTGGAGCGAGATCTGCTCGGAGTGCCGCCCTCCCGGTGGGAAGCCACCCGAGCACGTGTGGCCACCGAGGGGAACGGGGCGGCGCTCCTCGCGCAACAGGGGGAGGACGGGCAGTGGGAGGGCGGGGCGTACTTCCCCGCGGGGTTCTTCGGCAGTCCGGAGTCCGAGATGCCCGGGCAGCCGTGGACGGCCACCACCTGGACGCTCAAGGATCTGCGCGAGTGGGGAGTCCCGGCATCCGTCCTCGGGGACACCGCGGCGAAGCTCGACCGCAACAGTCGGTGGGAATACGACGACCTGCCGTACTGGGGTGGGGAGGTCGACGTCTGCATCAACGCGTTCACGCTCGGGACGGGTGCCTGGCTCGGGGCGGACGTCTCCGCGCTCGCCGCATGGTTCCCCGAGCACCAGCTCGCCGACGGCGGGTGGAACTGCGAGGCGGAGGAGGGCGACTCTGTGCGCGGCTCGTTCCACTCGACACTGAATGCCGTCCGAGGAATGCTCGCCCACGAGCAGTTCACCGGCGACACGTCGCTGCGGGCCAGCAGGAACCGCGGCGAGGAGTACCTCCTCGAGCGGCGACTGGCGTTCCGGTTATCGACGGGCGAGCTCGTCGGCGCCTTCGTCACGGATTTCGTGTATCCCAACCGGCACCGCTACAGCGCGCTCGCGGCGCTCGACCACTTCCGCGAGGCGTCGCTGCACGAGGGTTCCGCTCCCGACCCGCGATTGGCGGATGCCATCGAGATGGTGCTCGCGGCGCGGCATCCCGACGGCACCTGGCACCTGGGCCGGACGCTCGAAGGGCGACGCTGGTTCGACATCGATGCTCCCGAGGGTCAACCGTCGCGGTGGCTCACGTTCCTCGCGCTGCGCGTCCTGCAGTGGTGGGATGCCGCCCGCTGACGAACGCGCGGACGTTCAGCCGCCGGCGCGACCCCACCGGGTCGCGAGCGCCTCGGACCCCCGCGCGAGCAGGGTGACGTCGGCGCCGACCAGAACGAACGACGCGCCCTCGTCGAGGTAGCGCTGCGCGGCATCCGGGTCGAATGCGTTGACGCCTACGGGCTTTCCCGCTGCACAAACGGCGCTGAACGCATCGAGGACGGCGGCGACGACGTCCGGATGCGTCTGAGCGCCGAGTAGCCCCATCGATGCCGCCAGGTCGCTCGGCCCGACGAAGACCCCGTCCACGCCGTCGACCGCGGCGATCTCGGCGGCGTTCCGGACGCCCTCGGCCGTCTCGACCTGGACGAACAGCGACACGTGCCGGTCGGCGTCGGCGAGGTAGTCCTCGACGCGGTTCCAGCGGGCGGAGCGCGCGAGCGCGGACCCTACGCCGCGCCGGCCGTGCGGGGGATACCGCACCGCGGCGACGAGCTCCGCCGCCTGCTCGGCCGTGTCGACCATCGGGACGAGGATGTTCTGCGCGCCGAGGTCGAGCACCTGCTTGATGGCCACGACGTCGCCGATCGGCACGCGCACCACCGCCGTCACGGGGGCGGCCGCGACCGCCTGCAGCTGCGCGAGCACCGACTCGAGTCCGTTCGGGGAGTGCTCCATGTCGATGAGCAGCCAGTCGAGCCCCGAGCCCGCGCAGATCTCGGCGACGAGCGGCGACCCGGAGCACACCCACATGCCCGTGAGGGGACGGTCGGCATCCGTCAGCGCCTCGCGGAACGTCGGGTTCAGATGAAACGGCATTCGATGACTCCCATCGGCCCATAGTCGCAGCGCACCTCGTCGCCCCGCGACACCCACATCGGGCGCGTGAACGAGCCCGCGAGGATGATCTCGCCCGCCTCGAGTCGCGCACCGTGCTGGTGGATCTTGTTCGCGAGCCAGGCGACGCCCGTCGCAGGGTGTCCGAGGACGCCCTGAGCGACGCCGGTCTCCTCGATCTCGCCGTTCCGCGACAGCACGCCCGGCACCCAGCGCAGGTCGATCTCATCGGGGCGGCGGTGCTCGGTGCCGAGGACCATCGCCCCGTACGCGGCGTTGTCGCTGATCGTGTCGACGATCGTTCGCCCCTCGAGTTCTATGTGCGAGTTCAGCACCTCGAGCGCGGGCACGGCGTAGTCGATCGCGGCGAGGGCGTCGTCGAGCGTGCAGTCGGGGCCTTCGAGGGGTCGCGCGAGGACGAACGCGAGCTCGACCTCGATCCGGACGTTCGAGAAGTGATCGACGGGGATGCCGTCGCCCGAACGGTAGACGGTGTCGTCGAACATGACGCCGTAGTCGGGCTCCGTGATCCCGGTCGCCTGCTGCATCGCCTTCGACGTGAGGCCGATCTTCCGGCCGACCAGGCATCGTCCCGAGGCAATCATGCGATCGCGCCATACGCCCTGGATCGCGTACGAGTCCTCGACTGTCGCCTGCGGGTAGCGCGCCGTGATCCTCGGGATGACGCCGTGCGTGCGGTCGGCCTCGGCGAGCTCGTCCGCGATGCGCGAGACGTCCTCGGCGGAGAGCATCAGAGCTGGTTCCCCAGCTTGTACTCGCCCTGCTTCCACGACGGCATCGCCTCGTCGTCACCCTCGCGCGTGTACGAGAAGCCGTCGGCGCCGATCGTCACGGCCATCTCGCTCCGGTGCTCACGGGTGCGGACCGGCTGCGGGTTGCCGTCGAGGTCGAGCACGAGCGAGGCCTCGGTGTACCAGGACGGCACGACCGGGTTGCCCCAGAAGTCCCGGCGCTGGTTGTCGTGCACGTCCCACGTGATGACCGGGTTGTCGGGGTCACCGGTGTAGTAGTCCTGCGTGTAGATCTCCACCCGGTGGCCGTCGGGGTCGCGCAGGTACAGGTAGAAGGCGTTCGAGACGCCGTGCCGGCCCGGTCCCCGCTCGATCGCGTCGGAGCGTCGCAGCGCGCCGAGCTTGTCGCAGATCGCGAGGATGTTGTGCTTCTCGTGCGTGGCGAAGGCGACGTGGTGCATGCGAGGCCCGTCGCCGCCCGTCGCGGCGGTGTCGTGCACGGTGGGCTTCCGCCGCATCCACGCCGCGTACACCGTGCCGTCCTCGTCCTGGATGTCCTCGGTCACCCGGAACCCCAGGTCCTGGTAGTGACGGACGGCGCGCGGCACGTCGGGCGTCACCTGGTTGAAGTGGTCGAGGCGGACGAGCTCGCCCGGGATCTGCAGGTCGTAGCGCCACGACAGCCGCTCGACGTGCTCGCTCTGGTGGAAGAACTCGTACGGGAACCCGAGGGGGTCCTCGACGCGCACCGAGTCGCCGATGCCCTTCGTGAACCCCTCGGGGCGGCGCTCGACGCGGCATCCGATCTCGCTGTAGAAGGCGACCGCCCGGTCGAGGTCCTCGGGCGTGCGGACGCGGTACGAGAACGCGGCGACGGCGGCGACGGGCCCAGTCCGCAGCACGAGGTTGTGGTGGATGAACTCCTCCGTCGAACGGAGGTAGATCACGTCGTCGTCCTCCTCGGTGACGTGGAGCCCCAGGATGTCGACGTAGAACTGGCGGGATGCCGCGAGGTCGGTGACCACGAGGTCCATGTACGCGCAGCGCAGGATGTCGGGGGCGGGGGAGGTCGGCGTCCGCACCGGGTCGTCGGTGCGGATGGGGGCTTCTTGCGAGACGAAGAACCCGGAGGAGGTCTTGGTCATGCCGTCGCGGTGGCTCATGTCAGCGTCCTTGCTGGTCGTGGGCGGAGTCAGTTCTTGCCGAAGGTGGGGTTGTGGACCGCGCCGAGGGTGATGTGCACGGCCTGCTGGTCGGTGTAGAAGTCAATCGAGCGGTAACCGCCCTCGTGGCCGAGTCCGGAGGCTTTCACGCCGCCGAAGGGCGTACGCAGGTCGCGGACGTTGTTCGAGTTCAGCCACACCATGCCGGCCTCGACGGCCTGCGAGAAGGTGTGGGCGCGCTTGAGATCATTCGTCCACACGTAGGCGGCGAGACCGTATCTGGTGTCGTTGGCGAGAGCGAGTGCCTCGTCGTCGCTGTCGAACGGGGTGATCGCGACGACGGGGCCGAAGATCTCCTCCTGGAAGATCCGCGCCGTCGGGGGCACATCGGCGAACACCGTCGGGGCGACGAAGTTGCCCTCGGCGAAGCCGTCGGGGCGACCGCCGCCGGCGACGAGTCGGCCCTCGGTCTTGCCGAGCTCGACGTAGGACATCACCTTGTCGTAGTGCTCCGGGTGCACGAGGGCGCCGACCTCGGTCGCGGGGTCGTGCGGGAAGCCGACCTTCACGCGCTGCGCCTGCGCCGCGTAGCGCTCGACGAACTCGTCGTAGACCTCGCGCTGCACGAGGATGCGGCTGCCCGCCGTGCAGCGCTCGCCGTTGAGGGAGAACACGCCGAAGATCGTTGCGTCGATCGCGGCGTCGAGGTCGGCATCGGCGAAGACGACGGCGGGGCTCTTGCCGCCGAGCTCCATCGACAGGCCCTTCAGCCAGGGAGCTGCGTTGGCGAAGATCAGCTGGCCCGTCGAGCTCTCGCCGGTGAAGGAGATGAGCGGCACGTCGGGGTGCTTCACCAGCGCGTCGCCGGCGTCCTCACCGAGGCCGTTGACGAGGTTGAAGACGCCCTGCGGCAGTCCCGCCTCTTCGAAGATGCCGGCCCAGAGGGATGCCGACAGAGGAGTGAACTCGGCGGGCTTCAGGACGACCGTGTTGCCCGTCGCGAGCGCGGGGCCGAGCTTCCAGGACTCGAGCATGAACGGCGTGTTCCACGGCGTGATGAGCCCCGCGACGCCGATCGGCTTGCGGTTGACGTAGTTGATCTGACGTCCCGGAACCTTGAACGTGTCGTCGGACTGGGCGACGATCAGGTCGGCGAAGAAGCGGAAGTTCTCGGCGGCGCGACGTGCCTGCCCGAGCGCCTGCGTGATCGGCAGACCGGAGTCGAAGGACTCGAGCTCGGCGAGACGGGCATCGCGGGACTCGACGATGTCGGCGATGCGGTGCAGCACGCGCGAGCGCTCCCGCGGCAGCATCCGCGGCCACGGGCCGTCGGTGAACGCGCGACGCGCGGCGGCGACGGCGGCATCCACATCGGCCTTCTTGCCGGCCGTGGCCTGCAGGTAAACCCGGTTCGTCACGGGGTCGAGGACGTCGAAGGTGTCGCCGTCCACGGAGTCGACGAAGGCGCCGTCGATGTAGTGCTGGATGCGGGTGGGCAGGTCGGCGGGCGTGTGCGGCGCCGCCAGCGTGGGATCCGTCATGTCGTGCGTCCTTGCTCGAGGGGTCAGAAGTTCGGCAGGCCGAGGGCCTGGTCGGGGTGTTCGTGGGTCATGTAGGCGTCGAGGGTGGCAGAGCGGTGCCGCCGTGCGGCGTGCTCGATCTCACTGAGCGGTGCGCTGCGTTCGATGAGCACGAGGATCTGCTCGTGCTCACGGACCGATTCCTGCGCGCGCCCGGGCACGAAGCTGAACGTGGAGTCGCGGAGGTGCCCGAGTCTCGCCCACTCGGTCTGGACGAGCTCCAGCATCCGAGGGTTCGCGCAGCGCTCGAACAGGGTCGCGTGGAACTCCTGATTGAGCCGGGTGAACGCGCGCGGGTCGAAGTGGTCGAGCGTCTCGATCATGAGTTCGTTGATCTCGCGGGCTCGTCGGATCTCGGACTCGGTCAGCGCCCTGGCAGACAGCGCGGTGGCGGTGCCTTCCAGGATCGAGAGCGCCTGCATGCTGTAGCGGTATTGCGAATCGTCGACCATCGCGACACGCGCTCCGACGTTCCGCTCGAAGGTGACGAGCCCCTCGGCCTCGAGCTGCCGGATCGCCTCGCGCACCGGCACGACGCTCATGTCGAGCTCGCCCGCGATGCCGCCGAGCACCAGGCGGTAGCCGGGAGTGAACGCCTCGCTGACGATGCGCTCCTTGATCCACGCGTACGCCTGCTGCGATTTGCTGGGGGCGGCCACCTCGCTCATCGGGACCCTCGCTCGGCCTCGTAGCGCGCCCGCCACGCGGCGTTCATCGGGAAGAGCCCGTCGACCGGCTCGCCCTCCGCGACGCGCGCGGCGATCCAGGCGTCCTCGTCCTCCTGCGCGAGGGCCGCGTCGGCGACCTCCTCGGCCAGGGCAGGCGGCAGCACGATGACGCCGTCGCGGTCGCCCACGATGATGTCGCCCGGCTGCACGGTCGTTCCGCCGCAGGCGATCGTGCCCCCGGCATCCCACGGCACATGCTTGCGACCGAGGACCGCCGGGTGCGCGCCTGCCGTGTAGACCGGGATGCCGACCGCGGCGACCGCGGACGCGTCGCGCACGCCGCCGTCGGTCACGATGCCGGCCGCGCCCTTCGCATGGGCGCGGATCGCGAGGATGTCGCCGAGTGTGCCGGAACCGGCTTCGCCGCGCGCCTCGATCACGATGACCTCGCCCTCGCGGACCGCGTCGAAGGCGCGCTTCTGTGCGTTGTAGCCGCCGCCGTGGCTCTGAAAGAGGTCTTCACGGTTCGGGACGAAGCGGAGCGTCGCGGCGACACCGACGAGCTTCGCGTCGGGGCGGAGCGGGGCGACGCCGTCGATCGTGACGTTGTCGAGTCCGCGCCGGCGCAGCTGCTGCGACAGCCCCGCGACCGGGACGCGCTCGAGCTTCTCCCGCAGATCGTCCGACAGGGCGGATGCCGCGGCGAGCCCGGCAGCCTCACGGGAGCCCCATGCCTCCTCGCGCTGCGTGTCGTCGACCTGGGGGAGCGAGCCGAGCGCCGGGTCGAAGGGGATGTCGGGGCCGTCGACGACCGTCGTCACGAGGCGGCCGGTGCTCTCGCCGCTGTCGAGGGAGTCGACCTCGACCTCGACGACGTCGCCGGGGACGATGACCGACGAGCCCGCCGGCGTCCCGGTGAGGATCACGTCGCCGGGTTCGAGCGTGAGGTGCTGCGACAGGTCGGCGACGATCTGCGGAAGCGGGAAGAGGAGGTCGTCGGTGGAACCCTCCTGGGCGAGCTCGCCGTTCACCCAGGTGCGCACGCGCAACCGGGCGGGGTCGAGCAGGCTCGCGTCGAGGACGACGGGGCCGAGCGGGGTGAAGCCGTCGCCGCTCTTGGAGCGGACGTTCGAGCCCTTGTCGTTCGCGCGCAGGTCGTAGAGGCCGAGGTCGTTGGATGCCGTCACTCCCGCGACGTGCTCCCATGCCCGGTCGGCGCTCACCCGTCGGGCAGCCGTGCCGATGACGAGCGCGATCTCACCCTCGAAGGCGAGCAGTTCGGTTCCGACGGGGCGCTCGACGGTGCCGCCCGAGGCGGCGACGGAGCTCGATGCCTTGAGGAAGTAGGAGGGGGCGGCGGGCGTGCGTCCCCGCTGCGCGGCGCGTGAACGGTAGTTCAGGTGGACGGCGATGATGGTGCCCGGCCGGCCGGGGAGGTCGGCGTAGCGCGGGTCGGCGGTCGCGGCATCCGTGTGCGCCTCGGCGTCGTTCTGCATGTCGTGAGCTCCCTCGCTCTTGCGTCGTATCTCAAATCGTATATGATCGGGCTGCACCGGACAACCGGAAATCGACGAAGACGTCGGATGACACAGGAGTCAGCATGAGCACTTCCCCCGCCCACGGGTTCACGCCCACCGGGACCATCGCCACCGCGGCGGACCGCCGCCGCGTCGTGTTCGCCACCGTCGTCGGCACCACCGTGGAGTGGTACGACTTCTTCATCTACGCGACCGCCGTCGGTCTCGTGTTCGGGCAGCTCTTCTTCGCCCCGCTGGGCAAGGACAGCGTCCTGATCGGCTTCGCCACCGTCGGCGTGAGCTTCCTCTTCCGCCCGCTCGGAGCGTTCCTCGCCGGCCATCTCGGCGACAAGTACGGTCGCAAGGTCGTGCTCATGTGGACGCTCATCCTCATGGGTGTCGCGACGGCGCTCATCGGCGTCCTGCCGAGTGCCGAATCGATCGGCCTGGCGGCGCCCGTCATCCTGGTGCTGCTCCGCATCCTGCAGGGCATCTCCGCCGGTGGCGAGTGGGGAGGTGCGGTGCTGATGGCGGTCGAGCACGCCCCCAAGACCCGGCGCGGTGCGTTCGGAGCCTCACCGCAGATCGGCGTGCCGCTGGGTCTCCTGCTCGCGTCGGGCGTCATGGCGCTCATGTCGGCGATCGCGCCGGGGGAGCAGTTCCTGCAGTGGGGCTGGCGGGTGCCGTTCCTGCTCAGCGTCGTCCTCATCCTGGTCGGCTGGTACGTCCGCCGCCGCGTCGAGGAGAGCCCCGTGTTCCTCGAGCTCGCCGAGCGCAAGGAGCACAGCCGGATGCCGATCGTCGAGCTCTTCCGCAAGCACGCGGTGCTCGTGATCATCGCCGCCGTCGTCTTCGCCGGGAACAACGCCGTCGGATACATGACCACCGGCGGGTACATCCAGGGCTACGCGACCAACCCCGACGGCCCCCTCGGCCTCGAGCGCGGCCCGGTGCTCTGGGCGGTGACCGGGTCGGCGGTCACGTGGCTGCTCTCGACCCTCGCGGCCGGGTTCGCTTCGGACCGGTTCGGGCGTCGCACGACGTACGTCGCGGGCTGGATCATGCAGCTCGTGGGCGTGTTCACCCTCTTCCCCCTCGTCAACACCGGGAACGTGTTCGTCCTCTTCCTGGGGCTCGCGATCCTGACGATCGGCCTCGGCTTCACGTACGGTCCCCAAGCGGCGCTCTACGCCGAGCTGTTCCCCGCGTCGATCCGGTTCTCGGGCGTCTCGATCTCGTACGCCATCGGCGCGATCCTCGGCGGCGCGTTCGCCCCGACGATCGCGACCGCCCTGGTCACCGCGTTCGGGTCGACGACACCGGTTACGTGGTACCTCGCAGGGATGACGGTCCTGGGCCTGGTGGCCACGCTCATGCTGCGCGACCGCAGCGGCATCCCGCTCGACCCCGATCACGAGGCGGAGCAGGCGGTCAGCCCGGTCCGCGGCCTCACCCGCGCCTGACCGATCGAGGAGAACCATGCAGTTCCACCACCACGGCTACGTCTCCGGTGACCCGCGGATCGCGCCCGCCGCGGGCACCGGGATCGACCGGCCCGAAGACCTCCCCGACGAGACCGACGTGCTCATCGTCGGCTCGGGGCCGGCCGGGATGCTGCTGGCCGCCCAGATGTCGCAGTTCCCGCAGGTCTCGACCAGGCTCATCGAGCGGCGCACCGGGCGACTCGAACTGGGGCAGGCGGACGGCATCCAGCCGCGGTCGGTGGAGACGTTCCAGGCGTTCGGGTTCGCGGAGCGGATCATCGCCGAGGCGTACAACATCGGCTACATGAACTTCTGGGGCCCCGACCTCGCCGACCCGAGCCGCATCCGCCGCACGTCGCGGACGGACGACTACGGCCTGAAGATCAGCGAGTTCCCGCACCTCATCGTCAACCAGGCGCGCGTGCTCGACTACTTCGCCGAGGCCGCCGCGCACGGACCGGGAAGGATCGTGCCCGACTACGGCGTCGAGTTCGTCGGCCTCGAGGTGCCCGAGGATGCCGCGGCCCCCGTCGCCGTCACGGTCCGCCACGTGGGCGGCTCCCGGGCGGGGGAGGAACGCGTCATCCGGGCGCGGTACGTGGTCGGCTGCGACGGTGCTCGCAGCGGCGTCCGTCAGGCGATCGGGCGCGTGCACGTCGGAGACGCGTCAAAGCACGCCTGGGGCGTCATGGACGTGCTCGTCGACACCGACTTCCCGGACTGGCGCATCAAGTGCGCCATCAACAGCTCGGCGGGGAACATCCTCCACATCCCGCGTGAGGGCGGGTACCTCAGCCGCATGTACATCGACCTCGGCGCGGTCGCCGCCGACGACAACCACCGCGTCCGCGAGACCCCGATCGAGGAGGTCATCCGGCGGGCGAACGAGATCCTGCACCCTTACTCGATCGACGTGAAGCAGGTCGCCTGGCACAGCGTCTACGAGGTGGGCCACCGGGTGACGGACGGATTCGACGACGTCCCCGAGGGCGTCGACCGCGACCCGCGGGTCTTCCTCACCGGCGACGCCTGCCACACCCACAGCGCCAAGGCAGGCCAGGGCATGAACGTCTCGATGCAGGACGGGTTCAACCTCGGCTGGAAGCTCGGACACGTGCTGACGGGGCTGGCACCGGCATCCCTCCTAGCCACCTACGAAACGGAACGGCGACCGGTCGCGCAGCAGCTGATCGACTTCGACAAGGAGTGGTCGTCGCTGATGGCGCGCAAGCCCGAGGAGATCACCGACCCCGAGGACCTCGCGACCTACTACCTGGCGACCGCCGAGTTCCCGTCGGGGTTCATGACGCAGTACGGTCCGTCGGCGATCGTCGCGGAAGCCGAGGACCAGGACCTCGCGACCGGGTTCCCCGTCGGCAAGCGGCTGACATCCGCCGAGGTCGTCCGGGTCGCGGACGGGAACGTCGTACACCTCGGCCACCATGCCAAGGCCGACGGGCGGTGGCGCGTGTACGCCTTCGCCGACGCCTCGGGCGAGGACCTCTCGGCGTGGGCCGAGTGGTTCGCCTCGGCATCCGGTCCGATCGCCCGGCACACGCCGGCAGGGGCCGATCCCGACGCCGTCTTCGACGCGAAGGCGATCTACCCGCGGCGGTACGAAGACGTCGAGATGGCGGAAGTGCCCGCCGTGTTCCGCCCTCACTCCGGGCCGCTCGGGCTCATGGACTGGGAGAAGGTCTACGCGACCGGACCCTCGACCTGGACGGACGTCGACATCTTCGCCGAGCGGGGCATCTCGCCGCGCGGCGCGGTCGTCGTCGTCCGCCCCGACCAATACGTCGCCGCCGTCCTGCCGCTGACCGCGACCGCCGAGCTCGGCGAGTTCCTGGCCGGCGCCTTTCGCCCCGCAGGCTGACGCGCGGCGCGCGAAGGGTCGAAGACGGTCGCCCCACCGGCATCCCGCCGACCATCTGCGACGGCTCGATCTGATAGAAACGCGGCATGCGCCTTCCTGACCTGCCCTTCGAGCTCCACGCCTCCGACGAGTCCGGGTGGACGCTGAGGGGGACGGTCCTCGAGGGGGTCGCCCCTGCCGGTACGGATCTGTTCGTCGATCCCAGCGGGACGACCGGGGTCGCCGCGGAGACACTGCTCAACGCGAACACGCTCCTCGGCGCGCCCCCGGAGGGCGACTTCACCCTCGTCGCTCGGGTGCGTCCCGAGCATCACGCGACGTTCGACGCCGGGGTGCTCCTCGCGTGGGTCGACGACACGAACTGGGCCAAGCTCTGCGTCGAGCGGTCCCCGGCGGGCGAGTCGATGGTCGTCTCGGTCGTGACCAAGGGGACCTCCGACGATGCCAACGCGTTCCTCCTCGACTCGTCCGAGGCTCGGCTGCGGATCGCGCGGGTGGGGAACGTCCTGGCGTTCCACGCCCACGACAGGGGCGTCTGGACCTTCGTGCGCGCGTTCACGCTGCCGGGTGTCTCGGACCGACTGAGAGTGGGTTTCGAAGTGCAGAGCCCGACCGGCGAGGGATGCCGCGCCGCGTTCGACGAGGTCGGCTTCGAGCGCCGCACCGTCGCGGACCTGCGCAGCGGCGACTGAGCACCGCCCCGACGTTTCGGCGCGCCGAGCCGACGCGAACTGCACCCACCCGGCGGGAATGAGCGCCGTTCGTGTCGGGTCGAGCGCCGCTAGGGTTGGGGTGTGGACACCGTGAACCCCCTGCTCCCGGCCGGATACGACATCGTCTGGTCGGTCGTCGCTCTGGTGGCGGCCGTGCTGGCGATCGTCGCCCTGGTCTCGCTCATGCGGTCGGCACGTCGGTTGACGGCGACGCAGGCGCTGGTGTGGGTGCTCGTGGTGCTCCTGGTGCCGGTCGTGGGACCCGCCGCGTGGCTCGCGGCCGGTCGACGGGCACGGATGCCGCGCCGCGAGGCGTGAGCCGGGCCGCTCGCCGTCGACCCGACGCGAAGTCCGGCTGAACCGGCGACGTAGCGTCGGCTCGGGCCCGGCACGCTCAGCGCCGCAGGTTCACCTGCAGGATCTCCTCCTGGTAGGGGGCGCGGACGGTGCCCGAGATCCGCAGGTCGAGCAGCAGGAACGGACGCTCATCCGCGGGGAGATCGCGCCAGCGCGCGAGAGCCTGAAGATCGTCGAGGGTCCGCACGATGACGCCCTCGGCCCCGACGGCGCGAGCGAGGCCGGCGAAGTCGACCTCGGGGATCTCCATCGGTCCGCGGGCGAGACCCATGACGCCGTAGAGGTGCACCTCCGCACCGTACGCGCCGTCGTTCCACACCACGGCGAGGCCGTGTCCGCGCGCCACCCGCACGGCGGACTCGAGGTCGGCGATCGCCATCAGGCCGCCGCCGTCGCCGGTGGTGAGCACGATCGTCGACTCGGGCCGTGCCCGCGCCGCACCCGGTACGGACGGGAACCCGAGGCCGATCGACTGATACGCCGTGCCGATCATCATCATCCGGTCGGGTGAGGCGACGGGCCAGAACATGTTCGCCCAGCCGATGAAGTGCCCGCCGTCCGACACCACCACGCGATCGTCGGGCAACAGGTCGGCGATCGCGGCGGCCGCGCTCCGCGGGTCGAGGCGACCGTCCGGCGCGCGCCCGTCGCCGGCGTCGTATGCCCGGAGCCCGGCGACATCCACGGCCTCCCGCCAGCCCGACGGCGCCCCGCCGAGCCGCTCGACCTCGTCCGCGAGCGCGCGCGCCGCGAGGGCGGCATCCGCCCGCAGGTACCGGCCGACCTGCGGATGCGTCGCCGCGGCCGCCACGTCGATCTGGGCGATCGCGGCGCCCGGCGAGAAGAGCTCGCCGAAACGCATCGTGAACTGGTTGAGCGACGCTCCGAACACCACGACGACATCGGCCTCGCGGATCGTCGCCATCGCGCCCTCCGCCCCGAATCCGCCCGTGACCCCCAGGTCGTACTCGCCGCGCGGGAAGAGACCGCGACCGAGGGCGGTGGATGCCGTCAGTGCGCCGACGGCATCGGCGAGGCGCCCGAGCTCCGCACCGGCGCCCGCCGTCCACGCGCCGCGGCCGGCGAGCAGGAGGGGGCGTTCGGCCGACGCCAGCGCGCGGGCGATCGCGGTCACGGTCGCGGAGGCGTGGGAACCGGTCGGTGCGAGCGGAGCGGGCAGCACCGGCTCGGGCGTCGGCGGGATCTCGCCCGCGTCGCGGCCGCCCACGTCGTATGGGATCGCGAGGACGACGGGGACCCGGAACGAGAGCGCGTGCTCGATGGCGATGACCGTCGTGGCCGCGGCATCCGTTCGTCCCACCGTGTAGGTGCGCACCCCGACAGCCGAGGCGAGTGAGAGCTGGTCGACGTCCCACGGGCGGGGGCCCGACGTGGGTTCGTCGCCGACGACGAGCACCAGCGGTACGCGCGCCTGCGCGGCCTCGGCGAGCGCGGTCAGCGTGTTCGTGAAGCCCGCCCCGTATGTGGAGGTGGCTGCGGCGAGACCGCCGCCGGCGCGGAAGTGCGCGTCCGCGGCGACGACGCCGCCCGCTTCGTGCCGGACGGCGGTGAAGGTCACGTCGCCCCGGCGTTCGAGCGCGTCGAGGACGAGCGCATTGCCGTTGCCCATCACGCCGAAGACGTGATCGACGTGAGCGGCGAGGGCGGAGGCGACGTGGGCGGCGACGGTGGGCATGGGTGCTCCTGGAGACGATGACGACGGATGCCGTATATGTCTCGCGCGCCGCGACGATGCGGGTGGCTGCGTGCCCCTTTTCCGAGCACCAGGACCTGCGCGGTCCCGGACGGCACAAGTATAGGCACGCGGGCAGGGCCGCCCGTGGCACACTGCGATCATGCTGCAGACGATGGAGATCAGCCTCACGCCGTTCGACGCCGCCCGGCCGTACGCGACCGACTGACGTACCGATGGATGCCGCAGACATCCGGCGCCGGCGCCTTCAGTCGCACCTGCTCGCCGAGCCGGTCGCGACCGTTCCCGACGTCGCCCGGCGCCTGCTCGCCGTGCAGGCCCAGGATTTCGCGGCCGGCCGCTGGGCCATCGGCATCCGTACCTCCGGCGACCCGACCGTCGCCGACGTCGACCGAGCCTTCGACGACGGGCATCTCGTGCGCGCGTGGACGCAGCGCGGAACCCTCCACATCGTCGAACCGAGCGCCGTGAACCTCATCCTCGCGGTGACGGGCGACCGGCAGACGCGGGCGTACGGCATCGCCCCGGAGGCGCTCGATCGCGGCGAGCGCGTCTTCCGATCGATGCTCGAGACGGACGGGCGCCTGACGCGATCCGCGTTCGTCGAGGCGCTCCAGCGCGACGGCGTCGCGGCGTCGATGGCTGGGGGCAGCCGCATCCTCACCGCCCTGTCGATGCGGGGTGTCCTCGCCCTCGGTCCCGTCGTGCCGCGCGACGAGGGGGTCGCGCGCGAGCAGTACCTCATCGCACTCCCGCCCCGCAGCGACGACGCGGACGACCCGGCCGTCGACCTTCTCGTCGCGTACCTGCGCGGACACGCACCGGCGACGAGCGCCGACTTCGCCTGGTGGGCGGGTCTGCCCGCGGGGGCGGCCCGCGCGGCGTCCGCGCGGGCGGGGGATCGGGTCGTCGGTCTCGGCGACGCTCTTCGCGGCGGACACGGACGACGGAATCCACGAGGCTCTCAACCGGGTGCGCAGGTTCTTCGGATTCACTTAGCGATCCTCGCGCCGTTGCGCAAGAAGTTCCTGCTCTTTTCCGGTCGGATTAGCGTCCTCTCATGCGCCCCGATCCCGGCGGGCGCGGCGAAGGGAGAGCATCATGTCGTCCCTCCCGCGCGATGTTCCCGACCGGATCCTCGTGGAGCGGGCCATCGAAGGCGATGCGGTCGCCTTCGGCGAACTGCTCCGTCGTCACTCCTCTCTGGTGCGCGCATACGTCTACCGCATCGTCGGTTCGATGGCCGACACGGACGACGTCGTCCAGGACGCGTTCGTCACGGCCTGGAAGCAGCTGCCGAGCCTCCGCGACCCGGCGGCCTTCAAGTCGTGGCTCATGCGCATCGCCGGCCGCGAGGCGCTCGCCGTGGTCACTCGCAGATCGAAGGAGGACGCCCTCGACGAGGCGGTCCTGCCCCCATCCTCGGCGGTGCAGCCCGAGCGGGCGGCCATACATAACGACCGCTTGGCAGCTCTGTCGCGAGCGCTCGATCGACTGAAAGAGGATCAACGCCGATGCTGGTTGCTGCGGGAAGTCGCAGAACTGAGCTACGCCGAGATCGCAGAAGAGATGACCATGACCGAGAGCACCGTCCGAGGACTGCTCGCCCGCGCCCGGGCGAGCATCGCGATCGAGATGGAGGGATGGCGATGACCGACGACGACTCCCCGCTCGACTGCGGCCGCACCATCGAGCAGCTCAGCAGCTACGTCGAGGCCGGCCGCTCGCCGCGCGACCCGCACATCGAGTCGTGCCCCGACTGTCTGAATGCGATCGAGGCGCTGGAGCGAGTCGGCCAGCTGTCCCGCGACCTGCTGGCAGACGACGCCGAGCGGATGCCGAGACCCCCCGAGAGCTGGTTCGAAGGGATCCTCTCGGTCATCCACTCCGAGCTCCGCGCCGGTCGCAGCTTCCCGATCCATCACCCCGACCCCCGCGTCACGATCACGGTGACCGAGGGGGCCGTCCGCTCACTCGTGCGCTCGAGCGCCGATGAACTCGACGGCATCTATCTGGGTCGCACCGAGATCGTCGGCGATGCCGAGACCCCGGGCGCGCCGGTGCGCATCGAGCTGACGGCATCCGTCGCCTGGGGCAAGTCCATCCCGGAACTCACGGGGTCCCTGCGCGAGCTCGTCTACCGCGTCCTCGCCGAGCACACCGAGCTGAACGTCACCGCCGTCAACGTCGCCGTCGACGAACTGCACGGCACGGACATCCACGGCACCGAAGGGAAGGGATGAGCTCATGACCCGACCGCTCTCCGCCGACCACCCGACCGAGCACCCCGAGGAGCCGGGCGACGAGCTCGATCTCGTCGCACGCATCCGTGCGGTCGACGGCGTCACCGACGTCTACTCGCCGCGCTCCGCGATCAGCCGCGTCCCCGGGCTGATCGCTGCGGCCGCCGGAGCCGCCGACGACCGCATGGCCGAGGTCGCCGTGACCGTCCGGGACGGGATGCCGATGGTCGCCGCGCGGATCGCGACCGCGTCGCACGACAACACGCCCGATGCCGCCCGACGCGTCGCCGACGCCCTGCTGGCCAACACTCCGGACGGCGCTCAGGTGAGCATCCAGATCGCCCGGATCCACTGACGGCGGAGCCGGCCGAAAACTCTCCGAACTTTTTTGTGACGGATCGGGACGCCGAACCCTCTTATGTACGAGGCCGACGACAGCGGCCCGCGACGCGACATCGCGTCGACAGATCGTTCCAGAAAGAGGAGACATCATGGCCACCGAGACCCCGAAGACCACCACTCCCGCCGTGGCGGCGACGGGCCGTGTCGACCGCACCTTCCCCACCGCCGACGAGACCTCGTCGGCGACGGGCGGCACCACCGTCATCGCAGATGGCGTGGTCGCGAAGGTCGCTGGTATCGCCGCTCGTGAGATCCCCGGCGTGCACGCGCTGGGCGGCGGCGGAGCCCGTGCCCTCGGTGCCCTCCGCAATGCGATCAACGCAGCGGATCTGGGCCAGGGCGTGAAGGTCGAGGTCGGCGAGACGCAGGCCGCGGTCGACTTGACGATCGTCGTCGAGTACCCGACGCCCGTCCACCAGGTCGCGTCGCAGGTCCGTGACGCCGTCGCCGGCGCCATCACGCGCCTCGTCGGGCTCGAGGTCGTCGAGGTCAACGTGACCGTGGACGACGTCCACATCCCGGGTGACGAGGACGAGGAGCACGAGGAGTCGCGCGTCTCATGAGCAGCACAGTCATCGGCGCACTGACGGGCGCCATCCTGGCCGTCGTCGGCCTCGTGTTCGGGTTCTGGGGATTCCTTCTCACCGCCCTGTTCATGGCCATCGGCGCCGTCATCGGCCGCATCGCGTCGGGCAAGCTCGACGTTCGGGCCGTGACCGACGCCTTCACGGGACGGCGCACCTCCTGATGCGTACCGACACCGACGGAACGGCGGGCGGCGAGTCCCCGCGACTCGCCGCCGCGGCCCCCGGCGTCGCCGGCCGCACCGAGGTCGCCGAGCGCGTGCTCGTCGGCGTTGCGCGGGCGGTGTCCGCCGATGTCATCGGCGTTCCCCGGGGTGAGGTCTCCGTGGGTGTCGCCGATCGACGGGACGGCATGGCTCTGAAGGTCTCGAGTCCCTTGCCCGTCCCCGACCTCGATGATGCGGACGCGGTGCGCAGCACCACCCCCGTCCTCGAGCGCGCCGCGCAGATGCAGGAGCAGCTGCGCGAGCGATTGACCCATCTCCTCGGGCGAGACATCGCCCGAATCGACGTCACCGTGACCGGTGCCCGGATCCCGGAAAGGAAGCGTGTGCGATGACCACTCCCGTGTTGCGTCGCGTCGTGCGCCGCGAGACCCACTCGCCGCGCAGCGTCGCCTTCGCCGTCGTCGTCCTCATCGGGATCGCGCTGGCGCTCTACGTCGCAGTCGAACTGATCCTCGCCCTCGCCGCACAGCCGGCACTGCTCGTGCGGCCGATGGCTGCTCTCGAGTCGCTGGCAGGTCTCCCCTCGAATGCCCCCGTGGCAGCGGGGGTCGCCGGCGGGCTCGTCGCCGCCGCACTCGGCCTCTGGCTCGTGATTCTGGCGCTCGCGCCCGGACGCCTGTCCAAGCACGAGGTGGATGCCGGCGGCCGCGTCGCCGTCGTCGACAACGGCGTCCTCGCCTCGTCGCTGGCTCAGCGGGTGAGCGACGAGATCGGCATCGCCCGCGACCGTGTGACAGTGGGGGTCGCCCACCGGAGCGTCGACGTGACGGTCCGGCCGGGCGCCGGCATCCCTGTCGACAAGGCCCAGGTGACGTCGCTCGCCGACGCGGAGATCGCGTCGCTGAAACTGGCCCGACCCGTTCGCACCCGCGTGCGGATCGCGCGCCCCGACGATGAGGAGAAGGCGGCATGAACGACACCAACCGTGCCCTGAACCGCACCGTTCTGATGATCGTCGGCGTGATCCTGCTGCTCGGCGGGGGAGCGGCGGCCACGGCTGCAGCTCTTCCGGCTGTCGGCGAGGTCTGGACCTCGTCCGGCAAGGCCGTCCTCGACGGGCTCCGGTCGGCCGCTGATGCCACCAAGATCGGCGACACCGACCTCAGCTGGGCCGTCATCGGTGCGGCAGCCGTCGCCATCGTGATCGCAGTCGTGCTGTTCGTCGGCCTCACGACGCTCGTGAGCCGGCGGTCCCGGACCGTGCTCCGCTCGAGCGGATCGCAGACGCCGCTCGGCCGGGTCACGATCACCGAAGGCTTCGCGGCCGACGCCGTGAAGAACTCCCTCGCCCGAGAGGACGATGTGGTCGCGGCATCCGTCACGGCGCACACGGTCCGCGACGAGCCCGTGCTCCACGTGAGCGTCACCGCCCGTCGGGGAGCCGACCCTCGCAGCGTCGTCGATCACGTCGATCGGCTGATGGACGGTCTGGCAGCGGTGACCGGCACCGACACGGCCGCCTACATCTCGGTCCACGGGGGCCTGCGCAGCAGGTTCGCCTCGGACGCCCCGCGGGTCGGCTGACCCGCCCCTGATCCCCGGTCCAGGCACCGGTTCCACCACCCGCACCACACGGAAAGGAGACCCTCATGGGACTCGACGACAAGATCAAGAACGCCGCTCAGGACATCGCCGGTAAGGCGAAGGAAGCGATCGGCAAGGCCACCGACAACGACAAGCTCGTTGCCGAGGGCAAGGCCGACCAGACCAAGGCCGACGCCAAGAAGGCCGGCGAGAACGTGAAGGACGCCTTCAAGAAGGACTGACCTTCACCGCTCGCGCCATCGGGCATGGGGGGCGGCGCGAGCAGAAGCGGGGAGCACGAGGGGGACCGTGCTCCCCGCTTCTTCATGTCCGCGGGTCAGGTGAACAGCTCCGCTCCGACGTACGACCCCGCCTTCGCTCCGCGGGGGATCGCCCAGATCCCCGACGCGATGTGCCGGACGTATTCGCTCATCAGGTCGGTCGAGAGGGCGCGCTGGAGCGTGACGAACTGGTCGGGGCTCCGCTGATAGGAGAGGAAGAACAGCCCGGCATCGAGGCGCCCGAGACCGGTGTTCCCGTCGACGTAGTTGTACCCCCGCCGGAGGATGCGGACGCCGCCGTTGAGATCGGGGTGGGCGAGACGCACGTGCGAGGCTCGGTCGATGGTGGGGGCTCCGGCGGCATCCTCCTTGCGGAAATCCGGCGCCGTCGTCTCCTGCCCGCCCGACAGCGGAGCGCCTTCGGACTTGTCGCGGCCGATGATGCGCTGCTGCTCCGACAGGCGCACGCGATCCCAGGTCTCGATGAGCATCGCGACCTTGCGGGCGACGAGATACGACCCGCCCGCGAGCCAGGCGGGTTCGTCCCCGGCGCCGACCCACACGTGATCGTCGAGGGCGGCGGTGTCGTCGGAGAGGATGTTGGCGGTACCGTCCTTGAACCCGAACAGGTTTCGTGGTGTCGTCTGCGCAGCCGACGTCTTCGAGGTCTGGCCGAAACCCAGCTGCGACCAGCGCAGGCGCGCGCGGCCGAACGCGATGCGGCTGAGGTTGCGGATCGCGTGGATCGCGACCTGCGGGTCGTCCGCGCACGCCTGGATGCAGAGGTCGCCGTTCGACGCCTCCGGTACCAGGTCGTCGCCGAGGAAGGCGGGGAGCTTCGCGAGCCCCGAGGGGAGCAGCGATGCCAGACCGTACCGGTCGGCGCCGTCCTCGGACGTGAAGAGGGTGGGGCCGAACCCGAAGGTGACGGTGAGGCCGGATGCCGGGAGCCCCAGCGCTTCGCCGGTGTCATCCGGAGGCGCCTCGGGTGATCCTCCGACTGCCCCCGTGACGCTGACGTCGAGCCCCTGCGTCATCCGCGCCGCGGCGTAGCTCCAGTCCTGGAGAAGCGACTGCAGATCGTCGCGGGTGGTACCGGCCATCATGTCGAACGCCGCGAAGTGCAGGTGGTCCTGCATAGGGGTGGTGATGCCCGCCTGGTGTTCTCCGGCGAACGGATAGACGGGGGAGGCCGCCTCAGCGGCTCGGGCGCGAGCGACCGCCACTCCCGCGGCCGAGCCTGCTCCTGCGCCGAGGGCGAGGCCCGCCGCGCCCACGCCGGCGGCCAGACCGAACAGACTTCGACGGCTGAGCGAGGGCGAGGCGGCCGCCTCGGTCGACTCTTCAGTGCTCATTGCAGCACGGTCGAGGTGAGACGGGACAGCGGCTCGGCGAGCGCGTTGATCAGGTCGGTCAGGTCCCGCTTGTCGTCCTGGGTCAGAGTCTTGTACGCGACGAAGCCCTTCTGCAGTGAGCCGTGTGCTGCGAGGGCTGCGTCGAGATCGTCATAGCGGCGCGAGATGTCTTTCGCGAGCGTGGCACCGTCCGACCCGGTCGCGGCGGCGAAGTCCTTCACGAGCGAGAACGCCATCTTCGAGCCCTCGACGTTCGCGGCGAAGTCCGACAGGTCGGTGCCCGACCACCAGTCCTCCTCGCCGCTGATCTTGCCGGTCGCCACTTCGTCGAGCAGCGCGATCGCGCCGTTGGAGATCCCGGCAACGCCCTGCGCATCCAGCGCCTGCTGGAACTTCTCGGAGTGGACGTAGTCGTTGAGTTCGCCGACGTCGGCGACGAGCTTGTCGCCGTAGGTGGCGCGCTCGGCGGTCGTCGACGGCGCCCAGTCCTGCCACGCGGGCGTCTCGCCGTCGGCGTTCAGAGCGTCTTTCCTCGGAACCCAGAGGTCCTTCTCGATGCGGTGGAAGCCCGTCCAGTCGAGGTCTTCCGCCACGGCATCCACCTCGCGGTAGTCGATGCGCGGGTCGAGATCCCCGAGGGATTCGGCGACCGGCTCGATGCGCTCGTAGAACGCGCGGACCGTCGGGAACCGCGCGCGAGCGTCATCGTCCCTCCCCGACTCGTAGGCCGTCGTGAACGCATCGACGGCGGGAACGAGCTGCTCGACCTGGTCTTTGACGAACGCGGCGTACAGGTCGACGGCCTTCTGCTTCTGCTCGGCGTCGTCGCCGGTGGCGGTGACCGCGCCGCCCGTGACGCTGAAGTCGGCGCGCCCGACGCCCTCGCCGACCATGCCCGGCTTGCAGAGGGTCTTGTACCGGCCCGGCTGCGCGACGACCGTGAGGGTGCGCTCGGCGCCGGGGGCGATGTTCTCGACCTCGCCGATGATGCGCAGTCCATCCTCGGCGAGCAGGTAGAACTCGCTTACCTGGGAGCTCTCGTTCGACACCGCGAAGGTCAGCGTTCCGCTCTTCGCCGTCGCCGTCGAGACGTCGCACGAGGTGTCGGTCGAGGTCACGGTGAGGGCGTCCGCGCTCGTCACGTCGGATTTCGCGACGCATCCCGAGAGGGCGACGGCGCCGACGGCGGCGAGGGCGAGGGCGGCATGCGCCTTCGTGAGACGGGGGCGGGTCATGATGCTCCTAGGGATGCGTGACGGGATGCGGAGGTGTCGGTGGATGCCGCGGGCACACGGCGCCGGCGCGGGAACAGGCCGCGGACGAAGAACGTGCCGACGACGGCGAGGTAGCAGGCCCAGGCGATCACCTGCAGCCAGGTCATCTCGGGCATGAAGCCGACGGTGGCTTGCAGGAGCGCAGCGAACGCGCTGCCGGGTGGGAGCTGCCCGCTGAGGTCGAAGGCCCACCCGAACGGGAACCCGGCGATGCCAACGCCGACGCCCCCTGTCGCGGGGTCGATCGTCGCGGCATCCGAGAACGGCCCGGGGAGGACGCCCGCCTCCTGTAGATCGTGGAACGCGTAAGCGAGCACGCCCGCCGCGACGATGACGAGGAACCCGCCGGTACAGGCGAAGAACCGTCGGAGATCGAGACGCACGGCGCCGCGGGCGAGCAGCCAGCCGAGGAGGACGGCGACGGCGAGACCGAGCACGGCGCCGAGCCAGCCCGGGCCCTCCTGGCCTGCGGTCTGCACCATGGACCAGAGGAAGAGCGTCGTCTCGATGCCCTCGCGCGCCACCGAGACGAAGCCGATCAGGACGATCCCCCAGAAGCCGCCCATCGCGAGGGCGCGATCGATGCCGCCCTCGAGGTGCGAGCGCATGGTGCGGGCGGTCCGCTGCATCCAGAAGATCATCCAGGTCACCACGCCCACCGCCAGCAGGGAGAGGAGGCCCCCGAGCAGCTCTTGGGCCTGGAAGGTGAGCGCGTAGGCGCCGAAGGTGAGGACGGCGCCGATGACGAGGACGAGCACGGCCGCGAGTCCGACTCCGGCCCAGAGCTTCGGGAGCACGTCGCGGCGGCCGATCCGGACGAGGTAGGCGACCAGGATGCCGACGACGAGGGCGGCCTCCAGGCCTTCGCGGAGGCCGATGAGGAAGGGAGGGAGGAGCGAGGCGAGCACGGGGATCTCTTCGGGTGTTCGGGAGTGAGGCCGGTGCCTGCTGCCCCGTCGCAGCCCGTCCGCGGGACCCGCTGCGCGACGAGGAGACGCGGCAGCTTAGGTTAGGCGAACCTCACTCGCGTGAGCGTACACCCGGGCCCGGCGGTGCTCAACACGACGGTCAGGCGTGTCGATCGAGGAACGCGTAGACCTCGCCGTCGTCGACGCCGGGGAACATCCCGCGCGGCAGCGGCGAGAACATCTGCATGTGCACGCGGGCGCTCGGCCACGCCTTCCCCTGCCAGCGTTCGGTGAGATCGGCGTCGGGGCGGCGGCAGCAGGACTCGTCCGGGCAGGTGGAGGTCGCGCGCTTCTGCGTCTCGCGCCCGCGGAACCAGCGCGCATCGTCGAAGGGCACGCCCACCGTGATCGAGAACTCGCCGTCGGCGGTGGTGCCGGTCTGACTCGAGCACCAGAACGTCCCGCCGGGGGTATCCGTGTACTGGTAGTGCTCCGTCGTCCGGTTCTGCTCCGCGAAGGCGGACCGAGCGGCGAACTTCCGGCACACGACCTGGCCTTCGACGGATCCCGTGACATCCATCGGCAGGGGGAGGCCGTCGTTCTCGTAGACGCGGTTGATCGCCCCCGCCCCGTCGACGCGCAGGAAGTGCAGCGGGATGTCGAGGTGCTGGGTGAGGAGGTTCGTCAGCCGCATCCCGGCAGCCTCGTGGGTGACGCCGAACGCGTCGCGGAAGTCCTCGACGGCCAGATTCCTGTCCTTCTTCGCCTGCGCGAGGAAGGCGACGGATGCCGTTTCGGGCATGAGGCAGCACGCCGCGTAGTAGTTGATCTCGAGCCGTTGCTGCAGGAAGTCCGCGTAGTCGGTGGGCGGAGTGTGGCCGAGGAGGCGGTGGGCCATCGCCTGCAGTGCCATCGAACGCAGGCCGTGGCCGCCGGGGATGGATGCTGGTGGCAAGTAGATCCGCCCGTTCTCGAGGTCGGTGACCGAGCGCGCGGAGTGCGGGAGGTCGCTCGCGTAGATGAGCTCGAATCCGAGTTGCTCCGCCATGATGCTCACGGTGCGATGCGTCAGGGCGCCGATGGAGTGCCCCGCTGCTTTGAGCTTTTTCTCGGCGAGCTTCTCGATCTCGGGGAGGTAGTTGTTCTGCTCGCGCATGCGCAGGCGCAACTCGGTGTTGGCGCGGCGGGCCTCCTCGGGTGTCGCGATGGACTCCCGCTCGCGGCGCTCGAGCTCGCGGTGGAGGGCGAGGATGCCTTCGATCGTCTCGTCCGACATCGTCTTGGTCACCTTGACGGGGGCGACGCCGAGGCGCCGGAACACGGGGCTCCGCTGCGCGCGCTCCAGGTCGAGCTCGAGTGCGGCGCGCCGGTTCGGCGGTTCGTTGGAGAGCAGGTCGGTGACGTCGGTGCCCGTCGCGGATGCGATGGCCTGCAGCACGGAGAGCTTGGGCTCGCGCTTTCCGTTCTCGATGAGGCTGAGCTGGCTCCCCGCGATGCCCACGATCGCGCCCAGTTCATCGAGCGTGTACCCGTGGGCGACGCGCTGGTGTCTGATGCGGTGGCCGAGTGTCGAGAGCTGGAGGGGGGTCGCCATGATCTTGATGTTACCGAAAGAATCAGGTTTCTTGACACGTAGCTCGGTGGAAAGACTTGACGCTCCGAGGGCACAGTGGAGATACGCCCACCCCGACCGAGGAGCGCCGAATGGCCATCGCAGACCTGTTCACCCGCCCCACCCGCACCGGTTCGACGCCGATCGTCGCCCACGCGACGCCGGCGCCCACCGGCATCCGTCCCGCTGTCACAGGCGAGGGCATGGCGGCCCTTCACGCCTGGATCGACGAGATCGCGGAGCTCACGCAACCCGCCCGCATCCACTGGGTCGACGGCTCCGCGGCCGAGAACGACGCCCTGCTGCGCCAGCAGGTCGACGAAGGCAAGCTCATCAAGCTGAACCCCGAGTGGCGTCCGGGGTCCTACCTCGCCCGCTCGCACCCGAGCGACGTCGCCCGCACCGAGGCGCGCACCTTCATCGCCTCGGAGCGGGAGGAGGATGCCGGGCCGACGAACAACTGGATCGCGCCCGACGAGATCCGCGCCACCATCACGCCGCTGTTCGAGGGCAGCATGCGCGGTCGCACGATGTACGTCGTGCCGTTCTCGATGGGCGCCGTGGGCGGCCCTCTTTCGCACATCGGCGTCCAGGTCACCGACAGCGCCTACGCGGTCACCTCCATCGGCATCATGACCCGTGTCGGTGCCGAGGTCCTGCAGCAGATCGCCGACGGCAAGCCCTGGGTGAAGACGGTCCATTCGGTGGGCGCGCCGCTGGATCCCGGGCAGCAGGACGAGGCGTGGCCCTGCAACGACGAGAAGTACATCGTCCACTTCCCCGAGACGCTGGAGGTGTGGTCCTTCGGGTCCGGCTACGGCGGCAACGCGATCCTCGCCAAGAAGTGCTTCGCGCTGCGCATCGCGTCGGTCATCGGCCGCGATGAGGGCTGGCTCGCCGAGCACATGCTGCTCATCCGCGTCATCGACCCTGCGGGCACGGCGTACCACGTCGCCGCGGCATTCCCCTCGGCGTGCGGCAAGACGAACCTCGCCATGCTCCGCCCGACGATCCCCGGCTGGCGCGTCGAGACCCTCGGTGACGACATCGCCTGGCTGCGCCCCGGCGAGGACGGTCGCCTGTGGGCCATCAACCCCGAAGCGGGCTTCTTCGGCGTCGCGCCCGGCACGGGCGAGTCGACGAACGTGACCGCGGTCGACACCCTGTGGGGCAACACGATCTTCACGAACGTGGCGCTCCGCCCCGACGGCGACGTCTGGTGGGAGGGTCTCACCGACGAGGCACCCGCAGAGCTCACCGACTGGGAGGGGAAGCCCTGGACCCCGGCATCCGGTCGTCCCGCCGCCCACCCCAACTCGCGCTTCACCGTGAGCGCCGGACAGTGCCCGCAGATCGCCGACGACTGGGACGCACCTGAGGGCGTGCCGCTCGACGCGATCCTCTTCGGCGGTCGTCGCGCGACCAACGTGCCGCTCGTCGTCGAGGCCACCGACTGGACCCACGGCGTCTTCATGGGGTCGAACATCTCCTCGGAGCGCACCGCCGCCGCCGAGGGTCTCGTGGGTGAACTGCGGCGCGACCCGTTCGCGATGCTGCCGTTCTGCGGCTACAACATGGCCGACTACTTCGCCCACTGGCTGAAGGTCGGGCAGAGGCTCCGCTTCGACCGCGCTCCGCGCATCTTCCAGGTCAACTGGTTCCGCAAGGGGTCGGACGGCCGATTCCTGTGGCCCGGCTTCGGTGACAACGCCCGCGTCATCGATTGGATCATCCGCCGCATCGACGGGTCCGTCGGCGCCGTGGACAGCCCCGTCGGGCGTCTGCCGAAGACCGACGACCTCAACCTCGCGGGGATCGACGTGCCGCAGGCGGATCTCGACGAGCTGTTCGCGGTGGACCCGGCATCCTGGCTTGCCGAGGCCGATCTCACCGAGGAGTTCTACCGGACGTTCGGTGGCAGGGTCCCGCCGGCCCTGTACGCCGAGCTCGCCGCCCTCCGCTACCGCCTGCAGCGCGCGCAGCAGGACGCCTGATCCCCGACCGCGCCGTCGACCCGACGCGAACTGCTGCCACCGGATGCCGGGAGTCGCAGTTCGCGTCGGGTCGCGGTGCTTTCGAGGTCGCGTCAGACGAGCAGCTGGCGGGCGGCGAGGTCGCGGTAGAGCGGAACCTCGCGGACGAGCTCCTCGTGCGTCCCCTGACCGACGACGCGGCCGTGGTCGAGGACGACGATGAGGTCGCTGTCGACGACGGTCGACAGGCGGTGCGCGATGACGACGAGGGTGCGACCCGCGGCGACCGCGTCGATCGCCTCGCGCATGCGCTGCTCGTTGAGTCCGTCGAGCGACGACGTCGACTCGTCGAGCAGCAGGATCGGGGGAGCGGCCAGCAGGGCGCGGGCGATCGCGAGGCGCTGACGCTCACCGCCCGACAGCATGACACCGGCTTCTCCGACGGGAGCCTGCAGACGCAGCGGCGACCGCTCGAGCACCTCGGTCAGATTGACGGCGTCGAGCACGCGCTCGCAGTCCGCGTCGGACGCGTCCGGGGAGGCGAGGCGCAGGTTATCGGCGATGGTGCCGGCCAGGGTCGGGGCATCCTGCTCCACGTAACCCAGGCGGGCGCGGAGCGAGAGCCGGTCGAGGGCGCGCGCATCGACACCGTCGACGAGGACGGCGCCCGAGGTCGGGTCGTAGAACCGCTCGATGAGCGCCAGGGTCGTGGACTTACCCGCCCCCGACGGGCCGACGAGCGCGACGCGCGAACCGCGCGGCACACGGAATGAGACGCCGCGCAGCACGGTCGCCTCGGGTTCCGGCTCCGCATCCTCGGGGAGCGGTGCCCGAGCGTCGGCGAGCGTCTTGAGCGCCTCGTCCTGCGCATTCCGGCGGGCGCGGACGACCGCGTCGGGGTACGAGAAGTGCACCTCGCGGAACTCGATCGCGGCCGGGGAGCCGGCCTCGGGCGCCGCCGCGGACGCGGCGATCGCGGCATCCTCGGCCGTCTCGTCGGGCAGGTCGAGGACTTCCTGGATGCGGCCCAGCGCGCCGAGTGCTTGGTTCACCGACGTGATGGCGCCGAAGAACGATGCGAGCGGCTGGACGAGGAAGAACAGGAACATCACGAAGACCACGAGCTGCGCGATCTCGATCGCTCCCGACGCCACGCGGAAACCGCCGACGCCCAGCACGACGAGGAGCGACACCTGGAGAGCGATGCCGGCCACGGGCACCACGATCGCCGAGGCCTTCGCCACCTTCACACCGGCGTCGTACGCCTCGCTCGCCGTCGCCGAGATGGCGTCCTGCTCGCGGGCCCCCGCACCGGACGCGCGGATGGTGCGGATCGAGCCGATCGCCCGTTCGACGCCCGAGGCGAGTGCACCGACCTTCTCCTGCTGGACGGACGTGGCTGCGCGGATGCGACCGCTCAGCACGCCGACGACCGCCGCGGACGCCCCGATCACGATGACGATCAGCAGGAGCAGGACCGGGTCGATCACGAGCATCGCGATGATCGCCCCGACGAAGATCAGGGCGTTGCCGATCGAATCGGCGAAGCCCTGGGTGAGGACGGCGTAGAGGAGTGTCGTGTCGGTGCCGACGCGTGACACCAGGTCGCCGGTGCGGCGCGCGTCGTACTCCTGCACCGGCAGGCGCAGGAGCTTCGCGATGAGACGGCGACGGCTCGAAAAGACGACTGCGGTGCCGGTGCGCTGCAGCAGATAGTGCTGGAACCCGCCGACCAGGGACGACACGACGACGAGCCCGACGAGGATCCAGACGAGGATGCCGAGGGCCTGGCCAGTCTGCACACGGCCGATGACGTCCCCGACCAGCAGTGGCTGCACGAGGGTGGCGGCGGCTTCGAGAACGCTGAGGACACCGACCGCGACGAGAACGCGCTTGTGCTCGAGGAGGAAGGGCAGGAGCTGGCGGAGGCTGGCGCGGGGACCGTCGTCCTTCGAGGGGCGGCGCAGACCGCGGCGAGGCGTGGACATCCCTCTATCTTCCTCCGTACTTCTTATGAGCAGCTTGCTTGCTGACGCCCAGCGCGCTGGCGACCGCCTGCCAGGAGTAGCCCTGGACGCGTGCGCGTCGCACCTGCGCCTCCTCCGCACGCGCGAGTTCGCGCCTGATCTCGGCGAGACGATGCAGCTCGGCGATCGGTTCGCCGTCGGGCGACGAACCGATCAGGGTCCGGATGTCGGTGGTCATGTCATCGCCTTCCTTTCGCGTCAACGTTAATTGACGCATGCGCGGGTGTCAATATCGGTTGACGGTCACCCTGTCGTGTCCCAGCCCGTCGATAGTGTGGTCCGGTGCCAGAACCCGTGATCCGCGCCGAAAGCCTCGTCAAGGCCTACAAGAGCAAGGGCAAGCCCGACTTCGTCGCCGTCGACCGACTGTCGTTCGAGGTCGCCCCGGGGGAGTCCTTCGGCCTCCTCGGTCCCAACGGCGCCGGCAAATCGACGACCATGAAGATGATCGGCGCCGTCTCGACGCGCACAAGCGGCGACCTCTCGATCCTGGGGCTCGACCCGGACCGGTACGGCCCGGAGATCCGTTCGCGCCTGGGCGTCGTCCCGCAACAGGACAACCTCGACGGTGAGCTCAACGCCCGCGAGAACCTGTACATCTACGGCCGGTACTTCGGCCTCCCGGGCAGGGTCTGCGCCGAGAAGGCCGACGAACTGCTGGCGTTCGCCCAGCTCGAGGATAAGGCGAAGAACAAGGTCGACCAGCTTTCCGGCGGCATGAAGCGCCGGCTCACGATCGCGCGCGGGCTCATCAACGATCCGCGCATCCTGCTCCTCGACGAGCCCACGACGGGCCTCGACCCGCAGGCGCGTCACGTGCTGTGGGACCGGCTGTTCCGCCTGAAGGAGCGGGGCACGACGCTGGTCCTCACGACCCACTACATGGATGAGGCGGAGCAGCTCTGCGACCGGCTCATCGTCGTCGACAAGGGCCGCATCATGGCCGAGGGGAGCCCGTCGACCCTCATCCGCGCGCACTCCAGTCGCGAGGTGCTCGAGGTGCGCTTCGGCTCGGATCGCAACGAGCAGGTCGCCGCTCAGCTGCAAAGGATCGGCGACCGTGTCGAGGTGCTGCCCGACCGCATCCTCGTCTACGCGCACGACGGCGAGGCCGCTCTCGAACGGGTCACGGCGTCGGGACTGCAGCCGATGACGAGCCTCGTCCGGCGCTCGAGTCTCGAGGACGTCTTCCTCCGCCTCACCGGACGGTCGCTGATCGAATGAGCGACACGACGCGCGTGGCGCAGCCGACTCTCGACGAGCTGCGCGCCGAGGCGATGCAGTGGGGTCGCAAGCCCCGGCGTCGCGGCAGCTGGTACGTCACCGAGCACATGGTCCGTGCGATGCGCGCGTACGGATGGACGATCGTGGTCGGCGCGCTGGGCCAGCCCGTGCTGTACCTGCTCGGTCTGGCGGCCGGCCTCGCCGCCCTCATCCAGGCTCCGATCGACGACCGCGGCGTGCAGGTGGACTACCTCGTCTTCGTCGCGCCCGCCCTCCTCGTGACGGCGGCGATCTCGGTCGCCTCCGAGGAGATGACGTACCCCGTCATGGCCGGTTTCAAGTGGCGGCGCTACTTCTTCGGGTTCAACGCGTCCGCCCTGTCGAGTCCGCAGATCGCGAACGGTGTCATCATCGGCGCGGCGGCGCGGATGGCGTTCGCGGTCGCGGCGTACTACCTGTTCATCTGGCTGCTCGGCGCCCTCGGCATCGGCTGGACCACCGTGCCGAACCCGGAGACCGGCTGGCTCGCGATCCCGGCGGGTCTGCTCGCGGGTCTCGCCTTCGGCATCCCGCTCATGGCATATGCCGGCTCGATCGAGGACGACAAGGGGCAGTTCGCCCTCGTCCAGCGCTTCATCTTCATGCCGATGTTCCTGTTCTCGGGCACCTTCTACCCGCTCGAGACCCTGCCCGTCTGGCTCCAGTGGATCGGGTGGGTCTCGCCCCTGTGGCACGGTGCCGAGTTGGGGCGCCTCGCCACCTACGGGGCCGCGGTGCCGCCGGTGATGGTCGTCGTCCATCTCTCCTACCTGCTCGTCCTGTCGGGGGTCGGCTACCTCTGGGCGCGGAAGGTCTTCATCGAGAGGCTCGCGAAGTGAGTGCCGCAACAATCGACACCGTCACGCGTCGCGGCGGCGTGCGTGCGCTCTGGGCGGGCAACCCCGGCGCCGTCGTGCAGCGCGGATTCCTGGCCGCCCGCTCGTCGAGCTGGGCCGTCGTCCTGTCGGGCTTCTTCGAGCCGGTCTTCTACCTCGCCTCCATGGGGCTCGGACTCGGATCGCTCATCGGTGATGTCCAGACCTCGCAGGGAGTCGATGTCAGCTATGCCGCGTTCATCGCGCCGGCTCTCCTCGCCGTGTCGGCGATGAACGGAGCGATCTACGACTCCACCTGGAACGTCTTCTTCAAGCTGAACTACGGCAAGCTCTACGAGGGGATGCTGGCGACGTCCCTCGGTCCGCTCGACGTGGCCCTCGGAGAGATCCTCTACGCGTTGCTGCGCGGTCTGCTGTACGCGACCGGCTTCATGATCGTCATGCAGATCCTGGGGTTGAACCTCGCCTGGACGGCGATCCTCGCAATCCCCGCGGTTCTGCTGATCGCTTTCGGCTTCGCGAGCCTCGGCATGGCCATCACGAGTTACATGAAGACGTTCCAGCACATGGACTGGATCAACTTCGTCCTGCTTCCGATGTTCCTGTTCTCCGCCACGTTCTACCCGATCACCGTCTACCCGGAGTGGGTGCAGTCGATCGTCATGGCGCTCCCGCTCTGGCACGGCGTGGAGCTCATTCGCGGATTGACGACCGGCATCCTGTCGGTGGGGATGCTGTGGCACGTCCTGTACTACGTCGTGATGATCGCGATCGGTCTCGTCTTCACGACCAAGCGCCTGCGCGCCCTGTTCCTCGACTGAGGGTGCCTCAGCGGCCGGACTCCATGACGTCGCGCGCCTTGCGGATGCGACGGGGATTCACGGGGTGGGTCGCGAGCACGACTTTGCCCCGGGAGTGCAGCTTCAGCAGGTCGTCGTACGCCTCGGCGACATCGGCGAGCGGGTAGAAGCCCGACACGAGGACGTTCACGGCTCGCTTCCCGGCGAGATCGACGATCTTGCGGAGCTGTTCGGTTCCGTGCGCGACGGCCTCGGGGTCGTCCGACAGCAGGGCGACCTCGCGATCGCGCCGGTCGACGCTCGAGCGGAACTTGCCCGCGGGCACGCCCAGCGCTTCGGCGATGTCCTGGCCGTCCTGCCCGAAGTTGTCGATGTACGCGCTCACACCGTCCGGCGCGAGCGCGCGGATGCGGTCCACGATGCCCTCGCCGTAGCGCACCGGCTTCACGCCGAGCTGGCGCAGGTAGTCGAAGTTGCGGTCGCCGCACGTCCCGATGAGCCGGGCGCCCCGGTGCATCGCGATCTGCGCCTCGATGCTCCCGACTCCGCCGGCGGCGGCGGAGATGACGACGGTGTCGCCCGCGCCGACCTTGAGCTCGTCCAGGATGTCCAGGGCCGTGGTGCCGGCCAGGTAGAGGCCGCCCGCCGTCTCGAAGGTCAGGTTCCTGGGCTTGCGGACCAGGCGGTCGACCGACACGGTGAGGTGACTCGCCTGTGCGCCGGAGCGGACGTGGCCGACGACGTCACTGCCCACGGGGAAGCCGGACGTCTCGGGCCCGACCGCGATGACGGTGCCTGCGAAGCAGCTGCCCGAACGGCGCGGGAACTCGTCGTCCCATTCCTTCTCGGCACCCGAGCGGACGAAACCGTCGATGTGATTGAGGCCCATCGTCATGACCTCGACGGTCACCTCGCCCTGGCGGGGCTCGGCGAGGGGGCGGTCGACGAGATGCAGCACCTCCGGCCCGCCGGTCTGGTCGTACTCGACGACCGATGCCTGGGTGACCTTCTTGATCGCCATCGTCCACTCCCTCGTGTGCCTGTGAGGCCGACGATAAACCCGTCGGGAGCGGCAGGGGAGCTCTTGACAGGACGGATGCCGCGGCCCTCCCGATGGGGTGGGCCGCGGCATCCGTCGGTTCAGCGTGAGGTCAGCGGGTGACGGCCTCGACGTGGCCGATGTTGGTCTCGTACTCGACGTCCTTGGTCTCCTTCGACAGCCACAGGGCGATGAAGGTGAGGACCGCGGAGCCCGACAGGTAGATGCCGACGAGCCAGGGCGAACCGCCCGCGGCCGCCCAGAGCGCGGTGGCGACGATCGGCGCGAGCGCGGCGCCGAGGATCGACGACACGTTGTACGAGATCGCCGACCCCGTGTAGCGGACGTTCGTCGGGAAGAGCTCGGGCAGCAGAGCGCCCATCGGACCGAAGGTCGCGCCCATGAGCATGAACCCGAGGATGAGGAACGCCTGCACGAGTGCACCGCTGAACTTCGGGTCGAGCTGGGGCAGCAGGAACACGTTGAACAGCAGGCCGAACACGCCGATGAGTCCCGTGATCCACAGCAGCAGGCGACGACGTCCGATCGAGTCGGCGACGGGGCCGGACAGCAGCGTGAAGACGCCGAAGAAGATGACGCCGACGATCTGCATGATGACGAAGTCCGTGTACCCGAACCCGAGGCCAGGCACATAGGTGGCCGCGTCGAAGGGCGTCCCGGCGGCCTGGGCGGCCGCGGCGGCACCGTCGGTGGTGGCCTTGGTGCCGTACGCCAGGGTGAAGCTCGTCATCAGGTAGAAGAGCACGTAGGTCGCCAGCATGATGAACGTGCCGAGGATGAGCTGCTTCCAGTGGCGTCGGACGACCTCACCCAGCGGGAACTTGCGGATCGCGCCGGTCTTCTCGGCCTTCGCGAAGGTCGACGACTCGACGAGTTTGAGGCGCACGTAGAGGCCGACGACGACCATGACCGCGGAGAACAGGAACGGCACGCGCCAGCCCCAGGCGAGGAACTCCTCGCTGCGCTGCGCGGGCCCGTCCGGATGGGGGAGGAGGAAGTAGATCACCAGGAAGACGGTGTTGGCGATGATGAAGCCGATCGGCGCACCGAGCTGCGGGAACGTGCCGTACCACGCGCGCTTGCCCTTCGGAGCGTTCTCCGTCGCGACCAGCGCTGCGCCCGACCATTCGCCGCCGAGGGCGAATCCCTGGGCGAGGCGGAGGATCAGGAGCAGGATCGGGGCCATGACGCCGATCTGACCGTAGGTCGGCAGGAAGCCGATGAGGAACGTCGCGACCCCCATCGTCAGGAGCGACCCGACGAGGGTGGCCTTGCGGCCGAACTTGTCGCCGAAGTGGCCGAAGATCACCGCTCCGACGGGGCGCGCGACCATGGCCGCGCCGAAGATGCTGAACGACAGCAGCAGGTTCGTCGTGTCGTTGCCGGCGGGGAAGAAGAGGATGGGGAAGACGAGGACGGCGGCGGTCGCGTAGACGTAGAAGTCGTAGAACTCGATCGTGGTGCCGATGAGGCTCGCTGTGATGACGCGGGAGCGCGGATTGGCGGGTGCGGCGGATGCCGCGGGTGCTGCGGATGACATGCGGGGGACCTTCGGAACGAAGCGGTGGGTCCTCATGGGACGCGTCGGCGGCGGATGCGCTCGCAGGGGTGACGCGAGGGCATCACAGCACTGGGATCACCGAGGCGCCGACGGAGTGGTCGACGCGCAACAGTCCACCCTACTCCCGCGGGGAACCGCGGGAAGCCCCGGTCAGCGCCAGATGACGGCGAGGCCTGCGTTGAGGAGGGTCAGGATGCCGATCGGCCAGAAGATCCCCGCGGGGACCGAGCCCGACTTCCGAAGTCGCGCGGCGCCCGCGCCGAGGAGGCCGCCGATGAGGACGAGCACGACGAGCTTGATGCCGATCTTGGCGTAGTTGAGGTCGTGGTCCAGGCCCCACGGCGCCGACAGTGCGAGGCCGGCCACGAGGGCGATGCCGAGTCCCCAGTGCATGATGCGGGTCACGCGGCGCTGACCGACGAGTTCGACCACCCACGCACCGAAGAGCGTCGCGAATCCGACGAGGTGGACGAGAACGACGATGCTGCGCAGGGTCTCCATTCCCTCAGGCTACCTGAAGGTGGAGATCCCGCGCAGCATCGGCTCGAGCTCTCAGACGCGGAGGTCGCGGAGGACGAGCGCGGTGCGGATCGCGGCATCCGCTGCTTCCGCACCCTTGTCCTCCTTTGAGCCCTCCAGGCCCGCCCGGTCGAGTCCCTGCTGCTCGTCGTCCAGCGTCAGGACGCCGAAGCCGACGGGCTTGCCGGTGTCGAGCGCCACGCGGGTGAGGCCGTCGGTCGCGGCGGAGGACACGAAGTCGAAGTGGGGAGTGCCGCCCCGGATGATGACACCGAGGGCGACGGCCGCGTCGGCGCCCGCGTCGAGCGCCGCCTTGGCGGCGACCGGCAGCTCGAACGATCCCGGCACGCGGACGAGTCGCCACGAGGCCCCCGACGCGTCGAGGATGCGCTTCGCGCCCGCGATCAACCCGTCGGTGATCACGTCGTGCCACTGGCCGGCGACGACGACGACGGACAGGTCGCTCGCGTCGACGATCTCGGTCTGGGGTGCTCCGTGGCCGCTCATGCGGTGTGCTCCTCACTGTGCGCGAGTGCTTCGCGCAGTTCGTCGGCGTCGATGATGTGACCCATGCGGTCGGCCTTCGTCGCCAGGTACTGGTGATTGTTCGCGCCGACCCCGACGAGCAGGGGCACCTGATCGACGATCGTCAGGCCGAGTGCGCGCAGTTGCGCGACCTTGTCGGTGTTGTTGGTCAGCAGACGGATCTGCTTCACGCCGAGGTCGGTCAGGATGCCGGCAGCCGCCGCGTAGTCGCGGGCATCGGCCGGCAGGCCGAGTGCGAGGTTCGCGTCGACCGTGTCAAGGCCGCGCTCCTGCAGGCTGTAGGCCCGCAGCTTGTTGATGAGTCCGATGCCGCGACCCTCGTGGCCGCGCATGTAGATGACGACGCCGCCGTCCTGCTCGATGGCGTCGAGTGCCGCCTCGAGCTGCGGGCCGCACTCGCACTTCAGCGACCCGAACGCCTCGCCCGTCAGGCACTCCGAGTGCACGCGCACGAGCGGTGCGTCTTCGGTGAGATCGCCCGAGACGACCGCGATGTGGTCGGTGCCGGTCACCCGGTCCTTGTACGCGAGGAAGCGGAACTCGCCGTGCGAGGTCGGCACCTTCGCCTCGGCGCGCAGGCTCACCCGGCGCTTGGCCGGGTGGTCCGTGTGGGCGGAGGTGCTGTCGCCGTCGGCCGCGTTGAGGTGCGCGATGAGCTGTTCGATCGTGATGACGGGGATGCCTTCGCGCTCGCCCATCTCCATGAGCCCCGGCATCCGCATCATGCTCCCGTCATCGGCGACGACCTCGCCGATGACGCCGACCGGCTGCAGGCCCGCGAGCTGCATGAGCTCGACCGCTGCCTCGGTGTGTCCGGCCCGCTCTCGGACGCCGCCGTCTACGGCGCGCAGCGGCAGCACGTGACCGGGGCGGATGAGGGAGGAGGGGACGGAACCCGGGTCGGCCAGGACGTTGACGGTCCGGGCACGGTCCGAGGCGCTGATGCCGGTCGTGACGCCCTCGGCGGCGTCGACGCTCACGGTGTACGCGGTGCTCCGCGCATCCTGATTCACCTCGACCATCGGCGGCAGGTCGAGGCGGTCGGCCCAGTCGGCGGGCATCGGGGCGCACAGGAAGCCGCTGGACCAGCGGATGGTCCAGGCGAGCCACTCCGGCGAGGCGAGCTCGGCGGACAGGATGATGTCGCCCTCGTTCTCGCGGCTCTCATCGTCGGCGACCAGGATCGGCCGACCTTCCTTGAGGGCTGCCAGGGCGTCGGGGATGGTGGAAAGGCTCATCGGGAGCCTCCTTCTTCTGCGGACGGGATGCCGTCGGGTGAGGCGAATCGGAGCAGACGCTGCACGTGCCGCGCCAGGATGTCGGTTTCGAGGTTGACGCGGTCTGCGGGCGTCAGTGCGCCGAGGGTGGTCACCTCGAGGGTCTCGGGGATGAGGGAGATCTCGAACCAGTGCGAGGGAGCCTCGGGCTCGGAGACGGCCGAGACGGTGAGGGAGACCCCCTGGACGGTGATCGATCCCTTGTCGACGACGAGAGGCGCGAGGTCCGCAGGAAGAGAGACGCGGAGCACGCGCCACTGCTCGCCGGGGCGCACCTCGAGAACCTCGCCGGTGCCGTCGACGTGCCCCTGCACGATGTGACCGCCCAGGCGGGTGTGCGCCGCGACGGCGCGCTCGACGTTGACGGGCGAGCCGACGGCGAGCGCGCCGAGCGTCGACATGTCGAGCGTCTGCTTCATGACGTCGGCGGTGAAGCCCTCCGGCGTCTGGTCGGTGACCGTGAGGCAGACGCCGCTGATGGAGATCGAGTCGCCGCGCTGCGCGTCCGAGACTGCGAGCGGTGCGCGGACCGCGAGGCGCACGCCGTCGCCGGACGGCTCGATGGCGGTGATGACGCCCTGTTCTTCGATGATGCCCGTGAACATCAGCCCTCCTTGGGAATCACGGTGACGAGGATGTCGTCACCGAGTCTGTCGATGCCGGTGATGTCGAGTCGGCGCTGCTCCGCGATCGTCGTCACCCCGATGTTGCCGACCGCGACGCGGTCGCCGCCGATGAGGGTCGGCGCCACGTAGACGAGGAGCTCGTCGACGAGTCCCTGGCGCAGGAACGACGCCGCAAGCGTCGGGCCGCCCTCGAGGAACACGCGGTGCGCGCCGAGTTCGCGGAGCCGGTCGAGCAGATCGCGGAGGTCCTCGCCCTCGTCCTGCATGAACGGGCGGGGGTGACGGCGGAGGGCCGCCTCCTGGGGCACCGCGCGGGTTCCGACGACGACCGGCCGCGGCTGGTCCTCGTAGAGCGACCCGTCGGCGGTGCGGGCCGTGAGTGCGGGATCGTCGGCGAGGACGGTGCCGGTGCCGACGACGATCGCGTCCGCCAGCGAGCGGCGGCGGTGCACGTCCGCGCGAGCGTCCGGTCCCGTGATCCACTGACTGGTTCCGTCGGATGCCGCGGCCCGCCCGTCGAGCGATTGGGCCCACTTGAGCGTCACGTGCGGGCGTCCGAGCCGCTGCACCGTCAGCCATGAGGAGATCAGTTCCCCGCCCTCCTCGAGGAGGACGCCGCCGTCGACGTCGACACCGGCGGCGCGGAGCCGTTCGGCGCCTCCCGACGAGACCGCGCCGGGGTCCTCGGCGGAGTAGACCACGCGGGCGATGCCGGCCTCGATGAGGGCGACGGCGCAGGGCCCCGTGCGGCCGGTGTGGTTGCACGGCTCGAGCGTCACGACGGCGGTCGCGCCGCGCGCGGCATCCGGCTGCAGCTTCGACAGCGCGTCGATCTCCGCATGGGGTGTGCCCGCACCGCGGTGCCAACCCTCGGCGAGCACGGTGCCGTCGGGCGAGAGGATGACAGCGCCGACCTGCGGGTTGAGTCCGCGCGGCCCGTTCGTCGCGAGCGCGAACGCGTGACGGAGCGCGCTGCACTCCGCGTCGGTGACACTCATCCGGATCCTCACGATGGGGTTCTCCGGGGCGCGGGCGCGACAGGCGGATACGGCGTCGCCGCATCCACCGTGCTGCCTCCCATCCGGACTAGCGACTCTCGTCGCATCACCGTCGGTTCCGGATTTCCACCGGATCAGCAGGACCTGGGTCCCGCTCGCGGACTGTCACCGCCGGTTCGGATTCCCACCGACCCCGGAGCACGTTTCTTGCTCTTGCAGTGTAATCAACCGCTCTTCGCGCGATTCATTCCCGTGTCATCTCTTGACTTCCGGGGTCATTCGGTCAGGGCGCGCGCGGTCGCCTCGTCGACGACCAGCTCGGTGACGAGGCGGGCTGCGAGAGCGCCGCGCAGGCTGTCACGCTTGTCGACACCCGAGACGACGCACACTCGGCTCGGCACGCGACGGAGCACGTCGAACCGGGGACCCGTCGCGCGATCGTTGAGCTCGATGCCGCGGGTGGACCCGTCGAGCCGGTAGAACACCGTCGCGACGTCGCCGACCACGCCTTCGCCGTCGAGGGCGGCGAGCTCATCGGGCTCGAGGTAGCCGCCGGAGTAGACGTGGCTGGGGACGCGCGAGTCGGCGGCGCCGACGCTGAAGACGACGAGGTCCATCGCCGCCTGGATGGCGAGGATGCGGGCGGTGCTCCGCTCGCGCCACATCGCGTGCTTCGTGCGCGGGTCGTCGAAGAACGCGGGCACGGGGAACTGCTGCGCGCTCCCGCCGTAGGCCTCGGCGAAGCGGCTGAGGATGTCGCTGGCGTACAGCAGGCCCGTCGTTCGCGTGTTCCCCGAGCCGTTCAGCTGCACGAACGTGGTGCCGTGCACGGATTTCGGGACGAGGCGGCGGCTGACCGCCGCCGTCGTCGACCCCCAGGCGATACCCACCGTGGTGTCCGCGACGATGAGGTCGCCGAGGAGGTGAGCGGCTGCCGTGGCGACGCGCTCGAGTCGCTCCACGTCGCTGGCGTCGTCGGGCACGGGCACCACGTGAGCCGTGATGCCGTATCTGTCCGCGAGGTTCTGCTCCAGCAGCTGCGGAGCGGCGAAGGGGGAGCGGATCCGGATGTCGACGATCCCGGTCGCGCGGGCACGCGACAGCAGGCGGGACACCGTCGAGCGGGACGTCCCGAGCTCGCGCGCGATGGCTTCCATCGTGCGGTCCTGGACGTAGTACAGATGCGCGGCCGTGAGGGCGCGACGGATGTCGTCGGGATCGAGCGTCTCTTCCACGGAGGACAGTGTGCACGTATGTGCATGGCGACTGCAATCCCGTCCACGAATGTCATCATTGGTCCCATCGGCCACTGCGGTGGCGGTCTGAGGCGACCGGGTCGACACCCGGCAGAAGTGGGAGTGTGTGACGTGGACACCGAGATCCGATCGACGACGGCGGCGCTGCGGGAGCGGCCCCAGGCGGACGTGCTCATCATCGGCGGCGGAATCAACGGCGTCGCGACCTTCCGCGACCTGGCCCTGCAGGGCGTCGACGTCGCCCTGGTCGAGAAGAGCGACTTCCTCTCCGGCGCCTCTGCTGCGTCGAGCCACATGATCCACGGCGGCATCCGCTACCTCGAGAACGGCGAACTTCGGCTCGTCCACGAGGCCGTCACCGAGCGCAACGACCTGCTGACCACGGCGGCCCACTACGTCCGCCCGCTCCGCACCACGGTGCCGATCTTCTCGACCTTCTCGGGCCTCCTCTCGGCGCCCCTGCGGATGGTCCTCCACCGCAAGACGGCCTCGACCGAGCGCGGCGCCCTCCTCATCAAGGTCGGCCTCATCATCTACGACTCGTTCTCGCGCGGCGGCGGCAAGGTGCCCCGCCACACGTTCCACGGTCGCCGTCGGTCGCTCCGCGCCCTGCCCGATCTGAACCCCGACGTGAAGTACACCGCGACGTACTGGGACGCATCGCTCCGCGACCCCGAGCGCCTCGGTCTCGACCTCGTCCGCGACGGCATAGCCGTGGGCGGGAGTCGTGCCCGCGCGGCGAACTACGTCTCGGCTGCCGGAGTCCAGGACGGCAAGGTCGTCCTTCGCGACGAAGAGACCGGCGAGGAGTTCCCGTTCGCGGCATCCGTCGTCCTCAACGCGGCGGGGCCGTGGACCGACCTCGCCAACCGGGCGCTCGGCGACGCCACCCGCTACATGGGCGGCACGAAGGGCTCGCACATCGTCCTCGACCACCCCGAGCTCATGCAGGCCACCGGCGGCCGCGAGCTGTTCTTCGAGCACTCCGACGGACGCATCGTCCTCATCTACCCGCTCAACGGTCGCGTCCTCGTCGGCACGAGCGACCTCGAGCACGACATGTCCGAGCCGGCCGTCTGCACCGAGGAGGAGGTCGACTACTTCCTCGACCTCATCGGTCACGTCTTCCCGACGATCCCGGTCGACCGGAGCCAGATCGTGCACCGCTACTCGGGCGTGCGTCCGCTGCCCGGACACGGCGACATGGCGGCGGGCTTCGTCTCGCGCGACTACCGCATCGAGGAGGCGATCCTCCCGGGATCGGACCGCGTGCCGGTGCTCAGCCTGGTGGGCGGAAAGTGGACGACGTTCCGCGCCGTCGCCGCACGCCTGACCGACGAGCTGATGAGCCGGATCGGCCGCGAGCGGGTCCGCTCCACCAAGGGGCTGCCGATCGGCGGCGCCGTCGGATTCCCCCGCACCGGCGCGGACCGCGACGAGTGGGTGCACCAGCACCTCTCGGACTTCGGACTCGAGCGCGGCACCCGTCTGCTGCACCGCTACGGCACGCACGCGCTCGCCGTGGCCGCCTCCATCCGCCAGGACGATGAGGACGCCCCCCTCGCCTCGCTGCCGAGGTTCTCGTCGGGCGAGTTCCGCTACATCGCGCGCGCCGAGTCGATCGTCCACCTCGACGACATCCTGCTCCGCCGCACCAACATCGGATTCCGCGGCGAAGCGACGCACGAGGTCGTCGAAGAAGTGGCCGACGCGATCGCGGATGTGATGGGCTGGGATGCCGCAGCACGGCGCTCCGAGATCGACCGGGCGCTCGCCGCGGTGCACTCCGCCGATCCCGTCGCTGCCTGACGCCCGGCATCCGTCACCATCGGTGACGAGTACTCGAAGAGGAGACGAGACGTGGCCGAACACGTGATCGCCATCGACCAGGGAACCACCTCGACACGAGCGATCGTGTTCGACGGCGAGGGGGCGCTCGTCGCCACCGCCCAGCGGGAGCACGAGCAGATCTTTCCGCGGGCCGGGCGGGTCGAGCACGACCCCGTGGAGATCTGGACGAACACCGAGTGGGTGCTCGCCCGTGTGCTCAACCAGGTCGGCCTGGCACCCTCCGACGTCGCAGCCATCGGGGTCACCAACCAGCGGGAGACCGCGATCGTCTGGGACCGCCGCACCGGCAGGCCCATCCACAACGCGCTCGTCTGGCAGGACACCCGTACGCAGCCGGCGATCGACCGGCTGATCGACGCCCACGGTGTGGATGCCTTCGCCGACGTCACGGGCCTGCCGCTCGCGTCCTACTTCTCGGCCTCGAAGATCGCGTGGATCCTCGACCACGTCGACGGCGCCCGCGACGCGGCCCGGAACGGCGACCTCATGTTCGGCACCCCCGACACGTGGATTGTCTGGAACCTCACGGGCGGCAGCGACGGCGGCATCCACATCACGGACGTCACCAACGCGAGCCGCACGCTGCTGATGGATCTGAAGACCCTCGACTGGTCCGAGGAGATGCTGCAGGCCTGGGACATCCCGCGCGAGATGCTGCCCGAGATCCGCTCCTCCTCCGAGGTGTACGGCGAGGTCGTGCAGCCGCGCGTCGCCCGCGGTATCCGGATCGCGGGCATCCTCGGCGATCAGCAGGCGGCGACCTTCGGGCAGGCCGCCTTCGATGCGGGTCAGTCCAAGAACACGTACGGCACGGGCAACTTCCTGCTCGTCGGCACCGGCACCGATCTCGTCCGCTCCGACGCCGGGCTCATCACGACGGTCGCCTACCGTCTCGGCGACGAGCCGGCGCACTACGCACTCGAAGGGTCGATCGCGGTCACCGGATCGCTCGTGCAGTGGCTGCGCGACAACCTCGGGATCATCTCCGATTCGGGAGAGGTCGAGCGGCTCGCCCGCAGCGTCGAGGACAACGGCGGCGCCTACTTCGTGCCCGCCTTCTCGGGGCTGTTCGCGCCCTACTGGCGCCCCGACGCGCGCGGCGCGCTCGTCGGTCTCACCCGCTACGTCACCAAGGCGCACATCGCGCGCGCCGCCCTCGAGGCGACCGCGTTCCAGACGCGGGACGTCATCACCGCCGTCATCTCCGACACCGGGCGCGACCTCGAAGAGCTCCGCGTCGACGGCGGCATGACCCGCAACGACACGCTCATGCAGTTCCAAGCCGACATCCTCGGCATTCCCGTGATCCGCCCGAAGGTCGTCGAGACGACGGCCCTGGGCGCGGCCTATGCGGCCGGTCTCGCCGTCGGTGTGTGGTCGGACAAGGACGCGCTCCGGGGGTACTGGCAGGAGGATCGCCGCTTCGAGCCGCAGATGGACCCCGAGGAGCGCGACCGCCGGTGCCGTCTGTGGGAGAAGGCCGTTTCGAAGTCGATGGACTGGGTCGACGACGACGCGCGCGTCCTCGCCGGAACCGTCTGACCTACTTCAAGAGCCTCGACAGGCGGCGGTCCGCGAGGATCTTGCCGCCCGTCTGACACGTCGGGCAGTACTCCAGGCTGTTGTCGGCGAAGAACACCGATCGCACCTCGTCGCCGCACACCGGACACGTCTCGCCCCGTCTCCCGTGCACAGCCATCCCTCGGCGTTTGGCGTCCTTGAGGTCGGCGGGAGGTTTGCCGGATGCCGCGGCCACCGCTTCGGCGAGGGTCTGCCGCAACGCCGCGTAGAGCCGGTCGATCTCGGCATCCGTCAGCCCGGCCGCCAGCGCATAGGGCGACATCTTCGCGGCGTGGAGGATCTCGTCGGAGTACGCGTTGCCGATCCCCGCGACGATCGACTGGTCCCGGAGGACACCCTTGATCTGGGTGCGGCGCCCCTCGAGAAGACCCGCGAGCGTGTCCCGGGTGAAGGACTCGTCCAGCGGGTCCGGGCCGAGGCGTGCGATCCCGGGGACGTCGGCGGGAGAGCGGGCGGCGTAGTAGGCGAGGGACTTCTTCGTCCCGGCCTCCGTCAGGTCGAACCCGGAGCCGTCGTCGAAGCCGACTCGCAGGGCGATCGGGGTCTTCCCCGGCCGGATGACCGTGGCGGGCAGCTGGTCGTACCAGCGCAGCCAGCCCGCCTTAGCGAGGTGGAAGATGAGGTGGGCACCGGCATCCGTCTGCAGGTCGACGAACTTGCCGTGCCGGTCCGCACCGATCACCGTCGCGCCGGTGATGGCGTCGATCGGGGGGTCGTACGTCTTCAGGGCGGCGATGTTCGCCACCGACACCTTCGTAACGGTCAGTCCCGTCGCGCGCTCGCGGAGGAAGTCGACCAGTCCCTGCACCTCGGGCATCTCAGGCATGGGGTCATCCTGCCATCCGCCGGGGACGGCGGTCAGGGGGTTGTCACGGCACCGGCTGCGGGAGCACCGGCCACGACTGCGGCGAGCGGTCGTCCGTGCGGAGGAGGGCCGCGATCCAGCCGTCGTGGCGACCGCGCGGATCGCTGAGGCCCTGACGGAGAAGCCCCTCGTACCGGAACCCGAGTTTCTGCGCGACCCGTGCCGACGCGTGATTCCCGACGACGGCGCGCCATTGGAGCCGGGCGAGCGAGAGGGGCTCCGCGAACCCGAACTCCACGACGGCGGTCGCCGCTTCGGTGAGGTAACCGTGGCCGCGGGCCGCGGCATCCATCCAGAACCCGATCTCGGCAGCGCTCTGCTTCTCGACGCGGTGCAGGCCGACCATGCCGATCCAGCGGCCGTCGAGACGGACGGCCCAGGTGAGCTCGCTCTCGTCGTCCCACCACCCGGTCGCCTTGGCGACGAACTCCTCCGCGTGCCGCCGCTCGTAGGGCGAGGGGAGCGTCGTCCACCGCGGCACCTCAGGATCCTGCGCCGCCGCCGTGATCGCATCGATGTCGTCCGCCGTCGGCACGGACAGTCCGAGCCGCTCGGTCCGCAGAGTCACCGGTTCCATGCCCTCACGCTACCGGCGGTCGTGTGCCGTTCTCCGGACATCCCGGGTGACGGAGCGTCAATGCCACCTCCGTGGCTCGGTCTTCCGGAGAACGGGACGCGGGTGGGCGACCTGCCCGCCCGGTGGCCCTCGGCGCAACACGCCAAGCCGGATGGTCCGGCATGTGCCGTTCTCCGGAGGGAACGCACCTCGCAGCCGGAGGTGTCGCTTCCCGCAGCGCTGCTCCGGAGAACGGTCCGCGTTTTCTGCACCTCGCCGATTGCCACTTCGGGATTGGCGTCACCTGTGGAGAGGGCCTGAGGTCGATTGCGCACCGGCCAGGGTGGGCGGCATGTGGGAGAGCGAACGTCGGGCGTTCCGGCAGCGGGCCGCGGATGTCCTTGCAACCCCGGTAGTGAGCACTGCGCAGCTCCGGGCAGAAGGGGTGAGCAAGCGCGCGATCGCTGCGGCGATCCGGGAGGGGCGGCTGATTCGTGCGCGCCGGGACAACTACCTTGCCGCCGGCACCGACCCGGCGCTGGTCGCCGCCGTCGAGGCAGGAGGAGTGCTGAGTTGCGTGAGCGCGTTGCGGCTCTTGGGAGTCTTCGTGCTCGACGGCGGGGGTCTCCACGTCCTCGTGCCGCCCCACTCGACTCGGCTGAAGCCCTCCGCCGACAAGCGGATCGTGCGTCACTGGCTCCCGTCGTCGGACGGCCCTTTCCCTCGCCGAGCGTGCGCTCACCCCATCGACACGCTCGCGCACGCGGTGCGCTGCCAGCCTCCGCGGGCCGCTGTGGCCTCGCTGGACAGTTCGCTGCACACAGGGCTGATCCGACCGAGCGACGTGACGGAGGTGTTCGCTCTCCTCCCGAAGCGGTTCGCGACGCTGGTGCCGCTACTTGATGGCCGGGCGGAGTCCGGGCCGGAAACGCTCGCTCGACTTCTCATACGCGGCATCACCAGGGATGTCGACCTGCAGGTGCGCATCGATGGGGTGGGCAGGGTCGACCTCCTGGTGAACGGGTGGCTGGTGATCGAATGCGACAGCGAGGCTCATCACCTCGGGTCGGAGGCATACCGTTTCGATCGCACCCGAGACCTCGCGTTGGCCGAGCGCGGATACACCGTCCTGCGGCTGACAGCCGCCGACATCATGTGGCGACCCGAGCGGGTGGCCTCGGCGGTTCGCGGCCTGCTCCGCTCCCGGCGTCGGGTGTGAGTCCGTCAGCGTGCCGTTCTCCGGATGGATCCCACCACCCCGGCACCTCGGCTCTGTCACCGACCGTTCATCCGGAGAACGGCACGCAACCGGCCCCGTCGCCCCGAACGCTCAGCCCTCGGGGCTGAACCCCGAACGCTCAGCCCTCGGGGTGCTGCTGGATCCAGACGGCCATCGCGGCCAGATTGGCCAGCGGAGCCATCGCACCGATGACCGGCACGTCGAACACCATCGACTCGACGCCCGCCTCCGCGTAGGACGCGACCCAGCCGGCGGCATCCGGCAGGGGAACGGCCAGCAGGCGGTCGACCTCTTCCTTCGGGATGCCGAAGCCCGCCGCCGCGTCCTGCGCACGCTGCGGCGTCGAGAACGCGAAGATCGCCGGGCCCTGCTCGGTCGTCGCAGCGAAGGGCGTGGGCTGCTCCTCGGTTCCCCGCGCGATGAAGATCCAGCGCTCGAGGGCGAAGACGGCCCGCCACAGGCCCTCCTGCGCGGCGCGGTCGTCCGGAGCCGCCATGGATGCCGCGGCCGCCGCATCGATCGCTGCGACCGCCTCGGCGGCGGGCTGGAGTCCGGGCTGGTCAGGCACGACGCAGCAGCCCCAGCTTGTCGTACACGTCGCCCAGGGTGCGGTCGGCGACCTCGTCCGCGCGAGCGGCGTTCGCCGACAGGACCCGGTCGAGCTCGGCGGGATCGTCGAGCAACTCGAGAGCCCGCTCGCGCACCGGACCGAACTCCGACACCACGACCTCGGCGAGCCCCTTCTTGAAGTCGCCGTAGCCGCGACCCGCGTACTCGTCCTCGATCGAGGGGATCTCGCGGCCCGTGAGGGCCGCGTAGATCACGAGCAGGTTCGAGACGCCGGGCTTGTTCTCCCGGTCGTACCGGACGACGCCCTCCGAATCGGTGACCGCGCGCATGACCTTCTTCGCCGATGCCGCCGGGTCGTCGAGGAGCCAGAGGACACCGGCATCCGATTCAGCGGACTTCGACATCTTCGACGTCGGGTTCTGCAGGTCGTAGATACGAGCCGTCTCCTTCTGGATGACGGGCTTCGGCACACGGAACGCCTCGCCGAAACGCCCGTTGAAGCGCTCCGCGAGGTCACGCGTCAGCTCGATGTGCTGCTTCTGGTCGTCGCCGACGGGGACGATGTCGGTCTGATACAGCAGGATGTCGGCGGCCATCAGGACCGGGTAGGTGAACAGGCCGACATTGGTGGCGTCGGTGCCGTAGCGCGCGGACTTGTCCTTGAACTGGGTCATGCGTCCCGCCTCACCGAACCCGGTGATCGTGGACAGCACCCAGGCGAGTTCGGCATGCGCCCGGACGTGGGACTGCACGTACAGGGTCGACTTGGCCGGCTCGATGCCGGCGGCGATGTACTGCGCGGCCGTACGGCGGGTCTTCTCGCGAAGCTCCGACGGGTCGTTCGGCTGGGTCAGGGCGTGCAGGTCGACGACGGAGAAGAACGCGTCGTAGGACTCCTGCAGGTCTCGCCACTGCATGAGCGCGCCGATGTAGTTGCCGATCTGAAGGGAGTCGGCGGAGGGCTGCATTCCGGAGTACAGGCGGGGTTTGCTCACCCTACGATCCTAGGCGCGAACGGATGCCGCGCCCCCGCGCCCCTGCGTCAGCTGCCGAGCGTGTAGTCGGCGACGACGGGCGCGTGGTCGCTCCACCGCGTGTCCCACGAGGGCGCCCGGACGACCCGGTAATCGGTCGCGCGCGTCGCGAGTTCGGGCGTCGCGAGGTGATAATCGATCCGCCAGCCGGTGTCGTTGTCGAACGCCTTGCCGCGGTTCGACCACCACGTGTACGGCCCGTCGACCTCGCCGGCGAAGCTGCGACCGACGTCGACCCAGCCGAGGCCGGTGCCGCTCTCCCCGTCGACCGTCGCGACGGTCTCGCCCGCGGCGCCGGTGAAGCGGTCGAAGTAGGCGCGCTCGCGCGGCAGGAAGCCCGCCTTCTTGACGTTGCCCTTCCAGTTGCGGATGTCGAACTCGCGGTGCCCGACGTTCAGGTCGCCGGTGATGAGGGCGAGGTCACCGAGGTGCGGCATCCGCTCTTCCATCGCGTCGAGGAACGCGTACTTCGCGACCTGCTTCTCGGTGCCCGCCTCGCCGGTGAAGACGTAGGCGCTGACCACGGTGAGCAGCTCGCCGTCGACCTCGATGTCGGCTTCGACCCATCGGCCCTTCGAGTCGAGCGTGTCGTCGCCGAGGTCGACGCGCCAGACGTCGAACGGTGCGCGCGCGGCGATCGCGACGCCGGCGCGGCCCTTCGCGAGTGCTTCGTCGTTGACGAGGTGCCAGCCGGGCAGGGCAGCGGCGAGATCGGACGCCTCGGCCCGCACCTCCTGCAGGGTCAGGACGTCGACACCCGCGGTCTCGAGCCAGTCGTGCATCCCTTTCCGGGCGGCGGCGCGGATGCCGTTGACGTTGACGGAGGCGATGCGGAGTGTTCGTGGCACGCCTTCCAGCGTATCCAGGGCCGCGGACACCGCCTCACCGCTGGGTGCGATCCCGGAGTTCCTCAGCCCGCCGCAGGTCGCGCCGGGCGCCCGGCTTCTGCCACCATGACGCGTTCACAACCGCCTGCCGCGCCTCGCGGACGCCGGCCTCCGCCACGACCTGGAGCGCACGTCGTTCCTGCTCGCGACGCTCCTGCGCCGTCACCTCGACCAGCGGGATGTCCGCGTCGTCCGCGGCGACGGCGATCCACGACGCGGCGACGAGGATCACGATCCCCGCCAGACGCAGCCAGAGCAGGAGTCCCACGACGGTGAAGGTCGCGAGCAGCGGGTTGGTGGGGGAGTAGACCGCGAGGAATCCGGCGCCGAGCTGCAGGAGCGCGAGGGCGCTCCCGCCGGCGGCCGCTCCCGGGATGATCGACCTCACCGGCAGCGAGGTACCCGTGAGGAACCGGATGAGTCCGGTGAGCGCGGTGGTGTTCAGAAGGATGCTGACGGCGACCGACGCGATGCGGCTCGACACGTCCACGGCGGTGGATTCGTACGGCACCTGAGCCCAGTCGAGGACGATCGCGACGACACCGCCGGCGACGAGTCCGAACACCGCACCGAGGACGAGGGCGAGTCCGAAGAGCAGCGCGGCGAGGAGGTCGCCGAGCTTCAGGAGCACGAAGCTGCGAGTGTCGAACGGCAGGCCGAAGATGTCGCGGACGGCGCGCCGGGTGAACGTGACGAACCCGATCGCCGTCCAGATCGCGACGGCGACGGCGATCGCACCCGTGACCGCGAGGAGGCTGCCGCTGTCACGCGCGATACCCGCCACGTCGGCGGGGTCGAGCGTTCCCCCGACCGCGATGAACCCGGGCAGGTAGGAGTTCACGACGGCGATGAGCCCGTCGATGGCGGCCTGCGAACCGCCGAGCCAGAGGCCGACGCCGGCGAACGCGGTGTAGAGCGTTGCGAAGATGGCGAAGAGGGACTGGTAGCTGATGGATGCCGCGAGCAGGAACCCGTTCCGGCGCAGGAAACGGCGCCACACCCGGACCGGGAACGCGCCGATCGTCCGCTGCGTCAGCTCGGTGGCCCGCTCGATCGGCTGATCGAGTCGTTCACGCAGACGAGACGCCTCCCACCGCTCGCGCAGGGGAGGCGTCGTGTCGTCCGAGGTCACGCCTCGAGGCTATCCGGATGGGTCAGCCGCGGAGAACCGCCTGCTTGACCTCGGCGATCGCCTTCGTGATCTCGATGCCGCGGGGGCACGCCTCGGTGCAGTTGAAGGTCGTGCGGCAGCGCCACACGCCCTCCTTGTCGTTGAGGATGTCGAGGCGCACGTCGCCCGCGTCGTCGCGCGAGTCGAAGATGAAGCGGTGCGCGTTGACGATCGCGGCGGGGCCGAAGTACTGTCCGTCGGTCCAGAACACCGGGCAGGACGAGGTGCACGCAGCGCAGAGGATGCACTTGGTGGTGTCGTCGTAGACGGCGCGGTCCTTGATGGACTGAATGCGCTCCTTGCCGGGCTCCGGTGCGGTGTTCGCCTGGAGGAAGGGCTGCACGTCGCGGAAGGACTCGAAGAACGGGTCCATGTCGACGATGAGGTCCTTCTCCAGCGGCAGACCCTTGATCGCCTCGACGTAGATCGGCTTCGAGATGTCGAGGTCCTTGATCAGCGTCTTGCAGGCGAGGCGGTTGCGGCCGTTGATGCGCATGGCGTCGGAGCCGCAGATGCCGTGGGCGCACGAGCGACGGAAGCTCAGCGTGCCGTCGACGTCCCACTTGATGCGGTGGAGCGCGTCCAGCACGCGGTCCGTCGGGTACATCTCCACGTCGTAGTCGACCCAGCGCGGCTCCGCGTCCACCTCGGGGTCGAAGCGCCGGATGATGAAGGTGACCAGATACGACTGGATGCCGGAGTCGGTGGACTCCTGCGTGCCGGCCGGAGCGTCGGAATCGACGATGGTCATCAGTACTTCCTCTCCATCGGCGGGTAGTTGTACTCGCCCTGCTCGTTCTTGGTGAACACGACCGGCTTCCAATCCAGGCGGATGTGGTCCTCGGGGTTCGCGGAGTGCGGGTCGCCCGTGAGGTAGGCCATCGTGTGCTGCATGTACTTGTCGTCGTTGCGGTCGGGGTAGTCCTCGCGCATGTGGCCGCCGCGGCTCTCCTTACGGTTGCGCGCGGCGTAGGCGACGATCTCGGCGATGTCGAGCAGGAAGCCCAGCTCGACGGCCTCGAGGAGATCCGTGTTGTAGCGCTTGCCCTTGTCGTCGACGTGGACGTTCTTGTAGCGCTCGCGCAGGTCGTTGATCGTGCCCATGACGTTCGTGAGCGTCTCTTCGGTGCGGAAGACCTGGGCGTTCGCGTCCATCTCCTCCTGCAGCTTCTTACGAAGAGTGGAGATGCGCTCGGTGCCCGTGTTGCTGCGCAGGCCCTCGATCATCTCGCGAACCTCCTTGGCGGGGTCCTCGGGGAGCGGCATGAACTCGGCCGTCTGCACGTACTCGACGGCGTTCTGGCCCGACCGCTTGCCGAACACGTTGATGTCGAGCAGCGAGTTCGTTCCCAGACGGTTGGCGCCGTGCACCGAGACGCACGCGCATTCGCCGGCGGCGTAGAGGCCGGGGACGATGGTGTCGTTGTCGGCGAGCACCTCACCCTTGACGTTGGTCGGGATGCCGCCCATCGCGTAGTGGGCGGTCGGCATGACCGGCACCGGCTCGACGACGGGGTCGACGCCCAGGTAGGTGCGAGCGAACTCGGTGATGTCCGGGAGTTTGGTCTCGAGGACCTCGGCGCCCAGGTGCGTGCAGTCGAGGTAGACGTAGTCCTTATTGGGACCGGCGCCGCGACCTTCGAGGACCTCCTTGACCATGCATCGCGCGACGATGTCGCGGGGCGCGAGGTCCTTGATGGTGGGGGCGTAGCGCTCCATGAATCGCTCACCCGAGGCGTTGCGGAGGATCGCGCCCTCACCGCGCGCACCTTCGGTGAGGAGGATGCCGAGGCCCGCCAGGCCTGTCGGGTGGAACTGGAAGAACTCGATGTCCTCCAGCGGGAGGCCCTTGCGCCACACGATCCCGACGCCGTCACCGGTGAGGGTGTGCGCGTTCGAGGTCGTCTTGAAGATCTTGCCGAAGCCGCCGGTCGCGAAGATGACGGCCTTGGCGTGGAAGACGTGGAGGTCGCCGGTGGCGAGCTCGTAGGCGACCACACCGGCGATGCCGGTGCGACCCAGGGCATCCTTCACCGTGATGAGGTCGAGCGCGTAGAACTCGTTGAAGAAGTTGATGCCGAGCTTGACGCAGTTCTGGAACAGCGTCTGGAGGATCATGTGACCCGTCCGGTCGGCGGCGTAGCAGGCCCGGCGGACGGGGTTCTTGCCGTGCTCGGCCGTGTGCCCGCCGAAGCGGCGCTGGTCGATCTTGCCGTCGGGCGTGCGGTTGAAGGGCAGGCCCATGTTCTCGAGGTCGATGACCGCGTCGATGGCTTCCTTCGCGAGGATCTCGGCCGCGTCCTGGTCGACGAGGTAGTCGCCGCCCTTCACGGTGTCGAAGGTGTGCCACTCCCAGGAGTCCTCTTCGACGTTCGCGAGCGCTGCCGCCATGCCGCCCTGCGCGGCACCGGTGTGGCTGCGGGTCGGGTAGAGCTTGGTGATGACGGCGGTCTTCGCGCCGGGGCCGGCCTCGATCGCCGCGCGCATCCCGGCGCCGCCGGCGCCCACGATGACGACATCGAACTGGTGGTAGTGGACGCCGTCCTTGACGACGGAGTCCGCGGTCTGAGTGCTCACGTGACGATTGCCTCTGTTCTCTGCTTTGCGTGCCGGCGCGGCCGGCTCAGCCCTGTGCCTTGCAGACCTCGGCGAGAACGCTGCCGTCGAGGTTGGGGATGCAGGGATCGAAGGTGAAGACGACGAGGGTGCCGAGGAGGATCATGAAGCCGGCCACCACCCAGAGGCTGGTGACGAGGACCCGGCGGACCTTCGCGTTGGTGACGTAGTCGTTGACGATCGTGCGCATGCCGTTCGTGCCGTGGATGAACGCCAGCCACAGCATGAGGACGTCCCACCACTGCCAGAACGGGTTCGCGAACTTGCCGGCGACGAACCCGAAGTCGAGGGCGGAGATGCCCTTGCCGACCATGAGGTTGACGAAGAGGTGCCCGAAGATGAGGACGAGCAGGAGCACGCCGGAGACGCGCATGAAGACCCAGCCCCACTTCTCGAGGTTGGGACCCTTCTTGCGGACGGCGGCCTTGCCCTGCGGGGTGCGGGGTGCGGCGAGGGTGTCGGCGGTCATCAGTGCTCGCCTCCCATGTGCGAGAAGACGTTCGGCAGGTGGCGCGCGGCGAAGCCGACGAGGGTGACGGCCCAGACGGCCAGCACGCCCCACCACAGCTGCCGCTGGTGACGCGTGGCCCACGGCCACAGGTCCACCGCGATGATGCGGAGGCCGTTGAAGGCGTGGTAGACGATCGCGCCGACCAGGGCGACTTCGCCGAGGCCCATGATCGGGTTCTTGTACGTGCCGATGACCGCGTTGTACGCATCGGGGGAGACCCGGATGAGTGCGGTGTCGAGGACGTGCACGAGCAGGAAGAAGAAGATGGCGATGCCGGTGATGCGGTGAAGGACCCACGACCACATGCCCTCGTTACCGCGGTACAGCGTGCCGCGCGGGGTCTTGGACGTGGTCTCAGCGATCGACGGCGTGACGCGTGCTGGTGCAGACACGGTCGTCCTCCCTTGAGTGAGATGGATCGCGCCCATGCGGCGAGATCGCGGCATCCCGGGGAATGTCGCCCATCGTCGCAAGCGGGCGCACGGACCATCCTAAGCGGCCTCGAGAGGGGCGGGCGAGGAAGGCGAGCCTTAATCGGCCGGTAGGGTTCGGGGCATGGTCGAACACATCGAGGATTTCTATGCGGTCATCCCCGCCGGTGGCGTCGGATCGCGCCTCTGGCCGCTGTCCCGCGCCGATGCGCCGAAGTTCCTCCACGATCTGACGGGGTCCGGGCATTCGCTGCTGCGCGACACCTGGAACAGGCTCGAGCCGCTGACGGGTCCGGATCGGATCGCCGTCGTCACGGGCCGCGCGCACCGCGCCGCCGTCGAAGGCCAGCTCCCCGGCATCCCCGACAAGAACGTCATCCTCGAATCCGAGCCGCGGGATTCGGCCGCCGCGATCGGTCTCGCTGCGGCGATCCTGCACCGACGGCATCCCGATGTCGTCATCGGTTCCTTCGCTGCGGACCATGTGATCCGCGGCTCGCGTGTGTTCGAATTCGCCGTGCGCGACGCGGTCGCGGTGGCCCGCGAGGGGTACATCTGCACGATCGGCATCGCGCCGTCGGAGCCCGCGATCGGCTTCGGCTACATCAAGCGGGGCGGTGAGCTGATCGTCGAGGGCGCACGGGATGCCTCCCTGGTGGAGCGTTTCGTCGAGAAGCCCGACCTCGAGACCGCCAAGTCCTATGTCGCGGACCGCTCCTACCTCTGGAACGCGGGCATGTTCATCTCGCGGGCGGACGTCCTGCTCGCCGAGATAGAGGCCAACAATCCGACCCTGCACGCGGGTCTCATGGAGCTCGCCGAAGCGTGGGACGACCGCGATCGCCGAGGTCCGGCCGTCGACCGCATCTGGCCGACCCTCGAGAAGATCGCCATCGACTACGTCGTCGCCGAGCCCGCGGCGGAGAAGGGCAGGCTCGCCGTCGTGCCCGGGCACTTCGACTGGGACGACGTGGGGGACTTCGCGAGCCTCGCGAAGCTCAACTCGGCGGGTCGCAGCGACCTCGCGATCCTCGGTCAGAACGCCCGCGTGCTCTCGGACGCGGCGAGCGGCATCGTGGTCTCGCAGACCAGCCGGGTCATCAGCATCATCGGCGTGAAGGACATCGTCGTCGTCGACACCGACGACGCGCTGCTGGTCACCACCGCCGAGCACGCGCAGCGGGTGAAGCGGGTCGTCGACGCGCTGAAGGTGACGGGGCGCGGCGACGTCCTCTGAGCCGCCGTCCATTGGGCAGGATGCCGCTCCTGTGACGGGTTCATTGCGGCTTTGTAACCATTCGGAGGAACGGGCTCATCAGGGTGCCCGGTCGTCGTCACAGTAGGTAACTTCGGTTGCGCACACCCGCGAAGTCCGCGGGTTCTCTTCCGTGGAGGCACTCTTGACCATCTCGAACCCGAAGAAGCTCGCCGGCATCGCCGGCGCCGCGCTTCTCATCGCCGCCCTGGCCGGCTGCGGTACCGCCCCCGAGGCCAACCCGTCCTCGTCCGCCGGCGCTGGTGCCGGCGACGTCGTCGACGGCTTCAAGCCCTGCCTCATCTCCGACGCCGGTGGCTGGAACGACAAGTCGTTCAACGAATCGGCCAAGAACGGCATGGACAAGGCCGCCGCTGAGCTCAATGTGAAGCCCATCGAGTTCGAGTCGACCAACGACAACGACTACGAGCCCAACATGACGACGGCGATCTCCGAGGGCTGCACGCTCATCGTCTCCGTCGGCTTCAAGCTCGCCGCGGCGACCGTCGAGGCGGCCAAGGCCAACCCGAACCTGCAGTTCGCGATCATCGACGACTACGCGGACACCGACGGCGACCAGAAGACCGACGCTCCGAACATCAAGCCCCTCGTCTTCAACACGGCAGAGGCCGCCTACCTCGGTGGCTACGCCGCCGCGGCATGGTCGGCTGAGGCCGGCGTGAACAAGGTCGGCACCTTCGGCGGCATGCAGATCCCGTCCGTCGCGGTCTTCATGGACGGATACGCGCTCGGCGTCGAGAAGTACAACGAGGACAAGGGCGCCGACGTCAAGCTCTTCGGCTGGGATGTCGCGGGCCAGAAGGGCGCCTTCACGGGCGGCTTCGACGCCAATGACACCGCCAAGCAGACGGCGCAGTCGGTCCTCGACCAGGGCGTCGACGTGATCCTCCCCGTCGGTGGCCCCATCTACAAGAGCGCCGCAGCCGCCATCAAGGACAGCGGCGACGACACCCTCATGCTCGGCGTCGACAGCGACCTCGCCGTCGCCGACACGAGCGTGACCGACGTCACGCTGGTCTCGATCATGAAGGCCATCGACGTGGCCGTCTACGACACCACGGTCGCCGCCTCCACCGGCGAGTTCGACGCCGCGCCGTACGTCGGCACGCTGGAGAACGAGGGCGTCAAGCTCTCGAGCTTCCACGACTTCGAGTCGAAGCTGCCCGCAGGCCTTCCCGACGAGCTCACTGCACTGCAGAAGGCCATCGTCTCGGGCGACATCACGGTGGAGTCGAAGAACTCGCCGTGATCTGAACGACACCCACTCGGGGCGGGCAGCGCAACGCTGCCCGCCCCGAGTGCCGTTCGCTCCACATTCGTTGGCGGGTGCTTCCAGACACCCGCCGGATAGGGTTCTCGTATGAAGCTCGAGCTCCGCGGAATCACCAAGAGATTCGGCAGCCTCGTCGCCAACGATCACATCGACCTCGTGGTCGAGCCGGGGGAGATCCACGCTCTCCTCGGTGAGAACGGCGCCGGCAAATCCACACTCATGAACGTCCTGTACGGCCTGTACCGCGCCGATGAAGGTCAGATCCTCCTGGACGACGCCGTCCAGAATTTCCGGGGTCCCGGCGACGCGATGACGGCCGGCATCGGCATGGTGCATCAGCACTTCATGCTCATCCCCGTCTTCACCGTCGCCGAGAACGTGATGCTCGGTCACGAGAAGACGAAGGGGCTCGGACGCCTCGATCTGGCTCAGGCCCGCGATCACGTCCGCGCCGTCGCGGACCGGTTCGGATTCCAGATCGACCCGGACGCGCTCGTCGGCGACCTTCCCGTCGGCGTCCAGCAGCGGGTCGAGATCATCAAGGCGCTCTCGCGCGACGCGAAGGTCCTCGTCTTCGACGAGCCGACCGCGGTGCTCACTCCGCAGGAGACCGATGAGCTCATGGGGATCATGCGCCAGCTGCGCGACGAGGGGACGTCCATCGTCTTCATCACCCACAAGCTCCGCGAGGTCCGCGAAGTGGCGGACCGGATCACGGTCGTCCGGCTCGGCAAGATCGTCGGCACAGCCTCGCCCACGGCGACGAACGCCGAGCTGGCGTCGTTGATGGTGGGTCGCGCCGTCGAGCTCACGGTGCAGAAGGAGCCGGCCACCGTACGAGAGGGCGGGCTCGAAGTCCGCGATCTCCGCGTGCTCACTCCGAGCGGAGCGATCGTCGTCGACGATGTGTCGTTCGATGTCCGGCCGGGGGAGATCCTCGCCGTCGCAGGCGTGCAAGGGAACGGCCAGACCGAGTTGGTCGAGGCGATCGTCGGCCTCGCCGCCCGCACCGAGGGGTCGATCCGCCTCGACGGTACCGAGCTGGTGGGAAAGACCGTCCGCAGCATCCTCGACGCCGGCGTCGGCTTCGTTCCCGAAGACCGGAAGGAAGACGGGCTGGTGGGCGGCTTCTCCGTCGCGGAGAACCTCATCCTCGACCGGTCGACCGACCCGGCATTCTCTCGCGCAGGCACCATCCGGCGCGCTGAGCTCGATGCGTTCGCTCGCGCCCGCATCGAGGAGTACGACATCCGCACGCGCGGCCCGGAGACTCCCGCAGGCACGCTGTCGGGCGGAAACCAGCAGAAGGTCGTCATCGCTCGCGAGATGAGCCGCGACCTCAAGCTCTTCGTCGCCGCGCAGCCCACGCGCGGCGTGGACGTCGGCTCCATCGAGTTCATCCACAAGCGCATCGTGGAGACCCGGGATGCCGGCATCCCGGTGATCGTCGTCTCGACCGAACTCGACGAGGTCACGGCCCTCGCAGACCGCATCGCTGTCATGTACCGAGGCCGCGTCGTCGGCATCGTTCCCGGTGACACCCCCCGCGACACCCTCGGCCTCATGATGGCCGGCGCAACCGACCCGGAGGTGGCTGCATGAGCGGCACCACGCCCGGCGCCGCCGACGCGGCGCACCCCGCCGAACAACTCCCGACGGCGAGCGGACCGCTGACAGGGGAGAAGGAGCCGAAGGAGCCCTCGCGGACCGACGTCTTCTTCCGTGAACTCATGCGCGGCAGCGCCGTGACCACGCTCCTCGCCGTCGTCCTCGCGCTGATCGTCGGCGGCATCCTCATCGCCGTGACCAACGAAGACGTCGAGCGGACCAGTGGATACTTCTTCGCGCGCCCCACGGACACGCTCGTCGCCGCGTGGAACGCGGTCTACAACGGGTACGAAGCGCTGTTCCGCGGCGCGATCTTCAACCCTCGCGTGACGGACTTCGCCGCGCAGATCCGGCCGCTGACGAACTCGCTCGGATTCGCCGCTCCTCTCATCGCCGCGGGCCTCGGTGTCGCGCTCGCGTTCCGCGTGGGCCTGTTCAACATCGGTGCGCGCGGTCAGATGCTCGTCGGCGCCCTCTTCGCCGGGTTCTTCGCCTTCAACCTCGATCTGCCGCTGCTGATCCATCTGCCGATCACGCTGCTCGCAGGCATCCTCGGCGGAGCGATCTGGGGCGGTCTCGTCGGCCTTCTGAAGGCACGCACCGGCGCGCACGAGGTGATCCTCACGATCATGCTCAACTACGTCGCCTACTACCTGCTCCTGTGGATGCTGCGCACCCCCGGACTCCTGCAGGCCGAGGGGACCAATCAGCCGCAGTCGCAGCCGACGCCCGCGACCGCGCAGTTCCCGGATCTGCTCGGTCCGATGTTCCCGCAGCTCGACTGGGGCTTCGTCATCGTCGTCATCGCGACGGTGTTCGTCTGGTGGCTCATCGAGCGCTCCAGCCTGGGCCTGCGCATGCGCGCGGTGGGTGAGAACCCCCATGCCGCACGCGCGGGCGGCATCAACGTCGAGCGCATCTACGTCTACGCCATGGTCTTCGCCGGCGGCCTCGCCGGTCTCGCGGCCATGAACCAGATCCAGGGCAACGTCACGACCGGCTTCGCCGCGACCATCGACGCCGGCATCGGCTTCGACGCGATCACCGTGGCCCTGCTCGGACGCAGCCGCGCGTGGGGGACCTTCGCCGCCGGCATCCTGTTCGGCGCACTCAAGGCGGGGTCGTTCTCGATGCAGGCGCAGGGCATCCCGGTCGACATCGTGCTCGTCGTCCAGTCGCTCGTCGTGCTCTTCATCGCCGCGCCGCCCCTGCTGCGCGCCGTGTTCTTCCTGCCCAAGACCGAGATCGAGAAGGCGGACAAGGCGCGAGCCAAGGCCGCGAAGAAGGCGGTGTCGGCATGAGCGCTCCTGCTCCCGCACTCGAGTCCGACGGCACCATCCAGCTGGCCGTCGTCAAGGAACGGCACATCAAGGTGCCCCTCGTGTTCGGCGTCGTCGTCGTCCTCATGGCGCTGCTGTTCCTGCTGGTGCCTCGCGGCGTCACCACGACGTTCCGACTCGGTGACGCGACGTCGTCCATCGCCGTGCCCGACCTCGCCGTCCCCACGGGGGCGACGAGTTGGGTGATGGTCGTCCTCCTGGTGGTGCTCGCGGCCCTCGCCGGCTGGAACGCGTGGAACTACCGCCGGACGCCGCTCTGGCTGACCACCGCCTTCTCGGTGATCGCCGTCGTGGCGTTCATCGTGTGGGCCGCGGCCGGCGGGATCTTCCCCGTCACGAGCCTCCTGTTCGGTGCCGTCTCGCTGTCGGTCCCGCTCGTGTTCGGCGCCCTGGGCGGCGTCATCGGCGAACGCGTCGGTGTCGTCAACGTCGCCATCGAGGGGCAGCTGCTCCTCGGCGCCTTCTCGGCGGCCCTCCTGTCGAGCATCACCGGCAACCCCTTCGTCGGTCTGTTCGGGGCGATGATCGGTGGCGTCCTGGTGTCGTTCGTCCTCGCGGCGTTCGCCATCAAGTACCTCGTCGATCAGGTGATCGTCGGCGTCGTCCTCAATGTCCTCGTCACCGGACTCACCGGATTCCTGTACGGGGCGCTGCTCGTTCCCAACGAGGACACCCTGAACCAGCCCGAGCGGTTCGGCCGCATCGAGATCCCGCTCCTGAGCGAGATCCCGATCATCGGCCCGGTCCTGTTCAACCAGACCTTCATCGTGTACCTCATGTACATCACGGTCGCCGTGGTCTCGTGGGGCCTGTACCGCACGCGCTGGGGCCTCCGCCTCCGCGCCGTGGGGGAGCACCCGCAGGCGGCCGACACGGTGGGCATCAAGGTCAACATGACGCGGTTCTGGAACGTCTCGCTCGCGGGCGCGATCGCCGGAATCGGCGGTGCGTACTTCACGCTCGTCTCCGTGCCCCAGTTCGGCAAGGAGATGACCGCCGGCCTCGGCTTCATCGCCCTCGCCGCCGTCATCTTCGGGCGGTGGGATCCGATCCGCGCGACGCTCGCCGCGCTCTTGTTCGGGTTCGCGACGAACCTGCAGAATCAGCTCACCGTGCTGGACACCCCCATCCCCAGCGAATTCATGCTGATGCTGCCGTACGTCGTGACGATCCTCGCGGTCGCCGGGTTCGCCGGCCAGATCCGCGGACCCGCGGCAGCGGGCAAGCCCTACATCAAGGGCTGACACGGGATGCCGCGACCCGCGGCATCCGCTCATCTACAGAGGAAGAAGTCGTGACCGACATCGATTGGGACGAGCTGCGTTCGGCAGCCGTCGAGGCCATGGAGAAGGCGTACGCGCCGTACTCCCGTTACCGAGTGGGCGCCGCGGCGCTCGTGAGCGACGGGCGGATCGTGACCGGCTGCAACGTCGAGAACGCGTCCTACGGCGTCGGCCTGTGCGCCGAGTGCGGCCTGGTCGGGAACCTCCACATGACCGGCGGCGGCGAGCTCGTCGCGTTCGTGTGCGTCAACAACGACGGCGAGACGATCATGCCGTGCGGGCGCTGCCGGCAGCTGCTCAACGAGTTCGCGATCCCCGGGATGCTGCTCGAGACGGTCTCGGGTATCCGCACGATCGACGAGGTCCTGCCCGACGCCTTCGGTCCCCGCGACCTGGAGGCCGCCCGATGAGCGCGGTCGAGGCGTTCGACGCCGTCGACGTCATCCGCACCAAGCGCGACGGCGGAGCGGTCCCCGAGGAGGCCTTGCGCTGGATGATCGACGCGTACACGCGGGAGTACGTCGCCGACTCGCAGATGGCCGCGTTCGCGATGGCGGTCCTGCTCAACGGCATGAGCCGCGACGAGATCCGCGTCATGACCGACGCGATGATCGCGTCGGGGGAGCGGATGAGCTTCGCAGGCCTCGGCAAGCCGACCGTCGACAAGCACTCCACCGGCGGTGTGGGCGACAAGATCACCCTCCCGCTCGCCCCGCTCGTCGCGGCGTTCGGCGTCGCCGTGCCCCAGCTGTCGGGCCGCGGCCTCGGCCACACCGGCGGGACGCTCGACAAGCTCGAGGCCATCCCCGGCTGGCGCGCAGCCCTCAGCAACGACGAGATGATCGCGCAGATGCGCGACGTCGGCGCCGTCATCTGCGCGGCCGGCTCGGGTCTCGCGCCGGCGGACAAGCGCCTCTACGCGCTCCGCGACGTCACCGGCACGGTCGAGGCGATCCCGCTCATCGCCTCGAGCATCATGTCGAAGAAGATCGCCGAGGGCACCGACTCGCTCGTCCTCGACGTGAAGTTCGGCTCCGGCGCGTTCATGCAGGACGTCGACAAGGCACGCGAGCTCGCGCGCACGATGGTCGCGCTCGGCACCGACTCGGGCGTCGCCACGACCGCACTGCTCACCGACATGAACACGCCCCTCGGCCTCGCCATCGGCAACGCCAACGAGGTCCGCGAGTCCGTCGAGGTGCTCGCCGGCGGCGGCCCCGCCGACGTCGTCGAGCTGACGGTCGCGCTCGCGCGCGAGATGCTCGCCCTCGCAGGTCAGCCCGACGCCGACGTGGAGGCCGCGCTGAAGGACGGCCGCGCCATGGACTCGTGGCGACGGATGATCCGGGCGCAGGACGGCGATCCGGATGCCGCACTCCCGACCGCCCGTGAGACTCACACCGTCACCGCGACCGAGTCCGGCGTGGTCACGCGGCTCGAAGCCCTCCCGTTCGGGATCGCCGCCTGGCGTCTCGGCGCCGGACGCGCCCGCGCACAGGACCCCGTCATCCACGCCGCCGGCATCGACCTGCACGTGAAGCCGGGCGACACCGTGACCGCCGGACAACCGCTGTTCACCCTCCTCGCCGAGGATGACAAGAGGTTCGCGCGTGCCGCCGAGGCGCTCGACGGTGCCTGGGAGATCGGTGCGGAAGCCCCGGCATCCACCCCGCTCGTCCTCGAGCGCATCACCGCCTGAACCCCTCACGACAGGACTGCACAATGGCCATCGATCAGCACGGTGACGCGAAGCTCGAGGGCGTCTCTATCCGCTCGCTCCCCAAGGTGTCGCTGCACGACCACCTCGATGGTGCGCTGCGCCCGCAGACGATCATCGAGCTCGCCGAGGAGGCGGGCGTCGAGGTCCCCGAGGCTGCGGCCGACGACCTCGCCGACTGGTTCGAGGACCAGTCGGACTCCGGCTCGCTCGTCGAATACCTGAAGACGTTCGACCTGACCGTCGCGGTCATGCAGACCCGGGACGGACTGCGTCGGGTCGCGAAGGAGTTCGTCGAGGATCTCGCCGCCGACGGCGTGATCTACGGCGAGGTGCGGTGGGCCCCCGAGCAGCACCTGCAGGGCGGCCTGAGCCTCGATGAGGTCGTGGAAGCCGTGCAGGAGGGCATCGAGGAGGGCGAGGACTCGATCGAGGGATCGGGCCGCGACATCCGCGTCGGTCAGCTCATCACTGCGATGCGACACACCGACCGGTCTCTCGAGATCGCCGAGCTCGCCGTCCGCCACCGCGGACGGGGGGCTGTCGGGTTCGACATCGCCGGCCCCGAGGCGGGGTTCCCGCCGTCGAACCTGCGCCCCGCGTTCGACTACCTGGCATCCGTCTTCTTCCCCGCCACGGTCCACGCCGGTGAGGCGGCCGGTCTCGATTCCATCCGCTCCGCGCTGATCGATGGGCGCGCGCTGCGCCTCGGGCACGGTGTCCGCATCGCCGAGGACCTCGACGTCGTCGAGCAGAAGGGCGAGGAGGTGCAGGTCCGCTTCGGCGACCTGGCCCGCTGGGTGCGCGACCGGGAGATCCCGCTGGAGCTCTCGCCGTCGTCGAACCTGCAGACCGGCGCGATCGCCGCGTGGGGCACGCAGCTCGAGGACCACCCCTTCGACCTGCTGTACCAGCTCGGCTTCGCCGTCACCGTGAACGTCGACAACCGCACCATGAGCCGCACCTCGCTGACCCGCGAGCTGAAGCTCCTCGCCGACGCATTCGAGTACACGCTCGACGACCTCGAGGCGTTCCAGCTGAACGCTGCGGCGGCCGCCTTCCTGACGATCGAGGAGCGCGAGGAGCTCATCGAGCTGATCGGCGAGGGCTTCTCGGCCTGACGGGGGTTTCGAGGTCCCGATCGGGCCGGGTATGGCGCTCTCATACCCAGCCCGATCGGGACCTCGCCCTTTCTCCCCAGCCCCAGCGTCGCGAGGGCTGTCCCCGAGGGGTGGGGAGGCGTGACTCCGAGCGGATGCCGTCGGTCACGCTTCCCGGATGCGGCCGTGGCAGTTCTTCAGCCACAGCACGGCCCTCGCCCTCTACGGGGTCCCCATGCCATCCGATCGCCGGTCGCGTCTGCTCCACGTCGCCGCGCGTCGGCCTGATCGTGAGCCGCGCGTCGCGGGCGTCGTCGGTCATCGCCTCGGTCAGCGCACACCGGACATCCGCGTCGTCGACGGGCTGCGCGTCGAGCATTCGGTGAAGGCGTGGCGTCATGTCGCATCGTGGTGGGGTCGTACCGAGCTCGTCGTCGCCGGGGACTTCCTCGTCGGACGACAGGGGGTGGTCACCCTCGACGAGCTGACACGCGAGGTGGTGACGGGATCAGGGCGCGGACAAGCAGCGCTCGAGTCGGCGTTGGCTGATGTCCGTGTCGGAGCCGAGTCACCGACCGAGACCCGGCTGCGGCTCGTCCTGTGTGCCGCAGGGCTGCCTGAGCCGCTCCTGAACCCCGTCATCACGGCGCCGGACGGGCGGTTCGTCGCCCGCCTCGACCTCGCCTACGCACCCTGGCGGGTCGCAGTGGAGTACGACGGGCGGCAGCATGCGGAGGATCGTGCGCAGTTCGAGCGCGATGCCGACCGGTGGGACGACATCCGCCAACAGGGGTGGGTGCTCGTTCGCATCCTGCGCCACCATCTGCACGGCGACGGGCGGATCGCGGTGCGCATGGTCGCGGGAGCGCTCCGGGCGGCGGGATGGACGCCGTAACCCGCCGAGGTCCCACTCTGGCCGGATAACGCGGGTGCGTACCCGGCCGGAGTGGGACTTCGACCGCGAGTCAGAGACGGGCGAGCAATTCCGCGACGGATGCCGTGATCTCCGCCGTCATGGCGGGGTCGTCGATCGTGGGGGTGCCGTCGCCGGCCTGCGGGCCGTAGTCGCCGAAGGAGGCGTGCGAAGCGCCGGGGATCTCGACGAATTCCGCGTCGGCGGGCAGCATGCCGCGGGCATCCTGGATCTTCTCCGGCGTTGAGAGGCCGTCCTCGGAGCCCGAGATACTGAGCGTCGGCAGGCCGGAATCCGACAGATCGTTCGCGCAGTACGAGGCGAACAGCACCAGGCCGTCGGCATCCGGTGCGAGCTGGCACGCGCGCACCCCGCCGAGGGAGTGTCCGCCGACGAGCCAGGTGTCGACGCGGGGCGCGGCATCGGTGAACGTCGACAACGGCCGGGGGTCGAAGAAGGCGAGGTTCAGCCAGGGGCGGGTGATGACGACCGTCATCCCGTCCTCGGCGACGAGTCCCGACAGCTTCGCCTCGTACGCCTCGGCGTCGACCTTTGCGCCGGGGATGAAGACCAGCCCGACGGTGCTCTCCCCGGAGGCCGGCGACATCACCACGTTGCCGCCGGTGTCGGACACGGCGACCCGGTCGTCCTCGCGCACCGAGGCGAGCGGTCCGGCCTCGGCGCCCATGACGCCGACCTGGCTCCAGATCACGATGCCGAGGACGCCGGCGACGAGCAGCCCCGCTACGGACAGCAGCACGATCGAGACGATGCGCCGTGCCCGCGAGCGGGGCCGCTTCGAGGCGCTCACGCGCTGTAGACGCCGAGTTCGGTCTGCCGCTGGGCGACTTCCTCCTGTACGCGAGCGAACAGGGGGTGGCTCGGCTCGAGACCGGTGACGGATGCCGTGAAGGCCGCGGCATCCTCGGTCCGGATGCGCTCCTGCAACTCGACGGCCTGCGGGTCGGCGGCGTCCTCGAAGCGCAGTGCGGCCGCGATCGCGGCGATGAGTCCGTCGACGCCGAGACCGCGCTCGGCGGCAGCAGAGGCGGGGCCGACGAAGCGCTCGTGGCGCGACAGCTTGCGCAGCGGCTGGCGGCCGACGCGCTGCACGGTGTCGGGCAGGGCTTCGTTCGAGAACCGCTCGAGGATCGTCGCTCGGTACTCGGCGAGCTCGGCCGGGTCGAGCCCGTGCGCGGCCGCGAGGAAGGCGGAGGTCTCCTCCAGCGCCTGCTCGACCTTGCTCCGGATGCCGGGGTCCGTCAGAGCATCGGAGATCCGAGTGATCCCCGCGGCAGCGCCGAAGTAGGCGGTGGCGGCGTGGCCGGTGTTGACCGTGAAGAGCTTCCGCTCGATGTAGGGAGCGAGGTCGTCGACGAAGTGAGCGCCGGGGATGTTCGGCAGGTCGTCGCCGAACGGTCCGCGCTCGATGGCCCACTCGAAGAACGGCTCGACCGTCACGTCGACGCCGGCGCCCTCGGGCTGGCCGGGGACGATGCGGTCGACGGCGGTGTTGGCGAACACGGCGCGCGTGGAGAGGTCGCCCCAGGCATCACCGGCGAGCTTCTCGATCTCGCCGCGCAGGGTGTCGGTGGCGCCGATCGCGTTCTCGCACGCCATGACCTGCAGCGGCTTCGCGTCGGCGGCGCGCCGGGCGAGGCCCTCGAGGATGTGCGGTGCGACGAACGGCAGGATGTTGGGCCCGACGGCGGTCGTCACGACGTCGGCCGAAGCGACCTCGTCGGCGACCGCATCCGGATCGGCCTGGCTGTTCAGCGCGCGGAAACCGGTGACGGTCTTGTCTCCTCCGCCCGGTCCGACCTCGTGGACGGTGTATTCGGATGCCGCGTTGATGGTCTCGACGAGGGTCGGGGCGACGTCGGAGAAGACGAGGTCGTACCCGCCTTCGTGCAGGAGCAGGCCGACGAAGCCGCGCCCGATGTTGCCGGCGCCGAAGTGGACGGCTTTCATGCGTTGTTCACCGTCGCGAGCAGCTCGTAGAGCTCCTCGGGCGTCTGCGCGGCCTTGAGCTTCGCGACCTCGTCGTCCTCGGAGAACAGGAGCGCGATCTGCGAGAGGATCTCGAGGTGCTCGTCGCCCTTGCCGGCGATGCCGACGACGAACGAGACGTGCTCGCCGCCCCAGTCCACTCCGCCGTCGTAGCGGACGAAGGAGAGTGCGGAGTCGAGGATGGCCTCTTTCGTCTCGTTGGTTCCGTGGGGGATCGCGAGCTCGTTGCCCATATAGGTCGAGACGGCGACCTCGCGCTGCTGCATCGCATCGAAGTAGGCGCTCGTCACGGCGCCGGCGGCCTCGAGGATGTCGGCGGCCTCCTTCATGGCCTGTTCCTGGCTGACGGAGCCGGAGTGGATGCGGATCTGGCCGAGGGTGAGGACTTCGCGAGCCATGACGTTCTCCTTCTGAGGGGGTGGAAAAAAGGATGCTGCGGGGTCGGGACCATTGTTCCCGACCCCGCAGCGGTGTGCATCAGGCGTCGCCGCGCTGGCGACGCACCATCTCGACGACCTCGTCGTACTTCGGCGAGTTCATGAAGTTGTCGACCGAGACGTGCAGGGAGTCGGGGGTGACCCCGCGCGCACGGTCGGTCAGCTGCTGCTGCGTGATGACCAGGTCGGCCGACGGGTCGAGGTTCGCGATCGCCTTGTTGGTGACCGTGACGCCCTCGACGCCCGCCTTCTTGAACTTGTTGCGGAGCACGCTCGCGCCCATCGCGGACGATCCCATGCCGGCGTCGCACGCGAACACGACGTTCGTGATCTCGCGCTCGGCGACGGCGGTGCCGGCAGGGGCGGATGCGGCGGCTGTCGCCGTACCCGAGCCGCGGAGGGCGTCCATCGCGGACGAGGACTTGCCCTTGTTGGCCTCGGTCTGAGCGATCGCGGCGTCGAAGGTGTCACCCTCGGCGGCGAGGTCGCGCTTGCGGGACGCCCGCAGGATGACAGCGGTGATGAGGAACGTGACGACAGCTGCGACGACGACGGATGCGTAGACGACGAGCAGGTTCGGCACGCCGGCGCCGATCGCCGCCGCCGTGACCGCGATGATGCTGCCGGGAGCGGCGGGGAACTGGAGTCCGCCGTTGAACAGCATGTTGACGGTCACACCGCTTGCGCCACCGGCGATCAGCGCGAGGATCGTGGCGGGCTTGCTCAGTGCGTACGGGAAGTAGATCTCGTGGATGCCGCCGACGAACTGGATGATGGCGGCGCCCGGTGCGGATGCCTTCGCCTGTCCGACGCCGAAGAACGTGAACGCGAGCAGCAGGCCGAGGCCCGGGCCGGGGTTCGCCTCGATGAGGAACAGGATCGACTTGCCGGCATCCTCGACCTGCTGGAGGGCCAGCGGCGTGAACACACCGTGGTTGATGGCGTTGTTGAGGAAGAGCACCTTCGCCGGCTCGACGAAGATCGACAGCAGCGGCAGCAGGCTGAGCGACACGAGCCAGTCGACGATCCCGCCGAGCAGTCGGCCGATTCCGAGCATGAGCGGACCGAATGCGAAGAAGCCGAAGATCGCGAGGAGCATGCCGAGGATGCCCGCGGAGAAGTTGTTGACGAGCATCTCGAAGCCGGGCTTGATCTTGCCGTCCCACAGCTTGTCCATCTGCTTGGTGACCCACGCGGCGAGCGGGCCCATGATCATCGCGCCGAGGAACATCGGCTGGTCGGTGCCGACGATGACACCCATGACGGCGATCGTCGCCACGACACCACCGCGGGCGTCGTAGACCATCCGGCCGGCGGTGTTCGCGATCAGAAGGGGCAGAAGGTAGGTCACCATCGCCCCGACGATGCCGACGTAGCCCGTATAGGTGCCGTTGTCGCCTTCCGTCAGGGTGGTGCGTGCACCCTCCCAACCGATGGCGGCGACGTCGCCACCGCCGCCGAGGATCTCCGCGACCGGGAACCAGTGCCAGCCGAAGGGACTGTTGGCACCGAAGAACCCATCGGGGATGAAGAGCATGGTGATGAAGCCCCATGCGATGAACGCCGCGATGTTGGGCATGATCATGCCCGACAGGAAGGTTCCGAATCGCTGCACGCCGACGCGTGCGCGGCTCGGACCGCGTGTGGCTGTAGTCGCCGTTGACATGTGCTGTGTCTCCTTTGGTGTGCCGCGGTTCATGCGGCGGTGTGCTGTGCTGCGGCGTCCTGGGCCGCGGCTCGGGCGGATGCCGCATCGGATGCGGCGAGGGCTGCTTCGGCGATGCGCTCGGCGTCGTCGAGGCTGTGGTGCAAGAGGGTGGCGCGTACGTCTGCGAGCGCCGTCGGTGCCATAGAGAGCGTCGTCGCGCCGAGGCCGACGAGGACGACGGCGAGCAGCGGGTCGGCCGCGGCCTCACCGCAGATGCCGATCGGCTTGCCGGTGGCGCGTCCGCCGTCGCCCGTCGCCTTGACGAGGTGCAGGACGGCGGGATGCCACGGGTCCTGGAACGAGGAGACCGAACCCAGCAGGCGGTCGGCCGCCAGCGTGTACTGGGTCAGGTCGTTCGTCCCGATCGAGGCGAAGTCGGCGTGGGCGAGGACCTTGTCGGCGAGCAGCGCGGACGAGGGGACCTCGACCATGACGCCTGCCGTCTTGATGCCGTACTCCTTCGCGAGGGTGACGAAGTACTCGGTCTCCTCGACGGTCGACACCATCGGAGCCATGACCCAGAGGTCGGCCTCGGTGGCGGCATCCGCGTTCGCGAGGGCGGTGAGCTGCTCGCGCAGGATGTCCTCGCTGGCGCGCAGTGCGCGGAGACCGCGGAGGCCGAGCGCCGGGTTCTCCTCGTGCGCGTCGTTGAGGAAGGCGAGCGGCTTGTCGGCACCGGCATCCAGTGCGCGGACGACGACCTTCTTGCCGGGGAACGCCTGCAGCAGCTCGGTGTACGCCTTCGTCTGCTCCTCGACGGTCGGCGCCTGTGACGAGCTCAGGAAGAGGAACTCGGTGCGGAACAGGCCCACGCCCTCGGCGCCGAGCTCGACGGCCTTCGCGGCGTCCTGCGGCTTGCCGAGGTTCGCGAGCAGCGGCACGGCGGTCCCGTCCGCGAGCGCACCCGGCGTGATGGGCGCGTCCGCCGCGGCGGCGCGGTCCGCCTCACGACGTTCGGCCTGGGCGATGTCGTCATCGGTCGGCTGGGTGGTGACGACGCCGGCTGCGGCGTCGACGACGACCGTCTCGCCTTCGGCGAGGTCAGCCGCACCGCGGACGCCGACGACCGCGACGATGGACTTCTCACGGGCGAGGATCGCGGTGTGCGAGGTCGGCCCGCCCTCGGTCGTCACGAGCGCGAGGACCTTGTCGAGGTCGAGGAGCGCGGTGTCGGCGGGAGCGAGGTCCTTGGCCACCAGGACGAACGGATGCCCCGGGTCGGGGACTCCGGGAGCGGCGACGCCCCGGAGGTGCGCGATGACGCGCTGGGCGACGTCGTCGAGGTCGGCGGCGCGCTCGCCGAGGTAGCCGCCCATCGCGGAGAGCGTGTCGCGGAACGACGCGAAGGCGTCGAAGACGGCGAACTCGGCGGTCTTGCCGGCGCCGATGCGGTTCGTGACCTCTTCTTCGAGCGCCGGGTCCTCGGCCATCATGGCCTGCGCCTCGAGCACCTCCTGCGCTGCGCCGCCTGCGGTCTCGCCGCGCTGCTCCAGTTCGCGGGCGACCGCCTCGATCGCGGCGCGGACGCGCGCGGTCTCCTCGTCGGCGCTCCGTGCGCTCTTCTCGTCCTTCGGCGCCGGCAGCGGCTCCGCCATCCGTGCGATGGGGCCGTGGCTCACGCCCAGGCCGATTCCTACTCCTCGAAGCTCAGTCATGTGTCCCTCAGGCGTCGTGGTCGGTGGTCAGAAGTTCGGTGAGGGCGTCGAGTACCTCTTCGGCGTTCGTGCCGTCTGCGGTGAGCGTCACGTAGTCGCCGTTCTCGGCGCCGAGCGAGATCACGCTGAGGATGCTGGCCGCGTTGACCGCTCCGCCGGATCCTTTCGAGATCGTGACGGGGATGCCGGCATCCTTCGCGGCCTGCGCGAACATCTTCGCGGGGCGGGCGTGCAGACCGTTGGAGGAGCCGATCCTCACGGTCCGGCTGGCCGGTGCGCTCATCGCGGGGTCCTTTCACTGCGGTCGGCGTCCATCGCCGCCGTCACGAGGGCGAGCGTGCGGGTTCCGTCACGATCGCCGAAGACGTCCTCCGGCAGCAGAACAGCACGCGCCTGTCGGGTGGCGGCATCCCGTTCGATGTCGGAGAGGGCGGAGGCGAGGTGCGGACCCACGAGCACCACGTCGCCGGCGTCGGCCTCCGTGGCGACCATGCCGGGCACTCCCGCGCGGACGAACAGGTCCCTGCCTTCGCGCTGTGCGGCGTGCCGCAGACGCTGGGCGACGAACGTGCTCGACGCACCGGCGCCGCAGACGACGAGGATCTTCATCGATCCGCCTCCTTGTCTCCTTGTCATTCTCATCCGACTCCCAGGAAGGGACAACCAGCCGTTCTTCCGCGGGGGAGGAAACCCCCTGGTCGCGCAGATGGTTGACTGGACGGGTGAGCCGGGCGAGACAGGACCAGGTCATGGCGCTCCTGATCCGGGATGCCGCGTGGCGAACGGCCGGCGAGCTCGCCGACGTCGTGGGAGTCACGCCCCGCAGCATCCGCTCCTACGTCGCCGCTCTCAACGCCCGCGTGCCGGGTGGGGATGCGGTCGAGTCCGGAGCCTCCGGCTATCGCGCCGGCGCAGGCGCTGCGGGCGCACTGCGGAAGGTCACCGAGGAGACGCCGCGCGACCGACTGCACCGCCTCGTGCGAGACCTGCTCGACGCCCCCGCCGGGGTCGACGTGTACGCCGCGGCGCAGCACTTCCATGTCAGCGAAGCGACGCTCGAGTCCGACCTCGGGCGGGTGCGCGCCCTGCTGAGCGGCACGCAGCTCACCCTGGAACGCTCCGCGGAACGGGTGCGACTCTCGGGCACCGAGATGGCCCAACGCCGTCTGCTCAGCCGTCTCGTCCACGACGAGATGGAGCAGGGCGCCTTCGACCTCCGGGCGCTCCGACGTGCACTGGGGGAGAACACCGCCGAGACCTCGGCCCTGGGCGCATTCAAATCCGAGCTGGTCGAGGGCCTCGGGGAGCTCGGCTACCTCGTCAACGAATTCGGGATCGGCGACGTCATGATGCACATCGCGATCGCCGCCGACCGGGTCGGACGGGGCCGCGGACTCGACGGTGCACCGGTCGGCGACTCCGCCGCCCGCAGCCGGATCGCCGACCTGCTCGACCGCCTCGCCGTGACGCACTTGGGCGTCCACCTCGGCGACGGTGACCGGGACCACCTGGCCGCGCTCGTCCAGACGCGCGTCGTCGCACCGGGCGCCGCGGAGCCCGACGCCGTCATCCGCGATCGACTGGATGCCGACGTCGAAGCGGCCGTGCGCGCGGTCGTCGCGCGTGCGGCATCCGAGTTCCTCGTCGACATCGACCACGACGACTTCATCCTGCGGCTGTCCCTGCACGTCCAGAACCTGCGCCAGCGCGCCCAGGACCGAGCGTGGTCGCGGAACGCGCTCACCCGGTCGCTGAAGTCGAGCTACCCGATGATCTTCGACGTCGCCGTCTTCATCGCCGAGCAGCTCCGCGTCGTCGTCGGTGCGCCGCTCCACGAGGACGAGATCGCTTACATCGCGATGCACGTCGGCGGCCGTCTGGAGCGCTCGCGCCAGTCGGCGCGTCTGCTGACGGCGACGCTCGTCTGCCCCGGCTACTACGAGATGCACGAGCTGCTGCGCGCGAGCATCGATCGTGCCCTCGGCCGCGAGATCGAGGTCGTCGCGGTCGAGACGCGCGTCGACCCCGATTGGGCAGGGGTCGACACCGACCTCGTGCTCACGACGATCGATCCTCCCGAGCCCTCCGAGCGGGTCGTGCGGATCCAGCCCTTCCTCACCGAGCCCGACGTGGAACGCGTGCAGGTGGCCGCCGCTCGCGCGCGCCGAGCGCGGCGCCTCGCGGGGCTGCGCGCAGAGCTCGAGCGCTACTTCTCGCCCGATGCGTTCGTGTCGCGGCTGCCCGCCGACGCCGACGAGGAGACCGTCATCCGCGGTCTCGGCGGGCTGCTGGCCGCGCAGGGCGTCATCACCGAGGACTACGTGGACCGCACGCTGGAGCGGGAGCGGATCTCGTCGACGGCGTTCACCGACGCGCTCGCCGTCCCGCACGCCATCGGCATGACCGCCACGCGCACGGCGATCGCGGTCGGTCTCGCGGACCCGTCGATCCGATGGGGCGACGGGCGCGTGCAGGTCGTTGCGATGGTGGCGTTCTCCGAGTCGGATCGCGAGGCGTTCCAGACCGTCTTCGAGCAGTTCGTCGAGGTGTTCAGCGAGCGCGACAGCGTGCAGCGGATCCTCCGCCGCGGCACGAGCTTCGCCGGCTTCCTCGACGAGCTCGTCGCGGTTATCGACGGCTGATCAGTCCGCGAGGCGCGCGTCGAGCCCCACGCGGCTTAGCGCCGGACCTTGACGGTTTTGTAGCAGTACGAGTACCAGGCAAGAAGGCCCCCCGTGAGGTTGCCTGCCGGCTTTGCGCAGAAGCCAGACGTTCTGCGGTAGGTCGTTTCTGTGTAGCAGTCAGACCATCCGCTGACGGTGTAACAGTAAGACCTTGAGCTTTCCTTAACCCAGGTCTGCCCGGTCGGGTTGTACGGCACGGCTTGCGCGGGAGCTGCGCCGGTTATCCCGGCGAGGAGTAGACCGATTGTCACCATCGCAGTTGTCACAGTCCGAGGAAGACCTCGCCGCGACGCGCTTGACTGATTTGCACTATCCATCGGTGTTCCCCCTTGGGCATGATGAACCTTCATCCCGAAGCTAGCGTGAGCCAGGAGATGCAACAAGAGACCGGCTGATCAGCCCGCGAGGCGCGCGTCGAGTCCCATCCGGACGCCCGGCCACTCGTGCGGGAGGATCGAGAACACGACGGTGTCGCGGATCGTCCCGCCCGGTCCGATCCGGTGGTTGCGCAGCACGCCGTCCTGACGGGCGCCGAGCCGTTCGATCGCAGCGCGGGACTGCCGGTTGTGCCACGAGGTCCGGAACTCGACCGCGATCGCCTCGCACGCCTCGAACGCGTGCGCGAGCAGCAGGCGTTTGGCCGTCGTGTTCACCTCGGTGCGCTGCACCTCACGCGCAAGCCACGTGTACCCGATCTCGACGCGGCGGTTGGTTGCGTCGATGTCGCAGAACGTGGTCATGCCCTGCGGGCGACCGTCGACGACGACCGTGAACGGATTCATCCGGCCCGCGTCCCGCTCCGCGAGGCGCCGCGTGATCTCGTCGGGGACGGATGCCGGGATCGACGTGTACCAGGCGTACTCGAGTCCCTCGCGGGCCGATGCCAGCGCGTCCGCATGCGACGGATCGAGCGGCACGAGCTCGACCCGGCCGTGTCGGAGGGTGACCGGTTCGGTCAGCGCGGTCGTCATGCCTGCGCCGCGTCGAGCAGGGAGCGGACGCCGGCATCGACGGCCGCGAGCCGGGCTGCGGCGTCGTCCGCGGACTCGCCGCGCACGTCGAGGTAGGCCTTCAGCTTCGGCTCCGTGCCGCTCGGCCGGACGATGACGCGCGAGCCGTCCGCGAGCCACAGGCGCAGGACGTCGCCGCGGGGCGAACCCTCCGGCGCCGCCAGCAGGTCCTCCGTGCGGTCGACGGAAACCGAGCCGACGGATGCCGGGGGCGCCGCCCGCAGCGCCGTCATGATGCGGCCGATGACCGAGACGTCGTCGACACGGATCGAGACCTGGCCGCTCGCGAAGTGCCCGAAGGTCGCCGCGGACTCGTCGAGCAGGTCGCCGAGCGTCCTGCCCTCCTCGCGCGCCTCGGCGACGAGGCCGAGGATCGCGACCGCTGCCGAGATACCGTCCTTGTCGCGCACGGTGCCCGGGTTGACGAGGTAGCCGAGTGCTTCCTCGAAGCCGTAGACGAGCCCCGGTGCGCGGGAGATCCACTTGAATCCCGTGAGGGTCGCCGTGAAGTCGAGGCCGTAGTGCTCGGCGATCGTCTGCAGACCGGGCGAGGAGACGAGCGAGCAGGCGAGGGTCCCCGACGTTGCGGTGCGAGCGGCGCGCCAGCCGAGCAGCAGTCCGACCTCGTTGCCGGTCAACCGGCGCCAGCCGCCCGGGGCCGCCGCATCCGGGATCGCGACGGCGAGCCGATCGGCGTCGGGATCGTTCGCAACGATGAGCTCGGCGCCTGCCTCGCGGGCGGTCTCGACGGCGAGGTCCATCGCGCCCGGCTCTTCCGGGTTCGGGAAGGCGACGGTGGGGAAGCGTCCGTCGGGCTCGATCTGCGCCGTGACGACGGTCGGTGCGGGGTACCCCGCCGTCTCGAGCACGCGAGCGAAGGTCTCGTGTCCCACGCCGTGCATCGCGGTGTAGACCCAGTTCAGGCCGGCGGCACCCGCGGGTGCGGGGGCGACCAGGGCCGTGGCGTTCACGTACGCCTCGACGACGGACTCGTCGGAGGTCTCGTAGTCGTCCGAGCGGGCGATCGCACCGAGGTCTGCGCGCGCGGCGACCTCGTCGATGTGCGCCGCGATCTCGGCATCCGCCGGCGAGACGATCTGGGCGCCGTCGTCGTCGCCGCCGAGGTAGACCTTGTAGCCGTTGTCGTCGGGCGGGTTGTGGGACGCCGTCACCATGACGCCGGCCGACACGCCGAGGTGACGCACCGCGAAAGCGAGGACGGGCGTCGGCAGCAGGCGGGGGAGGAGGACGGCGCGGAGCCCCGCGCCGGCGAAGATCTCGGCGCTGTCGCGGGCGAAGACGTCCGAGTTTCGGCGTCCGTCGTAGCCGATGACGACCGAGGGGGTCTCGCCGCCGGCGCGCTCGCGCAGGTACGCGGCGAAGCCGGCGGCCGCCTGGCTCACGAGCACGCGGTTCATGCGGTTGGAGCCCGCCCCGAGCGCACCGCGCAGGCCCGCTGTGCCGAAGGCGAGGCGGGTGTCGAAGCGGTCGTGGAGGTCGGCGGTCGCCGCGTCGTCGCCGGATTCGGCGCGCGCGATCAGATCCGCGAGCTCTGCGCGGGTCGCCTCATCCGGGTCCTGCGCGAGCCACTGCCGCGCGGTCTCGAGTACGCCCCCGCTCACAGGACGCCGATCACGCGGGCGAGCAGGTCCGAGATGACGGGCTCGGCGTCGCGACCGGCTTCGAGGACCTCCTGGTGGCTGAGCGGGGTCGACTGGATGCCGGCGGCGAGATTCGTGATGAGCGAGAAGCCGAGGATCTCCATGCCCGCCTGACGCGCGGCGATAGCCTCGAGGGCCGTCGACATCCCGACGATGTGTCCGCCGATGGCCTTCGCCATCTGGACCTCCGCCGGGGTCTCGTAGTGGGGTCCGCGGAACTGGCAGTAGACACCCTCGTCGAGGCTCGGGTCGATCGTGCGCGCGAGGTCGCGCAGCCGCGACGAGTAGAGATCGGTGAGGTCGATGAAGGTCGCCCCCTCGAGAGGGGAGTCGGCGGTGAGGTTGATGTGGTCGCTGATGAGGACGGGCTGTCCGGGCGACCACGATTGCTTGATACCGCCGGCGCCGTTGGTCAGGACCATGATCTTCGCCCCGGTTGCAGCGGCGGTGCGCACGCTGTGCACGACCCGGCGGACGCCGTGGTTCTCGTAGTAGTGGGTGCGCGCGCCGATGACGAGAACGCGCTTGCCGTCGGGGGCGAGGATGCTGCGTATCGACCCCACGTGCCCCGCGAGCGCCGGCTTGCTGAAGCCGGTGACCTCTGTTGCGTCGAGCGTCGCGGTGGTCTCGCCGATGAGTTCGGCGGCCTTGCCCCATCCGCTTCCCAGGGTCAGGGCGATGTCGTGGCGTGCCACGCCGGTGAGGCGGGCGATGTCTGCTGCGGCGGTGTCAGCGACCTCGAACGGGTCGATGGCGGGGTCGTCGAGCGGGTGGGTCTCCTCGTGCATGCTCCCACTCTAGGAACCGCCGGAGCCCCTGGCCACACGGCGGTGGCGCGGCGCGGCGCGCGGACCCCCTGCAGCCTGAAAGAATGATCCACATGTCTGTGAGCTTCGAGACCACCCAGAGTGTCGCCATCATCGGCGGCGGCCCCGGCGGATACGAGGCGGCTCTCGCAGCAGCCCAGCTGGGAGCCGAGGTGACTCTCGTCGAGCGCGCAGGAATCGGCGGGTCCGCTGTCATCACCGACGTCGTGCCGTCGAAGACGCTGATCGCCACGGCCGACGCCGCCGTCGCGATCCGCGGTGCCTCCGATCTCGGCGTGCACCTGTTCGCGCGCGGCGACAGCGGCAAGCCGCTCAAGCCCGAGATCGCCATCAACCTGGGCGCGGTCAACAAGCGACTCCTCTCCCTCGCCCGTCAGCAGTCCGACGACCAGCGCGCGCAGCTCGTGGACGCCGGCGTCCGCATCATCTCCGGTCACGGGCGTCTCGACGGCACGCACGCCGTCGTCGTCTCGACCGGCCCGGGCGGGACCGACTTCGACCGCGTCGAGGCCGACACCCTCGTCGTGTCGGTCGGCGCATCGCCGCGCGAACTGGACAGCGCCAAGCCCGACGGGGAGCGCATCCTGACGTGGACGCAGCTCTACAACATGACGAGCCTCCCCGAGCACCTCATCGTGGTGGGGTCGGGTGTCACCGGCGCCGAGTTCGCGGGCGCGTACATGAACCTCGGCTCGAAGGTCACACTGATCTCCAGCCGCGACCAGGTTCTCCCCGGCGAGGACTCCGACGCAGCAGCGGTGATCGAGAAGGTCTTCACCCGCGGCGGCATGGAGGTGCTGTCGAAGTCCCGCGCCGAGAAGGTCGAGCGCACGAAGGACGGCGTCGTCGCGACGCTGTCCGACGGCCGCACCGTGGAGGGCAGTCACTGCCTCATGGCCGTCGGATCGATCCCGAACACCGCCGGCATCGGACTGGAGGATGCCGGGGTGCAGCTCACCGGCTCCGGTCACATCCAGGTCAACCGCGTCGCGCGGACCTCGGTCCCCAACATCTACGCCGCCGGCGACTGCACCACGTTCCTCCCGCTCGCCTCGGTCGCCGCGATGCAGGGACGGATGGCGGTCTTCCACGCGCTCGGCGACACCGTCATCCCGCTCGAGAAGCACCGCGTGACGGCTAACATCTTCACCGCTCCCGAGATCGCGACGGTGGGTCGTCAGGAGCGCGACATCGAGTCGGGCGCCGTCAACGGCACCGTCCACAAACTTCCTCTGGCCGCCAACGCGCGCGCCAAGATGATGGGGGTCAAGGACGGGTTCGTGAAGATCATCGCGCGCGAGGGATCGGGCACCGTCATCGGTGGTGTCATCGTCGCGCCGCGCGCGTCCGAACTGATCTACCCGATCGCGATCGCGGTGGAGCGGCGACTCACCGTCGACCAGCTCTCTCGCGTGTTCGCGGTGTTCCCCTCGCTCGCGGGCAGCATCACCGACGCGACGCGCGCGATGCACCAGGTCGCCCGCGACGAGGACACGTACAGCTGAACTCGGCTATCGGTGCCGCCGCGCCGGCGTCAAGCCCCCCGACGGGGGACGACGCCGACGTAGAGTGAGAGCGTCCTGGGGAGGACGAGCTGATCTGGGGAGACCCGGAGACACCTATGCGCGCACCAGCCAGAACCATCCTGAGCATCGCCGTCGCAGGAGCGGCCGTGTTGGCCTCCCTGCCGTTGTCGGCGGGCACGCTGCCGGAGCCGTCGCCGACCTCGTCGCCATCCGGCGCATCGGGTGCCGACGGGACCCCGACGCCCACGCCGGACGCGTCACCGACGCCGACACCCGAGCCGCCCGCCGATCCCACGCCGGCCCCCAGCCCGTCGGCGGGCCCGGAATCGACCCCCGAGATCTCGCCCTCACCGTCACCGTCATCCGAGGTGGTTCCGGAGGACGACCACGAGCACGACGGCCCTACTCTGCCGCTCACCCGGGAGCTGCCACCGGACTCGTCGGTGCCGGTCGCGCCTCTCCGTCTCACCGTCCCGCAGTACGGACCGCAGCCGGTGTTCCGCCTGCCCTTCGCCCCCGGGATCCGGTGGGGCGCCAGCGGGTCCCACTCCGACAGCGACGGCATCAATCGGGGCGCGATCGACTTCTCGCCGCTGTCCTCCAAGGACCGTGCTGTGCGCACCGTCGCGGCCGGAACGGTCTACCGGGTCCGGTGCAGCACCGGGTGGTTCCTGGGGGTCGACCACGGCGGCGGGTGGATGTCGGAGTACTACCACCTCACCAATGCCAAATCCGCGCTCGTCGGCCAGTGGGTGGAGGCCGGGACGACCATCGGCACCGCCGGTCAGACGCTGCCGTGCGGCGGCACACCGGGCGACAGTGCGCACGTGCACCTGTCCATCCTCAATGCCGCGCTGGACGTGCCGAGCGGCAAGCGCAAGTACGTCTCGGTCAGCGGCATCCAATTCGACAACTACACGCTGCGTGACTCGAGCGGTGCCTACAACGGCGTCTGGCGGAACCTCCAGGGTGACGTCGTGCTGACGGCGCGCCGGGTGACCTGCTGCTTGACGGCGTCCAGCCGGGTCGGCCCGACCGGCGGGTCGACCCTGCCCGACACCGACGGCAACGGGATCGACGACTACTCCGACGCGACCGCCTGGGACACCGATCTCAACAGCAACGGCCTGCCCGACCTCGTCGCCTTCGGCGGTTCGGGGGCCTACACCGCATTCGGCAACGGACGAGGCTTCACCTCGCGGCAGCTCGGCCTGAACAACTTCGGGACGTCGAAGGGCTGGCAGCGCTCGACGCATCCGCGCATGGTCCTCGATGTGACCGGCGACGGCAGACCCGACATCGTCGGCTTCGGCGCGGCGGGCGTCTCGGTCGCGACGGGGACCGGCGGGAGCACTTTCAACGCCGCCCGGAGCTGGGTGAAGGAGTTCGGTACCGACCAGGGTTGGCGCGTCGGGGTGCATCAGCGCATCGTCGTCGACGTCACGGGCGACGGCAGACCCGACATCGTCGGTTTCGGGGGCGCCGGCGTCTGGGTCGCCCGCAACACCGGCTCCTCGTTCGCGAAGCCGGCCCTCTGGTCGCGCGAGATGGGCTCGAGCGATGCGGCCGGCGGGTGGGTCGCGTCGCGGCATCCGCGGTACGTCGTCGACGTGACGGGCGACGGGCGTCCCGACCTGGTCGGCTTCGGCGCGAAAGGCGTGTACGTGGCCCGCAACACCGGCTCGGGATTCGCGCCCATGACCCTCGCTGTGGCTGAGTTCGGCACGGGCCAGGGGTGGGGTGTCGTGAACCATCCGCGTCGCGTGATGGACATCGACGGCGACGGCAAGCCGGACATCGTCGCCTTCAGCGCGCGCGGCGTCCTGGTGGCGCGCGGCACGGGGTCCGGATTCGCTCAGCCCGTCCGATGGACGTCGGCCTTCGGGACGGACGCCGCCTCGGGCTCCTGGCGGGGCAACGTGCACTCACGGACGTTCGCCGACGTGAATGGTGACGGACGGCTCGACATCGTCGGCTTCGGCTCGACGCGCACCTACGTCGCCCTGAACCGGGGGAGCTCGTTCGGTCCGTCGACGGTGTGGACGACCAACTTCGGCTCTCGCGAATGGACGCCGGGGTGGATGCCGCGGAGCGTCGTCGACGTCAATCGCGATGGGCGTGCCGACATCGTCGGGTTCGGGCGCGACGGAGTGCAGGTCGCCCTGAGTACGGGATCACGGTTCGGGGCGGCGACGCACTGGTCGGACGGTTTCGGCTGGGACAGCTCGGCCGGGGGATGGCGCGTGTGGGGAAACCCCCGGGCGGTCGCGTTCTGACGCCCGCGGTCACCGTTCGATCGTGAGCTCCTGCAGCGCCGTCGCGTGCAGGTACGTACGCGCGGGCGCGGTCGCGGAGACGGTGACGGCATTTACGGCGGGCGCGCCGAGCGTGATGCTGTGCGGTTCCTCGTCGCAGACGATCTCCTGCTCGGTCCTCGCGCCCCCGGCGAGGGTGACGTGGACGGACGCGGTCACTCCGCCGAAGCAGCGGACATCCACCCGCGACACCTCCGTCGGCTGGGCGAAGTCCATCCTGACGTCACCGGCATCCGATCCTCCCGGGCCGATCTGCATGCCCACGACGCCGATGGATCCGGGGCCGTCGGACTCCGCCGCGACGACGGCGTCGTACCACTCCTGTGCGGCGTCGAGATCCACGCTCGGCGCACTCGCGCATCCCGTGAGCAGGAGCCCCACGGCAGCGAGCGCGAGTGGGATTCGCGGATTCGTCATCCCCACACGATAGGCGCGCCGAGCGTGTCGCGGTCGGTCGTCAGGAGATCGTGAGCAGTTGGTGACCCGCGGAAACGGTCGCGCCCGCCTGAGCGTTGATCGCGCCGACGACACCGTCCTTGTGCGCCTGGATGGGCTGCTCCATCTTCATCGCCTCGAGGACGACGACCAGATCGCCCTTGACGACCTGCTGTCCCTCCTCGACGGCGATCTTGACGACGGTCGCCTGCATCGGCGAGGCGACCGAGTCGCCGCCCCCGCCGGACACGGCGGTCGACGCGTGCGAGCGACGCGACGGCGGCACCGCGACGGGCCGGCCGACCGCGGTGGGAGTCTGGGTGAGGCGGTCCGGGAGGCTCACTTCGAGGCGCTTCCCCGAGACCTCCACGACCACCGTGTGACGGGTCTCCGGATCGGCGGCGGGTCCGGCTTCGCCGTCCCACGCGGGGATGTCGTTGTCGAACTCCGTCTCGATCCAGCGCGTGAAGACGCCGAACGTGCCGTCCTCGCCCGTGAAGGCGGGGTCGCGCACGACCTTGCGGTGGAACGGCAGGACCGTCGGCATGCCGGCGACCTCGAATTCGTCGAGCGCTCGACGCGAGCGCTCGAGCGCCTCCTCGCGGGTACGGCCCGTGACGATGAGCTTGCCCAGGAGCGAATCGAACGCGCCCGAGACGCTGTCGCCGGCGGTCACGCCGGAGTCCAGGCGCACGCCGGGGCCGCCGAAGGTCTTGAAGACGTGGATGTCGCCGGGAGCAGGAAGGAAGTTCCGGCCCGGGTCCTCGCCGTTGATGCGGAACTCGAAGGAGTGGCCCACGGGCTCGGGGTCGGCGTAGTCGAGGGTGCCGCCCTCGGCGAGCCGGAACTGCTCGCGGACGAGATCGATGCCGGTGACCTCCTCGGAGACCGGGTGCTCGACCTGGAGGCGCGTGTTGACCTCGAGGAAAGAGATGGTGCCGTCGGCTCCGATGAGGAACTCGCACGTCCCCGCGCCGACGTAGCCGACCTCCTTGAGGATGGCTTTCGACGACGAGTAGAGGATCTCGTTCTGCTCGGAGGTCAGGAAGGGTGCGGGAGCCTCTTCGACGAGCTTCTGGTGACGGCGCTGGAGTGAGCAGTCGCGGGTCGAGACCACGACGACATTGCCCTCGGCATCCGCGAGGCACTGCGTTTCGACGTGGCGGGGCTTGTCGAGGTACTTCTCGACGAAGCACTCGCCTCGGCCGAAGGCGGTGATCGCCTCGCGGGTGGCCGACTCGAACAGCTCCGCGACCTCCTCGAGTTCGCGGGCGACCTTGAGGCCGCGGCCGCCGCCGCCGTAGGCCGCCTTGATGGCGATGGGGAGGCCGAACTCCTCAGCGAAGGCGATGACCTCGTCGGCGCCGGAGACGGGGCCCGGGGTGCCGGGAGCGAGGGGAGCGCCGACCTTCTCCGCGACGTGGCGGGCGGTGACCTTGTCGCCGAGCGATTCGATCGCCTCGGGGGAGGGGCCGATCCAGATGAGGCCTGCGCCGATGACGGCGCGGGCGAACTCGGCGTTCTCGGCCAGGAAGCCGTAGCCGGGGTGAACGGCATCGGCGCCGGAGCGGCGGGCGACCGAGAGGATCTTCTCGATCGACAGGTACGTCTCGGCGCTCGTCGCGCCGCCGAGGGCGTAGGCCTCGTCGGCCAGGCGGGCGTGCATCGCGTCGCGGTCCTGGTCGGCGTACACCGCCACCGAGGCCTTCCCCGAGTCGCGCGCGGCACGGACGATGCGCACCGCGATCTCGCCGCGGTTGGCGATCAGCACTTTCGAGATTCGGGTGGTCACGCTCTCAGGCATGGCTTCGAGCCTACCCAGGTGGATGCCGGGTTCTTTGGATCCCTCGCACAAAGTCATGCGGGATTCGTGTCGCAGAGTCCACTACGCCGGGGTTGTCCCTGCCGTGTTCCACTACGCCGGGGTTGTCCCTGCCGTGTTCCACTACGCCGGGGTCGTCCCCGCCGTGTTCCACTACGCCGGGGTCGTCCCCGCCGTGTTCCACAGCGACGTCCACTCCACGCCGAGCTCGCGAACCAGACGGCGCAGGGTCGACAGTGACATCCCGACGACGGTGGACGGGTCTCCCTCGACGCGTTCGATGAAGGCACCGCCGAGGCTGTCGACCGTGAAGGCGCCGGCGACCAGCAGGGGTTCTTCCGTCGCCACGTAGGCGTCGATCTCGGCATCCGTCACATCGGCCGCGAAGGAGACGGATGCCGCGGCCACCGCATGGGCCTCGGTGAGGGTTCCGCCGGGGCCGACGCGGAACACGCTGTGGCCGGAGTGCAGGACGCCGGTGCGCCCGCGCATGGACTGCCACCGTGCCCGAGCCGCCTCCGGTGTGTAGGGCTTGCCCAGGACCTCGCCGTCGAGCTCGAACATCGAGTCCCCGCCGACGACGAGGCCCTCGAACCCCTCGTCGGCGAGCATCCCGGCGACGTCGGCGGCCTTTCGTCGCGCGAGGAGGAGGACGTGCTCCGCGGGCGGGAGAGTGCGGCCCTCAGCCGCCTCCGTCGCGGCGATCACCGCCTCCTCGTCGACCCGGGGGGACCGCGTCGCGGGTTCGATGCCGACCTGGCGCAGGAGCATGAGGCGGGCGGGGGAGGTGGAGGCGAGGCACACGCGCATGCACACCACGGTAGCCGCGGGCGGTGTGACAGCATCGGAGGATGCAACCCGGAGACCTCCTCGACCTCGACATCACGGCTGTCGCCCACGGCGGCGTCTTCGTCGCCCGTCACGAGAACCGGGTCGTCTTCGTCTCGGACGCGGTCCCCGGCGAGCGCGTCCGCGTCGCCCTCACCGACACGAAGAAGTCGTCGTTCTGGCGCGGTGACACGGTGGAGGTCCTGGATGCCTCCCCACACCGCCGTCCCCACGTGTGGTCGCCCGCCGATGTCGGGACGCCTCCCATGGATCGCCCCGGCGGGGCTGACTTCGGCCACATCGCCCTCGATCACCAGCGCGAGCTCAAAGCAGAGGTGCTCCGCGACGCCCTCGCCCGCTTCGCCGGGTCCACGGCGCCGGTGACGATCGAGCCGCCGATCGCGCAGACCAAGGGCGACCGGCTCGTCGAAGAATCCCCCGATGGCACCGGATGGCGCACGCGGGTGAGCCTGCACGTCGACGAGGACGGCCGCATCGGACCCTACGCCGCCCGCAGCCACCGCGTCATCCCCGTCGGCGAGCTCCCGCTCGCCACCCCCGGCATCACTCGAGCGATGGCGCGGCGGCAGGGCGGGTCGCCGGGCAGGCTCGACCTCGTCCAGCCCGCGGACGGCCGGGTCCGCGTCATCTCCAGCCCCGAGCCCACCCGTTCCCGCCGGCCCGGTCCCATCGACCCCGCGGCGCGGGAGGTCGTCGTCGAGACGGTCGGCGACCGGGAGTTCCAGGTGGATGCCGGTGGTTTCTGGCAGGTCCACCGTCTCGCGGCCGGGACGCTCCACGACGCGGTCGCCTCGGCCGTGACCGGATCCGTGGACCCCGATGGCTGGCACCTCGATCTGTACGGCGGGGTAGGCCTCCTGGCGGCATCCGTCGCGGGCGTCGGCGGCCCCGGGACCCGGATCACCTCCGTCGAATCCGATCCGCGGGCAACCGAGCACGCCGGTGAGAACCTCGCCGCGTGGATCGGTGCCCGTGCGGAGACCGCTCGCGTGGATCGCTGGCTCGGCCATCTCGTGGAGACCGCGACACCTGCTCAGCGTGCGCGGCTCGGGCGGGGCACCGTCGTCCTCGACCCGCCGCGGGCGGGTGCGGGCAAGGACGTCGTCGAGCGGCTCGTGGCTCTCTCCCCGGATCGCATCGTCTACGTCGCGTGCGATCCCGTCGCCCTCGCCCGGGACCTCGGCACCTTCGCCGCACACGGCTACACGGCGCCGTCGATCCGTGCGTTCGACCTCTTCCCGCATTCGCATCACGTCGAAGCGATCGCCGTCCTGACGCGGTGACGGATAAGGTGAGCGCATGATCCGCGTCGCCCTGATCGACGACCACGAATCCGTGCGACTCGGCCTCGAGGCCGCCTGCAGCCGCACGGGTCAGATGCGCGTCGTCTTCTCGGGCGAGAGCGTCTCGGCATACCTCGATTGGCGCACTCTCACACTCGAGCAGCCCGCCGACGTCGTCGTGCTGGATCTGACGTTGGGTGATGGTGCGACGGTCACCGAGAACGTCACGCGCGTCGTTCACGACGGCTCGCCCGTCATCATCCACAGCGTCGCGGATCGTCCCGCGGCCGTCCGTGAGGCACTCGTCGCGGGCGCTGCCGGTGTCGTGAGCAAGGCCTCGCGGATCGACGAGGTGATCTCCGCCGTCGACACGGTCGCGCGCGGCGAATCGCTCGACAACGTCGAATGGGCGTCGGCGATCGACGGTGATCGCGCGTTCGCCGATGCGCAGCTCTCGTCGCGCGAGCGCGATGTGCTTCGTCTGTACGCCGCGGGGCTTCCCCTCAAGACCGTCGCCGAACGGCTCGGGGTGGCCTACTCCACGGCTAAGGAGAACATCACCCGGGTCCGGGTCAAGTACGTCGAGGTCGGACGTCCCGCACCCACCAAGGTGGATCTCCTCCGACGCGCGATGGAGGACGGTCTCGTCGCAGAGGACTCCGGTGGCGCCTGAGGTCGCGACGACCGGGATGCTGACGATCCCGCCGGATTCGACCTTCTTCTCCCGCGAACGCGTCGAGCGCATCCTCGCGTTCGTCGTGGCCGTCGGATCCACCGTGCTGGGCGTTCAAGCCCTGTTCCACGCGATCGGCTCGGCACAGGAGGATCCCACCTGGAACGTCGTGTTCACCGCTGCGACCTTCGGACCCCTTGTCCTGATGGTCGCGGCCGGGGTCGCCGGGCGGTTCTACCGCATCCTCGCAGCCATCTTCGCCATCGTATTCCCTCTCGTGCTGCTGGCCTGGCCGGTCGCGACGGCCGGGCGCGCGGCATCCGCTGAGGGTGAACCGTGGGTCTGGTACCTGCTGAACGTCGCCACCGTCGCGACGGTGCTCGTCTTCCCGCTCGTACTCCAGTACGTCTGGTGCGCCATGATCCCGATCCTGTACGGCGTCGCCCGGCTCATCCAGATCGGGACGGGCGTGGAGAACGTCATCCAGGTGTCGCGCCAGGTCGTGTACGCCATCATCCTCGCCGTCGTCATGACGATGATCGGGTGGATGCTTCGCCTCCTCGCCGAGCGATTGGATCGCACCCGCGAAGAGGCGGTGCGCTCCTACGCGGCGGCGGCCGCCGCGGACGCCGTCGAGCAGGAGCGCATCTCGGTGGCGGCCCTCATGCACGACAGCGTCCTGGCGGCGCTGATCGCAGCGGAGCGCGCCGCGACCCCGCGCGAGCGCGACCTCGCGGTTGGCATGGCGCGCGACGCCCTCACGCGACTCGCCAACGCCGATCGTGATGCGGAGGAAGGGCCGGACGAGCCGGTCGAGCCGATGTTCCTGGCCGACGGCATCCGCGAGGCGGCCCTGGAGCACGACGTCGAGATCGATCTGCGGCTCGCGATCGATCCCCGGGCTCAGGCGCTGCCGGGCCGCGTCGCGCGCGCGCTCGTGCTCGCGGCGGCACAGGCGGTCGTCAACGCGATCGAGCACGCCGACGGCGCGGGGCTGCACGCAGAGTTGACGGCGGACGATCGCCGCGTCGTGGTCCGGGTCATCGACACCGGGGAGGGGTTCGACGTCCACGCCGTTCCCGAGGACCGGCTGGGGATCAGCGGGTCGGTGGTCGCCCGCGTCGCCGCCGTCGGCGGCCAGGCGAAGGTGCGCAGCTCCCGACGCGGCACGATCGTCGATCTGCGCTGGGAGTACCCGCGATGAACATGCGCGTCCATACCGGACTCTCGATCGTGGCGGTCGTCTTCACCGCCTATCTCGCCGTCGGCGGGCTCGTGTGGACATCCCCCGTGTCGCAGCCGGCGCTGTTCATCGCTGCGCTGTCGCTCTACCTCGTCACGACATGGCTCTGCGTGTTCTGGGACTTCGCCCCGCGCCCGGCCGGGGCGGAGCCCCGAGGGGAGGAGGCCCCCGCAGGCGCGCTGCCCAAGGGGGCGTCCTTGCCGCTCTGGCTGTGCGTGCTGGTTCTCGCCACCACGGTCCTCGTACCCCTGGCTACCTGGTCGGCCGTCGACGAGGGCGCGAGGCTCCAGCCGTTCGCGACGTGGAGCCTCGGCGGGATCGGCGCCCTGCTCACGATCGTCACCGTACGGCGGCGCCCGCTGTACGCCTGGATCGGCGTCGTCCTCCTGGGCGTCTCGTCCTCGCTGTGGATCGGTCTTCCGAACTCGCTCGCGCTCGGACTCGTCGGCGCCGCCGTCTGGGTCATCGTGGCTCAGCTCCTGACGGGCCTCGTCGATCGCGCGGCGGTGGACACTGCCGAGCTGACCGGCATCCAGCGTCGGTCGTTCGAATGGCTCGCGAGCCAGGAAGGGCGTCGACGGGAGCGCCGGGTGCGGGTGCAGCAGGCGCTCGCCGTCGCGGGACCCCTTCTCATCCGCACCATCGAGTCGGACGGCGACCTGGAACCCGAGGAGCGCGAGCGTGCGCGCCTGGCGGAGGGGTCGCTCCGAGATGAGCTGCGGGGACCGCGCCTGCTCGATGAAGCGGTGCGGGCCCGGCTGCAGCAGGCGCGATTGCGGGGGAGTACCGTCACCGTGCTGGACGAGGGCGGATTGGATGCGGTGAGCCCCGCCGCGCTGGAGCGGATCCGCGCCGATCTGGCCGAGGCCCTGGCCGGCGCGTCGTCGGAACGGATCTACATCCGCACGTCACCGCATCCGCGCGTCGCAGTCACGGTCGTGGGTCGCTCACGCCGCCGGGAGGACCCGGACGGCGACGAGGTCGTCGATCTGTGGCACGAGATCGCCCATCCGCGTCCGACCCTCGACCGCTGAGCACGGCGCGATCCGAATCCGGAGGCGGGAAGAGAAGAGGCGAGGGGCGGCGAAGCCGCCCGCCCCTCGCCATGCGAGTGGTTACCCGAAAACCGACCCGCACATGCCGATCCGCGCTCTGAGGGATACGGATCGACAGAACGCAGAAGCGTTCCAGCGGTATTAGTCTGACTGATCGTCAAAACCGTGTCTGTAGGTACTTTGGGGGACACGTCGAACGGTTGTCAGCCGGCCCAGCGTCCCCAGGGCACGTCTCGGCGGATCCCGCTGTGGATCCCGCGACCGGACGCCCGCCACGCCGAGACGGCAGGCTCGTCGGCGACCGCCGTCTGCGCCTCGCGGACGACCGCCTCACTGACGACGGCGATCACCGCCGCCAGTTCCTCGGGACTCGCGTCTCCCCGCCGCACCTGCAGGGGTGCGGCGGTCGCGGCGTCGTCGGGCAGGGTCACAGCGGGATGTTCCCGTGCTTCTTGGCGGGCTGGCTCGCGCGCTTGCCGCGGAGGGCACGAAGCGCCTTCGCGACCGCGACGCGGGTCTGCGCCGGCTCGATGATCCCGTCGAGCTCGCCGCGCTCGGCGGCGAGGAACGGCGAGGCCACGTTGTAGGTGTATTCGTTCGCCAGTCGCGTGCGCACGGCGGCGACGTCCTCGCCGGCCTCCTCGGCCCGCTTGATCTCACCGCGGTAGAGGATGTTGACCGCGCCCTGGCCGCCCATGACGGCGATCTCGGCCGTCGGCCAGGCGAGGTTGATGTCGGCGCCGAGCTGCTTGGAACCCATGACGATGTAGGCGCCGCCGTAGGCCTTGCGGAGGATGACGGTGACGAGGGGGACCGTCGCCTCCGCGTAGGCGTAGAGCAGTTTCGCGCCGCGACGGATGACACCGGTCCACTCCTGGTCGGTTCCCGGCAGGTACCCGGGGACGTCGACGAGGGTGAGGATCGGGATCGAGAACGCATCGCAGAAGCGCACGAAGCGGCTGGCCTTCTCGCCTGCATCGATGTTCAGCGTCCCCGCCATCTGAGACGGCTGGTTCGCGATGATGCCGACCGTGCGACCTTCGATCCGGCCGAATCCGATGACGATGTTCGGCGCGAACAGCGGCTGGACCTCGAGGAAATCGCCGGCGTCGACGATGTGCGAGATGACCTCGTGGATGTCGTAGGGCTGGTTCGGAGAGTCGGGGATGACGGTGTTCAGTACGCGGTCGGAGTCGGTCGTCTCGAACTCGAATCCCGATTCGTACCCCGGGGCGTCCGACATGTTGTTGTCGGGGAGGAATCCGATGAGCGTGCGCGCGTAGTCGATCGCGTCGTCCTCATCCTCTGCGAGGTAGTGCGCGACGCCCGAACGCGTGTTGTGCGTGTGTGCGCCGCCGAGCTCCTCCATGCCGACGTCCTCGCCGGTGACCGTCTTGATGACGTCGGGGCCGGTCACGAACATCTGGCTGGTCTTGTCGACCATGATCACGAAGTCGGTGAGCGCGGGGGAGTAGACGGCGCCGCCGGCGGCGGGACCCATGATGAGGGAGATCTGCGGGATGACACCCGAGGCTGCGGTGTTCAGCCGGAAGATCTCGCCGTACTTGCCCAGGGCGACGACACCCTCCTGGATGCGGGCGCCGCCGGAGTCGAGGATGCCGATGATCGGGATGCCGCTGCGCAGTGCCAGCTCCATGACCTTGATGATCTTCTCGCCGGCCACTTCGCCGAGCGACCCGCCGAAGGTGGTGAAGTCCTGCGAGTAGACGGCGACGGTGCGGCCGTGGATCGTGCCGGTGCCGGTGACGACGGAGTCGCCGTACGGCCGGGAGCGGTCCATGCCGAAGGCGGTCGTGCGGTGTCGCACGTACTCGTCGAGCTCGACGAACGAGCCGGGATCGACCAGCAGCTCGATCCGCTGACGAGCGGTCAGCTTCCCCTTCGCGCCCTGCTTGGTGCGGGCGGTCTCCTCGGCGGAGACGACGGCTTCTTCGTAGCGTGCACGCAGGTCGGCGATCTTGCCGGCGGTCGTGAACAGGTCGGGCTGATCGGTCACGCGTTCCACCCTAGCGAGCGCATCCGCGGCGGCGTTGGATACGGGCGACAATCGCCGGGCGGATCCGCTGTGGCATCCCTCAGATCACCGCTGTCAACCCGAGCACGGAGATCGCGGCTCAGCTCTAGGGTGGCGGCATGTCGATCCCCGAGAACGGATACCCCCGGGCCGCTGCGGTGACCCCCCGCCTCCACGTCGTCCCGAGCGTCGATTCGACGAACAAGATGCTTCTGAAGGACGCGTTCGACGACCCCGACGCACACCCTCATCTCTCGGTCGTCGTCACACGCGACCAGCGCGCAGGCCGCGGACGCCTCGACCGGACCTGGGTCACGCCGCCGGACTCGGCGCTCGCCGTCTCGGTCCTGCTGCGCGTCGACGCGGTGCCCGTTGCGGCGAGAGGGTGGATCCCGCTGGTCGCAGGCGCGGCTATGACATCAGCCGTGCGCGCCCAGCTCGAGGATCGCGAGGTCGGCCTGAAGTGGCCGAACGACGTCCTCGTCGGGGGCCTCAAGATCTGCGGCATCCTCGCCGAGGTCATGCCCGGTGACCCGCATGCCGTCGTGGTCGGTGCCGGCGTCAACACGCGGATGACGGCCGCCGAGCTCCCGGTCCCGACCGCGACCTCGTTCGCGGCCCTCTCCCGCACGGCCGACGAGGATCGCCTTCTCGAGGACTACCTCACGAGGCTTCGCGACGGGATCGCCGATCTCGCCGTCGGTGGAACGGCCGCGGGCCTCGCGACGACGGCGGTCCGCGACGCGTGCACGACGATCGGGTCCGACGTGTCCGTGTCCCTTCCCGACGGATCCACCCTCATCGGGTCGGCGCAGGCCATCGACGACGAGGGTCGCCTCGTGGTCGAGGCTGCGGGGGTCACCCACGTCGTCTCCGCCGGCGATGTCGTCCACGTGCGGTGACGCCGCCGACCGGAGCGGCCACTCCAGGCCACCCGGGCGCGTCGGCGGTGGCCTGTCGGCGGGGCGCGTCATGATGGTCGTGTGAGCCAGCCCACCGCGTACCCCGGACGTCCCCGCACGCCCGCGCCCGGGACCGCGTCACCGGAACTCGTGGTCGCACGACTGCGACGCCACGCGCGGCGGATGTTCCTCCCCGCCCTCGTCCTCATCGCCACGGCCGGGGCGGCGGGATACTTCGCCGGCAACCTGCCCGCTCCATTCGAGGAGTGGATGATGTGGGCCGCGGCGGCGCTGGTGCTGGTCTTCCTGGTCGTCGTCCCGTACCTCCGCTGGCTGTCGCACACCTACACCGTGACGACGAGGCGGGTCATCGAACGGGCGGGGCTGGTGAACCGTCGCCGCACCGACATCCCCCACGCGCGGGGCTACACGATCTCGGAGCGTCGCGGCCCGCTGCAGCGGTTGTGGGGGAGCGGCACGCTCGTCCTCGCGAACGGCGTCGACGAGCCGGTGCGACTGGTCGACATCCCCTCCGTGCGCCTCGTCCACGAGACCCTGTCGGATCAGGTCGAGGTCAGCCAGATCCTCGCGCACCGCGACTCCCACAGCATTCCGATCATCGACTCCGACGACTGAGCGCCACGACGCTCCTGCCGGATGCGCCAGGATGGTGTCGACGGGAGGAGCAGCATGGCACTGCAGATCGGAATCGTCGGAGGCGGACAGCTCGCGCGGATGATGATCGCGCCGGCCGTCGAGATGGGCATCGACGTCCGCGTGTTGGCGGAGCAGTCGGGGATGTCCGCGGGGTTGGCGGCCACTGCCGTGGGCGACTATCGCGACCTCGACACGGTGCTCGCCTTCGCGAAGGACGTCGACGTCATCACGTTCGACCACGAGCACGTGCCGCAGGACGTCCTCCGCGGCCTCGTGGACGCCGGCGTCGCCGTGCACCCGGGTCCGGATGCCCTCGCCTATGCGCAGGACAAGATCGACATGCGCACGAAGCTCTCCGAGCTGGGTCTGCCCCAGCCCGAATGGGCTGCCGTGACGGATGCCGCATCCCTCGACGCGTTCATCGCCGAGCACGGAGGGCGCGCGGTCGTGAAGACGCCGCGCGGCGGCTACGACGGCAAGGGCGTCCGCGTCGTTTCGAGCGCTGCCGACGTCGCCGACTGGATGGACGGACTCGAGTCGGGTGCCGCCCTCCTCGCCGAGGAACTCGTGCCCTTCACCCGCGAACTGGCCCAGCAGGTGGCTCGACGTCCCTCGGGTGATCTCGTCGTGTATCCCGTCGTGGAGACCGTGCAGCAGGGCGGTGTCTGCGCGGAGGCGATCGCGCCGGCTCCGAGTTCGGCGGGGCGCCTCGCGGACGTCGCCGCCGAGATCGGCGAAGCGGTCGCCACCGGCCTCGGAGTGACCGGGATGCTCGCGGTCGAACTCTTCCAGACGGGGGACGAGCGTCTCCTCGTCAACGAACTGGCCATGCGTCCCCATAACAGCGGACACTGGACGCAGGACGGATCGATCACGAGCCAGTTCGAGCAGCACCTGCGTGCGGTGCTGGACCTGCCCCTCGGTGACACCGCTCTGCGCGCGCCGCACGCGGTCATGGTGAACATCCTCGGCGGGCCGTCGGAAGGCTCGCTGGCCGACCGCCTGCCGGCGGCACTCGAGGCTCACCCCTCGGCGAAGGTTCACACGTACGGCAAGGATCCGCGACCCGGCCGCAAGGTGGGGCACGTCAACGTGGCCGGCGATGACCTCGACGACATCGTGTACCAGGCCCGTGCCGCAGCCGCGTTCTTCACCGATTGACCCGTGCCGTTCCGGGGTTCTCCAAGCTCGCACACCTAGCCTTGGTCGAGTGAACCGCCCCCTCCACTCGTCTTCCGCCCCTCTGATCGGCGTCGTGATGGGGTCCGACTCGGACTGGCGCATCATGTCCGACGCCTCGCAGGTGCTCACCGACTTCGGCGTCGCGCACGAGGTCGAGGTGGTCTCGGCCCACCGGACGCCTGACAAACTGCTGCGCTACGGGCGCGAGGCGCGGGATCGCGGACTGCGCGCGATCATCGCCGGAGCGGGCGGGGCCGCGCACCTTCCCGGGATGCTCGCGTCCGTCACGACCCTCCCGGTCATCGGCGTGCCGGTGCAACTGGCCACCCTCGACGGCCTCGATTCCCTCCTGAGCATCGTGCAGATGCCGGCCGGTATCCCGGTGGCGACGGTGTCGATCAACGGAGCCAAGAACGCCGGCCTCCTCGCGGTGCGGTTGCTCGGCTCCTCCGACCCGGACGTCGCCGACGCCGTCGCCGCGTACGCTGCCGACCTCGAGGTGCAGGTCGAGGAGAAGAACCGGCGCCTCAAGGATTCCCTGTGACCCGGCGCCGCGCGGGAGCAGCGCGATGAGCGTCCTCAGTCCGTCGCGCACGACGACGGCCGCCCCCCGAGGACGCGCGCTCGTCGAAGAGCGACCGCTCCGGCACCCCGACGTCGCTGCGCCGCGTGTCATGTCGCGACGGGCGTGGTGGCTCGTGGCATCCAATTTCCTGCTTCCGGGTTCCGCGCAGATCCTGGCAGGCAACCGGCGGTTCGGCCGCGTGGGCCTGATCGCGACGTTCGCGATGTGGATCGTGCTCGCGGCAGGCGTCCTCCTCGGGCTGATGTGGCGCTCGATGCTGACCTCGATCGTCGCGTCGGAGTGGACGCTCATCGGTGCGCAGGTGCTGCTGTGGGCGTATGCGGCGCTGTGGGTCGTCCTGACGATCGACACCCTCCGACTCGTTCGGCTCCCGCGCGTGCCCGGGCGCACGCGCGCGGCTGTCGTGGTCGCGGCCCTGGTGCTCGCGCTCGTGCCCGCCTCCGCCTCCGCCTACACGGCGCAGTCGGTGATCGCCCCGCTCCGGTCGGGGCTGGGGATCTTCGCCGACGGGCCGAGCGTCCCTCCCTCGGACGGCTACTACAACTTCCTCCTCCTCGGCGCCGACAGCGGGCAGGGGCGGGACTCCATGCGGTTCGACAGCATCTCCGTCGTCTCGGTGAACGCCGAGTCAGGCGCCGTCACGATCTTCGGCATCCCGCGCGACCTCCGCCATGTGCCGTTCTCGGACGGGCCCATGCGCGAGCTCTACCCCGACGGGTTCGAAGGACACTCGTCGTCGAGCTGCGGCTGGTCCTCGGGCATCAACCAGCTCACGAACGCGGTCGAGGTCTGCCGCGCAGACCGCGGCGCCAGCCTCTATCCGGACGCCGCGAAGCAGAACACCACGGCCGCCGTGGAGGCGACGAAGGACGCCGCGGAAGGAATCCTCGGCATCGACATCCCCTACCACGTGTTCATCGACATGAAGGGGTTCGCCGACCTGGTCGACGCGCTCGGCGGCGTCGACATCACCGTGAAGCAGCGCCTCCCCGAGGGCCCCGGTCCCCGCTACCGTGATCAGCCCGCCGAGGAGTGGGCGACGGGCTGGATCGAGAAGGGCGCGCAGCACATGGACGGGCAGACGGCTCAGTGGTACGCCCGTTCGCGCTACACGACGAGCGACTACGACCGCATGCGTCGCCAGCGCGAATTGCAGACCGCGATCCTCGCGCAGGCGACGCCCTCGACCGTGCTGACCCGATTCAGCGACATCGTGGCCGCCGGCAAGAACCTCGTGCAGACGGACATCCCCGATTCGCTCCTGCCCTACCTCGTCGACCTCGGCGCGAAGGCCAAAGGCCAGAAGGTCCAGGACCTCGAGCTGACGCCGGAGAGCGTCGGCTTCGACGCCGAGAACCCGACGTCGGACGACTGGCAGCGCATCCGTGGGATGGTCTCGACACTCCTGCACCCGCCGACACCGACCCCCGCACCGTGAGCGACCAGGGAGACCAGCGATGACCACTACTCTGCGGGTGGTGTTCGACCCGTCGGCTCCCGGGGTCGGGCCGGATGTCGTCGGTGCCTCGAGGGAACTGGCCGCGGCGCTCGTCACGACAGCGCCGAACGGATGCGACGTGCGCGCCATCGTTCCGAGCGACGGGGCCGACGAGTCTCTGCTCGCGGACGGCCTGACGGGACTCGATCGCCTGCCCGTGGGATCTGCGGCGGCGACAGCGCTGTGGCGCCGCGGTCTGCGCGCCGGCGCGGGCGACGGCCTCATCCACTCCGCGAGCCTCGCCGCGCCGCTCGTGAAACACGACCGGGTCCACGATCATGACCAGACCGTCGTGACCCTGTGGGACACGCGGGCATGGGATGCCCCCGACGACCTGCCGCGAGCGGACGCCGCCTGGGCACGTGCGATGCTGCGCCGCGCGGCGCGGCACGCCGACGCGGTCGTGGTGCCCACGCACGAACTCGCCCGTCGGGTGGCCGACCTCGCTCCTCTCGGGGACCGTATCCGGGTCATAGCGGGAGCTCCCGCCACGGCGCTGCGAGTCCCGTCCGACGAGGTCGGACGCCGTCGCGCCGCGGGAGTCCCGGAGGGTTACGTGCTGATGGCAGGATCCCTGGCCGCGTCGGATCGCCTTCGAACCGGCTTCGACGCCGTCGCGCGATCGGGGCGCGACACGGCCGTCGTGGTCATCGACGCGCCGGACGGTGAGGAGCCGGCCATCGCCGAGCTCGCCGCTGCGGCAGGCCTTCCCGAACGCCGCCTTCACGTGCGCGGACGCCTCGACGTCTTCGATCGGGCGGCGGTGCTGGCGGGGGCGGTTGCGTTCCTGGCGCCCTCGGACACGACGTCCTTCCCCTGGCGGACGCTCGACGCCCTGCGGCTGGGGGTTCCCATCGTCGCCGCGGACAGTGCGACGCATCGCGAGCTCCTGCTCGACGGGGCGGCCCTCGCACCCGGGGACGGCGAATCGCTCGGCGTCGAGCTGGCCGCCACGTTGGCGTCGACCGCCGCAGTGGACCGCCTGGCCGTCCTCGCCGCGGATCGGGGTCGTGCTTTCACGTGGATGGGCGCCGCGGAGCGCGTATGGCAACTCCACGCCGAACTCTGACCCCGCTGAGAAGGTCGTAGCGGCGGCGTGTCGTACTGCTGATCTTCGGGTCCGACTGGTAACACCGCGCGACATCAGTAACACTGTTCACATGCGCCTCACATCTTCCGTGCCCCGACGGTCCCTGCGGAGCATGGCGATGATGCTCGCGGCGCTCCTGTCTGTCTCGGTTCTGATGGCCGTCGCGCCGACGTCCGCCGCCCGCGCCGCCGAGCTCCCGCCGTCCATCACGGATGGCGGCTACATCATCAGCGACGCCGAATTCTTCAACGGGAACTCGATGACGGCGGCGCAGGCGCAGACGTTCCTCGAGACCCGCGTGCCCTCGTGCAAGGCGACGACCGGTCCCACGTGCCTGCGGAACTTCACCGCAGATCTCCCCGCGAAGGCGAAGGACGCCTACTGCAACGCCATCACCGGTAAGAAGAAGGTGCGCGCGTCCGAGATCGTCGTGACGGTCGGCAAGGCGTGCGGGATCAGCCCGAAGGTGATCCTCGTCATGCTCCAGAAGGAGCAGGGACTCGTCACCTCGACCAAGCCGACCGACTGGAGCTACCGTGCCTCGATGGGCATGAACTGCCCGGATACGGCGCCGTGCAGTGCGGCATCCGCCGGGTTCGTCAACCAGGTCTACCTGGGTGCACGTCAGCAGCAGGTCTATAAGAAGAACCCCACGAAGTACGGTTACCGCGCCGGGCAGGTCAACACGGTCAAGTGGCACCCGGACAGCGCGTGCGGGACGTCGAAGGTCCTCATCAAGAACCAGGCGACCGCGAACCTCTACATCTATACGCCGTACCGTCCCAACATCGCGGCGCTCGCAGCGGGCTACGCGCAGGGTGATGGGTGCTCGAGCTACGGCAATCGGAACTTCTACAACTACTACGTGCAGTGGTTCGCTCCTGGCGCGGTCCCGAACGCCACCGGCGCGCCGGCAACCGTCGCCGCCTGCACCGTTCCTGCAAAGGCCGACATCGTACCGGCCTCGGGAACGGCGACCGTGGCGACGGCGACGACCGCGCGGAAGGCGCCCGTCGCATCCTGCACGTCGGGGACGAAGGCACTGGCGACGTCCGCCGCCGTGACGGTCAAGGGCACGTACGGCTCGTGGGTGCAGGTCGCGAACGGGTCGGGCACGTTGTGGGTGGCGAAGTCCGCCCTGCGGATGCCGGGAGGCTCGCCCGCCGCCGGTTCGGATGCCTGCAAGCTTCCCGCGGAGTCGAGCATCACGAAGGCGTCGGGCACGGCCGTGGTCGTCACCGCGTCGCTGAACGCACGCAAGGCGCCCACCACGAGTTGCGAGACCGGCAAGCGATCGATCACGGATGGGCAGACGTATGCGCGAACGGGCACGTACGGTGCCTGGTGGAGGCTGACCGTCAGCGGATCGACGTACTGGGCGCACAGCGACTACCTCGCTCTCAAGACTGCACCGGCGCCGGTGTCGATGTTCACGACGGATGTGGTGCATTTGCGTCCGCAGAAGGCGCAGAGCGGGATGGCGGCGACGGCGCGTAAGGGTGAGCAGGTCTCGGTCGTGAAGGTCGAGGGTGCGTGGACTCAGGTGACGTT
>NZ_MAYO01000002.1:201006-201365 GCF_001691565.1 Microbacterium oleivorans
GTGGTGTCGTTGGCGAAGGGTGCGAAGGTCACGATCGTCGATTCGTATGCGGGGTGGCGTGCGGTGACCTCCGGTACCAAGACGGGGTGGGTGCTCGCGTCTGCGGTGACCACCGTGCCGGTGTCGATGTTCACGACGGATGTGGTGCATCTGCGTCCGCAGAAGGCGCAGAGCGGGATGGCGGCGACGGCGCGTAAGGGTGAGCAGGTCTCGGTCGTGAAGGTCGAGGGTGCGTGGACTCAGGTGACGTTGGGCGCGGCGACGGGCTGGGTGGACAGCAAGCGGCTGGTGGCGAAGAAGCCGTCGGTGTCTGCGCCGGTGTCGGCGACGACGACGGCGGCGGTCACTGTTCGGGCGGG
>NZ_MAYO01000002.1:201375-494448 GCF_001691565.1 Microbacterium oleivorans
ATGGTGTCGTTGGCGAAGGGTGCGAAGGTCACGATCGTCGATTCGTATGCGGGGTGGCGTGCGGTGACCTCCGGTACCAAGACGGGGTGGGTGCTCGCGTCCGCGGTGACCACCGCGCCGGCGGCCGCGACGAAGATCACGACCACCGCGGTCAACCTGAGGACCGCCGCATCGACCTCGAGCGCGAAGATCACCACGCTTGCACGGGGAACCACCGTGACGATCAAGGCGAGCAGCGGAAAGTGGTTCCAGGTCGCAGTGGGAACTCGCACCGGTTGGGTGCACGGGGACTACCTGCGCTGACTCGCCCCCGCTCACCGGAAAGGCCAAGCTCGCGGTCCATTAGGATTGCGGATGGCCTGCCCGGTGGCGAAGACCCGGCGGCATCACGACACCGCGAGGAACCTTGTGACCCAGATCGATTACAGCGCCTACGACACCCCCGGGCGCGGCCGAGGCATCCTCGACGTTTTCCGGTACCACTATCTGCTGCGTCTGCTCATCGGCAAGAGCACGTCCCTGCGGTACCGCAACTCGGTCCTCGGATGGTTCTGGTCGTACGTCCGGCCCACCGTCCAGTTCCTCGTCTACTACCTCGTGGTCGGCCAGATCCTCGGCCTGCACAGCAAGGTGCCCGCCTTCCCGCTCTACCTGTTCAGCGGCCTCGTACTCGTCAACCTCTTCAACGACACGATGTCGGCCGCGACGAGTTCGATCGTCAGCAACAAGGCGCTCGTGCGGAAGATCTACCTTCCGCGGGAGCTGTTCCCGCTCGCTGCCATCATCGGCACCTTCACGCACTTCCTCCCGCAGCTCGCGGTCCTCATCGTGGTGAGCCTGCTCTTCGGGTGGCTCCCATCCTTCGCTTCGGTCGGACTCGCCCTTCTCGGCATCCTGCTCGTCGTCACCTTCGTGATGGGCCTCGGGCTGTTCTTCTCGGCCGTCAATGTCCGGTTCCGCGACGCGAGCAACATCGTCGACATCATCCGCACCATCGCGACGTGGTCCGTGCCCATCCTCTACACGTGGGAGATGGTCCAGAAGGTCACGAGCAGTCATCACGTGCCGTGGTTGTTCGACCTCTACATGGCCAACCCTCTCGCCGTGGGAGTCGAGCTCTATCACCACGCCTTCTGGGGCACGCTCCCTGTCGTCAACGACGCGCAGCCCCGTCCCATCAACCTCGATTGGCCGCCCCAGTTCGAGTGGCATGTCGTGGCCGCCATCGGCGTCGTCCTTCTCTCACTGGTCATCGGCCAGTTCGTCTTCCGGCGCTTCGAGCGCAGCTTCGCACAGGACCTGTGATGTCGACTTCCCTTCAGCCCCAGCCCCGCATCATCGTCGACCACGTATCGAAGTGGTTCAGCAAGCGCAGCACCCGATCGATGAAGGACGCCTTCATCGCTGCGGTGCGGCGCCAGCCCGTGCGATCGACGAAGTTCCATGCCCTGAAGAACGTGTCGTTCTCCATCGGCGAGGGCGAATCCGTCGCCGTCATGGGCCTCAACGGTTCGGGGAAGTCCACGACGCTCAAGCTCGTCTCGGGCGTACTCGAGCCGGATTCGGGCCGCGTTCTCACCCGCGGCAAGGTCGCCGGCCTGATCGAGGTCGGTGCAGGGTTCCACCCCGACCTCACGGGACGCGAGAACGTCTTCCTCAACGCTGCCATCCTGGGGATGAGCGAGAAGGAGACGAAGGAACGCTTCGACGAGATCGTCGCCTTCAGCGAGATCGGCGACTTCATCGACCAGGAGGTCAAGCACTACTCGTCGGGCATGTTCATGCGCCTGGCGTTCAGTGTGGCGATCCACGTCGAGTTGGACGTCCTCCTCGTCGACGAGGTCCTCTCGGTGGGTGACGCGCCGTTCCGCGCCAAATGCAACGCGAAGCTCAAGGAGCTCGCCGAACAGGGCGTGACGATGATGGTCGTCAGCCACAGCAAGGGACAGGTCAAAGAGCTCTGCACCCGCGGGATCGTGCTGCGCAAGGGCGATGTCGTGTTCGATGGACCCATCGCCGAGGCGCTGGAGATCCTCGAATCCTGATACCGGAGCGCCGGCGAAGACGCGGCGCTAGCGGAGGTTCTTCATCTCCGACACCTGGACCGTGACGATCTGACCGGTCAGCTCCGACCCCAGGATGCCGACCGTCACCTTCGCGACGTCCTCGGCGTCCAGCAACGAGCCCTCTGGTTCCGAACCGAACGCCGCGGTGCGCATCGGGGTCGCGGTGCGCTGCGGGTTGATGCAGTTGATCCGCACCCCGTTCTCGGCCCATTCCTCGGCCAGCGCCTGGGTGAGGTTCACGACACCGGCCTTCGTGGCCGAGTAGGCCGCGTATCCGGACCGCCCGCGCGTGTACGAGCTGGAGGTGAAAAGAACCACCTGACCGCCATGACGGGCGAGGTGCGGATACGCTTCACGCGCGATGACCGCGGGGGCGAGGAGGTTCGTCTCGATGGTGTGCTCGAGATCCTCCTGAGACGTCTCGACCAGGGGGCCGATGCGGAGGACGCCGGCGGTGACGATGACGGCATCGATGCGGGACATCTTCTGGGCGGCCTCGGTGAGAGCGTCGCCGACCTGGAACGCCGACCGCACATCGGTGCCCGTGGAGGTGCGACTGAACTCCATGACGTTCGCGCCCTGCGCGCGGGCGAGTTCGACGATGCTCGCGCCGATGCCGTAGCTGCCGCCGAAGACGACGATCCCGGCCCCTGAGAGGTCGGGGAGCTCGCGCACGAGCCTCTCCATGGAGAGACTCGCCGACTGCAGCTGGAAGAGCTTGTCGGCGATGTGGACGTCGATCGGCTCGGTGACCTTCATGTTCTCCGGCGTCCCCTCGACGACGAAGATCGGAACGTCGGGCAGATAGGTGAACACGACGCCGCAATCATCCGTGGCGCGGAAAGCGGCGTCGCCCTCGGCGAGCTCGTACGCCTTCCGGATGGTTCCCAGCCGGAAGGCTTGCGGGGTCTGACCGCGCCGCAGCCGGGACCGGTCGGGAATCGCGGTGATGAGGCTCGCGTCGTCGACTTCGATGATCGTGTCGGCGGAGGCGATCGCGGTGTCGACCGCGTCGTAGGTGTCGAGCGCGCGGACGCAGTCGCTGATGATCCGCGCATCGATGAAAGGCCGGACGGCATCGTGGAAGAGGACCTTCGTGTCGTCGCCCTCGAGCACCGAGATCGCCAGCTTCGTGGTGTCGTTGCGCGTCGCGCCCCCCGGAAGGATGCGGCTGAGCTTGCCGAACCTTCCGCTCTCGATCAGGTGGTCGAGCTCGCTGATCGAGTCGGCGTTCATCATGACGATGATCTCGTCGATGTCGTCGCTGGCCTCGAGCGCCTCGAGCGTATGCTCGACGATCGCCTTCCCGGCGATCTTCAGCAGCTGCTTGGGGATGCCGAGGCCGACGCGGACCCCGATCCCGCCCGCCAGGACGACGGCGACGGTTCGACTCTGAGTGGGCATGTTGCTCCTCGGGTGGGGACGGTCCATCCTATCCGCCGACCCCTCGACGACCTGCTCACCGCCGCGCGAGGTGGCCCAGGAGCCGACGTAAACTGACCGGGTGCAGCGATGTGGGCGGATCTCGTGGTGACCATCACGGCGGTCGTGCCGCTGTATCGCGTGGAACCGTATCTGCCGGACCTGCTGCGCTCCCTCGATGCCCAGGCGCCGGGACCGTACGAACTCGACGTCGTGTTCGTTGACGACGGTTCCCCGGACGCGTCGGCTCGGATGGTCGAGCGCTGGTTGGCCTCGACGTCGGTCACGGGGGTGCTGGTCCGTCAGGACAACGCCGGTGTCAGTGCGGCGCGCAACCGCGGAATGGATTCCGCCACGGGGGAGTGGGTGACCTTCCCGGACTCCGACGATCTGCTGTCCGACGACTACTTCGCAGCTGTCGCACGGTTCCTGGCCGTGCACGCCGACGAGATCGACTTCGCCTCGGCGCGGCTCCTCCGGCTGCGGGAGCCCAGACCCGACCCCGAGGACGTCCACGCGCTCAGCTTCCGATTCGCTGGAGGTGACCGCGTGGTGTCGATGCGCGAGCGCCCGGACGTCTTCCAGCTGAACGTCGCGTCGGCGTTCTTCCGCCTCGCGGATCTGCGGCGTGCCGGAGCGCGGTTCCGCACCGGGCTCCACGCGTCCGAGGACGCGCTCTTCGTGGCCGAGTACCTGCTCGGTCTCGCCGCGCCGAGAGTAGGCCTGGTCGCCTCCGCCTCGTACATCTACCGTCGGCGAGCCGCGCGGGACTCCGCCGTCGACGCCTTTCGAACCGACCCGCGTGCGTACTACGAGCGATTCGTGGACGGGTACGAGCCACTCCTGAGCGGATGCGGCGACGCCGGCCCGCCGGAATGGCTGCAGTCGATGTTCCTGTACGAGTGCCAATGGCTGCTCCCCGTTCAGCTGACGCCGGACGGTCGCGCCGATGTCCTCGACGATGCGCAGCGGGAGACGACCCTCCGGGCCCTCGCGGCGTGCGCCCGCCACGTGACCGAGAAGCGACTGTTCGAGTACGACGCGACGGCGCTGCCCGTGGAGAGCCGACTCCTCCTGCAGGTGCTGGCCGGGCGATCCTTGCCGCCGTGGGTCGGGTCCTACGCGTCGCGTCGCCGAGACGGGGTGCGGCTGAGCACCCCCGTCACGGCGGGAGCCGGCATCCGTCTGTTCGACGAGGACGGCCGCCCGATGTCGGCGAACCGCGTCGAGCGCTTCGCTCCCGACTATTTCGGTCAGGACGTGCTGCAGCTGCACATCGCCGACGTCGATCGCGTGCCGCGTCGGGTCGAGGTCGACGGCCGCACCCGGCCCCTCGTCCGAGCCCGCGCGGGTGAAGGGATGACCGAGACGACGGACAGGCACCGTCGTGCGGTCGTCGGGACGTGGGCGATTCCGGCGCGGCAGGGCGACGTCCGGGTGTGGAAACCCGTGACCGATCCGGGAGTCGCCGTGAGGCTCCGGCTTCGGAGCGTCGTCACGGTTGCCGTGCGTCTCGGAAAGCGCGCCGTCCGTAGGGCGCTTCGACGCCGCACCCTCTGACGCCTCGTCCTGGGGCCGGGCGAGCGGCCGGGCGCACGCCGGTCACACCGGGTCCGCAGGCAACCCATGGCTAGAACGGCGATTCGTGCTTCCGGTTCCCGCCACCGCCGACGTCGCTCCCCGTCCGCGCCTCCTCCTGCTCGACCTGCTCCGTTTCGGCGCAGCCCTCGCCGTCGTGATGTATCACTACACGGCGCGACGACACTCGCAGTGGCAGGGCTCCTCCGCAGAGAACTTCCCGCTGATCTCCGGGCTGAGCGCCTACGGGTTCATGGGAGTGCAGCTGTTCTTCCTCATCAGCGGTTTCGTCATCCTGATGTCGGTCGAAGGGCGTTCCGTCGGCGACTTCGTGGCCGCGCGCGTCTCCCGTCTGTTCCCGGCGTACTGGGCGGCGGTCATCCTCGCCGCGATCCTGATCGCCTTCATCGCGGGAGATCAGCTCGACAAGAGCGTGACGTTCGTCCAGGTTCTGACGAACCTCACGATGCTCCAGGAGTGGGCGGGCGTGCCGCACGTGGACGGCGTCTACTGGACCCTCGCCGTGGAACTTCTGTTCTACGTGCTCATCGGCATCTTCATGAGTCGGAACCTGACCGTCGAGAAGGTGACCTGGCTGGCTTTCCTCTGGCCCCTGGCCGCCCTGATCGCGGACCGCTCGAACATGCAGTTCCTCGCGATGTTCCTTTCACCCGCGTACGCATCGCTCTTCGCAGCGGGGATGATGCTGTACGTCATCCACTCGCGCGGCTCGAACCTCCTTCGCTGGATGCTCGTCATCGGCAACGGCATCCTCGCCGCGCAGCAGACCATCATGTACGACATGGCCAACGCGGAGCGGCTCACCGGCATCGATCTCAAGGAGCCGGTCGCGGTCGCGATCATGGTCGTCATCTTCGCGGCGGTCGCCCTCGTGACGCTCTCACCGCTGCAGTTCCGAGAGGTTGCCTGGATGACCTACCTCGGTGCCCTGACCTACCCGCTGTACCTCGTCCACGAACTCTGGGGATGGTGGGTCATCGGGCAGCTCAGCCCTCACCTCAACAAGTGGGTGGTCCTCGTCGCGGCGATCGCCTTCGTGCTGTTGATGGCTGCGGCGATCGAGCGATGGGTGGAGCGCCGGTCGCGTCGCTGGTTGCGCACGCAGGTCAAGCGGTCCTTCACCCGCATCGAACGGACGCCGGCGACCACGCCCGCCCTCTAGCTGCGCGGATCACCGAGGCGCGCGCTGACGATCTCGGCGATCGCGTCCGCACACGGCGTCGCCCCGGGAGCGGGTGCGGGGTCGCCGGGCACCTGAACCCATCGTCGGGCGAACCGCTGCGCGTCGGCAGCGGAGGCGTCGGCTCGTCCGATGGCGCGGGCGAGCTCGTCGACGGTCCGAACGATCGGCCCCGGCAGGTCGCGCCGGTAGTCGAGGTAGAAGTCCCGTGACTCGAGGTAGGCATCGAGGTCGGGCGTGAGGAAGTACGTCGGGATGTCGAGCACCGATGCCTCGTACAGCGCCGACGAGTAGTCCGTGATGAACAGGTCCGCGATCGCGAGCATCTCCTGCGTCGAGAAGTCGCCTCCGGTGTCGACGTCGGGACCGAAGTCGGCGTGCATGAGGGGATGCAGCTTCACGACGGTGTGGACCCCGTGACCGTGGAGCGCCTCCGTCAGCGCGCGGACGTCGACCGCGACAGTGCCGTCGAGCCGGAACGTGGGCGCGAAGACCGCGATCCGCCGGCCCGCCAGGTGCGGCAGGGCCGCGAGGATGCGGGCGCGGGTGCGTTCGCGGCGCGCGGGATCGCGCAGCCTGTCGACGCGTGGCAGCGGCGCCACAGCGACGCGCTCGAGCGGAGTTCCGAACGCGTCGGCGAACGCGGGGCGGCATTCCTCCGCGCTCGTGAGCACGAGGTCGTAGCCCTGGTGCATGCGCATCGCGTCGGCCAGTCGTCTGTCGCGTCCCTCTTCGCGCCCGAGGATGCTGAGACCGAACTTCTTGAACGCCCCGAGCGCATGCCACATCTGGATCACGGTGAGCTCGTCACGGTGACGCAGGACGCTCGCGACGATCGCGTACGTGTCGATGATCAGTACGCGCGCCGTCGCCACGTGGTAGAGCTGGCGAAGCAGATGGAAGCCGTACCCGATCTTCCGCAGGATGCCGGGGGGAACCATCCGCACGAGCATGACGACGCGTACGGCGTCGTCATGCCGGGTGAGCGCGGCGGCGAGGTCGGTGAAGTCATCGGGGACGACGGGGTGCTCGCGGCTGATCATGACGACCTTCCGCTGTACGGGAAGGAGCTTGAGAGGCGCATACGCGACACTGAGGATGATGCGAGCGAGGCGCGCGGCGGCGACTCGGAGTCCCATCGCGCCTTCCGCGCGGGTGGGCTCGACGGAGCCCGGCGCGACCGCCTCCTCGTCCACGACGACCCGTTCAGGGGAGGCGAGCAGCATCCGCTCGACGATCCGAGCGGTCGACCCACCGTCCAGGGCGCCGCAGAACTCCTCGAGGAACGTGTCGAGGACGGCGTCATCGACCTCCGCGCGTCGGAGAGCCGCCGCCAGGTCCGCGGGCTCGCGCACGACCGGGCCGATCGCGTAGGAGTCGAAGGGGCGGTAGAAGGAGCGTGACCCGGCGTAGTCGTCGAGATCCGGAACGAACAGGACGACGGGACGCCGCAGCAGCGCGAACTCGAAGATGGAGGAGGAGTAGTCGGTGACGAGGATGTCGGTCGCCATGAGGAGGTCGTTCATCTCCTCCGATCCGCCGTCGAGGACACCGTCCGGGAGCGGTGGCGCGGACTTCGCCGCGAAGGGATGCTGCCGCACCACGACCCGGAATCCTTCGCCGAGCTCGGCGGCCACCCGTCCCCAGTCCGCGGACTCCTCGGGGCGCGCCGTGCGCTGACCGTTCCCGCGGAAGGTCGGAGCGTACAGGACGACCCGCGCATCGTCGCGCACACCGAGGCGGGCGCGCACGCGCGCTCGCGTCGTCGTGACGCGGTCGGCGTCGAAGAAGGCATCGGTCCGGGGCACGCCCAGCGCCTGCACGCGCGACACGTCGATCCCGAAGGCCTCCGCGTAGTCGGTCCGGATGCTCTCGGAGCTGACGGGCACATGCGTGTAGTTGCGGTGGATGTCGCTTCCCGGCACGGGGCCGCCCGGCAGACCCGCGCGACTGTGGCCGACCTGCTTGAAGGCGCCCGCAGCGTGCCAGATCTGCACGAGCCGTGCTCCGCGACGGATGGGCAGGGGGTAGATGATCGGGTAGAAGTCGTCGACGACGATGGTCCCACTCGTCGCCAGCAACCACGGCAGGCGGATGACGTCCCGCACGGGCCGCCGGGCGGTCAGGTGCGGCTTGAACACCCCCGCCACCTGTGCCTCCGGCATCCTGCGCAACAACTCGCCGCGGACGAAGCCCATGTTCCCGGTGAAGCCGAGATGGGAGTCGGAGAGGAAGAGGAACCGTTCGGGCCGGACCCGAGTGATCCGGAGCAGGATGCGGTAGGGCAGCGCGACGGGTTGCGCGCGGAGCCACCGGAGCACCCGACTCGTCCGGAGGAGTTCACGCACGAGCAGTCACCGCTTTCGGAGGGAATCGACCGATTCTACGTGGTCGCGCCTGTCAGCGAATCGAGCGGATGGCCTCGAAGGCGCGCTCGCAGTTCGCGCCGTCTCGGTCGATGAAGAACGTCGTCGCACGATCCGCGTAGACGGCCACCGACTCCGGCGCCACGAGGGCGTCGCGAATCGCGATCGCGGCCTCGTCGGCCTCGCGGGTCATCGGCCCGAACCCGTCGTCGGCATAGTCGAAGTAGCCGGCGCGGTGCGGGTGCTCCTCGAAGAACTGTTCGGCGTCGAACTGGAAGTAGACGACCGGGGTCTCGATGTACGCGGCCTCGAAGGCCAACGAGGAGTAGTCCGTCACGAGGACGCGGGCCCGCGCGATCACCGACTGGATGTCGTTGTCGCGGTAGCGGAAGACTTCCACCCCGGCAGGCACCCCGAGCCGGTCGAGGTGGGGCTCGAGGCTGGGGTGCGGCACGAATCCGACGCGGCACCCCTTCTCGGCCAGTGCCGGGTCGGTCGAGAGCCGCGCGAGCAACTCCCGCCACTGCGTCGCGTAGACCGAGTCGTCGAAATCGTCGATGAGCCCGCGCATCGTGCCCTTGTCGGTGATCTTCGTCATGAGGTACTCGCGCCAAGTGGGCATGACGAGGACGAGGTCACGTTCGGCCGCCGGGACGGCTGCGGCTTTCTGCGCCAGCGCATCATGTCGGGGGAAGCCCGTCAGGGCGACCTCGCGCCTCGTGAAGGTGTAGGGCGTGCCGTCGTCGACGAAGCTGTCGAACTCGGCCTGCCCGGTCGTCAGGATGAGGCGGATGGGCTTGCGGTTGAGCCAGCGAGAGATGTCGTCTTTGGTCACGCCGTGCTGCAGGAAGACGAACTGCCATTCCTGTTTGCGCAGGAGCTTCGTGCTCCACGGCTGCAGGACGTACTTGTCCACGTGCGAGGAGATGAGGAACTTCGCGTGGTGCAGCAACATGAAGTGCTCGGTGGAGCCGAAGTCGACGAGCCGGAAGCCCTCCTCGCTCAGTCGGGCCCAGTCCGAGCTCGACTTGCGGAGGACGTACCAGGCGTTCACGTCGCGACGGTTCTGCAGAACCCAGCGGTACAGGTGCTCGGCGTTGTCCTGGGCCTGGACGTCGCGGTCCATGAAGACCCACGCGCCGGCGTAGCGGGCCCGGACGGGCGGGGTCTTGGCGGCCCGGCGCGCGGCCGCGGCCCAGGGTCGACGCGCGGAGACCGACTCGCCGCGGACGATGCGTCCGACCTGCGCCGCGCGCTCGCGGATGCGCGCACCCCAGAGGTCGTGCGTGCGCTTCTCGGCTGCCGCGGGAGGAGCCGGCAGACGGCGCGCACGATCGGTGATACCCAGACGGTTGCGGAGACTGTCATTGGACACGGCGAGCTCGTGGGCGCCAGGACTGTTGTACCGGATCTCCGCGCGTCGGCCGTCGAGGCTGATGGTGAGGCCCTCGCGGGGCTCGAGCCACAGGATCCGTTCGTGCATGACGTCGTGGCCGAAGTAGACGATCACCCGGTCCTTCGCGTACGCCGGCACCACCGGCTCCCGGCCCACGGTGAACTCCTCCGTCGGTCGGTCGCCCGCGAAGTAGTACTTCACCAGCGCCTGCCGACTGCCCCGATCCGCACGCCACAGGTGCACGGGCGAGAGGGGCAGGCCGTGTCCGCCGATGGACATCAGGACGGACCGCAGCTGAGGCGACAGCGGGGTGATGCGGTAGGTCGCGATCACCTCGGGGTCGATGAGGGCGAGGACCTGCGAGACCGTCTCGAGGAAGCGATCCTTGATGTCCTGCGGGATCCAGCGCGTCGGGCTGTGGATCTGGGCGTCGTAGTGGAAGTACCAGTAGATGTCGTACAGGACGGTGTTCTGCATCCACACGGGCACATACCCGCGCTGAGCCACCGCGTGCTCCATCGTCGCGAGCCATCCGAACCGCGGCACGTCGATGTACTTCTCGACGCGCTGCCAGCTCGTCGTGGTCAGTGAGTTCGTCGCCGTGCGGCGACGGTAGAGATAGTGCGCCTCGGGAACCACGAGGACCTGCGGATCGTCGAAGGTCAGGAGGTAGCGGGCGATGAAGGCGGCATCCTCGAAATTGGGGCGGATGCGGTGGTCCCAGTGGATGTCCGCTGCGAGGACGTCCACTCGGCGGAGGAAGGATGTAGCAGCCGACAGCTTGATCAGCTGCGGATCGTCTCGGAGCGACACGATGCGTCGGCCTCCGTCGAACTGTTTGCCCAGGGGGTGGGTGTCACGGCGGGTGAGCAGCGTGTCGTCGGTGTAGATGAGGCGCGTCGACACGATCGCAGGGACGACGCCGACGTCCGCGGCCGAGCGCAGTGCCTCGCTCACTGAGCCGAGGTAGCCCGGCTCCAACACGTCGTCCGGATCCGCGTAGGTGATCCAGGTGCCGCCGGCGTGGACTGTGCCGGCCTCGCGGGCGGCGGCGACGCCCTGGTTCTCCTGGGAGACGACGACGGTACGGGCATCCCGGGTCGCGGCCCACTCCTCGACGATCCGTCGCGACTGATCGGGTGAGCCGTCGTCGACGAACACGATCTCAGCCTCGGCGAGGTCGTGCCCCTGCGCATCGAGGCTGTCGAGGAAGGCAGGAAGGTAGGGCTCGACGTTGTACATCGCGACGATGATCGAGAAAAGTGCCGTGCCGTCCGTCATTGTGGTTCCCATCGCTGATCATCGGCGGGGGCCGCAGTCTGCTCGCCGTCCGCGGATGCTCTCGGCGAGCCGGCGTCCGTCCCTCGACCGTCACGGCACGCAGCGGACCCGCAGGGCTCCCGCCCTCAACTATAACCGCGAGACGAAACCCGCCTCAGCCGCCGACGCGCTCGGACAGGTCGCGGCGCCAGCCGCGCACCTTCGACGCGCTGACGCTGCAGACCACCAGGAGGAACCAGCCGAATCCGCCGAGCAGGGCGCTCGTGACGATCGAGTCCGCCAGGACGATGATGAGCACGAGCGGCGTCCAGGTGTACACGGTGGAGCGTCGCTCGGTCGCGCTCATCCATGAACGGGCGAGGGCGAAGCCGGCCAGGAGGGCGAGGAGGGCGACGCCGACGCCGCCCGCCTGGAGGAGCATGTCGACCCAGGCGTTGAGGGCGGACCCGTGGTTTCGCCCCGTGATCAACCGGATGTAGGAGTACGGCGAGAGGTAGTCGGGCCACGTCCCGACCCATCCCCATCCCTGCACCGGCCGGTTCTCGGCGAGGTCGATGGCCGCATTCCACAGGCGCGAACGCACGAGGAAGTCCGGTTCCGCGTTCAGCCAGTAGACGAGCGGGCGTCGGAAGACATAGGCGAGGACGAGCCCGAGAACGACCGCCCCGCCGATGACGCGCTGGAGGGTGGGCCTCGTCCTGACCGGCGCCCGCCGCAGGAGCGCGAGGACGAGCGTCGCGAGCACCGTGATGACCGCCATCACCAGGACGATGGGCGAGTCCGTGAAGACCGCGAGCACCGAGGCCAGGACCACGGAGAAGAGTGACACCCCCGGCGCGACCGAGCGGGTCCGCCACTCGACGAGGAACGTGATGAGGGCGATCATCGTGACGACGCCCAGCACGGTGCGTGTGCCGAAGACCCCTTGGATCGGGCCGCCGAGGGCGAGGTTGCCCCCGATCCCGAGGAAGCGGATGGGAGCGTCGATCAGGATGCCGCTCAGGATCTCCAGGGCGAGCGACAGGACGAGCAGGAATCGGAGGACGTCACCGGTGGAGCGGACGGTCTGCAGCGTGTCTCGCAGCTGAGCGACCACGACGGCGAGGAAGGTCGGCACGGCCAGCTGAAGCCATCCCGCGAAGGTCTCCGATGCAGACGGGCCCCAGAGGAAGGAGGCGAGCAGCCAGACGAGGAGGAGGGCGAGCGTCGTCGGCATGATCTCGACGAGGCGCAACTCGCGCCGACGGGCGACGAGCATCCCGGCTCCGATGACGCACAGGGTCGTGGTGACGGCGCCGAGTCCGGCATCGCCCATGAGCTGGCGGAGCGCGTGCGTGGCGAACAGGGCGCCGATCGTGGCGGAAGCGTAGGCGGCGGCGAAATCGCTCGAACGCAGGACGTCGAGGACGCGCGCGAGGCCCGGGTTCATCACTCGGCGGGCCTGTCGCCCTGTTCGCCGATGAGGCGTTCCTCCGACGGTCCCCGGCCCACCAGCGGTGCCTGCTTGATCTTGAAGGCGAAGAGGATGAGCAGGAACCACCCCCAATTGAGGAGCGGGGTCGACTCCGCCAGGCCCTGCACCAGCAGGATCGCCCCGGTCAGGGTCGGGAGCAGGGTCACGGCGGTGTAGGGGCGGTCGGCGACGAGGTCCCACCGGGGACGGTCGACGGCGAAGAACCATGATCGCCAGACGAATGCGACATAGGCGGCGGCGATCAGGACGATCCCGACGGCACCGAGCTGGAGGAAGACGTCCACCCACATGTTGTGCGCCTGCATGACCGTCTGGCCGTGATCGACGATCCATCGATCGAACGCGGGGTCCGTGGGGATCCACGGAGTCGAGAAGCCCCAGCCCAAGACGGGGTGCTCCACCGCTCGGGCGAGCACCTTCTCCCAGATGGACTCCCGTCCGGTGAGATCGCTCGAGCGTCCCAGGGCGGTGAAGACACGGTCGCGCAGAAGCCACGCGGCGAGGAGACCGCCGACGGCGAGGAGGCCGTAGGCCACGTAGTACCGCGTGCGCTCGCCGGCCCGCGTGGTCGTCCGCATGACCAGCACCGTCACGAGCACGACGCCGACGGCGACGGCCGAGAGGGTCGCGGTGGCGGACCCGGCGCGGACGAAGAGATAACCGGCCAGGAGGAGCCACAGACCGAGCACGGGCCGGCGCGGTGCTCGCGAGGCGATGCGGATGGCGAAGACCACGATCGCGAGCAGGGCGACGTATGCGAGCGCGTTCGAGTTGCCGAAGATGCCCTGGATGCGGCCGCCGTCCAACAGGTTGTCGCGTGACCACAGGACGATGGGGTCGGGGACTCGGCCGACCGGCCGTTCGAAGTGGGGCAGGATCTGACCGCCCCAGACGAGGCTGACCCACAGTTCGAAGACGATCGACAGGCCCAGCATCCATTTGAGAGCGGATGCCAGTGCCCGGACGACCTCGCGCCAGGTCAGGACCGCCCCGACGAAGAGAGCGCCCACGGTCGTGACGATCAGAAGGGCGCCCGTGGTCAGGGTCGCTTCGAGCCAATGCGTCCACAGGATCGAGGCGAGTGCCCACACGATGTAGGCGAGTGCGTACCAGGGCAACCGCCGCCACTGCACCCGAGGTCGGATCGTCGCCCAGAGGATCACCGAGACCAGGAAGCTGACGACGCCGATGATCGCCGCGACCGGTACTCCGAAGGCCAGGGGGAGCGCGGTCCCGGAGAGGGTCACGATGAGGAGGGCGATGCACCACCCGCGCAGCAGGATGTGACTCGTCCGCTCACGCGGCGGGGCTGCCGGGGGCGCCGAGACCGGGTGCGATGAGTGGACGGCCATGGTGACAGCAGGGTATCGCGCGACCCCGTGCGTTCCGCCCCACGGCCTAGGCTGTTCGCGTGCTCGAGACGCTTGCGAACGCCCCCCGCGACTACTCCTGGGGTTCTCCCACGGCCATCCCCGAGTTGCTCGGGCGCACGCCCACAGGGGCGCCGGAAGCCGAGATCTGGTTCGGCGATCATCCGGGGAGTCCCGCGCTCCTGGGCGACGGTCGAACCCTCGCGGACGCGCGGGCGCAGTCCGGCGAGCCGCCACTTCCCTTCCTGCTGAAGATCCTCGCGGCGGCGTCGTCGCTGTCGATCCAAGCGCATCCCGACCTCGCCCAGGCGAAGGCCGGCTTCGCCGCGGAAGAGGAGGCCGGCGTTCCCCGTGACGCGACGGAGCGGATCTACCGCGACGACAACCACAAGCCGGAGATCATCGTCGCGCTGAGCGAGCGCTTCCGCGCCCTCGTCGGGTTGCGCCCCGTCGCCGACACCGACCGTCTGCTCGCGGGCCTCGGCCAGGCATCCGGCATCCTTGAACTGCGGAGGGAGCTGGCGGCTGCCGCCCCGCGCGACGCGCTCCGTTCGCTCATCGAAGCGGTCCTCACCGGGCGCGCGGAGGGTGTCGTGGCAGACGTCTCGGCCGCTCTCCGGGATGCCGACGTTCCCGGGTTCGCCGAGGAGCTCGATGTGCTCCGTGCCATCGTCCGGGACTTCCCGGGTGACCCCGGCATCGTCGTCGCCCTTCTCATGAACCTCGCCGTGCTGCAGAGGGGCGAGGCCGTCTTCGCTCCCGCGGGCGTCCTCCACGCCTATCAGGACGGGCTCGGTGTGGAACTGATGGCGGCGAGCGACAACGTGCTCCGGGGCGGCCTCACGCCGAAGCACATCGACGTTCCCGAGCTCATGAGGATCGTAGACACCGAGCCCGCCCCCGCCGCTGTCCTGACGCCCATCCACGACGGGGCGGCGGAGATCTTCGACGTCGGCGTCCCCGACTTCCTCCTGACGCGTCATCACGCGGCGGGCGCACCCGTCACGGTCGCGGTCGACGGTCCCGCGATCGTGCTCGCGACCGAGGGGCGGATCGCCGTGACCGGTGGCGCGACCCGCGTACACCTCGCCCCGGGAGAGGCGGCCTACGCACAGGATGAGGACGCGCTGGTCCTGGACGGGGTCGGCGTCGTCTACATCGCGCGGCCCGGTCGTCGCCGCTGAGCCGAGCGACACGCCGGTGACCTCAAGAAGATTCAATGTCGGGTTGAGGGTTTACGATTTGCGACTTGACCGGAGCGAATCACACGGGTGTAATTAGGCATCGGCCGTACCGCGGCGAGTGTCTACAGGTGGGAGAGCAAGATGACGGGTTACCGTTCCGGCGTTCCCGAGAATTGGTTCGTCGACCCGGTGAACCTCGGTGTCCCCGGCGTCCGCCGGCGTATCGACACCGATGAGGACACCGCTCTCGCGTGGCAGGCGGACGCGTTGTGCGCGCAGACCGATCCGGAGGCGTTCTTCCCCGAGAAGGGCGGCTCGACACGCGATGCCAAGCGCATCTGCACATCCTGCGACGTCCGCGGCGAGTGCCTCGAGTACGCGCTCCAGAACGACGAGCGGTTCGGCATCTGGGGCGGCCTGAGCGAGCGGGAGCGCCGCAAGCTCAAGCGGCACGCTTCCTGACGCGATCCGCGCCACCCCGCCCGTCCTCCCCGCGACGGTCGGCACGCGACCTAGGCTGACCTGGTCATGCCCGCCCGAGTACACGCGATCCTCGTCGTCCGCCCCCACGGACGCGGCCCCACGGATCTCCATCTGAGCCGCACCCTGCGCGCGCTCGCCGCCCAGACGCGGCGCGTCGACGCGCTCACCGTCGTGCTGTGCGGTCCCGACGACGCGCTCAGGAAGCTCGCGTCCGAGTCCGGGGCCGAAGCCGTCATCGTCACCGGGCGAGCGACCGGGTTCGCCGATGCACTCCGACTCGCCAGCCGGCGTGTCAGTGGCGATGCCGTCTGGTTGCTGGCGCAGGACACGGCCCCGGCTCCGGATGCGCTCGCGCGGCTCGCCGGCGCACTGGAGACAGCGCCGTCCGTTGCGCTGGCGGCGCCGAAGCTGGTCTCGTGGGATGACGCGAGTCGCATCGTCTCGCTCGGCGTCACCGTGACGGGCACCGGCCGCACGGTGGGCCTGGCCGACGGGGAGCTCGACCAGGGCCAGCACGATACCGGCGAAGACGTCCTCGGATCGGACATCCGCGGCGTGCTCGTGCGCTCCCAGGTGTGGCGCGACCTCGGCGGCGTCGACCCGGGCCTCGCCGGCGCGGACGAAGGGCTCGACCTCGGCATCCGTGCCCGTCTGTACGGCGGACGCGTCGCGCTCGCCCCGACCGCGCTCGTGGCCGTCGCCGGCGACGGCGTCGCCGGCGCTCCGACGGGTCGCTCCGCGGGAGCGCGCGGGCGTCGTCTCTATGCCGAACGCAAGGCGCAGTTGCATCGCCGGCTGGCCTACGCGCCGGCGCTCGCCGTCCCCTTCCACTGGCTGAGTCTGCTCCCGCTCGCGCTGTGGCGCACTCTCGGTCATCTGCTGGCGAAGAACCCCGGCCGCATCGGGCCGGAGTGGGTGGCGTCCGTCGTGGTGCTGTTCGGTCTCGCGCCCGTCGTGCGCGCGCGTCGCGCCATCCGCCGTCACCGTTCTGCGTCGTGGTCATCCCTCGCGCCCCTGCGCATCGGGCGACGCGACCTGCGGGAGCGTCTCGAGGACGAGGCTGATGCCGCTGCCTCCCCTCGAAAGGATCTGCACTTCTTCAGCGGCGGGGGCGCGTGGCTCGTCCTCGGTGCGCTCGCGACGTCGGTCCTGGCGTTCGGCGCCCTCCTGGCGTGGCCCGTGCTCGGCGGCGGCGGACTCGTGCCGCTGCGCAGCGGCATCCTCGCACTCTGGACGGATGCCGCCTACGGCCCGCGCGCACTCGGGTGGGACACCGTGGGTCCCGCCGACCCGTTCGCCGCCGTCGTGGCCGCCCTGGGGTCGCTGGCACCGTCCGCCCCGTCCCGTGCGCTCGTCATCCTGTGGGTCCTCGCGCTGCCCTTGGCCGCCCTCGGCGGCTGGTTCGCGGCGACGCGCGTGACCGCTCGTCCCATCCTGCGCGCCGCCGCGGGGTTCGCCTGGGCAGTTGCGCCGATGTTCCTCGCAGCGCTGGTCGAGGGCAGGCCGGCCGCGGTCATCCTCCACCTGGCCTTCCCGTGGCTGATCTACACCGCGGTGGCCGCGAGACGCTCGTGGAGCAGTGCGGGACTGGCATCGATCATCCTGGTGGTGGTGCTGGCGTGCGCCCCCTCCCTCGGACCGGCGCTCATCGTGCTCTGGGTCGGGGGACTCGTGCTGGCGATCTCGACACGCCGCGGACGGGGCGCCGGTCGCATCGCCTGGCTCGTCGTGCCGTCCGTCGCCGTCTTCCTGCCCCTGACCTGGTACCACCTCACCGTGGGCGACCCGCTCGCCGTCTTCGCCGACCCCGGACGTCCGCTCGCCGTCGCCGGTGGCACCGGGGGACTCCTGCCCACGGTGCTCTTCGCGTTCGGGTTCCCCTCGACGGACGGCGTCGGCTGGGCGCAGTTCCTCGGCGAAGGCGACCGGGCCTGGTGGGTGGCAGCGTTCACCGCACCGGTCGTCGTCCTCGCGCTCCTCGGCCCCGTCCTCGGTCGTCTGCTCCCGGCATCCGTCGCCCTCATCGCGGGCGTCCTCGGCGTCGCGACCGCCGTCGCCGGGTCCGGCGTCGCCCTGACCGCGGGAATGTCCGGGGCCGTCCCGATCTGGCCCGGCAGCGGACTCTCGCTCGCGTGGGCGGGTCTCGTCCTGGCCGCGGTCGCCGGGCTCGACGGACTGCGACGTGTGGACGCCCTCGTGCCTGTGGCGGCGTCGCTCATCATCGCGTTCCTCGCCGTCGGCGCGGTGCCCGCGCTGACGGCCGTCGTCCGAGGGCAGTCCGCTCTCACCGACGGGCCCTCGAGCACACTTCCCGCCTACGTGCAGACCGCGGGCAGCGAAGGGGAACGCGACGGCGAACAGACCGCCACGCTCGTCCTCACGGTGCAACCGGATGCCGCCTACTCCGCGTCGGTGGTCTGGGGTGCGAGCGAGACGCTCGGTGGACAGACGACGCTGCAGTCGACGCGTCCGGAACTGACCGGCGGTGACCGGGAACTCGCCCATGTGACGGCCGATCTCGTCTCGACGACGGGTGGCGACGTCGTCCCCACCCTCGCTCGACACGGCATCGCGTACGTCCTTCTCGAGCGAGCCCCCCGCGAGAGCGACCTCGCCCGGGCGGGCCGACTCGGTGCCCAGAATCTGCTGAACCAGCGCGCCGATCTCGTGAGCGTCGGCGAGACGGCCCGCGGCACCCTGTGGAGTGTGAAGGGCGCCATCGCCGAGCGCACCGTCGACGACGCATCGGGACCGATGTCGGTCCGGGTGGCGCTCCTGCAGCTCGGCGTGATCGTGGTAGCGCTCCTCCTGGCAGTTCCCACCCGGACGAGTCTTCGAGCGGGACGACGTCATCCGCGCATCATCGGCCAACGAGACGCGCTCGCTGTAGAGAGGAGCGGCTCGTGACGACCGCCCGCCGGATCCGTCGGGGCGTCGGGGCTGTCGTGAGCGTCCTCGTCGTCGTCGGCACGTTCGTCCTCGTGACGACACCCTTCCCCGAGATCGAGCGACCCACGCTGTCGCTCACGACCAGGCCCGAGGCCGCGACGTCCGTCCTATCCTGCGCCGGGCCGGTGTTCGCCGCCGGTCGGAACTCCGAGGACGCCGCCGCAGTGCAGGTCGCAGCGCCGCAGAGCGTTGTGTCGGCGACCTCCGCGGGCGCCTCCGCGCCGGCCCAGGGGCAGGTCGCGTCTGCGGTGCCCGACGGTCCGCCCGTGGAATCGTTCTCGGCCGCTCCCGTCGACCGGATGCGGACGGACATCGCCGCTGCGGGTTCCTCCCGGGTCGACGCCGATGACCTGGCCGGCTTCGCCGCCTCGGCCTGCACGCCGCCTGCCATGGAGACGTGGCTCTCCGCCGGCAGCGGTCTGACGGGCGCCGCCGACCTGGTGGTCATCGCGAACCCGGGGGACGTCGCCGCTCGCGTAGATCTCACCGTCTTCGCGTCCGGCGGCCGGACCGCGCCCGAGGCGGGAGCGGGCATCCTGGTGCCGCCTCAGCAGCAGCGCATCGTCCCGCTCGCGTCCCTCGCGCTGGGGGAGACGAGTCCCGTCGTGCTCGTCTCCGCCACGCAGGCCCCGGTGCAGGCGACGCTTCAGTCCAGTCTCACCCGCACTCTCGTGCCGGTCGGCGTGGATCAGGGGGGAATGACGGGTCTGCCGCGCGCGCAGCAGACGATCCCTGCGTTCAGCGCGGTCGGTGAGGGCGAGGAGCCCACCGACACGGCGGTGCGACTGCTGGCACCCTCCGACGACACGACAGCGTCCGTGTCGGTGACGCCCGTCGGCGGGAAGACGCCCGCCGCGTCGTTCCCCGACCTGGCGCTGACCACGGGCGTGCCGATCGAGATCGACATGGACAAGCTGCCGCAGGGGAGGTACCGCGTGGACATCGACGCCGGCGCCCCCGTCGTGGCCTCGGTCCACGCGTCGACCGGAGCGGATGCCGGATCCGACTTCGCCTGGTACGGGACGGCCGACGACATCCGGGTCCCCTCCCTCCTCGCCGTCGCGCAGGGACCGCAGCCGCAGCTCGCGATCGTGAACCCGGGGGCGCGGGAGGTCGCCGCCGTGCTCACGGGCGACGCGGGCGCGGGTGAGCCCCGCGAGGTTCGGATCCCGGCGGGAGGATCGGCGTCGGTCGACCTGCGCGCGGGGGGCGTCTACCGGCTGGACCCCGCCGGCGGAACCCTGCGCGCGAGCGTCACCTTCACTGCTCCCGATGCGATCGCGGGCTACCCCGTCGTCCCGGCCGACGCGGCTGCCGCGCCCGTCGTGGTGCGGCCGCGCTGAGAATCGGCCCGCATCGTCGCGTCAGAAGCGGAAGCGGTCGGGACCCAGGTCCCAGGGATCGCGGTCCAGGTATTCCGCGGCGGCGCGGAAGACGCAGCTCTCGATCATCATGCGGCGGTGCAGGTCGTCGTTGCGATGGAGCCGCGCGAGCCGTTCGATGGGCAGGCGGAAGAGGATGATCCGCTTCTGCTCGCTCTGGACCGCCCAGCGCGGGATGCCGTCCTCGTCGGACGCGTCCGGCATCCACCCGATGTCGAAACGGACCTCCCGGAGTTCGGGCCAGGCGCTCCGGAGGAACTCGACGGCCGTCGTGACGGTCAGATCGAACTTCTCGGCGCGGGTTTCGATGGCTGGCAGTGGGGGCCGGACGACGGAGCTGCGATCCAGGCGGCCGTGCCGGCCGTGACGGTCGGGCCTAGGGGTCGTGCGAGCGCGTCGCCTCACCGGTCCACCTCGCTGCGCATGACGCCATCCTAGGCGTCGGCGGGGTGCCCGACGCCGTCCTGCCGGACCGCGATGCCGCCGACGATGAGAGCGAGGGCGGCGGAGAACGCGTCCTCGCTGGGGTGTGCGAACGACGCCGGGGTGATGCTCGCTCCGGGTGCGGCGGCGCCCCAGGCGTCCGCGGACCGGCGCTGTTGCTCGTGGAAGGTGATCCCGACGACGTAGTGCGTGATCGCGTCGGCGACCACGCGCGCCGTGACGGTGTCCTCCCACGCCGAGAGCGCCACGTGCAGGGGGGATGCCACGAGCCCGAGCGCGAGCGAACTCGAGACGACCTCGGCGCCGTCCCGGTGGGCGAGGAGCGCATCGTGCAGGCGGTGACCCAGGATCGCGGCGGCCTGTCCGAGGCCCTCCGGATCCGACGGCCGGGGCGCGACGGGAGTCAGAATGCGTGCGCTCACGGCGGCCAACAGCTCCTGTTTGCTGGACACGTGCCAGTAGAGAGCGCTCGGCTGGACCCCGATCTCCTCGGCGAGACGGCGCATCGAGAGATCGGGGAGACCGACCCGGTCGAGCAGGTCGACGGCGGCGTCGACGATGTCCTCCTTCGTCCGCCGCGGCGCGCGGGGGGACGGGTTTGAGTCCGGGGGAGTCATGGGGCTACCCTACCTGAACGGTGTTCACGTGAACGCTGTTCAGGAGGATAAGATGACCCGCCCACGCCCGACTCCGCGTCTGGATACGACCGACCTCGCTCGCGCGGCGGTCTTCGCCGGCGTCATCGCCGTGCTCGGACTGCCCGGCTCGTTCTCCGTCTTCGGCGGAGTGCCCATCACGGCTCAGACGCTGGGGGTCATGCTCGCCGGGGCGATCCTCGGTCCGCTCCTGGGAGCCGTGTCGGTGGCGACCCTGCTCGCGCTGGTCGCCCTGGGGCTGCCCCTGCTCGCCGGAGGGCGAGGGGGAGCGGGCGTCTTCGTCGGACCGACATCGGGCTACCTCATCGGTTGGCTCGTCGGCGTCGTGATCATCGGGCTGATCGTGCACGCCGGCAGACGGCGACCGGTGTGGTGGCGAACCCTCCTCGGCGTGTTCGTCGGCGGCGTCGCCGCCGTGTACGCCTGCGGCATCCCGATCCAGAGCCTCATCATGCGGATCGGCCTGGAGCAGGCGGCGCTCGCCAACCTGGCTTTCGTGCCGGGCGATGTCGTCAAGGCCGTCATCGCGACCGTCGTCGTGGGCGGCCTGGTCCGCGGCTACCCGCGCGCGTTCCGGCGCACCTGGGCACCGCGCGCGGGTGTCGCACGCGAGGCGGCTCCGGTCCGGTGACGAGCGCCGTCAGACTCGCCGCGGTGTCGGTCCGGTTGGCCGACGCCGACGTCCTCCACGACGTCGACCTCGCGTTCGACGCCCGGACCGTCGCCGTTGTGGGCGACAACGGCTCGGGCAAGTCGACGCTCGCCCGGCTCATCGGCGGACTCGTGCGGCCGACGCGGGGGAGTGTCGAGGTCTTCGGTCTCGACTCGATGAGGGATGCCGCGGCCCTCCGTCGCCGCACCGCCATCGTCTTCAGCAATCCCGACGCGCAGATCGTCATGCCGACCGTCGCCGAGGACGTGGCCTTCTCCCTTCGCGCCGACCGGCTGTCCCGAGCGGAACGGGACGCGCGCGTGGCGACCGCGCTCGAGGAATTCGGTCTCGCTGACCTCGCCGACCGGCCGGCGTTCGAGCTGTCGGGCGGTCAGAAGCAACTCCTCGCCCTGTGCGGGGCCTTCGTCCGGCGCCCGGACATCGTGATCGCCGACGAGCCGACCGCCTTCCTCGACGGGCGCAACGCCCACATCGTCTCCGGCCATCTCCTCGGCGATGTCGGGCACCGTCTCGTCGTCGTGACGCACGATCTCGACCTCGCCGCGCGGTGCGACATCGCCATCCGGATGCAGGCGGGGCGCGTCGCCCAGGTGGGCGCGGCGGCGGACGTCGTCGCGGCGCATTCCGCGAGCTGGCGATGCTGACCATCTATCGCCCGGGAACGGGGCCCTGGCATCGGATGCCGGCGGGACCGAAGGCACTGGCCCTCCTGCTGCTCGTCTTCGGCGTCTCGCTCCTGCCGTCAGCCTGGCCGGCCGCGGCGGTCGCAGCCGGTGCGTGCGTCGCCTGCTACCTCATCCCCGGCGTGGGTATGGCGGAGCTCGGTCGTCAGGTGTGGGCGCTCCGCTGGCTCGTCGTGGTGGCCTTCGGCCTCCCGTGCATCTTCCTCGGGGTCGAGGCCGCGGCTGTCGGAACCGTTCGGATCGTCGCGGCGGTCTCGCTCGCGGCGCTCCTCGCCCTGACGACTCCGGTCGCCGCTCTCCTCGACGTCGTCGAGCGGGCGTCGGCACCGCTGCGGGTCCTCGGCGTGGACGGCGCCCGTGTCGCCCTCCTGCTGGTCGTGGCCCTCGGCACCGTGCCGACCCTCGCCCGCCTCGCACGTGAGGTCCGTGACGCACAGCGCGCGCGGGGCGCGCGCGGCATCCGGGTCTTCGTGGTTCCCTTCCTCGTGCTCGCGCTCCGTCATGCGGACGACCTCGGGGACGCGCTCACGGCACGCGGGGTGCGCTGAGTCCGGCGCGGCTTCCCACCGGCGCCGGATCGCGCCGATAGCGTGGAGCCGATGCTCGACAGACTCTGCTCCAAGGTGGGCTGCGCCCGTGAGGCCGTCACGACCCTGACCTACGACTACGGCGACCAGATGGCCGTCCTCGGCCCGCTCGGTGCGGGGAACGACCCGCACGCCCACGATCTCTGCGCCATCCACACCGGCCGGATGTCGGTTCCCAAGGGGTGGGTCGTCGTCCGTCACGAGACGCTCCGCGTCTGATCCTGCATGGGGGATGGGCGCGTGCCCGCTCCTGTGGAGCCGACACGCCCGACGCGCTCCTCTTTTGATCGGATCAAAAGAGGAGCGTAGAGTGGGGGCATGACCGATCTCGCCGCGGACCCCGCCGTCGCCCTGCGCGATGCGGGCCTGCGGGTGACCGAATCGCGCCTCGCGGTGCTCGCCGCGCTCGCCGCCCACCCGCACGCCAGCGCGGACGCCGTCTTCGCGGAAGTGACCGGGGCGCTGCCGAAGGCGAGTCGTCAGTCGGTCTACAACGCGTTGAACGACTTCGCGGATGCCGCGATCGTCCGCCGCATCGAGCCGGCCGGCCAGCCCATGCTGTTCGAGCTCCGCGTCGACGACAATCACCATCATCTCGTGTGCACATCGTGCGGTCGTGTGCAGGACGTCGACTGCGCCGTCGGCGCCGCGCCCTGCCTGCATCCCTCCGACGATCACGGCTTCCGGATCGCCTCCGCCGAGGTGACCTACTGGGGCCTCTGCGGCGACTGCGCGGCCGACGCCGCCTCCTGACACCTCCTCCTCCTCTCACCCACCCGAACGGAAGGATCACCATGAGCGACCGTGACCCCCAGGCCGAGCCCATCGGCGCCGAGACCACCGACGTCGACCAGGCCGTCACCCCCATCGACACCCCGGTCGATGAGCGCGGCGACGGCGAGACCCGGCCGCGGGAGAACACCGCTGACGCGTGCCCCGTCATCCACGCCGCGCCCGGCGCCGACCGTGCGAACCACGGCGGCCAGCCGCATCCGACCGTCGGCACCGCCAACCAGGTGTGGTGGCCGAACCAGCTGAACCTGCGCATCCTCAAGAAGAACCCGGCCGTGGGCAACCCCGTCGGCGAGGCATTCGACTACAAGGCCGCCTTCGAGGGCCTCGATCTGGCCGCCGTGAAGGCCGACATCGCCGAGGTCCTCACCACCTCGCAGGACTGGTGGCCCGCCGACTTCGGCAACTACGGCCCCCTCATGATCCGCATGGCCTGGCACTCCGCCGGCACCTACCGCGCGACCGACGGTCGCGGCGGCGGCGGCACCGGCCAGCAGCGTTTCGCGCCGCTCAACAGCTGGCCCGACAACGTCAACCTCGACAAGGCGCGCCGCCTGCTCTGGCCCGTCAAGAAGAAGTACGGCCAGTCGCTCTCGTGGGGCGACCTCATGATCCTCGCCGGCAACGTCGCGCTCGAGACCATGGGCTTCGAGACCTTCGGCTTCGGCGGCGGACGCCCCGACGTCTGGGAACCGGACGACGACGTGTACTGGGGTCCCGAGACCACGTGGCTCGCGGACGAGCGATACAGCGGTGACCGCAACCTCGAGAAGCCCCTCGCGGCGGTCCAGATGGGTCTCATCTACGTGAACCCCGAGGGCCCGAACGGCGAGCCCGATCCGCTGAAGTCCGCTCGCGACATCCGCGAGACGTTCGGCCGCATGGGCATGGACGACGAGGAGACCGTCGCGCTCATCGCCGGTGGGCACACCTTCGGCAAGACGCACGGTGCCGCGCCCGACACGAACGTCGAGGACAATCCCGAGGCCGCCGGACTCGAGCAGCAGGGCCTGGGCTGGAAGAACAACCACGGCACCGGAAAGGGCGACGACACGATCACCTCGGGACTCGAGGTCACGTGGACCTACCACCCGACCCGGTGGGACAACGAGTTCTTCCACATCCTCTACGCCTACGACTGGGAGCTCATGCGCAGCCCCGGCGGCGGGCACCAGTGGCGTCCGAAGAACGGCGCCGGCGCCGATATGGTGCCGCTGGCCCACTCCGACGGGCGCCGCGAGCCCCGCATGCTGACGAGCGACCTCGCCCTGCGGATGGACCCGGCCTATGACGAGGTCTCGCGCCGCTTCAAGGACGACCCGGTCGCCTTCGGCGACGCATTCGCCCGCGCCTGGTTCAAGCTCACCCACCGCGACATGGGGCCCGTCGCCCGCTACCTCGGCCCCGAGGTGCCGCAGGAGGAGCTCATCTGGCAGGACCCGGTGCCCGCGGTCGACCACGAGCTGATCGACGAGGCGGATGCCGCCGTCCTCACCGAGCGCATCCTCGCGACCGGTCTCACGGTCTCCCAGCTCGTCTCGACGACCTGGGCCGCGGCATCCACTTTCCGGGGCAGCGACAAGCGCGGCGGCGTCAACGGTGCCCGGATCCGCCTCGAGCCGCAGAAGGACTGGGAGGTCAACAACCCGGAGCAGCTGCAGACGGTCCTCGCGGCACTCGAGGACGTGAAGGCGGCGTTCGACGCCGAGCAGCAGGGCGGCAAGAAGGTCTCGCTCGCCGACCTCATCGTGCTCGCGGGCAACGCTGGTGTGCAGAAGGCGGCGAAGGATGCCGGTGTGGAGATCTCCGTGCCGTTCCGCGCCGGCCGTACCGACGCGACCCAGGAGCAGACCGACGTCCACTCCTTCGGCTACCTCGAGCCGGTCGCCGACGGCTTCCGCAACTACTACGGACCGAACGCGTTCCTGCCCGCGGAGCACCACCTCATCGACAAGGCGAACCTGCTGACCCTCAGCGCACCCGAGATGACGGTGCTCGTGGGTGGCCTGCGCGCGCTGGGCGCGAACTGGGACGGTTCGTCCCACGGCGTCTTCACGGACCGGCCGGGGGTGCTCACGAACGACGTGTTCGTGAACCTGCTCGATCTCGGTTCGACGTGGACCCCGCTCGACCCGGGCTCGCACGCCTTCCGCGGCGTCGCGTCCGACGGTTCGCAGATCGGCGTCGGCACCCGTGCGGACCTCGTGTTCAGCTCCAATTCCGAGCTGCGCGCGATCGCCGAGGTCTACGCGTCCGATGACGCCGGCGAGAAGTTCGTCCGCGACTTCGTCGCGGCCTGGACGAAGGTCACCGAGCTCGACCGGTTCGACCTGCACGCCTGACCGGCGCCTCGACCACGACGCACGGCCCCTCCGTCACCGGAGGGGCCGTGCGTCGTCCGGGCGGGAGCGGCCGCCCGTCGGTTACTGTGGACTCACCCGTGGGCGGAGCACCGGCATCCGCTGACCCCGAAGGACGACATCGGCTCTATGACATCGCGCATCCTGGTTGTCGACGACGACACCGCTCTGGCAGAGATGATCGGCATCGTGCTGCGCACCGAAGGCTTCGACGTGGCCTTCTGCGCCGACGGTGCGGCTGCCGTCGACGCGTGGCGCGAGGAGCGTCCCGACCTGATCCTGCTCGACCTGATGCTCCCCGGGATGGACGGCATCGAGGTGTGCACGCGGGTGCGTGCCGAATCCGGCATCCCGATCATCATGCTGACCGCCCGCACCGACACCGCCGACGTCGTCCGGGGTCTGGAGTCAGGCGCCGACGATTACATCGTCAAGCCCTTCAACCCGAAGGAGCTCGTCGCCCGCATCCGCACCCGGCTGCGGCCCACCGCCGAGGCGCAGACCGAGAACCTGCGCATCGGCGACCTGACCGTGGACGTCGCCGCGCACGAGGTCCGTCGGGCCGACGGGGTCATCGCGCTCACTCCGCTGGAGTTCGAGCTCCTCGTCGCGCTGGCCTCCAAGCCCCAGCAGGTGTTCACGCGCGAGATGCTCCTCGAGCAGGTGTGGGGCTACCACTACAAGGCCGACACCCGGCTCGTGAACGTGCACGTGCAGCGGCTCCGCGCCAAAGTGGAGCGAGACCCCGACAATCCGCAGATCGTGACGACCGTGCGCGGCGTGGGTTACCGCGCCGGCGCCGCCGTGTGATCGGCCGGAGGATGCCGCCGTGTCGGTGACGGCTCGGACCGGCACGCACACGGTCGTCCCGGGCTGGCGCGACTGGCGGTCGTGGCAACGACGCATCCGGTTCCTGTGGCGACGTTCGCTGCGGTTCCGGACGCTGTCGGCGACGCTGACCCTCACCGCCCTCACCATCCTCGTGGCGCTCGTCTGGATGTCCCTCGCGATCCTGACCGATCTGTACGAGTCCCGTGCGGAACAGGTGCAGGATGCCGCGCAACGCGCCACGCAGGCTGCCCAGAGCACGTTCGATGCTGCCGTCGTCGACAGCGACCAGGTCGCGCTCCAGGTCCTGATGGACGAGGTGAGGCGGGAGATCCTCTCCCGGCAGGCGGGGACCACGATGCTCGCGGTGTTCCGCATCGACGACGAGCCGTCGGCGATCGCCCCGCAGAACTTCGAGGCGGGCGGGCTCGAGGAGTCGATGATCTCGCCGGAGCTCCGCGAAAGCGTGCGGCTGTCCGCCGACCGGCAGTGGTGGCAGTCCATCGGGCTCCCCGAGGCCGATGGCGGCGAGACGCCCGGGATCATCGTCGGACAGCAGCTGATCGTGCCCGAAGCGGGTGCCTACGAGGTCTACTTCGCCTACGATCTGGGCTCCGAAGCGCAGACGCTCCAGTTCGTGCAGGTGACCCTGTGGGTGGTCGGCGCCGCTCTTCTCGTGCTCATCGGAGGGATCTCGCTCTTCGTGCTGAGGTCGGTGACCGTGCCCATCGCGCAGGCCGCCGAGACGAGCGCCAAACTCGCCGCGGGCGACCTCGCCGTGCGCCTCCCGGTCCGCGGCGAGGACGAGTTCGCGACCCTCGGCCGCTCTTTCAACGCGATGGCCGACAGCATCGAGGGGCAGATCAAGGAGCTCGCCGAGTTGTCACTCGTGCAGCAGCGTTTCGTCTCCGACGTCTCGCACGAGCTCCGCACCCCGCTCACGACCATCCGCCTCGCGGCCGACATGATCAACGACCAGCGCGACGAGTTCGACCCCTCGACCGCTCGCGCCGCCGAGCTGCTGCATGCGCAGGTGCAGCGATTCGAGGTGCTCCTCGGCGACCTGCTCGAGATCAGCAGGTACGACGCGGGGTCGGTTCAGCTCGAGCTCGAGGCGACGAGCCTCGCGCACCTCGCCGAGGACACGATCGAGTCGATGGCCCAGCTCGCGGAGCAGCACGGCAGCGACGTCCGACTGGTGGCGCCCGGCGGCTATTCGCCGGTGGAGATGGATCCGCGCCGCATTCGCCGCATCGTCCGGAACCTGCTCGGCAACGCGATCGAGCACGGCGAGGGCCGTCCGATCGTCGTAACCGTCGACAGCGATCAGCGCGCCGTCGCCCTGGGGGTGCGCGATTTCGGACTGGGCATGAGCGACGCGGACACCGAGCGGGTCTTCGACCGGTTCTGGCGCGCCGACCCGTCTCGGCGCCGGACGATCGGCGGCACGGGCCTCGGGCTCTCGATCGCGCTGGGGGACGCGCGCCTGCACGGCGGCACGCTCGAGGTGTGGTCCGAACTGGGGGGCGGGAGCCATTTCGTGCTGACTCTTCCCCGCCGGGTGGGGGAGCACCTCACCGGCGGATCGCCCATCGAACTCGACCCGCGCGACGACGCCGCGCTCGGAGAGCTCGGGCTCACCCAACCCATCACCCTGCCACCGCGGGAGGAGAGATCATGACCACTCGTCGCACCGTCAGCACGGCGATCGCACTGTTTCTCGCCCTCGTTCTGACGGCGTGCGCGGGCCTGCCCACGGGAGGCCCCGTCCACGTCGGCAAGGCGATCGACGAGGTCGAGGGCCCGCCGGACTTCTCCTACGTGCCCAACAGCCCGGTGAAGGACGCCACCCCGCAGCAGATCGTCGAGGGATTCATCGCCGCCGGTTCCGGGCCACGCGGCAACTGGAAGGTCGCACAGGAGTTCCTGACGACGACGTTCCGTCAGAAGTGGCAGCCGCAGGCGGGTGTCACGGTATACGCGCCCGGTGAGAGTTCGATCTCGTCGTCCGTCGAGAACGAACTCGTGTTCAGCGTCGAGCCGGTCGCGACCGTCGATGCGACCGGCTCCTACCGGCCGGCCGACCGCGGCCGCATCCCGTTCACCTTCTCCCTCGCGAAGGAGCGGGGTCAGTGGCGCATCGCCCAGGCCCCGGACGGGATCATCCTCGACGCCAACCGGTTCGGCTCCGTGTTCCAGAGCTACGACCTCTCGTACTTCGACCGCGGGTGGCGAACGCTCATCCCGGACGTCCGTTGGTTCCCCTCCACCAATCCCGCCACGCGGATCACGGCTGCCCTCGTCTCCGGGTCGCCGAGCCCCTGGCTGGCGGAATCGGTGCGATCGGCGTTCACCGGCGAGGTGACGCTGACCCAGCCGTCCGTCCCGGTGGAGTCCGGGACCGCACAGATCTCGTTCGACCCGTCGATCCGCGATCTGAACCGCGAAACCCTGGCACGCATGAAGACCCAGCTCGAGGCGAGCCTGGCGGGAGCGGGCATCCTCGACGTGCAGATGCTGGTCGGCGATGAGCCCCTCGACGTGACGGCACGCACCACGAGGTCCACGGCGGTGGACGCGCGTCCACTCGTCCTGCGCGACGGGGCGTTCGGCTTCCTCTCGGGGAACGACATCGAGAAGGTCGCGGGTCTCGGCGAGGCATTGGACGATGCGGATCCCGACGCCGTCGAGACGGATGCCGCGCGCACGACGGCCGCGGTGCGCACCGGGAGCGGCGCCATCCTGCGCGTGTCCGCCGACGGCACGCAGACGCAGCTCGACACCCGTGCGGGAATGACGGCGCCCACCATCGACACGTTCGGATACATCTGGACGGTGCCCGAGGATCAACCCGGCGAGGTCGTCGCCTACGGCCCGGACGGCACTGCGCGGAAGGTCCCGGCGGGCTGGGTCGGCGCGACGGAGGTCGCGGCGATGCGGGTCTCCCGCGACGGGGCTCGCCTCGCGGCGCTCGTCCGGGCGGGCGGGCAGTGGTCCGTCTGGGTGGCGGGTATCGTCCGCGACGAAAGCGGTTCCGTGCCCACCTCCCTCGGGCAGCCGCTTCCGGTGGCGAACCTCAGCGGCCGGGGCATCGACCTGTCGTGGATCGACGGGGCGACCATCGCGATCGTGTACGTCGACGGTCAGCAGCGGGTCATCCGCGAGCAGACGGTCGGCGGGCAAGGGACGGAGGTCAGAGGCCCCGACGGCGTCGTCGCGATCTCGGGTGGCAACCAGAGCGGGAGCGTCTTCCTGCTCACCGAGGACGGGAGCCTGTACGCGCAGCGCGGATCGTGGCAGATCCTCGCGTCGGATGTGAGCGTCCTCGCGGAGCAGCAGGGCCTGCCCGGCTGATCCTCCTCCACAGGACGCCTTCGGGGGCGCGCGCCCGCAGAGTGGTGCGGCGATCGCCGCGGAGGTCCGTCGGCGAGCACCGTGGGAGGATGCCGCAACCCATGGAAACCCGCACTCCGTCACCTCTGCGACGTGCGGTCACGGAGGCCCTCGCCGTCGTGTTCCCCGTCTGCTGCGCGGGGTGCGACCTTCCGGATCTCGATCTCTGCGATCCGTGCAGCGCCGCGCTCCGCCCCGAGCCTCGTTCCCGCCGCCTCGAGGGCGGCCTCGACGTGCGCAGCGCCCTCGTCTTCGACGGTGTGCCTGCCCGGGTCATCCGTGCCTTCAAAGAGGACGGGCGCACATCGCTCGCGGCGCAGCTCGGCGGCGCCCTGCGCGGTGCGTGGCCTCCCGGGACGGAGGCCGTCCCGGTGCCCGTTCCCACCACCCGGTCGTCGATGCGGCGACGAGGATATTCGCCGGTCGCCCTGGCCTGCCGACGGGCGGGCTGGCACCCCTGCGGTCTGTTGCGCGTCACCCGTTCGACCGCTGATCAACGCGCCCTCGGCCGCGACGAACGCGCCGCGAATCTTGCGGGCGTGATGACGGTGGACCGCCGCGCAGCGGCACGTCTCGCCGGGCGCAGCGTCGTGCTCGTCGATGATGTGGTGACGACGGGAGCGACCCTCTCGGAGGCGGCCCGGGCTCTGTTCGAGGCGGGCGTGCACGTGGCGGGGGCCGTCACGATCGCCTCGACGCCGCGTCGGAGCGCGTCCCGGGGGTGAAAGCGGATTCATCGTGAACAGTCCGTGACACGGCGAGGTGACGGCACTACGGTGGGGGGACACAAGGCGAACCGAGGTCCGCCCTTGACCGGGTGGACCGGAACAAGGAGGTCACGATGGAGATCAGTATCGTCGGCGTGGGAGTGAGCGTCAGCGACCGATTCCGCTCCGTTGTCGAGGAGAAGTCCGCCCGAATCGAGCACCTTTCCCCCCGAGCCCAACGGCTCGACATCAAGGTCACGCATCGCGCCTATCACAACGGGGGCCGCGAGGACGAGACCGTCGAGGTCACCCTGACCGGCAAGGGCCCTGTGGTCCGCGCGGAGGCGGTGGACGGCGACAAGTTCGCCGCTCTCGATCTCGCGATGACCAAGCTCGGCGAGCAGATCCGCCGCGCGAAGGAGAAGCGCGTCGACCTCCGGAACCACCCCCGCGGCGCGAAGCTCGAGAAGGGCACGGGCACGCTGCAGGGCATCGACGTCCAGCCCGCCTCCGTCGACGTCATCCGCGCCGTTGCGACGGGCGAAGTCCCGATCATGACCGGGGCCGAGGACGAGGAGGACTACACGCCGGTCGTCATCCGCACCAAGCGATTCGATCCCGAGTGGATGACCGTCGAAGACGCCGTGGACCGCATGGAACTCGTCGGCCACGACTTCTTCCTCTTCATCGACGCCCGCACCGACCAGCCGAGCGTCGTCTACCGCCGCAAGGGCTGGGACTACGGCGTGATCTCCCTGACCACCACGGCCGCGCCGGCGGAGCTCGCCTCCTGACCCGTCACGTCCGAACAGGAGAGGGTGGATGCCGCGCGGCATCCACCCTCTCTTCGTCTGGCACGCGGAATCTCAGTCGCCCGCGAGCGCGGCCAGGACGCCGTCGCTGAAAGGAGGCCACGCCTCGGCGGCCCACGGACCGAAGGGGCGGTCCGTCAGTGCGATGAGCGCGGCCCCCGCTCGAGGGTCCACCCAGAGGAATGTGCCGGACTGCCCGAAGTGTCCGAAGGTCTCGGGGGAGTTGTGGGTGCCCGTCCAGTGCGGGCTCTTGGTCCCGCGGATCTCCAGCCCGAGCCCCCAGTCGTTCTCGGGCTGCTGGCCGAAGCCCGGAAGGACGCCGCGGCGCCCCGGGAAGGACACGTCGGTCGCGCGCTCGAGCGTCGCGGGGTCGAGCAGACGAGGACGCTGCAACTCCGCGGCGAAGCGCGCCAGGTCGGCGGTGGAGGACGATCCTCCTGCCGCCGCGGAGTCGCCGATCGAGGTGTGGGCCATCCCGAGCGGCGCGAAGACCGCCTCGTGGGCGTAGGCGTCGAAGGCGATCCCCGTCTCGGACTCCAGCAGATCCGCGAGGACCTCGAAGCCCGTGTTGGAGTACAGCCGGCGCTCGCCCGGGGCCGCTCGGAGGGTCGACGACGAGAAGTCGTACCCGGCGGTGTGGGCCAGGAGGTGCTCCACGGTCGCGCCGGGAGGGCCGGCCGGCTGATCCAGCGACAGGGCGCCCTCCTCGACGGCGACGAGCGCCGCGTACGCACTGAGGAGTTTCGTCACGGAGGCCAGACGGTAGATCCGGTTCTGATCGCCGGCGGATGCCGCGGTTCGGCCGTCGGCGGCGACCACCGCGGCCGAGGCGTGCAGAACATCCCAGCGCTGCGAGACGGCGAGGGCGTCATCGAGCGCCGTCATCAGTCGAACATGCCGTCGAGGAGACCGCCGATGACGAGGCCGCCGAGCAGGCCGCCCGCAAGGCTTCCGCCCCCCATGCCCCCGCCCATGCCGCGTCCGCCGTAGCCACCGTTGCCCCAGTCGTCGGGGCGCGAGGAGTCGATGTCGCGCTGCGCGAGCTGCAGAGCCTCGCCGGCGAGGTGCGCAGCCCGGCGAGCGAGGCCCATCGCCTCGTCGCGGTCGTCTTCGCCGATCGCCCCGGCGAAGCGCAGCAGGTCGTTTCGGACGCGTTCGGCTTCGGCCAGTCGGGTGCGGGCATCCGCGCCGATCCAACCTCGGTGACCGGAGATGACGCTCCGGGCGACGCCGATCTGGCGATCGGCGTCGTCGATGGCGTGATGCACGTGAGCTTCGGAGGGGACCGGGCGGGCTGCGCGTTCACGAGCCTTGTCGACGGCGGCGTCGAGCGCCGCGTTGGCCGCGCGCAGTCGGGTGAGCTCGGCGAACGGGTCCGGTTTGCTGCCGGCGGGAGTCAGTGACCGGAGTGCGGCGTCGAGGTCGGCTGCGGCTGCGGCGACTGCAGGAGTCGACAGCAGGGGCTGCGCGACGATCAGATCATCCCGGGAGTCGTCGACGATCGCGGCGAGTGTGGATTCGGCGCGGAGCGCCTCGATCTCGAACGTGTCGACGGCCTCGACGAGCGTTCCCGCGCGGCGCGAGGCCTCGATCGCGGTCTCGAGGGCGAGGTTCGCCTGCTCGCGCTGTCCGGCGTCGCGCCGACGCTCGGACACCTCGGAGCTGTGCTCCGCGAAATCGAGCAGCTGGGCGGCCTCTGCGGCATTGCCCAGAACCGTTCGCATCGCGGCGTCGGAGTATCGGGTAGACAAGCGCTCGAGACTCGCGTTCAGCGCGGGAAGCCGGTCACGCAGCCGGGCCACGTCACTGCGGATGCCGGCGATGATCTCCGGTGCGCGACGCGCGCGGGCGATCGACTCGGCCAGCGTTTCGGTGCGGTCATCCAACAGGTCCTCGGCCCACTCGCACAGCTGCACGATCCGAGCGTTGCGCGTGCGCAGCTCCTCGGGGGTGTCGGGGATCTCGTCGTGGTTCAGTTGATGCAGATGGAATGCCTCGCCGAGATGCTGTCGAACGGCAGCCAGCGCCTCGCGGAGGTCCTTCGTCGCGTCGTGCCCGAGCTCGATCTCCGCATACGCGAGTTCGTCGTCCGTCACGCGGATGCGCTCGTCGGCGGCGACCAGTGCGGCCCCCGCCTTCCGGCCGAGTTCGGCATCCTGTGCCTCGATCTCCGCGTCTTCGCGCTTGCGCCTGCCCCAGAAACCCGCCATGCGCCCGATCTTACGGGCCGACGGATGCCGGCGGTCCGTCACCGGCCCGGGGATGGCGACGTCTCCAGCAACCTCGTAGGTCACGGGCGGATAACATGGCGATGTATGTCTGCGCGTCCTGCGCACCGGCATCCCGACATCGCTCGTCGGAATGCCGAATCGACAGATGGAGAACCTCCGTGGCGAACCCCCTCGAGAAACTGCTTCGTGCCGGTGAAGGCCGCGTCCTGCGCAGGCTGCAGCAGGTCGTGAAGGCCGTATCGGCGCTCGAAGAGGACTACGCGCACCTCACCGACGAGGAGCTGCGCGGCGAGACGGCCGAGCTGCGCGCGCGCTACGAGGCGGGCGAGACGCTCGACAAGCTCATGCCCGAGGCCTTCGCCGCTGTGCGCGAGGCCGCGAGCCGCACCCTCGGTCAGCGTCCCTACGACGTCCAGGTCATGGGCGGCGCCGCCCTCCACCTCGGCAACATCGCCGAGATGAAGACCGGTGAGGGCAAGACCCTGACCGCGGCGCTCCCGGCGTACCTGAATGCGATCGCCGGCCAGGGCGTCCACGTCATCACGGTCAACGACTTCCTCGCGTCGTACCAGTCCGAGCTCATGGGTCGCGTCTTCCGCGCCCTCGGCATGACGACGGGCACCGTGGTCTCGGGTCAGAACCCCGAGGTCCGCCGCCAGCAGTACGAGGCCGACATCACCTACGGCACGAACAACGAGTTCGGCTTCGACTACCTGCGCGACAACATGGCGTGGCGCAGCGAGGACCTCGTCCAGCGCGGCCACTTCTACTGCATCGTCGACGAGGTCGACTCGATCCTCATCGACGAGGCCCGCACCCCGCTCATCATCTCCGGCCCGTCCTCGGGCGAGGCGAACCGCTGGTTCACCGAGTTCGCGAAGATCGCCCGCACCCTCGAGCCCGGGGTCGACTTCGAGGTCGACGAGAAGAAGCGCACGATCGGCGTGCTCGAGCCCGGCATCGAGAAGGTCGAGGACTACCTCGGCATCGACAACCTCTACGAGTCGGCCAACACTCCGCTCATCTCGTTCCTGAACAACTCCATCAAGGCGCTCGCCCTGTTCAAGCGCGACACCGACTACGTCGTGATGAACGGCGAGGTCATGATCGTCGACGAGCACACCGGCCGCATCCTGGTCGGCCGCCGCTACAACGAGGGCATCCACCAGGCCATCGAGGCCAAGGAGGGCGTCGCGGTCAAGGCCGAGAACCAGACCCTCGCGACCGTCACGCTGCAGAACTACTTCCGCCTCTACGAGAAGCTGGCCGGCATGACCGGTACCGCCGAGACCGAGGCGGCGGAGTTCATGTCGACGTACAAGCTCGGCGTCGTCCCGATCCCCACGAACAAGCCGATGATCCGCAAGGACCAGTCCGACCTCGTCTACAAGAACGAGCAGGCCAAGTTCACGCAGGTCGTCGAGGACATCGCGGAGCGGCACGCCTCCGGTCAGCCGGTGCTCGTCGGCACGGTCAGTGTCGAGAAGAGCGAGTACCTGTCGCGGTTGCTCGCGAAGAAGGGCATCAAGCACGAGGTCCTCAACGCGAAGAACCACGCGCGCGAGGCCGAGATCGTCGCCCGCGCCGGACGCTACGGTGCGGTCACCGTCGCCACCAACATGGCCGGCCGCGGAACCGACATCATGCTCGGTGGAAACGCCGAGTTCCTCGCCGTCTCGGAGATGAAGGCCAAGGGGCTGGACCCGGTCGAGACCCCGGACGAGTACGAAGCCGCGTGGGAAGAGGTCTACGCCGGCGTCAAGGAGAAGGTCCAGGAGGAGGCGGATCGCGTCGTCGAGGCGGGCGGTCTCTACGTCCTGGGCACCGAACGGCACGAGTCGCGACGCATCGACAACCAGCTGCGCGGTCGCTCGGGTCGTCAGGGGGATCCCGGTGAGAGTCGCTTCTACCTGTCGCTGACCGACGACCTCATGCGGTTGTTCCAGTCGGGCGCCGCCGAGGCCATCCTCGCCCGCACGAACTTCCCCGACGACGTGGCGATCGAGTCGACGATGGTCTCGCGGGCCATCAAGAGCGCTCAGTCGCAGGTCGAAGCCCGCAACGCCGAGATCCGCAAGAACGTCCTCAAGTACGACGACGTCCTCAACCGCCAGCGCGAGGCGATCTACGCCGACCGCCGCCAGATGCTCGAAGGCGACGACCTCTCGTCGCGCGTCGAGCACTTCATCGAGGACGCCATCGCGGCGATCATCGACGAGCACACCGGCTCCGGACACAACGAGAGCTGGGACTTCGACGCCATGTGGACGGAGCTGAAGACGCTCTACCCCGTGGGCGTCACGATCGACGAGGTCGTCGCCGAGAGCGGCGCCAAGGGCAAGGTGACCCCGGAGCTGCTCAAGCGCGAGTTGCTCTCGGACGCCAAGATCGCCTACCGCTCGCGTGAGGAGACGCTCGGCGAGCCGGCCATGCGCGAGCTCGAGCGCCGCGTCGTGCTGCAGGTGCTCGACCGCCGCTGGCGCGACCACCTCTACGAGATGGACTACCTCAAGGACGGCATCGGCCTTCGCGCCATGGCTCAGCGCGACCCGCTCATCGAGTACCAGCGCGAGGGCTATCAGATGTTCCAGTCGATGATGGCCCAGATCAAAGAGGAGTCGGTCGGCTTCCTCTTCAACCTCGAGGTCGAGGTGAGGCAGACCGAGGGCGGCGACATCGAGGCCAAGGGTCTGGACTCTCCCGACATCGATGCTCAGAAGCTGCAGTACACCGCGCCGAACGACGCCGGCGAGGTCGAGGTGCGCAACGAGCGCGGTCAGGTGCAGCAGGCGGCGACGAATAAGGCGCGACAGCGCGAGGCGGAGCAGGAGGCGCCCGCCGAGGCGCCCCGCGGTGCGTTCGGTCAACAGGTGGATGCCGAATCCGAGCCCGCCGACACGGGCAACCGTGCGCAGCGCCGGGCTGCCGGCAAGAAGAAGTGAGGGCGGGCCGACGGGCGCCGGGCGGTCCACGGACCCGTCATTGGCCCCGTCGGCCTTCGCTATCCTGAACCGATGACCCCGCGTACCCTCGATCAGTCATCCAAGCTCAAGGACGTCCTGTACGAGATCCGCGGTGCCGCCCTGGTCGAGGCCGACCGGCTGCAGGACGAGGGTCACACGATCCTCAAGCTGAACACCGGGAATCCGGCGATCTTCGGGTTCGAGGCGCCGTTCCAGATCGTGCGCGACATGATCGAGGCCGTGCCGCAGGCGCACGGCTACTCGGATTCGCGCGGCATCATGTCCGCGCGTCGTGCCGTCGTCTCGCGGTACGAGGAGGAGCCGGGTTTCCCCAAGTTCGACCCCGACGACGTGTACCTCGGCAACGGGGTGTCCGAGCTCATCACCATGACGATGCAGGCCCTGCTCGACGAGGGCGACGAGGTCCTCATCCCGGCACCCGACTACCCGCTGTGGACGGCGATGACGAGCCTCGCCGGCGGAACTCCGGTGCACTACGTCGCCGACGGTGAGAACGGCTGGCAGCCCGACCTCGACGACATCCGCGCGAAGGTGACCCCTCGCACGAAGGCGATCGTCGTCATCAACCCGAACAACCCCACCGGCGCCGTCTACACCCGCGAGGTGCTCCGGGGGATCGTCGAGATCGCCCGCGAGAACGATCTCCTGCTGCTGTCCGACGAGATCTACGATCGGATCCTCTTCGACGGCGCGACGCACATCCCGCTCGCCACCCTCGCGCCCGATCTGCTGTGCCTGACCTACAACGGACTGTCGAAGACCTACCGCGTCGCCGGGTACCGGTCCGGATGGATGGTCATCACCGGGCCGAAGAAGCACGCAGCCGGTTTCCTCGAGGGCATCCAACTCCTCGCGTCCACTCGGTTGTGCCCCAATGTCCCGGCCCAGTTCGCCGTGCAGGCCGCCCTCTCGGGAGTCCAGTCGATCGACGCGCTCATCGCCCCGACAGGCCGCCTGCACGAGCAGCGCGACGCGGCCTGGGAGGGTCTGACCGCCATCCCCGGCGTCACCTGCGTCAAGCCGCAGGGCGCCCTCTACGCCTTCCCCCGCCTCGACCCCGAGGTGCACGAGATCCACGACGACGCCAAGTTCGTCTACGACTTCCTCGTCGCAGAGCACGTGCTCCTGGTCCAGGGGACCGGGTTCAACTGGCCGATACCCGATCACTTCCGGATCGTCACGTTGCCGGAGGCCCGCGTGCTCACCGAGGCGATCGAGCGCCTCGGGAACTTCCTCTCGTCGTACCGCCAGTAGCGCGCCTCACAGGAGCGCGAGGGACGTCGCGCGCCAGCGGCCGTCCCACCCCTCGAGGCGCATCGCGATGGCGCGCGTCCGCACGGGACCGCTGACGACCACGACCGCCTCAAGCGCACCGTCCGACGGTTCGCACGTGCGCTCGGTCAGGATCTGATGCGCGGGTCGAACAGCGGCGACACCGCGGGCACTTCGCGCCCGCGCGGACAGGTTCGCGCGGGTGACGAGAGCGCGGTACGCATCCTCGCCGAGCCATCGTGCGAGCTGGTCCACGTCGCGGACGCCGGCGAGCACCTCCAGGACACCGATCGTCAGGTTCTTCACCAGCGGTAGCGGGTCGGGGAGCTCGCTCGACGATGTGCGTTGCGGTGCGAAATACTCCGCGACCTCGAGGGAGCTTCCGGACCGCGGGATGCGGATGTCTTCGGTGGCGGCGAGGGCCATGTCGATTCCTCTCGGGCGACAGGTGTCTGCGGGGCGTGTGAACGGCACGAGTACAACACACGCGGGAGCGACGCTGGATGAGAATACTCCAACCTGTGGACAAAGGCGGCGGCCCGACGTCTCCGTCCTCTACTGTCGCGTGGGTGCGCTGGGACCGATTCTTCGAGGACCTCGAGGACCAACTCGACTCCGAATGGGAGGCCGAGCGAGCCGCGCTCGACAGCGAGGCCGAGCGCCTCCGGGTGGCGCGGCTGTCGCTGTTCGAACGGCTGAGCGCGCTGTCCGCCTCAGTCGAGGGCGATGTGCTCGTCGACATGCGCGGGGGTGCGTCGGCGACGGGCCGACCGGTCGGGGCGGGACCGGACTGGTTCGCGCTCGACGACGGTCCATCCCGCGGAGTGCTCATCGTTCCGCTCGCTGCGGTGATCGCGCTGGGAGCGACGCACGCCGACGTCCTGCGAAGCGCTCGGGGCGGCTCGCTCAGTCGGATCCGCGAGCGCATGACCCTCGGGTTCGTCCTGCGGGACCTCGCGCGACGGCGGGTGCCGGTGACCCTTGTGACCACGGATGGCCGCGAGTACAGCGGAACGGTCGACCGTGCCGCATCCGATCATCTCGACCTCGCCCTGCACGATCGCGGGGCACCGCGGCGCGTCGACCTCGTGGCCGGTCACCGGCTCGTGCCCTTCGGGGCTCTGGCGGGAATCCGCTTGGACGCCCCCGTCGCCCTCGCGTGATCGAAAGAGCCGGTCCCGCGCTCTATTCGCCGCCGCGGCGGCCGCGACCCCACAGCTCGGGGAAGCTCGCGGCGTTGGATTCGCGCCAGAGTGCGTGCAGACGGGCGTCCTCGGCCTGGTCGTCGAGGTAGTCCTCCACACTGGCTTCCTCCACGCGCCAGGAGGCGGGAGAGCCGACCCGAGCCCCGCGGAGCCTGCCGTCCAGGACGAGCGCGACGACCTCATCCACCTCGAGCTGCAGCATCTCCGCAACCTGGGCAGGCGTGAGCATACGCACGGGAAGTCGATCGGGCATGAGGCCATTATGGGCCCGGCGGCCGGGCGTCTCCCGAGCGTCGGCGGCTTGTGGATAATCGCCGCCTCGTCTGATACCCCTCCGTCACCATGGGCGTCATGACCACTCCCGACACCGTGAGACCGGCCCCACGCGCGTTCTGGGCGGATGCCCGATTCCTTCTCGGCATCGCGCTCATCATCGCCTCCGTCGCGGGGGTCTGGCTCGTCGTCGCATCGGCCCGGCAGACGGCGCCCGTGTTCGCCGCGGCGAGGACCATCGTCCCGGGTCAGACCGTGACGGCAGAGGATCTCCGCGTCGTGGACGTCGCGCTCGGGCAGGCAGGCGAGACGTACGTGTCGCCCGCCTCGCTCGTGCCCGGCGCGGTCGCCACACGCACGATCTTCGAGGGTGAGCTCGTGCCGCGAGAAGCGATGGGCGATGCGGATGCCGGGACCACGACGAGCGTCGTGATCCGCACGGCGGGCGACGTGTCCGCCGCGGTGGCCGCCGGCTCCGTCGTCGAGGTGTGGGCGGCGCCGACGGGGGACGGCGAGGAGCTCGGGAAGCCGCGCATCCTCGTGCCCTCGGCGACGGTGGTCACCGTCTCCCGTGACGACGGGGTCGTCTCGGGAGAGGACGTCTCGCTGGAGATCGTCATTCCGAGGGCGGACGTGCCGGCCATGCTGGCCGCCCTGTCCGATGACTCGAGCCTGTCGGTCGTGCCCGTCGCGGGGGATTCGCGATGAGAGTCGTCGTCGCGGTCGACGGCCGGGCGGGTGAGGACGTCGCGCGGCGCGTACGCGATGAAGGCGTCGAGGTCCGAGCGGTGGTGGCGGCATCCGCTCCGGCCGCAGCAGCCATGGACGCCCTCTCGACTCCCGAGGCTGCGGAATTGCTCGCGGAGCTCTCGCGTGCCGATGTGCTCATCGTCGACGGGCGCGCTGCCGCGCTGACGGCCCCCCTCGTCGCGGCATGCGATCGCATGTCCGTCCGGATCGTGCCGGTCTCCTCCCGCCCGGCCGACGGTCGCCTCGCGGCCTCGCTGGGGCTCACCGCCCACGATGCCGGAACTCCCGCGGCCGAGCTCCTCGCTGCTCCGGTTCCCCGCCCGCCCGCCGAACCGACGCGCGGTCGGGTCATCACCGTCTGGGGAGCGCCGGGCGCACCGGGTCGGACGACCCTGGCCGTCGAGGTGGCGTGCGCACTGTCGGCCCCGGCACATCGTGTCGCGCTCGTCGACGCGGATTCTCACGCGCCGTCTCTGGCGCTGGCCACCGGGCTGGCCGACGAGGGGCCGGGGTTCGCGGCCGCGTGCCGACAAGCCGAGCGCGGCTCGCTGACGACCGCGGAACTCAGTCGGATCGCGTCGTCGCTGGGAGATGTCGACGTCCTGACGGGGCTCAACCGCCCCGGTCGCTGGCCCGAGCTCTCGCACAGCCGCGTTGCGGCCGCCCTCGACGCGTGTCGGTCCTGGGTCGACGACACCGTCGTCGACACCGCCGCTCCGCTCGAACGCGATGAGGAGATCGTGAGCGACCTCGTCGACGGTCCTCGCCGCAACGCCGCGACCCTGGCATCGCTGGAGTCGGCCGACGTGGTCCTCGCCGTGGTCGCCGCGGATCCGGTCGGGGTCTCGCGCTTCGTGCGGGCATGGCCCGATCTCCGCGCCGCCGCCGGCGCAACCCCGGTCCGGGTCGTGGTGAACAAGGTCCGGGCCGCCGCCCTCGGCGTCGACGCGCGAGGACAGGTGCGCCGCACGCTCGAGCGTTACACGGGCGTGACGGATGTCGCCTTCGTGCCGTGGGATGCCCGGGGGACGGATGCCGCAATGCTCGCGGCTCGTCCCATCGCCCACGTCGCACCGCGCTCGGCGGTGCCGACGGCGGTGCGACGCCTCGTCGCCGAGTCCTTCGCGCCGCGGCCGGCAGCGGAGACGACCGCGACGCGTCATGCCCTGCGGCGCCTCGCGCGGAGCGCGTGACCGCTCGCCCGACCGCTCGCCCGAGCTCTCGCACGGGAGCGGTGGGACGGAGGATCTAGGGTGGAGGCGTGTCCACCCTCAGCGACCTCGTCTACGCCCAAGGCCGTTCCACCGCGGAGGATGTCGAATGGCTCCACCGTCTCGCCGGCGACGGGCAGCTGCTCGCCGACCTCGCCTTCGCCGACATCGTCGTCTGGGTGCCGACTCCGGACGACTCGTTCATCGCGGTCGCCCACACGCGCCCGAGCGGTGCGGCGACGCTCTTCTACCGCGACATCGTGGGTGATGTCGTGCGTCCGCAGTGGCGCACGCAGGTCAAGGACGCCTTCACCCAGGTCCGGATGGTCGATTCAGCCTCGCCGGACTGGTTCGAGGAGACGCCCACGCGCGTGCGCGCGGTCCCCATCGTCCGCGAACGCGCGGCAGAGGGTCGCGAAACCCGGGTGATCGGTGTGCTCACCCGGCACACGAACCTGGGGGAGGCGCGGACGCCCTCTCGTCAGCAGATCACCTTCAACGACTGCGCCGACGACCTCTTCGGCATGATCGCCTCAGCGGACTTCCCCGACCTCACGGCGCCGACGTCGCCACGCCGCGGCGCCCCGCGTGCGTCGGACGGCCTCATCCGTCTCGACGTCGACGGCATCACGACCTTCGCGAGCCCGAATGCGCTCTCGGCGTTCAACCGGCTGGGATTCGACGACGAACTCGAGGGCGAATCGCTCATGCAGGTCGCGACGACGATCATGCCGGCATCCCGTCAGTTCGACGAGTCGCTTCCGATCGTCATGGCCGGTCGCGCGCCCTGGCGTGCGGACGTCGAGGCACGGGGCGTGACCGTCTCGCTCCGGACGATCCCGCTCCGCGAGAACGGCACGCGGATCGGCGCGATCGTCCTCTGCCGCGACGTCAGTGAGATCCGCCACCAGGAGCAGGAGCTCATCACGAAGGACGCGACGATCCGCGAGATCCACCACCGCGTCAAGAACAATCTGCAGACGGTCGCGTCGCTCTTGCGCATCCAGGCACGTCGCACGCACTCGGACGAGGGGCGGGACGCTCTCACTCAGGCCATGCGTCGCGTCAGTGCGATCGCCGTCGTGCACGACACGCTGTCGGAGGGCCTCATGCAGAGCGTCGACTTCGACGACGTGTTCGAGCGGGTGCTCAAGCTCGTGGCAGAGGTCGCGGCTGCGCCCAACACGCGCGCACGGACGGTCAAGACCGGGACGTTCGGGACGCTGCCGAGCGAATACGCCACGCCGCTCGCTCTCGCCCTCACCGAACTGGTGACGAATGCCGTCGAGCACGGGCTGGCCGACAAGGAGGGCGAGGTCGAGATCATCGCCGAGCGCGACACGGACCAGCTGCTGGTGCGCGTGCGTGATACGGGCGTCGGCCTGCCGGAAGGCCAGGTGGGCCGTGGTCTCGGGACGCAGATCGTACGCACGCTCATCCAGGGTGAACTGAGCGGCACGATCGACTGGCACACCCTCATGGGCAGTGGCACCGAGGTGACGATCGAGATCCCGATGCGGTACATCGAGCGCGCGCGGGCCTGAGGCCCGCGCGCGGGCTCGTCAGGACGCGCGGCGGGCGCGGGCGGCGCGACGCTTGAGAGCGCGGCGCTCGTCTTCGGAGAGGCCGCCCCAGACGCCCGAGTCCTGACCGGTCTCGAGGGCGTACTGCAGGCAGAGTTCGGTGACGGTGCACCGGGCGCAGACGGACTTCGCCTTTTCGATCTGGTCGACGGCGGGCCCGGTGTTCCCCACGGGGAAGAACAGTTCGGGGTCGACGGTCAGGCAGGCGGCTTTGTCGCGCCAATCCATAGCGGTGCTCCTAAGGGGGATCGGAAGTCGGGATGCGACGCCGGGCGACGTCGACTAACCTGGGTGGTGTGCGAGCAGATGCTCGCCCCACGCCGCTGTGGGAGCACACTTGCCCGTCAATATTCCCATGCCCGGGCATGTGAATCAAGGGTTAACGGAGTATTTCGGCGCCTCGCCGAGCCCGGCGCCCAGGAGGGGCCATCATCGTGCGGATCAGCCGTCTCGAGCGCGCCGCGGCAGGCTGGCTCGCTCTCGAAGCGACCGGCGTGCTCGTTCTCGCGCTGTGGGAGCTCGTCGCTCTTGTGCGCGGCGACAGCGAGAGCCTCGGAAGCTCGATCGCTCTGCTCGCGCTGACGGTCCTGGCCGCTGCGGCGCTCGTCGCGTTCGCCGTCGCCGTGTGGCGCGGCGCGTCCGGGGGGCGATCCGGCGGTGTCGTCGTTCAGGTCCTCGTCCTGTCCGTCGCGCTCGGCACTCTGACGGGCGAAGGCGCGGACCCCCGCCTCGCCGCGGCGATCGCCGTTCCTGCGCTGGTGGGGCTCGTCCTGCTCATCGCGGCGGCCCGCACCGCAGGTCGTCGCGCCAGGGCGTCGGGCGACGCCGCGGACGTCTGATCAGACGCCCAGCAGTGCCGTGACGCGGGCGACGTGCCCCGTCGCCTTCACGTTGTAGAGCGCGTGCGCGATCGCGCCGTCCTCATCGATGACGAACGTCGATCGGATGACGCCCTCCACGACCTTGCCGTAGTTCATCTTCTCGCCCCACGCGCCGTAGGCCTCGTGCACCGAGTGGTCGGGGTCGCTCAGCAGGTCGTACGGGAGAGCATCGCGTTCGCGGAAGGCCTGGAGCTTCGCGGGGTCGTCACGCGAGATGCCGACGACCGTGTACCCCGCGGACTGCAGCGGTGCCACGCTGTCGCGGAAGTCGCACGCCTCGGTCGTGCATCCGGGCGTCATCGCCGCGGGGTAGAAGAAGGCGATCAGGCGCTTCCCGCGGAAATCGGCGAGGGAGACGGTGCGTCCGTCCTGATCGACGAGGGAGAAGTCGGGTGCGGGGGATCCAGTGCTCAGGCGCGGCATCCGACCATCTTAGGACGCGACCTCAGGTGGCGAAGGTGGCGAGCAGCCGCTGGAGGGAGTCGAGGCGCGCGGCGCCCCGTTCGCCGAGGCGCCCCTCGGCCACCGCCTCGGCGATGGCGCAGTCGGGGGCGTCGGGGAGGTGAGTGCACCCGCGGGGGCACTCTTCTGCGACAGCGGCAAGGTCGGTGTAGGCGCGGAGGATGTTGGCAGGGTCGACGTGTCCGAGCCCGAACGACCGCACCCCGGGGGTGTCGATGACCCAGCCCCGGCCGTCCTGACCGGTGTACCGCAGCGAGACCGCAGAGCTCGAGGTGTGCCGGCCGCGGCCGGTGACCTCGTTGACGTGCCCGATCGCGCGAAGCGCGTCGGGGACCAGGGCGTTCACCAGCGTCGACTTGCCGACGCCGGAGTGCCCGACGAAGACCGTCGAGTGACCGGCGAGGCGCGCACCGATGACGTCGACCGGCATGGCGTCGCGGCCGCTCGTGAAGACCTCCAAGTCGTCGAGACCCTCGAAGTGGGCGAGGAACGCCGTCGGATCCGCCAGATCGGTCTTGGTGACGACGAGCATCGGGTGCATCCCGGCATCCAGCGCAGCGATCAGGTAGCGGTCTACGAGACGGGGACGCGGCTCCGGGTCGGCAGCCGCGACGACGATCAGGAGCTGGTCGGCGTTCGCGACGATGATCCGCTCGATGTGGTCGGTGTCATCGGCGCTGCGTCGGAGAAGCGAGGTCCGCTCCTCGATCCCGACGATCCGCGCGAGCGTGCCGTCGTCGCCGGACCTGTCGCCGACGACGCGCGCACGATCTCCGTTGACGATCGGCTGCTTGCGGAGCTCGCGAGCACGGGACGCGAGGATCTGTCGCTCCTCGGGGCCGTCCTCGTCGACGAGGACGGTGTAGCGACCGCGATCGACGCCGAGGACGCGCGCGATCTGAGCGTCGGCGTGGGCCGGGCGTCGCTTCGTCCGTGGCCGGTTCGCCTTGGGGTTGGGACGTACCCGGATGTCGGCCTCGTCGAAATCGAGGTCGTCGTCATCGTCGTCGGTGAGCCAGCTCACGCGAGCATGTCCGCCCACAGTCGGGGGAACTCGGGCATGGTCTTCGCCGTCGTGCCGATGTCGTCGACCATGACGCCCGGTACCCGGAGACCGATCACGGCGCCCGCCGTGGCGATGCGGTGATCGTGGTGTGCACGCCAGGTCCCGCCGTGGAGCGGCCGGGGACGGATGTGGATGCCGTCCTCCCGCTCTTCCGCGTCGCCGCCGAGTGCCCGGAGGTTGTCCACGAGAGCGGAGATGCGGTCGGTCTCGTGGCCGCGGATGTGCCCGATGCCGTGGAAGGTCGTCGGAGCGTCCGCGAAGGCCGCGAGTGCGAACAGCGTGGGTGTCAGCTCGCTCGCCGCCGAGAGATCCAGGTCGACCCCCGCGATCCGGACGCCCGCCGTGATGGTGAGTGCGCCCGCCCGCCGCGAGGCGTGCGCCCCCATGACGGGCAGGATGTCGGCGAGCAGCGCCCCCGGCTGCGTGGAGTGCGCGGGCCACCCCGGCACCGTGACCGATCCGTCCGTCAGGATCGCGGCGGCGAGGAAGGGCGCGGCGTTGGAGAGGTCCGGCTCGATCGCGACGTCCTTGCCGCGGACGGGACCGGCAGGGACGACCCACTCGTTCGGGGACGGGTGCTCGACGTGCACACCGCGGCGCGCGAGCGCCTCGACGGTCATCTCGATGTGCGGAAGGCTCGGGAGGCGCTCGCCGTCATGGATCAGCCGGAGCCCCACGTCGAACCGGGCGGCGGCCAGGAGCAGTCCGGAGACGAACTGGCTCGACTGGCTCGCGTCGACGGTCACTTCGCCGCCGCGGAGGTGGCCGTGACCGCGGATGTCGAAGGGGAGCGCCCAACTGCCGGCGTCATCGATGTCCGCACCCACTTCGCGGAGGGCCTGGATCATCGCGCCCATCGGGCGGTGCATCGCTGTCGGATGCGCCGTCACGTGCACATCGCCGACAGCGAGGCCGGCGATCGGGGAGACGAAGCGCATGACGGTGCCCGCCTGACCGCAGTCGATCGTCGTGCCCCCGGTGAAGCGGGCGGGCGGGGTGACGTCGAGGTCGGGGCCGAACGGCGAATCCCCGGGAACGGGCTCGATCGAGACCCCCAGCGTGCGTAGCGCCTCGATCATCCGCACGGAGTCGTCGGAGTGGAGCGCGCCCGTCAGGAGGCTCGGGCCGTCGGCGATGGCTGCGAGGACCAGCTCGCGGTTCGTCAGCGACTTGGACCCCGGAACGGAGACGCGCGCGTGGACCGGCTCGGTCGGCGTGGGAGCCGGCCACGACCCGGACGCGGCGGTGGTGGCGGGGGAGGAAGGGGCGTCGCTCATCGCGTCCAGCCTACTGAACGGGGCGTCGGCGCCGACGAAGGCGGTGTCACGACGATGTCTCGAAACTGCGACACCGCCGCGACACGGCGGCGACATCGACCCCCTAGCGTGAATCCCATGCACCAGACCTCCCGCACCGGCATCCGATCCGTCGTCCTCGCCGCGGCCCTTCTCACGCCCCTCCTCCTGGCGGGCTGCTCCGTGGCCGTCACCGACCCCGCGTCGAGCTCGACACCCGCAGCGTCGGACCCGCGCAGCTCGATGCCCGACGCACCGGAGGCCTCGGCCGCACCGGACGCCTCGTCGGCGCCGAACGCGGAGTCGAGCGGCGAGGTGGACCCCGACGTCCGGGCACGCTTGGATCGGACCCGCCTGCGGGATCTGGTGACGCAGAACCTGACCTGTGTCGACGGTTCCGCGACCGTGGGGCGCGACCTCGACGGGATGTACGTCGAGCTCACCGGTGAATGCTCCACGGTGACGATCCTCGCGAGTGCGGGCGGAGTCCTGCTGCCCGACGTCGGCGTCCTCACGATCGAGGGCGACGGAGCGACGGTCATCATGACGTCGGCGAAGAAGATCGCGTTCGACGAGAGCGCCGACATCAACGTCGTCGGCTGGGAGAGCGGGACGCCGGAGATCGCCTACGCGGGCACCGCCAACGTCACGACGCCCCTGTCCTGATCGCTACGATCCGGGTATGTCCTCCGAAGCGGCGCCACGACTGCTCCTCGTCGACGACGAGCAGTCGATCACCGAAAGCCTCGCTCCCTTCCTGGGCCGCAGCGGTTTCGACGTCGACGTGGCCGCCGACGGGGCGGAGGCGCTGCGGGTGATCGAGTCCCAGCATCCCGACATCGTCGTGAGCGACGTCGTGATGCCCGTCGTCGACGGACGCGAGCTCCTGCGACGGCTGCGGCGCGCGGGGGATGCGACTCCCGTCATCCTGCTCACCCATGTCGGCGAATCGGGGGAGCGGTCGGCGGCGCTCGACGAAGGGGCGGACGATTACCTCAACAAGCCGTTCGATCCGCAGGAGCTCGTCTCCCGGGCCCGCGCTGTCCTCCGCCGGGTCGCGGCGGGTGCCGGCGGCCTCGTGTCGTCCGAACTGGTCGAGGCGGAGGGGCTCCGGCTCGATCGTCCCGCCCGGCGCGTGTGGCGGAACGGTGTCGAGGTCTCGCTCACGCCGAAGGCGTTCCAGCTGCTGGAGTTCCTCATGACCCGCCCCGGCGAGGTCCACGCCCGGGAACGGCTCCTCAGCGTCGTGTGGGGGTTCGACTTCGCCGCCCACACGCGCGCCGTCGACAACCGCGTCGCCGAACTGCGATCCGTCCTGAGGGATGATGCGTCCGCTCCGACGTACATCGAGACAGTACCCGGGGTGGGCTACCGCTTCACGCGATCGGTGCGTCGCGCATGACCGGGCGCCGCGCCCTCTTCGCCGCGTTGCCGACGGTCGCCCTTCTCGTCCTCAGCGTCACGGCCTTCGCAGTGGACCGGCGGACGATCACCGTATCGGCGCCGCTCGGCGCAGCGATCCTCGTCGCGGCTGCCGTCGCGGGCGCCATCACGGTCGTCGCCCTCACCTGGCGGGGGCACGTGGACCGTGCGTCATCGCGTGCGGAGCGGCACGCGCTGGAGGCGGCCGCCGCGGAGCACCGTCGGTTCCTCGATCGGCTGGACCACGAACTGAAGAACCCCATCACCGCGATCCGTGCCGCTGTCGCCGTCAGCGAGGCCGCGACGCCGCAGCTGACGGCGATCGACACCCAGACCACCCGGATGGCGCGTCTGGTCGGAGATCTCCGCAAGCTCGGCGAACTGCAGACGGCTCCGATGGAGCGCATCCCGGTCGATCCCGGCGGAATCGTCGCCGACGTCGCCGCAACGATCCGCGACGCCCACCGCAGGGAGATCCGCGTCACGCTGCCGTCGGCACCGTGGCCTCTGCCCGCGGTCACCGGCGACCCGGATCTGCTCTTCACCGCGGTCCACAACGTCGTCGCGAACGCGGTGAAGTACTCGGAGCCCGGAGACGCGGTGGAGATCCGCGGCATCGAGCGGTCCGGTCGCATCGTCCTCGAAGTCGCCGACACGGGTCGCGGCATCCCCACCGCCGACGTGCCCTCGGTGCTGCAGGAGCTCGCGCGCGGATCGAACGCGCGTGATCGCCCGGGGAGCGGCCTCGGGCTGGCTCTCGTCCGCACCATCGTCGAGCGACACGACGGAACCGTCTCGGTGGATTCGCACGAGGGACGAGGTACACGGGTGAGCATCGAGTTCCCCGTCGGAACCGTGTGACCGGCGTCCTCAGCGGAAGCTGGGAATAGGCCCAGCCCCGACGTCGTTGGATCCTCGTGTCGACGACATGCACAGGCGGGAGAGGAGCGGGATGATCGCCACACTGGACGCACCGGAACTCGCCGAATGGGCAGACGTAGACTGGCCTGCGATGAACGATCAGGCGGTCGAAGACCCGCGTACCCAGTTCGAGGAGCAGGCGCTCCCCTTCATGGACCAGCTCTACGCGGCGGCGATGCGGATGACCCGCAATCCCGCCGATGCGTCGGACCTGGTGCAGGAGACCTTCGTCAAAGCGTTCGCGGCGTGGGCATCCTTCACGCAGGGGACGAACCTCAAAGCCTGGCTGTACCGCATCCTCACGAACACGTACATCAACACGTATCGCAAGAAGCAACGTGAGCCCTACCAGGGCACGATCGACGATCTCGAGGACTGGCAGCTCGGTGGAGCGGAGTCGACGACTGCCTCGTCGGCACGGTCCGCGGAGGCGGAGGCGATCGACCACATGCCGGCGTCCGTCGTCAAGGACGCTCTGCAGTCCCTTCCCGAAGACTTCCGGCTCGCCGTGTACCTCGCGGACGTCGAAGGGTTCGCGTATCAGGAGATCGCGGACATCATGAAAACCCCCATCGGCACGGTCATGAGCCGTCTGCACCGTGGCAGACGACAGCTCCGAGACCTGCTGTCCGACTATGCGAAAGAGCGTGGCATCGAGGTGCCCGCCACAAGGAGTGCGAAATGACCGATTGCGGTTGCGACAAGGCTCGTACGGACCTCGAGGAGTACCTGCGTAACGAGGTCTGCAACACCCGCCACGCCGACATCACCGAGCACCTCGAGAACTGCGCCGAGTGCCGTGACGAAGCGCTCGTCGCGACGACACTCACCGCGGTCGTCGCGCGTGCCTGCAAGGAGGCCGCGCCCGAGGATCTCCGTGACCAGGTGCTCGCACGTCTGCGGGCGGAGCAGGCCACCCACCACTGACGCGACGTACCCTGATACGGCAGAAGGCCCCGCCGCGGCGGGGCCTTCTGCCGTATCAGGAGGGACGCTCAGAAGTTCAGCGCCTGCTCCATGATCTCGGCGTGCTGGCGCGCGTGGACCTTCGGTGAGCCGGTGGCCGTGGATGCCGCTGCCGACCGGGAGATCCGCTTGATGGTCCGACCGTGGAGGTGCTTGACCACCTCGAGGGCGATGAACGGCCAGGCGCCCTGGTTCTCCGGCTCCTCCTGGACCCAGTAGAGCTCGGCGTTCGGGTAGCTGTCGAGGATCGTGTTGAGCTGGTCGATCGGCGCCGGGTAGTACTGCTCCAGCCGGACCAGAGCGACCTTCTCATTCGGGTTCTTCTCGACCTCCGCGGCGAGGTCCCAATGGATCTTGCCGGCGTGGAGGAGGACGCGGGTGACGGCCGCGCGGTCGAGCGAACGCTCGTCGTCGATGACCGGCTCGAACCGGCCCTCGAGGAAGTCCTCGACGGGGCTCGTCGCATTCCGCAACCGCAGCATCGCCTTGGGCGTGAAGACCACGAGCGGACGGCGCGGACGGGCGTACGCCTGGCGCCGAAGCAGGTGGAAGTACGACGCGGGCGTCGACGGGCGGGCCACGGTCATGTTGTCCTGCGCGCACATCTGCAAGTAGCGCTCGATTCGCGCCGAGGAGTGGTCGGGTCCCTGGCCCTCGTAGCCGTGGGGGAGCAGGAGCACGACGCCCGACTGCTGTCCCCACTTCTGCTCAGCCGAGGAGATGAACTCGTCGATGACCGACTGCGCGCCGTTGGCGAAGTCGCCGAACTGGGCCTCCCACAGGGTGAGGGTGTCGGCGCGCTCGACGGAGTAGCCGTACTCGAAGGCCATGGCCGCATACTCGCTCAGAAGCGAGTCGTAGACGTAGAAGCGGCCCTGGTTATCGCTCAGGTTCGCCAGCGGCAGCCACTCCTGGCCGTTGGCCCGGTCGTGCATCACGGCGTGACGGGTCACGAACGTGCCGCGGCGGACGTCCTGGCCGGCCAGACGGACGTTCGAGCCCTCGGCAAGCAGGGATCCGAAGGCGAGCAGCTCGCCGAAGCCCCAGTCGATCTTGCCGTTGCGGCTCATGTCGTAGCGCTTGTCGAGAAGCTGCTGGAGCTTGGTGTGCACCGTGAAGCCCTCGGGCTTGTTCACGAAGGCGTCGCCGATGCGCTCGATGACGTCACGGCCGACGGCGGTCGAGTCGGGCTCGCCGACTGCGGGCTCGGCCTGTCCCTCGGACGAGACCACTGGCGATGTCCCGGTCTGGGCGGCGTGGATCTCGGCGAAGGCGATCTCGAGGCGGTTCTGGAAGTCCTGCTTGGCCTTCTCGTACTCCTCCTCGGTGATGTCGCCGCGGCCGACGAGCGCCTCGGTGTAGAGCTTGCGGACCGACCGCTTCGCCTCGATGAGGTTGGTCATGAGCGGCTGGGTCATCGACGGGTCGTCGCCCTCGTTGTGACCGCGGCGGCGGTAGCAGACGAGGTCGATGACGACGTCGCGGTTGAACTCCTGGCGGTACCGGAAGGCGAGTTCGGCGACATGGACGACGGCCTCGGGGTCGTCGCCGTTCACGTGGAAGATCGGCGCCTGGATCGTCTTGGCGACGTCGGTCGCGTAGATCGAGGTGCGGGCATCGAGCGGAAGGGTCGTGAAGCCGACCTGGTTGTTGACGACCACGTGGACCGTACCGCCGGTCCGGTAGCCGCGCAGACGTGACATCTGCAGCGTCTCCATGACGACGCCCTGGCCCGCGAAGGCGGCGTCGCCGTGGACGAGGATCGGCAGCCAGGAGAACGACCCGATGGGGAGACGGTCCTGCTTGGCCCGGACGATCCCCTCGAGGACGCCGTCGACGGTCTCGAGGTGCGAGGGGTTCGCCGCGAGGTAGACGGGGAGCTCCTCGCCGCCGTCGGCGACGAAGGTGCCCTGGGTGCCCAGGTGGTACTTGACGTCGCCCGATCCGCTCTTCGACCCGACGGCGACGGAGCCCTCGAATTCCCGGAAGAGCTGGCTGTAGGTCTTGCCGGCGACGTTCGTGAGGACGTTCAGGCGCCCGCGGTGCGCCATGGCGATCGCGGCTCCGTCGAGACCCTCGCCGGCAGCGCCCTGGAGGATCTGGTCGAGGAGCGGGACGAGCGACTCGCCGCCCTCCAGGCTGAAGCGCTTCTGCCCGACGAACTTCGTCTGCAGGAAGGTCTCGAAGGCCTCGGCCTCGTTGAGCTTGCCGAGGACGCGGAGTTGCTCGTCGTGGCCGGGCTTCTGGTACTTGACCTCGAGGTTGTCCTGGAACCACTTGCGCTGCGTCGGGTCCTGGATGTGCATGTACTCGACGCCGACGGTGCGGCAGTACGAGTCGCGGAGGATCCCGAGGATGTCGCGCAGCTTCATGGTGCGCTTGCCGCCGAAGCCGTTCGTGACGAACTCGCGGTCGAGGTCCCAGAACGTCAGCCCGTGGTTCTCGATCTCGAGGTCGGGGTGCGTGCGCTGGACGTATTCGAGCGGGTCGATGTCGGCCATCATGTGCCCGCGTACGCGGTACGAGTTGATGAGCTCCTGCACGCGGGCGGTCTTGTCGACGCGCTCGGCGATGTCGACCTTGATGTCGCTCGACCAGCGGATGGGGGAGTAGGGGATGCGGAGGGCCGCGAAGATGTCGTCGTAGAACCCCTCCTGACCGATGAGGAGCTGGTGCACGATCTTGAGGAACTCGCCCGAGCCCGCGCCCTGGATGACGCGGTGGTCGTAGGTGCTCGTGAGAGTGATGGTCTTGCCGATGCCGAGCTCGCCCAGGGTCTTCTCGCTCGCGCCCTGGAACTCGGCCGGGTAGTCGAGGGCGCCGGCGCCGATGATGCAGCCCTGGCCCTTCATGAGGCGGGGGACGGAGTGGACCGTGCCGATGCCGCCGGGGTTGGTGAGCGAGACGGTGGTGCCCTGGAAGTCGGCGGCCGTCAGCTTGTTCTTGCGCGCACGCTGGACCAGGTCCTCGTACGCGGAGAGGTACTCGCCGAAGGTGAGCGTCTCCGCCTGCTTGATGCTCGGCACCATGAGCGCGCGGGTGCCGTCGGGCTTCGGGAGGTCGATCGCGATGCCCAGGTTGATGTGGGCGGGGGCGACGACGGAGGGCTTGCCGTCGACCTCGGCGTAGTAGACGTTCTGCGTCGGGAACGCCTTCAACGCCTGGATCAGCGCCCAGCCGATGATGTGGGTGAAGCTGACCTTGCCGCCGCGCGTGCGGGACATGTGGTTGTTGATGACGATGCGGTTGTCGATCATCAGCTTCGCGGGGATCGTGCGCACGCTCGTCGCCGTGGGAACGGTCAGCGACTCGTCCATGTTCGCGGCGAGGGTCTTGGGGAGACCGCGCAGCGGGGTGACGGTGTCCTCGAGGGTGGCCTTCTCACCGGTGGCGGCCTTCGGCGCCTCGGCCGGGATCGGCTGCGGTGCCGCAGGGCGGGCGGTCGTGCGGGCGACGGGCGCGGTGCCGGTGGGAGCGGGGCGCGATTCCGGGGCGGGGGCGGGTGCCGCCGGCGCCCCGGCAGGGGCTGCCGGAGCGGATGCCGTCGGTGCCGACTTCTCGGTCGATGCTCCACCGGACGGGGCGTCGGGGGTGTAGGCCTCGAGGATCGGCCACCATTCCTTGTCCACCGAGTTCTTGTCGCGGCTGTACTGCTCGTACAGCTCTGCGACGAGCCATTCGTTGGCTCCGAACTCCCCGTCGCTCGTAGTTCCCACGCCGGTCGCCTGACTGGACACGGTTCCGCCTGCTTTCGTCGTCGACGTTCGAATTGTGCGGGCCTCGCGCGGCCTCGCGCACAGACGTCAAGGGTATCCCAGGTTGCCGCCCCTCCGACCCGCGCAGCCCGCCCGGACACGGGGGTTCCTCGTCGCCTAGCGTGGGTGTATGCACTTCTCCGGCGAGCGGCCCGCAGGCGACCTGACCTACTCCGACGTGTTCCTCGTACCGCGGCGTTCCGACGTGGCGAGCCGGTTGGACGTCGACCTGTCGCCGGGGGACGGAACGAGCGCGACCATCCCTCTCGTCGCCTCGAACATGAACTCGGTCACGGGTCCCCGCTTGGCCGCCACCCTCGCGCGCCGCGGCGGTCTCGCCGTCCTGCCGCAGGACATGGCGCTCCAGGACGTCGATGCCGGCATCCGGTGGGTCAAGGAACAGCCGGTGCGCTGGGACACGCCGCTCGTGCTCCCGCCCGAGGCTCTGGTCGCCGACGCCGCGGCCCTCCTGCCGGCGGCGGCGGGACACGGCATCGTCGTCGCAGCGCGCGCGGACCGGGTCCACGTGGACGACATCCTCGGCATCGTGCCGGCCGAGCGGCTGGGCACCGCCCTGCCCGACGCCCGCCTCGGAGACCTCGTGCGGGGACGGGCGGCATCCATCGACGCGGACGACGTCGACACCGCACGCGCAGCGTTCGACCTCCTGATCGCGGCGGAGGTCGACATCGTCACCGTCGTGCAGCACGGATACCTCGTCGGGACCCTCTCGCAGCGGACCGCGCTCCGCTCCTCGCTCTACCGGCCGGCCGTCGATGCCGACGGCCGGCTGAGCGTCGCCGCGGCCGTCGGGATCAACGGCGATGTCGCGGCCAAGGCGCGCGCGCTCGCCGCCGCCGGTGTCGATGCGCTCGTCGTCGACACGGCGCACGGGCACCAGGAGAGCATGATCCGGGCGCTCCGCGCGGTCGCCGCCGAGGACCTCGGTCTTCCGATCGTCGCGGGAAACGTCGTGACGGCGGAAGGCGTGCGGGACCTCGTCGAGGCCGGGGCGACGATCCTGAAGGTCGGCGTGGGGCCCGGCGCCATGTGCACGACCCGCATGATGACGGCCGTCGGACGTCCGCAGTTCTCGGCCGTGCTCGAGACGGCCGAAGCGGCCGGCGCGGCCGGTGCGCACGTCTGGGCCGACGGCGGCGTCCGCTACCCCCGCGACGTCGCCCTGGCGCTCGCGGCAGGTGCGGCATCCGTCATGATCGGTTCCTGGTTCGCCGGCACGATCGAGGCGCCCGGTGACCTGCGGGTCGACGCGGAGGGGCGCGTGTTCAAGGAGTCGTGGGGGATGGCCTCCACGAAGGCCGTGCAGGGACGCTTCGGCCGGCTCGACCCGTTCGAGCGAGCGCGCAAGGAACTGTTCGCGGAGGGGATCTCGTCGTCGCGCATCTACCTGGACCCGTTGCGGCCGAGCGTCGAGGACCTCCTCGACATGATCACCTCGGGAGTCCGATCCTCGTTCACCTACGCGGGAGCGGCGACAGTCGCGGACTTCCATGAGCGCGCGACGGTCGGCTTCCAGTCCGCCGCCGGTTACGAAGAGGGCAAGGCGCTGCCCGTCAGCTGGTGAGAGAACGCGCCCGCGTGACGCGCGCGGTGCCGTAGAATCGTCCGCACAATGGACGACCCTCCCAGTAGACCTTCGCCCCACCGACCCTGTTCCCCGATGATCGGGGGTGACGTGTGATGGACTACGTCATGTTGGGCGTGGGGCTGCTCCTGACAGTGGGAACCGGCCTGTTCGTCGCCAGTGAGTTCGCACTCGTCAACCTCGACCGGGCCGACCTCGAATCGCGCCGAGCCGCCGGCGAGAGCCGTCTGACGCTCACGATCAACGCGCTGCGGATCACGTCGACGCACCTCTCGAGTGCACAGCTCGGCATCACGCTGACGACCCTCCTCACCGGTTACACGATGGAACCGGCGCTCTCGAACCTGCTGCACCCGGTGTTCGAGCTGTGGGGTCTGCCGGAAGCGGCATCCCGCCCCATCGCCACCGTGGTGGCCATGGCGACCGCCACGATCTTCTCGATGATCATCGGGGAACTCGTCCCCAAGAACTTCGCGCTCGCGGTTCCCCGTCAGACCGCGAAGCTCGTCATGGGGTTCCAGACCGTCTTCACGACCGTCTTCAAGCCCGCGATCCAGCTGCTCAACGGCAGCGCGAACGCGGTGCTGCGGGCCATGGGCGTCGAGCCCAAGGAGGAGCTCTCCGGTGCGCGTACCGCGGAGGAACTGTCCAGTCTGGTCCGCCGGTCGGCGAGCGCCGGCGTCCTCGAGAAGGACACGGCGTCGCTGCTCGATCGCACGCTCACCTTCTCCCGCCTCACGACGGCCGACGTCATGACCCCGCGTCCGAGCATCCACGCGCTCGCCGCCGACGACAGCGTCGAGGACGTCGTCCAGCTCGCACGGCGCACCGGCCACAGCCGGTTCCCCGTGTTCGGCGAATCGATGGACGACATCACCGGCATCGTGCACCTCAAGCAGGCGGTGTCCGTGCCGCGCGAACGCCGCGCCGACGTGCCCGCCGCCGCCATCGCGGAGGAGCCGTTGCGGGTTCCCGAGGCCGTCCATCTCGACGGACTGATGTCGGAGCTCCGCTCCCGCGGCTACCAGATGGCCGTCGTCGTCGACGAGTACGGCGGTACCGCCGGTGTGGTCACCCTCGAAGACCTCGTGGAGGAGATCGTCGGCGAGGTCCTCGACGAGCACGATCGAAACCGTGCAGGCGTCGTCCGGGCGAAGGGCTCGATCATCTTCCCCGGCGACCTCCGTCCGGACGAGGTGCTCGACCGCACCGGCATCCGCGTCCCCGAGGGCGACGTGTACGACACCGTCGGCGGATTCATCATGGCCACCCTGGAGCGCATCCCCGCGGTGGGCGACCGGATCACCCTCGACGACGGGACCATCACCGTGCAGCGGATGGACGGTCGCCGTGTCGACCGCGTGAAGTTCGTGCCCGCTCCCGTGCCGGTCGGTGCCGAGACGGAAGGGGGTGAGCGTCGATGAACGACTGGGTCGGAATCGCCTGGCTCGTCGTCCTCCTCGTGGCGAACGCCTTCTTCGTCGGCGCGGAGTTCGCCGTCATCTCCGCGCGACGGTCGCAGATCGAACCGCTCGCCGAGAAGGGCTCCCGCTCCGCCAAGACGGCCTTGTGGGCCATGGAGCACGCGACCCTCATGCTGGCGACGTGCCAGCTCGGCATCACCATCTGCTCGCTGCTGATCCTGAACGTCTCGGAACCGGCGATCCACCACCTGCTGGCGGTGCCGCTCGAGGCGATCGGACTGCCCTATGCGGTCGTGGACGTCACTGGCTTCGTCATCGCCCTGCTGCTGGTGTCGTACCTGCACGTGGTGTTCGGCGAGATGGTGCCGAAGAACCTCGCGTTCTCGCTGCCGGACCGTGCCGTGCTACTGCTCGCGCCGCCGCTCGTGTTCGTCTCACGGGTGTTCCACCCGATCATCGTGGCGCTCAACTGGATCGCGAACCACGTCGTGCGGTTGTTCCGCGTGGAGCCGAAGGACGAGGCCGCCTCGACCTTCACCCTCGACGAGGTGGCCACCATCGTGAACCAGTCCCGCATCGAGGGGGTGCTGGATGACGCCTCGGGCGCGGTCGCCGCGGCGGTGGAGTTCACCGACAAGAAGGCGAAGGATGTCGCGGTCCCGCTCTCGGAGCTCGTCACCCTGCCCGAGAACACGACGCCCGACGAGATCGAGCGCGCTGTCGCCCGTCACGGCTTCTCGCGCTACGTGATCGTCGATGACGAGGGGATGCCCCTCGGCTACGTCCACTTGAAGGACGTCCTCCGGGCTGCGGAGGGGGAGGACTCCGAGGACACGGTCGCTCAGCCGATCAAGCCCAAGCGGATCCACCACATGATCCCCATCGGGGAGGCCACCGATCTCGAGGACGCCCTCGCCCTCATGCGCCGGTCGAGCCGTCACCTGGCGCAGGTGCGCGATTCGGCGGGCGAGACGACGGCCGTCCTGTTCCTCGAGGACATCATCGAGGAACTCGTCGGCGAAGTGCACGACGCGACGCGTCGCCTCTGACGAGGATCAGCGCCGGCGGGCGCGGAGGTACTGCGGCGGCCACAGCGTCGCAGCCTCCGCGTCGCCGAGGTCCTCGGCGGCCTGAAGTGCGAAGTGCGGGTTCCGCAGCCAGCCGCGACCGATCATGACCGCGTCAGCGAGCCCGTCCTGCAGGATGGCCTCGGCCTGCGGGCCGTCGTCGATCTCGCCGACCGCCGTGACGAGGAGGCCGGTGCGTTCGCGGACCGTCGCCGCGAACGGGACCTGGTAGCCCGGGCCCGTTGTGATCTTCTGGTGCGCGACGAGTCCGCCGGTCGAGATGTCGATGACGCTCACCCCGCGCTCGCCGACCCAGCCGGCGACGGTCGCGGTCTCGTCGACGTTCCAGCCGCCATCGGCCCAGTCGGTCGCCGAGAAGCGGACGGCGAGGGTGCGACCGGGCGCGGCATGCCGCACCGCGTCGACGACGCGGAGGAGCAGGCGGGCGCGGTTCTCCAGCGACCCGCCGTACTCGTCGGTGCGCTCGTTCGACAGCGGGGAGAGGAACTGGTGCAGGAGGTAGCCGTGCGCGGCATGCACCTCGAGCAGGTCGAAGCCGGCCTCGTCCGCCCGGCGGGCGGCGTCGCCGAAGGCGACCACGAGCGCGTCGATCCCGCTCGCGTCGAGGGCGACCGGCTCCGCGTAGCCGTCGAAGGCGACGGCGGAGGGGGCGACGGTCGTCCAGCCGCCCTCGGCGGCGGCGACGCTGCCACGGGCATCGTCGAACGGGCGGTGCGTCGAGGCCTTCCGGCCCGCGTGCGCGAGCTGAACGCCGGCGAGAGCCCCGCGGGAGTGGATCGCGGCGACGATCGGGGCCCAGGCATCCCGCTGCGCGTCGTTCCACAGCCCGGTGTCGCACGGGGTGATCCGTCCTTCCGGCACGACGGCCGTCGCCTCGGCGATGACCACCCCGGCGCCGCCGTTCGCGAACTGCGCGAGGTGCACGTGGTGCCAGTCGTTCGGCACACCGTCGACGGCCGTGTACTGGCACATGGGAGACACCCAGAGACGGTTGCGCGCGGTCGTACCGGTCATGTCGAGGGGGCGGAAGAGGAGGGTCATGGGCGGACTCCGTCGCATAGGGTGGGCGCCATGACGGCGCGGAAGTGGAACGGTGCGGACACGGCCGCAGTCATCACCGAGCCAACGGCGGACGACGACAAGTATTCCCGCGGTGTGGTCGGGATGCGGACCGGTTCGGCCGCGTTTCCCGGAGCCGCGGTGCTCGGAGTCGAGGCCGCCTGGCGCACCGGCGTCGGCATGGTGCGCTACCTCGGGCCGGAGCGGGCAGCCGACCATGTGCTCGCCCGACGGCCGGAGACCGTGACGGCGGACGGCCGGGTGCAGGCGTGGGTCATCGGGTCCGGGACGGATGCCGCGCACCGCTCCGCGCGCGAACGAGCGGCGCTCCTGGGCATCCTCTCCGGCGATGCGCCCGTCGTCGTGGATGCGGGAGCCCTGGATCTCGCCGCCGCAGCATCGGCACCCGTCGTGGCGACGCCCCACGGCCGCGAGCATGCCCGCCTGCGCCAGATGCTGGGGCTCGACCCGCAGGTCGACGACCCGGCCGGGACGTCGGCCGCGCTCGGCGGTGTCGTGGTCCGGAAGGGGGCGACGACCGTCGTCGCGGCGCCGGGGACCGACCCGATCGAGATCACCGCACCGACCTCGTGGCTGGCGACCGCCGGGACGGGCGACGTCCTCGCCGGGACCGTCGGCGCCGTGCTCGCCGGTGTCATCGGGCATGGCACGTCGCCGGGCGACCTCGCCGCACTGCAGCGAGCCGCGGCATCCGCCGTCTGGCTGCACGGGCACGCGGCCGCGCTCGCCGTCGCGGCTCACGGCGGCGGACCGATCGTCGCGCTCGACGTCGCCGAGCACCTGCCGCACGCCGTCGCGACGGCGCTCGCGGGGTGACGCGAGCGCGTCGCCTTAGGCTGGAGGCGTGACGAACCGCGTGCTGGGGTGGGCCGCGTTCGCCCTCGTCCACCTCGTCGTCGGCGCGCTCGGCTTCCTGCTGCCGAACGAGCCGATGGGCGATGTCTACCGGGTCTACGAGCCGTGGTCGCGTGCCGTCTTCTCGGGCGGTGGGATCGTGGGCGTCACGCAGGACTGGGTCTACCCGCACCTCGCGCTCCTGCCGATGCTCGTCTCGCATCTTCCCGGAGCGCTCGTCGGGAGCTACACCGTCGGGTGGGCGATCCTCGTGACCCTCCTCGACGCGGTGGCTTTCGCCGTGCTGATCGGCTCGGGCCGATCGATCGGACGCCGGTGCGCGGCGGGGTTCTGGCTCGCGGCGATCGTCGCCCTCGGGCCCGTGGGGATGTACCGGATCGACGCGGTGTCCGTTCCGCTGGCGATCCTCGGATGCCTGTGGCTTCTGCGCCGGCCGGGTGTCGCCGCTGCTCTGCTCGCGGCCGCGACCTGGATCAAGATCTGGCCTGCCGCCCTCGTGGCGACCGCGGTGGTCGCGGTGCGGCGGCGCAGCGTCGTCCTCGGCGCCGGAGCCCTTGTGAGCGTGGTCGTCCTCGGGGTCGTCGTCGCGGCGGGCGGTGCCGATCATGCGCTCGGTTTCGTGACCGGGCAGACCGGGCGCGGGCTGCAGGTGGAGGCCCCGGTGAGCGCCGTCTACCTGTGGGGTGCGCTTCTGGGTCTCGAGGGGTGGACGGTCTACTACGACCAGGGCATCCTCACCTTCCAGGTCACGGGCCCCCTCCTCGAGGTCGTATCGGCCATCATGACCCCGGCTCTCGTGCTGGCCGCCGGCGCAGTCGTTGCGGTCGGCGTCGTCAAGGTCCGGAGGAACGCGGCCTTCGTGCGGCTGTTCCCCACCATGGGGCTGGCGCTCACGACCGTCCTCATCGTCGTCAACAAGGTCGGCTCACCTCAGTTCCAGACGTGGCTGTTCGCGATCGTCGTCTTCGGTCTCGTGGTGGATCGTCGCCGATGGGTGGCGCCCGGCATCCTCGTTCTCCTGTCCGCCGCACTGACCCAGCTCGTCTACCCCGTGCTGTACAACGGCATCGTCTCGCCCGAGATCGTCGCCGTCGCCGTGCTGACGCTCCGCAACCTCGCACTCGTCGTGCTGATGGTGTGGATGGTCGTGCGCCTGTGTCGTCTCCCCGTCCGCTCCATCCCCTGATCCGGAGGTCTCCATGATCGTCGCCTTCTCCGTCGCCCCGTCCGGCAACGGCAACCCGGACGGTTCCGTCCATGACGCCGTGGCAGCGGCCGTCGCCGTCGTCCGCGGCTCTGGGCTGCCGCACCGGACCACGAGCATGTTCACCGAGATCGAAGGGGAGTGGGACGAGGTCATGGCCGTCGTCAAGGGCGCCGTCGACGCCGTGCAGCGGTTCGGCTCCCGCGTCTCGCTCGTCCTGAAGGCCGACATCCGCCCCGGCTATACGGGCGAGATCGACGGCAAGATCGAGCGGCTCGAGTCCGCGCTCGAATCGATTCGTCCGCAGGAGGGGAGCCAGACTACGATCCCGGAGTGACTTCCGCTCCTGCCCGCCCCCGTCGCGCCCTCCTGGCGCTCGCCATCGGCAGCTTCGCCATCGGGATGACGGAGTTCGTCGTCATGGGGCTCCTCCCCGAGATCGCTCGCGAACTGCTGCCCACGGCGTGGGTCGCGTCGCAGGAGGATGCCATCGCCCAGGCGGGTTGGCTCATCACGCTCTACGCGCTCGGCGTCGTCATCGGAGCCCCGACGATCGCGGCATCCGTCGCGAAATACCCGCGCCATCGCGTGATGATCCTCCTCGCCGGTGCGCTGACCGTCTGCAACGCGCTGACGCTGATCCTGCCGACGTTCGAGCTGGTCGCGGCGTCCCGCCTTCTGGCCGGCCTCCCGCACGGCGCCTACTTCGGGATCGGCGCTCTCGTCGCCGCCGACGTCATGGGGCCGGGGAACCGCGCCAAGGGCGTCGCCTTCGTCCTCACGGGGCTCACGGTGGCGAACGTCGTGGGCGTTCCGCTCGGCACGTTCCTCGGTCAGAACCTCGGCTGGCGCTGGGCGTTCGTGATGGTCGTCGTCATCTTCGCCGCCGCGACGCTCGCCATCGCCCTCACCGTGCCGCACCGGCCGGGCGAACCGTCGCGGACCCTTCGGGCGGAGCTCAAGGTGTTCCGCATCCCGCAGGTCTGGTTCGCCCTCGGGATCGGTGCCATCGGGTTCGGCGGCTTCTTCGCGGTGTACACCTACGTCTCGCCCCTGGTGACGGAGGCGGCGGGGGCTCCCGCCTGGCTCGTCCCGATCGTGCTCGTCGTCCTGGGACTCGGGATGACCGCCGGGAACCTGGTCGGCGGCCATCTCGCCGACGTCAACCTCGTCCGATCGATGATCGGACTGCTGGCCCTCCTCGTCGTGACGCAGCTGCTCCTCGCTCTGACCGCGGGCTGGATCGTGACCGTCGTCGTCTTCGTCTTCGCGGTGGCGTTCGCCTCGTCGGCCGTGAGTCCCACTGTCCAGACACGGCTCATGGACGTCGCCGGCGACAACCAGTCGATCGCCGCGGCGCTGAACCACTCGGCGTTCAACACGGGCAACGCGGTCGGTGCGGCTCTCGGCGGCGCGGTCATCGCCGCCGGACTCGGCTTCACTGCTCCGGTCTGGGTGGGTCTGCTGCTCGCCCTCGGCGGCCTCGTGATCGGCGTGGCCAGCGTTACGGTCGAGCGGCGATCGGCCGCGCGGACGCCGGCCGGTGTCTGACACGCTCTGACGGAGGGCGCAACCCCGTCCGTCGCGCGCACCGCGAGTCGATAGCGTCGAGGCATGTCCCGCAACTCGCGCGTGTTCGCCTGCACCCCTGACGATGTCTTCGCCGTCCTCGCCGACGGGTGGCTCTTCCCCTCGTGGGTCGTCGGCGCGTCGCGGATGCGCGAGGTCGCCGAGACCTGGCCTCGGGTGGGTTCACACCTGCACCACTCGTTCGGTGTGTGGCCGGTCCTCATCGACGACGAGACCGAGGTGCTGGCCTACGACCCGCCGCGTCACATCCTCCTCCGCGCGAAGGGGTGGCCGATGGGTGAGGCGCAGGTCGACATCCAGGTGAGGCCACACCCGGACGGGGCGGTCGTCAGGATCCAAGAGGAGGCCGTCGCCGGACCCGGGAGCCTCATCCCGACGGCGATCCTCGACGTCGCTCTGCAGCTGCGGAACGCCGAGACCCTGCACCGCCTCGCCTACCTCGCCGAAGGCCGCTCCGCGCGACCGACCGACGAGACGACCGCCGAGGACGAGGGCGTCGGCGAGTGAGCGACCTCGACGCGATCATCGTCGGCGCGGGCCCGAACGGGCTCGCCGCCGCAGTCACGCTGGCCCGTGCCGGCCTCGCCGTGCGCGTGTACGAGAAGGGCGGCACCATCGGCGGCGGCGCGCGGACGATGGAGATGACGCTCCCCGGGTACCGGCACGACGTCTGCTCGGCGGTGCACCCGCTCGCGTTCGAGAGTCGGTTCTTCCGCGAGTTCGGGCTGCGGCAGCGGGTGGACTTCGCCGTCCCGGATGCCTCGTTCGCGCAGCCGCTCGACGGCGGACGCGCGGCGATCGCCTACCGCGACCTCGACCGCACAGCCGCCACGCTCGGCCGCGACGGCGACGCGTACGCCCGCCTGATGCGTCCGCTCGTGGACCATGCGTCCGGTGTCGCGGACTTCACGGGGCACGCGCTCATCCGCGTGCCCGCCGACCCCATCGCGGCCGTGTGGTTCGGCCTGCGGACCCTGGAGCAGGGGAGCGGAGCGTGGAACGCCCGGTTCCGGGAGGACGCCGCACCCGCCCTGCTCACGGGCGTCGCCGCGCACACGATCCTCTCCCTGCCGAGTCTCGCCGCCGCCGGGGCGGGGCTCGCGCTCTCGACCTACGGGCACGCGCGAGGCTGGCCGATCCCGATCGGCGGCAGCCAGAGCATCGTCGACGCGATGGCGGACGACCTGCGCGCGCACGGCGGCGAGATCATGACCGACGTCGAGGTCGAATCGCTGCGGGAGCTGCCCGAGGCGAAGGCCGTCCTGCTCGACGTCATCCCCCGCGACTTCCTGCGGATCGCCGGCGACGCCGTGCCCGCCGGCTACCGAGGCGCGCTCGAACGCTTCCGCTACGGCGGCGCGGTCGCGAAGGTCGATTTCGCCCTGTCCGGTCCCGTCCCGTGGGCCAACGATGAGGTCCGCTCGGCCGGCACGGTGCATGTCGGCGGCACGCGCGCCGAGATGGCGGCATCCGAGAACCTCATCTCGCGCGGCGGACTGCCGGACGCGCCCTACGTCCTGGTGGCGCAGCCGTCGGGGTTCGACCCGTCCCGTGCGCCGGCGGGCGGTCACGTGCTCTGGACGTACACGCACGTGCCGTCCGGCAGTACGGCCGACCGCGCCGAGGCCGTCATCCGGCAGATCGAGCGGTTCGCGCCCGGCTTCCGCGATCTGATCGTCGGCATGAAGTCCCGGAACGCCGTCGAGGTCGAGGCCGAGAATCCGAACTACCCGGGCGGTGACATCGCAGCCGGGGCCCCCGCCCTGTGGCAGCTCCTCAAACGGCCGGTCGTGTCACCCGAGCCGTGGCGCACGCCTCTGGACGGCGTCTACCTGTGCTCGGCATCGACGAGTCCGGGGCCCGGCGTACACGGCCTGGCAGGCTGGCACGCGGCCCGCTCGGCGCTGCGCCACACGTTCGGCACGCGGATCTCGCCCGACCTGGCGCCGCGATAACCGAGCCTCAGCTCTCGAGCAGGCGTCGCAGGTGACGTCCGACTTGATCGGTCTCGATGAGGAAGCCGTCGTGGCCGAAGTCGCTCGCGAGGACGACCGTGTCATCGTCGATGGTGGTCCGGATGCCGCGGCTGATGCGGTGCTGCCCCTCGACGGGGAACAGCCGGTCGCTGTCGACCCCGAGCACGAGGGTGCGTGCTGTCACGCGGGCGAGGGCCTCCTCGACGCCACCACGATCCCGGCCGACGTCGTGCGAGTTCATCGCCTCGACGAGGGCCAGGTAGGAGTTGGCGTCGAACCGGCGCGTGAATCGATTCCCGTGGAAGTCGAGGTAGCTCTCGACGGCGTACCGGCCGCCCTCGCCGAAGGGGCTCTTGTCGGACTGCCACGACCGTTGGAACCGCTGATTGAGTTCGGTGGGTGTGCGGTAGTTCAACAGCGCCATGCGCCGCGCGAGCGCCAGCCCGCGGTGCGGGCCGTCGCCGTCGGGGGCGTCGTAGTAGTTGCCGCCGGCGAAGCGCGGGTCCATCTGGATCGCCGCGAGCTGGACGGAGTTCAGCGCGACCTGGTCCGCCGTCGTCGTCGGCGGGGAGCACAGCACGCCGAGGCGCTCGACCCGCTCCGGATGCCCCACCACCCACTCGAGGGCGTGCATGCCGCCCATCGAGCCGCCGATGACCCCCGCCCAGACGTCGATTCCGAGGGCGTCCGCGAGCATGACCTGCGCGGCGACCTGGTCGCGGATCGTGAGGAACGGGAAGCGGGACGCCCACTCGTAGCCGTCCGGGGCGATGCTCGCGGGGCCGGTCGAACCCTGGCATCCGCCCAGCATGTTCGGGGCGACGACGAACCAGCGGTCGGTGTCGATCGGGGCGCCGGGGCCCACGACGTCGCCCCACCATCCGTCGGTCGCATGACCCGGGACGGCGTCTCCGCGGACGTGGCTGTCACCCGTCAGGGCGTGCAGGATCAGCACGGCGTTGTCGCGAGTCGGGGAGAGTTCACCCCACGTCTCGTAGGCGAGACGGATGCCGGGAAGGCTCGCCCCGCTCTCGGTGGTGAACGCGCCGAACTGCGCGAACCGGCGCTCGCCGACGGGGTCGCCGTCGCGCCAGGCACCGGTCGCCGGCGGACGCCCGAGGAGCAACCGGGCGTCGGCCTCGGTCACCGGAGCCGAGGGCACCGTGTCTTCCGAGGTCTGCCAGTCCATGTCTCCATTGTCCCGGCCGAGGCGCGCGCTCGGCGTCGTGTTACGTCCGACCGCGGGCGGGGATGAGGGCGAAGACGAAACCGGTCAGGGCAGAAAGACCCCCAGCCACCACGGCGAAGGTCGCCCACCCGCTCCACACCGGCGGTGCCAGCCAGATGACGAAGATTCCGAGGACGACCAGGGCGATGCCGACTCCGAATCCGATGTTCACTGCGCGCTTCTTGGTGCTGATGTCCATCCCGGTAATCTATGCGGCTCCGCGTCCTCATCCATCCGCCTCGGGTCGTGCGCGCATCATCCTTGCGGATGACGCACGACACCCCGCCGCGGGCGAACCCGGGCGGGGTGTCGTGCTCCTGAGGAGGGGAGGTCAGGCGCGAGCGGCCTCGGAGTGCCGGCGCGCGGCGGCGAGGGCCTGGTCGAGGTCGGCCTTCAGGTCCTCGATGTTCTCGAGACCCACCGAGAGGCGGACGAGACCCGGGGTGACGCCTGAGGTGAGCTGCTGCTCCGGGGTCAGCTGCGAGTGGGTGGTGGATGCCGGGTGGATGACGAGCGAGCGCACGTCGCCGATGTTCGCGAGGTGGCTGAACAGGCTGAGCGCGTTGACGAATTCGCGCCCGGCGGAGACGCCGCCCTTCAGCTCGAATGACAGGACCGCGCCGACGCCCTTGGGGGCGTAGCGGTTGGCCGCCGCGTACCAGGGCGAGGTGGGGAGACCCGAGTAGTTGACCGAGGCGACGTCGGCGTGGTTCTCGAGCCACTCCGCGATCTCCTGCGCGTTCTGCACGTGACGTTCGATGCGCAGTGACAGCGTCTCGACGCCCTGGATGAGGTTCCACGCGCTCTGCGGCGAGATGGCGGAGCCGAGGTCGCGCAGCAACTGGACTCGCGCCTTGATGATGTACCCGAGGCCGTCACCCACGGCATCCGTGTACACCGCTCCGTGGTACGACTCGTCCGGAGTCGTCAGGCCGGGGAAGCGGTCGGAGTGCTGCGACCAGGGGAACGACCCGCCGTCGATGATGACGCCGCCGATGGTCGTGCCGTGGCCGCCGAGGAACTTCGTGACCGAGTGCACGACGATGTCGGCACCGTGCTCGAAGGGGCGGATGAGGTAGGGCGTCGCGATCGTGTTGTCGACGATGAGCGGCACGCCGGCGGCGTGGGCGACGTCGGCGACGGTGCGGATGTCGAGCACGTTGATCTGCGGGTTGCCGATCGTCTCGGCGAAGAACAGCTTCGTGTTCGGGCGGACGGCGCGGCGCCACTCCTCGGCGTCGTCCTGGTTCTCGACGAACGTCGTCTCGATGCCGAGCTTGGCGAGCGTGTATTTGAAGAGGTTGTAGGTACCTCCGTAGATCGAGCTCGAGGAGACGATGTGGTCGCCCGCCTGCGCGATGTTGAGGACGGCGAAGGTCGAGGCGGCCTGGCCGCTCGAGAGGACGAGCGCCCCGGTGCCGCCCTCGAGACCCGCGAGGCGCTGCTCGAGGACGTCCTGCGTGGGGTTCTGGATGCGCGTGTAGATGTTGCCGAACTCCGCCAGGGCGAAGAGGTTCGCGGCGTGGTCGGCGTTGTCGAAGACGTACGACGTCGTCTGGTAGATCGGCGTGGCGCGGGCCTTGGTCACCGGGTCCGGAGCGGCGCCGGTGTGGATCTGCTTGGTCTCGAAGCGCCAGTTCTCGGGTGCGGACATGACAGGGCTCCCTGCGTGTGTGGTCGGGTGGTGGTCTGCGACGGATGCCGCGGGCCCGACACCGACGTTACGAGTCGCGCGCGGCGGGGACAACGGAACGGGACACGCGGCGTAACGTGACGCGGCCCGGCGCCGCCCTCCGAGTCACTAGCGTTGAGCACATGGCGAATCGACGTGCAGTGGTGACCGGTGCGAGCTCGGGGATCGGTGAAGCGGTCGTCCGCGCGCTCCGCGCGGGCGGGTGGGACGTCGTCGGCGTCGCTCGTCGCGCCGCCCGGTTGGAAGCTCTCGACGCCGAGATCGGGTCGCGGTCCTACGCCGCTGACCTGACGAGCGAAGCCGATGTCGCCGCGCTCGCCGCGCACCTGGAGGACACCGGTCCCGTGCACGCACTCGTGCACGTCGCGGGTGGTGCTCGGGGCACGCAGCGCGTCGAGGACGGCGACCCGGACGACTGGCGCTGGATGTTCGAGGTCAATGTGCTGTCGGCGCAGCTCGTGACCTCCGCCCTCCTGCCGCACCTGCGCCGCGCGGCTGAAGCCGATGGCCACGCCGACACCGTCTACGTCACCTCGACGGCCGCGCAGACCGCGTATCCCGGCGGTGCCGGCTACAACGCGGCGAAAGCGGGCGAGGCGATGCTCGTGCACGCCTTGCGACTCGAACTGAACGGCGAGCCGATCCGGGTCGTCGAGGTCGCTCCCGGCATGGTGCAGACCGAGGAGTTCTCGCTCAACCGCCTCGGCGGAGATCGCGCGGCGGCCGAGAAGGTCTACGACGGCGTCGAGGAGCCGCTGAGGGCCGGTGACGTGGCCGACGTCGTCGCCTATGCGCTCAACGCCCCCGGCCATGTCAACCTCGACCTCATCACGATGCGCCCGGTGGCCCAATCCGCGCAGCACCTGCTGGCCCGGGGACCACTGCGTCCGCGCACCGTCGAGAGCTGAGCCGCCTCAGCCCGCAGGCGGCGCGTCCGCGAACGCGACCTTCGGGACGAGGAGCAGCAGGAGCGCGGCGAGGAACCCGCCGGCCGCGCAGATGGCCCACACGATGAGGTAGCCGCCGAGCGAACCGGCGGTCTGCCCGACGACGGCCCCGGCGCCTGCGGCGAGCACGACGCCGAAGACGGCGGACGAGAATGCGCCGCCGATCGTCTTCGTCGTGTTCGTCATCCCCGACGCCTCGCCGGTCTTGCGGAAGGGTGCCGCCGCGGCGGCGGCTGCCGGGAGCGCCCCGACCAGGGCGCCGCAGCCGATGCCGGCGATCGACAGGTTCAGGAGCACCTGCCAGACCTCCAGGTGGAACGGCAGGAACAGCGCGTACCCGACCCCGACGAGGACGGCGGCGGCGATGAGGGCCAGACGCGGACTGACCCGCCGCGACGTCACGGCGAACAGGACCGCTCCGACGATGAGGGACACGAGGTAGAGACCGATGACGTACGAGCGCTCCGTCGCGTCCAGCCCGAGACCGTAACCGAGCGACGAATCGGTGCCGGCGTAGGTCGACAGCGGCCCCTGCGCGCCGAGCAGGCTGATGCCGATGAGGAACGCCGTCGCCTGCACCGGCCACATGTCGGGACGGGCGAGGACGCGCATGTCGACGACGGGATGCCGGTGGCGCAACTCGTGGCGGACGAACCACACGAGTACGCCGACGCCGAGCACGAACAGCGCCGCGACCCCCGCCCACGTGCCGGCGCCGAGACCGAGTTCGCCGATGAGCCGCATCCAGGCGAGGGCGCCCGTCACCAGCAGCAGCCCCCAGGCGAGGAGGACCACCCCCGCGGTGTCGAGGCGGCGCTCGCCGCTGGGGGTCGATTCCGGCACCCACAGCCAGATGACGATCACGACGAGCGAGACGGCGACGGCGGGCACCATGAGGGTGAGTGCGAGGTCGCCCGTCGCCGCGTAGATGCGTCCCGCGGCGAGCGCGCCGATGATCGCCCCGGCTTCGAGCCCGACGACGAGGAGCCCCGCCGCGCGGCGGGTGAGCGAGACGCCGCGGTTCTGCTCCCGCCCGCGTTCGAAGATGAGGGCGACCTCGAGCGGGAGCCATACGACGTAGAAGCCCTGGAGCGACCAGAACAGGAGGAACGTCCAGAACGAGTCCGCGAAGACGAGTCCCCAGGACGCGAGGGCCGTGAGGATCGCGGCGACGAGCAGGATGCGCTTGTGCCCGAACATGTCGCCGAGCTTGGCGAGGATCGGGACGACGAGGGCGCTCAGCAGCAGCTGGCCCGCCTCGAACCAGTTCACGTCCGCATCGCGGATGCCGAGCTGGATGACGATGTCGCTGAACAGGGGGACGTAGAACCCCTGCAGGATGCCGCTGACCAGCTCGACGACGATGAACCACCCGATGAGTCCCGCCGTGATGCCCAGCGTGGATGTACCCAACCGCGACGAACGCAGGCTGGACGTGCGCAGCAGCGGCGCGGAGGAGCGCGGGATCCCGGTCACGAGCGCGAGCCTAGCGCTGGAGCGGCCCGCCGTCGCGCAGGTCGTAGTCTGAGAATCCATGGACGAAGGGATGCCGGTGGCCGCCGAACGCGAGACGCTGACCTGGGATGATTTCGGCGCGGCGACCCGCGAGCTGGCGCGAGCGATCGTCGCGGACGGGTTCGCGCCCGATATCGTCGTCGCGATCGCCCGAGGCGGGCTCCTCCCGGCGGGAGCAGTCGCTTACGGGCTCGGAGTGAAGAGCTGCGGAGCGCTGAACGTCGAGTTCTACACCGGTATCGGTACGGTCCTCGATGCTCCCGAGATCCTGCCGCCCGACCTCGACCTCGGAGCGCTCGACGGCAAGCGCGTGCTCCTCGTCGACGACGTGGCCGACAGCGGTCGCACCCTCGCCCTCGCCGTCCAGCTGCTCCGGGACGCCGGCGCCGACGTCCGCTCCGTCTGCATCTACACGAAGCCCGGCTCCATCGCGATGCCCGACTACTCGTGGCGCGAGACCGACCGATGGATCGACTTCCCCTGGTCGTTCCAGGGGACCGTCGTCCAGGAGGACGCGGGTCTGCCCGCCGGAGCATGAGCGGTCGCTCCCTCGACGACCTCGCTGCGGGCGGGCTGATCCACCCCGAGTGGGCCGTGGCGCTCGCTCCCGTCGCCTCCGACATCGCGGCACTGGGAGACCGGTTGCGCGCGGACGAGCGCGGCTACCTTCCCGCGGGAGACCACGTGCTGCGCGCGTTCACGCGCCCGCTCTCCGCCGTCCGCGTGCTCATCGTCGGCCAGGACCCGTACCCGACCCCCGGGCATCCGATCGGTCTCTCCTTCGCCGTCGACCGCCACGTCCGTCCATTGCCGCGGAGCCTCGGGAACATCTACGCCGAGCTCTCGAGCGATCTCGGCATGCCGCCGGCGTCGCACGGCGACCTCTCGGCGTGGACCGATCAGGGCGTCATGCTCCTCAACCGCGTCCTCACCGTCGCGCCCGGCGAGGCCGGTTCGCACCGCGGCTGGGGATGGGAGCGTGTCACCGCGCACGCCATCTCGACGCTCGTCGCCCGGTCCGAGCCGCTCGTCGCCGTGCTCTGGGGGAAGGACGCCGCGAGTCTCGTCCCGATGCTCGGCGAGACCCCGCGCGTCGAGTCGGCGCATCCGTCCCCGCTGTCGGCGCGGCGCGGCTTCTTCGGCTCGCGACCCTTCTCGCGGGTGAATGAGCTACTCGAGGCGCAGGGGTCGGCTCCCGTCGACTGGCGACTGCCCGACTGAGCCGTATGCTGGCGGCATGCTGGAGGACGAGTACGAGCGCGATCGCCGCCGCCTTCCCCGTCATCTCCGCCGTCGTCCCGAGCCCGAGCGGGAGTTCTCGTTCGAGCTGCGCCCCGCCGTCCGCACCGATATGGCCGATGTGCGCGAGATCTACAACCACTACGTGGCGAACTCGGTCGTGACCTTCGACGAGAAGCGGTGGTCCCACAAGCAGTGGGTCGAGAAGTTCGACTATCTCGCGAAGCTCGGCCTGCCCTTCCTCGTCGCCGTGTCCCCGAACGGGCAGATCCTCGGCTACGGACTCGTCTCGCCATGGGCGGGCAAGAGCGGATTCCGCTACACCGTCGAGAACTCGATCTACCTCGGGCAAGCGGCGACGGGCAAGGGCCTCGGTCGGGCTCTCCTGGAGGGCCTCATCGCCGCGTGCGAAGAGAAGGGCATCCGCGAGATGGTCGCCGTCGTCAGCGACAAGGGCGCCGAGGCATCCCTCGCCCTCCACGAACGGCTCGGGTTCGTGGAGGTCGGCCGCATGGGCAAGGTCGGCGTCAAGTTCGGGCGCTCGCTCGGCACGATCTACCTGCAGAAGCACCTGAACCCGAAGAAGAAGGATTCGCTCCTCACGCGTCTGCGTTCCCGCTGAGATCCGCCGGCCGCACGGCTGCGCCGTCGGTCTGGACTCGCTGGATGAGCTCGCTCCACGGGCCGACGGCCTCGCCGACGACCGCACGGCGATCGTCCTCTCCGCGGACGGCCTCGACCTCCCACGAGAACCGATCGGCCCCGGGAGCGGATGCCGGATCCTCGCCCCACGGGCATGCGTCGACGAGCGACAGCCAGGCGTCGGCCTCTTCGCCCGCGACCTCGATGCGCCAGGCGCGGCGGAGGCCGGCGATTCCGCCCGAGCGGACGACGACGATCGTCAGCGGATCAACGGGGTGCGGCATCCTCCACGACTCCGACGCTCGCCCACGCGGTGCGGACGGCGACGGCCTCCTCAGAGTCCTCACCGTACTCCGACGCGGCTGTGCCGGCGGTGGCGGCGGCGAACTGCGCGAAGGTGGACGCCGCCGAGAGGGTGCCGGAGACGAGGGTGAGGTACCAGATGCGCCCGGCGCGTTCCCAGGCGTAGCCGCCGAGAGCCGTTGCGACCAGGTGGAACGCCTTGTTCGGGATGCCGGAATTGATGTGGACGCCGCCGTTGTCGCCCGACGTCTCGACGAAATCGCGCATGTGAGAGGGCTGCGGGTCCCTGCCGAGCACATCGTCGTCATACGCGGTGCCGGGGGCCGCGAGCGAGCGGAGGGCGGAGCCGGTGACTGCGTCGGTGAAGATCTCCGCGCCCACGAGCCAGGTCGCGACATCCGCCGTCTGTCCCCGGTGGTGCTGGTCGGCGAGGGCGCCGAACACGTCGGCGATCGACTCGTTGAGCGCGCCGGACTGTCCCGAGTAGTCCAAGCCGCCGGCCGATTCGATGACGCCGTGCCCCAGTTCGTGCGCGATGACGCTGAGCGATCGTGTGAAGCCGGCGAACACCTCGCCGTCGCCGTCGCCGAACACCATGCGCTCGCCGTCCCAGAACGCGTTGTCGTAGGCGCGGCCGTAGTGCACCGTGGCGGCGAGCGAGCCGCTGCGCCCGTCGAGACCGACGCGCTCGAAGGCGTCCCACAGGAACGCGAACGTCGCGCCGAGGCCGTCGTAGGCTTCGTCGACCGCCGTGTCGCCGGTCGCCTCGGCACCCTCGGCACGGGCGGGCTCGCCGGGCAGTTCTTCGCGGTTCTCGGCGTCGGAGATCAGCCGATCGGGATCGGGAGCGGCCGAGACGACGAGCGAGTCCCCGTCGACGGACAGATCGAGGTGGGCGCGCATCGGCGCATAGGCGCGAGGGACCGCCAGGGTTGCGCGCGCGGCCGCGACGGCGTGCGGGAATCGTTCGGCCGGAGCGGCCGCGAGACGGGCGAGCAGATACGGCGGGACGATGGCGTGCATGTCGCCACGCTAGTGCCCGCCGCCGACAGCGTGACGTCCGGTTACCGGTCCCGCGGATCGATGACCGGGATCGAGGCGAGCAGCCGCCGCGTGTAGGCGACCTGCGGTTCGAGCAGCACCTTCTCGGTCGGGCCCTCTTCGACGACGCGGCCCCCGGTCATGACGATGACGTCGTCGCAGAGGTTCTGCACCACCCCGATGTCGTGGGAGACCATGACGAGGGTGAGACCGTCCCGCCGACGCAGGTCGCGGATGAGGTCGAGGATCTGCGCTCGCACCGTCACGTCGAGGGCCGACAGCGGCTCGTCGCCGACGAGGACGTCGGGGCGGTGAACGAGCGCTCGTGCGAGCGCGATGCGCTGCCGCTGGCCGCCTGAGAACTCGTGCGGGAACCGTTCGGCGGCGTCCGAGGGCAGCCCCACGTCGTCGAGGACCTCGCGGACGCGGGCCCGATGATCACCGGGGATGTCGAGGGCCGAGAGCGGCTCGGCGACGATGCGGCCGACGCTCATCCGCGGGTCGAGGGACCCGTAGGGGTCCTGGAAGACGATGCCGGTGCGGCGCCGCAGCCAGTGGAGCGAACGGGCGGACGCCGATGCGTCGACGGGACGCCCGTCGAACTCGACGGTGCCCGCGCTCGGCGCGTCGAGACCGAGCAGGAGTCGGACGAGCGTCGATTTCCCCGAGCCCGACTCGCCGATGACGCCGAGAGCACTTCCCGCTCGGACGTCGATGTCGACGTCGTCCAGAGCGCTCGTCCATCGCGCCGGCTCGAACGGTCGGGACCGCGGCATCCGGTACCTGCGCGTCAGCCCGCGCGCGCGCATCAGTTCGCTCATGCCCGGCCTCCCGGTCGCCAGAGGGTCGCCGTCGCGTCACGGAGCAGCGCCTGCGTCACGGGCGAGGCGGGGGAGCGCAGCAGGGTGCGCAGCGGTCCCGCTTCGACCACGCGGCCCGTCTCGAGGACGACCGCGTCGGTCGCGATCTGGGACAGGACGGCGAGGTCGTGCGTGATGAAGACGAGCGACATCCCGTCCTCGTCGACGAGATGGTGGAGGAGGTCGAGGATCTCGGCCTGGATCGTGACGTCGAGGGCGGTGGTCGGTTCATCCGCGATGAGCAGACGCGGCCGGCAGGCGAGTGCCATCGCGATCGCGACGCGCTGCCGCTGTCCGCCCGAGAGCTGGTGCGGGTACCGGCGGACGATACCTTCCGGATCGGGGAGTCTCACCCGCCGCGCCTCGTCGATCGCGCGCGCCCATGCCTCGGCGCGCGAGACCCCGCGCTGATGGATGCGGATCGATTCGGCGATCTGCCGCCCCACCGTCCGGATGGGGTTGAGGGCCGTCTGCGGCTCTTGGAACACCATGCCGATCTCGTCGCCGCGCAGGCGCGCGAGGTCGCGGTCAGGCATCCCGATCAGCTCCCGGCCGTCCCACCGGATACTGCCCCCCACCCGAGCGCCGTCGGGCAGGAGGCCGAGGACGGCGAGGGCGGTCAGGGACTTGCCGGATCCGGACTCGCCGATCAGGCCGACGCGCGCTGCGTCACCGACCTCGAGGTCGACGCCGTCGACGACGCGGTGACCGGCGATGTCGATGGTCACTCCGGTGAGCGAGAGAGTCATGCCGTCACCGCCGCGGGAGGCTCGGTGCCGCGCGGCTCGGAGCCGCGCGACAGGGTCGGATCCGTCGCGTCGCGCAGCGCGTCGCCGAGGAGGTTGAAGCCGAGGACGGTGAGCGTGATCGCGAGTCCCGGCCAGAGCACCGACAGGGGGTGGACGCTGATGAAGCGCTGCAGGTCGGCGAGGAGCAGTCCCCACGACGGCTGGGTCAGGGGGGCACCGAATCCGAGGTAGGAGAGACCCGCTTCGGCCAGCACCGCGACGGCCATGCCCCACGACAGCTGGACGATGAATACGGGGGCGACGTTCGGAAGCAGGTGACGCCAGAGGTTCTGCGACGGGGTGAGCCCCGAGGCTCGCCCCGCGAGGACGAAGTCGCTCCGGAGGATGCGACGCAGCTCGGGACGCGTCACGCGGGCGATGTTGACCCCGAACCCGATCCCGACGGACGCGATGACGACCAGAAGCGACCCGCCCCACACCGCCGAGATCATCATGGCGATGAGCAGCACCGGGAAGGCGATGAGGATGTCCACGAGCACCGTGACGCCCTCGCGGACGGGCCGCGGGGTGAGCGCTCCGAGGGCGGCGAGCACGAGCCCGATGACGGTCGCGATGACGCCGGCTCCCACGGCGACGAGCACCGTGGTGCGCGCCCCCGCCATGAGCAGACTGAGGATGTCCCGCCCCGACCCGTCCGTCCCCAGCAGGTGTCCGGCGCCCGGTCCCGCCCAGCGATTCGCGATGTCCACGCGTTGCGGGTCGAGCGGGGTCCACAAGAGCGACACGATCGCGGTGACGGTGATCGCGAGGACCACGATCACTCCGAATCGGCCGGGACCCGATGCCCACACGCGTGCCGCCCACTGCGCTCGCCGCATCACTCGGCCTCTCGCTGACGCGGATCGAGGAGGCGATGCACGAGGTCGACGAGGAACCCGATCACGAGGACGAGGCCGGTCAGGACGAGGAGTTCGCCCTGAACCTTCACGAGGTCGCGGTTGCCGGTGTCCTCGACGAGCATGCGTCCGATGCCGGGCAGGCTGAACAGCTGCTCGATGACCACGGCCCCGACCATGATCCCCGCGACCTGCACGCCCAGCACAGTGACGACCGACAGGCCGACGCTCGGCAGCCCGTGCCGAAGGAGTGCCTGCGTGCGCGTGAGCCCTTTCGCCGCGGCGGTCCGGACGAACTCCTGACCCATCGCCTGCAGAGTCGCCGAGCGCACGAACCGCAGGAGCACGGCCCCCTCGACGACGCCGATCGTGACCGCGGGAAGAACCAGGGCCCGGAAGGCCGCCGCAGGGTCCGCCCACCCGGCGCGCGGGAACCCCTGCGCAGGCAGCCATCCCAGGGTCACCGCGAAGACCACGACGAGCATCATTCCCGCCCAGACGACGGGGACCGCGGCGAGGGCCTGGGCGCCGACCGAGACGGCGACGCCGTCCGGTCGGTGCCGGCGCACGGCGGCGTACACGCCGAAGGGGAGTGCGACGAGCAGCGCGATGACGAACGAGAGGATGCCGAGGGGCACCGTCACCTCCGCCTTCTGCAGCAGCTCCGACACGACCGGTGTGCCGGTGAGCTGGGACCTGCCCAGATCGCCGGTCAGGATCCCGCCGATCCACTCCCCGTACTGGACGGGGAGGGGACGATCGAGTCCCAGACGTTCGCGGATGCCGGCGAGCTGCTCGGGAGTGGAGTTCACCCCGGCGATCAGCTGGGCGATGTCACCCGGCAGGATCCGGAGGGTGGTGAAGATGAGCGCGCTGGCGACGAACAGGCCCAGCACCAGCAGGGCCAGTCTCGTCAGCGCGTAGCGGATCACCCCTCGCTCTTGGCCAGCTCGGCGACGTTGAGACGCTCGTTCACGTTGACCGTCGGCATCCCGCTGACGTCCGACGCCACTGCGAGGACGGACTGCCCGTTGTAGAGCCAGTCGGCGGCGTCGTCCTCGGAGACGATGCGGGCGGCCTCCTTCAGCAGGTCCGCGGCAGCCGCGTCGTCCGTCGCGGCGACGGCCTCGGCATAGAGCTTCTGGACTTCGGGATTGTCGTAGGTGAAGTAGTAGTCCGGGTTCGCCCAGTTCTCGAAGTCGCGTGCCTCGGTGTGGAGGACGAAGCTCAGCTGATAGTCCTTGTTGACGTACACGTCGTTGACCCAGGTGGGGAACTCGACCGGGTTGACCTTGAGGGTGATGCCCACGTCGCGCAGGTTCGAGACGAGGATCTGGGGGATCGTCGTGCCGTACGCCGAGGGGATCGTGAGCGTCAGGGAGAGGTTCTTCGCGCCGGCCTCGGAGAGGAGGTTCCGTGCGGCCTCGGGGTCGAAGGGAGCGACCTTCGACAGGTCCTCGTATCCCGGGTCGAGCGAGGGGATGGGACCGTACATCGTCTTTCCGGCGCCGAGAGCCTCGACGATCGCCGTCTTGTCGATCGCCTGCCGGATCGCCTTGCGTACGCGCTTGTCGGCCAGCGGGCCCGAGGCCTGGTTGAACGCGAGGGTGCCCTTGTCGGTCGAATCGCCGATGTCGAGCGAGAAGTCGCCGTTCGCCTCGACCTGGTCCTTCAGGTTTGCGTCGAACCCGGTCAGCACGTCGAACTCGCCCGCCAGGGCACCGCTGAGCGCGGCCTGGTTGTCGCTCACGTACGAGAAGACGACCTCGGCGGCGGAGGAAGCGGTGCCCCAGTAGTCGGCGAACCGCTCGAAGACGATGCTGTCGCCCTCGCGCCAGTCGGCGAGCCGGAACGGACCGGTGCCGTTGGCCGCGGTCTTGCGGTCGACCTTGTCGCCTTCTTTGAGGATGAGGCCAGCACGGCCGGTCAGGCTCCACAGCAGCGTCGAGTCGGGCGCCTTCAGGGTCAGCGTGATCTTCTGCCCGTCGGCGGCGATGCCCGAGACATTGGCCAGGCGTGCGGAATCGCGATACGTCGCGGTGTCGCGGACCTGCGTCAGCGACCAGACGACGTCCTGCGGCGTGAGCGGCTGCCCGTCGTGGAACGTGACGCCCTCGCGCAGCGTGAACGTGTAGGTGAGCTTGTCGGCGGACACCTCGTAGTCGCTGGCGAGCGCCGGGACGATCTTCTGGTCGGGGGTGCGGGAGACGAGGCCCTGGTAGACGTTGTCGATCAGGATCTGGTCGAGAGCGGATCCGGCGGTCTCGCGGATGTCGAGGTTGCCGGGCTCGAGCACGAGGCGCACGTTGACGGTCGCGTCGGGGTCGGGTGTGCCCGCGGATCCCGAGGGAGCCGGCTGCGAGCCGGTGCAGCCCGACAGGAACAGGGCTCCGGCGGCGAGGAGCGCCGTGGCGGCCAAAGCGGTGCGGCGAAGCATGGGGGTGGGGGGTCCTTTCGGCATCGATGGGCGTCGACGTCGACGCCGGCCCATCGCGGTGCTCGGTGCGCGTTACAGCCTAGAGTCCCGCGCGCGCAGTTCGGTCACGCTCGGTCATGAGCGGAACGGACGAGCGCCGCGAGTTCGCGGGGTCGCTCCTCGTGGACGTTGTGCGCTGTGTCGAGCTCGGTGTGCCGGGCGCGCGGAACGCGCCGCAGGAATTCGGAGCGGTCGGCATCTGTGAGGAATCCTCGAGTTCCCGTGACCAGGGTCATCGGTGCGGTGACGGCGGCGAGGTCGTCCCACCCGGCGGCGGAGAGCACGCCGGCTTCGGCTCGGTGCGCTGCGTCGACGGCGCTCGCCGCGTCGGGATCCTCCGCGAGCCGGTTCGCGAGGTGGGCGAAATGATGCTTCCATTCGACGCGGCCGTCGGGACGGACCCGCGAGTTCAGGGAGACGCCTCGGGTGGCGGCCTCGCGCGTGCCGCCGAGTCCGAACGTCAGCGCACGCTCGACGAGCTCGTCGCGGCTCGCCCAGTCCGTCGGGCCGGCGAAGAACGCCCGGATGGAGGATGCCGCCCCGTTCGGATCGATACCGGGGGAGATGTCGACGAGGACGACCGAACGGACGAGGTCCGGATGCCGCGCCGCGAGCGCCGCTGCGGCGAGTCCTCCGAGCGAATGCCCGACGAGGACCTGCCGGTGGCCGTTCGTCCACTCGTGGACGGCGGGCGCGACATCGACGGCGATGCTCCCGCCGGTGTAGCGCGCGTCGTCCCGCCAGGAGGAGTCGCCGTGCCCGGGCAGATCGAGGACCAGGGCGGGCAGGCCCAGGTGCAGGACCGTCGTGTCCCACGTGTGCGCGTTGAGTCCGGCCCCGTGAAGGAACGTGACCTCCGGTGCGGCATCCGGGTCGCCGAAGCGAAGCGCGCTGATCACACGACCGTCCGCGAGCCGGTGCGTCAGACGACTCACGGTCGGGACGGGGACCCCGATGTCGGCCGCCTGCGCGGGGAGGTAGGAGAACTCGTCGAAGGCGGCGTCGCTCACGTTCCCATTGTGGCCGATGCCGGGCGCGGATGCCGCGGCTAGGGTGACGACATGAGCGATCACCACCGCGTGCACCTCGCCCGGGCCGCGCGCCCGGCCTACGACGCCCTCGAAGCGTTCGCGACGACCGTCGGGGATCTCGCCGCCGAGGCGGGGATCGACGCGCGGCTGCGCGAGCTCGCCCTCATCCATGCGTCCCAGCTCAACGGCTGCGCGTACTGCGTCCGGGTCCACGTCGACCGGGCCGTGAAAGCCGGGCTCACGCTCGACGTCGTCGCGCAGCTGCCCGTCTGGCGGGAGTCCGGTGTCTTCAGTGAGCGCGAGCGGGCGGCGCTCGAGCTGACGGAGTCCTACGTCTTCATCCACGACGAAGGCGTCTCCGACGAGGTGTACGACCGTGTCGGCGGCATCCTCTCCGAGGAGGAGTACGTCGCCCTCAGCTGGCTGCTCGTCTCGATCAACGCGTTCAACCGCATCGCGATCGCCGGCCGGTACCCGGTCTCCGAGCGGCGCACGCCGCCGCCGGCTCCGTGAGCGTCGTCGACGTCCCCGGAACGTTCAACTTCCGCGACGTCGGGGGCCTGTCCGCCGGCGAGAGGCGCACCCGCTCGGGCGTCCTGTTCCGCTCCGGCAACCTCGCTCACCTCGAGCCGGCGGGACGAGATCGCGTGGCGGGCCTCGGCATCCGTCGCATCGTGGACCTGCGCGACGACGACGAACGGCGCAGGGAACCCTCGCGGCTCGACGGTCTCGGGATCGACACGGTGCACCTCCCGATGTACGCGGGGTCGGTGTCGTCGTTCTTCGCGGACGACCTGTCCCTCGGAGACGTGTACCGGGCGCTCGTCGACGGTTCCGCGTCGCGGTTGGTCGAGGCGGCGCGCGCCGTGCTCGAGGTCCAGCCGGTGCTCGTGCACTGCACCGTGGGCAAGGACCGCACCGGGCTGTCCGTGGCCCTCATCCTCGCGGCCGCCGGCGTGGACGACGACGCCGTGCTCGCCGACTATGCACGGACCGAAGCGTTGCTTCCCGCGACGCGGAACGAGAGCGTCCTGCGTTACCTCCGGCAGAGGTACCCGGGGGCGCGTCATCTGGAGGACCTCGTGACCCGGTCGCCGGCGGAGGCGATGCGCGCCGTGTTCGACGACCTGCGCCTGCGCTACGGGAGCGTCGTCGAGTACCTGCAGGCGTACGGCCTCACGACCGTCGAGATCGCGGAGCTGCGTCGGGCGCTCGTCGAGTGACGGGTGGTCAGCGGGGGATGTAGCGCCCGTCGGCGAGACCCGCTTCGATCTCGAACCGGTTCGTCAGCGGGTTCCGGCCCGCGAACAGGTACAGGACCGGCATGAGCATGCCGTACCGCCGCCATTGTTCGCGATGCGTGGCTTCGTGGCGCAGTAGCCGATCGTCGATGGGACCGTCGCCGGTGAGGAAGCACCCGCCGACGCACACACCGCCGCGGCCGAACGTGGCCCCCGGCATCCCCCGGAAGACCCAGAGCCCTGCTCGCCGTTCGATGCGGCCCGTCGACCACAGGGTTCCCCAGGCGAAGCCGAACGCCGTCCCCGCGAGGTAGCCGAGGCGGCTGAGAGGTGAATCGAGCAAAATGCCGGGGATCCAGCGGTCGAACCGTCGCCCGCGCGCCACGGCGCGGTGCGCCCGAGCCTCCCACCCCGCCGGGGGCACGGGGTTCATGCGAGGGCTCCGAGGAGGCGGAGGATCGTGCCCAGGTCCTCGACCGCGGCGTCCCGCGACGCCGGGGCGAACCCGGACAGCGAGGCGCCGACGAGCGGCATCCGCTCGCGCAGTCGCGCGATCGACGCGGAGACGTGCGCGGGGTCGGCACCGAAGGGGACCGGTTCGAGGACTCCGACGACCGCGGCGGGGTCGAGGACGTCGAGGTCGATGTGCACGTAGACCGCGTCGGCTCCGGTTGCGGCGACGGCCTCAGCCAGCGACGCGGCGTCGGCGAGGGCGTCCGCTGCGACCGTGGTCATCTCGGAGCCGTCGAGGAGAGCGGCCTCGGCGTCGTCGAGTGCGCGTGCCCCGACGAGGACGGTCCGGGATGCGGGTACGAGCGGGTCGGCGACGAACGGACCCGCCTCGATCGTCGCCCGCAGAGCCATCCCCGCCAGCGCGCCCGAGGGGGACGAATCCGGCGTGTGCAGGTCCCCGTGGGCGTCGAACCACACGACCGCGACAGACGGATGCCGCTCGGCGGCGGCGGCGATCGCCGGCACGGCGACTGCGCAGTCCCCGCCGATGACGACGGCGGGTTCCTCACCGGAAGCGAGAACCTCGGCGAGGGCGTTGCGGACGCGGGTGAGGGTACTGAAGCGACGGATGCCGGTGCCCACCGCCTCTCCGGCTTCGGCGGGCACGTCCACACGGGTCAGCGCGGAGCGCGGCAGGTCGTCCGCGATCGCCTCGGCTCCGTCGATGAGGCGCATGGCGCGGGAGGACGGCGAGCCCTGCCACTGCGGGACGACGAGGAAACGGGTCATGGGTGCCTCCGGGGGAGCACGGCGGCGCCGGACCCTCGGGTCCGGCGCCGCGTCTCGCGTGCGGGTCTTACTGCTCGATGGCGCCGGCGTTGCCACCGGTCTTCAGCGCAGCCAGGCGCGCCTCGACCTCGGTGAGCTCACCGAGGTCCTCGAGCTGGTTGAACTGCGCGTCGATCGTCGACGCGGCGATCTCGGCCTTGCCGGCGGCGAGAGCCTCCTGGCGGCGGACCTTGTCCTCGAACCGGCCGAGCTCGCTCGTCGGGTCGAGTACGTCGATCGACTTCACGGCGTCGTGCACCTTGTTCTGAGCCTCAGCGGTCTTCGCGCGGGCGAGCAGCTCGGAGCGCTTCGAGCGAAGCTGGTCGAGCTTCTGCTTCATGCCGTTGAGGCCGTCCTTGAGCTTCTCGACGACCTCGGTCTGCGCGGCGATCGACGGAGCGATGGCGCGGGCCTCGTTCTCCTCGCTGATCTGACGCTGCAGGGCGATCTTGGCGAGGTTGTCGAACTTGTCGGCATCCGTCGTGTTACCGGCCGAGCGCAGCTCGTCGGCCTTGCGGCTCGCGGCGATGGCCTTGTTGCCCCACTCTGCGGCGGCCTTCACGTCCTCGTCGTGGTCGCGTTCGAGCAGGCGCAGGTTGCCGATGGTCTCGGCGATGGCGGTCTCGGCGTCGGCGATGTTGTTCGTGTAGTCGCGGACGAGCTGATCGAGCATCTTCTGCGGATCCTCGGCGGAGTCGAGGAGGGCGTTAATGTTCGCCTTCACAAGGGTGGAGATGCGGCCGAAGATGGACTGCTTTGCCATCGGGTTTCCTTTCGTTACGAGAGGTCGTGCTGTCGAGGTCTGTGAGGTACGGCGTCGGAAGATCAGAAGCGTCCGCCTCCTCGCCGGGAGCGGGAACCGCCGCTGCTGCGCCCGATCGAGCCGCCGCCGAATCCGCCGCCGCGACGCGAGGACGAGCCGCCGAAGCCGCCGCCGAATCCGCCGCCGAATCCGCCGCCGAATCCGCCGGAGGGCCGTCTCGATCCGCCGCCGCCGAGGAGGGAGCCGATGATGATGCCGCCCAGCATGCCGCCGAAGTCGCCCGCGCCGCCAGTGTTTCCGCCGCCGGCGAACGATCCGACGTCGCCCTGCGCGCGTTGCATCGCCTCGCCCGCCAGTGCGCTGGAGCGGTGCGCGAGATCGAGGGCGCGTTCGGGGTCGCTCTGCTGCAGCTGCGTCGCCTGCACGAGGGCGGCGCCGGCTTCGGCCAGTCGCGTACGCGCCGTCGCCCCGACGGCACCCCGCCGAGCGCCGATGAAGTCTTCGGCCGTCGACACCTGGGCCCTCGCCTGGAGCAGCGTCTGGGAGAGCACGCTGCGCGCGCGATCGGCGCGCTGCTGCGCGTCGCGCACCTGACCGAGGGCACCGTCGATCGCCGCGTTCGCCTCTTCGAGGAGGTCGACGGCCGACAGGGGGTCGCGCGCCCGGCCGGTCAGCTTCTCGCGGGCGGCGTCCAGGTTCAGGCGGGTCGAGGCGATGACGGGTGCGAGACGTGACTCGGGGTCGGGTGTCGCGGCGGCCGCCGCGAGGTCGGCGTCGAGTTCGGTGACGAGGGCGGCGCCCTCCTGCTCGGCGGCGGACAGGTCGGCGGCGAGCTTCTCGACGGCGTCCTGAAGACGGGTCGCCTGGTCGACGGCCTGCTCGGCGGCTCGGATGCCGACGGCCGCCCCTGCGCCGTCGCCTGCCGCGAGCTCGGTCTGAGCCTCGGACAGCCGGGCGTCGGCGAAGCTGAGGCGATCGCGTGCCTGAACGGGGTTGTCGGCGACGGCGGCGAGGGCCTCGGCGCGGTACGCCGCTCGGAGCTCGCTGAGACGGCCGTCGATTCCGTCGAGACGGGCACCCGCCTCGGTCCGGCGCTGCTGCACGCGGGCGAGGGCTTCCGGAGCGTTCTTCGCGAGACCCCGCAGGGCGTCGAAGGCCTCCGCCTTCTCGGTCAGCGTCTCCGCGGCACTTCGGCAGAGGCTCAGGATCTCCTCGTACCAGGCGCGGCGCTGGTCGGGGGAGTCGGGCGTCTCTTCGTCCATCTGCTGCTGCAGCGAGAACGCGCGCTCGAGCGAGGTGCGCGCCGTCGCGATGGCCTGCTCGAACTCGGCGGTGGCGGCACTTCCGAACTCCGCCGTGGCGAAGCCGAGTTCTTGCGCGCTCGTGGTCATCGCGTCGTCGGTCTGCACGAGCGCGGCACCGGCCTGGCGTTCGAGCTCCTCGAGCGGAACCTGTCGCGTGCCGGCGTTCGTGCCGGCCGCCGCGCGGCGGCGCCGGACGACCGCCCAGACGACGAGCCCGGCGATCGCGGCGACGATGAGGAGGACGACCCAGATGAGACCGCCGCCCCCGCCGGAGCGCGTGTTCTCGAGTCCGTCGGCCGCTGCGACGCCGGCGCCCTGCCAGTCACCCGCATCGAGGGCGGGGAGCACGCGCTCCTGCTCGATCGCGGTGATGCGGTCGTCCGAGACAGGCCCCGACGAGTCGGAGGAGAGGTAGTAGGCGCGCCCCTCGGTGGCGATCGCGAGGAGGTACTGGTCGGGTCCGAGGTTGTTGAGATTCGCGGTGTCTTCGGCCCACTGCTGGGCGCCGGTCGGGTCGGTGAACCTGTCGACGTAGACGACCCAGAGGTCGAGCCCGGTGTCGTCGGTGAGGCGCTCGAGGCGAGCGTCGAGGGTGGCCTCCTGCGCGTCGGTCAGGACGTCGACCTGATCCCAGACGCGGCTCTCGCCGAGTGTGACGGGCTCGGTCGCCGCGGCTGGTGCGGCGAGGGCGACAGAGCCGATGGCGACCGCGAGCGAGGCCGCGACGACGGACGTCAGGCGGGATCGCATCGGTGAGTCCTCCGGGAGTCGCTCGGTGGGTCGCTCGGCGGTCGCAACCGCTTGTCGCGAGTCTATGCCGCGGTCCGTATGTCTCGATACCGGGTTGCCGTCGGAGCGCCTGTGCGTTCCCTTTGCGTTGCTCGCTTAGGCTTCCCGAGGTTTCAGGAGGTGCGTGTGGACGATCGGTACGGCAGCGATGTGCTCGCCGCGGGGTGGCGTGACAAGGGACGGCCGACGGTGTCGACCGTTCCCGCCGACAGGGGTCTCGTCGTCGAGGTCGCCCTCGACGATTTCGTCGGCGCGGTGACAGGTGTGACCGCGGGTCACGTCGAGCTCGAGGACCGGCACGGCCGCGTGCGGCTGTTCCCGGTCGGCGGTGGCTTCCTCGTCGACGGCAAGCCCGTCCAGCTCGTCCCGCCGCGGGCCGCTGCCCCCGCCGGACGGACGCGCACGGCATCCGGCTCCTTCGCCGACCCGCGGGCCCGCGCTCGCGTCGCCCGCGCGTCGCGGATCCTCGTCGAGGGCCGCCATGACGCGGAGCTGGTCGAAAAGGTCTGGGGCGCTGACCTCCGCGTCGAGGGCGTCGTCGTCGAATACCTGCAGGGCGTCGACCTGCTCGAGGATCTGCTCCGAGCGGAGCCGCCGAGCGCCGAGCGCCGCTACGGGGTCCTCGTCGATCACCTGGTCCCCGGCTCGAAGGAGACGAGGATCGCCGAGCAGATCCTCCGCGGCCCGCACGGGCCGCACCTCAGGATCGTCGGTCACCCCTACATCGACGTGTGGCAGTGCGTCACGCCCCGCGCCCTCGGCATCGCCGCCTGGCCCGAGGTCCCGCGGGGGATCGAGTGGAAGAAGGGCGTCAGTCGCGCCCTCGGCTGGCCCGCCGAGGACCAGACCGACATCGCCCAGAACTGGCAGCGCATCCTCGGCTCCGTCACGACCTTCCGCGACCTCGACCCCGCGCTCCTCGGCCGCGTCGAGGAACTCATCGATTTCGTGACCGCATGAGCGGGCGCCGCCGAGGCAGGCCCGCGGGGACCCCGGATTCCGCGGGATACCCTGGTCGCATGCCCGATCCCGACGCGCCCGAGTCCGCGCCGCGCTTCCGTGAGAAGCCCGTGTCGTTCGTGCGCCGGAGCGGTCGGATGAGCGATGCGCAGGAGCGCGCCTGGGATGACCTCTCGAGCACGTATCTGCTCGAGGTGGAACGGGATGCCGCGGCCACCAGCATCCGTCCCGGTTCGATGATCGACCCGGTCGCCGAGTTCGGCCGGGAGGCCCCGCTGACCGTCGAGATCGGCTCGGGCCAGGGGCACGCGATCGTGCATGCCGCCGGGCGGGCACCGGAGCGCGACTTCCTCGCCGTCGAGGTGTTCCGCGCGGGGCTCGCCCGCACGATGCTCGACGCGGACCGCGAGGGGGTGCGGAACCTTCGTCTCGTCGAGGCGAACGCGCCCGAGGTCCTCGAGCACCTGCTGCCCGAGGCATCCGTCGACGAGGTGTGGATCTTCTTCCCCGACCCGTGGCACAAGACCAAGCACAACAAGCGCCGCCTCATCGCGGACGGGTTCCCGGCGCTCGCCGCCCGCGCCCTGCGCGACGGCGGAACCCTGCGCCTCGCGACCGACTGGGAGGACTACGCGCTGCAGATGCGCGACGTGCTCGCCGGTGCGGCTGACTTCGAGTCGGCGTTCGAGGGGGAGTGGGCGGATCGCTTCGACGGTCGCATCATGACCGCGTTCGAGCGCAAGGGAATCGCGAAGGGGCGCGAGATCCGCGACCTGACCTATCGCCGCCGTTCCCGGCCGGCGTGATGGTCCGCGCGGACGGCGGAACCCGGCCCGTCCTCGACGTCCGCGTCGTGCCGGCGCTGCTCGTCTGCCTCGCGGCGCCGGCGTTCTTCGTCCTGTTGACGCCCTGGCTCGGGTGGCTCCTGCTGGGTGCAGGCCTCGCCGTAGCCCTGATCATCGAACGACGGGATGCCGCGGCATCCGACCCGTCGATCACGCGGGACCTCTCGCTCATCGCGATCGGCCTGCTGATCGTGAGTGTCATCCCGCTGAAGGCGGAGCTCGACGACGCGGCGATGATCCGGTTCACGCTCGCCCTCGGCGGCGCGGTGCTGGTGCCGTACCTCGTGTCGCGCTTCATCTATCGCGACCACGCGATCCGGTTCCCGTGGCGCGGCGGCGGGCGATGGACGGCGTGGCAGTGGGTGTGGCTCGTCGCCGTCCTCGTGCTCGGGTGGCTGCTGCTGCCGTTCTACTTCATCACCTCGGGCGTCTATGAGAACTGGCCCGTCGTCGACACCCCGGACCTCATCGCACGTCTGTTCGTCGGCGTCGGGGCCGTCGGCATCTGGGACGAGCTCTTCTTCATCTGCACCTGCTTCGCGCTGCTGCGGCGCCACTTCGCGGATGCGACCGCGAACGTCCTCCAGGCGATCGTGTTCGTCTCCTTCCTCTGGGAGCTCGGCTACCGGGCATGGGGGCCCGCGCTCACGATCCCGTTCGCCCTCCTGCAGGCGATCATCTTCTTGCGCACGAAGTCGCTCGCATACGTCGTGACGGTCCACCTGCTTTTCGACGCGGTCGTGTTCGGCGTGCTGGTCCATGCGCACAACCCGGGTCTGCTCGACGCGATCTTCCTCGTCCCCGCGCCCTGAGACGCCCATCTGCGCGAAGTGTCAACCCCGAGGTCGTATGCGGCAGCGGATGTGACGCTGAAGCGGAGACGAAGGAGGGCCCCATGGCCACCGAGAACGATCCGCACGCGACACTCATCGACCTGCTGCCGAAGTTCCGCTTCGCGATGGTCACGACCATGAACGAGGAAGGTGCGCACGTCGCACGCCCGTTGACCGTCCAGGACCGGGAGTTCGATGGAGACCTGTGGTTCATCGTCGGCCGCGATTCGTCGGTCGCCGCGCACGTCGCTGCGCAGCCCGCGGTCGGTGTCGCTCTGAGCACGAACGACGCCTGGGTGTCGCTCGCGGGCAACGCCGAAGTGGTGGACGACCTGGAGCGCCTGCGGGAGTACTGGTCGCCGGCGGTCGAGGCCTGGTTCCCGGACGGCCCGGAGGATCCGAACGTCACGCTCCTGAAGATCGACGCCACGTCGGGCGAGTACTGGAGCAGCCCCGGCGGCACGGTCGCGTCGATCATCAGCCTCGTGAAGTCGAAGGTGACGGGTGAGCCCTACGAAGGGCGGAACGACACCGTCGATCTCTGATCGCCCTGCCTGTCAAGGCCCTCTCCGCGCGGGTGCTGCATGCGTACCGTCGCCCGCACGTGACCGACAGCGACCGGAAGGACCGCGATGAGCGACACGAACGGCTCGGATGAGCACAACACCCAGGGTGTCCCCGACGATCAGGCCGACGCCGATACGGCTTCGGGTGGATCGCCCGACGAGAACCCGCCGGTGACCACGAACGAGGACGGGACTCCCATCGAGAATCCCTCGGGCGGCTAGACCGACCCGAGCATCAGTTCTGCCGTCGCGCGGGGATGTCCGTCCTCAGCGCGACGGCAGTTCCTCGTTCGGGAGGATGCGGGTCGGTCGTGAGTCGAGCATGGGTCTCGACGTCGTATCTCTCGTCGCCGTATCGGAGCTTCTGTCGTTCGATGCCTTCGGCGAGGTATCCGGCAGCGTGGGCGACACGGCAGGACGCAGGGTTGTTGACACGGTGACCGAGCTCGAGCCGGTGGAGCCCGGCGCGGAACGCCCAGTCGCTCACCCGAGTGAGGGATGCCGCTGCGACGCCGTTGCCCCGAGCTGCGGGCGCGAGCCAGTAGGACATCCACGCCGTCTGGTGGCGGAACTCGATCGCGGCTGCCCCGACATTGCCGACGACATGACCGTCGATCTGCACCGCCCAATTCTTCGCCGTGTCGTCGAAGCGAAGGTGGCGCTCGATGAATCCGCGAGCAGCAGATGCGTCCGCGAGGTCCACACCGCCGAACTGCGGTGCGAGATCGTCGCCGTCGCGAGCGGCGCGACTGAGGTCGTCGGCATCGGCGGCGTTCCAGGGGCGCAGGAGGATGGACATCCCCGGCATCCTCTCAGGTGCTCAGAAGTGCGACAGCAGCGACGGGCCGAACGCGACGACCACAGCGATGGGAACGACGAGCAGGCTCATCGCAGCGATGCCGATCGCAGCGATGGTGCCGAGGACCGACAGCACGGCGGCGCGCGTCGTGGTGCCTGTAGAGGTGCCGTGGCGAGAGGTAATCGGGAGGGTCGCGGTAGCCATATCTCGACGCTACGAATCGCCGCGGGTCCCCGCGTCAGCCCGGGGACTGGCCGGTGTCATCCTTCGGGATGACCTTGCGTCAGAACGGTGGCGGTCCGGGTGGGCCGGTGGTGAAGTGCGGGATGCGTCGACTCATCGCCTCCCACACCCGCGGGTACCGGTGCACGAGCGCCCGCCCGATCCCCATCAACCGCCCCGCGGCATGCTCGGTGATCCGCAGCGCCGACGCCACTTCCAGGCGCACGTCCGCGCTCATCACCACCCGATCCAGGGTCGTCGGGATCCCCTCGGGACCTCGTCGACGAACGGGGGAGGGCTGGACATGGCCCCAGACGAGGAGGGGGTTCCGACATCGCTTCCGCCGCGGCCCCGCACCCCGGCGTGGCAGGATCGCCGCATGGAGACGCCTCTCGGAATCGCAGGGCTGGCGAATGCTCGAGACCTCGGCGGGCTCGAACGGACCGACGGCTCGCACACGCCGGCCGGCGTCTTCGTCCGGGCCGAGACGCTCGACCGTGTGACCGACGCCGGGTGGCATCGGCTACGAACGCACGGCGTGAAAACCGTCGTCGACCTTCGGCGTCCGAGTGAACGTACGGTGTCCGTGCCCCGCGACATCACCGTCCGGCACGTCGACCTCGACGGGGACGAACGGCATTTCTGGGAGTCCCGCGAGAAGGACGGCCAGTGGGGGACCCCGCTGTACTACGTCGATCACATCGGCGAACTCCCGCACCGGCTCGCGGGCGCCCTCGACGAGATCGCTCGAGCCCGTGCCGGCGGCATCCTGTTCCACTGCAGCGCAGGCTGGGATCGGACCGGCCTGCTGGCTGCGGTCCTGCTGAAGGCCGTCGGCGTGACAGAGGATGCCGCGACCCGGGACTACCTCTCCTCATTCGCCAACGCCGAGACCATGGCGGAGCTCCACGGCCGCTCGTTCGACGTCGTCGAGCGTCTGAGCGTCCTGGACCGCTTCGGCCACACGCCGGAGTCCGCTTTCCGCGACATGTACCGTCGGCTCGATGCCGACGCGTGGCTGGGCGCTCACGTCGACGTCGACACCGCGGAGGTCGTCAGGACGTGGCGCGGTGCCATCCGATCTGCACCGGATCTGCCCAGCACGTCTCGATAGACTCGGCGCGGGCCCCGACCGGGCCCCCGGACGAGGGTTCAGTACCCGGTGAGCGACAAGACTGGCCAGGAGGTCAGTCATGCTGTCGTGGATCGTTCTCATCGTCGCCGGGTTGCTCGAAGCCGTGTGGGCCACGGCCCTCGGCCGCTCCGAAGGCTTCACGAAGCTGTGGCCGACGGTCACCTTCGGCGTCGCACTGGTCGCGAGCATGGGCGGGCTGGCGTTCGCGCTCCGTGAGATCCCGACCGGGACCGGGTACGCCGTGTGGGTCGGGATCGGAGCATCCCTCACCGTCGTCTGGGCGATGGTCACCGGCGCGGAGTCGGTGTCGATCGTGAAGGTGCTCCTGATCCTCGGGCTCGTCGGCTGCATCGTGGGGTTGAAGCTCGTCTCGGACTGACGAGCTGAGCTGTCAACCCCGAGCAGACGTGCGGACGGCGCAGTAGCGTCGCGTCCACACGAACGACAACGACCATGGAGGACGACATGTCAGGTGAGGACCGCGGTACCGACGAGAACGCCTACGAGGGTCCCGACGTCGAACTCCCCACGCATGACGGCGCGGTCCCCGGCGGCATCCCGCCGTTCGGTCACCCCGTCGACCCGGACGGCGGGACCCCGGACGAGGACTGAGCGGATCCGGGAACGACGAAGGGGACCCGGCGGTGCCGAGTCCCCTTCGCGTACCTGTGCCCCCGGAGGGATTCGAACCCCCGACTTCTGGTACCGGAAACCAACGCTCTATCCCCTGAGCTACGGAGGCGTACCGATCGAGACTATCACCGGTGCACCGGGTCCCGCGCCCACCGGCACACGGTCGCATAGCCTGATCCCATGAGCTCGCCTGCGCCCGTCCCCGCCGCGCGAGCGCAGCTGCAGCAGCTGGTCGAATCGGTCGCCGGTGGCGATGTGCAACCGGGCTTCGATGCCCTCCGGGCGCTGCCCGCTGTGCCAGGCGCACGCGCAGCGGCGGTGCTCATCCTCTTCGGAGTGCTCGACGACATCCCTGCCGATCGGGAGCACCCGGAGCGCGCCGTCTCCCGCGACCTCGACGTTCTGCTCCTGTCGCGAGCCGAGACGCTTCGCTCCCATCCTGGTCAGGTCGCGTTCCCGGGTGGGCGTGTGGATGCCGAGGATGCCGACGCGATCGCGGCATCCCTTCGCGAAGCGCGGGAGGAGACCGGTCTCGACGTCGCCGGTGTCGACGTCCTCGGCACGCTCGAGCCCATCCCGCTCGAGTACTCGCGCCACCTCGTCACCCCGGTTCTCGCGTGGTGGCGGCGACCCTCCCCGGTCGGTGTGGTCGACGAGGCCGAGTCGGCGGACGTCTTCCGCGCCCCCGTCGGCGACCTGCTCGATCCGGCCCGCCGCGGCGTCACGGTCGTCCGCACCGATCGCGGCGAGTTCCGTGGTCCCGCCTTCCTGATCCCCACGACCCGGGGGGACCGGCTCGTCTGGGGGTTCACCGCGATGATCCTCGACGGCCTGTTCTCGCGGCTGGCGTGGACCGAGCCATGGGATCGGGACCGCGTCATCCCGCTCCCGGGTCAGAACGCGTAGTAGCCCGAAAGGTCGGTCAGCAGGAAGTCCGTCGCGTCGTCCGGGACGAGGTACGCCACGAGGCCGCTCGCCGTGTCGCCCTCGGCGATCGTCCCCGCATCGCGCAGGAGCGTCGTGTCGTCGCCGGCGACCACGAACGAGTACGGGTACACCCCGCCGTCGTCGGTGGCGAGGGAGAGGTCGTACGTCGGGAATGCCGCCGGAACACCGTCCGGGGCCATGCTCGTGACGCTCATCTCCACCAGCACGTAGCGGTATCCGTCGGTCGCGGCGGTGTTGAGCGAGTTCCACGAACTCACCTCGTCCGTGGCATCCTCATCGACGATGCGGACCTCGGCGGTGTACTCCGTCCCCGACCCCGTCTCACGGACGTAGGGGAGGGAGAGCGGCTCTCCGATCGACCCGGGCCCCGTCTCCGGCGCATACGGTTCGAGGTCCGGAACGGCCGGTGACTCCGGGTCCTCCGGCGCAGATCCGTAGTCCTGGTCGCTGTTGTAGCTGTAATCGGTGGTCGAACCGTTCCAGATGAGCGACAGGACGGAGAACGTCGCGAGGCACGCCAGCACGAGGCCGACCCCGGAGAGGATCGTTCCCGTCAACGCCAGGGGTTTCGGCTGACGGCGCACGAGCGCGATCGCGCCGAAGACGGCGCCCGCGATCGCGACGACCAGGCCCAGGAACGGGATCCAGCCGAGGACGATCGCCGCGATGCCGATCGAGAGCGCAGTCACTCCGAGAGCCACGGGACGGGACGGCTGCACGGGTCCGCCGGCGTAGGGCGGGTATGCGGGCGGCATGCCCGCCGCCGATGCGTACGGCGGAAGCACAGGACCGCTGGGGGAGGGGATGCCGGGGCTCGCTGCTGTGCCGGCGGGAAGGTAGGCGGGCGCCGCATGCCAGGCCGTCCCGTCCCAGTAGCGGAGCTCGTTCCCCGCGTGCGGGGCCGGGTACCACCCGGCCGGAGTCGTGTCGCTCACGTCTGTCTTCCCCCTCGTGCGTGTGGTCGTGGAAGCGGACCGAGCCCCCTTCCACGTCGAGGGTACAAGTGCAAGGGCAGGTCCTTCGGCGGTCCGTCGACGTAGCGTCGGGTCTTGACGAAAGGAGCCACTCCATGGCAAACATCACGATCATCGGCGGGCACGGCAAAGTCGGGCTGCTTCTCGCTCCCCTCCTCGTCGAGGCCGGGCACGACGTGACCTCCGTCATCCGGAACCCGGACCACAGCGACGACATCACCGCCACCGGGGCGACCCCGCTCGTGGCGGATGTCGCGGCATCCGATACCGACGCGATCACCGAACTCCTCGCAGACAGCGACGCGGTCGTCTGGTCTGCCGGCGCGGGCGGCGGATCGCCTGAACGCACGTACGCGGTCGATCGGGATGCCGCGATCCGGTCGATCGACGCCGCGGTGGCGGCGGAGGCGCGGCGCTACCTGATGGTGTCCTACTTCGGCGCCGGCCCCGACCACGGAGTCGACCCGTCCGATGACTTCTTCGCCTACGCGGAGTCCAAGGCGGCTGCGGACGAGCACCTGCGCGCAGCGGATCTGGACTGGACGATCCTCGCGCCGTCGGCGCTGACCCTCGACGAGCCGACCGGCCGGATCGACGCGCACGCCGCCGAGGGCACGTCCGTCTCGCGCGCCGATGTGGCAGCTGTGATCGCGGCGTCCCTGGCGGACCCGAGCACGATCGGGCGGACGATCTCGTTCAACAACGGCGACGCGCCCATCGCCGACGCCATCCGCGCCTGAGCGCGGGCGTCGTCACGGTACGACGGGTGCCGGTGCGTCCTCACGGGGTGCGCCGGCGTCCGTCGTGACGCTGCGTTCGTGCAGTGCGGCCAGCAGCTTCTCGGCGAGGTATTCGTGGCCCCGATCCGAGGGATGCTTGCGCCCTGCACCCGTGTCGATCATCTCGTGATAGTTCGCCGGCGTGAGCCACTGCTCCTGCAGCGACGAGATGTACCACCAGTGGCGGTCGGCCGCCGCGGCCTCGAGGTCGGAGTCGATACGCGCCGTGCCCTCGTTGACGGGGAACTCGTGGGGCGTCGGACCGAAGATGACGATCTGCGCCTGTGGGAAGAGCCGCTCGAAGGTGTTCCACGTCGCGTCCACGGCTTCCCGGTAGCCGCGCTCACCCTGCTGGTCGTCGTTGATCGAGCCCTGGATGATGATGAGGTCGAAGTTCGACGCCGGGTCCAGCGTCTCGGCGCGGCGGCGGAAGTCGGGTCCGTCCCGTCCGGGCTTCATGTAGCCCGAGCCCCGGACGCCGTCGACGGTGACATCCCACCCGCTGAGCTGGCCCAACTGGTACGCGTAACCGTCGGTGGGCACCGTCGCGGCGGATCCGTAGGTCCACGAGTCGCCGAAGACGAGGACTTTCGCGTCGGCGGGGACGGACAGCGGCTCGACGTCGGCGACGGCGCCGACGGAGGTCGCAGCTTCGGCAGTGGGCGGGGTTCGCCACGGCTGCCAGGCGGACACGGCGACGATCGCTGCCACACCGGCGGCGACGACGCCCAGCCCCCAGCCGCGGGCGCGTCGTACAGAAGTCATGCGACGAGGGTAAGCGATCATCGACGATCCCGAGCCACTGTTCACGTGACTGATACGCGGACCCGACGGTGACCGTCCTCGCGTGCGAGGATTGCTCGGTGCAGCGCGTCGTCCGAGCCGAGCTCGACCTTCATGTCGACGGGGAGCTCGACCTCATCCTGTGCGTCGCCGTCGCGACGGGGGTCCCCGTCGCAGCGGAACGGCTGTCTCTCGCGCGCGACGGCGGAGAAATCGCCCCCGTGGAGGTGACGGATGCCGCCGGGTCGCGGCTCCACCGCCTCCGCGTCGAGCCCGGCTCCCTGCAGGTTCGCTACGAGGCGCGCGTTCTCGGACAGGCCGAAGCGGCTCCCGCGTCCGGCCTCGACACCGCCGTCTATCTGCGCCCGAGTCGGTATGCGCCCTCCGACTCGGTCTTCGCCCAGGCGCGGCGGCAGTTCGGCGGGTTGCGCGGCACGGACCTCCTCCGCGCCGTCGAGGCCTTCGTCGCCGAGACCGTCACGTACTCGCCGGGGCTCTCCCTCGGGACGGATTCCGCCGTGACGACGCTCGCGACGGGGCAGGGCGTCTGCCGTGACTACGCGCACCTGGTCATCGCGTTGCTTCGGGCGATGGATGTCCCCGCCCGCTACGTCGCCTGCTATGCGCCGGGTCTCGTGCCCATGGACTTCCATGCTGTCGCCGAGGCGTGGATCGACGGCCGCTGGCTGGTCGTCGATGCGACCCGTCTGTCGAACCGTCGAGGCCTCGTCCGGATCGCGACGGGAAGGGATGCGGCCGATTGTGCGTTCCTCAGCTATTACGGTGCGAACGTGTCATTGCGGCGCATGCTCGTCGACGCACGCGTCGACGGCGATGAGGCGGCGGTGGCCGCGGCATCCGATCCGCTGCAGGACGATCGCGCCGCCCTCGTCACGATCGCATGATGCGCTGCCGAGCCCGCCGGGCACAGGGTGGTTAGGGTGAGGGCTAGGAGATCCGGGAGCTGAATGTGAAGACCGCCGACGACGCCATCCGGCGCGCGCTCATCGAGGACTACGGGGTGCTCGGTCGCGCTCCCGAGCCTGATCTGCAGGGCCTCGTGCAGTTGGCCGCGACAGTGTGCGGCGTTCCGACCGCGGTGATCAACATCATCGACGACCGGTCCCAGCACCAGATCGCCGCCGTGGGCTTCGAACCCGCGGTGTGCAGCCGTGAGGACTCCATGTGCGCCGTGGTGTTCCGCGAGCCCGGTCACACCGTGGTGGAGGACGCGACCCGCGATGACCGGTTCGCGGGCAACCCCTTCGTGACGGGCGAGGTGGCGAACGTCCGGTTCTACGCGTCGAGCCCGCTCATCACCCCGTCGGGGGTACCGATCGGCACGGTCTGCATCTTCGACGAGGAGCCGCGCGAGCTGCCGGATGAGGAGAGCGCCGCACTGGCTCTCATCGCGCACCAGATCGTCGATGTCCTCGAGCTGCGTCGTCTCACGCGCGAGCTCGGCGAATCGAACGAGCAGCTCGAGAACTTCGCCGCTCAGGTCGCGCACGACCTCCGCAATCCGCTGACCGCTTTGACGGGCTACATCGAACTCGCCTCCGAGGTGCCGGAGGTCGCTGAGGTGCCCGCAGCTTCGCGCGCGCTGGCGCGTGCCGAGTCGGTGGCCGACAGGATGTCGGGGATGATCGCCCGCCTGCTGGACTACGCGAGCGTCGGCGGCGCGCCGATCCGCCGCTCCACGGTCGAGGTCGGTCCTCTCGTCGCCTCGACGATGGAGGACCTGCGCAGCGCCGGTCTCGACAACGGCGCCGAGGTGGCCATCGAGGCATCCGTCCCCGTCCCCGCCGACCCGACCCTCCTCGGCGTCCTGATCCAGAACCTCGTGGGCAACGCGGTGAAGTTCGCCGGTGCTGGTGAACGCACGCCGGCCATCACAGTGACCGTGGGCACCGTCGTCGCGGGCGTCCGGATCATCGTCGACGACAACGGACCCGGCGTGCCGCCCGCCGAGCGGGAGGTCGTCTTCGAGCCGCTCGAGCGCGGATCGAACGTCGCCGTCCCCGGCTTCGGGATCGGTCTCGCGACGTGCAACCGGATCGTCCAGTCGCACGGCGGACGGATGGGCATCGACGAGTCGCCCTCGGGTGGCGCTCGCGTCTGGGTGGTCCTTCCGTCGGCGTGAGGACCCCCTGAAACGTAGACTTGACGGGCTATGACTCCCGAAGCCCTCTCCGCAGCCCTTCTCGCCGTCGTCTCCCCGCTCGTGGAGGCGCGACGACCCGGCTCCGGTGAGGCGCTCACACTCGCCGACTTCCCCGTGGAGCGGCCGAAGAACCGCGACCACGGCGACTGGGCGTCCAACGCCGCGCTGAAGCTGTCGAAGCAGGTCGGTGCGAACCCGCGCGAGTTCGCGGCCGAGGTCGCCGACGCGCTTTCCGCCGTCGACGGCATCGCCTCGGTCGAGGTCGCCGGCCCCGGGTTCATCAACATCCGACTGGATGCCGCGGCTGCTGGCGCGCTCGCGAAGACGATCGTCGAGGCGGGCACCGCTTTCGGTCGTGGCCGCAGCCAGGAGGGCAACACGATCAACCTCGAGTTCGTCAGCGCCAACCCGACCGGCCCCATGCACATCGGCCACACGCGGTGGGCGGCTCTCGGCGACGCGATCGCACGCCTGCTGCTGGCCAGCGGCGCGACGCTCGTCCGCGAGTTCTACATCAACGACGCGGGTGCGCAGATGGACCGGTTCGGCCGCTCCGTGCTGGCACGGATGCAGGGGGAGCCGGCACCCGAGGACGGCTACGCCGGTGCCTACATCGACGATCTCGCGAAGCGCGTGGCCGAGGCCGAGCCCGGCATCGGCGACCTGCCCGAGGACGAGCGCGTGGCCGCGGCCCGCGACAAGGCCTACGAGCTGCAGCTCGCGGAGCTCCAGGCATCCCTCGAGAAGTTCAACGTCCACTTCGACGTCTTCTTCAGCGAGCGGACGCTGCACGCGAAGACCGCCGACGGAGGCCCGAGCCTCGTGGACGAGGCCGTCGACCGCTTGCGCGCGCAGGGCCACGTCTTCGACGCCGACGGTGCCGTCTGGGTCCGCACGACCGACTTCGGCGACGACAAGGACCGCGTCATCCGTCGTTCGAACGGGGAGTACACGTACTTCGCCGCGGACGCCGCGTACTACCTGAACAAGGGCGACCGCGGCTTCGCGCACAAGATCTACCTCCTCGGCGCCGACCACCACGGGTACGTGCACCGCCTGAAGGCGCTCGCCGGCGCAGCGGGCGACGATCCCGAGAAGGACATCGAGGTGCTCATCGGGCAGCTCGTCTCCGTCAACGGAGCGCGGCTCTCCAAGCGCGCCGGAAACATCATCGAGCTCGACGACTTGCGCGACTGGCTCGGCACCGATGCGCTCCGCTACTCGCTCGCGCGGTACCCGGCCGACTCGCCGCTGACGCTCGACCCCGAGATCCTGCAGAAGCGCACGAACGACAACCCGGTCTTCTACGTGCAATACGCCCACGCGCGCACGCACAACGTCGCCCGCAACGCCGCAGATTCCGGCGTCGCGCGCGACGCGTTCGCCCCCGAGCTGCTCACGCACGAGACCGAGTCCGCGCTCCTGGGCGCGCTGCAGGAGTTCCCGCGCCTCGTCGCCTTCGCCGCGGAGCTGCGCGAGCCGCACCGCATCGCGCGCTACCTCGAAGAGCTCGCGAGCCTGTACCACCGCTGGTACGACTCGTGCCGCGTCACCCCGCTCGGCGACGAAGAGGTCACGGACGTGCACCGCACGCGTCTGTGGCTGAACGACGCCACGGGTCAGGTCCTCCGCAACGGCCTCGACCTGCTCGGCGTGAGCGCGCCCGAACGGATGTGACGTGACGAGCGTGACCGGGGCCCGTCGTCGGCCGCGCCGCTGGATCGCCGTCGTGGTGGTCCTCGCCGTCGTGGCGGTCCTGCTGGTCGCGGCAGAAATCGCCGCGCGTGCGATCGTGCCGCAGGTGGTCCGGTCTCAGCTCATCGCCAACCTCGGACTCGCCGAGGATCAGGAGATCGACGTCCGGATCCCGGGGCTCGTCCTGCCGCAGCTGATCGTCGGTTCGATCCCGCAGATGGACCTCACCGCCGACGACGTCGAGGTGCAGGGCGTCTCGGGTGACGTCCGCGTCGACATCCAGGACGCCCCGGTCTGGGGCGGCGGCGACTGGAGCAGTGCGAAGGCCGTCGTGGATCTCGATGAGAACCAGTTGCGTGCGATTCTCGGCCGTGTCGAGGGCTTCCCGGTCGACGCCGTGACGCTGCGTCCACCCGAGGTCGCCCTCGACACCGAGTTCTCGGTCTTCGGGGTGTCGGTGCCCCTGGGCGTCCAGCTCTCCGCCTCGGCCGAGGACGGCGATCTCGTCCTCTCCCCGACGAGGCTCCGCCTGGGCGGCGTCGACGTCTCCGCCGACGCGCTGCGCCAGCAGGTCGGCCCGCTCGCCGGGTCCTTCGCCGAGAATTGGCGGGTATGCCTCGCGCAGTACCTGCCGCGCGCCCTGACCCTGACGGGTGTGACGATCGAAGAGCGCCACGTCGCGGCATCCTTCGACATCGACAGCGCGATCCTCCGCGACGAGGCGGCGCAGGAACCCGGTTCCTGCGCCGCCGACCGCTAGCGTCACGGAGCCGGGCGGCTCCGCCCCGGTGCCCTAGACTGTGGGCACCGTCGGGGCGTGGCCACACCGCCCGACGTACCCGTTCCCACCCCGATTGGTGCCCCTGCGTGTCCACCACCTCCGACCGTCCCGCTGTGCCCGAGTGGCTGACTCAGCCGCACGATGCGAACGCGCTCGCCGAGGCCGTGTGGCCCGAGGGAGCCGCCCGTGACGACGCCGGCGCGATCGTGTTCGGAGGCGTGGCCGCGACGGAGCTCGCCGAGCGGTTCGGCACGCCGCTCTACGTGGTCGACGAGGACCTCGTCCGCGCCCGCGCCCGCGAGGTGCTGGCGGCGTTCCAGGATGCCGCGGCCCGCCACGGCGGCTCGGCCCGGGTCTACTACGCCGGCAAGGCGCTGCTCACGACCGACGTCGTGCGCTGGGTGACCGCGGAAGGCCTCGGAGTCGACGTCGCCAGCGGCGGCGAACTCGCCGTCGCCCTCGCCGCGGGCGCCGACCCGGCTCGCCTCGGCCTCCACGGCAACAACAAGCTCGTCCCCGAGATCGCCCGCGCCGTGCGCGTCGGGATCGGCTCGATCGTCGTCGACTCGCTCGTCGAGATCGAGCGGGTCGCCGCCCAAGCCGAGGCCCAGGGCGTCGTGCAGACCGTGCTCGTCCGCGTCAACAGCGGGGTCCACGCCGAGACGCACGACTTCCTCGCCACTGCCCACGAGGACCAGAAGTTCGGCTTCGCGCTGACGGATGCCGAGGCCGCTGTCGCCCGCATCCGAGAGCTGCCGTCGCTGCGTTTCGCGGGATTGCACTGCCACATCGGTTCGCAGATCTTCGGAACCTCCGGTTTCGCCGAGTCCGCGGCTCGGGTCGTGGAGCTGCACGCGCGGCTCCTCGCCGATGGCGAGGTCCCTCTCCTCAACCTCGGCGGCGGCTTCGGCATCGCCTACACGTCGAAGGACGATCCGACCCCGATCGCGGAGCTCGCCGACGGCATCGTCGCAGCGGTCGCCCGCGAGTGCGAGAGCCGCGGCATCCCGCTCCCCGAACTCGCCTTCGAACCGGGACGGACGATCGTCGGACGCGCGGGCGTGACGCTGTACTCCGTCGGCACCGTGAAGCCCGTGCGGGTCTCGGACGACCTCGAGCGGCTGTACGTGAGCGTCGACGGCGGCATGAGCGACAACGCCCGCCCCGCCCTGTACGGCGCGGACTACAGCGCGCGGATCGCGAGCCGCCGTACCGACTCCGCTCCCGCGCTCACCCGTGTCGTGGGGCGCCACTGCGAGGCGGGCGACATCGTGGTGTCGGACGAGTACCTGCCGGGCGACGTGGAGCCCGGAGACCTCCTGGCCGTCGCGGCGACCGGTGCCTACTGCTTCTCGCTCGCGAGCAACTACAACTACCTGACCCGACCTCCTGTCGTGGCCGTGAGCGCCGGCACTGCCCGGCTGATCGTCCGCGGCGAGGACGAGAACGACCTGCTGGCGCGCGACCTCGGCGTCGCACCGGCATCCCGCACCACCGAGGAGTCCGCATGATCGAACCCCGCCGCCTGCGCGTCGCGCTGCTGGGAGCCGGCGCCGTCGGATCCCAGGTCGCCCGCCTTCTGCTGACCCACGCCGACGAGCTCGCCGCCCGCGCCGGTGCACCGCTCGACCTCGTCGGGATCGCCGTCCGCGACGTCGACGCCCCGCGCGAAGCGGACCTGCCCCGCGATCTGTTCACGACCGACGCCGACACCCTCATCGCAGGCGCCGACATCGTGATCGAGGTCACCGGAGGTCTCGAGCCCGCCCGCACCCGCATCCTCCACGCCCTCTCGTCGGGCGCCGACGTCGTCACGGCGAACAAGGCGCTCCTCGCGACGCACGGCAGCGAGATCTTCGACGCCGCCGACCAGGTCGGCGCCACCGTCGCCTACGAGGCAGCCGTCGCCGGCGCGATCCCGATCATCCGACCCCTGCGCGACTCGCTCGCCGGCGACCGCGTCCGCCGCATCATGGGCATCGTCAACGGCACGACGAACTACATTCTCGACCGTATGGACCGTGAAGGTCTCGGCTTCGAAGAGGTGCTCGCCGAGGCGCAGCGGCTCGGGTACGCCGAGGCCGACCCGACGGCGGATGTCGAGGCGTACGACGCCGCGCAGAAGGCGGCGATCCTCGCGAGCCTCGCCTTCCACACGACGGTGCCGCTCGACGCCGTGCACCGCGAGGGCATCACATCGGTGGATGCCGGTGTCATCGAGGCCGCCCGCAAGGCCGGCTACGTCGTCAAGCTCCTCGCCGTGTGCGAACGGCTCGTCGACCAGCCCGACGCGGCACCGCACGGCGAGGCGATCTCGGTCCGCGTGTACCCCGCCCTTGTTCCCCGGGAGCATCCGCTCGCCTCGGTCCACGGCGCGAACAACGCCGTCTTCGTCGAAGCCGAAGCGGCCGGCGACCTCATGTTCTACGGCGCGGGTGCCGGGGGAGTGCAGACCGCGTCCGCCGTCCTCGGCGACGTCGTCTCGGCCGCCCGCCGCCACGTCGCGGGCGGACCCGGTGTCGGCGAGTCGACGCGCGGAGGCCTGCCGATCGTCCCGATCGGCCGCATCCGGACGAGCTGTCAGATCACGCTCGAAGTCGACGACCGACCCGGCGTCCTCGCCACCGTCGCGGGCATCCTCAGCGACGGGGACGTGTCGATCGCGACCGTCGAACAGACCACCTCGGGCGGCGCCGTCGCCCAGGAGAGCGAGGATGCCGTCGCGCACCTCGTCATCGGAACCCACACGGCCCGGGAGCAGGACCTGGCCGACACCGTCGAGCGCCTCGCTGCCACCAGCGCGGTGCGTCGGGTGGTCTCGGTCCTGCGGGTAGAAGGAGACTGACATGGCACACGTCTGGCGCGGAGTCCTCCGCGAGTACGCCGATCGGCTGGGCGTCACCGACGCTTCGACCGTCGTGACGCTCGGCGAGGGCGGCACCCCGCTCATCCCGGCGGCGTCGCTGTCGCGCATCACCGGTGCCGATGTGTACATCAAGTTCGAGGGCATGAACCCGACGGGCTCGTTCAAGGACCGCGGCATGACCGTCGCCCTGTCCCGTGCCGTCGAGCACGGGGCCGAGGCCGTCATCTGCGCCTCGACCGGCAACACCTCGGCATCCGCTGCCGCCTACGCTGCGCATGCCGGGATCACGGCCGCCGTCCTCGTCCCCGAGGGCAAGATCGCGATGGGCAAGCTCAGCCAGGCCGTCGCCCATGGCGGCAAACTCATCCAGATCCGCGGCAACTTCGACGACTGCCTCGAAATCGCGCGTGAGCTCGCCGGCGGGTACAAGGTGCACCTCGTCAACTCGGTCAACCCCGACCGTATCGAGGGCCAGAAGACGGCGGCGTACGAGGTCGTCAGCCAGCTCGGCGACGCCCCCGACTTCCACTTCATCCCCGTCGGCAACGCCGGAAACTACACCGCGTACTCGCGCGGCTACCGCGAAGAGGCCGAGCGCGGCGTCGCGACGCGCGTACCCCGCATGTTCGGCTTCCAGGCCGAGGGGTCCGCGCCGCTCGTACGCGGCGAGGTCGTCAAGAACCCCGAGACGATCGCCTCCGCCATCCGCATCGGCAACCCCGCCTCGTGGGACCTCGCCCTCGAGGCCCGCGCGGCCACCGACGGCTGGTTCGGCGCGATCGACGACGAGCGCATCCTCGCTGCGCAGAAGCTCCTCGCCGGGACCGTCGGCGTCTTCGTCGAGCCGGCATCGGCGATCAGCGTCGCCGGCCTGCTCGATCGTGCCGAGGCGGGCGTCATCCCGAACGGCGCCAAGGTCGTCCTGACCGTCACGGGTCACGGTCTGAAGGACCCGCAGTGGGCGCTCCGCAACCCCGACGGCTCGCAGGTCGAGCCCCTCGTCGTGGATGCGGCGACCAGCGAGGTGGCCTCCGCGCTCGACCTCACCCGCGTGGCGGGATGACGCTCGCGGGGCGCTCCGTCGCCGTTCGCGTCCCTGCGACGAGTGCCAATCTCGGTCCCGGTTTCGACACGCTGGGTCTCGCCCTGAGCGTTCACGACGAACTCGTCGTGACCGCGCTCGACGGCCCGGGCCTGGAGATCGAGGTCTCGGGGGAGGGGGCCGCCGACGTACCCACCGATGCCTCGCATCTCGTGGTCCGCTCGATGGCGTACGCGTTCGAGGCGGTCGGCCGGCCGATGCCCGGCATCCGACTGCGGGCGCACAACGTCATCCCGCATGGTCGGGGGATGGGCTCATCCGGCGCCGCGGTCGTCGCGGGCCTCCTCGCCGCCCAAGGACTGCTCGAGGGGGACATCACCCTCGGTCCGGAGACCCTGCTGCGTCTGGCGACCGAGCTCGAGGGGCATCCTGACAACGTGGCACCCGCGCTGTTCGGCGGCCTCACCATCGCGTGGATGGACTCCACCGGCCCCCAGCACAAGAAGCTGGCCGTCCACCGTGGCGTCTCACCGCTCGTCTTCGTTCCCGAGTTCACGATGTCGACCTCGGTCGCCCGCGGTCTTGCGCCGCTCCACGTCACGCGCGAGGACGCCGTTTTCAACGTCTCGCGGTCGGCCCTCCTCATCGCCGCGCTGACGCAGAGCCCCGAGCTGCTGATGGCGGCAACCGAGGACAAACTGCATCAGTCGTACCGGGCGCAGGCGATGCCCGCGACGGATGCGCTCGTGCAGGGCCTGCGTGCCGCAGGGTTCGCCGCGGTCGTCTCGGGCGCCGGCCCCAGCGTCCTCGTGCTCGCCGACGGGCCGGGGCGCCGGCTCGAAGCGGTCGATCATGCGGCCGCCACCACGGACACGCCATGGAAACCTCTGCTGCTGGCCGTCGATGTACGGGGTGGTACAGTGAGGGACCATACGGAGGATGCCACGTGATCACGTGAATCTGCCCTCCATCGCAATCTGCGAACCACCGCACACCCCTCCTGACGGGCCTGCGCAACTCTGTGCCTGCGCGAACACCCCGCCGAGGAATCGGATCCGTCGTGGACGGAACCACCTGCGGTTATGACTTTCCACATCTGAAAGGGAGAACTCGTGGAGTCCATCTCCGAGATCCAGACCGGCGACGACGTCGCCACCGGTGGCGCCGCTGCCGACGAGACCACCACTGCGGCTCCGGCCACCGAGCCCGCGACGACGGATGCCGCTGACACGGCCGCCGTCGACGCGCCCGCCGCTGACGAGGCAGCGGCGCCGGCCCGAGCCAAGCGTCCTGCTGCCAAGCGGACGTCCGCCAAGAAGGCCGCTGCCGAGGCGACCGCCGCCGAGGCGACCGCGGCCGAGGCGACCGCGGAACCGGCCGCCGACGAATCGCCGGCCGCCGGTGCGTCCGTCGATGAGAAGCCCGCCGACGAGAAGCCGGCGAAGGCGCCGCGCAAGCGCGCGCCGCGTCGGGCCAAGAGCGGCGACGTCCCCGCTGAGGCTGCGCCGGCGTCCGAGGCCGCCGCGGCGACCGAGGCGCCCACGGCCGGATCCGCGCCGTCAGATGCTCCGACCGGCGGAGCCGCCGACGCGGAGACCCCGACCGAGGCGCCCGCCGAGCAGGCTCCGGCCGACGCGAGCGCGCCCGCCTCGGGCGACGCGAACGCCGCGGCATCCGGTGACGACTCCGAGGGCAGCGGCCGTAGCCGTTCGCGCAGCCGCAACCGCAGCCGCAACCGCAACAAGGGCGAGACCAGCCAGAACGGCGGCGCCCAGGGCGGGAACGGACAGGGCGCGCAGAACGCGCCCGCAGACAAGCCGGCCATGGAGTCGTCGTCCGACGACGAGCAGGGCCAGGGCCGCGGTCGTCAGCGCAACAAGCGTCGTGGCCAGGCCGCGAACGACGAGTTCGACACCGAGATCGGCGAGGACGACGTCCTCATCCCGATCGCCGGCATCCTCGACGTCCTCGACAACTACGCGTTCGTCCGCACCACCGGCTACCTCCCCGGCCAGAGCGACGTCTACGTGTCGCTCGGCCAGGTCAAGAAGTACAACCTGCGCAAGGGCGACGCGGTCGTGGGCGCGATCAAGCAGCCCCGCGAGGGCGAGCAGTCGAGCCGTCAGAAGTACAACGCGCTCGTCAAGGTCGACGCCGTCAACGGCCTGTCGGTCGACGACGCGGCGACGCGTGTCGAGTTCGGCAAGCTGACGCCGCTCTACCCGCAGGAGCGCCTGCGCCTCGAGACCGCGCCCGAGAAGCTCACGCAGCGGATCATCGACCTCGTCGCCCCCATCGGCAAGGGCCAGCGCGGCCTCATCGTCGCACCCCCCAAGGCGGGCAAGACGATCGTCCTGCAGCAGATCGCGAACGCGATCGCGACGAACAACCCCGAGGCCCACCTCATGGTCGTCCTCGTCGACGAGCGTCCCGAAGAGGTCACCGACATGCAGCGGACGGTCAAGGGCGAGGTCATCGCCTCGACCTTCGACCGCCCCGCCGAGGACCACACGACGGTCGCCGAGCTCGCCATCGAACGCGCCAAGCGTCTCGTCGAGCTCGGTCGCGACGTCGTCGTCCTCCTCGACTCGATCACCCGCCTCGGTCGCGCGTACAACATCTCGGCGCCGACCTCGGGCCGCGTGCTCACCGGCGGTGTCGACGCTTCGGCGCTCTACCCGCCCAAGCGCTTCTTCGGCGCTGCGCGCAACATCGAGAACGGCGGCTCGCTCACGATCCTCGCCACCGCTCTCGTCGAGACCGGCTCCAAGATGGACGACGTCATCTTCGAGGAGTTCAAGGGCACCGGTAACAGCGAACTGCGCCTGTCGCGTCAGCTCGCCGACAAGCGGATCTTCCCCGCGGTCGACGTCAACGCGTCGAGCACCCGTCGCGAGGAGATGCTCCTCTCCGCCGACGAGGTCAAGATCACGTGGAAGCTGCGTCGCGCTCTTGCGGGTCTCGATCAGCAGCAGGCCCTCGAGGTCGTCCTCGGCAAGCTGAAGGAGACGACGTCGAACGTCGAGTTCCTGGTGCAGATGCAGAAGTCGATGCCGGCCCCCGCTGCCGGCGGGCACGAGAACAGCATCCGCTGAGCCTCGAGCCGTGTTCGAATCCGTCCAGACGCTGATCGACGAGCACCGCGCGGTCCAGGAGGAACTCTCCGACCCCGCGGTGCACGCCGACGCGTCGCGCGCCAAGCGCGTCAACCGGCGGTACGCGGAGCTCTCCCGCATCGTCGCCGCGTATGACGCGTGGCACGGTGCGGAGGAGGACCTCGCCGCGGCGCGAGAGCTCGCCAAGGAGGACGACGCCTTCGCCGAGGAGGTTCCGGCGCTCGAGCAGCGTCTGGCCGACACGCAGGAGAAGCTCCGGCGTCTGCTGATCCCGCGCGACCCCGACGACGCCCGCGACGTGATCCTCGAGATCAAGGCGGGGGAGGGCGGTGCCGAATCTGCGCTGTTCGCCGCCGACCTGCTCCGCATGTACCTGCAGTACGCGGCATCCCGTGGCTGGAAGACCGAGCTCCTCGAGCGGAACGAATCGGATCTCGGCGGCTACAAGGACGTTCAGATCGCGATCAAGGGTTCCTCGAGCGACCCCGCGCAGGGCGTCTGGGCGCACCTGAAGTACGAGGGCGGAGTTCATCGCGTGCAGCGTGTCCCCGCCACCGAGTCGCAGGGGCGCATCCACACGTCGACCACCGGTGTCCTCGTCTTCCCCGAGGTCGACGAGCCCGAAGAGGTGCAGATCGACCCGAACGACCTCAAGATCGACGTCTTCCGCTCGTCCGGCCCGGGCGGGCAGTCGGTCAACACGACGGACTCCGCCGTCCGCATCACGCACGTGCCCACCGGCATCGTCGTCTCGATGCAGAACGAGAAGAGCCAGTTGCAGAACCGCGAAGCCGGGATGCGCGTCCTTCGCGCGCGCCTGCTCGCCAAGCAGCAGGAGGAGCGGGATGCCGCGGCATCCGACGCCCGCAAGTCGCAGATCCGCGGGATGGACCGATCCGAGCGGATCCGGACCTACAACTTCCCCGAGAACCGCATCGCAGACCACCGCACGGGATACAAGGCCTACAACCTCGACCAGGTGATGGACGGGGCTCTCGGCCCTCTCATCGATTCTGCGATCGCCGCCGACGAAGAGGCGCAGTTGGCCGCGGTCGGCTCGGAGTCCTGAGCCGGGTCAGATGTGATATTCGGGCGCCATGAGGATCGCCCGGGTGTCGTCGCTCGCCGTGCGTCGACGCGCTCGCGCGGGCACGCCGACGAGGACCGAGTCCGCGGGTGCATCCTTCGTCACGACGGCGTTCGCGCCGATCACCGAGTGCGCACCGATGACGACGGGGCCGAGGATCTTCGCGCCGGCGCCGACGGCGACTCCGTCCTCCAGGGTGGGATGCCGCTTGCCGCCGTCCCGGGTCCGACCGCCCAACGTGACGCCGTGGTACAGCATGACGTCATCGCCCACTTCGGCGGTCTCGCCGATGACGACGCCCATACCGTGATCGATGAAGAACCGACGGCCGATGCGCGCCCCCGGATGGATCTCGACCCCGGTCAGCCAGCGGGTCACCTGTGAGATCGCCCGCGCAGGGAACCGGCGGCCGCGCCGCCACAGCGCGTGAGCCACCCGGTGGCTCCACACGGCGTGGAGCCCCGGGTACAGCAGCGCGATCTCGGCGCCCCCCCGAGCCGCGGGGTCGCGCAGCTTCGCGGAGGCGACGTCCTCACGGACGGACCGCGCCGCGGCGGCGATGCCGCGGGCGAACCAGGGGGCGGTGCGGGGCACGGCTGACCTTCCGGGTCTCGGCGTGCGGATCAGTCGCGGAACTCCTCGAAGAGCGCCGTGGACAGGTACCGCTCGCCGAACGAGGGGATGATGACGACGATGTTCTTGCCCTCGGCCTCGGGGCGCGCCGCGACCTGGAGCGCGGCCCAGATGGCGGCGCCCGACGAGATGCCGACGAGGATGCCTTCGGTCGTCGCGACCTTCTTCGCGGTCTCGATCGCGTCGTCGAAGGTCACGTCCTGGACCTCGTCGATGACGCCCTGGTCGAGGATCGGGGGGATGAAGTTCGGGCCGATGCCCTGGATCTTGTGCGGACCGGGCTTGCCCTCGGTCAGCAGCGGCGAATCCTTGGGCTCGACGGCGACGACCTTCGCGGAGGGCACCCGCTCCTTGAGGACCTGGCCGACACCCGTGATGGTGCCGCCCGTGCCGATGCCGGCGACGAAGTAGTCGACGGCGCCGTCGGTGTCGCGGAGGATCTCCTCGGCGGTGGTCTTGCGGTGGATCTCGACGTTGGCCTGGTTGGCGAACTGCTTCGCGAGGACGGCGCCGGGGGTCTCCTCGGCGATGCGCTCGGCCTCGCCGACGGCGCCCTTCATGCCGAGCGACGGGTCGGTCAGCACGAGCTCGGCGCCGTACGCGCGCAGCAGCATCCGACGCTCGGTCGACATCGAGGACGGCATCGTCAGGATGACCTTGTACCCGCGCGCGGCCCCGACCATCGCGAGGGCGATGCCGGTGTTGCCGCTCGTGCCCTCGACGATCGTGCCGCCGGGCTTCAGCTCGCCCGAGGCCTCGGCGGCGTCGACGATGGCGATGCCGAGGCGGTCCTTGACCGAGGATGCCGGGTTGTAGAACTCGAGCTTGGCCAGGATCGTCCCGGGGAGGCCCTCCGATATGCGATTCAGTCGGACAAGGGGAGTGTTGCCGAATGCGCTGGTGATGTCGGAGTGGATGCCGGTCATGGGATGCCTTCCGTGCGGATGGAGAACGTAGGTCGCGGTTCAGGTACCCGCGATGCGCCTTCAGCCTACGGTCCTCTCACCGGCCGCGGCCCTGTGTGACGATGCCGCTCGCGGTATCCTGGTCTTTCCCATGTCGATCTCACGGACTCCCGCCGCGCCCGCGGGCAGCGACCTCGCGCCCCTCGTCCGCGCAGCTGCTCAGCGTCTCGGCGATGCCGGCGTCCCCTCCGCCGATGTCGACGCCGAGCTCCTCGCCGCCCACGTCCTGGGACTCGGGCGCGGTGAGCTCGCCGCGGCGATGCTGCGGGGGGATCGGATGCCGGAGCTCGAGGCCACGCGGTTCGCCGAGTTCATCGAGCGGCGTGCGGCCCGCGAGCCCCTCCAGCACCTGACCGGACGAGCTCCGTTCCGGCACCTCGAACTCCGCGTGGGTCCTGGGGTGTTCGTCCCGCGCCCCGAGACCGAGATGGTCGCGCAGCTCGCGATCGACGCGCTTCGCGAGGCGCCGGGTCCCGAGCCCGTCGCGGTCGACCTCGGGACGGGGAGCGGTGCCCTCGCCTTGGCCTTGGCCACCGAGGTGGCGCATGCGCGCGTGCACGCCGCCGAGAACTCGGTCGACGCGTTCGTCTGGGCCAAGGAGAACTTCGCCGAGCACGCGCCGCACGCCCGGCTCGCGTTCATCGACCTCGCAGATGCCTTCCCGGAACTCGACGGCACGGTCTCGGTCGTCGTCTCGAACCCACCGTACGTTCCCGATGACGCCATTCCGCGAGACCCCGAGGTGCGTTACTGGGATCCGCCCGCCGCGCTGTACGGCGGACCCGACGGCCTCGACGTCGTCCGTGTCCTCTCCGGCGTCGCCCTCCGCCTGCTCCACCCGGGAGGGACGCTCGTCATCGAACACGGCGAGTGGCAGGGCGCCGGCATCCGTCAGCTCCTCACCGAGGACGGCTGGCGCGGCGTCGCCACCCATCCCGACCTCACCCGTCGCGATCGCGCGACGACCGCCCTCCGCCCCTGAATCGACCCTGACCCGCCCGACGGTCCGTCCCGCCCTTTCGCAGGCGCGGCGAGGCCCTTCCTCGTAGAATGCTGCGGATATGTCTCCTGTCCTCGACTGTCGTGACGCCGACCAGTTGCTGCCTGCACTCCGTCAGGCGCGCCAGGCCATCGGCCGCGGCGAACTCATCGTGATGCCGACCGACACCGTGTACGGGGTGGCCGCCGACGCGTTCAACGCGTCCGCCGTCGCTCGTCTGCTGGCTGCGAAGGGACGCGGACGGCAGTCGCCGCCCCCCGTCCTCGTCTCGGGACCCGACACGATGCGCGCCCTCGTGGCCGAGGTCCCCGAACCCGTCGAGCGCCTCGTCGAGCGTTTCTGGCCGGGCGGGCTCACGATCGTGCTTCCGGCTCAGCCGTCGCTGCGGTGGGACCTGGGCGAGACCCGCGGCACCGTCGCGGTGCGCATGCCGAATGACCGTTTCGCCCTCGAGCTCCTCGAGGAGACCGGCCCGCTCGCGGTGTCCAGTGCGAACCTGACGGGCAGGCCGGCCGCGCTCGAGATCGACGCGGCCGTGCAGATGCTCCGCGACAGCGTGTCCGTGTACCTCGACGGCGGCATCGTCGAGACCGGCGTCGCCTCGACGATCATCGATGCGACCGGCCTCGTCGGTCGCGATCAGCGGCACGTCGCCGTCCTGCGCGACGGTGCGGTCTCGCGGGCCGATCTGCGCGACGTGCTCGGAGACCTGCTCGAACCCGATCCGGTCGACCCCGACGAATCCGACGCCGCGTGAGGGATTACCTGTTCGCGTTCGTCCTCACCGGCGTCCTCACCTTCGTCTTCTCGTGGGTCGTCTGGCGCGTGGCGATGAAGTTCGGGCTCCACCCGGCGATCCGCGAACGGGATGTCCACAAGAATCCCACTCCGCGCTTGGGCGGGGTGGCGATGTTCATCGGCATGCTCGGGTTCTTCGTCCTCTCCTCCCAGCTTCCGGCGTTCGCCATCGTCTGGCAGGAACCGTCGATGGTGTGGTCCCTCCTCGGCGCCGCCGCGCTCATGGTGGTGGTCGGCGTCGCCGACGACCTCTGGGACCTCGACTGGATGATCAAGCTCGGCGCGCAGTTCGTCGCCGCCTGGGTGGTCGTCTTCCTCGGCGGCATCCAGATCTTCTACCTCCCTTTCGGGCAGCAGGTCGTCGTCTCGAGCTGGGTGAGCATCGGCTTGTCGATCCTCCTGATCGTGATCGTCATGAACGCCGTCAACTTCATCGACGGTCTGGACGGTCTCGTCGCGGGTGTGTGCCTCATCGCGAACGCGGTGTTCTTCGCGTACTCGGCGATGCTCGTGCGCGACTTCGACAACAGCGAGCAGAGCAACACCGGGGTCTTCATCGCGATCGTGCTCCTCGGCATGTGCGCGGGCTTCCTTCCCTTCAACTGGAATCCCGCCCGCATGTTCATGGGGGATGCCGGTGCCCTCCTGCTCGGACTGATGATGGCGTCCTCCGCGATCGTCGTCACGGGCAACCTCCCGCCGAACCTTCTGAGCGACAACGACCTGTTCGGCAGATCGCAGCTGCTCGGTGCCTTCATCCCCGTCATCCTCCCCGTGGTCATCGTGCTGCTCCCGCTCGTCGACTTCGGGCTCGCCGTCGTCCGCCGGATGGCCAAGGGCAAATCGCCCTTCTCGCCGGACCGCAAGCACCTCCACCACCGCATGCTCGACATGGGGCACACCGACCGGAACGCCGTCTTCGTGTTCTACGCCTGGACGGCCGTCGTCTCTCTGTCGGTGCTCCTCATGTACATCGGCACGACGAAAGGATGGCCCGGTCGGTACTGGCCGGGAGTCGCCTTCCTCGTCATCGGGTGCATCGCCTGTGTCATCGTCACCCTGCCCCCCGCGCGTCGCACCCGCACCGCCGCGCCCGAACGAAAGGCCCTCATATGAGCGCCCTGTCTTCCAACCGGATGCTGCGCACCGCCCTGGCATGGTCGGCTATCGTGACCGCCGTGCTCGCCGTCGTCGGCGGAATCGTCGGTTTCCTCGTCTCAGGGGCGTCGGGGCTCTGGAGCGCGCTCGTCGCGGTGCTCATGGCGGCCATCTTCCTCTCGGTCACGATCATCTCGATCCTCATCGCCAATCGCTTCTACGGCGATCCGCTCTTCGTCCCCATCTTCTTCGGCTCGGTCATGGGCGGCTGGATTCTGAAGTTCGTGGTCTTCCTCATCGTCCTGTTCGTGCTGCGCGACCAGCCGTGGCTCACTCCGATGGTCTTCCTCGTGGCGCTCGTCGTGAGCATCGTGGCTTCCCTGGTCGTCGACGTCGTCGTCATGATGCGCATGCGGATGCCGGCAGTCAGTGACACGACGCTGCCCACCGCCGCAGAGGTCGAGGCCGCAGAGGTGGAGGCGGGGGAGCGTCGGCACGGGGACACCAGCACCCCAGAGGCCTGATAGGCTGTTTCCGAGCCCGCCTGAACCCCGACGGGAACGCCTGCGGAGTCAGCTCACCGACCATCGTCGCCCGATCGATAGATCGACGCCCCGAAGCTGGAGCCAGCGCTGTTTACTCAAGCTGCGACCCTGATCGCTACTGCCGCCGAAGACGCCCCTGACGAGTTCCATGGACCGTCGATCTCGGAGTTCTTCCCCGATGCGGTCTTCTCGATCGGCCCCCTCGTCGTCAACCGGATCCACCTCATCCAGATCCTCGCGACGATCGCCATCGTCCTGATCTTCTGGCTCGGCACCCGCCGCATGACGGTCGTCCCCGGCCGCTTCCAGAGCGTCGTCGAGATGGGCCTGGACTTCGTCCGGGTCAACATCGCCGAAGACCTGCTCGGCAAGAAGGACGGCCGCCGGTTCCTGCCGATCCTCACCACGATCTTCTTCATGGTGCTGTTCATGAACATCACGGGTGTCATCCCGTTCCTGAACATCGCAGGCTCGTCGATCGTCGCGGTGCCCCTCCTCCTCGCGCTCGTCGCGTACGTGACCTTCATCTACGCCGGTATCAAGGCGAGCCCCGGGAACTTCTTCCGCAACTCGCTGATGCCTCCCGGGCTGCCCTGGTTCCTCTACATCCTGATCATCCCGCTCGAGTTCCTCTCGACGTTCATCATCCGGCCCGTGACGCTGACGCTCCGACTGCTGATGAACATGATCGTCGGGCACCTCATGCTCGTCCTGTTCTTCGCAGCGACGCAGTTCTTCCTCATCACCCTGGGCGGCTGGTTCTCGGCGCTCGCGGCCGGAACGCTCGCGTTCGGGTTCGCCTTCACGATCTTCGAGATCTTCGTCGCCTTCCTCCAGGCATACGTCTTCGCCATCCTCACCGCGGTCTACATCCAGCTCGCGGTGGCAGAAGAGCACTAAGCGGTCCGGCGCACGCCGAGCCATCCAACCGAAAGGAAACACCTCCGTGGACGCAACTACGGTTCTCGCCGCCCTCGAGGGCAACGTCGCGACGATGGGTTACGGCCTCGCCGCCATCGGCCCCGCCATCGGTGTGGGCATCGTCGTCGGCAAGACGATCGAGGGCGTGGCCCGTCAGCCCGAGCTGGCCGGTCGCCTGCAGGTCCTGATGTTCATCGGTATCGCCTTCACCGAGGCGCTCGCCTTCATCGGCATCGCGACCTACTTCATCTTCCAGTAAACCGCGACTCAGATCACTAAGGAGACAGGATGCTGAACGCTCTTGTCGCGTACGCAGCCGAAGAGGGCGGGTCTCACAATCCGCTGTTCCCGGCTTGGTACGACATCATCTGGTCCGGGGTCTGCTTCGTCGTGATCCTGTTCGTCTTCTGGCGGGTCGCCCTCCCGAAGATGCAGGTCCTGCTCGACCAGCGCGCCGCTGCCATCGAGGGCAACATCGCGAAGGCCGACGAGGCTCAGCGCAAGGCGGAAGCCGCCCTCGAGGAGTACACGGCCCAGCTGGCCGAGGCTCGCAAGGAGGCCGGCGAGATCCGCGAGACCGCCCGTGAGGACGGTAAGAAGATCGTCGCCGAGGCCAAGGACAACGCGTCGGCCGAGGCCGCACGCCTGACCTCCGCCGCGCACCACCAGATCGAGGCCGAGCGCCAGACCGCGCTCGTCTCGCTGCGGAGCGAAGTGGGCACCCTCGCCCTCGACCTCGCCGGTGGTGTCATCGGCGAGACGCTGTCCGACGACGCCAAGGCCAAGGCCGTGGTCGACCGCTTCCTGGCCGACCTCGAATCCTCCGAGAAGGCAGCGAAGTAATGGGCAGCGCGACCACTCAAGCCCTCGCGGCGACGACGTCGGCCCTCACGGCCGCGCCGGGCGTCGACCTCGGTGTCGCCCGCGAGCTCTTCGCCGCGGTGCGCACCCTGGCCGGCTCGTCGCAGCTGAGCGGCGCGCTCTCCGATGCATCGGTGCCCGCCGAAGCTCGACGTGCGCTCGTCTCGCGCGTCTTCGGCGGGTACTCGGCTGCGACCGTGTCGGTCCTCGACGCGGCCGTCGCCGAGCGCTGGTCGTCGTCGGCGGACCTGATCTCGGGGATCGAGGAGGCCGGCGTCCGCGCCGCCGCCATGGCCGAGCCGCAGGTCGACGTCGAGGCCGAGCTCTTCTCCGTGGCGCGCACGATCGCTGCCAATCCCGAGCTCGAGCTCGCGCTGGGCAGCCGGCTCGGTGACGCATCCGCCAAGGGCGCGCTCATCGAGAGCCTGCTGAACGGCCGCGCCGCCGCATCGACGGTTGCGATCGTGTCGTCTCTCGTCCAGGTACCGCGGGAACGACGCGTCCGCTCGATGCTCAGCCGTGCGCTGCGTGTCGTCGCGGACCAGCGCGGTCGCGCCGTGGCCACCGTCTTCGCGGCCGCGGAGCTCACCGACGAGCAGACGTCCCGCCTCCAGCGCACCCTCGCGGCGCGCTACGGCACCGAGGTCTCGCTGAACGTCGTCCTCGACCGCACGGTCGTCGGCGGTGTCCGCATCGAGATCGGCGACGACGTGATCGACGCCACCGTCTCGTCCCGACTGGGCGACCTCCGCCAGCGTCTGGCGGGCTGACTCTTCCCGCTCCACCGAGGAGCGGACCCGGCAGGCCAGGTGCCCGCCACAAGACCTCACTAAGAAGGAAGACCATGGCAGAACTGTCCATCAGCCCCGACGTCATCCGTGACGCGCTGAAAGACTTCGTCGCCGCCTACGAGCCCACCGGGGCAGCGGCGACCGAGGTCGGCACCGTCGTCGACGCCGCGGACGGCATCGCCCACGTCGAGGGCCTGCCCGGCGTGATGGCGAACGAGCTCGTGCGCTTCGAGAACGGCGTCGAAGGCCTCGCGCAGAACCTCGACGAGCACGAGATCGGTGTCGTCGTCCTCGGTGACTTCTCCGGCATCGAAGCCGGCCAGAAGGTCACCCGCACGGGCGAGGTCCTCTCGGTCGGTGTCGGCGAGGGCTACCTCGGCCGTGTCGTCGACCCGCTCGGCAACCCGATCGACGGTCTCGGCGAGATCGCCACGACGGGTCGTCGCGCCCTCGAGCTGCAGGCGCCCGGCGTCATGCAGCGCAAGTCGGTCCACGAGCCGATGCAGACCGGCATCAAGGCGATCGACGCGATGATCCCCGTCGGTCGCGGCCAGCGCCAGCTCATCATCGGCGACCGCCAGACCGGCAAGACGGCCATCGCGATCGACACGATCATCAACCAGAAGGCCAACTGGGAGTCGGGCGACGTCACGAAGCAGGTCCGCTGCATCTACGTCGCGATCGGCCAGAAGGGCTCGACCATCGCTTCGGTGAAGGGCGCCCTCGAGGACGCCGGTGCCATGGAGTACACGACGATCGTCGCGGCCCCGGCATCCGACCCCGCCGGCTTCAAGTACCTCGCTCCCTACACCGGCTCGGCCATCGGTCAGCACTGGATGTACGAGGGCAAGCACGTCCTGATCATCTTCGACGACCTGTCCAAGCAGGCCGAGGCCTATCGCGCGGTGTCGCTGCTCCTGCGTCGTCCGCCGGGCCGTGAGGCGTACCCCGGTGACGTCTTCTACCTGCACTCGCGTCTGCTCGAGCGTTGCGCGAAGCTGTCCGACGAGCTCGGTGCCGGTTCGATGACGGGTCTGCCCATCATCGAGACCAAGGCCAACGACGTCTCGGCGTACATCCCGACCAACGTGATCTCGATCACCGACGGCCAGATCTTCCTGCAGTCCGACCTCTTCAATGCCAACCAGCGTCCCGCGGTCGACGTGGGTATCTCTGTCTCGCGTGTCGGTGGCGACGCCCAGGTGAAGTCGATCAAGAAGGTCTCGGGAACGCTCAAGCTCGAGCTCGCCCAGTACCGCTCGCTCGAGGCCTTCGCGATGTTCGCATCCGACCTCGACGCCGCGTCGCGTCGACAGCTGGCCCGTGGTGCACGTCTGACGGAGCTCCTGAAGCAGCCGCAGTACTCGCCGTACCCCGTCGAGGAGCAGGTCGTCTCGATCTGGGCCGGAACGAACGGCAAGCTCGACACGATCGAGGTGGAGGACGTCCTCCGTTTCGAGCGCGAACTGCTCGACCACCTGAAGCGGAACACGTCGATCCTCGACACCCTGCGCGACTCCAACGTGCTCGACGACAACACCGCCGGCGAACTCGAGAAGGCCGTCGACGCCTTCGTCCTCGAGTTCCAGGGCGGCAAGGGTCAGGCACTCGGCACGCCGGGTCACGAAGAGGTCGCTGCTGCGGACGTCGATGACGTGAACCAGGAGAAGATCGTCAAGGGCCGCCGCGGCTGACGCCGACGGGAGACTCATAACCTATGGGCGCACAACTCAGGGTCTACAAGCAGAAGATCTCTTCTGCTCAGACGACCAAGAAGATCACGAAGGCGATGGAACTCATCGCGGCTTCGCGCATCCAGAAGGCGATGGCTCGCGTCCGCGCGTCCAACCCCTTCGCGCGGGCCGTCACGCGTGCCGTCTCCGCCGTGTCGACGCACTCCAACGTGCAGCACCCGCTGACCACGGAGCGGGAGCAGATCCGTCGTTCCGCCGTCGTCGTCTTCGGTTCCGACCGCGGCCTCGCCGGCGCGTTCAACTCGCAGGTCATCCGCGAGGCTCTGCAGCTCGGCGAGCTGCTGCGCAGCCAGAGTGTCGAGCCGGTCTACTTCCTGGTGGGCCGCAAGCCGGTCGGATTCTTCCAGTTCCGTCGCATCGCGACGGCGGGGGAGTGGATCGGTGACACCGACACCCCGGCGTTCTCGACGGCCGAGGAGATCGCGGCGGCACTGATCGCCGCGTACGAGCTCGGCGGCGGCGAGGGCGGCGTGGATGAGATCAACCTCGTCTACAACCGCTTCGTCAGCATGATGACGCAGACGCCGGAGACGGTCCGTCTGCTGCCTCTCGAGGTCGTCGAGGCGGAGGACACGGCATCGAGCCAGGTCTACCCGCTGTACGAGTTCGAACCGGATGCCGAGACGGTGCTCGACGCGCTGCTGCCCGTGTACGTGCAGAGCCGCGTGTTCAACGCGCTCCTGCAGTCGTCCGCCGCGAAGCAGGCCGCCACGCAGAAGGCGATGAAGTCCGCCAGCGACAACGCCGACAAGCTCATCACCGACTACACCCGCCTGCGCAACAACGCGCGTCAGGCGGAGATCACGCAGCAGATCGCCGAGATCGTCGGCGGCGCCGACGCGCTGGCGTCGGGCAAATAGACCACACGAAAGAAGAGAAGCCATGAGCCTCACCGCTGAGAAGACGGAGACCCCCGTCGTCGGCCGCGTCGCGCGCGTCACCGGCCCGGTCGTCGACATCGAGTTCCCGCACGACTCGATCCCCGAGATCTACAACGCTCTGAAGACCACGATCGTGATCGGCGACCAGTCGACCGAGATCACCCTCGAGGTCGCCCAGCACCTGGGCGACGACCTCGTCCGCGCCATCTCGCTGAAGCCGACCGACGGCATGGTCCGCGGCCAGGAGGTGCGCAACACCGGCGGTCCCATCACGGTCCCCGTCGGCGACGTCACCAAGGGCAAGGTCTTCAACGTCACGGGCGACGTCCTGAACGCCGCACCGGGCGAGACCATCGAGGTCACCGAGCGCTGGGGCATCCACCGCCAGGCGCCGAACTTCGACCAGCTCGAGTCGAAGACCGAGATGTTCGAGACCGGCATCAAGAGCATCGACCTCCTCACCCCGTACGTGCAGGGTGGAAAGATCGGTCTGTTCGGTGGCGCCGGTGTCGGCAAGACCGTCCTCATCCAGGAGATGATCCAGCGCGTCGCGCAGGACCACGGTGGTGTGTCGGTGTTCGCCGGTGTCGGTGAGCGCACCCGTGAGGGCAACGACCTCATCGCCGAGATGGAAGAGGCGGGTGTCTTCGACAAGACCGCCCTCGTCTTCGGCCAGATGGACGAGCCGCCGGGGACGCGCCTCCGTGTCGCCCTGTCGGCGCTGACGATGGCGGAGTACTTCCGCGATGTCCAGAAGCAGGACGTGCTCCTCTTCATCGACAACATCTTCCGCTTCACGCAGGCCGGTTCCGAGGTCTCCACGCTGCTGGGCCGCATGCCCTCCGCCGTGGGTTACCAGCCGAACCTCGCCGACGAGATGGGCGTGCTCCAGGAGCGCATCACCTCGACGCGTGGTCACTCGATCACCTCGCTGCAGGCGATCTACGTCCCCGCCGACGACTACACCGACCCGGCTCCGGCGACCACGTTCGCGCACCTCGACGCGACCACCGAGCTCTCGCGTGAGATCGCATCGAAGGGTCTGTACCCCGCGATCGACCCGCTGACCTCGACGAGCCGCATCCTCGACCCGCGCTACATCGGTGAGGACCACTACCGTGTGGCCACGTCGGTGAAGCAGATCCTGCAGAAGAACAAGGAACTGCAGGAGATCATCGCGATCCTCGGTGTCGACGAGCTCTCCGAAGAGGACAAGATCGTCGTGTCGCGTGCACGTCGCATCCAGCAGTTCCTCTCGCAGAACACCTACATGGCCAAGAAGTTCACCGGTGTCGAGGGCTCCACGGTCCCGATCAAGGAGACGATCGAGTCGTTCGACGCGATCGTCAAGGGTGACTTCGACCACGTCGCCGAGCAGGCCTTCTTCAACGTCGGTGGCATCTCCGACGTCGAAGAGAAGTGGGCTCAGATCCAGAAGGAGAACGGCTGACATGGCGCTGACCGTCACCCTCGTCTCCGCTGAGGCGGAGGTCTGGCACGGCGAGGCGAGCCTCGTCGTCGCCAAGACGGTCGAGGGCGAGATCGGCTTCATGGCCGGTCACGAGCCCGTGCTCGCCATCCTCGCCGAGGGACAGGTCCGCATCACGCAGTCGAACGGCGAGAAGATCGTCGCGACGGCGGAGGACGGCTTCCTCTCGATGGAGAACGACGAGCTCACCATCGTCGCCGGGAACGCAGCTCTGCAGTCCTGACACCCTTTCACGCAGCGCCGCCCGGTTCGCCGGGCGGCGCTGCGCTTTTTCCGGAGGTATCCCGTGCTGATCCTGCTTCCGCCGTCCGAGACGAAGCGCCCCGGCGGCGCCGGGCCGTCCTGGCATGCGGACTTCCTGCACTTCCGCGGGCTCAGCGAGCAGCGCGACCGAGTGGTCGACGCGCTGATCGCGCTGAGCGCTGACGAGGACTCTGCGGCGCGCGTGCTGAAGCTCTCCGAGCGGCAGCGCCCCGAGGTCGCCGTCAACGCCGCGCTTCGGACGTCGCCGACCCTTCCGGCCGTTGATCGCTACACCGGGGTGCTGTTCGACGCCCTCGATGCACGGTCGTTGGACGCGTCCGCGCGGGAATGGCTGGAAACCCACGTCGTGATCCATTCGGCGCCGTTCGGGGTGGTCGGGGCGCTCGACCCGCTGCCCGCCTACCGGCTGGGCGCCGGCATCCGCGTTCCCGGCCTGCCCTCGATGCGAGCGTTGTGGGCGGATGCCGTGGGTGCGGCCATTGCGGCGGCGTCGCCCTCGTTCGTGCTCGACCTGCGCTCCGAGGCGTATGTGGCCATGGGGCCGGTGCCGCCCGGCATCCCTCAGGCATACGTCCGCGTGGTCTCGGAGGGGTCCGACGGCGCAGTCCGTGCGCTCAATCACTTCAACAAGCACGCGAAGGGGGAGCTTGTGCGTCGCCTGGCTCTGACCCGGCCGCAGGCGACGGATGCCCCTGCGCTCATGGAATGGGCGCAGGACGAAGGGATCGTCCTGCGCCCATCGGCGGTCGGCGAGATGGAGCTCGTCGTCGCCTCGGCTACGAGATGAGCCGGAGCGTCACCGGGTAGCGATAGCTTCCGCCGGCGTTCACCCGCACGCCGCCCAGGATCGAGAACACGATGTTGACGACCCAGATGGCGACGGGCAGGAGTCCGATGATCCAACCGATGACGGGGATCCAGCCCAGCACCAGGGCTGCGATGTTCGCCACGATGATCGCGATCGTGAACGTGATCTGCCAATTGAGGGCTTCCTTCCCCTCGGTGTTGGTGCGCGGGCCCCGGTCCTTGAAGACCAACCAGATGATCAGCGCCGGCAGGAACCCGATGATGCCGCCGAAGTGGGCGAAGGACGCCCACTGCTTGTCCTGATCGGGGGGCAGGGGCGCGCCGGCAGGTGCCTGCGCATACGGCTGCTGCGGCGGCTGCTGACCGTACGGTTGCTGTGGCTGCTGACCGTACGGTTGCTGCGGCGGCGGTGCGGCCGAGTACCCGCCGGGATTCTGGCCCGCCGGGGGTGTCGGCCGGCCTGCCGGAGGCGGAGACGCAGGGCCGTCGTACGGCGGCGTGTTCGGGTCTGACATCGATGTGCCCTTCTGTCGGCGACGCCGCAGAGGCGGCGTTCAGCGCGTGCGCGCTGGCTCAGCGAAACCGTACTGGGCGCGCGGAGTCGAAGGCAACGGGTTGTGCCGCGTGATGACGGGGGCGCCGTCGACTAGAGTGTGAGGACGCTGCGCCGATCGAGAAAGAAGGGTGGGAGCGTGCCCGAAGCCGTCACCTCATCCCGCGTCGTCCGTACGGGCGCGGGTCCCATCGAGGTGCGCTGGGCGGAGGTCACCCACCAGGGGCGTCGCCGCGAGAACAATCAGGATGCCGTGCTGTCGGCGTTCCCGTTGTTCGTCGTCGCCGACGGCATGGGCGGCCACATCGGCGGCGAGATCGCGAGCTCCAGGACGGTCGAGCGCCTGTCCGCCGCGGTCGAGCGGGGCGCCGTGTCGCCTGACCTGATCGAAGACGCCCTCGAGCGCGCGGTCGATGACATCGCGTCGCACGCCGAGACGACCGACGACGGCACCGGGACGACGGTCACCGGCGTCTACCTCGACCTCACCGGCGACGAGCCGACGTGGGTCACCCTCAACATCGGCGATTCGAGGGTGTATCTGCTCCGTGACGGCGCACTCGCGCAGGTCACGACCGATCACTCGGTGGTCCAGGAGCTCATCGCCGCTGGGCGTCTCAGCCCGGAAGAGGCCGAGAACCACCCGTACGGAAACGTCATCACCCGCGCGGTGGGTCCGAGTGACGGTGTCGTCCCCGACTACGTGCGGCTCGAAGTCGTCGACGGCGATCGCTTCGTCGTCTGCAGCGACGGGCTCACGAAGGAGCTGACGGACTACGGCATCCTCCACTTCCTGTTGCAGAACGACGACCCCGCCGCTGCGGTCGACGCCATGCTCGAAGCGGCGCTGGAGAACGGCGGCCGCGACAACGTCACGATCATCGTCGTGAGCGCCCGCGTCGTCTCGCCGGACGACGACACCGCCACCGTCGAGATCTCCTCCCCGGCCGGGACCTGAGCGGATCCCTCCACACATCGCGGACGCAGCCAGGAAGACTTCCGAGCCCCCGCGCATCGTGGAGGAGTGTCCACTCTCACTCGCGATGACCCGCTGACCCTTCCGCGCCGCGCCGTTCCGACGCCGAGGCCTCCGCTGCCGCTGATGACGGCGGTGGTGCCCGTGATCGGGGCGGTCGTCCTCTGGGCGGTGACCGGGTCCCCCTACGCACTCCTGTTCGCCGCCCTCGGGCCACTCATCGCCGTCGCGTCGGTCGCTGACGCGGCACGGACATCGCGGCGGACGGCGAAGAAGGATGCGGCGGCGGTCGTGCGCGAGCTGGCGGTAGCGGAAGCCGAGGTGGCGAGGCGCCACGACGAGGAGCGGGAGCAGCGGTGGGCGACCTTTCCCGACGCCTCGCGCTTCCTCGCACGGCCCGAATCGATCTGGCGAGCCGTCCCCGAGCGCGAGCAGATGCTCGTGATCGGGTCCGGAGAAGATGCCAGTACGGTGCGCGTCTCCGGCGGTGAGGGCGACGACGACGCCACGGCGCTCCGGCGCACCGCCGGCGTCATCGAGGACGTCCCCGTCCTCGTCCCGGTCGGCACAGGTGTCGCCGTGATCGGCCCACCGGTGCTCGCCGCGGCGGTCGTCCGCGCGCTCGCTCTGAACGTGCTGCTGTGTCTCGCACCGGGTCGGGTGCGCCTGGGTGACGACGGTCCGGCGTGGACGGATGCCGCGCCCCACCGGTCCGCCGCGGTCGGTCCTCTGCTGCAGATCCTGGAGGAGGGAGGGGTCGTGGGCGGCGATGTCGACATCCCACTCGTCGTCGTCCCCGACGGCGCTCCGCCGCCGCCTCGGTGCGGGGCCGTGCTCCGGATGACGAGCCCGACGACCGCGCGTCTGGATCTCGATGGACGCACTCGCGACGTGACCGTCGGGGTCGCCAGCGCGGCGCAGGCAACCTGCGCGGCCCAGCTGCTCGCCGATCGGGCGGCCCGCGCCCTCGGGCACCGGGCCGATGATGCGCTCACTCTCCGGGCCGCGTTGCAGGCAGCGCCTGACCCGCGCGCGGGGACGCTCCCCGCCGTGTTCGCCGGGGCCGGCGGGGTCGCGTTCCCGATCGATCTGGTCGTCGACGGGCCGCACGCCGTCGTGATCGGGATGACGGGAGCCGGGAAGAGCGAACTGCTCACCTCCTGGGTGGTGGCGCTGTGCGCCGCGCACACGCCCGCTCAGCTCGGGTTCCTCCTCGTCGATTTCAAGGGAGGGCGGACGTTCGACCACCTCGCGCCGCTGCCGCATGTCACCGGGGTCTTGACGGACCTCGACGAGCCGACGACGCTGCGAGCGATCGAGAGTCTTCGCGCCGAGGTGCGCTACCGCGAACGAACTCTCGCCGATGCCGGCGCCCGCGACGTCGACGAGGCGGGGAACGTTCTCGGGCGTCTCGTGATCGTCGTCGACGAGTACGCCGCCCTCGTCTCCGCCCACCCGGTTCTTCACGAGGTGTTCGGCGACCTGGCTGCGCGGGGGCGTGCCCTCGGCATCCACCTGATCCTCGCGGCGCAGCGCGCCAACGGCGTGTTCCGTGACGCGGTCCTCGCCAATGCGCCGCTGCGGATCGCCCTCCGCGTCGCGGACGGTGCGGACTCGCGCGCCGTGCTCGGCGTCGACGACGCGTGCCGGCTCTCGGGACGTCCCGAGTCGCGGGGCACAGCTCTCGTCCGCCGGAGTCGTGACACCGCACCGCACGTGTTGAGGGTCGCGCTGTGCGAGCCCGGCATCGTCGCGGCGGCTGCCGAGCGCCATCGAGGCGACCGGGCTCGGCGTCCGTGGCTCCCCGCCCTGCCCGCGCGCATCCCGCTGGTGTCATCGCAGACGCGCGGGGGCCTCCTGCTCGGAATTGCGGACGAACCGGATCAGCAGCGGCAGCAGGAGGTGATCTGGAACGATTCCGCTCTTGCCGTGATCGGGGGTCCCGGCAGCGGGCGGACAGGGGTGCTGCGAGTGGTCGCAGCCCAGACGGCCACCGTGAGGGTGCCTTCCGATCCCGAGGGTGCGTGGGATGCTCTCGTCGACCTCGAGCGCACGCCGAGCGGTGCGACGGTGATCGTCGACGACCTCGACGCGATCCTGTCGGGCCTACCCGGCGAGTACGCCGCGGCGGCGGCCGACGTGCTCGAGCACGCGCTGCGCGGAGCACGTGCGCGCGGCATGCGGATCGTGGTCACGACCCAACGGGCGGGAGCGGGCGTCGGACGCCTGCTCGATCTCGTGCCGCGGCGGCTGATCCTCGGTACCGCGTCCCGCGCCGATCACGTCGCGGCGGGCGGGGAAGCCGCAGACTTCCTGCCGGATCTCCCGCCGGGTCGTGGTCGTCTCGGACGAACCCTGGTGCAAGTCGTCGATGCGGGTCCGGTCGAGGAGGACCCACAGGCGGCGCTGCCACCGTCCTGGCAGCCTGGCCGGCGTCCCGCCGCCGTCGTCCTTCCCACCGGACCCCGGTCGCGTCGGCTGACCGCCGCGTGGGAGAGAGTCGGCGTCACCGTGACTCCGGTCGGTGCGAACGCGAGCCTCGAGCGGGGCGGCGTGCTGGTCGGTCCGCCCGACGCATGGCTCGGTCAGTGGCGTCTGCTCGCGGCGGCCCGAGCCGATGCCGACCTCGTCATCGACGCCGCGTGCGCGAACGAGTACCGCTCGCTCGTGGGATCCCGAGATCTGCCTCCGTTCGTCCTGCCGGGAGCCGGGCGCGCGTGGCTGCATGCTCCCGAGCGCCCGGTGCGGCGGGTGATCCTCGAGGAGTCGTAGCCCGTGTATCGATGCGGCTCAGACGGTGGGGCGGATGACGCCGACGTCCCGGCCGCCGCCGGCGACCGTCAGCGGCAGGTCGCCGAGGGTACGGGCGACATCCGCCGCCTGCAACGCGCCCGCCCGCACGAGCAGCGTCAACGCCGTGACGACTCCCGCGCGGTTGCTGCCGTCGAGCACCTTCAGGACGACCGTCGTTCCGTCCGGCGCCACGATCGACATGACGCCCTCCGCGCCGTGCTTGGCGAACACGCCGAGCCGTTCCGTCACGATCGAATCGGGCTGGCCCGGACCCTGGATCACCCACGGGTGCTCGCGGACCGCGCGCACCAGAGCGCCGGCACTGCGGTGCAGGGCGAACGGCGAACGCTCCGATGAGGCTCCTATGCGGTGGACGGCCCGCGCGAGCGCCGCGAGGCTCATCGCGTGAACCGGCGCGCCGCATCCATCGATCGCCGTCGCCGTGATCTTCGTGCCGGTCAACCGCTCGACGACCTCGCGGGTGTGGAGCTGGAGCGGATGCTGCGGGTCGAGGTAGGTCGCCATGTCCCAGCCGTTGACGTGGCAGGCCAGGAGCATCGCCGCGTGCTTGCCCGAGCAGTTCATCCGCACGCGCTGGGGACCGATGAGTTCGCGCGTCATCTCATCACGAGCGGCGGCATCACCGGGCCAGGAGGGCGGGCACAGCAGTGCGTCCTCCGCAACGCCCGCCGCGCTCAGGATGTCGGTCACGAGAGCAACATGTCGGTCGGTGCCGGAATGGCTCGCCGTGGCGACGGCGAGGTGCGCTCCCTCCAGTGCAGCGCCCGCCGAGACGCTGGCGAGAGCCTGCATCGGCTTGAGCGCGGATCGCGGCAGTATCGGAGACTCGACGTCGCCGAGCGAAGAGACGACGCCTCCGTCGGGGTCGAGCACGATCGCCGAACCCGCGTGGCGGGACTCGACGAAACCGCTCCGCTCGACGACGGCGAGTTCGACGGCATCCGTCACGGCGAAGGTTCCAGGCACCCGTCCAGCCTACCCAGCCGGCTCCACCCTCCCGCGGCCCCGACCGTGCGAGACTGGCCGCGTGCACGACGAACACCACTACCGGGTGAATGCCCGCTGGACCGGAGACCGGGGCACCGGAACAAGCGGGTACCGCGAGTACGACCGCGACGTGACACTGCGCGTCGACGGCAAGCCGGAGCTCCTCGCGTCGAGCGATCGACCGTTCCGCGGCGACCGGTCCCGCTGGAACCCCGAGGATCTGCTCCTCGCCGCGCTGTCGGAATGCCACCTGCTGTCGTATCTGCATGCCTGCGTCACGGCGGGCGTGGTCGTGACCGCCTACGAGGACGATGCGACGGGAATCATGGTCCTCGACGGCAGGGGTGGTGGTGCGTTCCGGGTGGTCACACTCCACCCACGCGTCACGGTCGCCGATGAGGCGATGATCCCCGCCGCCGAGGCGGCGCACCGCCAGGCCAACGAGTGGTGCTTCATCGCGAACTCGGTCAACTTCCCCGTGCGCCATGAGGCGGTCGTCACAGCGGGGTGACCTCCGGCTGCCGCGCCGTCGTCAGCGACGCTCGTGGGGGAGGACCTGCTTGAGACGCTCGACCGGGTTCTGCGCGGGCACCTCGTTGTAGGTGCCGGCGAGTTCCTGACCCGACAGAGCGTGGATCGCCGTCATGATGTCGTCGGTCGCCTGGCGCCGCGCACGGCCCGACGACGCCGCACCGTGGTGCGAGAGGTCGATCGGTTCGCCGTAGCGGATCGTCACGCGCGGGGACAGGCGCGGCCACTTCGCACCCACCGGCATCGCGTCGTTGGTCCCCACGATCCCGACGGGAACGACCTTGGCCCCGGTCTCGAGGGCGAGGAACGCCACGCCGGTCCGCCCCTTGTAGAGACGTCCGTCGAGGGACCGCGTGCCTTCGGGGTAGAGCGCGATGGCCTTGCCGGACTGCAGGATGCGGCGCTGCTGATCCAGGGCGTCGAGGGCGGCCTGGCCCGCACCGCGCTGCACAGGAGTGGCACCCAGAGCGCGGAAGAAGCGGTTGCTGATCCACCCCTTCATGCCGGTGCCGTCGAAATAGCTCGATTTGGCGAGGAAGTACACGGGACGCGGAGCGAACAGCGGCAGCACGAACGAGTCGATGAAGCTCAGGTGGTTGCTGGCGAGGATGATCGGGCCGGACCGGGGGATGTTGTTCGCGCCCTCGATACGGGGGCGGTAGATCAAGCGGGCGAGCGGCCCGAATCCCCATCGCACGAGGTAGTAGAGACCGCCGGCGCGGGCGAGTTCATCGGCGGACGACTCGGCGGAGGTCTCGGGTGGAGTCGGCGCTTCGGTCACCAGAAGAGGGTACTGCCAAACCCATGCACGTCTGGACATGACGGATGAGCCGGTCCGCGGACGATTCCGGTCCCGACTCACACCCCGGACAAAAGAACCTGGGGGAGGATGGAGCGACTCCCCGTATCTCTGTGAGGTTCTCCCGTGCGTCTTCGTCCCCTTGCCGCCTTGTCCGCCGCTGCTGCGGCCGTCCTCATCCTGGCCGGGTGCGCCGCAGGTCAGGGCTCCGCTCAGCCCACCGGGACCGCGGCCGCCGACCTCTGCGCCGCGGCGGCTCCTTCCGGCTCGGCATCCGACTCCGTCAAGGTCGACGGTGACGCCGGCAAGCCGTCGAAAGCGACGTTCACGACCCCGTTGGAGCCGAAGAAGCTCGAAGTGACCGTGCTCGACGAGGGCAAGGGGGAGTCGGTCAAGCCCGGCGAGTTCGTTTCGTACGCGATGACCGCTTACAACGCGAAGACCGGCGACGAGTTGGCCACCGTCGGCTACAAGTCCGGCGAGTTCCTGCCCTCCCAGCTGTCGGCGGACTCGGTCCTCGGCCAGGTGTTCGGGTGCGGCAAGATCGGGAAGCGCGTCGTCGCCACGTTCCCCGCGACCGACAAGGCTCAGGCCGAGGTCTACGTGCTCGACCTGCTCGGCACCGTGCCGACCGCGGCATGGGGTGAGCCCCAGGAGGCGCCCGCGAACCTCCCGAAGGTCGCTCTCGCCGACAACGGTTCCCCGAAGATCACGATCCCCGAGGGTGAGGACCCGCCGACCGAGACCGAGCTCGCCGTCCTGAAGAAGGGCGATGGCTACACCGTCAAGAAGGGCGACTACGCCCTCATCCAGTACACGGGCGTGCGGTGGTCCAACGGCGCGACATTCGACTCGACGTGGGACAAGGGGACGCCGATCGCGTACCCCACGACGCAGTATGTGGCGGGATTCCAGAAAGCCCTCGAGGGTCAGACCGTGGGATCTCAGGTCCTCGTCGTGATTCCGCCGGCCGAAGGCTACGGGGAGGGCAAGATCAACGAGACCGACCTGAAGGGCGAGACGATCGTCTTCGTCGTCGACATCCTCGGGGCGCAGTCGCCCACGGCCGGCTCTCCCGAAGAGTGATCGATCGGCGGGCGCTCCGGCGCCCGCCGATAGGGTGAGGACCATGCGACGCATCCTGATCCTGGGCTCCACTGGTTCGATCGGGACGCAGGCTCTCGATGTCATCCGCGCGAACCGCGACCGGTTCGAGGTCGTCGGGCTCGCGGCCGGCCGTGACCGCGACGCGATGGCGGCGCAGGCCGAGGAGTTCGGCGTAGCCGAGACGGCGCTGGGTGCGGCCGACGCCGAACGGCTCGTCCGCAGCGTCGAGGCCGACGTCGTCGTCAACGGCATCACCGGATCCGTGGGACTCGGGCCGACCCTCGCGGTCCTCGAGTCGGAAGCCGTACTCGCGCTCGCCAACAAGGAATCCCTCATCGTGGGCGGGCCGCTCGTGACGAAGCTCGCGGCCCCCGGCCAGATCGTCCCGGTGGATTCGGAGCACTCCGCGATCGCTCAGTGCCTTCGATCGGGAGACACGGCGGAGGTGCGCAGGCTCGTCCTCACCGCCTCCGGCGGACCGTTCCGAGGACGCACACGTGATCGGCTGCACGATGTGACCCCCCACGAGGCTCTCGCGCATCCCACCTGGGACATGGGACGCGTCGTGACGACCAACTCCGCGACGCTCGTCAACAAGGGTCTCGAGGTCATCGAAGCGCACCTCCTCTTCGGCGTCCCGTACGACAGAATCGATGTCACGGTCCACCCGCAGTCGATCGTCCACTCGATGGTCGAGTTCGTCGACGGGTCGACGATCGCGCAGGCATCCCCTCCCGACATGCGCCTGCCGATCTCCCTGTCGCTCGACTGGCCGCACCGGATCGGCGGGGTCGGCGTCCCGCTCGACTGGACGGCCGCGGCGACCTGGACGTTCGAGCCGCTCGACGCCGACGCCTTCCCCAGCGTCGCGCTCGCCAAGCAGGTCGGGGTCGCCGGGGCGACCTACCCCGCCGTCTTCAACGCGGCCAACGAGCAGGCCGTCGACGCGTTCCACGAGGGCGCCCTTCCGTTCCTCGGCATCGTCGACACGATCTCGCGGGTCGTCGACGCCCACGATGCCCCGAGCGAGCTGACGCGCGAATCGCTCGCCGACGCCGAGCAGTGGGCGCGCGAGGCGGCGGATCGGATCATCGCCGAGCGCTGATCGGGCCTCAGCCGGAGACCGGCCACCCCGCCAGACGCAGGGCGTTCTGCGCGGCGCCCGCCGCGTCGAAGGGCGTCCGCACGCCGCGGATCTCGCGGTAGTGCTGATGTCCCGGCCCCGCCCAGAGGATCGCATCCCCGTCGCCAGCCAATGACACAGCCGTGGCGATCGCATCTTCGGGGGGCGTCACTTCGTGGATGACCGCATCGGGTTTCGCGGCGCGGGCTCCATCGATCAGAGCGTGTCGAATCGTCGCAGGATCCTCGGAACGAGGGTGCTGGTCCGTGACGACCAGGATGTCGCTGCCGAGGGCCGCGACGGCACCCATATCGGCACGCTTGGTCGTGTCGCGATCGCCGTTGGCACCGCACACCATGATCACGCGCCCGGGCGTGACGCGCCGCACGGCGTCGAGGGTCTTGGCGAATGCGTCCGGGGAGTGGCCGAAGTCGAGGTAGAGCGCAGGTCCCCGGTCACCCGACAGTCGCTGGATGCGGCCGGGAAGATGCGCGTCGATCCGCCGCCCGTCGAGGAGTTCCACCAGGGCGGCCCAGTCCCAGCCGGCCTCGAGCAGCATCACGATCGCGAGGCCGGCGTTCGAGGCCATGTGCGGGCCGATCACCGGGACGGTGGTCGTGAGCGCTCCGGCGCTGCCCGTGAGCGTGAACATGGTGCCCTCGGGCGTCTCCGAGTCGATCTCGACCCGCCAGTCGGCGGCGACGGTCGGGTCCTCGGCGATCGCGGGGGTGAGCACGGTAGTGACCGGGATGCCGGTGGTCGCCGCGATCTCGATGCCCGCCGGCTGGTCGACGCAGATGACGGCCCGACGTGCGCGAGTCGCTGTGAAGAGCGCAGCCTTGGCGGCGAGATACTCGCCCATGTCTCCGTAGTCGTCGAGGTGATCGTGCGACAGGTTGGTGAATCCGGCGACGTCGAAGTGCAGTCCGTCGACGCGATGGCGCGTGAGCGCCTGGGCGCTCACCTCGACGAGGATCGCCTGCACGTCGCGCTCGCGCATGAGGCCGATGAGGGCATGCATCTCGGACGCCTCGGGCGTCGTCAACCGCGACGGGATCACCTCGCCGGCGATGTGACGCTCCGCGGTCGAGGACAAGCCCGTGACGACGCCGAGGCCGTGCAGCATCCCCTCCATGAGGTGGGTGACGCTCGTCTTGCCGTTCGTGCCGGTGACCGCCAGAAGCGGGGGGAGGGCGGCATCCGCTCCCGTCCCGTAGACGAGGGCGGACAGGTCGCCGAGGACAGCGCGCGGGTCGTCGACCACGAGGACGGGGACATGGGCGTCGGGCAGGAGTGCGGCTCCGGCGGCGTCCGTCACGACCGCGACAGCGCCCTGGGCGATCGCGTCGGCGGCGAACTCCGCGCCGTGACGGTGCACGCCCCGGACGGCGACGAACAGCTCGCCGGGACGGAGATCCGCCGTGGCGAGGGTCACTCCACGGACCGCGACGCCGTCGAGGTCCGTGCTCCCGTCGATGCCCAGATGGGCTGCGACGTCGGCGAGGGGCACGGCCTTCGGAGCCGACGGCCGGAGGACGGGTGGCGGAGCGGAGGGGTTCTGCATGGTCCCCCCATCATCGCACCCGGCCTCCGGCCGGCCCCGGTCAGACCTTGCGGCGGTTCAGGATCGCGACGACGAGCGCGGCAGCGCCGAGGACGAGCGCGCCGCCGCCGAGCCACGTCGCGATCGGGTCGGTCGAGGTCGTGTCGGTCGCAGCCGGCGCGGCAGCCGCGTGCTCGTCGTGATCGCCGTCGTCATGGTGGTCCGACGATGCCGACGAGGCGGCGCCGACCGCGACGACCGGCGCGGGCGACTCGAGCGTCTCGGGGTCCTCGCCGTCCTTCGCGACCTGGTTCCACTCGGTCTCGCCGGTCACGCACTTCTGCGTGACCGGGAAGGCGATGTCGGTGCCGCCGACCTTCGACGAGAAGAGCGCGTCGAAGGAGGCGGAAGCCGCGAGGCCGTTCTCGATCGGGGTGATGGCGGTGTAGGTCACCTGGGTGGGCACGTTGTTCTCGCCGAGGACGCGGCTGACTCTCCACACGCCGTCGACGACGGGAGTGACGTTGTCGACTCCCTGAGGGATGTCGAAGACGAGGGCCGTGGTCGCCGCGCCGTCGCAGCCGTGGCTGAAGGAGAACTCCAACCGGGAGGTCGCACCGGCGGCGGCTCCGTCGGCATGGACGTGGACGTGGGCGGATGCCGCGAGCGGAGCGGCGAGGACGAGGGCACCGCCGAGGGCGAGGCCGGTGAGGGTGAGCGCCGAACGGCGCGCGGAACGAGTGGTCATTGTCGAGGTCTCCCTGAAAGATGCGGGACCGTGCCCGCGAGCGAATGGTGAGCGAGGCCGCCGGTTCGGCGGGAGGCTCACCGTGGGGGACCGCGGCGGGAGAGGTCGGCGAGGAGGAGCCGCGGCCGGAGGCGCGGCGGCTGCGGGAGGGCCGCCGCGGGCGCCGGTGTCGGGAAAAGCGGTGCGGGTGCGGTGGGACGAAGGAGGTGACGGATGCCGTGTGCCACGGCGCGCAGCATCCGCTCTCCGTGGCACACGGCCGCCGCGGTTACGAGCGCGGCGACGACGTGAGCGGCCAGCATGCCGGTGCCGGTCGCCATGCCTGTTCCCGTGGGCGGGCCGAGGATCAGCAGGCCGTGGTGGTGCGTCGCCCCACCCGCCTGCGGGACCACGTCCCCCACCAGTGCGAACGCACCGTGCAGGATCGCCTGAGCGGTCACGACCGCCAGGCCCGTACGGAATGCTCCCGGGCGCGAGCCCACGATCGCGAGGGCGACGGGCCAGGCCAGCAGTGCCACGGTGAGCACGAGCCACGGTGCGGGCGGTGCGCCGCCGCCGAGCGTGTGCGCGGCGGCGGCGGTGAGGGTCGCGATCGCCGCAGCCCCGCCCGCCCGCACGACGCGTGTGCGACGCGAGTCGACGGGGCGGAGGATCACCCCTCCAGCCTAGATCGGCTGCGTCGAGACCGCGGCGGGGGCGGTCATCGCCGGTTCATAGTGAGCGGGGGTAGCGTCGGCTCGTGACCGTTCTCGCATTCATCATCGGCGTCCTCGTGCTGGTGGTCGGACTCGCTGTGTCGATCGCCCTCCACGAGGTCGGACACCTGGCGCCGGCGAAGGCGTTCGGCGTCCGTGTCGGCCAGTACATGATCGGCTTCGGACCCCGGATCTTCTCGCGTCGGATCGGCGAGACGGAGTACGGCTTCCGGCTGCTCCCGCTCGGCGGGTTCATCTCGATGGCCGGGATGTACCCTCCCTCGAAGGCCGCCGCCGAGGGCGAGCCCGAGACAGGAGCCCCCCGTCGCCGCCGGTTGTTCGAGTCGATGATCCAGGATGCCCGCGTCGTCAACGACGAGACGCTCAAGGGCGACGGCGGTGAGCGCGCCTTCTACCGTCTGCCCGTCTACAAGCGGGTCATCATCATGCTGGGCGGACCGGCCATGAACCTCGTCCTCGCGATCATCCTGTTCGCGATCATGTTCTCGGGGATCGGTGTGCAGACCGCGACCACGACGGTCGCCGCCGTGAACGAATGCGTCCTCCCCGCCCAGACGTCGAAGACCGCCTGCGCGGCCGGTGATCCGGTGTCGCCGGCGGCGGCCGCCGGCATCCGTCCGGGGGATGTCATCGTCTCGGTCGACGGGACCACCGTCGACACCTTCGCCGAGGCGTCGGCGATCATCCAGAAGTCTCCGGAGAAGACGCTTCCGGTCGTCGTCGACCGCGATGGTGCGCGGCAGACCCTCGAGGTCACCCCGGTCCTCGCGACACGCGAGGTGCCCGCGGCGGATGGGACCATGGCGACCGCGGAGGTCGGATTCGTGGGCATGTCCGCCACCGTCGCCTTCGTTCCGCAGCCGATCTGGGAAGGGCCGCAGGCCGCGATCGAGCAGACCGGTCGCGTCATGGGCATCATCTGGCAGCTGCCCGCCCGGGTGTACCAGACCGCGGTGGACACGTTCACCGGTGCCGGTCGCGACCCGAACGGTCCCCTCTCGGTCGTGGGCGCCGGGCGCCTCGCGGGTGAGGTCGCCGCTACCGACGCTCCGATCCTCAACCGCGTCTCGGGCATGCTCGCGGTGCTCGGCTCCCTGAACATCGCCCTGTTCGTCTTCAATCTCGTGCCGCTGCTGCCGCTGGACGGCGGCCACATCGTGGTCGCGCTCTGGGACGGGCTGAAGCGGGTCTGGGCGCGACTGACGGGGCGCCGCGCGCCGCGGCCGGTCGACGCCACCAAGCTCGTCCCCGTCACCTACGTCGTCGTGATCGGTCTCATCCTCATGGCCGGGACCCTGGTCCTCGCCGACATCGTCAACCCGGTCCAGCTCTTCGGCTGACGTCCCGTCAGTCCTGAGCGACGCGGAGCGCGTGGGTCACGAGCCGCTCGAGGGTCGTCAGCCCGTCGCGGGACAGGATCGACTCCAGGTGACCCTGCACGGACGCGTACCCCGGACCTCGGAGCGCGTAGACGTCGCCGGTGACGGGGTCCGCGGCGATGTCGGTGGCGCCCACCCGGTCGGTCCCCGGCGCGACGCGGGCGGTGAAGGTGTTGTAGAAGCCGATGGATGCCTCGGCGCCGAACACGTCGACGGTCTTCTGCAGCCCCTGGTGAGGGCTCGCGAGCGGCGCGAGGTCGATGCCGAGCCGGTCGGCGAGAACCTGATGGCTCAGGCACACGGCCAGAAGGGGCGACCCCGCGTCGAGGCGGGCGCCTACGACCTCGCGCAGCCGTGCGATCCGATCGCTGTCCGCGTCTCGGGGGTCGCCGGGCCCGGGGCCGGAGACCACCAGGTCGGCTGCGCGGACGGCATCCGGTGTCGCCTCCGACCAGTGCGCGATCGTCACGTCGAAACCGAGGTGGCGCAGCTGATGGGCGAGCATCGTCGTGAAGCGGTCCTCGGCATCCACCACCAGAGCCGTCCGTCCCGCCAGCGGACCACGTCCGGGGTCGCCCTGCGGGTTGAGCCAGAAAGCCGCAAGACGCGCGTTGCGTGAGGCCAGGAGCTCGCCGATAGCCGGGTCCTCGCTCAGCGGCCGGCGCGTGGGGGCCGGCGCATCCTCGTCGAGCGCGGTGGTGACGACAGCGTCGCGGGGGATGGCGCCGATCGCGCCGAGGACGCCGGCGGCCTTTCCATGCGTCTCGCCGACCTCGCCGTACGGGTCCGAATGACGCACGAGTGTGGCCCCGACCGGTACGCGCAGCCGTCCGTCGACGACGTAGGCGGTGCGGATGAGGATGGGGGCGTCGAGGTCGTGACCGCCGTCGGCGCGCGGGGTGAACAGGGCGGCGACCCCCGAGTAATAACCGCGCGGGCTCTGCTCGTGCCGTGCGATGACGGTGCACGCGTTCTGCATCGGCGAGCCGGTCACCGTGGGGGCGAACATCGTCTCGCGGAGGATGTCACGCGGATCCATCGTGCTCGTCCCGCGCAGCATGTACTCCGTGTGCGTCAGCCGGGACATCTCCTTGAGGTGCGGACCCGTGATCCGTCCGCCGTCGCTGCAGACGGCGGACATCATCTTCAGTTCCTCGTCGACGACCATGAAGAGCTCCTCGGTCTCCTTCGTAGACGAGAGGAACTCGGTGAGCGTCTCGGCGGTCGCGCCGCCGGCCGGGTGGCGGAACGTCCCCGAGATCGGGTTCATCGTCACGATGCCGTCCTGAGCGCTCACGTGCGCTTCGGGACTGGCGCCGACGGCGAGATGGCCGGGCGTCGAGACGAGGAACGTCCAATACGCACCGCGCTCGTGCTCGAGGAGGGCGCGGAACCAGGTGAGTCCGGCGGTGAGCGGGTCGCCGCCGACGCCGGCGACGTAGTCGCGGCGGATGACGAAGTTGGCACCTTCGCCTCGGCCGATCTCGTCCGCGATGACGCGGCGGACGATGTCGGCGTATGCCTCGTCGTCGATGTCGAAGCCGGCGTCCTCCAGCGGGACGCGGTCGGCCGGCAGCTGCGCGAGCGCGTCGGCGAGGGGGAGGGTGCGGCGCTCGCCGACGACGAGGCAGCGAAGGGGAGCGCCGTCGTCGTGGCACGCGAAGCCCCGCTCGACGACTTGACGGAACGGCACCAGAGCGAGGACCTCGCGGTCGGCGCCGGAGGCGTCGGTGAGGGGGATGTCGGCGAGCAGTTCGACGTCGACGACGTCACCCGTGAGCACCTCGACCGTGTCGCCGTCGCGGGCGAGGAGGGCGAAGGGGATCCCGCAGGCGGCGAGGTCGGCGAGGATGATCGGGGCGGTGCCGGTCATGGTGGTTCTTCCGTTCGGGGCGGTCGCCGGTAAAACGAGAAACGACCGCCGGGCTCTCAGCTCAGGCGGTCGTCGGGATGCTCGCAGCGTCCGCCTCAGGCGGTGCGCCACCACGTGCGGTTCGCGAACATGGGGTGAACCTACCACAGGCGGCTTTGGCGGCATCCTCGCGGCCGCGTACCGTGCCGCGCGGTCCCCGGCGGCTTAGGCTGGACCCGTGCCAGCTGTCAACATCGGGATGCCCCGCGTGCCGGAGGTCCTCGCGCCTCGTCGCAAGAGCCGTCAGATCAAGGTCGGCAAGGTCCTCGTCGGTGGCGACGCGCCCGTCAGCGTCCAGTCGATGACGACGACGCCCACGACCAACATCAACGCGACCCTTCAGCAGATCGCCGAGCTCACCGCCTCGGGCTGCGAGATCGTCCGCGTCGCGGTGCCGCACCAGGCCGACGCCGATGCGCTCAAGATCATCGCGGCGAAGAGTCAGATCCCCGTGATCGCCGACATCCACTTCCAGCCGCGCTACATCTACAGCGCGATCGACGCCGGTTGCGGCGCCGTGCGCGTCAACCCCGGCAACATCCGCGAGTTCGACGGCAACGTCGGTCAGATCGCCGCCGCCGCCAAGGCCGCCGGCGTCTCGCTCCGCATCGGCGTCAACGCGGGCTCGCTCGACAAGCGGCTCCTGGAGAAGTACGGCAAGGCGACGGCGGAGGCTCTCGTCGAGAGCGCCGTGTGGGAGGCATCCCTCTTCGAGGAGCACGACTTCCACGACTTCAAGATCTCGGTCAAGCACAACGACCCCGTCGTCATGGTGAAGGCCTACCGGATGCTGGCGGAGCGGGGCGACTGGCCCCTCCACCTCGGGGTCACCGAGGCCGGCCCCGCCTTCCAGGGCACGATCAAGAGCGCGACGGCGTTCGGGATCCTGCTCGGTGAGGGCATCGGCGACACGATCCGAGTCTCGCTCTCGGCGCCGCCCGCCGAGGAGGTCAAGGTCGGCCACCAGATCCTGCAGTCGCTGAACCTCCGCGAGCGCAAGCTCGAGATCGTCTCGTGCCCGTCGTGCGGACGCGCGCAGGTGGACGTCTACACGCTCGCCGACAACGTGACCGAGGGCCTCAAAGACATGACCGTGCCGCTGCGCGTGGCCGTCATGGGCTGCGTCGTCAACGGCCCGGGCGAGGCGCGCGATGCCGACCTCGGCGTTGCCTCGGGCAACGGCAAGGGCCAGATCTTCGTCAAGGGCGAGGTCGTCAAGACCGTCCCCGAAGAGGACATCGTCGCGACCCTGATCGCCGAGGCCAATCGCCTCGCCGACGAGATGGGTCCGGACGCACCCCTCGGGACCGCGCAGGTCGTCACCTCCTGACAGGGCACGGATGCCGAGGGCCAGGCCCCCGGCATCCGCTTCTCGTCAGCTCCAGAGGGAGTGGTACGCGTTGATCGCGGGTTGCCCGCCGAGGTGCGCGTAGAGGACCGTCGAGTCCTTCGGGATGTCGCCGCTCTGGACGAGGTCGATGAGGCCCGCGAGCGACTTGCCCTCGTAGACCGGGTCGGTGATCATCGCCTCGAGCTGCGCGCCGAGCGCCATCGCGTCCATCGTGGATGCGACGGGGATGCCGTAGAGGTCGCCCGCCCACCCCTCGAGGACCTGGATCTCGTCGTCGCGCAGGTCGCGGCCGAGCTCGATGAGCTCGGCTGTGTTGCGGGCGATACGGGCCACCTGGTCGCGGGTCTTCTGCAGGGTGGCCGAGGCGTCGATGCCGATGACGCGTCGCTTCACTCCCGTGATGTCCTCGAGGGCCGCGAAGCCGGCGATCATGCCCGCGTGGGTCGATCCGGTCACGGTGCAGACGACGATCGTGTCGAAGAAGACCCCGAACTGCTTCTCCTGCTCGGCGACCTCGAACGCCCAGTTCGCGAAACCGAGTCCGCCGAGGCGGTGCTCCGAGGCTCCGGCCGGGATGGGGTAGGGGGTGCCGCCGGCATCCTCCACCTCCTGCAGAGCCTGCTTCCACGAGTCGCGGATGCCGATGTCGAAGCCGGCGTCGTCGAGACGGGAATCGGCGCCCATCATGCGGGACAGGAGGATGTTGCCGACCTTGTCGTTCACCGGCTCGTCCCACGGCACCCACTTCTCCTGCACGAGGCGCGCCTTGAGTCCCAGGTGCGCGGCCACGGCCGCCACCTGACGGGTGTGATTCGACTGGTAACCGCCGATCGACACGATCGTGTCGGCGCCGCTCGCGAGCACGTCCGGGACGATGTACTCGAGCTTGCGCGTCTTGTTCCCGCCGAAGGCCAGCCCGCTCGAGACGTCTTCGCGTTTGGCCCAGACCTGCGCGCCGCCGAGGTGCTGGGTCAGCCGCTTCAGCGGGTGGATGGGGCTCGGCCCGAAGGTGAGCGGATGCCGGGGGAACTGGTCGAGGATCATGCGGGCTCCTGGGGGGTGGTGTCGGTCAGCAGGTCGAGCCAGAGGCCTTCGGCGACGGATGCCGCGGCCTGGGCGTCACGGGCGGCGCAGTGCCGGATGAGCTCGGCGTGGCGCGCCGCCGAGGCATCCGCGTCATCCGACGAGAAGCGCAGACGCTCGGCGCGCTCGAGCACCGGACCGTAGAGGGCCAGCACGGTGCGGACGGCCTCGTTGCCGGCCCGATCGACGGCGACCGCGTGAAAGTCGTGATCGGCGCGCAGGGCCGCCGCGGTGTCCCCGGCGGCATGGGCGGCCACGAACGCCTCGTTGGCCCGCCGCATCCGGTCGATGTCGTCGTCGGTGAGGAGCGGTGTCGACTCGACGACGGCGATGCGGTGCATCGAGGCGACGACCGAGGCGGCATCGCGTTCGGCGCGCCCATCGATCGGCGCGACGATCGTGGAGCGACCGGGCTGAGCGAGAACGAGACCCGAGCGGGCGAGGTCGAGGAGCGCCTCGCGGACCGGGGTGCGTGAGACCCCGAGCCAGGCGGACAGTTCCGCATCGCGCAGCTGCTCGCCGGGGGCGAGCGTGCCGTCGACGATCGCGTCACGCAGCTTGGCGCGGACGTCATCGCGGAGGAGACCGCGGGGAGGGAGGGAGGTGGCGGGGACCGGCATGCAATATATTGCACACGAGGAGCCCGGCTCGTGCAAATCGACGCGCCGCGGTCAGAAGGCGACGAACTCGCTCTTCCCCCGGGCGACGTCCGTGGCGACGAGGCGGACGCGGACCACGTCGCCGGGCTGTGCGTCCACGTCGGCGACGACGGTCTCGAGCGGCGGCAGGGTGAGCGCCACGCGCGCCCCGCCCTCCCGCTGCCGCAGGACGACGGCGTCGAACTCCTCGCCCTCGCGACCCGTGAGGACTGCTGCGGCGACGCGCTCGATGGCCGCAGCATCCACCTGGGATGCGATGCGCGCGGACCCCTCCATCGTCTCGGGGAGGTCGGTCAGCGAGGATCGCACGTCATCCGGAACGGGCCGACCGTTGGCGAGGGCATCGCAGACGAGGAGCGCCCAGCGGTCGACGAGCCGTCGCAGCGGCGCGGTGACGTGCGCGTACGGCGCGGCGATCGCGGCCTGCGTCGTCAGCTCGGGGAGGTCGCCGTCGAAGGCCGCGTATCCGGCGCCGCGGAACAGAGCGGCGGCGTGCTCTCGGACCGCACGCCCCACGGGCGTCCGCGGCAGGTCGCGGAGGTAGTCGCCGTACGGCACGGCCTCCCGCCACGGCAGGCCGAAGCCGATCGTCTGCGCCCGGAAGGCCGCGACGTCGTCATCGGATGCCGGGGGCATCGTGCGGATGATGCCCACCCCGCCGCTGATCATGATCTCAGCGGCGGCCATGCCGGTCAGGAGCGACACCTGCGCGTTGGCGTCTTCGAGGGGCACACCCTCGTCGGCCTCGAGTGCATATCCCTGCGGCGTCGTCACGACACGGATCTCGGGGAGGCTGAGGCTCGCTCCACCCCGCTCGATCTCCCGGCGGGCGCGTTCCTCGCCGAACCAGACGAGGTGTCGGATCGCATCGGGCGCGTCGCCCTTCTCGAGCGCGGCCTGCGCGTCGACGTAGGACCACTGGGCGCGGGAGCGGACGACCCCGCGGGTCAGCGACGTCGAGGTGGGGCGGGCTCCGGCATCCAGCTCGAAGCGCCACACGTAGGCGCGGCGGTCGCGGTCCGGCAGGAGTGAGGCGGCATCCTCACTGAGGACGGCGGGGTGCAGCGGGATCCTCCCGTCGGGTGCGTAGATCGTCTGGCCGCGACGGCGGGCCTCCGCGTCGACCGCCCCGCCCAGGGTCACGAAGGCGGGGACGTCGGCGATGGCGTAGTGCAGGATGCCGCCGCCGTCGGCGGTCCGCTCGAGGTGCAGCGCCTGGTCGAGGTCGGTCGAACCTTCCGGATCGATCGTGAGGAACGGGATGCCGCGGAGATCCGCCAGCCCCGCGACCGCAGGATCGACGGGGACGGTGCGGGCGGCGTGTTCGGCCTCGGCTTGCACGTCGGCAGGGAAGCCCGCGGGGAGATCGAACTCGACGCGGAGGGCCGCGAGCGCGTCGCGGAGGTCCGACTGGGCGGGGGAGACGAGACGCGCGCGACGGATATGCACGCCGTCAGTGTAGGACGGCCGGTCAGCGGACTCGTCGGTCCTGCCCAGGCGCTCCATAACGCGGGCGCATACCGTCGGCGGCATGAGCAAGCTCTCCCGACTGATCGGCATGGCCACCAAAGCGCTCGACGCGAAACCCGGTGGCACCGGGCCGTCGGGCTCGCCGAGTTCCTCCCGCACAGGCGACTGGCGCGGGATCGTCCGCTCAGCCGCCGATGCGTTGACAGGCGATGGGCGGGCTCCCGCACCCGCCACCCCCGCTGCCGGCGCACCGGCAGCGACGCCGGGCTCTTCGTCGGCGTCGCTCACGCCTCCGCCCGCATCCCGCGGCCAGGCATCCGCCCACTCGGCCACGGACGCCGATCGTCGGGCGATCGCTCGCTACGACTACCTCATGCAGACCGCCGATCCCGCGCAGATCGAGCAGATCCACCAGGAGGCCTTCGCGAGGCTGACTCCCGATCAGCGCGCGCAGGTCCAGGCGCGGATGGTGGCCGAACTGCCGACCCACGAACAGCCCCGCTCCGCGGCTCCGGCCGATCTCGCCCGCGCGGCGGCGCGCGGAGAGGCCTCACGGCCGGGGCTGATGACCGGGTTGCTGTCGCGGGCGAGCCGCGGCGGGGGCGCATCCCGCGTCGCCGGCGGCGCCGCCCTGGGTGCCGGTGTCGGGATCCTCGGCGCGGTCGCCGGCGGAGCCATCGTGACGTCCGTCGCCGGCCCGCTTCTGGCCCAGGCTGCGGGCATGGGCGTGGACTTCGACGCGCTCGCCCAGGGCCTCGACGTCGATGCGCTCGCCGAGGGCGCCGTCAGCGGTGTCAGCGAGCAGATCGCGGGCGTCGGCGATCAGGTCGCGGGGTTCGGGGAGAACCTCGGCGGGTTCGACCTGCCGGGCCTCGGTGACCTGTTCGGTCGCTGAGGTCGCCCTGTCACAACAGTTCGACCTGTCACGACAGATCGCCCTGTCACGACAGATCGCCCTGTCACAACAGATCGCCGCCGGCGATGCTGAGATCCGCGTCGGCGTCGAGGCAGACACGGACGGCGATCTCGACGGCGTCCACGATCTGCTCGAACGGCAGGGCTGACGCGCCGACGGGACCCGTACCGGTGGCCCACGGAACGTGGACGAACCCGGCGCGCGTCGGCGTCCCCGCGGTCGCATGCAGCGCGGCGTACATCGTCGCGTTGCAGACGAACGTGCCCGCCGAGTGCGACACGGTGGAAGGGATGCCGGCGGCACCGAGGGCCCCACTGATCGCCTTCACCGGGAGCGTGGCGAAGTAGGCGGCCGGCCCGCCCTCCACCACCGCGGCGTCCTGCGGTCGATGTCCGGAGGTGTCGGGGATACGGGCGTCGGCGAGGTTCACCGCGATCCGCTCCGGGGTGACGGCGGTTCGGCCGCCGGCGAGCCCCGTGGCGACGACGATGTCGGGTCGGTGCTCATCGAGCAGCACCGCGAGCCGCGCGATCGCACCGTCGAACGTGACGGGCAGCACCTCGGTGACGAGGCGCGCTGGCCCGGTCCACCGCTCGCCGACGGCGCGGACGGCGTCGCCCGAGGGATTGGTGCCGTCACCGGCGAAGGGCTCGAATCCGGTCAGCAGCACGGGAGGCATCCCTCCAGGCTAAGCCGCTTGCCGCCACGCGCGACGGCTCCGCGGACCTAGACTTGACCCTCGTGGTCACCCGTCTCTCGACATACTTCCTCCGCACGCTCCGCGAAGACCCGGCTGACGCCGAGGTCACCAGCCACCGGCTGCTGGTGCGCGCCGGCTACATCCGCCGCGCCGCGCCCGGCATCTTCACGTGGCTCCCGCTGGGACTGCGCGTGAAGGCGAAGCTCGAGCAGATCATCCGCGAGGAGATGACGGGCGCGGGCGCGTTCGAGGTGCACTTCCCGGCCCTCCTGCCCCGCGACCCCTACGAGGAGTCCGGCCGCTGGACCTCCTATGGCGACGGGATCTTCCGCCTGCAGGACCGGAAGGGCGCCGACTATCTCCTCGCGCCGACGCACGAGGAGATGTTCACCCTCCTCGTGAAGGACCTCTACTCGTCGTACAAGGACCTGCCGCTGACGATCTACCAGATCCAGGACAAGTACCGGGATGAGGCGCGCCCCCGCGCGGGCCTCCTCCGCGGTCGTGAGTTCACGATGAAGGACGCCTACTCGTTCGATTACACGGACGCGGGTCAGGACATCTCGTACCAGTCTCAGCGCGACGCCTACGAGCGCATCTTCACGCGCCTGAACATGGAGTACGTCATCGTCGCCGCCGACAACGGCCTCATGGGCGGTGCTCGCAGCGAGGAGTTCCTCCACCCGATCGCCGTCGGCGAGGACACCTTCGTCCGCTCCGCGGGCGGGTACGCCGCCAACGTGGAAGCCTTCGCGACCGTCGTGCCCGAGGCCCTGCCGATCGCCGATGGGGCGCCCGTCGTCTTCGACTCACCGGGCACGCCGACGATCGAGACCCTGGTCGCCCACACGAACGAACACCTCGAAGCTCCCGCGCGCGGCATCGCCGGTCCCGCGACCGACGGTGCGCAGCGGTGGACGGCGGCGCACACGCTCAAGAACGTCGTCCTCGCCCTGACGCACCTCGACGGCACGCGCGAGCTCGTCGTCGTCGGACTCCCCGGTGACCGCGACATCGACGACAAGCGCGTCGAGGTCGCCTTCGCGCCCGCGGACGTCGAGGCCGCCACCGAGGCGGACTTCGCGAAGCACCCGGGTCTCGTCAAGGGCTACATCGGGCCCTGGTCGCCGGACGGTGCGGTCCTCGGCGAGGAATCGACCACCGGCATCCGCTACCTCGTCGACCCCCGCGTGGTCGAGGGCACCGCCTGGGTGACGGGCGCGAACGAGCACGAGAAGCACGCGCACTCCGTCGTCTACGGCCGCGACTTCACGGCCGACGGCGTCGTCGACGTCTCGAACGTCCGCGCCGGCGATCCCGCGCCCGACGGCTCCGGTCCCGTCGAACTCGCCCGCGGCATGGAGATCGGCCACGTCTTCCAGCTGGGACGCTTCTTCGCCGAGAAGCTCGGCCTGAAGGTGCTCGACGAGAACGGCAAGCTCGTCACCGTCACGATGGGCTCGTACGGCATCGGCGTGACGCGCATCCTCGCGATCCTCGCCGAGCTCAACAACGACGACCGTGGCCTCGTGTGGCCCGAGTCGATCGCGCCGTTCGACGTCCACGTCGTCGCGACGGGGCGGGATGCCGCGGCCTTCGACCTCGCTGAGAAGCTCTCCGTCGACCTCGAGTCGGCTGGACGCGACGTGCTCCTCGACGACCGGCCGAAGGTCTCGCCCGGCGTGAAGTTCGGCGATGCCGAGCTGGTAGGCGTGCCGAAGATCCTCATCGTCGGACGCGGTGCCGCCGAGGGTCAGGTCGAACTCTGGGATCGCCGATCGGGGGAGCGCACCACGCTCGCCGCCGCGGAGGCGGTCGCGGCGCTGACCGCCTGAGCGTCGGCATCCGTTACTGGCAGAAACCCTGCCGTTCACCCTTCGGATGCCGGATCGTGACAGCCTGGTGGCATGTCGCCGAGTTCCACGTCCGCCCTCGACGGTGACGTCACCGACGCCGTCCGCACCCTCCTCTCCCACGCCGGCGTCGAGGAGAACGTTGACCTCGTCGCGCGCATCCTCGTCACGGGGGTGGGGCTGGGAGTCGACGACACCGACCGCCTCGACCTGAAGATCGCGTCGGCAGCGCTCTCGGAGATGCGCTCGGCGTTCGCGCTCTTCGCGCCGTACCGATCATCGCCCAAGGTCACGATCTTCGGGTCCGCGCGGACCCAGCCGCACGATCCCCTGTACCTCGCGGCGGCCGACATCGCGCGTGCGCTCGCCGAACGCGGCTGGATGGTCGTGACGGGGGCGGGCCCGGGGATCATGCAGGCAGCCGCGGAGGGGGCGGGGCCGGGGCAATCCCTCGGGGTGTCGATCCGGCTGCCCTTCGAGGAGAAGCCGAACGCCGTGATCGCCGAGGCGGATCGTGTCGTCGCCATGAAGTACTTCTTCACGCGCAAGCTCATGCTCGTCAAGGAGTCCCGCGGCTTCGTGGCCGTCCCGGGCGGGTTCGGCACTCTCGACGAGCTGTTCGAACTGCTCACGCTGCAGCAGACCGGCAAAGCGGAGCCGACGCCGATCGTCCTCCTGGATGCTCCGGGGGGCACGTTCTGGCGCGGCTTGGAGCGGTTCGCGCAGGAGCAGCTCATCCCGTCGGGGGTGATCTCCCCTGACGATCTCGATCGGGTCCTCATCACGGACTCCGTCGCCGATGCGGAGGCGGAGATCACCGGGTTCTGGCGGAACTACGACTCGCTGCGCTGGATCGGCTCGCGCCTCGTCCTGCGTCTGTGCGCCGAGCCCACCGACGCCGAGGTCGCGGACCTCTCGCGGCGGTTCTCCCACCTCCTGACCGGCGGGCGGATAGAGCGCACCGCGCCGTTGCGACGGGAGCGGCAGGACGACGACCGCCTCGACATGCCGAGGCTGCTGATGGACTTCGACCGCCACCGTGTCGGCGAGCTCCACCACCTCATCCGCGCCGTCAACGAGCTGGCATCCGCTCCACCGGCTTCACCGCCGAGCGAGCCGCACGCCGCCTCGTGACCGACGGGTCTCACAGCTTCGCGTAGCGGGCCCGCAGGAAGCTGAAGGCCGCGTAGACAACCAGGCCGAATCCGATCAGGAACACGAGGAACGGACCGAACAGCTGCTCGAGGAGCGCCTCGATGGCGGCGTCGAACCCTCCGGCCGCCGTCGCCTCCTGCTTGAGGGCCGCGACGAGCAGCAGCACGCCGACGATCGCCACGGACAGCCCCTTGCCGAGGTAGCCGACGATCCCCGTGACGGTGACGGCGGTCCCCATCCCGCCGCGCGGGACGCGCACTTGCTTGTCGAAGGATCGCCGCACGCCGATCGAGGCGAACACGAGCCCTCCGACGGCGAGTCCGATCCCGGCCGCGGCGACGACGAAGACGCCGCCAGGGGTATCGAGGAGCCAGCGGGTCACCTGTTGCGCGCTGCGGTCGCCGTCCAGGCGTGCGCCGAGGGCGACCGTCACGGCGATCGCAGCGAGCGCGAGGTAGACGACGGCCTGCCCGGCAGCCGATGATCGCCGTCCCCAGGCCGCGGCATCCGTCCCCTTCGCGAGGAAGGCGCGCAGCACCTGGAACAGGCCCAGCGCGGTGAGCAGCAGGGCGAGCAGCGACACGAGCGCGAGGCCGAGCGGCGCATCGAGGATGGCGCGGAAGGCTCCGGCCTGATCGGATTCGCCGCGTCCGCCGAACGAGATGACGATGACGATCACACCGAAGAGCAGGTGGACGACGCCGTTGGCGGCGTACCCGCCCCGCGCGAGTCCACGCGCGATGGGGGAGCGGCGCACGCTGCGGGCGGCGTCCTCCATGGCGTCGGTCATCCCTCGATCTTCTCAGGTCGCCACCCATCCGATCGGGTAACGTTGACGGGATGCCGCGACCCACCGGGTCTCCGGGCGGGACCGCGGCGCCGTGTTGAGCAACTGAAAAAGGGAGGCACCTGTGGACATCGACCTGGGGCTGCTGCGGACTGTCGAACGCGAGCGGGAGATTCCGTTCGAAGAACTGATCCGGATCATCGAGCAGGCCATCCTGACGGCTTACGCGAAGCACACCTCTCCCGACGGTGAACTCCCCGAGGGCGCTCGTGCCCACCTCGACCGCAAGAGCGGACACGTCGCCGTGTACATCCCGCTGCGCGATGACGAGGGCGCCGTCATCGGCGAGGAGGAGTCGACTCCCGACGACTTCGGCCGCATCGCCGCCTTCGCCGCGAAGCAGGTCATCAGCCAGCGCCTCCGCGACATCGCAGACGACGCTGTGCTCGGCGAGTTCAAGGGCAAGGAGGGCGACATCGTCGCCGGCGTCGTCCAGCAGGGGCCGAACCCCCGCATGGTGCACGTCGACCTCGGCACGATCGAGGCGATCCTGCCCCCCGAGGAGCAGGTCCCCGGGGAGGATTACGCGCACGGTTCGCGACTGCGCGTCTACGTCACCTCGGTCTCGAAGGGTCTCAAGGGACCCCAGATCACCGTGTCGCGCACCCACCCCGGACTCGTCCGCAAACTGTTCGCCCTCGAGGTCCCCGAGATCGCCTCGGGTGTCGTCGAGATCGTCTCGCTCGCCCGCGAAGCCGGTCACCGCACGAAGATCGCCGTCAGGGCGAACGATCCCGCCGTCAACGCCAAGGGCGCCTGCATCGGAGAGCTCGGCCGGCGCGTCCGCGCCGTCACGGAGGAGCTCGGCGGCGAGAAGATCGACATCGTCGACTACGACGAGACGCTGCCGAAGTTCGTCGCGAATGCACTCTCGCCCGCCAAGGTGACCTCGAGCTTCGTGCTCGACCAGGCCACGAAGGCCGTTCGCGCACTCGTTCCCGACTACCAGCTCTCGCTCGCGATCGGCAAGGAGGGTCAGAACGCCCGGCTCGCCGCGAAATTGACCGGAGCGAAGATCGACATCCAGCCCGACAGCATTCTCGACGAGTCCTGACGCGGTAGGATGGAACCTGTTCGAACGTGCGTGGGATGCCGCGCGCGTGCCTCCCGGTCCTCGTTGCTCCGCATCGTGGCCAGGGACGGTGCCCTCGTCATCGACGAGAAGGCCGTCCTCCCGGGGCGGGGCGCGTGGGTGCATGACACGGACGGATGCGTGAGTACCGCTCTCCAGCGGCGCGCATTCGGACGAGCACTACGAGTATCCACTCCGCTGAACTCAGCGGAACTGGATGCGCGGACCACCAGAGAATCCCTCCAGCGAAACGGCTGAACGGCTATGGACACAAAGTGAACGGCTCGAAATGAGACCCGTCCGCGAATGACGGTCCGCCCTGTCCGGGGCGGGCCCCAGACAGGAGAATTGTGGCAAAACCACGCGTGCACGAGATCGCTTCCGAGCTCGGCGTCGACAGTAAAGTCGCCCTCGCGAAGCTGAAGGAGCTCGGCGAATTCGTCAAGAGCCCTTCGTCCACCATCGAGCCCCCCGTGGCTCGCAAGCTCCGCGCCGCCCTCGAGGCGGAAGGCGTGAAGGCACCTGCCGCCGCGCCCGCGAAGCCCGCCGCCAAGGCACCGGCATCCGGCGCAACCCCCGGACCCCGCCCGTCGGCACCCAAGCCCGCACCGGCTCCCGAGCCGGCGGCACCGGCCGCTCCGACCGAGCCGGTCGCGGAGACGCCCGCTCCGGCTGCTGCCGAGTCCGGCGCTCCGACGCCGGGCGCAGCCGCGCCCGCCGCGACCCCCGGCAAGCCGGGCGCCCAGCCGCCCCGTCCGGGCGGCGCGCCGCGCCCCGGCAACAACCCCTTCGCCTCGGCGCAGGGAATGGGCCAGCGTCCCGCCGGGCCCCGCCCCGGCAATAACCCCTTCGCCTCGGCGCAGGGCATGGGCCAGCGTCCCAACCCCGGCAACATCCCGCGTCCGCAGGCTCCACGTCCCGGTGCACCCCGTCCCGGCGCCCCGCGTCCCGGTGGTGCCGGTCGTCCCGGTGGCGGCGGTCGTCCCGGTGCTCCGTTCCAGCAGCGGCCCGGCGGCCCCGGTCGTCCCGGTGGCGGCGGCGGCTTCGGTGCGGCTCGTCCCGGTGCTCCCGCCGGGGGCTTCGCCGGTCGTCCCGGCGGCGGTGGCGGTCGTGGCCGTGGCCCCGGCGGTGGTACCGCAGGCGCCTTCGGTAAGGGTGGCGGCAAGTCGAAGCAGCGCAAGTCGCGTCGGGCGAAGCGGCAAGAGTTCGAGATGCGGTCGGCGCCGGTCGTCGGCGGCGTCAACGTCTCCAAGGGCAACGGCGAGATCATCCGCCTGCGTCGCGGCGCGTCGATCTCGGACTTCGCCGACAAGCTCGAGGCCCTGCGCGGCTACAACGTGCAGCCCGGCACGCTCGTGACGATCCTCTTCAACCTCGGCGAGATGGCCACGGCCACCGAGTCGCTGGATGAGGCGACGTTCGAGATCCTCGGTGAGGAGCTCGGCTACAAGATCCAGATGGTGTCTCCCGAGGACGAGGACAAAGAGCTCCTCGAGGGCTTCGGCCTCGACCTCGAGGCCGAACTGGAGGCGGAGAGCGAGGACGACCTCGAGATCCGTCCTCCCGTGGTCACCGTCATGGGCCACGTCGACCACGGTAAGACGCGACTGCTCGACGCGATCCGTCAGACCAACGTCGTCGCCGGTGAAGCGGGTGGCATCACCCAGCACATCGGTGCCTACCAGGTGTGGACCGAGCACGAGGGCATCGAGCGCGCGATCACCTTCATCGACACCCCGGGTCACGAGGCGTTCACCGCCATGCGTGCCCGCGGTGCGCAGGTGACCGACCTCGCGATCCTCGTCGTCGCGGCCGACGACGGCATCATGCCGCAGACGGTCGAGGCGCTGAACCACGCTCAGGCGGCGAACGTGCCGATCGTGGTTGCGGTCAACAAGGTCGACAAGCCCGACGCGAACCCCGCGAAGGTCCGTCAGCAGCTGACCGAGTACGGCCTGGTCGCCGAGGAGTACGGCGGCGACGTCATGTTCGTCGACGTGTCGGCTCGCCAGGGCACCAACATCCAGGAACTGCTGGATGCCGTCCTCCTCACCGCTGACGCGGGTCTGGACCTCACGGCCAACCCGAACAAGGCGGCCCGCGGTGTCGCGATCGAAGCCAAGCTCGACAAGGGTCGCGGTTCGGTCGCCACGGTGCTGATCCAGTCCGGAACGCTCCGCGTCGGTGACGCGATCGTCGCGGGCACGGCCTACGGCCGCGTCCGCGCCATGATCGACGAGAACGGCGATGCAGTCGACGAGGCCTACCCGTCGCGTCCCGTGCAGGTGCAGGGTCTGAACTCCGTGCCCCGCGCCGGTGACGTGTTCATCGTCACCGAAGAGGACCGCATGGCCCGCCAGATCGCTGAGAAGCGTGAAGCGGTCGAGCGCAACGCCCAGCTGGCCAAGGCCCGCAAGCGCATCTCGCTCGAGGACTTCACCCGCGCTCTCGAAGAGGGCAAGGTCGAGTCGCTCAACCTCATCATCAAGGGTGACGTCTCGGGTGCCGTGGAGGCCCTCGAGGAGTCGCTCCTCAAGATCGAGGTCGACGACAGCGTCCAGCTGCGCATCATCCACCGTGGTGTCGGTGCCGTCACCGAGTCGGACATCAACCTGGCGACGATCGACAACGCGATCGTCATCGGCTTCAACGTCCGTCCCGACACGAAGGCGCGCGAGCGTGCCGCCCGTGAAGGTGTCGACGTCCGGTTCTACTCGGTCATCTACAACGCGATCGACGACGTCGAGCAGTCCCTCCAGGGCATGCTCAAGCCGGAGTTCGAAGAGGTGCAGTCGGGTGTCGCCGAGATCCGCGAGGTGTTCCGCTCCTCGAAGTTCGGCAACATCGCCGGTGTCATCGTCCGCTCGGGAACGATCACGCGAAACGCCAAGGCGCGGGTCATCCGCGACGGCGTCGTGCTCGCCGACGGTCTGGCCATCGAGTCGCTGCGCCGGTTCAAGGACGACGTCACCGAGGTTCGTACGGACTTCGAGGCCGGTATCGGTCTCGGTAAGTACAACGACATCCAGATCGGCGACGAGATCGAGACGACCGAGATGGTGGAGAAGCCGCGCGGCTGATCTGCAGGTTGCTACGGACTCGGATGTCCGTCCTCGGCAAGAGCGGGGCCCCTACCCCGATTGCCTCGGACGGACATCCGAGTCCTCCGCAGTTTCCGGCCAGCCGTATCGCGGGCCGGGTAGAGAAGGAGAAGGACATGGCCGGAGAACGGCAGGCACGGCTGGCGGACCGCATCCGCGTGCTCATCGCGGAGCGTCTCGAGAAGGGGCTGCGCGACCCGCGGCTCGGGTTCGTCACGATCACGGATGTGCGCGTGACGGGTGACCTGCAGCACGCGTCCGTCTTCTACACGGTCTACGGCGACGACGATGCGCGCACCGACTCCGCCGCCGCTCTCAAGGCGGCGACGGGCATGCTGCGCAGCGAGGTAGGGCGTCAGCTCGGCACGCGTCTGACCCCGACCCTGGAGTTCATCCTCGACGCGCTCCCCGAGAACGCGGGGCACATCGAGGAGCTCCTGCGCGAGGCGCGCGAGCGCGACGCGCAGGTCGCGGGAATCGCGGCATCCGGCACCTACGCCGGCGAGGCGGACCCGTACGTGAAGGCGCGCGAAGAGAACGACGAGGACTGAGACGTCCCGCCTGACGCGCCCTAGCGCGGCAGCTGCAGCATCCCGTCGACGGCCTCGACCAGGCCGTCGACGATGAGTGAGTCGATGGCCCGGTCCCGCTGCTGCGGGTCGGGCCATTCGGCGATGACGGCGGGGGCGGGCGCGACGTGACCGTCGGCATCCCGCAGCACCTTCATGACGGCGCCGCGCGCCTGCCGGTCGCTGCCCTCGTACCGCGCTTGCTTCCGGCGCTCGTCGCCCGTGTCGGGGTATCCGGCCGCACGCCAGGCGCAGGCCTCGGCGAGCGGGCACGTCTCGCATCGCGGTGTGCGTGCCGTGCAGACGACGGCGCCGAGCTCCATCGCGGCCGCGTTGACGACCGCGGCGTCGCCGTCGTCCTCGGGCAGGATCGCGGTCATCGCGGCGAGGTCGGCCTTCGCCGGGGGCCCGGGCTGCGAGCGTCCATCGACGGCGCGGGCGAGGACGCGCCGGGTGTTCGTGTCGACGACGGGATGCCGGTCGCCGAACGCGAACACCGCCACCGCGCGGGCGGTGTAGTCGCCGATCCCGGTGAGCGCGAGCAGGGCGTCTACGTCGCGGGGGACCGACCCGTCGTGCCGGTCGCGGATCTCCGTCGCCGCGCGGTGCAGCCACAGGGCCCGCCGCGGATAGCCGAGGTTCGCCCAGAGGCGGACGGCGTCGGCCGGGGGAGCGGCGGCGAGGTCGGCCGGGGTCGGCCAGCGCGAGAGCCACTCCTCGAGGCGGGGGATGACCCGGGCAACGGGGGTCTGCTGGAGCATGAACTCGCTCACGAGCGTTCCCCACGCTCCGAAGCCCTCGCGACGCCAGGGCAGATCCCTCGCGTTCTCGCGGTACCACGCGATCAGCGGCGGGGCGAGGTCGGGCACCGCTCCAGCCTAGGTCGCCGCGCGTGCCCTCCCACCCCGGCGACCCTGCCCGGGTGCCCTCCCTCCCCGGCGACATCATGTGCTCTCGCCGAGAACACATGCCACGAACGTGCATAGCGTGTGTTCTCGGCGAGAGCACATGATCCGGACAGAAGCACGAGCACGAGCGCGGGCACGGGCGCGGGCGCGAGCACGAGCGCGCGCGAGCCTAGGCTGGAAGCCATGCACCAGAGCCAGGCGAGCGGCGGGATCCTCCTCGTCGACAAGCCCGGCGGCGTCACGAGTCACGACATCGTCGCTCGCGCCCGCCGGGCGCTGAACACCCGCAAGATCGGCCACGCCGGAACCCTCGATCCCATGGCGACGGGCCTCCTCGTCCTCGGCATCGGGCACGCGACCCGACTGCTGACGTACGTCGTCGGGCTCGACAAGACATACGAAGCGACCATCCGGCTCGGTGCGACGACGGACTCCGACGACGCCGACGGCGTCGAGACGTCGACGACGGATGCCGGTGGTGTCGCCGACGACGCGATCCGGAGCGGCATCCGCTCACTGACGGGGCCCATGGCGCAGGTGCCGAGCACGGTCTCGGCGATCAAGGTCGGCGGACGCCGCGCGTACGACTTGGCGCGGGCGGGGGAGCAGGTCGAACTGAAGGCCCGCGACGTCGTCGTGAGCCGGTTCGAGGTGCGGGAGATCCGCCGGGGCGACGCCGTCGTCGACGTCGACGTCGTCGTGGACTGCTCCAGCGGCACCTACATCCGGGCACTGGCACGGGACCTCGGCGCGGATCTCGGCGTCGGCGGTCACCTGACGGCCCTGCGGCGCACTCGCGTCGGTCCCTTCGACGTCGCCGACGCCGTCACCGAACTGACCCCCCAGGTGCCGTTGAAGGATGCCGCCGAGGTCGCGGCATCGCTTCTCGGCGCCTTCCCCGTCACCGCTGACGAGGCGCGCGACCTGCGGCACGGCAAGCGCCTGCTCGGCGCCGCCCGGCGCCTCGAGACGGAGACCCCCGCCGCGATCGCCCCGGATGGAGCGCTCGTCGGCATCGTCGGCCGTCGCGGCGACGACGTGAAGAGCCTCATGAACATGCCGGAGGAGCAGCCGTGATCGCCGGGTTCACCGTCGTCCTCATCGCGGTCGCGTGCGCGGCGGGGCTGTTGTGCACCGTGCTGGGACTCGCAGGACGCCGCCCGAGCGACCTGTCAGTCGGGACCCAGGCGCTCATCCTGCTCCTGCTGATCGTGCAGGTCGTGATCTCGATCATCGCTCCGTTGGCGGGCAATCCGCCCTCGGGCGACCCTCTCGAGTTCTGGGTCTACCTCGTCTCGGCCGTGCTGATCCCGCCCGCCGCCGTCGTCTGGGCGCTCATCGAACGGAGCCGCTGGAGCACCGTCGTGATGGGGGTCGCGGCCTTCGCGATCGCGATCATGGTGTGGCGCATGAACGTCATCTGGACGATCCAGGTCGCCTGAGTCCGTGGGCCCCGCGGCGAGACCTGCACCGCGCGGCCGTAGGATTGAGGGGCCATGCCTGAGATCGCGCCGACCCCGCCCGCTCCGTCGGCCGCATCCTCATCCCCGCGTCGGATGACCGGTGTCGGCCGTGTCCTCGTCGTCGTCTACGCGATCATGGCGCTGGGGGCGACGGGCCGCTCGTTCGTCCAGATCGTCCGTGAGTTCGACGACGCCCCCGTGGCGTACTCGCTGTCGGCGCTGTCCGCCCTCGTCTATATTCTGGCGACCCTCGCGCTGATCTTCAGCGCATCGGAGCGGTGGTACCGCGTCGCGTGGGCCGCCATCGTCTTCGAGCTCGTCGGCGTCCTCGTCGTCGGAACCCTCTCCTTGACTCATCCCGAGCTCTTCAACCACCCCACGGTGTGGTCGGGCTACGGCATCGGGTATGTGCTCATCCCGCTCGTCCTGCCCTTCCTGGGGCTCTGGTGGCTCATCACCCACCGGCGCGGACGCACGACGGACGGTGCCGCATGATCGTGTTCCGCGACCCTGCTGAGATCGCCGCCGGGTTCGGTCCCAGCGTCGTCGCGATCGGCAAATTCGACGGCGTGCATTCCGGCCACCGCGCGGTCATCGATCGCGCCCGCGTGACGGCGACGGATGCCGGAGCCCGGGTCGTCGCGGTGACCTTCGACCGGAATCCCCTCAGCCTCCTGCGTCCCGACCGCTGTCCCGAATCCCTCGTGAGCGTCGACCAGAAGATCGCCCTGCTCCGCGACGCCGGCGTCGACGCGGTCCTCGTGCTCCGGTTCGACGAGGCGCTCGCGTCGCTTGCGCCCGAGACCTTCGCCGAGCGGATCCTCGTCGACGCCCTCGGCGCCGTCTGCGTCATGGTGGGTGCCGACTTCCGTTTCGGTCGCGGGGGAGCGGGCACGCCGGAGTTCCTGGTCGGCTTCGGGCGCGAGCACGGATTCACCGTCGACGTCGTCGGTGACGTGCAGGGAGGCGGGCGCCGCGTCTCGTCCACCTGGGTGCGCGAATTGCTCGCTGCCGGTCAGGTCGAGGACGCCGCGCGTCTGCTCGGACGCCCGCATGCCGTCCGTGCCGAGGTCGTGCACGGACTCAAGCGGGGACGCGAACTCGGCTACCCGACCGCGAACCTCGCCGCCGCCGCGGAGGGGTTCATCCCCGCCGACGGTGTCTACGCCGGCTGGCTGGTCGACGAGGGCACGGATGCCGGCGGTTACGCGCCGGCGACGCGGTACGCGGCCGCGATCTCGATCGGAACGAACCCCACGTTCGACGACGTGCCCGTCCGGCAGGTCGAGGCGTACGTCCTCGACGAGACGGGGCTCGACCTGTACGGCCACATCGTGCAGGTGCAGTTCGTCGCGCGTGTGCGCGGGATGGTCGCCTTCGAGGGCATCGAGGCGCTCATCGCGCAGATGGCTGCGGACGTCGCCGACGTCCGTGCCGCGCTGCGATCCTGACGGGGTTCCCCGTCGGTCCTGCGCGGCCGAACCGTCGGGAGGGTCGTCAGTACGACGTGTCGTCGACCGCGCCGGTCGCTGCGGCCCCGGCATCCACTCGACGTGCCTCGCCGAGGATGACGGCGCTGCCGCTCGTGCCCAGGCGCGTGGCACCCGCCTCGATCATGGCGAGCGCGTCGGCGTAGCTGCGGACGCCGCCGGATGCCTTCACCTCGACGCCCGCGCCGACGGTGCGACGCATGAGTTCGACGTGGGGGACCGTCGCGCCGCCGCCGGCGAAACCGGTGGAGGTCTTGACGAAGTGCGCGCCGCCCGCCTCGGTGAGGCGGCTGCCCCGCTCGATCTGCTCGTCGTCGAGGAGGGCGGTCTCGAGGATCACCTTCGTGACATGTCCCTGCGCGGCCTCGACGACGGCCGCGATGTCGGCGACGACGACGTCGTCGAAGCCCGAGCGCAGTGCGCCGATGTTGATGACCATGTCGACCTCGGCGGCGCCGTCGGCGAGGGCCTGCCGGGTCTCGGCGACCTTGGCTGCGGTGGACGTCGTGCCATGGGGGAAGCCGATCACGGTGCCGACGGCCACGCCGGTGCCGGCGAGGCGCTCGACCGCGTGCGGGATGTCGCTGGGACGCACGCACACGCTGAAGACGCCCCACTCCGCCGCGATGTCGAGTTCGGCGTCGACGTCGGCCCGGGTGAGCTCGGGCTTCAGGATCGCGTGGTCGATGGTGGCGGCGAGTTCGCGTTCGGTGGGCATGGTTCCCAGCGTACGCGCCCAGCCAGGACGCGACGTGTGCCGCGGTTCGGAGGCGCTAGACTGGGGGAGAAGGATCCTTCCGTCGCCGCAGCTCGCAGAAGCGAGTACCCGCAGCCGGGGGATCCGGGGAACACATTCGCACCGCGGTCCTTCCGTCGCGGTCCCGTAAGACCGTCGTCATCGACGGCCATCGCCGGCATCCGCCGGTGTCACGCTCAGGAGGAGCATGCCGACCACGGCAGCCACCGCCCCCAAGACCGCCGCTCGGCGTCGTCGGGGCTCATCGTCGCGTCGAGACGACGAAGCACCCCTCATCCCGATCCTCGCCCGCAAGGTCCGCGAGGTCGAAGCCAAGGCGCAGCGCGGAAAGCTGGGGCCCACCAACCGGGTCAAGTTCCAGGTCATCGCCTTCCTCGTCCGCGAGGAGCGTGCGCGCGTCAAGGCAGCGACCGACATCGCTGACGGTGCCCGGGCCGAGTTGCTGAAGCGGCTCGACGGCGTCGCGACCATCCTCGCCAAGACCGCCGCCCGCGACACCTCGCTCATCCAGCTGCTCGAGGTCGATCAGGCGACGTCGCCGGTCGCCCGACGCATGCGGCGCGACTGGCTCATCGAGTCCGGCGCCGACCTCCCCGAAGACGAGCTGATCATCACCGACGCGAAGCCCGCACAGGCTCCCGTCGTTCCCGAAGGCGTCGCCGACCGCCAGGTCGTGCCGCCGCAGATCGAGGCGCGCAAGGAGTCGAACCCCTTCCTCGCTCCTGACGCCGCGCTGCGCGATGCCGGACCGACGCCGCGTCGTCGCCTCGACGGCTGGGAACTCATGGGCCCTCTGTACAAGGCATTCGAGACCGGCGCCGGCGGCGGAGCAGCCTCGATGGAGCTTCCGCCCGTGCCCGAGTTCGATCGACTCTCGCCCAAGGGCCTCGACGTCATGCCCCACCAGTCGAGGTTCCTCGAATCCGTCCGTGCCGGGCACCGCAGCTTCCTGCTCGCCGATGAGCCGGGTCTCGGCAAGACGGCGCAGTCGGTGCTCGCGGCATCCGTCGCCGACGCCTACCCGCTCCTGGTCGTCGTGCCCAACGTCGTGAAGATGAACTGGGCCCGCGAGGTCGAGCGGTGGACGCCGCAGCGCCGCGCCACGGTCATCCTGGGCGACGGAGAGACGATGGACGCCTTCGCGGACGTCTTCATCGTCAACTACGAGATCCTGGATCGTCACCTCGCCTGGCTCGGCTCCATCGGGCTGAAGGGCATGGTCGTCGACGAGGCGCACTTCATCAAGAACCTGACCTCGCAGCGCTCGCGGAACGTGCTCGCCCTCGCCTCGCGCATCCGCGAGCAGGTGCGCGATCCCCTTCTGCTGGCTCTCACCGGAACCCCGCTCATCAACGACGTCGAGGACTTCGACGCCATCTGGCGCTTCCTCGGCTGGACGAACGGCGAGAAGCCCGGGCCCGAGCTCATGGCGCGGCTCGACGAGACGGGGCTCACCCCCGCCGACAAGGCGTTCTACCCTGAGGCGCGCTCCGCCGTGATCTCGATGGGCATCGTTCGTCGCAAGAAGAAGGACGTCGCCGCCGACCTGCCCGACAAGCTCGTCGCCGACCTCCCCGTCGAGCTGGACGACGAGTACGGTCGCTCCATCCGCGCCGCCGAGCGTGAGCTCGGCGAACGCCTGGCGGCGAAGTACCGCCGGATCATCGAGGCCCGCGGCGACCGCGTCGTCCGCGGCGAGGCCGACGAGGACATCGTGCGTCTCGTCGCTCACGGCGAGCTCGAAGAGGCCAAGGCCGCAGGCAGCGGCTCCGAGAACGTCTTCACGATGGTCCGCCGCATCGGTCAGGCGAAGGCGCAGCTGGCCGCCGACTACGCCGTGCAGCTGCAGCGGTCGGTCGGCAAGGTCGTGTTCTTCGCGAAGCACATCGACGTGATGGATGCCGCGGAGGCGCACTTCGCGTCGGCGGGGCTCCGGACCGTCTCGATCCGCGGCGACCAGACGACGCCCGTCCGCCAGCAGGCGATCGACGCCTTCAACGGCGAGCCGGACGTCGCGATCGCGGTCTGCTCGCTGACCGCGGCCGGTGTCGGCCTGAACCTGCAGGCGGCCTCGAACGTCGTCCTCGCCGAGCTCAGCTGGACCGCGGCGGAGCAGACCCAGGCGATCGACCGCGTGCACCGCATCGGTCAGGACGAGCCGGTCACCGCATGGCGCATCATCGCCGCGCACACGATCGACACCAAGATCGCCGAGCTCATCGACAGCAAGGAGGGGCTCGCGCAGCGCGCCCTCGACGGGGATGCGGTCGACCCGACCTCGAGTGACTCCGTGCAGCTGTCGGCCCTGATGCATCTGCTCCGGCAGGCCCTCGGCGCCGCCTGACGCCGCTCCGCTGGCAGGGGATGCCGCCGCGACGCTAGTGTCGTGGAGGCAGCGTCGCCCCCGAGCATCAACCCGAAATCACCTAAGGACCACCCATGAAGATCGGTATCCTCACGAGCGGCGGCGACTGTCCCGGACTCAACGCGGTCATCCGGGGCATCGTGCTGAAGGGCACGACCACCTACGACATCGAGTTCGTGGGCATCCGCGACGGGTGGCGCGGCGTGGTCGACGGTGACTTCTTCCCCCTGACCCGTCACGAGGTGAAGGGGCTGTCGAAGGTCGGCGGCACGATCCTCGGGACGAGCCGCACCAACCCCTACGAGGGGCCGCGCGGCGGCGCCGAGAACATCTCCAAGACGATGTACGGGCACCGCCTCGACGGCATCGTCGCGATCGGCGGCGAGGGTACGCTCGCTGCGGCCGACCGGCTCCACAAGGACGGCATCAACGTCCTCGGCGTGCCCAAGACGATCGACAACGATCTTCACGCGACCGATTACTCGTTCGGGTTCGACACCGCGGTGAACATCGCCACCGAGGCGATGGACCGGCTGCGCACCACGGGCGACTCGCACCAGCGCTGCATGGTCGCCGAGGTCATGGGGCGCCACGTCGGGTGGATCGCCCTGCATTCGGGCATCGCATCGGGAGCCCACGTCATCTGCATCCCCGAGGTGCCGATGTCGATCGACGACATCGCCGAGCAGGTCACCAAGGCGCACGACCGCGGTCGCGCACCTCTCGTCGTCGTCTCCGAGGGCTTCAAGCTCACCGGCATGGAGGAGGCCTTCAGCGACAAGGGTCTCGACGCCTTCAACCGCCCCCGTCTCGGCGGCATCGGCGAGATCCTCGCGCCCGAGATCGAACGCATCACGGGCATCGAGACTCGCTCGACGGTTCTCGGCCACATCCAGCGCGGCGGATCGCCCTCGGGCTTCGACCGCGTGCTCGCGACTCGTCTCGGCCTGCACGCCGCCGACGCCATCGTCGACGGCGCCTGGGGTCAGATGGTCGCCATGCAGGGCACCGAGATCGTCCGCGTCCCCTTCGCCGAGGCGCTCGGATCGCTCCACACCGTTCCCCTGCACCGGTACGAAGAAGCCGCCGCGCTGTTCGGCTGAGCCGAGCCGCGTGACGACTGCGACTCCTTCAGCCCCGGCATCCGTCGGCCCCGCCCTCCTGGCGGCGGTGTCCGTCGGCGTTCTCACCGCCGTCCAGGCCCGCATCAACGGGCAGCTCGGCCTACGCCTCGAGCACGCGATGGCCGCGGCCGTCGTCTCATTCGCGAGCGGACTGCTCCTGATCGCGCTCATCAGCGTTCTGACGCCCGCCGGCCGGCGAGGCGCGACCACTCTGGCCCGCGGCATCCGCGATCACACGATTCCCTGGTGGATGCTGGTAGGCGGCGCAGCCGGCGCGTTCACCGTCGGTACGCAGAGCTTCGCCGTCGGCATCGTCGGGGTGTCGCTGTTCACCGTGGGGATCGTGGCCGGGCAGACCGTGGGCGGGCTCCTGTTCGACCGGATCGGATTCGGCCCCGGGGGCGTCGTGGCGGTCACGGTGCCGCGGTTGGTCGGCGGAGCGCTCGCGCTGGCAGCCGTGGCCGTCGTGCTGATAGCCGGGGACGGTCTGGCGGGAGTCCCGGTGTGGATGGTGATCCTGCCGGTGTTCGTCGGCGTCGGCCTCGCATGGCAGCAGGCCACCAACGGTCGGCTGCGCGCCCGCGTCGGGACGCCCCTGACGGCCACGCTCGTCAACTTCATCGTCGGCACCGTCATCCTCACGGTGCTCGCTGTCGTCGTCACGGTCGTCAGCGGACCGCCCGCGACGCCCCCGGGGGAGCCGTGGCTCTACCTCGGAGGCGTCCTGGGCGTCACCTACATCGTGATGTCCGCCGCAATCGTCGCTCGGACCGGCGTGCTGCTGTTCGGCCTGGCGGCGGTCTCGGGCCAGCTCGTCTCCTCGCTGGCCCTCGACGCCGTGTGGCCTGCGCCGGCGGGCCCCGGACTCCTCGTCGAAGCGATCACGGTCGTGATCGGCCTCGCGTCGGTGTCCGTCGCGGCCTTCTGGCGCGTGCGGCGCTGAGCGCCGCGGTCGATCAGGACTCGTCGCCCTTCGGGGTGAACGAGAGCGACAGCGAGTTCATGCAGTAGCGGTCGCCCGTGGGGGTGCCGAATCCGTCGGGGAACACGTGCCCCAGGTGCGAACCGCAGTTGGCGCAACGCACCTCGGTGCGCACCATGCCGTGGCTGTTGTCCTCGATCAGTTCGACGGCCTCAGGACGGACCGACTCGTAGAAGCTCGGCCAGCCGCAGTGCGAATCGAACTTCGTGCCGCTCTGGAACAGCTCCGACCCGCAGGCAGCGCAGGTGTAGAACCCCGCGCGATCCTCGTCGAGGAGTTCGCCGGTCCACGCCCGCTCGGTTCCTGCCTGCCGCAGGACGGCGTACTGCTCAGGGGTGAGCTCCTCACGCCACTGCTCGTCGGTCTTCTCCACGCGATAGCTCATGTGTTCTTCCTTCCCTCGTCCTATTCAACCGGACGAACCGCCCGGATGTTCCGCGGTGTCGCTCGATGACGGTCGTACGGTGGGGGAGTGCCCCTTTCCGACCGCGACCGCGCCATCCTCGACTTCGAGACGCTGTGGCACGGGCACTCGGGTGCGAAGGAGGAGGCACTCCGAGCCGAACTGTCGCTGACGCCCGCGCGGTACTACCAGCTCCTCGGCCGCATCCTCGATTCGGCGGATGCCGTCGCCCACGATCCGGTGCTCGTTCACCGGCTCCAGCGTCTCCAGGCCGCGCAGGAGCGCGAGCGGCGCAACCGCGCCAGGATCCTCCCGGCCTCGGCCCGGTAGGATCCTCGGGTGCCGTCTCCGACTTCCCCGATCGAGCCAGAGCAGCCCGCCCCGACGGAACCTTCCGCCTCGCAGGGCCGGTCCGCCACCACGGATCGCTTCGACGACCTCCCCGCCCGTTCCGCTCGCGTGGGCGCGCACCGCGCCGAGGCCCCGCGTCTGCGCGTGGGAGTCATCGTCCTGTGGTCCATCGTGGCGACCGTGGCGATCGTCGCCGCTGGTGTGTTCGGCACCCTGTACGCCACCGGTCGGCTCGAGGCCGCGCCGGCGCCGGCCGCCACGCGCGGAGCCGGTGTCGTCGCCCCGCGAGTCGACACGTCGTACCAGGTCCTCGTGCTCAATGCGACGAAGGAGAACGGGCTCGGGGCCAAGGTTCGCGACGACGTCATCGCGGCGGGATGGGCTGCGGCCGACGTCGAGGCGAGCAACGCGAGCTCGAACGACTTCCCGACGACGACGGTCTACTACGGCAAGGCGGACGACGAGGCGGCCGCACGAGGGCTCGCGGACGCCATCGGCGGCGCGGACGTCGCCCTCGACGACACATACCAGGTCGTGGCGCCCCCGGAGACGACGGATGCGGGTGGCACGAGCCGGCCGCAGCTCGTGATCGTCGTCGGGCTCGACTTCGGCTCTGAGTGACCCGCGTCGGCGCGGCGTGTTTCGCCGTCGTAAACACTTCGGTGCACGGGTGTCAACAAAGCCCGGAACCGCGGATTCCAGCCTGACCGCGTGGCTAGCATTTCGGTGTCCCACAGCTTCAGGAGATTCGCATGACCCAGGGAACCGTCAAATGGTTCAACGCCGAGAAGGGCTTCGGCTTCATCACCCTCGGTGACGGACAGGACGTCTTCGTCCACTACTCCAACATCGACATGTCCGGCTTCCGCGTCCTCGAAGAGGGCCAGGCCGTCGAATTCACCGTCGGCAGTGGCCAGAAGGGCCCGCAGGCCGAGTCCGTCCGCGTCGTCGCCTGACGGGACCTGTCCCGGCCGACGTCACGGCCGTCGTCACGCACGTCGTGACCTCGTCGTTCCGCGAGCCGCCACGCCTCCCGCGCGGCTTGCACTCCCTATGGTCGAGTGCCAGAATGATTTAGCACTCACTCATCCTGAGTGCCAGAACGATCCCGCTCCCAGCCCCTGGGGGCACGGTACTGAACCTCACGTCCGGGAGGGACGACACACTTATGGCAAAGATCATCGCTTTCGACGAGGAGGCCCGCCGCGGCCTCGAGCGCGGCCTCAACACCCTGGCCGACGCCGTCAAGGTGACGCTCGGCCCCCGTGGCCGCAACGTCGTGCTCGAGAAGAAGTGGGGCGCCCCCACGATCACGAACGACGGCGTGTCGATCGCCAAGGAGATCGAGCTCGACGACCCGTACGAGAAGATCGGCGCGGAGCTCGTCAAGGAGGTCGCCAAGAAGACCGACGACGTCGCCGGTGACGGCACGACGACCGCTACGGTCCTCGCCCAGGCGCTCGTGCGCGAAGGCCTGCGCAACGTCGCAGCCGGTGCCGACCCCATCTCGCTCAAGAAGGGCATCGAGAAGGCCGTCAAGGCTCTCTCCGACGAGCTGCTCGCCGGCGCGAAGGAGATCGAGACCAAGGACCAGATCGCGGCGACGGCATCCATTTCGGCTGCCGACCCCGAGATCGGCGCGCTGATCGCCGAGGCCATCGACAAGGTGGGCAAGGAAGGCGTCGTCACGGTCGAGGAGTCCAACACCTTCGGCACCGAGCTCGAGCTCACCGAGGGCATGCGCTTCGACAAGGGCTACATCAACCCCTACTTCGTCACCGACGCCGACCGTCAGGAAGCCGTCTTCGAGGACCCTTACATCCTCATCGCGAACCAGAAGATCTCGAACATCAAGGACCTTCTGCCCGTCGTCGACAAGGTGATCCAGGAGGGCAAGGAGCTCCTCATCATCGCCGAGGACGTCGAGGGCGAGGCTCTCGCGACGCTCGTGCTCAACAAGATCCGCGGCATCTTCAAGTCGGCTGCCGTCAAGGCTCCCGGCTTCGGCGACCGCCGCAAGGCTCAGCTGCAGGACATCGCGATCCTCACGGGCGGCCAGGTCATCACCGAGGAGGTCGGTCTCAAGCTCGAGAACGCCACCCTCGACCTGCTCGGCCGCGCTCGCAAGGTCATCATCACCAAGGACGAGACCACCATCGTCGAGGGCGCCGGAGACGCGTCGCAGATCGAGGGTCGCGTGACCCAGATCCGCCGCGAGATCGACAACACCGACAGCGACTACGACCGCGAGAAGCTCCAGGAGCGCCTCGCGAAGCTCGCCGGTGGCGTCGCCGTCATCAAGGCGGGAGCCGCGACCGAGGTCGAGCTCAAGGAGCGCAAGCACCGCATCGAGGACGCCGTCCGCAACGCGAAGGCAGCCGTCGAGGAGGGCATCGTCCCCGGTGGTGGCGTCGCCCTCATCCAGGCCGGTGAGAAGGCATTCGCCAAGCTGGAGCTCGTCGGTGACGAGGCGACCGGTGCGAACATCGTCAAGGTCGCCATCCAGGCGCCGCTGAAGCAGATCGCCCTGAACGCCGGTCTCGAGCCCGGTGTCGTGTCGAACAAGGTCGCCGAGCTCCCCGCTGGCCAGGGCCTGAACGCCGCGACCGGCGAGTACGTCGACATGTTCGCCGCGGGCATCATCGACCCGGCCAAGGTCACCCGCTCGGCGCTGCAGAACGCTGCGTCGATCGCCGGCCTGTTCCTCACCACTGAGGCAGTCGTGGCCGACAAGCCCGAGAAGGCGGCGGCTCCGGCCGGCGACCCGACCGGCGGCATGGACTTCTGATCCAGCGCTGACAGCCAGCACGAAGGGCCCTTCCTCCGGGAGGGGCCCTTCGTCGTATCCGGGCGGACGTCCGCGTCAACGGAACATGCCGGCGGCGGCCATCTCGGTCTGCGCGTACTGCTGCCCCGCGGCACCCAATGCCGTGCTGATGTCGGCGAGAGCGGCATCCAACTCGCGCTGCGCGGCGCGCCAGCGTTCGACGACGGACTGGAAGGCGATCGACGCGCTGCCGGTCCAGGACCCCTGCAACTGCGTCAGGTGCCCGAGCATCGCGGTGGTCTCCGACTGCACCCGGTCGCCGGTCGCTCGGATCGTGGCGGTCGCGGTGAGGACGGCGTCGCTGTCGACGGTGAAGGCGGTCATGGCGGTTCCTTTCGATGGGGATGCCGCCAGGCTAGGGACAACGTCGTCCGGGCCTCGTGCGGATACGCCGCCGGGGGAGGACGGCGGGCATCCTCGTCCTGGGGAGGAGGCCGCTCAGTCCTCGGTGCGAGGCGCCCGTGGCAGCGGCTGCGTCGCCAAGTCGACGGCCTCGCCGGCGGTCGCGCGATCCATGGCCAGCGGGAGGGAGACCGTGAAGGTCGCGCCCCCGCCGGGTGTGTCGGTGACCTCGATCTTGCCGTGCAGCGTGGCGACGATCGAGGCGACGATCGACAGCCCGAGCCCGGAGCCGCCCGTCTCGCGGGTGCGGGACGAGTCGGCGCGCCAGAATCGCTGGAAGATCTTGCTGCGGATCTGCTCGGGCACGCCCTCGCCGTGGTCGGCCACCGAGATCCACCCGCGTCCGGAGTCGATGTCCGCGCCCACCGACAACTCGATGGGGGAGCCTGAGGGGGTGTAGCGGCGCGCGTTGCCGAGCAGGTTCGCGACCACCTGGCGGACGCGGTTCTCGTCGCCGAGGACGATCGGCAGCACCATCTGCGGTGCGGGGAGCCTGATCGGCTCCGTCTCCAGGGCCGGAGTCGCGGCATCCGTCCGGGGACGACGGCGCAGCAGACGCCCGGCTCCGGCGATCGCGCCGTTGCGGCGCTTCGGAGCGGGTTCCTGCGTCGTGAACACGGCGAGCGGGATGGCCGATGTCGGGGTCTGCCCCGTGAAGGTGACCTCACGGTCGGGGGACGCGGCGCGGGCGTCGAGAGCGGCATCCCGTGCGATCGGGCGGAGGTCCACGGGGACGACCGCGATGTCGCGCTGCTCGTCGAGACGCGCGAGGGCGAGGAGATCCTCGACGAGCGCGCCCATGCGGATCGCCTCTTTCTCGATGCGTTCCATGGCCTGGGCAGTCTGCTCGGGATCCTGGATCGCACCCATGCGGTACAGCTCGGCGTAACCGCGCACCGTGACGAGCGGTGTGCGGAGCTCGTGACTCGCGTCGCCGATGAACCGGCGCATCCGGTCGACCGTCGAGTCGCGCTCGCCGAGCGCCTCGTCGATGCGTTCGAGCATGACGTTGATCGCCGTCTTCAGGCGTCCGACCTCGGTGCCGGGGGCGATGTCGCTCATGCGCTGGCTGAAGTCGCCTCGAGCGATCGTCATGGCGGTGGACTCGACCTGGCCCAGTCCGCGGAACGCGAGGGTCACGAGCCCACGGGTGAGGATCGCGCTGCAGATGATCGTGAAGAGAGCCAGCGCCGTGTAGATGCCGATGTAGTTCGCGACCGTGCGGTTGACGTCGTTGAGGGGCAGGGCGACGAGTTGCGTGTAGTACTCACGAGACCCCGGGATCGGCAGAGTGTCCACACTGGCCCGATAGCGGACGGTACCGTCCGCCGACGTGAGGTCGAACGGCGTCGTGCCGTCGAGGACGGTCTGATCCAGCGAGAACGTGTCCGGGAAGGCGGGTGGCGCCAGTGAGCCGTCGCCTCCGGCGACCGCCAGGCGCTCGCCCTTTCCCTTGCCGCTGTACACCGCGACCGAGAAGTCCGTCGGTGCTGCTGCGATCGGGGTGAAGGTCGCCTCGCCGTCGTCCAGCGTGACGTTCATCAGGTTGCTCGCGATGTCGGTCGTGACCGTCTGCGTCAGCGACTGGTCGACGGCGGACAGCTGCGCGTTGCGCAGGAAGATCATGGTGCCCACACCCGCGGCGATCATGCCGAACGCGAGGATGCTGACCGTCACGCCGGTGACCTTGGTGCGCAGGCTGAGGCCGCGCCACCATCGCGTGACGCGATCCTGCGATGCCGTCGGGCCCAGGGGGCGCCTCCGTTCAGGCGGTGCGGTCGGCCTTCAGCATGTATCCGAAGCCGCGCTTGGTCTGGATGAGGGGCTCGGAGGAGTGCGGGTCGATCTTGCGGCGGAGGTACGAGATGTAGCTCTCCACGATGCCGGCGTCCCCGTTGAAGTCGTACTCCCACACGTGGTCGAGGATCTGCGCCTTGCTCAGCACGCGATTGGGGTTGAGCATCAGGTAGCGCAGGAGCTTGAACTCGGTCGGGGAGAGGTCGATCGAGATGTCGCCGACCTGGACGTCGTGCGTGTCCTGATCCATCGTGATCTCACCGGCCTTGATGATCGAGTCCTCGTCGGCCTGCATCGTGCGCCGCAGGATCGCCTGGATGCGGGCCACGATCTCGTCGAGGCTGAAGGGCTTGGTGACGTAATCGTCGCCGCCCGAGTTCAGACCTTCGATCTTGTCCTCCGTGGCATCCTTCGCCGTGAGGAACAGGATGGGCGCCGTGTAGCCCGCGCCGCGGAGCCGCTTCGTCACGCTGAACCCGTTCATGTCGGGCAGCATGACGTCGAGGATGATGAGGTCGGGTTCTTCTTCGAGGACGGCCGAGATGGTCTGGGCGCCGTTCGCGACGGCACGGACCTGGTATCCTGCGAACCGGAGACTGGTGACGAGCAGATCCCGGATGTTCGGCTCGTCGTCCACGACGAGGATGCGTGCAGCGGTCATGAGCCCATACTGGCACCGGAATCAATCGGTTTGCTGGACATTCCGATCCCGGGTCGCTCAGGGGTACGATCACGTCCCGCGGTGGGACAGGATGGAGGAGTGACTGTTCCGCAGCCCGTTCCCGTTCCTCGCCGCGCCGCGCCGGCTCTTCCCGCCGACACCACCGGCCCGGGTGCCGCTTTCCACCGTCTGCTGTTCGCGCGTCAGCGACGCGGCTGGTGGACGCCCCTGGCGACCGGTGCGTTGGGCGTCGTCCTCTACCTGGTCCTCACCACCGTCATCGGTCTCGTCTTCGGGATCGTCGTCTTCGTCACCGATCCCGCCGCCGACATCTACGCGCTGACGGACCGCCTCGTCACCATCGACGTCAGCGACCCCATCGGGCTCGCCGTCGTCCTCGTGTCGCTCGCCGTGATGTGGCCGATCTACCTGCTGTCTTCCTTCGTGGTGAACGGCCGACGCGTGGGCCACATCTCCTCGGTCGCCGGCCGACTCCGGTGGAACTGGCTGCTCCTGTGCGTGGGCGTCGCCGTGGTCGTCTACATCGTGATCTCGGCGCTGTCCTTCCTGCTCCCAGCGGAAGAGGGCAGCGGCAACGTCGTCGCGCCGGCGGAGAACCCGGCCTTCGTGGCATCCCTCCTCACCGTCCTCCTCCTCGTCCCGTTCCAGGCAGCGGCGGAGGAGTACGTGTTCCGCGGGTACCTCATGCAGACGGTCGGCCGCTGGCTGAAACGCCCCGCCTGGGCGATCCTGCTGCCGGTGCCCTTGTTCGTCCTGGGGCACATGTACGACTGGGCCGGCCAGGTCGGCGTCGGTGTGTTCGCCGTCGCCGCCGGGTGGCTCACGTGGCGTACCGGCGGTCTCGAGGCGGCCATCGCCCTGCACATCGTCAACAACCTCGCCGCGTTCGGGTTCTCGGTCTTCGGTCTGAGCGATGCCGCGGCGACCGAGACGAGCGTGATGGGGCTGGTGTCGTCGGTCGTCATGATCGGCGCCTTCGTCGGCGTCGTCGAGTGGCTCTGGCGTCGCGGCGACGGTCGGCGCACACTGCGGCTCACTCCGCCGCCCGAGCCCGTCTACGCGGCGCCGGTGTATGCGGGTCACCCGCCGGTGTACGGTCAGCCGCCTGTCTACGGCCAGCCGCCCGTCTATGGTCAGCCGCCTGTCTACGGCCAGCCGCCCGCCGACCAGACGCCGTACGACGGACCGCCGCTCCAGCCGCACCAGGCGCCGCGGTGGGGCGAGTACGCGCCGTCATTCGACGCGACCCCGACGCCCGACTCCGCGCCACTGTCCGACGGCGGGACCGGGTCGACGGGATCGGATGCCGGTGGTTCCGCCGCATCCGACGGCGGGTCGTCCGGTTCGTCGTCGGACTGAGGCCTCTTAGGCGGCGAGCAGGTTGTCGGCGTCGAGGATGGTGTAGCTGTACCCCTGCTCGGCGAGGAATCGCTGGCGGTTCTGAGCGAAGTCCTGGTCGACCGTGTCGCGCGCGATGAGCGTGTAGAAGCTCGCCTTGTGGCCGTTCGACTTCGGGCGGAGCAGGCGGCCGAGGCGCTGCGCCTCCTCCTGCCGTGACCCGAACGAGCCAGAGACCTGGATCGCGACCGACGCGTCGGGCAGGTCGATGGAGAAGTTCGCGACCTTCGACACGACCAGGACCGGGATGCGGGCGTGCCGGAAGGCGTCGAACAGCTCTTCGCGCTCCTCCACGGGGGTGGAGCCCGTGATCTTCGGTGCGCCGAGTTCTTCGGACAGGATGTCGATCTGGTCGAGGTACTGACCGATGACGAGGATCTGCTCGCCCTGGTGCTTGGCGACCAGGTCCCGGACGACGTCGATCTTCGCGTGCGCGGTTGCCGCGAGGCGGTACCGCTCATCGTCGGCGGAGGCCGCGTACTCGAGTCGATCGGATGCCGGCAGGTCGATGCGGACCTCGTAGCAGACAGCGGGCGAGATGAAGCCCTGCGCCTCGATCTCCTTCCACGGTGCATCGAAGCGCTTGGGGCCGATGAGGCTGAACACGTCGCCCTCACGGCCGTCCTCGCGCACGAGAGTCGCCGTGAGACCGAGTCGGCGCCGCGCCTGCAGGTCGGCGGTCAGCTTGAAGACGGGCGCGGGCAGCAGGTGCACCTCGTCGTACACGATGAGTCCCCAGTCGAGCGCATCGAGCAGCGCGAGGTGAGCGTATTCGCCCTTCCGCCTCGCCGTGAGGATCTGGTATGTCGCGATCGTGACCGGCTTCACCTCCTTGGACTGGCCGGAGTATTCGCCGATCTCCTCGGGGGTGAGCGAGGTGCGCTTGAGCAGCTCGTCGCGCCACTGGCGCGCACTGACGGTGTTGGTCACGAGGATGAGGGTCGTGGTCTTCGTGTCGGCCATCGCCGCCGCGCCGACGAGTGTCTTGCCCGCGCCGCAGGGGAGCACGACGACACCCGACCCGCCTTCGGTGAAGATGTCGACGGCTTTGCGCTGATAGGGGCGCAGCGTCCAGCCGTCTTCGTGGAGTTCGATCTCGTGCGGCGTGCCGGGCGTGAAACCGGCATGGTCCTCGGCCGGCCAGCCGATCTTCAGCAGCTCCTGCTTGATCTGGCCACGAGCCCACGCGTCGATGACGTACGTCTCCGGAGTGGGGTGCGCGATGAGCAGAGGCTGGATGCGACGGTTGCGCGCGATTTCGGCGAGCACCGGCTTGTCCGTGGAACGGAGGATGAGGGTGCCCTCGTCGTCGCGCTCGATGACGAGGCGGCCGTAGCGGCCGACGGTCTCGCGGATGTCGATCGACACGGACGGCGGGACCGGGAACTTCGCCCACCGCTCGAGGGTGGCGAGCATGTCCTCCGCGTCATGCCCGGCGGCGCGCGCGTTCCACAGCCCGAGCCGGGTGATCCGGTAGGTGTGGATGTGTTCGGGGGCGCGTTCGAGTTCTGCGAAGATCGCGAGTTCGTGCCGCGCGTTCTCCGCGTCGGGGTGAGCCACTTCGAGCAGCACGGTGCGGTCGCTCTGGACGATGAGGGGGCCGTTAGCCATAGCGGACGAGTCTACCGGCCCCGGCGGTCATACCGGCCGGACGCTCACGATGCTCGACAGCGGCAGGGTGCGTTCGACGTCGGCCGCGCGGTCGCGTCCGCGCAGGCGCCCGCCGCCGAGGCCCGCGGCTTCGAGGGTCACATCGCGCGTCGACCCGTCCGGCATGCGGACCGTGATGTCGATCGTCGCCCGGGTGCGGACCGCCTGGTCGAGTTCGCGTTCGAGCCAGGCGGCATCCGCGTCTTCGGACAGGCTGGCCCGCAGCGTCTCGATCAGCGGACGGTAGCGTTCGGATGCCGATGTCTCCGGTGCCGGGCCGTCGGCGACGTCGTGGCGGCCGAGGGAGCGGGGAGCGCCGTCGGCATCCACCGCCAGAATCGGATAGCGGGCGTCGGCGAGCATCCAGAAGGTGGTGTCGACGCTCGTGCGGGTGACGAGGTCGTCACCGTCGGCGATGAGTCCGAGCGGTCGCAGCGCCTGGTCGACGTTGATCGCGTCCAGCAGGTCACGCTGACCCGACACGCGTGCGTAGCCCTGCCGATCCGGCCCCACCCGCAAGGTGCCGTGGCGGGTGGCGGCACGCTCGATCTCATAGGCGAGCGGCTGCGGGACGCCGGTGAGAGACAGCTCGGTGAGGAACCCGGTGAGGGATCCCGCGGTCTCACCGGCGGCGAACGCGGCGCCGATCGTCTCCGCGGTGAACCGGTAGGTCGCCGCCTGGGCCCGGGATTCACGACGCGCGGTGGTGCGCAGGCGCAGATCGAGACGTGGTTCGAGAGGCCCCGGCGCGATGGCGGTCAGGTCGTTCTGGAGGTAGACCTTGTCGACCTCGTGGGGCAGAAGGGTGCGCAAAGCCTCGGCGTCGACATCGGCACCGTCCGCGAGTCCCGCCGCCCACGTCGGCGCCGTGCCGTCGGGGGCGAGCATCGCCCACTGGACGAGCATCGCCACCAGGCGACGGACCCGATCGGGCCATGCTGAGTCGAACGGATACGCCCCCGGCCACTGCGCCAGCGGACGCCACCCTCCATCGGGGGAGTGGAGAGCCGACGGCAACCGGTCACGCAGACGGCCCGCGACCGCGAGCCAACGCTCGACCGTGCGGGTGCCGAGCCACGTCGTGCCGGTCTCGGTGACCTTCCAGCTGCGCTCCGAGCTTTCGAGGAGCCCGGCCTCGTCCGCGATCCCGACGAGGATGTCGGCGTCGTCGGGGCCCGCGGCCGCGCCCGCATCGACGAGGCGGCGACGGTCGCCCGCGCTGAGCGCACCCGAGCCGATCCGCCCGAGCGGAGCGCGTGCGGCGGAATGCAGGATGTCGGCCAGCGACGCGACGGCGTCGAACGCTCGCTCGGCGCTCGCGGCATCCGATTCACCCCTCCCCGTGACCACCGGTGGCGCGTCGACGGTCGTGGCTGACGAGAGGGCTGCCGCCACGGCGTCGTAAGGGGTTCCGTTCTCGTCCGTCAGCGCGCGCGCGACGAGGGCGGTGCGCAGCGACGCGTCCACGGGCGCCCCGTTCCGCAGCGCCTCACGCAGGGCGGTCGCTTCGAGATCGGAGACATCGGCAAGAGCGCGGTGCAGCTGAGCCGGGTCGAGGAGCCCGTCGGCCGCGTCGAAGAAGTCGGTCCAGGACGAGTGAGGGGCGACGTGCCGGGCGTCGAAAAGGGACGCGAGGGCATCCGGATCGAGCGTCGCGAGGCGGGTCGCGAGGGCACGAGCGTCGGAGGCGGTCACGTCAACGGCCCTTGTTGGCCCGTCCCCGTCGCGCGAAGGTCATGATCAGCAGCGCCAGCAGCAGGGCGAAGGCCACCGGCGGCGCGACGTAGACGATGAGGCTCACCGCCGGCCAGACGCCGGAGGCGAAGTCCTCTTGTTCCAGGCCGCCGGGGCCCGAAGCGATGATGATCGCGAAGAAGCAGATGACCGAGAGCACCAGCAGTCCCAGGGACATGAACGCCAGGATGCGGTCGATGCGACGAACGGGAAGGTCGCCGGCCGGGGGCGGAGTGCTCATCCGATCAGAGTAGCGGCTCGCCACGGTGCCGTAGTCTGGTGGTGGGGCTGAGACGGTCCCACTTTTCCATGCCCGCACGCGGGCCGAGCAGCGAGGTTCGACACATGCCCACCGGCAAGGTCAGGTTCTACGACGAGGCTAAGGGATTCGGCTTCATCACCGGCGACGACGGTCAGGACGTCTTCCTGCACGCGACCGCGCTTCCCGCCGGGACCACCACGATGAAGCCGGGCACGCGTCTGGAGTTCGGCGTCGCCGACGGCCGCCGCGGCCTGCAGGCGCTCGCCGTGCGGGTGCTCGACGCTCCCGTCAGCCTCAGCAAGCGCAATCGCAAGCCCGCCGACGACATGGCGGTCATCATCGAGGACCTCGTCAAGCTGCTCGACGGCATCGGCGGTGACCTCCGTCACGGACGGTACCCGAGCGGCGCGCACGGCAAGAAGGTCGCCGCAGTGCTCCGCAAGGTCGCTGATGACCTCGATGCCTGAGTCGACCGAGCCGACCGAGTCGACCGAGTCGACTGAGCCGACGCAGGTCGCCGAGTCGAGCGACGCGTCGGGACAGGAGTCCGCTCCGACGGACCCGCGGCTGTTCGAGGCATACGACCTCGCTCGTGCTGCTCTCCTCGAGGTGACTCCCGAGGCGACCGTCGGCGAAGCCGCCGGATACCTCCTCGAAGACGGCGGTGTCGTGTCGCTCCGCTTCTCGAACCGGATGGCCGGGTATCCGGGCTGGTTCTGGACCGTCAGCGTGGCGGTCGTCGAGGGATCCGAGCCGACCGTGCTCGAAGTGGAGCTCCTGCCCGGCGACGGTGCACTGCTCGCGCCCGAGTGGCTGCCGTGGGCCGAGCGGCTCGCCGAGTACCAGGCGGCTCAGGCAGCCGCCGGGGAAGACGAGTCCGACGAGGACGACGCGGACGACGACGTCGACGAGGATGACGACGCGGACGACGACGCCGAGGACCTCGACGCGAGCGACTTCGACAGCGACGGGTCGCCCATCCTGCACGCGGGCGATGTGGACGGTGTCGACATCGATGAGCTCGATGAGACGGCGGACGACGACGAGTCCGACGACGACGAGTCCGACGATGACGACGAAGAATCCGACGATGACGACGAAGAGTCCGGCGACGACGAATCGGACGATGACGAGTCCGACGACGAGGAGACCGACGACGACGGCGAGTCGCTGCGCGAGTACTGACGCGCGGCATCCGCTCTCAGACGAACGCGGCCCCGGGGATCACTCCTCGGGGCCGCGTTCGTCGTGCGGGGTCAGTCGGCGAGGTGCTCCACCGTGTAGTCGACGGCCTTGATCAGCTGACGCACGTCGTCGGGCTCGATCGAGACGAAGGTGGCAACGCGCAGCTGGTTCCGGCCGAGCTTGCGGTACGGCTCGGTGTCGACGATGCCGTTCGCGCGCAGGCTCCCGGCGACCGCGGCGGCGTCGACGGAGTCGTCGAAGTCGATCGTGACGACGACGGGGGAGCGGTCCGCCGGATCGGCGACGAACGGCGTCGCGAAGGATGCGGCATCCGCCCATTCGTACAGCGCCCCTGAGGATTCCGCGGTGCGCGCGCCGGCCCAGGCGAGTCCGCCGTTGCCGTTGATCCACTGCAGCTGGGTATCCAGCAGCTGCAGCGTCGCGATCGCCGGAGTGTTGAGGGTCTGCTGCAGGCGCGAGTTGTCGAGCGCGTTCTTCAGGCTCAGGAACTCCGGGATGTACCTGCCGGATGCCGCGACCCGCTCGATCCGCTCGATGGCGGCCGGCGACACCGCGGCATACCAGAGGCCGCCGTCCGAGCCGAGGTTCTTCTGCGGCGCGAAGTAGTAGACGTCGGCCTCGGCGATGTCGATGTCGATGCCGCCCGCGGCGCTCGTGGCGTCGATCACCGTGAGGGCGCCTGCGTCACCGTGGACCCGCGTGATCGCGGTTGCGACGCCCGTCGAGGTCTCATTGTGCGCCCAGGCGTAGACGTCGACGCCCTCGACGGCTTCGGCCGTCGCGCTCGTGCCGGGTTCGGCGCGACGCACGTCGGGCGCCTCGAGCCAGGGAGCGGCGGCGGCGGCGGCGAACTTGCCGCCGAACTCGCCGAACACCAGGTTCTGTGCGCGCTTCTCGATGAGTCCGAAGGCAGCGGCATCCCAGAACGCCGTCGAGCCGCCGTTGCCGAGGATGATCTCGTAGCCCTCGGGGAGGCGGAACAGGTCGGCCAGACCCGAACGCGTGCGGGCGACGAGCTCCTTCACGGGGGCCTGACGATGCGAGGTGCCGAACAGCGACGCCCCCTGGGTGACGAGCGCTTCGAGCTGCTCGGCACGGACCTTGGACGGGCCGCATCCGAAGCGTCCGTCGACGGGCAGGAACTCGCGGGGGAGGGTCACAGTCGCCATGCCGAGAAGTCTAGGGCGCAGGCCCCGGCGGTCCCGGTCGCATGACGCCCCGCGACCGGATGCCGGATAGGCTGGGAACGCATTGTCTCCCGCGCGAAAAGGGCTTTGATGACCGACCTCATCGACACCACCGAGATGTATCTGCGCACCATCCTCGAGCTCGAGGAAGAGGGCATCACGCCCCTGCGTGCCCGCATCTCGGAGCGCCTCGGACACTCCGGCCCGACGGTGTCGCAGACGATCGGGCGCATGGAGCGCGACGGTCTGGTCGTCGTCTCGGAGGACCGCACGCTCGAGCTCACCGACCCGGGCCGCCAGAAGGCGGTCGACGTCATGCGCAAGCACCGCCTCGCGGAGCGGCTGCTGTCGGATGTCATCGGCCTCGACTGGGCGTACGTGCACGAAGAAGCCTGCCGGTGGGAGCACGTCATGAGCGAGCTCGTCGAGCGTCGCCTCATCGAACTCCTCGACCACCCGACGGAATCGCCGTACGGCAATCCGATCCCCGGCCTCGACCAGCTCGGCGACATTCCTGCCAACGCGTTCGACAACGGCGTCGTCGGCCTGGTGCGCCGGTTGAACGATGCAGGCGGACCGGTGACGGGCAGCATCCGTCGACTCGCCGAACCGATGCAGGTCGATCCGGAGCTCCTCACGCAGCTGCGCGACGCGGGCGTCGTGCCGGGTCGGACCGGCTCGTTCCGGTTCAACGAGGGATACGTCCTCGTCGAGATGGACGACGTCGACGAGGCGCTCGAACTGCCCGTCGAGGTGGCGTCGCACATCTTCGTCGTCGACACTCGCGAGATCTGACAGCTCCGCGACCGCTCTTGCGCAAGGGCGGGAGCGTGACTTATTCGTTACCTTCCGGTAGCCTCGGAGGGTCCATCGGCGAGAAGCCCGCCTCGGACCGCTCCGTGAGTTGCCTCTCCGGCTCGTCATTCGCGAAGTGCCCCCTACATCCGTGCCCGACATGGAGTGCCGACGAGCCAGCATCCACCCCCCGGATGCGGAGGCGCTGGAGGACAGCTTGGCTGAAGAGTTCCACCCGTCGAACGAGATTTCTGAGGCATCGACGGCCCCCCGAAAAGGTCGTCTGAGTAGACGGTTCGCCGCGAAGGCGCCCGCCACCCGATCGACGGCATCCCGCCCTCACCCCGTCCGCAGTTTCGTGACCGTCGCCGCTGTCGCCGGCATGGTCGCGACCGTGGCCATCCCCGCCTTCGCAGCGGCCGACCGCGGCGATGTCGCCGAGGCGCAGACGTTGCAGCAGGCCTCCGCGGACGACGCGCAGTCGCTCGTCGTCGCCTCGGAGGGAAGCCCCGCAACCCTCGAGCGCGGTGGCTACTCGGCCACGACGCCCGAGGAGATCAAGGCGGCCAAGGCGAAGGAAGCCGCAGAGAAGGCTGCCAAGGCTGCTCTGGCGGCCCGCCTCGCGTCGGCTTCCTCCTCCTCCTCGTCGTCGTCGTCTTCGTCGGCGCGGTCATCGTCGAGCTTCTCGAACTCGGTCCCGCTCGTCTCGCCCGGATCGGGGACGGTCCGTCGTCCGCTCGCGCACTTCAACAACTTCGGCACCCCGTACGCCGGCCACAAGGGCACGGACTACATGGTCGGTCGCGGCGAGCCGATCTACGCGGTCGCCGACGGCACCGTGGTCGCCTCGTCCGAGTCCGGACCGGGGTGGGGTGTGTACGTGAAGATCGCCCACAACATCGGCGGCGTGCGGGTCACCTCGCTGTACGCGCACATGGACTGGGGCACGCGCCGCGTCCAGGTGGGCGACACGGTCTCGGTCGGTCAGCTCATCGGGCAGGTCGGCGACACCGGACGCGCGTTCGGCACCCACCTGCACCTCGAGATCCGCATCAACAACGGGTACACCAACGCGGAGTCGTGGCTGCAAGCCAACGCCGGCTGACGACACACAGCTGCCGTTCTGCTGTTGTTCGCCCTCGGGCCTTCCGGGGTGTAATACCCTGACCCCGACGCTCGTTCGAGCCGAGGGGAGCTGTATGGACATCCAACCCCGCATTCGCAACCGGAATGCGCTAGGTCGGCATGTGCTGCGGCATCGTGTGCACGATTGCCACGACATCGGTCGTGCGAAAAAGGCGCTGTCTTCATGACGGCGCCTTTTTTCGTACCCGCACCCTCTCGATCCGCACCGCGTCGACGACACGGAAGGCCGCTGAAGCCGTCTCGGCCGTTCGAGAGGACACCCCTATGCGCACTCTGGTGCTGAATGCAGGTTACGAACCCCTGGCCGTCATCTCCTTCAAACGAGCCTTGGTGCTCGTCATGACGGAGAAGGCGACCATCATCGAGCGCGTCGAGGAGGACCCCGTCTGGGGCACTCGCGACGTGTACGACCGACCGGCCGTCATCGTGCTGACCCGCTACGTGCGGATCCCGGCGTCGCGCAGGGTCCCGGTCACCCGGCGGGGTGTGCTCCGCCGCGACGGTAACCGGTGCGCCTACTGCGGCAAGGGCGCGACGACGATCGATCACGTGCTGCCGCGTTCGCGCGGGGGAGCGGACTCGTGGGAGAACCTCGTCGCCGCGTGCCTGCGCTGCAACAACCTGAAGGGTGACCGCACACCGCAGGAGATGCACTGGGAGCTGCGATGGATGCCGCAACCGCCGCGCGGCGCCGGGTGGCGTGTGCGCGGCGCTGAGCGCGCTGATCCCGCGTGGGAGCCGTACCTGGCGCTCGCGGCGTAGTCGCGGTCAGCTGCCGGAGTCGACCCACGCGTACGGCAGGAACTTGCCGTCGATCGTGATGACGACGCGGTCCCCGTCGGGATGCGCGACGCGGTCGAGCGAGATGCTGCAGTTGATCGCGCTCATGATGCCGTCGCCGAAGCGGTCGTGGATGAGGGCTTTCAGCGCGGGCCCGTAGACCTGCACGAGCTCGTGGAAGCGGTAGATCGTCGGGTCGGTCGACAGATCGGCCTCGGCGGCACGGTTCGGCTGCCGGGTGAGCGCGTCGACGAGAGCGGCGTCGAGTCCGAGGGCGTCGCCGAGTCGCTCCGCTTCGACCTCGGGAAGCGAGTGCATCCCGAGGGCGGCTGCGGCGGTCCACACCGGTGGGCGGCCGATGAGCTCGCTCACCGCGTCCCACGAGAGCCCGCTCTTGCGTCGCACCTCGTCGATGAGCGCGCCGGCGGCATGCTTGCTGATGATCTGGGGGAGCGTCATGGAGAGTCCTCTCGTCGGTTCGTTCCATCGGACCAGTGCCCAGGCGCTATGCGGCAGGAAGAACGCGCAGGGATGCCGTCGTTGTGCGCACGTGTGACACGGTCGAAACGCGCGCGACGCGCCGGCGCAAAGCCCGGTGCCTAGCGTGGGCCCATGGCGGTGCTCGAGCGGTGGATGCAGGCGGTGGTGGATGCCGTGCCGCAGCCGCTGTGGGTCATCGGACCCGGCGGCGCCGTCGCGCACGTGAACGAGGCCGCCGGGCGGTTGCTCGGATACTCCGACGCCCGCCGGGTCGTGGGAGGTCCGAGTCACGAGGTACTGCACGGGCATCGCGCGGACGGCTCGGCCTACCCCGCGCACGAGTGCCCGATCGTCCACGCGGCGGCGCATGGCGGTGACCCGCGGTGCAGCGAGGTGTTCGTAACCCGGTCGGGGCGACCGCTCGACGTCGCCTGGCGGGTGACGGAACTTCCCTTGCCGGAGCACCTGCTGCTGTCGTTCGAGCCCCAGACGGCGGTGCCGGTGCAGGGAGGGGTGCCGTCGGCATCCGCTCTTCGTGCGCAGATCGCCGCGCGGCACCGCGATCCGGAGTTCGGTGTCGACGTGCTCGCGCGGGACGCGCACGTGTCGGTGCGGACGGTGCAGGCCGTGCTGGGGCGGGTGGGGGAGAGTCCTGCCGCACTCATCCGCGAGCGCCGACTGGCATCCGCCGAGGTGCTGCTGCGCGAGGGAATGCCGGTGGCCGCCGCCGCGTACGGTGCCGGCTTCCGCGACCCGGGCACGTTCGCCCGGGCATTCCGGCGCCGGTTCGGTGTGACGCCGGGGGCGTTCGCGCGCGCGGCTGGCTGAGGGGCTCGCGGCCGGCGCGTTCGGGGTGTCATCGGATTCGGAGAATGTCGCCGGATTCGGATCGGAATGCGGTTGCTGGTCCGAATCCGATGCTGATCTCCGAATTCGAGAACGGACCTGATGAGGCGCGTCTGCGGCTCGGGGGCGGCGCGGGGGCGATGTCGGAGCCCGTGCGTATCTTCGAACTCGACGGCTTGAGCCATTCGAACAAAGCTTCTACCATGTCGAGGTGAGATCCATCGTGCGCGACACCGCTACTGCCCAAGAGGTGGAGCGGCTGCGCGCGCAGATGGCTCGGATCCAGGGGCGCAAACTTGAGGCGCCGCCTCTTCCCACCCATCCTGCCCTGGCCGAACTGCTGCCGGGCGGGGGGCTGCGGCCGGGATCGTCGTATGCGATCGGCGGCTCGATGTCGCTGCTGTTCGGTCTGCTGGCGCAGCCGTCGCAGACGGGCAGTTGGTGCGGGGTGGTGGGGATGCCGGGGTTCGGCGCCGAGGCGGCTGAGAAGGCGGGTGTCGACCTGTCGCACCTCGTGCTGATCCCCGAGCCCGGGGCGCGGTGGCTCGCGGTCACCGCGACGATCGCCGACGTGCTGCCGGTCGTCGCGGTGCGGCCGCCCAGCCGGGCGAAGGATGCCGAGATCTCGCGGCTCGCGGCGCGCATGCGCGAGCGCGGCGTCGTGCTGCTCGTACAGGGGCCGTGGCCGCAGACCGAGGCGATGATCGACGTGACCGATGCCCGTTGGTCGGGTCTCGGCGACGGGTACGGTGTGCTGTCGGACCGGGAGCTGACCGTCACGGTCACGAGCCGGCGTTTTCCGGTGCCCCGGTCGTCGCGGATGCTGCTACCCGCCCCCGACGGAGCGATCGCGGTGCGCGAGCAGCCCGCCGCCCCGGTGGTCGACCTGCCGATGCGGGCGGTGAGCTGATGGATCCCGCACTCGTCGACACCGGCACCGAGCCGGTCCGGAGCCTCGTCGTGTGGGTGCCGGACTGGCCGGTCGTCGCGCTCGCCCGCGAAGGACTCGCCGAGGCCGAGGGGCCGATCGCCGTCTTCGCGAAGGGGACGGTCGCCGCGACCTCCCCGGCGGCTCGAGCCGACGGGGTGCGGCGCGGGATGCGGCGCCGCGATGCGCAGGCCCGGTGTCCGCAGCTGCAGGTCGTCGACGCCGACGACGCGCGCGACCACCGCACGTTCGCCCCGCTCATCGCCCGGCTCGAGGAGATCGCCCCGGGTGTGCAGCTGCGCGAGCCGGGCCTCTGCGCCCTGCGCGTGAAGGGCCCTGCGCGGTTCTACGGCGGCGAGGCGGGTGCGGCGACGGCGCTCACCGGCGCGCTCGCCGAGCTCGGCGTCCTCGACGTGCGGGCGGGGGTGGGCGACGGTCCGTTCACGGCGGAGCAGGCTGCACGCACCACCGGCCCGGACGCCCCGATGCGGATCGTGCCGCCGGGGGCGGCGGCCGCGTTCCTCTCGCCGCTGCCGGTGACGGCGCTCGAGGACGAGTCGGTCGCGAGCCTGTTCGCGCGTCTCGGCATCCACACCCTCGGTCAGCTCGCCGCACTGCCGCCCGCGCGGCTCGTCGAACGGCTCGGCCCTCGCGGGGCGCGACTGCACGCGCTCGCGTCGGGGCTCGACTCGCAGCCCGTGCAGCCGCGCACGCCGCCGCCGGAGCTCGAGCGCGAGGTCAGCTTCGAGCCGCCGCTCGAGATCGCCGATCAGGTGGCGTTCGGCATCCGGCTCGCCGCGGAGCAGTTCATCTCGGGGCTCGGCGCCGTCGACCTCGTCTGCACCGAGCTGCGCGTTGCGCTGACCGGGGATCGCGGCGACCACAGTGAGCGGGTGTGGCTGCATCCCGGCGCGTTCGACGCGGCCGCCGTCGTAGACCGGGTGCGGTGGCAGCTCGCGGAGCGCGGGCTCAAGAGCGCGGTCGCGAAGGTGCGGATTGCGCCCGAGAAGGTGGACGCGGCATCCCATCACGTGACAGGGCTGTTCGGTTCTGGGCCGGAGGAACGCGTGCACTCAGCGCTCTCGCGCGTGCAGGCGATGCTCGGACACACCGGCGTCGTGACGCCGCAGGTCGGCGGCGGGCGGTGGCTCGCCGAACGGCAGGTGCTCGTGCCGTGGGGGGACCGCGCCGTCATCGCCGAGCGGGCGCGGCCGTGGCCGGGGAGCCTGCCCGACCCGCTGCCGGCGACCGTCTTCCCCGAGCCGGTCCCGGTCGCCGTCATCGACCGGGACGACGACATGGTCGCCGTCGACGGCCGCGGCGAGCTGACGGCCGAGCCGATCGCGCTGATCCTGCCGGGAGCGCCGGACGCATCGGGGGCGCGGAGGCCCCGGCATCCGCGTCGCATCGCCTCGTGGGCAGGACCCTGGCCCGTCATGGAGCGGGGGTGGGATGCCGCGCGCACCCGTCGCGCGCACCGGTTCCAGGTGGTCGACGAGGCCGAGACCGCGTGGCTGCTGGTGTGCGAAGAGGGCGTCTGGCACGCCGAGGGCAGGTACGACTGATGGGGTGGGGCAACAACCCGTCGGTCTCGTGGTCGGAGATGGAACGGATCCTCAGCGACCGGCGGCGACCCGAGGGGGCACCGGCGGGCACCGACGGCGGCGACAGTCCGGCGTGGTCGCACAAGCGGGGGAAGTACCGCACGCCCGAGATCGAGCGACCGACCGATGCCGTGCCGTACGCCGAACTGCACGCGCACTCGTCGTTCTCGTTCCTCGACGGGGCGTCCTCGCCCGAGGATCTCGTCGAAGAGGCGGAGCGCCTGGGCCTGCACGCCCTCGCGATCACCGACCACGACGGGTTCTACGGCATCGTCCGCTTCGCCGAGGCGGCCGAGCACCTGCAGCTGCAGACCGTGTTCGGCGCCGAGCTGTCGCTGGGTCTGCCCGGTCCGCAGAACGGGGAGCCCGACCCGCACGGGCGGCACCTGCTCGTGCTCGCCCGCGGCGAGGAAGGATACCACCGACTCGCCGCCGCGATCACGCACGCGCAGCTGGCGGGCGGTGAGAAGGGCCGCCCGGTCTACGACCTGCACGACCTCGCCGACCGGGCCGGCGGCCACTGGCAGGTGCTGACCGGATGCCGCAAGGGCGCCGTCCGGCAGGCGCTCGCCGTCGACGGGCCGGCCGCGGCGGCGTACGAGCTCGACCGGCTCGTCGACCTGTTCGGGCCCGAGCGGGTCGACGTCGAGCTCATCGATCAGGGCGCACCGACGGATTCGCGCGACAACGACGTGCTCGCCGCGCTCGCCGCCGAGCGGGGGCTTCCGGTCGTCGCATCGAACAACGTGCACTACGCCGTGCCCGAGAAGGTGCACCTCGCGGCGGCGGTCGCGGCGGTGCGGGCGAACCGCGGGCTCGACGAGCTCGACGGGTGGCTGCCGTCGCACGCCAGCGCGCACCTGCGGTCGGGGGCCGAGATGGCGCGGCGGTTCCGGCGGTATCCGGGCGCGGTCGAGCGCACCGTCGAGCTCGCCGACGCGCTCGCGTTCCCGCTGCGACGGGCCAAGCCCGCGCTGCCGAAGATGCAGGTGCCCGAGGGGCACACGCCGATGACCTGGCTGCGGCACCTGGTGTGGGAGGCCGTGCCTCGCAAGTACCCGGATGCCACCGATGCGAACCGTGCGCGCATCGAGAAGGAACTCGGCGTCATCGAACAGAAGGACTTCCCGGGGTACTTCCTCATCGTGCACGGCATCGTGCAGGAGGCGCGGCGCCGCGGCATCCTGTGTCAGGGGCGGGGGTCCGCCGCGAACAGTGCCGTCTGCTATCTGCTCGACATCACGGCGATCGACTCGATCTTCTACGACCTGCCGTTCGAGCGGTTCCTGTCGGCGCTCCGTGACGAGGAGCCCGACATCGACGTCGACTTCGACTCGGACCGGCGCGAGGAGATCATCCAGTGGGTCTACGAGACGTACGGGCGTGAGCGCGCGGCGCAGGTCGCGAACGTCATCCAGTACCGGCCGAAGAACGCGATCCGCGACATGGCGAAGGCGCTCGGGCATTCGCCGGGGCAGCAGGACGCCTGGTCGAAGCAGGTCGAACGGTGGGGCGCGGCGCTCGACACCCCGCCCGATCACGACATCCCGGATCGGGTGATCGCGTACGCGGGTGAGCTGTTGAAGGCGCCTCGACATCTCGGCATCCACTCCGGCGGCATGGTGCTGACCGATCGCCCCGTCGGGGAGGTCGTGCCGATCGAGCACGCGCGCATGGAGAACCGCACCGTCATCCAGTGGGATAAGGACGACGCTGCGTGGATGGGGCTCGTGAAGTTCGACCTGCTGGGGCTCGGGATGCTCGCAGCTCTCCAGTACTGCTTCGACATGATCGAGGCCGCGACGGGGGAGCGGTGGAGCCTCGATGCGATGCCGAAGGAGGAGGCGGCGGTCTACGACATGCTGTGCCGCGCCGATTCGATCGGGGTGTTCCAGGTCGAGTCCCGCGCGCAGATGGGGCTGCTGCCCCGCCTGCAGCCGCGGAAGTTCTACGACCTCGTGGTCGAGATCGCCCTCATCCGGCCGGGTCCGATCCAGGGCGGTGCGGTGCACCCGTTCGTGCGACGCAAGCTCGGCGACGAGCCGATCACGTACGCGCACCCGAAGCTGAAGCCGGTGCTGGAGCGGACGCTCGGCATCCCGGTGTTCCAGGAGCAGCTCATGCAGATGGGCATGGCGATCGGCGATCTGTCGGGCGAGGATGCCGACCTGCTGCGCCGTGCGATGGGGTCCAAGCGCGGCATCGAGCGGATCGATTCGCTGAAGAAGAAGCTGTACGAGGGGATGGCGCGCAACGGCCTGACCGGTAAGACCGCTGACGACATCTACGTGAAGATCCAGGCGTTCGCGAACTTCGGCTTCGCCGAGAGCCACTCGCTGTCGTTCGGTCTGCTCGTGTACGCGTCGTCGTGGCTGAAGCTGCACTATCCAGCAGCGTTCCTGGCCGCGCTGCTGCGCGCGCAGCCGATGGGCTTCTACTCGCCCGCGACCCTGACCGCCGACGCACGCCGGCACGGGGTCGAGGTGCGCCGGCCCGATCTGCACGCGTCGGGGGTGGAGGCGGGGCTGGAGCCGGTGTCGCCTCGCGAGGAGATGCCGGTTCCCGAGGAGGGTTTCCGTGGTTTCGCTCCTCGGGACGCGTCATCTCCTCGGTTCTCGACGGTGGCGGATGCCGGGGCTCGGGAAGCCGGGGGCGGGGGCGCCGGGCGCGGCGCTGCCGCGGGGATCGGCCGTCGCGAGGACGTTTCGGGCGGGATTCCTCCTCGGGAGCGCAGATCTCCGCTCGGGAGCCGGGATGCCGGGAGCCGGGATGCCGGCAGCCGGGATGCCGGGGGCCGGGATGCCGGATCGGGGCCAGCCACTGCCGAGCCCGGGGCTGGACACCGTCGCGCCCCGACGGGCCGGGACTCCTGCACCGACCGCATCCAGCCGCCCGTGCCGGAGTTCGACCGGTCGCTGCCTGACGAATCGGCGGCGCATCGGCGCGACGGGAACTTCGCGGTGCGGCTGGGGCTCGCCTCGGTCACGGGTATCGGGGTGCCGCTGGCGACGAAGATCGTGGCGGAGCGGGAGGCATCCGGTCCGTACCGGGACCTGCGCGACCTCGTGCGGCGCACCGGCGCGACGGCGGCGCAGCTCGAGGCGCTGTCGACGGCGGGCGCGTTCGAGAGCCTCGGGATCACGCGGCGCGAGGGCATCTGGTTGGCGGGGGATGCCGCGCAGGACCGGCAGGAGTTCCTCGAGGGATCGCTGGTGTCGGTGCAGCCGCCGCTTTTCCCCGACCAGTCGAGTTACGACGTGCTCGCCGCCGACCTGTGGGCGACGGGGGTGTCGGCCGACGACCACCCGCTGACGCACTACCGCTCGCAGCTCGACGCGCGCGGGGTGATCACCTCGCGCGGCATGCGCGAGCACGAGATTGGCCGGCGCATCGAGGTCGCGGGGTTGGTGACACACCGGCAGCGGCCGGCGACGGCATCCGGGATCACCTTCCTGAATCTCGAGGACGAGTACGGCGTCATGAACGTGATCTGCTCGGTCGGGGTATGGAACAGATACCGGCGCATCCTGCGCGACAGTCCCGCGCTCATCGCGCGCGGCATGCTCGAGCGCTCGCCTGAGGGTGTGACGAACCTCGTCGCCGACGGGTTCGAGGACCTGCGAGTGGGGGTGACGCACCGGTCGAGGGACTTCCAGTGACCTGCCTAGGCTGTCGTGATGGACGACCTGGGCATTCGATTCACGATTCTGATCCTGCTGGCGGCGATGGGGGTCCTGCTCATCTGGGTCGCCACCGCAGCAGCGTCGGGGCGGTTGACGCGCAACCACATCGCCGGGATCCGCATCCCCAGCACGATGGCCAGCGACGAGGCATGGCTCGCCGCCCACATCCGCGCGAAGCGTCCCACGGTCTGGGGTGGGGTCGCTGCCGTGGTCGCCGGGCTCTGCGCGTTCCTGCCCGTGCCGACCGAGTCCCTCTCGATCGTGGTGATCGGGGCATCCGTCGTGGTGCTCGCCTGCGTCCTCTACGGCGCACGCGTCGGCAGCCGCGCCGCGAATGAACTCGAGCGCGACACGCGACGATGAGAATCGTCCCCAGTTGTATAAACACATTGCAATGTCACTATGTATAGGGGAGTGTTGACCCGTGGCGAACGAGATCGCAGCGGCCGCTGATCTGTTCCGGGTGCTCGGTAACGAGTCCCGGTTGGGTCTGCTCGTCGCCCTCGCCGACGGTCCCTTAGTCGTCGGCGCCCTCGTCGAGGCGACGGGAATGACTCAGCCTCTCGTGTCGCAGCATCTTCGGACGCTGCGGCAGGCGGGGTTGGTCGAGGTGACGAGAGACGGCAGGACGGGCGAGTACCGCCTTGCCGACGAGCACGTGGTGCACGTCATCACCGACGCCCTCACCCACGTCACGGAACCCGACGCGACGCGTCGGAACACACCCGAGGAGACAACATGAGCACAGAAGAAGTCCACGCAGAGCACACCGTCGCCGACCACGCCCACGGCGCCGATTGCGGCCACGAGACGGTCGAGCACGACGGTCACGTCGACTACCTGCACGACGGTCACAAGCACGCCGAACACGGCGACCACTACGACGAGCACTGAACCACAGCGAAGCGCTGAACCACAGCGAACCGCCGGATCACAGCGAGGCGGCGAGGCTCTTCGGAGTCTCGCCGCCTCGCTGGCTGGTCACTCCCTGCTGCGGGCGACCTGCCACATCGGGAACGGATCCTCGAAGGTCGCCCATGCCGACGGTCCCGCCGCGAGCTCGTCGTCGGTCAGCGCCGTCTCGTCGAGGGCGGCGCGCAGCGCGCGGTGGTGCAGATCGAGCCCGATGATCGCGATGTCCTCGCCGACGGCCAGGAGTCCCTCGGCCTCCGGCATCCCGTCGTCCACCTGGACGGGCGAGAAGGCGATCATCGACCCGACGTGATCCCACTGCGCGATGACGTTCGAGCGGGTCGCGAAGCGGCAGAACCCCGCCGAGCGGATGACCGAGCCGAACTCGCCGCTCTCGATCCGTTCGTCGAGCAGAGTGTTCAGACGTCCGGGATGCAGCGGGCGGACGTTCTCGTACCGCAGGGCGCTGATCCGCGGGTCGGTCATGTGCGGCGCGAACTCCCCGTTCAGCAGCTGCACCCATCCGGGCGCGTCCTGGTGGGAGCGAATCGGGATCGGTGCGACGGGCAGCAGATCGACGGCCGGCTGATGCAGACGCAGTCGCGCGGACGGGGCGAGGTGGCTGACCAGCGCCATCGTGATCGAGAGGTCCGGAGTCGACAGTCCCGACCAATTCACGAGCATGATCGTCGACGCGTACTCGAGCTGCTGCACCGCGAGCAGGGCGTGAGCCGTGTAGCGGGTGCGCGGCATCCCGCTGTCGTCGACCTCGGAAGATCCCGCGTAGGTCTCGCGTCGGAGGTCGTCGAGGAGGGGGGGCGCATCGACGACGCACACGACGCCGCGCAGGCGCAGCCCGCTGCCGCGCTCGGCGAGCGCCCCGATGACGTCGAGAATCGAGGCATCCGACGGGAACTCGGCCACGACACCGCTCCCGACGTTCAGCCACGGCAGGAACGCGGCCGCGCTCGACGCCGGATCCTGAGGTGCCAGTCGGGATGCCGCGAGTAGAGGTCTCGACGTCGCCCGGCTCAACCGCGCCGCGTATTGCGCCCGCTCGGGACCGCACGCTCCCATCACGGCGATCACGTCCGTCTCGTGCATCCGACACCTCATTTCATCTCGGCGTGTGTAGCCTTAATGATAACCGTTCTCAATTAGGAGTGTGTGTCATGAAGGTCCGAGCGTCCCTGAAGTCCCTGAAGAAGCAACCCGGCGCGCAGGTCGTCCGCCGACGCGGGCGGGTGTTCGTCATCAACAAGCTCAACCCGCGGTTCAAGGGCCGCCAAGGCTGACGCCGGCCCGGCGTGCTGGGCCGGCGTCACCTGGTACTGACCCGCTGATCTCGGGGCCGCGACTCACCCCGCCGCGGCGCGCCGTCGCTGCACCGCGTCGATGATCACGTCGACCACGACGAACGCGGCGAGGGTCCAGCCGACGAGCGGCAGCGCGAGCCCGACCAGCACGCCGCCCGCGACCACGGCCGTGACACCCCACCACGGGGCACCGTCGAGCACGCCGCGGCGCGGCGGCATCCCGACCCGTGCGGTCTTGGTGGGCCGGCGCTTCACCCACATGACGTAGCCGAGGACGACCATGCCCGCGATCGAGAGGGCGAGGAGGAACATCACGATCTGGTTGGCGAGGCCGAACATCGTGCCCATGTGGATCGAGACGCCCCACGAGGCGAGCTTCGCGGGCAGCGAGAAGTCGGCGAAGTCGACACGATCGACAGGTTTCAGCGTCGTGCCGTCGATCGCGACGGCGTCGAGATGGCCCGGGAACCCGCGGTCGATCTCCTGCACCTTCCATGCCTGGTCGACAGCGGCGGGTGGCGTGATCTGTACCACCCCTGTGTCGATGTTGACCTTGCGGGCCGCCGCGAGCACGTCGTCGAACGTGCCCGGGTCGACGGTGAGAGCAGCGGATGCCGCGCCGTGACCTGCGTGCTCGTCCCCGCCGCCGGCGGCTTCGCCGAGGCTCGTCGAGACGGCGGGCGTGGTCCAGTCGAGGGCGGCGCGAAGGTTCGTGACGTTCTGTCCGCCGTACGTCGACCAGGTGATGCCCGTCGCCGAGAGGAACACCGCGCCGAGCGCGATCCAGATGCCGACGGAGGTGTGCCAGCTGAAGAAGCGACGGTAACCGGTGTAGGTCCGCGCCGGCCGCACGAAATCCTTCTTCCTGCGCGCCGTGCGGATGCGGGTGACCCACATGATGACGCCCGCGACGACGACGATGCCGAGCCAGGACGCCGCGAGCTCGCTGTACAGCCGTCCCGGGTCGCCGAGGCCGAGGCTCCGGTGGACGTTGCTGATCGCGGTGCGCAGCGGCAGCGATCCGCTCGTGCCGTAGACGGTCTCGTCGCCGCGGATCTCGCCGGTGCCCGGATCGACGAAGACGGCGCGCGACTCGCTCGCCCCGAGCCCGTCCTGCGCGAACATGACGCGCGTCGTGTCGCCGGGCTCCGGAGCGGGACGGACGGCCGACAGAGTCGCGGCGTCGCCGACGTGGGCTTCGGCGATCTCGACCTGCTGGCCGAGGCTGAGCTGCGTCGCGGTCACGGGGGCATGCAGCTGCCGCGCGTACACGGCCTGCTCGATCGTGGGCGACAGGGCGTACAGGGCGCCGCTGAGTGCCGCTACGAGGATGAACGGTCCGACGAGGATGCCGGCGTAGAAGTGCAGGCGCACGAGGAAGGCGCCGAACCAGCCCGGTCGGCGGGTGGGCCGCGGCGGGGCGGGAGGGGTGGTCACGGTGGCGGTCATGATCGCTTTCGAGTGAGGAGGATGCAGCGGAGGAGCGCGCCGATGACACGGCGCGGCGCGCCGCGGCATCCCTCGTCGAGAACGGAGAGGCGGCGCGCGTCAGATCGCGAGCGCGCGCGGCGGACCGCGGCCGGCCGCGACGCGGAGCGTGACCGAGCGCAGGACGGGGACGTCGGTGGGCGCCGGTGCGGGCGCCGGGCGGTCGACGGCTCCGAGCACGAGGACCGCGGTGAGGATGCGGTGGCGCACCCAGCGGGCGATCTCGGCGGCGAGGGCGAGCAGCCGCAGCGCGGTGCGCTCGCCGCGGTGCAGCACCGCGACGGTGAGGAGGGCGGCGAGGCCGTGCATGGCCCACATGAGCGGATCGGCGCAGATCGCGGTGGCGGTAGCCCCGGCATCCGTCATCAGGGGCATCCCGTGCTGGTGCGGCATGCCCGACGGGGTGACCGTGCCGATGACGAAGAGGGTGTGGAAGAGGAGTTGGCTGCCGGTGACGGCGAGGGCCAGGCGGGGGAGCGAGAGGCGACGGCCCGCGAGCGCCGTGCAGACGAAGAGCGAGAGCGCGAGGGGGACGACGATGCCGAGCGGGCCGGGGACCTGTCCGCCGCCGGCGACGTGCGAGAGGAGCGCCGCCCACGTGGCGAGGGATGCCGCGAGCGCGCCGCGGGCGACGCGGGAGACTCGGGACGGGCGCACGCGTCCATTGTCGCAGGGCTGAGGCCCCTTGCGAGGTCGGCGCCGCTGCGCAAGCCCTGAGGAGAACCCGGTCGGCGCGATTACCGTGAGGGGACTTTCACCGGTCGGAGGGCATCATGACGAACTACGCGCAGCGGAACGAAGCGGTCCAGCGGAAGCAGATGGGCTCGGGCGCGTTCGTCGCGATCTTCATGAGCCTCGTGTTCCTCGTCGTCGCGGCGGGCTTCGCGATCCTCGGGGTGCTGTTCATCACCAACCCGATGCCGGTCGTCGTCCTCGGCGTGCTGATGCTGATCGGCGCGGTCGCGGTGCTCGTCCTGTCGGGTCTGTGCATCGCCGCGTCGGTGCGAGCGCTCATGCGTCCCGAGAAGGCGAAGCGGCGCGTCGAGCGCATGGCCTGACGCGCGCGCGGAGCGACGTGCCATGATCGTCGCATGCTGGCTGACATCCTCGAGGTACTCGGCGACGCGCTCGTGGCCGTCGGCGACGCTCGGCGGGGTCCGCGGCACGTGCACAGCCGCATCCGGCTGACGCGCGGCGAGATCGAGGGTCTGTCGCTGCGGGAGGACGTGGGCGGGGAGGCGGCGATCGACCATCGAACGATCGCCATCAACGAGGTGACCCTCACGGGCGTCGCCATCGCCCCGCGGCCGCTTCGCGTGTCGTACCTCGACGACATTCAGCAGCGAGCTCAGGTGGTCCGCATCGAGTTCGACGGCGGCGAGGCCGAGTGGACGATCCCCGAGTCGACCGATCTCCGGAAGCTGCAGAAGCGCATCGGCGCCTCGTTCTGAGACGCGGGATGCCGGGCGCGGCCGCACACGCACGAAAGCCCCGAACCGCACGGGTTCGAGGCTTTCGAGAAACGTCTGTGTCAGACGGCCTGCGCGAGGGCGAAGCCGACCGAACCGTCCTCTTCGACGCGGGCGTCGAGGACGCGGTCGCCGAGGGCGATGTTCGCCGCAGGGTCCACGAAGACGCGGGCTCCATCGCTCTCGACGACGGTGTCGCCGTCGGTGGGAGCAGGGGCGAGGGACAGGGCGTACCCGTTCTGCGGGTCTGCGGCCTCGGCGATCCGGAGTCCACCGGTCTCGGTGGGGATCTGCGAGGAGAGGCTCTTGACGGCGGTGCTGGCGTTCTCGGTGAGAGTGAGCATGATGCTCCCTTCCGTGGATTGCGGGCGTGAGCGGGCAACGATGCCGAGAATCGGGTGCCGCCGCAACCGCTGACACACCTTCGCCCCGCACTCACACGGCTTACGGAGGTTGACGCATCATCCCCGCGGCGTACGCCGGATCATCATCCGGGGGCGATTCGCCGACGAGGCGACCCGGCTTGACTCGAGTCATGACCCAGAACCGCCTTCGCTTGGCTGCCGCCGCCGGCCTCGTCGCCCCGCTGCCGGCGACCGTGTTCGCCTGCGGACCCTACGAGGTCGTGAAGACCGACGCCGGCTGGCTCGGCTGGTTCAGCGCGACGGAGAAGGGGCAGACGCCCGCCGACGCGTGAGCGTCAGCTCGCCCGCATCCGCTCCCGGAGGTCCGTCGCATCGGATGCCGGGGAACGTCCGTACGCGGAGCGGTAGTCGCGCGAGAAGTGCGACGCGCTGACGTACCCGACCGCGGCGCCGGCCTGCGCGGCGGTGTCGCCCTCCGTGATCAGCAGGCGTCGTGCCTCGCCGAGGCGGAGCCGCTTCAGGTATCGCATGGGCGTGAGCCCGGTGAGTTCGCGGAAGCGGCGGCTCACCGTGGTCGGGCTGGCGCCGACGGATGCCGCGATCGCATCGAGCGTCCACGGCTCGGCCAGCCGGCGGGTCAGCGTGGTGATTGCCGTGTTGACGATGTCCGCGTTCGCGTGGGCCGCCGCGTCGAGCACGCGCGCGGCCTGGTCGCTCCGCAGCAGCCGGACGACGAGCTCGCGGTTCAGGAGCGGGGTCATCACGGCGGCTTCGTCGGGAGCGTCGAGGAGGGCGAGCATCCGGTCGACGACGTCGGCGATCTCCGCTGTCATGGTGCCGAGCCGCTCCGACGCTTCGGGCGCCGCGGGGCGCGGCAGCTGTCCGGCGACCTCGGCGACGACGGCGGGATCGATCCGCCAGTTGACCGAGACGAAGTCGCCCGCCGGTCCGGTCTCGGTCACACGCGCGAACAGGGGCAGGTCGACCGGCGTGATGAGGAAACGCTCCGGACCCCATTCCTCCCCGGTCGTGGAGTCGTCGCCCGACACTTTGCGACCCGTGAGCACCACCGCGACGCACGGCTTGTACTGGACGAACATCGTCGGAGTGGGAGCGGTCGTACGGCCCAGGATCAGACCGAGCGACTCGGCCCGCTGAGGTCGGTCGATGTGCCGCCGCACGCGTTCCGCGGCGCGGTCGAGGCTGGTCCCGGTCCGCTCGTCCATGTGCCCATTGAACCGGATGCCGGTGCCCCCCGGCCGCGCTCGCCGAATCCGATGACGAACCGGCAAGCATCCGACCGGATCAGGCAACCCGAACGGGCGCCCGGCCGTCACGGTGGAGGAATGACCACGAATCTTCTGACTCTTCCTCGCGACCAGCGCCTCGCCGGTCGCACCGCCATCGTCACCGGCTCCTCGAGCGGGATCGGCGAAGCGATCGCGCATGTGCTCGCGGCATCCGGTGCTCACGTCGTCGTCCACGGCCGCGACGTGGGCCGGGCTGAGGCGGTGGCTGCAGCCATCGCCGACGGCGGGGGCGCGGCATCCGTCGTCACCGGCGACCTCGCCGAGAGTCCCGCCGCCGCGCGCGCTTTCGCTGCCCAGGCGACGGAGGCGTTGGGCGGTCGTGTCGACGTGCTCGTCAACAACGCCGGAATCTTCCCGATCGGCCCGACGCCGGAGCTCTCGGACGACGACGTGGCCGCGCTGCTCGCGACGAACGTCCGCGTGCCGCACGACCTGGTGGGGGCTCTCGCTCCCGGCATGGTCGCGCGGGGGTCGGGCGTCGTGGTGAACATCACGTCGTGGATGGCGCACATCGGCACGCCCAACGTCGGCCTCTACCCGGCGACGAAGGCGGCGCTCGAGCACCTCACGCAGGCGTGGGCGGCGGAGTTCGGTCCCCGCGGCGTGCGCGTGAACGCCGTCGCGCCGGGCGCGATCATCACTCCCGGGAATGCGGCAGCGCTCGAGATCCTGAAAGCGATGACGGCGGTCTCGCCGGCGGGGGAGCCCGGGCGGCCGATCGACATCGCGCATGCGGTGCGGTTCCTCGCGTCGGACGAGTCCGCGTACGTGCACGGTCAGGTGATCAGCGTCGACGGCGGTGTCGTGGCGGCTCGGGTGGGGTGATCGGCGGTGCGGTCGTCGGCGGCCCGTCGCGGGTGAGATGGTTGTCCTGTCGACGAGACGGAGGACACCGTGGCACGCAAGCAGACACTGGTGGCGGGCGCAGTCGCACTCGCGGCGCTGATGCTGGCAGGGTGTGCGCCCGAGCCGACCCCGTCGCCGACGATCACGTCGCCGTCCCCGAGCGCGTCGTCGCCGAGCCCGACGCCCAGCGACGAGCCGATGCCGAGCGTCACGCCGACGCCGAGCCCGACGTCGTCGCCCGTCGGGCCGCCCGCGACACGGCCGGTGGAGCCGCCGACCGGCACCGACCCGGATGCCGCGGGGATGATCGCCGACCAGGCGGGCGCGCTCTGCGCCGCGGAGCACCGGACGGGTCAAAGTGCGGGCGACACGCAGATCGGGGAGCCGACCGTCTACGAGCGTTCGGTCTCACCGCGCTGGTACGTCACGGTCCTCGCTGCGAACGAGTTCGGCCAGTACTACCAGGAGTGCGTCCTCGGCGGGTCTGAGAAGAACCCCGAGTGGTCGTTGACGCAGGGGACACCGAAGAGCGAGATGACGCAGGCGCACATCGAGCAGATGCGCACGCAGAACGAGGACTTCGACGAGGACCACTGACGGGCCGATACGGTGAGGCATGGCCATCACCGTTTTCCCGCCGCGCGACTTCGCCCTCGACGGGCAGCGATGCCGCGTCCACGTCTACGACGTCGTGACCGGGACCGACCGGGTGATCTTCGAGACCGACGAGGTCCTGCTCGAGGCGCCGAACTGGGCGCCGGAGGGTCTGCTGCTCAACGGCGCGGGGAAGCTCTGGCTGCTGGACGCGGATGCCGCGGGTGCTGACATCGCGGAGGTGCCGTTCACCGGCATCCCGCCTCTCAACAACGACCATGTGCTCGTGCCGAAGTCGGGCGACATCCTTTTGTCGGCCAACGACGGACAGATCTACCGGGCGCCGCGGACCGGCGGTGAGGGCGTGCGGATCACGAATGCGGACGATCCGTTCATGCACTTCCTGCACGGGGTGAGCCCGGATGGCGCGTGGATCGCGTACACGGCACTCTCGATCGAGGACGGCGAGGTGCTGTCGGCCGACCTGCGGACCGCGCGGATCGACGGTTCAGAGGACGTCCCTCTGACGACGGGTCAGGTCGCCGACGGCAGCGAGTGGTCGCCGGGCGGGTCGTGGATCTACCTGAACACCGAGGAGTTCTCGCAGGTCGCGGGGCACGCACAGATCGCACGGATGCGCCGGGACCGTTCCGGGCTCGAGCAGCTGACGTTCGATGACCGCGTGAACTGGTTTCCGCATCCCTCGCCGACGGGCCGCGACGCCGTCTACATCAGCTTCCCGCCCGGAACGAACGGGCACCCGGCGGATGTCGAGGTCGAGCTGCGCCTCGTGCGGAACGGGCACTGGCACCACCCCGAGACCGTCGCGACGGTGTTCGGCGGTCAGGGCACGATCAACGTGAACAGCTGGACCTCGGACGGATCGCGTTTCGCGTACGTCGATTATCCGGTGGGGTCTTGATAGGCAAGTAGCCACTTGCCTATACTTACCGCATGGGCGATGTGTTCAAGGCTCTCGCCGACGAGACGCGTCGGACGATCCTCGACGACCTCGCCGAGCGCGACGGGCAGACGCTGTTCGAGCTGTGCGTGCGGCTTGCCGATCGCGGCGTGACGCATTCGCGGCAGGCGGTGTCGCAGCATCTGGCGGTCCTCGAAGAGGCGGGACTCGTGCACAGTGAGCGTCGCGGCAAGTTCAAGTTCCACACCATCGACACCCGGCCGCTCGCTCGGATCTCGGAGCGCTGGCCCCTTCCCGCAGGAGAGTCATGAAGATCCAGACCGTGAGCGTGTTCGTCGACGATCAGCAGCGCGCGCTCGAGTTCTACACCGAGAAGCTCGGCTTCGCCGTGGCCGCCGACGTGCCGATGGGGGAGTTCCGGTGGCTGACGGTCGTCGACCCCGCGGCGCCCGAGGGCACCCAGCTGTCGCTCGAGCCGAAGGGTCACCCCGCGGTGCCGCCGTTCACCGACGCGCTGCTCGAGGACGGCATCCCGTTCTTCGTGCTGGGCGTCGACGACGTGCAGGCCGAGTACGAGCGGCTGCAAGGGCTCGGTGTCGAGTTCACGCAGCCGCCGATCGACCACGGGCCGGTGACGACCGCGGTGCTGAGCGATACGGTCGGGAACCTGCTGCAGATCGCCGCCTTCGCCTGAGTCAGAACGCGATCGCCGCGAAGCGCTCGCCGATGAGGCGATGCGCCTCGGGGCTCGGGTGCAGCCGGTCGGGGAGCGGGTGGGTCGCGGCATCCGCTTCGCCGTAGAGAGCGAGCCCGTCGACGAGGTGCAGGTTCGGGTCGTCGCGGTGGGCGTAGACGTCGGCGAGGGCGTCGCGGACGACCTCGAGGGTGAGGCGTCCGCCGGCGGTGTCGCCGGGGGTGCCGGCCGCGCCGAAGAGCAGTGTGTCGATGGCGAAGGAATCGGGGTCGATGGTGCCCGGGCCGGGGGTGTCTTCGTGGATGCCGCACCAGATCGGCGTGATGAGATGCAGCGGCGTGTCGGGGTGGCCGTCGCGGATCGTGTCGAGGAAGCCGTGGACGGCGGGGACGAACGCGCGCAGCCGCATCGAGTCAGCGTTGACGACGTTGATGCCGAGCGCGACGCTGATCACGTCGGCGGGGGTGTCGCGGATGACGCGCGCCACGAACGGGTCGACCTGCGCGCTGCCGCCGACGCCGAGGTTGCGCAGGTCGAGTCCGGCGCGACGCGCGGCGAGGGAGACCCACGTCGAGCTCGGCTGCGTCGCGTTGGAGCCCTGACTGATCGAGCTGCCGTGGTGCACCCAGCGCGGGCGCTCGGTGGCGTCGGGGGAGACGGGGGCGTCGGCGCGCAGCGCGATGAGCTCGATCGTCTCGTTGTGCGGCAGCCAGAGCTCGACGAGCTTGTCGCGCGGGTCGAGTCCGTCGACGGTGATGCGCTGCACCGGTCCTTCGACGAGCTGACGGATGCCGGTGGTCGGGTCGGTGTCGACGGTGTCGCCGCCGTCGAGCTCGATGCTGTCGTGCAGGGCGCCGTCGATGCGGACGTCGACGCGTCCGCGCGGGCGGGAGAGTCCGCGCAGGGTGGCGCGCGTCGAGTGCAGGTCGAGCTCGAGGCGGGATGCCGCGGTCCGCAACGCGATGCGTGCGCCGGCGGGCTGCGCCTCGACGCCGAGCAGTTGCGGCTCGGGGTACTGGGTGCGGACCCACGCGGGCAAGCGGTGCAGGCGCAGGCCGCGGCTGGTGGGTTCGAGCTCGGCGAGTCCGCGGACGGTCGTGGTGTCGAGGGTGATGTCGATCATGCGGGATCCTTCGGAGTCCAGGTGCGGAGGGCGCGGTCGAGCGCGTCGAGGGCGCGGTTCCAGGAGGTGTCGGTGGCCTCGTCGCGATGCGCGAACGACGAGGCGGATTCGAGGGCGAGGTAGCCGGCGATGGTCGCGCTCGCGAAGCGCACCGCGTGGACGGTCTCGCCGTCGGGCAGGTCGTAGTCGCCGAGGGAGCCGACGACGAGCGCCGAGATGCGGGATGCCGCCGGCCCGGTGATCTCGTTGCGGTCGACCGGCTGCGAGATCATGGCCCACCGCGCCGGATGGGCGAATGCGTAGGAGCGCTGCGCGTTGGCGAGGTCGCGGAGCGAGGGGGAGTCGCCGATGGCTTCGGCGAGCTCGTGGAAGACGGCGGCCTGGACGGCGCTGCGGAGCGCGGCGAGGTCGCGGACGTGGGCGTAGAGGCTGGCGGTCTGCACGCCGACGCGTCGCGCGAGCACCGACATGGAAAGGGCGTCGGGCCCGTCGGTGTCGATGAGGTCGAGTGCCGCCCGGGTGAGGGCGTCGGGGGAGAGGTTCGCACGGGGCACGAGGAGTTAACCTACACCCTTTAGGTTTTGCCTGATCCACCCCCGCGCGTGGTCCTGTGTGAGAGAACGTTCATCTTCCGTGCGAAGGGGTGAATATCTCCAACGGATTTTTTATCGTGGAGCTGCTGTCGGCTGGAGATTGGCTAGGCCGGTAAGCGTCGGAACAGTTATCGAGACGAGAAGAGGATTGCAATGTCATTCAGGATGAAGAGTCTCACCGTCACGGTCGCCGGAGGATTGGCGCTCGCGTTGATGGGACCGGGCGCCGCGTACGCGGCACCAACCGACGAGTCCCACATCGTGAATGAATCTGCAGGTGCTGCGTCTCCCGAGCAGCTGGCGGGAGCGCTCGAGACCGTATTTACGGAGGTGGTCGTGCTCGACGAGTCGGGACGCCTCGTGTCTTATGACGAGGATCGCGCTGTGGAGCTACTCGGCGAGAAGGAGGCTGCTGAGCTGACGCGTCAGGTCGAGGCTGCTCGCGGCCTTATTGCCGGTCCGGCGTCTCGCGTCGCAGCGGCTTCGGCGAATTCGTTCGTGGACTGCATGGTGCAGAACAGCGTCATTGGATTGATCAGCGGTGTGGCTACGGGGGCGTACGCCGAGCTGATCAGGGAGCAGAAGTGGGACGAGCTGGCCGAGAAGCTTCTGCCGAGACTCGTCCGCAGCGGATTCACCGGCGGCGTTGTCGGCATCGTCGGGAGCTTGGCAGCGGGCGCAGTGCAGTGCTCGTTCTTCAATAACTAGTCGATCGATCCTGCCGGCGGGCTCCGCTGCGCGGTGCTGCGTCTAGGGCAGCCCATACTTTCGGAGCCCGTCGAGCAGGGATCGAAAGGCCTTCACGCCATCGCCGGTCGCGCGCACGATCGTCTGTGAATATCGCCCGCTTCTTTCCTTCCGCACCTCAACGAGTCCGCGGTCGTCGAGAAACCCAACGGCCTTGGAGATATCGGGAGTGGTGAGCCCTGTGAACTTTTCCAAAGACCGGTAGTCGGATTCGTCAACCTGGCACAGAAAGCCAAGGACTTTGAAGCGCGGAAGGACGAGCAGTTCTCGTTCTGTTGTGACGTCACTCATCGCCGCCCCCATCGGATGAGAGCGACCAGAGCAAGGAAGAGGATCACGGGAACAGCGGGCCAGAGCCACGTCGAAAGCGCCGAACTCGAAGTGAACTGTAAAAGGTTCCAGCCGGTCACAATCGAGACGACCGCGACCGCAACAGCCAAGGCATTCGTGTAGCGGGGGATGCGTGGCTGATTGCGTCGAGTTACCCGCAATGCCTGGAATGTAACCATGCCGATCGCTGCGAAACAAACCAGGATGAACCCGGGCACGGATCCTCCTGAAGCAGCGACGCCGCCGACGTAGGTGATCAGAGGGATGCCGATGATCGATGTGACCTCGGGAGCTGTCCATGACCAAGCGGGTCGCGCGGGCAGATCTGCGGGCGTCGCGGGTCGTGTGTCATCCATGTGGTTCTCCTCAATGGTGAACGGCCTCCAATCACAGTAGCAACTACTTGCAAATACGCAAGTGATGCAGGAGGTCGCCCGCCTGCGAAACCGTCCGTGCGAGCATGGCCGCATGAACCCGGACGACGAGTTCCCGCGCCTGCACGGTCAGGCGATCGACCCCGCAGCGCTCGCCGAGGAGGGTGAGCCGTTCGCGGATCTGGTGGCCCGCCACGGCGGCGAGCCCTTCTCCGTGCCGCAGCCGAACGGCTGGCGCGTGCTCCGGAGGCGCGGTGAGGCTGTCGAGATCGGCGCCCCGCTCGATGCGGAGCATCAGCTGTGGCATCTCGCATCGGTGCGTCCGGGCGAGGAGGTGTGGTTCATCGACGAGCCGGAACCGCTGCGCGCGAGCCTGGCGGATCGGCGACGTGGGCTCGAGCTGCGGTGGCCTGATGCGGTACGGCGGGATGCAGCGCCGGACGGTTTCGCGGTTGACATCGTGAACACCCGCGACACGCGGTGGGAGCCCGACGGTGACGGCTTCCACGTGGTCGGCACCGTGGCCGCGGTGGGGGACGAGTCGTTCTCCATCGGCTGGGCGACGATGGGCGGGCCGCGGGCCGTGCCGCTCGATCCGGGCGAGTACGCGCGCGTGCCGGTACGGATCGACGGGTCGTCGTGGGCAACGCTCACACCCGGCGCATACGACCTGCACGCGCTTCTGGTGCCCCTCATGGTGCGAAGCGAGCCGCTGCGGATTGGGATCTCCGCGAAGACGATCGAGCTCGCGCAGATGGCGGGTCGCTCGCGGGACAGTGACCGCCATCGGCGAGCGAAGGAAGAGGATCTCCGCCGACAGCGGGTGCTGCTGGATGCCACGTCCCGCCTCGCCGACATCGGCGCCGCCATCGACGACACGGCGACCGAAGAAGAGGCGATCGCCGCGATCGAGACGCTGCTGGGAGTAGACCCGGCCGGTGCACGTGAGGTGTTCCAGGCATCCGTCAGCGATCTTCACGCGGCGTCGGCCGTATGGCGTCGGGAGCGAATCGCCGAGACCGAGGAGAAGCTCGCGAAGTAGCGAACTCCGCCGCGTGGGGGAGGCGTACTGCGATGCCCGCCGCCTACCGTCGATGACGAGGCAAGGAGCACCGCATGGCACGACAGCAGAATGAGACTCCGGTCGCGGTCTGGTACTTCATCGCGGCGACCTTCGCGGGGACGCTGCCGAATCTGCTGTTCCCGGGAGTGGATGCCTGGGTGCGCATCGTCTTCGCCCTGATTGGTGTCGCGCTGATTGCCGCCGGCATCGTGCGGCTGAGGGCCGAGATGGGCTGGGGCGCCAAGCCGGAGAAGGACGCCCCGCCGTCGGGATCGTCGCCCGACGCCTGAGGTGCGTCGCGACGATTACTCGATCTTCGACGGGCAGCTCACGCCGTCCTCGGAATGGTCCTTCGTGCACGCGATGAGTTCGGCCGGTGAGTCCCACGCGTACTCGCGGTCGCCGACCTCATAGAGGATGCGCACGCCGGTCCGTTTCCATACGCCCGGCTCGGTGATCCGGATGCCGAGGAGCAGCTCGTAGTCCGTGAACCCGTCCGTACCGATCCTTTGCTGCGACCGTGGGTAGAGCACCATGCCTTCGGCGGCGGAGAGAGGACCGAGATCCATCTCAGCCGGCGGGAACGCCGGGTCGTAAGCGAAGTTCAGGGTTCGTTCCTCCGCGGCAACCACCGCGTCGACGAGCTCGAGTTGCGGGTCGGCGCCAACGAGGCTGACGTCTCGGATGGTGATCGGTTCGTCCCCCTCGACCACCAGCATCTCAAATCCGTCGGTGAACACCTGCCCGACGTCGGCCGCTGCCGTGGTCATGCCGTGAGGATCGGGCACCTGAAGCGGGCCGTCTGCGTTCGGTGCGCCGGTGCAGCCCGCGAGGAGAACAGCGCTCGCGATGGCAACAGCCGTTGCTGAGCCTCGCCGAAACGCCATCGCGGCCACGTGACTTCCCCCCACGCGTCGTAATCGGCACGTCGTCAGCCGATCTCACGCTGAGCATAGGACGTCGCGGTCGGTTTCTGTTCGATCCGCTACCACTCGTGTCCGTCAGGCGCCGGTCTGCGGCAGCCTCGACTTCTTGAACTGGCCAAGGGCCAGCAGCAGAAGGATGATGCTGGCGCAGGCGAGCCAGCCGGGCCAGCTCAGCGGGGATGCCGCGAGAGGGTGCAGGTCGGGTGTCGACACCAGGAAGGCGAACCCCGCGGCGGCGTTGAACGCGCCGTGGCCGAGGACGGCGGGCCACACGTTGCCGGACCGCAGGCGCAGCCAGCCGAGCAGGATGCCGAAGCTGAGGCATCCGATCACCATGAGGGCGACCCCGAACAGGTTGGGCTCGGCGAAGTTGTAGCCGAGCAGGATGATCGGCGCGTGCCAGAGGCCCCAGATGGCGCCGCTGATGAGCAGGGCCGCCCAGGTGCCCCGGGGGCGGAGCGCGGAGAGAAGCCAGCCGCGCCAGCCGAGCTCTTCGCCGAACGCGAGGAACGAGTTGATCACGGCACCGACCGGGATGAAGGCGAGCTGGGTGATGACGAGCGTGGCGACGGGGACCGGGAGGTCCGGCGTTCCTGCGGCGTCGAGCTGAGCCTGGAGAGCCGCGGCGAAGCCCGAGAAATTCACGAGGTCGAGCTGCAGCGCGCCGGTCGCAGCGGCGATGAACGTGGCGAGCACCGGCACCACGACGGCGATGGCGAGTCCGATGCCGAGCAGGCCGAAGAAGCGGCCGAGGGGCTTGATCGGGACGAGGGCGAGCATGCGCCAGGCCCGCCGTCCGGCGGTGCGGCGCAGGAACAGGGTGACGATGAGCGCGGCGACGGCCGGCGTGAACATCATCACCGGCAGGAGCAGCGGTGCGATGGGGGTGGCGAGGCCGTCACCCGTCCAGAGGGGGAGCGTGACGAGCCAGGCGAGCCCGCACGCGAGGACGGTGAACGCGATGACGGCGATCCACGGGACGGTGGTGGTTCCGCGCGTGTCCGGAGTGGTGGGGGCGGATGCCGCGGGGGTGGGGTCCGTGCTCATGTTGGGGTGGCCTCCTGGTGGCGAGGTGCTTCCGCCGGTGTGGTCAGGGGACGAGCGTGGGGCAGTCTGTCGGGCGCGCGCTCTTCCATCCCAACGTAACGAGAGGCTGCGTTAGCCGCAGGTCTCGAACACATACGCCGGATCATCCGGCACGACGAGATCCCGGTCCCGCAGCACGACGGATGCCGGTGTCTCCGGGTCGGCGCATATCTCGTCCCACGGGCGGGGGAGGTTGTCGGTGTACTCGATGGCGAGGACGTGTGCGCCGTAGACCCCGGTGTAGGCGGAGCACTCCGCGTAGGCCGCGCACTCCTCGACGACGGCGAAGTCGAAGCCGGCGCGCGAGTGGAGGAGCGAGGCATCCTCGGCGGCGTTCTTCTGCCCGGCCGCGAGTCCGACGTCGTGGGCGGTGTCGACGAGGAGGGTTGCGAGGTCGAGTGCGTCGTCGCGGGTTAGGGCACCGTCGGTGCGGGTGTAGGTGTCGAGGTTGTCGAACTCGACGGCGTCGAACCCGTCGGACGCGCAGTCGCGGATCCACGGCCCGACGATCTTCGCGATCTCGTCCGCTTTACGGGTGTCGAGGATGACCTCGTCCGGCCAGTCCGGGTCGATGATCGGCTCACCGTCCTCATCGCGGAGCAGGAGGTCTTCCGGCCAGGCGTCGAGTTCGCCTGGCTGCGTCTGGAAGCCGTTCACGTAACAGACGGAGTAGAGATCATCGACGGATGCCGCGGCCCTGTCGCGCACGACGATGTCGACACCGTCGGGTGGGTCGTAGGCGCCGCCGAGCTGGTAGTCGAGTTGACCTCCGGCGGGTGGCAGCTGTGGTCCGGCGGGCGGGTCGTACGGCGGAGGTGACTGGCCGGCGCACCCGGCGAGCAGCAGCGCGATCGCGGCGAGAAGGGGGAGTGCGCGCGGGACGGTCACGTCGCGAACCTACCCGACGCCGGGGGATCGGTAGACTCGACGGGCCAGCCTCTGTAGCTCAATGGAAGAGCAGTTCCGTCCTAAGGAAACGGTTGGGGGTTCGAGTCCCTCCAGGGGCACTTCTTACGACTCGAGTCGAAGGGGATGAGAGTCGGGGCATGCCCTAGGCTCACTGAAGACTCACTGCCGGAGGAATGGTGACCATGGGGGTATCGGCCGTCTCGGAGCAGGTCATCCTTCAGTTGGGAGACCTGCACTTCACCGGATTCAAGGACGCCACGACGAACGTCGACAATCACGATCGGTCAACGCCGGGACGGCTCGATTCAACACTAGGGCTGCCCATACCTACAGCTATTCGTCGGGCTCTGGTCGAGCAGATCAACAAATCTCCTGGCGCGATGATCGCGATTTGCGGCGACATCACCACTCAGGGAAACAGGGAAGACTTCATAGGTGGCGTAGATTTTCTTGCCGATACGCTCGCCGATCCGCTTTTGGCTGTGCGTCCGCACGAGGATCATGTTCATCTAGTCCCAGGCAATCACGACGTCAGCTTTAAAGGTGATCAGCCGTTCACAAGTTTTGAAGATATCTCGAGGTTCGACGTTCTTGCCGACATCTGCAGAACCGCCGGGTTAGGGATCCTGGCGACGAGTCTCCGCCACACCACCATCACGCTCCCGCGGGGGGATGCGGGCTTGAGCGTCTTGAGTGTCAACACGTCCCGCGGGGCGGGGGCGACCCGACGTGATCTGCCGGGCGGCTCCGATGACGCGCTCCTCGACGCGCTTGTAGCGGAAATTGGGGGATCGGTAGACATTCACGGAATTTTGAAGAAGCACGCGCCTGAGAGTTCGGCGGCTGAAGTGCTGGATGTGCCTTTACTGCATCCTGAAGAACTGCATCAGATCGCCGGTCATTGGAGCACTCTGAGCACCAGGTATATGCCGGTACTGCTGGCTCACCACGGTCTTCTGCCGCAGCACACTCCTCGATTGAACCCCTACACAGAGATGGCCAACGCCGGCCAAGCTCGCAAAGAACTCACGAAGCTGAATCGATCCGTACTCTATCTCCACGGACACATCCACGAGCACGTCGTGGAGGTTGTCGACTTTCCGCGGGCGGCGGATGTTATGCCGATGCATAGTCGAGCGATTATCGTTGCCGCCCCGGAACTGAAAGTGGGCTTCAACAAGGTATCGGTTGTCTTCGACGCCAAGGGATCCCCACTTGGTGTCCGCGTTGAGAAGTTTCGCATCAACCCAGGCGAGCAGACAGTCTCTCGCGAGCCAGACCTTATTGAGGTCTCGCTAGCGCGCCGCCCGAGTCTTACTGCAAACCAAAGGAAGGTGCTTGAGTTCGCAGTTGCCAGAGGCTCGGTGATGGGGATTGAACTCGCCGAGCACGCGGCAGGACTTACGCCCCCGTTGGACCGCCCCGGTGTCGAGTCTCTTGTGGAGACCCTTTGCTGGTCTGGTTTGCTCCGTCGCAACTCCCCGCCGAGCACGCCGTTCGAGGATACGGGGTACCTGCTTTGACATCACAGACGCTGGCCCATTTTTTCGATGACCGGTGGGAGCAGGATCGCATACAGCACTTCTACTACCTTGACACTCCGGCCTATCGAAAGGTCTCGCGACTAGCCAAACATGTCGTGCTGAAAGGACACCGAGGCACGGGAAAAACAACGCTCCTGCGGGCACTCGATTGGCGGGAGCGGCAAGCGAACTCTCACTTACGAGCAGCCCTCGGGCCCGATCCATGGGCCGACGGTGTTATTGGGTGTTTCCTCCAGATCAAGCTTCTCCCGGTCGACATGCTTGACATCTGGTTGCGGGAAAGCAGTGACCAAGTCCGTTACACAGTCATCTCTAGCTACTTGCGGGCGACGTGGATCGTCGAGATTTGTAGGGCAATCGCGGGACTGAACAGGGAGCGCAGATTCGCTACCTACAGCGAAGAGTTGGCAGACCTCAATCCGATAGCGGAATCGGTGTGGGCCTGGACTCCTGCTGTGCTCAAAATCCGGCCCATCGGTCCAGCCGACGTGATCTCGCTACAGGATGTGGATCGTCTGGGGCGAGCTGTGATGAAATACCTTCGTTCGGCAGCTGCTATCGAGTTGCCCAGCCCGGAGGATGCACTCGATCAGCTTGATCTGCTGGAGATGGCTTCGATCACATCGCAAGTGTTCGGTGCCCTCGCTTCGCTCGTGTCCAGACTTGGTGGGCACGAGGCTTGGACCTTCCGAATTTGCATGGATGAGGGAGAGTTTCTCTCTGAAGATTGGGCTGTGGCCGTTAGAACCCTCATCAGGGAGACGGATGCTCCGGTTTATTTGGCCGTATCTGTGCTGCATTCGCTCGGCACGACAACCCGAGCGGACGGCGTTTCGCTGTCAATCGATGATCGAGAGATAGTGGATCTCGACGATAGAACCGCCGAGGACATGATTTCGCTGCTCAATGGCGTGTTGCGAGCGCGAATGGAGGTGGTCGGTCTTGACCGGTCCAGTTTTGACCTGAAGCAATTCTTGGGCAATCCTGACCTGAATGAGCTGCTGGAGATTGCCGTGTCACGTTCGGAGACGCGGGAGGCTGAGCGGTTTAGGCGCCGATATGCGGACAAGTCAGCTGACCCAATTCGAGATCACTTGCTAGCGAATGATGCCATAAGGAGCGGTGAAGTGCTGAGCCGCCGAGAGGAGAGCGCCGGTTATCGAAAGAAGAAGATTGCCGGGTATCTGAATCTTTTGGGTTCCATTGGCGTCGATCGTCCCACCTACGCGGGATGGCGTATCGCGGTGAACATGGCTGACAACAGCGTTCGCGATTTTATACGGTTCCTCAGATATGCGATGGAGATAGGCAATCGGAGCGAACCGGAGTTGGCCACGAACCGAGACGTGGCTCGTTTTCTGTCCCTCAGGCAAATAGATTTCCGCACCCAGGATGGAGCGCTGGACCGTTTGGGGCGGCGGAAGCTCGAATCGATGTCGGCGACACTTGTAGATCACTTTGCCGCTTCCGCAGTTATTCGACTGTTTGGCGAGGTGTCTCACCGAGGCGACTTCTATCTTTCTGGTCGAATGGGCAAGCCGAACGCAAACCGTATAGTTATCCGCGATCCCGGTCGATCAGTTGAGCCGCGCGCTTCCTTTGGGGCATTTCTTTCGCTACTGCGTGATGCGGCAAGCTACGGCTACATTGCGGACTTGAGTATCGTCGACGGCAGAGTCACTTGCCGGGTGAATAGGTCGTTCGCGAGACATTTCGGGTTCAGCTACTGGAAACCCCAATACGAAACATCGGTGTCGTTCAAGCTGGTTGAGCGCGCCATTGAAGACCCCGACGCCCCACCGAGCCGTTGGCTCGAGCCGGTGGCGGCCCGACGCTTGACAAGAAACCAGGCTGCGTTGCCAGGTTTTGAGGACTGGGCGGAGGGCGGCTCGTGAGTCGTCGCCGGATCGTCTCTCAGAGCGTCGCGGTTGATTCTATCGAAGTCAGCATTGAGGACGTCGACCTACTGATCGGTGGGGCAACTTGGGACGCGCGGTGCCTCGTGGTGAACGACATCTCGTACCGGAATCGGGTCACGCACGCGATGCTCCTGACCTTCGAGGATCGCGGTACTTCGGGCAGAGTAGACATTCACGAGGGACTTCTTCGCGAAGGAATGAGCAGGGTTTCTGATAATCCGCTACTGACGCTACAGATTGATACATCCGCGCTTGTAGGAGCATGGGCGATGTTCCGTCGCGCTGTGCTCAATGTCTATGAGGCTGTTGGCCGACCTCTCCGCGTCGCCGTCGACCTGAATAGCGTGCCCCGCTACCTAGCGTTGAGTTTGCTCGGGTTTGGCGCAAAGACGGGAGTGGTGGCGAGCTTCTCAGCGATCTACTCCGCTGCCCGGGCCTACATCAACGAGAGCAGCTCACTTTCTTTCACCGAAGGATCCTGGAAGCCTCGGGCTATCCCTACCCTGGGTGAGGGAGCGTTTCCGAGTGCTCGCTCTGTGCTCGTCGTGTCCGGTGGTTTCGAGGGAGATCACACCCTCCGCCTCGTTAACGCGCTCGAACCCGACCGAGTGATCGTCGCGCTGACGACCGGGATCCGTGTCGAGCACGATCGGATGGCCCAACGCGCGAGCGTCAACCTCGCGGAGGACTATCTGCTTGCTGAGGGGGGCGTTGTGACCTTGCCTGCGCAGGACCTCGCGAGCTCAGTCGAGAAGCTCGAAGCTTCGCTCTCGCGTTTCTCAGAGGAAGGTGAGGATGTCGCGCTGAGCTTCCTCCTGAGCGGCACGAAAATCGCGGCGCTCGCTATGGGTTTATACGCTGTAGATCACGGGGTTGCGCAGGTGTACTACGCGGAACCCGAGCGACGTCTGGAATCGAGCGCGGTGGAGATCGAGTGGCACACAGTAGTTACGATCGCGCTTTGAACGCTCCAAATGCCGGGGTCTGCGAATCGCCGCTGCGGTGGGCGGGCGGGAAGCGTAGGCTCCTCCCGCTCCTCAGGTCCATATTGCCGCATCATGTCGATCGGATAGTTGAGCCGTTTTTCGGTGGGGGAAGTGTTTCATTCGGGTTATCGTCTGTGCGGGCGCACGGCACCGATTCCAATGCAGATCTCGTCAATTTTTACGACCAGTGCAAGATCAACCCGCTGGGCATCATCGACGGTCTGCGGCCGCTCGCTGATGACTCTCAGACATATCAGCGGATAAGAAGCGAAGAGCCCACGACTGGACTGGGGCGGGCCATAAGGTTCACGTATCTGAACAGGACGGCATACTTCGGTCTCTATCGAACGAATCAACAAGGACTCTTCAACGTTCCATACGGAGGCGGAGGGCGCTTACGGCTAGACACTCTTGAAGCCGGCCTGCTACGTCTTTCTAAGGTTCTCGATCGGGTGACGGTCGAATGCAACGATTACCTGACTTTGTTGTCGAATGTCGAATCTTCCGACGTGGTCTTCATCGATCCGCCTTATGGAACTAAGGGTGACTTTCCGTTCCGACGCTACGGGTCTCTGGTCTTTACGCACGCGGATCATAGAAGGCTCGGAGTCGAAGCGAATCGTTGTCGCTCCCTCGGAGCGACGGTCATTCTGACTCTCCCGGGCGATGGCGATGTTCTCGATGCGTACGCTGGTTGGTCGGTTATCGGCGAACGCACCCGTGGCGGCAAGATTGTGGAACTGTGCATCGCCTCGGCGCCCCTCCGAGCTTCGCATCTCAAATCCGGCGGGTGGCAAACTGTAAGCGGCGAACTGCCGATTTATCGGGGCTCTTTGTCGGCCACGGGAACTTGATCTGGACCAGTCCCATTCAGGCTAGGTGCCCGAACACAAAGCGCTGCCGAGCCAGCATGGTTGTGCACCCATCGCGTAAACGTCAGCGCGACATCCGCTAGCCTCGGTTCCACATGACCCGTCGAACCGGGAGGCGATCATGATCTATGCGATCGTCCCCTTCCTGCGCGTCGTTATCGAAGTCCTCGGGCGCATCGTCGCTGTCGACCCATCTATGAGCGCCCCCGCCCTTACCGTCGCGCTCCTCGCGCTCGCCGTCCTCACGCTCGCACTCCTCGCGACCGCGCTCTACGCGGCCAGTCGCGGGTCCGCCCCGCATCCCACCCGTCGCATCGAACTCACAACGCCGCTCGCTCAGAGCGACCCCGATGCGCCGGGACACATCCGCCGTCGCGGACCCAGTCGGGTGACTGCGGCCGCGTAGCGTCGAACCGTCCGGGCACCGTGTGTCCCGGCATCCGTTCGCGGCCGATCAGCCGACCCTGATCGCTCCGACGAACGGAACCCCGTGGACATCACCATCCTGCCTGTCATCTTCACCCTGCTCGACCTCACCTCCCGCGGCCTCATCGGCCTGACCTCGCTCCTCACGCCGTGGACGGGAGCGTTCGCGGGCGCGCTCGCCATCGTGCTCGTGACCCTCGTGGTGCGGGCGGCGCTCATCCCCGCCGGCATCGCCCAAGCTAAAGCCGACCAGGCGCGCATCCGCCTCGCTCCGCGCCTGCGGGAACTCCAGACCCGCTACCGCGGCAACCGGGAACGCCTGCAACGCGAAACCATGGAGCTCTACCGCTCCGAGAACGTGTCGCCGTTCGCCAGCTGCCTGCCGATCCTCATCCAAGCGCCGATCGTCGGCCTGCTGTACTCCGTATTCATCCACCCGAGCCTCGCCGGGCACGCCAACGAGCTGCTGTCGCAGACTCTGCTCGGCGTGCCGCTCGGCACGAGCCTGTTCCACGCCGTGTCGACCGGGACCGCCGGCCTCGCGACCTGGCTGGTCATCGGATGCCTCGTCCTGGCGATCGCGGCGGTGGGGGAGATCACGCGGCGGGCCTTTCGGATCACGCCGATTGAAGGAGCGCCGGGGGTTCCGGTCGCGATGCTCGGGGCGCTGCAGTTCATGACCGCGGTGGTGGCGGTGTTCGTTCCGCTCGCGGCGGGGATCTATCTGCTGACGACGGTGATGTGGACGCTGGGGCAACGATTGGTGCTCCGGCGGGTGTTCGGGTGACGCGCACCCAAACCGGCGCAGACTCCCGGGCCTACTCGGACGACCAGCCCGCCGCGATGCGGGTGCATCCCGCTCGCTTCGCGGCGAGGTCGACGAGGTCCCGTTCGAAAGCCGCGACCTTCGGGTCGAGGTGATCGTCCGCGGTCCGGTGCCTCGCCAAAAGGTCGAGATTGGCTCGCGCCGTGTGGTTCGTGCCCTCGAGCGCCGCCCGCAGAGCCTCCACCGCGACGCGCAGATCCGCCTCGACGTGCGGGTTGCCTATGTCGGCCAGCAGCCTGACCTCCTCGAGGAGAGAAGCCGCGACCCGGCCGACGTCCAGCGCCGACGCGACGGCGACGACCGTCGCGTCCCGAACCGCCCGCTCGCGGTCGGGACCCTGGTCCATCGCGAGAGCCGCACCGAAAGCCGCGGACCGGACGCCGTCTTCCTCGGCGGCATCCAGCGCCAGGCGCCGCGTGCGGCTCAATCGTTGCTCGGCCTGTCGAGCCTCGGGGTCATCGTCGGTGTATGCCGCCACCATTCCCAGCAACCCTGCGGCGATGCCCGTCATCACGCCGCAGGCGGCTCCACCACCCGGTGCCCCCTTCGCCTGCGCGAGACGGTCCACCCATTCCGCGACCGGCGTCTCCGCGGGGTCGATGTCATCGCTGGCCATGCGACGACGCTACCCGTGCGGCTCCCGGTGACGAAGCCGGGGGAGGGGCCGGCGAGCATACGTCCGCGGTCGCCCACTGCAACCCTTCGAGGCGAAAAGACACCGTGATCTACCGTGACATCATGACCCGCCCTCTGCCCTTCGACGTCACGCCCTGGGGCATCGGCCTCAGCGGCGTCGATGTCGACCGCCTGCCGCACCGCGAGTCCGTCTTCGCCCTCTCCAACGGGCACATCGGGTGGCGCGGGCTGCTCGACGAGGGGGAGCCCCACGGCGTTCCGGGCAGCTACCTCAACGGCGTCTTCGAAGAGCATCCGATGCCCTACGCCGAAGGCGGCTATGGGTACCCCGAGTCGGGGCAGAGCGTCATCAACGTGCCGAACGGACAGGTCATCCGCCTCACCGTCGACGACGAACCGCTCGACATCCGCGAGGGCACCCTCCACCACCACGAACAGCACCTCGATTTCCGCGCCGGCACCCTCGAACGCACGCTCACCTGGACCTCACCCGCCGGCAGCACCGTCCGCATCCGCTCGACCCGCATCGTCTCGCTCGCCCACCGCTCCGTCGCGGCTGTCCGGTACGAGGTCGAAGCCGTCGACGATCCGATCACGATCACCCTCCAGTCCGAGCTCGTCGCGAACGAACCCCTGCCGGAGCCGCACCCCGACCCGCGCGTGCAGGACATCCTCGAGACCCCGCTCCGCAGCGCGGGGAGCTTCGTCTTCGACAGCGCTGCGACCCTCGTCCACGAAACCCGCAACAGCGGGATCGGCGTCGCCGTCAGCATGGACCACCTCGTGTCTGGCGCGACCGCCGAGGTGCGCACCGCGGCATCCGACGACCTCGCCCGCACCACCATCCGCGCCCGCCTCGCACCCGGCGAACGGCTCGAGGTCGTCAAGATCGTCGGGCATGCCTGGGCCTCCGGGATCTCGGCGCCCGGCCTTCGCGACCGCGCCGAAGCCGCCGTCGCCGACGCGATGCGGGACGGCTGGACCGGCCTCCTCGCCGCGCAGCGCGAACGGCTCGACGACTTCTGGACCTGCGCCGACGTCCGCGTCGACGGGCAGCCCCGCCTGCAGCAGGCGGTGCGGTTCGCGCTTTTCTCGGTGTTCCAGGCCGCGGCGCGCGCCGAGCAGCGCTCCGTCCCCGGCAAGGGACTGACCGGCGCCGGGTACGCCGGCCACACGTTCTGGGACTTCGAGGCCTACGTTCTGCCCGTCCTCACGGCGACCGCACCGGATGCCGCGAGGGAAGCCCTCCGCTGGCGCCACGCCACCCTCGACCACGCCCGCGACCGGGCGCGCCAGCTGCACTTACAGGGTGCGGCGTTCGCGTGGCGCACCATCGACGGACGCGAGTCGTCGGGATACTGGCCCGCCAGTACGGCCGCGTTCCACATCAACGCCGACATCGCCGCCGCCGTCGTCCACTACGTGCGGGCGACCGGCGACGTCGAGTTCGAACGCGACGCCGGCCTCGAGATCCTCGTCGAGACCGCCCGCCTCTGGCAGTCCCTCGGTCGCACCGACGCCGACGGTCGCTTCCACATCGACGGCGTCACCGGCCCCGACGAGTACACCGCCCTCTACGACGACAACGTCTTCACCAATCTGATGGCCCGCGCGAACCTCGACGCCGCCGCGGATGCCGCGCGTCGGCATCCGGATCTCGCTCGCACTCTCGGGGTCGACGACGGCGAGATCGGCGGGTGGGTACGCACCGCCGGTGCCATGCACGTGCCCTACGACGAGGAGCGCGGCGTGCACCCGCAGGCGGCGCGGTTCACCGAGCTGGAACGATGGGACTTCGAGACCGACACCCCGGGCGATGAGCTGCTGCAGGAGCGGTACCCGTACGTGCAGCTCTACCGCAAGCAGGTGCTCAAGCAGGCCGACCTCGTACTCGCACTGTTCTTCTGCACCGACGGGTTCACGGCGGACGAGAAGGCGCGGGCATTCCGCTACTACGAGGCGTTGACCGTGCGGGACTCGTCATTGTCGGCGGCGATCCAGGCGGTGATCGCCGCCGAGGTCGGGCACCTCGGGCTCGCGGCCGACTACCTCGCCGAAGCCGCGACGATCGACCTCGACGACCTGCACGGCAACGCCGAGGACGGCCTGCACATCGCGTCGCTCGGCGGCATCTGGACGGCGCTCGTCGCCGGCTTCGGCGGCATGCGCGACACGGCCGACGGACTGCGGTTCGCCCCGCGGCTGCCGGAGCAGCTGACCGGTCTCGCGTTCGGCGTCCGCTGGCAGGGCCGTACCTTGCATCTCGAGATCGCACCGGATGCCACGACCTACCGTGTCAGCGCCGGTGAGCCGATGTCGATCCGGCACTTCGGCGAGGCGGTGGAGCTGACGTCCGGCACGGACCTGACCATGCCGACGCCGCCGCTGCCGGACCCGGGGGAGCGCCCGACCCAGCCGAAGGGCCGCGAGCCGCGACCGTTCGCAGAGGCGCTCGCGGAGTGATGCGCGGACTCCGCGCGGCGTGGGCCGTCCCCACATGGTCACGCCGCGCGGCATCCGCCAAGATCGTCGCGATGTGCATGCCATCCCCCAGAAGACACGCCGCGACAATCGGGTTTGTCGAACGCTGTCAGCGTAGGGAAGCGCGCTGGGCGGTCGCGATGGGGAGAACTGCCCATCGATCAGATCAGACCAGAAACGACGCCCCGCTAGCCTGAGCGCGTGCCCTTCGCGCTCGTCCTCACCGTCATCCTCGCCCTGCTCGCGATTTTCCAGATCGCGCTCGCGCTCGGCGCTCCGCTGGGGCGATTCGCGTGGGGAGGCCAGCACCGGGTGCTGCCGGCGAAGCTCCGCATCGGCAGCCTCGTCTCCGTCCTGATCTACGCGCTGATCGCCGTGCTCGCCTGGGATCGCGTCCGCGCTATCGACGTCGTGCCGGACGTCGTCGCCCAGGTCGGGGTGTGGGTCGTCTTCGCGTACTTCGTGCTCGGCATCCTCATGAACGCGATTTCGCGCAGCAAGCCGGAACGGAACATGATGGTGCCCGTCTCGATCGTGCTCGCCGTGCTTTCCTTCCTCATCGCGATGGGGTACGGCGAGCTCGCGATGGCGGCCGGCGCGTAGGCCCCACCCGACCCCGCCACCTCGCAGCGGTGGCACGCTGGAACCGTGACACCCGCACCACCCTCCTCGCGCGTGACCCGGCTCCGCGGTCGCCTGCTCACCGCGCTCGCTGGCGACCCGACCGGGATGGCGCCGTACGTCCGCGCGCTCGCCGACGGCGACGACACCGGCTACTTCGCCGAGGGCGGCCCCGCGTGGACCGTTCACGCCGGCATGGGCACCCTGGTCGCCGGCATCCGTGCCCTTCTCCTTCAGGCTCTGCACCCGGGCGCCCTCGCCGGCGTGCACGACTGGTCGCGCTACCGCGAGGATCCGATCGGGCGTCTCACCGGCACCGTCCGCTGGGTCATCACGCTCACCTACGGATCGACGACGCAAGCGGATGCCGAGACGGCCCGCGTCGGCCGCTTCCATCAGCGCGTGCAGGGCGAGTACGTCGCCGGTGACGGTTCCGCCCGCACCTACACCGCCGAGCAGACCGACCTCGTGCGCTGGGTGCACCTCGCCTTCACCGACGCGTTCCTGCGCAGCCACGAGGCGTACGGCGGCGCGATTCCCGGCGGGCCCGACGCGTACGTCGCCGACTGGGCCACCGCCGGACGACTCATGCGCGTGCCCGACCCGCCCCTCACCGAGGCTGCCCTGCGCGCCGAGATCGACGGCTTCCTCGACCGCGGCGAGCTGCGCCGCGACGAGCGCGTCGACGACGTCGTCCGCTTCCTCAAGAAGCCCCCGTTCACCGGGATGATGGGCGTCGCCTACCGCGTGCTGTTCGCCGCGGCGGTCGCGACGTTCCCGCCGCGGATCAGGCGGATGCTGGGCCTGCGCCGCTCGTGGCTGCCGGTGAAGACGGCGACCCGCCTCATCCTGCGCGTGACCGAGCGGGCGCTGGGGTCCGGGCCCCGTGCGCAGGACATGGCACGGCTGCGATTGCGGCGGCTCGAGGGCTAGCGCGCGGGCGACCGCGGCCCGGAGGATGGCGGCATGGCTCTCTTCGATCACATCGGCATCAGCGTGCGCGACCTGGCGACGTCGACCGCGCAGTTCGACCCCGTCATGAGGCTGCTGGGGTGCACCCGAGAGGATGCCGTCGGCTCCGTCTCGTGGTACCGCGGCGAAGAGGAGCTCATCCTCTACCCGGCCCGCGACGACCACGACGAACCGCATCGCCACGGCCGCATCGGGTGGCAGCATCTCGCGTTCGCCGTGGACTCCCGGGAAGAGGTGGGTCGCCTCCACGACGCGGCGATCGAGGCAGGCTGGACTCCGGTCCGCGAGCCGAAACCGTACCCGCGGTTCAGCGACCGCTAGGACGCCTCATTCGTCGAGGATGACAACGGCGTGCGGCTCGAGTTCATGGTTCAACCCGCCCCGGCAGAGCGCCGACTGACCGGCTTCGCGGGCGCAAGAGCGATGTCGGAGGCCCCCACCACAATGGAGGCATGACCTCGCTCGGCACCATCGGCATCCGGGAACGCTTCGCGCCCCTCGCCGACATCGTGCACGAGACCGCGATGGTCGAAAAGCTCATCACCCGGGCTCAGATCGTGCAGTTGCAGGTGCTCGCCCGCGCGGGTGCGCTCGCCGAGCAGCAGGCGGCCGAGTCCTCGGCGCGCGTGCAAGCGCACGACATGGCGCTCCGGGCCATCGCCGCCGAACTCGGCGGGGTGCTCCGCCTCACCGACCGCACCGTGCAACGTCGCATCACCCGGGCGCGCACGATCGTCGAGGACTATCCGGCGTCGCTCAAGGCGTGGGAGGCGGGCATCATCACCCGCGGTCACGTCGACGTGATCGTCGAGGCCGGCGCCGACCTGCCCGCCGACATCCGCCTCGCCTTCGAGGCCGTCGCGATCCAGCGCTGCCGACGCGACACCCCCAACCGGGTGCGTGCCGAGATCGAGATCCTCGCGCTGCAGATGCACCCGCGGTCGTTCACCGAACGGCATCAGGATGCCGCCACCCACCGCGCCGTGCGCCTCATTCCCGGCCGCGACGGCATGAGCGACCTCGTCGCAACGCTGCCCACCGTCATCGCCGAGGGCATCCACGACCGGCTCACCCGCCAAGCGCGCGCGATCATCGACACGCGCGGCGAGCGCTCCAGCGAGATCGTCGACACCGACGCGCGCACCGCCGACCAGGTGCGCGCCGACGTCTTCGCCGACCTGCTGCTCGCCGGCACACCCGCGCTCGACGACACGCGAGACACGACCGCCGGCCCCCTCGGTGCGATCCGCGCGCGCGTGCAGGTCGTGGTCCCCGCACTTTCCCTCGCCGGCGCCGACGTGCCGTGCGATCTCGTCGGACGCACGCCGATCGACGCCGCCACCGCCCGGCGCCTCGCCGGTGACACGCCGTCGTGGGAACGCCTCGTCACCGATCCGATCACCGACACCGTGCTCGCCGTCGACACGTACCGCGTGCCGAACCCCCTGCGACGGCACCTTCAGGCGCGTGATCAGCACTGCCGATTCCCCGGATGCCGCCTCGCCGCCATCCGTTGCGAGGTCGACCACACCCACGATCACGCGCTCGGCGGCGCGACCGAGGTCGGCAACCTGGCGCATCTGTGCCAGAGGCATCACTCGATGAAGCAGTTCACCGCCTGGAGGGTGCGACAACTCGGGGGTGGCGTCCTTGAATGGACCTCACCCCTCGGCAGAACGTATCGCGAAGACGCACCGACACCGGCCGTCGCGTTCACCCCTGCCGAGCGGACCTGGCCCGCCGCTGATCCGCCGCCGTTCTGAGTCGGGCTCGGCTCCGGCCACACCACGCGCCCACCGTCAAGAGCCGACACCGACATAGCGAAGGGTGTGACACTCGCCTCATGCGAACCATCGTCATCACCGGCGCCAGCGACGGGATCGGAGCCGCGGCATCCCGTCAACTCGTCGCCCGCGGCCACCGGGTCGTCCTCGTCGGCCGATCGCCCGAAAAGACCCGCGCTGTCGCCGAGGGCCTCAACATGCCGTACCACCTCGCCGACTTCTCCGACCTGGCGCAGGTGCGCCGGCTCGCGGACGAACTGCTCGCCGCCTACCCGCGCATCGACGTGCTCGCGAACAACGCCGGCGGCATCTTCGGCCCCCGCAAGCTCACGACCGACGGGTTCGAGCAGACGTTCCAGGTGAACCACCTCGGTCCGTTCCTGCTGACGAACCTGCTGCGGGAGCGGCTGGTCGAGAGCGAGGCATCCATCATCCAAACCGCGAGCGCGGCGGCCCGGATCTTCTCGCGGTTCGACATCAACGACCTCAATGGCGCGCGCCGCTACTCCGGACGCGTCGCCTACGGCAACGCCAAGCTCGCGAACATCCTCTTCACCCGCGAACTGCAGCGCCGGTGGGGGAGCGAGGGCATCTCGGCGGGCGCGTTCCACCCGGGCGTCGTCGCGACCGGCTTCGCGGGCAACCTGACCGGACCGTTCCGGTTCATGTACCACAACCCCCTCGCCAAGCGACTGCTGACGACGACCGATGAGGGGGGCAAGCGTCTCGTGTTCCTCGCCGACGGGAAGCCCGGCACCGACTGGCTGCCCGGCGCGTACTACGAGAACGACCGCGTCACGAAGACGCACAAGCTCGCCACCGACGAGCAACTCGCACGCGAGCTGTGGGACCGCAGCGTCGAGATGGTGAAGCTCGCCTGAGAGGCGGTCTCGATCACACCAAGGCCGTCGCGACGTAGCCGGCGCCGACGATCGCCCCGGCGGCGACGCCTACCGTCGACCACGCGACCGCCCGCGGCCAATCGATCCACCGGCGCGTGCGTGACCCGGGACCAAAGCCTGCGGCATCCGCTGCGCGGACGAACTCGTCGAAGCGCACGGTGACGCGAGGAGCCTCCGTCCTGCGGGAGGAGTCGCTCGTGCGCGGACGGGCGCGTTCCCGGCGGGGCGGAGCCGTCGTCGTCGACGATCGGTCGCTGCTCGACGAGGCCGTCGGGCCGGATGCCGCGGCCCCAGACGGCGTGCTCACGAACCTCACCAGGATGTCGCGTGCCTGCCGTGCCCGGTCGAACGCCAGGCTCATGCGACGCCGTTCCGCGTCGGACGCCATCGGGTGGCGGTCGGGATGCAGGTCGCGTGCGCGCCGACGAAACGCATCGCGGACCTCCCTGACACTCGCACCTCGCGCCACACCGAGCGCCTCGCGTGCCTCGTCGAGCGTCATGCGGCATCCCTCAGATAGGACTGATACTCGCGCACCAGTCTTTCGTCCCGCCTGCGCGTGGCGCCGGTCGTGACACGGAGGAACATCTCCGCGGTCATGCGACGCTTGCGTACCTCGTACGCGGCGAGGCAGAGGAAACCGATGAGGAAGAAGACGAACGCCGCGAGCCGGAGTGCATCGATGTGGAAGACCGCCGCGGCGATGAAGGCCGGCCAGCATGCGCTCGACGCGATCATGAACGCGCGGTACCAGCCTCGGATCGGTGCGTACCACGCGGTCGCGGCGGCGTCCCACGTCGGGTTCGTCGTCCAGAACTGCCACCCGGCCGGGGCGGGCTTCAGCCCGGGGAGCGGCGTCCACCCGACCGGCGGCTGCCAGAAGGCGTTCTCGCGAATCCAGTCATCAGTGGGCGTCGGCCACCCACGCGGCGTGAGGAAATCTCCGCGCACGCCGGCTACGCGAATTCGTCGGGGTGACACGAGAGCAAAATCCTTCGGGTGGAGAAAAGGCCGTTCAGTACATTAGCGAACTCTCATCATTCGGATGACGACTACCCGGCTGAGCCGAGGATAGAGAGGATGCCGCCATGCCGCAGTACGCCGTCCTGATCTACACCGATGACTCCGCACACGCGCTCGACGCATCGGAGGAGCAGCTCGCCGAGCCCAACGCGCACGGCGACGAGCTCGCGAGATCAGGAACGCTGCGTGCCGCCTTCGCGTTCACGCCGCGCGAGCTCGCACGGTCCGTCCGCGTTGGCGGGGTGACCAAGGGGCCGTTCGTCGACGCCGCGCAGGTCGTCGCGGGTGTGTACGTGATCGAAGCGGACGACGAGGATGCGGCGCTCGCGATCGCGGCCACGAACCCCACCATCCGCGGCGACGGCGGTGTCGAGGTCAGGCTCATCCACAGCGGTACCTGACGCGGCGGAAGCTCGGGCACGCACCCGCGAACGTGTACTGGTCGACCCGTCGCCATGGCCACGGCGCGGCATCCGTACTATCTGATGACCGTTCCGGCCAGAACCGTCCCCACCCACAACGGTGCGGTCATCGTCACGCCGACGAGTCCCACGAGCAGCCCACCCGTCCAGACTCGACGACGGAAACGAGCACGCCCGATCTGCTCGCGCAGGTCGGCGAACGCAGCGAGGTCGGGTTCTGGTGCGGGAGCCGCGTTCCACGTCGCCAGGTCGCTCGCGGCTGCCGCGATGCTGTCGACAGACTCCGGCGGGAGGAACCACGGGCGCGATCGCAGCCACCCGGCGACGCTTCCCGAGCTGAGGACGACGACCTGCGCTGAGCGCGCGTTCGCGGTGAGCCGCGACGCGCCGACGATGACGACGAGCGGAGCGACGTCGACAGCGACTCCGGTCGCCGCCGAGAGTCGACGACTCGCGCGCGCCGCTTCGTGCGCCGCGTTCCTCAGATGGTCCTTCCGCTGGCCGTCGACCATCACGCGCCGTTCCCCGACCCATACCGATCGGCCTGCGTGGTGCTTCGTGTTGACCGTGAAGACGCCGGTCGGACCGATGACGAGGTGATCGATGTCGGCCCCGCGCGTCCCGACGGGCACCGCGTGGATGACGCGCCACTCCGGTCCGAGCCCGGCCAGGCGCTGTGCGACCGCCAGTTCGCCGAGCGCACCGCGGAACCACGAGTCTGCGTCGGGTGCGAGCGGAGAGCGACCGAACAATCGATCGACGCGAGAGCGCCGTGGAGCGGTCGACTGTGCGCGCAACACCTGAGCGATGACGGATGCCGCCGGAGGGCGGCTCGCGAGCGAGGCCACCTCGGACTCCGGCGCGGGCGTCTGTTCCGAGGCGGCGGGTCCGGAGCATGCGAGACACCGAACCGTGCGCGTCGCGCGGTCGTGGACGGCTCGCGATCCTGCCTCGAGGTGCAGCCCACAGCGACGACAGGTTCCCGCGAATCTCAGCGTGAGGTGCCGCTCGGTTCCGGTCAGCGCCGGGAGGGTCTCGGCAGACGTCGGCGCATGACGGAGCCCGCTTTCGGGCGGACGAGCTGCGGGCGCATCGAGCTTTGCGGAGTCCGACCTGTCTATGGTCGGCCCTCGTCGATCCAACGGGTGTGCGCGCGCATGCCGTGGAAGATCGCTTGACGGATCACCAGGTACAGCAGAAGCAAGGTGATGATCAGCCCGAGCGCGGATGCAGCGATGGTGATGATGGTCATGAGAAGTGCGGTATCCCCCATGAGCTCACCGTACCAAGGCGCTCCGCCGCGACGGGTGCCTCAGCTCCGGCCCGCGAGCCGGCTCCGCACCTCTTCTCTCAGACGTCCGAGCCGCCACCCCGCGACCGGCTCGAATGCCTTCGACATCAGCCGGAGGACGAGCCCCGTGTGCACGAACTCGTGCCGCACACGCGTGCGCCCGTCCGGCAGGGGATCCAGCGCCCAGACGCCGTGTTCCGAGACACCCGGACCCTGCATCCGATACGTGATCAGCGCGTCACTGATCGTCTCGTACCGGATGGTCGCGGGCACCACGCCGCGGATCCGGCTGCGATACCGGCGCCCGGGCTGCGCCCGACCGGTTTCGGTTACGCGACCGAGCGCCGGGTTCCACTCGGCGAGGGCGCCGAGGTCGGTGAGGATGCCGGCGAGCGAACCCGGCGGGGCATCGATCGTGAGGGTCGAGCTGTACATCATGCGGTCCTCCAGGTGATGTCGTCGGTGCTGCGGAGGTAGGCGAGGTACTCCGTGAGCTCGCGTTCCAACCGGGCGCGCGTGACCCCGGCCGAGAGGAGCGCGAAACTCACCTTCCCCGCCGAGAACGGCTCGTCGCCCTCGAGCACCACCGGCGGGCGGAGGAGGGCGGGAAGTGCGGCGAAGCGCTCCCGCTGCGTGCGCAGAAACGCCTCGCCGCGCGCGCGGATGACATCGGGCAGCCAGTCGAAGTGGGGGAGTGACAGCTCGACGATCTCCCCCTCGGCGACCGTGCCGTCCGCCGCCGGGACTTCGTCGCCCAGCGCGTACGTCGTGATCGGCTGCGCATCGGTGAGCACGAGCACGCAGCCGCCACCCCCCAGGTGCTGATCGACGGCAGCGCGTTCCTCCGTGTTCGGCCAGCTCTCCGCGAGGAGCCACCGATCGCCCTGTCCGCGCGACCAGCGGATGCGCGAGTCGTCGTCGAACACGATCGCGAGATCCTCGATGACGGTCAGCGGTCCCGCGCGGAGCGTCCCGATCATGCCCCCACCTCCGCCGTCGGCTCGAGCGCCTCGAGCTGCCGACGCGCTCGGTCGACGCGCGCCTCACCGCGGCTCCCCGCGCGTACCGGTGCGCGCGCGATCAGCTCGAGGTTCGCCCGCGCTTCGTCGATGCGCCCCTCGGCTAGGTACAGCTCGGCCAGACCCGCCAGCGCCCGCGTGTCACCGCGGTCCGCATTCCTCGCGCTGACGACGAAGGCGGCCTCCGCCCGTGCCCGCCCGCCACCGAGAGCGGACGGCATCGCGAGGCACCACCTCCCCAGCAGGTAGTTCGCGACGGCATGCTCCGGATCCCGCGCGAGCACGCGATCCAGTCGCGACCGCATCCGCACCGCGGGCAGGACCCGCAGCGGACCCGGCAGGTTCGAGATCGCTAAGCCTCGCAGCCTGATCCGCTGCGTCTCGAGGTGCACCGGGTGCCGTTCCATCCGCTGCAGGAGCGACACCACGAACCCGAGCCTCCGGCGGTCGGATGCCGCCAGTCGCCCGTCCGCGCTCAGCGCCGCCGTGATGAGTTCATCGAGGGCGTTCGCGGCACCGACCACGAGTTCGGGACTCTCGGCATCCCGGGCATTCTTCGCGGCGGCCTCGAGCTGGGCGACGATGGCCGCCCGGGTCGAGAGGGCCAGTTCGCTCGCTGCCCGCTGCTTGCCCGCGGTCAGATCGGGCAGGATCGGTTCGCCGATGACGAGGTGCACGCGCCCGTCATCCCGAAACCGCCGGCTGCCCTTGGGGAGGACCGTCTCGGTGCCGACCATCGCGACGGGGATGACCGGCGTCCCCTCCGACAGGGCGAAGCGGAACGCCCCCGCCTGGAACGGCAGCATCTCGTCGGTCGCGTTCCGGGTGCCTTCGGGGTAGACGCAGAGCACCTCGCCTGCCGCGAACACCCGCTGCACGGCTCTCAGCGTCTCCGGGCTCGGGCGATCTCGATCGACCGGGATGCCGTACCACGCCCGCGTCCAGAGCCGTGAGACGTAGGCGTCGAAGCTCTCCTTCTTCGTCAGGAACCAGACGGGGCGACCGACGGTCGCATTCACGAGCAGTTCCATCACGAAGTGGTCGAAGTAGCTGCGGGGGTTGGGGGCCAGCACGAACGGCCCCGACGTCGGCAGATGCTGCAGGCCGTCGATGGTGACGAGATGGCGTCGAAGGCGCCGCCGGACGATCGCGCCGGTCAGCCGGCGGACGGTGACCTCCCCGCGCACGTCAACGCGCTCCCGCGAGGAAGTGTTCACGCAGGAGTTCGATGCTCGTCATCAGCAGCCCGTGCTCGTCGGCGAAGCGGCGCAGCGAGTCGCGACGGAGCATCTCGCCGTCGTCGCCGATGATCTCCACGATCACCCCGGAGGGCGTGCAGCCGGCGGCGCGCGCGATGTCGACGGATGCCTCGGTGTGGCCGGTCCGCTCGATGACACCGCCGTCGCGGGCGATCAGCGGGAAGACGTGACCGGGGCGCTGCAGGTCGCCCGCGGCACCCGTCATGGCGACCTGGATGGTCCTGGCGCGCTCGGCGGCGGAGATCCCCGTGGTGACGCCGAGCGCACGCGTGGCGTCGATCGAGACGGTGAACGCCGTCCCCATGTGGTCTTCGTTGAAGGTCACCATCGGCGGCAACTCCAGTTGCAGAGCCCGCTCGCGGGTGAGCGACAGGCAGACCAGCCCGCGCCCGTGCGTGATCATGAAGTTGATCACCTGTGGCGTGGCGTGATCCGCCGCGACGACCAGGTCGCCCTCGTTCTCGCGATCCTCGTCATCGACGATGACGACCATCTCCCCCCGTCGGATCGCTTCGATAGCGTCGACCGCCGCATCCAACAGCGTCGACCCGACGATCGCATCGATTTCCATAGTCATGACTGCCCCCAGTTCTGCCGCCCAGACGGCGTTCGTGACCGATGTCGGCGACGGTTGTCGTCGCATGAATGTCACAACACGTGACGCTAGGGATACACGTGTGCCCCGTCAATGAATGAGGCGTCAGAAGTCACCGATGTTCACGACCGGGCAATGTCGTGTATACATGTTACAACACGTATGACGTAACACCTAACTGGGGGAAGCCATGCATCGATTGACCGCCGTATCCATCCGACACCCCCGTGTCGTCCTCGCCGTGTGGGCGACGCTCTTCATCGCCGGCGCGCTGCTCGCCCTTCGGCTGGACGGTGCGCTGAGCGGCGGGGGGTTCACCAATCCACGAGCCGACGCCCTGCAGGCGCAGGCCGTCCTCGAGGAGAAGTTCGATGAAGCCCCCAACCAGCTCGTGATCGTCCTCTCCGCGGCCGACCCCGTCACCGAAGCCGCGATCGATGAGGCGGCCGACCTCGCCCGTGAGGCCGGGGCCGACCGGGTCACCCTGCCGTCGGAGCAGGCGGACCTGGCCTCCGACGACGGGCGAACGGTCGCCGTCGTGGCGGGGTTCACAGCGGACAGCACGACGGTGCAGAACCTCGTGCCCGAACTCCAGGCATCCCTCGACGAACAGGGCATCGCCGCCGACGCCTACGTGACCGGCCAGCCTGCCCTCGACTACCAGCTCAACGCGCACTCGAAGGCGGATGCGATTCGCGCCGAACTGATCGGCTTCCCGATCCTCATCGTCGTCCTGCTTCTCGTGTTCGGATCCGTCGTCGCGACCATCCTGCCCCTGCTTGTCGCCGGATCGGCTCTGATGATCTCGATGGGCATCGGCACCCTCGCGACCGGGGTCACCGAGATCTCCAACCTCTACACGAACATCGTCTCGATGATCGGGTTGGCCGTCGCCGTCGACTACTCGCTGTTCATCATCAAACGCTTTCGCGAGGAGCTCGCGGCCGGAAGATCAACGACCGAAGCGATCCACGTGACGATGGCGACCGCGGGCCACTCCGTACTCTTCAGCGGGTTCGCGGTCGCCCCCGCCCTGTCGGCGCTCTTCGTACCGCAGGTCATGGCGCTCACCAGCATCGCCCTCGGCGGCATCGTCGTCGCGCTCGTCGCGCTCGCCGTGACCATGCTCGTTCTGCCCGCAGGTCTCGCCCTGCTCGGCGCACGGATCGACGCCGGCCGGCTGCCCTTCTCATCGCGGCGGAAGAGACCGGTCTCCGTGGCGGGCTCGGCTCGCATCCGCCGCCCCGGGCTGGTCGGTCTCGCCGGCGCCGCCGTCATGATCATCGCCGCCCTGCCGATCGCGGGGCTCTCGCTCCAATCGCCGGTCGCCAGCGCGACGGTGCTTCCCGCGGGCGACCCGGCACGCGCCGGCCTCGAACTGCTCGAGACCGACATCGGGCAGGAAGGCCTCTTCCCGGTGGACGTCATCCTCACCTTCCCCGAGGGGACCACGGCCGCCACCGCGCTCGCCGAGACCGGAGAGGCACGGGACTGGCTCGTCGACCATTCCGGTGTCGACGGGGTGCTCGACGTGACGCAGTTCGCCCCGTCTGGAAGCCCGCTCGCCCAGGCGCTGGGTGACGGCACCGTCCCGGCCGAGGTCGAGCGCCTCTGGAGCTCGACCGGCGGCGCCATCGCCACGCGACTTCTCGTCACCACGTCGGAGGGTCCGGACACCGTCGGCACCCACGACCTCGTGAAGAGCATCCGCGCCGACCTCACAGGCCGCATCGACGGGGGAGTGGACGTCGCCGTGACCGGTGCCACCGCGCAGGGCGTCGACTTCGACGAGACGATCATCGGCAGCATCCCCGCCATCGCCGCCATCGTGCTCACGCTGACCTTCATCATGCTCGCGCTCGCCTGGCGATCGATCCTGCTCCCGCTGTTGGCCCTCGTCTTCAACCTGCTCGTCGTCGGGGCGAGCGTCGGGTTGCTGACCCTCGTCCAGGGAGCGATCAGCGACGTCCCCCTCAACTCCGTGACGCCCATCCTGCTGTTCGCCGTGATGTTCGGTCTGAGCATGGACTACATGGTGATCATCATGTCCCGCATGAGGGAGCTCTACCGGGACGGGCTGGGCTACGAGCAGGCGGTCCTCCAGGGCGCGGCGCGGACCCGGGGGATGATCAACAGCGCCGCCGTCATCATGATCGCCGTCTTCCTCTCGTTCATGACGGCGCAGATCAGCATCGTCCGCGAGATCGGGATCGGACTGGCGATCGCCGTCGCGCTCGATGCGGTCGTCATCCGGATGCTGGTCATGCCGAGCATCCTCCGGGCCATCGGTCCGCGGGCGTTCGGGCGACGCGCCGAGCCGGAGCCCGCGGTGGATCCCGACGCGGGCAGGGAAGCACCCGTGCGGGAACCAGCGCTCACCTGAGCGGGGATGCCGGCCGGTGGACCTCCTCCCCCCGGACGCCGGCCGGCGTTCCTCACCTGGCACACTGGGTGCAGAGCGACACCCGCGATCGACCCGAACGGCTGGACGAAGCATGACCGACACGGCGCTGACGCCTTCCGAGGCAGACCCTGCGACCCTCGCTCCCTTCGAGCTGCGCTACCTCGTGCTCGCCGCTCAACGAGAAGGCAACCGCGCTCTCGGCCGCCAGCTGGCGCCGCTCGGCCTCACCTCGTCGCAGTTCGAGATCATCCTGGTGCTCGACCAGTACGGTCCGGTGTCGCTCAAGGAGCTCGGCGAGCTCATCGTCTGCGAGACAGGAAGCCCGAGCAGGATCGTCGACACCCTCGTCAAGCGGGGCTACGTCGAGCGCTCGCCCCACGAGAAGGATCGGCGGGCCCTCGAGCTGAAGCTCACCGACGCCGGACGTCAGATCGTCCCGCACCTGCGCGAGATCGACCGGGTCATCGACGAGGGTGCGCGTCTGCTGCTCGACCCCGCCGACCTCGCGGGCCTCGCGACGGCGCTGCGCATGTACCTCGCGGGAAGCGAGTCCGGCGCCGTGCTCGAGCGCCGATTCCACGGCGCCCCGCTCGCGGAGGACTGACGGCAGCCTCGGTCAGACGAGCTTCTCGAAGACGAGCGTCGCCTGGATCCGGTCGCCGCCGCCGAAACCCGTGCTGCCCGATGATGCGGTCGTGATCGTATGCAGTCGGTATCCGAGGGCCGCCTGCGCATTGATCGCCCGCTCGAGCTCCGTGAGGTTCCCCGAGCCGCTGCCGAAGAACTTCTCCTTCAGCACCACCTGCAGCACGACGTAGCTCATGCCCGCCTGCGCCGGCCGCGGCTGCGCGCCGGACACCGCGTCGGCCTGCGCCTGCGCGATGAAGCCGCCGATCCCGGGTTGCGGGGGAGGAGGCGGCTGCGTCCGCTCGGTCCAGGCGGTCCCGTCCCACCACCGCATCGTGCCGGAACCGTCGTCGTACCATCCTGCTGCCGTATCGCTCATGCGGTCACCGTAGCGGGACGGATGCCGCGGGCAGAAGTGCGTCAGGCGTTACCGCTGAGCAGCCACATCATGAGGGCGCTCGTCGAGATCAAGCCGGTGACCGCGGCGATCGATCCGAGCGAACCGCCCACCAACGCCATCACCTTCGACTGGCCGCGCGTGAGGGCGTAGATCCCGAGCCCGAACGCCGTCAGACCGAGGAGCAGACCGAGCCACGGGACGAGCCCGGTGAGGAACGCGACGATCCCGACGACCAGGGTCGCGACCGCGAGTCGGTTCGACGGTCGCGCAGCGGCGGGCTGACTCATCGGCGTCTCGGTCATCTTTCCCCTCTCATCGGGTGGTGCTCACGCTACCTCGAAACGATGGCGGAGGCCCTACTCGCAACGGAGGGTGCGACGACTCGGCTTCGTCCGCGAGAGCGTGTGGCCCGAGGGGAGTCGTGGGCAGCGGGCGGCGCCTATCTGACCCTCACGACCTCACCGAACCTGTCGACCACCGTGCACGACCGGCGCGCTCCCGGGGTGAACCGCCTCGCCTTCTCCGGCGGATCTCGCGCCGCCGTCGACGCGATCATGGCCGCTGCCCCCGACTACGGCTGGCGCCCGCTGTACCAGAAGCGGTACCCGCGCGCCGGCGGACCGGATCACTACGCCGGATGGCTCGAGAACTCCGCGGGGTTCACGGCCGAGGTCGTCGCCGACGCCCCCTGACGCGATCGCGTCCGCAGCGGTGCCAGGATGGTCCGGTGGCCCCTGACGTGAACGCGCTCCAGAACCATCCCGGTGACGTCGAGTACCCCGTCCGGTCCCGTCGCCGCTACGCGCAGGCCCTCGAAGCCAAGCGCAAGGCCGATCCCGCCGAGATGCGCCGGCGCGCGCTGCCCGTCACCCTGATCGCCGCCCCGTTCGGCATCGCGGCGTTCATCCTGTCGTTCGTGTGGGAGGTCGACGAGATCATCGTCAGCTTCTTCATGTTCGCCGTCGGCATGGCGGTCGGCCTGATGATCGCCTCGATCATCCTCGCGAAACGGGATGCCGGTGCTCCCCGCCGTGCACAGCTCGCCTACATCGCGGCATCCGGTCGGCAGGCACTCACCCCGCGGCAGCAGCAGATCCTCGCGCTCGATGCCGCGAGCGACTTCGCCGTCCGCGGCTGGAACGGCTCGCTCGCCTTCACGCCGACGTTCGCCGAGCTCCCGCAGGAGCTGCGCGCGAAGCACCAGGACGGCGAGAAGGGCTCGCCGTGGTTCTCGCTGCCCGTCGCACCGCTCAAGCAGTTGCGTGGCGCGCTCGATGAGCAGTTCAAGATCGTCACGAAGGCCGATGCCGAGCTCCTCGTCGCCGACACCCTCGTCATGGGGCTCAACTCGCAGCGCTTCGCCGAGGTCGTGCACAGCGACAGCGCCGAGCACATGATGTCGCGCGTCGCCGCCCTCACCGAGCTGCCCGTCTTCGACATCCAGGACCTCGCCCGCGGCACCGAGGAGCACCCCGCGCGGTTGCTTCTCGCCGCCGACATCGAGCGCGGCATCGGCGGCATCCGCTACGCCTACGTCGCCGGCTACCTCACCGCCGACGAGACCTGGTCACTGCTCGAGCCGCTCGCCGAGAAGGCGTTCACCACCTACCGCAGCTGGGACGAGTACTGGCGCGAGGTCCTCATCGCCACCGCGTTCCGCACCGATTCACTGCAGGCCGTGCAGAGTCAGCGCGACGCACTAGCCGAACTCCGGACGACGCCCTGGCCCGCGGCATCCGTCGCCTGGCCGACGAACGGATCACGCGCATGAGGGTCACGACCGACCTCGCCGAGATCAACCTCGGCGTCGTCCACCGGTGGCTCTCCGAGGGCGCCTATTGGGCACTCGGACGCAGTCGCGAGACCGTCGAGCGCGCCGCGCAGAACTCGATCAACTTCTGCGCCCTCGACGACGACGGCACGCCCCTCGGCTACGCGCGCGTCGTCACCGACTCTGCGACGTTCGCCTGGCTGTGCGACGTGTACGTCGATCCGGGAGTGCGCGGCAAGGCCGTCGGCAAGGCGCTCGTCGGTGCCGTCGTCGACACGCTCGAGCCCATGGGGCTGAAGCGCACGCTGCTCGTCACCGCCGACGCGCACGGACTCTACGAGCAGTTCGGGTTCGAGCTGTACCCGACGCCCGAGCGCCTCATGCAGCGCGGCGGCTGACGACGTCAGCCTCAATCACTTCTCGACGTCGCGGCCCTCCGCGATCCACGAACCCGTGCCCCCCTCGACGTTCGTCGTCTCGAGACCGTGGTGCTCGAGGAACGCGGCCGCACGGGCGCTGCGTCCGCCGGCCTGGCAGATGAGGTGCAGGTCGTCGAGTTCGCGCAGCTCGTCCACGTGATCGGGGACCGTGGCGAGGGGGATGTTGCGCGCACCGGGCACGTGACCGGCGGCGAATTCGTCGGGTTCGCGCACGTCGATGATGTTCGCGGGGGAGGCCTCGGCGAGCTGCGCCGTCGTGATGGAGTGCATACCTCGATGGTCGCAGATCTCGCGGGCCGCGGCGCGGAGTCGGCGATCGTTACCCTCGGAGTATGCCGATCCGCTCCGCTCTTCGTGCCCTGAACGATTCCACCTCCATCACCCACGGCGTCGTGTCGTCGTGCGTCGTCGGCGCCCTCACCCTCATCGACCCCCGCCGTCTCACCGTCGGGCAGCGCCTCGTCTACCGCCTGGCCAACGCGGGGCTCGCCGCCTGGACCGTCGGCGTCGGTCTCCGCAGCAGCGATCCGAGCGGCGCCGTCCCGCCGGTCGGGCGGGCGGCCCTCGTCGCGGGCACCGCCGGTGCGGCCCTCGGCTTCGCCGATGCAGGCGAAGCGGTGGATGCCCGCGTGCAAGGCGCGATCGCGCGCACCGGCGCCCGGCATCCGCGCCGTTGGCTGGCAGCAGGAGGGGCCATCCTCGCCTTCGGCTCGTGGTGGGCGAGCCGCACCCTCGACACTCCGGAGGACACCCCCGAGGCGCAGGAGATCGCCGTCGACCTGCCGGAGGACGTCCGGGCTCTCGCTGCGCACCTGCTCGCCGCCACCGACCTGTTCGGTGCGCCGGAGCTCCGCGCCCAGCTCGCGCATGCGGAGCGTCTCGTCTTCGACGACAGCGACGGCGGGTTCTGGCCGGACGCGCAGCTCCTCGTCGCCGACGACCTGCCGCGGGCCGTTCCGGCGCACGCGACGTTCCCGGTCGTCGGTCGGTTCCGCGCCCTGGGCGATGTCACCTTCGACGTGCGGCTCATGGTGACGGACGGTGTGCTCACGAGTGTCTTCGTCGACGAAGGCGCCGACTGGACGTCCGAGCAGCGCGACGCCTGGTACGAGTCCGGCGGCGACCTCGGAGAGCTCGGCGACTGGCCCGCGCTCGGCGACCTGGAGATGCTCATCGAATCGCCCGCGGGGCTTCGCCCGATCGGCGCCTAGGCGCAGGGTCGGGGACGGATGCCGGGGCGCGATAACGTTCCCTCATGATCCCGATCGAGAACCTCCTCGCCTTCGCCTTGGCGTCGATCGTAATCATCGTGATCCCGGGTCCCGGGGTCCTGTTCGTCATCGGCCGTTCCATCGCGCTCGGCCGCCGCGCGGGAGTGCTCAGCGTCCTCGGGAACTCGCTCGGGAACATCCCCGCGATCCTTCTCGTCGCCTTCGGCGTCGGGGCGGTCGTCGCCTCGTCGGTCGTCGCGTTCACGGCGATCAAGATCATCGGCGCGATCTACCTCGTCTACCTCGGCGTCCAGGCGATCCGGCACCGGAAGCACCGAGCCGAGCGGGACGGGCGAGCATCGGCATCCGTCGTCACCCTCCTGCGCCAGGGCTTCATCGTCGGCCTCACCAACCCGAAGACCATCGCGTTCTTCGTCGCCGTCCTGCCGCAGTTCGTCGTGCGCGACGCGGGCCCGATCTGGGCGCAACTGCTCCTGCTCGGCCTCATCTTCCAGGTGCTCGCCGTCGTCTGCGACAGCACCTGGGCCGTCGCCGCCGGGACCGCCCGCACCTGGTTCGGGCGGTCACCGCGGCGACTGTCCACCCTGTCGGGCGCGGGGGGATTCCTCATGATCGGGCTCGGCGGTGCGCTCGCCCTCACCGGCGCGAAAAGCTGACGAACGGGAATGTTCCGGCGCGCTCGTGCGCTGGAACACCCCATGACGAACAACACGAAGCCTGCGCAGTCGTCCGGCACGTTCCGCATCGGCGGAGACCTCGAGGTCAACCGGCTCGGCTACGGCACCATGCAGCTCACCGGCCCCGGCGTCTGGGGTCCGCCGAAGGATCGCGATGAGGCCATCCGCGTCCTCCGTCGCAGCGTCGAGCTCGGCGTGAACTTCTTCGACACCGCCGAGTCCTACGGCCCCTACGTCGCAGAGGAGCTCCTCAAAGAGGCCCTGCACCCCTACGCCGACGACATCGTCATCGCGACCAAGTCCGGCCTCACGCGCACCGGCCCGAACGTGTGGCCCCCGCTCGGACGCCCCGAGTTCCTGCGTCAGGGTGCGGAGATGAGCCTCCGGCGCCTCGGTCTCGAGCGCATCGATCTGTTCCAGCTGCACCGCATCGACCCGAAGGTTCCGCTCGAGGACCAGGTCGGCGAGCTGAAGGCGCTGCAGGACGAGGGGAAGATCCGGTACATCGGCCTCTCCGAGGTCGCGGTCGACGAGGTCAAGGCCGCGCAGGAGATCGCCGAGATCGTCACCGTCCAGAACCTCTACAACCTGCAGCACCGCGACGCCGAGGCGCTCCTCGACTGGTCCGAGGAGCAGGGCATCGGATTCATCCCGTGGTTCCCGCTCGCCACCGGCGGCCTCACCGGAGCGGACTCGCCGCTGACCGACATTGCCGAGCGCAAGAACGCGACGCCCGCCCAGGTGGCTCTTGCCTGGCTGCTGAAGCGCTCGCCGGTCATGCTCCCGATCCCCGGCACGTCGAGCGTCGCCCACCTCGAGGACAACCTCCAGGGCGCCGTCATCGAACTCACCGACGAGGAGTTCGCGGAGCTCTCGAAGCTCGGCAGCTGAGCCCCGGCATCCCTCGCGTCACCCGTCCACCCTCTGCCAGGGTGGGCGGGTGACGTCTTTCACCCCGCAGAGCCCGCCGGTCGTCCGCATGTGGAGCGGCGTGGTCCGCGCCGAGGACCGGGACGCCTACGCCGACTACGTGGAACGCACCGGGATGAGCGCCTACCGCGCGACGCCCGGAAATCTCGACGCGTGGCTGCTCACGCGCGACCTCGGCGGCGGACGCACCGAGATCACGACCGTGTCGCGGTGGGAGAGCCTCGACGCGATCACCGCATTCGCCGGCGACGACATCGAGCGGGCGGTCTTCTACCCCGAGGACGATGAGTATCTCGTCGAGCGCGACGAGCGCGTCCGGCACTACCGGCAGGCGTGACATGGCCGTCGTCTCATCGCTCTACCGCTACCCGATCAAGGGGTTCACGCCCGAGCCGCGCGCCGAACTCGTCGTGCAGGCCGACGGCCGCATCGCCGGAGACCGCGTCCTCGCGTTCCGCTTCGCCGACGCGACGACGCCCGAGGACGACGACGGCCTCGACTACTGGCCCAAGAATCGCGGTCTCGCGCTCATGGACTTCCCCTCCATCGCCCGCCTGCACGTCGAACTCGAGGACGGTGTCGTCCGTATCAGCGAGAACGGCAGCCTGCTGGTCGAGGCGGGTCTTGATGACCCGGGCCGCCGCGTGCTCGAGGACGCCGTCACCGCGTTCGTCGAGCGGTCCTCCGACGCGAGGCTGCTCGACCGACCCGGCGTCCTGCCGCTCCGCCTCATCGGCGACGGCGTCGCACCGCGGTTCCAGGACCGGGCACGCGGCTACATCTCCCTGCACGGCGAGGCGACGGTGGCGCAGGTGGATGCCGCTGTGCCCGCCCCCGTCGACGATCGCCGCTTCCGCTCCAACATCGTCGTCTCCGGCACCGCGCCGTGGGAGGAACTCGACTGGTCGGGTCGTGTGCGCATCGGCACCGTCGAGTTCGAGGTTCAGCGGCCGATCGGTCGCTGCGCCGCGATCACCGCCAATCCGGACACGGGCGAGCGCGATGCGCGCCTGCTGCGCGTGCTGACCACCGAGTTCGGTCAGAGCGAGGCGACTCTCGGCATCCTGCTGCTGCCCATCGGCGACGGCGGGACCGTGCGAGTGGGGGATGACGTCGTCGTCGTGTCGTGACCGCGTGGGACCGATCCCATAGACTCTCCGTCGGCTTTCTTCATGGACTCCCCGACCCACACTCCCGCTCCACCGCGCCGCGACATCCAAGGCCTCCGCGCCCTCGCCGTCCTCGCGGTGATCGGCGCACACGCCGCCGGATGGCCCGCGGGCGGCGTCATGGGCGTCGACGTCTTCTTCGTCATCTCGGGATTCCTTATCACCGGCATGCTGCTGCGCGAAGCGCGCGACACCGGGCGGGTCTCGCTCGGCTCGTTCTACGCGCGCCGAGCGCGCCGCCTGTTGCCGGCGGCGCTGACGGTGTTGATCGCCGTCGCGGTCGCCGGGTGGTTCCTCTTCAACCGCGCCCGCGGGACGCAGACGCTGTGGGATGCCGCCTGGGCGGCCGTCTTCGCCTCGAACTGGAACTTCGCCGCGCAGGGCACCGACTACTTCGCCGACACCGGCGCCGTCTCGCCGTTGCAGCACTTCTGGTCGCTGTCGGTCGAGGAGCAGTTCTACCTCGTGTGGCCGCTGCTCCTCCTCATCGTCGTCGCCCTCACCGGTCGCACGCGGGTCAGGATCATCGCGGGCGTCCTCGCCGCGACGGTCGTGGCGGGGTCGTTCGTCTGGGCTCTCGTCCAGTCCGATGCGCAGGCGACCGTCGCGTACTTCTCCACCCTGACCCGCGCGTGGGAGCTCGGCCTCGGCGCGCTCGTCGCCGTGCTCGTTCCCCTGCTGCGCCGCATCCCTCGCACGCTCGGCGGGATGCTGCAGTGGACCGGCGTCGCGGGGATCGCCGCCTCGCTGCTGCTCATCGATCCGACCAGCGGAGGCTTTCCCGCCCCGTGGGCTGCGGCGCCCGTCGCCGCCACGGCGCTCGCGATCGCGGGAGGTGTCGGGGGGGACCCCCGGCACCGTCACCTCTTCCCGCTCACGAACCCGGTCACCGTCTTCGTCGGTGACGCGTCGTACTCGCTGTACCTCTGGCATTTCCCGGTCGTGGTCTTCGCGGCCGCTCTGCTCCCGGCATCCGAGTGGCATCTCTGGATCGTCCTCGGCGCGAGCGTCGTCCTCGGGCTCGCGTCGTACCTGATCATCGAGCAGCCGCTGCGCTACGCGCCGTTCCTCGGTGGGATGCCGCGGGTCGACGCGCCCGCTTCCGCACCGGACGCCGAGCCGGAGCCGGCTCCCGCGCCGGTCGTCGCGGTTGCGACGACCCGTCCGACGGGATGGACGCCGGGGACGCGGTACTTCCCGGGCTCTTCGCGCCCTGCGCCTGTGCGCGTCGAGCCGGCGGCTGTGTTCGCCGCGCCCATCGTCTCCGCGGCCGTGGTCGAACCGGAGCCCCAGCCGCGGGGGAGCGCCCTGACAGCTTGGCGCGAGCGGTTCGCCGCGCAGGTCTTCCTGGCGACGGCCGGGCTCGTCGTCGTGGCTCTCGCGGGCGCGCTCTGGGCGACGGCATCCGGTCACGGTCCGCGGTTCGGCCTCCCCGAACCGGCCCCGGCGGCGTCGGCTCCGCCGGTCTCGGGCGATCCGACGGCCGACCTGCAGGCCGAGCTGACGGCGGCAGCGAGCGCCGACGCCTGGCCCGACCTGAATCCTTCGCTCGACCGCGTCATGATCGCGTCGTCGGGCGCGAACCCCGCGCATGACTGCTTCTCTCCGGGTGCGGCGACAGCGTGCGGGTGGGGGAGCGGCGACGCGCCCGTGCACATCTGGCTCGTCGGCGACTCGACCGCGATGGCCTACGCGCCCGCCTTCCGCCGGATCGCGGACGACAGTGCCGGCGGGATCCGCGTCTCGGCCATGGGCATGTACGGATGCCGCTTCACCGACGTCCTCGTCCAGAACGACGACCCCCAGGTGATGGCGGGATGCCAGGAACGCAAGGCCGCGGTGCGAGCGGCGATCCTCGCCGACAAGCCGGACCTCGTCGTGATGTCGAACGCGTTCACCCTCGGCCAGTCCGTCGACGGCACCGACCTCTCGGCTGAGAACCTCATCGCCGCGCAGCGCCGCGAAGCGGCCTCGTACGAGGTCGGTTCCCGGATGCTGTACCTCGCGCCGCCGCCGCAGGGCGTCAGCCTCGCCGCCTGTTACACGCCGTCGTCGTCGCCGAAGGCCTGCGACAGTGCGGTCGACAGCACGTGGCGTCAGATGGAGGCGGCGTCAGAGCACGCGGCCAAGGCCGCCGGCGACCACGCCGTGTCGTCGCTGCCGTTCACCTGCGCCGGCGACGTGTGCCCGCCGTTCGCCGGGTCGATCCCGACGAAGTACGACCAGACACACCTGACCGTCGAGTACGCCGAGCACATCGCGCCCGCGCTGCGGCAGGCGCTCGACCGGATGGGCGTGCTGACGGAGCGCTGAGCTCATCCGCCCAGATGGCGGAACGCCTCTTCTCCCCGTCCGGGGTTAGCCTTGGTCACCATGACCATCCAGCACACCGTCGTCTTCGCCCTGCACCACGCGGAGGACTCCTCCGAAGAGAAGACGTTCCTGACGGACGCGCAACGGTCCCTCACGGCCATCCCCGGCGTCCAGCAGTTCCGCATCAACCGTCAGATCAGCCCGAAGAGCGATCTCCGCTGGCAATTCACGATGCTCTTCGACGACCAGGCCGCCTATGACGCCTACAGCGCCCACCCCGACCACGTCGCCTTCGTCGAGAGCCGCTGGAGCCACGAGGTCCGTGACTTCCAGGAGTTCGACTTCGTCGCCGGCGACTGATCGGGGCGGGCGTCGGCTCAGCGCTCGGCGCGCACCTCGGCGAGCGATGGGTAGTCCGTGTAGCCCTCTGCTCCGCCGGTGTAAAAGAGTTCCGGGCGGGGCTCGTTGAGCTCGGCGCGCTGCTCCCAGCGGGTCGGCAGATCCGGGTTCGCGATGACCGGGCGGCCCACCGCGACGGCATCCGCCCATCCTTCGAGCACGAGCTCTTCAGCCTCTTCACGCGTCGTGACGACGCCGAAGCCCGAGTTCAGGATCGTCGGAGCACTCGCCGTGTGGCGGATGTGCTGCACGAGCTCGGTCTTCGGCTCGGCGTGCAGGATGTCGATGAACGCCAGGCCCAGCGGGGCCAGCCCCTCTGCCAGGGCCGTGTACGTCGCCCGCGCGTCGGCGTCGTCGCTCTCGAAAACACCCGGGATCTGATGCTGCGGTGAGAGACGGATGCCGGTGCGCTCCGCTCCGACCGCCTCGGCGACCGCTCGGGTCACCTCGATGCCGAAGCGCGCGCGGTTCTCCGGCGATCCGCCGTAGACGTCGTCGCGCACGTTCGACTCGGGGGAGAGGAACTGGTGCACGAGGTAGCTGTTCGCACCGTGGACCTCGACGCCGTCCATGCCGGCCGCAATCGCGTTCCGCGCCGCCTGCACGAACTGTTCGACGACATCGCCAACCTCGGCGGTGGTGAGGGCGTGCGGTACGGGGAGGTCGACCTTCTCGCCCGAGACGGTGCGTCCCTGCCCCGGCGAGGCGATCGCGCTCGGCCCGACGACGAGGTCGACGCCGGAGATCGCCGGGTGCGATACCCGTCCGCCGTGCATGAGCTGCATGACGATCGTGCCGCCCTCGGCGTGCACCGCATCGGCGACCTTGCGCCATCCCGCGATCTGCTCCTCGGTCTCGATGCCGGGCTGTCCCGGGTAGGACTTCCCCGCGACGACCGGCCAGGTGCCCTCCGTGACGATGAGGCCGACACCGGCGCGCTGGCGGTAGTACTCCACCATCACGTCGTTCGGGATGCCGTCCTCCGCAGCCCGGGTGCGGGTGAGCGGGGCCATGACGACTCGGTTGGACAGATCGAGGGCGCCGAAGACGGCGGATTCGTACAAACTCATGCTGAGGGGAAACGACACGTCAGCCCGGTCGTATTCCCTCTCGCTCACTCAGCCGGCGGAGTGCCCTCCTCAGCCGGTGTCGCCTCGACCAGGTCGTCGTGCGCCTGCTCGAACTGCGAACGGTAGAGCCGGTAGTACGCGCCCTGCTGCGAGATTAGCTCCTCGTGCGTGCCCTTCTCGACGATGTCGCCGTGCTCCATCACGAGGATGAGGTCCGCGTCTCGGATCGTCGACAGGCGGTGGGCGATGACGAAGGACGTGCGGCCTTCGCGCAGTGCCGCCATTGCGTGCTGCAGCAGCAGCTCCGTGCGGGTGTCGACCGAGGAGGTCGCCTCATCGAGGATCAGCACCGCGGGCTGCGCGACGAAGGCGCGGGCGATGGTGATCAGCTGCTTCTCACCGGCCGAGACGTTCGAGGCGTCCTCGTCGAGCATCGTGTCGTATCCGTCGGGCAGCGAACGGACGAACCGGTCCACGCGCGTCGCGACCGCGGCATCCACGATCTCGTCGTCCGTCGCCGAGGCGCGGCCGTAGCGGATGTTCTCGCGGATCGTTCCCGCGAACAGCCAGGGGTCCTGCAGGACCATGCCGGTGCGCGAGCGCACGTCGTCGCGCGAGAGCTGGGCGATGTCCTGCCCGTCGAGCAGGATGCGGCCGCCATCGAGCTCGTAGAAGCGCATCAGCAGGTTGACGAGCGTCGTCTTGCCGGCACCGGTCGGGCCCACGATCGCTACGGTCTGACCGGGTTCGACCCGGAAGGACAGGTCGGTGATCAGCGGGTGGTCGGGCGCATACGCGAACTTCACATGCTCGAACTCGATGACGCCGCGGCCGTCGCCACGTGCGGGAGCGTCGGCGGCATCCGGTTCCTGCTCGTCGGCGTCGAGGAGCTCGAACACGCGCTCGGCCGACGCGGTGCCCGACTGGACCACGGCGGCCATGCCGCCGAGCTCCGACAGCGGCTGCGTGAACTGCTGCGAGTACTGGATGAACGCCTGCACATCGCCCAGGCGCAGCTGGCCGCTTGCGACCATCAGCCCGCCGAGCACGGCGATGCCGACGTAGGTGAGACTGCCGACGAACGTCATCGACGGCATGATCATGCCGGAGAGGAACTGCGCCTTGAAGGCCGCCTGATAGAGCTCCTCGTTCTCCTCCTGGAACTTCGCACGGGCGTCGGCCTCGCGCCCGAACACGCGCACGAGCGAGTGGCCGGAGAAGGACTCCTCGACCCGTGCGTTGAGGCGGCCGACCTTGCGCCATTGCACGCCGAAGGCCTTCTGGGACTTCGGGCCGATGACGCCGAAGATCACCGCCATGAGCGGAAGAGCGATGAGGGCGACGATGGCGAGCTGCCACGAGATCGAGAACATCATGACGAGCACGCCCACGACCGTGAGCACGGCGGTCAACGCGCCCGAGAGCGACTGCTGCATCGTCTGCGTGATGTTGTCGATGTCGTTCGTGACGCGCGAGATCAGTTCGCCACGCTGCACGCGGTCGAAGTGCGACAGCGGGAGGCGGTTGAGCTTCGCCTCGACGTCCTCGCGCAGGCGCCACATCGTGCGGACCATGATCACGTTGATGACGTAGCCCTGCGCCCACGTCAGGATGGCCGACACGACGTAGATGACGAGCACCCACGTGATGACGACCTTGAGGGCATCGAAGTCGACACCCGAGCCGGGCGTGTAGTTCTGCATCGCGGCCACGATGTTCGCGAAGTCGTTCTGTCCCTGACTGCGGAGGGCCTCGACCGTCTGGCTCTGGGTCAGCCCGGCGAACGCCGGGTTGGCACCGAGGGTCTTGGACAGGAATCCCTCGAAGACGATGTTCGTCGCCTCGCCGAGCACCTTCGGCGCGATCACCGCGAGGACCACGCCGACCGCTCCCGCGATCGTGACGAGGCCGAAGAGCCACTTGAACGGGGCGAGCAGCCCGATCATCCGGAGGAAGCTCGGGCCGAACTGCGACGCCTTCCCGGGGGCGACCGAGTCCCACGACCCGCTGTTCAGACGCGCCTGCTCAGCGAGTTCCGCTTCGAGCTTCTCGTCGTCGGTCATCTCCGTCTCCAGCGCGCTCATGCGTCCACCCCCAGCTGCGATTCGACGATCTCGCGGTACGTCTCGTTGGTCGCGAGGAGCTCGGTATGAGTCCCCACGCCGACCATCCGGCCCGCATCGAGCACCACGATGCGGTCCGCGTCGATGATCGTCGAGACGCGCTGGGCGACGACGATCTTGGTGACCTCCGGCAGCTCGCGCCAGAGTGCCTGCCGCAATCGGGCGTCGGTCGAGAGGTCGAGGGCCGAGAACGAGTCGTCGAAGACGAGGATGTCGGGGCGGTGCACGATCGCACGGGCGATCGACAGCCGCTGACGCTGACCGCCGGAGACGTTGGTGCCGCCCTGGGCGATACGGGCGTCGAGCCCGCCTTCCATCTGCTCCACGAAGTCGCGGCCCTGTGCGATCTCCAATGCGTGCCAGATCTCGTCGTCGGTGGCTTCTTCACGTCCGAAACGCAGGTTGGACGCAACGGTTCCGGTGAACAGGAACGCGCGCTGGGGGACCAGCCCGATGCCCTTCCAGAGCTCGTCGAGATCGGCCTCGCGCACGTCGACACCTGCGACCTTCACCGAGCCCCCGGTGACATCGAACAGGCGGGGGATGAGTGAGACGAGCGTCGTCTTGCCTGCCCCCGTCGAGCCGACGACGGCTACCGTCTCGCCCGGCGCCGCCGCGAAGGTGAGTCCTTCGAGCACGGGGGAATCCGCGCCGGGATAGGTGAAGGACACGTTCTCGAACTCGACGGCTCCGGGGCGAGGGAACTCCTTCACGGGCCGCTCCGGACGGACGAGCCCGCCGTCGACGGCGAGGACCTCGCCGATGCGATCGGCCGAGACCGCCGCGCGAGGGATCATGATCGTCATGAAGGTGGCCATCAGGACGCCCATGAGGATCTGACCGATGTACTGCATGAAGGCGAACAGGGTGCCGATCTGCACACTGCCCTCGTTGACCTCGATGCCGCCGAACCAGATGACTCCGACGACCGTGACGTTGAGGACGAGCATCGCGAGCGGGAACATGAGGACGAAGAGCGACCCGACCTTGCGGCCCACGACGAGGATGTCGGTGTTCGCGCCGCGGAACCGCTCCTCCTCAATCGGCTCGCGGACGAAGGCCCGGACGACACGGACCCCGGTGAGCTGCTCGCGCAGGATGCGGTTCACGGCGTCGAGTTTGGTCTGGTAGCTGCGGAACAGCGGCACCATACGGCTGATGATGAGGACGCCGATCACCAGGAGCACTGGGACCGAGACGCCGATCAGCCAGCTGAGGCCGACGTCCTGCTGCAGCGCCATGATGATGCCACCGATGGCGAGCAGGGGAGCGGTCACGAGCATCGTCGCGCCCATCATCGCCAGCATCTGCACCTGCTGCACGTCGTTCGTGTTGCGGGTGATGAGCGAGCCCGCTCCGAACTGCGTGACCTCGCGCTCCGAGAAACCGCTGACGCGCTCGAACACGTCGCGCCGGATGTCGCGGCCGACGGCCATCGCCGCGCGGGCGGCGAAGAAGGTGGCGACGATCGACGCGACGATCTGACCGAGCGCGATGGCGAGCATGAGCAGGCCGTGCGACCAGATGTAGCCGACGTCGCCCTGGGTCACGCCCTTGTCGATGATGTCGGCGTTCAGGCGGGGGAGGTACAGCGCCGCCATGGCCGACGCGAACTGGAAGATCAGCACGCCGATCAGCAGCAGGCGATAGGTCCGGAGGTACCGGACCAGAAGGGTTCCGAGCATGGATCTCAGAGTGCCACTACCTGCCGACATCCGCGTCCCCCCGCGGGTGGATGTCCGCTGACGGCGTAGCAGGGCTCAGCTCGCGAGCTCGAGCAGCTCCCGCACGTGCCCGACGATCTCGCGCGGACGGAACGGCTTCGCGACGACCTCGTCCACGCCGGCGCGGAGCGCCACCTCCTGGTCGCTGCTGTGCACTCGAGCGGTCAGCATGATGATGTGCGGCTGCGGGATGTCGACGCTCTGACGGATCTCCTGGGACGCTTGGATGCCGTCCGTCCCGGGCATCATCCAATCCATCAGGACGACCCGCGGTCGGTGTGCGCGCACCCGTTCGACGCCCTCTCGGCCGTTGCCGGCCCGAGCGACGGAGATGCCGGCGCGCTCGAGGCTCGAGACGAGGAGCATAGCGATGTCGTCGTCGTCGTCAACCACCAGCACCGAAATCGCCACCCCCGTACTCTGACACGATCCGGGGGGCCGGGGTAATCGCGGGGACACCGCCGGGGATGCGATCTGACGGTCATGACCGACACGGTCACGTTGCGCTCGCCGCTGTTCGGCTGGACCGTGGAACCCCTGCTCCTGCGCCCCTATCTGCAGCGACTCATCCGCTCGCGCAACGCCGTCCTGGTCGCGTCCCTGAGGGGTTCGGCGCCCGATCAGGCACGCTGAACCCGTGTTCCTCCCCGTCCACCGGGGATTTTGACGCCGGTCGCGATAGCGTGGGAGCGGTCCGTCCCCGCGGTCGGCCATCGAAAGGAATCCATGAGCACTGGCAGCGACCCGGCACGCGCGTCTGCGCACGTCACCGGCGGAACCGCGCGGTTCACGGCGACCGACGGGGCGGAGGAGACGTTCGAGGCCGCTGACGCGGACGCCGTACGTCGGCTGATCGTCGATCGCGTCCGAGCGGATGCCGCTGCCTCCGGTGCGCCCATCGAACTCGCCACGAGCGGGGACCGTGGCGAGCACCGACTCCTCGTCGATCCGGCCGGTGCCATCGACGTGGAGCTCGACGACCGTACGGTGACGCGCTCCGAGCTGCGACAGCAGGCGTGGTGGACGACCGATCCCGAGCCGGCCGACGGCTCGGAACCGCAGACCGGGCCCGACTCAGGGTCTGGACCCGAGCCGGCGCCGGAACCCGAGCCGGAGTCCGAGCCGCTCGTCGAGCCCGCCCTCGTCGCCGAGGTGCCCGCCTTCTTCCCCTCCTCCTCGTCCGCCGTCGACGACGGCGACGACGACGACCTCGACGACCCCGTTCCCGCGGGCTGGGAGCCTGCCCGGGTGACGGAGATCCCCGCTGCCGCGCCCGCGCCCGAGCCCACCCCCGAAGCGGAGACCGACGGTCGTCCGACCGCCGGCACCGACCCCGTCGATGTGGCTCGCGCGTCCTTCGCGGCCGAGGTTCAGCCCGCGGACGAGGTGGACGACGGGCACATCTCCGCCGCAGAGCCCGTGGCCCCCGAGGGCGCACCCGCGCCCGACACCGCGTTCGAGGCATCCGCTTCTCACGGTCCCCGTCCCTCGTTCATCGAGCCCCCCAGCGATCACCCCGCCACTGTGACCGGCTGGCGCGCGTTCTTCGTGCGGATCGGCGTTCCCATGAAGCCGTCGAAGGCGGAGATCGAGCGCGCGGAACGCGAGAAGGCGGTGTCGCGCCAGTGGGCGGGATGCCGCGCGATCGCGGTCGCCAACGGCAAGGGCGGCGTCGGCAAGACGATGACCACAGCGGTCCTCTCGGCGGTGTTCGCACGGCACGGTGGCGGAAACGTCCTCGCCTGGGACAACAACGACACCCGCGGCACGCTCGGCTGGCGTACCGAACAGGGTGACTACGACACGACGATCCGCGATCTCCTGCCCGAAGCGCCGCGGCTGCTCGAAGCGACGGCATCCGTCTCGGACATCGCGCGGTTCGTCCACCACCAGTCCGTCGACCGCTACGACGTGCTGCGCTCCAACCCCGAACTGCTCGCGGCCGACCAGCGCATCACCACGGCGGACTTCGACCTCCTCGCTCAGGTCGCCGCCCGCTACTACCGCATGGTGATCTTCGATTCCGGCAACGACGAGTCGGCCGACCGCTGGCTGCGGATGATCGACTCCGCGCACCAGCTCGTCGTCCCGACTCTCGCCGCTCCGGAATCCGCCGAGTCCGCGGCGCTCCTGCTCGACGCCCTCCGAAAGCGCGACGAGCACTCGCGTCGTCTCGCCGACGGCGCCGTCGTCGTGGTCGGGCAGTCCGAACGGGCGGGGATCGGCGCCGCGCAACGCATCGCGGCGGGCTTCGAGGGCCACGTCCGCGCGGTCGAGATCATCCCCTTCGACGACTCCCTGAAGGCGGGCCGCATCCGCTACGACGCACTCCAACCCCGGACGAAGGATGCCTGGATGCGCGCCGCCGCCGCGGTGGCTCAAGGGCTGTAGGTTCCGCGTGCGTGCGGCCACGGGGGTCATGCTCGTCCTCGCTGTGCTCGCAGGACTGATCCTCGTCGGGGGCCTCTTCGTCGACACCCGCGAGAACACCGAATCGCGGTGCTGGAACGACGATCACCCGGCGGGTGTCTTGGTGTCCGAAACGGCCCTCCTCTCCGCGGAGGCGACCATGTGGCCCGTGGGGCGGCAGTGCACCTGGGAGGCGGCGTCGGGTGACGTCGTGATCGTGACGCAGACGGGATGGCCGAGGACGATCGGCTTCGTCGCCGTGAGTGCGATCTCGGCGGTTCTGGCCGTCGTCGGTGCGATACGCCGGCGCGCCGGCGCTGTCGCCCCGTTGATCGTCTGCGTCCTCGCTCTCGGGGCCGCCGCATTCTGGGCGAACTGATCAGGCGCGGACCGCTCGAGGGGGCGACGGGCATGCGAGAGGATGGCGAATTGACCGGTGCCGATCGCGACACGCGGCTGATCGAGGTCGCCGCGCGGCTCAGCGTAGCTCCCGCCGGTGATTTCGTTGCGCTCCGGAAAGCTGCGGCGGAGGAGGTCGAGGACCGGGACCTCGCAGCGGCCATCCGCGGTCTGCGCAAGCCCGTGCTCGCCGCCTGGGTGGTCAACCTCCTCGCCGCCGACGACCCCGAGGCACTGGTGCCCGCCGCTGAGCTCGCCGAGGCGTTCCGGGAAGCCGCGGATGCCGGCGACGCACGTGCCCTCGCGGAGCTCACGACGCGGCGCCGCAGCATCCTTCGTGACCTCGTCGAGCGCGCCGTCATCCTCGCAGGCGACAACGGCGCGGACGTCGGCGCGGCGGTGCGTGCCGCTGTCGAGCAGACACTCGACGCGGCGCTGCGGGATTCGGATGCCGCCGCTGCCGTCGCGAGCGCTCGACTGCTGCGTTCCATCGAGGCGACCGGGATGGACGCTCCCGACCTATCGGGTGCGGTGTCGGGTCCGTTCGACGCGGGTTCTGCCCGGACCGACGGCGACGACGAGCTCGCCGAACGGCGCGCTGCCCGCGAGGTCGCACGGGCGGCGGCCGACGCCCGCCGCCACGCTGAGAGTGCGGAGAAGGAGCTCGCCCGGGTGGAGGAACACCTCGAAGCGGCCCGGACGCGCGCGACCGAGCTCGAGGAACGCCTCGCCGAGATCGACCGGGAACGCGCCCGGACGGCGAACGATCTGGACGCGGCTCAGAGGGCGGTGGACGGTCTCACTGACGAGCGCACCGTCGCCCGCGACGCCGCGCGCCGGGCGAGGAAGGCCGCCGATAAGGCGGCCACGTGATCAACCGCGTGAACGGAGTTGATCGAGAGCGGTCGTCGCGGTCGACCAGACGAGCGTCTGCGCGACTTCTTCGGCCCGGTCGTATCGCGGACCGGTGAGGACGACGTACACGGCTCCGACGACGTCGATGTAGCCGACGACCTCGCCGCCGATCCGCACTTCGTACCGATCCTCGGCGATCAGGTCCCATTGGATGCGGGACGCTCGAGGCGGGGCATCCGCCGGCCGACGGGTGGGCAGCGCACGCAGCGTCTCAGAATCCACGTACATGTTCCGCACCTCGTCTCTCGCACCCAGCCGACGCTTATCCCAGGGGACCACCATCACTCGGGGGGTGGGGTTGGCGGAGGGGATTGACGACGTCGTCTCCGGCGGCTACGCGAGGACGGGAGATGCGGCAGCGGTGCGGCGGACGGCGTCCGTCACGGTGTCGAGCAGGTCGGAGGACAGGTTCCACCTCTGCCAGTAGAGCGGGACGTCGACGGTGTCCTCGGCGAGGATCGTCAGCGATCCGGCGGCGACGCCCGCTTCGAATTGACCCGGAAGCAGCATCCCCCACCCGAGTCCCAGGGCGACCGCCTGGGCGAACTCGGCGGACGCGCTGATGATGTGCCGGGGTGGCTCGTGACGCGCGCCGTGTCGACGGGCGAAGGCGCTCTGCAGGCTGTCGTGCCGGTCGAAGTCCACTCGGGGCGCGGTTTCGAGGCCGGCGCTGCGCACCCCGTCGGGGAACCAGCGGTCAGCGAAGGCCTGGGTCGCCACGGCGGTGTACCGCATGCGGCCGATGGGCGAGGCGACGCAACCTGCCACCGGATCCCGCTGAGATGTCACGGCTGCCATCACCGTGCCAGCGGCGAGCAACTGCGCGGTGCGCTCCTGATCCTCGCGGTGCAGTTCGAACGTCACGTCCTGCGCGCCGGTGACGGCTGCCAGGGCGGGAAGGAACCACGTGATGAGGGAATCCGCGTTGACCGCGAGCGTGACGTGCGCCGGGCCGTCGTCGCCGAGCGCGCTCCGAGCGTCGTGCTCGAGCAAGTCGAGCTGCCGTGCCAGGCGGACGAGCGGCTCACCGGCCGGCGTCGCGGTCACGGGTTTCGTCCTTCGGAGGACCACCCGTCCCACCCGCTGTTCGATGACGCGGATCCGCTGGCTGACGGCACTCGGCGTGATGCCCAGCCGCGCGGCCGCGCGGTCGAGAGTGCCTGCATCGACGGCGGCGGCGAGCGTTCGCAGGTGCTCCAACGGGATGTCCACGATCCCGAGCGTACTGAAGCATTCCTTCAGATCGTGCACAATCCTTCGCTGTACTGCATCGACAAGCACCCGTACGGTCGATGACGTGCCCCCCGATCTCGTCGCCCTCCTCTCCGGCCTGGGTCTGTGCCTCGGACTCATCATCTCGATCGGCGCGCAGAACGCCGTGGTTCTGCGACAAGGCCTGCGACGCGAGCACATCGGCATCGTCGTGCTGGTCTGCGTCGTCAGTGACGCGATCCTGCAGACCGTCGGCGTCGCCGGCATCGCCACCGTCGTGACCGCGCACCCGTGGCTCGAAACCGCTGCGCGGTGGGCGGGCGCGATCTTCATCGTCGGGTTCGCGATCGTGAGTGCGCGTCGCGCATGGCGAGGCGGCGGGAGCCTCGAGGTGGCCGCGGACGAGGAACAGACGGATGCCTCCTCCGCCCGCGCGGTGCTCACGCGAACCCGCTCACGGACGACGACCCGGACCGCCACGCTTGTGACCATCCTCGCCGTCACCTGGTTGAACCCCCACGCGATCGTGGAGACGACGGTCGTTCTCGGTTCCGTCGCCGCGACACACGGCGACGCGCGATGGTTCTTCCTCGCCGGAGGGATCGCCGCCAGCACCCTGTGGTTCGTGCTCTTCGGTTATGGCGCCCGCTACCTCGCGCCCCTCCTGCGAACCGAACGCGCGTGGCGGATCCTCGACGGCGGCATCGCCGCGATCATGGTGGTCATCGCGGTGACGCTCGTGCTCGGCTAGCGCCGGGAGATGCGGCAGCGGTGCGGCGTGACGGCTCGTTCCCGGTCAGCGCCGGGGGAGTGTGACCGGGTCAGTGCGCGGCGTCGTACGCGTCGAGCACCTGCGCGGGGACGCGCCCGCGCTCAGAGACCTGATAGCCGTTCTTCGCCGCCCACTCGCGGATCGGCGCGTAATCGCGCTGACCGCCGCGCTTCTGCGTGCGGCTTCCGCTCGAGGATGCCGCGGGGCGGCCCGAGCTCGCCCGGTTCGAGACGCGTCGGGCCGCGTCGACGTACGGCGCCAGCGCGTCGCGGAGCGCATTCGCGTTGTCGTGGGTGAGATCGATCTCGTAGGCAGTGCCGTCGACGGAGAAGAGGACGGTCTCGCCGTCGCCGACTTCGAGGACGGTGCCGTCCAGGTCGTCGACGAGCTGGTGCACGATTTTGCGGGCCATGCGCCGAGCCTAGTGGTGCGGACGGCCGCTACGGCAGCAATCCGGCCCGGCGCGCCTTGGCCACGGCGGCATGACGGGTCGAGGCATCCAGCTTCGCCATCGCCGCCTGCAGATAGGACTTGACCGTCCCTTCGCGCAGCGACAGCGACGCGGCGATCTCGGCATTCGTCGCGCCGAGGGCGCAGCACGCCAGGACGTCCAGCTCCCGCGGCGAGAGGGCGACGTCGAGCGATGCCTCCCCGGCGGCCGGGCGGGTCATCCCCGTCAGCCTCTTCTCGACGGCGGCGATCCGGTCGCGGATGTCGGGGTCGGAGACGGATGCCGCGATGCTCCGCAGCTCGGCATAGCTCTCGCGCAGGTCCTCCTGCGCGGCGGCGGGGAGAGCGGGCTCAGCGGGTAGGAGTGCGGCCACTCGGCGCTCCACCTCCTCGCGGACACGCAGCTCGGTGGCGAGCATGTCGGCCGCTTTGAAAGCCGGGCGGCTGACGAGGTCACCGACGGGACCGGGGGTCCACGAGCCGCAGTACACGATGCCGCGCGGGCGCCCGGTGACGACCACGGGGACGGCGAGGAGCGTCGAGATGCCTTCGCCCAGGATCGCCCGGTCGTAGTCGTGGGTGATCGTGCGGGCGGTCCGATAGTCCAGAGCGAGGCGGGGCCGCTTCTCGAGCATGGCTGCACCACCGAGTCCCCGGCCGGCTTCGACGACGAGGCCTTCGATGCTGCGGGTCCGCGTTCCGGCGATGGCGGTCACGTGCACGGCGCCGCCTCGTTCGAGGCCTCCGAAGACGACGGGAAACCGGGTCTGACGAGCCAGATCCGACACGGCTCGGGAGACGAGCCGCGTGTCCGCGTCGCTCTCTGCCGACGATCCCACGCGTACCTACTTCCGGGGGTGACGGCACCTCTGCCGCCTTCGTACGGTCGAACCTACCACGCGGCTGATTCTCAGGAACGGCCGGTGAGAGCATCGCAGCTCACCCCATGAGGCAAGGAGGCCACATGTCGTCGCAGTCACCCCACGGAGGCGTCGAAGGGAGTGCCATCGACTACGTCGCGGTCGAGGAATCGCCGCGGTTCGTCGAACTGAAGAAGAAACATCGCAGCGTCGTTTTCCCGCTCGCTGTGCTCTTCCTCGTCTGGTACTTCGTCTACGTCCTGCTCTCGTCCTTCGCGCCCGACTTCATGGCGCAGGAGGTCTTCGGCCACATCACCATCGGCCTGCTCCTGGGGCTCGGCCAGTTCATCACGACCTTCGCGATCACGATGGGCTACGTCGCCTTCGCGAACCGGACGCTCGACCCGATCTCGTCCGAGATCCGCGCCGACCTCGAGAGGCAGGAAGCCCGATGAGTCCCATCCTCGCCGCAGCGGCGCCCGCTACCGCAGCCGAGAACAATCCCGTCCTCAACATCTCGATCTTCGGCGCGTTCGTCGCGGTGACGCTGTTCATCGTGATCCGCGCGAGCCGCAACAACAAGACCGCCGCCGATTACTACGCCGCCGGTCGCTCCTTCACCGGCCCGCAGAACGGTTTCGCCATCGCCGGCGACTACCTCTCGGCGGCATCCTTCCTCGGCATCGTCGGCGCCATCGCGATCAACGGTTACGACGGCTTCCTGTATTCGATCGGCTTCCTCGTGGCGTGGCTCGTCGCCCTGCTGCTGGTCGCCGAGCTCATGCGCAACACCGGCAAGTTCACCATGGCCGACGTGCTGTCATTCCGCCTGAAGCAGCGCCCGGTGCGCCTCGCGGCCGCGATCACCACCCTCGCCGTCTGCTTCTTCTACCTGCTCGCGCAGATGGCCGGCGCGGGCGGGCTCGTCTCGCTCCTCCTCGGCATCACCGAGCAGATCGGACAGTCGATCGTGGTCGCGGTCGTCGGTGTCCTGATGATCGTCTACGTCCTCATCGGCGGTATGAAGGGCACGACCTGGGTGCAGATCGTGAAGGCGTTCCTGCTCATCGGCGGTGCCATCGTCATGACGATCTGGGTTCTCGCGATCAACGGGTTCAGCCTCGACTCGCTGCTCGAGTCCGCTGTCCAGAAGTCGACGACCGACCCGCAGGAGGCGATCCTCGGCCCGGGCCTGCAGTACGGCGCGAATCCGTGGGACTTCATCTCCCTCGCGATCGCCCTCGTCCTCGGCACGGCGGGCCTGCCGCACGTCCTGATGCGCTTCTACACGGTGCCGACGGCGAAGGAAGCACGTCGCTCGGTCGTCTGGGCGATCTGGCTCATCGGCCTCTTCTACCTCCTGACGCTCGTCCTCGGCTACGGCGCGGGTGCGATCGTCGGGTCGGAGACGATCAAGGCTGCGCCCGGCGGCGTCAACTCCGCGGCTCCGCTCCTGGCGGCGGCCTTGGGTGGACCGGTCCTGCTCGGCTTCATCTCGGCGGTCGCCTTCGCGACGATCCTCGCCGTCGTCGCCGGCCTCACGATCACGGCGGCGGCATCCTTCGCCCACGACATCTACGCGAACGTCGTGAAGAAGGGGAACGTCCCGCCGGACGGAGAGGTCAAGGTCGCCCGACGCACGGTCATCGTGATCGGCGTGCTGGCGATCCTCGGCGGCATCGGTGTGCAGGGGCAGAACGTCGCGTTCCTCGTGGCGCTGGCCTTCGCGGTCGCCGCCTCGGCGAACCTTCCGACGATCCTGTACTCGCTCTTCTGGCGGAAGTTCACGACCCGCGGGGCGGTGTGGAGCATGTACGGCGGCCTCGCTACCGCGATCGTCCTCATCGTCCTGTCGCCGGTGTTCTGGGGCACGGAGACGAGCGTGTTCAAGAATGTCGGCACGGCGATCTGGCCGCTCAACAACCCGGGCATCGTGTCGATCCCGGTGGGCTTCCTCCTCGGGTGGCTGGGGTCGGTGACCTCACGGAAGGCCGAAGACGCCACCAAGGCCGCCGAGATGGAGGTCCGCTCGCTGACCGGGTACGGCGCCGAGAAGGCGGTCGACCACTAACAGAGCGGATGCCGCGACGAGGCGGGCAGGGACGGCCTACACGTCCCTGCCCGCCTCCGTCATGCGCGGCCGGTCCCCGTCGCGACACGCTCCTCGAGGTCGAGGAGGAACCGCTTGTGCTCGGGCCTGCCGCCGTACTCGCCGATCGACCCGTCGCTGCGGATCACCCGATGCGCAGGAAGGACGATCGACCACGGGGTGCGGGCGCACGCGGTCCCCACCGCGCGATGCGCCCGGGGAGCCCCCGCCGCGATCGCCACCTCTGCGTACGACGCCGTCTGGCCGTACGGCACCTCGAGGATCGCCTCGAGCGCACGTCGGGTGAAGCCCGCTGTCAGTCCCCAGTCCAGCGGAACGGTGAAGTCCCGACGTTCGCCGGCGAAGTACTCGTCGAGCTCCCTCGCCGCGGCGGCGGACGGCCCGTCGTCCTCGAGCGGCACGTCGCGCAGCAGAAGGCTGAGCCGTGCCACCTCGGCGTAGGCGGGACCGTCCAGGACGGACAGCGCGACGAGGCCCTCACCGGTCGTCACCAGGAGGGCCTCGCCGATCGGTGTCGGGTGCACCGAGTAGGTTGCGTTCGTCATGTCCTCATCTTCGCGCGGCGACGTTCCCCGCGATGAGGGGACGCGGGAGCGGGGGAGAAGCGGCATCCCGAGTCGAATGTGGAGGAAACTCGGGCGCACATGACAGCCGATCCGCGAAACTCGGCCGTCGATCCCGATTTCCCAGCCCGACGCGCCTAATGTTTCTCGTGTGTGGCGAGCAGAGAGCGGTGCTGTGCGCGGCGAGACGGCCGAGCAGACGCCCGCGGTGACCCCGGCGGACGTGACCTTGTCCGACCCCGAGGTCCTCGTCATGCACGCTGCGGTGCCCGAGCGGAAGCGTCTGCGCGAAGAAGCCGCGCAGCTCGGCGGCGCCTCGACGCTGCTGCACTACCGCGACGACGGCGACGCCGGCATCGACATCACGAAGGCCCACCCGGGAAGCCTGCCGCAGTTCATCACCGGACGTCCGACACTGCTGTCGAACATGTTCCGCGACGAGGTGGCCCTGCGCACTGCGCGGCTGGCCGCCGAGCGCATCACGTCGAAGGACGTCGAGTTGCGCACCGCGCGAGGCCTGGACACCGTCCACCTGGCGATCGGCATGGCGTCCTGGCGCATCGGAGGCGTCAGCTGCACGGCTCCTGTCCTGCTCCGCCCCCTCACGATCCGGCGTCATCACACGGACTTCGATCTGCGGCTCCACGGGACGTTCCACATCAATCCGGAGCTCGTCACGGCCGCGCGCATCCACTTCGGCGTCGACATCGACGGCGACGCCCTGGCCGCCCTCGCGTACGACGGCGGAGTGTTCCAGCCGCAGCCGGTCATCGACCGCCTGCGTGCCCTGACGGCGCACGTGCAGACGTTCACCGTGCTGCCGCGCCTGGTCGTCTCCACCTTCGCCGACGTGGCCTCCGACATGGAACGGGATGCCGTCGACCTCGACCACCCCGTGCTCAACGCTCTCGCCGGGCACCCCGCTGATCGCGAGCGCCTCTCCTTCGTCCGGCCGCAGCCCGCCGCTGTCGGTCCCGATGACCGGACGCCCGCTGCGGATCGACTCCTCCTCGACGCGGATGCGGAGCAGGAGGCTGTGCTCGCCCGCATCACCGAGGGGCAGTCGCTCGCCGTCCACACCCTGCCCGGCACGGGCGGCACGCAGACGGTCATCAACGCCGTCGGCGAACTCGTGCGCTCCGGAAAGCGCGTCCTCGTCGTCAGCGCCCGGCGCTCGACGCTCGACGGCGTGCGGCACCGTCTGGCCGGCATCGGGCTCCCGGGACTCGCCGTCTCGCCGGCGCGCTTGCACCGCGATCTCGTCCGCGCGATCGGCCGGAACGAGAAGGCCGAGCAGCCCAAGGTCGCCGAGGTCGACGACGCGCTCGTCCGGCTTCGCACCGTGCTCCGCGACTACCGCGCGGCTCTCACCCAGCGGCACGCCTCGGTCGGCGTCTCGCCCCTCGAAGCGCTCCGTGAGCTGACCCGCATCGCCGAGCACGACCCGCAGCCGACCGCGACGACGCGGTTCGATCTGGCGACCGTGCAGCGGCTGGCGACCCGTCGCGTCGAGGCCGCGGAGGCGCTCGCCGCGTCCGCCCGCCTGGGAGAGTTCCGCATCGGACCGGACGACTCGCCCTGGTACGGCGTCGCGTTCACGACGACCGACGAGGCCCGCGCCGCGCACGCCCTGGCGGGTCGCTTGCACCGCACGGAGGTTCCGGGACTCCTGGAGCGCGGCTACGAGCTCATCGGGCAGACCCGGATGCGTCCGTTCACCTCGATCGCCGAGATGGGCTCGTACGTCCAGCTGCTGCAGGGCATCCGGGCGTCGCTCGACCGCTTCAGTCCCACGATCTTCGAGCGGCCGCTGACCGATCTGATCGCGGCTCACTCGTCTCGCCGCGACTCGGCGCAGATGACGCCCGCCAACCGCCGGCGACTGCGCCGGCTGTCGAAGGAGTACGTGCGTCCCGGCATGCACGTCACCGACATGCACGAAGCCCTGCTCCGCGTGCAGCAGCAGCGCGCCGCGTGGCAGAAGGTCGTCGACGCCGGTGTGACCCCCGAGATCCCCATCGGACTCGACGACGTCGCCGCTGCGTGGCAGCGGGCGAATGCGGACCTGGGCGAGCTCGACACCGCGCTCGGCCGCACCGAGAGCCTGGCCTCGCTCCCGATTCCGCAGCTGCTCCGCACGCTCGCAGGGCTCGCCGCGGCATCCGACGTCTTCGACAACCTCGTCGAACGAGCAGCGCTGCGCGGTGAACTCGCCCAGCTCGGACTCGAGCCGCTCCTCATGGAACTCTCGACGCGTCACGTGCCCGAGTCCGAGGTCGCGAGCGAATTCGAGTACGCGTGGTGGCGCTCGGCCCTCGAGGCGATGCTGCGCTCGGACCGGGCCCTGCTCGGCGCGAACACGACGGTTCTCGATCGACTCGAGCGCGACTTCCGTCTGGTCGACGAAGCCCACGCCTCGTCGGCCGGGCCCCTCCTCTCGTCGGAACTCGCCAAACGGTGGCGGATCGCGATCGTCGACGAGCCGCGCGAAGCCGCGTCCCTGAAGGCGGCCCTGCGCGGCGGGACTGCCTCGGCCGCGGAGCTGGTCGCCTCGGCTCCCACGCTCATGCGGGTCCTCGCCCCCGTCTGGCTCGCATCGCCGTACGACGTCCCGAACGTTCCCGATCACCCCGACTTCGACGTCGTGATCATCGCGGATGCCGCGGCCCTCTGCCTCGCCGAGGCGACGCCCGCTCTCCGCCGCGCGCGTCAGATCGTCGTCTTCGGCGACCCCGTGACGCAGAAGCCGACACCGTTCCGGCTCTGGTCGGGGCGCGGGGAGGACGTCGACGGGCCCGAGGTGCCCTTCGACGACACGAGCGTCTTCGACCGGCTGAGCGAGCTGATCCCCGTCGAGACCCTGACCCGCAGCTACCGCGCCGGTGGCGAGGACCTCGCGGAACTCGTCAACGACGCCTTCTACGGGGGAGCGATCAGCTCTCTGCCCTGGGCCGGGTCGTACCTCGGCCGCGGCAGCCTCAGCGTCGACTACGTCGAAGGCGGCACGGGGGCACCGGATCCCGACACCGGAGCGGTGGAGAGCCCGGATGCCGAGGTCGCCCGCGTCGTCACCCTGGTCGTCGAACATGCGATCAATCGCCCGGCCGAGTCGCTCATGGTCGTCACCGCCTCGGCGCGCCACGCCGATCGCATCCGCGCCGCCGTCGCGAGCGCGTTCGCGGGACGTTCGGACGTCGCCGACTTCGTGGGTCGCGAGACGGCCGAGCCGTTCGCCGTCCTCGGCCTCGAGGAATCCGTGGCGGAGAGCCGCGACCGCGTCATTTTCTCGCTCGGCTTCGGACTCACCAAGCACGGCCGCGTCCTGAGCGACTTCGGAGATCTCTCGACGCCCGACGGCGAGCGACTGCTGACGGTCGGCATGACGCGCGCCCGCAGGTCGATGGTCATCGTGTCGTCGATCCGGCCGTCGGCCTTCGACGAGGGGCGCCTCACGCACGGCGCCGCCACCCTCATGTCGATCCTCGGGCGCATCGCCGCCCGCGGGCGCGACGCCCGTCTCGAAGACCTCGCCGATCCGCTCACGCTCACCCTCGCGCAGCACCTGCGGAGCCTCGGCGTCTCGGTCGACGTCCACTACCGCGGGGGTCAACTGCCGCTGGTCGCGCAGTACAAGGGCAAGGCCGTCGTCGCGGACCTGGACGGTGAGGGCGGCCACGACAGCCTCCGCGAGACCCTCCGTCGCCGTCCGCAGCTGCTGCGACGCCTGGGCTGGCATTACGTCCGCGTGCACGCGTTCGACGTCTACAACGACCCGGCCGCCGTCGCGCTGCGCATCGCCGGTGTCATCGGCGTGCAGCCCGAGACGCCTGCGGCCCCCGGGTCGACTCAGCCGATCGATGTCGACTGAGCGCCAGCGCGTCGAGCGGGTGCCGGGGTCCCGACGCGCGAAGCTGACGCCCGCGCCCGGGACGGACACGACCCCGGATACGACGAACGGGCCGGAGGCGGGGGAACCCCCGGCATCCGGCCCGAACGATGATCGCTTGCGGAACGACGTCCCGCCGCACTACTGACGCGTCAGATCGACGGCGACGGCGGCTCGGCCGATCGCGTCGGTGCTGCCGTCGTGCCGCGCTGCTGCTCGAGCAGGTCGCGGATCTGGACGAGGAGCTCGGCCTCGGTGGGAAGCTTGGCTTCGGGCTCCTCCGTGACTCCGGCGCGCGCCGCCTGCCGTTCTTTCCACTTGTTCATCGGAAGGACGAACACGAGGTAGACGACGAGGGCGACCGCGAAGAAGCTGATGATCGCGGTCAGCAGCGCGCCCAATGGGAACGGAACCTTCTGCCCGTAGATGCCGGTCAGCGTCGGCCCGAAGTTGCCGAGCCCGTCCGGCTTGTAGAACAGGGCGATGATCGGGTTGATGACGCTTTCGACGATTGCGGTGACGAGCGCGGTGAACGCCGACCCGATGACGACCGCGACGGCCAGCTCGATCACATTGCCGCGCATGATGAAGTCTTTGAAGCCTTGGATCATGGCTGCTCCTTCCTCCGCCGGCGCAGGGGCCGGGTGTTACGAACCCGCGGGGGCGGGCGAAGCGGATGCTCCGGATGACGTCGATGATGCCGAAGAAGCGGGGCTCTCGCCAGTGGTCTTCGTCCCGCTCGACGAACGCGAGTCGGTGCGGTAGAAGCCCGAGCCGTTGAAGGTCACGCCGATCGAGCCGTACTGCTTGCGGAGCGTGCCGCCGCATTCGGGGCACTCGGTGAGGGCGGCGTCGGAGAACGACTGGACGGCGTCGAAGCGATGGCCGCACGCAGTGCAGGCATAGGCATAGGTGGGCATGAGACCTCGGTGGATCAGCGGGCGGGAAGGAGGACGGTGCGAGTGGGCGTGACGACACCCGAGACGGGCTGGTCGTGAACGTCCCGAGGGACGTCGTCGACGAGCTCGGAGTCGAAGATGACGGCATAGACGGGCGGGCACTTCTCCATGGACCCGATCGTCTTGTCGAAGTATCCGCGACCCCAGCCGAGCCGCATCCCGTGCCGGTCGACGGCGGCCGCCGGGATGACGAGCAGGTCGACGTCATTGACGGCGTCGGGGCTCAGCAACTCGCCGACGGGTTCGGGGAGCCCGAACATCCCCTCTGCCGTGGCGCCCTCCTCTTCGGCGACCGCCCAGTCGAGCAGTCCGTCCGCGCGGGTCACGGGAAGGAGGACACGGATGCCGCGGGCCACGGCGGCGGCGATGAACTCACGCGTGCCGGGCTCGGTCGTGGTGGAGAGGAAGCACGACATCGAGCGGATGTTGTGCTCGGCGACCAGGGCGTCGAGCTGAGCGCGGACGCCGGCGGCTGCCTCATCGAGGGCGGCGGCGGAGCGCTGCTGGCGGCGCTCGCGGAGCTCGGCGCGCAGGGCGCGCTTCTCAGTGTCCAACGGGCCGGTCATGGTCCGATTCTAAAGGGACACGCCCGCCGGTCAGATGTGTCCTCGGCGCGCTCCTCGCATCTGTAGGGTGAGGGGCATGTCTGCTGAGCGCATCAAGGCCGTCATCCCCGCCGCAGGGCTCGGGACTCGCTTTCTGCCCGCCACCAAAGCCATGCCGAAGGAGATGCTGCCGGTCGTCGACAAGCCGGCCATCCAGTACGTGGTCGAGGAGGCGGTCTCGGCAGGGATCGATGACGTCCTCATCATCCTCGGGCGCAACAAGAACAACATCTCGAACCACTTCGACTCCGTCCCCGAGCTCGAGTCCAACCTTTCCAAGAAGGGCGACCACGAGAAGCTCAAGCGGGTGCAGGATTCGTCGGAGATGGCCGACATCCACTTCGTCCGTCAGGGTGAGCCCAAGGGTCTCGGCCACGCCGTGCTCCGCGCCCGCTCTCACGTCGGTGACAGCACCTTCGCCGTGCTCCTGGGTGACGACCTGATCGATGCGCGCGACGTCCTCCTCGAGAAGATGCTCGAGGAGAACAAGAAGTCGGGTCTCACGGTCATCGCCCTCATGGAGGTGTCGCCGGACCAGATCCACATGTACGGCGCGGCAGCCGTCGAGGAGACGGGCGAGCAGGACGTCGTCAAGGTGACGGGGCTCGTCGAGAAGCCGAAGAAGGAGGACGCCCCCTCCAACTACGCGATCATCGGCCGGTACGTCCTGACGCCCGGCGTCTTCGACATCCTCGAACGCACCGAGCCGGGCAAGGGCGGCGAGATCCAGCTGACCGACGCGCTGCAGGAGCTCGCCTCGACCGAGGGCGTCCTCGGCGTCGTCTTCCGCGGCCGCCGTTACGACACGGGCGACCGTGCCGACTACATCAAGGCCATCGTGCAGCTCGCCGTCGACCGCGACGACCTGGGGGCGGAGCTTCGCCCGTGGCTGAAGGACTTCGCCTCGGGCCTGTGAGCCCGGCGGGTCGCTGATGGGCATGGAGGGGCCGGTCGTGCGTGCGCACGGTCCGATCTCGATCCGCCTCGTGCGTCCCCGCGATGCGAAGACGCTGCAGACCGAGCTCGAGCAGAACAGGTCCTGGTTGCGGCAGTGGGAGGCCACGAGCCCCGACGGCCCGGTCTCTCTCGACATGCGCAGCGGCGTGCGGCGGTTGCTGCAGCAGTACCGCGACGGTTCCGGTGTGCCCTTCGTCATGGAGTACGACGGCGAGGTCGCGGGCCAGCTCAATGTCTGGGGGATCGCGCGTGGTTCGCTGTCCTCGGCCACCATCGGCTACTGGGTCAGCGAGCGTTTCGCGGGCCGGGGCATCACGCCGACGTCCGTGGCGCTCGCAACGGATGTCTGCTTCGAGGATCTGCGCCTCCACCGCATGGAGATCTGCATCAGGCCGGAGAATGCCAAGAGTCTCCGCATCGTCGAGAAGCTCGGCTTCCGCTACGAGGGGCTGCGTCGTCGGTACATCCACATCGACGGTGACTGGCGCGACCACTACGCGTTCGCGCTCGTCCGTGACGAGGTCCGCGAGGGTGTGCTGAACCGTTGGCTGGCAGGGCGCGCGCCGGCGGATGCGGCATCCATTTCTCCCGCGGACCGTTAACCCTCAACCAGAAGTTCAGACACGCCCGTCGGATGCCGGTGCCAACCGCTCCGGGAACATACGGTGAGCGACATGGGTGAGCAGGTGATGGGTGGCGGGGTGATCGTGCTCGTCGCCGTCCTCTTGTGGCTGGTGTACCTCCTGCCGTCGTGGCACAGCCGTCATCAGTACCAGGCAGCCGAGCGAAACGCCGTGCGCCTCAACCAGGCGCTCCGCGTCCTCGCGGAGACGAGCGAGACTCCCGGCGAGGTCCGCCTCGAGTTGAACGCTCGCACCGCCCTCGCCCAGCAGAAGCTCGCGCGTCGTGTGCAGGCGGAGAAGGAGAGCGTCGGCCTCGAAGCCGCGCGCGCCGAACTCGCCGCTGCGAAGGCGCAGGCCGCCGTCGACCGCGAACTCGCCAAGGCCGAACGACGTCAGGCTGCCGCGGACGCCGCGGCCCAGCGCGAGAAGGCGCGAGCGGATGCCGCCCTCGCCCGCGAGCGTGCGATCGCCGAGGCTGTCGCGGCTCGTGCCACTCCCGCTGTCCGTCGGGCGCGGGCACGTCGTCGGGTACGCCTCGCCGCGACGATCATCGGTGTCATGGCCCTCGGAGTCGCCGGGTTCGGTGGATACCTCGGCGCCGTGGGCTCCGGCTGGAGCCTTCTCGCCGTGGGTGGCGCTGTGGCGCTGTCGAGCCTGCTGGTGCTCGGACGGATGAATGCGGTCGCTCGTCGCGCGGCATCCCGCTCTGTCGAGGTCGAGGTCGTCCGTGCGGCGACCGCGCTGCAGGACGTCGCCCTCGAATCGGACCGCGTCGAATGGACGCCGCGCACGCTTCCGCGTCCGCTCACCGCGTCGGCGGGGTCGCGCGCTGCGGCCGTCCTCGATGCCTCGGACGCTCGCGACGCGCTACGTCAGGCAGCCGTCGAAGAGGCGCTTCGGGAGCGGGTGGCGCAGGCCGCACCGCCGTCGATCGACGCCGCTCGTCGCACCCGCGCCGCCGAGGTCGCCTTCGCCGGACCGGCTGACGACGAGCGCATCGAAGCGCACGTGCGGGACCTGCTCGCACGGCGCGCATCGGGCCAGTAGACGCCTGCCTCGCGTTCGAGCGGCCCGATCGGTCGTGGTAATGTTGAGGCTTCCGGGCCTGTGGCGCAGTTGGTAGCGCGCTTCGTTCGCAATGAAGAGGTCAGGGGTTCGAATCCCCTCAGGTCCACCACCGGAAAGACCCCCGCTCGCGGGGGTCTTTCGCTGTCAGCGGGGAGTGATCGCCGTTCCGGGCTTCTCAGACTCGCAGCGCTACCGGGAGGGTGACTTCGTCCTCGCCATCGATTCCGCGAGAGAGCCGGCGGCGGCTATCAGACCGAGGGTGATCGAGCCTCCGATGGTGACGGCCGGGACACCCGCCTCCAACGTGATGTAGCCGAGCATCGCGCACCCTGCGGCGGCCACGACCGCGGCCGCGGCGGTCCAGACAGTCCGAGCTCCCCATCGCCGGGCGAGCGCGTGCACTTCGCGCGTCAGCAGCCAGACCACGACTCCGGCCACCGCGCCGATGCCGGCTCCGACCGGGCCGCCGTAGATCATCAGTCCCCACGGCGTCTCGACCCCAGCGTTGAGACTGGCGACCGCCGTCGCGGCGAGGCCGATTCCCGCTGCCGCGCCGATCGCGCCGCTGAACGCCATGCGTCGAACGGATCCCCCGGTCATGGCTCTACCGTAGCGGGCCTCGTGCTTCTCAGCGGGGGAGTGCGACGGCCGTGCGCGCCGCGTCGAGCTCGATCGCCCGACGTTCGGGAGACCAGTCGAGCTCCGTGCCCGCGATGTCCGCCGCCGCCGACAGGACGTCGTCGCCGGGGTCACCGCGGCGTCCGATGCCGGTGCGGTTCAAGAGCATGTCGGTGAGGTGCACCGCTGCCTCATGGCGCGCCGCGAAGGCGACGCCCGCGAGCAGTTCGCCGTCGTCTGTCGCGGGTTTCGACAGGACGGCGGACTCGGATGCCACGGCCCGGAGGGCACCGGCATCCGATCCGTACAGGCGGTCGATCAGGTCGGTCGTCCCCGTGTCGGCGAGGTCGGCGCCGTCGAGGGGGACGTCGGCGGTGCGGCTCGGGGCGGCCGTGCGGCCGATCGAGCGCGCGAGCGCGGGGACGACCTTCTCGGCGAACGCGCGCGCCGTCGTGTACTTGCCGCCGGTCGCGGTGACGATGCCGGGGATGCCGTCCGTCGCGTGGTCGACGAGCTCCGACGCGCGCGACGCGCGGTACGTGTCGGTGCCGCTCGTCTCGGTCAGGGGGCGGAGGCCCCCGTACGCGGCGACGACGTCCGACATCGACAGCTCCACGGGCAGGCGCCCCGCGGCGTTGATCTCGGCGAGGAAGCGCTCGATGGATTCCCGCGTCAGCCGCCAGTCGGCGACCTCGCCCGTGTACGGCGTCTCCGTCGGCCCGATGAGGGTCCGCCCGCGCCACGGGGCGAAGCTGAAATGACCGCCCGACGACACCGTCAGCACCATCGTCTCGGTGATCGGCTTGGTGATCAGGTAGATACCCTCCGACCGCACCTCGGGGCGGGGGCCGGCGGAAGGCCGCAGCAGCCCCTCGGCGGCCAGCACGTCGTACGCCCAGGGGCCGCTCGCGTTCACGGTGACGCGTGCGCGGATCTCATGCTGGGCGTCCGTGACCAGATCGGTCACGCGCGCCCCGCGCACGCGGCCCGCGGCGGACATCAGCCCGTCGGCCCGGACGTAGTTCGCCACCCGAGCGCCGTGGGCGACGGCCGACCGCACGAACGCGAACGTCAGCCGCTCGGGTGAGAGCATCATCGCGTCGTGGAAGAGGATGCCGCGCTCGAGATTGCCGAGTCCGCGCAGCCGCAGCTCCTCGCGGCTGAGGCTCCGATGGCGCGGGATGCGATGGCTCGCCGGCACGCGGTTGCGGTCGAAGGACAGCAGGTCATAGGCCGTGAGGCCGACATGCTCGATGAGGCCCGGATCGGGCAGCACCATCGCGATGGGGGAGACCAGTCCCGGAGCTACGCGCGAGAGGGTGCGGCGTTCGGCGAGCGACTCGCGGACGAGTCCCACCTCGAGGTTCTTCAGGTAGCGGAGACCGCCGTGGATGAGCTTCCCGGTCGCGGCCGAGGTCGCCGCACCGAAGTCGCCCTTCTCGACGAGCGCGACCGACAATCCGCGGCTCGCCGCCTCGTAGGCGATCGCCGCACCCGTGATCCCGCCTCCGACGACGAGGACGTCAACCGTCTCACCCGCGACGGGAACGGACCGGCGCACCGTCGTCGTCATCGGGTGATCACCGACCGGATGCCGCGCAGCAGGCGCTCGCGCTCGCTGGGGATGTCGAGCATCCCGAGCCGCAGCACGCGCGCCGCCGTCCCCCACTGGTCGAGTCGCGCCGTCGTCATGCCCGTCACCCGCAGATACTCCGTCAGATACATCCGCCCCATCGCCCCGCGCGCCGCCCCGTAGACGAGCAGCTGCGCCCTCGACGCGCCCGGGAACAGTTCGGCCTCGGTGAACAGCAGGCGTGTCATCGCCACATCGGCCGCCGGATCGCCGCATGCCGTGGACTGCCAGTCGATCGTCGCGATACCGCCGCCGTGACGGAACACGTTCATCGGGTGGAAGTCGAGGTGCAGCACGCTGTCACCGTCGGGGAGCGACGCGAGGTGGTCGAGCAGCGCTCCGCGCTCGCGCGCGGTGAGCGCAGCGAACGGTGCGGTCCCGACGAGGTCCGCGGCGACGTCCCGAACGTCGGGAAAGCGGTCGCTCGGCACGCGATGGACGCGTGCATGTTCCTGCGCCAGCGCGCGGGCGACGCGCCCCATCCGCAGCGGGTTCCGCTCGGCGACGGTGGTCAGGGCGACCCCCTCGATGCGGTCGAAGACGACGGCGCGGCGGCCGTCGGCATCCGTCCGCCCGTGACACCGGATCGGGGTGAGGCCCAGATCGAACGCGGCGGTGGCGTCCTCGACCTCGCGGTCGATCGCTTCGTCGGGCCAGTCGTCGTGGAAGATCTTCACCACGGTGGCCGTCGTCAGGGCGTGGACGTCGGCGGATCGCCCGTGCGCGACGAGTTCACCGACCCCACTCATGCCGGGACCGGCTTCGTCGTTCCGTACCCGAGGCGCATCGCGTGCGCGACGACCTCCTGCTGCTGCCCGGCGTCGAGCGCGCGCGGCGTGCCGACGGTCGCGGCGCGCAGGTACAGCTCGGCGAGCCACTCGACCAGCAGTGCGTGCTCGACGGCTGTCTGCAGGTCCGGCCCGAGCGCCACCGTGCCGTGATTGGCCATGAGCGCGGCGAGTCGGCCCTCGAGCGCCGCGCCGACGGCGGCCGCGAGCTCGGGCGTTCCGAACGCGTGGAACGGGGCGACGCGAAGCGATCCGCCCAGCACGAGCTGCTGGTAGTGGACGACGGGCAGCTCGTCGAGGACGAGGGAGAGCGCCGTCGCGTTCGGTGCGTGCGTGTGGACGACCGCCGACACCTTCTCGGCCGGCGCGGAGCGCAGGACCCCGAGGTGCAGGGCGAGCTCGGACGTCGGAGCGAGATCGCCCTCGATCGCGGTGCCGTCGAGGTCGACGACGGTCACGTCGTCGACGGTCGCCTCGCCGAGGACGACGCCGGTGGCCGTGACGGCGACGACATCGCCTGCGCGGACACTGACGTTGCCGGCGGTGCCGATGAGCAGGCCGTGACCGGCGAGGGTGCGGGATGCCGCGGCCACAGACGCGCGGAGATCGTGATGGTGCGACGTCGTCGTCATGCTGCTAACGTTGCCGCCACCCCTAACCAAAGTCAAGTTTGATTTCATGGACACGGACGACACTTCACAGGACTGGACCGCCCTCGGTCTGCGCCGGACGCCGACGCAGCAGCGATCGCGGCAGAAGCTCGCACTGGCGATCGCCGCCGCCGAGGACCTCGTCGTCCGCGAGGGCGTCGACGTCATCACGTTGCCGCGTGTGGCGGCCGAGGCGGGGGTCAGCGTGGGCGCGCTGTACCAGTACCTGCCCGACCGCGAGGCGATCCTCTCGGCCATCGTCGCGCGCTATCACGACCGACTCGAGCGGTTGCTCGACGACGCGATCGAGCGTCTGCGCACCGACCCGCGCAGCGAGGACCCCGTCGGCAGCGTGCTCCGTGCCGTCGCCGCCGTCTACCAGGACGAGCAGTCCGCCAGGTCGCTCGGCACGGTCGCGATCTCGGCGGAGGCGGATGCCGCGCGCCGCCGCCACAAGCGCGCGATGGCGGACCGGGTGCACACATTGCTGCGCGAGGCGGGCGTGCTCGAGGGCGTCGACGACGAGCGGGCGGCGGCCGTCGCCCGCGTCGCGTTCGCGTCGGCCGACGCCGTCCTGCACGACGCCTTCGCCGCGCCCGAGCCGGAGCGGGCCGTGCTGCTCACCGAGCTCGAACGCGCGCTCCGTGCCTCGCTGGGTGCGTGACGCGCCGGGGGCACGAGGTCTCAGCGCGCGGTCCGTCGCCACGCGGGGACGGCGGCGGCCAGCAGGAGGGCGGGGAGGAGGAACGCGAGCCCCGACCCCGTGACGTCGGTGAGCACCCCGACCCCGACCGCGCCGATGACGGCGCCCGCGTAGTTGAAGAGATTGACCCGAGCGATCACCTCGTCGCTGCGCGCGGGGTCGATCGATCCGGCGAGTCCGAAGGCGATGGGAACCAGGGCGCCGACGGCGAGGCCGCTCACCGCGAACGCGCCGATCGTGACGACGGGAGAGGGGACCGCCGCGACGATGAGCGCACCGGCGACCCCGAGGACGAGACCGACCGCGAGGAGCCTCGCCCGGCCGATGCGGCGGACGACGGCATCCGTCATCATCCGCGCGACGAGCACGCCGCCCTGGTACGCAGCCAGACCGACGGGAGCGAGCGCGACGGCCGCGCCGATCGATTCGAGATGGATCGCGCCCCATGAGCTCACCGCCGAGTCGACCGTGTACGCGGCGAGGATCACCAGCCCGACGACGGTGATCGCGCGCCCGTCCAGGCGTGGTCCCCGCGTTCCGCTCCGTTCGGGGCCCCGCGCCGCCCGCTCGCGACTGAGCAGACGCGCACCGCTCAGGACGAATACGACCTGCACGGCGGCGGCGGCCACGAGCGCGGCGAACGCGGGGGCCCCGGACGCGAGGATCCCCGCCATGCCGAGTGCGCCGACGATCGACCCGGCCGTCAGCGTCGCGAAGAAGCGCCCGAGGAGCGGCGTGGGCCGGCCGCGCTGGGCGAGGACGCCCTGCATGTTCGAGGACGCGTCGATCAGCCCCAACCCCAGGCCGTAAACCAGGACGGATGCCGCGAGCATCGCGACCGCCGGCGAGAACGCCGTGGCGACGAGTCCCGCCGCCTGCAGCGACAGGCCCGCGATCACGCCGTGTCGGCTGCTCGCCCGGCGTGCGATGGCATCGGCAGCGAGCGACCCGAGCGCCGCCGTGACGCAGACCCCGAGCAGGATCGCGGCGATCCCGGTCGAGTCGAGCCCCGTGCGCTCCTGGAAGGCGGGGAGCGCCGTGACGATGACGGCGTAGCCGAGTCCCTGGAGGCCGTACACGGCCGCGGTCGCGACGACGGTGCGTGTCGGCGCCGCGGGTGGTGCCGTCGTGCCGGTCACCTCACACCGCCGCGGGATGGTGCGTCCGGAGGGCCGCGAAGGCCTCCGCGGCGATCGCGACCGTGCGGTCGACGTCGGCTTCGGTGACCGCGGCGTTGAGGAAGTGATTGTGGTGGGAGGTCAGGTAGGCGCCGCGACGGACGCACTCGGCGATCCAGTCCTGGTGCAGCATGAGCGAGTCCGCCGGGTCCACCACCCGCAGGTAGAAGAGGGCGGGAGCCCCCGAGGCGATGAGCTCGTAGCCCGCGTCCGACGCGACCTCGGCGAGGCCGTCGGTCAGCCGTCGCCCGAGCCGGTCGAACACGGCGGGAGCGTCGAGCTCGCGGAGCTTCTTCTGCGTCGCGATCCCGGCGGCGAACGGCACGGCACTCATCCAGTAACTGCCCGTGTACGTGATCGAGCTCACCGCCTCCTTGAGCGACTCGCGTCCGAGCAGGGCCGACACGTTGTATCCGTTCGCGAGCGCCTTGCAGAAGCAGATGAGGTCGGCCTCGAAGCCGAAGTAGTGGTCGCTGCCGGCGAGGTCGAGGCGGAAGCCTGCGCGCACGTCGTCGATGATGAGGACGACGCCGTGCTCGTCGCACAGCTTCCGCACCGCCTGCCAGTACCCCTCGGCGGGCAGCTGGTTGTCGACGAAGTTGCCGTGCATGTAGGGCGTCGAGATGAGAGCGGCGACCTGACCGCGGTTCTCGGACAGCAGGGTGCGGAGCGCGTCGAGATCGTTCCACGGCACGTAGAGGTTGTTCGCGACGTCCTCCTCGAGGACGCCCGGGTAGTCGAGCTTCTGCGTCCACGGCGCGACCCCGTGGTAGAACCCCTTCACGAAGATCACCTTCTTGCGCAGCGTCGCGGCGCGGGCGGTCATGATCGCGAGCGTCGTCGTGTCGCCGCCGTTCTTGGCGAACATCGCCCAGTCGGCACTGGCGACCTGGTCGACCAGCAACTCGGCGAAGTCGATCATGACGGTGGAGGGCAGGGAGACCACGTCCTCCTTCTTCGCCTGCGCTTCGGCGGCGGCGACGACGTCGGGGTCGTTGTAGCCGAGGACGTTCGGCCCGTAGGCGCACATCCAGTCGATGAACGCGTTGCCGTCAAGGTCCCAGAACCGCGTGCCCTCGGCGCGCGTCGCGAACTTCGGGAAGCCCTCGTTCGGCAGGTGCAGTCCCTCGGTGGGGCCGAGGTGGCCCGGGATGCCGCCGGGGATCACCCGCTGGGCGCGGCGGAAGGCGGCGAGGCTCTTGTCGAAGGTGTACACGGGGAAGCTCACTTTCCGAGGTAGTGGCCGACGCGGTCGAGGATGCGGCTCGTGTTGTCGACGAGGGGGATGTAGCCGCGGATGGCGATGCGTCCGTCGCCGACGCAGGCAAGGGCGCTCTCGCGACCGGCCAGGACGTCGCCGGCGGTCTGCAGATCGGCGAACCGGAAGACGGCTCGGGGGGCGGCATCCGTCACCGGAACGCGCGAGAGCCGGTGCTCCCGCACCCGCAGGCGGTGGCGGAGCGCGTCGCCGACGGCGATGTCGAGGTCGCCGTCGCTCATCTGGTCTGCACTGAAGCGCCCGGAGCGGTCGCGGTTCGCGACGATCGCGATCGCCCCGACGGCGACCTCGAGGAGCAGGACGCGGTGCGCATCGGTGAACGCGGGATCGGCGAGATCCGTGTCGGTCGGGCGCAGGTGGCGACCCAGCAGGTCGCTGACCGGGGTGAACACCTGCGTCAGGAAGCGGATGCCGGCCGGTCCCGCGATCGGCAGCGGCGACCCCGAGCCGGCCAGTACGGCGTTCAGATGCGCGGGGGAGCGGAAGACGAGCGTCGCCCGCGTCATCCCGCCGGGATCGCCGTCCGCGGGTCGGATCCCGTCCCGCGCGAACACGAGGCTCATCGTCCCGCCGCCCACCACCCGTGCGGTCAGCCGCACCGGCTGAGCCAGTCCGGCGAGCAGTCTCGACGCGTCGGGCGCGACCTCAGACAGCTTCGGCAGCGCGCCGAGGACGGCGTGCAGGTTCACGGCAGCGAGGACGCGGTCATCGATCTCCGTCAGCACGGGGACTCCCTTCGGTCGAGGCCCCGAGCGGGGCGGATGCCGCGGCCAGGGCGGCGGCGGCGAACGATGCCGTGCGACGCGCGGCATCCGAATCCCCGTCGGCGAGCCACGTCGTCGTGATGCCGTCCACGACGACGACGAGGTGGCGTGCCAGATCGGCGAGGGGCTCCGTCCAGCGGTTCCCGGTGATCTCGGCGGCATACGACAGGACCTGCGCGGCCGTGTCGTAGTACGTCTGCCACTGCGCGCGCATCTGGCCCTGCGGGTCGCGCCGGCGGGCCACGAGGGCGAGCTCCAGGAGTGCGATCTCATCGGCGGGGTCGTGCTCGAGCATGTCGATGTAGCCCTCGAGGCCCGAGCGGATCGCGGCGGTGAGCGACGTCGGATCGATCGCGCGGGACTCCGCGGCGAACCGCTCCTCTGCGATGACGGCGTCGATGACGGCCGTCATGAGCTCGTCCTGCGTCCCGAAGATGTAGGTGAAAGCGCCGAGGGGCATGCCGGCCTCGGCGGTGACCGCGCGGGTGGTCGCCGCGGCCACGCCCCGCTGGGCGATCACGCGGATCGCGGCGGCGACGAGCTCGTCCCGTCGTTCCTCGGGCGGCATCCGGCGCATCATGCACCTCCGACCGCGCGGGCGGCGACGTGGAGGCGGAGCCGCCGCGGAGAGACGCGTGCCACCCACCCCTGCACGCGATTGGCGGCGCCGACTGTCCGAACCGGGGAGGGGCGCGAGGCGTCGAGGGCGTCGAAGGCCTCGTCGAGCACGTCGTCGACGGTCTTGGTGGCGCCGACCTTGAAGGTCTCGGAACCGGCCGCGGCGAAGAACTCCGTCTCGGTGGGTCCGGGGCAGAGTGCGAGGACCGTCAGGCCGGTGCCGCGCGTCTCCTGCCAGATCGCCTCTGTGAGGGAGGTCACATACGCCTTCGTCGCCGCGTAGACGGCGAGGCCCGGCAGCGGCTGGTGACCGGCGTTGCTCGAGACGTTGACGAGCACCCCGCGAGCGGCGATCAGTTGGGGGAGGAGCTCTCGCGTCAGCAGCGTCAGCGCCAGGACGTTGACCTGCACCTCGGCGGCGACACGGGCGGCATCCTCGTCGACGAAAGCGGACGCCGTGCCGAAACCCGCGCTGTTGACGAGACCTGCGGGACGGATGCCGCGTTCGGCGAGGTCGGCGGCGATCGCGGCCGGCGCGGCCGGGTCGGCGAGGTCGGCGGCGAGGACGGTGGCCTGCACGCGGTGGAGCCCGCGGACCTCCTCGGCGAGGGCCTCGAGCCGATCGGCGCGACGGGCGATCAGGACGACGTCGTGACCGCGTGCGGCGAAACGGCGGGCGAACCCGGCCCCGATCCCCGAGCTCGCTCCCGTGATGACGATCGCGCCGGACATGGGGCCTCCTCAGGAGTTGTACAGATGAACAAGTGCGGGTGGTCACCCAGTATGGCGACGGCGGAGGGCTGGGTAAAGGATCAATCATGGGAATATGCCCGCCGATGGAGTATGAAGGAGGTATGGCATCGACTCTCGGCCCGACGGGCTTCTGGATCCTCACCGCGCTCGCCGGGGGGCGCCGGCACGGCTACGACATCCTGCGCGACGTGGAGGCCGCATCCTCCGGGCGCGCTGCCATGAAAGTCACGACCCTGTACGCCGCCCTCGAGCGCCTCGAGCGCGAAGGCCTCATCCGCGCAGACGGCGAGGAGGTCGTCGGGGGTCGCGCCCGGCGGTACTTCGCGATCGTGGATGCCGGGAGCGCGGCGCTCGAGGCCGAGATCGCCGCGATCGAGCACCAGGCTCACGTGGCGCGCGAGCGGTTGCTCGCCGCGGGGCGTCCCGCGGTCCAGCCGGGTTTCGGACGGGCGGCCCTCGCGTGAGCGGGCTCGACCAGCGGCGGTTCCGCCGGCTGATGCTCTGGTACCCGCGCACGTGGCGGCGGGGGAACGGTGACGTCCTCCTCTCCCTCATGCTCGACGACGCCGAGCGCACGGGGCGGTCGCGGCCCACCGCGGCCGAGGCCCGCGCGGCGATCGTGCACGGCCTGGGTGCTCGGCTGGGGGCCACGACGGCGATGATCGCGGCATCCCTCGCGATCCTCGCGACCGCGGCGGGACAGGTCGGCATCCTGTTCCTCACCGGCGGCGGGCAGGCCGTCCACGAACCGATGCTGTTCGCGATGACGGGGCTCGCCCCCGCGGCGACCGGTATCGCCCTCATCGCTCTGCTGCGCGCCGTCGGGCTCCTCGGCGACGGTGCCGCACTGATCGCCGTGGTCTGCTCCGCGGCGGCAGGGACCTGCAGCGGGCTCGCGGGGATCGGGTGGGCTCGGGGATTCGACGCCGCGGACGCCGGGCTGCCCCAGACCGGTCTGGCGGCGCTGACCCTCCCGCTGGGGGCCGCCGGCATCCTGCTCACGGCGGTCGCGTTCGCGCTGCTCCTCACCCCAGCGCTGCGACGAACGGTGCTCGCGTCGGCCGCCTCGATCCTCGCGGTCGTCGTGGCAGTCATCGCCGCTCCGATCACGGGGACGATCGTCTTCTTCTCGCCCGGCACCACGGCGGTCGTCGCGATCGCCGTGCTCGTGGCGGCCGTGCTGCCCCGGGTGCGAGGTGCCCGGCGACGTGATCACGCCTCCGTGCCCGCGCCGCAGCCGCCGAGGCCCGCCGCCCACGTTTCCGCGAGCGGCGCCGCGCTGAGTCGCGTCCTCGCCGGGGTCGCTCTGATCGGAGGCGCGGTGGGGATGACCTGGGCCTTCGCCGGCGCGGCATGGTCGCCCGCCGCTCGAGGGGACGACACCGCGGCGATGCGCGAAGGGATCGTCATCCTCGCGATCAGCATGATCCCTGCACTGGCCGCGCTCGGCGTCGTGCTGCGGCGCTCGCGCCGGACGGCCGCCCGCGACGTCTGGATCCCGGTGATCGCCGCCTCGACGGGTTTCGCCGCGATCGCTGGGGACTACGCGGTCTCGGACGGCCGCGGCGACCTCACCGTCGGGTGGGTCGGTGGGGCGGTGGCGATCGGCGTGGCCCTCGCGTGGTGGATCGTCGCGCGGATGCCCGTGGGCACGGGGAGGGGTGACGCGATCGGCATCCGGATCGGCGTCGGCCTCGGCATCGTGCTCGCCTACGCGCTCGTGCTGGGCCTCGCCCTCACGCCGATGCTCGCCTTCGGGGCGCCGGTGGTCGCACTCGTGGTGCTCATCCTGCCGTGGCGGCGGGTATCCCGTGCGACCTCGGTCCCCGCCGCAGGTCGGGCTGCGTAGGTGGACCACCGCGGACCGGCGTGGGCGACGGCGGCGATCGTCGCGGCGTCCCTCGCTCTCACGGCGTCGATCGTCGGAGGGGTCGGATCGATCACCCCCGAGGGGCCGGATGCGTCCCTGTTCGTCTCCAGCGGGGTCGCCCCCGCCGCCGTCGGCGTCGCGCTCGCGGCGATCGCCCGCGTCGCCGGGCTGGTCGGTGCGAGGGGTGCCGGAGGGCTCATCGTCGCCGCCACGGTGGCGGGAACGGCCGGCGGCCTCGCGGCCACTGCGGTCCGGGTGTCCTTCCAGCGGAGCGATGACGGGCTCCCCACCGGTGCGGTCGACGCGCTCGCCGCGGGTCTCGCCGCCGTCGGTGTCCTCGCGCTCGCCGCGTTCCTGGCCCTCGCGGGGTTCCGGCTCCTCCGCCGTGCGGACCTTCCGGTGTGGGCGGCGGCGACGCTCAGCGCCGTCGGCGGGGTGATCGTCGGACCCGTCCTCGGTGTCATCGCCGTCGTGGTGCCTCCGTTGACTGCGGTCTCCGCCGTCGCGCTCATCGGCTGCGCCGTCGAGATGCGGCGCCGGATGCCGGTGGCCGCCGCGCGGCCCTGACCCCGCCCGGGACCCGTCGTCGCGGGCCCCGGGCAGCGGGTCAGACGCTCGCGGGAACGCGCGTGCCTGTTGCCAGGCGCTCGGCGGCGTACGCCTCGGCCGCGTCGAGCGGGGTGACGCCGCGAGCGGCCGCATCATCGAAGAGGCGCCGCAGCGTGTCGCCGATGCCGTCGATGCGGGTGGCGATCTCCTCGCGGTGGCCGGGAGTGCGCGCTTCGACGTCGAGGTAGATGACGCCGCCCGCGTTCGCGACGAAGTCGGGCGCGTACAGGATGCCGCGATCCGCCAGACGTAGGGCGCCGGACCGCTCCGCCAGCGGGTTGTTCGCGGGTCCGCAGACGGCCTTCGCGGCGAGGACGTCGATGACCTCCTCGGTCAGGACGCCGCCGATGCCGGCCGGGACGAACACATCGGCCGGCACGAGGTGCTCGGTGCCGGGATCGACCCAGGTCGCGCCGAGCTCCGCGGCGAGCGACATCTTCGCCGGGTTCACGTCGGTCACCGTGAGGACCGCGCCCTCACCGGAGAGCCGGACGGCGAGGCGGCTCCCCACCTGGCCGAGTCCCGAGATCGTGACGCGTCGGCCTGCGACCTCGGGCGAGCCCGCGATGCGCTCGAGGGTTGCGCGGAGCGCCGCGTAGACACCGCGGCTCGTGGGGCCGGCGGGCTCGCCCGAACCGCCGACCGAGTCGGGCAGACCCACGACGTGCGCCGTCCGCTCGCTGACGACGAGCATGTCGTCGGTCGTCGAGCCCACGTCCTCGGCCGTCCGGTACTGGCCGCCGAACGACTCGACCGCGTCGCCGAGGTCGAGGAACGCGGCACGGCGGCGATCGGCGTCGAGGGTGTCCGCCTCGCTCAGGGCGATGACCGACTTGCCGCCCCCGGCATCCAATCCCGCGGTGGCGTTCTTCAGCGTCATCGCCGCCGACAGACGCAGCGCGTCGCCCATCGCGTCGGACCAGTGCGGGTAACGCCACAGGCGCGCGCCGCCGAGGGCAGGGCCGAGCGTCGACGAGTGCAGGGCGACGGTGACGACCAGGCCGCTGCGCCGGCCCGTCATCACCTCCACGCGTTCGTGGGTGAAATCGGGCAGGGGCAGAGAATGCGTCATCGCGATCCTTGTCGACGGGCCTTGTGGGCGCTGCGGTGCGGATGCCGCCGATCTGCGGCATCCGTCATCATTCTGCCTCGCTTATGCCCGCCGGGCGAGATCGGCGGTCGGGTCGTTTCTGTCGTCTGACGTCCGCTCAGGTGTGGATGAGTTCGCGCCAGTTCAGGGGAACACGGCCGCGCGGGCCGGGAGCGGGCTGGTCGGCGGGGTGGCTGGTGGGTTCGGCGAGCTCGGGACCGGTGAACATGGTCTCGTCGACGTAGTCCCAGAACCAGTCCTCGCCGGGCTCGAAGCTCTGCACGAGGCGGTGTCCGCTCTCGCGGAAGTGCGCCGTCGCGTGCTGGCCGGGCGATGTGTCGCAGCATCCCACGTGTCCGCATGCCGCGCAGCGGCGCAGGTGCACCCAGAACCCGTCCTGCTGATCGCACTCGGCGCAGCCCGCGCCCGAGGGGGCGACGTTGGTGTCGATGTCGGAGCTCATGAGGTCCTTTCGAGGGGTCAGTAGGCCAGCGCGCGGTGCACCGAGGCGACGGCGCTCGAACCTTCGCCGACGGCTGCGGCGACGCGCTTCATCGATCCGCGACGGACGTCGCCCGCGGCGAACACGCGCGGCGCCGACGTTTCGAACGGGAACGGCTCCCGTCCGAGGTTCCGCCACTGCGCGATGGACTGCACGGCCACGTCGGCGCCGGTCCGGATGAATCCGTCGGTGTCGCGGTCGATGGCGGGCAGCCAGGACGTCGCCGGGTCCGCCCCGATGAAGCAGAAGAGCCCTCGCGCGTCGACGGCGCCGGCGGAGTCGATCGTGACGGACTCGAGAGTGCCGTCGCCGTCGAGCGCTGTGACCTGGGATGCCGTGTGCACCCGCACGCGCGGATCGTCGGCGAGCCGGTCGGCGAGGTAGCTGGACATCCGGGTGCGGAGATCGGTGCCGCGGATGACGAGGTGCACGGGGGAGCCGTGGGCGGCGAGGTAGAGCGCGGCCTGCCCGGCGGAGTTCGCGCCGCCGACCACGACGACCGGCTTGTTCTGCACCTGGCGGAGCTCGAGCGGTGTCGCGGCGTAGTAGACCCCGGAGCGCTCGAAGTCCTCCCAGCGATCGAGGGCGAGGCGCCGATACGCGGCACCGGAGGTGACGATCGCGCTGCGGGCACGGATGATGCGGCCGTCGGAGAGCGTCACGTCGAGGAGGTCGGTGCCCACCTGGGTCAGCCCCACCGCCTCGCACGGCGCGTAGACCCGAACGCCGAACTTCAGCGCCTGCAGGACGGCCTGACCGATGAGGTCGCCGCCGCTCACGCCGAAGGGGAACCCGAGGAAGTTCTCGATACGGGAGGTGGATGCCGCCTGCCCGCCGGGCGCCACGGCATCGAGCAGCACGGTACTCAGCCCCTCCGACGCGCCGTAGATCGCTGCCGCGAGCCCGGCGGGACCTCCGCCGACGACGACGAGATCGACGATCTCGTCGGACTCGGCCTGGTAGCTGAGGCCGAGGCGGTCGGCGACGAGTCCCGGCGTCGCGCGGGGGATCGGCTCACCCTGCACGTACGCGACGGGTAGGTCCTCGGCCGCGACCTCGTGCACGTCGAGCGTGTCGAGGTCGCTGGGCGCGAGGGCGACGGCCTTGTGGACGAGGTCGAGCCGCTCGGCGAACCGCCGGAGCGACAGGAAGTCGTTCGACGTGGTGGTCCCGACGAACTTGAGTGTCATCGCGGCCGGGCCTGTGCGAAGCGACTCGCGCCGCGCCCACAGCGCGTGCAGGATGAGGTCGCAGAGCTCGTCGTCCTCGCTCATGATCTCGCGGAGCGCCGCCCGGGACAGCCGGTGCACGCGGCCGGCTTTCGTCACCCGGGCTGATAAGAACGCGCTCTGGCCGTTCAGGATGCCGAGCTCACCGGCGAATCGGCCCGGGCCGACCGTCGTGATGACGGCCTCGCCGATCCAGCGCAACGCGTCGCGGACGATCTCGACCTCGCCCGACTCCACGAAGATCAGGTCGTAACCCGCATCGCCGGTGCGGAAGACGTAGTCGCCGACCTCGACATCCTGCGGGACGGCGGCGGCGACCAGTCGCCGCCAGTGCACGTCGGAGATGTCCGGCGACATCATCGCGTCCATCGTCATGGGAGCGTTCTCTTGCGCCATGGCGCCCAACCTACCGACCCGCGGGTGCGATCGGGGCGTCGGATCCCGACTGCAGTGCGCGGATGAGGGACTGCGCGTCGTACGGTCCCGTATGACGGCGTCCGTTCACGAAGAACGTCGGCACCGAGTGGATGTTCATCGCCTCGGCGTCGAACATGTCATCCCGCACGCGGCTCGCCACATCGGGTGCCGTGAGATCGCGTTCGAACCTCGGCACGTCGAGCCCGAGGCGGGCCGCGAGACGCACGATGTCGGACGGCAGCTGGTTGTCCTGGTCGGCGAAGAGGCCCCGCTCGAACTCGAAGAACTTCCCTTGCTTCGCCGCCGCCTCCGAAGCCTCCGCCCCCGCGAGGGCGTTGGGGTGCTGTTCGGTCAGCGGAGCGTGCCGCCAGACATAGCGCAGGTTCGGGCCGAGCTCGTCCATGACCTCCTGGATCGACCCCGACGCCTTGAGGCAGAATCCGCACTGGAAGTCCCCGTACTCGACGATCTCGTAGGCAGCATCGGCGGACCCGAAGATGTGGTCCCGACGCGGATCGACGGGACGCACGAGCACCTGGCCGACCTCCTCCTCGGGACTGCGTGCGTCGGCGATCCGGAACAGGACGGTGCCGAGGGCGAGGGCGATCACGGATGCCGCGAGCACTCCCACTCGCGCCTGGTTCTGTGCGTCCGGGTCCTCGATCGCAAGGTCGATGATGAACAGCGAGATCGTGAAGCCGATGCCGGCGAGGGCGGCTCCGCCGCCGATCCGGTCGAGGGAGAGCCCCGGCCCGAAGTCGCCGATCCTGAAGGTTTTCAGGACGGCGGTCGATCCCCAGATCCCCGCGAGCTTGCCGACCACGAGGCCGACGACGACACCCCAGGTGAGCGGCGAGGTCGCGGCGGCGGCGAGGATGTCGGGGCTGAGCGAGACGCCCGCGTTCGCGAGCGCGAACAGCGGCAGGATCACGTAGGCGACGTACGGGGCGTAGGCGGTCTGCAGGCGCTCGTTGATCGAGATCGATTCGCGGAGGCTGTTCGCGGCCGCGCGCGCGTACTCGGTGCTCGGCGACTGCCGGAACGTGCGGGCGAGTTCGAGCGCGTGTTCGACGTCGCGGCGGTCGGGCCGGTAGACCGGCACGAGCAGCGCGATCGCGACGCCGGCGAGGGTGGGGTGAACGCCCGAGGCGAGGAAGGCGAGCCACACGACGACGGCGAGGGTGGCGTAGATCGGACCGCGCCCGGCGCGAACGTAGCGGACGAGGTAGATGCCGATGAGGCCCACCGCCGCGACGAGGAGCGGCATCGGCGTGAACGTCTCGGTGTAGACGAGCGCGATGATGCTGAGCGCCCCGATGTCGTCGACGACGGCGAGGGCGAGGAGGAACACCCGCAGGCGGCCCGACCCGCGCGGGCCGATGAGCGCGAGAGCGCCCACGAGGAAGGCCGTGTCGGTGGAGATGACGACGCCCCAGGCATCCGCGTTCCCGCTCGGACCCGCGATGAGGACGAACAGGAGGGCGGGCAGCGCGAGTCCCGCGACGGCTGCCACGACCGGGACGACGGCGCGCGACCAGCTGGTGAGCTCGCCGATCGCGAACTCCCGCCTCACCTCGAGACCGACGGTGAAGAAGAAGATCGCCATCAGCGCGTCGTTGACGAGCGCGTGCAGCGTGAAGTCGAGGTGGATGTCGCCCAGCCCGATCATCAGGTGGGTGTCCCAGAACCCGTCGTACGTCGACGACGAGATGTTCGCCCACACGATGGCGGAGCCGGTCGCGATCAGCAGGAGGAGCGCACCCATGCGGGTGCGTCCCATCCTGCCGACGTGGTCCGCGATCGAAGCGAGTTTCCGCGCCATGCATCCTCCGGAGGGGTCGAGTCGGAAGCCAGTCTCCACCCCCTGCCGGGGTTCTGTCAGCGGGGAGCCGTGAGGATCTCGTGGCAGACGACGGCGGCGGCCGCCGACCACGCCTGCGGCCGACAGGCTGCGGGGTAGGGAGCCGGCACGGTGACGTCGCTCGCGGCGTCACCGGCGTGGAGTTCCGGCATGCGGTAGGCGAACGCCTCGGCGGCGGCGAGCATTCCGTCGACCAGCACGCGTGCGTGGTCGGTGAGGCCCGCCCGCGCCATGCCGCGCGCGACGATCGCCGTGTCATGCGCCCAGACGCTGCCGCCGTGATAGCTGAGCGGCCAGTAGCCCCCGGCATCCGTCGACATCGTCCGGAGGCCGAAGCCGGACGCCATGGACGGGCCGACGAGCAGATCGGCGACGTCGCGTTCCTCGTCGGGATCGAGGATGCCGGTGCCCAGCAGGTGACCCGCGTTCGAGGTCAGGGTGTCGACCGCCCGACCGTCGCAGTCGAGAGCGATCGCCGGGTACCGGCCCTCCGGCGTCTCGACCCAGAAGCGCTCGCGGAAGCGCGTGCGGAGGTCCGCCGCCCACGACCGCAGACGCTCGGCGCCGTCCTCTTTGAGCGCGTCCAGGAGATCCGCGGCGCGGACCGCGGCCTCGTAGGCGTAGCCCTGCACCTCCGAGAGCGCGATGGGCCCGTCCGCGAGCGACCCGTCGCGCCACTGGATCGAGTCGCCCGAGTCCTTCCACCCCTGATTCGACAGGCCGTGGCCGGTATCGTCGACGTAATCCAGGAAGCCGTCCGCGTTCGCCGACGCGATCATCCAGTCGAGCGCATCGTGCATCGTCGGGAGCAGATCGCGCACCTCGGCCTCCGGCATCCCGGCCTCGTGCGCCTCGGCGAGCAACGTGATCCACAGCGGGGTCGCGTCGACCGTGCCGTAATAGAGCGGCGGAAGCGAGATGCCCTCGCCGGGCATCGTGAGCGTGCCGGCGCGCAGCTCGTGGACGATCTTGCCCGGCTCCTCCGCGGTCGCCGGGTCGGCGGTGGAACCCTGCAGCCGTCCGAGCACGCGCAGAGTGGATGCCGCCATCCCCGGGTCGACGGAGAGGAACAGGCGTGCCGCCCACAGCGAATCGCGCCCGAAGAGGGTGAAGAACCACGGTGCGCCGGCGGCGAAGAACTCGTCGGGGTTGCCGGGCAGAGTCAGGCGCAGGGCGTCCAGGTCGTCGAGCGCCTGCCGGAGCCAGCGGAACAGCCGCGGATCGACGCCGTCGACGGGCTCGATCGCCCAGTCGACCTGCCGCGTCGTGCGCCGGACGACGAGCGACGGGTCGTCGAGGTCCACGTGCCAGGACACCGTCGCGGTCGACCGCGACGGGCAGGTCACGCGCCACGTGAGGATGAGGTCGTCGCCGCCTGCGGTCACCTCGGCGCCCGGCGCCTGCAGGCGCATCGACGCGTCGCCCGAACTCACCTCCACGGCGTCGCCCGAGAAGGTCCGTTCGACCGGAGCTGCGCCGTCGGTGCCGGATTTGACGTCCTGCATCGGCGTCGCGTCCGGAGTCACCGCGACCTCGAGAACGAGCTCGACCGCCTCCTCCAGATGCGAGACGAGGGTGAACTCCTCCCTCATCCGCCCGTCGGCGACGACGCGACGCCGCGTCAGTCGGATCTTCGGGTCCGGCGTGCGGTCGTCGAGGCGTCGCAGCAACGCCTCGAAGCGCGCATCGGATGCCGACGCCGCCGAGCGGGAGATCCACTCGGGCGCGTGGGTCGCGGCATCCGTCCCGTAGCGGACGCGGGTCGCGCGGATGAAGCGCGTGTCGCCGTGGAAGACGCCGTCGATCGACGCGGTGTCGAGCGAATGGCGGCCGATCTCACCGTCCTCGCGGGACCACACCTGGGTGGGCGCGCGGAGGACGACGACGGCGTCGGACAGGAAGGGCTGGAGGCCTGCGGTCATCCCTTGACTGCTCCTTCTGAGGTGTTCATGATGCGCTTCTGGAAGATGAAGAAGACCACGGCGACGGGGATCGTCATGAGCGCCGCGGCGGCGAGCTTCAACGGATACTGGGTGCCCTGACTCAGCTGCCCGGACGACAGGCTCGCGACACCGCGCGTCAGGGTGAACAGGCCCGGGTCCTGAACAGAGACGATGAAGTGGGTCAGCTCGTTCCATGACCCCTGGAACGAGAGGATCACGATCGTAATCAGCGCGGGTCGCGCCATCGGCAGGACGACCGACCAGAACACCCGGAAGGTGCCCGCGCCGTCGATGCGCGCCTGCTCCTCGACCGAGGGAGGGATGGACTCGAAGAAGTTCTTCATGATGAACACGCCCGCCGCGTCGACGAGCAGCGGCAGGACCATACCGGCGTACGAGTCGTACATCCCGAGCTGGTTGAGCACGAGGAAGCGCGGGATCAGGAGCACCACCGACGGCACCGCCATGACGCCGACGACGAGCGCGAAGATCAGACCGCGCCCGCGGAATCGCAGTCGGGCGAGCGCGTACCCGGCGAGGGAGACGAAGAACACGCGTCCGAGCGTGACGAGGATCGTGACCACCGCCGAGTTGGCAAACCACAGCGGGAAGTCGCTGTTCAGGAACAGCCGCTCGTAGGCGGCCGTCGTGAAGGTCTGCGGGATCAACGAGATGGGGTTGGATGCCGCCTCCTGCTCGCTCTTGAAGGAGGTCGCCACCTGCACGAGGAACGGATAGATGTAGACGAGGGCGAGCAGGGCGAGGACCCCGTACAGCGCGATCTGTCCGAGACGGGATGCCGGGGTGAGCCGGCGCCTCCGCTGCGGCGCGCGGTCGATCGGCTCGTCGGTGAGCGTCTTCGTGCGAGCGAGGGTTCTACTGTCGGTCACGACCGCGCCCCCTTCGGCGTGTAGGCGCGGATGCGGCGCTTCGAGACGGGGCGCTCCCGCAGGAGCCACCGCTGGAGCAGCGTGAACGCGATGATGATGAGGAACAGGATGAAGGCGATGGCCGCGCCGATGCCCCAGTCCTGATTGCTGAACGCCGACGTATACGACAGGTAGGCGGGGGTGATGGTGGTCTTGCCCGGTTGGCCCTTGGTGCCGGTGTAGATCTGGTCGAAGACCTGCCAGCAGCCGATCAGGCCGAGCGTGATGACCGTGAAGAGCGTCGGGCGCAGCTGGGGGAGCGTGATCCGCCAGAAGCGCTGCCAGGCGCTCGCGCCGTCCATCATGCCCGCCTCGGTCAGCTCGTAGCCGACGTTCTGCAGCGCCGCGATGAACAGGAGCATGAACGTGCCGCTCGTGGTGAACACCGCCATGATGATGAAGGCGCTCATCGCGACGGAGGGGCCCGCGATCCAGTCCCAGCCAGACAGCCCCAGGAAGCCCGGCTGAGAGATCGCGGCGGGCGCGGCATCCACCCCGAACACGCCGAAGAGCAGGTGCACGACGCCGCGGGGATCGTTGAACCAGTTCGGTCCCTTGCCTCCGGTGACCGCGGCGATGAGCGCGTTGACGGGGCCGGCGGCGCTGAAGAGGAAGATCCACAGCACGGTGATGGCGACCGAGCTCGTCACCGACGGGAAGTAGAAGGCGGTGCGGAAGAAGCCGCGCGCCTTCATCATCCGGCGACTGACGAGCACCGCGAGGAACAGCGACAGCGCCGTCTGGAGAGGGACGACGAGGAAGACGTACCAGGCGTTGTTCCGCAGGGCTGTGCCGAAGTCGCGGCTGCGGAGCCCTCGGCCCGAGGTCAGCTCGCCGTAGTTGTCGAGCCCCACGAAGTTGACGTTCGGTGAGAGGGGGCTGCCACGGCCGCCCCAGTCCGAGACGCTCACCCACAGCGCCATGAGGACGGGGAGGAAGAGGAACACCCCGAGGATCGCGACGACGGGAGAGACGAACAGCCACCCGGCGACACCCTCGCCGCGACGCAGACCGCGTGAGCGGTGGTCGCGGCGAGGGGTCTTCTCGGGTGCCCGCTCTGTGATGACGGGCGAGGCCATGTCAGCCGACGATCGCCTCGAGGTTGGACTGGACGCTCTTCAAGATCGCGGCGGGGTCGCCGTCCTTGAGGGTCGCCAGCTGCGCGTTGAAGTCGGTGAAGACGTCCGACACACCGTCGTTGGTCGGCACGCCCTGGGCGTAGTCCGCACCCGAGAGGAACGCCTCGAGGTCGGGGTTGTCGGTCGTCCACTGCTCGGCGGCCGACTGCACCGACGGCATGGGGCCGAACGCCTTCGAGAAGGCGAGCTGCTGCTCGGCGGTCGTCAGGTATTCGACCAGGCTGAGGGCTGCCTCCTGGTTGGGGCTGTCGGCGGCCATACCCCAGCAGTTCGTGAACTGCAGCGTGCCCTTGCCGGCGGGGCCGGCGGGCAGTTCGACGACGAGCGGGTCGACGTCGGGGTAGTCGCCGAGGGCGCCGGTGATCCAGTTTCCCTCGATGGTCATCGCGCCCAGCTGCTTGCCGAACGCCTCTCCGCCCCAGCCGGCACCCACGTCGGCCGCGTAGGCGAACGTGCCGTCGGCGAGGTGCTCCTTCACGTAGGCGAGGGCGTCGGCGTTCTCCTGGCTGTCGGCGACGGCCGTCGCGCCGTCCTCCGACACCAAGCGCCCGCCGGCTTCGGCCATGAAGACGCCCACCCGCTGGTATTCGCCGCTGAAGACGAGACCGGTCGTGTTGCCCGAGGTCAGCTTCTTCGCCGCTGCGGCCAGCGAGTCCCAGTCGGTCGGGATGTCGGCCTCGGTGAGGCCCGCCTTGTCCCACAGGTTCTTGTTGATGATCAGCTGGAGCGTCGAGAAGTCCTTCGGCGCGCAGAAGAACTTGTCGTCGTAGGTGAAGTTCTGCACGAGCGACGGGTAGAAGTCCCCTTTGTTCTCGAGCTGGTCGCCGTAGGCGATGACCGAGCCGTTGTCGGCGTAGCCGGCGAGCAGTTCGGTCGCGAGGTAGAAGAGGTCCGGCGGGTTGCCGCCGGCGAAGCCCTGCGAGAGCTGCTGGGTCAAGTCGGTGGCGGCGATGACCTCGGCGTCGACGCCCGAGTCCTTCGACCACGCTGCGACGGCCTCCTTGACCGCGGCCGTCTCGGCGTCGCCCGACGAGCCGATCATGATCGTGAGGGCGTCGTCGGATGAGGTGAGCCCGCCGCCGCCGTCGGCGGAGCCGGATGCAGCTGGGCCGTCGTCGAAGCCCGAGCCGCCGCATCCTGCGAGGGCGAGTGTGGCGGCGAGGCCGACCCCGCCGAGCGCCATGAGTCGTCTGCTGTGTCGCATGTCCGTATCTCCTTCGATCCCGGTGCTGCGATCGTTCCGACCGTGCTGATCTCGGTCGACTTTGAACGATCAAATTGTGGAATGATGCCCAAGGTAAGAGGGTGGTCCCATCACTGTCAAGGGGGCGGGGGCGTCGATGAGTGAGAAGTCGATAACGATCGAGGACGTCGCTGTCGCTGCCGGCGTCTCGCGCCAGACGGTCAGCAACGTGCTGAACACGCCCGCCATCGTGAAGGCCGCGACCCGCGAGCGGGTGCAGGAGGCGATCTCCCGCCTCGGCTATTCGCCGCACGCCTCCGCGAGGCGGCTCCGCACGCAGCGGAGCGCGACCATCGGCATCCACCTCGATCCGTACGCCGGCGGGATCTCGGGCGTCGTGCTCGACAGGTTCGTCCACGCCCTCACCGAGAGCGCCGGCGACCGGGGCCTGCGCGTGCTCGTGTACGCGGCATCCGATCAGGACGAGGAGATCCGGCGGATGTCGGACCTCGTCCACGCCGGCGACGTCGAGGCCGTCGTCGTCACGGGCACCCGGTACGACGACCGTCGACTCGCCTGGCTCACCGAGCGCGGCGTGCCCTTCGTCTCGTTCGGACGCCCGTGGGATGCGGCGTCGCCCGAGGAGTCCGCGCACCTGTGGGTCGACGTCGACGGCGCATCGGGCACGCGCGCCGCCACCCAGCACGCGCTCACCGTCGGCCCACGGGTCGCGTTCCTCGGCTGGCCCGCGGGCTCGCCCACGGGCGATGACCGCGAGCGCGGGTGGCGCGAGGCGATGACGGATGCCGGTGCCCGCCCCGACCTGCGCCTGTCGGCCGAGGAGCGGGTCGCCGATGCGCGCGAGCAGGTCCGCGAGCTGCTCGCGACGACCGAGGTCGACGCCGTCGTGTGCGCGAGCGACACCCTCGCCGTCGGAGCCCATGTCGCGGCCGTCGCCGCGCAGCGCGCGGACCTCTCGATCATCGGCTTCGACAACACCCCCGCGGCCGAGGCTCTGGGACTCGCGAGCGTCGAGCAGCTGCCCGAACTCGTCGCCGCCGGCGCCCTCGACCTGCTGATGGCGGGCGGGACCCGCATCGAGCGGCGCGCGGCGGGGGCAGGCGAGGGGCACGTGCTCGTGCAACCGCGTCTCGTGGTCCGCTGAGGCGGTTCGGAGCCTGCCGGGTCCGCAACGCCGTGCGAGCCGCAGACATCCGGGCGACACGCCGTGGTTGGCGACGTCCCACCGGGCGCGTCGCCGGGGATCTCCGCCGTTCGACGCCGGGGGCGGTATCGGATCGGTGCCGCCGCCGGGAGCCGGAGTGGTGCTGGCGCAGGCCCGGCTACCGGAGGCTCCGGGCGACAACCGCGGAGTTCTCGGTCGCTGCGGGCGGGAACCGGCCTCCTCGCGCCGCGAACGACGGAATCTCCGAGGTTGGTGCCGGGCTGAGGGTAGCTACCGCCGGCCGATGCGGCGGGAGAGGTCGGCCGCCGCTTCCGCCGCGAGCGCGGCGAGCCCGTCGGGGTCGACGTCGGCACCGTCGGGCCAGGTGACGGCGATGGCGGCTGCGGGCCAGTCGGCGTGGTCTCGGACGGCGACCCCGACGGAGCGGAATCCCAGCGTGACCTCGCCGTCCTCGGTCGCGTAGCCGTCGGTTCGGGCCTGCCGGAGGAGTTCCCGCAGCTCGCCGGGCCGACCCGGTCCGCGGCCGGTGCGCTGGGTGGAGAGGGCTGCCGCGTCGGGGAACAACGCCCGGACCTGTTCGCGGGGGAGGGCGGCGAGCATCGCGCGCCCCGTCGCGGTGAGGTGCGCCGGCAGGCGCACGCCGACGTCGGTGATGAGCGCGGGTCGACGCGGCGCCCGCTCCTCGACGATGTACAGCACGTCGCGCCCCGTCATGACGGCGAGGTGCGCACTCTCGCCCGCGCGGTCGGCGAGCTGGGCGACGATGGGCCGGCCGAGGCGGGCGAGGGGCTCCTGCCGTGCGTACCCGCCGGCGAGCTCGAACGCAGCGGTGCCGAGGCCCCAGCGGCGGTCGCCGTCGAGGTGGACGACGAATCCGTGCGCCGCCATCGCCGCGAGCAGGTGGTACACCGTCGATCGGGGCAACTCGAGGTGCGTCGCGATCGTCTGCGCCGCGACGGGCCCGCGCTGGTGCGCAAGGAAGCTCAGGATGCGGAGCGTCTGATCCGCCGCGGGGACCTTGGGCCTGTCGGGGGCCGGCGCCTGCGGCTTGTCTGGGATCGGCGCCCGCGGCTTGTCTGGGATCGGCGCCCGCGGCTTGTCTGGGATCACAGACACAGGATGCCACGTCCGCCTCCCGCGGACCGTCGCCGCGCGCTGGAATCGACGCATGCCCGTCCTCACCGCCGTCGTCCTCGCGGACGCCCCGCTCACCCCCGCCGAGGTCGTCGCCGTCGCCCGCCACGACGCGCACGTCGTCGTCTCGGACGCGGCGCTCGCCCGCACGGCCGAGACCCGCGCGCTCATCGAGCGGCTCGCCGACGATCCCCACCCGCACTACGGCATCTCGACCGGCTTCGGCGCGCTCGCGACGACGTTCATCGCGACCGACCGGCGCCGCCAGCTGCAGGCGAGCCTCATCCGCTCGCACGCCGCCGGGACCGGACCCGAGGTCGAGCGCGAGGTGGTCCGGGCGCTGCACCTGCTGCGCCTCCAGACCCTCGCGACCGGCCGCACCGGCGTGCGTCCCGTCGTCGTCGAGACGTACGCCGCCATGCTCAACGCGGGCATCACCCCGCTCGTGCACGAGTACGGCTCGCTCGGCTGCTCCGGCGACCTCGCCCCCCTCTCGCACATCGCGCTCGCCGCGCTCGGGGAGGGGCCGGTCCGCACGGCGGACGGCACGCGGGTGGACGCCGCAGAGGCGTTGGCGGCCAGCGGCATCCGTCCCCTCGTCCTCGAGGAGAAGGAGGGTCTCGCCCTCATCAACGGAACCGACGGCATGCTCGGGATGCTGTCGCTCGCCCTCGCCGACCTCGACACCCTCCTCGCGACCGCCGACCTCGCCGCCGCCCTCTCGGTCGAGAGCCAGCTCGGCACCGACGCCGTCTTCGCCGCGGACCTCATGGCCCTGCGCCCCCAGTCCGGCCAGGCGGTCTCGGCCGCGAACCTGCGCCACGCGCTCGCCGACTCGCCGATCGTCGCGAGCCACCGCGACCCGGCCGTCTGCACGCGCGTGCAGGACGCCTACTCGCTCCGCTGCTCGCCGCAGGTGCACGGCGCGGCCCGCGACACCCTCGACCACGCCCGGATGGTCGCCGAGCGCGAGCTGGCCTCGGCCGTCGACAATCCCGTCGTCACGCCCGACGGGCGTGTCGAGTCGAACGGCAACTTCCACGGAGCGCCGGTCGCGTACGTCCTCGACTTCCTCGCGATCGCCGTCGCCGACGTCGCCTCGATCTCCGAACGCCGCACCGACCGCGCGCTCGACCGCACGCGCAGCAACGGCCTGCCGCCGTTCCTCGCCGACGAGGTCGGCGTCGACAGCGGCCTCATGATCGCGCAGTACGCCGCGGCGGGCATCGTCTCCGAGCTCAAGCGCCTCGCGGTGCCGGCATCCGTCGACTCGATCCCGTCGTCGGCGATGCAGGAGGACCACGTCTCGATGGGGTGGGCTGCCGCCCGCAAGCTGCGCCGCGCGATCGACGGCCTCGCCCGCGTGCTCGCGATCGAGGTGGTGACGGGATGCCGCGCCCTCGACCTGCGCGCCCCGCTGCAGCCCGGGCCGGTCACCGGAGCCGTCCGCGACCTCGTCCGCACCGTCGTCGAGGGGCCAGGTCCGGACCGCTTCGTCGCACCCGATCTCGAGGCCGCGACGGAGCTCGTCGTCACGGGTGAGGTCGCCCGCACCGCGTTCGGACCGGCCGGCGAGCGGACATCCGCCGCCGGGAGGACGAATCCTCCCGAATCCGTCCGCTCGAGCGCAGATCTCCGCGCAGACGCCGCACCGTTCGAAGGAGAACAGGCATGACCGACACGACCACGAACCGCACCGTCCGAGCGGACCGGGGCAACACGCGAACCGCGAAGAGCTGGGGCGCCGAGGCGGCGAAGCGGATGCTGATGAACAACCTCGACCCCGAGGTCGCCGAGCACCCCGAGGACCTCGTCGTCTACGGCGGCACGGGCAAGGCGGCGCGCTCGTGGGAGGCGTACGACGCGATCGTCCGCACCCTCGACGAGCTCGAGCCTGACGAGACCATGCTCGTGCAGTCCGGCAAGCCGGTCGGCGTGTTCCGCACGCACGAGTGGGCGCCGCGCGTGCTCATCGCGAATTCGAACCTCGTCGGCGACTGGGCGACGTGGCCTGAGTTCCGCCGCCTCGAGCACCTCGGCCTCACGATGTACGGCCAGATGACGGCGGGCTCCTGGATCTACATCGGCACGCAGGGCATCCTGCAGGGCACGTACGAGACGTTCGCCGCCGTCGCGCGTTCGCTCGGCCGCGACTCGCTCGCCGGCACGCTCACCCTCACCGGCGGCGCGGGCGGCATGGGCGGCGCGCAGCCGCTCGCCGTCACGATGAACGGGGGAGCGGTGCTCGTCGTCGACGTCGACGAGTCGCGCCTGCGTCGCCGCGTCGAGCACGGCTACCTCGATGAGCACACCGCCGACCTCGACGTCGCGATCGAGCGGGCCCTCGCTGCGAAGGAGGCGGGCGAGGCGCGCTCCATCGGCGTCGTGGGGAACGCGGCAGACGTGTTCCCCGAGCTGCTGGCCCGCGGCATCCCGATCGACATCGTCACCGATCAGACGAGCGCGCACGATCCCCTCGCCTACCTGCCGTCGGGCGTGGCGTTCGAGAACTGGAAGGCCGAGGCGTCGGCCGATCCGGAGGGCTTCACCGAGCGGTCCCGCGCCTCGATGGCGCGGCACGTCGAGGCGATGGTCGCGTTCCAGGATGCCGGGGCAGCGGTCTTCGACTACGGCAACTCGATCCGCCGTGAGGCCGAGCTCGGCGGGTACGACCGCGCGTTCGCGTTCCCCGGTTTCGTCCCGGCCTACATCCGCCCGCTGTTCGCGGAGGGCAAGGGGCCGTTCCGGTGGGTGGCGCTGTCGGGCGATCCCGAGGACATCGCGAAGACCGACCGTGCCGTCGCGGAGCTCTTTCCCGAGGATGCCGCCTTGCACCGCTGGCTCGAGAAGGCGGCCGAGAAGGTGCAGGTCGAGGGTCTGCCCGCCCGCATCTGCTGGCTCGGGTACAAGGAGCGACACCTCGCCGGGCTGAAGTTCAACGAGATGGTCGCGTCGGGCGAGCTGTCGGGTCCGATCGTGATCGGCCGCGACCACCTCGACGCCGGGTCGGTTGCGAGCCCGTATCGCGAGACCGAGGCGATGGCCGACGGGTCCGACGCGATCGCGGACTGGCCGCTGCTGAACGCCCTGCTCAACACGGCGTCGGGAGCCGCGTGGGTCTCCATCCACCACGGCGGCGGCGTCGGCATCGGACGCTCGATCCATGCCGGCCAGGTCACCGTCGCCGACGGCACGCCGCTCGCCGCCGAGAAGCTCGCCCGGGTCCTCGTGAACGATCCCGGCACGGGCGTCATGCGCCACGTCGACGCCGGCTACGACCGGGCGAAGGAGGTCGCCCGCGAGCGCGGCCTGACCGTCCCGATGCTGGACGCGTGACGTGGCGACGCTGTTCACCGGCATCTCCGAACTGACGACGAACGCGGATGCCGCCGCCCCGACCGCGACGATCGCCGAGGCCGCGCTCCTCGTCGACGGGGGGCGCGTCGTGTGGTCGGGTGCGGCCGCTGACGCCGAGACAGCAATCGCAGGCCGAGACAGCGGTCTGTCGCCGCTGTCTCGGGCCGCCGCTGCTGTCTCGCGGTCGGAGGTCGAGGTCACGCGCGTCGATCTCGGCGGTCGCGCCGTGATCCCGGGATTCGTCGACAGCCACACGCACCTCGTCTTCGCCGGCGACCGGGCGGACGAGTTCGAGGCTCGGATGACGGGCACCCCGTATGCCGCGGGCGGCATCCGGCGGACCGTGGCGGCGACGCGGGCGGCGACCGATGACGAGCTGCGTGCTCGGCTGGCGGCCCTCGTCGCCGAACTGCACGCGCAGGGCACGACCACGTTCGAGGTGAAGACCGGCTACGCGCTGACGGTCGACGGCGAGGAACGTCTCGCCCGGCTGGCGGCAGAGGTCACCGATGAGGTCACGTACCTCGGCGCGCATGTGGTCCCCGAGCGGACCGACCGCGACGCGTACGTCGACCTCGTCTGCGACGCCATGCTGGCCGCGGTCCGCCCCCACGTGCGCTGGGTCGATGTGTTCTGCGAACGGGGTGCGTTCACCGCGGCCGAGAGCGAGCGGATCCTCCGTGCCGGAGCTGATGCGGGCCTCGGCGTGCGGGTGCACGGCAATCAGCTCGGCGAAGGACCGGGGGTGCAGCTCGCGGTGCGACTCGGCGCGGCATCCGTCGATCACTGCACCCACCTGACGGACGCCGACATCGCGGCGCTTGCGGGTTCGAACACCGTCGCAACGCTCCTCCCCGGCGTCGAATTCTCGACTCGGCAGCCGTACCCCGACGCGCGCCGCCTCATCGACGCCGGTGTGACCGTCGCGCTCGCGAGCGACTGCAACCCCGGGTCGAGCTTCACGAGCTCGATGCCGCTCATGATCGCGCTCGCAGTGCGCGAGATGGGCATGACCGTCGGTGAGGCGGTGTGGGCGGCGACGGCGGGGGGAGCGCGGGCGCTCCGCCGCGACGACGTCGGTCACCTCGGCGTGAGCGCACGCGCCGATCTGGTCGTGCTCGACGCGCCGAGCCGGCGCCACCTGGCCTACCGCCCCGGCGTGCCGCTCGTGCACCGCGTCTACCGCGGCGGCGGGGAGCTCAGTCCGCGCTGACGTCCCGCGGGGTGTCGAGGTTCCAGCGCGCCGGAGGGGTCGCCGTCGCGACGTCCCAGTCGTCGGTGTCCCACACGAACGTCGCGACGGCGCACGTCGGCATGGCACCGATGACCCCGTCCGAGAGTTGCTCGGCGAGCACGGTCATCCCCGGGTCGTGGGCGACGACCACGACGTCGGTGACGCCGCTCGCCGCGGCCGCCGCGAGCAGCCGCGATCCGGGCGCGCCGTACAGTCCCTCATCGGTCTCGACCGGCGCGCCGAGAGCGTCGCCGAAGACCTGTGCGGTCGTACGCGCACGGACCGCCGTCGACGACAGGATGCGCGCAGGTCGCACGCCCGTCGCCGCGAGGCGCCGAGCCATGACCGGCGCGTCGCGGCGACCCCGGTCGTTCAGGGGACGCTCGTGGTCGTCCTGCCCGGTGCCCCAGTCGCTCTTGGCGTGACGGACGAGGATGAGGGTGATCATGCGAGTGCCCTTCCGGCGAGGAGTTCGAGGACGCAGAGCGCGGCGAGTCTGACGGTGCGGCCGTCCGCGGCATCCGCGGTCGCGTCGACCTCGACGATGTCGGCGCTCACGACGCGCTGGTCGCCGGTCGCTGCGCGGACGAGCGCGCGGAGCTCCCACGCCTCGAGTCCGCCGGGGACGGATGCCGGGCACCCCGGCGCGACGGAACGGTCGCACACGTCCACGTCGATGTCGAGGTGCACGTCGCCCGTGGATCCCGCGACGGCGAGGGCCTGGATCATGACGTCCTCGGCGCCGCGGCGGCGCACCTCGTCGAGGGTGATGACGGTGATGCCGAGGTCGGCGGCGCGCTGCGCGTAGGCGACGGAGTTGGCGAAGTCGGCGATCCCGATCTGCACGATCCGCCTCGGGTCGAGACCGTCCTCGACGAGGCGGCGCACGGGCGAGCCGTTCGAGATGCCGTCGCGCAGATCGAAGTGCGCGTCGAGCGTGATGAGACCCGACACCCCGGCGCCCTGCGCGGTCGCGTAGGTCACGGAGTTGTCGCCGCCGAGCGCGATCACGAGATCGGATGCCGCGCGCAGCTCGCGAACGCGGTCGCGCACCCGCGCCTCGCCCTCGGGGCCGTCCGGGTCGTCGACGTCGCCGGCGTCCGCGATGCGGAGGGCCTCGTTCAGGTCGACAGCGGGCGGACCGATCAGGGTCGGGCTGAACCGGCGCAGCGCCTCTCGGACGGCCGCCGGCGTCGCGTGCGCACCGGTGGGCGAGAGGGACGTGCGGAAAGCAGGCAGGCCGAAGATCGCGGCATCGACCCGCCCGTCCGGTGCGGGCCAGTCCCCGGCGCGCGGCCAGAGGGGGTCGACGGACAGCGCCATGTCAGGGGAGCAGCAGGTGGGCGACGGTGAAGATCACGAGGCCGGCGAGGGCACCCACGATCGTGCCGTTCAGGCGGATGTACTGGAGGTCGCGGCCGACCTGCAGCTCGATCTTCTGGCTCGTCTCGTCGGCGTCCCACTTCTCGACGGTGTCGGTGATGATCGACGCGATGTCGTGGCGGTACCGGTCTACGAGGAAGACCGCGGCGTCCGCGATGCGCCTGTCCACCCGCGCCTGCAGCGCGGTGTCGGTTGCGAGACGGTCGCCCAGGTCGCCGAGAGCGGCGGTGACGCGGCGGCGGAGCGGGCTCTCCTCATCGGCGAGCGAACGCAGGAGACCCGCTTTCGCGGTGTTCCAGGCGTCGGCGGCGAGGGCGCGGACACGCGGGCTGTCGAAGACGGCGCTCTTCGCACCCTCCAGCCGGCCGATGGTCTCGGGATCGTGCTGCAGGTTGTCGGAGAGTCGTTCGAGGTACTGGTCGAGCGCCTTCCGCGCGGGGTGCTCCGGGTCGCGCTGCACGGCCGCGACGAACTTCGTGGCCTCGTGATAGACGGTGTCGTCGACGAGCCGCATCGCGACGGAGGGCACCCACGACGGCAGGCGGCGTGAGACGAGACCGTCGAACGCTTCGCGGTTCGCGTCGAGCCAGCGGGCGATGCTGTCGACGCCCAAATCGACCGCGCCGCGGTGGGCGTCGGCATCCACCACCCGCGACAGCCAGGTGCCGAGCGAGGGACCCCACGACGGCGACAGCAGGTGCTCGTGCGCGAGGTCGCTGATGAGGTCCTGCACCTCATCGTCGCTGAGAGCCGTGAGGATGCCGGAGGCCATCGTCGAGGCCTCGGCCGCCACCGTCTTCGCGTGAGCGGGATCCTGCAGCCAGGCGCCTGCGGTGCGGGCGATGTTCGTGGACTCGAGCTTCTGACGGACGACGCCGCCCTCGAGGAAGTTGGTCTCGACGAATTCGCCGAGGGTGCGTCCGATCTCGTCTTTGCGCCGCGGGATGATCGCCGTGTGGGGGATCGGGATGCCGAGCGGATGCCGGAACAGGGCCGTCACCGCGAACCAGTCCGCGAGTGCTCCGACCATGCCGCCCTCGGCCGCGGCGCGCACGTAGCCCCAACCCGAGAGGTCCTTCTCGAGGATGAACGCGATGACGAAGACGATCGCCATGAACAGCAGGGCGCCGAGGGCCACCGCTTTCATGGTGCGGAGCCCGCGGTACCGCTGCTGGTCAGCGGTGCTCAGCGAGCCATACGGGATGCGGGCCATTCGGCCATCCTGCCACGGTGGCCATCAGGCGCCGCGGCGGCTCACGGTTCTACCGGCCCCAGCCACGCGTTCGCAAGCGCGCTGTGCACCGACTCGGGGTCGGAGGGGTGGAACATCCCGGCGAGCACGTCGCGGTAAAGCCGGCTCAGCTCGTTCCGCGTGAAGAAGGACGACCCGCCCGCGACGAGCATCGCGTCATCGACGACCTGCTTCGCCGTCGTCGCGGCGCGGTGCTTGATCGCGGACAGCTTCGGGAACCACATCGCGCCGTGGTCGGCGAGGTGGTCGACGTCGGAGGCGAGGGACTCGACCTGCACGGGCAGGGAATCGTAGGCGAGCGCCATGTCGGCGACGCGCCACCGGATGTCGGGGTCCTGGCTGTACGTGCGACCGGTCTTCTTCGAGGTTCGTCCCCGCGCCGTCTCGACCGCCAGGTCGAGGGCGCGGCGGGCGATCCCCGTGTAGACCGAGGCCAGCAGGATCTCGAAGGCGCTGAAGATCCCGAAGACGAGCGGATCGGGGCTCGGCCCGACCGGCAACCGGCGGACGATCCGGTCCGCCGGGGCGACGGCGCCGTGAAGCTCGGTCGTCCGGGACTGGGTGCCCCGCATCCCGAGGGTGTCCCAGTCGTCGCGGGTGACGACCGCGTCGCTCCGCGGGACGAAGCCGAACACGAGCCGCGGGTCCTCGGGGTCGGACGTGTCGAGGCCGTGCAGCCCCAGGTGCGTCCACACGGGCGCGAGCGACGTGAAGATCTTGGTGCCCGTGAAGGCATACGAGCCGTCGGGCCGGGGCGCGGCATCCGTGTCACTGCCGAACAGCACGAGGTCGTTCCCGGCCTCGCTGATGCCGAACGCGAAGACCTCGCCCGCCGCGGCACCCTCCTGCACGAAGCGGAGCGCGTCGTCGCCGCGGTCGGCCATGACCTTCGCGACGCCCGTCCAGACGAGGTGCATGTTGATCGCGAGCGCCGTGGCGGGAGCGGCACCGGCGAGCCGCTGCTGCAGGACGGATGCCTCCCGGAGCCCGAGCCCCGCCCCGCCGAGCTCGGTCGGCACGAGGATCCCGAGGTAGCCCGCCTCGCGCAGCTCGGCGAGGTCCTCGTCGGGGAAGCGGTTCTCGGCGTCGACCGAGGCCGCGCGCGAACGGATGCGCGCGAGCAGATCGTCCGGCAGGTGCGCGGCGGGATCGAACGTCATGAGAGCAGCCCCCACGTCCGGATCGCGTCGAGGAGCGCCTGGGCCGCGGCATCCGGAGCATCGCGGTGCGGCGAATGCCCCGTGCCGGGGACGATCGACATCGACACCTGGGGGTTCTGCAGCACCTCGGCGGCGAGGTCGCCGGTGAAGATCGAGTAGACCGTCGGGTCGCCGGCGATGACGTGGGTGGGGACGGTGAGACGGGATGCCGCCTTCCGCACGTCCCACGGCGTGTTCTGCAGTCCCGTCTGCTCGACGGCGAACCGACTCGCCTGCTGGGCGGCGACCGCCTTCAACTCGATGTCGAGCTCGAGCCATTCGGGGTGTGCGGCCCGGACCGCGCCGACCGAGGTGTCGGCGAACGCCTGCTCCTGGCTCGCGCGCACGGCTTCGCGGTCGGCATCGGCGAGGTGGATCGCGGGGTCGACGAGCACGAGGTGGCGGGTCCAGGCCGGGTCGGCGGCGGCCCCGACCGTTGCCGCCGCGCCCCCGAGCGAGTGGCCGAGGACGAGATCCCACGGCACGCCCCCGCCGGGCTGCGTGTGGACGAGGTCGGTCGCGTACGCGGCGATCGTGTAATCAAGGCCGCGTGGGGCGGTGCCGTGGCCGCGCAGGTCGACGGCGTCGACACGCCAGCCGGCGTCGGCGAGGGCGACGGCGTACCGCCACATGAGCGCTCCGCTCGAACCGACGCCGTGGACGAGGAGGGCCTGACGGTCGCTACGGGGATCTCCCCAGCTCAGCCGGGGGAGGGTGACGGGTGACGGCATGCTCTCAGCCTAGGACGGGCCCCGCCCGTCAGCGACGGGCCAGGATGGGGGGATGATCTCCACCGACCTGGCACGCGAGCTGCGCGCGAGCGGCTTGATCTGGCGTCCGCGCTCCGGCGATCGGTTCCAGCTCGACGAACCCGAGTTCGAGGCTGACGTCTACACCGTCAGCGACATGACCGTGGAAGCGCGCAGCTACCCGACCGGCGATCTGCTCGCTTTCAACGGGACGACCGAGTGGGCGCTGGACTCGGTCGCTCTCGAGGACGCGCTGTGGCTGCCGTCCGAGGCGCAGCTGCGTGAGATGCTCCGGGGCACGTTCCGGTCGCTCCGTCGCCTTCCCGACATCCACGAGGTGGAGATCGAGGTGGATGCCGCGCCCCACCGCTTCCGGCATCCGCAGCCCGCCGACGCGTACGCGCAGGCCGTCCTGTTCCTGCTTCGTCGCGCCGCCTGACCCGCCCGCTCAGGTGATGAGCGGGACCGGCTCGGTGTCCGGGATCGGACTCGCGTCGCGGCCGCGCAGGTCGGGGAAGCCGCGGACGAACACGGCGGCGACGACCGCACCGGCGACGGCGAACCCGGATGCCGCGATGAACGCGCCGACCGAGCCCACGCCGTCGATGAGGAAACCGGCGACCGCGGAACCCGCCGCCGCGCCGATGAGCTGACCGGTGCCGATCCACCCGTAGGCCTCGGCCGTCTCGCTGAAGCGGACGCTCGCACTGGTGATCGCGAACATGACGGCGAGGGCGGGGGCGATCCCGAGACCGGCGACGAAGAGCGACGCGCCCATCCACCAGGCGTTGAGGCTGATCATGACCAGCGAGACGCCGACGGCGACGATCGTGAGACGACGGGCCATCGCCCAGCGGCCGATCGGGATGTGGCCGAAGCCGAGACCGCCGGCGAGGCTGCCGACGGCGAAGACGGCCAGGACGATCCCCGCCTCGAGCCCCTCGTGCCCGAACGAGGCGACGACGCCGGCCTCGACGGCCGCACATGCGCCGATCAGCAGGAAACCGGTCACGGTCGACAGGAGCACGACGGGCTTGCCGAGGACCCGTCCGAAGCCGCGTCGGCTGCGAGGGATGCGGACGCGCCCCACCTCGGGCGAGGCGATGAACCACGTGCACCCGCCGATGAGGATGACGACGATCAGGAAGAGTGCCGGAACCGTACCCACCTGCGTCGCCACGAGAGTGATGAGGACGGGGGCGAAGATCCAGATGATCTCCTGCAGGCTGGCATCGAGCGAGAAGAGGGGCGTCAGCTGGCGCGACGTCACGATCTTGGGATAGATCGTCCGCACGGCGGGCTGGACCGGGGGATTGGCGATACCGGCGATGAAGCCGAAGACGATGAACCCCGGCATCCCGAACGGATTGATCGCGAGGGCGAGGACGGCGGCCGCGCAGACGGCGGCAGTGAGGGTGAGGACGCGGCGCATGCCCCAGATGCCCATCCACCGGCTGGTGACGGGCCCGGAGATGGCCTGTCCGATCGAGAGGGCGGCGAGGACGACGCCCGCGTAGCCGTACGACCCGGTCGACTGCTCCACGTGGAGGAGGACCGCGAGGCTCGTCATCCCGCTCGGGAACCGTGCCGTCAACTGTGCCGCGATGATGCGCGCGACACCCGGTGCGCGCAGGAGCTCCGAGTATCCCGCCACCCCTCCAATCTACCGCCGGCCGCAGACACTCCCGATGTCCTGGCGGGGCCTCGGAGCGACACGCCGACGACACGCCGGGGCGCCGGATTCGCCCCCGATCGGATGTCGGAGGCGCCTCGTATGGTCCGACCTGTGGACAACCTGCGGAGAGGTTCGCCGTTTCGGCCGGAATCCCGGCCTTTTCGACGTCGTTCCGAACTTCCCGGATTGGGGATGAATCGGTGGACAACCTGTGTTGTATCTGTGGAGAGATGCGGAAAAACTACACGGATGTAACTACTACCCCTTGTGGTGCTTCCTGGTGTCCGTACCCATATGTAGTATTGAGCTCCCGGCGGGCCCCAACCCCTCGGAACCAGGTCCACGAGCGGATCCCGCCCGCATCCTGCAGTCAGATTTCACGAACGAGAAGGATCCCGCCCCCGGCGGCATCCAGAGGCAAAGAGAGGGTCGACAGATGGCGATCACCGTGTACACGAAGCCGTCCTGCGTGCAGTGCAACGCGACGTACCGCGCGCTGGACTCCAAGGGCATCGACTACGAGGTCCTCGACCTCTCCGAGGACCCGGCGGCCCTCGAGCACGTCAAGTCGCTCGGGTACCTCCAGGCTCCGGTCGTCGTCACCGACGAGGACCACTGGTCGGGCTTCCGTCCCGACAAGATCGACGAGCTCGCGTCTCGCCTGGTCTGACCGATGAGCGCGGCCGTCATGACGAACGTGCCGCTGCTCGTCTACTTCTCGAGCGTGTCGGGCAACACCGCCCGCTTCATCGAGAAGCTCGGGATGCCGGCCCGCCGCATCCCGATCCACTCCTCCGACGGCCTGCTTCGTATCGACGAGCCGTACGTCCTGGTCACCCCCACCTACGGGGGAGGCCAGGGCAAGGGGGAGGAGAAGGGCGCGGTCCCCAAGCAGGTCATCCGCTTCCTCAACGACGAGGCCAATCGGAGCCTGCTGCGCGGAGTCATCTCCGCGGGTAACAGCAATTTCGGCGAGTCCTTCTGCCTCGCCGGAGAGATCATCAGCCGCAAGTGTCGTGTGCCGCACTTGTATCGCATCGAAGTATTCGGCACGCCTGAGGACGTCGACCGCGTGAGCGGCGGATTGGAAGACTGGTGGAAGCTGCAGTGACCGATATGGCCTTCAAGACGGAGGCTCGCTTCGAGGGCATGGACTACCACGCCCTCAACGCGATGCTCAACCTCTACGGCGAGGACGGGAAGATCCAGTTCGACGCCGACAAGCGCGCGGCGCGGGAGTACTTCCTGCAGCACGTCAACCAGAACACCGTCTTCTTCCACTCCCTCAAGGAGAAGCTCGACTACCTCGTCGAGAAGGAGTACTACGAGGGCGCCGTCATCGAGGCGTACCCGTTCGAGTTCATCCAGCAGATCCACGACCGCGCGTACGCGGCGAAGTTCCGCTTCGACACGTTCCTCGGCGCGTTCAAGTACTACACGAGCTACACGCTGAAGACCTTCGACGGCAAGCGCTACCTCGAGCGCTTCGAGGACCGCGTCGTCATGACCGCCCTCGCCCTCGCCGCCGGTGACCAGGACCTCGCGAACAAGCTCGTCGACGAGATCCTCTCGGGCCGCTTCCAGCCCGCTACCCCCACCTTCCTCAACGCCGGCAAGGCGCAGCGCGGCGAGCTCGTCTCGTGCTTCCTGCTGCGCATCGAGGACAACATGGAGTCGATCGCCCGCGGCATCAACTCCGCTCTCCAGCTCTCCAAGCGCGGCGGCGGCGTCGCCCTCCTCCTCTCGAACATCCGCGAGGCGGGCGCCCCGATCAAGCAGATCGAGAACCAGTCGTCGGGCATCATCCCCGTCATGAAGCTCCTCGAAGACAGCTTCAGCTACGCGAACCAGCTCGGTGCGCGTCAGGGCGCAGGTGCCGTGTACCTCTCGGCCCACCACCCCGACATCATGAAGTTCCTCGACACGAAGCGCGAGAACGCGGACGAGAAGATCCGCATCAAGACGCTGTCGCTCGGTGTCGTCGTCCCCGACATCACGTTCGAACTCGCCAAGAACGACGAGGACATGTACCTGTTCTCGCCGTACGACGTCGAGAAGGTCTACGGCGTGCCCTTCGGCGACATCTCCGTCACCGAGAAGTACCGCGAGATGGTCGATGACGCGCGCATCAAGAAGACCAAGATCAAGGCGCGAGAGTTCTTCCAGACCCTCGCCGAGATCCAGTTCGAGTCGGGCTACCCGTACATCATGTTCGAGGACACGGTGAACAAGGCCAACCCGATCAAGGGCCGGATCAACATGTCCAACCTCTGCTCGGAGATCCTGCAGGTCAACACGCCGACGACGTTCAACGAGGACCTCTCGTACGACCAGATCGGCAAGGACATCTCCTGCAACCTGGGATCGATGAACATCGCCCTCGCGATGGACGGCCGCAACCTCGCCGGCACGGTGGAGACCAGCATCCGCGCCCTCAGCGCGGTCAGCGACCAGAGCCACATCCGCTCGGTCCGTTCGATCGAGGACGGCAACGACAAGTCGCACGCCATCGGCCTCGGGCAGATGAACCTCCACGGCTACCTGGCCCGCGAGCACGTTCACTACGGCTCGGAGGAGGGTGTCGACTTCACGAACATCTACTTCTACACCGTGCTGTTCCACGCGCTGCAGGCCTCCAACCGGATCGCCATCGAGCGCGGTCAGGTCTTCGACGGCTTCTGGGACTCGAAGTACGCCACCGGCGAGTTCTTCGACAAGTACACCGAGCAGGAGTGGAAGCCGGCCACGGCCCGCGTCGAGGAGCTCTTCGACGGCATCCACATCCCGACGCAGGAGGACTGGCTCGAGCTGAAGGCATCCGTCCAGAAGCACGGCATCTACAACCAGAACCTGCAGGCCGTTCCGCCCACCGGCTCGATCTCGTACATCAACAACTCGACGAGCTCGATCCACCCGATCGCGTCGAAGATCGAGATCCGCAAGGAAGGCAAGATCGGCCGCGTGTACTACCCGGCTCCGTTCATGACGAACGTTTTTTTTTT
>NZ_MAYO01000003.1:0-1154755 GCF_001691565.1 Microbacterium oleivorans
CGGCTACGAGAAGGTCATCGACACGTACGCCGCCGCCACGCAGCACGTCGACCAGGGCCTGTCGCTGACGCTGTTCTTCAAGGACACCGCCACCACCCGCGACATCAACCGGGCGCAGATCTACGCCTGGCGCAAGGGCATCAAGACGATCTACTACATCCGCCTCCGGCAGATGGCACTCGAGGGCACGGACATGGCCGAGTGCGTCTCGTGCATGCTCTGACCCGGTCCGAGATTCGATAGAGGAAAAGACATGACCCCCGAACCCCTGAAGCTCCTCGGCTCGGTCCAGGCGATCAACTGGAACCGCATCCAGGACGACAAGGACCTCGAGGTGTGGAACCGCCTCGTCAACAACTTCTGGCTCCCCGAGAAGGTGCCGCTGTCCAACGACATCCAGTCGTGGGCGACGCTCACCCCCGAAGAGCGTCAGACGACGATGCGGGTGTTCACCGGCCTGACGCTCCTGGACACCATCCAGGGCACCGTCGGCGCCGTATCGCTCATCCCCGATGCGATCACCCCGCACGAGGAGGCCGTCTACACGAACATCGCGTTCATGGAGTCGGTGCACGCGAAGAGCTACTCCTCGATCTTCTCGACGCTCGCGTCGACCCCTGAGATCGACGACGCGTTCCGCTGGTCCACCGAGAACGAGAACCTTCAGAAGAAGGCTCGCATCGTCATGGATTACTACCGCGGCGATGAGCCCCTCAAGCGCAAGGTCGCCTCGACGCTGCTCGAGTCGTTCCTCTTCTACTCGGGGTTCTACCTGCCGTTGTACTGGTCGTCGAAGGCGAAGCTGACCAACACGGCCGACATCATCCGCCTCATCATCCGCGACGAGGCCGTGCACGGCTACTACATCGGCTACAAGTTCCAGCGCGGACTCGAGACCCTCGGTCAGGCTGAGCGGGACGAGCTCAAGGACTACACGTTCTCGCTGCTCTACGAGCTCTACGACAACGAGGTGCACTACACGCAGGACCTCTACGACGGCATCGGTCAGACCGAGGACGTCAAGAAGTTCCTGCACTACAACGCGAACAAGGCGCTCATGAACCTCGGCTACGAGGCCATGTTCCCCGCCAGTGTCACGAACGTGAACCCCGCGATCCTGTCGGCTCTCTCTCCCAACGCGGACGAGAACCACGACTTCTTCAGCGGATCGGGGTCGTCGTACGTCATCGGCAAGGCCGTCGCGACCGAGGACGACGACTGGGACTTCTGAGCTCCTGACGAAGGCCCCCGGCACTGCTCGTACGAGCGGATGCCGGGGGTCTTTGTTCGTGCACGCGCCCGGTGGCGGATGCAAGGGATTCCTCGCGACACGCCGATGCGCGGGCCTGTGAGAAGGCGTGCCACGTCGCATCTATTGCATCGGCGAACGTCAGTCGACGCGGCCGCAGGGCGATACGGCGAGGATGTCGAGTGTGCTCGGTCCGTCCCCGGCCTGCTCGGTCACATCGACGGAGACGCCGGTTTCGGCCCGGTTCACTCGGACCGTGGCGACGTCCGTATCGATACCGACGGGCTCCACAGCCCAGTCCTCGCCCAGAGTCAACGGGAGATCGGTCACGACGGCCGCGGCGTCGGCCGTGCCGGGGAGCACCGCGGACCCATGGAGGGTGGCGAACGCGGTTCCTTCGGGACCGGCGGGCTCCGCCGTGCTGGTGCCGCACGGGGTCGACGTCGGGTCACCACTCGGGGTGTACGCGGCCCCGGCGGGCAGGGCGGCGACGATGTCAGCGATCGCCTCCTGCGTGTCTGCTCGTACCGACGCATACGTCGGTCCCTGCGATGACGCGCACGCCGTGAGGGAGATGAGGAGGAGACCGACGAGCACCGTTGCTGCGGCGGAGCGAGACGTCATCAGCCGGTGGCCTCTCGGGCGAGTGAGGTGAGGAGCAGACGGACGTCTGCCAGCACGGTCCCATTCGCCGACGGATCACCGCTGAACAGGCGGTTGTGAAGAGTCAGTCCGCGAGCGAGCATGCCGCCGAGTGCTGACGACTGCTCGTCGACCAGGCCGGGATCGATGATCGTGATGCCCGGGAACTCTTCTGGTCCGACCCCGTAGCCGATGTCGCCCACCTGGAATCCGGCGTAGAGGCGGTTGATGTCGTCCTCCGCCTGCGCGGCGTAGTACGCCGTGTCCGGGGATGTCGTGTAGCCGTCGGTCGCCCCGACACCGGCGGCGAGGAAGCGGGCGTCGAAATGCGCGCCGTCTTCCTCGGCGGCGCTGCCGACCTGGGATCCGGCGCTGTGCTCGTAGCTCAGAGTCGGCAGGCCGGGGAAAGCGGCGTCGATTCCCTCCACGATGCGAGCGTAGCCCGCCCCCGCCGCCGTCGCGATCGTATTGTTCTGGGGCCCCGAGGCGAGGTCGGTCGAGAGCTGGGGCATCGGAGCAGCGAGCACGGTGAACGCGAGAACCGGTGTCGACGGATCGGCGTGGTCGACCTGCCAGTCGGCGAACGCCGTCACCGGATCGGCCACCATGAAGCTCCGTATCGACGCATTGGTCCCCGGGACGACCAGAAGGATGCCGGTGGCCTTCGTCGGATCTCCTGTCATCTCGACGAGGGCGCCGCGGTCCGGAGCGAAGAGATAGAGCTTCACGGCGCCGCTGACGACCCGCGCCAGGTAGGCGCGTTCCTGCAGAAGAGGTTCGAGATCCGCTGTCGAGGTGGGAGCAGGCTCTCGTCGCGCGACTGCGGTGAGGATGGTGTCGAGCTCTCGAAGTCGCTCTCGAGCCACGAGGCGGTTGGCAGTGACACGCACGTCCGCGGGGAGGCCGTCCAGCGCACCGATCTGCTCAGGATGGAACCGGAGGAGGGTTCCGCGCGTCGCGGCGGACAGGCTCGACCACCACACCGCCGCGGCGAAGGGGCCGACGTGGCCGGCGCGGACAGGTGTCGCGGGTGAATCCGACTCCGGCGAGCCGGGAGCGGATGCGTGGTGGGCGCTCTCCGCCGATCCGACGGGAGCGAGGAACAGGAGAGCGGCAGCGGTCAGCGCGAAGGCGGGGTGGGCGAGCGCGCGCAGCATATCGCTGATGATAGAGCTCCGCGGAGAACTCATCTCCCTCTTGAATGCTGACCGCGGACGCACGTCACTCATAGACTTCTGCCGTGGCAGATACCCCCGCAGAGGACGCACCGCGCTTCAGCCCCGTCATCGCGTTGCTCGCCGTATCGGCTTCGTGGGAGGCGCAGCTGGCTGCGGAGCTCCGCGACCTCGGTATCTCGACCCGGAAATTCGGGCTGCTGGGGCACATCGGGGCGGAGCCGGGGATCTCCTTCTCCGAGCTCGCACGTCGCTCGCGCATCACCGTGCAGTCCGCTCACGCCGCCGTGCACGCTCTGGTGGACGACGGTCTCGTCGCCGACGCGACGGCCCAGGCCGGTGCGGCGAGTGACCTCAGCGTCACTGAGCGCGGGGCGCAGGTGCTGCGCGATGCACAGGACCGCCTCGAGCGCCTCGACGACGCGCTGTCGCAGTCGCATCCGCGCATCGCGGACTCCCTCGGCGGGATCCGCGCGGGTGTGATCGAGTGAGTGTCCGGCGGCGCCCCTTCCTCACGGGTCTCCGGGGTGTCGCGCGCGCCCTGCTCGCCGTCCTCCTGACTGCGGCGGGAGCCGGTCACCTGACCGTTCTGCGGCGCGGATTCCGCGTCGCGGTTCCGGATTGGTCGACGCGCCTGCTGCGGACGGACAAGGACACGATCGTGGTCGGCTCGGGCGTCGTTGAGATCATGCTGGGCATCGCCCTCCTCGCCCTGCCGCGGGAGCGACGCCGGGTCGGGATGGCCGTCGCGGCTCTGTTCGTGGCTGTGTTCCCGGGGAACATCCACCACTGGCGGTCGGGCCGGGACGTTCCCGGACTCGACTCGGACGCGAAGCGGTTCGGCAGGCTGTTCCTCCAGCCGGTGCTCGTCGCGTGGGCCGTGTGGTCGACGCGTCGCTGACGGGGATGCCCGGAGGGCCAGCATCCTTCAGGTAGGCTGAAGGAGTGTTCCGCACCCCTCTCACGATCTTCCGCATCCTCGCCATCGCCGAGGTGTTCTCCTGGACCCTGCTCATCGCGGGCCTCATCGTCCGTGCCGTGGGCGGTCCCGCGGTCGCCGTCACGATCGGCGGCGGCATCCACGGCTTCGTCTTCCTGTCCTATGGGGCGACCGCCCTCCTCGTCGCTCTCAACAATCGGTGGGGGATCGGCACGGCGGTACTGGCCGTGGGATCGGCTGTCGTCCCCTACGCGACGCTTCCGGTGGAGATGTGGTTGCGTCGAAGCGGTCGACTCGAGGGCGCGTGGCGCCTCGAGGAGACGCGCGACCGGCGGCCCGTCGACCGGTTGCTGCGCTGGTTCCTGGGGCATGCCGGCATCCTCGTCGCCCTGATCGTGGTCGCCGTCGTCGCCCTCTACGTCGTCCTGCTGATCGTCGGCCCTCCCGGAGGGCGTTGATCATCAGCGGCGGGTCGACACCGTGACGGTGAACTTCGCATCGCGCGCGACCTGACGGGTGGGCCCGACGAGGCGCTCGAGGTCGCCGCGGTACCGCATCCCGGAGTTCCAGACGCACCAGAGCTCGCCGCCCGGGCGGAGGACCCGGGCCGCATCGGCGAACAGGCGGAACGCGAGCCGCTCGGTCAGCGCCGCCCCGCTGTGGAACGGCGGATTCAGAGCGATGAACGACGCGGATGCCGCGGCCCGGCTCGCGAGCAGATCATCGCGGACCACCTCGACCCGCTCCGCGACCCCGTTCGCCGCCGCCGTCGCTCGCGCTGAGGCGACTGCAGCGGCCGACTGATCCGACGCGTACACCGCCGCGGTGGGATGCCGGAGAGCGAGATGAGCCGCAACGGCGCCGGTCCCGCACGCGAAGTCGATCAGCGGGTCGTCCGCCGTGCCCACGTCGAGGTGGGAAGGCAGATGGGTGAGGAGGAGCCGGGTGCCGTGGTCGAGGCGAGCGCCGGCGAACGCGCCGCCGAAAGCGCGGATCTCCAGCTCGCCTTCTCGTCCCTCGGCAGGCACGGGGTCGTGGCCGTCCCGGGGTTCCCGTGCGAACAGCACGCGCGACTTCTGACGGGCGTGCGACACGTCGACACGACCGAAATGCTCGCGGAGCACGTCGTTCATCGCGAGCGCCATGTGTTTGAGGCGTCCACCCGCGATCACGACGACGTCGCTGGAGGCGTGGGCGGCGACGAGACCCGCGATGTCGCGGAGTGCGTCGAGGGAGCGGGGGAGACGGAGGAGCACGACCCGAGCGTCCCGGACGGCGTCGGCGTCGAGAGCGACGACTCGGATGCGATCGCTCAGCCCGAGCTCCTGGGCGTTGCGGGAGATCGATCGTTCGCCGGCCAGTCCGTCCTGCTGGACGCGGACGCCGTGCGCGCCGTCGTGCGCGGCCGCGAGGGCGAGAGCGCCGTGGGTGTCCCCGATCGCGACGATCGATCCGGTCGGCGCCCCGGCGCGGAGGTCGGCCGATTCGTCCAGGATGAGGCGGTCCGCGGCATCCGATGCCACCAGATCGGGGCCTTCGACGTCCGGGCGACGGGAGAGCCTCTCGAAGGGGAACGCGGTGGGGCTCGTCACCTCACCAGCGTAGGCGAGGGCATCGGCTGGTTCGTAGCCTCGGCGAGGGATACTCGGAGGATGAAGACAATCGCTCGCTGGGTTCTCGCCGGCGCCATGGTGTTCGCCGGTCTCAGCCACCTGTTCTGGGCGCGCAAGGAGTTCCAGGCTCAGGTCCCCGACCTCGTGACGGACACGCTGCCGATCGATAAGGACGGCGTCGTCGTCGCCTCCGGTGCCGTCGAGATGATGCTCGGAGCGGCGCTCGTTGTGCTCCCGAAGGAGCGGCGCCGCATCGGAGTCATCCTCGCCGCCTTCTTCGTCGCGATCTTCCCCGGAAACCTCGATCAAGCCCTGAAGAAGCGCGACGGCTTCCGCCTGGACAGCGACACCGCTCGCTGGCGCCGGCTGCTGTTCCAGCCTGTGCTCGTCGCCTGGGCGTTCTGGTCGACCCGCGACTGACCCGGCCGCGAACGACGATGCCCTCGACCGGTGAACGGTCGAGGGCATCGTTTCGTGCCGAGGGGTCAGGTGCGCATACCACCCGTCCGCAGCCGTGACAGAGCGTCGACCGTGGCCGCGAGGATCAGGACGCCGCCCGTGACGATCAGGTTGAACCCGGCATCCATCTTCAACAGACCGAGGCCGTTGATGATGATCGCGATGACGAGAGCACCGATCGCGGCGTGGATGAGACGACCTCGTCCGCCGAACAGGCTCACGCCGCCGACGACCGCCGCTGCGACACCCGACAGCACGACGTCGCGTCCCACGGCACCGTCGACGGATCCGACGCGGGTCTGCGCGAACAGGAGCGAGACGACGGCGAGGCCGGATGCGGCGACGAAGCACCACCACTTCACCCACCGCACCTTGATGCCCGCGCGACGGGCTGCCTCGGCGTTGCCGCCGATGGCGTAGACGTAGCGGCCGAACCGGGTGCGGTCGAGCACGAACGTGCCGATGAAGAGGATCGTCAGCACCACCGGGACAATGATGGGGACGCCCTCGATCGGGATGATCGACTGCGAGCGGTTGAGGTTGAGCACGAACACCGCGGCACCGCCGAGGAGAGCGATCACGGCGAGCTTCGCCCACACGAGTGCGATCGGGCGGTTCGGGACGCCGGCGCGGGTGCGACGGCGACGATCCCAGAACGACAGGCCCCCCGAGATCAGGAGCATGACGACGAGCATCGCCCAGCCGGCCCAGATCGGCATGCGACCGTTCTGCAGTGCGAGCAGCTCGGGCACCTGGATCGGGTAGAGCCCGCCCGCGCCGATGATGAGGAGAGCGAGGCCCTGGTAGCCGAGGAACAGGCCGAGGGTGACGACGAACGACGGGATGCCGACCCTCGCCACCAGGAAGCCGATCAAGGCTCCCGTCGCCAACCCGATGACGAACCCGATCGCGAGGGCGAGGGGCCACGGGAACTCGAACTTGACGTTGAGCACCGCGAAGGCGGCGACGCCGACACCGCCGGTGACACCGGCCGACAGATCGATCTCGCCGAGCAGGAGGACGAAGACGAGCGCCATGCCGAGGACGACGAGCGACGCGGCCTGACTCATGAGGTTCGCGAAATTGATCGGGGTGAAGAAGTACTCGCTCAGCGAGCTGAAGAGGATGACGAGCAGGATGAGGCCGCCGACGGCGGGAAGGGCGCCCATCTCGCCGCCGCGCACGCGCTGGAGCCACGCCTTGATCTGGTCGCCGACGCCGCCTTCGACGCCGCTGCCGATGAGGTCGCTCACGACGGGATCTGGTGCCGCCGCGGTCCGGGTGCTCGTGCTCATGCGTCGCCTCCGACGGGGATGGTGGACGTGCCCACGAGCTGGACGCCCGGCGGGATCTTGGTTCCGGTGATGTAACCGACGATCTCGTCGCGGGTCGACTCGGCCGTCGGCACCTGAGCGACCATCTGGCCGAGGTACAGGACGGCGATGTCGTCCGCGACCGCGAAGACATCGGCCAGGTTGTGGCTGATGAGGACCACGGCGACGCCCTGATCGGCGAGCCGCCGGACGAGGTTCAGCACCTGCTCCGTCTGCGCGACGCCGAGGGCGGCGGTGGGCTCGTCGAGGATGACGACGCGCGCCTTCTTCAGGACCGCACGCGCGATCGCGACCGTCTGGCGCTGGCCTCCTGAGAGGCTCGACACCTTCTGTCGGACGCTCTTGACGGTGCGCACCGACAGGGAGCGCAGCGTGTCGGAGGCGTCCTTCTCCATGCGGCCTTCGTCGAAGGTGCCCCCGATGACCTCTTCGCGGCCGAGGAACATGTTCTGGACGATGTCGAGGTTGTCGCAGAGGGCGAGGTCTTGGTAGACGACCTCGATGCCCAGAGCGCCCGCTTCGCGGGGGGTTCGGAGCGACTGCTCCTGACCGTCGACGAGGATCTCGCCGGTGTCGTAGGGCTGCACGCCGGCGAGGCCCTTGATGAGTGTGGACTTTCCGGCGCCGTTGTCGCCGACGAGGGCGGTCACCATGCCCGGGTGGACCTTGAGGTCTACGCCTTTGAGGACGCTGACGGGGCCGAAGGACTTGGTGATGTGCCGGAGTTCGATGATGGGTTCGCTCATGCGGGTTCTCCTGAGAGATCGAGGGGGTCAGCGCAGACAGAGGGGAGTGGGGATGCCGCGGGGCGCGGCATCCCCACTCCCGTCAGATCACTCGACGCCGAACTCGGTGCACTTGTCGGCGAGGCTCACGCCGGCGATGTCACCCGAGCAGATGTCGGAGGCCGATGCGTCACCGGCGGCGACGACGTCCTTGACCTTGTCGGGGCCGACGAGCTGCGGCATGACCGAGATGTACGGCGTGCCGTCGTCGAGCTTCTGGTCTGCCGTCGGCTTCGAGCCCTTGAGAAGCTCGGTCGCGACCTTGATCGCGGCCTCGGCCTCGTCCTTGACGGGCTTGTAGACCGTGGCGGTCTGCCATCCGGTCAGGATGTTGCGGAGGCCCTCGACGTTGGCGTCCTGACCCGAGACGGCGACACCCTTGAGGTCGCGGTCCTGGAGCACCTTGATGACACCGTCGGCGTTGGTGTCGTTGGCGGCCCAGACTCCGTCGACCTTGCCGCCGTTGGCGGTCAGGGCCTGCTCGAAGTTGGTCTGGCTCACCGCGCCGTCCCAGGCTCCCGGCGGCTCGGCGACCGGCTTGATGCCCGCCGCCTCCATGACCTCCACGGCGCCCTTGCGGAACATCGCGGCGTTGCCGTCCTTCGGGTCTCCGCCGATATAGAAGACGGCGGCGGTCTTGGGGTCCTTGCCCGCGGCCTTCAGGCCGTCGAGCACGGTCTGGCCCTCGAGCTTGCCGACCTCGACGTTGTCGAAGGAGACGTAGTAGTCCGCGCCCTCGAAGGGGCGATCGTAGGCGATGACGGGGATGCCCTGGGACTTCGCCTTGGTGGCGACACCCGCGGCGGCACCGTTGTAGTCGACGAGCAGCATGACGCCGCAGCCCTGCGTGAGCTGCTGATCGGCGATCGTGGCGTACTTCGACGTGTCGCCACCGGCGTTCTGAATGTCGACCTCGAAGCCGGCGCTCGTGAGCCCCTCTTCCAGGTACTTGCGGTCGAAGTTCTCCCAGCGCGGCGACGATGCGGCGTCGGGGAGGATCACGCAGGCGCGGCCGGCCTCCGCGGGGGCGGCGCCACCGCTCGAACCGCCGGGTGCCGGGGTGCTGGTGCTGGAACAGCCCGCGAGCAGGAGTGCAGCGGCCCCGAGGGCTGCGGCAACGGACAGGGACTTCTTCATCGTTCGCCTTTCGACAGTGAAATCGAGCGAGCGCGACGTCGCGCTTGAGGACGATCTTGATGTGTTCACGAAATGAAGTCAAGATGTGAACATAACGCTTTCGTCACCGTCGACGGTCGTCCCGAACCCTCTCCGGAAGCGCCGGCCGGCGTGCCCCGATCAGGTCCGACCGGTGCCGAGCCGGCTGCGTCGCGTCAGGGCGTCGAGGGCGACGGCGAACACCAGGACCGCGCCGGTGACCATGAACTGGACGGCGGAGCTGAGGTTGATGAGCGTCAGGCCCGATGAGATCGCCTGGATCACGACGACGCCGAGGAGGGCCGCGAAAGCGGAGCCTCGGCCGCCGAACAGTGACGCGCCGCCGATGATCGCCGCAGCGATCGCGTTGAGGTTCGTATCGGCGGCACCGGTGCTCTGATTGGCGGCGGCCAGGCGGGCGGCGGCGAGGATGCCGCCCGTCGCGGCGAGGACCGAGCACAGCACGAAGACCGACACGACGACCCGGTTGACGCGGATGCCGGCGCGCCGAGCGGCCTCGATCGACCCGCCTACCGCGAACACCGACCGCCCCCAGCGGGTACGGGTGAGGGCGAGATGGGCGACGACGACGAGGACGACGAAGAGCACGAACATGACACCGACGCCACGTGACAGGTTGAGGTACCAGGAACCGCCGAGGAGCCCGACCAGGAGGAGTCCGCCTCGGACCAGGATGAACGCGATGCGTTCGCTTTCGAGCTCGGCGGCGGCGCGTCGGCGAGCTCGGCTCACGAGCGTGCCGGTGTAGGCGAGCGCGGTGGCCGCCGACAGCACGTAGGACGACCAGGCGGGCAGGTACATCTGCTGCGCGAACTGGACGATCCACGAATCGAACGGAAGATTGATCGACCCGGCGTCTCCGAGTACCCACAACTGCACGCCCAGCAAGCCCAGCAGCCCCGCGAGCGTCACGACGAAACTGGGGAGCCCCAGGGTGGTGCGGAGCAGCCCGTAGACCGCTCCGACGACGCAACCGGCAGTCAGCGCGGCACCGATCGCGAGTCCCAGTGGCCACTGCAGCTGCACGGCGGCGACAGTCAGGATCGCCGCTCCCACGCCCGACATCGACCCCACCGAGAGGTCGATCTCACCGATGAGCAGGACGAGCACGATGCCGAGCGAGATCGTCCCGAGCGCGGCGCACTGCATGAGCATGTCGCTGAGGTTCCGGCTGGAGAGGAACACGGGGTTGAGGGCTTGGAACACGATCGCGATGACCACCAGGGCGAGGACCACCGGCATCCGGCCGACGTCCCCGGCGCGGACGCGCGCGAGGAAGCGCGCGAGAATCCCGTCGCCGCCTGTCATCGGTCGCCCTCCAGACGGCGCCGGGCGCCGGCGAGCGGGATGACCGGAGCGCGGGGTTCCTCGGGAGGAGGCAGTGGTCGCGCGGTGTCGAGCGCGCCGGTGATGGCGGCGATGAGGACTTCGCTCGTCGCCGTCTCGGCATCGAACTCGCCGTTGTTGCGGCCCAGTCGCAACACCACGATCCGGTCGGCCACGGCGAGGACGTCGGTCAGGTTGTGGCTGATGAGGATCACGCCGTGGCCGCGATCGCGCAGCCGCTCGATGAGGTTCAAGACCTCGGCCGTCTGAGCGACGCCGAGGGCGGCGGTCGGTTCGTCGAGGATCACGATGCGCGGCTCGCCGATCAGCGACCGCGCGATCGCCACGGTCTGGCGCTGCCCGCCCGACAGCGTCGACACCGGGACGCGGACGGAGGGGATCTTCGCTGCGAGCTCGCGCAGCAGCATCCAGGTCCGCTCCTCCATGCCGACCTCGTCGAGCCGGCCGCGGTCGATCAGCTCGCGTCCCAGCCAGAGGTTGGCGACGACGTCGAGGTTCTCGCAGAGGGCGAGGTCCTGGAACACGGTCGCGATACCGAACTCCTGTGCGTCCGCCGGGCTCGAGAGCTGCACGTGCTCGCCGTCGAGCTCGATCGAGCCGGCGTCGGCGGGGTGGACTCCCGCGAGGATCTTCACGAGCGTCGACTTTCCGGCGCCGTTGTCGCCGACCAGGGCGACGACCTCGCCCTCGCGGACGCGGAAGTCGACGCCGCTGAGGGCTCTCACGGCACCGAACCGCTTGTCGATGCCGCGCATCGACAGCACGTGATCGCCGGTGCGACGGGAGGAGACGCTCACTCGGGATGCTCTCATTCCAGGCCTGCGGCAGCGCAGGCCTCGGCGTAGGGGGGCGTGCAGATGTCCTCGACGGTCCAGAACCCGTCGGCGACGACCGTCGAGGCGATGTCGTTCACCGTCACGGCGATCGGGGTCAGCAGGGTCGACGGTATGCCCTCGACGGTGGTGTCGCCTTTCGGGCGCTCCCCGGACGCGAGTTCCGTCGCAACATCGGCGGCGATCGTCGCCTGCTCGCGGATCGCCTTGTAGACGGTCATGTACTGGTCTCCCGAGACGATGCGCTGGAGCGCCGTGAGCTCGGCGTCCTGGCCGGTGACGATGGGGAACGGTGAGACGTCCGCGGCTCGCAGCGCGGCGATCGCGCCGCTCGCCGTGCCGTCGTTCGCGGCGTAGACGGCCGCGACCTCGTCGCCGTACTGGGCGAGCTGGCCGGCGACCCAGGACTGGGCCTTGTCGGGGCTCCAATCGGGGGTGTCGTACTCGGCGAGGACCCTCAGTCCCGCCTTCTCGATCACACGCCGGGCGCCTTCGCGGAACTGGGCCGCGTTGCTGTCGGTGGGGGCTCCGTGAACCATGAGGATGCCGCCGTCCATGCGCCCCTCCGCCTTCAGCCCCGCGACCAGTGCCTCGGCCTGCAGCTCCCCGACGCGTTGGTTGTCGAAGGACACGTAGTACGCCGGCTTCCCGCCGCCGATGATCATCCGGTCGTAGGAGATCACGGGGACTCCCTCCGCGGTCGCGGAAGCGAGGATGGATGCCGCGGCCCGCCCGTCGACCGGGTCGAGGACGAGCACGGATGCACCCGCCGCGAGCGCCGACTCCGCCTGCTGCTGCTGACGCGCGGCATCCTGATCGGCGTTCGTGTACAGCACCTGCGCGTCGCCGAGCTCGGCGATTCGCTTCTCGAACACCGGGCGGTCGAACGTCTCGTAACGCGCGGTCTTCTTGTCGGGCAGGAGCAGCGCGATGGTCGTCTTAGCGGGGGTGTTGTCGGGGAGGGCGCACCCCGACAGTGCGGCAGCAGAAGCCGCCGCGAGCACGACGGCGGTGAGGAGCCGCCTCATGCGGGGAGAGCGACCAGATCGGCGTCGACGGCCACGTGGTCGAGGGCCAGGGCGATCGCGCCGCGGGTCTCGGCCCATTCCGCGAAGGCGGAGGCGACGATCTCGGGGACCCCGCCGCCGAGGATCGCGCGATCCAGGGCGTGGCGCAGCGGCGCGAGGAGGATCTCGCCGGCGCGCGCCAGTTCGCCGCCCACGACGATGCGTTCCGGGTCGATGAGGTTGCACAGGCTCGCCGCCGCGATGCCGATGTGGCGGCCGGCGTCGGCGATGGTCCGCTGCGCGAGGGGGACGCCGTCGCCCGCCGCCGTCACGAGGTCGCGGAGGCGATGGATCCCGTCGGCGTCGCTGAACCCGGCGAGGAGCGCAGGTCCCGCCGCCACCGTCTCGAGGCAGCCGCGGTTGCCGCAGCGGCACAGCGACCCGTTCTCGTCGATCGTCATGTGACCGATCTGCCCCGTGCGGCCGCTCACGCCGCGGAAGAGCTCGCCGTCGACGAGCAGGCCGGCGCTGATGGAATGCCCGACGGTGACGTACACCGACGAGGATGCCCCGCGGGCCGCACCCTCGCGTGCTTCGGCGAGGGCGCCGAGGTTCGCCTCACTGTCGACGTGGACCGGGCGGCCGATACGGGCGGAGAGGCTGCGAGCGATGTCGACCCCGTCCCATCCGGGCAGAAGGCCGGGTGTGGAGATGACGGACGTACGCGGGTCCACCGGTGCCGGGAGCGCCAACCCGACGCCGAGCAGGTCCGACAGCGAACCGCCGAGCCCGTCGACCATGTCGCCCAGCAGCAGGCTGAGCCGGTCGAGTTCGGCGTCGTGTCGGTGGTCGGGTGCGAGCGGGATCGACGTCTCGGCGACGACGGAGCGGGTTGCGTCGGCGATGGCGACGTGGAGCTTGCGCGTCGAGAAATGCGCACCGGCCACCAAGCCCACCTGCCGCGCGAGCGAGACCAGAGTCGCGCGGCGCCCGCTGCGGGACGTGAAGGACGTGTGGAGCACGCCGGAGGCGGTGAGCTCCTTGACGATGTTCGACACCGTGGCGGGGGACAGTCCGGTGGCGCCGGCGAGCTCGATCTGCGTCAAGCGCCCATGCCTCTTGAGCGAATCGAGCAATCGTGCACGATTCGCCTCTCGCAGTGAGGACTGCGAGCCGGGCGGAGTTGACCGGCGAGCCACGGGGCCACCCTACCGCGCCGACGGTCGCCCCCGTCGGGATGCCGCCCGGATCGTCCTGTCAGGAGGCGTCGACGGCGCGCACGCGGACGATGTTGGTCGATTCGTCGAGTTCGGCGACCTTCGGATGCGCCTTCACGAAGTCCGAGAATGAGCGGTGACCGAGCGCCTTCTCGCTGAAGGAGGGATCCATGCGCTTGAGCAGGTTCTTGACCGCGGACAGATGCATCCACTCCTCGTCGGTGCGGACCTGCTCGAGGCGCAGCGCGCGCGAGAGGAGCTGCTCCACCGGATCGACGGCCTTACGGCGGCGGCGTCCCGCCGAGGGCGTGGTCTCCGGAGCGGGCTCGGGGTCGGGGGCCGCGACGCCCGGCAGGGCGTCGTAGGCGTCGAACTGGTCGCAGGCGGCGGCGAGGGATTTCGCCGTGGACCCGGCGACGCCGACGGCGACGACGAATCGCCCGAGGCGCTTGCATCGCTGAGCGAGCGGGACGTAGTCGCTGTCGCCGGCGACGATGACCACGTGCGTCAGATCTTCGAGTCGGAACAGATCCTCGACGGTGTCGACGGCGAGGCGGATGTCGGCGCCGTTCTTCGCATAAGCAGCTGCCGGGAACAGCTGGACCAGGTCGACGGCACGGGCGACCAGCTGCTGACGATAGAGGGAGTTCACCGGCGACGACCAGTCCGCATACGCGCGGGTGAGGACGAGGGTCCCGAAGGATGCCGCGTAGTCCATGATCGCGCCGACGTCGATCGTCGCGGCGGCCAAGCGCTCCGAGATCTCCTTCTCGTCGGGGTCCGCCGCGATCCGCTGCCGATCCCTCGAGTAGCTGTTGCGACCGTGGACCCGGTCGTACCAACTCATGACGATGTTGTCGAAATCGAGGTAGACCGCAACGCGAGGAGTGGAGGAATCCGGCATCCCCCCAGTCTTACAGCTTGTACCGGGAGCGTGGTGAGGACAGGGGTGCTCGAAGACATGGCGCTCTCATAGACTCTGGCCCATGCCGTACCTCATCTCGCTCGTCGTGCTCGCGGGCATGATCTTCGCGCTGATCGACATCATCACGCGGGACCAGAGCCTCGTGAAGCACATGCCGAAGACGGTGTGGCTGTTCGTCGTCATCGTGCTGCCGTTCCTCGGCACGGTCCTGTGGTTCGCGATCGGGCGAGAGTATCCCCAGCGCGAGGTCCGCCGCGCGCCTCAGTTCGCGCCCTGGGCGAGCGAGCCGGCAGCCGCGCCGGTGCGCACGCCGGACGCGAGGTCGACCGAGCAGCAGCTCGCCGACCTCGAGCGCGAGATCGAGGAGGAGCGTCTGCGCGCCGAGCTCGCGCGTCGGCGCCGGGATCTCGGCGACCCCGCCTGAGACGAACTCAGCCGCGCGGGTAGACGACGCCGATCTGGCGCCGGATCTCGTCGAGGGTGCCCATGATGGCGACGCTCTCCTCGATCGACAGGAGGTCGCTGTCGATGCGGCCCTCGGCGATCAGCCGTTCGGCGTAGAGCGCCTGGAACTGCATTCCCCGGCCCTCGATCTCGGTGCGGAACTCCTCGACGAGAGCGCCGTCGAGGTCGAACACGCGGAACGACGTGGGCGCGTAGAACACGCCGTCGATCTCGATGCGGCCCTTCGTGCCGACGATCTGCGCCGCGTTGGCGCCGGCACCCCGCATCGACGTCAGCAGCGAGGACACCCCGCCCGACGCGTGGCGCACGGATATCGCGACGTCGGTGTCGGCGCCGGTCTCACCCAGTTGCGCCGTCGCGAGGATCTCGGCGGGGGCACCCAGGACGTCCCAGGCGAAGGAGACGGGATAGATCCCGAGGTCCAGCAGCGCACCACCGCCGAGCGAGAGGTCGTTGAGGCGGTGGGCGGGATCGGTCGGAAGGTTCTGGGTGTGGTCGGCGCTCAGCACCCTCACCTCGCCGATGACGCCGGCCGCGAGGATCTCGCGCAGGCGCACCATGTGCGGGAGGTACCGCGTCCACATCGCCTCCATCGCCAACAGGCGGTGTCCCGCTGCGAGGTCGCGGATCGCGACCGCCTGATCCGCGTCGAGGGTGAGGGGCTTCTCGATGAGCACGTGCTTGCCGTGCTCGAGGGCGAGCACCGCGCAGGCGAGGTGATGGCTGTGCGGCGTCGCGATGTACACGATGTCGACGTCGGGGTCGGCGACGAGCTCTTCGTACGATCCGTAGGAACGGGGGATGCCGTGTGTCGCGGCGAACTCCTGCGCCGACTCCGCGCGGCGCGAGCCCACGGCCGCGACCGTCAGACCGGCCGTCTTCAGGTCGGCGGTGAAGGCGTGGGCGATGCCACCGGTGGCCAGGATTCCCCATCGAAGTGCGGTCATGTCCCGAGCCTATCGGCGGGCGCGGCTCCGCCGACCTAGAGTCGAACCGTGGCCCCCACCCCCGACTCCGCCCTCGGCCGCTTCCGCGAACTGCTGCAGATCCCGACGGTCTCCCTCGACCCCGGTGACCCCGACGCCGTCGGCACCGAGTTCCTCCGATTCCACGACGCTCTCGTCCGGCTCTACCCTGCCCTGCACGAGATCCTCGAGCGCGAGGTAGTGGCCGACTACTCGCTCCTCTATCGCTGGCGCGGGCGGGGTGCCGTGTCTCCGCTCGTCCTGATGGCGCACATCGACGTCGTGCCCGTCGTCGCGTCGGAGTGGGCGCACGAGCCGTTCGGCGCCGAGCTCGTCGGGTCCGGTGACGCGGCCGAGATCCATGCCCGCGGTGCGGTCGACGACAAGGGGTCGCTCGTCGCGATCCTCGAGGCCGTGGAATCCCTCGTCGCCGAGGGGTTCACGCCCCAGCGCGACGTCTACCTGGCCTTCGGGCACAACGAGGAGGTCGCGGGCGACGGCGCGCAGGCGATCGTCGACGTACTCCGAGGCCGGGGTGTTCGGCCCTCGCTCGTCCTCGACGAGGGCGGCGCCGTCGTCGAAGGGGCGCTGCCGGGTGTGACCGTCCCGACCGCGGTCATCGGCGTCGCCGAGCGTGGTGTGATGACCGTGCACCTGACTGCCCGCGAGCTCGGAGGGCACGCGTCGACGCCGCCGCGCGATCCCGCGACCGCACGACTCGCGCGGGCCGTGCTCCGGGTGCACCGCCGTCCGTTCCCGACGCGGCTCGTGCCGCCGGTCCGTGCGATGTTCGAGACGGTCGCGCCCCACACGCGCGGACCGCTCCGCCGCGTGTTCGCGAGCATCGGGGTGACCGGGAGGCTGCTGGTCAAGGTGTTCCCGCGCCTCGGCCCCGAGCTCAACGCGCTCGTGCGGACCACCGCCGTCGTGACCGAGCTCTCCGGGGCGACCGGGGCGAACGTCCTGGCAACGTCCGCGCGGGCGAGCGTCAACGTGCGCCTCCTTCCCGGCGACACCGCGGCCTCGGCGGCCGCCCGCATCCGCCGCGTCGTCGGCGACCCGCTCGTCGAGGTCGAGGTGGTCTCGGCATCCGATCCGTCGCCGGTGTCGCCGTGGACGGGCCCCGCGTGGGAGCGGCTGGTCGCCGCGACCCGCTCGGCGCTCGGCGACGACGTCCTGCCCACGCCCTACATCCAGCTCGGCGCGAGTGACAGCCGGTGGTTCACGGCCATCAGCGACCACGTGTACCGCTTCACTCCGTTCCACCTGACGCGGGGCGAGCGCGAGGCGCTGCACTCGCACAACGAGCGGATCCGGGTGGGCTCGTGGCTGCGGGGGATCGGTTTCTACCGGGACCTGCTGCGGGGGAGCTGACTCAGCCCGCGAGGGCCTTCGAGATCCGTTGCAGCGAGACGGGCTCGGCGGTGCCGAGGCGCTGCGCGAACAGGCTCACGCGGAACTCCTCGAGCAGCCAGCGGGCGTGCTCGAGTCGTGCCGGCGCTGCGGCCGGCAGCGGGAGGATGCCCCCGGCATCCGCGAACAGGCCTGCGGCCCGCTCGTACTCGGTCATCCGCTGACGGTCGCGACCGGGGTTGTCCCCGAGTCCGTCGACACGCTCCTTCGCGCCCTGCAGGTAGCGGGGGAGGTGCGCGAGGCGCGCGGTGCCGGTGCGGGAGAGGAACCCGGGGTGGATGAGGCCGGCGAGTTGGCCCTTCACATCGCCGAGGGCGGCGAGCAGGGTCATGGAGTTCTGGTTCTTCACCGCGCGCTCGACGTCCCGCTGGAGAGTGAGGATGCGGGCGGCGAGCGACACGGTCTGGAACAGCTCGTCGACGACCCGGGCGGAGAACGCATCGCGAGCTGCGGTGAAAGCGGCCTCGGTCCGGATGACCGTCTCGTCCATGACGGCGTCGGCGACCGCGACGCGCGCGTCCTCGATGAGCGCTTTGGCGGACGGGTACGGCGAGGCGGCCAGGGCCAGCTTCTCCGGAGCCGTCAGGTGGTCCATGACGTACGCCGTCGGGGAGGGGACGGCGAGCAGCAGCAGGCGCCGGGCGCCCGCGCGGGTCAGTTCTGCGGCGCGTTCGGCGGTCGACTCGATACGCAGCGACACGCCGTCCTTCGCGTCGACGAGGGCCGGGTACCCGCGGACGACACCGCCCGCGACCTTCGTGTCGACGACCTCGGGAAGATCCCCGACGTCCCACGTCGTGATCCCGGTGCGTTCGATCGGCGCGCTCGCCGCGGCGACGGCGGCGGCGGGGGATGCCGCCGGTTGGGGCCCGCGCTTCGGCGCGAGCGAGCGGGCGACGGACTCGCGGGCACGGCCGGCGAGTCGGTCCTGCAGCTCGCGCAGGTCGCGCGACGATGCGACGGTGCGCCCGCGCTGGTCGACGGCGCGGAACGAGACGCCCAGGTGAGCGGGAACGCGCTCGAGGTCGAAGTCGCGCTCGGTGACCGGGTGGTGCGCGACGCGCTGGATGCGCGCGGCCAGGGCTGCACGGAGGGTGGATGCCGGGAGCCCGTCGGTGTCCTCGGGCCCCGACCCGCGCAGCTCGTCGCCGAGGGTGGTCGCCCAGTCCGCGGCGGGGACGACGTGCCGGCGGATGGCCTTGGGAAGTGCCTTGATGAGACCGGTGACGAGCTCGTCCCGCATCCCCGGCACCTGCCAGTCGAACCCGTCGGGGCGCAGCTGGGCGAGGAGGGCGAGCGGCACGACGACGCTCACACCGTCGTCGGGAGCACCGGGCTCGAAGCGGTACGCGAGGGAGAGCACCTGATCGCCCTGTCGCCAGCGCGTCGGGAAGTCGCGCTCGTCGGTGCGGGCGGACTCGCCGAGCAGGTCGGCCTCGGTCATGTCGAGGAGCTTCGGCGTCCGGGGCTGCGTCTCGCGCCACCACGTCTCGAACGACCGCACGTCGAACACGTCGTGCGGTACGCGCGCGTCGTAGAAGGCGTACACGGCTTCGTCGCCGACGAGGATGTCGCGGCGGCGTTCGCGCTCCTCGATGCGCTCGAGCTGGCGTCGCAGCTCGCCGTTGCGCCGTTCGAAGGCGGTGAGCCGCTTGTCGAGGTGCTGACTGTTCCACTCGCCCTCGACGAGCGCGTGGCGCAGGAACAGCTCGCGCGCGAGATCCCGGTCGCGGCGAGCGAGCTGCACGCGACGGCGCGGGATGATCTCGACCCCGAAGAGCGTCACCTTCTCGGCCGCGACGGCGGCGCCGGCATCCTTCGACCAGTGCGGGTCGCTGAGGCTGCGGTGCGCGAGGTCGCCGGCGAGATCCTCGGCCCACGCCGGGTCGATCGCGGCGACGGTGCGGCCGAACAGGCGCGAGGTCTCGACGAGCTCGGCGGCCATGACGGCATCGGGGGAGGCCTTGCGAAGGCCTGAGCCGGGGAACACCGCGAACGAGGCGCCGCGCGCGCCACGGTACTGCGGCAGGGGCTTGCGGGCGTTCTTCTTCGCGGGATCGGTCGTGACCGAGCGTGTGTCGAGGATGCCGATGTGGGAGAGGAGCCCCGACAGGATCGCGCGGTGCAGCGCATCGGGGTCGGCGGCTCCCGCCGTCTGACGCGGGGCATCCTTGGACGAACCGGACCGGGAGAGCGTCGAGAGCTGACGGTGCACGTCGAACCACTCGCGGACCCGCACGTAGTTGAGGTGCTCGCTGCGGCAGAGGCGCCGGAACGCGCTCGAGCCGAGTTCGCGCTGCTGCTCGCGCAGGTGGTTCCAGAGATTCAGCAGCGTGAGGAAGTCGCTCGTCGGGTCGACGAAGCGCGCGTGCAGGCGGTCGGCCTCCTCGCGGCGCTCCTCGGGACGCTCTCGGACGTCCTGGATGGACAGCCCCGACACGATGGCCAGGACATCGCGCGAGACGCCGAGCTTCTCGGCCTCGAGCAGCATCCGCGCGAACCGCGGGTCGATCGGCAGGCGGGCGATGCGGCGGCCGAGGCTCGTGAGGCGCAGGGCGCCGGTACGGCCCCCCACAGCGCGGAGCTCGGTCAGGAGCTCGACGGCGGCCTTCACGCCGCGGCTGTCGGGCTTGGTGAGGAACGGGAACTCGGTGACGTCGCCGAAACCGAGCGACAGCATCTGCAGGATGACCGAGGCGAGCGAGGTGCGGAGGATCTCGGGCTCGGTGAACTCGGGGCGCGCCGCGAAGTCGTCCTCGCCGTACAGGCGGATGGCGATGCCCGCCGACGTGCGCCCGGCACGCCCGGAGCGCTGCTGCGCCGAGGCCTGCGAGATCGCCTCGATCGGCAGGCGCTGGATCTTCGAGCGCACGCTGTAACGCGAGATGCGCGCCGTGCCGGTGTCGACGACGTAGCGGATGCCGGGGACCGTGAGGCTCGTCTCGGCGACGTTCGTGGCGAGGATGATCCGCCGACGGACGCCGGCGACCGCTGACGGCTCGAAGACGCGGTGCTGCTCGGCGGAGGAGAGTCGGCCGTACAGCGGCAGCACCTCGGTGGGGCGGGCGTCCTTCGCGTACAGGCCGCGGACGGCGTCCATCGCGTCGCGGATCTCCGCTTCGCCGGGGAGGAAGACGAGCACGTCGCCGTCCGGCTCGCGGTCAAGTTCGCGGAGCGCCGCGAGGAGGCCGTCGACGTCGTCCTCGGACTCCTCGTCGTGCGCGCGGTAGCGGATCTCGACGGGGTACGTGCGGCCGGAGACCTCGATGATCGGGGCGGGGACGCGCTCACCGTCGGATCCCGTCGCCGCGAAGTGGGCGGCGAAGCTCTCGGGGTCGATCGTCGCCGAGGTGATGATCACCTTGAGGTCGGGGCGCTCCGGCAGGATGCGGGCGAGGTAGCCGAGGAGGAAGTCGACGTTCAACGACCGCTCGTGGGCCTCGTCGACGATGATCGTGTCGTAGCGGCGGAGGAGCCGGTCGCGGTGGATCTCGTTGAGCAGGATGCCGTCGGTCATCAGCGTGACCTGCGTGGCGTCGGTCACCTCGTCGGTGAAGCGGACCTTGTAACCGATCGCACCGCCGAGCGGCACCTGCACCTCGTGCGCGAGGCGCTCGGCGATCGAGCGGGCCGCGATGCGGCGGGGCTGCGTGTGCGCGATGCGCGTGCGGCCGAGTTCGAGGCACATCTTCGGCAGCTGGGTCGTCTTGCCGGATCCGGTGGCGCCGGCGACGATGACGACCTGGTTCTCCGCGATGGCGCGCGAGATCTCGTCCCGAGCGGCGCTGACGGGCAGCTCCGGGGGATACGAGATGACGGGGGCGGGTGCGGACACAGCCTTCGATGCTATCGCGCGGACCGGTGACGGCGGCTGCCCTGCGCGTCGGCGATGCGGCTCAGCGTTCGGACTTCTGCGATTCGTCGAGCAGCGGCAGATCGGCCGCCGTCACGAGGCGTGACAGGATCGCGTGCTCGACGAGGCGTGCGCGCCGGTTGGTGGCCAGCTTCCCGGCGCCGCCGCGGAGACCCTGCACGCCTTCGCGGTCGAACTTGTCGCACACGTTGTCGAGCTTGCGGTTGAAGGTCGTCAACGGCCACCCGAGCCGTTCGGCCGCCTTCGCCGATGTCGGGATCTGGCTCGAGCCCATCATCCCGCCGCGCAGGATCGGCTCGCACAGCGCGATCAGGAGGATGCGCTGGCTGGCGGTCAACGGCACCGCGCCGATGGTCGTGCCCCCGTCGGTGCTGTCGCCGTCGAGGCCGGTGACCCGGCCGGTGAATCGAGCCGCTCCGTTGCGGATCGTGAACTCGTACGTGTACGCCCCGGCGGAGAACATGACGACGAGCTCCGGGAACACGAGTGGCACACGAGTCCCGGGACCGAGCATGGCCTGGTACGCGCCGTCCGACGTCGCCAGGGCGACCGAGATCGACCGTCCCGTGTTGGTGAGCCACCACATGCCCTGGGAGGACTCGATCTCGAGCAGCCGTCGGTGCAGGTACGGGTTCGTGTCGATCACGAGATCGGCGTCCCGCCCGATCGAATACGTCTGGCCCGGCGTCGGGTGGAACCACTCGCCGCAGAACTCGATGCCGAGCTCCGCGGCATCCGTCTCGGCCGTCATCTCGATGTCTTCCGTCATCACATGCCCCCTTGAAAGATCTGGACGATGCCCCACACGGCGCCGGCGACCAGTGCCGCTCCCGCGATCGCAACGGCGACGATGCCCCCGCGGCGCGGGCGCCCGGAGGGTGCTGCGACGGGCGAGGTGGGTGGTGCGACGGGCGTGCGCGTAATCGCCGGGACGGTCTCGCCTCCGCGCGGCGAATAGACCGCCCGGGAAGCCAGGGTTCCCGACGCCGACGCGGAGCGCGGTGTGTCGGCGCGTCCGTGGACGATCGGGCGGCCGCCGGCATCCGGTGTCGAGCGAGGCTCGGCCACCCGCGTGGCGTCCTCTGTGCGTCGCTCGGCGAGCAGGGTCTCGTCGTCGGGTGTGCGTCGCTCGGCGAGCAGGGTCTCGTCGTCGGGTGTGCGTCGCTCGGCGAGCAGGGTCTCGTCGTCGGGTGTGCGTCGTGCGGCGAGGAGGGTCTCGTCGTCGGGTGTGCGTCGTGCGGCGAGGAGGGTCTCGTCGTCGGGCTCCTCGGACGTCACGCGGTGGGTGCGGTCGTCGACCGGATCAGTCATGACGTCTCCGGCGCGAGGGCACCGTCTCGACCTCGATGGTGCCGGAGGCGGGTTCGCTCGTGACGAGGCCGCCCGTCGTGTCCTCGAGGCGGGGGTGGATGCCGCCGCCCACCACGTCGACGACGATCGCTGTGACGTTGTCGCGGCCGCCGTGGGCCAGGGCCTGCGAGATCAGTGCGCCCGTGGTCTGGGCGGGCGATGCTCCGGAGAGGAGCCCGGCGCGGATCGCCTCGTCGGTGATCTCACCGGACAGGCCGTCTGAGCAGACGAGCAGGCGCTCGCCGGTGACGACCGGCAGAAGCCAGAAGTCCGCAGGGCTCTGCTCGCCGCCGACGGCTCGCGTGATGACGTTGCGTCCCTCGAACGTCGCCATGTCCTCACGGGCGAGACGCCCGGCATCCACCATCTCCTGAGCGATGGAGTGGTCGACGGTGAGTTGCTCCAGACGCTCCGACAACAGCCGGTAGACGCGCGAATCGCCGACGTTCACGACGAGCCACCGGTTCTCGCCGTTCTGCTGCACGGCGACGATGCCGGTGAGGGTCGACCCCGCGCCGCGCGTGGTCCGACGCGAGATCGCACCGACCGCGGCGTGGGCAGCGTGGACCGCATCCGCGACCTCTTCGGGCGTCACGTCCCCGCGGCCCACGAAACCGCGGAACGCGTCGATCACGGCGGCGGAGGCGAGATCGCCCGCCTCGTGACCGCCCATTCCGTCGGCGACGACGAAGACGGGGAAGCTCGCGAGGTAGGAGTCCTCGTTGACGCGACGGCGGAGCCCCGTGTCGGTGAGGGCGCCGCTGATGACCTCGAACGGGAGGGGTGAGGGCTCGCGCATCGTCATCGCGTGCCCGAGTCCAGGGTGAGCTCGGCATCGCCGAGGAGGAACCGGCCGGTGACCGGAGTCGGCGTTCCGACCGGGATTTCGGCGTCTCCGTCGCCGACGAGGACGCCGTTCGTGGACGACAGGTCGGTGATCGTCCAGCCGTCGTCCGTGCGCTGCAGGAGAGCATGGGTTTTCGAGACGGTGCGTGTCGCGTCTTCGATCGCGACGGTCTGCGCCCCGGGCTGGTCCGTCGGGGGCGTGGGATTGCGGCCGAGGACGACGACGGCGGCCGTGAGCGCGATCGTCTCTCCGGTCGGCAGACGAAGGGTGACGTTCGGTCGACGATGCGCGGCGAGAACGGTGTGCTCTTCGACCTCCGCCTCCGTGGCGGGAGCGGGGTCGAACCTCGGCGCGGCGGAGGGCGCGACCGGAGCGGACGCCGGCGTTGTCGGTGCCAGCGGCGGCGGCGACCAGGGATTCGTGGACGCGGGGGTCCCCGGCTGCAGGGGGACCGCGACGGGGGAGGGCGACGAGGGCGACGACGCGGGGACCGCAAGCGGGGGCGGCGGTGCGAAGGCGGTGGTGTCGGTGGGGAGGGCTGCGGCTGCGGGAGCGTCGGCCGCGGCGAACGGCGTCGGGGGGATGCCGCCGCGGGGGATTCCCTGCCAGGTCGCCGAACCCCACCCGATGATCGACGCCCAGACGGGCAGCAGAAGGGCGCCGAGGACGACGTACCCGCCGCTCCGGCCGAAGCCGCGATTGAGGGGACGCATCATCCGGAGCATGACGACGATCGCGGCTGCGGCGAAGACGAGGAAGAAGAGCATCGGGACGACGGTCGCAGCGAGGAGAGCGCCCGAAGCGTCTCCGCCCCCGCCGAACACCGCGTCCTGCGCCGACTGAGCGATCAGCGCCGCGGTAACCGACGCCAGGATCACGGTCAGGATGCCGCCGCCCACCAGGGCGGCAGCCCACCAGCCCGGCACGCCCGCCAGCTCGAACAGCAGCCAGAGATTCCAGACCGGGACCCATGCCCGACCCGGCGGCCGGTTCGCCTTGCGGAAGACGGCAGCGAGAGCCATCGACCCCCAGACGTACACGCCGATCGCGGCTATGAGCTGGACCACGACGGCGACGATCGATATCGCGGCGGCACCCGCCGATGCACCGACGGCGACCTCGGCGATCGGGAGCACGCTCTCCGTCGTCACGCTCTGCATGTGTCCTCGTCCTTCGTCATGGGTTCCCTCCGTCCCGCACCGCACACCCTATCGGCGCCGAGGCCGTGTGCGCGGGAGGAGCGATCGGAGCGACAGGCGCGCCCGCAGCCGGGCCCAGAAGCCCTTGTCGGCGGCGAAGCGGGAACGCTCCGCCGCGACGATCCGCCAGAACTCGTCGTTCTCCTCGGCCGTCGGCGGCGCCGCATCGAACACCGAACGGTCCGCCCACGTCGCCAGCCGTGTACCGGCGGTGCCGTCGGAGCCCTGCGCGAAGAGCTGCGCGAGCTCCTGCCGGGTCAGATGCGCCGGTGCGGTGTACCCGTGGTCGACTGCCGTGTCGACGTACTCCTCCCAGCCGCCGGTGAATCGTCCGGCCAGGTCGGGGCGCTGCCGCCGTCCCCGACGCCGGAGCGCCTTGACCGCGAGGACGGTGACGAGCGGGCCGACGAGGACGATGACGGCGAGCAGCGAGACACCGCCGACGCGGACGGTCGTCCACAGCGCCGAGAGGTCGGCCTGCTCGTCCGGTGCATCCTGCGCAGGACGCTCGCCGTCGGCGGGAGACGCATCCGCGGGCAGGACCGGCTCGGCCTCGTCCCGGCGGACGTCGGTCGGATTCTCGGGATCCCGTCGCTGCTCGAGGTCGGGGGAGGGGAAGCTCTCGTGCTGCGGCGTCACGTCGATCGGGGTCCACCGACCTGCGGCATCCCGCACCTCGATCCACGCGGCGAGATCACCGCCGCGGCACGCGCCGTCATCGCACACCGGAAGGTCGTCGGAGGATGCGAGTCGGGTGCCGACCACGACCCGGGCGTCGAAGCCGAGCTGGTCGGCGATGAGCATGCCGGCGACGGCGAACTGCTCGTCATCGCCCACGGCGGCGACGAGATCCGCATCCGAACCGCCGGGCACCTCCGCTTCGCGGTCGAGGAGCTGGGTGAAGAGGACGCCGATGCGGTCCGCCGAGTGGCCCGCACGGGAGGATTGGAAGCCTCCCTCGCCGAGGTCCTCCAGCCATGCGGGCGGCTGACCCGGGGTGAGCTCCAGCGCATGGCTCAGGTAGCCGCGTGAGCGCAGCCGATCGAGCAGGGTGTCGAGACCTGTCCCTCCCGATCCCGCCTGCTGAGCCTCGATCCAGTCCGTCAGCGACGCCGGGACCACCTCCGGCGGCAGCGACGGACCGGTCCGCGACGGGGTGAGTGACGAGATCGGCTTCGCGGCCGGTTCGGGCTCCACCTCGAGGCGGTACGCGTCCCCCGCCCTGAGTGCGGGGTCGGCGATCTCGATGGCGCTTCCGGTCGCCGCGTTGTGGAAGAAGCCGTCGGCGAGGTCGGCCGAACGTGGGCCTTCGAACCCGATCGCGCGGAGGATGCCGATGGTCGGCACCCAGATGCCGGTGCCGGTTCCCATCCGCACGGTGACGACCGCCGTACCGGGGGCGCTGTCATCGAGGCTCGAGGGCACGCGGGTGAACGAGGTCGACGGATCCGCCGGACCCGCGGCAGGATCGATCGCCCGGACGGTGCGACCGTCGTAGAACGGCAGCGTCGCCAGTCGCACCCGGTCGATCCCCGCCGACGCCGCCACAGTGAACAGCGTCTGGTCGTACCGCTCGTCGGTGAACGACCCGCGGTAGGAGGCGAGCGGGCTGGGTGCGCGCTCGAGTTCGAGGATAGGGTCGACGACGCTTCGCGCGACGGCCCGGGGGTGGTCGGCGAGAGCCCACGGGCCCCAGACCGCTGCGAACGCGACCGCGACGACCACCATCCCGGCCGCCGTCGCCGCGCGCGCCGCACCGCCTCGGCGACGGTCCCCGGAAGCTCGCACCACACCGGTCGCGGCACTCGCGGTCGCCAACGCGCGCCGGCGCTCGTCGCTCGTGCGCCAGATGACCGCGACGAGGGACATCACGAGCGCGGCGAGACCGACCAGGGTCTCGGGCTGAACCGACACCGGACCGAGGCGCAGGGGCGTCGCCAGCGAGCGCGCACCGAAGGTCACCCCGAAGACGGTCGGAAGGAGCGCGACGGCGACCGCGGGCATCCACCATCTCGTTCCCCGCCAGGCGATGGACAGCGCTGCGGCGGCGCTGCCGAGGAAGACCAGCAGGGTGGGAGCGAGCGTCGCCTGGTAGTTGCCGAGGGGCAGTTCGAGGGTCAGGAGGTCCTTCCAGCCGGTCACCGGGGCGGTCGCGACGTCCGCCAATGCCCGGAGCGCGGCGTCGGCTCCGGAGAGGGATCCCGTCGCTGCGACGGGCACGCCGAGGGCGAGATAGGCGCCGAGGGCCGCGAGGGCGACCCACCAGCCCGACCAGCGCCACCGGGTGCCCATCGCGGCCACGACGTGTCCGGCGGCGATGCCGATTGCGACGACCACGATGAACGCGACGCTGCGGTAGATGGGCCAGGCCGCGACCGCGCCCACAGTGAGGAGCAGGTCGATGACGACGGCCTGTCCGACGTAGAACCCGGCCCGCGAGGGACCCGGACGGCGGCGGGCGCCGCGACGGGTGGTTGGTGAGGTCACGACTGCCCGCCTCGGGCCAGGAGCTGCCGGAGGTCTTCGAGGAGTCCGATCGAGATGACGGTCATGCTCCCGAGGCGACGGATGCCGGGGGCAGCCGTCGGCGCGCACACGAGGGCGACGACGGCGACCTCGGAGCCGAACGCGAGGGCCGCGCTCTGCAGCTGGCTGGGGGTGGGCGCAGAGCCGCACACGAGGAAGGCGATGGAGGCATCCGGGTGACGTCCTGACGCGAGCGTCGCGACGTCGCGCAGCCGACTAGGGTTCTCGCCCCGCTCGATGCCGGCGAGCTCGTCGAGGAGCGTGCGGCTGGAGACGGTCGCGAGGGTGCGGAAGGTCCGCATGCGGCTGCGGGCGAACTCGGGGATCTCGGCGCCCGCGACGACGTCGACGTCGCGTCCGTCGCGGATGCCTCGTACGCCGATGGATGCGGTGGCGCTGACGGCGAGCTCGAACTCGTCCTCGTCGGCGTACTCGTCGGCGCCGAGGGCGAGGACGAGGATCATGCGGGAGCGGCGGGTCTCCTCGTACTGGCGCACCATCATGGCGCCGGTCTTCGCCGTCGACTTCCAGTGCACCTGCCGGGGGGAGTCTCCGGGGACGTAGGGTCGCAGCGCGTGGAACGAGAAGTCGGCGTCGACGATGGTCCGGGACGGGCTGCCCTCGAGGTCACGGATCAGGCCGGTCGCGGAACTGCGCAGCGCGGTGGTCACGGGGTGGACGAAGAGCGTGTGCGTGTCCTGCCAGGTGGCTTCGCGGGTCAGGATGCCGAGGGGGTCGCCCCGGACGGTGCGTGCGGGGCCGACCGTGATGACACCGCGGTGCTGCGTCGGGATGGCGACCGTCTCGGTGAGCTCGTGGCCCGGGCGCAGGAGCGGGACGTGCACGTCGACGAGGCCGTTCCCGACCGGCAGGTCGACCCGGCCCGGAAGGGCCGTTCGCCTGCCGATGTTGGTGACCACCAGAGCACCCTCCACCGGGGTTCCTGCCACGACGCGGTCGTGGGCCAGGCGGAGGGTGACCTGGTACGCCCTCGCCCCGAACAGGAAGGGGATGGACAGGGCGAGGAGCAGGAGGCCCGCCCCGCCGGCGACGGTGAACTCGAGCAGACCGAAGCCGAACCCGACGCCGAGCCCCAGGGTCGTCAGGGTGACGACCACCCACCCCGCGGGCGCGACGGTGTCGGCGATGTTCCGCGCGCCTCGAAAAGCGGCGCGGCGGAGTCGTCGCCAACCCTGCACGCCGCGGACGGCGAGGACGGTCGTCGAGCCGGCCGTGCCGTAGCTCGTGCGGGTGTATCCCGTCGCCGCCGAGGTGCGGGTGAGTCGGGACTCGGTGGACGAGCTCACACGTTCTCTCGCTGACGACGTTCGTCCGCGCGCTCCTGCTGCGTCGGCGGTACGACGTAGAGCAGGACCTGACCGATGACGGCCTCGGCGGTGACGCCGTCGAACTCCGCTTCGGGATCGAGGATGAGGCGATGGGCGAGGACCGGGACGGCGAGCGCTTTCACGTCGTCGGGAGTCACGTAGGTGCGTCCGTGCGCCAGAGCCCAGGTCCGCGACGCCTTCGTCAGGGCCAACGCACCGCGGACGCTCACTCCGAGACGCACCTCCCGTGCGAGACGCGTCGCGTCGACCAGGCGGGCGATGTAGTCCAGGACGAGAGGGGCGAGGTACCCGCCGCGCGCGATGTCGGCCATGCTGACGATGCCCTGCGGAGTGACGACGGGCGCCACCTCACGGGAGGCCTCGCCGGACGCCTCGAGGATCCGCAGGGTCGCGGCGTGGTCGGGGTAGCCGAGCGAGGTCTTCATGAGGAAGCGGTCGAGCTGGGCCTCGGGTAGCCGGTAGGTGCCGGCCTGTTCCACCGGGTTCTGCGTCGCGACGACGAGGAATGGAACCCCCACGTCCCGGGTGATGCCGTCGACCGTGACGTGGCCTTCCTCCATCACCTCGAGGAGAGCGGACTGGGTCTTGGGGGACGCGCGGTTGATCTCGTCGGCGAGAACGACGTTGGCGAAGATCGGGCCCTGGTGGAACTCGAACTCGCCGCGCCGCTGGTCGTAGACGGTGATGCCGGTGACATCGCCCGGGAGCAGGTCCGGGGTGAACTGGATGCGGGAGCTGGTTCCCTGGACCGAACGACCCATTGCGCGCGCCAGCGATGTCTTCCCTGTACCGGGGTAGTCCTCGAGGAGCAGGTGGCCCTCGGACACCATCGCCGTGAAAGCCAGCTCGATGACGTGGCGCTTACCGAGCACGACCTGCTCGACGTTGTCGACGAGCGTCGTGAAGGTCTCGGCGAACCAGGCGCTCTGCTCCTGGGTGATCGTCATCGTGTTCCTCTCGAAGAACGGGTGATCCGGGCGGTGATGCAGCAGTCCCTCACGGGGCACCGTCGGTCGGGGTCGGGGTCGGGGTCGGAGTGGGGGTCGGCTGCTCGATCTGCTGGCAGTCGACGGTGATGCTGACGGCCCTGAGCTCTCTCAAAGCGCCGGTCCAGTCGATCGTGTACGTGACGCGCCGAGGGCCCGCGGCGCGCTCGTCGACGTCCTTCGCGACCGTCGCCACGTCGCTGCCGATGTCGCGGGGGAACCAGTCCCTCACCGCCTCGTCGGAGCGGCAGGAGGGGATGTCGTCGGTGGCGACGTAGACGGGCCAGTCGGCGCTGCGAGCTTCGGGCTCGATCGGGGTCGGGTCTGAGCATTCCGCGTCGAACCCGAGGAACGTGTCGCACCACACGGCACCCCAGCGGTCGCCGGGCTGATTGAGTCGCGGCGCGAACGCGTCCACGGCTCGACCGTTGAGCCGGTAGCGCAGCTGTGCTCCCTCGAACGGGGGCCTTCCGGCGTCGCTGTGCCCGCTCGCCGCGTACGTGAAGCCGGAACGCTGGTCGCCGGTGGGCGTCCTCGACACCGAGTAGGTCAGGGCTCCCGGGGCGGACACGCTGCCGGTCGGCCGGGCGGTGATCTGGTCGTTCGTGACGCCGAACCCCGCGATGCCGTTGAAGGTGCTCGTCACGCAGACGTAGATCGTCTTGCGTTGGAAGGCGACGGCGGGGAAGGTCCGACTCGACGAACGGGTGTCGGGCGTGCAGGCGGGAGACTCGCTGAACCCGAACAGCGGCTCGGTCCCGGCGCTCTGGCCGGTGACGCGGACCGACACCGTCATCGAGCTCGACGTCGTCGTTTCGGACAGCTCGATGGTGGGTGCCCCCACGCCGTGGGCGGACAGCTGAAGAGAACGTCCCTCGCTGGAGCCGCCGGCGATGGGCGGCAGCTCGAACTCGGTCAGCGGAGTGGCGGTGAGCTCGGTCGGGTCGTTGGAGCCGACGCGGTACTTCGCGAACGTCGCCGTCCCCCCGCTCACCGGCTGCGTCGCGCTCCCCGCGACCCCGCCCGACAGGCGCACGGTGCCCGTCGTGTCGTCGAGTCCCGTCACGGTGACCGTCGCGAGGCCTCCCTCGCCGCCGTTCGGATCCGGTTGGAAGGATGCCGCGGTCGGCCGGGCCGGCGGACGGTAGGACCACGCCGTGGTCCGGACGGCACCGCGCGAGGCGCCGACGTCGTTCGTGGCCCGCGCCTCGTACACCCGCTGCTCGCCGACAGGCGCGGAGATGGGGGAGCACACGCCGGAGGCGGGACAGGTCGCCACCTCGCGGCCTCCCGTCGTGATGCGGTAACCCTGGACGGCGGGGTAGGAACCGGCATCCGATGTCACCCGGAGGCTCACCGTATCCTCGCTGAACGCGGTCCACTCGACGCGCGTGGGGTTGGCCGGAAGACCTCGCAGGTCCAGCACGATCGAGCCGTTGCGGTCGCCGCTGGATTGTCGCCCCTGGGCGTCCTCGACGACGAAGGTCCCCGCGCAGCGCGCCGCCCCTTCGGCATCCGAGCTCCAGCTGGCCCGGACGGCGCGGTCTCCTGCGGGCGCGAATCGCACGCCGTCGCAGTTGCCCGAGCTGGCCGCGCCGACCACGCGCAGGGGCGTCCCGGGCAGCGGGTTGACCTCGCCGTCGGCGCCGACGACGTCGATCGTGCAAGACGTGGTCCCGTCGGCCTGCGAGCAGGTCTTCACTGCAGAACCGCCGCGGGGCAGCGTGGAGGGCGAGGGGCCGACCGTCAGGATGAGGTTCGAGGCGGCGGCATCGGGATGGCTCGGCAGCGAAACCGTCACCTGCTCCTCGCGGCCGGGGCGCGCCTCGTCCCGCCCGGTCACCGTCACGACGGCGTCCTTCCGCGTGACCTCGAACTGGTCGCCGCTGTAGGAGATGTCGAAGTCGAGCGCACCGTCGTCGGCAGCGCCAGCCCACCGCACCATGCGGGTGAGGTCGAACGTCTGCGTCTGCCCCGGGCGCACCCCGATCGACGCGCTGCGCAGCGACGGCTGCGGGATCTCCGCCTCGATCTGCACGGGCACCGAGAGGACGGTCGACGTGTCTGCGCCGGCCAGTCGCGCCGTCACGATGCACGAATCGGTCCACGGCGCCCCTCGTCCCGCGCTGTAGCGGATGACCGTGCCCGACACGAGGCGGCAGGTCGCCTCCGACCGGCCGCCGCCGGCCTTCGTCCGCGCATCGTCGACCAGGAGCGTCGCGTCCTCGGGGAGGGCGACCAGGTCGGCGAGATCCGCGTCGATGCTCTCGCCTTCGCGCACCCTGAGCGGCTCGGCGCCCGCGCGCAGCGTGAGACGGACCTCGTCCGTCCCCGGCACGCGGAGGAACCCGTAGGTGGTGACCTCGGTGCCGTCGAACGCCGTCCCCGTCACCTCGAACGGGATGAGGCGGCTCCGGGCCGGCAGCTCTCCCGAGATCTCCCAGCCGGACACGCGCAGATCACCCGGGGCGCCCCACAGGCGCAGGGCCAGCGACGACGGGTCTCCACCGGTCCAGGCGACCTTGCCGCTCAGGACGTCGACACCGGTCGGGAACTGGTCCCGGTCCTCGATGGTCAGGACGGTGTCCGACACGACGGGGTGATCGGGCACCGGGTCGCGCACCACCTTGATGACCAGCAGGCCGATGGCGGTGTCGCCGTCGGCGTTGGCGACCTCGTAGGAGTACGAGAACGTGCCGAGGGCGGTTCCGGCCCTCACCGTGACCGCCGGACCGTCGACGGTGACACGCTCGGCGAGGGCCGCGTACTCGGGGCTGTCCGCCGGCGCGTTCGGGACGACGTCGGTGAGCTCGAGAGCGCTGCCGAACGGGTCGACGTCGTTGTCGGCAGGCCGGACGACGACGGTGCTGTCGGCTCCCGCCTGCACCTGGACGTAGTCGCTGAACGTCACGGGACTCGGGTCGCTCTGCCGACCGATGACGCCGACGCGGACCTCCCCGACGCCGGTGGCACCGCGGGCATCCTTCACCTGGTACTCGAACCGCACCTGCCCGGACGTGCCTTCGCTGCTCGTGTAGACGATCGACCGCCCGTCGGCGGAGATCGTCGCGGAACCCTGCTCCGGCTGAGTCGTGATGGCGTCCAACGCGACGTCGTCGCCATCCGGGTCGACGGCGTACGGATCGAAGCGGATCGTGACCGACTGGCCGGCTACCACGCGGCCGACGAGGGCGCGGGGCACGGGTGCGCGGTTCTCATCGCCGCCGGTCACCGTCACCGTGACGCGTGCCGTGTCGACGACCTCGGGGAAGCCCAGGCGGTAGATCGTGTAGGTGAGGGCGTAGGTACCGGCCTCGCGGGGTGCGAGATAGCGGAGCACGCGCCCCGAGGCGAAGGCGAGGCCGCCCCCGGTCTCGTTGACGATCGACGAGGGGTCGATGCCGACGAGGGATCCCGCGGGTGCGCGGTCGTTGTCGAGGACGGGGATGTCCACCTGCGTCCCGCCCCGCACCGTGACGGCGTCATCGACCGCGATCGGCTGCTCCGCCGAGCCCGAGGGGAGCAGGATGACGGTGACCTCGCCCTCCGCGGTCGTCGCCTCGCCACCGCCGTCGGTGAGCGTGTAGCGGACGACCCCGAGGCGGCCGGGTCGGCCGTCGTCGGTCGTCCCGCTCACGCGGAGGAGGCTCTGCCCCACGAGGTCGACACCGAGCGACGCCGTCGGGTCGCTGTCGGGCCGGACGTCCTCGAGCAGGAGGACGAGTCCGGCCGGGTTCGCCGCGGCCGAGGCGACGTCGATCGTCGCATCCTCGCCGGGGCGGACGAAGGCGGTGAGGGGCGGCGTCGTCACGACGGTGTCGGCGGGTTCGCGGACGGTGACGCGCGCGAGGGCCGATGCTTCGGTGACGCCGTCCCGCACGGAGTAGTGGACGACGTACGATCCCGCCTCACGCGCTGTGAAGGTCATGCGCAGAGCCGACGGAGTGGGGGTCACGGTGGCGCGCTCGGAGTCGAGGGCGACGAGCGATCCGATCGTCAGCGGACCCGACGCGCCGGTGATGTAGGGGGTGAGGTCGACGTCCAGCGGTTCGCCGACGACGCCGGTCACCGCGAACGACTCGGCCTGCAGGTCGGGGGCGGGGGTCACCTGGACCGTGACAGCCTGCGTGGTCGTGGCGCCGCGGGAGTCCGACACCACGATCGGAACCGGGATGCTGGCGGCCTCCGTCGCGCTCGGATCGGGATGCTGGTAGGTGAACTCGCCCTCGGGGGAGGTCGTGGCCGTCCCCACGGAGGGGGCGCCGTCGATACCGGCGAGGTACACCGGGTCGCCGTCGGGGTCGACCCAGCCGCGGAGGAGGTCGGCGGAGACGGTACCCCCGGGCGCGACGGGCAGGACCGGCCAGGTGGCCAGGCAGTCGGGCACGCCGCACCAGACGGGGGGCGAGTTCTCCTCCTCGGGCACGACGCGGACGGTCACCGTCGCGTCCTCCGACAGGCGCCCTCCCGACGAGGTGCCGTCGGTCACGCGGTACCGGAAGGTCGTCGTCCCGGTCGCGTCGGGGGCGACGTCGAGGGCGATCTGCTGTTCGGCGCCGGTGATGCTCGCACGGCCGAACGCGGCATCCACCCCGTCGAATCCGCCGACGTCGATGCTGAGGACGTCCTCATTCGGATCGTGGTCGTTCAGCAGCACCGGGAGCAGGGCGACGGACCCGGCGCGCACTCCGAACTCGTCGTCCACGGCGACGGGCGGTTTGGGTTCGAGGACCCGCTCCACATCGTCGTCGGTATCGGGCGCGGCTTCGCTCGTGTCCTCGGGGCGCCACTGCTGCGACGACGGGACGAGCGCCCCGTCGGGGACCCGCCACACCCAGCCGGACCCGCGGTCGTTGACGGCCAGCCGCGATCCGTTGCCGACGAACACCGGGTCGACGCCGTCGCCGATGTCCGCACCGGCGTAGTCGAGGGGGACCGTCGCGTTCGGTCGTGCGCTGGACCAGAGGCTCCCGCCGCCGGTTCCGTCGCCGAGCCAGGCCGCGTTGACGGCGTCTCCGGACGGCGTAGGGACGGCAGGGGAGCCGAGGCCCGGCGACTCCAGCGGCCGGTCTGCGGTCCCCGCCTCGAGGGGCACGCGCGTGATTCCGGTCGGGTCGGCGATGTAGGCGGCGTCGCCGCTCGTCGCCGCGCGCTGCAGCAGCGCGCCGGAGAGCGGGGTCGTCCGCACCAGGTCGTCCCGACCGCGCACGGCGACGTCGCCCGTCGTGACGTCGTAGAGGACCCAGCGTCCCCCGACGGCGCTCAGTTGAGCGTCGGCCGGGGCGATGGGCGTCTCGTCCTGTCCGAGGATGCGTCCTGTGGCGGCGTCGGCGCGGACGACGAGCTCCTCGCCGGGTGAGTACGCGTACACGACGCCGTCGGCGTCGACGGCGACGGCGGATGCCGAGAAGCGCGGCCCCTGCTCGTCGGCACCGCGCTCGACCTCGGCGTACGGGTCGATGGGGGCGGCCGCGCCCCCGCCGGACAGGGTCGCCCCGAAGACGCCGCCGCCCTCGGTCCGGTACACGATCGCGTCGCCGGCGGTGACGATCTCGACCGTGCCGGCGGGCGTCGGCGCCGTGGTGTCCTCGTCCTCGCCGGTCAGATCGGCGGGCTGGGCGAGGTCGACGTCGGAGAAGGCGGAGCCGCCCTCGCTGAACACGAACAGGCGGTCGGAGGTCTGCGCGACCTGGGTGCCGTTGACGACCTGCTTGACCGTATCGATCTCGCGGAGGTCGAGGTTGACGCGCGCGTACCCGCTGCCGGCGCCGGTCTGCAGCGCCCACACGGTGGGATCCTCGACGGGAGTCTGCTGCGCGTCGTACCCGGGCCAGACGACGGCGAGCGTGCCGACGACGGCGACGATCGCCGTGACCGCGCCCGCGCCGATCCAGGTCGACCTGCGCACGCGTGGCCGTTCGCTGTTCGCCGGCGCCATTCAGCCCGCCCCGCCGAGAACGATGACGGTGGTCGCCGCGGCTGCTGCCGCGACGACGACGCCGGCGCCGACGACGAGCGCGACGAGGGTGCCGCGTCCCATCCGCCGTGCCGGCTCCGCGCCGGCGAGGATCGTGCCCTCGTCGGGCCGTCGCGCCGGTGTGCTGCGGCGACGCTCGGGGCGCGACGAGGCGTAGTCGACAGCGGGGCGGACGGGGCCGCGAGGGCGATCGTCGGCGAAGTCGACGGTCGCTCCCGCCGCTGCCCACTCGTCGACGGCGACCTCGAGCGGCGTGTGAGGCACGCCCAGACCGTGCTGGATGACCTGCAGGTCGTGCGCGAAGGCCGCAGCGGACGGATGCCGGGCGGAGGGATCCCGGCTCAGGGCTCTCGCGAGCACGGCATCCAGCTCGGGAGGGACGTCGGGGCGCCCGATCGGCGTGTAGACGGCCTTGCGGATCCGCGCCTTCAGCTGGTCTCGGGTGTTCTGTCCCCGGCCGGGACGTTCGAAGGGGCTGCGACCGGCGAGGAGGGAGTAGACGGTGGCGCCGAGGCTCCAGACCTCCGCGGCGATCGAGCCGGAGACGCGCTCATCGACCACCTCGGGTGCGGACCACGGAACGGACATCGCGAAGACCTCCTCCGTGTCGGGGCGCGCCTCGACGGCGGCGGCGATCCCGAAGTCGGACAGGACGGGCGAGCCGAACGCGGTGACGAGGATGTTCGACGGCTTGATGTCGCGGTGCAGCAGGCCGGCGCGATGGGCCGTCTCGAGTGCGGAGCCGATCTTGACCCCCAGCTGCAGCACCTCCGCCACGGGGATCTCCTCGCGGCGGTAACGGTGGGTGAGCGAGGTCGGGCAGTACTCCATGACGAGGTACGGCCGACCGTCCGCCGACACGGACGCCTCGTGGATCGTCAGGATCGACGGATGAGCGCTCAGGCGCGCCATGACGTCGGCCTCGGCGTTGAACATGCGCAGCACGTTCTCGTCGACCACGTCCTCCAGCAGAACCTTCACGGCGACGGGGCGCCGGGGGAGGTTCTGTTCGAAGAGGAACACGTCGGCGAAGCCGCCGGCGCCCAGCGGGCGGACGTACGTGAACCCGGAGAGCCCGGGTGGCGAGGAGGGGAGCCTGCTGGACACGCGGTCGATCATCCCCCCGTCGAAGGCTCGAGCGTGTCGAAGACGGCGGTCACACCGTCGCCGAGGTCCAGTTCCGTCCCGACCGGCACGCGGGAGGCCGCGCCTCCGCGCAGCAGCGCCGCCGCGCCGGTGGGCGGGCGCACGATGGTGCCGTTCGTGGAGCCCAGGTCGCGGACCACCAGGGTGGCGCCGTCGAGGACCGCCTCGAGGTGCGTTCCCGAGATCTCCTTGTGCGGCGAGGGCACCCGCTCGATACGGGCTTCGGGGTGGTCGGCCGAACGCGGCCCGCGGCCCAGGACGACGGGCCTGTCGAGGGGAACGGTCCGGCCGCCGGGCAGCCGCAGGGCGTACGACGTCGCCGGTGCGGCAGAGCGAGAGCCGCGTCGCGAGCCGAACCGCGTGTGCTCGTCCGGGAGGTCCCCGGCGCGGGTGTCCTCGCGGAGGAAATCGGGCAGTTCGAGGTCGTCCTCATCCTCGAAGAGGCGCGCGAACAGGCTGCGGTCGACCGAGATCGTCTGGAGGACGTCGATCTCCTCGTCGCGGGCCGCGGGAGCAGGGGCGGCAGGAGCCGACATCGTCGGGGTGATCGTCGGGACGGCTACCGTCACCGGGGCGAGGGTCCCTGGGGGCACCTCGCCCGCGGCGGCGGGCGTGACATCGGCATCCGGTTCGCGACCGGCGGGGAAGGGACGTCCCCACGACAGTTCGTGGGCGCGCGTGACCCCGAGACCGAGAGGCAGCAGGTCGCCGCCGGCTGGCCCGGTCCCGAGGGCGAGACGGATGCCGACGGCCCCCGCGAGCGCCGTCTCGATCCACGTCCGCGCCTCGGCACCCGACACGCGCGTGCGATCCGAGGTCTCGACGATCGCCGCGCCCCGTACGGCGACGCGGACCGGCTGCGCCTCGTCGTCGGGGAACTCGGCGACGGCGAAGTCCGGGAGATCGTGGATCCCGCCGGCGACGAGCACGCTGAGGACATCCTCCAGGACGGCGGTCTCGGCCACCGCGGCGTTCCACAACCGAGCGATCACGCCCTCCGCGACGGCCGCGCCGAGCAGGATGGCGAAGCGATCACCGGCGATGGCGTACCCCGCCTCGGCGGCGAGCGTCGGGGTGGGGTAACGGAACACGGTCACAGCCTACTGATCGGTCGCACTCACACCCATCCGCGCAGCCAGTTGTGCATCCAGTAGAACTCCATGGGCACGCTGATCGCGGCCCACAGCGGGTACCAGAACACCGACACAGCGACGACGACCGCCGCCGTCGTCAGCACGATCCGCCGTCCCGCCAGCCGCGCTCCCGCCGCTGCGCGGCCGGAGCCCCAGAGTGCGCGGAGTGCGGAGGTCGCCGCCAGGAGCAGGAAGGGGAGGATCAGCACCGTATAGAACTGGAAGATCGTCCGCTCGGGGTAGAAGAGCCACGGCACGTAGGTGGCCCCGACACCGACGAGTACGATCCCCGTACGCCAATCGCGGGTCCGGATGCCGTGCACCGCGAGCCAGAGGACGGCCAGAACCCCGAGCCACCACAGGATCGGGTTCGGCATCGAGTACAGGATCTCGATGCAGCCCCGCGCGCTCACGCAGCCGTCGACGCCGTTCGCCGTATTGCCCACGTACATCGAGGTCGGGCGCAGCAGCAGCGGCCACTGCCAGGCGGGGCTCGCGTAGGGGTGCGAGGAAGTGATCTGAGCCGTCGCCGTGTAGATCGTCTCGTGGTAGTGCCAGAGGTTCTGCAACGGCAGGGGCACCCAGGACCAGAATCCCTGCGCGGGGGTGCCGTCGACCGCATGCCGTCCGTACCCGCCGTCGGTGCTCAGCCAGCCGATCCAGCTCGTCACGTAGACCACGACGGCGACGGGCACGAACGCGATGAACGCGACGGCGCCCTGGCGGACGGCATCCGCCGGCCAGAAGAAGACGCCGAGCCGCCGCCGCGCGAGGGCATCGCTGACCACGGCGTAGAGGCCGAGCGCCCCCAGCACCCACGCGCCCGACCACTTCACACCGCACGCCGCGCCGCCGGCGATGCCCGCCGCGAAGAGCCACGGGCGCCACCACAGCACCGGCCCCCACCACAGTGCACGACCTGCGGCATCCCGTCTCTGCATCGCCTGCGCGAGACGATCGAGATGGCGCCGCCGATCGACGAGGACGAACCAGACCATGAGCAGGACGAAGAGCGTGAGCAGGATGTCCAGGATCGCAACGCGGCTCATGACGATCGCGAGACCGTCGATCGCCATGAGTCCCGACGCGACCGTGCTGAAGACGATCGACCGGCTCAGCTGCCAGGCGATGGCGTAGAGCACGAGGACGGCGAGCGTGCCCGCGAGGGCGACGGCGAACCGCCAACCGAACGACGACGTCGGTCCGAACAGGGCCATGCCCGCGCCGATCAGGTACTTCCCGAGTGGCGGGTGGACCGCGAAGCTCGGTTCCGTGTTGTAGATGCCGGTCTCGCCGCCGGCGAACCGCTGGTCGGCGTCGTCGGGCCAGGTGGCGGCGTAGCCGAGGTTCCACTGGCTCCAGGCATCCTTCACGTAGTACGTCTCGTCGAAGACGATCGCGTGCGGGTGGCCGAGGTTCCACAACCGCAGGATGCCGGCGAGGACCGTCACGACCAACGGCGCCAGCCAGGACGCGGCGGGAAGCGTGTTCACTCGACGCAGCACAGCGTCCACGCGGGCATCGAGGCGGGGACGCGCCGGGAGCGGCGGCAGCAGCGGTTCCGCGGTCGAGCTCACGGCGACCAGCCTATGCTGGGGCGGTGCTGATCCTCGCCGCGACCCCGATCGGAAATCTGGGCGACGCGACCGGGCGTCTGCGCACCGCCCTCGAGGACGCGACCATCGTCGCCGCCGAGGACACCCGGACCACCCAGCGCCTCCTGCAGGCGCTCGGGATCGCGAACCGGCCGCGGCTCATCGCCCTGCACGACCACAACGAGAAGCAGCGCGCCGCCGAGCTCGTCGCACTGGCGGTGACCGAGGACGTCCTGCTGCTCAGCGACGCCGGGATGCCGACGGTCAGCGACCCCGGTTATGCGGTCGTCGCGGCCGCTGTCGAGCGGGGCGTGGACGTGACGGCGCTCCCGGGTCCGAGCGCCGTGATCACCGCGCTCGCGCTCGCGGGCCTGCCGACGGACCGCTTCACGTTCGAGGGCTTCGCGCCCCGCAAGGCGGGCGAGCGGCGGACGATCTTCGGTTCGCTCGCCTCCGAGGCGCGCACCATGGTCTTCTTCGAGGCGCCGTCCCGCCTCGCCGACACGCTCGCCGCGATGGCTGAGGCGTTCGGCACGGACCGTCGCGCGGCGGTCTGCCGCGAGCTGACGAAGCTGCACGAGGAGGTCGTCCGCGGCCCGCTCGGTGAGCTGGCGGAGTGGGCCGCCCAGGGTGTCCGTGGCGAGATCGTCGTCGTCGTCGAGGGAGCCAGCGTCCGCGCCGTCAGCGAGGACGACGCCGTCGCCCAGGTGCAGGCGCTCGTGGCCTCCGGCATCCGGTTGAAGGATGCCGCCGGCGAGGTCTCGCGGGAGACGGGGCTCCCCTCGCGAGACCTCTACCGTGCCGCCGTCGCGGCGAAGAAGCCGCTCAGCCCTTGACCGAGCCGGCCGTCAATCCGCCGACGATGTAGCGCTGCAGCGACAGGAACAGTGCGAGCACGGGAGCTGCCGCGAGGATCGCCCCGGCGGCGAAGAGTCCCCAGTTGCTCGCCAGCTGGTTCGAGACCCACTGGAACATGCCGACGGCGAGGGTCCAGTTGTCCTCGGAGACGAGGACGATTTTCGCGATGATGTAGTCGCCGAACGCCGCGATGGAGGCCAGGAGGCCGACGACGGCGAGGATCGGGGTCACCAGCGGCATGCTGAGGCGCCAGAAGATCTGGGCGTGCGTGGCGCCGTCGATCTTCGCCGACTCGTCGATCTCCATCGGGATCGTGTTGAAGAACCCGTACATGAGGAACGTGTTCACGCCCAGCGCACCGCCGAGGTAGACGCAGATGAGGGCGATCTTCAAGTTGAGCCCGAGGACCGGGAACACCTCGCCGAGGGTCAGCAGCATGAGGAAGATCGCGACGAACGCGAGTGCCTGCGGGAACATCTCGGGGTACTGCGCGAAGGCTCTGTCCGGTGCGGCGGCGATGCGGCTGGGACCGGTAACAGGTGCGGGGTATAGAGTCAGCGCGTGGTCCTCGCTTCCGAACGCAGACGTCCCACCATCCGCGACGTCGCGGAGGTCGCGGGAGTGTCGCACGGAACGGTCTCGCGCGTCATCAACGGCGGTCGCTGGGTGTCGGAGGAAGCTCGCATCGCGGTCGAAGAGGCGATTCAGGCGACGGGGTACACCGTCAGCCACGCGGCGCGCTCTCTGGCGACCGGGAGGGCGAACTCCGTCGCGTTCCTCCTGACCGAGCCGCAGCACCTGCTCTTCGCCGACCCCACCTTCGCCCTCCTGCTGCGCGGGGCCACGGAGGCCCTCGCCGCCCGCGACATGACGCTCGTCCTGCTCATCGCGGAGTACCCCTCCCAGTACGCGAACATCGAGCGCTACGTCCGTGCGGGGCACGTCGACGGCGTCCTGCTCATCTCGTCGCACGAATCGAACCCGCTGCTTGCCGCACTGACCGACGCCGGCGTCCCGACGGTGTGCACCGGCGTTCCGCTCGGCGACCGTGCGAACGTACCCACCGTCTCCGTCGATGAGGAGGCATCCGCTCGCGAGATGACGCGTCACCTCGTCGGCCGCGGGTACGAGCGCATCGCCATCATCACCGGCCCCGACGACACCCCCGGCGGACGCTACCGCTTGGTGGGCTTCCGGGACGAGATGGGCGAGCGCTTCGACCCGGCGCTCGTCGAACAGGACGTCTACTCGAGCGACGCCGGCGAGGCCGCCATGACCCGACTCCTCCGGCGGGCGCCCGACATCGATGCGGTGTTCGCGGCATCCGACATCATGGCCGTCGGGGCGATCGCGGCGCTCCGCAAGGCCGGACGGCGCGTTCCCGAGGACGTCGCCGTCGCCGGCTTCGACGACTCGGGTCTGGCGGCGACCACCGATCCACCCCTCACCACCATGCGTCAGCCGTGGACCGAGATCTCGCGCCGCATGGTGGAAGTCCTGCTCGAGGTCGTTGACGGCGGGCCGGGGCAGTCCATCGTCTTGCCGACGACCCTGGTGCCGCGCGCGAGCGCCTGACCCCGTCATGAACGACGGCGGCGCGCCGCGTCGCCCGTAGAATCTCCAGGTGACTTCCGGCGGCTCCTTCTACATCACCACCCCCATCTACTACCCGAGCGATCTGCCCCACATCGGGCACGGGTACACGTCGGTGGCGGTGGACACGCTCGCGCGCTGGCACCGACAGTCCGGCGATGACACCTGGATGCTCACCGGCACCGACGAGCACGGTCAGAAGATGCTCCGCGCCGCGACCGCGAACGGCGTCACGCCGCAGGAATGGGTCGACAAGCTGGTCGAAGAGTCGTGGTTCCCGCTTCTGAAGACCCTCGACGTCGCCAACGACGACTTCATCCGCACGACGCAGCCCCGCCACGAGGAGCGCGTCAAGCGGTTCGTGCAGGCGCTGTACGACAGCGGCTACATCTACGCGGGTGAGTACGAGGCGCTGTACTGCGTCGGCTGCGAGGAATTCAAGCCCGAGGCCGAGATCGTCGACGGCACGGGTCCGTTCGAGGGTCTGAAGGTCTGCGCCATCCACTCCAAACCCCTCGAACTGCTGCAGGAGAAGAACTACTTCTTCAAGCTCAGCGAGTTCCAGGACCGCCTGCTGGAGCTGTACAAGACGCAGCCCGACTTCGTCCGCCCCGATTCCGCGCGCAACGAGGTCGTCTCGTTCGTTCGCTCGGGCCTCAAGGACCTGTCGATCTCCCGCTCCGCGTTCGACTGGGGCATCCGCGTGCCGTGGGACGACTCGCATGTCATCTACGTGTGGGTCGACGCGCTCCTCAACTACGCGACGGCCGTAGGCTACGGCGACGACCCCGAGCAGTTCGAGCGGCGCTGGCCCGCGTACCACGTCGTCGGCAAGGACATCCTCCGCTTCCACGCCGTCATCTGGCCCGCCATGCTCATGGCTGCCGGCCTCGAGGTCCCCAAGGGCATCTTCGCCCACGGCTGGCTGCTCGTGGGCGGCGAGAAGATGTCGAAGTCGAAGCTCACCGGCATCGCGCCGACCGAGATCACCGACGTGTTCGGATCGGACGCCTACCGGTTCTACTTCCTGTCCGCGATCGCGTTCGGCCAGGACGGCTCGTTCTCCTGGGAGGACCTCTCCGCGCGCTACCAGGCCGAGCTCGCGAACGGCTTCGGCAACCTCGCCTCGCGCACCGTCGCCATGATCGGCCGGTACTTCGACGGCGTCGTGCCCACGGCCGGCGAGGCGGCCGAGATCGACCTGCGGGTGCAGCGGACGGTGGCGGACGCCGCGACCGCCGCGGACGCGGCGATGACGGCGTTCCGCCCCGACGAGGCGATCGCCGCCATCTGGCGGATCGTCGACGAGCTCAACGGCTACATCACCGAGAACGAGCCGTGGGCGCTCGCGAAGGAGGAGGCGAAGCGGGAACGGCTCTCGACCGTGTTGTATACGGCGGCGGAGGGACTCCGCGCCCTCGCGGTCCTGCTGTCGCCGGTGATGCCGCAGTCCACCGCGACACTCTGGGATGCCCTGGGCGCCCTTGGCGATCTGACCGCTCAGCCGCTCCGTGACGCGGGGACCTGGGGCCAGCTCCCCGCGGGCAGCCGAGTGAAGACCCTGGCGCCGCTGTTCCCCCGCGTCGAGCAGACCGCATGACCGACCCGAGCGGGTACGTCCGACAGCGCGAGCAGTCCGCGCGCGACGTGCGGTGGCCGGACCCACCCGAGCCGCTCCCGGTGGCGGTGTACGACAACCACACGCACCTCGAGATCGAAGACGGCGACGAGCCGCGCGGACTGGAGGAGCAGCTCGCCCTGGCGGCGGGCGTCGGTGTGGCGGGTGTCGTGCAGGCCGGTGGCGACATCGACTCCTCGCGATGGTCGGCGTGGGCCGCGGCATCCCACCCCGCTGTGCTCGCCGCCGTCGCCATCCATCCGAACGAGGCACCTGCATACAAGGCGGCCGGACGTCTCGACGAGGCGATCGCCGTCATCGACGAACTCGCCGGGCAGCCCCGCGTGCGAGCGGTGGGCGAGACAGGGCTCGACTTCTTCCGGACGGATGCCGCCGGCATCCCCGCTCAGGTGGAGAGCTTCGAGGCGCACATCGACATAGCGAAGCGGCACGGCATCGCGATGCAGATCCACGACCGCGACGCGCACGACGCGGTCCTCCAGACCCTGGAGCGCAGCGGCGCGCCCGAGCGCACGGTGTTCCACTGCTTCTCTGGTGATGCCGACATGGCGCGGTACAGCGCCGACCGCGGCTACTGGCTGAGCTTCGCGGGCAACGTCACGTTCAAGAACGCGCAGAACCTGCGCGACGCCCTCGCGGTAACCCCCCTCGAGCGGATCCTCGTCGAGACGGACGCACCGTTCCTCACCCCGACGCCGCACCGAGGGCGTCCGAACGCGCCCTACCTCGTTCCCGTCACCGTGAGATTCCTGGCGGCCGAACTGGGCGTCCCTCTCGACGAGCTGTGCGCTCAGATCGCGCAGAACACTCTCGAGGTCTACGGGGCCTTCACGGACTGAGTGGTCTGCGCGGCGACGAGATTCGCCGTCAGCGGCGGCCGCGTGGTCGCGCCGGCGACGAGTTCCCACGGCAGATCGACGACGCGCGGACCCTCGTCGAGGAGCGCCGCGGGCAGCGTCTCGAACATCGTCTCGGCGGCGAGGTCCGGTCGGATGCAGACGTGTGTCACGCCGAGCCGGCGGTTCACGGCGCAATCGGTCGTGCACAGCGCGACGAGCTGCACGTCGCGGGGGATCACGAGACGCATCTCCTCGAGCTGCAGGTAGACGTCGGGGCCGTCCTCGGCGCCCGCGAAGATCGCGTCGGCACCCTCGGCCAGAGCATCGGTCAGCAACCGGGGAAGCGTTCGCCGCGACGGGTCGACGGCGCGCACGATCGGCTCGCGTCCGCGCACCGAGCTCCAGATCTCGTAGGCGGCGCGCCCGATCTCGTCGCGGGGCTGCCGGCCGTCCTCGGTCAGGAAGACGATCCGCTGAGCCCCGGCGCGCTCGAGCTCGTCGAGCCCCGCCCGCACCGCGGCGTCGTACCCGGTGCGGATGCTGAGCCCGCGCGACCCGTCGACGAACTGGTCGTCGGCGACGATCGGGATGCCGCGGGCGATGGCCGCCTGCAGGAGCGGCTGGTTCCCGCGGGCGTCGGGGACGTACAGGGCATCGAGGGTCGTGCCCGAGATGAGGTCCGGGTTCGAATCGGGCAGGACGGTCACGGTGAAGCCGTGAGCGGCTGAGGCGCGGACCAGGGAGATGAGCTTGCGTGCGCGCTGCAGTTCGCCGCGCCGGTCCGCCTCGGGGTCGTCGACCATGACGAACCCGACGGTCATGGTCCGGCCGCTGCGCAGGGCCGCGGCGTGACGATTGGGCACGTACCCGAGTTCGGCGGCGATCGCCTTGATGCGCTCGCGCGTCTCGGGACGCATGCTGCCGCGGTCGTTGAGCGCCTGGCTGATGGCCGCCGTCGACACGCCTGCGGCGCGCGCGATGTCCTTCAGCGTGACGCTCGGGCTCACGGCTGTTCGCCCTCGTCCGGTGAGACGGTCTCCCGACTGCCCGGCAGGACCGTGCGGATGGCCTCCGCCCACTCCGTGCCGGCGCCCGAGGAGGCGAGCGTGTGGCCGCGGGCGATGAGCTGGTGGAGGAGGACGCCCGAGAAGTGACGCATGGCGGTCTCGACCTCGGGGGAGTCCCCGCGGCGCCGGGCGCGCGTGAGTTCCTCGTCGAGGACGCCATGGACGAACCCGCGGAGGTCAACGACCGACGGGGAGACCTCGTGCACGCGCCGGGCGGCGGCGTGACGCTGGGCGGCGGCCTGCACGATCTCGCGCGCCTGGCCGACGGTCTCGGCCTCGTCGACGGGGGCGTGGAGGCGGATCGTCTCGAGGTCGAGGAGTTCGACTCCGGGGAGGAGGGCGACTTCGGGGTCGACGTTGCGGGGCAGGCCGAGGTCGATGACGACCTGCGCCTTCGTGCTGCCGGCACGTGCCGTCGCGTGCGAGAACGCCTCGAGGGCGAACGTGTCGGTCGTCGCGGTACAGGTGACGACGACATCGGCCGCAGCGGCCTCGGCCGCGTAGTCCTCGACGCTCACATGGACCAGATGCTCGCGGTTGGCGAACCGCTGACGACCCGAACGGGAGTGCACGCGGATGTCGGTGGCCCCGACTGCCCGGAGGGCGGCGAGTGCCGCCGCGGCGTAGCGCCCGGTGCCGACCAGCAGGACGCGGGCGGTGCCCCAGTCGACGCGGGAACTCACGAGGTCGACCGCGAGACGGACGAGCGAGCGCCCGGACTCGCCGAGGCGCGTGGTGTTCTTGACGGCGCGCGAGGTCTCGGTCGCCCGCTGGAAGAGGTGCTCGAGGGGAGCGGTCGTGAGACCGCGCCCGCGAGCGGCCTCGAGAGCGCGGCGCACCTGGCCGGCGATCTCGTCTTCGCCGACGGCGACGGAGTCGAGCCCCGAGGCGACGGTGAACAGGTGGTGGGCCACCTGGTTGCCGTGGGCGAAGTCGACATTCTCCCGCAGCGACCGGTAGTCCATCTCAGCTGCACCCGCGATGGCCTCCATCGCGGCATCCATCGCGGGGACGGGCGAGGCGAGGTCGGGTTCCTCGGCGAGGTCGAAGTACGCCTCGAACCGGTTGCAGGTGGCGAGGACGACGGCGCCGCGCACCGAGTCGTGGACCGCGGACAGGCGCTCAGCGAGGTCGTCGCCGACCGTCGAGAGCCGCTCGAGCGAATCGAACGGTGTGGAGCGCTGATGCGCGGTCAGGCAGACGAGCACGGTGCGGAGAACCCCCTTGGATCGCGACTAGTATATCGATTAACCGATTCGAGGAGTTCATCATTCCCGGCCTCAGCCACCCTCTCGTCGCCGCACGCACCCGCGAGTCGCGACTCGTCCGCGCACTCCTGGGCGATCGCCCCGACATCACCCCCGTCTGGTTCATGCGCCAGGCGGGTCGTTCGTTGCCGGAGTACCGGGCGCTGCGTTCGCAGGGGACGATGCTCGAGGCCTGCCTCGACCCTGCGCTGGCGAGCGAGATCACGATGCAGCCCGTCCGTCGACACGGCGTCGACGCTGCCATCTTCTTCAGCGACATCATCGTTCCGCTCGCGCTCCTGGGTATCGACGTCGAGATCGCGGCGGGCCGCGGTCCCGTGTTCTCCGAGCCCCTCCGCACGTCCGCCGACATCGCCCGCGCGACGGCGATCGACCCGGCGCTCGTGACCGAGCGCGGGGAGGCGATCGCGGATGCCGTCGGTCGCACGACGGCGATGCTCGCCGATCTCTCCGAGGAGCGCGGCGAGCCGTTGCCGCTCATCGGGTTCGCCGGCGCTCCTTTCACCCTCGCGGCGTACCTCGTCGAGGGCGGCCCGTCGAAGGATCACCTCGCCGCGCGGCGTCTCATCCACGAGGACCCGGCGGCGTGGCGGGATCTGACGATGTGGCTCGCCGAGGTCACCGGCCGCTTCCTCGCGCTGCAGATCGAGGCGGGAGCCAGCGCCGGACAGCTGTTCGACTCGTGGGCGGGCGGCCTGAACCCCGACGACTACCGCTCATCGGTGCTCCCGGCATCCGTCGCCGCCCTGCAGCACGCCCGGACGCTTCCGCTTCCCGAAGGCATCGACCGTCTCCCGCTCGTGCACTTCGGGGTCGGTACGGGCGAGATCCTCGCCGACATGGCGACGCCCGACATCGACGCGCTCGGGGTCGACTACCGCGTGCGCCTGAGCGACGCGCGTCAGCGCATCGGTCGCGACCTCACGCTGCAGGGCAACTTCGACCCTGCTCTGCTGTTCGCGCCCGAAAAGGTCCGGACCGCAGAGGTGCACCGCGTCCTCGCGGACGGCCTCGGTGCGCGTGCGCACGTCTTCAACCTCGGTCACGGCGTCCCCATGGAGGCCGACCCCGATGCGATCTCGGCGGTGGTGCGCACCGTCCACGACTGGCGCGCGCCGTGACCCACGACGTCGTCATCGTGGGCGGCGGCATCGCCGGCCTGACGATCGCGTGGGAGCTCGCCCGTTCCGGACGCGACGTCGTCCTCGTCGAGGCGTCGGAGGACGCCGGCGGGATGCTGCGCCGCGGAACGGCGGCCGGTCTCGACGCCGACCTCGGCGCCGAGTCGTTCGCGACCCGGACGTCGGGCGTCGCCGACCTCGTTGCCGACGCGCGGCTTCCCGTCCAGCTCGTCGAGCCTGCTCCGGCAGGTGCGCACGTCGCCTTTCGGCGGCGATCCGGTCGGGTCGACCGGGCGCCCCTTCCCCGACGCGCTCTCGTCGGGATGCCCGCCGACCCGACCGCGGCTGACGTCGTCCGCATCATCGGCCGTGCCGGCGCGCGTCGGGCGGCGCAGGAGCACTCGATGCCCTGGTCGACGGGCCCCGAGCCGACGCTCGCCGATCTCGCCACGAGCCGGTTCGGAGTCCGGGTCACCGCCCGCCTCGTCGAGCCCCTCTGCCGCAGCGTGTACTCGCAGAGCGCCGACAGCGTGCGGCTGTCCTCCCTCCACCCCGTCCTCTGGGAGAAGGCGCAGGCGCTCGGCTCGCTGACGGCCGCCGTCGACGCGCTCGCGCCCGCCGTCCGCGCCGGGTCCGCCGTCCGCGGCGTCGAGGGCGGGCTCTGGCGACTCGCCGCCGAGCTCGAGGCGGCTGCGCTGCGCGCGGGCGCCGTCATCCGCACCGGCGCGCCCGCCCGTTCCGTCACAGCGACGACGGCCGTGCTCGACGGCGAGACCCTCGCAGCTCGCGCCGTGGTCGTCGCGACCGGGCCGAACGCCGCCGCCGGACTCCTGCAGGTCGAGGTCGCGCCGGCTCCGCCCGTGGGGCTCGTGGTCGCCGAGGTCGTCTCCGACGCGTTCGACGCCTTCCCCGTCGGGTCGGGCGTCATCGCCGCTCCCGATGTCGACAGTGCCGCGAAGGCGCTGACCCACGTCGACGCGAAGTGGGAGTGGGCCGCTGCAGCCCTTCCTGCCGGCACACACCTGCTCCGGCTCTCCGCCCGTGACGGCCGCCACCAGGAACTGACGGATGCCGCCGGTGCCGCCGCCGCGATCCGCACCCTCACCGGGGTCCGCCTCGCGCCGACCGATGTTCGGCGCGTCGTCCCCGTCGCCTGGCCCGACGCCGTGGCGACGCCGTCCGCCCGCGCGGCGGTCTCCGAGGCCGCGGCGACGCGCGGCATCCGACTCGCGGGAGCCGTCGCGGCCGGGACCGGGCTCGCCTCGGTGATCCCGCACGCCCGCGCACTCGCCACCCACCTGCTGTCCGCTCCGACCCTCACCGAAGGAGAACGTCATGTCCGCTGACGAGACGACCGATCCCGGCCTCGGCTACACCCTGTTCGCGATCCTCGCCGGGCCGCGGCCCCGCGCCAGCGCTCCGGCGCCGGGCGACCTCGACGACCTGCGTCGCGTCGCCGACGGGTTCGTCGCGGACGGCGTCACGCTCCGCGGGTTCTACGACGTCACCGGCATGCGGGCCGAGGCCGACCTCATGGTGTGGCTGCACGGCGAGGACCCTGCCGCCCTGCAGAAGGCCCTCCGGCAGCTGCGCCGGACCGCGGTGCTCGCCTCCTTCACCAACGTGTGGAGCGCGATGGGCGTGCACCGCGAGGCCGAGTTCAACAAGCGTCACGTCCCCGGGTACCTCCGCGGCGAGCACGCCCGCGGGTGGCTGTGCCTGTACCCGTTCGTCCGCAGCTACGAGTGGTACCTGCTCCCGGAGGAGGACCGCTCCCGCATGCTCGCCGAGCACGGCCGCAAGGGCGCCGTCTTCCGCGACGTCGTCGCGAATACGGTGTCGACCTTCGGGCTCAGCGACTACGAATGGCTGCTGCCGCTGGAGAGCGACGACCCCATCAGTCTGGTCGACATGATGCGGGAGCTGCGGGCCACGGACGCTCGTCGCCACGTCCGCGAAGAGGTGCCGTTCTACACCGGTCGGCGCGTGGAGATCGACGAACTGGCGGAGGTGCTCTCGTGAGTGCGCAGAACATCGGATCGGTGAACCCGGAGTTCCGTCCCAAGCCGCCGCGGGCGACCGGGGTGGTCGTCGCCGAGGGCGCTGTCATCCCGAACGCCACCGAGGGGGCGCGCGCGGGCGATCCGCACGCGACGACTCCCGTCGACTACGACGGCATCCTGCTGCTCGGCTTCGGCGGACCCGAGGGACAGGACGACGTCATCCCGTTCCTCCGGAACGTCACGGCGGGTCGCGGCATCCCGGATGAGCGCCTCGAGGAGGTCGCGCACCACTACCGCCACTTCGGCGGCGTGTCCCCCATCAACGAGCACAACCGCGAGCTGAAGGCGGCGCTCGACGCCGAGCTCGCCGCGCGCGGCCTGGACCTGCCGGTGTACTGGGGCAACCGCAACTGGATGCCCTACGTCACCGACGCGATCGACTCCGCCTACGCGGACGGTCGGCGGAAGCTCCTCGCCATCGCGACCAGTGCCTACAGCTCGTACTCGTCGTGCCGCCAGTACCGCGAAGACCTCGCGGACGCCGTCGAGGCGACCGGTCACCAGACCGATGTGCAGATCGACAAGGTTCGGCAGTTCTTCGATCACCCCGGCTTCGTCGCGCCCTTCGTCGACGGCATCCGGTCCGGCATCGCCGAGCTCGCCGAGCGCGGCATCACCGACCTCGCGAACGAGGTCGAGATCCTCTTCTCGACCCACTCGATCCCGACCTCCGACGCCGACCGTTCCGGCCCTCCCGAGCGCGGGTTCGGCCCCGGCGGCGCCTACGTCGCACAGCACCTGGCCGTCGGCGAGGAGATCATCTCGCGCCTCGGATTCCCGGGCGCCTGGCAGCTCGTCTTCCAAAGCCGGTCCGGCCCGCCGCAGGTGCCGTGGCTCGAGCCCGACATCAACGACGCGATGCAGGAGCTCCCGGGGCGTGGCCGCAAGGCCGTCCTCATCGTGCCGCTCGGGTTCGTGAGCGACCACATGGAGGTCATGTGGGATCTCGACACGGAGGCGATGGAAACCGCGGAGGAGCTCGGCCTCGTCGCCGTCCGCACCGCGACCCCCAGCACGCACCGGACCTACGTCGCCGGTCTCGTCGACCTCGTCGAGGAGCGGCTGAAGGGCACTCCGGCCGCAGAGCGCCCCGCGGTGACGGACCTCGGCCCCTGGTACGACGTCTGCCGTCCCGGATGCTGCGAGAACAAGCGGCTCGGCTTCCAGCCGGCGCTCTCGGGGGTCGCGCCGTGACCTCGCTCCGCTTGGGGACGAGGGCGAGCCTCCTGGCGACGACCCAGTCGCAACACGTGGCGGATGCCGTAGCCGCGGCATCCGGTCGCGACGTCGAACTCGTGCCGATCACCAGCGAGGGCGACGTCCTGACGGGTCCGCTCGCGCAGATGGGCGGAACGGGAGTGTTCGCGACCGCGCTCCGCGATGCGCTGCTGCGGCACGAGTGCGACTTCCTCGTGCACTCGATGAAGGACCTGCCGACGGCGCCGTACCCCGGCATCGTCGTGGGCGCCGTCCCGGTGCGCGCCTCCCAGCGCGACGTGCTGCACTCCCGCGACGGGCTGTCGCTCGACGAGCTGCCCGCCGGGTCGCGTGTCGGCACCGGATCGCCGCGACGCGTGGCGCAGGTGCTCGCGCGCCGGCCCGACCTCGTCGTCGAGGGCATCCGCGGCAACGTGGACAGCCGCCTCCGCAAGGTCGCCGACGGTCAGTACGACGCGATCGTCCTCGCCGAGGCGGGCCTGCGACGCATCGGTCGCGACGCCGCGATCACGCAGGTGCTCGACTGGCCGACGTCCGCCGCGCAGGGTGCGCTGGCGGTCGAGATCCGCGACGGGGATGCCGCCGTGGCCGACGCCGTCCGCTTGATCGAGGACGCCGACACGGCCCTCGCGGCGAATCTCGAGCGCGCCGTGCTGCGCCGGCTCGAGGCGGGCTGCGCCGCCCCCGTCGCGATCGACGCGGAGCACCACGGCGACGCCGTCACCCTCGTGGCCCACGTGTACGCCGAGGATGGGCGCCGGTCCGTGGTCGCTTCGCGCCGCCTCGACCCTCACATCGACCCGGATGCCGCCGCTGCCGACGTCGTCGCGGAGCTGCTCGAGGGCGGTGCCGCCGACCTCGCCGATCTCGCGGGGTCCTCGCGATGACGGGCGGCTTGCAGGGCGCTCGCGTCCTCGTGCCCCGCGCGGGGGCGTGGGGGGAACGCGTCCGCGCGGACCTGCACGCGAGGGGCGCGGAGGCCGTCGTCGCCCCCCTCATCTCGTCGGCGCCGCCGCGCGACACGGCCGCGCGCGATCGCGCGTTCACCGCCCTCGCCGACGGTGCGTACGCCTGGCTGTTCGTCACGAGCGCCGCCAGCGTGGAGCAGCTCCGCCAGCACGGCATCGTGATCCCCGCGACGACCCGGATCGCCGCCGTCGGTCGGGCGACCGCCCGTGCGGTCGCGGACGCCGGGTGGGAGGTCGACTTCGTCCCCGCCGGCGCCTCGTCGGCTGTGGCCCTGGTGACCCAGTGGTGCGCGGCCCGCACGCCCGCCATGACCGGTCGCGCCCTCGTCGTCCGGAGCGACCTCGCCCAGGCCGTCGTGAGCGACGAACTCGAGGTACGGGGCTTCGCCGTCGACGTCTGCATCGCCTACCGCACGATCGGCGTCGACCTCGAGCCCGCCGTTGCCGCGGGGCTCCGCTCCGGTGAGATCGACGTCGTCCTCCTCACGTCGTTGAGCGTCGGCCGTGAGCTTCGCCGGCAGGTCGGGGTCCTCCCGGCAACCACCCTCGTCGCCTCGATCGGTCCCGGTACGACCCGCGACGCCACGGCCCTCGGTTTCACCGTCGGTCACACCGCCCAGAGCCAGAGCATCGACGCGCTGATCGCCGAGCTCGACGCCCGCGTCCTTTCGGAGAAGTCCTCATGACCTCGTTCCCCACCCGCCGCCTCCGCCGCCTGCGCGGCACCCCGGCGCTCCGCCGTCTTGCGGCCGAGCACCACCTCGTTCCCTCGCAGCTGGTGCTGCCGGTGTTCGTGAAGGAGGGCATCGACTCCTCGCAGCCCATCGCGAGCATGCCCGGGGTGTCGCAGCATCCGCTCGACGCGATCGCCGATGTCGTCGATGAGGCCGCCGCGGCCGGCATCGGCGGGATCATGCTGTTCGGCGTGCCCGCCGTCCGCGATGCGGTCGGCAGCGGGGCCACCGACCCCGACGGCATCCTGAACCGGGCGATCGCGGTGGCGGCGCGCGCCGCCGCAGGGCGTCTCACGGTGCAGGCCGACCTGTGCCTCGACGAGTTCACCGATCACGGTCACTGCGGCCTGCTCGCCGCCGACGGCTCGGTCGACAACGATGCGACCCTCGAGGTCTACGCCGAGATGGGCGTCGCGCAGGCCCGCGCCGGAGCCGACGTGCTCGGCCTCTCGGGAATGATGGACGGCCAGGTCGCCGCGGTCCGCGCAGGACTGGATGCCGCGGGCTTCGCGCACGTGGCGATCCTCGCCTACTCCGCGAAGTACGCCTCCGCCTTCTACGGCCCGTTCCGCGACGCCGTCGAGTCGACCCTCCAGGGCGACCGCCGCACATACCAGATGGATCCCGCGAACGCCCGCGAGGGTGTTGAAGAGGCCCTCGTGGACATCGCCGAGGGTGCCGACGTCGTCATGGTCAAGCCTGCGATGCCCTACCTCGACGTGCTCGCGCGCGTCTCGGACCGTTCGAACGTGCCGGTGTGGGCATACCAGGTGTCGGGGGAGTACGCGATGATCGAGCATGCGTCCGCCGCCGGCCTCATCGATCGCGAGCGCGCCATCGGCGAGAGCCTCCTGGGCATCCGCCGCGCCGGCGCCGACGTCATCCTCACCTACTGGGCCGTCGAGGTCGCGCACTGGCTGCGCGCCGGGAAGGAACTCGCATGAGCCGCAACCAGGAGCTGTTCGATCGGGCCCGCGGAGTGATCCCCGGCGGCGTCGACTCACCCGTCCGCGCCTACGGATCCGTCGGGGGCACCCCGCGGTTCATGGTGTCGGCGCAGGGCGCCTACGTGACGGATGCCGACGGCCGCGACTACGTCGACCTCGTCGCCAGCTGGGGTCCCGCCCTCCTCGGTCACTCGCACCCCGCCGTGATCGAGGCGGTCGTCGAGGCCGCCCGTCGCGGACTGTCGTTCGGCGCGCCGACGGCGGCCGAGACCGAGCTCGCCGAGGAGATCCGCTCGCGCGTGCCCGCCGCGGAGAAGATCCGCCTCGTCTCGACCGGCACCGAGGCGACGATGACGGCGATCCGTCTCGCCCGCGCCGCCACCGGACGCGACCTGCTCATCAAGTTCGCGGGACACTACCACGGGCACTCCGACGGCCTGCTCGCCCAGGCGGGCTCGGGCCTCGCGACCCTCGCCCTGCCCGGCTCGGCGGGCGTCCCGGCGCCCATCGCGGCGCAGACCCTCGTCATCGGCTACAACGACCGCGCCGCCGTCGAGGAGGTGTTCCGCGCCCACGAGGGCCGGATCGCCGCGATCATCACCGAGGCCGCCGGCGCCAACATGGGCGTCGTGCCCCCGGCATCCGGTTTCACGGCGTTCCTGTCCGAGATCGCTCACCGGAACGGCGCGCTCCTCATCAGCGACGAGGTGCTGACCGGCTTCCGGTCCTCGCGCTCGGGCTATGGCGGAGTGCTCGAGGCGGCGGGGGAGCACGTCGTCCCAGATCTCATCGCGTTCGGGAAGGTCATCGGCGGCGGGCTCCCCGTCGCCGCCGTCGCCGGTCGCCAGGACATCATGGACCTCCTTGCTCCGACCGGTCCCGTCTACCAGGCCGGCACGCTGTCGGGGAACCCCGTCGCCGTCGCCGCGGGGCTTGCGACCCTCTCGCACGCCGACGACGCGGTCTACCGCACGCTCGATTCCGTCGCGCACACCGTCGCAGACGCGGCATCCGCCGCCTTGACGGATGCCGGGGTGCCGCACGTCGTGCAGTGGGCGGGGACGCTGTTCAGCATCTTCTTCGGCGAGTCCGTCGTGAACGGCGTGCCCGACTACGCGACGGCGACGTCGCAGGACGCCGACGCCTACGGCCGGTTCTTCCACGCGATGCTCGAGGGCGGCGTCTCCATGCCGCCCTCGGCCTTCGAGGCCTGGTTCGTCACAGCGGCGCACGACGACACCGCGACCGCGCGCATCGTCGACGCGCTGCCGTCCGCCGCGAAGGCCGCGCGCGGCTGAACGGGGTGCCGGGCGGCGAGGTCCGCGCGACGGATGCACGACGCGTCGCCCGGACCTCGTCCCGCCCGTCCCTCAGGCTCACTCCCGCACCGGCGGTCGTGCGTCCGTCACCGTGATCGGCGGCGCGAGGCCCGGCAACTAGGCTGGAACCCATGCCCGTCACCCTCCTCGGAGCCGCCGAGATCCGCGCCCTCGCCGCCGACCTCGACGTCACCCCGACCAAGAAGCTCGGGCAGAACTTCGTCGTCGACGCCAACACCGTCCGCAAGATCGTCACCGCCGCGCGCGTGAGCGCCGCCGATCGGGTCGTCGAGGTGGGGCCCGGCCTCGGGTCGCTGACCCTCGCCATCCTCGAGACCGGCGCCCCCGTCACCGCGGTCGAGATCGACCGCCGTCTCGCCGAGCGCCTGCCCGCGACCGCGGCCGCGCACGGCGTGCCCGACGGCGCGCTCACCGTCGTGGCCGAGGACGCCCTGCGCGTGAGCGAGCTCCCCGGCGAACCCGACGTCCTCGTCGCGAATCTCCCGTACAACGTCAGTGTGCCGGTGCTCCTGCACTTCATGGAGCACTTCCCGTCCATCCAGCGCGGCGTCGTCATGGTGCAGGCCGAGGTCGGCGAACGCCTCGCCGCGCCCTCCGGTTCGAAGGTGTACGGCGCGCCGAGCGTCAAGGCGGCCTGGTACGGCGCCTGGCGTCTCGCCGGCACGGTCTCGCGTCAGGTGTTCTGGCCCGTCCCCAACGTCGACAGCGTCCTCGTCGGCTTCGAACGGGATGCCGCGGCCCGCGGCACCGAGGAGGAGCGTCTCCGCACCTTCGCGATCGTCGACGCGGCGTTCCAGCAGCGGCGCAAGATGCTCCGCCAGGCGCTCTCCACCGTCCTCGGCGGTTCGTCCGGCGCAGCCAGCGAGGTGCTCGATCGCGCCGGCGTGGCACCCACGGCGCGCGGCGAGGAACTCACGATCGAGGACTTCGTCCGCATCGCCCGCGCCTGAGCGCCCGGCATCCGTCATCTGCTCCCGGGGTGACGCGCGTCTCCGTTCTCAGCGAGTTCGCGCGTCGTTCATCACGGGTTCCCGAAACACCCCGGTAACATTTCGGAGCAAGGCGGGGGCACCCGAGCCCTTGCACCGACGGAAGAAGTGACCATGCGCCGCGCCGAGCATCCGGCCGCCGAACGGATCCTGCTCCACCTGAGTGACACGCATCTGCGCGGCCCGGGACCCCGTCTGTTCGACCGCGTCGACGGTGAAGCCTCGCTCACCGCGGCCCTCGACGCCATCGAGTCCAGCGGCGTCGCCCCGGACGCCGTCGTCTTCACGGGAGATCTCGTCGACCTGGGCGAAGCCGCCGCGTACGACGCGATCCGTGCGCTGGTCGAACCCTTCGCCGAGCGCCTGGGCGCGCGGCTGCTGTGGGTCATGGGCAACCACGACGACCGCGGTGCGTTCCGCGAGCACCTCCTGGATGAAACCGCCGCCGACCCGACGGCGCCCTACGACCGGGTCGACGAGCTCGACGGACTCCGCATCGTCACCCTCGACACGAGCGTCCCGGGCCACCACCACGGCGAGCTCTCCGATGCGCAACTCGAATGGCTCGGCGGCGTCCTCGCGACCCCCGCTCCGCTGGGGACTGTGCTCGCGATGCACCACCCGCCGGTCCCGAGCGTCCTGCCGCTCGCCGCGAGCGTCGAGCTGCGCGATCAGCGTCGCCTCGCCGACGTGGTCAGAGGTACGGACGTGCGCGCCGTCATCGCCGGCCACCTGCACTACTCGACCTTCGCGACGTTCGCGGGCATTCCCGTGTCCGTTGCGTCCTCGACGTGCTACGCGCAGGACCTGACCGTCCCCGTCGGCGGCACCCGGCCGCAGGACGGCGCTCAGGCGTACAACCTCGTGCACGTCTACGACGACACGGTCGTCCATTCGGTGGTCCCGGTCGACGTGCCCCGTCCGCTCGAGTACATCGATCCCGATGAGGCTCAGCGACGCCTGCGCGAGGCGGGCGTCACCGGCTCCGTCACGCGTGCAGCTCGACCGGGCGTGCCGGCGCTGCGCTGACCGCGGGGTCCTCCCACGGCGCGCGGACGGGGAAGAGACGCTCGAGCAGACCCGTCACGGCCCGCACCCGCACCGGCTCCGGGACCTCGAGGTCGCCGCCGTCGTTGAGGCAGAACATGTCGACGTCACTGCGCTCGGCGAGCCGCTCCATGCGGCGGAGCGACGCGGCCTGCGTCGTCTGGAAGTACCGCACCCGCGGCGCGGTGGAGGCGATGGCGCGCCCCGTGAACTGCGCGTAGTAGTGATACAGGCAGTTGGTCACGGACACGTCGGTGGCCGAACGGAACCGGGATGCCGCCGTGCGGCGGATCTCCTCGGGGAACTCCCGCTCGAGCTCGAACATCACCGAGCGTCGCAGCGGCGCCGCGCAGTGCTCGAGGTCGCGGACGATCGTGCGTCCGAACCGCTCCTGCAGCAGCTCGCGGTTCAGACGCAGCGCATTGTCGTGGCCGCTGCGGGCCACACGGCGGGGCCCGGTGCCGATGCGCACGTCGCACTCGACGAACGACGAGACCCCGGCGGGCGAGAAGAACAGCTCCGGTGAGAGCGGCCGGCCGAAGAACATGTCGTCGTTCGAGTACAGGAAGTGCTCGGACAGCCCCTCGATGCGGTGCAACTGAGCCTCGACGGCATGCGAGTTGTGCGTCGGGAGAACCGAGGTGTCCTCGAAGAACTCCTCGCTGCGGACGATCGTCACCTTCGGGTGGTCGAGCAGCCACGCGGGGGCGGGGGAGTCGGTCGCGATGAAGATGCGACGCACCCACGGCGCGTACATGTGGACGCTGCGGAGGGCGTAGCGCAGCTCGTCGACGTGGCGGTAGCGCGCGGGACCGTCGTCGCCGTCGCCGACGACGTACTCCGACAGCTGCGCCGCACGCTGCCGCTGGAACTCCGAGGACGATCCGTCGACCCAGGAGAAGACCATGTCGATCTCGTGGGTGACGTCGCCCGGATGCGGGGCGAACATCCCCTGCAGCGTCTGCCACGTGCGTCCGTACCGTTCGACGGTCGCCGGCTCGACGTCCTCCGAGGCGAAGACGCGCCGGGTGAGGTCGTTGGCGTGAGGGGCTTCGACGAGTTCCTGGCCGAAACGCCAGAACTCGACCCGCACGCCGTGGCCGGCGCCGTAGCGGAGCTCCCCCGCGATGCGCGGGCGGAACACCCGCACCGAGGACGGGCCCGACGCGCGAAGGCGCAGTTCCCCGAACGGCACCGGCGTGCCGCCCTTGGGCTTCGCATACAGCGGCTCGGTGACGGCCCGGTCTGCGAGCGCGGCGATCGCGCGGTCGCGGTGAGCGAGGTCGACGACCAGGCCCGGGACGGCGTGCGAGTGACGGATAAGGAGGTGGGGGATGCCGGCATCCGAGAGGGAATCGGCGATCAGCAGCAGGTCGGCGATGCGAGCCTGCTCGGGGGTGGTGTCGTCATGGCGCAGATGCAGCATGCCTCCGATGAGGACGATGTCCTCGCGTTCGAGGAGTGCGGTCCAGGAACCGCCCTCGGACGGCAGTGCAGTCAATCGCGCCATATGTTCTCCTTGTTGTGCGTGTTCGGTCGGGCAAGAGTAGATGTCGGTCGTTTCGCCGACGTTTCGGGTGTCCGGCATCGCTAGCCTGGGGTGATGACCGACTACGCGGACCGTTTCCCCTCGTCGCGCAATGGCGACACCCACCGCCCCTATCAGGCGGCGTCCTCCCGCTACGATGCGGGGGCTTTCCGCCAGGTCGGCTCGAGCGGCCTGTATCTGCCGGCGATCTCACTGGGACTCTGGTGGAACTTCGGGGACAACATCCCCTTCGACAACCAGCGTACTCTGCTCCGGCACGCCTTCGACCGTGGTGTCACGCACTTCGACCTGGCCAACAACTACGGCCCGCCGTTCGGATCGGCCGAGACCAACTTCGGCCGAATGATGCGGGAGGATTTGGCGCCCTACCGCGACGAGATCATCCTGTCGTCGAAGGCGGGTTACGACATGTGGCCCGGCCCTTACGGCAACTACGGTTCGCGGAAGTACCTCATCGCGAGCGCCGAGCAGTCGCTCACACGTATGAGCGTCGACTACGTCGACATCTTCTACTCGCACCGCGCCGACCCCGTGACGCCGATCGAGGAGACCATCGGCGCCCTCGACACGCTCGTACGTCAGGGCAAGGCGCTGTACGTCGGCATCTCCTCGTACAGTGCGGAGCGCACCGAAGAGGCGGTCGCCGTGGCGAAGAGCCTCGGCACGCCGCTCATCATCCACCAGCCCTCCTATTCGATCTTGAACCGCTGGGTCGAGGACGGCCTGACGGATTCGCTCAAGACGGCAGGGATGGGCGCCATCGCGTTCACGCCGCTCGCGCAGGGCCTGCTCACCGACAAGTACCTCGGCGACGGCCGCGCCGAGCGCGCCCAGAGTCGTTTCTCGTTGCCCGACGGTCAGCTGAGCGAGAAGGCGCTCGACACTCTTCGTTCGCTCAACGACATCGCGAAGGAGCGCGGCCAGACCCTCGCGCAGATGGCCATCCAGTGGGTCCTGCGCGACGAGGTGGTCACCTCCGCTCTCATCGGCGCGTCGCGCCCCGAGCAGCTCGACCAGAATCTCGCCGCCGTCGACGGAGCTCCGTTCGACGACGACGAACTCGCGCGCATCGACGCGCTGTCCGGAGCGATCGACGTCGACCTGTGGGCCGATTCGGCGAACGCGTGAGCCTGCCTCTCGATACTCCCCGGCGCGTCCACGTGCGCGCGCCGGGCAAGATCAACCTCTTCTTCGAGGTCGGTCCCGCGGGGGAGGACGGCTATCACGACGTCGCGTCGGTCTACCAGGCGGTCTCGCTCTTCGAGGACGTGTGGGCGTCCCACGACGTCACCACCTCGCTGAGCGTCACGGGTGACGTCGACGTGTCGGGCGTCCCGCTCGATGAGTCCAACCTCGCGGTCCGGGCAGCACGTCTGGTCACGGACGCGGTGGGATGGGAGGGCGGCATCCGCTTGGAGATCCACAAGGGCGTTCCCGTCGCCGGCGGAATGGGCGGGGGATCGGCGGACGCCGCCGCCGCGCTCGTCGCCGTCAACGAGCTGATCGACGGTGGGCTGGGGTCGAGCGACCTGCATTCCTTGGGCGCCCAGCTCGGTGCCGACGTCCCGTTCGCCCTCCTGGGCGGGACCGCGGTGGGGACGGGGCGCGGAGACGAGCTCGCCCCGGCGCTCGGCCGCGGTTCTTTCGCGTGGGTGCTCGTCGCGGACGGCGGCGGGTTGTCCACCCCTGAGGTGTACGGCACCCTGGATCGCCTGCGCGCGGAGGCGGACATCGCCCCTGACCGCGCGACGCCGTCGGTCGATCCCGCCGTGCTGCGAGCGCTTCGATCGGGGGATTCCGCCGCCCTGGGCGAGGCCATCCGAAATGATCTCCAGCTCGCGGCCGTGCAGCTCCGCCCTGATCTCGCGGTGCTGATCGACGAGGGTCTCTCAGCCGGGGCGCTCGGCGGCATCGTGTCGGGGTCCGGCCCGACGACGGCTTTCCTCGCCGAGGGTGCGGAACACGCGCGGGAGCTCGCGGAACGCCTCGCGTCATCGGGTCGTCAGGCCCATGCGGTCTCGGGTCCCGTCGGCGGCGCTCGGCTTCTCTGACCTGGCATCGTGTCGCCGCCCCCGCATAGCCTGGGGGCATGAGCTCTCTCGTTGACCAGTTCCACTCGGCCGCGCTCGACGAACGTCTCGCCTCGACCTTGGCGGCTCGGGGCCTGCGGGCCGCTCGCGTCGGTGACGACGACCGCGAGGGCACGCACCGGTGGCAGGATGCCGTCGCGCGCGGCTTCCTGGGCGGGGAACCCACCGAGGCCCAGTACACCGAGTCCTTCGCCCGTAACGGCTACCGCCGCAAAGTGGGCGTGTACGACGAGGGCGGTGTGCAGGCCGACGTCCCCGTCGCGACCTTCGCCTCGTGGGGGACCGAGCTCACCCTGCCCGGCGGTTCCGCGATCCCGATGTGCGCCGTCAGCGCGGTCACCGTCGCGCCCACGCACCGTCGCCGAGGCATCCTCAGCGCCCTCATGCAGGGGGAGCTCCGGACCGCGGCGTCCCTCGGCTTCCCTCTCGCGGGGCTCACGGTGAGCGAGTCCGGCATCTATGGCCGATTCGGCTTCGCCCCCGCGGTGGCCGCCACGTCGTGGGAGATCGCCACGCGCCGCACCGGGTGGATCGGTCCGGTCGCGCCGGGGCGCATCGACTACATCACGCGGGAGCAGGGGCGGGATGCCGCGACCGACCTGTACGAGCGGATCCGACGGGACACCCCCGGCGAGATCACCATGCCGGGCGGTCATTGGGACCGCACCTTCGGGACGCGCTCCGATGTCGAGAAGGCCGACAAGCTGCGCGTCGTCCAATACCGCTCGCCGGAGGGCGCCGTCGAGGGCGTCGCGATCTACAGCATCAGTGAGGACGACGACGACTGGGCCGCGTCGACGGCGACGGTCTCGCGCGTGGTCGCGGGGACGGATGCCGCCTACGCAGGGCTCTGGCGCTTCCTGCTGTCCCTCGACCTCGTCGGCACGGTCCGGGCCAACGAGCTGTCCGTCGACGAGCCGCTCTGGTGGATGATCGACAACAAGCGCGCGGCGCGCATCACCAGCCGGGACCACCACTACCTGCGCGTGCTCGACGTCCCGGCGACGCTCGCCGCCCGCAGCTACGACGTCGAGGACGTCATCGCGCTCGAGGTGACCGACGCGCTGCGCCTCGCCGACGGGACCTTCGTTCTCTCGGCGGGCGAGGCACCCGGTGTCGAGATCGTCGACGAGGTTCCGCTCGGCGTGCCGCTCGTGCGTCTCGGAGTGGAGGAGCTCTCGGCGATGCTCCTCGGCGGCGTCTCGGCCGTCACCTTGGCCCGCGCGGGGCGCATCGAGGCCGATGACCCGCACCGCGTCGCGCGAGTCTTCTCCGCGACGACGACCCCGCAGCTGAGCTTCTGGTACTGACCGTGGACGCTCTCGCCTGGGCAGGTCTACTCGTCGGCGGCGTCCTGCTGCTCTGGTCACTGTGGTCGACGCTGCGCGCCAACGCGGGGCGCCGCATCCCGATGCTGCGGAATGCGGACGTCGTGCCGCCGGGGTCGATCGTGACGCGCGTCGTCGGCATCGCCGTCTTCGTGTTCTCGGCGCTGAGCCTCGCAGGCCGGTCGGGTGTCTGGCCGGCGGTCATGCTCTTGGTGGGCGCTCTCGGCGGTGCCGTCGCGATCGCGTGGCACAACAGGCTGGCCCGACGGGCCGATCGGTCAGGCGGCGCCGCGTAGCCTGGAGGCGATGGCACATCTTCTCGGGGCTGAGGCCCTGCACCTGGAATACCCGACCAAAGTGGTCTTCGATGGCGTCTCGCTCGGCGTCGACGAGGGCGACCGCATCGGCATCGTCGGTCGCAACGGCGACGGCAAGTCGAGCCTCATGGCGATGCTCGCCGGCCGCCGCGAACCCGACTCCGGTCGCGTCACCGTCCGCGGCGGCGTGACGATCGGCGTCCTCGAGCAGAGCGACGTCCTTCCCGACGACCTCACGGTGGGGCGCGCCGTCGTCGGCGACGGTCCCGAGCACGAGTGGGCGCGGGACGCGCGCGTGCGCGACGTCATCGCGGGTCTCCTGTCGGACCTCGACTGGGATGCCGCCATCGGCACCCTCTCGGGTGGCCAGCGCCGCCGTGTCGCGCTCGCGCAGCTGCTCACGGGGGACTGGGACGTCCTCGCCCTCGACGAGCCCACCAACCACCTCGACGTCGAGGGGATCGCCTGGCTGGCGGAGCACCTCAAGCGCCGCTGGTCGCCGTCCTCCGGCGCTCTCATGGTGGTGACCCACGACCGGTGGTTCCTCGACGAGGTGTGCACGAAGACGTGGGAGGTCCACGACCGCATCGTCGAGCCGTTCGACGGCGGCTACGCGGCGTACATCCTCCAGCGGGTCGAGCGCGACCGTCAGGCCGCCACGATCGAGGCGCGCCGGCAGAACCTCGCCCGCAAGGAGCTCGCGTGGCTCCGGCGCGGTGCCCCCGCGCGGTCGACCAAGCCGAAGTTCCGGATCGACGCGGCGAACGAGCTCATCGCCGACGTCCCCGAGATCCGCGACCGGGTCTCGCTGCAGTCCCTCGCCGTGGCGCGTCTCGGCAAGGACGTCGTGGACCTGCTGGACGCGGGCGTCGCGTACGACGGCCGCGAGATCCTGCGCGACGTCGAGTGGCGCATCGCGCCGGGGGAGCGCACCGGCATCCTCGGTGTCAACGGCGCCGGCAAGTCGACCCTCCTCGGCCTCGTATCGGGCACCGTCCTGCCGACGAGCGGACGGGTCAAGCACGGCAAGACCGTGAAGGTCGCGACCCTCACGCAGCGGATGGACGAGCTCGACCCGCACCTGAACGAGCCGGTGCGCGTCGTCGTCTCGCGCCTGCGGACGACCTACACCTTCGGCGCCGGCTCGAAGGCGCAGGAGCTCACCCCCGGGCAGCTCCTCGAACGGATGGGCTTCGCTTCGGCGCAGCTGTCCACCCCCGTGAAGGACCTCTCGGGCGGTCAGAAGCGGCGCCTGCAGCTGCTGCTCATCCTCCTCGACCAGCCGAACGTCCTCATCCTCGATGAGCCGACGAACGACCTCGACACCGACATGCTCGCCGCGATCGAGGACCTCCTCGACTCTTGGGCGGGCACCCTCATCGTCGTGTCCCACGACCGCTACTTCATGGAGCGGGTGACCGACCAGCAGTACGCGGTGCTGGGCGGCCGGCTCCGGCACCTCCCCGGCGGGATCGAGGAGTACCTGCGCCTGCGGGCCGCGCAGCCGCAGGCGACCGGAGCGGCGAGCCCCACCGCGGTCACGACGGATGCCGCGGCACCGTCGGCATCCGCCCTCTCGGGTGCTGAGCGCCGCACGGCCGAGAAGGAGGTCACGAGTCTCGAGCGCCGCATCACGAAGCTCACCGACCAGATCGCGAAGGCCCGGACAGCTCTCGCCGACCATGACCAGGGCGACTACGTCGGTCTCGGCGAGAAGATGCAGCAGATCACCGCGATGGAGACCGAGGTCGCCGAGGCCGAGGAGCGCTGGTTCGAGCTGAACGAGCAGCTGGACTGATCAGACCCGCGGCGCTTCTCGGAGCGTCAGTCCGGTCGTGAACTCCCGGGGCGTCCCGCTCAGCGGGTCGACGAAGCGCAGCTCCCGGGCCAGCAGCTGGAGGGGCCGGGCGGGATCGTCCGGTGCCTCGTCGAGGAGATCCGGGTAGAACCGGTCACCGAGGATTCCGAGGCCGATTCCCGCGAGGTGCGCACGCAGTTGGTGCATCCGACCCGTCCGCGGGTACAGGCGCACGTGCGCCGTCGTCGCTCCGACGCGGATCGCCTCGACGCGCGTCTCGGCGTTCGGCTCGCGGTCTTCGTGCGCGACGGCGCGGAGGCTCCCGCGGGTGCTCGTGAGGTGCGAACGCACGACGCGGGGGAGTTCCGGCATCCCCGTCTCGGGAATCGTCGTGACCGCTTCGTACACCTTCTCCACCGCGCGATCGGCGAACAGGCTCTGGTAGGCGCCTCGGGTCGCGGGCCGGATGGAGAACATGACCAGACCCGCCGTCGCCCGGTCGAGCCGGTGGATCGGAGTGAGGTCGGGGTTGTCGAACTCCCGCCGCAGCCGCACGAGGGCGGAGTTCTGCAGGAAGCCGCCGCCCGGGGTGGTCGGGAGGAAGTGCGGTTTGTCGACGACGAGGAGGTCGTCGTCGACGTGGCGCACCATGACCTCGTACGGAATGGCGGGCTCGTCTGGAGGCTCGCGGTAGTACCAGATGAAGTCCTCGGCACCGAGCGGCGTCCGGCGGGTGATGACGCTTCCGTCGACGGCGACGACCTCGCCGCGGTCGAAGCGGCTGAGGAGGATCTCGGGATCGATGTGGGAGAACCGTTCCGTCACGTAGTCGGCGACCGTCTCCCACGGACCTGTCCGAGGCACCCGCAGCCGGGTGGGGCCCACACCGTCGCGGACGGGGAGCGGAGCGCGCATCGCCATCGCGTGCTCAGGCGTCGAAGCCGAGGCTGAGTTTGCGGAGGAGCCCCGCAAGACGCTCGCGGTCCGCGCGGGAGAGCTGGCCGAGCAGTTCCGCTTCGGCGTCCACGAGCCGCGTGATCGCGGCATCCACACGGTTCCGCCCCTCCTCGATGAGGGTCACGAGGACGCCCCGGCCATCACCGGGATCGGCGGCGCGGACGACGAGACCGCGCTCGACCAGGCGGTCGATGCGGTTCGTCATCGTCCCGCTCGAGACCAGGGTCTGCTGCAGGAGCTGCTTCGGGCTCAGCGTGTACGGCTCGCCGGCGCGCCGGAGGGCGGAGAGCACGTCCCACTCCCACGGCTCGAGGTCGCTGCGGTGGAACGCTTCGCGGCGCGCGCGGTCGAGATGCCGCGACAGCCGGTCGACGCGGGAGAGCACCTCGAGGGGGGAGAAGTCGAGATCCGGCCGCTGCGCGATCCAGGCGCTCACGATCCGGTCGACCTCGTCGTGTTCGGGGGCCATGCCCTCATCATCGCAGAGCGAGGGGAGGGGCGCCCGCATGGCAGACTTGTCGGGCGGCCGCCGGACCCCGGACGGCTGCGGTCCGCCGTGGTGTAATGGCAGCACGACAGCCTTTGGAGCTGTGAGGTCTAGGTTCGAGTCCTGGCGGCGGAGCATGACCAACAACCTCGATTCGCGTCTGGCCGTCGTCATCCTCGCCGCAGGACAGGGCACGCGGATGAAGTCGTCCCTCCCGAAGGTGCTGCACCGCATCGGCGGACGCCCGCTCCTCGGCCACGTGCTGGACACGGCGCGCGATCTCGCTCCGTCGCACGTCGTCGTGGTCGTCCGCCATGAGCGCGACCAGGTGGCCGACGCCGTCCTCGGCGTCTCTCCCGAGGTCGTCGTGGTCGATCAGGACGAGATCCCCGGCACCGGCCGCGCCGTCGAGGTCGCCCTCGACGCGCTCCCCGGCTTCGACGGCGACATCCTGGTGCTGAGCGGCGACTGTCCGTTGGCCGACGTCGAGACCCTCGGCGCTTTCGTCGCCGGACACCGTGCCGAGCGGGCCGAGGCGACGCTCATGACCGCTGTGCTGGACGACCCGACGGGCTACGGTCGCATCATCCGCGAGAGCGACGGCAGCGTCGCCCGTATCGTCGAGCAGAAGGATGCCTCACCCGAGGAGGCCGCCGTCTCCGAGGTGAATGCGGGCATGTACGTCTTCGCAGCCTCCGCCCTGCGTGAGCACCTGCCGCGCGTAGGCACCGACAACGCGCAGCGCGAGAAGTACCTCACCGACATCGTCGCGCTGCTGCGGCAGTCCGAGGGGCGGGTCGCGGCATCCATCGCCAAGGACGTCACCGTCACGTACGGCGTGAACGACCGCGTGCAACTATCCGAGGTCGGACGGCTCCTGAACGCGCGCACGGTCCGCCGCTGGCAGCTCGAGGGCGTCACCGTCGTCGACCCGGCCACCACCTGGATCGACGTGACGGCGACCCTCGCGCCGGATGTCACCGTGCTGCCGGGCACTCACATCCTGCGGTCGACGACGATCTCCGCCGGTGCGACGGTCGGACCCGACACGAGCCTCGTGGACTGCGAAGTCGGCGAAGGCGCCACGGTCACTCGCACCGATGCGACGCTCGCCGTCATCGGCGCGGGCGCGACCGTCGGCCCGTTCGCCTATCTGCGCGCAGGCGCCGAGGTGGGCGACAGAGGCAAGGTGGGCACGTTCGTCGAGATCAAGAACTCCACGATCGGGGAGGGGAGCAAGGTCCCGCACCTGTCGTACATCGGCGACACCACGATCGGCCGCAACGTCAACCTGGGTGCCGGTGCGATCACGGCGAACTACGACGATCTCACCAAGCACCGGACCGAGATCGCCGACGAAGTGCACACCGGCTCGCACAACGTCTTCGTCGCGCCCGTTAGGATCGGTGAAGGCGCGAAGACGGGTGCAGGAGCCGTCGTCCGCAAGGATGTTCCGGCCGGCGCCCTCGCCCTCAGCATCGCCCCCCAGCGGAACACCGTCGGGTGGGTCGAGAAAAATCGACCGGGAACGGGAGCGGCAGAAGCCGCCGCTCGCGCCCGGTCCGCACAGGAAGCTGGCGATGGGTCGCAAGAAGCAGCACACGGTTGACCTGGACACTGAGCGCGGGATCGCGCCGGGCCTCGTAGCCAAGACCAAGAAGCGTCTCGTCGTCGCGTCGGGCCGTTCGCACGAGGAGCTGTCGACCGAGGTCGCCGCAGCGCTCGGTACGCAGCTGGTGCCTACCGAGCACCGCACCTTCGCCTCGGGGGAGATCCTCACCCGTTTCGAGGTCTCGATCCGGGGATGCGATTTCTTCCTCATCCAGAGCTTCGGCCCGCCGGTCAACGAGTGGCTCATGGAGACCCTCATCATGCTGGATGCCGCCAAGCGCGCATCCGCGAAGCGGATCACCGTCGTCGCGCCCTACTTCCCCTACTCGCGGCAGGACAAGAAGGGCAGGGGGCGCGAGCCGATCAGCGCCCGGCTCGTTGCGGACCTCTTCAAGACCGCCGGCGCCGACCGGGTCATGAGCGTCGACCTCCACGCGGCCCAGATCCAGGGCTTCTTCGACGGCCCCGTCGACCATTTGTTCGCCAAGCCCGTGCTCCTCGAGTACTTCGAGAACACGTTGTCCGCCGAGGACCGTGCGAAGCTGACGGTCGTCTCGCCTGACACCGGCCGCGTGCGGGTGGCCGACACGTGGTCCGACAGCCTGGGCGCCCCTCTCGCGATCATCCACAAGCGCCGAGACCCGAACGTCGCGAACCAGGTCACGGTCAACGAGATCGTCGGTCAGGTCGACGGACGCGTCTGCCTCCTCGTCGACGACATGATCGACACCGGCGGCACGATCGTGAAGGCGGCGCAGGCGCTCAAGGCCAATGGTGCCGAGCGGGTCATCGTCGCCGCGACGCACGCGATCTTCAGCGATCCGGCCGTCGAGCGACTGCAGGATGCCTCGATCGACGAGGTCGTCGTCACGGACACGGTGCCGCTGCCTCCCGAGAAGCGTTTCGAGAGCCTCACGATCCTGCCGATCGCGCCGTTGCTCGCCCGAGCCATCCGCGAGGTCTTCGAGGACGGGTCCGTCACGAGCATGTTCGACGGGGCGGCCTGACCCGACGGGATCGCGCTGGTCAGGCCGTCTTCAGCCGATGCATAGGCTTCTGCAAGCATCGACATGTGCGGACTGGCTTTTCTTGGAGTCAACGCCCCGCGCTCCAGACCGGGCGGGCACGACACAAGGAGGACCTCTCATGATCCGCACCACCGCCGTACCCCGGCCGATCCGCGTCGGCGCTGCCGCTGCGTCCGTCGCAGGGCTCGCTCTGCTCGCCGGCTGCGCCGGCCAGACGACGTCGGGCTCGACCGACGCGGGAACGTCGTCGCAGAATCCGCCGGCATCGGCCGATGCCGGAAGCGGCTCGTCGACGGGCAGCTACAAGGACGGCACCTACACGGCCGACGGCAGCTACCAAACCCCCGAGACGGTCGAGAAGATCACCGTCACCCTGACGCTGAAGGACAGCGCGGTGACAGACGTCGAGGTGACCGGGGACCCCCAGGCGCGGGAGACCCGGCAGTACCAGGCCGACTTCATCGGCGGGATCAAGGACGAGGTCGTCGGGAAGAAGCTCGACGACCTGTCGGTCGACAAGGTCGGCGGTTCCTCCCTCACCAGCGGTGGGTTCAACGCCGCTGTCAAGGAGATCCGGACCGAAGCCTCCTCATGACCTCGGTCGCCCCCCTCGTCCACTCGTGGACGTTCGAGGCGATCGGAACGGTGTGGCGGATCGAAGCCGCCTCCCCCCTCGACGATGGCGTCCGTGAGCAGATCACGGGCGCCATCGCGCGGTTCGACTCGGAGTGGTCCCGCTTCCGCGCGGATTCGCTCGTGAGCCGGCTGGGCGGGGAGGGAGGCGCGGTCCCGGCCCCCGCCGACGCCGTCGCCATGCTCGATGCCTATGACGCCCTCGACACCGCCACCGCCGGTGCGGTGAACCCTCTCGTCGGCGAGGCCCTCGCCCGCCGCGGGTACGACGCCGACTACTCCCTGGTCGACCGCGGCCCCGTGTCGGCGCCTCGGAACTGGCGGGAATTGATCACCTGGTCTCCGGACGCCCTCTCGCTGTCCGAGCCCGCGCTCCTCGACGTCGGCGCGCTCGGCAAGGGGCGTCTCGCAGACCTCGTGCTCGATCTCGTCCCCGACGGCCCTGCGGTCGTCGACGCGGGCGGCGACATCGCGGTTCGCGGGGCGACCCAACGCGTCGCGCTCGAGCACCCGTACGACGCCTCGCGCGCGATCGGGGTCTGGTCGGTGACGGATGCCGCGCTCTGCGCCTCGGCGATCAACCGCCGGGCCTGGGGTGACGGGCTCCATCACGTGCTCGATGCTCGCACCGGTCAGCCGGTGCGCCGATACGCGGCCACGTGGGCCGCAGCCCCCGACGCGATGACGGCCGACGCCGTCGCAACCGCGTTGTTCTTCGACGGCGGTCCTCGACTGGCCGCCGAGTGGGGAGCCGAATGGGTGCGGATGGGCACCGACGGCTCCGTCGAATGGTCCCCCCGATGCGAAGCGGAGTTGTTCTCGTGATCTCGTCCCTCAGTGCCGCCTGGACGCGCCTCATCGGCGCGCTCGGTCGGCTGTCCATGTACCGTCTGGTCCTGCTGGCGCTGTCGGCTCTCGCCGTCATCGCGGTGGTGCTCTCCTTCACCGGGGCCGTATCGGTCTCGGCGCTCGAACTCGCGGTCTCGTTCGCTGTCCTCGCCGCGTCCATCCTGGTGGTGGATGCCGTCGCCCAGCGCATCGTCCGCAGGCCCTGGCGCATCGAATCGGCGCTCATCACGGCGCTCATCCTGGTGTTCGTCCTCCGACCGGGAATCGAACCGATGGCGCTTCTCGGCCTCGCTCTCGCGGGGGCTATCGCATCTGCGTCGAAGTACCTCCTCGCCTGGCAGGGGCGTCACATCTTCAACCCCGCGGCGGTGGGCGCGAGCGCCCTCACGATCATCAGCATCTGGGCGCCGGACCTCGGGTTCTCGGCGTGGTGGATCGGCTCTCCTGCGATGGCCGTACCCGTGGTGCTCCTGGGGCTCGCCGTCCTCATCCGCACCGAGAAGGTGCGCGTCGTGGGGCTCTTCCTCGTCGTCGCGGTCGCCGTGGGTCTGGTGCGCACGGTGGTGCAGGCGCAGGCGGCGGGCTTCGCACTCGACCCCGGCATGACGCTCTCGAGCCTTCTCCTGTCGTCGCCCTTCCTCTTCCTCGGTGCGTTCATGCTCTCGGAGCCACTGACGCTTCCGCCGCGGCGGTGGCAGCAGTTCACGGTCGCGGCCGTGGTCGGCGTCCTGGCAGGCTGGCCGCTCGCGGTCGGCGACATCACCCTCGGGCAGGAACGCGCTCTTCTCATCGGCAACCTCATCGCGTTCGTCTTCGCGCTACGGAGCGCCGTCCGTCTCACGATCGTCGAGCGGACCGCGGTGACGCCGAGCGTGCGGGAGTACAGCTTCCGCGCGGAGCGGCCGGTGCGGTTCACCCCGGGCCAGTACCTCGAACTCGAGGTACCGCACGCGCGACCCGACTCACGAGGCACCCGACGCGAGTTCAGCATCCTCTCCTCGCCGGCGGAGCTGCCGCTCGTCCGGATCGCGATGCGAGAGGGCTCGCAGTCCAGCTACAAGAAGGCGATCGCGACGGTGAAGCCGGGCGACGAACTGGCGATCACCGGGATCTGGGGTGATTTCGTGCTCCCGCGGAAGACGGATGCGCCCGTCCTCATGGTCGCCGCCGGTATCGGCGTCACGCCTTTCGTCTCGCATCTTCGTCACCTGCGGATGACGCAGGAGCGGCGCGACGTCGTCTTCGTCTACGTGGCATCGGCGAGCGAGGAACTCGCCTTCCGCGACGACCTCGAAGCCGCCGGCATCCCGGTCATCGTCGTCACCCGTGACGAGCCGACGGACCTGCCCGAGGGCTGGACGTGGGGCGGTGGGAATCGGCTCGATGCCGAAAGCCTCCTGCGCCATGTTCCCGACATCCACCGGCGACACGCCTTCGTGTCCGGTCCGCCGGCGCTCATCGCCACGTTGACGCCCGCGCTGAACCGAGCGAAGTCCATCACGACGGACGCGTTCAGCGGTTACTGATCGTCATTCGCGCATCTAGGTCCCGATCGGGCCGGGGACGCATCGGCGTATCCCTGCCGGATCGGGACCTCGGTCGCGTTACGGGGTGGTGACGCCGGCGGGGGAGTCGGGGCGGGCGGGCAGGCGCACCTCGAAGGTGGTCGAGCCGGGCTCCGAATCCACGACGATCCGGCCGCCGTGGCCGGTGACGATCGCCTTCGCGATCGACAGTCCCAGTCCGGTGCCGCCGGTCTGACGGGCACGGGACGAGTCGGCACGGCTGAACCGTTCGAACAGGTCGCCGGCGATCGCGGGGTCGATGCCCGGGCCGTCGTCGTGGATGCGGAGGACCGCTTCGCTTCCCTGGATCTCGACCGTCGTGGTCACCCGAGTGCCGGCGGGCGTATGGACGCGCGCGTTGGCGAGGAGGTTCGCCGCCACTTGGTGGATGCGGCCCGAATCGCCCGCGACGATGACCGGGTCGCCGGAGACCTCCAGCACCCAATCGTGGTCTGTTCCCGCGACGCGTGCGTCGGAGACGGCCTCGACCGCCAGGCGCGTCAGGTCGACGGCGCTGTAGACGAGCTCCGTGCCCTCGTCCAGACGCGCGAGCAGCAGCAAGTCCTCTACGAGGGCCGTCATCCGCAGCGATTGCGCCTGAATGCGCTCGAGGGACTCGCGGGTGGTGTCGGCGATCACACCGGGCGCGGCCGTGCCCGTGGCTTCCGCCTGACGGATGCCGCGCAGCGACAGCTCCGAATAGCCGCGGATGGACGCCAGCGGGGTCCGGAGCTCGTGGCTCGCATCGGCGACGAAGGACCGCATCCGGTCTTCGTTGCGCTGCCTGGCGGCGAGGGAGGTCTCGACGTGATCGAGCAGCGTGTTGAGCGCGTGACCGACCTGGCCGACCTCCGTGTTCGGATCCGTGTCCTCCTCGGGCACGCGCTCGGTGATGGTCACGGCTTCCGCCAGTGGCATCGCCGCCACGCGCGACGCCGTGGCCGCCACCGAACGCAGCGGCGCCAGCGCGCGCCGGATGAGGAGTGCGAGGATCGCCGCGAGCAGGAGGAGTCCACCCGTGGTCAGGAGCGCCACGGTCGTCACGATCCGCGCGCTGACACTCGTGACCTCCGACGTGGGGAGGCCTGTGACCGTCGAGCCGGTGACGCTCGAGTACGGTCCGGGCATCGCGTGGACGCGGTAGTCGCCGAGCCGTGCGATGGTGGCGTCGGCCCAGCCGTCCGGATCGGACGGTCCGGCCTCGATCCGGCCGATATCGAGCGACCGGACATCGCCGTCGTCGTCCACGTACGCCGCGGTGAGGCCCGCGAGGTTGTTGACCAGGAGGAGCGTGCCACGTTCCTGGCGTCCGCGGCTGAGGAGCTCATCCGCCCGACTGTTGAGATCGACGACGATCGAGTCCTGCGCCCGGGTGACCTTGGCGTCCAGGTTCTCTCGGAGGATCGACTCCAGCACCGTTCCCGTTCCGAGACCGACGGTGATGAGGATGACGGACACGAAGGAGACGGCGGCGGTGATCAGCCGCGCTTGCAGACTCCAGCGGTGCCGCCGGCGGCGGGGGCTCGAGATCACTGGCTCGCTTTGATCATGTAGCCGACGCCGCGGACGGTGTGGATGAGAGGGTCCTTACCCGCGTCGATCTTCTTGCGGAGGTAGGAGATGTACAGCTCGACGACGCTGGAACGGCCGCCGAAGTCGTAGTTCCACACGCGGTCCAGGATCTGCGCCTTCGACAGGACACGACGCTGGTTGCGCATGAGGTAGCGGAGCAGCTCGAACTCCGTCGCGGTCAGCTCGATCTCGTCGTCGCCGCGGAAGACCTCGTGCGAGTCCTCGTTCAGCGTGAGGTCTCCGACGCGGAGGATCGGGTCGGCCGTGTCCGTCGATGCCCCGGCTCGGCGCATGAGCCCGCGCAGGCGCGCGACGACTTCCTCCAGACTGAACGGCTTCGTGACGTAGTCGTCGCCGCCGGCGGTGAGACCCGCGACCCGGTCGCTGACGGAGTCCTTCGCGGTGAGGAAGAGAACCGGTACGTCGTCCCCGGCCTGGCGCAGCCGCTGCAGGACCGCCATACCGTCGAGGTCGGGCATCATGATGTCGAGCACCATGGCGTCGGGCGCGAACTCACGCGCCACGTTCAGAGCATCGAAGCCCGACCCCGCTGTGCGGACCTCCCAGCCCTCCATGCGGAGCGCCATGGAGAGCAGATCGGTCAGCATCTGCTCGTCGTCGACGACGAGGACGCGCAGGGGGGAGCCGTCGGGGCGCTGGAGGAGGGGGGCAGGCATCGTCATGATTCCTATTCTCATGACCTTCCTATGAGCGTGCTATGCCCAACCTTCGCTCACGCTTGGGATCGCACCTGACGCGGCGGATCCGGCGGGGAGAGCAGGAAGGCGAGAAGGAGCATGAGACACATGCCGACGAGCGAACCGAGTGTGTTCGCGACGACGTCGCGCACGTCGGCAACGCGGGTGTCGATGAAGATCGCCTGGAGAACCTCGATCGCCGCGCTCGCGAGAGCGCCCAGGATCGGCGCCGTCCACCAGCCACGCACGCCGAACCACAGGACCGCGATGACCCCGAGGGGCACGAACATCGCGACGTTCGCGCCGAACTCGACGCGGTCGAACGTGATCCACGCCGTAGATGGCCGTTCGGCGAACCAAGCCAGCAGCCGGTTCAGGGCCGAGCCGATGTCCGAGCCGTACGGCGCCGCGCGCAGCGTCATCCACCCCACCATCCACGCGTAGAGCGCGGTGAGGATCGCAAGGACGATACGCGCGGCGACGCGGTGGACGCGCAGGCCCGTGTCGGTGCGACTCAGTGGGTGTCCTCGGCCTCGATCTCGCTGCGGTCGCCGGACCACAGCGTGTGGAACGTGCCGTCCTTGTCGATGCGCTTGTAGGTGTGGGCGCCGAAGAAGTCTCGTTGCCCCTGGATGAGGGCCGCCGGGAGGCGGTCGGCGCGGAGTCCGTCGTAGTAGGCCAGCGAGGAGCTGAAGGCGGGGGCCGGGATGCCGGCGGCCGCCGACACGCGGACGATCTCACGCCAGGCATCCTGCGTGCGGCCGAGGGCCTCGACGAAGTAGGGCGCCGTCAGCAGAACGGGGAGGTCGGACTGCTCGTCGTAGGCGTCGGCGATGCGGTTGAGGAACTGGGCCCGGATGATGCACCCGCCGCGCCAGATCTTGCTGACCGCGCCGAGGTCGATGTTCCAGTCGTACTGAGCGGCGCCGGCGCGGATCTCGTCGAAGCCCTGGCTGTAGGCGACGATCTTCGACGCGTAGAGCGCGAGGCGGACCTGCTCGATGAACGCCTCGGCGTCGGGAACGGTGAAGTCCTCGGAGGACGGGCCCGGCAGCGAGCCGGAGACGTCGCGCTGCTCACGGTGGCTGGAGAGGGAGCGGGCGAAGGTGGCCTCGGCGATGCCGGAGACGGGAACGCCGAGGTCGAGCGCTGTCTGCACCGTCCATGCGCCGGTGCCCTTGGCTCCCGCCTGGTCGACGATGACGTCCACGAGGGGCTTGCCCGTGGTGGCATCCGTCTGGCGGAGGACCTCGGCGGTGATCTCGATCAGGTAGGACTCGAGCTCGCCGCGGTTCCATTCCTCGAAGACGTCCGCGATCTCAGCGGGGGTCTTGCCGGTGCCGCGGCGGATGAGGTCGTAGGCCTCGGCGATGAGCTGCATGTCGGCGTACTCGATGCCGTTGTGCACCATCTTCACGAAGTGTCCGGCGCCGTCGTGGCCGATGTGCGTGACGCAGGGCTCGCCCTCGGCGACCGCGGCGATGGACTTCAGGATCGGGCCGAGCGTGACCCATGCCTCGTCGGGGCCGCCGGGCATGAGGGACGGGCCGTTCAGCGCGCCCTCCTCGCCGCCCGAGACGCCCATGCCGACGAAGTTGTACCCGGCTTCGGAGACCGCCTTCTCGCGGCGGATCGTGTCGGTGAACAGGCTGTTGCCGCCGTCGATGATGATGTCGCCGGGCTCGAACACGCGCATGAGCTCGTCGATGACGGCATCGGTCGGCTTGCCGGCCTTGACCATGATGATCGCGGTGCGCGGCTTCTGCAGCGACGCCGCGAACTCCTCGTAAGTGAAGGCGGGCACGAACTCCGCCTCGGGGTGCGCCTCGATCAGCTCGTCGGTCTTCGAGCGCGACCGGTTGAAGACGGCGACCGTGTTGCCCTTACGCGAGGCGAGGTTGCGGGCGAGGTTCGACCCCATGACCGCCAGGCCCACGACGCCGATGTTGGCGGACCCGGATTCGGCGCCGGTGGACGCGGATTCGGGGTGGGTGGGACGGTCCACCTCTTCGGGCTGCGGGGCTCCCTCGTGCTGCTGCGTGGCTTCGTGCGGAGCCTGGTCCTGGTCGTTGGAATGTCCGGTGGAAGAGGGGGACGACGACATGCGTAGCTCCAGGTCTGCGTGAGGTGTGAGCGAGGGGGTGGGATGCCGGAACCGGCGGTGCCCTCCCCGGTCACTGTATCGGCTGGCCCGGAGAGGACGGTCTGATGTGACGGTGTCAGTCCTTGTAGCTGCGCCCGAGCGAGAGGAAGGCACCGACGACGCAGACGGCGGTCGCGGCGCTCAGAGCTCCGACGAACCAGAGCAGTGCGTGCGACATCCATCCGTAGTCCATGGGGTTCCTCCGTCTTTCGGGCGTGGCGGGACTGACGTTCCATCGTATCCATCGCGCTGATAGACTCGGTCCGAACTTCGGCGAGGGATGCACCGCATCCGTGATCGACGCGGTGAGCAGGCTTCGCGGCTTTCCTCACGCGCATGCGTTCGAGTCGAACCACAGACCACGTCGAGGCCGTATCGGCCCCGATGACAGACGAGGCCGTACCGGCCCCGATTGACTGGGCCGCGAAGGCCCGCAAGGAGAACACTCATGTCGACTGAGACCGACACCAAGGTCATCGCCGAGCTGCGCGAGCAGTTCGGCAAGGGCTTCGCCCGCCGTCTGCGCGCGGCCGGCAAGATCCCCGCCGTCATCTACGGCCACGGCACGGACCCTGTGCACGTCGCTCTGCCCGGCCACCAGGTCTCGCTGCTCATCCGCCGCGCCAACGCGCTGCTCGAGCTCGAGATCGACGGCACGCAGCAGCTCACCCTGGTGAAGGACGTCCAGAAGGATCCCGTGCACCAGATCATCGAGCACATCGACCTCCTCGTCGTGAAGAAGGGCGAGAAGATCCAGGTCGACGTCCCCGTCTCCGTCACCGGTGAGCCGTTCCCCGGCACCATGGCGACCCTCGAGAACACCACGGTCACCCTCGAGGTCGAAGCCACCCACATCCCGCAGAACGTCGAGGTCTCGGTCGAGGGCCTCGAAGACGGCACGCACATCACCGCCGCCGAGCTCACGCTGCCCCGCGGCGCCGCGCTCGTCACCGACCCCGAGACGCTCATCGTCGGTGTCGCGCTTCCGCCGGCTCCCGTCGAGGACGATGCCGAGGAGTCCGAGGAGGGCGCCGAGGCCGCCGAGTCCGACGACGCGCCTGCCGAGGAATCCGCCGAGTAAGACCGCTCCGATCGAAGCCCGTCGCCGCTGCCGCCGCGACGGGCTTCGTCGTCGAAAGGACCGTTCATGGCCGACACCTGGCTGATCGTGGGACTCGGGAACCCGGGGCCCCGCTACGAGGCGACCCGCCACAACGTGGGGCAGATGGTGATCGACGAGCTCGCCCGCAGGCGGTCCGAGACGCTGCGGTCGCACAAGGCGAACGCGCGGGTCGCCGAGACGTGGCTGCGACCGGGAGGCCCCAAGCTGGTGCTCGCCACGCCGAATTCGTTCATGAACGTGTCGGGGGGGCCCGTGTCGGCGCTCGCGGCGTTCTACTCCGTGCCGCCCGGGCGGGTGGTGATCGTGCACGACGAGCTCGACATCCCGTTCGACTCGCTGAAGCTCAAGGTGGGCGGCGGTCACGGCGGCCACAACGGCGTCCGCGACGTTGCGAAGGCGCTCGGCACGCCCGACTTCCCGCGCGTCCGGGTCGGTATCGGTCGCCCGTCGGGACGACAGGATCCCGCCGATTGGGTGCTCGACCCGTTCGGCTCTGCGGAGCGGCAGACGCTCCCGATCATGATCGGCGATGCGGCGGATGCCGTGGAGCAGCTCGTCGAGGAGGGGCTCCTCGCGGCGCAGCAGCGTCACCACGCCCCGCGCGCCTGACCTTCAGCGGCTCGGGCGGATCCGATGTCGGATGCGCCGCGTAGACTTCCCCGGTGACAATTCCCGGGATCGTGCGCGCCCTCGAACAGGCTGACAGCTTCCGGGAGGCCCTCGACGGCGCCGCCTCGGACGTCGACTTCTCGGCGGTGACGGGCCTCGACGCCCCGCTCCTCGCCGCCCTCCTCGACCGTCGCGTGGCGTCGGGCCGGCCTCCCGTGCTGCTCCTCGTCGCACCCACGGGGCGCCGCGCTGAGAGCATCGGTGCCGCGCTGCAGTGCCTTCTGCCACAGGCCGCCGTGCGGCACCTGCCCGCGTGGGAGACTCTCCCGCACGAGCGGCTCAGCCCCAGCGCCGAAACCGTCGGACGCCGCCTGAGCGTCCTCCGCGAAGCGGCGGACTGGGACGGCCGCACGCCCCTCGTGGTCACGGCATCCGTCCGCGGCGCGCTGCAGCCGATCGCGGCGGGACTGACGGATGCCGGCGTCGTCCGGCTCGAGCTCGGTTCGCGCGGGCAGGAGCTCGACGACATCGTCCACCGCCTCGTCGACCTCGCCTACCACCGGGTCGACATGGTCTCGCGCCGCGGCGAGTTCGCGGTGCGCGGCGGCATCCTCGACGTCTTCCCGCCGGTCGCCGACCACCCGTACCGCGTCGACTTCTTCGGCGACGAGATCGACCAGATCCGTGCGTTCTCGGTCGCCGACCAGCGCTCGCTGCCCGGTGACGTGCGCGACGTGAGCCTGCTCCCGAGTCGCGAACTCCTCCTCACCGACGCCGTGCGCGAGCGTGCCGCGGGCCTTCGGGATCGGATGCCGGGGCTCGGCACCATGCTCGAGAAGATGAGCGAGGGCATCCCGGTCGAGGGCATGGAGTCGCTCCTCCCGGCCGTCGCCGACGCCGTCCTGCCGCTCGTCGACTACCTCCCCGAGGGCGCCGCCGTCGCGGTCGTCGACCCCGAACGCGCCGTCACTCGCGCGATGACCCTCTCCGAGACGAACCGCGAGTTCCTCGAGGCGGCGTGGAGCGCCGCGACGGCGGGCGCCGACAGCCCCGTCGACCTCGGCGCGGGGGACTTCCTGACCCTGCCCGAGTTGCGCGAGGCGGCATCCGCCCGCGGCGGCGTGTGGTGGAGCCTCAGCACGTTCGACTCGGGCGCGGCGGACGCGGCCGAAGAAGGGCTCGTCGACCGGGCGGATGCCGCGGTCCGCATCCCGGCGACCGCGGTGCCCTCCTTCCAGGGCAACGTCGAGGGAGCGAGCGAGCACATCGGCAACCTCCTCGGCGCGGGCTGGCGGGTCGTCGTCGCGGCCTCGGGCTCGGGGCTCGTCGATCGCTCGCGCGACGTCCTGTCCGAGCGGGGGCTCGCCGCCCGTACCGCCGACACGCTGACCGACGTGCCCGAGCCCGGTGTCGCCGTCTCGACCGTCGCGACCCTCGAGGCGGGGTTCCTCTTCGCCGATGCGAAGCTCGCCGTGTTCACCGAGAGCGACTTCTACGGCCGTACGATCGGCGGTGACAACCGCGTCGTGAAGAAGCTCGCCTCGCGCCGGCGGAACGTCGTCGACCCGCTGCAGCTGACGCCCGGCGACCACGTCGTCCACTCCACTCACGGCATCGGCAGGTTCGTCGAACTCGTCCAGCGCGAGGTGTCGTCGGGCGGGCGGAACGCCGTCAAGAGCAAGCGCGAGTACCTCGTCCTCGAGTACGCACCGTCCAAGCGCGGCCACCCCGGCGACAAGCTCTACGTCCCCACCGACCAGCTCGATCTCCTCTCGCGGTACGTCGGCGGCGAGGCGCCGCAGCTCTCGAAGATGGGCGGGTCGGACTGGGCCGCCGCCAAGGGGAAGGCCCGCAAGGCCGTCCGAGACATCGCGGTGGAGCTCGTCAAGCTGTACTCGGCGCGCATGTCGTCGAAGGGGTACGCCTTCGGTCCCGACACGCCCTGGCAGCGCGAACTCGAAGAGGCGTTCCCGTTCGCCGAGACGCCCGATCAGCTTCAGACGATCGACGAGATCAAGGCCGACATGGAGAAGCCGATCCCGATGGACCGTCTGCTCTCCGGCGACGTCGGCTTCGGCAAGACCGAGGTCGCCGTCCGTGCTGCCTTCAAAGCGATCCAGGAGGGCAAGCAGGTCGCGATGCTCGTCCCGACCACGCTGCTCGCCAAACAGCACCTCGAGACGTTCTCCGAGCGGTTCGCCGGCTTCCCCGTCAAGGTCCGTCCGCTGTCGCGGTTCCAGACCGCCAAGGAGGCCAACGACACCCTCGCCGGGCTCGCCGACGGCACGATCGACATGGTCATCGGCACGCACCGCATCCTCACCGAGAAGGTCGTGTTCAAGGACCTCGGCCTCATGATCATCGACGAGGAGCAGCGCTTCGGCGTCGAGCACAAGGATGCGCTGAAGAAGCTGAAGACCAACGTCGACATCCTCGCGATGAGCGCGACGCCGATCCCGCGCACGCTCGAGATGGCGGTCACCGGCATCCGTGAGATGTCGACGCTCGCGACGCCGCCCGAGGAACGGCATCCGATCCTCACCTACGTGGGGCCTCGCAGCGACAAGCAGATCGCCGCGGCGATCCGCCGCGAACTGCTGCGCGAAGGACAGGTGTTCTTCGTGCACAACCGCGTGTCCTCGATCCAGCGGGTCGCCGCCCACCTCGCGGAGCTCGTCCCCGAGGCGCGCATCGCCGTCGCTCACGGGCAGATGGGCGAGCACGCCCTCGAACAGGTCGTCGACGACTTCTGGGAGCGCCGGGCGGACGTCCTCGTCTCGACGACGATCATCGAGACCGGCCTCGACATCGCCAACGCGAACACGATGATCATCGACCGCGCCGACAAGTACGGTCTCTCGCAGCTGCACCAGCTGCGCGGCCGCGTCGGACGTGCCCGCGAACGCGCGTACGCCTACTTCCTGTACGACGAGAACAAGCCGCTGAGCGAGACCGCCGCCGACCGTCTCGAGACGATCGCCGTCAACAACGACCTCGGGTCCGGCATGCAGGTCGCCCTGAAGGACCTCGAGATCCGCGGCGCGGGGAACCTGCTCGGGGCCGAACAGGCCGGCCACATCGCCGGTGTCGGCTTCGATCTGTACCTCCGCATGATCGGCGAGGCGGTTGCGACCTTCCGCGGCGAGGACACCGAAGGTCCCACCGAGCTGCGGCTCGAGCTGCCGGTCCAAGCGCGGATCCCCGAGTCGTACATCGACAGCGAGCGGCTGCGGCTCGAGGCGTACCAGAAGCTTTCGGCGGCGGCATCCGTCACCGCCGCAGCCGACGCGATCGACCTCGTGCTCGAGGAGCTCCGCGACCGCTACGGCACGCCGCCGCCGGAGGTCGACGGACTGATCGCGATCGCTCGACTGCGCCGTCGCGCGGCTCGGTCGGGGCTGTCCGACGTCGTCGCGATGGGACCGAACCTCCGGATCGCGCCCGCTCACCTCGCGGACTCGATCCGCGTGCGCCTGCAGCGCCTGCACCCGAAGTCCAAGGTCGTCTCGGGCGGCGAGGCCATGGTCGTTCCGCTGCCGACGGCCGGGGGAGCGGCGCTGGCGGATGCGGACCTCATCGCCTGGACGAGCACGCTGCTCGACCAGATCTTCCCGCTGCCGGTCGACGAGGGCGCGGCCTGAAAGACGCGGCGGCCTGACACGCGAGAACGCCCCGCCCGACGTCGTGTCGTAGCGGGGCGTTCGTCGTCGAGGCGGTCTCAGCCGGTGTTCTGCAGGCCGGCGGCGACGCCCGACACCGACAGCAGCAGCAGGCGCTGCAGATCGGGGTCCACGTCGCCTGCGGACGAGTCGCGCAGGCCGCGGAGCGCGCGGAGCTGGAGGAGCGACAGCGCGTCGACGTACGGGCTCCGCATCTTCACCGCGCGGCCGAGCACCGGGCGGTTCGACAGGAGCTCGGTGCCGCCGGTGAGCTTCACGACCCACGATCGCGTCAGTGCCATCTCGTCGCGGACGAGCGCCGCGAGATCGTCGCGGTCGCCGAGTTCGAGGTAGTGGCGCGCGATGCGGTCGTCGGTCTTGGCGAGGCTCATGGCGACGTTGTCGATGAGGGTGCGGAACAGCGGCCACCGCTCGTAGGCCTCGCGGAGCGCATCCTCGTCGCCCACGGCGTCGAGCGCCGTGCCCAGGCCGAACCAACCGGCTAGGTTGATACGCGCCTGCGTCCACGCGAACACCCACGGGATGGCGCGGAGGTCCTCGAGGGACTCCACCGACAGGCCGCGGCGCGCGGGACGCGATCCGAGGGCGAGGAGTCCAATCTCCTCCATCGGCGTGACCTGGGCGAACCACGGCGCGAAGCCGGGCGCTTTCACGAGTGAGAAGAACCGTTCACGGGATGCCGCGTCCATCACCCGGGCCACGTCTGCGTACCGTTCGGCGGCCGACCGGTTGCGCTCCTCGATCGACGGCGCCGACGCCATGAGCATCGCTCCGGCGACCTGGTCGATGTGCCGCATCGCGATCGAGCGGTCGCCGTAGCGGGCGAAGATGACCTCGCCCTGCTCGGTGAGCTTGAACCGGCCGTCGACGGAGTGGGGCGGCTGCGCGAGGATCGCGGAGTTGGCGGGACCGCCCCCACGACCGAGGGCGCCACCGCGGCCGTGGAACAGCGTCAGCTCGATGCCCTGCGCGACGGCCCACCCCGAGATCTCGGCCTGAGCCTCGTACAGCGCGAGGTTCGCGGCGACGGGCCCCACGTCCTTCGACGAGTCGGAGTACCCGAGCATGACCTCGAGGCGCCGGCCGGTCGATGCGAGGCGCGACGCGAACTGCGGGTGCTCCACGATCTCCGCCAGGATGCCGGGGGCCGCCTGCAGGTCCGCGAACGTCTCGAACAGCGGGATCACGTCGAGCACCGGGGGAGTGCCGTCGGGGCCGACGGCGTGTCGGGCGAGCGTGTGCACGGTGGCGAGGTCGTCGGCCGAGCGGGTGAAGGAGACGATGTAGCGTCCCGCGGCGCGGGGGCCGTAGCGCTCCTGCAGGAACGCGATGGTGCGGAAGACTTCGAGCACCTCTTCGGCCAGCTCCGACCGCTCGGATGCGCCCTGCTCGAGCTCGGCGAGGACCTTCGCATGCACGGCGGAGTGCTGACGCACCTCGAGCTCGGCCAGGTGGAAGCCGAACGTCTCGACCTGCCAGATCAGCTGCTGCAGGTGGCCGTAGGCCTGGCGGGGCGCGCCGGCCTGGACGAGCGCGTCCTGCACCGTGCGCAGGTCCGCAAGGAGGTGCTCCGGGTCGGCGTAGGCGAGGTCGGCGTTCCGGGTGCGGGTCGCCGCGATCTTGCGGGCGAGGAGCAGCATGATGCGGCGGTACGGCTCGTTGGGGGAGCGCTTGGCGATCTCGGCCGCGGCGTCTTCATCGGCGTCCTTGAGCTTCTGCCACAGCGCCCGGACGGCGGGCGTCGGCGGGGTCGACGTCGCGTCCAGGGTCAGGGTGCGTCCGACGCGGCCCGCCGTCCGCTCGAGCCCCAGCAGCACGTGCTCGCTGGCGATGGCGGCGGCCTTGCGGGTCGTCTTGGCCGTCACGAACGGGTTGCCGTCGCGGTCGCCACCGACCCACGAGCCGATGCGCACGAACGGGCGGACGAGCGGCGGACGGGCCCCGGCATCCTCGCCCTGCAGCGCGTCGTCGACGCGGCGGTACACGTGCGGGATGGCGGTGTAGAGGGTCTCGTCGAAGACGCCCATGACCGAGCGGACCTCATCCGTCGGCGACGGCTTCTCGGCGCGCAGCGGCGCGGTCCGCCACAGGGTGTCGACCTCTTCGAGCATGCGTCGCTCCGCGCGGCGACGGTCGGCGCTGTCGGCGTCGGTGGCGTCGCGGTCGGCGAGGAGCTCGGCGAGGCGTCGGATGCTGGAGGACACCGCGCGGCGTCGTGCCTCGGTCGGGTGCGCCGTGAAGACGGGGTGGAACCGGAGACCCTGGAGTCGCTCACGGGCTGCGTCCTCGCCGATCTCCGCGGCGAGGCTCCGGTAGGCGGCGGTGATCGAGTCGCTCGCGTCCTTCTCCTCGACGCGGCCGCCGCGCTCGCGGAGGATGCGGACGCGCTGGTGCTCTTCGGCCAGGTTCACGAGATGGAAGTAGCAGGTGAAGGCCCGTGCCACTTCTTCCGCCCGCTCGAGCGTGTACGAGTCGGCGATGGCGGCCGCCCGCGCGAACGCCTCGGGGGTGTCGTCCGTGTAGGCCTGGATCGTGGCGATGCGCAGGCGTTCGACATCCTCGAACAGGCCCGGCGAACCGCTTTCGCGGAGCACGCGGCCCAGGAGCGAGCCGAGGACGCGCACATCGGCGCGCATCTGTTCGGGGATCTTCTGCTCGGCCTCGTACCGTCCGACGAGGTCGATCGCTTCGGTGTTCGTGAGTTCGTGCACCGTCTCACGCTAGCGGGGGTTCGGAGGGGTTCCCGACACGATGACGCGGCGCGACCGGGCCTGCGCGGGGTGGGTCAGATCGCGATGGCGCCGGTGGCGATGAGTACGACGGCCACCACCGCACCGGCCGCCGCGAGCACGAACAGGCCGGTCTCGACCGGTGTGAACACACGAGCCTTTCGTTCGCGCCGTCCGATCACATAGAGGGCCGTGCCCGGCACGATGATGACCAGGCACAGGAGCAGGTAGGTGAGCCCGGCGGCCCAGAGCAGGTAGGCGGTGTACGCGGTCGCGAGCGCGGCGACCCCCAGTTCGCCGTAGCGTCGGGACGCGCCGTCCTGGATCGCGAGTTTCAGGCCGTAGGCCGCGGAGAGGAAGAACGGGATGAGCACCAGCGCGCTCGTCAGTTCGAGAGCGGCGTCGAACGCGTTCTGCGCGAACAGGACGACGACGAGCATCACCTGGGCCAGCACGGTCGAGAGGGTCAGTGCGCCGATGGGCGTGTCGTTCTTGTTGGTGCGGCGCAGGAACGCGGGCAGGTCGCCGGCCTGCGCCGCGGACAAGAGGACCTCGGCTGCCATGAGCGTCCAGGCGAGGTAGGCGCCGAGGACGGCGACGATGAGCGCGACGGCGACGAACACCGCTCCCCAGCCGCCGACCGCCTGTTCGAGCACGCCGCCCATCGAGGGTTGCCGCAGCTCGGCGAGATCGCTGCGAGGCAGGATGCCGTACGACACGATCGTCACGGAGGCGAAGACGGCGAGGACGCTCAGGAACCCGAGGACGGTGGCCCGGCCGACGTCGCTGCGACGGCGGGCGTGGCGGGAGTTGACGCTCGCGCCCTCGATGCCGATGAACACGAACACCGTGACGAGCATCGTCGCGCGGATCTGCTCGCCGAGACCGGTCATGTCTCCGCCGCCCCAGTTCGCCGCGAACACGGCGGGGTCGAACACCGTCAGGCACAGCACGACGAAGACGACGATCGGCAGGACCTTCGCGACCGTCACGATGCGGTTGAGCGAGGCCGCCTGCCTCACGCCGCGGCGGATGAGCAGGAAGAACAGCCAGATGCCCACCGACGACACCGCCACCGCGAGGAGGGTGTTCCCCTCGCCCAGGGCGGGGAAGACGCCCCCGAGCGTGGAGGTGATGAACACCCAGTAGAAGACGTTGCCGACGCACGCGCTCGCCCAGTAACCGAACGCGGCGAAGAAGCCGAGGTAGTTGCCGAACCCGGCCTTCGCGTAGCTGAAGATGCCGGCGTCGAGGTCGGGACGACGGAGCGCGAGCCGATGGAAGACGAGGGCGAGCATCAGCATCCCGCCACCCGCGATCGCCCACGAGATGAGCGCGCCGGCGACACCGGTCGACGCGGCGAAGGTCGACGGGAGCGAGAAGACCCCGGCCCCGATCATCGATCCGACGACGAACGTCGAGAGCGTGAACATCGAGACGCGGGTCCCGCCGGCCGCGGACACGGTGGAGACGGGGGAAGTCATCGGACCAGGGTACGTCGGGCGGTGCACGGATGCCGCGGCCCGGCATCCCTCGTATCGTTGCGGTCATGTCAGACTCCCTGCGCGCATCGAACGGTCTGCGCCGCGCCGCCGAGACGATGCACGCCGTCCGCGACCGCTGCGTCTGGACGCAGCGGATCGGTCACGACGACCTCGTCCCGTACCTGCAGGAGGAAGCCGCCGAGCTCGTCGACGCCATCGAGATGGGGACGCGTGACGACCTGAAGGAGGAGCTCGGCGACCTGCTCTGGCAGGTGCTGTTCCACGCCGAGATCGCGTCGCGCGACGAGCGCGACCCGTTCGACATCGACGACGTCGCGGACGCGCTGTCCGACAAGATGATCCGTCGGCATCCGCACGTGTTCGCGGACGCTGTCGCCACCACGCCCGAGGAGGTCCTCGTCCACTGGAACGCGGCGAAGGCGGCGGAGAAGCGGACGCGCACGAGCGTGCTCGACGGGGTGTCGACCCATATGCCTTCGCTCGCGCTCGCTCAGAAGGTGCTGGGGAAGGCGGCGCAGGTGGAGGTCTCGGCGGCGCCCGCGTCGCCCGATCCGACGAGCGAGGCAGAGCTCGGCGATGCGCTCCTCGCCCTCGTCGCCCTCGCCCGTTCGGAGGGGTGGGACGCCGAGCGAGCCCTGCGGCAGCGACTGCGCGCGCTCGCCGATGAGGTTCGCGCGGCCGAGTCCTCCTGAGCGCGCGTCGCGGTCTGGAAGAATGGGGCCGTGCCCTCCGTGAACCCGCCGCGCGGTATGCGCGACTTTCTCCCCGCCGACAAGGCCTGCCGCGAGCGCGTGCTCGCCGTCATCCGTGACCGCTACCGCGCCCACGGCTTCGACGAGATCGAGACGCCCGTCGTCGAGGACTACGAGCGGCTGCACGCGGGGATCGGCGGCGACAACGAGAAGCTCGCGTTCAACGTCCTGCGACGAGGTCTCGACGCCGATGCGATCCGGGATGCCGCAGACGACCCGGCGGCACTGTCCGATCTCGGGCTGCGCTACGACCTGACGGTGCCGCTCGCGCGGTTCTACGCGACCAACCGGGCTCAGCTCCCGTCGGTGTTCCGCGCGATCCAGATCGCGCCGGTGTGGCGTGCCGAGCGTCCGCAGAAGGGTCGCTACCGCCAGTTCGTGCAGTGCGACATCGACATCATCGGTGATGCCACCCCGCGCGCCGAGGTGGAGCTGCTCACCGCGAGTCTCGACGTCCTCGATGCGCTCGGACTCGACGGCGGCACGATCCGGATCAACGACCGCCGCGCGCTCGATGCCATGCTCGCGGTCTTCGGATTCGCCGATGCCGACCGGGCGGGCGTCCTCATCACGATCGACAAGCTCGACAAGGTGGGCCCCGAAGGCGTCGTCGCCGAGCTCCGCGACCGGGGGGCCGACGAGTCCGCCGTCGCCGACCTGGAGGCGTTCCTGACCCGGCCGCAGACCCGGGAGTACCTGCCGTTCGGCGAGGCGCAGATTCGCAAGGCGCTGCCCGCCGGGGTCCCTGATGACGTGGTCGCGCACCTGGTCGGGATCGGCGAGGCGGTCGCCGCCGCACGCGGCGAGATCGACGTGCCGCTGCGCTTCGACCCGTTCCTCGTGCGCGGCATGGGCTACTACACCGGCACGATCTACGAGCTCGCGCACCCGTCGGTCTCGTACTCGCTCGGCGGTGGTGGTCGCTACGACGGCATGATCGGACGCTTCCTCGGGCAGGACGTCCCCGCCGTCGGGTTCTCGATCGGCTTCGAGCGGATCGTCGATCTCGTGGGAGCGGCCGAGGATGCGGCATCCGTCGCCGTCGTCCTCATCGCCGACCGCGACGTCCCCCTCGCGGAACTGGCGGCACACAAGGCGTTCTTCGTCTCGCAGGGCGCCCGCGTCCGCCTCGAACAACGCACGAAGAACCTCAAGGGCCTGCTGGAGCGCTCGGCGGCGGACGGGTACACGTCGTTCGCGACCGTGTCGGCGGGCGCGGCATCGTCGTCGCTCGAGACGCGCCCCCTCGGGTGACACGGCGGAGACCCGCTGCTAGCGTGCGGCCATGACTCTCCACGTCCGCACGGTGCTGCCGAAGAACGGGCCCGCCACCGCGATCGATTTGACCGATGAGCAGGTCGAGGACCTCGGCGGCGGCAAGCGCGCCGCGGTCGTCGTCACGATCGGCGGGCGGAGCGCACGTCTGCGGCTGAGCGTCATGGGCGGTCGCAACCTCATCGGGATGTCGAAGGCCGCGCGTGCGGAGCTCGGCGTCGAGATCGGCGACGAGATCGACGCGCAGATCGACCTCGACGGCGACGAGCGCGCCGTCGAGGTTCCGGAGGACCTGGGACGCGCGCTGGATGCCGAGCCGCAGGTCCGCGCCGCCTTCGACGCCCTTGCGCCGTCGCGCCGGAAGGAGATGGTGCGCTCGGTCGTCGAGGTCGAGAAGGCCGAAACCCGTGAGAAGCGGATCGCCGGCGCCGTCGATTCGCTGCGTTCCTCCGGGAGCGTCTGAGTCCTCGCCCGCAGCGGGTCTTGCGTCCTGCACCGGCGCGTCGCGTCTCCTCCGCGATACCGACGCGTCGGGCGCCGTTCACCCGTCCGGTGTGTGCTGTCCGGGTGGCACGGACGACGCGGACTCCTCTCGGATTGACCCTCCTCGCCTCGAGCGGTGCGGTGGTCGGCGCGTTGGCCGTCGGCATCCGCGTCGGACTCTCACGGCAGGCGGCGCTCGCGCGGAGACGGATCGGCACGCCCCTCGGCGAGGCCCCGCCCATGGCGGACCGCATCTGGCGGCCCGGGCTGGGCGGCGAGCCGGTGGACCTTCTGATGCTGGGGGACTCGATCGCCGCGGGGCTCGGCGCCCAGCACCGCAAGGAGACCCTCGGGGGGCGGCTCGCGAAGGCGCTCGCGGGGGAGCTCGACCGGCCGGTGCGGCTGCAGACGGGCGCCGTCGTGGGAGCGGAATCGTCCGACCTGGCGGGCCAGCTCGCCGCTCTGCCGAAGGACTACCGCGCCGACGTCGCGGTGATCATCGTCGGGGGAAACGACGTCACACACCGCGTCCCGATCCCGGTGGCGACCGGGCATCTCGCCGACGCGGTCCGGCGGTTGCGGCGCGTGGGTACAGCGGTCGTCGTGGGGACGTGCCCCGACCTCGGAGCGCTTCGTGCCGTCCCGCAGCCGCTGCGCAGCATCGGATCGCGCGCCTCGCAGCAGCTCGCCGCCGCGCAGGCGGAGCGGGCCCGGTCCGAAGGTGCGGAGATCGTGTCGCTGCGGCGCGCCGTCGGGCCGTTCTTCCGCATCGACCCCGACGGCATGTTCAGCCTCGATCGCTTCCACCCGAGCGCGCTCGGGTACCGGCGGACGGCCGAAGCGCTCCTTCCCGTGGTGCGCGATGCGTTCAGGCGCGCCGAGGCCGAAGCCGCAGCATCCGATAACCCAGCCCTACCAGCAGGACCCCGATCCCGACGGGGACCGACGGCCACGGCAGCGTGACCACGAGCGCGACGCACCCGGTCGCCCCGACGACCTGGAGAATGCGCGGATAGCGGCGGGCGTCGCCCGTCTGACGGAAGGCGGCGATGTTGGCGACGAGGTAGTAGAGCAGGACGCCGAAGGACGAGAACCCGATCGCCCCGCGGATGTCGCCGAGGGCGACGATCGCCACGACCACGGCGACGACCGCGATCTCGGCGTTGCGCGGCACATGCCAGCGGGCGTCCACGTTCGCCAGGATCCGCGGCAGGTCGCCCTCCCGGGCCATCGCGAACGAGGTCCGACCGATGCCCGTGATGAGGGCGAGGAGGGCGCCGAGGGATGCCGCCGCGGCGCCGATCCGGACGAGGGGGGCAGCGGCATCCCAGCCCGCTGCTCGGACGACGTCGACCAGAGGTGCGCTCGAGGCGGCGAGCGCGCCGGGCCCCAGGACGTGGAGGGCGGCGACGGCGATGACGGCGTACACGAGGAGCGCGGCGGCGAAGGCGAGGACGATCGCCCGGGGGATGGTGCGCGCCGGATCGCGTACCTCCTCGCCGAGGGTCGCGATCCGTGCGTATCCCGCGAAGGCGAAGAACAGGATGCCGGCTGCCTGGAGGATGCCGAGCGGACCCGTGGCGACGAGGTCGAGGTTCCCACCGGTCGCGGTCGCGGCGGGGGAGAGTCCCGCAACCGCGACCAGGGTGAGCGCAGCGAGGACGATCGCGACGAGGACGCGGGCCAGCTGGGCGGTGCGGGTGATGCCGAACAGGTTCACGGCTCCGAGCGCGACGGCGGCGAGCGCCGCGATCGGACGCCCCCATCCCGGTGGCGCGACGTACGCCGCGAAGGTGAGCGCCATCGCAGCGCAGCTCGCGGTCTTGCCGATGACGAAGCCCCAGCCCGCGAAGAATCCCCACCAGGGGCCGAGCTCGGCGCGCCCGTAGGCGTAGACACCGCCCGAGGTGGGGTGGACGGCGGCGAGCTGGGCGGTGGACGTCGCGTTCCCGAAGGCGACGACGGCCGCGAGTGCGAGGCCGAGGAGGAGCCCGGCGCCGGCCGCCTGGGCGGCGGGGGCGAAGGCGGCGAACACGCCGGCGCCGATCATCGCTCCGAGGCCGATGACGACGGCGTCGCCGAGACCGAGGCGCCGAGACAGGCCGGGGGAGGACACGGGCGCGAGCGTACCCGACAGCGGAGAACACTTTGTTAGTTATAGTTGCGCTATAATTAGTGCATGCTCATCCGCGTCGATCCACAAAGCACGGTGCCGCTGTTCGCGCAGATCGCCGACGCACTCCGCGCCGACATCACCGGAGGTCGACTGTCCGCCGGCGAGCGGCTGCCCTCCGCTCGCGAGGTCGCGGAGGCGCTGCAGGTGAACCTGCACACCGTGCTCCACGCCTATCAGGACCTCCGCGACGAGGGCCTCGTCGACCTCCGTCGCGGTCGCGGGGCCGTCGTCACGCCGGCCGGTGCCGCGCTCGCCGGTCTTCAGGCCGAGATCGTGGCGCTGGTCGACAAGGCACGGTCCCTGAACGTCTCGCCCGATACTCTGTCCGCCCTCGTCAAGGAGGCCGCTCGTGACCGCTGACACCCTGACCATCGTCCGCCGCCGATTCACCCTCGTCGCCCTCGCCATGCCCGTCGTCGCGACCGTCGCGGCGATCGCGGCGCAACTCCTGCTCGCAACACGGACCCCCGCCACGGTCGCGACGCACTGGGGGTGGAGCGGAGCCCCCGACGGCTTCGCTCCCGCGTGGGCCGTTCCCCTCGCAACGGCGCTCATCGGGATCGGCCTGCCCCTCGTGCTGTTCGCCGCGAGCATCGGCGGACTCCGCCGCGGTGACCACGGCACGGCCTACCGCCTGCTGGGTGCTGTCGCCGCGGGTGTCGCCGTGCTTGTCGGGGCGCTCGGCGTCGCGACCCTCGGCATCCAGGTCGATCGGACGGATGCCGCCGTGACGCTCCCGGCCCTCCTCATCCCGGCGGTCCTCCTCGCCGCGGTGGCGGCGGGCCTCCTGGGGTGGGCGGTCCAGCCACACGTGCCGTGGCGACCGTCCCCGGGAGGCACTGCGGCCGATGTCCCGGTGCGGGCGGGGGAGCGGGTCGTCTGGTTGCAGGGCGTCACCCTCGCACGAGCGGGCGCGGTTGTTCTCTGGATCGCCTTCGGGATCGGATGCCTCGCGGTGGTGCCCGTTCTCTTCCTCGGCGACCTCGTCTCGGCGATCATCGCGGGGCTCGTGGTCATCGTTCTGTTCGTGGTCGTCGCCACCACCCTCCGCTTCCACGTGCGCGTCGACCCGGAAGGATTGACCGCCGTCTCTGCGGCGGGGTGGCCCCGTGTGCACGTCCCGAGCGCCGACATCGTCTCCGCCGAGGTCGTCGAGGTCTCGCCCATGAGCGAGTTCGGCGGCTGGGGCATCCGCTGGGCCTCCGGCGGGCGTCAGGGAGTCGTCCTCCGCAGCGGCGAGGGCGTCCTCGTCCGCCGGCGCGACGGACGCACGCTCACCGTCACCGTCGACGACGCGGCCACCGCCGCCGGGCTCCTCACCGCCTACGCGGCGTTGACGCCCGACCGCGGGCGCGATTGAGTGGCGGCATGGTCCATCCCGCGCCCCACGATCCCGTGTCCGATCGCTGGAACGGCGTCGACGCCTACCTGACCGACACTCTCGTCGCCCAGGATGAGGCGCTCCTCGCCTCGATCGCGTCGCTCGCCGAAGCGGGGATGCCGGAGATCGAGGTGGCACCGTTGGCGGGCAAGCTCCTGCACCTGCTGGCACGGCTCGCGGGGGCTCGGCGAGTGCTCGAGATCGGCACGCTCGGCGCGTACTCGACGATCTGGCTCGCCCGTGCCCTGCCCGCCGACGGGCGGGTCGTGACGATCGAGGCGGAGCCGCACAACGCGGCCGTCGCACGTCGGAACCTCGAGCGCGCGGGCGTCGCCGACCGGGTCGAGGTCCGCGAGGGGCGGGCGGCGGAGGTGCTCCCCTCCCTAGCGGGCTCCGATACGTTCGACCTCGTCTTCATCGACGCCGACAAGGAGTCGAACCCGGTGTACCTCGAGTGGGCGGCGCGGCTCGGCCGCCCGGGCACCGTCGTCGTCGTCGACAACGTCGTGCGCTCCGGTCACGTCGTGGAGACGGATGCCGGGCCCCAGGTGGACGGGGTTCGCGCCGGGCTCGAGATGCTTCGCGACGACCCCCGATTCGACGCGACGGCGCTGCAGACGCTCGATCGCAAGGGGTGGGACGGTCTCGCGATCGCGCTCCTCGTGTAACGCGCGGTCCTGTGCGGCACCCCTCGCCTCACTAGACTCGATGGCGGACCGACGACGCTCCCGTTCCATCCTCCACAAGCAAGGAGAAACCCCCGTGGCATTGATCGAGGCAGTAGGCGCACGCGAGATCCTGGACTCGCGCGGCAACCCGACCGTCGAGGTGGAGGTTCTGCTCGACGACGGCATCGTCCAGCGCGCAGCCGTCCCCTCCGGCGCGTCCACCGGCGCCTTCGAGGCGTACGAACTCCGCGACGGCGACAAGGGCCGTTACGGCGGCAAGGGCGTCCTCAAGGCCGTGAACGCCGTCATCGACGAGCTGGGACCCGCCATCGAGGGCATCGACGCCAGCGAGCAGCGCATCATCGACGAGATCCTCATCGCGACCGACGGCACCGAGAACAAGTCGCGCACCGGCGCGAACGCCATCCTCGGCGTCTCGCTCGCCGTCGCGAAGGCCGCCGCCGACAGCGCCGACCTGCCGCTGTACCGCTACCTCGGCGGACCCAACGCGCGGGTCCTGCCCGTGCCGCTGTTCAACGTCATCAACGGCGGCGAGCACGCGGACAACGGCATCGACATGCAGGAGTTCTTCCTCGCGCCCATCGGCGCCGAGACCTTCTCCGAGTCGCTGCGCTGGGGCGCCGAGGTCTACCAGGTCCTGAAGAAGGAGCTGCAGGCCGCCGGTTACGCCACGGGCCTGGGTGACGAGGGCGGCTTCGCCCCCGACCTCCCCAGCAACCGCGAGGGCCTCGACTTCCTCGTCAAGGCGATCGAGAAGGCCGGCTTCACCCCCGGTCGCGAGATCGCCCTCGGCCTCGACGTCGCCGCCACCGAGTTCTTCTCCGACGGCGTCTACCGCCTCGAGAACAAGGACTGGTCCGCCGAGCAGCTCGTCGACTACTACGCCGATCTCGTCGACTCGTTCCCGATCGTCACGATCGAGGACGCGCTGGCCGAGGACGACTGGGAGAACTGGACCGCTCTGACCGAGCGCCTCGGCAGCAAGGTGCAGCTGGTCGGCGACGACCTGTTCGTCACCAACCCGCAGCGTCTCGCCGACGGCATCAAGCGGGGGGCCGCGAACTCGCTCCTCGTCAAGGTGAACCAGATCGGCACGCTCAGCGAGACGCTCGACGCCATCGACGTCGCGCACCGCGCGGGGTACACCACCATGCTCTCGCACCGCTCCGGTGAGACCGAGGACACCACCATCGCCGACCTCGCCGTCGCGGTGAACTCGGGTCAGATCAAGTCGGGCGCGCCCGCTCGGAGCGAGCGCGTCGCGAAGTACAATCAGCTTCTGCGCATCGAGGAAGACCTGGGCGAGGCAGCGGAGTTCATCGGCGCCGCCGCGTTCCCGCGCTTCACCGCCTGAGCCGCGAGCGCACCGCACCGACATCGACGAGAAGGGGGAGCCATGGACAGACCATCGGCTCCCCCTTCTCGCATTCCCCGGCACCGACGCGCGAACGGTTACGGGGTGACGAAGCGCCGCGTGGACGTGCGCGACTGGGTCGGCGGCATCCGTATGTCGGGCTTCATGGGCATCATGCTCGGCCTCGTCGTCCTGGCATCCCTGGTCCTCGTCCCCACGATCGGGACCTACGTCGATCAGCGACAGCAGATCGCAGCACTGCAGCACGACGTGAAAGCCACGCAGGACGAGATCACGGAGCTGACTGCCGAGCGCGAGCGCTGGCGGGACGAGTCCTACATCGTCGCCCAGGCGCGGGAGCGTCTGTACTACCGTCGCCCGGGCGAGGTCGTCTACCTCGTCGCCGACGATCTGCCGGCCGACGTCATCGAACCGGAGCAGCGCCCGGTCAGCGGAAGCGTCCAGGAGACCCGGCACGACTGGATGACGCAGTTCCTCCGCTCGGTCACCGAGGCCGGTCTCGCCAAGACCGTCGCGCCGGGCTGACGCCCAGCCCCCGCGTGCGCCGCCGGGTACCCTTGAGCGGTGCCCCATCCGACACTCTCGCCCGCATCCGCAGCTGACCACGACATCATGCGTGAGCAGCTGGGACGCCCCATGCGCGGCGTCCTCGGGATCGCGGCCCGGTGCGCGTGCGGCAATCCGACGGTCGTGGCCACCGAACCGCGTCTGCCCGACGGCACACCCTTCCCGACGTTCTACTACCTGACCCATCCCGGGGCGACCGCCGCGATGTCGGCACTCGAAGCCACACAGGTCATGCGTGAGCTGAACGACGAGCTCGCCGAGGATGAGGCGCTCGCTGCGGCCTACTCCGCCGCGCACACCGCCTACCTCGCCGATCGCGAGGTCCACGGCACGGTTCCCGAGATCGCCGGCGTGTCCGCCGGGGGGATGCCGACCCGCGTGAAGTGTCTGCACGCCCTCGCCGCTCACGCGTTGGCGGCCGGCCCGGGGGTGAACCCCATCGGCGACATCGCTCTCGCCCGGGGAGCATGGTCTCCGGCGCGCTGCACCTGCGCGACGCCGAGGACGACCGGATGAGGGCAGTCCGCGTCGCTCTCGCCGCCGCACTCGTGGCTGTGACGGCCGCCCTCACGGCGGGTGCGCCTTCACCCTCGCCGACTCCGCCGGTCGATCCGGTCCGCAACATGGAGTACTGGCTGAAGGAGTACGGGATCTCCGACGCTTGGAAGACGACGAAGGGTGCAGGGACGACGATCGCCGTCATCGACACCGGGATCGCCCGCGGCCCGAAGGAGCTGGACGGCGCTGTCGTCGGCGGCGCGGACTTCTCGGGGATCGGGAAGGCGGATGGTCGCACGCCCGTGGGCGAACAGGATCGCAACCACGGCAGTTGGGTCGCGTCGCTCGCCGCCGGCCGGGGCACGGCGGCGGACAAGGGCATGATCGGGGTCGCGCCCGAAGCCGACCTCCTCTCCCTGTCGATCGGATTCGGCGACAACGCGAGCGTTCCCTTCGCCGATCAGGTCGCCGAGGCGATCCGCTGGGCTGTCGACCACGGCGCCGACGTCATCAACCTCTCCTTCACGACCAACACGCTCGATTGGGATCGGTCCTGGGACGACGCGTTCCTGTACGCGTTCGACCACGACGTCGTCGTCGTCGTCGCGGCCGGCAATCGTGAGAGCGGCACGGAGGAGGTGGGTGCTCCCGCGACGATCCCGGGCGTGCTCACCGTGGGCGGTGTCGACAAGGCGGGTCGCGCCAGCAGCACCGCATCGACGCAGGGCATCACGATCGGCGTGTCCGCGCCCAGCGAGGAACTCCTGGGCGTCTCTCCCAACGGCGACCTCGTGATCTGGGACGGCACGAGCGGCGCCGCGCCCATCGTCGCCGGTGTCGCCGCTCTCGTCCGGTCGGCTCACCCCGACCTCGACGCGGCGAACGTGATCAACCGAATCATCCGTACCGCGACGCCGTCGGATCGCGAGAAGAAGGTTCCGAACGCGATCTACGGGTACGGACTGATCAACGCGGCGAAAGCGGTCTCAGCGCCCGTCACGGCGGTGTCCGCGAACCCCATGGGCGACCTCCGCGAGTGGATCCGCCTGTACCGCCGCGCCGAGTCGACGCCGGCGCCCAGTCCCACTCCGGCGCCGTTCACCGTGGCGCCGCTCCCCGATGCCGAGCCTCCCAGCCGGGCGGTCTCCCCGCTTCTGCCCAGCAGCGATTCACTGCGCTACGGTACGGTTCCGCTCGTCGCGCTCAGCCTGGGGACTATACTGGTCGTGCTCGGGGTCACCGCTGCTGCCCGGCGCATCCGATCGGCGCGCACCCCGCGACCGCCGAGCCGTTGAATCAAGGAGTTCTTCCGACTGTGACTACCACTGTGCCCAAGATCCTGGTCGTCGGAGGCGGCTACGCCGGTTTCTACACGGCGTGGAAGCTCGAGAAGCACCTCCGCAAGGGCGAGGCCGAGGTCACCATCGTCGACCCGCTTCCCTACATGACGTACCAGCCTTTCCTCCCCGAGGTCGCGGCCGGCGAGATCGAGCCCCGCCATGTCGTGGTCGGGCTCCGCCGTCACTTGAAGCGCACCCGAGTCGTGATCGCCAAGGTCACCGGGATCGACCACGCCAACAAGACCGCGACGATCACTCCGGAACTGGGTGAGCCCTGGCAGGAGCAGTACGACCAGATCGTCGTCACCGCCGGTGCCGTGTCGCGAACCTTCCCGATCCCGGGCATCGCCGAGAATGCGATCGGCCTCAAGACGATCGAAGAGGCCGTCGCCATCCGCGACCGCATCCTCACCAACTTCGACCGTGCGGCGACCCTGCCCCCTGGACCCGAGCGCGAGCGCCTCCTGACGGTCGTCGTCGTCGGCGGCGGCTTCGCGGGCATCGAGGTGCTCGCCGAGACACGCGCCTTCGCGAGCGCGCTGCTGAAGGACTACCCCAACATCTCGTTCGACGAGACGCACTTCCACTTGATCGAGGCCATGGGCCGGATCATGCCGGAGGTGTCGCTGAAGACGAGCGAGTGGGTCCTCAAGGACCTCGCCAAGCGAGGCGCGAACGTCCACCTCGACACGCAGGTCAAGGGTGCCGTCGACGGCAAGGTCGAGCTGTCCACGGGCCAGGTCATCCCGACCGACCTGATCATCTGGACCGCCGGCGTCATGGCGAACCCGACTGTCGTGCGCGGCGGCGACCTCCCCGTCGAGGAGCGCGGTCGTCTGCGCGCCCGCGCCGACCTCCGCGTCGGATCCCCGGAGGAGTTCGTCGAGGGTGCCTGGACCGCCGGTGATGTGGCCGCCGTCCCCGACCTCTCCGGCGGCGGCGTCGGTGGGTTCTGCGTCCCGAACGCCCAGCACGCCGTCCGCCAGGGCAAGCTGCTCGCGAAGAACGTCGTGGCTGTGCTTCGCGGTGAGGAGCCCAAGGAGTACTTCCACAAGAACCTCGGCGCCGTGGCCGGTCTCGGCCTGTACAACGGCGTGTTCCAGTCAGGGAAGATCGCCCTCAAGGGCTTCGTCGCCTGGGTCGCGCACCGTGGGTACCACGGTCTCGCGATGCCGACCTTCGAGCGCAAGTTCCGGGTCGTGGGGGACTGGTGGCAGAACTTCTGGCTCGGCCGCGACAACGTGTCGACCGAGACGCTGCAGAACCCGCGCCAGGTCTTCGAGGAGTTCGCGGCGCGCCCGCGTCCGGCCGCTCCGGAGACCCCCCCGATCGACCCGAAGTCGGTCGCCGCGGAGAAGACCGGCAAGGTCGCCGCGAGCTGATCTCATCGCATCGAGCGACCCCCGCGACGGCATCCGCCGGACCGGGGGTCGCTCTGCGTGACCGGCCTGTCGGGATACCCTGGCCGCGGGCCCCCATAGCCCAATGGCAGAGGCAGGCGACTTAAAATCGCTTCAGTCTGGGTTCGAGTCCCAGTGGGGGTACGGACTCACGCCGCGATGATGCTGGGCGGATCGGCATCCCGCCACCGCTCGATCGTCTGCGTCGTCCAGAACACGGCGAACGTCACGAGCGCGACGGTCTCGCCGATGAGCACGCCGTCTCCCTCGGGGTGGATGATCGCCGCGACGACCGTCAGGACGAGGGCGACCACGATGACGATCGAGACGGCGAGATAGATGCGGCGGTAGACGGCCTCCGCGCGCTCGGTCCGGCCGAACACGGTCACCAGGGGAATGGCCGCGAACATCGCGAAGAAGCAGACGGTCGCCACGAGGTGGAGGTTCACGCGGCCGGCGAAGGGGAACGACTCCGACACCCCCGGGGCGAAGGCGAGCACCCCGAGTGCGGCGGACGCGAGGCCCGCGGTGCTCCCGACGATCACGACCCGGCGCCACGCCACCTCGCCACGGATTGCGAGGATGACGGCGAGCAGGACGAGGGCCGCGACCATCACGAGGTAGACGGCCACCCCGTTTCGGACCGTCGGGAGGACGTCGTCCGGCACGAACGGTCTGCCCCGGTAGCCGGTCGGGATGATCGCGATGAGGGGCGCGAACACGGCGGCGACGTCGAGCAGGATGGACTCCGCGTCGCGCCCGGAGAGCGCGAACAGTGACACCGAGGCCGCCGTCAGCCCGCCGACGAAGACGCCGCGGGCGGGGGAGTAGAAGTAGTCGCTGATGGACGGGAGCGGAACCCAGCCGTCGTGGGCGAGCTGGATGAGGACGGATGCCGCGATCGCCACCACGATCCCGACCAGGGCGAGCCGGAGAGAACGATGCGTGCGCAGACCCGTCACACAGCGACCCTACAAGTCGCGCCGCGTGTGCAACGTCTGGGAAGAGGCGTCCTCGGGCCGCACACGCGGCATCCGCGTCGTTAGGATGAGGAGGTTATCGATCGGAGATCCATGGAATACCTCATCCCGGTCCTGGTGGTCCTCGCCCTCATCGTCATCGTCGGCGTCTACCTCTGGGCCACGTACAACTCCCTCGTCGCCCTGGCGGTGCGCGTGGATGAGGCGTGGAGCGACATCACCGTGCAGCTCAAGCGTCGCGCCGACCTCCTGCCGAACCTCATCGAGACGGTCAAGGGCTACGCCGCCCATGAGAAGGCGGTCTTCGAGAACGTCACGCACGCCCGCGCCGAGACGCTCACCGCGTCGACGCCCGCTGATGCGGGCGTCGCAGAAGGCCACATGCAGCAAGCGCTGAAGTCGCTGTTCGCCGTCGCCGAGGCGTATCCGCAGCTGCAGGCGAGCCAGAACTTCCTCCAGTTGCAGCAGGCTGTGGTCGACACCGAGGACAAGATCCAGGCTTCACGACGGTTCTACAACGGCGGGGTGCGGGAGCTGAACACGAAGATCAAGGTGTTCCCCAACAACCTCTTCGCGCGGCGACTCGGATTCGGGGAGCGGGAGTTCTTCGAGGTCGTGGACGGTGCAGCGATCGCCGAACCCCCGCGGATCCAGTTCTGACCCGCGACCAGCCGGGCGGACGCCCCCTCCGGGAGCCGAGTTCTAGGATGGGCCAGTGAGCGGTACCGACGACAAGCCCCGGAGCGGGTTCTTCGATTCTCTCCGCGCCCGGACAGTCTCCACCGACGTCTCGGGCACGGTTCCGCGCGGCCTGAAGATCGCGACCGCCTACGCCTGGCGTTTCCTCGTCCTGGCGGCGGCGGTCGCCGTTCTCGTGTGGATCGTGATCCAGCTGCGGCTCCTGATCATCCCGCTGCTCGCGGCGATCCTGGTGACGGCTCTCGTCTGGCCGCTCTTCTCCCTCCTTCTGCGGCGCCTGCCGCGGTGGCTGTCGCTCATCATCACCCTGCTCCTGACCATCTCGGTCATCGCGGGACTGCTCTGGGTGGCGATCTGGCAGATCACGCGCGACGCGGCATCCGTTCGGGATCGTACCGTCGCCGGCATCGGCGAGTTCCGCGACTTCCTCATCGAGGGTCCGCTGCACCTGACGGGCGGCCAGATCGACGACGCCGTCCGCCAGGGGTTCGGCATGATCCAGGAACAAGCGCAGCTGCTGTGGTCCGGCGCGCTCGCGATCGGGTCGACCCTCGGACACGTGGGCACCGGCATCCTGCTGACCCTGTTCATCCTCATCTGCGTCCTCGCCGACGGCGCGGGCATCTGGCGCTGGGTGGTGCGGCTGTTCCCGACCCGTGCCCGGGCCGCGGTCGACGGCGCGGGGCGGGCGGGATGGCGCACGGTCATCACCTACGCCCGGACGCAGCTGCTCGTCGCCACGATCGATGCGATCGGCATCGGGGTCGGGGCGGCGCTCCTGGGCGTCCCCCTCGCCGCGCCCATCGGCGTCCTCGTCTTCCTCGGCGCCTTCGTCCCCTTCGTTGGGGCCGTGCTGACGGGCGCTCTCGCCGTCTTCCTCGCCCTCGTGTACAACGGACCGTGGATCGCGCTCTGGATGCTGGTGATCGTTCTGGGCGTTCAGCAGGTCGAGGGCCACATCCTCCAGCCGCTCCTCATGGGTGCGGCGGTGAAGGTGCATCCGCTCGCCGTCGTCCTCGCCGTCGCGGGTGGTGCGATGGTGGCGGGTATCGCGGGCGCTGTGTTCGCCGTCCCGCTGGCGGCGTTCGTCAATGTCGTGTGGCTCTACCTCTCGAGGAGAGGATGGGAGCGCCCCGTGGATCCCGGACCCGACGACCTCATCTGGAGCACCGTGCCGCGAAGCAGGAGGACGACCGCGTGAGCGAACAGACGGGCATCGCCGCCCCGACCCTGGCGGAGTTCGAGACCGCGGCCACGGAGCTCGCCGGCGTCGTATCGCGAACACCCGTGGAGGACTCGGAGTTCCTCTCGGGTGTCCTCGGTGCGCCGGTCCACCTGAAACTGGAGAACCTCCAGCGCACGGGCTCGTTCAAGATCCGAGGCGCGACGTACCGCCTGTCCCGCTTGACGGAGGAGGAGCGCTCACGCGGCGTCGTAGCCGCGTCGGCCGGCAACCACGCGCAGGGCGTCGCGCTCGGCGCACAGACCCTCGGCATCCCCGCGACGATCTTCATGCCGCTCGGTGTGCCGGTTCCCAAGCTCCTCGCGACGCGAGGATACGGCGCCGATGTGATCCTCGAGGGCGCGACCGTCGAGACCCCGCTCCGGCTCGCACAGGAGTTCGCCGAGCGCACGGGGGCGGTCTTCATCCCGCCCTACGACAACCACGACATCATCATCGGCCAGGGCACACTCGGGCTGGAGCTGATGGACGAGATCCCCGGCCTCGAGACCGTCGTCGTCGGGATCGGCGGGGGAGGCCTCGCTGCCGGCGTGGCCGCGGCCGTCAAGGCCCGCGCCGCCGCGGAGGGACGCACGATCCGCGTGATCGGCGTGCAGGCCGCGAACTCCGCCGGGTATCCGGGCTCCCTCGTCGCGGGTCGCCCCATCGATGCCGAGCACGTGTCGCCGACGATCGCCGACGGGATCGCCGTCAAACGTCCGGGCACGATCCCGTTCGACATCATCCGGGACCTCGTCGACGAGGTCGTCACGGTGACCGACGATGACATCGCACGCGCCATCCTCGTCCTCATCGAACGGGCGAAGCAGGTCGTCGAACCCGCCGGTGCCGTCGGCGTCGCCGCGATCCTCACCGGCAAGATCGTCGCGTCGGGTCCCACCGCAGCGATCCTCTCGGGCGGCAACATCGACCCGCTGCTGCTGCAGCGCGTCGTCGCGCACGGGCTCGCGGCATCCGGTCGCTACATGACCATCCAGGTGCCGTTGCCCGACCGTCCGGGACAGCTCGCCCGTGTGTCCGAGCTCCTGTCGGTGGTGGGAGCGAACGTCATCGAGGTCCTGCACACGAGGCACGGTCAGGGGCTGCAGATCAGCGAGGTGATCCTGCAACTGAGCGTCGAGACACGCGGCGAGGAGCACCGTGCTCAGGTTCTCGCGATTCTGCAGGACGCCGGCTACGCTCCGACGGTCGTCCCCAACTGAGCGAGCCGGCGCCGGCTCGTCATTGACCCGAGTAGGTCTCCACCTTGACGATCTCGACGGAGATCTCCTTGCCGTTGGGCGCGGTGTAGCTCGTCTTCTCACCCTCGCGCAGGCCCATGATGGCCTCGCCGAGGGGGGACGCTTCGCTGTAGACGTCGAGTTCGCTGTTGGCACCGATCTCGCGGTTGCCGAGCAGGAAGACCTCTTCGCCGCCGGCGACGACGGCGGTGACGACTGTGCCCGACTGGACCGTGCCGTCGGACTCGGGCGCGATGCCGACCTTGGCGTCCTTCAGGAGCTGCTGAAGAGTGCGAATGCGTGCTTCCTGCTTGCCCTGCTCGTCCTTCGCCGCGTGGTAGCCGCCGTTCTCCTTGAGGTCGCCCTCCTCGCGCGCGGCTTCGATGCGCTTGGCGATCTCCTCGCGGCCCGTCGTCGAGAGCTCTTCGAGCTCGGCGGCGAGGCGGTCGTAGGCCTCCTGGGTCAGGAACGTCTCGGACACGTGATCTCCCGGTGCGGTCGAGGGTAAGCCAAACGCCCCGGCAAGTCACCGGGGCGCGAGAACCCTCAGCTTAGAGGATCCAGCAGGAGCGGACAAAACCGGTCGTCGCCTCGGCGGTCGTCGGGATCCGCTCCGTGAGGCTGCGGGTGTGGTCGTCCGAGGACGCCAACTCGACGACCTTGAAGCCGACGATCCCGTGATCCGGATCCTGAGCCTCGAGCGCGCACGCGACCTTCGTATCGGGCCGCATGGATACCTGGAAGCGGACCTCGACGGTGTGCTGGTCCACGACGGAGAAGCCGGTCGAGTCGGCGTCGACCGAGTCGATCGCATTCGACACGGTCGACCACCCCAGCAGCCCGGTGGCAGCCACGGCGATGAGCCCCACGATCACCCAGGTCATGCGTCGCGACGCCGTCGACCGCGTGCGTCCGTACCGCTCCGCGAGCTTTCGATCGACGTCGGTCAGGGTCATGCGGCATCCGTTCTAGGCTGGGATCCCAGGCTATTCGCTCTGGCTGAGGAATGAGGTCACATGCCGGATCTGCGATGGCTCGCCGCCATCCCGTCACCCACCCCGACGGGACCGTCCCCCACACCCACGGGACCGCCGGCTGAGTCGGTGACGCCCGGCGTCGCCGGCTTCATCGCGATCGCCGTCGTGGCGATCGTGATCGTCCTCCTCGCGATCGACATGTTGCGCCGCATCCGTCGCGCGCAGTACCGGACGGACGTCAACGAGATGCTCGATGCCGAGGAGGCGGCCGCCCGGGGCGATCGATCCGCGGACGACGACGGTGGGGACGACGGCACGAGCCGTCAGAGCGACGTCAACCCGGAAGGCCCAACGAGGGGCTGAGCGGAGAGAGCGAGATCAGCAGACACGCGGCCCAGTGGCACAGGAACGCCAGGACCGTGCAGACGTGGAAGATCTCGTGGAAGCCGAAATGCCCCGGCCACGGGTTCGGGCGCTTGAGGGCGTAGACGATCGCGCCGCCCGTGTACAGCAGACCACCGGCGATCACGAGCACCATCATGGCCATGCTCGCCCGCAGCAGATCGCCGAGGTACATCACGGCGGCCCAGCCGAGGAGCAGGTACAGGGCGACGTAGAGCCAGCGCGGCGCGTTGATCCAGAAGACGCGGAAGAGGATGCCGAGCAGGGCGCCCGACCACACCAGGACCAGCAGCAAGGTCCCCTGAGGGGGAGTGAGCGCCAGCGTGGCGATCGGCGTGTAGGTCCCGGCGATGAGCAGCAGGATGTTGGCGTGGTCGATGCGCTTGAGGACGATCTTGGTCCGCGGGCCCCAATCGAAGCGGTGATACAGCGCGGAGTTGCCGAACAGCAGCAGTGACGTCGCCATGAACACGGCAGCGGCCCACTTGGCGGGAGCGCCCTGCGCCAGAGTGATCAGCACGATCCCTGCGGCGACGGCCACGGGGAACGTTCCGGCATGGATCCACCCGCGCCACGTCGGACGCAGCTCGACCTGATCGTCGACTGCTGCCGCTTCGAGGAGGGGCAGTTGGGGCATCTCGGCCCCGTCGTCGGAAAGGTGTCGGGTCACGTTCCCGAGCCTACGCGCGCCGCCATACCGAGCGCTGAATACGGCCTCATCCCGCTCCCCGCGCGCGGTCGGAGTAGCGTATCCCTGTGACCCGCGCATCCTCGACTCAAGGCCGCGGGCTGCTCTACCGCCTGTACAGCTCGAGGCTCCGACGGGAGATCGAGGCGGGGACGGTACCGCATCACGTGGCGATGATGATCGACGGCAATCGCCGGTGGGCGAGGCAGCTCGGGTTCACGACGGTCTCCCACGGCCACCGCGCGGGCGCCGCGAAGATGCACGAGTTCCTGCGGTGGTGCGACGAGCTCGGCATTCAGGTCGTGTCGCTCTACCTGCTGTCCACCGACAACCTCGTCAAGCGCGATTCGCAGGAACTCACCGACCTCATCGAGATCATCGCCGATCTCGCCGAGACCCTCTCGCAGGAACCCGGCTGGCGGGTTCAGCACGTCGGCCGCGCCGAGATCCTGCCGCCCGACCTCGCTGCGGGGCTTCGGACCGCAGAGGAGCGGACGCGCGAGAACACGGGTCTCCACGTCAACCTCGCGGTCGGCTACGGCGGCCGAGGTGAGATCGTCGACGCGGTTCGCAGCATCATCGCGAAGCACAACGAGAAGGGCGGGTCGCTGACCGAGCTCGCGGAGAGTCTCACTCCCGAGCAGATCGGCGAGCACCTCTACACGGGCGGGCAGCCGGATCCCGACCTCGTAATCCGGACCTCGGGGGAGCAGCGCTTGAGCGACTTCCTGTTGTGGCAGTCGGCGCACAGCGAGTTCTACTTCGTCGAAGCCCTCGGGCCCGACCTCCGCGAGGTGGATTTCCTCCGCGCGATCCGAGACTTCGGCGACCGGGACCGACGTTTCGGCGGATGAGGGGTCTGCTCCCGTGCTGACGCGGAGAGTTCACGCGTCGGACACATCCGGCGGCGTGTCGCGACCGTGCAGTGTCGCCGGGCGACCCTAGGTTCATCCCAACGGGCAAAGCGCCTGTTCGAGTCGGCCTCTCACGACTCGTGACCCCTGGTCGACTCGTGACTGCCGGGTGGGTTCCCACCCGGGGCGGGAGTGGGTTGTGGCCACACGAGCACCTGAGAAGCAGCGTCACCAGCACGAGTCCGGGGAGGCGGCTCAGGACCAGGAACTCCGCACGTACGTGCTGGACACCTCCGTCCTTCTGAGCGATCCGCGCGCGCTGTTCCGGTTCGCCGAGCATTCCGTCGTGCTGCCGGTCGTCGTCATCACGGAACTGGAGCGCAAGCGTCACGACCCCGAGATCGGTTACTTCGCCCGTCAGGCCCTGCGCCACCTCGATGAACTGCGCGTCGAGCACGGCCGGCTGGACTTCCCGGTCCCCGTCGGCGCCGACGGCACCCTGCGTGTCGAGCTGACGAACACCGACCCGACCGTGCTGCCGGCGGGGATGCGACTCGGTGACAACGACACCCGCATCCTGTCCGTCGCGATGCACCTGAGCCAGGACGGTCAGGCCGTCACGGTCGTCTCGAAGGACCTGCCGATGCGCGTGAAGGCCGCCTCCCTCGGCCTGCACGCCGAGGAGTACCTCGCCGAGCAGGCCGTCGACTCGGGATGGACGGGGATCGCATCGATCGACCTGTCCGGCGACGAGGTCAGCGACCTCTACGACAGCGAGGTCGGCGTCAGCGAGGACGTGCGCGGCCTCCCGATCAACACGGGTCTCGTCATCCATTCGGAGCGCGGGTCGGCGCTCGGCCGTGTCACCGGCGACGGGTCGTACAAGCTCGTCCGCGGCGACCGCGACGTCTTCGGTCTCCACGGCCGGTCGGCCGAGCAGCGCATCGCCATCGATCTGCTGCTCGACCCCGAGGTCGGGATCGTGTCCCTCGGTGGGCGCGCGGGCACGGGAAAATCGGCCCTCGCACTCTGCGCGGGGCTCCAGTCGGTACTCGAGCACCAGCAGCAGAAGAAGATCATCGTCTTCCGCCCCTTGTTCGCCGTCGGTGGTCAGGAGCTCGGCTACCTCCCGGGGGATCAGCAGGAGAAGATGAACCCGTGGGGTCAGGCGGTTTTCGACACCCTCGGTTCGGTGGTGACGGGCAACGTCCTGGAGGAGGTCGTGGCGCGCGGCATGCTCGAGGTCATGCCGCTCACCCACATCCGCGGGCGTTCCCTCCACGATGCGTTCGTCATCGTGGACGAGGCCCAGTCGCTCGAGCGGAATGTCCTCCTCACGGTCCTGAGCCGCATCGGGCAGAACTCCCGTGTCGTCCTGACCCACGACGTCGGTCAGCGCGACAACCTACGGGTCGGGCGCCATGACGGCATCGCGTCCGTCATCGAAACCCTCAAGGGACACGATCTGTTCGGCCATGTGACGCTCGTGCGGTCCGAGCGTTCGGCGATCGCGGCGCTCGTGACAGACCTGCTGGAGGCCGGTGAACTCAGCTGAAACGGTCTCCGATGCGGGACACCCCCGGCCGCACGGCCGAGGGTGTCCCGCATCACCGGGTCATTCCCAGAGGTAGCCTTCGCCGCGCACGGTCACGATGTGGTCCGCGCCGAGCTTGGCCCTCAGATACCGGACGTAGACGTCCACGACGTTGGATCCCGGGTCGAAGTCCAATCCCCACACGCGGCTCAGGAGCACCTCGCGGGTGAGCACGTCGCCCGCATTCCGGACGAATTGCTCAGCCAATGCGAACTCGCGGCTCGAGAGCTCCACCTCTCGACCGGCCACAGTCGCTCGACGCGCCAGGATGTCGAGGGTCACATCGCCCCGAGTGAGAGACGTGGGAGCGTTCGCGGCACTGTCGCGCAAGCGTGATCGCACGCGCGCCATGAGCTCCGCCACTGCGAACGGCTTCGGCACGTAGTCGCTCGCCCCGGCATCCAGTCCTTCGATCGTGTCGTGGGTTCCGCTGCGCGCCGTGAGCATGATGACGGGCGTCGTCTGACCTGCCCCGCGGAGCTGACGAAGGACATCGAAGCCGTCCATCGTCGGCAGACCGACGTCGAGCACGATCAGGTCGATGTCGCCGGCGAGGGCGACCTCGAGCGCGTCCGGGCCGTCGTCGACACCCACTGCTTCGTAGCCCTCGGCGTGGACCGCGCGCGAGACGAGCGAGACGATGTGCGGTTCGTCGTCGACGATCAGGATGCGTGTCATTCGGTGGCCTCTCGCTGCAGCAGCACGTCGCCGGCGCGGATCGGGGACGGCAGCGCCCCCCGCGTGCCGATAGGTATCTCCAGGGTGAACGTAGCACCGCCGCCCGGCGTGTCCGCCACGGTGCAGTGACCGCCATGCGCTTTGGCGATGGCATCGACGATCGCGAGTCCGAGACCGGAGCCGCCGATGTGGCGCTTGCCGGCGCCACGGTCGAAGCGGCGGAAGATCCGGTGGCGGACGGCGGGAGGGATGCCGGGGCCGTGATCGCGGACCCAGAGTTGGGCACCGGCCGCATTGACCGCGCTTCCGATCTCGATCGCCGTCCCCGCCGGCGAATACTTCGCGGCGTTGTCCGCAAGCGCCACCCACGCCTGGAGGAGGCGATCCCCGTCCGCACGGACCACGGCGTCGGCCGACTGCTCGACCTGCCAGGCGTGATCTCCGATCACGCCCACCATCTCGAAGACCCGTTGCGTGAGCGCCGCGAGGTCCACGTCTCCACGGGAGAGCCGTCCGCCTTCGACCGCTGCGAGGACGTCGATGTCGCCGATCAACCGCGTCATCCGATCGAGCTCCGCGATCCCGAGGGCGCGGATCGCCTCGACGTCGGCGGAGTCGGCGGCATCCATCATCTCCAGGTGACCTCGGACGATGGTGATCGGCGTCTTCAGTTCATGCCGGACGTCGTCGAGCAGCCGCTGCTGGGTCTCGAAGGCACCCTCGACGGAGTCGGTCGTCGTCGCCGCAGCGAGACTCCGTCGCTCCAACACGGCCCAGCCCACGACGCCGATCCCCGCGAGCGCCGGCACAGCCGCGACGATCCACGCCAGCGCTGTCCAGCCCGCCGCCGCCGGTGCGACGAGCAGAACCACGACGAACGCCGCCGCACCCACGCCGACGAGGCCCGCTGCGGCGACGGCGAGAAATATCCCGAGCCCCGGCGTGCCCCGTCGCGGTGGTGCGGCGGCGCTGTTCACGCTCCGATTATCAACCCGGGTGCGTCATCGAGAGGAGATCGAGCTTCTCATCGAGCTGCTGCTCGGTGAGCTCGCCCCGCTCGACGTACCCGAGGTCGATGACGGCGTCGCGGACGGTGATGCCCTTGGCGACCGAATGCTTCGCGATCTTCGCGGCGGCTTCGTACCCGATGAGCTTGTTGAGCGGCGTCACGATCGACGGCGACATACCGGCGTACGCGGCTGCGCGCTCCACGTTCGCCTCGAGACCGGACACGGTCTTGTCCGCGAGGACGCGCATCGCGTTGGAGAGCAGACGGATCGACTCGAGCAGCGCCGTGCCCATGACGGGGATCGCGACGTTCAGCTCGAAGGAACCGGATGCCCCGGCCCAGGCGACCGTCGCATCGTTGCCGATGACGCGGGCCGCGACCATGAGGGTGGCCTCGGGGACGACCGGGTTCACCTTGCCCGGCATGATCGAGGAGCCGGGCTGAAGGTCGGGGATGTGCAGCTCGCCGAGACCCGTGTTGGGGCCCGAGCCCATCCAGCGGATGTCGTTGTTGATCTTGGTGAGCGACACGGCGATGGTGCGGAGGGCTCCGGAAGCCTCGACGAGGCCGTCGCGGTTCGCCTGAGCCTCGAAGTGGTCTTTCGCCTCGGTGATGGGCAGTTCCGTCTCCGCCGCGAGCAGCTCGATGACCTTCTGCGGGAAGCCGAGCGGCGTGTTGATGCCCGTGCCGACGGCGGTGCCGCCGAGGGGGACCTCCCCGACGCGGGGGAGGACGGACTGGACGCGCTCGATGCCGAGGCGCATCTGCCGGGCGTAGCCGCCGAACTCCTGACCGAGGGTCACCGGGGTGGCGTCCATCAGGTGGGTGCGTCCGCTCTTGACGACGCTCTTCCACTCCTCGGCCTTCTCCTCGAGCGCCACAGCGAGGTGGTCCAGGGCGGGGATGAGGTCGTCGATGAGGGCCTGCGTCACCGCGATGTGCACCGACGTCGGGAAGACGTCATTCGACGACTGCGAGGCGTTGACGTGGTCGTTGGGGTGCACGGGGCCGCCGAGCTTGCGCGTCGCGAGCGTCGCGAGGACCTCGTTCATGTTCATGTTCGACGACGTGCCCGAGCCGGTCTGGTAGGTGTCGACGGGGAAGTGCTCGTCGTACGCCCCGCTGACGACCTCGTCAGCAGCCCAGGCGATGGCGTCGGCGATCGCGCCGTCGAGGGTGCCGAGCTCCTTGTTGGCGAGTGCGGCAGCCTTCTTGATGCGCGCCAGCGCCGCGATCTGCGTCGATTCGAGGCCCGACCCGGAGATGGGGAAGTTCTCCACCGCTCGCTGGGTCTGCGCGGCGTAGAGCGCGTCCTTCGGAACGCGCACCTCGCCCATCGTGTCGTGCTCGATGCGGTACTCGGTCTCATCGGTCATGGTCGTTCACGTCCTCGTTTCGCGTGGGTGCGGTGGAAAGGGAGGGGTCAGCCGGCTTCGCCGACGACCACGTCGGGTACGGCGGTTCCGTCGGCCAGGCGGTAGTTCGCCCCGACGACGGCGAGGCGGCCTTCCGCGACGGCCTCGCTGATGAGTTCGGAGGAGTGGAGGATGCCGGCGATCGTGTCGCGCAGATGCTCGCGTCCGACCTCCTCCGCGTCGACGGTGGCGGCGGTCGTTCCCGGGGCGGCCTTCAGCACGCGCCGGACGGCGGGCACGATCGGCGCCACCTGGCGCCAGATGCCCGCCGGGAGAGCCGGCGCATCCGGGGAGGTGGATTCGATCGCGGCACGCACCGCGCCGCACTCGTCGTGCCCCAGGACCACGATGAGGGGCACGCCCAGAACGGCGACGGCGTACTCCAGGCTGCCGACCACGGAGTCCGAGATGACCTGTCCGGCATTGCGGATGACGAACAGGTCGCCCAAGCCTTCATCGAAGATGATCTCCGCGGCCAAGCGCGAGTCCGAACACCCGAACAGCGCTGCGGTCGGTCGCTGGACGTGCGCGAGTTCGTGCCGGCGCTCGGCATCCTGACGCGGGTGCTGGGGTTCTCCGGCGACGAATCGACGGTTGCCGGCCAGCATCGAGGACCACACGTCGGACGGGGTCGGGTTCGCGCTCATCGCGCCTCCTCTCGCAGGGTGCGGATCTGGTCGCCGAGGCTCTCGGCGACCGTCGTGGCGGCTGCGCGATCGGTGGACTCGGACACGCCGATGATGACCGAGTCGGAGCCGATGGTGGTGGACAGGGCGTAGTCGATCTTCTGGGCCGGGCTCGGGAGCTCGTAGACGTCCCACTCGATCGCGTCGATCGTCGTCGTGCCGGTCGGCGCGAATCCGCCCAGCTCGCGGGACACCCAGCCCTCGGGGGCATTGAAGGACTGCGTGACCTCGACGTAGCCGCGCGCGGGGGCATAGACGATCCGCCACTCACCGCCCTCGACGAGTGCCGAGTTCGAGCGCCAGCTCTCCGGGACCTCGGGGATCACGACGCCGTGTCCTGCGGCTTTCTCGGCCTGCACGGCTGCTGCGGCGACGTCGACTTCCGGGATGTCCGCGGGCGTCCCGCGGGGGACGCCGAGGTAGACGACCGCGACGATCCCGAGGCACACGATGAGGGCTGCGATGAGGTTCCGGAACGTCTTGCTCGACCGGTAGCGCTCCGACGACGCCGCTTTGCGAGCCGCGGTCTCCGCGGCCGTCTCGGGTCGTCCCAGTTCGGCGACGATGCGCTGCCGCGCCATCAGGACACGGCCTCGCCGTCGGGTCGCGCGTCATCGAGCCGGCGCTTGGCTCCGAGGAGCCACTCCTCGCAGCGGGCGGCCAGCGCTTCGCCGCGGGTCCAGAGGGAAAGCGACTCCTCGAGGGTGGGCGACCCCTGTTCCAGCTTCGCGACGACCTGCACGAGCTCATCGCGGGCCTGTTCGAAGGAGAGGGCCGACACGTCCCCGGCGTCGCTCGTCATGTTCTCCATCCTAGGTCGCGGAGCCCGACGCATCCGTCTCCGCCACCTCACCGGCGGACCGTGCGGCGAACGATCCCCGGCCGACCGTCACCACGACGTCCGTGCCGGCAGGTACCTGCTGCGCATCGCGGACGATGCCTCCGCCGGGGAGGTGCGCGATGGCGTACCCGCGGTCGAGGGTCGCGCCGGGGGAGAGGGCGCGCAGGGAAGCACGCAGCTCCGCCGTCGTGCGGGCCGCGGCATCCCATCGTCTGGACATCACGTCGCGACCGCGCGACGAGAGCGCGACGACCTCCTGCGCACGGCTCGTGAGCATCGATTCCGGGTCTCGCAGCACGGGACGCGACCGCAGTTGCGCGAGTGCGGCGATGTCGTGCGCGACGCGCTGTGTGAGGCGTGTCCGCGCCCGGCTGCGCAGCTGCTGCACCAGAGCCCGCTGCTCCGACACGTCCGGGACGACGCGCTTGGCGGCGTCGGTGGGCGTCGACGCCCGCAGGTCGGCGACGTCATCGAGGAGGGGGTGGTCGTTCTCGTGCCCGATTGCCGAGACGACGGGAGTGGATGCCGCGGCCACCGCGCGGAGCAGTCTCTCGTCGCTGAACCCCAGGAGGGTCTGGGGGTCGCCGCCGCCCCGCGCCACGATGATGACGTCGACCTCGGGGTCCGCATCGAGGGCTCGAAGCGCCGCGAGGGTCTCGGGGACGCAGCGGTCGCCCTGGACCGCGGCGTGGATCGTGCGGAAGCGCACGTGCGGCCAGCGCAGCTCGGCGTTGCGGTGGACGTCCTTCTCGGCGTCGCTGCGTTCACCCGTGATGAGGCCGATCACGTGGGGGAGGAAGGGCAGCGGCTTCTTGCGTTCCGGCGCGAACAGGCCCTCGGCCCGTAGGGTCGCTCGAAGGCGCTCGAGCCGTTCGAGCTGATCGCCGAGGCCGACGTGGCGCATGGCGGACACCGTGAAGCTGAAATCGCCGGTCTTCGTGAAGTAGTCCGCCTTGACGCACGCGATCACCCGGTCGCCGACCTTCAAGTCGCCGGGCGTGCGCTGCAGCGTCGAGGACCACATGCGGAAGGAGAGCATGCCGTCGCCCCCGGCATCCTTCAGCCGCCCGAAGACGTGACCGCCGCGGAGGTTCCACGCGGTGATCTCGCCCTCGACCCACACCGAACCCCACTTCTGCACGAAGTCGCGAATGGTCTCATTGAGTCGCGAGACCGACGTGGGCGTTTCGGGGGAGGACTCCCGCGGGTGCACCGCATCCGGTGGGGGGACGGCCCCCGCCTCGGTCTGGAAAGTGGTCACGGACATCCATCTTGGTCTACACGTCCCCCACCCAGCCGGGGGTTCGTACAATCGAGGGGTGACCTCACCAGCCGTTTCGCTGCCGATGCCCCGTATCCCGGGAGCCCGCGGGCGGCTCGTCGACCTTCCCGTCCAGGGCGACAAGCGCGTCCTCCTCGCCGCCCCCCGGGGGTACTGCGCCGGCGTCGACCGCGCCGTCATCGCCGTCGAGAAGGCGCTGGAGCGCTACGGCGCGCCGGTCTACGTGCGCAAGCAGATCGTCCACAACATCCACGTCGTGACCGAGCTCGAGTCCCTCGGGGCGATCTTCGTCGACGAGGTCGACGAAGTCCCCGAAGGCGCGCACGTCGTCTTCAGCGCGCACGGCGTCTCGCCTGCCGTCGTGAACGCTGCGGCGGATCGCGGTCTGCAGGCCATCGACGCGACCTGCCCCCTCGTGACCAAGGTCCACCGCGAGGCCGTCCGGTTCGCCCGCGATGATTTCGAGATCCTCCTCATCGGACACGACGGCCACGAGGAGGTCGAGGGGACCGCCGGCGAGGCGCCCGAGCACGTGACCATCGTGAACTCTCCTGAGGACGCCGACACCGTCGTGGTGAAGGACCCCGACAAAGTCGTCTGGCTGTCGCAGACGACGCTGTCGGTCGACGAGACGATGGACACCGTCCGGCGCCTCCGCGAGCGCTTCCCGAATCTCCAGGACCCGCCCTCCGACGACATCTGCTACGCGACGCAGAACCGTCAGGTCGCGATCAAGAAGGTCGCGCAGGATGCCGATCTCGTCATCGTCGTGGGCTCTGCCAACTCGTCGAACAGCGTCCGTCTCGTCGAAGTCGCGCTCGAGTACGGCGCGAAGGCTGCCTACCGCGTCGACTACTCCCACGAGATCAAGCAGGAATGGCTCGACGGCGTGGAGACCGTGGGTGTCACCTCCGGCGCGTCGGTCCCCGAGGTCCTCGTGACCGAGGTGCTCGAAGACCTGGCCGGCGCGGGGTACCGCGACGTCGCCGAGGTCAAGACCGCAGAAGAGGACCTCATGTTCTCCCTGCCGAAGGAACTGCGGCAGGACCTCGAGGGCCGCCGCGACGAGCGCGCTCTCGGGGGGCGGAACCGCTCGTGAGTGACGAGCCCCGACCGCGACCGCAGTACGGGGAGTACGCGACGCCCGAGGAACAGCGGGCAGCGATCAAGCAACCCGCGCCCGAATCGGTGGCACCCGTTGAGCCGCCGCATCCGCCGACCGCCGCAGCGACCACCGTTGCGGCGCGCCCGACGCGGACGGCGGACCGCGTGATCACTCTCGCACTGCTCATGTACGGGCTGATCACGGTGATCAGCGCGATCCCGCAGTTGGTCGACTTCACCGAGTTCGCGAAGACGTGGATGACGGTGGCCGGCGTGGAGGGCGAGTTCACCAACACCGCGCAGGGCGCTGTGTGGGGCGGTATCGCGGCGACGGTGTTCGCTGTCGGATGGCTTGCGACCGCAGGGTTCGCCTGGTGGTCGCTCGCCCGCCGCAGGCTCAGCTGGTGGATTCCGCTCGTCGGGGCGATCGTGACGTTCGTGGTCGTCAGCGTGTGCCTCGTCGTGCCGCTGTTCGGCGATGAGGCGCTCATGCGGGGGTTCGCGGTCGCCGGCTGACAGCAGCCCGACCGTCTCCGCGCAAGCGGTTGAGTCACAATCCTCTGACCTGGTATTTTCAACCTATTGCGGGTGCTTCCTCGCGTGTTCGATTCGGGAGGAAACCGTGCGCCGCACATCGCCCCGGAGGCTCGCCTCCTTCGCCGTCGTCGCAGCGGCGACTCTCGCGTTGCTCGTGTCCGGGCCGAACGCCGCGTCCGCCGCATCCGTGCGCGCCCCGGCCGCGTCCCCGCCGCCGACGCCGGCCGCGACGCGCACACCGACGCCCACTCCGACCCCGGCGCGGTCCTTCACCTCGGCGCCGCGGCCGACCGTCACGGGGACTCTGCGGGTGGGCAGCACGGTGAGCGCCGCAGCCGGCACCTGGGCTCCGACGGCGACGCTCCGGCACCAGTGGCGACTCGACGGCGGCGCCGTGGCCGGTGCTACCTCCCGCACGTTCGCGCTCCCGTCCGCTTCGCTCGGCAAGCGTGTCACCGTCACGGTGACCGCGACGCGGAGCGGCTACCGGACGACGAGCACGACATCGGCCGCATCGGCGACCGTGGTACGAGGAACGCTCAAGCGGGGAAGCCTCACGGTCTCAGGCGCTCCCACGGTCGGCTCGACCCTGACGGCGTCGGCACCGGGTTTCGGGCCCGCGCCCGTGTCGTTCGCGTGGCAGTGGCTGCGGGACGGGAAAGCGATCGCGGGAGCGACGCGCCACACCTACGCCCCGACGACCGCGGATCTCGACAGGAAACTCACCGTCCGTGTCTCGCTCACGAAGGCGGGATACACCGGTGTCGCTCTCACCTCCGCGGGTGTCACGGTCGGTCGGGCCTTCACTTCGGCGCCGACCCCGTCGATCTCGGGGACCGTCTCCGTAGGATCGACCGTCAAGGTCGCCTCCGCGGCCTGGAAGCCGACTCCCGCGACCATCACTTACCAGTGGCTCCGCGCCGGCAAGGCGATCCCGGGAGCCACCGGCTCCTCGTACAAGATCGTCGCCGCGGACGCCGGGGGCGCACTGTCGGTCCGTGTCAGCGCTGCGAAGGGCGGGTACACCACCGTCTCTCGCACGAGTGCAGGCGTTGCGGTGCCTCGGGTGCTCACCGTGCCCAGCGCAGTGACGATCTCCGGTACCGGCACTGTGGGTGAGACGCTCACCGCCGTCCCCGGCACCTGGGGGCCGGGATCCGTGGCCTTCTCGTATCAGTGGCTCCGCGGCGGCACTCCTCTTGCCGGGGCGACGGCTCGGACCTACCGTCCCGTAGCCGCCGACGCCGGGAAGGTCGTCTCGGTTCGCATCACGGGCGCGCGATCCGGCTACACAACGGTGCAACGGACGTCGGCGGGGACGCCCGTCTTCGCGGCGTTCACCGCTGCCCCGACTCCGACGGTCAGCGGATCGCTGAAGGCCGGGAGTGTCCTGACCGTGCAGACGGGGCAATGGCAGCCGTCCTCTGCGACGCTTCGCGTGCAGTGGCGCGTCGACGGCGGTGCGGTCACCGGAGCGACGGGCGTCAGCTGGCGGGTGCCGACCTGGGCGGCGGGCCGCTCGGTCACCGTGTCGGTCACGGCGAGCAAGAAGGACTACCGGACCGTGACGAAGACCTCGGCCGCGAAGAAGATCTCCTGGTCGCTCGGAGACACCATCACGCCGGGAACGACGCTCCGTACCGGCGTGCAGGTCACCTCACCCGACGGGCGATACGCCTTCAAGATGCTGGGCGACGGCAACGTGGCCGTGACTCGCGGCTACGCCCTCGTCCGAACGGCCAAGACGACGGGCACCCTCGACGGGACGCTGGTGTTCACCGGCGACGGCGAGCTCATGCTCGTGGATGAGGACGACGTCGCGCTGTGGTCCTCGAAGTCCGCAGGCCTCGGAGCGACCGCTCTGCGGCTCGGGAACGACGGCATCGTCCGCTTGGTGGACGGCGAGGGCAAGGATGTCTGGACCAGTTTGCGGATGCCGGTGGTCTCCGATGCCACCGTCGCCGGATCGTCCGTGCCGGGACGCTACGGCTGGGCGTACCCGTTGCGCCCGAATGGCTCGTTCACGACGTACTCGGGTCACAGCGGCGACGACATCGCCGCCCCGACGGGGACGCCGGTCTACGCGATGCGCGGCGGGACCGTGTCTGTTCGCGAAGTCTGGATCACGTCGGGATGCCCGTCGTGGGCGCCGAACAAGTCGAAGCAGAAAGAGGTCGTCGTCACCTCGACGGTCGACGGCACCAAGATCGTCCAGGTGTACGCCCACCTCAGCGCGTTCTCGGTGAGAACCGGTCAGACCGTCTCCGCCGGTCAGCGCATCGGGTCGGTCGGTTCGACGGGCTGCTCCACGGGGCCCCACCTGCACACCGCCTTCACGGTGGACGGGGTGAGGTACGCGCTCTATCCGCGCGACGTCCTCGGGACCGCATCGTACTGACGCCTACGACGAAGCCCCGGTCCTCGCGGACCGGGGCTTCGTCGTAGGAGGACGTTAGACGCCGAGCGACTTGCCGGCCGATCCGAGCTGCTGCGTGGCAGCGACGACCCGCTGAGCCATCGCGGACTCCGCGACCTTGCCCCAGGCGCGCGGGTCGTACTGCTTCTTGTTGCCCACTTCGCCGTCGAGCTTCAGGACGCCCTCGTAGTTGGCGAGCATGAAGCCGGCCACGGAGCGAGTGAACGCGTACTGCGTGTCGGTGTCGATGTTCATCTTCACGACGCCGTTCGCGACTGCGGTGGCGATTTCCTCGTCGGACGAGCCGCTGCCGCCGTGGAAGACCAGGTCGAGGGGCTTGGGACCGGTGCCGAAGTGTGCGGCGATGCCCTCCTGGATCTCACCCAGGAGCTCGGGGCGGAGCTTGACGCCGCCCGGCTTGTAGACGCCGTGGACGTTGCCGAAGGTAAGGGCGGAGATGTACCGGCCGTTCTCGCCGAGGCCGAGAGCCTCAACGGCCTTCGTGACATCGGCCACGGTCGTGTAGAGGGCGTCGTTCGAGCCCTCGTGCTGGACGCCGTCCTCTTCGCCGCCGACCACGCCGACCTCGATCTCGAGGATGGCGTTGATGTTCTTCATGCGGGGGAGGAGATCCCGTGCGATCTCGATGTTCTCGTCCAGGGGAACGGCCGAGCCGTCCCACATGTGGGACTGGAAGATCGGGTTGCGGCCGGCCTTGACCTCGGCCTCGGAGGCCTCGATGAGCGGCAGCACGAAGCCGGGGAGCGCGTCCTTGGGGCAGTGATCGGTGTGGAGGGCGACCGTAATCGGGTAGTTCTTGGCGACCTCGGTGACGTACTTCGCGAACGCCAGGGCGCCGGTGGCGCGGCCCTTGACCGTGTGCCCTGCGAAGTAGTCGGCGCCGCCGGTGGTCACCTGCAGGATGCCGTCGGAGCCGGCCTCGGTCAGGCCCTGGAGGACGGCGTTGATGGTCTGCGAGCTCGAGACGTTGATCGCGGGGTAGGCGAAGCCGCCTGCCTTCGCGCGGTCCAGCATGTCGGCGTACTGGTCGGGTGTGGCGACGGGCATGTCAGCTCCTCGGAGAAGTCGGTGATTCGCTGCAACTCTATCGAAGGGATGCCGCGCTCTCCCGAGCGGGCTTCCGCCAGGAGAAGGTGCCCTCCCTTCCGGATTCGAAAGATTCCGCATTCCTTCGCCCGGACGAGGCGAGAAACACGTGGTCTACGGCGACGACGGTCCTAGGCTGAGCCCATGGTGAGCCTGACTGCCGACATGAGTCCTCTGCACCCCGACCGGAACCTCGCGCTGGAGCTCGTCCGCGCGACCGAGGCGGCGGCGATCCGCTCGGTGCCCTTCATCGGCCGGGGGAAGAAGGAGCTCGCCGACGGGGCAGCTGTCGACGCGATGCGCGCCTTCCTCACGACGGTGAACTTCGACGGCGTCATCGTCATCGGCGAGGGGGAGAAGGACAACGCGCCGATGCTGTTCAACGGCGAACGCGTCGGCACCGGCCGAGGACCGCAGTGCGACATCGCCGTCGACCCCATCGACGGCACGACGCTGACGGCTGAGGGGCGCAACAACGCGCTCTCGGTCATCGCCGTCGCCGACCGCGGCGCGATGCTGGACGCCTCGACCGTGTTCTACATGGACAAGATCGTGACGGGACCCGCCGGCGTCGGAGTCGTCGACATCCGGCTTCCGATCGCCGAGAACATCCACCGTCTCGCCAAGGCGCTCGACAAGCCCGTCGATGAGCTCGTCGTATCGGTGCTGAATCGCCCTCGGCATGCGCAGCTCATCGACGAGATCCGGGATGCCGGGGCCGGGACCCGGCTCATGAGCGACGGCGACGTCGCCGGCGGCATCAACGCGGCACGCCACAACGCTCGTACCGACATGTGCGTGGGCATCGGCGGCAGTCCCGAGGGCATCGTGACCGCGTGCGCCATCAAGGCGCTGGGTGGGCACATCCAGGGGCGACTCTGGGCCCGCGATGACGACGAGAAGCAGCGTGGGATCGACGCGGGGCTGAAGCTCGACGATCACGTGTACGAGGCGGACGATCTCGTGCGCGGGAACAACACGCTCTTCGTGGCGACGGGCGTCACCAACGGCGAACTCGTCGGGGGCGTGCGCCGGGTCGGCGACTTCGTCTACACCGAGAGCGTCGTTCTCCGCGGAGCCTCGGGAACGCTGCGCCGGATCTCGTCGGAACACCTCACTTCCAAGTGGCTCTGACGCCGGTGTGCAGCTGACGCGTCGCGCCGTCGGACACGCGCGCGGAGCGTCAACCCAGGATCACGGACGACCCCTCTGGCACAATGGGCCGTGGTGTCAGCGGTCCCCGGCACTTGTCACCGCCCCTCAGGAGTTCCCATGTCCACCGCATCCAGTGACCCGCGCACAGGTCAGCTCTCGCTCACCGGTCACCTGCCCGTCACGCCGACGGGGCAGATCCCGATCGTCGGCCAGGCGACGGGCGGCGTACGTCCGGTGACGGCTCAGGTTCCGGTCGTCGACGACCCCGCGCGGCGTCCCGACGTGCTGCTGCGCCGCCGGATGCCCCCCGGTCACGAGATCAACGCGTGGTGGATGATCGGCGCGTTCCTCGCCGTCTCGCTCGGCGTGATCGGGCTCATGACGTTCTTCCCCGCCTGACACCCGCGTCGGTCGCCAGCCTGTCGCGCAGCTCGCCCACGTCGGCCGTGTCGGCGAGGTCGTCGAGGAGCTCCGGCGCCGTCAGGCGACGCGTCGTGGATTCGATCGGCTGCGGAGAGGACAGCGCCTCGAGCTGAGTGTCGTCGATCCCCGGGAATCGCCTCGCGCTGACGAGGACGCGCGACTCGAGTGAGCCGGCGAATCGGTTGTAGCTGTCGACGGTGCGTTCGATGGCTCGACGCAGATCGTCCGCATGCCCGGCGAGCGATCCCAGCCGGTGGTACAGCTCGTTCCCCAGGTCGAAGAGCCTCCGCGCCTCGGAGGACACCTCCTGCTGCGTCCACGTATAGGCGACGGTCTTCAGGACGGCCCAGAGGTTCACCGGCGAAGCGAGCGCCACCCGCCGCCCGAAGGCGTACTCGAGCAGCGCAGGGTCCTCCTCCAACGCGGCCGCGAGCAGCGACTCGCTCGGGATGAAGCAGACGACGAATTCGGGGCTCGACGGCATCCCCGCCCAGTAACGCTTCTTCGCGAGCGCATCGATGTGAGCGCGCACGGCGGCGACGTGTTTCGCCAGCAGGCGCGATCGTCGAGCCGCTTCCTCGCCGACCGCGGTGACGGGGATCGCGCTCGCTTCCAGATAGGCGTGGAAGGGGGCCTTCGCGTCGACGGCGAGGGCCTTCTGCCCCGGGAGGCGGACGATCAGATCAGGTCGTCCGCTCCCGGCATCCGAGGAGACGGAGGCCTGCGTGTCGAAGTCGACGTACCGCGTGAGGCCTGCCGACTCGACGATCCGACGCAGTTGCGTCTCGCCCCAGACTCCCCGGGTGCCGTTGGATCTGAGCGCGCCGGCGAGGGACTCGGTCGTCGCGCGCAGCGCCTCGTCGGATTCCGCTGAGCGCCGCAGCTGCTCGGCAAGAGAGCCGAACTGCTCCTGTCGATCGCGCTCGAGGTGGTCCACCTTCTCCTGCATCGCGGAAAGGGTCTCTTGGACGGGCGCCAGGGCGCGGAGGATCGTCTGCTCGCGTCGTTCGCGCTCGTCGCGCGCAGCCTGCTCGGCGTGCACCCGGCTGGTCACGTCGCGGTGCAGCGCGCGCTGCTGGTCGAGCTGCGTCCGAAGGGCGTCTCTCGCCGCTTCTGCCGCCGATGCGCGCGCCTCCAGACTGACGCGGCGATTCGCCTCGCGCGCGGCGACGAGCGCCCCGGCCGCGAGTGCGCCCGCGATGAGGCAGACGAGGGCGAGGACGGTGACGAAGGCGGCATCCATGTCGTTCATCGTGCCGGAGGCCACAGACATCGCGGCTGTGCCGGGCGGTCCGGTTCCCCTCAGGCCGCCGACGCCGGCACCGGCTGCGGGATCTGCGGGATCCGGACGCCGAGGAGCATCGCCAGCTCCACGAGATCCTGTGCGCCGGCGCGCGCGGCGGCGTCGATGACGATGTGGGCGCAGGCGAGAGCGTCGGCGGTCGCATCGTGGTGCGCGAAGTCCAGGTGCCCGGCGGCCGCGGCGACGAACGGCAGCCGATACGACGGCAGATCGTACGTCTTCCGCGCGACGTGCAGGCTGCAGAGGTACCGCGCGGGCGGTGCGACATGGCCGGTGACCTCGCACGCGCTGCGAAGCACCCGCATGTCGAAGCCGGCGTTGTGAGCCACGAGGATGTCGTCGCCGACGAAGTCGAGCAGGCGGGGCATCTGATCGGCCCAGGTGTCCGCCGTCACGACGTCGTCCTCACGAATGCCGTGGATGCCGACGTTGATCTCGAAGAACCGGTCGTGTCCTGATGGCGGGCGGATGAGCCACCCTTCGGACGCGACGACCTGACCGTTCCGAACGCGGGCGAGCCCGACGGCGCAGGCGGAGGCGTTGGAGGAGTTCGCCGTCTCGAAATCGATCGCGGTGAAGTCCAGACCCATGCCTTCACCCTCGCCGCGGGTGCCGCCACGGCGACGGAGGCGCGCCGCCCGCGGTCTCACCCGGTTCCGTCGCGGGCTCATGCCACCTGCCGCGTAGAGTGGATGCCCGTGGCTCTCACCATCGGAATCGTCGGACTGCCCAACGTCGGCAAGTCCACCCTCTTCAACGCTCTCACCAAGAATGACGTGCTCGCGGCGAACTACCCGTTCGCGACGATCGAGCCGAACGTCGGCGTGGTGAACCTGCCGGATCCTCGCCTCGACACGCTGGCCGAGATCTTCTCCTCGGAGCGGATCCTTCCGGCGACCGTGTCGTTCGTCGACATCGCCGGCATCGTGCGCGGCGCCAGCGAGGGTGAGGGGCTCGGCAACAAGTTCCTCGCCAACATCCGCGAGGCCGACGCCATCGCGCAGGTCGTCCGCGGGTTCGCCGACGACGACGTCGTGCACGTCGACGGAGCGGTGAACCCGAAGAACGACATGGAGACGATCAACGCCGAACTCCAGCTCGCCGACCTCGAGACGCTCGAGAAGGCGATCACGCGCTACGAGAAGGAAGTCCGCGGCAAGAAGCTCGACCCGTCGGTCCTCGAGGCCGCGAAGGCCGCGCAGGAGGCGCTCCAGAGGGGTGAACTCCTCTCGGCATCCGGGATCGATCTGACGCCCATCCGCGAGCTGGGCCTGCTCAGCGCGAAGCCGTTCATCTTCGTCTTCAACGTGGATGAGGCGGTCTTGACGGATGCCGCGCGCAAGGCCGAACTCGCCGCGCTCGTCGCGCCCGCGCAGGCCGTCTTCCTCGACGCGAAGATCGAATCGGAGCTCGCCGAGCTCGACCCCGAGGACGCGGCCGAACTACTCGCCTCGACCGGCCAGGACGAGTCGGGCCTCGACCAGCTCGCGCGCGTCGGATTCGACACCCTGGGGCTGCAGACCTACCTGACGGCAGGCCCCAAGGAGGCTCGCGCCTGGACGATCGGCAAGGGCTGGAAGGCGCCGCAGTCAGCGGGCGTCATCCACACCGACTTCGAGAAGGGCTTCATCAAGGCCGAGGTCATCTCGTTCGAGGACCTGGTCGCGACGGGGTCGGTCCAAGAGGCGCGTGCCAAGGGCAAGGCACGCCTCGAGGGCAAGGACTACATCATGCAGGACGGCGACGTCGTGGAGTTCCGTATCGGAAACACATCTGGCGGGTCGAAGTAGCCTGTGGTGGCATCGGACTGGGAGTGCGCCGCGTGCGGTACGTCAGCCCCTGACGAGCGTGAGGGTCGGGCGCAATTCTGTTCTGATTGCCGAAACGCTCGAGGGATCTACAAGACCACACAGGGGAACCTACGTAGTGGATTCAATCGCACCAACAAGGGATCGCCGACGCTGGGATTCGCGATCGACGATTTTTGTCGGTGGCGAAAGTCGCAGGAACTGATCTGCGCCTACTGCGGTATCAGCGAGCGCGACCTCTCGGCAGTGGGGATGCGGAGTCAGATACAGCGAATCGTGAAGGTGCTCGGTGTGGACCGTGTCGATAGTGGGGCGGGGTACGAGCTCGACAATCTCGTGCCCTGCTGCTTCGTTTGTAATCAGATCAAAGGCGACCGGTTCACCGCTAACGAGATGGCACTGATTGGTCCCGCGGTCGGCGAGATCTGGTCGAGGCGGCTTGGTGGTTACTTGCCAGAGCGGGAGTTCGTGAACTCCGTCGAAGAGGGACAGGGTGGGTTCAACATTGACTGAGAGCCTGGTCGAGTTTCGCTTCAACAACTAGTCGCGGAGTCGACGGACGATCGGCCGGCGTGTCAGCGTCGCTGGTGCGCCGGACTCACGGCCGATCCGACGCGTGACGGGTGGGCGATGACCGTGGCTGTCAGAGCGGAAGGCGGGTCTCGTCGGTGATCGGGCTGAATCGCCGGACGTAGGCGCGCTGCAGGAGGCGGTCCAGTAACGAGTATCCCCGCAGCTCCCGCACCGGACCGCTGACCGGCATGCCCAACTCCCTGAGGAGCCATCGCGCTTCGGGTGTCCACCGGGCGGTTCCAGCCATCTGCACGGCTCGATCGGCGAGGACGTCCTCGTCGTGGGCTTTCGCAAGCTTCCACGCGTGCGCGATCTGGTACGGCCTCGCGAGGGAGGTGGTGGATGCCGCGATCTCGCCCGCGAGCCACATGGTGATCACGGATCCGATCGTCGGCAGGCGTGTGATCAGCGGGATCAGCAGCGCTTCGACGTCCAGGATCATCGGATCCTTCGTCGCTTCGTCGATGTCGCGGTACACGCGTCGCGACGCGCCGGGGAGGTCCGACAGCGAAAGGCTGGCGGCGTTCATCGCGTCGGACAGCGGGCGACCGTCTCTCAGAACGACCGCGCCGACGGAGAGCTGATGCTCGTGCGCGTCGAACTTCGCCGTCCCCAGGTACACCCACCAGCGAAGCTCGGGCGTCTCGAGGATCCATTCGTCGCCGCGCCGCTCGAATCCCGCCCGTGTGAACACCCGAGTCAGCTCCCGGGTCCGCGCGCCGCGCGACCACTTCTTCGCCATCTCACCCGTCACACTGCGAGGCTAACGCGCGCGGCTCCTTTCGCCCGACGGGCGTCCATCCTCTCTCGGGTAGGGTTTCCTGTTGGCCGGACAGCACTCCGTGCGAGCGGCCCGCCCCTCGACCTCTTCGTCGGGGGCCGCGTCACCAACTGAGGATCCCCATGACACAGATTCAGCGCCAGGTGTTCGACGCCGAGGCTCGTGCCATCCCGTTCATCGACGAGGGGGATGGCCCCGCCCTCGTCCTCGTCCCCGCGCAGGGCCTCGACGTCGCCTACCTCGGCGGGCTCGCGAGCATCCTCGAGGAGGAGGGCTTCCGGATCGTCCGGATCGGCTCGCGCCGTCCCGGGGAGTCGGCCGCCTCCATGCACGACCTGGCCCAGGACGTTGTGGACGTGCTCGACCACCTCGACATCGGTTCCGCGTGGATCGGCGGTCACGCCTTCGGCGGTGCGGTCGCCCGCACCGTGGCGCTCGACCACCCGGGCCGTGCGAACGGTGTGCTCCTGCTCGGCGTCGAGGCGGCCCGCGCGCTCGCTGACGACGCCGCCCGCGCGTTGCAGAGCGCCTTCTCGGCACCCGTGGACGCTCCCGACGCCGACGCCGTTCGTACCCTCGTCGGGCCTGGGATCTCCATCCCGGTGGCGTGGGACGTCTTCGCGCGGTCGCGCGACCCCCAGGTGGAGGAGCTGCAGAGTGCTGCGCTCGCCTCGACTCCGGTCGCGGAGTGGGCGAGTCTCGCCCCGTCACTGCCCATCCTCATCATCCAGGGCGCCGAGGACCCGATCACTCCGCCGGTCAACGGCGATGACCTGCAGGCGACGGCGGCGGACCGGACGAGCGTCGTCCGGCTCCCGGACACCGGACACCTGTTCCCGATGACACACCCCGGTGAGACGGCGTTCCAGATCGAGGACTACCTCGGCTGGGACTGACCCGGAGGCGGTGCGCCGGCGTCGACGCGTCAGCGGCGGAGCGTCTCGTGGGGCTGCTCGCCGAACTCGGCGCGGTAGTGCTGAGCGAACCGGGGAAGATGGGCGAACCCCCAGCGCCGGGCGATCTCGGCGACCGTCGTGGCGTCGGCATCCGATGTCATGAGGTCCCGTCGTACGGCCTGAAGCCGCTCTGCACGGACGTACGCCGCGGGCGTCATGCCGAGGGTGCGCTGGAAGGCGCTCTGCAGACCTCGGACGCTGAGCCCCGCAGCCGCGGCGATGTCCGCGACGCTGAGCGGCTCACCGAGGTTGTCGTCGATGAACGCGGTGGCCCGGCGTACTCCGCGTGAGCCGCCGGACGCCTCTTCCGTGTCCGCGTCGATGCCGAACGTGCTGACCGTGGCGGCGAACACGGCGTCGACCGCAGCCTGTCGGATCAGGTCGTTGTGAAGCAATACCTCGTCGTCGAAGATCTGCCCGACGTGCGTGATCGTCGATTCCCAGTGTCGCTGCAGCTCCGGCGTCAATGCGCCGGAGTGGGGGAAACGACCGTGTGCGCCCAGGTCGAGTCCGGTGAACGCCCCGAGCGCGGGGAGCCCGATTCCGACCACCTCTGCGTTGACCGAGGACGACCAGGTCTCGGCCGTGCCCGGGCTGAGCAGGAACGGTGCGTCCACGTCCACGCGGGACCCGTTCGACTCGGCGCGGAGGCCCCCGTCATCGAGGCGCGCAACGCCGACGTAGCCGCGGACGTCGATGTGCGAATGGAGGAAGCCGGTCGTCTGGAACCTCGTGACCTGCAGTCGCTCGTCGCCCAGGATCCGCTGGCGCAGGGAGAAGGTGCCATCCGTCTCTCGGATCGATGCCCCCGCCGCGACCTGCTGCAGCAGTGCGGCAGCGGCCTCGGCGTCGAGGGCCTCTCGCGTCACGTCGACGACGCGGGGGCCGTGGTCAGGAGACATGGATCATCTCTACGGTCTCATTCCATGGCTTCGCTGGGTGCGCGGGTGGCGGAACCCTGCGGTTCGGGAATCACGTAGAGACCCGATGGGGAGTTCGCGACGTGGCTGAGGGCATCGAGCCACGCCGGGTTCAACGACGGCTGCCGGCTGCCGAAGTACTGCCAGTTCAGGTCGGCACCGGGGTGCAGCCACACCACCTGACGACCGTCGCCGAGGCTCTGGTCGTTGCGCCACATGAAGGTGAAGGCCTCCCCGCGGCGAAGCTTGGTGGTGATCACGAGCTGCAGATGCGCGAGGAGTCGATCCTCGAATTCGGCGCGGATGCGGTCGTTGTAGATGAACTTGCCCACTGGGTCCTCTCACGGGGTCGTGATATCCATTATGCGCACATGATCCGTAATGCGCAGTATCCGGGCGGTCCTCCCCGTCATGGACGGACGTAGGCTCGGATCGGATCCCGTCGAACCGCAGGCGATGGGAGGGAAAGGACAGCGTGCCCGCGCTTCGTGAGCATTTCCGCTCCGCCGACCTCGGCGAGGCGGAGGCGTACATCAACCGCAGTTACGGGAGCGTCGATCTCGACGCGCAGGATCTCGTCTTCGAGGAATCGAGTGCCGGCGACGAGCGGTTCGGGCTCCGACGACTCAACATCCGCGGCGGCTACAGCGCCGAGTGCGACCTCGATGCCGTCATCGTCGTGCACAGCGACGCGCGTTATGAGTGGGAGATCGACGGCGAGCGGGGGGACGCGGCGCACCCGGTCCTGTTCCAGCCGGGTTCGACCCTCGCGTGCCGGCTCCAGGACACCCGCGTTCAGGTCGTCGCCCTGCCGATGGACGCGCTCACGGACCTTGCGCGAACTGTCTACAACGACGACACCGTGACGGTGCGTTTCGACGGGACGCGGGCTGCGGATCCGGCCCTTCTGCGCGCATGGCAGTCGGCGTCCGCCATGGCGTTCGCCGCCGACGAGGCGCTCGACAACGACCTCGCGCGAGCATCGCTGTTCCGTTCCATCGCGGTCTCGACCCTCGAAGCGTTCCCTCTCATCGGCGACCGCGCCGAACGCGTCGAGACCGTCGCCCAGCAGCAACGGGCTTACCGCGCGGCGGTCGCCTTCTTCGAGGAGAATGCGTCACTGCCGATCACGGTGGACGACGCCGCAGCAGCCGCCGGAGTCGGAAGCGCTGCCCTTCGCCGCGCCTTCCGAGCACACTCCGTCGCCGGGCGCACGCCCATGGAGCACCTCACCGCCGTGAGACTCGATGCCGCCCGAGCCGAGATGGTCGGAACGGCGCTCGGCTCGGTCGACGACCTGAGCGAGATCGCCTCCCGCTGGGGGTTCACCGTGGCCGGTCTCAGGCGGCATCACCTCGCGGCCTACGGCACCCGGCCCGAGGATCTCCTCGGCCTCTGACGGGTCGTCCCGGGCGGGCTCGCGTCACTCGGCGTCGGCCTCGGGCTGACCGGGCCCGGGCCCAGGTCGGAACGTCGCATCAGCGGCGATGTCGACCCGCGTGACGCCGTCGTGCTCGCTCACCAGGTAATGCGATTCGGCGGAGGGCGCACCGCGGTCCTCCGGGCGCTCGAGGTCGGGGGAGAGGTCCTCCGGCTCGTTCTGTGCCTCGCTGCGGTCGATGTCCATGTCGGCGTCCTTCCCAGGCTGGTGTGAGGGCCACGGTAGATGCAGGGGCGGCGTGCTGTCCGGGGGTTGCTCGTCGCCGGAGCGGGCGGTAAGCCGACGCAGGCGGTGCATAGCGTCCGATGGCAGGCTGGAGTCATGTCCGCCGCGCCGTCCCGCCCCGCCTCCATCCGCTCCGCGCTGTCCCGTATCATGGCAGCCTCCGTCGGCATCGCGGCCCTTCTGACTCTGGGATTCGCCAGCCCGGCGTTCGCGCACGACGAGCTCATCGGCAGCACGCCGTCGCCGGACGAGCAGTTGAGCACGGCGCCCGCGTCGGTGGTGCTCACCTACTCGGCCGCGATCATGCACGAAGGCGCCGAGGTCATCGTCGTGGATGCCGCAGGCAAGGACTGGACGGACGGTGCACCGGCCATCGACACCAACACCCTCACCGTCCCCCTGGCCGCCGGCATGCCCGACGCGGGCTACCTCGTCGAGTGGCGCGTGGTGTCGAGCGACGGGCACCCGATCAGCGGCACGATCCCCTTCGCGGTCGGTCAGGCGACGCCCCTGCGGTCGTCGCAGGCGACGCCGGATGCCGCCGGTGATGGCGTGTCAGTGGTCCCGCTCGTCGTGGGCGGCATCGTCGTCCTCGTCGTCGTGGTCGTGGTCGTCGCGGTCGTGACGGCCCGTCGACGCACGACGCCCCCGACACGCGACTGAGTCGCGGACGGGGGCGGCCGGTGCGTGGGGGTCAGACGGTCTGCGCCGCGTGCGGTCCCTCGGCGATCTCCTCGACCAGCTTCGCGTTGAACGCCGGCAGGTCGTCGGGCGTCCGGCTCGAGACGAGCCCGGAGTCCACGACGACTTCCTCGTCCTGCCACGTGGCACCCGCGTTCACCAGATCGGTGTGGAGGCTGGGGTAGCTCGTGAGGGTGCGTCCGCCGAGGACGTCCGCTTCGACGAGGAGCCAAGCGGCGTGGCAGATCGCGCCGACCGGCTTGTGCTGCGCGAAGAAGTCGCGCGCCAACCGCACGGCTGCGGCGTCCAGCCGCAGGTCGTCGGCGTTCACGACGCCGCCGGGGAGGACCAGGGCGTCGTAGTCGGCCGCGTTCGCCTCGCCGGAGGTGGCATCTACGGTCTGTTCGTGGCCGTTCTTGCCGGTGATGGTGCCCGCTTCGGGGGCGATCATGACCGCGGCGGCCCCGGCATCCGTCACTGCCTCCCAGGGGGAGGTCAGCTCGCTGTCTTCGAATCCGTCGGTCGCGAGGAACGCGACGCGCTTTCCGCTGAGGGTGCTCATGGTCTCGACGCTAGGCGGTGGACCGCGCGCTCTTCAGGCCCTTGACCCTCGCGCCGGTGCCGGTTACGCGGGCGTAGCATGGAGCGCATGGCCACCTCGAACCTGCCTACCCCCACGCTGCAGCCGGTTTCTACGCTCCCGAACGCGACCGAGGAGACGGACGCCGTCGACCTTCTCGACGAGGGCGCCTCGTGCTGCGGCGGAGGGTGCTGCAGCACGAACTGATCAGTGGGCGAGGGCGGGGCCCTGGTCTGCGCTTCCCTCCGCCGGCTTCCGCACGAAGAGCGCGAGCACGACTGCCGCGCTGGCCACGATCGCACCGATCAGGAAGGCGGCGTGGACGCCGTCGGCTTTGGCGAGCACCTCGTCGGTCCCGTCGGCGAGTTTCGCGGCCGTCGTGACGGTCATGATCGCGACGAACAGAGCCGTTCCCGCAGCGCCGGCGACTTGCTGAAGGGTACCCACCGTCGCCGACCCGTACGGGTAGTACCGCCGAGGGAGGGAGCCGAGCGCCGACGTCAGGAGCGGCGTGAAGGTCAGTCCCAGTCCGAGGTTGAGCATGAGGTGGACGCCGATCACGAACGGCACCGCGGTGTTCACGTCGAACAGGGTCATGCCCCAGAGCGCCGCAGCCGCGATGATCATGCCGGGGATGACGAGCGGCGTGGGTCCGACGCGGTCGAAGGCATTGCCGACGAACGGCGCCATGACTCCCATGAGGATGCCGCCGGGAAGCAGCATCAGCCCGATGCCCAGGACGTCGAGTCCCAGAACCTGCTGCAGATAGATCGGCAGGAGGACGATCGATCCGAACAGCGCGGCGAAGACGACGACGACGAGCACGACCGCGAGCGAGAACGTCCGGGTCTGGAACGTGCGGAGGTCGAGGAGGGCGCTGTCGGTCTTCTGCAGGTGCAGCTGCCGGAGGACGAACAGGACGAGGGATGCCGCGCCGATCGCCAGCGGGATCCATGGGTCGATGGGCGCATGCCCCGACGCCGACTCGCCGATCGCGCTGAAGCCGTAGATCAGGCCGCCGAATCCGAGCGCGGACAGCGGTACGGAGAGCACGTCGAACCGGGCGTCGGGACGCGTCTCGGTGACGTTCTTGACCCAGACCGCACCGAGGACGATGGCGATGAGGGAGATCGGGAGCATCACCCAGAAGATCGCGTGCCACGTGAGGGTCGAGAGGATCAGGCCCGACACCGTCGGCCCGATGGCCGGAGCGACGGCGATCACGACGCTGATGGTGCCCATCATGCGGCCGCGATGAGACGGCGGGACGATGTTGAGGACCGTCGTGAACAGCAGCGGCATCATGATCGCGGTGCCGCTGGCCTGCACGATGCGACCCGCGAGCAGGAATCCGAAGCCGGGCGCGAGCGCGGCGATGAGAGTGCCCGCGGCGAACAGGCTCATCGCGGTGAAGAAGACGGTCCGCAGCGGGAAGCGCTCCAGCAGGAAGCCGGTCAGCGGGATGACGACGGCCATCGTCAGAAGGAAGCCTGTCGTGAGCCACTGACCGGTCGCGACGGTGATCCCGAGGTCCGCGACGATGTCGGTCAGCGCGACGCTCATGGTCGTCTCGTTCAAGATGACGACGAAGGCGGCGACGACGAGCAGGGCGATGACCGGGCCGGTCTTGGTCGGCGCCGAGACGGGCGGAACGGTGGGCGTGGATGCGGTGTCCGAGAGGGGCACGAGAGTCCTTCGAGTGGGAGGGGCGGTCGGCGCGGCCAACACGGGCGACACGCATGTCGCGAGTCGTTCAGCCTAACGGATGCCGGTGCCGCGCCATTCCCGCGGATCCCACGCGCCTGGGCGGGGTTATGGTGACGGGATGAGCATGGGCGGGCCCGGAGGCTTCCGGGGAGGGTTCCGCGGCATCGATGAAGACACGCAGCGGCAGAGGAACGCCTCGGCTCCCCGCATCCCTGATCTCGGTCGTCGCGTCGCCGCCCTGTTCCGTCCGTACCGGCGCCGACTCGTCGCGACGGCGATCCTCGTCGTCGTGGGCGCGGCGGTCGGCGTGATCCCGCCGCTTCTGGTCCAGCGCATCTTCGACGACGCTCTCTTCCCCGTCGACGGCTCGTCCCCGCAGCTCGGGCTCCTGGGCGTCCTCGTGCTGTCGATGATCGGGCTGTTCGTCCTCGGCGCGGCGCTCGGGATCGCGCAGACCTGGCTGACGTCGACGGTCGGCAACCGGGTGACCGGGGATCTCCGCGTACGGATGTTCGCGCACCTTCAGGCGATGGACCTCGGCTTCTTCACCCGGACCAAGACCGGAGTCATCCAGTCGCGGCTGCAGAACGACGTGGGCGGGGTGTCGGGTGTCCTCACCAACACGGTCACGAGCATCCTCGGCAACACCGTCACGGTGATCTCGGCTCTGGTTGCGATGCTCCTGATCGACGTGCGACTCACCCTCATCGCGGTCGTCATGATGCCCGTGCTGATCCTCGTGCAGCGCAGGGTCGGACAGGTGCGCGCCCGCATCGCCGGGCAGACGCAGGAGTCGCTGTCGGAACTCAGCGCCATCACGCAGGAGACGCTCAGCGTCTCCGGCATCCTGCTGTCGAAGTCCTTCAACCGCCAGAGGGCCGAGTCCGACCGCTATGCCGCCGAGAACCGCACGCAGATCGGTCTGCAGGTGCGGCAGGCGATGAGCGGTCAGGGCTTCTTCGCCGTCGTCCAGATCATCATGTCGTCGGTCCCCGCGGTCATCTACCTCGTCGCGGGCTTCTTCATCACGGGGGATGCCGTCCCCATCACCGCGGGGGCGGTCGTCGCCTTCACGACGGTGCAGGCGCGACTGCTCATGCCGCTCATGGGGCTGATGCGGGTGGCGCTCGACGTGCAGACCTCGCGCGCGCTGTTCGCCCGTATCTTCGAGTACCTCGACCTGCGCCCCGCCATCGCCGACGTCGCCGACGCGCTCGACGTGGCCGACGCCCCCGGCCCTCTCGGACGGATCGAATTCCGCGACGTCTCGTTCCGCTATCCGGATGCCGGCCCCGACAGCCCCGCGACTCTCGACGGCGTCTCGTTCGTGGCCGAGCCCGGGCAGCACGTCGCCTTCGTGGGGCCCTCCGGCGCGGGGAAGACGACGATCCTCTACCTCGCGCCCCGCCTGTACGAACCCACGGAAGGATCCGTGCTGTTCGCGGGAGCGGATGTGCGCTCGCTCTCGCAGGCCTCGATCATCGACCGGATCGGCATCGTGTCGCAGGAGACCTACCTGTTCCACGCGTCGATCCGCGACAACCTCCGTTACGCGAGACCGGGGGCGACGGATGCCGACATCGAGGCCGCCTGCGTCGCGGCGAACATCCACCACGTCATCGCCGGCTTCGAGGACGGCTACGACACGATCGTCGGCGAGCGCGGGTATCGGCTCTCCGGCGGTGAGAAGCAGCGCATCGCGATCGCGCGCGTGCTGCTCAAGGATCCGCCGGTGCTGCTCCTCGACGAGGCGACTTCGGCCCTCGACACCGTGTCGGAACGGGTCGTCCAGGAGGCCATCGACGAGGCGGCGCGGGGCCGAACGACACTGTCGATCGCGCACCGGCTCTCGACGGTGATCGCCGCCGACGTCATCCACGTCGTCGATGCGGGTCGCATCGTCGAGTCCGGGACGCACACCGAGCTCCTGGCGGCGGGCGGTCTCTACGCCGAGCTCGCGGCTCAGCAGGTCGCCGCGGCGCGCATCGACGGCGCCGGCTGATCCCTCACCACGCCCGTGCGGCGGCCAGGAGGGGAGCGGATGCCGCGTCGAGGACGACACCCTCGTCCGCGGCGCGGTCGGCGACGTCGCGTGTGAACGCACCGAGGAGCTGCCGGTAGGCGTCGTCGGGGTGGTGCTCGGCGACCCGGACGAGGGCGGGGACGTCCATGTCGAGGATGAGGCGGACGCGGGAGCGCGCCGCACCCTCGAACCCGGCGGTGTCCAGGACGGCGAGGCCGCCGCGCAGGCCGTCCAGGTAGTCGCGCAGGACGGGAACGGCGTGCCGCCGCTGCGTGATCGAGGTTCCGTCGGCCCGCTCACGCCAGTGCACGACGACGTCGGGGACGACGTCGATGGCTGCTGCAGCGGCGTAGAGCTGCTGAGCGACGACCTGGTCCTCGTAGGCGCGCTCCTCGGTGAAACGCAGGCCCGCGCGACGCCACAGGTCGACGCGGCTGACCTTGGACCACGCGACGATGTTGCCCGACACGTCCGGATGCGCGGCGAGCGTCGTGCGGCGCCGAGCGGGCGAGGTGGATGCCGCGACCCAGGGTTGGACGATGCCGGGGGCGTAGTGACCCGAGGCATCCGCTCGCAATCGCACGTACGCTCCGACGGCGACATCGCTGCCGGAGTCCTGGAGGGAGCCCACCAGGGTCTCGAGAGCGCCGGGCAGCATGATGTCGTCGGCGTCGAAGAATCCGACGTACGGGGTGTCGACGAGGTCGAGCGCCTCGTTCCGTGACGCGCCGAGTCCGCGCGCGACCTCGTGACGCACGAGCGTGAAGCGGGGGTCCGCTGCGGCGGTGGCGGCGAAGACCTCGGCCGTCCGATCGCGCGAGGCGTCGTCGACGAGGATCGCGCGGAAGCCCTGGTGCGTCTGCGCGCGGAGCGAGGCGAGGGCGTCGTCGGCGAACGCTCCGACGTCGCGTCCGGGAACGATGACGGTGACGGTCGGGGTGCTCATCACCGTGATCGTACCGCCGCGACCGAGGCGGCGACGGCCTCGGCGAGGGGTGCCGGGTCGGTCGCCGCGCGGTGGCCGAAGCTGAACCGCACCGAGGTCTGCGCGACCGCGGGCGCGATGCCGAGCGCGAGGAGCACGTGAGACGGCTCATCGCTGCCTGCCGCACACGCGGATCCGCTCGAGGAGACGACGCCGCGCCGTTCGAGCTCCAGCAGGACGGCTTCTCCGCTGACACCCGAGAACGTGAAACTCGCCGTTCCCGGAAGCCGACGGGTCGCGTGTCCCGTGAGGCGCGCCTCGGGGATCAGTGCGAGCACCCCGGCGACGAACGCGTCGCGCAACGCTGAGACCCGCTCCGCCGCAACGCACCGCTCCGCCTCGGCCAGCTCGAGCGCGAGAGCGAGGCCGACGGCACCGGCGACGTTCTCCGTGCCGCTGCGACGTCCCCGTTCCTGGCCGCCGCCGTGGAGGAGTGGTTCGAGGGGGATGCGGCCGCGGATCGCGAGGGCTCCGATCCCTTGAGGGGCGCCGACCTTATGGCCGGCGATCGACAGGGCGTCGGCGCCGGTCCCGGCCAGCGGCAGCCAGCCCGCGGCCTGAACGGCGTCGAAGTGGAGGTGAACGCGCGCCGGTGTCGAGGCGGCGGCGAGGGCCGCGGCATCCTGCACCGTCCCGATCTCGTTGTTGGCGTACCCGAGCGAGACGAGCACGGTGTCCTGCCGGAGCGAGGCCGCGAGGTCGTCGGGGGAGACGAGACCGTCCCGGTCGACCGGAAGTCGCGTGACCGCCACCCCGTGGGCGCGCTCCAGGAACTCCGCCGACGCGAGCACCGACTCGTGTTCGATCGCACTCGTGATGAGGTGTCCGGGGCGTCCGGTGCGCAGGAGCGCGGCGACGGCGACCCCCTTCAGTGCGAGGTTGTTCGCTTCGGTCGCGCCCGAGGTGAAGATCACGTCTCCCGGCCGCATCCCTACGACGGCGGCGACCCGGCGGCGCGCGTCGGCGAGGACGGCCGCGGCATCCTCTCCGATCGTGTGGTGGCTCGACGGGTTGCCGTAGCGCTCGGCGAGGAAGGGGAGCATCGCCTCCCGCACCTCGGGACGCACGGGGCCCGTCGCCGCGTGGTCGAGGTAGAGCACCTCAGGCCTCGTCGATGCGGACGTCGAGTCCGAGGTCGAGCGCCCGCGCCGAGTGGGTGAGGGCCCCGACCGAGATGACGTCGACCCCGGTTTCGGCGATCGCGCGCACGGTGTCGAGGGAGACCCCGCCGGACGCTTCGACGGTGGCCCGTCCCGCCACCTGCGCGACACCCGTCCGGAGGTCGGCGAGCGTGAAGTTGTCGAGCATGATCGTGCCGATGCCCGCGGCGAGCACCGCCTCGATCTGATCGAGACGGTCGACCTCGACCTCGATGTGGGCGGTGTGGGGCAGTCGGCCCTTGGCGTCGATGAGCGCCTCGGTGACCGACAGCCCCGAGCGCGTCAGGACGGCGAGATGGTTGTCCTTGGCCATGACGGCATCGGACAGCGAATGGCGGTGGTTGGCACCGCCGCCGCTGCGGACGGCGTGGCGTTCGAACGCGCGCAGGCCCGGCGTCGTCTTGCGGGTGTCGGCGATCCGGACACCGGTTCCCGCCACCTCATCCACGTACGCGGCGGTGACCGTTGCGATGCCCGACATGCGCTGGACGAAGTTCAGCCCGATCCGCTCCGCGGTCAGCACGGCGCGGGCCGGCCCCGTCACGACGGCGAGGACGTCGCCCGGCGCGAATCGGCTCCCCTCCGCCACGCGCAGGTCCGTCTTGACGCTGTCGTCGGTGAGGGCGAACGCGGCCGCGAACACCGACCCGCCGCTGAACACGCCCGCTTCGCGCGCGATGAGGTCGGCCGTGGCGGTGGCGGATGCCGGGATCAGCGCGTCGCTCGTGATGTCGCCCCACGGGGCGTCCTCGAGGAGCGCTGCGCGCACGATGGATTCGATGGTGGCGGGTGAGAGCATCACGCGGCCCCCTCCAGGTCGGGGTGGATGAGAGCGGCAGCAGGGTCGTCGGCTCGCAGGTGCGAGCCCACCGAGCCGGTCCGCGCCAGCGCGGCGGCGACCATGAGCTCGGCGACGAGCAGGAGGTTCGCATCCTCGTGTTCGGCCAGGGTCACAGGCGGGACGCTCGAGGCGCGCCAGCCGGCGAGGACGCGGGCCGCACGGCGGAGACCCTCGCCGTCACGCGTCACACCGGCATCCGCCCACATGAGATCCTGCAGCGCGCGGCGGCTGAAGCGCGGGTGCGGGATGCCGTCGGTCGCCGCCTGGACGACGGCGGGGGTGCCGGCGGGCACCGGCCACCCCGGGTCGTCCGTGGCTGCGGCGTCCCCGGCACGGGCGCCGAAGACGGCGCCTTCGAGGAGAGAGTTCGATGCCAGGCGATTCGCCCCGTGGACGCCGGTCCGCGCGACCTCACCGACGGCGTACAGGCCCGGGACGTCGGTGCGGCCGTCGAGGTCGGTGACCACGCCGCCCATCAGGTAGTGCGCGGCCGGCGTGACGGGGATCAGCTCGCGGGCCCAGTCGAGCCCGCGGGAGCGGACGGCGGCGTCGATGGTCGGGAACCGGGCGGCGAGGAACCGTGACCGCTCGTCCGGGTCCGCGCTGTGCACCGCGGTCGCGTCGAGGAGGACGGGGCGCCCGCCCTGACGGGCCATCGCGGCGGTGATCGCGCGGGCGACGACGTCGCGGGGTGCCAGCTCACCGTCGGGGTGGACGTCGAGGGTGAACCGGCGTCCGCTTTCGTCGCGGAGGACCGCGCCTTCACCGCGCACGGCTTCCGATACGAGGAAGGCGTCGCCTGTGGCGAGCACCGTGGGGTGGAACTGCACGAACTCGAGGTCTCGGACGTCAGCACCCGCCCGGGCGGCGAGCGCGATGCCGTCCCCGGTCGCCACAGCCGGGTTGGTGGAGTGCGCGAACAGCCGACCCGCGCCGCCGGTCGCGAGGATCACGGCGTCCGCCTCGACGCGCTCGCCGCAGAGGATGTCCACACCGACGACACGTCCGCCCCGGAGGACCAGGTCCGTCACGAGAGCATGCTCGAGTATCCGGATGTCGCTCCGGCGGATCTGCTCGACGAGCGCGCGCTCGATCTCGGCACCGGTGGCATCGCCCCCGGCGTGCAGGATGCGGGGGAACGAGTGCGCACCCTCGAGTCCCGCACGGAGCGTCCCGTCGGCGTCCCGGTCGAACCGGACGCCGGCGGCGATGAGGTCTCGGATGCGATCGGGACCCTCCGTGACCAGGACGTCGACGGCTGCCGGGTCCGCCAGTCCCGCCCCGGCGACGAGGGTGTCGTGCGCGTGATCGGCCGTCCGATCGTCGGGGGAGAGCGCGCCCGCGATGCCGCCCTGCGCGTACCGCGTGTTCGCCTCGGCCAGCTCGCTCTTGGTGACGATCGTGACCGTCGAGCCACCGGCATCCGCGTGGAGGGCGGCGGTCAGCCCGGCGATGCCCGAGCCGACCACGACGATCGTGCTCACGGCTTCGCCGCCAGCATCCGCTCGAGGGCGATGCGTGCCGGCTGGGCGACATCCGCCGGCACGGTGATGCGGTTGCGCACCTCGCCCGCGACGAGTCCCTCGAGGATCCAGGCGAGGTAGCCCGGGTGGATCCGGTACATCGTCGAGCACGGGCACACGACCGGGTCGAGGCAGAAGATCTCGTGCTGGGGGAACTGCGCCGCCAGTCGCTGGACGAGGTTGATCTCGGTGCCGATGGCGAACGTCGTGGGCTCGGTGGCCGCGGCGATGGCCTTCCGGATGTAGTCGGTCGACCCCGCCTCGTCCGCCGCGTCGACGACGTCCATCGGGCATTCGGGGTGCACGATCACCCGGACGCCGGGGTGCTCCGCCCGCGCGGCGGCGATCTGGTCGACGGTGAACCGGCGGTGCACCGAGCAGAAGCCGTGCCAGAGGATGACGCGGGCGTCGGCGAGCTCCGCCTCGCTCGATCCGCCCAGGGGCTTTCGCGGATTCCACACCGGCATCTGTTCGAGGGGGACGCCCATGGCCTTCGCCGTGTTGCGCCCGAGGTGCTGGTCGGGGAAGAAGAGCACACGACGTCCGCGGGCGAACGCCCACTCGAGGACGGTCCGCGCGTTCGACGAGGTGCAGACGATCCCGCCGTGGCGGCCCACGAAACCCTTGATCGCCGCGGACGAGTTCATGTAGGTCACGGGGATGACGGGGCGCTGCCCCTCGGCATCCGGAGCGTCCATGTCTCCGTAGACGTCGGCGAGCTGCTCCCAGCACTCCTCGACCTGGTCGATGTCGGCCATGTCGGCCATGGAGCATCCGGCGGCGAGGTTGGGGAGGATGACGGCCTGTTCGGGGCGCGAGAGGAGGTCGGCTGTCTCGGCCATGAAGTGCACGCCGCAGAAGACGATGGCCTCGGCGTGGGGGTGCTCGAGGGCGGCGTTCGCGAGCTGGAAACTGTCCCCGACGTAGTCCGCGTGAGTGACGACCTCCTCCCGCTGGTAGAAGTGCCCGAGCACGACGACGCGCTCGCCGAGGGTCTGCTTCGCCGTGACGATGCGCGCGGCGAGCTCGGCCTCGTCCGCCTCGCGGTACTCGGCCGGCAGTTGTCCCTGCCGGGGCGCTCCCGTGGGGATGACGTCGCCCATCGACGAGCCGGGTCCGTATCCCGGGCGGGTGTCGAAGGTCCAGGGTCCCGCAGCGAGGTCCGTGTTGCACGTCTCGGCCGTGGTCTCACCGGCGACGATGGCCTGGATCTCGTGGTCGACGCTGGGGTCGATCGGGCGGGCGCTGATCGGTCGGGGCTGCAGGGTGACGGGGGTGGCGCTCATGTCGGTTCGGGTCCTTCACTGCGGGAGCGGGCCGCGATCGGCCAGCTCGACGTCCTGGTTGTAGCGGTAGAGGCGGGCCGGCCGGTGGCTCCCGGTGCGGAAGTCGTCGGTGGGGATGAGGGTGCCGGAGCCGTCGACCTGCCGCCGGAAGTTCGCGGGGTCGAGGCGCCGACCGAGGATCGCCTCGTAGACCTCGCGGAGCTCGGCGAGGGTGAAGCGGTCCGGCAGGAAGCCGTGGGCGATGCGGCTGTAGCCGACCTTGTTCCGCAGCCGCCACAGGGCGTAGTCGACGATGTGGTTGTGATCGAAGGCGAGCTCCGGCAGGGCCGTCGCATCGAACCAGGCGACGTTGTGCCGCTCGGTGGCCTCGGCGATGTCCTCGCGCACGAGCGCCCAGTACACGATCGAGACGACGCGACCGGGGGAGCGTCCCACCTCGCCGAACGCGTAGAGCTGCTCGAGGTAGCTCGGGGCGAGTCCCGTCGTCTCCGCAAGGGTGCGGGAAGCCGTCGCCTCGATGTGCTCGGCGGCGTCGACCCATCCGCCGGGAAGGGCCCACTGCCCTTCGTGAGGGTCGCGCGTGCGACGCACGAGGGGCAGCTCGATGCGCGCATCGTCGGCGTCGCGACGGAGGCGGAAGATGACCGTCGACACGGCGACGCCGATCGGAAGGGAAGCAGATGTTCTTGTCATTGTGACCTTAAGCTCTGTAGCGATCTTAGGGTCGGGATGACAAGAACCGCAACACGAACCAGTTTCACAGCGGCCGCGTCCTACGCTGATCCCCGAGGAACCGCCGGCTCTCCCGGGGCGGACTCGTCTAGGGAAGGCCTGCCGTGCTCGTCGTCGACATCATCGTGGTGCTCGTGCTCATCGCGGCGCTGTTCGGCGGCCTTCTCCGCGGTCTCGTCGCGACGGCGGGAACTCTCATCGGGATCATCCTCGGTGCGGTGATCGCCGTCTGGCTGACGCCCGTCATCGCGCCCACCTTCGCCGGCTGGGAGTACCGGAGCCTGGTCCTCGCGATCATCGCGCTCGGCATCGTCGTCCTCCTCGCGTCCCTCGGCACGGCTGTCGGGAGGCGCCTGCGTCGCGGCGTGGACCGAGCCAGACTCGCCCCCCTCGACCGGATCCTCGGCGGGCTCGTGAACACGGTCGCAGCGGCCATCGTCCTCCTGCTCGCGAGCGGTGCCATCGTCGGCTCCGGGATGCCGGTGGTCGCCCCCGCGGTGGCCTCGTCCCGCGTGCTGGGAGCGATCGACGCGATCACCCCACCGCCGGTGGACTCGGCGCTCGCCGAGCTCCGCGGGTTCATCGTCGACGAGGGCATCCCGCGGGTGGGCGATCTGCTGGCACCCGAGGTCGAGCCGACGGCGCCCCCCGTCTCGCTCGACGACCCGCAACTCGAGCGGGCCGCGGCATCCGTCGCCCGCATCAGCGGCAACGCGTACGCGTGCGGCGCCTCGCTGACCGGATCGGGTTTCGTCGTGGCGGAAGACCTGGTCGTCACCAATGCGCACGTCGTCGCGGGCGTCGACACCCCGCTCGTCGAGCTCCCGGGACGGGATGCCGAAGAGGGTCGAGTCGTCTACTTCGACCCGATCGACGACCTCGCCGTCATCAGCGTCTCGGGTCTCGACGCCCAGCCGCTCCCGATCGTCGGCGACGTCGCCCCCGGAACGCCGGTCGCCGTTCAGGGGTATCCTCTCGGCGGCCCGTTCACGAGCACCGCGGCGTACGTCCTCTCGGTGGGGAACGCGATCGTCTCGGACATCTACGAGGACAGCTCGCAGCCTCGCGAGATCTACGCGCTCGAGGCGGACGTCCGCCCGGGCAATTCCGGTGGTCCGCTCCTGACCGCGAAGGGTGAAGTGACCGGTCTGGTCTTCGCCCGGGGGCAGGACGACGCGTCGCGCGGATACGCGATGACGACGGAGGAACTCCGACCCGCGCTGGACGTCTCGCCCGACGCAGCGACCGTCTCCTCGGGGAAGTGCGCGCGCTGACGCCGTATCGGCGCGGCGTGCCCCGGTGATAGGCTCGCGCTCACAATCGCACACCGGACCATCGCGTCTGCTCGGGAGAAGCCCTCGTGGCTGCCGAAGGAGCAATCCCTCCCCGGAATCTCTCAGGCCCCCGTACCGAGCCGACATGGTCACTCTGAAAAGCGGCATCTCCGGATGCCCGCCGACGGGGCAAGCGGGCGACGCCCGTGAAATCTCTCAGGCCGATGACAGAGGGGGAGGAACTCACCCGCATCCCGCTGCGCCGTCAGGAGTTCCGTTGTTCCCACCGTCTCATCCACCCGCTCGATCATCGCGATGACTCCGAGCATCGGCGTCTTCGACCTGTTCACCGTCGGGATCGGGCCCTCGAGCTCTCACACGGTGGGGCCGATGCGGGCCGCCGCGGACTACGTGTCGCGAATCGACGCCCGACGCGCCGCCCGGGTGCAGGTCGACCTCTACGGGTCCCTCGCGGCCACGGGTCGCGGGCACGGCACGCTGACCGCGGTGCTCCTCGGGCTCGAGGGGCTCGAGCCCGAGCAGGTTCTTCCCGCGCAGGTCGAGGAGCGCACGGCGGCGATCGCGGACGAGCGCCGGGTCCGACTGGGCGGAACCGGTGATGTGCCCCTCTGCGAGGACGACATCGTGCTGCACCCGCTCACGATCCTCCCCGGTCACACGAACGGCCTGCGTCTCCAGGCGTGGGATGCCGATGATGCGCTGCTCGATGAGGCCGTCTACTACTCGACCGGCGGCGGGTTCATCGTCCGCGACGGAGAGCAGACTCCCTCCGCGACGGTGACCGCCGTGCCGTTCCCCTTCGAGACGGCGGCCGAGCTGCTCGCCCATTGCGACAGCGAATCCGTCTCGATGGCCGAGATCCAGCGCCGCAACGAGCTCGCCTCGCGCAGCGAGGACGAGATCGACAGCGGCATCCTGCATCTCGCCGACGTCATGAGCGAGAGTGTCCGCTCCGGAGCCTCACGCGAGGGGCTGCTGCCCGGCGGCCTTCGCGTTCCGCGACGCGCGCCCGCTTGGCGGGACCGACTGCGGGTCGACGACCCGACGGGCGAGGACCCCGCCCTGTGGCAGGAGTGGGTGAATTTCGTCGCCCTCGCCGTCAACGAGGAGAACGCCTCGGGCGGGCGGATCGTCACAGCCCCCACCAACGGCGCCGCTGGGATCATCCCCGCCGTCCTGCACTACGCGACCCATTACGTCGCCAAGAGTCGCCCGCGCGCCGAGGTCGTCGTGCCCTTCCTGCTGACGGCCGCCGCGATCGGTGTGCTCTACAAGGCGCGCGCCTCGATCTCGGGCGCAGAGGTCGGTTGTCAGGGCGAGGTCGGCTCGGCGTCGTCGATGGCGGCGGCGGGACTCGCCGAGGTGCTCGGCGGAACGCCCCGGCAGGTCGAGAACGCCGCCGAGATCGCGATGGAGCACAACCTCGGTCTCACGTGCGATCCGATCGGCGGCCTCGTGCAGATCCCGTGCATCGAGCGCAACGCGATCGCTGCGGCGAAGGCGATCAACGCCGCCAAGATGGCGCTCTGGGGCGACGGCACCCACCGCGTCTCGCTCGACGAGGTCATCGTGACCATGCGCGAGACGGGGCGGGACATGAGCAGCAAGTACAAGGAGACGGCGCTCGGCGGCCTCGCGGTCAGCGTCGTGGAATGTTGAGCGGAGACGGCATGACCGAGACCACGACCGAGCCGCGGCGATCGCCGCTGCACGAGCTGCACGAGCAGCTCGGCGCCTCCTTCACCGACTTCGGCGGCTGGCTGATGCCCGTCCGCTACACGTCGGACCTCGCCGAGCACCACGCGGTGAGGGGGAGCGCGGGACTGTTCGACATCTCGCACATGGCCGAGTTCCGCATCGAGGGCGCCGGAGCCGCCGCCTTCCTCGACCGTGCCCTCGCCGGCCGGATCTCGTCGATGAAGGTCGGGAAGGCCAAGTACTCCCTCGTCCTCGCCGATGACGGCGGGATCGTCGACGATGTCATCGTCTACCGCATCGCCGAGGACGAGTTCCTCGTCATCTCCAACGCGGGTAACCGCGCCGAGGTCGCAGCCGCCTTCGCCGCCGTCGACTCGCGTGACGCGCGCATCGAGGACATCACCGACCGGATGTCGCTCATCGCCGTACAGGGCCCCGCGGCCCGCGGCATCCTCGAAGCCACCGAGGGGATCGACGACGTCGACCCCGCCCTCGCGGACATGACCTACTACTCGTGGGCGCTCGGATCGTTCCAGGGTCGGAGCCTGTTCGTCGCCCGCACCGGGTACACCGGCGAGGACGGCTTCGAGCTCATGATCCCGAACGAGGTCGCCGAGGCCCTCTGGCGCGCCGTCTCCGAGGCGGGCGCCGCGCACGGGCTCGTGCCCGCCGGGCTCGCGGCCCGCGACACGTTGCGGCTGGAGGCGGGGATGCCGCTCTACGGCCACGAGCTCTCGCGCGACATCGCACCCGCCCAGGCCGGACTCGGCCGCGTCGTCGCCGCCGACAAGGAGGACTTCGTCGGCAAGGACGGTCTCGCCGCCCGCGACCTCGACGGCGCCCCCGTCCTCGTGGGCCTCGTGGCCGGGGGCCGCCGCGCCGGCCGCGCCGGCTACGCCGTGCTCTCCGGCGACCAGATCGTCGGCGAGATCACCTCGGGAGCCCTCAGCCCGACCCTCGGCCATCCCGTCGCGATGGCCCTCGTCCACCCCTCGGCATCCGCTGAGGGCACCGCCCTGACCATCGACGTCCGGGGGACCCGCATCCCCGCGACCGTCACCGCCCTGCCCTTCTACCGGAGACAGAAATGACCGACCTCACCGCCCTGTCCTACACCGCCGAGCACGAGTGGATCGCCTTCGACGGCGACGTCGCGACCGTCGGCATCACCGACTACGCCGCCGAGAAGCTCGGTGACGTCGTCTTCGTCGAGCTCCCCGCCGTCGGCACCGCCGTCACCGCCGGCGACACCTGCGGCGAGATCGAGTCCACCAAGTCCGTCGGCGAGCTCTACGCCCCGCTGACCGGAGAGGTCGTCGAGATCAACGACGCCGTCGTGGACGACCCCTCGTCGGTCAACGCCGGCGCGTTCGACGCGTGGCTCGTGAAGATCCGCGTCGACGGCTCGCCCGCGGGCGACCTCCTCGACCGCGACGCCTACGTCGCGCTGACGGGTGGCGAGGCGTGAGCTCCGCCTTCCGCGATCGCCACATCGGCACCGACTCGGCCGCGCAGGCCGAGATGCTCCGCGTCCTCGGCCGCGATTCGGTCGACGGACTCGTCAACACGGCCGTGCCCGACGCCATCCACGTCGCTGAGCGTGACAGCATCATCCCGCCCGCGGCAACCGAGGCCGAGGCCCTCGCGGAGCTCCGCGAGCTCGCGTCGCAGAACCGCGCGGCGCGGGCGATGATCGGCCTCGGCTACTACGACACGCTGACGCCGTCCGTCATCCAGCGGAACGTCCTCGAGAACCCGTCCTGGTACACGGCCTACACGCCGTACCAGCCCGAGATCTCGCAGGGCCGGCTCGAGGCGCTCATCAACTTCCAGACGATGGTGACCGACCTCACGGGCCTGGCGACGGCCAACGCGTCGATGCTCGACGAGTCCACGGCCGTCGTCGAGGGGATGCTGGTAACCCGCCGCGCCTCGAAGTCGGCGTCGAACGTGTTCCTCGTCGATGCGGACGCACTGCCGCAGACCAAGGCGCTCCTGCACCACCGCGCCGCCGCGGTCGGCGTCGAGATCCTCGAGACCGACTTCGCCGAGGTTCCCGAGGCGTTCGGCGCGTTCGTGCAGTACCCCGGCGCGACCGGGCGGGTCTGGGACCCGTCCGAGGTAATCGCCGCCGTGCAGGCGCAGAAGGGCCTCGTCGTCGTCGCGGCCGACCTCCTCGCGCTCACGCTCCTGCGCTCGCCCGGGTCGATGGGCGTCGACGTCGCCGTCGGGACGACGCAGCGCTTCGGCGTGCCGATGGGCTTCGGCGGACCGCACGCCGGCTACATGGCCGTCCGCGCCGGTCTCGAGCGTCAGCTTCCGGGACGCCTCGTCGGAGTGTCGTTGGATGCCGCGGGTCAGCCTGCGTACCGGCTGTCGCTGCAGACGCGGGAACAGCACATCCGCCGCGAGAAGGCGACGTCGAACATCTGCACCGCCCAGGTGCTGCTGGCCGTCATGGCCGCGATGTACGCCGTCTACCACGGGCCCGACGGTCTGAAGCGGATCGCCGAGGAGACCACCGCCAAGGCGTCGCTCCTGCGCGACTGGCTGATCGGATCGGGCGCGGACGTCCTCCACGACGCGTACTTCGACACGCTCGTGGTCCGCACGCCGGGCCGCGCGGAGGACGTCATCGCCGATGCGCGTCGCCGTGGCTACCAGCTGTGGTTCCGCGACAGCGACTCGGTCGGGGTCTCGGTCGACGAGACGACGACCGTCGCGGACCTCCAGGCCGTGGCATCCGTCTTCGGCGTCGACTCGTCGAAGGTGTTCGTGCCGCTGCGGGACCGGAACTCCCACCTGCCCGAGACGCTCCGGCGCACGGACGAGTACCTGACGCACCCGGTCTTCAACACGCACCGCTCCGAGACCGCCATGATGCGGTACCTGAAGCAGCTCGCCGACCGGGACTACGCGCTCGACCGCGGCATGATCCCGCTCGGGTCGTGCACGATGAAGCTCAACGCGGCGACCGAGATGGCGGCCGTGTCGTGGCCCGAGTTCGCGCGGGTCCACCCGTTCGCGCCGGCCGATGACGTCGCAGGCTACCTCGTGATGATCGAGCAGCTCGAGGCGTGGCTCGCCGAGGTGACCGGGTACGACGCGGTGTCGCTGCAGCCGAACGCCGGCTCGCAGGGCGAGCTCGCGGGCCTGCTGGCCATCCGCGGCTACCACCACTCGCGAGGCGACCTGCACCGCGACGTCTGCCTCATCCCGTCGTCCGCGCACGGCACCAATGCGGCATCCGCCGTGCTCGCCGGCATGCGGGTCGTCGTCGTCGCGTGCGACGAGGCCGGCAACGTCGACCTGTCGGATCTGCGCGCCAAGGTCGAGACGCACGCCGACAACCTGGCGGCGCTCATGATCACGTACCCGTCGACGCACGGCGTCTACGAGCACGACGTCATGGACATCACGGGTGCCGTCCACGCGGCCGGCGGCCAGGTGTACGTCGACGGTGCGAACCTCAACGCCCTGCTCGGGTTCGCCCGCTTCGGGGACCTCGGCGGCGACGTGTCGCACCTGAACCTGCACAAGACGTTCGCGATCCCGCACGGCGGCGGCGGACCCGGTGTGGGCCCCGTCGCGGCGAAGGCGCACCTCGCGCCGTTCCTGCCCTCGCACCCCATGGCGCAGCGCGCCGAACACGCCGGCGGTCACGTGTTCGACGGTGGGCCGGTCTCGGCCGCGCCCTACGGCTCGGCATCCATCCTGCCGATCTCGTGGGCGTACGTCCGGATGATGGGCGCCGACGGCCTCCGGCAGGCGACGGCGGCGGCCGTGCTCGCGGCGAACTACGTCGCTCGTCGCCTCAAGGGGCACTACCCGGTGCTGTACGCGGGGGAGGGCGGGCTCGTCGCGCACGAGTGCATCCTCGACCTGCGTCCGCTGAAGGAGACGACGGGCATCACGGTCGACGACGTCGCCAAGCGACTCATCGACTACGGCTTCCACGCGCCGACGATGTCGTTCCCGGTTGCGGGGACGCTCATGGTGGAGCCGACGGAGTCCGAGGACCTCGCCGAGCTCGACCGTTTCGTCGAGGCGATGATCGCGATCCGCGGCGAGGCAGACGCGGTCGCGGCGGGGGAGTGGCCGGCGAACGACAACCCGCTGGTGAACGCGCCGCACTCCGCGGCATCCGTCATCACCAGCGAGTGGGCGCACCCGTACCCGCGCGAGATCGCCGTGTACCCCGTGCCCGGGATCGTGCGGACGAAGTACTGGCCGCCCGTGCGTCGCATCGACAACGCCTACGGCGACCGCAACCTCGTCTGCGCCTGCCCTCCCATCGAGGCCTTCGCCTGACGCTGGGCTCGGCCGGGCGGGGCGGGCGTTGCGGGCGCGTCCGGGCCCGGGCGGGCTCGGTCCGCGAGACTGCACGCGGTCGCCGGGACTGGGGCTTAGGACACCGGTCTCGGCGCGTGCGTGCAGTCTCGCGGCGGGGGCGGCATGCGCCGTGGGCACTCGGACCACGCGCCATGACCGAATGCCGCCGCGCTCGCCCGGTCTTCCGCGAGACTGCACGCGACGCATGAGACCGCGGGCTCAAACCTCGTTTTCGGCGCGGGCGTGCAGTCTCGGGACGGAGTGGCGCGGGGCGAGCGCGATTCGAGCGGTCGCGAGGCGATACGGGTCGGGAAGTGCGACGCGCGGGAGGCCTGCGCCACGGAGGATGCCGTTCAGCGCGTCGGGGTCGACGAGATCCGACCAGCCCCAGTGCGCGACCGAGCGGATGCCTCGCGACCGGAGACGATGATCCCGCTCGCGGCGCGCGCGCAGTAGAGACACGGGATCACCGAACCGGCCGTCGTATTTGAGGTCGCCGTCCGCCTCACCGGCAATCCCCGATCCTGGCCACCAGAAGTCGGTGCGATCGGTTACAGCCGGCCCGCTCCGCTCGGTCTGCAGCTCCGGCTCCTCGTAGCCGAGCAACTCGATGATCGCCCGACTCGCGGACTCGAGAGTGGACTCCGCCTCAGCCCTGGCGCGATGCAGGGGCCACCGGGCGATGCGGCGCCCCCGCGAACTCGGTCGTTGCTCGTTCTGTTCGACGAGCGATTCCACGGATGCCGCCGGATCCAGACGGAGCGCGGCATCGGCTGCGATGAGCCCCACCACCACATGGCGAGCCCTCGCGAGGTCGACGGCGCAGTCTGACGGCGCGACGGCGGCGAATCCGCCGAGGTCGACGACGTCCCGCGCGCCCGTCGTCGTGTGCAGGCGGAGCCCGGCGTGCAGGCGCGAAGTGCGGGTCGGGTCGCCCAGGGCGTGGACGACGCCGGGGTCGCCGAGCACCGGCATCCCCCAGATCGCCGCGGCCGATTCGTGGCTCAGGACGAGTCCGGGGTGCACGAGGATCGTGGCGTGGATGCGGGCCAGATATCGGTCCCCCGGGAGGAGTGGTCGCCACGACGCCGTCGGCGAGTAGACCCCGCGCACGACCGACACGAGCTCGCCTCGTGACGCGAGGCGGGCGGCGTGGGGCACGTCCCGCGCGCGCAGGAGGGGTACCGGGCAGGCGAAAGGAGCGGGGCGGGCGACGGGCAGGACATCGGCGTTCGAGGGCATGGCCCCGAGGTTCGCGGCGCGCCGCCAGCCCGTGCACCATCTCACCCCGCCTGGTGGACTCCGCGCTCGGCGCGCACGCGGTGGAGGAACCGTCGCCCGCACCGCTCCCACCGCGAGACAGCACGCGGCACACGAGACCGCGGCGCCGCGCCGCAGCCTCGGCGCGCACGTGCAGTCTCGCGGAATCGGAGCCCGCAACCCGCTCGGCGCCCCGGGTTACGACGGTGGGCCGAAGATTCCGGGCCACCAGGCCGCGGCGAGCGGGTATCCCACGAACGCGACGATGTCGATGAGGACGTGGGCGACGACGAGGGGCATCACTCGACCCCAGCGGGAGTACACCCAACCGAAGACGACGCCCATGGCCATGTTCCCCACGAGCGGTCCGAAGCCCTGATACGCGTGGTACGCGCCGCGAAGGGCCGCCGTCGACAGGATGATCGTCCAGGTACTCCACCCGAGGCGGCGCAGTCGATCGAAGAGGTAGCCGATCATGACGACCTCCTCGAGCAGGCCGGCACGGAGCGCGGCGAGCAGGAGCAGGGGAACCGTCCACCACGACGAGTCGAGCGGCGAGGCATCCACTTGCACGGTGATGCCCAGGACCCGGCCGAGCGCATAGAGTCCCAGGCCGGGAACGCCGATGATCAGCACGAGCAGAGCGCCACCGCCGAGGTTCCGGCCGAACCGCTCGAATGTCAGCCCGATCTTCGCGAACCCCGATCGAGCGGGCTCCCACAGCAGATAGATCGCCAGTGCGACGGGTGCGAACGCGAAGAACGCATCGAGGAATCGCCCGATCACGTCCCACACAGCGGATGGCGCCGCACCCGGGTTCAGGGACGTCTGCTGGCTTCCCAGCGGAGCTCGCGTCAGCGCTTCGATGAGCGCGAGAACCGAATAAACCGCCGAGCGTCCGAGGGAGAGCGCGAGGACGATCCCGATCTCCCACCACAACCGTGCGCGCGAGCGGGGGATCGTAGCGGCGAAGTCGTCGTGCACCCTCACACCCTGTCAGGCGCGAATGCGGAGAGCGTGGATCCCGCGGGTGTTCATCGCGAATTCCTCACTCGCGCGTCAGCTTCGACGCCGCTTGAGCGGAGTCTCGGTCGGGAGGACGTGCCGCAGCGGCGCGGGATCGGCGAGACGTCCGATCGAGAGCATCGTCTCCACGTGCTCGATCCCCGGAATCGGCCAGATCCGCTCGATGAGCAGCTGCTGCAGGTCGGCGTGATCCCTCACACGGAAACGGGCCATCAGGTCGTAGCCCGCCGCCAGCACGAGTACCTCGGTCAACGCGGGGATCTCGCGCAGTCGATCGAGGACCTGCGCCGCGTCCGTGGTGGACGAGAGACGGATCGGGACGACGACGAGCATCGGGTAGCCGAGCGCCGCCCAATCGAGTTCCACCGTGTGCCGTCGGATGACGTGACCGCGCTCCAGTCGGGCGATGCGCTCCGCGACCGCAGGCGCCGACATACCGACGTCGGAGGCGATGCTCCGCAGGGAGGCCCGTGCATCCTCATGGAGTCGGTGCAGGATGCGGCGGTCCACGTCGTCGAGGTCGAGAGTCTCTCGTTCCGGCTCGAGGAGCGATCGGAGCGATGTCTCCCGGGCGCTCATGCGTTCGCCTCCGCGAAGCCGCCCCGGTCGAGCTCGCGGAGAACCTCTAGGGTGAACGCGACGTGGTCGAGGAAGTCCTCCACGAACCCGTGCTCGTCGTCGCCGTGCATGTTGCCCGCCGGGCGAAGAGTGCCCGTGGGGGAGATGATGGGCGCGCCGAGGTGCTCCAGGAAGACCGCGCCCGGCCCGGCCCCGGTCATCACGTCGTAGACGACGGGCTCCGCGGCGAAGGCGGAACGAGCGGCTCGCACGACGGCGTCACCGAAGGTGGAGTCGACGGGCGAATAGGCCGGTGCCATCGCCCGGACGAGGGAGACCGCGATGTCCGGATCGACCTCGCGCAGGTGCGCCGTGACGGCGTCGAACGCTGTCTCCGGGTCGATCCCCGGGACCAGCCCGAAGCGGACGCGCGCCGTGCAGGAGGCGGGGATGCTCTGTCGTACTCCCGGGTCGAGATCGAACCCGGACAGGCTCATCGACGGCTCGTAGATGAAGCGGGTGGACAGATCGCGGGCGGGGATCGGCAGGTGCGGATCGACGCCGGGGAGTGCGATGGATGCCGCAGGGACCGTCACCTGGGATGTGCGGGTCCGCGCGGCCTCGTCCGGTCGGATGGCACGGTCGGCGAACCCCGCGACCGCGACGCGCCCGTCAGTCGTCCGCATCGAGGTGATCGCCGTCATCATCTCGAGGGGCGCCGACCGGAGGATCGAGGAATACGACGGATGCTGGGCCGCGGCCAGCACCGACAGCGAGAGCTCGATCTCGAGCGATCCGCGGCAACCGAAGCCGACCGCAGGACGACCGTCCTCCTCTCGCAGATAGCTCTCCCACAGGCACGCATCCGACGCGAGCCGATCCGCATGCTGACGCAGGACGTCGTCGAGTCCGGGACTGCCGATCTCCTCGCACGGATCGGCGAGGTAGATGATCGAGAAGGGCAGGTCACCGCCGTGCTCGTCGATCCACAGCCGCAACGAGGTCAACCGGCCTGCGGCATCCGCTTTGTCATCGCACGCTCCCCGGGCGAACATGGCGCCGTCCCGGATCTCCGCCGCGAATGGCGGCGAGCTCCAGCGTTCCTCGTTCCCAGCCGGCTGTACGTCGTAGTGGTTGTACAGCATCAGGGTGCGGGCGCTCCGACCGGCGCGGAAGCCGGCCAGGACGGGACCGTAACCGGGAATGTCGTACCGCTCGACGCTGTCCATGAGGGGACGCAGTCGCTGCTCGATCCAGTCGGCCGCGCGGAGGATGGCGTCGAGGTCCCCTGCGACGGTGGGGATGCGGCAGAGCTCCTGCCACTCCGAGACGATCAGGTCGGCATCCCGGTCGATGCGAGGGTCGCGAACCGCAGTCACGCGATGCTCACTTGCCGCGGGGGAGGGAAACGGGCGCGAGCTCGTACGGGTAGTCCGAGATCAGCTCGTAGCCGTCCTCCGTCACCAGGACGATGTCCTCGAGACGCACGCCGCCGAAGCCCTGGCGGTAACAGCCCGGTTCGATCGCGATGACGTCGCCGGCGATCAGCACCGCGTCGTTCTGGTTCAGGCTGGGCGGCTCGTGGACCTCCAGCCCGATGCCGTGGCCGAGACTGTGGAAGTAGCCCTCGTCCAACACCTCGCCCGGCTTCTTCGTGAGCTGGGTGGGCTGACCGGCCGCCTCGATGGGCTCGCACGAGATCCGGTGCAGCTCGGCGACGGGCAGGCCCGGGCGGATTGCGGCGAGGGTCTTGTCGAACGACTCCTTGACGATCCGGTAGTAGAACGCGAGTTCCTCATCGGGTTCGCCCTTGACGAAGGTCCGCGTCATGTCCGAGTTCCCCCCGGACGAGAGGTCGCGGGGGCAGATGTCGACGGTGACCGGCTCACCCGCGAAGATCTGCCCCGATCCGGCGTGATGCCCGATACAGGTCTGCGGGCCGTGCGCGACGATCATTCCGGCGTCCTCGCAGCCGTTGCGCAGGAACGCGGACCGGATGCCGTCCTTCAGGTCCTCGCACGTCAACGGAACACCGTCGAGCATGAGGCCGCCATCCTCGGCGACGTCCGCGCGCGCGATCGCGTCAGCGACCAGGGAGACACCCGCTTCCGCGGCGACTTGGGCGCGGCGGATCCCCGCGAGCTCGTGCGGTGTCTTCACCCGACGCCGCTGAACGAACAGCGGCCGATCGACGATGATGTCCACCCCGGCAGTGCGCAGGTGATCGGCGACCTCGAGCGGGAAGGTGGGCGGGACGAGTGCGCGCTCCACTCCGAGACGACGACACAGCTCGACGAGGGTGTTCAACTCCGCGGTGTCGGGGTCCTGTCCCGCGGCGCGCAGATCATCGAAACCGAGCTCGTCGAGAGGGTAAACGGTCATGCCCTCGACCTCGCGCATCCGGGCCGCCTCGAGCGATTTGATGGCTGTGTAGGACCGACCGTCGAGTTCCAGGTAGAGGAACGGATCGTGCACATCGTGGGGGATCACGTGCCGCATGTCGGCGGCTTCTGTGCTGGCGAAAATCATGACGGCGTCGCTCATGGTGGCCTTTCGAGTGCGAGTTGTGGCGTCAGCGTATCACCGTGCCTTACAAACGAAGGATGAGTGCGGTGCTAACCGATGATCAGCAGGCCTATGTTGCTCGAACACCCCTGATCGAAGGTGACACCATGACCAGGCGTCGAGCGCCATTGCGGTGCAGGGGGAGAGTTGCTCAGTCGTCTCGCGGGGCGCTGAGCAGTCGGCTCACCCGCTGAGGCCGAATGTTGCCGACGTGTAACGTTTTCGCCATCGTCGAGGTGCCGGCGCTCCCCGCGCCGTAGCCTCGCAGAGCCAACCCGTGTGCTCCCTGCCTCGCATCGCTGCGTCATGCCGTGGGCCACGTACCCGTAATCCAGGAGGAACAATGTCGAGACGACGTTGGGGACTCGGCGCATTCGCGCTCGCGTCCGTAGTCACACTCACGCTGGCCGGCTGCAGCCAGTCGAGCGAGGGCCCCGCGACCGGCAACGGTGGTGACACCGCAGCCATCATCAGCACCAACGGCAACGAGCCGCAGAGCCCGCTCATCACCTTCGGCACCACTGAGGTCGGCGGCGGGAAGATCCTCACGTCGATCTACGCCGGACTCGTCAGCTACGAGGCCGACGGAGCCATCAAGAACGAGGTCGCGAAGTCCATCGAGAGCGACGACAACGTCACCTGGACCATCACGGTCGCCGATGGTTGGAAGTTCACGAACGGTGAGGCGATCACCGCGAAGACCTTCGTCGACACGTGGACGGCTGCGGCCAAGGACGACAACGGCGCTTACTGGTTCAGCTCGTTCGCGGGTATGCCCGACGACCAGACCGCCGGTACGCCCTCGGGTCTCGAAGCCACCGGCGACATGACCTTCACGGTCACGCTCAAGGCCGCTGACGCCGACTTCCCGTTGCGTCTCGGATACACCGCCTACATGCCCCTGCCCTCGGTCGCCTTCGAGGACATGGAAGCCTTCGGCGAGAACCCCATCGGCAACGGGCCCTACATGCTCGACGGCAAGGGCGCATGGCGCCACGACGAGGGCATCAACCTCGTCAAGAACCCCGACTACAAGGGCGTTCGCGAGGTCGCCAACGGTGGCCTGAACATCGTGTTCTACACCTCCCTCGAGTCGGCCTACGCCGATGCGCAGGGTGGCAACCTCGATGTCCTGGACACTGTGCCCGACACAGCGTTCGCCACGTACGCGACAGACTTCCCGGACCGTTCGGTCAACCAGCCGGCGGCGATCTACCAGGGCTTCAACGTTCCCTTCTACCTGGATCACTTCGGCCAGGATGAGGAAGGCCAGCTCCGCCGCGCCGCGATCTCCATGGCGATCAACCGCAAGGAGATCACCGACACGATCTTCCAGGGCACGCGCACCCCGGCGACGGACTTCACTTCCCCCGTCGTCGAGGGCTGGTCGGATTCTCTCCCGGGCTCCGAGGTCCTCGACTACGACCCCGAGGCAGCGAAGGCCAAGTGGGCCGAGGCCGAGGCGATCTCCCCGTACACGGGAACCTTCAAGATCGCGTACAACTCCGATGGTGGACACCAGGCATGGGTCGACGCGGTCGTGAACTCGATCTCGAACACGCTCGGCATCAAGGCGGAGGGCGAGCCCTTCCCGACGTTCGCCGCGGCGCTGGACAAGCGCACCACGGGCACGCTCGACGGTGCGACCCGCGCCGGATGGCAGGCGGACTACCCGTCGCAGGGTAACTTCCTGTCGGCGCAGTACTCGACCGGCGCGAGCTCGAACTACGAGGGCTACAGCAACCCCGACTTCGACGCGAAGCTCAAGGAAGCCGCGGCGGCCAGCTCGCCCGAGGAAGCTGCGAAGCAGTACGAAGAGGCACAGGTGCTTCTCATGAAGGATCTGCCGAGCATCCCGCTCTGGTACGCGAACGCTGTCGGCGTCTGGGGTGAGGGTGTCGACAACGTGAAGTTCGGTTGGGACTCCGTCCCGCTCTACAACGCGGTGACCAAGGGCTGAGTTCGGCCCAGGGTTAACCTGGAGTACGGTGTCCGGGGCGCCTTCGCGCCCCGGACACTGTGCTGAACAGCACATGTCATTACCCGATTCGCTCATTTAGGACTCTCGTCGATGCTCTGGTTCATCGGTCGACGGCTACTCCAGCTGATCCCCGTCTTCTTCGGGGCGACCTTCCTCATTTACGCTCTGGTGTTCCTCCTCCCCGGCGATCCGATCGCTGCGCTGTACGGAGACCGCCAGCCCTCAGCTGCAGCCATCGAAGCGGTGCGCGCGCAGTACAACCTCGACAAGCCGTTCATCGTTCAATACCTGCTGTACATCGGTGATCTGTTCCAGGGGAACTGGGGCACGACCTTCTCCGGCCGCCCCGTCGCGGACGTCATGGCCTCCGCCTTCCCCATCACTGCTCGCCTGGCGCTTCTCGCCCTCGCGATCGAGGCGTTCTTCGGCATCGTGATCGGTCTGGTCGCGGGGCTCCGCAAGGGCAAGATCTTCGATGCGAGCGCTCTCGTCGTGAGTCTCCTGCTCATCTCCGTGCCGACCTTCGTCATCGGCTTCGTGCTGCAGTACGTCTTCGGCATCCAGCTCGGCCTGGCGCGCGTCACGGTGAGCGCCGGGGCACCCTGGAACGAGCTCATCCTCCCGGCTATCGTGCTCGCGAGTGTCTCGTTCGCCTACATCGTGCGCCTCACGCGGTCCTCCGTAGCCGAGAACCTCTCCGCTGACTACGTGCGCACCGCGACGGCGAAGGGCCTCTCTCGACCGCGCGTGGTGACGGTCCACGTCCTCCGCAACTCGCTCGTTCCCGTCGTCACCTACCTCGGAGTCGATCTGGGGTCGCTCATGGTCGGGGCGATCGTGACCGAGAGCATCTTCAACATCAACGGCGTGGGCGGCACGATCTACCGCGCCATCACGATCGGCGAAGGCCCGACGGTGGTCTCCTTCGTCGCCATCATGGTGATCATCATCATGATGGCGAACCTGCTCGTCGACCTCCTGTACGCCCTGCTCGACCCGAGGATCCGCTATGCCAAGTAATGCCCGTCTGAATCAGCGGCATTTCGTCGCCTCCGAAGAGGAGGCGCCCCTCCAGGCCATCGACGCCGTGTCCGTCAGCGACAAGCCGCGTACCGTGTGGAGCGACGCCTGGGAGTCGATGCGCAAGCGTCCGCTCTTCTGGGTGTCGGCTGTCCTGATCCTCCTCATCCTGGTCGTCGCGATCGCGCCGGGCTTCTTCGCGCCGGTGTCGCCGACCGCCAACTGCCTGCTCGCCAACTCGAACGGCGGCCCCGCCCCGGGCCATCCCTTCGGGTTCACGCGCCAGGGCTGCGATGTGTACTCGCGCGTCATCCACGGCGCGCAGGCATCGGTCCTGGTGGGCGTCGTCGCCACGGTGATGGTTGCCGTGTTCGGCTCGATCGTCGGCGCCATCGCCGGCTTCTACGGCGGCATCCTCGACGCCGTCCTGTCCCGCGTGGCGGACATCTTCTTCGCGATCCCCACCGTCCTCGGTGCGATCGTGTTCATGTCCGTCCTCCCGGAGCGGACTCCGATCGTCGTCGCTCTCGTCATCGCGATGTTCGCGTGGCCCCAGATCGCCCGCATCATGCGCGGCGCCGTCCTCACCGCGAAGCAGGCGGACTACGTCGTCGCATCCACCGCCCTGGGTGTCTCGCGCGGGCGCGTCCTTCTGCGGCACGTCATCCCGAACGCCATCGCTCCGGTGATCGCGGTCGCGACGGTTTCGCTCGGCACGTTCATCGTGGCCGAGGCGACGCTGTCCTTCCTCGGTATCGGCCTGCCGACCAGCGTCATGAGCTGGGGCAACGACATCAACCAGGCACGCGCGTCGCTCACGACGAGCCCCATGGTCCTCATCTACCCCGCGGCCGCCCTCTCGGTCACCGTGCTGTCCTTCCTGATGCTCGGCGATGTTGTGCGCGACGCCCTCGACCCCAAGGAGCGTGCCCGCCGATGAGCGATCACACATCCGAGGCCACGCCTCTCCTGGACATCCGGGACCTCCACGTCGGATTCCAGACCAAGTCGGGGCTCGTCCCCGCAGTCCGCGGTGTCGATCTGACGATCTACCCGCGACAGTCGGTGGCGATCGTCGGCGAGTCGGGGTCCGGGAAGTCGACGACAGCTCAGGCGATCATCCGTCTGCTGCCGGGAACGGGCCGCATCACCCAAGGCTCGATCATGTTCGAGGGCCAGGACCTGGCATCGCTCGACGCCCGCCAGCTGCGGGAGGTCCGGGGGTCTCAGATCGGCTACGTGCCGCAGGACCCGATGTCGAACCTGAACCCGGTGCTGACCGTCGGCTACCAGGTGCGCGAGGCCGTGCGCGAGAACAAGACCGCGGTCGGCCGGGCAGCGGTGCGCGCCCGTGCCATCGACGTCCTGTCCGAGGCCGGGTTGCCGGACCCGGCCGATCGCATGCGGCAGTACCCTCACCAGTTCTCCGGGGGCATGCGCCAGCGGGCTCTCATCGGTATCGGTCTGTCGGCGCGGCCCAAGCTGCTGATCGCGGACGAGCCCACGTCTGCGCTCGACGTGACGGTCCAACGACAGATCCTCGATCACCTCGGGACGCTGACCGACGATTTCGGCACGTCGGTCCTCTTCATCACGCACGACCTCGGACTCGCGGCGGAGCGCGCCGAGCACCTGGTCGTGATGTATCGGGGCCGTGTCGTCGAATCGGGGCCGTCGCAGGAGATCCTCGCCGATCCGAAGCACCCGTACACGCGGCGCCTGGTCTCGGCGGCGCCCAGTCTCGCGTCCCGGCGGATGCAGGCAGTCCGCCACCATGAATCGACGGAGGTGTTCGGCGACGCCGAGGGGCAGTTCCTGGCCCGCGCCGAGGAACGTGAGGCGGAGGCGGTCGAGGAGAAGCCCGACTTCATCGACATCCGCAACGCCCGTCGGGTCTACAAGATCCGCACCGGGGGCCTGTCGTCCCGCGAGATCGTCGCGGTCGACGATGTCAGCCTGTCGGTCGCCAAGGGTACGACGACGGCGATCGTGGGGGAGTCGGGGTCCGGCAAATCGACTCTTGCGAAGCTGTTCCTGCAACTCGAGTCGCTCACCTCGGGGGAGATCCGATTCGACGGGAAGAAGCTCGGGGCGCTCAACCGCGCCGAGGAGCTCGCGTTCCGTCGCCGGGTGCAGCCCGTGTTCCAAGACCCGTACGGCACGCTGGATCCGCAGTACAGCGTCGGCGACACGATCGCCGAGCCGATGCGGGTCCACCGATTCGGGACCGCGAAGGAGCAATCGGCCCGTGTGACCGAGCTGCTCGAGCAGGTCTCCCTGCCGAATGCGGTGCGTGAGCGTTACCCGTCGGAGCTCTCGGGAGGTCAGCGTCAGCGAGTCGCCATCGCCCGGGCGCTCGCGCTCAAGCCCGAGGTGCTCGTGCTCGACGAGGCTGTCTCGGCCCTCGACGTGCTCGTGCAGGGCCAGATCCTCAACCTGTTGACGGAGCTGCAGACCGAGCTGGACCTCACGTACCTGTTCATCACCCACGACCTCGCGGTCGTTCGTCTGGTGGCCGACAACGTCTGCGTGATGCGCAAGGGTCAGCTCGTCGAATCCGCCTCGACGGATGAGGTGTTCGACAATTCTCGTGAGGACTACACGCGGGAGCTGCTCGCCGCGATCCCCGGGGCGAACTTCGCGTTCGGAGCCTGAGAGCTCGTGTCCTCCCCTCACTCGGATCGGGGCCGCTCCGGCGGCCCCGATTCCGCTTCGCCGCGGGTCTTCCGCGCGCCCTCGGGAACGGTCGCATTGATCCTGGCGTCGATCGTGACGCTCCTGCTCCTCGTCGATGCGGTCGTCCGCGCCGGGTGGGTCGAGATGCTCCTGCTGGCACCATGGATGCTCTTGGTTCTGTGGTTCATCTACGTCACCACGTTCCTCTCGCACGTGGCGATCGACGCCGAGGGCGCGACGGTGCAGAACCTTCTCCGCGTGGCCCGGATCCCCTGGGGCCGGGTGGATGACATCGGCATCCGCTATCAGGTGCAGTTCACGCTGGATGACGGTCGCACCGTCAGCGCGTTCGGTGGGCCGGTCGCCGGGCGTCCGCCCCGGCCGGGCCTGCGGCCGGATCCGAGTCCGCGTTCGCGGATCCCTCCTGCGCTGCGAGATCTGGATCTCATCCGCGAGCAGTGGCACGCTGCGAACGAAACCGGTTCCGGCGCTGGGCCGGTCGTCCGTCGGTGGGATGTGCGGACGCTCGGCGTGTTGGCGGTCATCGCTGCATGGGTACTGTGCGCGGTGATCATCAGCGGCGTCGTCGGCTGAGCGTACTGGCTAATTGCGCGGCGTGTTCACAGTCATTTTGCGAGCAAGTCACGCAATGTTACGTTCATACAAAGAGTTCTCCACACGGTCTTGTCAGCGTTGATGAGCGAGTTAGGGTCGTTGAGTCCGGATCCGGTTCCGGTAATCGAACGCAAACGCAAGAGCGCGTAAGCCCGAGAAAGAGCACCACCATGTCTGTGCCAGCGACCCGAATCGCCGGGATCTCCCGGTGACGCTGTACGTCCTCCGCCGGTTCGTCAATTACGCGATCCTGAGCCTGATCGCCACGTGCATGGCCTACGTCCTGGCCAGCTCGATCTTCCGGCCCGGCGACGCGTTCTACGGCAGGAACCCCCGCCCGCCGCAGGCGTCGATCGACGCCTCCCTCGCCCAGCTGGGCCAGAGCCCGGACGTCCCGGTCATCGCCCGTCTGTGGCACTGGCTCGTGGGCCTGTTCACGCAGGGATCACTCGGCATCACGATCGGCAAGCAGCCCGTCGTCGAAGAGATCATCGCGCGTTCGGGGGCCAGCCTCCGGCTCCTGCTCATCGGATCGATCATCGGAGCCGTCGTCGGCGTCCTCCTCGGTGTCTGGGGCGCCGTCCGTCAGTACCGCGCGAGCGACCAGATCGTCACCTACGGCTCGTTCCTGATCTTCGCGACGCCGACGTTCGTCGTCGGTGTCCTCCTGATGATCGGTGCGACCGCCCTCAACAACTCGATCGGCGTGCAGCTGATCACCTTCACGGGTGAATACAGCGCGGGCATCAGCGGAAGCTGGTGGGACCTGACTCTCGACAGAGCGGTCCACCTTCTTCTGCCGACGCTTGCGCTCGTCCTCATGAGCGCGGCGAGCTACTCCCGCTACCAGCGGAGCGTCATGCTGGACGTCCTCGGCGCCGACTACATCCGGACGGCCCGGTCCAAGGGACTCGAGCGCGGACCCGCCCTCTTCCGTCACGGCGTCCGCATCGCACTCATCCCGATGTCGACCTTCTTCGCCTACAGCTTCGGCACCCTGGTCGCAGGATCAGCCATGCTCGAGATCGTCTTCAGCTGGCGCGGCATGGGGCAGTTCCTGCTGCAGGCCGTCAACACGAACGACGTCAACGCGGCAGCGGGGAGCACCCTCTTCGTCGCCATCCTCGTGCTGCTCTCCTCGACGTTCTCGGAGATCATCTACGCCGCCCTCGACCCCCGTGTGAGGAGCTGACATGGTCATCGCTCAGCAAGAAGCCGTCGAGGTGAGCCTCGACGACGAACAGACCATCACCAAGCAGCGCCGCCCGCTCTCCAGGAACGGTCTCGTCTGGCGTCGGCTGCGCGGGATGCCGCGGTTCTGGGTCGGTGCGATCGCCTTCGGTCTGATCGTCATCCTGTCGATCGTCGGACCCTTCGTGACGCCGTGGTCGATCACCGACCGCGACATCTACAACATGGGCATGGGTCCGACGCTCCGCCACTGGTTCGGCACGAACAGCATCGGGCAAGACATCTTCGCTCAGACCATGGCAGGGCTGCAGAAGTCCCTCATCATCGGTCTCGTGGCCGGCATCCTCGGAACGCTCCTCGCTGCCGTGATCGGCTCCGTGGCCGGGTACGTCGGAGGCACGACGGACAAGGTCATCAGCTGGTTCACCCACCTGCTGCTCGTCGTGCCCTCGTTCTTCATCCTGATCCTGCTCAGCCCGCTGTTCAAGAGCCTGTCGTGGGTCGCACTGACGTTCTTCCTGGCGATCTTCAGCTGGATGATCATGGCGCAGGTCGTCCGCAACCAGACGCGATCGCTCCGGAACCGGGACTTCGTGCGGGCCGCCCGCTACATGGGGTTGCCGACGCGCAAGATCCTGAGCCGCCACATCCTCCCGAACATCGCGTCGCTGCTCATCATCGACGTGACCCTCGGAATCGTGTCGATGATCATGTCGGAGACATCGCTCAGCTACTTCGGATTCGGCGTGCAGAAGCCCGACGTCTCGCTCGGCACCCTGCTCGCTGACGGCACGTCGGCCGCGCTGACGCGCCCGTGGCTCTTCGTCTTCCCGGCGGGTGTCCTCATCGTCCTTCTTTTCGCCATCAGTCTCATCGGCGACGCCCTGCGCGATGCGATCGACCCGACCTCGGGGGCCAACCGTGCCTGAATCCCTCCTCACGCCCACACCCCGGACGGGCACACCGCTCCTCTCGGTCCGCGACCTCAGCGTCACCTTCCCGCAGCGCGGGTCCGGCGACGTCCAGGCCGTCCGCGGCATCTCGTACGACGTCCACCCGGGGGAGTTCCTCGGGATCGTCGGTGAGTCCGGGTCGGGCAAGTCGGTGTCCTCGCTCGCTGTCATGGGCCTCCTGCCCAGCAACGCGCACGTCACGGGGTCCATCGAGTTCGAGGGCAAGTCGCTCCTCGGCATGGACGACAAGCAGCTGTCCCGGATCCGCGGCAAGCACCTCGCCATGGTGTTCCAGGACCCGCTGTCGGCGTTGACCCCCGTGTACACGGTCGGGGACCAGATCGCCGAGGCGCTCCGTCTCCACGATTCGAAGCTCTCGTCCCAGGCTGCCGCCGCGCGGGCCGTCGAGTTGCTGAAGACCGTCGGCATCCCCGACCCCGACCGGCGCGCCAAGGCCTTCCCGCACGAGTTCTCCGGCGGCATGCGGCAGCGCGCGATGATCGCCATGGCGATCGCGAACGACCCGAAGGTGATCATCGCGGACGAGCCCACGACGGCTCTCGACGTCACCATCCAGGCGCAGATCCTCGAAGTCCTCGAGAAGGCCAAGGAGATCACCGGCGCCGCGGTCGTCCTGATCACCCACGACCTCGGTGTCGTGGCCGGTCACGCCGATCGCGTGGGCGTCATGTACGCCGGCAAGCTGGTCGAACTCGGCACGACGGACCAGGTCTTCCACGAGCCGCAGATGCCGTACTCGATCGGTCTGCTCCGCTCGGTCCCGAACATGCTCACGGCCGGTACCCAGCGGCTCGTGCCTCTCGAGGGGCGTCCGCCGTCCCTCGCGTCGCTCCCCAAGGGTTGCCCGTTCGCGGCGCGTTGCCCGATCGCGGTCGACGCGTGCCGCGACGTCGAGCCCGACCTGATCGCCCACGACCCGGCGTCCGGTCCCGATCACGTCGCCGCCTGCATCCGCGGCGGCGAGATCGCCCGCGGTGAGATCGCGCGAGGCGAGGTCTTCACGGTCGCGGATCCGATCATCGACGGCGAGCTCGTCGATTCCGGTGCTGCGCCGGTCGTCGAGGTGACGGACCTGCGCCGTCACTTCCCTCTCATGAAGGGTGCGGTCTTCCCGCGCCGTGTGGGCACGGTCCGCGCCGTCGACGGCGTCTCCTTCTCGCTCAAGCCGGGCCGCACGATGGGTCTCGTGGGGGAGTCGGGTTGCGGTAAGACGACGACGATCCTCGAGATCATGGAGATGACCGCGCCGCAGTCCGGGTCGATCAAGATCAACGGCAAGGACGTCGGCTCGCTCAGCCCGCGCGAGCGCCACGCGCTCCGTCGCGACGTGCAGATCGTGTTCCAGGATCCGATGGGCGCCATCGACCCCCGCCTTCCGATCAGCGAGGTCATCACCGAGCCGCTCTGGGCGATCGGAGCGAAGAAAGCCGACCGCGACAAGCGCGCGCTCGAACTGCTCGACCTCGTCGGGCTCGACCCGTCGATGGCGGACCGCTACCCGCACGAGTTCTCGGGCGGCCAGCGTCAGCGCGTCGGCATCGCTCGCGCTCTCGCGACGAATCCGTCCGTCATCGTGCTCGACGAGCCGGTGTCCGCGCTCGACGTATCGATCCAGGCCGGCGTCATCAACCTGCTCGAGGACCTCAAGGCCCAGCTGGGACTGTCGTACCTCTTCGTCGCGCACGACCTCGCCGTCGTGCGTCAGATCGCCGACGACGTGGCCGTGATGTACCTGGGTTCCGTCGTGGAGCAGGGACCGGTGTCGGCGGTGTTCGACAACCCGCAGCATCCCTACACCAAGGCCCTCATCTCGGCCGCTCCCATCCCCGACCCGCGGATCGAGCGCGGGCGTGCCCGGGTGCTGCTGCAGGGAGATCTGCCGAGCCCGACGCAGGAGATCAGCGGATGCCGGTTCCGCACCCGCTGCCCCCTGTACAAGCTCCTCGACGAGTCGCGCCAGGAGATGTGCCGCTCCGTCGAGCCGGAACTGGCGCCTCACGGCCGTGCGCGCGTCGCCTGCCACCACGTCGAGGACTCGACGCTGGTCGACGAGGTCGCACTGTCGGCCGCATCCTGAACCCCCTCCGGCGGGCGCACCATTCCGCCGGTGGTCACCAAAAGGTAAACGAGAGGAACAATCACATGAAGATTCGAGGTGCAAAGCCGTTCGGGTCTTTGGCGCTGCTCGGCGTCGCCGCACTCGTGATCTCTGGTTGTGCTGCCGGCAACACCGGTGCGCCCACCCAGAGCGAGTCGGCAGCCCCGCAGCTCCCCGCTACGGCGTGGACCCGAGCTGACGCGGCCAAGGTCAAGGACGGCGGCACGCTGACCCTCGCGGTCGGGTCGCTGCCCGTGCAGTTCAACATCAACCAGGTCGACGGCAACGAGTCCGACACGGTGAACATCGTCTCGGGAACCACCGGTGGCCCGTTCAAGATCAAGGAAGACGGCACGCCCGTCGTCGACGAGAACTACGCGTCGTCGGCCGAGCTCACCAGCGACGACCCGCAGGTCGTCGAGATCAAGCTGAACCCCGACGCCAAGTGGGAGGACGGCACGCCGATCACGGCCGCCGACTACATCGCGTACTGGAAGGCCCAGAACGGCTCCAACAAGGAGTACACCCCCGCCTCCATCGCCGGCTGGGAGGACATCTCCTCCGTCGAGCAGGGCGCCGACGAGTACGACGTCAAGATCACGTTCTCGAAGATCTACGCCGACTGGCAGGCACTGTTCACGGGCGGGCTGCTCCCGGCATCCATCTCGAGCGACCCCAAGGCGTACAACGACGGCTACCGTACCAAGGCCGTTCCGTCCGCGGGTCCGTTCAAGATCTCCAAGATCGACACCACGGGCCAGGTCATCACCCTCGAGCGCAACCCGCAGTGGTGGGGCGCGACCCCGAAGCTGGAGACCGTCCTCTACCGTGCGGTCAGCCAGGACCAGCAGGGTGCGTCCTTCGCGAACTCGGAGCTCGACGCGCTGTACATCTCGGCCAACGCCGACCTGTACCAGACCGCGAAGACCCGCTCCGACGCGAAGATCGAGACGTCCGGTGGCACCACCTGGACCCACGTCACGATGAACGCGAAGAAGGGGCCGCTCTCCGACGTCAACGTCCGAAAGGCCGTCGCGTCGATCGTCAACCGCGAGCAGATCGCCGCCTCGGCGAACACGCCCGTCGACGCACCTCCGATCACCCAGGGCGACTACATCTTCATGCCCGGGCAGAACGGCTACCAGGACAAGGCGCTCCCGCAGGACAACAAGAAGGCTGCGGAGTACCTCGAGGAGGCCGGCTACGAGGGCAGCGAGGGCAAGCCCTGGACGAAGGACGGCACCGAGCTGAAGCTCACCGTCACCGTTCCCGCCGACACGGCGACGAACATCCAGCGCTCGGAGCAGGTCCAGGCCGACCTCAACGCGTTCGGCATCCCCGTCGAGCTCGTCACGGTTCCGGCCGCGACGTACTTCAGCGACTACGTCATCCCGGGCAACTTCGAGATGGTGTCGTTCTCATGGGTCGGCACGCCGTTCCCGATCTCCTCGTCGGAGGCGCTGTACTACCCCGTCGACTCCGAGTCGAACTTCACGGGCACGACGGACGACAAGCTGGGTGACCTGTACGACCAGGCCAACGCAGAGCTCGACCCCGCCAAGCGCATCGAGATCGCGAACGAGATCAACGAGACCATCTGGAACTACGTCCCGATGTTCCCGATCGCGCCGCTGCCGAACGTCTACGCCGTCAAGGACGGCCTCGTCAACTGGGGTGCGACCCAGTTCGAGACCATCGACTGGACGATCGTCGGCTGGGCTGCCGAGTAAGCAGCCGAACTCACAGCACCGGCGGGGCGGGGACCGAATGGTCCTCGCCCCGTCGGCGTGTCGCCGGCTGCGGTAAAGTGGACTGCCGGCATCCCGGCATCACCCTCTCTGCAAGGAATCCCCTTCATGGCGCACGCCCTTCGTCCTGACCTCCGTAACGTCGCGATCGTCGCGCACGTCGACCACGGCAAGACGACGCTCGTCGATGCCATGCTCCGCCAGACCGGCTCGTTCGGTTCGCACGAGCACATGGAAGAACGTGCCATGGACTCGAACGACCTCGAGCGTGAAAAGGGCATCACGATCCTCGCGAAGAACACGACGATCACGTACTCCGGTGCGCACTCGTCCGAGCCCGTCACGATCAACGTGATCGACACCCCCGGCCACGCCGACTTCGGTGGCGAAGTCGAGCGCGGTCTGTCGATGGTCGACGGTGTCGTCCTGCTGGTGGATGCCTCCGAGGGCCCGCTCCCGCAGACCCGCTTCGTCCTGCGCAAGGCGCTCGAGGCCAAGCTTCCCGTCATTCTCCTCGTCAACAAGACCGACCGCCCCGACGCGCGCATCGCCGAGGTCGAGGAGGAAGCCCACGACCTGCTCCTGGGTCTCGCCTCGGACCTCCAGGACGATGTGCCCGACCTCGATGTCGACGCGCTGCTCGACGTCCCCGTGGTCTACGCCTCCGGCCGTGCCGGCGCCGCCTCGCGGAACCGCCCCGAGAACGGCTCGCTCCCCGACAACGACGACCTCGAGCCGCTCTTCGGTGCGATCCTCGAGCACGTCCCGGCTCCCTCCTACGACGACGAGGCGCCGCTCCAGGCGTGGGTCACGAACCTCGACTCGTCGCCGTTCCTCGGCCGTCTCGCGCTCCTGCGCGTCTTCAACGGCACGCTGAAGAAGGGCCAGACGGTCGCCTGGGTCCGCGCCGACGGCACGACCAGCAACGCCCGCATCACCGAGCTTCTCAAGACCCGCGCCCTCGAGCGCTACCCGGCGGAGTCCGCCGGCCCCGGCGACATCGTCGCCATCGCGGGCTTCGAGAACATCACGATCGGTGAGACGATCGCCGACCCCGAGGACATCCGTCCGCTCCCGGCCATCACGGTCGACGACCCGGCGATCTCGATGACCATCGGCACGAACACCTCGCCCCTCATGGGCAAGGTCAAGGGCCACAAGCTGACCGCGCGCATGGTCAAGGACCGCCTCGACCGCGAGCTCATCGGCAACGTGTCGCTCAAGGTCGTCGACATCGGCCAGCCCGATGCGTGGGAGGTCCAGGGACGCGGCGAGCTCGCCCTGGCGATCCTCGTCGAGAACATGCGTCGTGAGGGCTTCGAGCTCACCGTCGGCAAGCCGCAGGTGGTCACCCGCCGTGACGAGAACGGCAAGCTGACCGAGCCGTTCGAGCACCTCACCATCGACGCCCCCGAGGAGCACCTCGGTGCGATCACGCAGCTGATGGCGAGCCGCAAGGGACGCATGGAGACGATGACGAATCACGGCACCGGCTGGGTGCGCATGGAGTTCATCGTGCCCTCGCGCGGTCTCATCGGCTTCCGGAGCGAGTTCCTCACGATCACGCGCGGCACGGGCATCGCGAACGCGATCTCGCACGGCTACGACGAGTGGGCCGGTGCGATCTCGACGCGTCAGAACGGCTCCATCGTCGCCGACCGCTCGGGTGTCGTCACGCCGTTCGCGATGATCGCCCTGCAGGAGCGCATGAGCTTCTTCGTCCAGCCGACCGAAGAGGTCTACGAGGGCATGGTCATCGGCGAGAACTCTCGTGCCGACGACATGGACGTCAACATCACGAAGGAGAAGAAGCTCACGAACATGCGTTCGTCGACCTCCGACTCCTTCGAGTCGATGACACCGCCGCGTGTGCTGACTCTGGAGGAGAGCCTCGAGTTCGCCCGAGACGACGAATGCGTCGAGGTCACGCCCGAGAAGGTGCGCATCCGCAAGGTCGTCCTCGACGCGACCGAGCGCGGCCGCGCGGCGTCGCGGCTGAAGCGCCAGGACGCCGGCTCCTGACGGTGACGGGGGAGCAGCCGCCGACTCGTCGGGCCTGGCGTGACTCCCTCGGAGTCGTGCTGGCAACGAGCGCTTACGGCGTCTCGTTCGGCGCACTCGCGGTGACGTCGGGACTCGACGTCTGGCAGACGTGCGTGCTCAGCCTTCTGATGTTCACCGGCGGATCGCAGTTCGCGTTCGTCGGTGTCATCGGCGGCGGTGGGCTCCCCGGAGCGGCCATCGCGTCGGCGGGGCTCCTCGGCATCCGCAACGTCGCGTACGGTCTGCGGATGTCGCCGGTGGTCGGCGACGGCTTCTGGCGTCGGACCGCGGCATCCCACTTCACGATCGACGAATCGACGGCGGTCGCTCTCGCTCAGACGGACGCCCGCGCCCGCCGCATCGGGTTCTGGGTGACCGGCGTCGGGATCTACCTCGGCTGGAACGTGACGACGCTCGCGGGCGCCCTGCTGGGTGACGTGCTCGGCGATGTGAAGGCCTACGGACTGGATGCCGCGGCCGCGGCGGCCTTCCTCGCGCTGCTCTGGCCGCGCCTGCGCCGACGCCAGGCGATCGCGGTGGGTGCCGCCGCCGCCGTGGTGGCCGCGGTCCTCACGCCTGCGCTGATGCCGGGTGTGCCGGTGCTCGTCGCGGCGCTGGTGGCGATCGTGGTCGGCTGGACCAACTGGTTCGGCTCCCGGACGACGACGACGCCGGGGGAGGCCGCATGACGCTCTGGCACTCCGTTCTTCTCGCCTCCATCGTCTGCGTCGCGCTCAAGACAGCGGGCTATCTCGTTCCGCCCGCCTGGTTCGAGGCGCCTCGGCCGTCGCGGACGATCGATCTGCTCACCGTCGCCCTCCTCGCCGCTCTCGTCGTCGTCCAGACACTGGGCGTCGGGCAGGCGATCGTCGTCGACGCTCGGGTGCCTGCCGTGCTCGTCGCGGGAGGCCTCCTGGCTCTTCGAGCACCGTTCCTCCTCGTGGTGGTGGCCGCGGCTGTCGTCGCTGCGCTCCTGCGGTGGGGCGGCCTCGCAGCCTGAGGACACACAGGCCGCGCGCCTAGACTGGGCGGGTGAACGCCCTTATCGCCCGCATCGCCACCTGGGTGCTCGCCGCCGTCATCGGCGTCGTCTACGGCGTGGCCGGGACGATCGGGCAGGCCGCCGTCTGGGGCGTCGTCCCGGTGGGCCTCCTGGTCGCCTCCGTCGGATTCGTCGCCCTGCTGATCGCTGTCCGCACCCTCACCGGCGAGCGCACGTCGGCCCTCGCCTGCGGCGTAGGCGCGATGCTCGCGACGCTCGTCTTCGCCAACGAGGGCCCCGGCGGCTCGGTCGTGGTCCCCGCACCGCCGGAGGGTGCGGTCATCACGCCCGGTCTCATCTGGACGTTCCTGGTCCCGTTGGCTGCAGCGCTCATCGTTGCCTGGCCGACGGCGTCCCGCCTCCGATCCACGAACTAGACTCGTCCTGTGACGTATGTGATCGCTCTCCCGTGCGTGGATGTGAAGGACCGAGCCTGCATCGACGAATGTCCCGTCGACTGCATCTACGAAGGCGAACGCTCGCTGTACATCCACCCCGACGAGTGCGTCGACTGCGGCGCCTGCGAGCCGGTGTGCCCCGTCGAGGCCATCTACTACGAGGACGACCTCCCCGCCGAGTGGCAGGACTACTACACGGCGAACGTGGAGTTCTTCGAGGACCTCGGTTCGCCCGGTGGCGCGGCCAAGGTCGGTGTCATCGCGAAGGATCACCCCGTCATCGCGGGACTTCCGCCGCAGGCGCACTGATCCACCGATGAGCGTCCACGATCTCGCCGACTACCCGTGGGACGCCGTCGCCCCGTACGCGGAGCGCGCTCGGCAGCACCCCGACGGCATCGTCGACCTCTCGATCGGTTCGCCGGTCGATCCGACTCCCTCGGTCGTCGCCGACGCTCTGCGGACGGCGACCGACGCGCACTCGTACCCGCAGACGGTCGGAACGCGTGCTCTGCGTGAGGCGATCGCCGGCTGGTACGCGCGGCGTCGGGGCGTCCTGGGACTGACGCCGTCGCACGTCATCCCGACGGTCGGTTCGAAGGAGCTCGTCGCGCTCCTGCCGTTGCTGCTGGGCCTCGGAGAGGGCGACACGGTGGTGCATCCGCGCGCGGCGTACCCGTCCTACGAGGTGGGTGCCCGTCTGGTCGGAGCCGAGGCGCTCGCCTCGGACGACCCGGATGAGTGGCCCGAGGAAACACGTCTGGTGTGGCTGAACACACCGGGGAACCCCGATGGACGCGTTCTGGGCGTCGACGAACTCCGCCGTGCGGTCGCCCGGGCGCGAGAGCTGGGTGCCGTGCTGGCCTCGGACGAGTGCTACGCCGAGCTCGGGTGGGACGGCCCGTGGGCGGATGCCGCGGTGCCGAGCGTCCTCGACCCCCGTGTGACCGGCGGTGACGCGACGAGCCTCCTGTCCGTGTACTCGCTGAGCAAGCAGTCGAACCTCGCGGGCTACCGAGCGGCTTTCCTCGCGGGTGACCCCGACATCGTCGCGGGCCTCGTCACCGCGCGGAAGCACCTGGGACTCATGGTCCCCGCTCCCGTGCAGGCCGCGATGATCGCCGCCCTGCAGGACGACGCGCACGTGGACCACCAGAAGGCCCTGTACCGCGCTCGTCGTGACGTCTTGAAGCCCGCCGTCCAGGCTGCGGGATTCCGGATCGACCGCAGCGAGGGTGGCCTGTACCTGTGGGCGACGGCGGGGGAGGACGCGTGGACCTCGCTCGGCCGGCTCGCGGAGCTCGGCATCCTCGCGGGGCCCGGGCACTTCTACGGCACGCACTTCCCCGAGCACGTCCGCTTCTCCCTGACGGCCACCGACGATCGGATCGCGCAGGCCGCGTCGCGCCTGACGGCATCCGCTTCGTAGGTTCTCTCCTACGGATGCCGCGATTCGTTGGCGGCGTTCGGAGACGCGCTCACACCCCGTTAGGCTGTAAAAACCGCCCCGACGACCGCAAGGAGGCTTCGTGACCAACGCGGACACCCCCCAGATGGCCACCGTGACCATTGGTGACACGACCGCAGAGCTTCCGCTCGTCGCCGGTACCGAAGGCGTCCCGAGCGTCGACTTCTCGTCTTTCACGAAGCAGACCGGGCACACCTCGCTCGACTACGGGTTCGTGAACACGGCGTCGACGAAATCGTCGATCACCTACATCGACGGCGATCAGGGCATCCTGCGCTATCGCGGATACCCCATCGAGCAGCTCGCGCAGCACAGCACCTACCTCGAGGTCGCCTGGCTCCTCCTCTACGGTGAACTGCCGACGGCGGACGAGCTCGCGGGCTGGGACGAGAAGATCCGCCGGCACACGCTCCTGCACGAAGACCTGAAGCACTTCTTCTCGGCGCTCCCGCACACCGCCCACCCGATGTCGGTGCTGTCGGCGGCGACGGCGGCGCTCTCGACGTACTACGAAGGGCAGAGCGACCCGCACAACCCGGAGCACGTCGAGCTCAACACGATCCGCATGCTCGCCAAGCTCCCGGTCATCGCGGCCTACGCGCACAAGAAGAGCATCGGGCACGCGTTCCTCTACCCGGACAACTCGCTGAGCTTCGTCGACAACTTCCTCAAGTTGAACTTCGGGAACAACGCCGAGCCGTACGAGATCAACCCGGTGATGTCGCGTGCCCTCGAGCGGCTGCTCATCCTGCACGCCGACCACGAGCAGAACGCGTCGACCTCGACGGTGCGCCTGGTCGGTTCGACCGGCGCCAACCAGTTCTCCTCGATCTCCGCCGGCATCAACGCCCTCTACGGCCCGCTCCACGGCGGTGCGAACGAGGCCGTCCTGGACATGCTGGGCCGCATCCGCGACTCGGGGGAGAGCGTGCAGCGCTTCGTCGAGCGCGTCAAGAACAAGGAAGACGGCGTGAAGCTCATGGGCTTCGGTCACCGCGTCTACAAGAACTACGACCCGCGCGCCAAGCTCGTGAAGGAGTCCGCCGACGAGGTGCTCCGCGAACTCGGTGTCGAGGATCCGCTCCTGGCCCTTGCGAACGAACTGGAGGAGATCGCGCTCAGCGACGACTACTTCAAGGAGCGTCGTCTCTACCCGAACGTCGATTTCTACACCGGCGTCATCTACAAGGCGATGGGCTTCCCGACGAGGATGTTCACGCCGCTGTTCGCGATCGGGCGTCTGCCCGGCTGGCTCGCGCACTGGCGCGAGATGCAGAACGATCCGCAGACGAAGATCGGACGCCCGCAGCAGCTGTACACGGGCGCTTCCGAGCGGGATTACCCCACTTCGCACTGACGCGCTCGTCGCCCGCTAGGGTGAGCCCATGCGGGAGACGCGTTCGGCGTCCTCTTCGGCCTCGTCACCCTCGTGATCATCGCTGTCGCCGTCTTCGGGATCGTCGTCGCGGTGCGCAAGCATCGGATTCTGAAGGATGCCGGTGTCGACCCTTTCACGGTGGATGCGGCGATCGCCGCTAAAGTGCTTCGGAGCGATGCCTTCTCGTCCTCGACGCGCACGCCGTCACCGGAGCCGGCGGCGGAGCCGGCGCCGACGATCGAGATGCGTCTCGCTGAGCTCGACGACCTACGCTCGCGCGGGGTCATCACCGAGGACGACCATCGTGAGGCCCGCGCGGCGGTGTTGCGGGGCTGAGCGCCTCAGGCGTGCAGGTCGGCGTTCAGCGTGACGCCGACACCTTCGCGGCGCACGGCCTCGACCGCTCCGGTGAGCGAGTTGCGACGGAACAGGATGCCGTCCTGTCCCGACAGTTCCGCGCCTTTCGCCGTCGGACGCGTACCGTCGTGACGCGGGGCTTCGCCGGCGAGGACGATCTTCGTGCCCGCGGTCACGTACAGGCCCGCCTCGACGATGCAGTCGTCGCCGAGCGAGACGCCGATGCCGGCGTTGGCGCCGAGGAGGGTCCGCTGACCGATCGATACGCGGTGTTCGCCGCCGCCGGACAGCGTGCCCATGATCGAGGCACCGCCGCCGATGTCGCTGCCGTCGCCGACGATGACGCCCTGCGAGATGCGGCCCTCCACCATGGAGGCGCCGAGCGTGCCCGCGTTGAAGTTCACGAATCCCTCGTGCATCACCGTGGTGCCGGGTGCGAGGTGAGCGCCGAGACGGACGCGCGATGCGTCGGCGATCCGAACGCCTGCGGGGACGACGTAGTCGGTGAGGCGGGGGAACTTGTCGAGACCGCTCACCTGGATCCCCGCGCGCTGCAGCCCGGGGCGCAGACGAGTGAGATCGTCGGGGTGGACCGGCCCAGCGCTCGTCCACGCGACGGTGGGCAGGTGCGCGAAGATCCCGGTGAGGTTCAGGTCGTTCGGGGCCACCAGCAGGTGGGAGAGCGCGTGCAGGCGCAGGTACGCATCGGATGTGCCGGTAGGAGCGGCATCCAGGTCGATCTCGACGACGACCACCTCGACGGTGACGCCGCGTCGCTCATCGCGCCCGGCGTAGGCGGCGAGGTCACTCGAGTCGACGTCTGCGGGGGCGCGACCGGCGGCAGGAGAGGGGTACCAGGTGTCGAGCACCGTACCGTCCCCGCTCGTCGTGGCCAGACCGATACCCCATACCCACCGCGCGTCGCTCATGATTCCAGGCTAACGGCCCGTCGTTAGACTCGACGTCATGCCCCGGCTCGACCTCCGCTCCAGCGCCGTCGATCTGACGCGCGCCATTTGCGACATCCCCAGCGTGTCCGACGACGAGACCGTCCTCGCCGATGCGATCTTCGAGGCCGTCTCGGCGTTGCCCCACCTCGACGTGTACCGCGACGGCGACACGATCATCGCCCGCACCTCCCTCGGACGCGCGCAGCGCGTCGCCATCGCCGGGCACATCGACACCGTGACGATCAACGCCAACGTCCCCACCCGTGACGTCGACGAGGACGGCGAGTCGTTCCTGTGGGGCCGCGGCACGGTCGACATGAAGGCGGGCGTCGCGGTGCAGTTGAAGCTCGCCGCTGAACTAACCGACCCCCGGGTCGACATCACCTGGATGTGGTACGACCACGAGGAGGTCGCGGCCGACCTCAACGGGCTGAATCGGCTCGCGGCATCCCGCCCCGATCTCTTCGAAGCGGACTTCGCCATCCTCGGCGAACCCTCGAACGGCGAGGTCGAGGGCGGGTGCAACGGCACGCTCCGTGCCGTCGTGCGCACCACGGGCGTGCGTGCGCACAGCGCCCGGGCGTGGATCGGCGAGAACGCGATCCACAAGGCCGCGCCGGTCCTCGTCCGCCTCGCGGAGTACCGACCACGCGAGATCGAGGTCGACGGGCTGCTCTATCGGGAAGGACTGAACGCCGTCGCGATCCGCGGTGGGATCGCAGGCAACGTCATCCCGGACGCGTGCGAGGTCGACGTCAACTATCGCTTCGCTCCGAGCAAGGATGCCGCGGCCGCCGCCGCGCACATCCGGGACGTCTTCGCCGGCTTCGAGGTCGAGGTCGTCGATCTCTCCGAGGGCGCCCGTCCGGGGCTCGATGCGCCGCTCGCGCAGGAGTTCGTCGCTGCGGTCGGGGCGGTACCCAAGCCGAAGTACGGCTGGACGGATGTCGCCCGGTTCTCCGCGATGGGTGTGCCCGCCGTCAACTACGGCCCGGGCGACCCGTCCCTCGCGCACCACGACGAGGAGCGGGTGCCGCTCTCGCAGATCGAGGATGTCGAGCGGGGTCTGCGGGCATGGCTGAGCGGCGACTGAGGACCACCGCCTCCATCGCCGGCACGGTCGCCGCGGTCTACGTCACGGCGCGCCTGGTCACCACCCTCTTCTTCTGGATCGCTGCGGAGCTGTCGGGACCGACGTCGCGATTCGGCCCGGATGCCACGATCCCCTCGCTCGCGATGGGATGGGACTCCCAGTGGTATTGGGTCATCGCCGACCGCGGCTATCCGACCCAGCTCCCCGTGTCGGACTCCGGTCAGGTCGCCGAGAACGCCTGGGCGTTCATGCCGGTGTACCCCTGGCTCGCGCGTGCTCTCGGCACCGTCCTCGGCGGTTACCCGGCGGGAGCGATCGCGCTGGCCGTCGTCGCGGGGTACGCGGCATCCGTCGTCCTGTTCCTCCTGCTCCGCCAGCGCATCGGTGAAACCGCGGCACTCTGGGCGGTGGTCTTCTTCGCCAATGGTCCCCTCGCCGCCCTGTTCCAGATGGGCTACGCCGAGTCGCTGTTACTCCTCTGGCTCTTCCTCGCCCTCCGGGCGCTCGTGCGCCGGCGGTTCGGCTGGATCTACCCGCTCATCGTCCTGATGGGATTCACCCGGCCCGGGGTCCTCGCGTTCGCCCTGCTGATCGGGCTGTACGGCATCCATCGGTGGGTTCGGCGCGGGCAGGATCCGCTGCCGACGTCGCACATCGTCCACATCATCGGGCTCGGCGCGCTGGCCACCATCGTCGGCTTCTCCTGGCAGGTGATCGCCGGCATCGTGACGGGGGACCCCGCCGCCTACCTCGACACCGAGCTCGCCTGGCGACGCAGTTGGGTCGGGTCGGAGGAGCACTTCCTTCCCTTCGCCGGGTTCATTCAGGCAGCGGGTATCTGGTTCGGGATCTGGGGGCTACCGCCGTCGTGGGGCCCCGTCGCGCTCGTCCTGCTCGTCGTCGGCGTGGCGGTGCTTCTCGTTCGGGCGCCGCAGGTGCGGAGACTGGGACCGGAGATCCGGCTGTGGGGCGCCAGCTACCTGGTATACCTGCTGGCGGTCTTCTTTCCGCAGTCGAGCATCTTCCGACTCCTCCTGCCGTTGACGCCCGTGGCGGCAGCCGTCGCCGTGCCTCGCTCGAGCTGGTGGCGGATCGGCGTCCTCCTGCTCTGCCTGGGCAGTCAGTGGTTCTGGATCCACGAGATGCTCGCACTCGGCGACACGTTCTTCCGGATTCCATGACGATAAGCGTCCGCTGAGAGCCGCGCGCGCCGAAGGGGATCACCCCATTGGGTAGACTAATGGGGTAGGCCGAAGACGAAAGGGAGCCCCACAATGGCAGCCATGAAGCCGCGCACCGGAGACGGACCTATGGAGGCCGTCAAGGAGGGCCGTCTCATCATCGTGCGTGTTCCGCTCGAGGGGGGCGGTCGACTTGTCGTCTCGGTGAACGATGACGAAGCGAAGGAACTCCACAGCGTTCTCAGCGGGGTCGTCGGCGCCGCCTGACCCCGGATCGACACGAAAGGCCGGCCCCTCGGGGCCGGCCTTTCGTCATCCCTGGACGCTGTCTCGAGACGGATTCAGGTGGGGTCGGCGACGGTCGTCAGCTGGAGCAGGCCCTCGCCGACGATGGAGAGTGCGCCGAGGACGGCCGGGGAGGACTGAGTCTCCTGGATCAGCGAGCGGTAGGCGCTCTCCACCGGTCCGCGCTTGACCGGATCGGCGACCGCCCCGCCGGCGAGGACACGCGGTACGAGAACGGTGCCTCCCGCGCGAGCGAGGCGCAGGCCGTGCTCCACGTACTCGATGACCCCCTCGGGGTCGGCGTCGATCAGGACGATGTCGTACGACGCCTCGTTCATCCGGGGGAGGACGTCGGCTGCGCGACCGGTGATGAAGCGCACGCGGGCAGGCGGGACGCGGGCGTCGGTGAAGGCCTTCCGCGCCACGGCGAGGTGCTCGGGCTCCTTGTCGATGGTGGTGAGCGTCGCGCGCGGCGAACCGTGGAGGAGCCACAGCCCCGACACGCCACCACCGGTCCCGATCTCGACGATGTTCAGTGCGCGGCTGGTCGCGGCGATGACCGCGCACTGCGCACCGACCTCGGGGCTGATCGGATTGGCGCCGATCTCGAGGGCGTGTGCGCGCGCCCGCGCGATGGCATCGGTCTCGACCGTCGCCTCTGCGGCGAACCGGCGAACCGCCTCGTGATCTCCCATGTGGTGAACCTCCACGTTCAGCCTAGGCGCGCGGTCACCGCTGAACCCCCAGGCGCACGGGTAACCTGGGAACCATGTCATTCGGGCTCGATCTGGAGAAGATCCTCCTCATTGGTCTGATCGCGGCCCTCCTGCTCGGACCCGAGCGTCTCCCCGGGTACGCCGCCTCGCTGGCGCGCCTCACCCGACGGGTCCGCGAGTGGCTCGACGGCGCCAGGACCCGTGTCAAAGAAGAGATGGGCGACGACTTCGACGAGATCGAATGGCGAAAGCTCGACCCGCGCCAGTACGATCCTCGCCGGATCATCCGTGAGGCCCTCATCGACGATGCCCCGGTGAAGCCGGTGACGGCGACACTCGGAGCGGCCACCGGTGTCGCCGTGGCGGAGCCACCGGCGGCCACCGCCACCGCTACGGAGGACGTGGCGACGGGCGTGCCGTTCGATTCAGAGGCGACCTGACGCGACCGTCGTCGTGTCAGTCCGGTCAGGCGCGGGAGACCGGAAGCGAACGTCCCGCCAATGATCGCCGCGTCGACACGATCTCGCCGGCGATGCGGGAGATCGTCTGAGACGCGATGTCGTCGGGCGCGCCGACGACGACGGGCACTCCGGTGTCGCCCCCCTCGCGCAATGCCGGGCTGAGAGGGACGGACCCGAGCAGCGGAACGTCATCGTCGTCGGACGACAAGGCGCCGGCAACCGCGGCGCCGCCGCCGTCGCCGAAGAGGTCGAGGGTCGTGCCGTCGGGCAACGTCAGTGCCCCCATGTTCTCGATCACGCCGAGAATCGACTGGCCGGTCTGGCGAGCCACGACGCCGCTACGGACGGCCACGTCGGCGGCGGCCGCCTGAGGCGTCGTCACGACGAGCACCTCGGCGTGGGGGAGCAGCTGCCCGACGGAGATCGCGACGTCCCCGGTACCGGGCGGCATGTCGATCAGGAGCACGTCGAGATCCCCGAAGTGCACGTCGGTGAGGAACTGCTGCACCGTGCGGTGGAGCATGGGGCCTCGCCACGCGACGGCAGGGGAGGCATCCGGGGGGAGGAACATCCCGATGGAGATCGTCTTCACGCCGTACGCCACCGGTGGAAGCATGAGGTCGTCGAGCCGCGTCGGCTGTGGGGGGCGCCCATCGTCGCCGACCAGACCGAGGAGTCCGGGGATCGAGAACCCATGGACGTCGGCGTCGATCAGTCCCACCGCGAGGCCTCGCGCGGCGAGCGCGACGGCGAGGTTGGCCGTGAGGGTGGACTTGCCGACACCGCCCTTGCCGCTCGTGACCGCGATGACCCGCGTCAGGGAGTCCGCCGTGAAGGCCATCCGCCGGGTGCCGCGGATGCGCTCGACGAGTGCGGACCGCTCCGCGGGAGTCATGACGCCGACGTCGACAGTGACCTCGCTCACGCCCGAGACGGATGCCGCGGCATCCCGTACGTCCTGTCCGATCCGATCGGCCGCCGGGCATCCGACGATGGTCAGCGCGATGCCGACGCGAGCGACGGCGCCCTCCACGGTGACGTCGCGGACCATGTCGAGCTCGCCGATCGGGCGGCGCAGCTCGGGATCGATGACCGCGGCCACCGCCCGGCGGACGTGTTCTGCAGCGACGGCGCTCACGAGGACGGTGGATCGTCGCCGCGACGTTCGGTGTCGCGCTCGGCATCGCGCTCGTCGAGGCGCTCCAGGAGCGTCCTCAACTCCTGACGCAGGACATCGCGGTTGACCACGTCGTTCTGCATGTCGGTGAGGGCCATCCGCAGGGCGACGACCTCGCGGGCGAGGTACTCCGTGTCCGCGAGATTCCGCTCGGCGCGCTGGCGATCCTGCTCGATCTGCACGCGGTCGCGGTCGTCCTGCCGATTCTGCGCGAGGAGGATCAGCGGCGCCGCGTACGAGGCCTGCAGCGAGAGCACCAGGGTGAGGGCTGTGTAGCCCAGCGCGGCGTCGTCGAAGCGGAGCGTCTCGGGACCCACCGTGTTCCAGCCGATCCAGGCCACGCAGAACAGTGTCAGGATCAACAGGAACGCGGGCGTCCCCATGGCCCGGGCGATCCATTCGGTGAATCGACCGAATCGGTCGCGGGAGGGCTGCGGCGTTCGGGTGAGGACGCTCGCCCGGCGACCGCGGGGAGCCTCGAAGCCGGACTTCGGCGCGCGTGCCATCATCGCCGCGGCTCCGTGACCTGGCGCGGGGCGTCCTGCGAACGCCAGTCGTCGGGCAGGAGGTAGTCGATGACGTCGTCGACGGTCACCGTGCCGACGAGGTGGCGCGCCTGATCGACCACGGGCAGCGAGACGAGGTTGTAGCTCGCGAGCAGGCGCGCGACCTCGGCGGCGCTGGCGGCCGTCGTCACGGGCTCCACCGTGTCGTCGATGATCGCGCCGAGGCGCTCGTGAGGCGGGTACCGCAGCATCCGCTGGAAGTGGACGACACCCAGCAGACGCCCCGTCGGAGTCTCGTAGGGCGGAAGGGTCACGAACACGGCGGCTGCGAGAGCCGGGTGGAGCTCGTGACGACGGATCAGGGCGAGAGCCTCCGCGACCGTGGCGTCGGCGGACAGGACGATCGGCTCACTCGTCATCAGGCCACCGGCGGTGTCCGGGCCGTGGACGAGGAGCGCGCGGACGTCCTCGGCTTCTTCGGGCTCCATGAGGTCCAGGAGCTGGCCGGCTCGGGCATCGGACAACTGGCCGAGCACGTCGGCCGCGTCGTCGGGTTCCATGGCGTCGAGGACATCGGCCGCGCGCTCGTCGCCCAGGGCCTCCAGGATGTGGACCTGGTCGTCCTCCGGCATCTCTTCGAGCGCGTCGGCGAGGCGGTCGTCGGGGAGCTCCTCCGCGACCTCGAGAAGACGATCTTCGGGCAGGTCGAGGAGCGTGTTGGCGAGATCGGCGGGCTTCAGCTCCGAGTACGAGGCGACCAGGAGCTCCGCGGACTGCGTCTCACCGTCGACCTGCTGCTCGCGCACCTCGTCCCACTGCGCGAACGTCGTCGGGCCTTTCGCGAAGGGCGACGCGCTCGTCTTGGGACGACGCAGGAACAGCTGGCCCACGTGCCATTCGCCGAGGCGATCGCGTTCGATGGCGACGTCCTCGATGACGGCGCGGCCCGAGCCATCGGTGAGGTGGACGTTCCTCCCGATCAACTCGGTCATGACGCGAACCTCGCCACCGCGCTGCTCGAAGCGGCGCACGTTGATGAGTCCCGTCGTGATGACCTGCCCGCTCGCGATCGAGGTGACCCGTCCGATGGAGAGGAAGACGTTGCGTCTGCCCGGGATCTCGACGACGAGGCCGACCACTCGAGGAGGGTCGTCCTTGCGATAGATCACGACCACGTCGCGGACCCGTCCGAGACGGTCTCCCGACGGGTCGAAGACGGCGCACCCGGTCAGGCGCGCGACGAAGACCCGCTGCGTACTCACCCGACCAGCGTAGTCGGCGGATCCGTCGCGGTTCCTGCGCCCACGCAAAGACCGCCGTGCGAGACTGAGCGCATGAGCATGATGGGCGGGGCCCCCAAGGAACACGGCGCGACGGTCGCGGAGTACACGGCGTACGAGGCGGCGCAGAAGGCCGTCTCGACTTTGATCGCGGCCGATGTCCCTGCGCAGGACATCGCGATCGTCGGGCGCGGTCTACGTTCGGTCGAGCGTGTGACGGGGCGTCTCGGCTACGCGACCGCTGCGCGCTCCGGCGCGATCAACGGTGTGCTCCTCGGACTGCTCTTCGCCGCGATCTTCGTCCTCGGCAGCCCGGGAGCCGTCCTCCAACTCTTCGTCGGCGTCATGCTCGTCGGGATCGCCCTGGGCATGCTGCTGAGCATCATCAGCTACTCCATTCTCCGGCGTCGGCGCGACTTCACGTCCGTGACCCAGGTGATCGCCGATCACTACGACGTCACCGTCCTGCCGCGCAGCATCGGCCGCGCGAAGCAGCTGCTCGGCGCTCCCGCCGCTCCCTCCGCGCCGCCGGCCCGGCCCATCGATCCCGCTGAACCGCCGCGGTACGGCGAACGCGTCACCCCGGGTGCGCCGCAGCCTCAGGCGGGCGAGCGGGTCGACCCCGCTCCGACACCCGCGGCGGGCGAGCGGGTCGACCCGTCCGAGCCGCCCCGCTACGGCGAGCGCGTCGATCCCGCTCCGGCGCCCCCTGCTCTCCCGCCGCAGGGGGGCGAGAGCTCGACAGGTCCCGACCCGCAGCGATGATCCCGGTCGCCCTGCCCTCGGGCGGGGTCGAGCTCGGCGCGTGGGTCGATGACGCCGACGACCCGATCGGCGTGATCGCCCTCGCCCACGGAGCCGGCGCCGGGCACGAGCACCCGTTCCTCGACGGCGTCGCGCAGGCCTGGAGCGCCGCGGGCTTCACGACGGTCCGGTTCGATTTCCCCTACCGGCACGCGGGCAGACGGATGCCGGGTCCCGCCGCCCACGCCATCGAGACCTGGTCCGCCGTCGAGAGCTTCTGCCGGAGGGTGCTCCCCGGCATCCCGTTCGTCGCGGCGGGAAAGTCCTACGGCGGTCGCATGGCGTCGGTGGCGGCGGCGGAGGGACGGATCGCTCCGGAGGCGCTCGTCTACCTCGGCTACCCGCTCCATCCGCCGGGGCGCCCCGAGAACGCCCGTACCTCGCACCTTCCGTCCGTCGCCGCGCCTCAGCTGTTCCTCGCCGGGACGAAGGATCCGTTCCTCCAGCCGCTCGCCGACCTCGAGGCCGCCGCCGCGTCCTGCCAGGTCGCGGACGTCCGCTGGATCGAGGGCGGCGGGCACTCGTTCGAGGTGGCGGGGACCAAGCTCCCCGCGCACGAGGTGGGTGCGGCCACCGCGCACGTCGCCCTGCCGTGGCTCGCGGAGCGACTTCAGCGTCCGGCTGCGTAGCCCTGAACGCCGCGCGGGTTCGCGGCTGCCCACAGGATGCCGGTGCTGCCGTCTCTTCCGACGGCCGAGAGCCGGCCGAGCGACCAATCCCCGGCAGGCGTCACGCGGTGTCCGCGCCGGGCGAGTCCGTCGAGGACCCGCTCGCCCAGTCGGTTTTCGGCGGCGATGCCCGTCGGGTCCCAGGTCCTCGGCCAGAACGAGTCGACCATCGCCGCCGTGTGCAGCGTCGGGGCGTCGATCGCCTGCTGCGCGGAGTATCCGCCGACGAACATCCGGAGCAGCATCGGCAGCTGCCACTGATCCTGCTGGTCGCCGCCGGGGGTCCCCAGAGCGATGCGGGTGGTCCCGTCGTGGACGAGCGTGGGCGAGAGCGTCGTCCGCGGCCGGTGACCGGGACGGAGGGCCGCAGGCGACGCCTCGTCGAGCCAGCACATCTGCAGCCGCGTACCGAGGCAGAACCCCAGTGACGGGATGGCGGGGGAGGACTGCAGCCAGCCGCCCGACGGCGTGACCGAGATGATGTTGCCCCATCGGTCGACGACGTCGATGTGGCAGGTGTCGCCGCGCGTGTCGCCCGTGCGCGCGACGGTGGGCTCGCCGGTGCCGACCGCGGCCTCGGCCTCTCGTCGCAGCGGCGGGCGCCAGGGGACGGCTCCAGCACGCGTCGCAGGTCGCCACGTGGATGAGGCGCGGTCGCCGATCTCGGCCCGGCGGGCGGTGACCACAGCGTCGGCGAGGAGGGGCGTGGCGTCCGCACCCTCGCCGAAGTAGGCATCGCGATCTGCGAGGACGAGCTTCAGCACCTCGATGAGCGTGTGCGCGCCGTCCACCGACGAGGGGTCGAGACGTTCGTCCGCGAGCGGCTCGAGGATGCGGAGCGCCTCGAGGAGCGCCGGGCCCTGGGACCAGGCATCCGCTTTGAAGACCGTGCGGCCGCGGAAACCCACGGCCAACGGCGTCTCGTAGCGCGCCGGTGGGTCGGCGAGGTCGGCCGGAGTGAGGACGGCGGCGTGGTCTCTCCCGCTGGAGTGCCGATGGGGGCGGGCGAGGAACGCGCAGGCGTCCGCGAGCAGGTGACGCCATTCCGTCCGGGCGGCGTCGATCCGCGCGCGACGCTCGTCGGCGGGGTCGCCGGCCGTGGCGAGGCGCCGCAGCACGCCGGCGTAGGCCGGGTTCCGGTGGCGTGCGCCCGGCGTCGGGAGCTCGCCGTCCGACAGCCACAGCTGCGCCGACGACGTCCAGTGATCGCGGAACAGGTCGGCGACCCGACCGATGGTCGCGGCCGCGGCGGGGAGGAGCGGATGCCCCTCCTCGGCGTACCCGATCGCGTAGGACACGACGTCGGAGACGGTCCACGTGCCGTGGTCGCGGAGCAGGAGCAGCCAGGCATCGACGGCAGCGGGGATCGCAGCCGCCAACCCGCCGGCGCCCGGGACGAGATCGAGCCCCTCCGCGGCGAAATGGTCGATCGTGGCCCCGGCCGGCGCAGTCCCCTGGCCCATGAGGACCGTCGGAGCGGCGGCATCCGCAGGCTGGAACAGGCCGACGAGGTCGCCGCCGGGACCGTTCAGATGCGGTTCGACGAGATGCAGCACGAAGCCGCCGGCGCAGGCCGCGTCGAACGCGTTGCCACCGCGCTCGAGGACGGCCTGCGCGACGGCGGTCGCCGTGGCATGGGTGGATGCCGCCATCCCGAACGTCCCCATGAGCTGGGGCCTCGTCGTGAAGGCGGACGGCGGCGTGTACCCCGTCGTCGTCATCGACGCGATCTCAGGCCCGAGCGCGGGCGATCCACGCCTCGATCTCGTCCGCTGTGCGCGGGATGTCGGCCGACAGGTTCACGGGCCCGTCCGCCGTCATGAGGATGTCGTCCTCGATGCGCACACCGATGCCCCGGTACTCCTCGGGAACGGTGAGGTCGTCGATCTGGAAGTAGAGGCCCGGTTCGATCGTGAAGACCATGCCGGGCTCGAGCTCGCCGTCGTAGTACATCTCACGGCGGGCCTCGGCGCAATCGTGGACGTCGATGCCGAGATGGTGGCTCGTCCCGTGCACCATGTAGCGGCGGTGCTGCCCGCCGCGGTCGACGTCGAGCGCCTCCTCGGCGGTCACGGGGAGCAGGCCCCACTCGGCCGTGCGCGTCGCGATGACCTCCATAGCCGCCTCATGGATGGTGCGGAACTTCACGCCCGGACGCGCCGCCGCGAACGCGGCGTCCGCCGCCTCGCGAACCGTCTCGTAGATGCGTCGCTGGACGGCGGAGAAGGTCCCCGAGACGGGAAGGGTGCGGGTGATGTCCGCTGTGTAGAGGCTATCGACCTCGACACCCGCGTCGATCAGGACGAGGTCGCCCGGGACGACGGCACCGTCGTTGCGCGTCCAGTGCAGGTAGCACGCGTGCGGTCCCGAGGCGGCGATCGTGTCATACCCCTCGCCGTTGCCGTCGGTACGGGCGCGGAGGTGGAACACGCCTTCGATCGCCCGCTCGCCGCGCGGCGTGTCGATGATGCGGGGAAGCTCGGCGACGATGTCGTCGAATCCCCGTCCGGTCGCCTCGACCGCGAGGCGCATCTGCGCGATCTCGTACGGGTCCTTGACGAGGCGCATCTCGGACACGAACCGTGTCAGCTCGTCGTCGACCTCGACGGTCCGATCGCGATCGGAGTCCTGGAACGCGTCGATGTGCGCTGTCGGGACGCCGAGCTCGGCTGCGACTTCGTCGAGCGAGGGCCGCGGTCCGATCCAGAACTCGCCGATCGCAGCGTCGGCGTAGAACTCGGTCGTCGTCCGGTCGGCGCGCTCGCGCAGGTACAGGGTCACGTCGTGCCCGCCGTCGACCGGCTCGAAGACGAGGACGGAATCGGGGACCGCGTCCGCCCCCCACCCGGTGAGGTGGGAGAACGCGGAGTGGGCGCGGAAGGGGTAGTCGGTGTCGTTGGAGCGCTGCTTGAACGAGCCCGCGGGGATGACCAGCCGCGAGCCCGGGAAGGCGGCGGAGAGAGCAGCGCGGCGTGCGGCCGCGTAAGGGGCCTCCGCCCGCTGCGAGGGGCGCGACGCGGGCCGTTCCGCCCAGCCCGTCGAGATCGAGTCCAGGAAGCCGGCGGGGAAGGGCTGCTTGCGATTGGTCGTCGCTGCGGCCGGGGTCTCAGGGGTCTCCGTTGCGATCGTGTCGCGCTCATCGGTGGTCATCGTCCCAGTCTCCCACCGACCGCCCGAGACGTCAGCCCACCGGCTCCAACTGCACGATGACGGGACGGTGGTCGCTGCCCGACCCGTCGAGGGAGGTCACGACAACCGATCCCGTCGCTCGCCAGGCATCCGTCGACATGACGTGGTCGATGGGAGCGCCCAGGAGAGACGGCCAACCGGTGTCCCACGTGCCGACGGCACCGGTCCCCGTGGCGGACGCGGCATCGTGGCAGCGGCCGAGGGTCCCGCCATCGGTGCCGAGCCGACTCATGTGATCGACGGTCGCATTGAAGTCTCCGGCGAGGATCACATCAGGGCTCGCGCACTGATCCGCGACCCAGCGGAGGTCGCTCCGCCAATGATCCATGTCGTTCGGCCTCGGCGCGACGGCGTGCACGGCGACGATCGTCGGTCCCTTCCCGTCGACGGGCATCGCGACCACGCTCGGGACGACCGAGGTGTTGCGGGTTCCCGCCGAATCCGACGTCACGACGGCGTAGTCGCCGAGATCGGGGGAGATGAGGAGCGTCGTGTACGTGGCATCCCACCCCTGGTAGTTCTCCTCGTGCACCCACATCGGGTTGCCGCGCTCACGCATCGCGACGGCGATCGCCTTGCCCGTCTTCTCCGTCGTCTCGGGGAGCGCGACGACGTCGACATCCATCGCGATGGCGGTCTGCACGATCGCGTCGACGTCGGTCGCCTCGCCCGCGGTGTTCCACGTCATGACGCGGATGCTGTCGGCGGTGGGTTCGGGGAGTCCCGACGTCCCGAGACCGCGGAAGGCGAGGATGCCGACGTTCGCCGCGCAGGCGAGGATGCCGATCATCGCCAGGCCCGCTCCGAAGCCCCGCGTGCGGCGCCCGAGGCAGATCAGGAGGCCGAGGAGGGCGAGGGCGGCGAAGCCGACCGCGACGACGGGGCGGAGGGAGACGAGCTGCGCGATCGGGAATGTCTGCTCGAGGCGGAAGAACTGCGGCCAGGTGAGGATGGCGGCACCGATGGCGGCGGCGATCGTGATGAGGATCCCCGTCAGTCGCAGCACACCACGACACTAAGCGGGCAGGCTGGGGAGTTTCTGCGCGCGGTACGCTCGTCACCATGTCCGCCGGGTCGCATGATTCCTTCGCCCCCCACGGGCCGGGAGACCTGCACCTGCATTCGGATCATTCCGACGGGACCGAGCCGCCGTCCGCCGTCATGGCCGCAGCGCACCGTCACGGCATCCGGACCGCGGCCCTCACCGATCACGACACGACATCGGGCTGGGCCGAGGCCGCCGACGCCGCCGTGTCGCTCGGAATGTCCTTCCTCCCGGGCATGGAACTGTCGGCGCGCCACGAATGGCGCAGCGTTCACGTCCTCGCCTACCTGGTCGACCCGGAGAACGCGGACCTGCGAGCACTGACCGATCGCATCCGGGAGTCCCGCCTCACGCGCGCACGGACCATGGCCGATCGGATCGGTCGAGACTACGACCTCACGTGGGAGGACATCGAGGAGCAGACCGCGGAGGGCGCCACCGTCGGACGTCCCCACATCGCAGACGCGCTCGTCGCTCGCGGGCACGTCCGCGACCGCGGCGAGGCATTCGGCGGCATCCTGTCACCGGCCAGCGAGTATTACGTCGCTCTCTACGCTCCGGATCCCGTGACCGCCGTCGCCGCCGTCTCGGCCGCCGGCGGCGTGCCGGTGATCGCCCATCCGGCCGGGCGGGCCGGACTGCTGCCCACCCGGATCGTCCGGGGCATGCTCGGTGCGGGCCTCGCGGGGTTCGAACTCGGCCACCGCGAGAACGCGGAGCCCGCTCTCGGCGAGCTTCGTCGCCTCGTCGCCGATCGGGGCCTGATCGCCACCGGATCGAGCGACTATCACGGTCGCGGCAAGCCGAACATCCCCGGCGAGAACACGACGTCCGAGGAGATGATCGACCGGATCGTCGCGCTCGGGACGGGGAGCTCGCTCGTCACGCCCTAGCGGGGCGCGAGCTCAGGCGCCCGCGGCGGGTGCGCCCGAGCCGGACCCGCCGCGACGGCGCCGACGGCGACGTGCGGGAGCGGGCTTGCCGTCGTGGTGCTCCTTGCCGGAGCCGTCGTGGGTACCCGCTCCGTCGACCGTGCGGTCGGCGGCATCGGCCGACGTGGGAGCGGAACCGGATGCCGACGCCTCGCCGTCGGCGGCGAACGTCGAGCCGACCTTGGCCTCGTCCGCACCTGAGCGGCGACGACGGCGGCGGCGGGTACCGGCATCCGTCGACTGCTCCGCGGCGGCATCGGCAGCACGTGCCGGGGCGGCCGAGGAGCGCGCGGGAGCAGCCTTCGGGGCTGTCGCGATGCGGCCTTTCGTCCCGGCGGGGATGTCGAGGTCCTCGAACAGGTGGGGGCTCGACGAGTAGGTCTCGAGGGGTTCGGGCTGGCCGAAGTCGAGAGCCCGGTTGATGAGGGCCCACTTGTGGAGGTCGTCCCAGTCGACGAACGTCACCGCGATGCCGGTCTTACCGGCACGGCCGGTGCGGCCGGCGCGGTGCAGATAGGTCTGCTCGTCGTCGGGGATCGTGTGGTTGATGACGTGGGTCACGTCGTCCACGTCGATACCGCGGGCGGCGACGTCGGTCGCGATGAGGACGTCGCGCTTGCCCGCCTTGAAGGCGGCCATCGAGCGCTCGCGCGCCTCCTGGCTCATGTCGCCGTGGACGGCGCCGGCGCTGAAGCCACGGTCGCTGAGCTCGTCGACGAGTCGCTGGGCGGCCCGCTTGGTGCGCGTGAAGATGACGGTCTTGCCGCGGCCCTCGGCCTGCAGGATACGAGCGATGACCTCGTCCTTGTCGAGCGAGTGCGCCCGGTAGACGAGGTGCTTGATGTTGGCCTGCGTGAGGCCCTCGTCGGGGTCGCTCGCGCGGATGTGGATCGGGTTCGACATGAAGCGTCGGGCGAGCGCGACGATCGGGCCCGGCATGGTGGCCGAGTACAGCATCGTGTGGCGGACCGGCGCGACTTTCTGGAAGATCTTCTCGATGTCGGGGAGGAACCCGAGGTCGAGCATCTTGTCGGCCTCGTCCAGGACGACCTCGGTCGCGTGCGACAGATCGAGCAGACGCTGGTTGTTGAGGTCGATGAGGCGCCCCGGGGTGCCGACGACGATCTGCGCGCCCGCCTTGAGCTGATCGATCTGACCCTCGTAGGCCTTGCCGCCGTAGATGGCGACGACGCTCGTGGCGCGCCCCGAAGTCAGCATGTCCATGTCCTCGTAGACCTGGACGGCGAGCTCGCGCGTCGGAACGACGATCAGCGCCTTGACGCCGGGCTCGGGGGTGAGGCCGAGGCGCTGGACGACGGGGATGCCGAAGCCGAAGGTCTTGCCGGTACCGGTCTTCGCCTGGCCGATGATGTCCTGGCCGGGAAGGCCGAGGGGGATGGTCTGCTCCTGGATGGGGAACGTGTCGACGATTCCCTTGGCGGCGAGGGTGTCGACGATGTCCTGGTCGACGCCGAGCTCTGCGAACGTGGTCATGCTTTTCCGTGCCTGTCTGACGGTGAGATGCCGCCGTGATGAGGGTCCACGCCCTTCACTCAGCCCCAGGCGCGGGGTCCCGATCCGACGCCGGGACGGAGCCATCCTACCGGAGCGGTCCCTCCCGCCCCGTAGGCTGGGCGCGTGGTGAGGTGGTTCTGGCAGCGACGGCGACCCCCCGGGCGCATCCTGCGGTTGCGTTCCCGCGATGAGGCGAGCGACGTTCGTCGTGTCGACTTCCAGCAGCTCGCGCCCGACGTGGCCACGTATCTCGGGCAGGCGGCCTACCTCCAGCTCGGATACGCCGAGACGCTCAGCTCGGTCATCGAGCGGAGCCCCGAGCTCTCCCACAAGGAATCGCTCTCGCGGGCCACCGGCGCTGCGCTGTTCAAGCACCAGGCGCTGGTCGAGCTCATCCGCGACCGGGGCGACGACCCGCTCGAGCTGATGCTCCCGTTCCGAGAACCCCTCGACGCCTTCCGGCGGGCGACCCACGGGGTGCGTCCGCTCGAGACCATGCTCACCGTGCACGTCACGGCGGGCCTGCTCGACGACTTCTACCTGTCCCTTTCGGGGAGCTACGGCGAGACGGGCCGCCGCGCGGCGGCGATCCTCCGAGCGGATGCCGACCGCTCACCGCTCGTGGCGATCGTCTCCGACGCCATCTCGACCGACGACGAGCTGCGCTCACTGCTGAGCCTGTGGGGCCGGCGCCTGGTGGGCGACACGCTCCTCGTGGCGAGGAGCGCTCTTCGTCCACGGACCACGGATCGACCCGGCGCGCTCGACCAGGACGACGAGAAGCAGGTCGAGCCCGTCTTCACCCAGCTCTTGGGCGCCCACTCGCGGCGCATGACGAGTATCGGACTCGACGCCTGACCGTGCCGAGTCGTGCTCAGGCGATGCCGAGGTCGCGGCGGGTGCGGGCGTCCCGTGCGGCCCGCGCACGCGACGCGAGAAGCAGGACGATCGGGGTGACGATGACAGGGACGGCGATGCTCGTCAGCCAGATCCAGCCCGTGTCGGGGCCCATGCCGGCCCAGGTCATCGCGGTCCAGGTCCCGGCCCCGAGCAGGGAGCCGAGGATCGGCGCCGCGGCCACGCCGCGCAGCGAACGGAGCGGCAGCGCGTAGTGCGCGGCTGCTCCGGCGATCGCTCCGAAGACGAGCGCCAGGACGACGAGCATGTCAGGCGACGAAGCCCACGCGACGGGACTGGTCGGTGCCGACCTCGACGAAGGTGATGCCCGCCGTCGGGATGAGGTAGGTCGCGCCCTTCGCATCGGCGAGGGTCACGTAGTTCGCGCCGCTGTCGAGCGCCGCGATGACCGTCTGCTTCACAGCCTCGGCGGTCTCGTTCGAATCGAAGCCGAGCTCGCGCGAGTTGGCGATGCCGATGCGGATCTCCACGGTGATGCCTGCCTTTCCGGGCCCGGGTCTCCGGGCGCGTCTCGAGCCTACGACACGGGCTCGGGCACCGGATGCGGGTGGCTGCTCGCTGTCGGCGAACGATCCCGCCCCCGGCGCGCGGGCTCTCGTGACACTGGTGTCGGCGGCGACGGTTAGCGTGGACCGCATGCCCGCCGCGCCCTCCCGACCCGACCCGGCGCAGGACGCGGTGATCGCCCTCCCCGAGGCGGCTTCCGGCGTCGTGATCGGCGCGCCGGGCACGGGGAAGACGGCGACCCTCGTGCGTCGCGTCGTCGCGCTCATCGACGGGGGGATGACGCCGGAGCAGCTGCTCGTGCTGACACCGACCCGGACCGCGGCGACCGGGTTGCGCGATCGCCTCGCTGTCGGCGTCGGCGTCGCGACGAGCGGTCCGCTGGCCCGGTCCGTGGCGGCCTTCGCCTACCAGGCGGTGCGCGCTCACGCCGTACACAGCGGTGAGGAGCCTCCGCAGCTTCTGACGGGCCCGGATGAGGACCGCATCATCGGAGACCTCCTCGCCGGCGACGCCGAAGACGAGCAGCACGCGCCGTCTCGGTGGCCCGAGTGGCTGCCCCCTGACATCCGATCGACGTCCGGGCTCCGCGCCGAGATCCGTGCCTTCCTCGCGGAGATGACGACGCTCGGCATCGAACCGGGCGAGCTCGCCGCGCGCGCGAGCGCGACGGATCGACCGGTGTGGGCGTCGCTGGCGTCGTTCGCCCGGGAGTACCGCGCCGTCCGCGCACGCATGCGCGGAGCGCATCGGGATGCGGCCGGTCTGGTGCGTGAGGCGGTGGGGCTCCTTCGCGACGCTCCGGCCGGCTCGCCCGCTCTGGGGTCGGTCGCCGGCCTGCGCGCGATCCTCGTCGACGACGCGCAGGAGCTGACTCTCGGTGGAGTGGAGTTGCTCGAGGCCTGCCGGATGCGTGGCATCGCCGTCCTCGCCTTCGGCGATCCCGACGTCGGCTCGGGGTCGTTCCGAGGCGCCCACCCCGAGAACTTCGCCCGCCTCGCCACGACGACGTATGTCCTCGACCGGGTGCACCGCGGGACGGCGGCGCACCGAGACCTCACGGCACAGGTCACCTCGCGCATCGGGGCGGCGGGGCTCGTCGCGCACCGGCATCCACCCGTCGGGGTCGACCCGGATGAGAGCGTCCGCGCATTCACGCTGCGATCCGGGGCCGAGGAGTTCGATGTGATAGCCCGCCTCCTGCGGGAGCGTCACGTCCACGACGGGGTCCGCTGGGAGGACTGCGCGGTCATCGCGCACGACTCGCGCCAGGTGACGGCCCTGGAGGCCGAGCTGTCGGCTCGCGACGTCCCCACCGCCGCTGTCGGTCCCGCCCGCGCCCTCGCCGAGACGGTGATCGTCCGGGAGCTGCTGCGGACCGTCGATCTCGCGGCGATACCGCTGGAAGAGCGCACCGACGACGACGTCCTCGACGCGCTGGTGGGCGGGGGCCTCGATCCGGTGGAACTGCGTCGCCTGCGCGCCGCGCTCCGACACGAGGAGCTGCGACGCGGGGGCGAGCGATCTGCGCGGGATCTGCTCGCGTCGGGGATGCGTCATCCGATCGAGTTCGACGTCGTCGACACCCCCGAGGCGCGCCGGGCCGCGCGCGTGGCGCGCACGCTCGGCGACCTGGGGGAGCAGCTGCAGACCGGCGCGACCGCGCACGAGCTCCTCTGGACCGTGTGGGAGCAGCGAGGCCTCGAACGCCAGCTGCGTTCCCTCGCCGACGGCCAGGGATCGCTGGCGGACGGCGCCCGGCGGGACCTGGACGCCGTCGTCGCCCTGTTCGAGGCTGCCAAGCGTCACGGGGAGCGCGAGGACGGCACCGCGCCGATCGACTATCTGCGGGCGCTGCTGCACTCGGAGATCGCGGAGGACCGCCTGCGGACCGGCACAGTGACGAGCGGAGTCCAGATCTCCACGCCGGCTGCCGCTCTCGGACTCGAGTTCGACACCGTCATCATCGCAGGGGTGCAAGACGGGGTGTGGCCGAACCTCCGGCTGCGCGGCAGCCTCCTCGAGACCGCTCGGCTCGCCGAGGAGGACACGGATCTCGACACGGCGGATCGACGCCGCGCGGTTCTGTACGACGAGCTCCGACTCTTCGCGCGTGCGGTTTCGCGGGCGCGGTCCCGGCTCGTCGTGACCGCGGTGGACGACGACGACTCCGGGCCCAGCGTCCTGTTCGAGCTGCTGCCTCCCGCCCGGCCGGCTCCTCGGTCGGCTGAGCATCCGCTCACGCTGAGGGGTCTCGTCGCGGCCCACCGCCGGACGCTCACGGACCCGCGAAGTGCGGAGCCGGTGCGGGCGGATGCGGCGGGGCAGCTCGCGTTGCTGGCCGGCGCCGGTGTTCCCGGCGCAGACCCTTCGCAGTGGTACGGGCTCGCCGAGCCGACCTCTACGGCCCCCATTCGAGACCTCGACGCGGCGCCGCTGCGCATCTCACCCTCGCGCATCCACGCACTCGAGCAGTGTCAGCTCGACTGGGTCATCGGCGATCTGGGCGGCGACCCGGGAACCGCGGTCGCGGGACTCGGCACCCTCCTGCACGCGGCCCTGGAACGTGCGGAGACGGGAGATGTCGAGACGCTGTGGGCATTCGTCCAGGACGGGTGGTCCCAGCTCGAGTTCGACGCCGCGTGGATCGACGAAGCCGAGCGCCGTCGCGCCCGCGACCTCGTCGAGAGACTGGCCGCGTACCTCCGCGACATCGAACGGGACGGCACCGCCCTCGTGGGTGCGGAGCCGCACTTCGAGGTCGCGCTGCCGGTTCCGGATGCCGCGCATCCGGCGATCCTCTCGGGCTACATCGACCGGGTCGAGCGGACGCGGGACGGCCGCGTCGTCATCGTCGATCTGAAGACGGGGCGGTACGAGCCGACGGGCGACAAGGCCGCCGAGGAGAACCCGCAACTGGCCGCGTACCAATTGGCGTTCGAGCGCGGGGCGATCCCCGAGGTGGCCGGCGCCGAGCCGGGCGGGGCGAAGCTCCTCGTCCTGAAGGGAACGCGGAACGCCCCTTACGCGCAGCCGCGACAGGAACCGTTCGACGACGAGACGCGGGCGGCGTTCCTTTCCCGCGTCGACGAGGCGGTGCGCGTGATGCGAGGTACCTCGTTCATCGCGCCCTTCGAAGAGCACTGCCGCGACGACCACACCCGCGGACTCTGCCGCATTCACACGATCGGACCGGTGAGTTCTGCGTGAGCGCCTCCGTCATCAGCCCTGAAGCCGTCGCGGCGGCGCTCGGGCAGTTCCCCCCGACGGTCGAGCAGTCCGCCGTCATCTCGGCGCCGCTCTCTCCGGCGCTCGTCGTCGCGGGCGCCGGGAGCGGCAAGACGGAGACGATGGCCGGTCGCGTCGTGTGGCTCGTCGCCAACGGCCTGGTCCGTCGGGATGAGGTGCTCGGGCTGACCTTCACCCGCAAAGCCGCGGGGGAGCTGGCGGAACGCATCGGGTCACGGCTGCGTCGCCTGGCGGAGTTCGAGAGTCGGGGACTCCTCCCGCAGCTCGAGGCTCTGCACGCCGACGGTCGTCTCGCCGTCTTCGGGGAGCTCGAGCGCTCGGGGGCGCCCGAGAGCGCCCGCCGCGCGGCGCTCGACGCCCTCGCCCCCGAGAGCGCGAGCCCGGCCGCGGGGGACGCGTTGCTCGAGCGGCCCGCCGTTTCGACCTACAACAGTTTCGCCGACGCCATCGTGCGCGAGAACGCGGTCCGGATCGGCCGCGACGCCGAGGCTGTCGTCCTCAGCGAGTCCGCGGCGTGGCTCCTCATGCGCCAGGTCGTGCTGTCCTCCGACGACCCGCGCCTGCCCGAACGCCCCGAGCGGCCCTCGACGATCATCGACGCGGCCCTGCGGATCGCGCGGGACAGCGTCGACAACCTCGTCGGTCTCGCGGATCTCGACGCCTTCGCTGAGGCGTTCCAGGACGTCCTCGAGCGGCCGAGTGAGCGCGCCGGGACGACCGTGTACGCGGACGTCCGGACGGCGGCCGAGAAGGTGTCGGGGCTCACCGTCCTCACTGCTCTCGCTCGCACCTACGACGCCGAGAAGCGCCGGCGCGGCCTCATCGACTTCTCCGACCAGGTCGCCGGAGCTCTGGAGGTCGTCCGCACGCATCCGTCCGTGGCCGACGAGGTGAGGCAGCGGTACCGGGTGGTCCTCCTGGACGAGTACCAGGACACCTCCGTCGTCCAGACGGATCTGCTGGCCGCCCTGTTCCGGGGGACGGCGGTCATGGCCGTCGGGGATCCGCATCAGTCGATCTACGGATGGCGCGGCGCCAGTGCGGGCAACCTCGGTGACTTCGCGCGCTCCTTCGATCCGGATGCCGGGGCTCGCACGTATTCGCTTCTCACGAGCTGGCGCAACGGCGTCGACGTCCTCCGGGCCGCGGGTGCGGTTCTCGAGCCTCTCGAGGCGCCCGTCGAGGTCGGCGCGCTCCGCCCCCGCCCGGGGGCGCCCGCGGGACGCGTCGACATCGTCGTCGAAGACGACGTGGACGCCGAAGCCGACGCCGTCGCGGAGTGGTTCCGCGCCGTGCGCGAGGAGCGGCATCGAACCGGACGGCAGACCACGGCGGCCGTCCTCGTGCGGAGCAAGAAGCACATGATCAGGTTCGCGGACGCGCTGGGGCGGCGCGGCATCCCGCACCGGATCCTCGGACTGGGCGGACTCCTCTCGACCCCGGAGGTGGTCGACGTGGTCGCCGCGCTGCGGGTCATCAGCGACCCGCGAGCGGGATCCGCCCTCATCCGGTTGCTCGCCGGGCCGAGGTGGGCGGTCGGGCTCGCCGATCTCAAAGAGCTCGCTCACGTGGCCGCACGGCTGGTCCGTCACGACACGGCGCTCCAGCCGTTGCCACCCGAGCTCGCAGAGACGATCCGCTCCTCGGCGGGAGACGAGGGCGGATCGCTCATCGCGGCTCTCGACTTCGTTTCCCGTCAGAAGCCCGATCACGGCTGGCTCAGCGGTTTCACCCCGGCGGCACGGACCCGGCTGCGGGAGGCGGGTGCCGTGTTCGCAGGACTGCGGCGCGCCGCGGGTCTTCCGATCCCCGAGCTCGTCCGGCTCATCGAGGCGGAACTGCGTCTGGACATCGAGCTCGCAGCGAACGAGTCGCGGGGACCGGCCCGGACGGCCTCGGATCAGCTTCGTGCCTTCATCGACGAACTCCACGGTTTCCTCCAGACCGACGAGCGCGGTTCGCTGTCGAGTCTGCTCGCCTGGTTGGACCGCGCCGAGCGCATCGACGAGTTCGCACCGCGCACCGAGCCGCCCGAGGAGGACGTCGTTCAGTTGCTGACGATCCACGGCTCGAAGGGCCTGGAGTGGGACGCCGTGGCGGTCGTCCGCGGTGTCGAGGAGGAGCTGCCTGCTCGACTGCAGGATGCGAAGGGCTGGCTGGGGTTCGGCGTGCTGCCATACTCTTTCCGGGGTGACAGGGACTGGCTGCCCGAGCTCAGATGGCGCGCGCATGACGCGCCCACCCAGCAGGACCTGAAGGCCGCACTCGTGTCGTTCACCGAGGGGATCCGCGACCGCCACCTGGCGGAGGAGCGCCGGCTCGCGTACGTCGCCGTCACGCGAGCACGCGAGCACCTCTTGCTCGCCGCGTCGCCGTGGGCGGGAACCAAGAAGCCGCGCCGGGTGAGCCGGTTCGTGACCGAGATCGCAGCGGAGCTCGAGATCCCGCTTCCCGAGACCGAGGTCCCGGACAATCCCTACGACGGTGCGCGAGCCACCCTCGAATGGCCCATCGATCCGCTCGGCGCGCGTGCCGCGAGGGTCCGGAATGCGGCCGCACGTGTGCGGACGGCTATCGGCTCCGCCCCGGCGACGCCGACGCGCGACCTCGAGCTCCTCCTCGCCGAACGGGCGGCGCGGGCTGCCGGCCAGGAGCGCGTGGCCCCCACCCGCATCCCCGCATCACGGTTCAAGGACTTCGTCGCCGACTACGACGCGGCCGCGACGGCGGTCTCGCGTCCGCTGCCGGAACGGCCCTACCGTCAGACGAGGCTCGGCACACTGTTCCACTCCTGGGTCGAGCAGCGATCCGGTCTGGTGGGTAGGGCCCGGTCCGCCGATGATGTGCTGTGGGATGACGACGAGGACGGCGGATCCGTGTCGGCGGCGGACGCCGACGCGCTCGACCGGCTGCGCGAGGCCTTCCTCTCCTCCGAGTGGGGTCCGCTGCAGCCGATCGAGGTCGAGACCGAGATCGACTTCGTCGACCCCGACGCCCTCGGCGACGGGCGCCCGCACATCGTCATCTGCAAGCTCGATGCCGTCTACCGGCGCGGGGACCGCATCGAGATCGTCGATTGGAAGACCGGTCGACCCCCACGGACGGCAGCTGAACGAACCGAGCGGATGCTGCAGCTCGAGCTGTACCGACGGGCATACCACGCGAAGCACGCGGTCCCGCTGGACATGATCGACGTCGCCCTCTTCTACGTCGCCGACGGCCTCGTTCTGCGGGCCTGACCGGGGCGCAGGATCAGCGGCCGATGCGGCTCAGGCTGTTCCCGTCCAGCGGCGGAGCGCGTTCTTGGCCGCGTCGTCGGGGTCGCGCTCCTCGGCGGCCGGCGCGTCCTCGGCGCCGGGCCAGTCGCTGAACTCGATCGGCTCGGTCTCCTCATCGGTTCGGGATGCCGCCGGTTCCGGCGCCTCGTCCTCGTAGCCGTCGAGCATGCCGGGGTCGTAGGCGTCGGTCTGCATCGACGTGTCGATGGCGTCCGCGGTCGCGGCGGGCACGCGGCCGATCGCCGCGATCGCGTCGTCGACGCTCACCGTCCCCGATCCGATCGGCGGCTCGTCGCGGACGCTCTCGTCGAGAGAGGTGAGGAGGGCGACGGCATCCGTCATCACCGACTCGGATGCGGACTCGTGCCCGTGCACGAGCCACTTCGCGAACTCGAGTTCGGCGTGCAGGCGAGCCCGCTCGGCGAGCATGGTGTCGGGTGAGCGTCCGGCGGCCGCGGAGTATGCGGCGATGACGTCCGAGGCGGCATCGGGAGCGCTGGCGATCCAGCGGAGGTCCTCGGCGGGATCCCCGACGCTCAGTCCGCCCCACGACAGCAGCCCGTCGACGGTCGGCACCCCGTCGACGTCGGTCAGGGTGAAGGCAGCGGGGTCGACGCCGCCGAGGACGACCGTCGGCTCGACATTCCACAGGCCGTCGAGCGCGATGGCACGGCTCCACCTCCGCAGGAGCCCGAACGGCAGGCGGCCGGTCGCCTCGGCACGATCGAGGAGGCGTTCGGTGTCGGACCGGACCTGCGCGGCCGTCCGGGAGGGCAACCCCGCGCTCTGGACGATCGAGGTCGGGAGATCGTGGATGCCGGCGATCGCTGTCGCGATGGCCGTCGCGACGCCGCGACCCGCCGGGATGTGGGCGGCGTCGACGCGGTATCCCGCCAAGTGGGTTTCGACGCGCGCGGTGCGGCCCTCGATGCTCGATCGCCCCAGGATCTCGGGGGCGCGGAACGGGAGCATCGCGCGTACCCCCGCCGTCAGCGCCGCGAGCGCGGCGGCCTCCCGTGAGGCGTCGGCTTCGGCCTCATCGCTCTCCGGGACGCGGACCACGAGGCGTGTGCCGTCGTCGAGGTGGACGAGAGCGGTGTCGTACCGTCCGCCGGCCCCCTCGCTCAGGCGTCCCGCCGCGGTGATGCTCGTGCGCACGCCCGAAGCCTGCGAGAGAGCTGCCGTCGCCGCCGCGGCTAGAGTGAGAGGAGAGCGTGCCATGCCCCCCAGGGTAGGCGGGGCCCGCCGCAGCGCATTCGCGCCACGCCCGCAAGAGAGGTCCTCGATGACGACGAAGGACGTCCCGCCGCCACTGGCTCGAGCGGTCATCGACCGTGCAGCCGACGAGCGGCTCGACGAAGGTCTGCTCACCCGCATCCAGCAGGACGCCGACACCCGGGTGCTGCTGCTGCACGGCGATCGCGCCCCGCTCGACGGGCACTTCGCGCTCCAGTGGCTCAGCCCCGATGCCGTCCCCGGTGACGCCGTCTGGGCGTTCCTCGGTCGAGACGCGAAAGCGCGTGCCGTCGCCCTGGCTGCACTGCCCGCCTCGGCTGGCGAACCCGCCGTGAACGCGGCGGAGTGGGGCAGCCTGCGCGTGATCGGCGGGGACCTCGATCCCGACGACGCCGGGCGCGTCGTCCAGGGGCTGAGCCTCGCGCGTTGGCTGCTCGACGCGCCGTTCTGCCCGGCCTGCGGCGGAGCGACCGAGATCCAGCAGGCGGGCTGGTCCCGGCGATGCGTCGTCTGCGGGCGACAGCACTTCCCGCGGACGGATCCCGCCGTCATCGTGGCCGTCGCCAGCGCCGACGGTGAGCGCCTCCTGCTCGGGCGCAACGCCGCCTGGGGGGACATTCCGGTGTACTCGACGTTCGCCGGCTTCGTCGAGGCGGGGGAGTCTCTCGAGACGACCGTCGAGCGGGAGGTAGCCGAAGAGGCGGGCGTGCGCCTGGACCGGATCGTCTACCGCGGATCGCAGGCGTGGCCGTATCCGCGCTCGCTCATGCTCGGGTTCACGGCCTACGCCGTCGCCGATGACGAGGCGCGTCCCGACGGGGAGGAGATCCTCGACGTCCGCTGGTTCACGCGTGCTGAGATCCGCGAGGCTCTCGCGGGCCGAGCTGACGTCCGGCTCCCGGGGTCCGCGTCCATCGCTCGGAGCCTGATCCTGCGGTGGGTGGGGGAGTGAGCGCAGACCCTCTCGCCGATCTCGACGACCGCCAGCGCGAGGCGGCGAGCACGCTCCGCGGCCACGTGTGCGTCTTGGCCGGCGCAGGCACCGGGAAGACGCGCGTCATCACGCATCGCATCGCCCACGGCGTCGACACCGGCGCCTACTCGCCCCAGCGCGTCATGGCGGTCACGTTCACGACGAAGGCTGCCGGCGAGCTACGCGGACGGCTGCGGGCGCTCGGCGTGGAGGGCGTCGCGGCGCGCACCTTCCACGCGGCTGCACTCGCGCAACTGAACTTCTTCTGGCCGCAGGTCGCCGGCGACACCGCCCCGGCGATCGTCGACAGCAAGGTCCGCCTCCTCTCGCACGCCGCCGACGGGATCGGGCTCCGCCTCGATGCGTCGACGCTCCGTGACGTCGCCTCGCAGATCGAATGGCGCAAGGTCACGATGCGATCGATCGAGGACTACGCGCAGGCGCGGCCGGGCGGCATCCCGGGGCTCTCGATCGATCCCCTCGTGGGCCTGCAGCGCGCGTACGAGAAGCTGAAGGACGAGCGGCGTCAGCTCGACTTCGAGGACGTCCTCCTCGCGTGCGCCGGGATGATCGAGTCCGAGCCTCGCGTCGCGACCGCGGTGCACGAGCAGTACCGCCACTTCACGGTGGACGAGTACCAAGACGTCTCGCCGGTCCAGCACCGCCTGCTCCAGCTGTGGCTCGGCGACCGCAAGGATCTGTGCGTCGTCGGGGATGCGAGTCAGACCATCTATTCCTTCGCGGGCGCCGACCCGCGGTATCTGCTCGAGTTCGCCGAGCGCGACGACGACGTGACCGTGGTCCGTCTGGAACGCAACTACCGATCGGATGCCGCGGTCCTGGCGGTCGCGAACGAACTCATGCGCGGGCGGCCCGGCGCGCTCCAGCTCGTGACGCCCGCGCCCGCCGGTCCCGCTCCCGAGGTCACGTCCTACGACGATGACGCCGCCGAGGCCGATGGCATCGCCGATCGGATCGCCGCGCAGCTGAAGGCGGGCATCGACCCGCACGACATCGCCGTCCTGTACCGGTTGAACGCCCAGTCGGCGCCGCTCCTGGCCGCGCTCTCGTCCCGCGGCATTCCGGCGACGGTGCTGGGCGGCAAGAGGTTCTGGGACCTCCCCGAGGTCCGCCAGGCACTCCTGGCCCTGCGCGGTGCGTCGGTCGCGCCGCTGTCCGGATCGTTCATCGCGACGGTCCGCGACGTGCTGCGCTCGCTCGGTTTGACGGACGAGGCACCCCCCGCGGGCGGCGCGCTCCGCGACGCGTGGGAGGCCCGTGCGGCGGTCCTCCGTCTGGCTGAGGAGGCACCGGAGGGGACGACCCTCCGCGGCTTCACGGATGAGCTGACCGCCCGCGCCAAGGCGCAGCACGAGCCGGCGATGCGCACGGTGACGCTGGCCACACTCCACGCCGCCAAGGGGCTGGAGTGGGCGCACGTGCATCTGATGGGACTGAGCGAGGGTCTGCTGCCGATCTCCTACGCGTCGACCTTCGAGCAGATCGACGAGGAACGACGTCTCACGTACGTCGGGGTCACGCGGGCCGCGCGAACGCTGTCGTTGTCATGGGCGCAGCGCTCGGGGAATCGGGAGCGTCAGCGGTCCAGATTCCTTCAGGAGATCGGCAGAGGCACGATCCGTGAGGGCGGTGCTCGCGGAGCTCGCGCCGGTCGTCCGTCGCGCTGACCACGATCGATCGCCCGACGTCCCTCGTTCGGAGCATCCGAGCGGCGAGGGCGGCTGCCTCGACGAGCAGCAGAGGATCCGTCGGGACGGACGGGCGGGCGAGCAGCTGAGCGGCGACGAGCGGCCATTCCGCATCACGTTCTCGCCGCTCGGCATGGACGCACGCGAGGCAGGCCGTCTCGCCGGGGATGACCAACGGCCCGACCACGACCCGGTCGCCGGACAGTTCGATCGGTAGGTGCGGAACGTCGTCGGCCGTCAGGCGTGCGGCGCGATGCGGGTCGACCAGGCGCGCGGCGACGAGGACGATCGGGGCACGCCCGGGTGGCAGAGCCCACCGCGCGCAGTCCGCCAGGGTCAGCCCCGCGCCCGCCATCCCCACCAGGAGGGTCCGCTCATCCTCGTGCCCGAGATCTGCCGGGAGCTCCACCCGGACGCGGGGGCTCGCGGTCTCGTCCGTCGCGAGCGAGCCCTCGATGCGGCGGAGGAACGCCGCGGCCTCGACATCGCTCGCGCCGAGTTCCCGCGCGAGCGGCCCGAGGCGCGCGTCCGGAATGCCGCTGACGAGCTCATCGAGAAGACGCTCCTGCCACGGATGCAGTCCCGTCAGGAGCCTCTTGTCGTCGATCCCGAGTTGAACACTCGTCGGTGTCCGCCAGAGCGGTGGATGCGAGGGGGCGAGGCGCAGCATGCCGCGATTCTGTCGATGACCGTGGCGCTGCGGGCAGCCCCTCCACAGTCACCGGGACCGTGATCCGTGGCGGGGTGCCTGTGGAGGAGGCTGTCGGCTCAGACCGGGCGCGGGCCGGTCGGGCCGTCGTCGCCCGACTCGTCACCCGTGGGGGATTCGTCGGCGGTGCCGTCTGCTCCGGCTTCCTCGTCGAGGAGCGCGGCGAGGGCGTCGTCGAACGCGTCGCGCTCAGGCTCCTCGCCCCGCTGGCGAGCCTGGAGACGGACGATCAGACCGGCCGGGTCGTCGATGTCCTCGGCCGTCGGCATCAGGTCGGGGTAGTCCCACAGTCCGTCGCGGACAGCCGGGCCGACGGCATCCGTCACGGCTCGCCACATCGCGGCGGCTTCGCGCAGGCGACGGGGCCGCAACTCCAGGCCGACGAGCGAGGCCATCGCCTGCTCGCCGGGACCGCCGACGGCGCGACGACGGCGCACCGCCTCGGCGATGCGATCTGCTGCCGGAACCCGCGTCGTGGCGTCCGCGGTCACGACGTCGACCCATCCCTCGATCGTGGCGAGGAGGTTCTCCAGTCGAGTGAGGGCGGCGACCTGAGCCTCGGAACGCTGGGGGAGGAGGGCACCGCTCTCGATCGCGGCCTTCAGCTCTTCGGGGGCGGACGGGTCGAAACGCGAGGCGAGGTCTTCGAGCGCATCCGTGTCCACATGGACGCCCCGGGCGAAGTCCGTCACCTGCGAGATCACGTGCAGGCGCAGCCACCGCGCGTGACGGAAGAGGCGGGCGTGGGCGAGTTCGCGGGTCGCGAGGACGAGCGCGAGCTGGTCCTCCTCGATCTCGAGATCGCGTCCGAAATCGGCGAAGTTCTGCGGCAGGATGGCCGCGGCGCCCGTGGGCATGAGAGGGATGCCGACGTCCCCGCCGCTGACGACCTCGAGGGAGAGCTTGCCGATGACCGAGCCCAGTTGGCCGGCGAACAGCGCGCCGCCCATGCGACGCATCAGCCGGCCGGCCCCCTGGATCGCCGGACGCATCTCCTCGGGGGTCTGCGACTCGAGCGCCGCCATGAGGGCGTCGCTGATCGAGGTCGCCACCGGCTCCGCGAGCTCCTGCCACACCGGCAGCGTGGCCTCGACCCACTGGCCTCGGGTGATGGGGTGCGGGGTGGAAGCGAGTTCGGCAATCCCCGTCACCTCGCTCAACCACAGCGACGCGAGGGCGAACGCCTGATCGAACTCCGTGCGGGCGCCGGAGCTGATGCCGAGGCCGTCACGGTTAGCGATGTGCAGAGCCTGCGTCTTCGCGGCGGACCAATCGAGGCCGTCGTCGTCGCCGTCCGCCGACATGGCGGCCTGGAACTGGCGCATGATGTTCTGCATCATGGCGGGGTCGATGCCCATGCTCGAGAGCTGGCGGAGCTGTTCGGGATCGATCCCTCCCTGTCCTCCCAGCATGCGCCGCAGCATCTCGGCGAAATCGTCGTCGCCGGGGAGCTCGTCGTCCGCAGGATCGGTCATGTCAGGCGCCTTTCAGCAGGGGGGAGACGTCTCGTTCTACGCTAGTGGCAGGTTTTCTCCGCCCGGTCCGAGCGGGAGATGTCCCGTGTACGCCGGTCGCGAACGAGCGCCGGAGGAAGGACCAGCGTGTCGTTTTTCACGCCTGCACCCGAGCGCGTCGAGCCGCGCAGTTCGCCCCGCTCTCGCCGCTTCGCCGCCGGCGTCTGGGCGCTCGTCGTCGCGCTCGTCGCACTTCTCGTCCTGAGCTTCCTCCCGACCGGCTACGTCATCCAGCGGCAGGGGCCCGTGGTCAACACCCTCGGGACCGCCGAGAACGCCGATGGCAAGGACGTCCCGCTGATCTCGGTGTCGGGAGCGAAGACGTACCCGACAACCGGTGCCCTCGACCTCACGACGGTCCAGGTTGTCGGCAACCGCGAGCAGACCCCCTCGTGGTTCGAACTCGCTCTCGCCTGGTTCGACCCCGCCGAAGCGGTGCTTCCCGTCGACAGCATCTTCCCGGCGGGGACGACGACGGAGCAGCGGAACGAGGAGAACGCCGCGCTGATGGTCGATTCCCAGAAGGAAGCAACGGCCGCAGCCCTCACTGAGCTCGGCTACACGGTCCGTGAGCACGTCGGGGTGGGGGCCCTCCCGAAGGACTCTCCGGCGACGGGGATCCTTCAGGTGGGTGATGAGATCGTCTCCGCCGCCGGGACGAAGATCACCGACACCGCGCAACTGCGCTCCGTGATCAACGACGGTGAGGGTGACCCCGTCGATCTCGTGGTCCGTCGTGGCGGAGAGGAGCGTCCCGTCACGATCACGCCCGTCCGCACGGAATCGACGGACGGCCCGGTCTGGATCATCGGGATCACCACCGAGCGCGACTTCGACTTCCCGATCGACGTGACGATCCAGCTCGACCGGATCGGGGGACCGAGCGCGGGACAGATGTTCGCCCTGGGCATCATCGACACGCTCACCCCCGGGGAGCTCAACGGCGGGAAGCAGGTCGCCGGTACCGGGACGATCGACTCGGCCGGCACGATCGGTCCGATCGGAGGCATCCGGCAGAAGCTCTACGGTGCACGGGATGCCGGTGCGACGTACTTCCTCGCCCCGAAGGAGAACTGCAACGAGGTCGTCGGACACGTCCCCAGCGGTCTCCGTGTGATCCCCGTCTCGAAGCTCGACGAGTCGCTCGCGGCGCTCGACGCGATCCGCACCGGCTCCGGGGTCGACGATCTGCCGGTCTGCACTGCCCGCTGACCGCGGCACCCCCTGCGATTCCGCCGAGAGCGCACGGGCGCGAGGCCGGGGTGCAAGAGCCGCCGCCTAGGATGAGAGGGTGACCTCGACACCTGCCGGGCCGGCCACGTCCACCCCTCCGAATCCCGTCCGTCGCACGATCGCCATCACCGTCGGCGTGTTGGTTGTGCTGGTGATCGCGTTCTTCGCGTTCGCCAACCTCTACACCGACTGGCAGTGGTACCGGCAGCTCGGATTCGACAGCGTCCTCGTGACGCAGTGGACCGCGCGCGTCGTCATGTTCGTCATCGGGTTCCTCGCGATGGCCGCCCCCGTGTTCGCCGCCATCCAGCTGGCCTACCGCCTGCGTCCCGTGTACGCCCGGCTGAGTTCGCAGCTCGACCACTATCAAGAGGTCGTCGAGCCCCTCCGTCGCCTGGCGATGTGGGGCATCCCGGTGTTCTTCGGCTTCTTCGCCGGCTTCGCCGCGTCGGCGCAGTGGGAGACCGTGTGGCTCTGGGCCAACGGCGTCTCGACGGGTCAGAAGGACCCGCAGTTCGGCCTCGACACCGGCTTCTATCTCTTCCAGATGCCGTTCTACAGCATCGTGCTCGGCTTCGTGTCGGCCGTCCTGCTGATCTGCCTGCTCGTGACCGTGGTCGTCGCGTACCTCTACGGCTCCGTCCGCGTCGGCCAGCGGGAACTCCGCATCTCGAAGGCCGCGCGCATCCAGCTCGCGGTCGTCGCGGCCCTCTACCTCGCCGTCCAGGCGGTCAGCCTGTGGTTCGACCGGTACAAGACGCTCACGACGCAGGGCGATCGCTTCACCGGTGCCAGCTACGTCGACGTGAACGCGGTCATCCCGGGACTCGCGATCGTCTCCATCGCCGCGGCCATCGTCGCCGCACTGTTCGTCGTGACGGCCGTCATCGGCCGTTGGCGCTTCCCGCTCATCGGAACCGGGCTCCTCATCGTCTCCTCGCTCGTCGTAGGAGTCGCGTACCCGTGGGCGGTCAGCCAGTTCCAGGTTGCGCCGAACCTCGAGACCTACGAGGCGCCGTACGTCGATCGCAACCTCAGCGCGACGAAGTTCGCGTACGGGATCGACGGGCTCGAGAAGACCGAGTACGAAGCCGTCACCACTGCCGAGAAGGGCCAGCTCCGCGCCGATGCGGAGACGACTGCCTCGCTGCGCATCATGGACCCCGCCATCATCGGTCCCACGGTCCGCCAGCTCGAGCAGTACCGGTCGTACTACCAGTTCCAGAACCCGCTCGACGTGGACCGCTACCAGATCGACGGCGAGACCCAGGATGCCGTCGTGTCCGTGCGCGAGCTGAACCTCGACCAGCTGGGGAATGCGCAGTCCTGGTACAACAACACCCTCGTCTACACGCACGGCTACGGAGTCGTCGCGGCGAAGGGCAACGACCGCACGGCCGACGGCGACCCCGTCTTCCTCGAGCGCGGCATCCCCACGTCGGGCTCTCTGACGGATGAGTCGAAGTACGAGCCCCGCATCTACTTCGGCGAATCGTCCCCGACCTACTCGATCGTCGGCGCCCCCAAGGGGAGCGAGCCCGTGGAGCTCGACTACCCCCGTGGCGAGGACGGCGCCGGTCAGACCCGGACCACCTTCACCGGCGACGGCGGACCCAACATCGGGAACCCGTTCAACCGGCTCCTGTACGCACTCAAGTTCCAGTCCACCGACATTCTCTTCTCGGACGGGATCAACGACAACTCGCAGATCCTCTACGACCGGAACCCGCGGGACCGAGTCCAGAAGGTGGCGCCGTACCTCGAGCTCGACAGCGACCCGTACCCGAGCGTCGTGGACGGACGCGTCGTGTGGATCATCGACGGCTACACCCTCAGCAACAACTACCCCTACTCGTCGATCGTCAGTCTTCGGAATGCGATCTCCGACACGACGAACACCCAGCCGCGGGTCGCCCTCGACGACATCAACTACATGCGCAACTCCGTCAAGGCGACGGTCGACGCCTACGACGGGTCGGTGAAGCTGTACGCGTGGGACGAGACGGACCCGCTGCTCCAGGCGTGGCAGAAGGTCTACCCGTCGACGCTCCGACCGATCAGCGAGATGTCCGGCGACCTCATGAGTCACGTGCGGTATCCGACCGACCTGTTCAAGGTGCAGCGCGCGATGCTCGGCACCTACCACGTCGACGATGCGCAGTCCTTCATCCGCCGCGACAACGCGTGGCGCACGCCGCAGGACCCGGTGACGCAGTCGAACCTGCAGCCGCCGTACTACCTGACGATGAAGATGCCAGGCCAGCCGGATCCGACCTACTCGATGTTCACGTCGTTCATTCCCGCCGCTGAAGGCGACCAGGAACGCAACGTGCTGATGGGGTACCTCGCCGTCGATGCGAATGCGGGCAGCACGAAGGGGGAGAAGAACCCCGACTACGGCAAGCTCCGGATGCTGGAGATCAGTGCCGACGTCTCGGTTCCGGGTCCCGGCCAGGTCCAGAACACGTTCAGCTCGAACGAGACGATCGCGCAACAGGTGAACCTCTTGCGCCAGGGCCAGTCCGAAGTACGAAACGGCAACCTGCTGACGCTGCCCGTCGGTGGCGGCCTGCTGTACGTCCAGCCGATCTTCGTGCAGGCGTCGAGTGGAACCCAGCTCCCCGCCCTGCGGAAGATCCTGGTCGCCTTCGGCGACGAGGTCGCCTTCGAGGACACGCTGCAGGAGGCGCTCGACAAGCTGTTCGGTGGCGATTCGGGTGCGACGACCGGTGACGAGGGAACCGCGCCGAGTCCGGCACCCTCGGGATCCCCGACCGCGACTCCGACCGAGACCCCCGGCGGTGGTGACAACACGCCGCCGTCGGCGGGCACGGGCGATGAGACTGCCCGTCTCCTGCAGGAGGCAAGCGAGGTCATGATGGCGCGCGACGCCGCCATGCAGAAGGGCGACTGGGCGACCTACGGTCAGGAAGACGAGAAGCTCACCAACATCATCGACCGGCTGATCCAGCTCGACGGGAACTGACCGCGCGATGATCCTGGTGGGGGCTGTTCAGGACAGGAACAGCCCCCACCAGATCATGAGCAGGGTCACGACGAAGCCGGCGAACTGGTTGAGCCAGAGGAACCGGTCCCAGCCCCGGGTGGCGGTCGCTGCCTCCGCGTCCGACACCGACCGGTACGGCCACACGGTCGCGAGGTAGGGGAGCGCCACGATCGCGGCGAGCGGCCCCGGCCACGTCGTGGCGAGCATCGCCAGGCCCGCTGCCGCGTAGGCCACCAGAGAGAACCGCACCGTCCAGGCGGCCCCGCGGGCCGTCGCGATCGATGAGATGCCCGCCTCGCGATCGGCGACGACGTCCTGCACTGCACCGAAGGCGTGGGAGGCCACGCCCCACAGTGCGAAGGCCACGATGATGAGGGCGAGCTGCGGCGTCCAGGTCGCACCCGTCAGCACGAGCGCGTAGACGGCCGGCGAGGAGAAGTGGATGCTGCTGGTGACCGAGTCGGCGAAGGGCCGCTCCTTGAGGCGCAGCGGAGGCGCGCTGTAGAAGACGACGGCGACCAGGCTGAGGGTCAGGACGACCCACGACAGCGGTGGACCCGAGATGACGAGGAAGACCACGAACGGTGCGCAGAGCACGCCGGATGCCCAGAGCGTCGGCGCGTGCAGGCTCTTTTCGAGGATCGCCCCGTGCGCCCCGCCCTTCCGGGGATTCCGAAGGTCGGATTCGTAGTCGAAGACGTCGTTGATGCCGTACATCGCGACGTTATAGGGGATGAGGAAGAAAATCGTCCCGACGACGAGGAAGACATCGACCTCGCGCGTGCTCAAGAGATACGCCGCCGCGAACGGGAACGCCGTGTTGATCCAGCTGACGGGTCGGGACGAGACGAAGAGCTGGTGCGCGAAGCGGAGCGGCGTCATGCGGCATCCTTCCGTTCGGGAATCAGCGCCGACACGGCGGGAAGGAGGAAGGCGACGCAGAGCGGGTATGCGAAGTCCTCGATGGGGGCCAGGCCGATCCGGATGCCGCTGATGTGCTCCTCGGGATAGGTGAACAGGTCCGCGGCGATCATCGCATTGTCGAACACCGCGGTGAGTGCGAACAGTGCTGCGGCGGTCCACGCCGAGGCGACGAGTCGCTCGCGGCGGCCGGGACGGCCCAGCGAGGCGAGCGTCACTCCGAGCGTGACCACGAGGAACGGGATGAGGATCAGCGGGTAGGTCACGTCGTCTCCGGGCCTCGCGGTCGGCCGCGTGCCGCGCGGACGCGCGTGACGATGGCGTGGATCACGAGGGCGAGGTGGCAGAGGAAAGCGAGGAAGACGGGCTCCTCCAGAGGCAGGTGCGGTGCGAGATCGATCCCGATCAGCAGCGGGCTGTCGCCTCGGACGAAGACGCCCGTCGCGATCCCGACGAGATCCCACACGAGGAGGAACACCGTCCCGCATCCGATCAGGAGGGCGGTGCGGCCCGGTGCGGAACCGAGGGCGAGTCGGTGTCTGAGGTCGACGGCGAGAACGCCGAGCGCCGAGACGATCAGGGCGCCGAGGTAGACACCCGGCATCGTGCTCAGCGCTCCGAAGCGAGAGGCTCGGGCAGTCGTCCTGTGGAGACGTCTCCGTCGAGGAGTTTGACGATGAGTTCGGCCGAGATGAGGCACATGGGCAGCCCGACGCCGGGGAGGACCGTCTGGCCGGCGTACAGCAGCCCGTCGACCTTCGATCGCAGGCCCGGCCGGAACATGGCCGACTGGCGCAGGGTGTGGGCGAGCCCGAGTGCACCGCCGCGGAACGAGCCGAAGTCGGCGGCGAAGTCCCCGGGGGAGATCGTGCGCCGGACGCGCACACGTTCCGCGAGGTCGTTGACGCCGGTCCAGTCGGCGATCTGGGCGATCACGGCGTCCGCGGCGGCCTCGATCGGGGCGTCGCCGGCACCGTCCACGCCGCCGCGACCGAGCTCCGGAGCGGCGGGCATGGGGACGAGGACGAACAGGTTCTCGTGACCGGCGGGTGCGACGTCGTCATCCGTGGCGCTCGGCCGGCACACGTAGAGCGATGCGGGGTCGGGGATCGCGCCGGTGGTGTCCTCGCCGAAGATGGCGTCGAAGTTCGCCTTCCAGTCCTTCGTGAACAGGAGGGTGTGGTGCTCGAGCTCAGGCAGCTCGCCTTCCACTCCGAGCAGGATCAGGAGGGCACCGAACGAGGGGACCCGCTTGTCCCACCAGGCGTCGCTCCGCGAGCGGAGGTCGGGCTCGAGCAGCTCCGTCTCGGTGTGGTGCATGTCGGCCGTGGAGATGACGTGGTCGGCTTCGACGCGGGTGCCGTCGGCGAGGCGGATGCCGGTGGCCACGTCGCCGACGGTGATGATCCGCTCGACCTTGGCCGAGGTCCGGATCACGGCACCGCGTTCCTCGGCCAGGCGGGCGATGGCGCGGATGATCTGCACGAAACCGCCTCGCGGATACAGCACGCCGTCGTCGAGGTCGAGGTGGCTCATGAGGTGGTAGAGGCTCGGAGCGTCGTAGGGCGAGCCGCCGAGGAACACGGCGGGGTAGCCGAGAACCTGCCGGAGGACGGGGTCCGAGAACTGCTTCTCGACGTGGGCCGAGAGGGGGCGCAGCAGGAGCGGCAGCAGCGTGCCGAGCTTGCTGAGGACGTCGGGGTGGGCCAGCCCCTTCAGCGAGACGTAGGGGTCGTAGAGGAACCGGGAGACGGCGAGGTCGTAGATCTCGCCGGCGGAGTCGAGGTAGTCGGCCAGCTTCGCGCCGGCGTCGGGTTCGCGCGCCTCGAAGGCGGCCATGGCGGCATCCCGTCCCGACACCACGTCGAACGGCTCTCGCTCGCCCTCGTGGTAGACCCGGTAGGCCGGGTCGAGCCGCACGAGGTCGAGCTGTTCCGCGGCCGTCGTGCCGAGGAGCGCGAAGAAGTGATCGAAGACCTCGGGCATGAGGTACCAGCTCGGCCCGGTGTCGAACCGGAAGCCGTCCTTCTCCCAGCTGCCTGCGCGGCCGCCGATGTCGTCCAGCGCCTCGAACACGGTCACCTCATCCCCGCGGTCGGCGAGGAGCGCAGCGGTCGCGAGACCGGTGATCCCGCCTCCGATGATGGCGATGCGGCGGGTCATGCGGGGGACCTCCGTGAGGATGCGGGTCGTCTGGCGGGCAGCAAGGTGCGGTGCGCGACGGCGGCGCGGACCGCGATCGCTGCTTTGACGGGGTTCGGGACGCGGACGCGCGTGTCGACGTCCTCGGTCCGGTGCAACCTGTCAGCGAGCGAGGCGAACAGCCCGTGCGCCGTCGCGACGGCGACACGGCAGTCCGCGGGAAGGAGCGGGATCGTCGCCTCCGCGGCATCCAGGTCCGCGTCGATGCGTGCGAGGACCTCGATGCGACGCTCGGCCCCAACGCCCACACCGAGGTAGTCCCGGCCGAGGCGACCGGAGTCGTCCGCGTGGTCGCGGAGGAAGTTGATGTCCTGGAACGCTGCGCCGAGACGGCGTGCGCCCGATACGAGGTCCGGATCGGGGTCCCGCGGTGAGACGCGACCCGCGTTGACGAAGACCTGCAGGCACATCAGTCCGACGACCTCTGCGGAGCCGTACACGTAGTCGTCGTGCGACGCGTCGTCGTGCTCGGCCCGTTCGAGGTCCGTGCGCATCGATGCGAAGAACGGCTCGATGTGCACCTGCGCGATCCCGCACTCCCTCGAGGTGCGGGCGAAGGCGTGCACGACGAGGTTCGCGCTGAAGCCGCGGTCGATCGCCGCGTAGGTCTCCGCCTCGAGCGCGTCGAGGACGCGTCGCTGCTCGTCGAGGGGGACGCCGGCGGCGTCGGCGGCGCCGTCGACGATCTCGTCGGCGACCCGGACCAGCGCATAGACGTTCCGCACATGCCCCCTCACGCGCGGGCCCAGAAGAGTCGTGGCGAGTCCGAAAGATGTGGAGTAGGCGCGGATGACCGATGCCGCCGCTGCCGCTGCGGTCTCGTCGTACAGGGAATCGCTCATCGCGGGATGCGGTCCTCCACAGCGGCGGCGAGCGAAGCGAGGAGGACGACGGCGTCGCGGGGGAGCGCGGCGTCGGCGGCGTGGCTCCGTGCGGAGCGGAGCGTCTCGGCGATCATGTCGACAGCACGCTCCCGTGCTCCGCTGGCGGCGAGCTCGCGCTGCGCCTCGGCGATCGCGATGGGGCCGGTCGGCGCCATCGCCAGGGCGGACGCGATGCGCGGCCACGCCTCGGTCTCAGCGGCCATGGCGATCAGCGGCGTCCGCTTGGACGCGCGGAGGTCGGCGCCTGGCTCACGACCGGCTTCGGCCCGCGAACCGAAGGTCCCGATCAGGTCGTCGGCGAGCTGGAAGGCGACTCCGATCGCGGAGCCCGCGGATTCGAGTGCCGCCCGCTCGTCGTCGCTGGCGCCCGCGAGGAGGGCACCCGCGGCCAGCGGAGCCTGGAAGGAGTAGAAAGCCGTCTTGTCGCGGGCTGTGCGGATCAGGGAGTCCGTGGGCGGGAGGTCGGCGCCGATCGTCTGCTCGACGTCGGCCAGCTCGCCGGCGGCCGAGATGAGGAGCGCGTCGTCGAGGAGGACGAACAGGGCGGCCCGCTGCGGTGCAGTGACCGGGGCGGTGGCGATCAGGCGGGTCGCCTCGAACAGCAGGAGATCCCCGGCGAGGACGGCCGCAGCGGCGCCGAGCAGGTTCGCGTCGTCGGCGTCGCCGCCGCGGGCCAGAGCGCGTTCCCGGAACCGTCCCACGACGTTCGGGATGCCGCGACGCTCGACGTCGCCGTCGATCAGGTCGTCGTGCACCACGAACGCCGCATGCAGGAGTTCGAACGCGGCGGCGACTCGCCAGAGCCCGGGGGAGTGGCCGATGTCGCCACCGAATGCCTGGAATGCGGCGACGACGAGCGCGGGTCGCAGCTGCTTGCCGCCCGTGGCGGAGGCGGCCGTAGCCTCACCGAGGGCGGCCGACGCCTCGCCAAGGGCCGCCGAGCGGATGCGGAGACGCTCGAGAGCGACCTGCAGGGCATCGTCGATCTCGCGTCGTGCGATCGCGGAGAGGGTGATCACGAGGCCCTCCGAACGGTGACCGGGTCTGCCAGATCGAACTGCTGCGCCTGGAGGACGAGCCAGGGGCTGAAGGCCCACGGTGCTGCGGAGACGGAGGCGGCCAAGTCGGCGGGGTCGACCCACCGCGCTTCGGCGACCTCGTCGGGATTGAGGATCGGATCCTCGTCGGCGTAGGCGACGTAGACGGGGCAGATCTCGTTCTCGACGATCCCCGAGGCGTCGACCGCGCGGTAGCGGAAGTCCGGGACGGTCGGCGTGACGTCGCGGATGACCAGGCCGACTTCGTGGGCGGCGCGCCGGTGAACGGCGTCGACGACCGCTTCGCCGGGGCCGGGGTGGCCGCAGAAGGAGTTGGTCCACACGCCCGGCCACGCCGCCTTGCTGAGCGCCCGACGTGTCACGAGGATCTGGCCTCGGGCGTTGTACACGTGGCACGAGAATGCGAAATGGAGGGGCGTGTCGGTACCGTGGACCGTTGCCTTGGGAGCCGTTCCGATGTCGCGGCCGTCGTCATCCATCAAAACGACGTACTCGATGTCAGGCACGATTCCTCCGTAAGTTGCTAGATTATCTAGCTATCATCCGTCATGCTACCTATCGACCCAGGAGGTGTCCAATGGTTGCAGAACCGTGGATCCCGACGACCGAGCGGGAGGCCGTCGTGGTGAACGCCCTCGAGGCGATCCGCGCGTTCTCGGACTCTCTGGATCGAATGTACGCGGGTATGCGCGGTGACATGGACATGAACGCGACCGATCTCGCTGCGTTGCGGATGCTCATCATCCGCGAGCAGCACGGTGAGGTGGTCAAGCCCAACGATCTGGCGACGCACCTCGCGATCTCGACGGCCTCGACCACGAAGCTGCTGGACCGGCTCACTGCGGACGGCTACTTGACGCGCATCCCTCATCCGCACGATCGTCGCGCCCGGATCGTCGTGCTGACCGACGAGGCACGCGTGACGTTCCGTCGCCATTTCGGAGAGCGGCTGCGGCGGATGAGGAGCGCGGCCGACGGATACTCCGATGATGAGCTGCGCACGATCGTGCGCTTCCTGTCCGACATGGAGACGGCGATGCTGCCTCAGTGATCTGCCCGGAATCGAAGAAGGCGCCCCCTCCGGAGAGGGAACGCCTTCTTCTTTTTGTTGCGGGGACAGGATTTGAACCTGCGACCTCTGGGTTATGAGCCCAGCGAGCTACCGAACTGCTCCACCCCGCGGCACAAGAGAAAACACTAGCACGCGATTCGGGGGGACGCGAATCGGGGCGCGGACGGTCCCGGGACTGGGCAGGATGAGGACATGCCTGCGCGAGACCTCGACGTCACCTCGGACGCCCAACCCGACGGTCGGGATGAGACCCGAGACGAGCGGGCGGACCGCAACTGGAACGAGGTCCTGCAGGAGCTGCGCGTGCTCCAAACCGGAACCCAGATCCTCACCGGATTCCTTCTGGCCCTCGCATTCCAGCCATCGTTCGGCGACCTGAACGCGGCCCAGCGCGGGATGTACCTGGTGCTGGTGGCGCTCTCCGCGCTCAGCGCCGTCGTGGCGCTCGCTCCCGTATCGGTGCACCGCTTCCTGTTCGCGCGTCGCGCGAAGCCGGCGATCGTCCGCTTCGGCCACGTCTGCATGCTGGGCGCACTCGGGCTCGTGTCCCTCCTCCTGATCGGCGTCGTCGGCTTCGTGTTCGACGTCGTCGTGGGAGGTGCGGCATCCTGGATCGCGGGTGCCTGTCTCGCGGTCGTCATCGCGGGACTGTGGGTCGTCGCACCCGTGATCGCCCAGCGCCGTTCGGAGAGGACCTCATGACCGTCACGCCCCTCGGCGTCGCCGTGGCCCAGTTCGCTCCGACCGCCGATGAGTCGGCCAACCTCGATGCGATCGCCGACCTCGTCGCGCGTGCGCGTGATCGCGGTGCGGACGTCGTGCTCCTCCCCGAGTACTCGAGCTACTTCGTGGACCCCTTCGACGCCTCGCTGGCCGAGCATGCGCAGGATCTCGGCGGCCCGTTCGTCACCGCGCTGGCGGCGCTGGCTGCCGCGCATGGGGTCCACATCGTCGCAGGGATGGTCGAGCGCGCGGCGTCACCGGGCAGAGTCCGCAACACCGTCGTCGCCGTGGATGCCGGAGGCGTCGTGGCCCGCTACCGCAAGCTCCACCTGTACGACGCCTTCGGACAGCGGGAGTCGGACTGGGTCGAGCCGGGGGACATCGACGTCCCCGAGACCTTCGATCGGGGCGGCATCCGATTCGCCCTGATGACCTGTTACGACCTCCGCTTCCCGGAGGTCGCCCGTGTGCTCGCCGACACCGGCGCGCACGTCGTCCTCGTCGCGGCGGAGTGGGTCCGCGGGCCTCTCAAGGAGGACCACTGGCGGACGTTGCTGCAGGCTCGTGCCATCGAGAACACCCTGTACGTCGCCGGTGCGGACCACCCGCCGCCCCTCGGCGTCGGACACTCGGTCGTCGTCGATCCGCAGGGCGTGCCGGTCGTGCACATCGGGACGGCCACGGACGTCGCGGTGGCTTTCGTGGACCCTCGTGTCGTCGAGCGGGTCCGCCGAGTGAACCCCGCTCTCGCCTTGCGCCGCTATACGGTCGCGGCACGCGAGTGACGCGCGCGGCGTGTGTCAGCGGGTGGATGCCCCCAACCGGCGGGCAGCCTCCGCGATGACGTCCGTCCGCTTGCACGAGGCGAAGCGGACGAGCGTCGCGTAGTCGTCCCGGTGCTCGGACGTCACGAACGCCGTCACGGGGATCGCCACGACGCCGACGCGCGCGGGAAGCTCGCGGCAGAAGTCCGCGGCATCCTCACCCTCGGCGAGCATGGAGCGCACGTCGGCCACCGTGAAGTACGACCCCGCGGGAGTGGCCACGTCGAATCCAGCCGCGACCAGGCCCGCGCCGAGCAGATCGCGCCGTTGGCGTTGGGTCGCCGCGAGATCCTCGAAGTACCGGTCGGGCAGCCCGAGGCCGACAGCGATCGCGGGCTGGAAGGGCGCTGCGTTGACGTACGTGAGGTACTGCTTGACGGCGAGGACGGCGTCGACGAGGTCGGCGGGTCCGCTGATCCAGCCGACCTTCCACCCGGTCGTGCGGAACGTCTTCCCGCCCGACGAGATGGTGAGCGTCCGCTCGGCGGCCCCGGGCAGTGTGGCGATCGGCGTGTGGCGACCGGACATGACCAGGTGCTCGTAGACCTCGTCCGTCACGACGAGCGCGTCGTGCAGATGAGCCAGCCGGACGATCTCCTGGCGGACCTCGGCGGAGAACATCGTTCCGGTCGGGTTGTGGGGATCGTTGACGAGGATGATCCTCGTCCGATCGGTGACGGCCGCCCGGAGGTCGTCCAGGTCCGGCTCCAGACGCGGCCACCGCAGCGGAACCGGAATCAGGCGTGCGCCGGCGAGCGCGACCGCCGCTGCGTAGGAGTCGTAGAACGGTTCGAAGACGACGACGTCGTCGTCGGGCCCGTCGACGAGCGCCAGGATCGCAGCGGTCAGCGCCTCGGTCGCTCCGGCGGTGATGACGATCTCACGGTCGGGGTCGAGGTCCACGCCGTAGAACCGGTGCTGATGATCCGCGACCGCGTCTCGGAGCACCGGCATCCCCCGCCCCGGCGGGTATTGGTTGGCCCCGGTCCGGATCGCGTCGATGGCTGCGTCGAGCACGTCGGCCGGACCGTCCTCGTCCGGGAAACCCTGGCCGAGGTTGATCGCGTCGTGCCGGATCGCAGCGGCCGTGACCTCGGCGAAGATCGTGGGCGCCAGGTCGCCGGTGGGGGACAGGAGGCCTGCCCCGCGAGCCGCGCGTTGCCAAGCTCCGGGTATGTGCAGCACCGGTTCAGCGTATCGCTGCTCGACCCGGATATCCGCTGCACTCCCATAGGCTGATCGGAGGGGTGGCATAGCTGGTCCACAGACTCCGGGAGCACTCTGAAGTCGCCTCGAAAAAGGAGCAGTCCCATGAGCGAATCGAACACCCCCGACCCGAACACGTCCGGCGCGAATGTGCCCCCGCGACCGCCGCTTCCCGACGCCGGCGCGCCCGGATACCAGGGCACCTCCGGTGCCCCCTCGTCGGCCGGGCACCCCTCCGACCAGCCGTGGTACGCCCAGGCTCATCACCAGCAGAGCGCCCACGATGCCGGTCAGCACGCCCCGGGGGCGGCGTTCACCACGCAGCCCCTACCCGGTGAGTCGACGTCGGGACGCCCTCACGATGCGAAGGTGGGTTCGGGCAAGATCGTGGCCGTGCTCGTCGCCGCTGCCATCGTGGGAGCGGTGTCGGGATTGGGCGGCGCGGCGATCGGGAACGACGTCTTCCAGCCGCAGGCGACCGCCGTCGCCCCCAAGGGGTCGACCCAGATCACGGTCAACGACCCCGATCAGGTCAACCAGACCACCGGCATCGCCACCAAGACCCTGCCGAGCGTCGTCACGATCAGCGCCACGTCGTCGAGCGGCGGCGGCACGGGGTCCGGTGTCGTCCTCAGCGAAGACGGCTACGTCGTCACCAACACGCACGTCGTGACTCTGGACGGCGCGAGTTCCGACGCCTCCCTCCGGGTCACGACCTCCGACGGCCGCGTCTTCAACGCGAAGATCGTGGGGACCGATCCCATCTACGACCTCGCCGTCATCAAGCTGACCGACGCGAGCGATCTCACTCCGATCACGTTCGCCGACTCGGCGAAGCTGAACGTCGGCGACACGACGGTTGCCGTGGGCGCACCGCTCGGCCTGTCCAACACGGTGACGACCGGCATCGTCAGCGCGTTGAACCGCTCGATCCAGATCGCTTCCTCCGCCGTCCCCGATTCCGGCGAGCAGGAGCAGGGCCAGGGCCAGAACGGCGAGTCGCCGTTCCAGTTCGACTTCGGGCAGGGGCAGCAGCGCGGGTCGGGCTCGTCGGGCACGATCTCGATCGCGGTCATCCAGACGGATGCCGCCATCAACCCGGGCAACTCCGGTGGCGCACTCGTGGATGACGAGGGAAACCTCATCGGCATCAACGTCGCGATCGCGACCGCGGGCGGCGGGTCGTCCTCGTCGAGCGAGGCGGGCTCCATCGGTGTCGGCTTCTCGATCCCGTCGAATGTCGTCAAGCGCGTCGCCGACGAGATCATCAAGGACGGCAAGGCCACCCACGGTCTGCTCGGCGCGATGGTCGGGAACTCCGCCGACGCGAAGGACAGCACCGTCGCCGGCGCGCTGATCAGCGACGTGACCCCCGGCGGCGCCGCGGCGAAGGCAGGACTCAAGGCCGGCGACGTCGTCACCGAGTTCGACGGAGTGCCGGTCCGCGACGCCACCGACCTGACGGCCCAGGTCCGCGCGCTGGCTGCCGGTAGCTCGGCAGACCTCGTCTACGTCCGCGACGGCAGGTCGCTCAGCGCCGATGTCACGCTGGGCACCCTGAACGACTGATCGCTCCGGCGACACCCCGAGGCACGACCCCATCCCGCGATAGGCTCGCGGGATGGGGTCGTTCTCGTTCTCGTCGGGCAATGCGGCGCAGGTGCTGAGAATCCCGGTCCACCTGCTCGGACTTCTCGGGACGCGGGTCATCCCTCGATCGAAGGACCTGTGGGTGTTCGGCTCGGCCGCGGGGATCGGCGAAGGAGCGTGGGCGCTCTGGAAGGTCGCCGCAGCGAACGGAGAGCGCGCCGTCTGGTTGACAGGATCGGAGAAGGATGCCGCCGACGCCCGACGCGCGGGCCTCTCGTCCGCTCCGAAAGCCGGCTTCGTCGGGTTCTGGCTCACCGCCCGGGCGCGCGTGGTCGTGGTGACCCACGGCGCAGGAGACGTGAACCGCTACGGTACGGCGGGCGCGTTCCTCGTGCAGCTGTGGCACGGCATTCCCCTGAAGCGACTCGGGCTGGACTCTCCAGCGACGGCGAAAGCGCCCGTGAACGTGCCGGGCCTGGCTCGCCTTCTGCGTTACGCCTACCGGCGCACTCAGCGGCGCATACGTCTGCTGCCCGCCGCGTCCCACCTCGTCCGAGGCCGCCTCGAGTCGGCTTTCGGTCTCCGCTACGACCGGATCCCGGTCACCGGCGAACCGCGCGTGGACGTGCTGTCGGTCGGTTCGGCCGCTGAGGCGCGTGCGTCGGTCGAAGCGCTCGTCGGACCGGCCACGGGCGCTCGTCTCGTCCTCTACGCACCGACCTGGCGAGACGGGGCGCCGGACCCCGCGATCCCCAGCCCGTCGGAGTGGGCGACGATCGTCGAGTCGCTCGAGTCCGCGAACGCCGTGCTCGTGATCCGCTCGCATCCGCTGGGCGCCGGCGACTACACGCCGCCTCCGGGGACCGATCGCGTCCGGCAGATGGGAGCAGACCGCGTCGCCGATGTCACGCCGGTTCTCCCGGCGTTCGACGCTCTGATCACCGATTACTCCTCCCTCGTCTACGACACGGCGCTCATCCCGCTCCCCGTCGTCTTCTTCGCGCCGGATGAGTCCCGCTACGCCGTCGAGCGTGGCTTCTACGGGCGATATCGCGACCTCGCGGGCGAGGACGTGGCGACCTCGTGGAGTCAGGTCGTCCGCCAGCTGTCGGTCGTCCTGCTCGATGATGCCGAGCGTGCGCGGCGGATCGCGCGGGCTCGCGACCTCAGCTCCCGCGTTCACATGTACCGCGACGGCGGCAACGCCGAGCGCGTGTACCGGGCCATCCGTCGCGGGCTCGACGCGTCGCGAACGACGAAAGGCAACGAATGATCCGGTCCGCGCTGGCATCGGGTGACGTGCTCATCCTCGAGGGGCCTGGGGCCGCGCCTTCCGGCATCCGTCTCGAAGGCGCGCGAGCACGCGTCGACGGCGCTGTCGCGGAAACGGATGCCGGCTGGCGGGCGACGATACCGATGCGCGTCTCGCGATGGGGCGGCCCGCTCCTCGCGCTCCCGAGCGGCGCCTACCGCGTCGTGGTGGACGCCGGAGACGTCGCCGCCGACCTCGCGCCCTTCGCGCGGACCGTCGGCGAGGCTCTCGCAGTTGAGCTCGACGGCGGGCGTGTCGTCGTCTCGCCGCCTCTGACGGACGTGGATGCCTCCGCCGCGGGGCAGTCCGCCCTGGAGCGGGCGTACGCCCATGGGTCCTCGGAACTCGAGAACGCCGTCCTCTTCGAGAGCTTCTACGGCAGAAACGCGAGCTGCAACCCGCGCGCGATCGACGCGGAGATCGCTCGTGTCGCGCCAGGGGTGACGCGGTATTGGAGCGTGTCGGACCGCTCCGTGGACGTTCCCGGCGGCGCCGTGCCCGTGGTCGAGGGTTCTCCCGAATGGTGGCGGGTCCGGGGGGCCGCTCGCCTTCTCGTCGTCAACGACTGGCTGCGGCGGCGCTTCGTCCGTCGGCCCGGCCAGCGGGTGTTGCAGACCTGGCACGGCACGCCGCTCAAGCGTCTCGCCCTTCAGCGTCCCGGGTTCGATCCCCGGCGCGCTCTCGCCGTCGTCCGGGAGAGCAGGCGCTGGGACGTACTTCTCGCGCAGAGTCCCTACGCGGCCGGCATCCTCGAGAAGGCGTACGCATTCGGGCGGCGGCCGATCTGGGTCGAGGGCTACCCGCGCAACGACGTCCTCGTCGCCGGCGACGAGGATCGGGTCCGCCGCGAACTCGGCGTCTCGCCGGACGCGAGAGTCCTCCTCTACGCGCCGACATGGCGGGACGATCGTGAGGAGATGGTGGACTTCCTCGACCTGGAACGACTGGCAGACGACACCGGAGCGATCGTCCTCGTGCGGGGACATTCGCGCACCCTGGTTCCGGGGGCGGATGCGACCGGCTCGCGAGTCATCGACGTCACGACCTACCCGGACACCTCGGCGCTCCTGCGTGCAGCGGATGCGCTCATCACGGACTACTCGTCGGTGATGTTCGATTTCACCGTCACGGGCAAGCCGGTCTACTTCTTCGTTCCGGATCTCGATCACTACCGCGGCAAGCTGCGCGGCTTCTACTTCGATCTGGCCGTCAGAGCCCCCGGTCCGCTCACGTCGACGCAGGACGAACTGACGTCAGCGCTCACCGACACGGGCACGCCTGGCCGCTTCGCGGACCGCTACGCATCCTGGGTGTCGCGATTCAACGCCCGCGACGACGGGCGTGCCGCGGAGCGAGTGGTCGCGAGACTTCTCGATCAGGACATGATCCCGCGCGATTGATCCGCGTCAGGGCAGAGGCGTGTTCCGGTCGAGGCGGGACGTGTCGACGGTGTCGCGGGCGCCCCGGAGGACCCCGGCCAGGAACCCGGTGCCCCATGCGAGGTGCATGGTCGGGAGCACGGCGGCGAGCCATGCCCGTTGAGCCATCGCCTGTCCGGCGACCGCGCTGAATGCGAGTACGCCCACGACGTAGAGCGCGACGGGAAGGTGGAGGATCGAGAGCACCGCGGAGGCGGGACCGGCCACCAGACCGATTGCCTGCAATGCGGCCAGGAGGATGCTCGCCGTGAGGACGACGACGAGGGCGGGGGGTGCGAAGAACCGCAGGGAGTTCTGGCGACCGAACCGGCGAACGAGTTCTCCGCGCCACGTTCCCGTCGCGACGAACTGACGGGCCAGGCGGGCCCAGCTCTCTCGCGGCCAGTAGGTGACGGCGAGCTCCGGGTCGAACCACACCCGGTAACCGGCGTGCCGGATGCGGAGATTCAGCTCCCAGTCCTCGCCGCGTCGGATCGACTCGTCGAAGAGGCCGACTTCCTCGAGCACGCTCCGGCGCATGACCCCGAGGTAGGCGGACTCCGCAGGTCCCTCCGGGGCACCCCCGTGGTAGGCGCCCCCGCCCAGGCCGACCGGCGAGTTGTAGGCGACCGCGACGGCTTTCTGGAACGGGGTGCGGCCGTCCGCGCGCATGACGCCGCCCACGTTGGCGGCCCGCACGCGAGCAAGCGTGGACAGTGCGCGTCGCGTGTACCCCGGCGCGAGCTCGGAGTGCGCGTCGACGCGCACGATGGTGGGATGCCGAGCTGCGCGGATCGCGAGATTCAGCGCGACCGGGATGTCGGCGCGCGGGTTGTCGACGAGACGGATGCGGTCGTCCGCCGACGCCAGTCGTCGCGCGAGCTCGGTCGTACCGTCGGCGGACGGTCCCAGCGCGAGGATCAGCTCGGCGGGACCGTCCACGTCCTGCTGGAGGACGGTCTCGACCGCGCGCTCGAGGTACTCGCGTTCGTTGAGAACGGGCATCACGAAGGTGACACCGGCACCGGGCGCGGGAACCGGCGCGTCGACCGTCACGGTGTGCCCGTGGAGTCAGGGGAGCGCGCGGGCTCGACGCGCGGGATCAGCGCATCGAACTGCGAGAGCACTTCGGCGGTGTAGGCGTCGACGTCGAGCGACGCCGGCGCCACCTGTCCGTCGAGGAACGCCGTCATGCCGTCGGCGAGCGCACGGTCGTCGCGGTCGACGATGTGCAGGTCGTCGCCCGGCAGAGCGCCCCGCGCGGAGCCGAATGCCGTCGACACGATGGGCAGTCCCAGTTGCGCAGCTTCGATGAGGACCATCGGCTGACCCTCGTAGTCGCTGGAGAGGACGAAGCAGTCGCAGCGTCGCATGACGGACACCGGGTCGCGGAGCGGGCCCGTCAGGAAGACGCGCCCGGTCAGACCGGCATCCCGCACCTGTTGCTCGAGCTGTGCGCGTAACGGCCCGCCGCCGACGATGAAGAGCTGCGTATCGGGTGCTTCGGAAGCGAGACGGGCGAACGCGCGGATCAGCCGGGCGTGGTTCTTCTCGGTCGACAGCCGGCCTACCGAGATGAATCTCCGGATGCCGGGGGCCGAGAGCGCGGCCTCGAGGACCTGGTCGAGGCCGGCGTCGTCCTCCGGCTCGTCGCCATCTTCGTCGCGCTCGTCGACGGCTTCGGCGGAGACGAGGTCGGGGAGGTTTCGCAGGGTGACGAAGCTGTCCGCCGGCGCGTAGTCCGCGAGCTCCGCACGGTTGAGGTCCGTGAGGGCCGGGGAGACGGATACGAGCTGGTCGTACGCGCGGTACATGGCGAAGACGCGGCCCAACGAACGCCGGAAAGCCTTCTTGCCGTTGACGGTCCGATCGCGGTCGGCGGCCATCTCGTTGTGCAACCAGATCGCGCGGACCGCCCGCGGCGAATGCAGCATCAGGTGCGCCCAGAACGGGCTGTATCCGCTGAAGTCCGCGACCCAGTCGAACTTCGCAGACCCGAAGATGCGGGTCCACTCATCCCGCCACAGGGTGCGGTGCCCGAGGCGACGGTGCGCGCGGAGCGGATCGGTGCTGACATCCGCGACACGTCGCATGATCTGGCGCGCCTTCAAGCCGTTCATGCCGCCGACGCGGAAGACCTGCCGGATGTTCGGATTCAGGCGGGTCTGATTGTGGCGTGTCGTCGCGCCGCGGGGGAACGACATGAGGGCCGTCACGTCGTAGCGCTCGGTGTCGAGCGAGTTCAGCAGGTTGACGGCGGCCGTCGTGATGCCGTTGAGGCGCATCCCGCCCAGGTAGAACAGCAGTCGGGGACGGTCGTCGCGCCGCACGGGCCGGACACGGCGCCCCTCCTCTCTGCCGCGGAAGACGACGTCGATGACGCGCGAGGTCGCGTCACCGTCGTCGTAGGGGACGAATCGTTCCGCCCAGTCGGCGTAGCGCGGGTGGGCCGCGGCATCCGGTTGCAGCAGCCCGCCGAGCTCGCGTCCGAGCGCCCGCGGGTCGGTGTGCACGGGCCCGGGGAGCTCGTCGAGCGGCATGTACGTGCCACGATCGGTCGAGTAGGCGTCGCCGTCGGGGACGAGGAAGCCGATGGGACGGCCCGTGGCGAGATAGTCGAAGAAGATCGATGAGTAGTCCGTGACGAGCGCATCGGCGAGGCCCAGCAGAACGTTCGTCGCGATGATGTTCGGCACGAGGACGCGCCGGAGGGCCGGGATGCCGCTGGCCGCCCGGTGCACCACCTGATGGGTCTTGAGGAGCACGACGACGCCGTCGCCCAGTTCTCGCTGCAGGCCGGAGACCTGGTCCGCCAGGTGCGCGAGATCCGCATCGGGAGCCTGGAACGAGCTGCCCCGCCACGTCGGAGCGAACAGGACGATTCGCTTTCCCGTGAGCGACCAGCCCAGTCCGGCGGCGAGCGCAGCGACGCGCTGCTCCTTTTCGACGTCCGACATCCACTGCCGGTCGATACGCGGGTAGCCCTCTTCGATGATCGCACCGCGGTAGACGTTGCGGAGTTGATAGGCGTCCTCGTACATGGTCTCGGCCATGAAGGGGTTGGCTGCGAGGAGGTAGTCGGCGTTCAGGAGGTTGCGCAGGGTGTTGGCGGATTCGCGAGCACCGCCGGGCATATCGAAGCCCATGAGCTTCAGCGGGGTCCCATGCCAGGTGTTGAGGTAGACCTGACCGACGCGCTTACTGAACGCCGGCGGGAAGGTGGCGTTGTTGATGAGGTATCCGGCCGTGGAGACAGCGCGCCAGTAGGCACCGCTGCCGCGCGTCACGACGACGACGTTGCTGTTGCCGGCGAACTCCGCACGGAGCGCTGCGGCGGCATCCGGATCGCTGATCGCCCAGATGTGCGTCAGGTCTGCGAACTCCGGATCGGCGAGCAGTGATCGGAAGATCGCCTCGGGATTGCACAGCGCTCCGTTACCCGCGAAGGATTCGTAGACGACTGTCCGGTGCCGGATCGGCCGGGAGCGCGCCCACGCGATCTGCTCCGACGTCGGGATGCGCTTCGCGCGGCTCAGCGCCGAACGGACAGCACGGGTGACGGCGGGCGGAAGGGGCGAACGCATGTATGTGCTGTGCTCTCGTCGACGGCAGGTCAGGGCGCGACTTCTCCGGCCCGGCGGCGGGCTCGTGCCGCAACAGCTCGGTGGACGCGTCGCGCCGCCTTATGCATTCTAGCTTCGACTCCCTCGTAGAACCCCCAGGCCACGAGCAGGCTGATCGGGATGCCGAGGAGGCCGACCAGCGCCCACGCCTCGGAACCGAAGGCGAAGGCGAGAGTGGCCAGGACGGGGACGTGTACGAGGTAGAGGCTGAACGAGATCTTGCCGAGCCACTGGATCGGCCGTGTCTCGAACAGTCGGATGGCCGGCCCCCACGCGAGCGCGACGAGCACGACGCCGGCAGCACCCGGCGCGGCGAACGCCCACAGCACCTGGCTCAGATCCGTGCCGCTCGGGACGATCGGCCGCGCGAGCCAGCTGCCGATGAGCATGAGGATGCTCACGAGCGTGAACAGCGGCATGAACCACCGGGGTCGTGGACGTTCGACCCACGCCAGCAGGTCCGGCATCCGCGCCGCCATGATCGTGCCGATCACGAAGACGGGGAAGTAGAGCAGTTCGCTCTGCTCGAACAGACGCCCCGCCACGCTCAACGCGCAGCAGACGATGACCGCGGTCAGCGCGTACCGCCTCGCGAGCAGGGCGAGCGCTGTCGCAAGCGGGAGGACGATGGAGTAGAGGAGTTCCCAATGCAGCGACCAGAGAGGGTTGTTGAGCGAGTACTGACGCGGGACGAGGGATGCCTGCGCGAGGAAGGACTGCCACGTCACACTCTCGGCGTGCGTCTCGGCCATCCACGAGCCGGCGGGCATGGTCGAGCGATCGCGCGGAACCAGGAAGATCAGCAGGGCGCTGAGCCCCAGCGACGCGATCACGGGACCGTACAGTCGGACGACACGCGCGGAGAGGAAACCCATCCACGAGAAGTTCTCGCGGAACACGGGGAGAACCACGACGAGACCGGAGAGGACGAAGAAGACCAGGACGGCTTCGTTACCTGCCGTCAGGAGTTTGACCGGCGACTCCGAGATCACCGCCCAGCTCACGGTGCCTTCGAGTAGCGGACGCGCGATGAGCAGCCAGTGGTGCAGGAGAACGACGAGAGCCGCGACTCCACGGAGACCGTCGAGGCTCTGGATGCGGCCGGGCGGGTGCGTCGGGGGAGTCGTTACCACTCGTCAACGCTAATCATTGCGGCGCGGCGGACCGAACCACTTGCGCGCGCACCGTGGGGTGTGCAGACCGTCGAGGCGTCAGGTCCACGCGCCCGTCGCGGCGATGATTCCGGCGAGGATGGAGACGGCCGCGAGGACGAGGGCAACGGCGATCAGCACCGTGTGGACGACGAGGAAGCGCGTGGCGCGACCTTCCTCGTCGCGTGCGCGCGCGTCGCGGGCGACGCGCCGATAGAAGGCAGGCCAGACGAGCGCGTTGAAGACGCCGTTGAGGATGAGCAGAGTGACGAGAACCGGGACCACCCGGCCACGCTACCCCGTGACGTGAGGACCGGGCCCGGAACGACGGCGCCGCCGCGCGCGCAGGCTCAGGCGCTCTCGCGGGCTCGGCCCGGCGGCCAGCTCTGCGGGAAACGCGGGCGGGACGGGCCCGAAGGCTTTGCGGGCGCCCACGACAACGCGACGCCCCAGGATGTGGTTGCCGCTTCCGCCGACGACGGCACCGACACCGAACGGGAGGGCGCGACCGACCACCGAAACGCCACCCTGCACGGTGAACCGGCGGAGGAACGCGGATTTGAGCCGGTCGAGAAGGGGACCCACCATGGCCCGGGGAAGCGACGTGGTGACCAGCTCTCCCCAATAGGCCTGGCGGGGTTTCCCGGAGCCGCTGACCTGCCCGGCGAACTGGCTGACGAGCTCCACGCCCTCGCGTCCCACCATCAGGGTCAGAACGAGGGCTCGGGCGCGGTCGGGATCGGACAGTCGGACGCCGTGCACCTCCGCGAGGGACTGGGCGAACAGGGCGGTCGCCTCCAGGAAACCCACCGTCTCCGCACCGGCCAGCGCGAGGGTCACCGCGGTTCCGACGCCGGGCACGACCGCCGTGGCTCCCACCGCGGCGCCGCCAGTCGTCACCGTGGCGAGGTAGCGCCGTTCGAGGATCCGGCAGACATCAGCGGGAGTTGCGTCCGGATGGCGTGAGCGGATGGCGCGGAGGTGCGCGATGACCGCAGGCCGCTGTGTCGCGAGGACGCGATCGAGCACGCGGATGAGCCACGGGTGCTCCGGCGACCCCACCGGAGGCAGGCCGCCCGCCCACGCCGCATCATCCGGCAGAGAGTGGATACGGGGGACGTCGTTCGTCGCGGGGGTCACGGCGCGCCCGAAGGCGCCGTGTCGATCCTCAGACGTAGAAGTTCGCCCGGTCGAGGTCTTCCGCGAAATCCACCTCGACGGCGTAGAGGTCTGAGATGTCGAGGGGTTGCAGCTTCAGCCCGTTTTCGGCGACGGCGAGCTCGAGCCCGCGCTCGAAGTAATCCTGATTGTCGACTCGGTTGAGCTGCGCGATGAGGGCCGGCTTGTCTGCGCGGGAGATGTAGTTGATGCCTACGGCCTCGCCGAGCCCGCCGGCGACCGTCTTGGACAGCTCAGCGATGTTGCCGTGTGCGTCGACGGTGTACTTGACCTCTTCGTCGCTGACCTTCGACGTGTTCACCGTGACGAAGGACTGGTCCGCTTCGATGAGGGCGAGAGCGCGACCGAGCAGACGAGGGTCGAAGACGACGTCGCCGTTCATCCACAGGACACCCGACTTGCCGGTCGCCTTGAGGGCGCGAAGAAGGCTCTTCGAGGTGTTCGTCTGGTCGTAGCGGTCGTTGTAGACGTAATCCGCGTCGGGGAACGCCTCGACGATCGTCTCGGCGCGGTAGCCGACGACCGTGGTGATGGACGCGCTCGGCCCGAAGGCGGCGTGAATGTTGTCATGCTGCTGGCCCATGATGCTGCGGCCGTCGCTCAGCTGTGTCAGCGGCTTGGGCAGACTGCGGCCGAGCCGCGAGCCCATACCGGCTGCGAGGATGACGATCTTGGTCACGGGGTGCTCCTGACGATGTGGTCTCTGTCCGTGCATCGGAAAGACACATCCTTGTGCCAGCTAAATGGTAGCGGGGGTGCCTGACAATGACCCGTATCCGTGTATGGCGTTGCGCATTCGTGACCACCGGTGCTGCCGTACGGCGTCTCAGGAGACGGCGAGCACCCCTTGGTAGGTTTGACGAGTGACGCCTCCGAAGACACGACAGCCCCGCGGTAAGGCACGAGTGTCCGGCACCGGCACCGCTGTCCCCCCGCCGCCCCCACTGCCTGCCGATGTCGCCGCGACACGCGCCGAAGACGGTTCTGCCGGCGAGACGATGACCATTCCGGCGCTTCCGCCGAAGCCCGATCTGCCGGCATCCGTCGCCGCCGCACGCTTCGAAGATGCGGTGAGCGAACCCGGTGGCGGAGCGGAGGTCGCCGCTGAACCGGACGTCGACCCGGAACACGAACGTCAGCCGCAACCCGAGCCCGCAGCCGTGGCTGAGCCGGACCTGGAGTCCGAGCCGGAAGTCATGGTCGATGTGCAGCCCGACGTCGACCAAGAGACCGAGCGCAAGATCGGCTCGGAGTCGGCCCCGGAGCCGGAGCCGGAGATCGAGCCGGAGCCCGAACTGACGGTCGAGCCAGCCGTCGAGCCGGCGCTGAAGCCCGAACCGACGGTCGAGCCGGAGCACCAGCCTGAGATCGTCCCGGAGCGCGAGGTCGAGCCGGGCCCCGAGGTCACGCCAGAGCCCGAGCCGGCGCCCGAGATCGAGCCCGAACCGGAGCCGGCGCCCGAGCCCGAGCCCGAGCCTGACCTGGGGCTGGAGCCCGACCTGGCGCTGGAGCCCGACCCGGGGCTGGAGCCTGAACCCGAGCCGGAGGGACCCGCGCCCGCCACCGCTGTTCTGCCGACGACCGACCGGATCGAGCCGACCGAAGGCGGCACCGCGTTCGCCCTCCGGATGTCGCACGTGTCGAAGGCCTTCGGTCGCACTCTCGCTGTGGACGCCGTGGACCTCGAGATCCCGGCCGGAACCTTCTACGGCATCGTCGGACCCAACGGTGCCGGGAAGACCACGACGCTGTCGATGATCGCGGGTCTCCTGCGCCCCGACTCAGGCACCATCCAGGTCGGCGGCGTCGACCTCCGCCGCGATCCCCGCGGTGCGAAGGCGCTCATGGGGGTCCTCCCGGATCGCCTGCGCACCTTCGATCGACTCACCGGTCGACAGCTCCTCCACTACTACGGCGTCCTGCGCGGGCTCCGGCCGGCGGTCGTCACGGAGCGCACGCAGGACCTCGCTCGCGCGTTCGACCTGACCGCTGCACTTGCGCGTCCGGTGTCCGACTACTCCGCGGGCATGACCAAGAAGATCATGCTGGCCGGCGCCATGATCCACGCCCCGAGGCTGCTCGTCCTCGACGAGCCGTTCGAAGCGGTGGATCCGGTCTCGAGCGCCGTCATCCTCGACATCTTGTCGGCGTACGTCGCGCGAGGCGGCACCGTCGTCCTCTCGAGTCACGGCATGGAGCTCGTCGAGCGGGTGTGCGACGGCGTCGCGGTCATCGTCGCGGGCCAGGTGCTCGCGCAGGGCACGGTCGACGAGGTCCGTGGCGACAAGACCCTCGCGGAACGTTTCGTCCAGCTCTCCGGCGGACTCAGCGATGTGGAAGGCCTCGAGTGGTTGCACACGTACTCCGACTGAGGCTCGCCCTCCTCATCGGCGCGGTGAACGCCCGACCCGTCGTCGTGGTGCGCCGACTGGCGGCGTTCGGCGTCCTCGCGGTGGCTGTCGCGGCCGTGTGCGTCGCCTTCGTCCGGCTCGACCGCGTCCCCGATGAAGAAGCGGCGACGCTGACCGTCGTGGGAGGCGCGCTGCTGATCGCCGGCTTCCTGCTGATCCCGCTGTTCACCGGGGCCGATGACCCCCTCGACCCGCGTCGCTTCGTCACGACGGGTGCCGAGCCGCGGACCATCGCCTGGACGGTTGCGGCGGTGTCGCCGGTCGGGGTTCCCGGCCTGGTCGTGCTCTCGATCGCCGCAGCGATGGCTGTGGCGGCCACGAGCCACGGGGCCCCGGTCTGGCAGGCTGTCCTCGGAACCGCCCTGATCGTCGCCACAGCGGTGCTCGCGTCGCGGTGCGCCATGGCCGTCTCGGCGGTCGCCCTCCGAGACCGACGGTCGCCGCAGCTGACCGGGTTGATGGTCACCGCAGCCGGAGTCGTCGTGATCCCGGTCGCCGCTTTCGCGTTCTCCCTCGAGTGGTCGGGCGGACTTCCGTCCCCGCTGACCGAAGCGGCTCAGGTGCTCGCGATCACTCCCTTCGGCGCGGCGCCCGCGATAGCCGTGCGCACCGGGGGAAGCCTCATCGCCTCGCTGCTGGTCGCCGGAGGAACGATCGTCGTTCTGGGCGCCATGTGGTACCTGCTGGTCCAGCTGATGATGACTCGAACCGAGCGCCCGGTCCCGGTCCGCGAGCGTCGCGGCCTCGGGTGGTTCGCGGTCATGCCCGGGCTGCCGGGGGGAGCGATCGCGGCGCGGAGCATCGTCTACTGGTTCGGCGATGCCCGCTACCTCGCGAACGTCATCGTCGTGCCGATCGCCTCCATCCTCATCGTGACGCCGTTGCTCGTCGTGGGTGTCCCGCTGCAGACCGTGGCGCTCATTCCACCGCCGATCCTCGCCCTCTTCCTCGGCTGGCTGGTGCACAACGATCTGGCTTACGACTCGACAGGCGTGTGGCTGCACATCTCCGCGGGGGTTCGCGGTCTCGCAGACCGGATCGGCCGGCTCGTACCCATCCTCATGATCGGCATCCCGCTGCTGGCGCTCCTGATCACCGGCTCGGTCTGGGTGCACGGTCGATGGGCGGTTCTGCCCGCCCTCATCGGCGTCTGCGTCTCCCTGTTCGCCGCGGGCCTCGGCCTCGGGTCGATCTCCTCAGTCGCGTCGCCCTACGCCGTTTCCCGCCCGGGCGAGGGACCATTCGAGCAGCCCCAACGCACGGGCGGGGGCATGACGCAGGCCCTCGTGCTGTTCGGTGCCATCCTGCTGTCCGCACCGGCGCTCTGGTGGGGGTGGCTCTGCCTCAACGGGGACGAGGGTGCCGCGTGGTCGTCGTTCTGGTCCGGCATCGGGGTCGGTCTCGGCGTGATGATCGTCGGCGTGGCCGTCGGTGGAGCACTCTTCGAGCGCCGAACCGGACGCATCATGGAGTTCGCAGAAACCCTCTGACAGCCGGCCACGAAGCTCTCGGCCCCAGTACACTCGGGGGAATGAGCACGCCGATCGACAGCCCTGATCAGGGCGGCCTCGCCACACTCGACCGCGAACTCGAAGAGCTCATCCGCGAGGAGTCCATCGAGCCTGGCGACCATGAGCGGTTCTCGCACTACGTCAAGAAGGACAAGATCCTCGAGTCGGCCATCACCGGCAAGCCGGTGCGCGCGCTGTGCGGCAAGAAGTGGACCCCCGGTCGGGATCCCGAGAAGTTCCCGGTCTGCCCGACATGCAAGGAGATCTACGCCTCGCTCACCTCGTAGACGGTCGGCAGCGCGGGATCGGCGCGGCTGAGCGCCAGCGCCGCGACCGGCAGCTCCTCGCGGACCCGAAGGTGGTGCGCGCGGGCGGCGGCGACACCCTCGGGACCGAGGTGAGCGGCATCCGTCTCGCCGTGGTCGACGAGCACGGTCTGCAGTGGACGCGCGTCGGGATGAGCGGACGGGGTGTCGAGCTCCTCGAAACCGTCGGCGACGGCGATCACCTCCGCGGTTGCGACACCGTCGGCGCGACGCCGGAACGCCGCCTTGCGACCGCCGATGGACGCCTTCGACGTCGAAGCCTTCGCCACCGGAACCCAGCCGCCGTCTGAGCCCTGTCGGGCGACGAGCTTGTAGACCATTCCCGCCGTCGGGGTGCCCGATCCGGTGACGACGGAGGTTCCGACTCCGTACGCATCGACCGGGGATGCGGCCAGCGCAGCGATCGCGAACTCGTCGAGATCGCTCGTCACAGTGATCCGCGTCTCGGTTGCGCCGAGCTCGTCGAGTTGCTCACGGACGGAGGCGGCCACGGTCGGGAGGTCGCCGGAATCGAGCCGGACGCCACCGAGACCGGTACCCGCGACGCGAACGGCCGTCTCCACGCCCTGGCGGATGTCGTAGGTGTCGACGAGAAGGGTGGTCCCCGTGCCGAGGGCATCGATCTGGCTGCGGAAGGCGTCCTCCTCGGTGTCGTGCAGGAGGGTCCAGGCGTGCGCTGCGGTGCCCATGGTGGGGATTCCCCAGGAGCGTCCCGCTTCGAGGTTGCTGGTGGCGGAGAACCCCGCGATGTAGGCGGCGCGGGCCGCCGCGACGGCGGATCGCTCCGCTGCACGGCGGGATCCCATCTCTGCGAGCGGACGGTCACCGGCGGCGATGCTCATGCGCGCGGCGGCCGTCGCGACGGCCGAGTCGTGGTTGAGGATGCTGAGGGCCAGAGTCTCGAGGATCACCGCTTCAGCGAAGGTGCCCTCGATCGTCAGGAGGGGGGAGCCCGGGAAGTAGAGCTCGCCCTCCCGGTAACCGCTGATCGTGCCGCCGAACCGGTAGTCCTCGAGGTAGCGCACCGTCTCATGGCTGACGATGTCGTTGTCGCGCAGGTAGGCGAGTTCGGCCTCGTTGAAGCGGAAGTCTGCGATCTCCGAGAGGAGCCGTCCGGTTCCGGCCACGACGCCGAAGCGGCGGCCGCCCGGAAGACGCCGTCCGAACAGTTCGAAGACGCACCGACGATTCGCCGTGCCGTCGCGCAGTGCGGCATCCAGCATCGTGAGTTCGTAGCGGTCGGTCAGCAATGCCGTGGACGTGGCCATCCGGTCACTCTATCCACGCGCAGGGGAGGACCGGACCGAGACTAGGCTGGTCGATCGTGACGGACGCACCGATCGGGATCTTCGACTCCGGAGTGGGCGGGCTGACCGTGGCCCGGGCCGTCTCCCAGCTCCTGCCGCGCGAATCGATCCTCTATATCGGCGACACCGCGCACTCCCCGTATGGACCCAAGCCCATCGCCGACGTCCGCCGGTACGGACTCGAAGTGCTGGACACGCTCGTGGACCAGGGCGTCAAGATGCTCGTCATCGCGTGCAACACGGCGTCGGCCGCCCTTCTCCGCGATGCACGCGAGCGCTATGACGTGCCGGTCGTCGAGGTCATCGGCCCGGCCGTCCGCACTGCCATCTCGACCACGCGCAACGGCCGCGTCGGCGTCATCGGTACCGCCGGCACCATCGGGTCGGGCGTCTACCAGGACATGCTCGGTGTCAACGAACGCCTGAGCGTCTTCGCGCAGGCGTGCCCGCGCTTCGTCGACTTCGTCGAAGCGGGCGTGACGGACACGACGGACGTCCTCGGCGTCGCCGAGGAGTACCTCGCTCCGCTCCGCCACGCCGGCGTCGACACCGTCGTGCTCGGGTGCACGCACTATCCGTTCCTCGAGGGCGCCATCAGCTACGTCATGGGCCCCGATGTGTCGCTCGTGTCCAGCGACACGGAAACGGCGAAAGACGTCTACCGGCAGCTCGTCTCCCGCGACCTCCTCGCCGGTCCGGACGCGACCCCGACCCACGTCTACGAGGCGACCGGCGATTCCGCCGACGACTTCATCCGACTCGCCGACCGGCTGATGGGTCGCGGCGTCAGCGCCGTCCGACTCGTCCAGACCGGTGCCATCGACCTACCGAAGGAGACCCCATGACCGAGACCACCCGCGCCGACGGCCGTTCCGTCGACCAGCTGCGCCCCGTCACGATCGAACGCGGGTGGAGCGCCCATGCGGAGGGTTCCGCGCTGATCTCCTTCGGCGGCACGAAGGTCCTGTGCACGGCATCCTTCACGAACGGCGTCCCCCGGTGGTTGACCGGTAAGGGCAAGGGCTGGGTCACCGCTGAGTACGCGATGCTCCCGCGCGCGACGAACTCGCGCAACGACCGCGAATCGATCAAGGGCAAGGTCGGCGGGCGCACGCACGAGATCTCGCGGCTGATCGGACGCGCGCTGCGGGCGGTCGTCGACACGAAGGCCCTCGGCGAGAACACGATCGTCATCGACTGCGACGTCCTTCAGGCCGACGGCGGCACGCGCACCGCCGCCATCACCGGTGCCTACGTCGCCCTGGCGGATGCGATCGAGTGGGGCCGCGCGAAGGGCTTCGTCGGCAAGAACGCGAAGGCGCTCATCGACTCGGTCGCAGCGGTGTCCGTGGGCATCATCGACGGTGAGCCGATGCTCGACCTCGCCTACGTCGAAGACGTCCGCGCGGAGACCGACATGAACGTCGTCGTCACCGGTCGCGGCCTGTTCGTCGAGGTCCAGGGAACCGCCGAGGGAGCGCCCTTCGACAAGCGCGAGCTCGACGCCCTGCTCGAGCTCGGCGTGAACGGCTGCGGCGACCTCCGCGAGGCGCAGCTCGCCGCGCTGGCACGGGAGCTCGCGTGACGACGCGCCGCATCGTCCTCGCCACGCACAACGCGCACAAGGTCGAGGAGTTCGGAGCGATCGTCGCGGCGACGCGACCCGACCTCGAGGTCGTCGGCTATGACGGCCCCGAGCCGGTCGAGGACGGTGTGACGTTCGCGCAGAACGCCCTCATCAAGGCCCGAGCGGCCGCCGCCCACACCGGACTCCCGGCCATGGCGGACGACTCCGGGATCGCCGTCGATGTTCTGGGTGGGTCGCCCGGAGTCTTCTCCGCGTATTGGGCGGGGCACAAGAAGGACAGCGGCGCGAACTACGAGCTCCTGCTCGATCAGCTCGCCGACATCGCTGATCCCCACCGCACGGCGCAGTTCGTCTCGACGATCGCGCTCGTCGTCCCCGGTGACGAAGAGCACGTCGTGACCGGCGTGTGGCCGGGCCGTCTCGCGACCGCACCGACGGGGGAGAACGGGTTCGGCTACGACCCCGTGTTCCTGCCGGACGACGCAGAGGGTAGTTCTGCGGCGGAGTTGACGCCCGCCCAGAAGAACGCGTCGTCGCACCGCGCGCGGGCCTTCGAAGCTCTCGTGCCTCTGCTCGCCTCCCTCTGACGCGGCGCGGGCTCTCCTGCTGAGGCTGAGAATCGGACTCATTCCCGAGTTCGGGAATCGGGCCGGTCGGTGCGACGGCGGGTCCTACCCTCGTAGACATGCACGATCACGCACCCACCGGCATCCGGGGAGGACATCCGCGGCGACTGCTCGCGGTCTCCCTCGGAATCACCGCGACGGTGCTCGTCGTCCAGCTCGTCGGTGCCATCTTGACCGGGTCGCTGGCGCTGCTCGCCGATGCCGGCCATATGTTCACCGACAGCTCGGGGCTCGTGATCGCTCTCATAGCCGCGTCGGTCGCGGCTCGCCCGGCGGACGAGCGACAGACCTACGGATATCAACGCGCCGAGGTCTTCGGTGCGCTGCTCAACGCTGTGATCCTCATCGCTCTCGGAGCGTGGATCGCGGTCGAGGCCGTCGGCCGCCTGATCCGACCCGCGGATGCCGAGGTGCAGGGGCTGCCGATGCTCGTCGTCGCCGTCATCGGCCTCCTCGCCAACGGTGTCTCGCTCTACGTCCTGAGCGCCGCGCAGCGCACGAGCATCAATGTGCGCGGCGCGTACCTCGAGGTCCTGGGCGACCTGCTCGGGTCGGTCGTCGTGATCATCGCGGCCGGGGTGATCTGGCTGACGGGATGGATGCCGGCGGACGCCGTGGCTTCCCTCGTCATCGCCGCGCTCATCGTGCCGCGTGCCATCACCCTGTTGCGAGAAGTGTTCGCCGTGCTGGGCGAGCGGGCACCGGCGGGGACGAAGGTCACCGACATCCGCGACCACATCCTCGGCACCGAGGGCGTCGTCGACGTCCACGACGTGCACGTCTGGCAGCTCACGCGCGGCGCGCCGGTGTTCACGGCGCACGTTGTCGTCGCGACGGACTTCTTCGCGGATGACCGCGCGGGCGCGCTGCTGTCCCAGCTTCAGTCCTGTCTCGCCCGCCACTTCGACGTGGAGCACTCCACGTTCCAGCTCGAGCCGGCGGGCCACGTCGAGCACGAGGCCCACGCCTGAGGCACCGCTGATGGTGGACGTCGCCGCGCCGAAGCTGGCGTCTCGAGGCTTCGACACCACGACTGGGTTCTACGTGTCAATCGGTTTCGAGGCGGTCTAACGCTGAAGACTGGCTGATACTGCGCCGGCAGCAGCTGCAGCTGGAGGTCTTCCCCGATTCGGACCTCGACCCGGGCGCGAACACGGTCATGTGCTGTCTTCGCGTGGACGACCTCGGCGCCTGGTACCGGCGGATCGCCGACTCCGGTGCGCCCGGGGGCGCGACCGGCATCCCCCGGCGGCATCCGCCGAAGATCGAGGCTGGGGCGGTCGCGTCGTGTATCTCGTGGATCCTGACGGCACTCAGCTCACTCTCGTTCAGAACCGGTGGCGGTAGGGCTTCTCTTTCCTTTCCAGGGCGCTGCTAGTGTCGGATTGTCGCTTTCGGTTTTCGGGGCGAATGACATCCGGGGGGAATAATGAATAAAATCGCGCGATTTGCTGCGGCCACTGCGGTCGCATTGGCGATGGTCTCGCTCTCAGCGCTGCCGGCCAACGCTGCAGGTCTCAAGATCACGTACATCAAGAACAAGGTTGACGTCGGCGTCAGCCTCACATTTCCGGGGATCACACCTGCTCTTCCAGACGATGCGCGGATGACGATCGCCGGAAAGTTCTCGGAGCACAAGGCGAATAGCGTAAGGCTGAAGAGCTTCATCTTCTGTTATCAAGAAGGTCCCGCGAAAAAGATCACCGTCCATCCCATGGCGGGCAATATCGCCTCCGAGATTTGGGAGCCCAACGGGTGGGTGGATCTCCAGCGCGGCCAGTGCAAGACCTGGTATCCGAACAAGGTTTACAAGAAGAAGAGCAACGGTGAAGTTGTGAGGATCACGGCATTCATCGACGGCTCCAAATCGGTCATTGCTGGCTTCTACCGATAGCGCGAGGTGACGGCTGGGCCCGGCGGAATCGATCCGGATCCGCTGGCTCAGTCTTCGGCGTTCACGTCCGCGGGAGTCTTGTCGGGGCGGAGCCCCCGCCAGCGGGCGTGACGCAGGGTGCCGTTCGGTGTCGCTTCGGCGTACTCCACCTCGCCGACGAGCTCGGGTCTGACCCACAGCGCGTCGGACGCCTCGGCACGCCCGATGTCGACGAAGGGGTTCTCAGCGGTGCGGAGCGGTGCGAGCTCGGCATCCAGTCGTGCGAGCGTCGCCTCGCTGAACCCCGACCCGACGCGACCGATGTAGCGCAGACCGCCCTCTGTCGGCAGGCCCATGAGCAGCGATCCGATCTCTCCGGTGCGCCCGCCTCTGCCGGGACGGATGCCGCCGATCACCACTTCCTGCATCAGGGTCAGCTTCACCTTGAGCCACTGCTCGCTGCGGACGCCACGACGGTAGACCGAGGCGGGATCCTTCACGACGACGCCCTCGAGTCCGAGCTGCTGCGCCGTTGCAAGGGCGTCGTCGACGTCACTCGCGACGGGAGGCACGACGATGGGATCGATCGCGCCCCCGGCCACACCCTCCAGCAACTCGCGCCGCTGCGAGAGGGGCAGGGATGCGGCATCCGTCCCGTCGATCTCCAGGACGTCGAACAGCAGGAATTGCGCGGGGATCCGCGCCGACTCGCGGTCGATGTCGGCGGCCTTCGTGAGGTGCATCCGGTGCTGGAGCAACGAGAAGCTCGGCCGGTTGCGATCGTCGAGCGCGACGATCTCCCCGTCCACGACGCAGGGGGCGGCGCCGAACCCGGGATCGCCGCCGGTCAGTTCGGGATACCGGGCGGTGATGTCGGCGCCGCTGCGGGCGCGGAGCCTGAGATGTTCGCCGTTCCAGACGCCGAGGGCTCGGACGCCGTCCCACTTGAACTCGACCCAGGGACCCCAGCGGGTGGCCGCATGCCTGGCCAGGGCCGCATTCGAGGACGTCGCGAGCATCGGCGCCGGTATCGGTGCCGATGCAGGGGAGGGCGGAGCGGGCGCCGGCGGGGGAGCCGCGGCATCCTTCTTCATCCGGTGCAGCAACCACTGCGACTTCTCGCCGTCGCCGCTCGTCCGGATGAGGGCGAGCTTCACGGTCCCGAGCGGCCCTTCGCCGTGCCCTGTCGCGGTGAAGATGACCTCGTCGTCTCGCCACTTCTCGAGGTCGAAGGTGCCGCTGTCCCAGATCGACATGGTGCCGGCGCCGTACTCGCCGGCGGGGATGTCCCCGGCGAAATCCAGGTACTCCATCGGGTGGGGCTCGGTCATCACGGCCAGGTGGTTCGTCGAGGGTGACTCCGGGATGCCGCGCGGCACGGCCCAGCTGACGAGCACGCCGTCGCGCTCGAGTCGCAGGTCGTAGTGGAGCCGTCTCGCGTGGTGTTCCTGGATGACGAACCGAGAGGATGCCGGACGAGCGGAGCCGGCGGGGGAGTCCGGCACGGGCTCCGGGGTCTTCGCCGCGGTGCGCTTCGCGATGTAGGACGTCAGCGGTCCCGTGCTCCGGGGGGCGAGCGGTGCGATCAGGTCGCCGTCGGCGGCGACTCGGTCGAGGACCTCGTCGTAATGCAGGTGACGCAGACCCGGATCGTCGAGCTCGTCCCAGGTGCGCGGCGCGGCGACCGTGGGCCGCGCGCGTCCGCGAAGCGAGTAGGGCGCGATGGTCGTCTTCTTGCCGTTGTTCTGGCTCCAGTCGAGGAAGACCTTCCCCGGTCGCGCCGCTTTGGACATCTGACTCACGACGAGGTCGGGGTGATCCGCTTCGAGCGCTCGCGCGAGTTCCTTTGCGAAGGCGCTGATCTCGTCGCTCGCGCGGCTGCCGTCGAGCGGGGCGTACAGATGGATGCCCTTGCTGCCGCTCGTGACGGGGAGGGGGTCCATGCCCAGGTCGACCAGGATCTCCCGAGACCATCGGGCGACTTCGGCGCACTCGGCGAGTCCGACGCCGGGGCCCGGATCGAGATCGAGCACGAGACGATCGGGATTCCGCCTCGCGCCGTCAGCGTCGAAGCGCCACTGCGGCACGTGCAGTTCGATCGACGCGACCTGTGCGAGGTAGACGAGGGTCGGGACTCCGTCGACGAGGGGGTAATCCTTCGCGCCGGTCGAGTGCTCGATGGGTCTCCGGGCCACCCACGACGGTGCGCCCGCCTCGAGGTGCTTCGCGAAGAAGGAACCCTCCGCCGTGCCGTCCGGCCAGCGGATCCGGGTGACCGGTCGCGCATCGAGGTGGGGGAGGATGGCGGGGGCGATACGCGTCAGGTAGTCGATGACCTCGCCCTTGGTGGTGCCCGTTTCGGGGTACATCACCTTGTCGAGGTTCGTCAGCCGCAGCCGGCGTCCGTCGACGACGACCTCCTGCGGCGCGGCTGGCATGGGGCCAGATTAGTGCGCAACCCCCATTGGTCGCCGCGCCGACGGGGTGTGTACTGAGGGCATGAGATCGATCTGGAAAGGCGCATTGACCTTCGGACTCGTCAACGTGCCGGTCAAGGTGTACTCGGCGACGGAGGATCACGACGTGTCGCTGCACCAGGTGCATGCGACCGACGGAGGCCGCATCCGCTACCAGCGCATCTGCGAGATCGACGGTGAGGTCGTGCCGTACTCCGACATCGACAAGGCCTACGACGACGGCGAGCGCACCGTCGTCCTCACCTCGGACGACTTCGCCGCGCTGCCGAGTGAGCGCAGCCGTGAGATCGAGGTCGTCGAGTTCGTCCCCACCGAGCAGATCGACCTCCTCACCCTCGACAAGGCCTACTACCTCGAACCCGATTCGAAGAGCCCGAAGGCGTACGTCCTCCTGCGCCAGACGCTCGAGCAGACCGACCGCACCGCGATCGTGCGTTTCGCGCTCCGGCAGAAGACGCGACTGGCGGCGCTCCGCGTGCGCGGCGACGTGCTCGTTCTGCAGACTCTCCTCTGGGCGGACGAGGTTCGCGAGGCATCGTTCCCCGTGCTGGATGAGCCGGTGAAGATCTCCAGCAAGGAGCTCGAGCTCTCGGCATCCCTCGTCGACAGCTTCTCGGGCGACTTCGACCCGGGCGAGTTCACCGACGAGTACCAGAAGGAACTGCGCACCCTCATCGACGCGAAGCTCGAGAAGGGCGACGCGTTCGACACCGCCGAGACCTTCGGCGAGAAGGCGGATGCCGAAGGGGGCGAAGTCATCGACCTGATGGCGGCACTGCGGGCGAGCGTCGAGAAGAGCCGCGCGGCGCGGTCGGGTTCCGGTTCGTCGGGGCAGACCAAGGACGACGCCGAGAAGAAGTCGGTGCCGGCCAAGAAGCCTGCGAAGAGGGAACCTGCGAAGAAAGAACCGGCGAAGAAAGAACCGGCGAAGACCCCCGCGAAGAAGAAGGCGTCCTGATCAGAGCCGCGGAGCGTCCCCGCGCTCCTCGGCCGGGTCGTCGAACGCCTCAGGCTCGAGGACGAGCTCCTGCGCCTCGGCCGCGTCCGTCGTCCCATCCGGGCCGGCGGACATCTCGCGCTTGACCTTGCGCTTCTCGGCGAAGTAATGCCAGACGATGAAGACGATGGTGCCCGCGACCGCGATGAGCAGGATGACGTCGATGTACTCGGCGACGAACTCTCCGACGCCGGGGATGAGGCTCACCAGGTAGCCGATGACGGTGAGACCGAAGCCCCAGATGACGGCGCCGATGAGGTTGTACAGCGAGTATTTGTGCCAGGCCATCTTGCCGACGCCGGCGGCGACCGGGGCGAAGGTGCGCACGATGGGGACGAATCGCGCGAGGATGACCGTCACACCGCCGTACCGCTCGAAGAACGCATTCGTCCGTTCGACGTTACTCCGACTGAAGAGGCCCGATTCCTTGCGTTCGAAGACCGCTGGACCGCCTTTGCGGCCGATCAGGTACCCGACCTCTCCACCGAGGAACGCGGCGAGCCCGATCAGGAGTCCGACGATCCAGACATTGACACCGAAGACGCCGTTCGGAGCGTGCGTGACGGGGTTGGAGAGGAGCCCCGCCATGATCAGGAGCGTGTCGCCGGGGAGCAGGAACCCGACGAGCAGGCCGGTCTCGGCGAAGATGATGAAGCAGACCACGACGAGCGCCCAGGGGCCGGCAGCGTTGATGATGGTCTCGGGATCCAGCCAGGGGATCAAGGCGAAGGGGTGCACGGAGGTCCTTCAGGTCGCGACGGCGGGCCGGCCGGCGGTATGGGCGCAAGGTGTGAGACACGACGGTGCCTCGTGCGGAAGGGGGGACTTGAACCCCCACGCCCGAAGGCACAGGAACCTAAATCCTGCGTGTCTGCCGATTTCACCACTCCCGCTGGTGGCTTCAGTCTAGGGCGCGCGGTGGGAGTCGCCTGAGAGGGTCAACCCCCGAATCGCGTGTGGATAACTCCCGCGCGGACAGCGGCGGGCTTGCGAGGATCCCAGGCCATGAGCTTCCCGCAGACCGCACCCACGACGCGAGGCCTGACGTCGGTCGCCGAGCGCGTGCGGGAGCGGCTGCGGGCGGAGGAAGTCGACCCGTCGCGGGAGCCCGACCGCGCGTCGTTCATCGCTCGAGCCGAGGTGCGGCGTCACAACGACTTCGCCCTCGCACGGGGTGTGGACGTCATCGAGGACGAGGCGGCCTCCGTCCGCGACATCCTCTCGACGGTCGCCGGGTACGGCCCGCTCCAAGCGCTGCTGGATGATCCGGACGTCGAAGAGATCTGGATCAACGCACCCGACAAGGTCTATATCGCGCGCGAGGGTCGAAGCGAGCGGGCACCGATCGTGCTCAGCGACACGGCCGTCCGAGATCTTGTCGAGCGCATGCTGCACGCCACCGGTCGTCGGGTCGATCTGAGCCAGCCGTTCGTCGATGCATCTCTGCCGGACGGGTCCCGGCTGCACGTCGTCATTCCCGACATCACTCGTCGCCACTGGGCGGTCAACATCCGGAAGTTCCTCACGCGCTTCCGGACTCTCGACGACCTCGTCGCGGCTGGATCCGTTTCCCCCGAGGTAGCCGGACTGCTTCGGACGGCGATGCGCGAGGGAACGAGCGTGATCGTCTCGGGCGCGACGCACGCAGGGAAGACCACGCTCTTGGGCGCGTTGATCGCGGCCGCGCCGTCGCACCATCGCATCGTGACGGTGGAGGAGACGTTCGAGCTCGCTGTGCAGGCGCCGGACCTGGTCGCCTTGCAGGGGCGTCAGCCGAGCTTGGAGGGCACGGGTGAGGTGTCGCTTCGGCGTCTCGTGAAAGAGGCGCTGCGCATGCGTCCCGACCGCCTCGTGGTCGGCGAAGTCCGCGACGCAGAGGCCCTCGACCTGGTTCTGGCGCTCAATACCGGCGTCCCCGGAGCAGCCACCATCCACGCGAACTCAGCTACGGATGCGCTTCGCAAGCTGGGATCACTCCCGCTCCTGGCCGGACGGAACATCGATCGCGACTTTCTTCTTCCGGCCATCGCCGCCTCTGTCGGCCTCGTGGTGCACTGTCGACGGGATGCCGAGGGCCGCCGAGCCGTTGCGGAGATCATCGCTCCGACCGGTCGCGTCGTCGATGGCGTCATCGAGAGCCGTCGGGTGTTCGAGAGCGAGTCGAGATGACGACGGTTCTCGGAGTGACGCTGGCCGCAGGCATCCTCCTCGCGCTCTCGCCGTGGCTGTGGCCGCCCCGCGCGCCTCGCGATCAGGGTGCTCGACGGGATGGCCGTCCCGCGCGTCTCCTGCAAGACGCCGGGTTCGGTCATGCCACCGTCGGGCATCTCGCGATGATCTCGCTGGCGGCAGCCGCGCTCACCGGTGCATCGGTCTGGTTGGTCACATCGCTCCTCGCCTTCGCCGCGGTCGCCGCGGTGGCGGGCTTCTTCGCCCCGGCCGCGTGGCTGCGCGGACGGGTGCGCCGCCTGCAGAAGAGTCGACGGCAGCTGTGGCCCGACGTGTGCGACCTCCTCGTGGCCTCGGTCCGGTCCGGGATGTCGCTCCCGGATGCGGTTTCCGCGCTGGCCGAGGTGGGGCCGCCGGCGCTTAGGCCCGCCTTCGTCGGCTTCGCGTCGGACGTCTCCGCGTCCGGGCATTTCGATTCCAGCTCCTTGCGGTTGAAGGCACGCCTCGCCGATCCCGTCGCCGACCGCATCATCGAGGCGCTCCGGATGGCTCGGCAGGTCGGCGGCACCGAGCTGACCAGCGTCCTCCGCGCCCTCTCGGCGTCCGTCCGTTCCGAGGCGGCGCTCCGCGCGGAAATCGAAGCGCGCCAATCGTGGATCCGCGGCGCGGCCGTGCTGGGAGTCGTCGCGCCGTGGGTGATCCTCGGTCTGCTCGCCCTGCGTCCCGAGGGCGCCACGGCCTACAGCAGCCCTGAGGGGGTGACCGTCATCGTCCTCGGTGCCGCGGTCTCGTTCGTCGCCTTCCGGCTCATGCTCGGGATCGGTCGGCTGCCGGAACCGCGGCGGTGGTTCGCGTGAGCGGGCTTACAGAACTGGCTCTCGCGATCGTCTTGGGCGGTGCTTTTGCCACCGGCCTCGTCCTCATCGCGACGCGCATCCCGCGCCTCGCCGCTCCGACGCTCGCTCGTCGAATCGCGCCGTACCTCCGTGACATCGCCGATCCGCGCGGGCTGACTCCCTTGGCATCGGTCTCGGGAGACTGGCGATCGCGGCGGGATCGTCTCGTGGCATCCCTGGGCGGCGCGGCGCGACTTGAGCATCGCCTGCGTCAGGCGGGCTGGACTCAGGATGCCGCCGGGTTCCGTGGACGTCAGCTCACGTGGGTCGTGGTGGGCGCCTTGCTGGGCGGTATCGCACTCGTGATCCTCGCCCTCGCGGGCAGGCTCACGGCTGGAGCGGCAGTTCTCCCGCCCGTGGCCGCGTCGGCGGCCGCCGCCCTCGTCGATCTTCGCCTCACGTCGGCGGCGCGACGTCGCCGAGCGCGCGTCGAGGAGGAGCTGCCCACAATTCTCGAGTTCCTGTCCCTCTGCCTCGCTGCAGGCGAGGGGCTGCGTGACGCGCTGCAACGGGTCGGCGAGATCGGCAGCGGTGAACTCACCGTGGAGATCCGTCGCGCGGTCCTCGACAGCGGCACGGGGTCGAACCTGTCGGACGCTCTTCTCGACCTGGGACGACGTCTCGACGTTCCCGCCCTGTCGCGGGCGATCGAACACCTCGTCGCCGCGATCGATCGCGGCGCGCCGCTGGCCGGAGTCCTCCAGGACCAGGCGGGCGACGCCCGCGAGGACGCCAAGCGTTCCCTCATCGAGCAGGCAGGGAAGAAGGAGATCGCGATGCTCTTCCCGATCGTTTTCCTCCTGCTGCCGATGAGTGTCCTGTTCGCCGTATTCCCCGGCATCGTGATGCTGCGACTCGGGGTCGGCTGACGCATGACCGAAAGGAGATCATCATGATCCGTTCCACCGTCGTCCGAATGCGCACCGCATGGGGTGCGGTGCGCACCGAGCTCCGAGAGGACGATCGCGGGGACGTGCCGGGCTGGGTGCTCATCACGCTCATGACCGCCGGCCTCGTCGTCGTCATCTGGGCACTCGCGGGGCCAGCGCTCGCCCAGCTCTTCCAGCAGGCGATCGATCAGGTCTCCAGCTTCTGAGGCGCCTCGAGATGCGGCGGCTGCTCTCCGACGAGCGCGGATCGACTCCGGTCGAGTTCGTGCTCGTCGGAGTGCTCCTGACCGTGCTGACGCTCGGCGTGCTGCAGCTCGGACTCGCCGTCTACGTCCGGAACGTCGTTCACGACGCGGCGGTCGAAGGCGCGTACTACGCGGCCTTGGCAGACGTCGAGACCGCGTCAGGTGCAGCGCGGGCACGCGAGGTCGTGGGGCGCGCTGTCGGGGGCGATTTCGTCGAGAGTGCGACGGCGACGGAATCTCGCGTCCTCGGGTACGAGACGGTGTCGGTGACCCTGACCACACGGCTGCCGATCGTCGGTCTGCTCGGCGTTCCGCACGGATGGGAGGTGACGGTCCATGCCCCCGCAGAGAGCTTCGAGTGACCGGCTCCGTGACGACGAAGGCGGTTCGGCCGCGCTGGAGTTCATCGTCGGCGGGGTTGTCCTGCTCGTCCCGATCGTCTACCTCATCGTGGCCCTCGGGATGATCCAGTCGCACTCGCTCGGCGTCGAGTCCGCCTCCCGTCACATCGCCCGCGCCGTGGCTTCGGCAGAGAGCGTCGAAGACGCTGATCATCGCGCAGCGACCGTTCTGGACTCTCTCGTGCAGGAGTACGACCTCGACGAGGATGCGTTGGAGGTGGACGTGTCGTGCGTGGACGCGGCCACCACCTGCCCGACGGCGGGGGCGATCGTGCGGGTGACGGTGTCGTCCTCGGTTGCGTTGCCGCTGGTTCCTCCCGTTCTCGGTCTCGACGATGCCGCCCGGGTCGGCGTCGAGTCGTCCTCCGTACAGAAGGTCTCCCGGTATTGGAGGGACGGATGAGTCGCGGCGACGAGGACGGCAGCGTCCTGCTGCTGACCATCGGCTACGCCCTGCTGGCACTCGTCCTCGTCTTCGTGACGGTCGACGCGACCAGCCTGTACCTTGCGCAGAAGCGCACGCAGGCGACGGCGGACGCCGCGGCCCTCGCAGGCGCGGACGGTTTCACCCTCGAGGTTGTCGAGGGCGAGCCCCGCGCGGAGCTCACGGACGGGGGAGTGCGCGAACAGGCTCGGGCGATCACCGCCGCCGAGCCGGGTGCGAACCTCGTCGCGGCGGCCACTCCCGACGGCGTGTCCGCCCGGGTCGTCGTCAGCTCAGTGTGGCACCCGCCGATCTCGACGCTGTTCGTGCCGGGAGGCGTCACCCTCCAGGCGACGGCCACGAGTCGCACCGCGCTCGAATAATCTCGCTCAGCGGGCCACGTGCGGCAGGAACCGCGGGAGCCAGCGGATGAACGCGACGGCGCCCAACAGTCCGATGATGCCCACCGCACCGGCCGCGAACGAGAGCGACGAGACCGCCGTGATGCCCGTGACGATCAGCGGGGTGGTGGCACCACCGGCATCCGTCAACGTTCGCCAGGACCCGAGGAACGGTGCCGGATCGTCCTTCGGCGCAAGATCGGCGCCGATCGTCAGCAGGATGCCGCTGGAGAGCCCGTTGCCCACGCCGAGGACTGCGGCGAACATCGCGAACCACATCTCGGCGCTCGCGCCGTCGTGCGTGATCGATAGGGCGAGGAACCCGCTCCCCATCAGAACCATTGCGGGGAGCGCCGCCCACAGGCGCCCGAACCGGTCCATCACCTGCCCGCTCGCGTAGAAGAGGGCGAAGTCGAGCGCACCGGAGATGCCGACGACGAGGGCGATCGACTGCGCGTCCAGCCCGATCGACACACCCCACAACGGCAGGACGACCTGACGTGCCGATCGGACCGCCGACAGGGAGGCCGCCGCCAGGCCGACACGCGACAGGACCCGGCGGTGCAGCCACATCGTGCGGAACACGCCCACCCGTTCGGCGACGGGGATCGAGCCGGTCACCGGTTCGCCCGAGTCCTCAGCCTCATGGCTGCGCACGGTCTCCGCGACGAACTGCTTCTCGGGGTCTGGCCCGAACGTCACCAGGACGATGAGGGCGACGAGACACACCGCGAAGAACCAGATCGTCGACCGCTCGTCGCCGAAGAGTCCGATGAGCGCCGCCGCGATGAAGGGGCCGGTGAACATGCCGAGGCGGAAGGTGCCGCCGAGAAGTGACAGTGCACGTGCGCGGAACATGACCGGCACGCGGGTCGTCATGAAGGAGTGGCGCGCCAGACCGAACGCGGCGGCGCAGGAGCCGATGAGGAACACCGCGCCCGCGAAGACCGGTAGGGACGGCACCAGCGCTGCGGCCAGCGAGACGACGAGCGCCACGGAGCCCGCGATCATCATCGTCACCCGCTCGCCGACCCGGGCGACCGCCCAGCCTGCGGGCAGGTTGCCGACCAGCTGTCCGATGACGAGCAGCGAGGCGATGAGCGCCGACAGGGCGACGTCCGCACCCAGGCCGCCTGCGAGGATCGGGATGAGGGGGAGCACCGCTCCCTCGCCGATCGCGAACAGGACGGTCGGCGCGTAGACCATCGGTCCGAAACGCCACAGCACCTCCCGGGCAGTGGGGGAGTCGGGTCGGTCGGTCATCGCCATCCACGTTACTCTGGAGTGTCATGCTTGAATTCGATCCGTCTGCGGACATCCAGGCCCTCCGTTCCACCTTCGGTGAGATCAAGGCGGTCGTCGATGTCGACGCCCTCACCGCCGAGATCGCCCGTCTTTCCGACGAGGCGGGCGCTCCCGACCTCTGGGACGACGTGGAGAAGGCGCAGAAGGTCACCAGCGCCTTGAGCCACCGCCAGTCCGAGCTGAAGCGCGTCACGGAGGTCGAGCAGCGACTCGACGACGTCGAGGTGCTCGTCGAGCTCGCGCAGGAGATGGACGACGAGGACTCCGCCGAGGAGGCTCGTCGCGAGATCGCCGATCTCGAGAAGGTCATCAGCCAGCTCGAGGTGCAGACCCTCCTCGACGGCGAGTACGACGATCGCGGCGCGGTCGTCACGATCCGCTCGGGTGCCGGCGGCGATGACGCCACCGACTTCGCCGAGATGCTCATGCGCATGTACCTGCGTTGGGCCGAGCGCCACAAGTACTCCGTCAAGGTGATGGACACGTCCTTCGCCGAAGGCGCGGGCATCAAGTCCGCCACGTTCGAGGTCGACGCCCCCTACGCCTACGGCACGCTCTCGGTCGAGGCCGGCACGCACCGCCTCGCTCGGATCAGTCCGTTCGGCTCCGCCGACAAGCGCCAGACGAGCTTCGCGGCCGTCGAGGTCATCCCGGTGATGGAGGAAGCCCAGGAGGTCGACATCCCCGAGGGCGACATCCGCGTGGACGTCTTCCGTTCCTCCGGTCCCGGCGGACAGTCGGTCAACACGACCGACTCTGCCGTGCGCCTGACGCACCTTCCGACCGGCATCGTCGTCTCGATGCAGAACGAGAAGAGCCAGATCCAGAACCGGGCGGCCGCCATGCGCGTGCTGCAGACGCGACTCATGCTGCTCCAGAAGGAAGAGGAAGCGGCGAAGAAGAAGGAGCTCGCGGGCACGATCACGGCGAGCTGGGGCGATCAGATGCGCTCCTACTTCCTCTACGGTCAGCAGCTCGTCAAGGATCTCCGTACCGGCCACGAGGTCGGCAACCCCGCCGTCGTCTTCGACGGCGACCTCGACGGGTTCATCGCTGCCGGCATCCGCTGGCGCAAGCGCAAGGACGACGACGACTGATCCGCGCCGGGTGGTCGAAATCTTTTTCATCCACCTGCATCCATATCGGGTGCGTCGCAGGAATACCTCTCTGACAGCGCGAACAGCTCGCGCCGGATCAGAAGGAGTTCCTCATGCGCAAGACACTCTCTGCGGGCGTGGCTCTCGGTGCCGCCGTGGCCTTCGCCGCATTCACCCCCGCGTCGGCTGCGACAGCGGAAGGCGCCGACCTGTCGGTCCTGCACGCGATCCCGGACACGCCCGTCGACGTCTACGTCGATGGGAAGCTGACGATCGACGATTTCCAGCCCGGTGACCTCGGCGGTCCGCTGGAACTGCCCGGCGGCACGTACTCCGTCGCGCTGACGGCAGCCGATGCGACCGACGACTCGGACCCGGTGCTCGGCCCGATCGACCTCACCCTCGAGGCAGGCAAGAACTACACCGCCGTGGCGCACCTCGATGCCGCCGGTGAGCCCACCGCGAACCTCTTCACGAACGACACGTCGAAGACGGCCGCGGGTGAGGGACGCCTGACGGTCCGCCACGTCGCCGCCGCTCCGGCCGTCGACGTGCTGGCCGGTGGAGAAGCCGTGGTCAGCGGTCTCGAGAACCCCGATGAGCAGTCGCTCGACCTGCCCGCCGGCACCGTGGACGCATCGGTCGCCCTGGCCGGTACGACCGATCCCGTAATCGGACCCGCCGACGTCGACGTCGCCGAGGGCGTGCTCACGATCGTCTACGCCTGGGGATCGGCGGAAGCCGGGAACCTGGCGCTCGCGACCCAGACCATCGACGGCCTCCACTCGGGCCCGGGAGGCGTGAACACGGGCTCGGCCGGTCTCGTCGCCGAGAACGCGCCCACCGGGTGGGTCTTCGCCGGTGGCGCCGCGCTGATCGCCGGACTCGTCGGCGGCGGCGTCTACGCGACGCGCGCTGCCAAGGTCCGTCGCTGAGCCACGGAGGTTCCCCATATGCGTCGCTTGTCCGTCGTCGCCGTGTCTCTGACGGTGACGCTGCTGGCGGCCTGCGCGCCGGTCTCGGAGGCGGGTCGGCCCCCCTCCGAGACCGGCCCCGGCGCGACCGGGACGGTCTCCCCGACGCTCGCGGCCCCATCGCCCCGGGTGTCCGTCCCGGTCGCGCCGGCGACTCCGCGGGCCATCGCCGCTCCGCCCGCTCCGGAACGGTTGACGATCCGCTCTCTCGACGTCGACATGCCGGTCGAGCCCGTCGGGGTGAAAGACACCGGCGAGATGCAGATCCCCGAGCGTCCGTCCTCCGCGGGGTGGTACCGGTTCGGCTCGGCTCCTGCGGACGGTGAAGGGACGACCGTCATCGCCGCGCACGTCGACGATCGCGAGTACGGGATCGGCCCGCTCGCCGCGCTGCGCGATGCTCGTCCCGGTGAGATCGTGGCCGTCACGGATGCCGACGGCACCGTCACGGACTACGTCACGGAATCGGTCACCTACATACCGCGCGCCGAACTCCCCGTCGATCGTTTGTTCACCCGAGAGGGTCGCCGCATGCTCGCCGTCATCACCTGTGGCGGTGATTTCGATCAGCAGACCCGCACCTACAGCGATAACGTTGTGCTCATTGCTCGGGCGCAACCGTGAGTCTCATCGTCGAGCCGCGGCTCGCTGCACGGAAGGAGCCGGCCGTCGACGACGACAAGGAACTCGGCGAACGCTTCGCCGCGGGCGATGACACGGCGGTGAAGGCCATGTACGACCGTTGGTCGCGCATCGTCTACACCCTGGCGGTCCGCTCCTTGGGTGACACCGCCGAAGCCGAGGACGTCACCCAACGCACTTTCGTGTCCGCATGGACGTCGAGGTCATCGTTCCGCCCCGGCCAGGCGCCGTTGGGGGCGTGGCTGATCACGATCGCGCGCCGCCGCATCGCGGACGCGCACGAGGCGCGAGCGCGCGCAGCCCGCCTGGAGGAGGCGCTGAAGGCGGTGGTGCCCGAACCGACGGTGGACCACGATGTCTCCGACGCCATGGTCGTCGCCGACGAGGTGTCCCGGCTCGAGCCGGACGCGCGAGCCGTTCTCGCTCTCGCCTTCTATGAAGACCTCACGCATCAGCAGATCTCCGAGAGGCTCGGCATGCCGCTGGGTACCGTGAAGAGCCACATCCGCCGAAGTCTCACCCGCCTGCGAACCCGATTGGAGGCGCACCATGTCGCATCTTGACCCCGAGGTCGCCGCCCTCCTCGCGATGGGCGAGCCGGCGTCGGACGCCGACCGGCGCCACCTCGATGCCTGTGCGGACTGCCGCGCCGAGGTCGACTCGTTCTCCCGCGCCGTTCTCGCGGGTCGCGCATCGGGAGCGGGCGAGCCCCTGCTGACACCGCCGGACCGTGTCTGGGAGTCGATCCGTTCCGAGCTGTCACTGTCGGACGTCGCTTCCGACGCCGACGCGGCCGAGGCATCCGTTGCCTCGTCCCCCGGCACCCGTTCCCATGTCGCATCGCGCCGCAGGCGGGTCAGTCGTCGGCCGGTGTTCTTCGTCCTGGCCGGCGCTGCGGTCGCGGTGGTGGCCATCTTCGCCGGAGTCTGGGCATCGGGCGGAATAGTTCCGAAGGCGGACATCATCTCCGAGGCGCGCCTGGACGGGCTACCCGGGTGGTCCGGCGCGGCCGGTGAGGCGCTCCTGGAGCGCATCGACGGCCACGACCGCGTCGTGATCGACCTCACGGCATCCGTTCCGGACGACGGGTACCGCGAAGTCTGGCTCCTGACCGCAGACGCGAGCGACCTGGTCAGCCTGGGAACCCTCGACGGCTCGACGGGGACGTTCGATGTTCCCGACGCCGTCGACATGTCGCGTTTCACCGTCGTCGACATCTCGCAGGAGACGACCGACGGCGACCCCGGCCATTCGGGCGATTCCATCGTCCGGGGAACCCTGTCAGCCCCCTGAGTTATCGGGAGTGTCGCTGACGGATGCCGGTGGCTTCCCGCTTAGGCTCGTCAGGCCATGATCCGGTTCGAAAAGGTTTCCAAGCGCTATCGAGGCACCAGCAAACCCGCTCTCAGCGATGTCGAATTCGACGTCCAGCGCGGTGAGTTCGTGTTCCTCGTCGGTGCCTCCGGCTCGGGGAAGTCCTCGTGCCTGCGTCTCATCCTCCGCGAGGACACTGCGTCCGACGGACGCGTCGTCGTGCTCGGTCGTGACGTGAGGGGCTTGAGCACCCGCAAGGTCCCGTACTTCCGTCGCCACATCGGGTCGGTGTTCCAGGACTTCCGCCTCCTGCCGAACAAGACGGTGTTCCAGAACGTCGCCTTCTCGCTGCAGGTGATCGGCTCCAGCCGCGCCTTCATCCAGCAGTCGGTGCCCGAGGCTCTCGCACTCGTGGGTCTCGCGGGGAAGGAGAAACGTCTCCCTCACGAACTGTCCGGCGGCGAGCAGCAGCGCGTCGCGATCGCGCGCGCCATCGTGAACCGCCCCCAGATCCTGCTTGCCGACGAGCCGACTGGAAACCTCGATCCCGGCACGTCGATCGACATCATGCAGTTGCTCGCCCGCATCAACGCCGGCGGGACGACGGTCGTCATGGCCACGCATGAGGCGGGCTTCGTCGACCAGATGCAGCGCCGCGTCATCGAGCTGCGCGGCGGCGTCGTCGTCCGCGACGAGCGTCACGGCGGATACGGCGACACCTCGGGCCTGCCGGTCCTGACGCCCGAGACCGTCAAGGGCGCTGCAGCGACGGCGGCGCTCACCGCGGTCCTCGAGCTCCAGAAGCAGATCGCCTCCTCCGGTGAGACCGGCGAGGTCGATCCGCTCCCCGAGCCCGCGGAGCCGCCCGCGCCGCAGCCGGACGCCGTCCTGCCCGCCGTGCCCGTCGTGAAGGACGAGCCCGTCGCGCTTCAGCCCCGTGATGACGATCGACCGGATGCCGCGGCCGCGGCGGTGGCTGCCGAGCCCGACACCGGCACCCGCGGCATCCCGATCACACCCGCGGACATCGACCTGGCGGACATCGACGGCCTCGGTGCCGCGGACCGGCTGGGTCTTGGCCGCCGCGACGACGACGAAGTGGGGCCGACAGCATGAGGGTCCGTCTCGTCCTCGGCGAGGCGTTCACCGGCCTTCGCCGGAACGCCTCGATGGTGATCTCGGTCATCCTGGTCACGTTCGTCTCGCTCACCTTCGTCGGTGCGGCGATGCTCATGCAGATGCAGATCGCGAAGATGCAGGGCTATTGGGCCGAACGCGCCCAGGTCGCGATCTTCATGTGTCGGGACGGTTCGACGCAGACGACCTGCAGCGATGGCGAGGCCACGAAGGAGCAGTTGAAGGACGTCGCCGACAAGCTCGAGAGTCCCGCGCTGAAGGACATCGTCAGAAGCGTCCGCTTCGAGACGCGCGACGAGGCGTATCAGAACGTCCTCGACCTCATGGGTCAGGACTACAAGGACTTCATCACCCCCGCCCAGCTCAACGAGACGTACTGGGTGAACCTGGTCGACCCGACCCAGACGGACGTCATCGACGAAGCCTTCAGCGGTATGGACGGCGTGGAGGAGGTGAAGGACCAGATGGAGTATCTGCAACCGCTCTTCTCCGCTCTGACGATCGCCACCTACATCGCGATCGCCATCGCCGGACTCATGCTCGTCGCCGCGGTCCTCCTCATCGCCACCACCATCCGTCTGTCCGCCTATGCGCGACGCAAGGAGCTCGGCATCATGCGACTCGTGGGCGCGTCGAACAGGTTCATCCAGACACCCTTCGTCCTCGAGGGCGTCTTCGCGGCGTTCATCGGGTCGACTCTGGCGAGTGTCGCCATCTGGCTGGGCGTCCAGTACGGCGTCCGCGGCTATCTCGTCGACGAGATCGACTTCGTGACGACGTGGATCGACGGACGCGATGCGCTCCTGGTGATTCCCGTCATCGTGGGGTTGGGGCTCGTCCTCGCCGCGCTGTCGGCGAGCTTCGCGATCCGCAGATGGCTGCGCACCTGAACCGGCGCCTCCGTTAGACTGGCAGGCCGGTCGCGCGCGGAGCGCGGCCGCGTCGAGGAGTCATCATGCCCAGGGAACGCGGAGAGCAGGTCATCGCGACCAACCGTCGCGCGCGCCACGAGTACGCCATCGAGAAGACGTACGAGGCGGGCCTCGTGCTCACCGGCACCGAGGTCAAGTCGCTCCGGCAGGGTCGCGCGAATCTCAGTGACGGCTACGCGTTCATCGACGGCGGGCAGGCGTGGCTCGATGCGGTGCACATCCCCGAGTACTCGCAGGGTCACTGGACCAATCACGCGACCAAGCGCACCCGCAAGCTGCTCCTGCACAAGGACGAGATCATCAAGCTCTCCCATGCCATTTCCGCCGGCGGCTACACGCTCGTCCCGTTGAAGCTCTACTTCTCGGACGGTCGGGCCAAGGTCGAGATCGCCGTGGCCAAGGGCAAGCGAGAGTTCGAGAAGCGTCAGACGATCCGCGAGCGCGAGGACAAGCGCGAAGCCGAGCGCGCGATGCGCGGTCGGAACCGGCTCGGCGACTGAGCCCCGGCTCGGCGACTGAGCCTCAGCCGCGTCGACGCGGTTCGGGCGGCGGGGGTACGGCCTTGGCCGCGATGATCGCGCCGCGCGGGATGCGTTCGATCCCGCGCTTGCCGTCGACGACCACCACGTCCGTCTCGGCGCTCACCAGCTCACCGAGCGCATCCGTCGCTCGACCGTCGGGGAGCAGGTAACGCACGACGACGCGCGTTCCCGGGGCAGGGAGCGAGGTCACCACCGGCTCGGTGCGTAGTCCTTGAGGAAGACACCGAAGACGTCGTCCCCGGCCTCGCCTCTCACGATCGGATCGTAGACGCGGGCCGCCCCGTCGACGAGGTCGAGCGGTGCGTGGAACCCTTCTTCTGCCAGACGCACTTTCGTCGGGTGCGGACGCTCGTCGGTGATCCAGCCGGTGTCGACGCTCGTCATCAGGATGCCGTCGGATTCGAACATCTCCCGGGCGCTCGTGCGGGTGAGCATGTTGACGGCGGCCTTCGCCATGTTGGTGTGCGGATGCCCCGGGCCTTTGTATCCGCGCTCGAAGACGCCCTCCATCGCGCTGACGTTCACGATGTACGTGCGCCGCGCCGGGCTGCCCGCGAGCGAGGGCCGCAGCTTCGACACGAGCAGGAACGGAGCCGTCGTGTTCGCGAGCTGAACCTCGAGCATCTCGAGCGGATCGACCTCTTCGACCCGCTGAACCCAGGAGTTCGAGTGGTCCAGATCCGGGATGAGTCCGCCTGCATCGATCGCCGTGCCGTCCGCGAGGCGGTCGAGAGATGTGGACCCGGCGGACATCGCCTCGCGGGTGAGCATGTCGGCCCGGTCGGCTGCGGCGGCGAGGATCGGATGTGCGCTGACGGAGCGCTCGAGGGCTTCGGGATGCCGGTCGTTCGTGTGCCCGAAGGTGACCAAGGCGGGGAGCGGACCGTCGGGCAGGGGAGCGAGCTCGGCATCGACGAGGGGCTGATAGGCGCCGGGGGATCGCCGCACGGTCTGCGTGGCGTTGTTGATGAGGATGTCGAGCGGGCCGGCCGCGGCGACGTCATCGGCGAGAGCGATGACCTGTGCGGGGTCGCGGAGGTCGATGCCGACGATCTTGAGGCGATCGATCCAGTCCGCCGAGTCGGGCAGTGCGCGGAATCGGCGCACCGCGTCGCGGGGGAACCGGGTGGTGATCGTCGTGTGCGCGCCGTCGCGCAGCAAGCGCAGCGCGATGTACATGCCGATTTTCGCGCGGCCGCCGGTAAGGAGGGCACGGCGGCCGGTCAGGTCCGTGCGTGCGTCGCGCTTCGCGTGGCTGAGGGCGGCGCAGTCGGGGCAGAGCTGGTGGTAGAAGGCGTCGACGACCGTGTACGGCTGCTTGCAGATGTAGCACCCGCGCGCTTTCTTCAGGACGCCCGCGATCGGTGCTGCGGTGCGCGCCGCGATCGGGATGCCGCGCGTCTCGTCGTCGATCCGGTCGGGGGCGCCGGTCGCCGTCGCGTGGACGACGTCGCGATCGGCGACGGCGATCGCCTGGCGGATCTCTCGGCGCCGCTCCTTCTTCGCCGCCTTGAACATGGCGGCGCTCGCCTGACGGACCGTGACGAAGTCGGGATGCGTCTGGGGGAGGGACGGAAGCGCCGCGAGGACGCGGAGCGTCGTGGCGAGGTCGTCGGGATCGATCCCGGTTTCGTCGGGTGAGGCGTCGGGAAGCACATGAGATTGTACGTCGGCCCGCCTGTTAGCGTTTTCGCGTGACGCCCTACGAAGATGCTTCCGCCCCGTCGATCCGCGTGTCGGCGGCCGTCATCCGTGATTCCGCCGAACGGCTGTTGCTCGTGCGCAAGCGGGGGACGAGTGCGTTCATGCAGCCCGGTGGCAAGCCTGAAGACGGCGAGACGCCGGCGGAGACTCTCGTACGCGAGCTGGGTGAAGAGCTCGGCGTCTCGGTTGGACTCGATGACCTGCGTGGCCTCGGCGTCTTCCGTGCGGATGCCGCTAACGAGCCCGGGCATGCCGTCATCGCCGACGTGTTCGAGGTGTCGCTTGCCGGGCAGGTGCCGGTCGCTGCCGCGGAGATCGCAGAACTCCGTTGGGTGTCGCGCGGTGAGGCCGGCGGTATCCCGATCGCTCCTCTCGCCGCCGAGTACTTCCTCGCCGGGTGACACCGCCACGAGCGGTGGTAGTCTGGGATGCTCGGACGCTCCGGCAGCCGAGACATGACAACTCCACAGTGTGACAACGGTCCACACGCCGTCAGGCGTCTCGGGGATGATCGGTTTCGACATCGCCTGTGACTCTGCGGGAAGCGGGCCGAGGATGCAGGGTTATCTCGTAAACGATCTCTGCGAACCAATAACTGCCAATAAGAAGCAGTCCGACTTCGCCCTCGCTGCGTAAGCAGCCAGCTCGAGTCCGTCAGTCCGTGAGTGATCCCCTCATGGTTCCTGGCGTCATCTAAGGGATCTCGCTGCGTGGCGTCGCCTGAGCGTCACGCGGGACTTTTTCAGGCTGGGCTCGTCGACTTACATGTCTGTAGGAAGAGTCGGAGCCGAGTAGAACGCCTTTTACAGACTGCGCCCGGAGAAGACGCCGTCTCTCAGCGATGGACGGGGGTTCGATTCCCCCCATCTCCACGAACCGTTGTCACGGAGTACAAGCCCCCGGTCCGTTCGCGGATGCGGGGGCTTCGTCGTCCCCTCAGCCGAGGTCGATCAGGTCGAGGCCCTGACGGGTGTCCGAGACCTCCACCCACCCGTTCCGGAACAGGTAGGTCATCCCATAGCCCTGGTCGTCCAGGCGCAGGGCGGCCGAGGGGTCCTCGGTGATCATGACGCCTCGGGGATCGTCCTTCCGGAGCCACCCCTCCGTCTCCAGGGCCTTCTCCGCAGCGGAGGCGTCAGCATCGCTGATGGGCGACCATCCGAAGAGGATGAGGTCGTCGTTCGTGGGGGAGCTGAAATCCCCCCACGTGCACGCGATCCCCTTCGGCAGTTCGAGATCGAGGATGACGAACGGATCCTCACGCACCGTCCACCCCGTCGAGTTGAACGTCTCGACGGTGTCGGGAGAGAGCATGTTCTCGCAGGTGACGTCGTCCGGGTCGATCTGCGTCGCCGCGGGTGCCGTCGTCGCCGGCGCCTGCGGCGTGCTGCCGGAGCCGCTGGCGCCGGGGGCCGTTCCGGGCGTGCAGGCGCTCAGCAGGACGACGGAGCCGACCACGACGAGGGCGGCGACCCCTGCCGCGCGCAGACGTGCAGGAACGGCCGTCACGTCCGCAGCATCTCCAGGAACGCATCGTGCAGGATGCCGTTGGTCGCCAGGGACGACCGGGCGTCGAGTCGCTCCTCGCCGTCGATGTCCGTGAAACGGCCGCCGGCCTCGATGATGATCGGGACGTGAGCGGCGATGTCGTACTCCCGGACGTCGAACTCCGCGACGAACTCGAGGCGCCCCTCTGCGAGGAGCATGTACGGCCAGGCATCGCCGTAGCCGCGATCGCGCCACACGGCGCGGGAGAGCCGCAGGAGGTCGTCGGTGCGACCCACGGCATCCCACTGTCCGATGCTCTGGAAGCTGACACTCGCCTCGGCGACGGTGGCGACCTCCGAGGTTCGGATCGCCCGGGTGCGACCGTCCGGGGTCCGTGTCCATGCGCCCGTGCCCGTTGCGCCCCACCAGCGGCGTGAGATGGCGGGTTGGCTGACGACGCCGACGCGCGGGACGCCGTCGATGACGAGGGCGATGAGGGTCGCCCACATGGGGATGCCCTTGAGGTAGTTCGCCGTTCCGTCGATCGGATCGATGATCCACTGGCGGCGGGTGTCGCCGCTCGTGCCGTATTCCTCGCCGAGTATCCCGTCACCAGGGCGCTCCGCCGTCAGAAGGTCGCGGATGGCTCGCTCCGTGGCGAGGTCGGCCTCGGTGACGTGAGTGGCATCGGCTTTCGTCTTGATCTCGAGATCGGGTGCGTCGAAGCACTCCATCGAGACACGATCCGCGGCATCCGCGAGGCGGAGGGCGAGAGCGAGGTCGTCGCCGAGGTCGTCGTCGAAGGGGGCTGTCCAGTCCGTCGAAGAAGGAGAGGGCGTCACGGGGTCCAGGATACGGCGTGCACCTGAGTGCGATGACACGCGCAGGGTGCCTCGATTGGCGCGGGACGCGATCGTGATGCTAGTGTTGACCCTCGGTTCGAGTTCTTCGAATCACGCACCTCTAGCTCAATCGGCAGAGCAACTGACTCTTAATCAGTGGGTTCCGGGTTCGAGTCCCGGGGGGTGCACGGATGGCCCCGATCACTCTCGCCAGTGATCGGGGCCTTCTGCTTTTTCGAGGTTCAGAGCCAGTGTTTGCGCTTGAACACGACATACAGCACCACCGAGCTGGCGACCATCATGCCGAGCGCCATCGGGTAGCCGTACGTCCAGTGGAGCTCCGGCATGTTCTCGAAGTTCATGCCGTAGACCGTCCCGACGAGGGACGGGCCGAAGAGGATCGCCGCCCAGCCGGAGATCTTCTTCACCTGGTCGTTCTGCTCGAGCGATGTATCGGTCTGGCGCTGCGTGACCAGTGTCGAATGCACCGTCAGCGCGTTGTCGAGTATCGACCGGAACGCCACGATCCGTTCGTTGAGACGGATGACGTGGTCCAGGACGTCGCGCAGCGATCGTTGGAGCTCGATGTCCACCCCGTACTTGTCGGAGCCCTGCAGCAGGCGCTGGAGCATGTCGTCGAGCGGCAGGGTCGACTTGTGGAGCGCGATCACCTCGCGTGCCAAGGCGTAGATGCGCTGAGACAGCCCGGAGTCGTCTCCGCTGAAGAGCTTCTCCTCGATCTCGTCGATGTCGTTCTCGACACCCGCGAGAACGGGAGCGTACTCGTCGACGACCTGGTCGAGGATCGCGTAGAGGATCGCCTCAGGACCCATGCGCAGCAGCTCGGGCTGCTTCTCCATCCTCGCTCGCACCTGACTGAGATCGGGCGAGTCAGCATGTCGGATCGTGACGACGAAATCAGGACCGACGAAGACGTGGAGCTCGCCGAACGCGACGGATTCCGTCTGATCGTCGTAGCGCGCGGGCCTGAGCACGGCGAAGAGGACATCACCGTAGCGCTCGAGCTTCGCCCGCTGGTGGCCCGCCAACGCGTCCTCCACGGCGAGCGGGTGCAGCGAGAACTCCGAGGCGACGGCGGCGACTTCGGCCTCGGTCGGGCGGTACAAACCGATCCACGCCATGCCGCTGTGGTCGCGCATGTGCTCGAACGTCTCGGTGAGGTTCGACGGGTCCTGGATGCGGTGGCCGTCCACGTACACGGCGTTGTCGACGATGGGCATGCGTAGATTCTGCGCCCTGCGGGATGAGCGGATGCCGCGCGCCGCGCCGAGGCTCCGTGAGACGAACCGCAGCGGAACCCGCGGCATCCCTTCAGGATGACAGCTTGTTCAACGCCGAACCCTTGTGAGCGGCTTTGGCCCCGGTCTTCTCCGACTCGACGATGAACGCAGGCTCATCCTTCGATGCGGTGAAGTCCTGCCCGTCGAACGTGAAGTCGCTCGTCTTGCGTTCCGTGATCTTGCCCTGGGTGCGTCCCTGGGACGTCTTCCAGCTGACGCGGTCACCCTTCTTCAACTCCGCCATGATGCTTCCTTTCTGTTCGCCGCGACGAGCGCGGTCCTGTCGATGGGTATCCGGATGATCAGGATGCCGGCGAGCAAGGAACCGAGCCCACCGACGGCCATGTCGCCGATGGTGTCCTGGTAGGTCACGAAGATGTCCGGTGCGAGGAAGGTCTTGCCGGCCCACTCGACCATCTCCCACAGCGCACTGATCGCCAGCCCGATCGTCGGGACGAGGACGACGGTCGACCGTCGGGCGTCGCTCGCCGGCACGACCGCGAAGCGCCGAAGGGCGAGGAACACGATGGTCGCGATCACACCGGTCGCGACGAAGTGGACGGCGATGTCCCACCACGCGATGGAGCGGTACAGCTCCAGGACGTTGCTCCATGCCGCGACGACCACCGTGACGCCGTAGAACACGTCGAGACCGGGTCGCGCGCCGATCGCTCGGGGCACGAGGAGGGCGGGCAGAGCCAGCGCGAGAATCCCCGCGTCGGTCGGCGTCCACCAGAGGAATGCCGCTGCCACGCTCAGCAGACCGAGCACCCGGATGCCGTCGGCCGCCCACTCGGCGGCGGAACGCGGCGGACGAAGGAAGTCTGCTCTCATCGGGGTACCTCGATGGCGGCATGGACCGGGAGATGATCCGACCCGGCCACCCCTTCCTCCAGCCGAGCGTCGACGCCGACGCGTTCCACGACGATGTCCGGGGTCGTCAGAATCCAGTCGATGCGCGCGCCCCCGCGGACCGGCGGGCGGTAACCGCTGTATGTGCCCCAGAGCGGCGTCACGCGTTCGGCTGCGGCAGTCCAGGCATCCGTCATCAGGTCGCCGCGAGTCATGGCCTCCAGCGCGGGCGAGCCCGCGGCTGCGTTCATGTCGCCCACGACGACGGCGGGGAGCCCCCGCCGTCTCACCTCCCGTCGGATCTGCTCGGCGGCGCGGACGCGAGACCGAGCCGAGAACGGGTCCAGGTGAGTGTTGATGACGGTGAGAGAGGCTCGCGTGCGTCGGTCCCGGAAGACTCCGATCACCATCGCCCGAGGCAGGGGGTTGCCCCACGACCGGGAACCCGCGACGTCGGGCGAGTCCGACAGGGCGAGTTGCTGCTGATCGATGAGTTCGAGCCGCGATCGATCGAAGAAGATCGGACACCCCTCGCCGCGGCCGCCGCGTCCGCGTCCCGCGCCGATGCGCGCGTACTCGGGACCCAACGCGGCGGCGATGTCCTGTGCCGGCCCCGGGAGGACCTCCTGCAGACCGACCACCGACGGCGACTCCCGCGACAGCGTCGCCATGAGCGCGGAGCGGCGCCGGTCCCAGCGATCGGCACGGCGGGTGAGTACCCGCGGGAGCGGCCGACGCACGTTCATCGTCGCCACGTGCAGGAGGTCGCCGTCGACCTCACCGAGGACGCCGTTCACGAGGACGCCTTCAGGGCTGACCTGCGGCGCACCGCGCGACGACGCGCGGACCGCGCCCATCGGATCGGTGCGAATTCTTCAGGCCAATGCCGGACGACGGTGCGGATGCCGCGGCGCACACGTCGGCGGAACGCCGACGCCGACGCGAAGGGCCGCATCGAGATACCCATCGCGGCAGAGGGGACGAACCGGATCCGATGCTCCTTCCCGAGATGGAAGGAGAGATCGAGGTCGTCGTGCATCTCGGGGTCGCCGCGGTGCACCGTTGCGCTCACGCGCCGCCACGCGGATCGACGCATCGCGAGGTTGGAGCCGAACAGGGGAAGGTGTCCGAGGGTCGGGGTGAGGACGGCGGCGTAGGCGCCCAGGTAGGCGACCGCCAAGGGCGACCGAAGGAATCGCGGGCCGTCGACGAATCGAGCAGCGCCCGCGAAGACGTCGACCTCGGGTCGGGCGCGGGCTTGCGTGCTCATGACCTCCACCCAGGTCGCCGCCGGTATGCAGTCCGCGTCGAGGCGGAGGATGAGGTCGCCCTTCGCGGAGTCGTACCCGGCTGCCGCTGCCGCGGGTATCCCGGGCTGGACGCACGAGATGACGCGCGTCCCGTTTTCACGCGCAACGTCGGCCGAAGCGTCTGACGAGGCGTTGTCGACGACGACGATCTCGTCCGGACGCCGGGTCTGGAGAGCGAGGGCCCGCAGGCACCGCCTAAGTCCGTCAGCGTCATCTTTCACGGGAATGACGACGGTGACGGATCCGGCGGTGGGCTGCGGGCCCCGGGCTGTCATGTGTCAGCCGAGGTTGTCGGCGATCCACTTCTTGGCGATGTCAGCGCTCGAACGCTGGTCGACGGTGGACTCGACGTTCATCGCGACGAGCTCCTCGGGGCTCATCGCCGCGCTCACCTTGTTGATCGCATCCGCGATCTCGTCGGCCTTGTCGGCGTTCGCGATGGGCACGACGTTCGCAGCGAGGAAGAGTCCCTTCGGGTCCTTCAGCGTGACGAGGTCCTCCGTCTCGATGCGCGGGTCCGCGCTGTAGACGTTGGCGACCTGGATGTTCCCCGCGACGAGCTCGTCGACGGTCGTGTCGGCCGTCGCTTCGAACTTGGCGTCGACACCGTAGACCTTCTTCAGGTCGGTGAAGTAGGGACGCTGCTCCAGCTCGGGCGCGCCGCCGAACGTGAGGTCCTTGACGCCGGCCAGGTCGCCGATCTCGGTGACGTTGTTCTCCTTCGCGAAAGCGGCGGTCACGTTGTAGGAGTCCTGGTCGGTCGCCGGCGAGTAGTCGAGGGCCTTCAGGTTGTCCGGGAGGACCTTCACCATGGCGTCGTAGACCTCGTCGGACGACCCCGCGGTGGCCGACTTGTCGTAGTACTGCAACAGGCTGCCGGTGTACTCGGGGAAGAGGTCGATCGAGCCGTCCTCGAGCGACGGCATGTAGGCGTCGCGCTGCCCGATGGCGAACTTCCGCTCGACGGTGAAGCCGTCCTTCTCGAGCACCTGGGAGTAGATCTCGGCGATGATCTCGTTCGACGGGTAGGACTGCGAGCCGACGACGATCGTCTTGGACTGGTCGTCGCCGCCCTGGTTGCCGCTCGAGCCGCCGCCCTGGAGGGAGTCGCTCGAGCCGCAGGCGGACAGCGCGAAGACGGCCGCGGCGGCGAGGCCGATGACGGGAATGATGCGGGTGCGTGTGATGGACATGGATGCCTCCGGATGGGGTGGTGGTCGGTATTTCCGGGCTCAGGTGGCCGGGACGGGGGCGCGCCGGGTGCGACGACGCGTGGGGGAAGAGTGTTGCACGGCGACACCGCGGGGCACGACGATGCGCTGGAACAGCGCGAACGCACCGTCCAGGACGAGGGCGAGGATGACGACGACGATCGAGGCGCCGAGGATCTGTGCGGCGTTGCGAGTCTGGATGCCCTGGATGAGGGCGAACCCCAGTCCGCCGAGTCCGACGTACGCGGCGATGGTGACCGTGGCCACGACCTGCAGGACGGCGGAGCGGATGCCGCCGATGAGCAGCGGCAGGCCGAGGGGGACCTCGATCTTCCACAGGATCTGCATCGGCGTCATCCCGACGGCGCGGCCCGCCTCGACGGTGGAGCGGTTGATCGCCTCGATACCGGCGTACGCGCCGGCGAGGATCGAGGGGATCGCGAGCAGGACGAAGGCGACGACCGCGGCCTGCTCCTTGAAGTTGACGCCGATCACGAGGTACAGGAGCACGACGAGACCGAGGGACGGCAGGGAGCGAGCGGCGCCCGAGAGGAACACCGCGATCTCGCGGCCTTTGCCGGTATGACCGATCGCCCATCCGGCCGGGATGGCGATGAGAGCGGCGATCGCGACAGACCCGAAAGTGAAACCCAGGTGCTGCAGGACCGCCTCCCACAGGGGGAGGTAACCCGTGGTGCGGTCGGGGGAGAAGATCCACGCGAACGCGTCGAGGAAGACGTTCATGCCGTCACCTCCACGGCACGTGCTCGTTCCCGCGGCATGCGGGTCTGACGGGTCCACGGCATCAGTGCGCGCCCGGCGAGAACGAGCACCAGGTCGATCACCAGGGCGATGACGACGACGGCGAGGACGCCCGCCAGCACCTCGGGGATGATGCGTCGCTGCGACCCGTTCGTGAAGAGGTAGCCCAGGTTCTGCACACCGATCAGGGCGCCGACGGTGGCGAGGGAGATGGTCGACACCGCCGTCACTCGCAGGCCCGCCAGCATGACCGGCCCCGCCAGGGGTAAGTCGACCGTCCAGAAGCGCCTGAGCGGCCCGAATCCGACGGCCACCGCGGCGCTGCGGACCGCGGCATCCACCGACGCGAGACCGTCGGTCACGGAGCGCGTCATGATCGCGACGGCGTAGATCGTGAGCGCGACGACGAGGTTCGTCTCGGACAGGAGGCCGATGCCGGTCGTCGCACTGATGAGAGCGAACAGGCCGAACGAGGGGATCGTGTAGAGGATGCCCACCACGCCCAGAAGAGTCCCGCGCAGGCGAGTGAACCGGAACGCTGCCCAGCCGAGCGGAATCGCGAGGACGAAACCGAGCACGATCGCGACGGCGCTCTGCCGCAGGTGGGCGAGCGTGAGTTGCCCGATCAGGTCGAGGTTCTGGCCGACCCAGTTCATCGGGCGATCACCCCTCGTCCCCGGGCGAGCCCGGAAGCAGGACGCCTTGGGTTCGACCCGATCCGTCGACGAGCACCGTCCCGCGGTCGGTCTGTTTCGCGTGGAAGGCGCGCGCGCCGCGATCAGCGCCGATGAAGCTCGCGACGAAGTCGTCGGCGGGGGCCTCGATGATCTCCGACGGGGTTCCGTGCTGAGCGATCCGCGCGCCCTTCTGCAGGATGACGACCTGGTCGCCCAGCAGGAAGGCTTCGTCGATGTCGTGGGTCACGAAGACGATCGTCTTGTCGAGTTCTCGCTGCAGTCGGATGACCTCGGCCTGCAGCTCCTTGCGGACGATGGGGTCGACGGCGCCGAACGGCTCGTCCATGAGCAGGATGTTCGGGTCCGCAGCGAGCGCGCGTGCGACGCCGACGCGCTGCTGCTGACCGCCGGAGAGCTGAGCGGGGTAGCGATTGGCGAACGCGGTGTCGAGGCCGACGACCTCCATCAGCTCCAGCGCGCGGCGACGCGCGGTCGCGCGCGTCTGGCCGGTGAGCACGGGCACGGTCGCGATGTTGTCGGCCACCGTGTAGTGCGGAAGGAGGCCGGCGTTCTGCAGGACGTAACCGATGCTGCGGCGCAGCTGAACGGCGTCACGTGAGCGGATCGACTCGCCGTCGATCGTGATGTCACCGGACGTCGGTTCGATCAATCGGTTGATCATCCGCAGCAGCGTGGTCTTGCCGCAGCCCGAGGATCCGACCAGGACCGTCGTCTTGCGCGCGGGCATCTCGAGCGAGACGTCGTCGACGGCGGCAGGACCGTCGCCGAAGCGCTTGGTGACGGATCGGAATTCGATGGCCATGGGCGTCCTTTCGGCCGGTGTTTCAGCAAACCACAGACCCCCGACATCCCGGCAGTCTCCGGCGTCCATTGACGTCTTTCCCCGGGTATGGCAAGGGCAGGACTTTCCGGTCGAGCGCTCGCTACGGTGTCGGCATGAGCACACGCGAGTACGACCTCATCGTCATCGGAGCAGGCCCTGTCGGCGAGAACGTCGCGGATAGGGCCGTGCGCGGCGGGTTGACAGCCGCGATCGTCGAGAGCGAGCTGGTCGGCGGCGAATGCTCGTACTGGGCCTGCATGCCGTCCAAGGCGCTGCTGCGCGCACCCGCCGCGCTGCGCGCGGCGCGGGACGTCGGAGGAGCGGCCGAGGCGGTGTCCGGCGGCGTCGACGTCGCAGCCGTCCTTGCGCGGCGTGATCGCATGGTGCACGACTACCAGGACACCTCCCAGGTCGAGTGGCTGCAGGGCGCGGGCATAGATCTCGTCCGGGGCCACGGGCGGTTGTCCGCGGAGAGGGAGGTCACCGTCGAGGCGGCCGACGGTTCCACGACGGTCCTGCGGGCACGGCACGCTGTCGCGGTGTGCACCGGTTCGGCAGCGCTCCTGCCCGATATCCCGGGCCTGGAGGATGCCGCGCCGTGGACGAGCCGTGAGGCGACCGGCGTGAGGAACGTCCCGTCGTCCCTCGTCGTGCTCGGGGGCGGCGTCGTCGGTGTCGAGATGGCGACGGCGTTCGCCGCCTTCGGGTCGGAGGTCACGGTGATCGCACGGTCGTCGCTCCTCAGCGGGCTCGAGGACTTCGCCGGTGAAGCGGTGGGTAAGGCGCTCACCGCGGCCGGCGCGACCGTCCGTACCGGCGTCGGCGTGACCGGCGTCCAGCGCGCGGGCAACGAGGTGACCGTGTCGCTGGACGACGGCTCGACCGTCCGCGCCGAGGAGATCCTCGTCGCGACCGGTCGCGTGCCCCGGACCGAGGACGTCGGCCTGGAGGTCGTCGGGCAGAAGGCCGGAGCGTGGATCGAGGTCGACGACACGCTCCGCGTTCCCGGCAGCGACTGGCTCTACGCGGTGGGTGACGTCAACCACCGCGCCCTGCTCACGCACCAGGGGAAGTATCAAGCGAGGGTCGCGGGTGACGTCATCGCCCGACGGGCCGGCTCCGGCGACGTCGACACTTCGGCCTGGCGTCCCCTCGCGGCGACCGCGGACCACACCGCCGTGCCGCAGGTCGTGTTCACCGACCCCGAGGTCGCCGCCGTCGGCCACACCGAGGCATCCGCCCGCGCGGCGGGCATCGAGGTGCAGGTCGTCGACTACGACCTGTCGTGGGTGGCCGGCGCCAGCACGCACTCCGACCGGTACGAGGGAATGTCGCGCGCCGTCATCGACACCGAGCGGCGCGTCCTCGTCGGAGCGACGTTCGTCGGACCGGACGTCGCGGAACTCCTGCACGCGGCGACGATCGCGATCGTCGGCGAGGTCCCGCTCGAGCGACTGTGGCACGCCGTGCCGGCGTACCCGACCGTCAGCGAGGTCTGGCTCCGGTGGTTGGAGTCCGCGGGGCTCTGACTCCCGTCAGCTTCGCCGGGCCGACTGGACGCGCGTCGTCAACTGGTGCGCGTGGGCGAGGAGGAGCCTCCCCAGTTCAGGCAGTCGGTCCGGCCCGAAACGGAACTCCACCCCGGTGAGGCTCAGGGCCCACGCGGGCCGGCCGGCGGGATCGAAGACCGCCGCGCCGAGGCCCCAGGACCCGGGGACGATCAGGCCGGGATTGACGGCGTACCCGCGATCCCGGGTCTCCGCGATGCGTCGCGTGAGGGAGGCCGCATCGTGTTCGTCACCCCATCGGCTGACGAGTTCGGGATGCCGGGAGAGGTAGGCGTCCACGTCGTGCGGCGGGAGGAACGAGAGGATTGCGAGTCCGGCCGACGCGACCCCGAGCGGGAACCGGACGCCCTCGCTGAGGACGAACGATCGGATAGGGAAGGACCCCTCCTCGCGCACCAGGCAGACGGTCTCGTCACCCCGTCGGACCGAGAGGAACGCGCTCTCCTCCGTCTTGACGGCCAGTGAGCGCACGATGTCGCCGGCGAGGTGGGTGACGTCGTACCGCGGAGCCGCCGCTGCGCCCATGAGGAACAGATCCGGGCCGGCGAGCCACCGCGCGCTCCGCTCGTCCTGATCGACGAGTCCCTCCGCGCGGAGGGCGGAGAGCAAGCGGTGGGTCGTCGTGCGGGTCAGTCCGGCGTCGGCGGCCAGTTCCCGCACGCCCTTACCCGCTGTCCCCGCTGCACTGACGAGTCGCAGAAGGAGGGCGGCGCGCGCGATGGCCTGCGCGCCGGGGACGGATGCCGCGGGTCGTTCCACATCGTGGACAGTAGGCGGCGCGACGTCCACATGGCAACCGTTCGCTCTCACTTCCACCGGACGGGGACGGAGGCTGGAGGACAGACCATACGAAGGAGTGCGCAGTGATCGACAAGACGGTGGCGGGCGCGGCGAAGGCGGTCGCCGACATCCCCGACGGCGCGAGCATCGCCGTGGGCGGTTTCGGGCTCTCGGGCAATCCGATCGCCCTGATCGAGGCCCTGCTCGCGCAGGGCACCACGGACCTCTCGATCGTCTCCAACAACTGCGGGGTCGACGACTGGGGGTTGGGTGTCCTTCTGCATGCGCGCCGCATCCGGAAGATGACCTCGTCGTACGTCGGTGAGAACAAGGAGTTCGAGCGGCAGTTCCTCTCGGGTGAACTCGAACTCGAGCTGACGCCTCAGGGGACCCTCGCCGAGAAGTTGCGCGCCGGCGGCTCGGGTATCGCGGCGTTCTTCACGCAGACAGGCGTCGGGACGCAGGTCGCCGACGGCGGGTTGCCGCGGCGCTACGACGGCCGGGGCGGGGTGGCGCTGGCATCCCCGGCCAAGGACGTCCGGACGTTCGCGGTCGATGGCGTCGAGAAGGAGTACGTGCTCGAGGAGGCGATCACGACCGACTTCGCTTTCGTGCACGCGCTCCGCGGCGATCGGCACGGGAACCTCGTCTTCGCGAAGTCAGCCCGAAACTTCAACCCGTTGGCCGGGATGGCGGGTCGCGTCTGCATCGCGCAGGTCGAGGAGCTGATCGAGCCGGGCGGGATCGATCCGGATGCCGTCCACCTGCCCGGCGTCTTCGTGCATCGTGTGGTGGAGGTCGGGACCGACATCGAGAAGCGCATCGAGCGACGTACGGTCGCTGCGGAGGGGGAGTGAGATGGCGCTGACCAGGGATCAGATGGCGGCACGGGCGGCCGCGGAGCTGCAGGACGGCTCCTACGTGAACCTGGGGATCGGGCTCCCGACTCTGGTTCCCAACCACGTGCCCGAAGGGGTCGTGGTCGTACTGCAGTCCGAGAACGGCATCCTGGGGGTCGGGCCCTACCCCCGAGAGGCCGACGTCGATCCCGACCTCATCAACGCGGGAAAGGAGACGGTGACGACGCTCCCGGGGGCTGCGTTCTTCGACTCCGCACTCAGCTTCGGGATGATCCGCGGGGGGAAGATCGACGCCGCGATCCTCGGCGCGATGCAGGTCTCGGCGACCGGCGACCTCGCGAACTGGATGATCCCCGGGAAGATGGTCAAGGGTCCGGGCGGGGCGATGGACCTGGTCCATGGCGCAGCCCGCGTGATCGTCCTGATGGAGCACGTCGCCCGGGACGGCTCTCCGAAGATCGTCGACGCGTGTTCCCTGCCGCTGACCGGCCGCGGCGTGGTCGACCGCATCATCACGGACCTCGCCGTGATCGACGTCACGGGCGAGGGTCTGGTGCTGGTGGAGACCGCCCCCGGCGTCAGCGTGCAGGATGTCCGCGACGCGACGGAGCCGGGCCTCATCGTGTCCGATGCGAAGGTGGAGTCATGAGCGAAGAGATCGTCATCGTCGGTGCGGCCCGCACCCCGCAGGGCAAGTTGAAGGGCGCGCTGTCGTCCTTCTCGGCGCCGCAGCTCGGGTCGTTCGCGATCCGCGGAGCCCTCGAACGCGGTGGGGTGGATCCCGCGGCGGTCGACGCGGTGATCATGGGGCAGGTCCTGCCTGCCGGTTCGGGTCAGAATCCGGCGCGGCAGGCGGCTCTCGGGGCCGGCATCGGCTGGGGCGTCCCGGCATCCTCCGTCAACAAGGTCTGCCTGTCGGGTCTCACCGCGGTGATCGACGCCAAGCGCATGATCGCGTCGGGGGATGCCGCGGTCGTCGTCGCCGGCGGGATGGAGTCGATGTCCCGTGCCCCGCACCTTCTGACGGGTTCGCGCGACGGCTGGACGTACGGCTCGGTCGAGGTCCTCGACCACATGGCGCACGACGGACTCACCGACGCCGCGGAGGGGATCTCTATGGGGCTCTCGACCGAGCGGCGCAACCCGGGTCTCGGACTGACGAGGCGGGAGCAGGACTCCGTCGCGGCGCTCTCGCACCAGCGTGCGGCCGCCGCGGCCGAGGCGGGCGTGTTCGACGCGGAGATCGTGACGGTCGAGGTTCCCCAGCGCAAGGGTGAGCTGCGACGGATCAGCGCCGACGAGGGTGTCCGCCCCGATACGACGGTGGAGAGCCTGGCGGGGCTGCGACCGGCGTTCTCACCCGACGGCGACATCACCGCGGGGAACGCCTCGCCGATCTCGGACGGCGCGGCCGCGGTCGTCGTGACGACGCGATCCCGCGCCGAGGCAGAAAGATGGACTGTCCTCGGGGTGATCGGCGCCGCAGGGCAGGTGGCGGGACCCGACAGCTCGCTGCACTCCCAGCCGGCCCGCGCAATCGCTCACGCCCTCGAGCGGCAGGGGCTGTCGGCATCCGACCTGGACGTCGTCGAGATCAACGAGGCCTTCGGCGCGGTCGTGGCCCAGTCTCAGCGGGAACTCGGCATAGGCGATGACATCGTCAACATCCACGGCGGTGGGATCGCGATCGGCCACCCGATCGGCGCCTCCGGCGCGCGGCTGGTCGTCCACGCGGTGCACGAGCTCGCGCGCCGGGGACGCGGAACCGCGGCGGTGGGCCTGTGCGGGGGAGGCGGTCAGGGTGAAGCGCTCATCCTGACGCGCTGAATCCGCCCGTCGTCAGCGGGAGAGGCGGCGCTTCAGCAGCTTCTTCTTCTCGCCGTCGCGCGGAGAGTCCATCGGGATGAGCTTCCCCCGAGATGCACGCCGAGTGTCGACGACGGAGCCGACCGCGAGCGCGAGGGTGATTCCCCAACTGAGCCACGCGAGGGCGGTACGCCAGGTGAAAGGTTCCGGGCTGCGCGCGGACCGCAGCAGCGTGACACCGCCGGTGAGGGCTGACAGCAGTCCGGTTCCGAACAGGTATTTGCGCATACCACCCACGGTACTGCGCCGGACGCATGCCGCGGCGGTTGTTAGCCTGAAGTCATCCATCGAGAGGAACATCGTGACTCTGGCTTCCGACTTCGTCGTCGTGTCCAACCGCCTTCCCGTCGACCGGACCGATGATGAGAACGAACCATGGCGACGCTCTCCCGGCGGGCTCGTCACGGCTCTCGATCCGGTCATGCGCACCAACAACGGCGCGTGGGTCGGGTGGCCGGGCCAGCCGGGCGTCGAGCTCGATCCCTTCGAGTTCGACGGCCTCCAGCTCGTGCCGGTCACGCTCTCGGCTGATGACATGCAGCTCTACTACGAGGGCTTCTCGAACGACACGATCTGGCCGCTGTATCACGACGTGATCGCAGCCCCGACCTATCACCGGACATGGTGGGACGCCTACGTCAGGGTCAACAAGCGATTCGCGGAGGCGGCCTCTACCCACGCCGCCGAGGGCGCTACGGTCTGGGTCCACGACTACCAGCTCCAGCTCGTCCCGAAGCTCCTCCGCGAGCTCCGTCCCGATCTGACCATCGGATACTTCCACCACATTCCGTTCCCCGCATACGGGCTGTACGCGCAACTGCCCTGGCGTCGTCAGGTCCTCGAGGGGTTGCTCGGGGCTGACGTCATCGGCTTCCAGCGGGTGGCGGATGCCGGCAACTTCGCCCGTGCGGTGCGTCGCCAGCTGGGGTTCGACACGAAAGCCGGCGCCATCTCCGTTCCGACGGAGGACGGGGGAGTGCGCACGGCCGTCGCCCGTGCCTACCCGATCTCGATCGACGCCGCGGAGTACGAGGAACTCGCGAAGCGGCCCGACATCAGAGCTCGCGCGGAGGAGATCCGCTCCAGCCTCGGCAACCCGAAGGCGATCCTTCTCGGTGTCGATCGACTCGATTACACGAAGGGGATCCGTCACCGTCTGAAGGCGTACGGCGAGCTGCTGGCCGACGGACGCCTCTCGGTGCACGACGTCATCCTGGTCCAGGTCGCGAGTCCCAGTCGGGAGCGCGTGCAGACGTACATGGAGCTCCGCGACGAGATCGAACTGACGGTCGGCCGCATCAACGGCGACGCGGACGAGCTCGGTTACAGCGCGATCCAGTATCTGCATCACTCGTACCCGCGCGAGGAGATGGTCGCGCTCTTCCTCGCGGCGGACGTGATGCTGGTCACGGCCCTGCGAGACGGCATGAACCTGGTTGCCAAGGAGTACGTCGCGAGCCGCGTCGACGGTGGAGGGGCTCTCGTGCTCAGCGAGTTCACGGGCGCAGCGGACGAGCTGACTCAGGCCATCAAGGTCAATCCGCACGACATCTCAGGGCTGAAGGACGCCATCATGCAGGCGATCGAGATGCCCGACAAAGAGAAGGAGCGCCGTATGCGCGCGCTTCGACGGCGGGTCCGCGAGAACGACGTCGCGAAATGGTCAGAGCGGTTCCTCTCGGAGCTGCGCACCGCCCGTGAGGCGCGCCCGTGACCGACCTCGAGGCCGTGACGCGGACCGAGACGCTTCTCGTCGCGCTCGACTTCGACGGCACGCTCTCACCCCTCGTCGATGAACCGATGACAGCGCGAATGGCACCGGCCGCCCGAGCTGCCGTGACGGCGCTCGTGGCCGCCCCCGCGACGGTCGTCGCGTTCGTCTCCGGCCGCTCGTTGGGCGACCTCCGCATTATCGCGGAGCACACCGACGACTCGCCGATCCTCCTCGCGGGCTCGCACGGCGCGGAGTATCTCCTCCCTGGGTCGGGTTCCGCTCCCGCGCTCGACCCAGCCGATACCGCTCTGCGCGACCGGATGCGCGCGGAGGCGGAGGAACTGGCCCGGGACGTACCGGGAGCGTGGATCGAGCCGAAGACATTCGGGTTCGGCGTCCACCTGCGCACCGTCTCCGATGGGGCATCCGCCGAGCGGCTGCGATCCTCGACGGATGCCCTCGTCGCGGATCGCGCGCCCCACTGGCGTCGTCGTCAGGGGCACGGCATCGTCGAGTACGCGTTCACCGATGTGGGCAAGGATGCCGCGGTGGCCCACCTCCGCCAGGTCGTCGGTGCCACGGCGGTCATCTTCGCCGGTGACGACGTCACCGATGAGGACGCCCTCCGTTCCCTCGGACCGGAGGATCTCGGCATCCGAGTCGGCTCGGGGGAGACGGCGGCATCCGTTCGTGTGGGAGACATCGAAGAACTCGCCGCTTTGCTGTCGACTGTCGCACGCGAGCGCGTCGCCGCACACCAATAGACTTCGAGAATGCCCTCAACCGACGAGAACATCGATATCAAGCCCCGCAGTCGCGCGGTGACCGACGGCATCGAAGCCACCACGTCACGCGGAATGCTCCGTGCGGTCGGTATGGGCGATGAGGACTGGGACAAGCCCCAGATCGGCATCGCCTCGAGCTGGAACGAGATCACGCCGTGCAATCTGAGCCTCGACCGGCTTGCGCAGGGTGCTAAAGAGGGCGTGCACGCCGGTGGCGGCTACCCGCTCCAGTTCGGCACCATCTCCGTCTCCGACGGTATCTCGATGGGCCACGAGGGCATGCACTTCTCGCTCGTCAGTCGTGAGGTCATTGCGGACTCCGTCGAAACCGTCATGATGGCCGAGCGACTCGACGGCTCGGTCCTGCTCGCCGGTTGCGACAAGTCGATCCCCGGCATGCTGATGGCCTCGGCTCGCCTCGACCTCTCCAGCGTCTTCCTCTATGCCGGCTCGATCGCGCCGGGCTGGGTCAAACTCAGCGACGGCACCGAGAAGGACGTCACGATCATCGACTCCTTCGAGGCGGTCGGAGCGTGCCTTGCCGGCAAGATGAGCGAAGCCGACCTCAAGCGCATCGAGTGCGCGATCGCGCCCGGCGAAGGGGCGTGCGGCGGGATGTACACGGCGAACACGATGGCGTCGGTCGCCGAGGCTCTGGGCCTCAGCCTGCCCGGCTCCGCGGCCCCGCCCTCCGCCGACCGCCGCCGCGACTACTTCGCGCACCGCTCCGGCGAGGCCGTCGTGAACCTGCTCCGTCAGGGCATCACGACCCGAGACATCCTCACGAAGGAGTCGTTCGAGAACGCGATCGCGCTGGCGATGGCGCTCGGCGGATCGACGAACGTCGTCCTGCACCTGCTCGCCATCGCGCGTGAAGCCGAGGTCGACCTGACCCTCCACGACTTCAACCGCATCGGCGACAAGGTCCCGCACGTCGCCGACATGAAGCCGTTCGGGAAGTACGTCATGAACGATGTCGACCGGCACGGCGGCATCCCGGTCATCATGAAGGCGATGCTCGATGAGGGCCTCCTGCACGGCGATGCGCTCACCGTCACCGGTAAGACCCTCGCCGAGAACCTAAGTGACCTCGACCCGGACCCGATCGACGGCACCGTCATCCACACATTCGACGACCCGATCCACGCGACCGGGGGGATCACGATCCTCCACGGGTCGATGGCCCCCGAAGGCGCGGTCGTGAAGACCGCCGGGTTCGACGCCGCCGTCTTCGAGGGACCCGCCCGGGTCTTCGAGCGCGAGCGCGCCGCGATGGACGCCCTCGAAGAGGGACGCATCGCCGCGGGCGACGTCGTCGTCATCCGCTACGAAGGCCCCAAGGGCGGTCCCGGCATGCGCGAGATGCTCGCCGTGACCGCCGCCATCAAGGGCGCTGGCCTCGGAAAAGATGTACTACTGTTGACGGACGGACGATTCTCAGGCGGCACAACCGGCCTGTGCATCGGCCACATAGCACCCGAAGCGGTGGACGCTGGTCCCATCGCCTTCGTGCGCGATGGTGATCTGATACGGGTCGATATCGCGGCTCGTTCTCTCGACCTACTCGTCGACGAAGCCGAGCTGAACTCCCGCCGTGAGGGCTGGGAGCCCCTTCCCCCGCGCTATACCCGTGGCGTGTTGGCCAAGTACTCGAAGCTCGTGCGCTCCGCTGCGGAGGGCGCGACGACGGGCTAGGCCCCACACACTCGTCATCCATCACCACAGAGGTCTCTCTCATGTCTTCTGACACCGTCGCCGCTGTGCCCCGGCCACCGGCCGGAGGCGCGTCCACGCCTCTGCTCACCGGAGCACAGGCCGTCGTCCGCTCGCTGGAGCTCCTGGGCGTCACCGACGTCTTCGGGCTCCCCGGCGGCGCCATCATCGAGGTCTACGACCCGCTGATGGACTCCACCGATCTGCGTCACATCCTGGTCCGCCACGAGCAGGGCGCCGGTCACGCCGCCGAGGGGTACGCCGCGGCATCCGGTCGTGTCGGCGTCGCCATCGCGACGTCGGGCCCGGGAGCCACGAACCTCGTCACCGCGATCGCGGACGCGTACATGGACTCGATGCCCATCGTCTGCATCACCGGGCAGGTGTACTCGACCCTGATGGGGACGGATGCCTTCCAGGAGGCCGACATCGTGGGCATCACGATGCCGATCACGAAGCACTCCTTCCTCGTGAAGGACCCTGCCGAGATCCCCGGTGCCATCGCGGCGGCGTTCGAGATCGCCTCGACCGGTCGCCCCGGTCCTGTCCTCGTCGACATCACGAAAGATGCGCAGCAGGCCAAGGCGCCGTTCGTCTGGCCGCCGAAGGTCGACCTGCCCGGGTACCGCCCCGTCACCAAGGCGCACGGCAAGCAGATCCAGGCTGCCGCGCAGCTGATCGCGGAAGCGAAGAAGCCGGTGCTGTACGTCGGTGGCGGCGTGGTCCGTGCCGGAGCCGCCGCGGAGCTCCGTCGGTTCGCAGAGGCGACCGGTGCGCCGGTCGTGACGACGCTCATGGCCCGCGGCGCGTTCCCCGACTCCCACCCGCAGCAGCTGGGCATGCCGGGCATGCACGGCACGGTCCCCGCCGTCCTCGCCCTGCAGGAGTCCGACCTCCTCATCGCGCTCGGCGCGCGGTTCGACGACCGGGTCACCGGTAAGGCGGCACTGTTCGCCCCCGACGCCAAGGTCATCCACGTCGACATCGACCCCGCCGAGATCTCGAAGATCCGCACGGCCGACGTACCGATCGTCGGCGACCTGAAGGATGTCCTCGTCGACCTCGACGCAGCCTTCGCGGGCGTCGACGGGCCCGACATCTCGGAGTGGTGGTCCTACCTCGAGGGGCTCCGCACCGAGTTCCCGCTCGGGTACGCGCCGACGACCGACGGCCTGATGTCACCGCAGCACGTCATCCAGCGCATCGGCGAACTCACCGGACCGGAAGGCGTCTTCGCCTCGGGCGTCGGTCAGCACCAGATGTGGGCCGCGCAGTTCATCGGGTACGAGCGTCCCAACGCCTGGCTCAACTCCGGCGGCGCCGGGACGATGGGCTACGCGGTTCCCGCCGCGATGGGCGCGAAGGTCGCCCAGCCCGATCGCGCCGTGTGGGCGATCGACGGCGACGGCTGCTTCCAGATGACCAATCAGGAGCTCGCGACCTGCGCGATCAACAACATCCCGATCAAGGTCGCGATCATCAACAACTCGTCCCTCGGCATGGTGCGCCAGTGGCAGACCCTGTTCTACGACGGGCGCCACTCGAACACCGACCTCAACACGGGCCACGACAGCATCCGCATTCCGGACTTCGTGAAGCTCGCCGAGGCGTACGGCTGCCTCGGCATCCGCGTCGAGAAAGCCGAGGACGTGGATGCCGCTATTCGGACCGCGCTCGAGACGAACGACCGTCCCGTCGTGATCGACTTCGTCGTGAGCGCCGATGCGATGGTGTGGCCGATGGTGCCGCAGGGCGTCAGCAACAGCTACATCCAGTACGCGCGAGAGCACGCGCCGGCGTTCGAGCAGGGGGACTGACGATGAGCAAGCACGTCCTGAGCCTCCTCGTGGAGGACAAGCCCGGTCTGCTGACCCGCGTGGCGGGCCTGTTCGCCCGTCGCGGCTTCAACATCGACTCCCTCGCCGTGGGCGTCACCGAGGTGCCCGGGCTCTCCCGCATCACGGTGGTCGTCGACGTCGAGGAGTTGCCGCTCGAGCAGGTGACGAAGCAGCTGAACAAGCTGGTGAACGTCATCAAGATCGTCGAGCTCGACTACTCGACCTCGGTCCAGCGCGAGCACATGCTCGTGAAGGTCCGCGCCGACAACCAGACGCGCTCGAACGTCATCGAGGTCGTCAACCTCTTCCGCGCCTCGGTCGTGGACTACGCCACCGACGCGCTCGTGGTGGAGGTCACCGGTGACCGCGGCAAGGTCGACGCGTTCCTCAAGGCGCTCGAGCCCTTCGGTGTGAAGGAGCTCGCGCAGTCCGGCATGGTCGCCATCGGCCGCGGCGGCAAGAGCATCACCGAGCGCGTCCTGCGCGGCTGACCCCAGCACTTCTCTACCGACATCTACAAGGAGACACACACGAACATGGCTGAGATCCTCTACGACGCCGACGCCGACATCTCGCTCATCCAGGGCAAGAAGGTCGCCATCGTCGGGTACGGCTCGCAGGGCCACGCCCACGCCCAGAACCTCCGCGACTCCGGCGTCGAGGTCGTCATCGCCCTCAAGGACGGCTCGAAGTCCGCTCCCAAGGCGGAGGAGGACGGCTTCCAGGTGAAGTCCGTCGCGGATGCCGCCGAGTGGGCCGACCTCATCATGATCCTCGCGCCCGACCAGCACCAGCGCGGCATCTTCAACGACGAGATCAAGCCGCACCTCGCCGCGGGCAAGACGCTCGCCTTCGCTCACGGCTTCAACGTGCGCTTCGGCTACATCGAGGTCCCCGACGACGTCGACGTCATCCTCGTCGCCCCCAAGGCCCCCGGCCACACGGTGCGCCGCGAGTTCGTCGCGGGCCGCGGCATCCCCGACATCATCGCCGTCGAGAAGGACGCCTCGGGCCAGGCCTGGAGCGTCGCGCTCTCGTACGCGAAGGCCATCGGCGGAACCCGTGCGGGCGTCATCAAGACGACCTTCACCGAAGAGACCGAGACCGACCTGTTCGGCGAGCAGGCCGTCCTCTGCGGCGGAGTGTCGCAGCTCGTGCAGTACGGCTTCGAGACGCTGTCCGAGGCCGGATACCAGCCCGAGATCGCCTACTTCGAGGTGCTCCACGAGCTGAAGCTCATCGTCGACCTCATGTGGGAGGGCGGCATCGCCAAGCAGCGCTGGTCGGTCTCCGACACGGCCGAGTACGGCGACTACGTCTCGGGCCCGCGCGTCATCGACCCGAGCGTCAAGGAGAACATGAAGGCCGTCCTCGGCGACATCCAGTCGGGCGCCTTCGCCAAGCGCTTCATCGACGACCAGGACAACGGCGCCGTGGAGTTCCAGGAGCTTCGTGCCAAGGCCGCCGCGCACCCGATCGAGGCCGTCGGCAAGGACCTGCGCGCGCTCTTCGCGTGGAAGCAGCAGGACTCGGACTACACCGAAGGCTCCGCCGCGCGCTGACCCTCGGCATCCCGCCCTCGGCGCATCCGCCGGGACCGGCTTGACATGAGCCACGGAGGCCCGACCCTTACAAGGGGTCGGGCCTTCGGCGTCGGTAGACTCGGGAGGTGCCTTCCGACCCCCGAGACGACGAGGACGCCTTCCGCTGGGAAGGCGACGATTCCCCGACGCGACCGCCCCGTCCAGAGCGCGCCGACGCGGCTCTGCCGAGCGGATGGCGGACCGTCGGCAAGGGGAGTGAACCGGCCGCCACCGGGGCGGAGCCCGCGCAGGACGAGCCGGTCGGCGAGGCGGAGCCTCCAGCATCCCTCGGCAACGTCGCACTGGTCTCGCTCGGACTTCTGGGGGGCATCTACCTCCTCTACACGGTGGGTTGGATCCTCGGCGGGGCGAGAACTGCTCTCGTGCTCTCGCCGTTCCTCGCACCCAGCGCGGTCGTTCCTGCCCAGTGGCTTGCCGTCGCTGCTCCGGCGCTGTGGTTCGGCGGCACCATGCTCCTGACGCAAGCGTCGGCGAGCTGGGTGCGGTTCGTGTGGCTCGTGGCCGGCGTCTTTCTGCTGCTGCCCTGGCCCTTCGTGAGTGGAGTGTGATCTCGTGACGACGACTTTTACAGGACGCCGATCTCCCTCGTGGCTGCGCTCCACCGTTGCCGGCCTCTTCGGTCTGTTCTACGCATACGCCGTGTGGACGGCTGTCGCCTTCCTCATCGCTCAGGCAGTTGCTGTGGAGGGGTTGACCGGCGCTGGCTGGGCGATCCTGCTATTCGCGGTCGTTTTTCCCATCATTGTTTTCATAGCGGGGGTCGTGATCGCGCGAGGTCGGCCGCTCTTGCACCTCGCCGTGGTTCTTCTTATCGGGCTTGGCCTGGCGGGCGTCTTCTGGCTGAACATTCTCACTTTCGCTGTTCGTAGCCAGAGCTCCTTGTTCGGGTCGTGATCGGCGTCACACGGTCGGGGCCGTCCTGTCCGATTCGCTAGGCTGGCCGTGCCGCGTACCGTCGTCGGTCCCAGCCCGACCGGACTCGTGGCGATCCACACTCGCGTACCCGAAGGTCTGCCGTGCCCAAGCCTGTCGTCCTGATCGCCGAAGAACTCTCTCCCGCCACGATCGAGGCCCTGGGCCCCGATTTCGACGTCCGATCCGTGGACGGCGCCGACCGTGCCGCGCTCCTGCCGGCCCTCGCCGATGCGGACGCCGTCCTCATCCGCTCCGCCACGAAGATGGATGCCGAGGCGATCGCCGCCGCTCCGTCGCTCAAGGTCATCGCGCGCGCCGGCGTCGGTCTCGACAACGTCGACATCAAGGCGGCTACGAGCGCCGGCGTCATGGTCGTCAATGCGCCGACCTCCAACATCATCTCGGCCGCCGAACTCACCGTCGGTCACATTCTGAGCCTCGCGCGTCACATCCCCGCCGCGCACGCCTCGCTCGCCACGGGAGCCTGGAAGCGCTCGTCCTTCACGGGCACCGAGCTGTTCGAGAAGACGGTCGGCATCATCGGCCTCGGCCGCATCGGCGCCCTCATCGCCGCTCGACTGCAGGCGTTCGGGGTCTCGGTCGTCGCGTACGACCCCTACGTCACCCCGACACGCGCGCAGCAGTTGGGCGTGCAGCTGCTCGGGCTCGACGAGCTTCTGACGACCAGCGACTTCGTCACGATCCACATGCCGAAGACGCCCGAGACGACCGGCATGATCGGTGCGGCGCAGTTCGAGATGATGAAGGACACCGCCTACGTCGTGAACGTCGCCCGCGGTGGTCTCATCGACGAAGAGGCGCTGCACACTGCGCTCACCACCGGCCAGATCGCCGGCGCAGGACTCGATGTCTTCACGAGCGAGCCGCCGAAGGAGGACGGCACGGCGTTCCCCCTGCTGTCCCTGCCGAACGTCATCGTCACGCCCCACCTGGGCGCCTCGACCGAAGAGGCTCAGGAGAAGGCGGGTGTCTCGGTCGCGAAGTCGGTCAAGCTCGCGCTCGAAGGCGACCTGGTCCCGGATGCCGTGAACGTCGCCGGTGGCGTCATCGACCCGTTCGTGCGTCCCGGCATCGCGCTCGTCGAGCAGCTGGGCCAGATCTTCACGGGGCTCGCGCCCAGCGCCCTCACGAGCCTCGACATCGAGGTGCGCGGCGAGCTCGCCGATTACGACGTCAGCGTCTACCGCCTGGCGGCGCTGAAGGGCATATTCACGAACATCGTGAGCGAGAACGTCTCCTACGTGAACGCGCCGCTGTTCGCCGAGCAGCGCGGCATCGAGACCCGACTGATCGTCGAGTCCGAGAGCCCGCTGTACCGGAACATCACGATCCTCCGCGGCACGCTGTCCGACGGCACGGTGCTCACCGTGGAGGGCACCCTGGCGGGCACGCGCATGGTGCCGAAGGTCGTCGGCATCAACGGCTACGAGGTCGAGGTGCCGATCAACCGCTACCACGTCGTGATGCGCTACGCCGACCGGCCCGGCATCGTCGCGATCTACGGTCAGAAGCTCGGCGAAGCGGGCATCAACATCGCGGGGCTTCAGGTCGCGCGGCCCGACGCGAGCGGCCGCGCACTGTCGGTCCTGACCGTCGATTCGCCGATCCCCGAGCCGATGCTCGACGAGCTCCGCGCTTCGGTACAGGCCGACCTGTTCCGCCAGATCGAGCTCACCGAGGTCTGACGCACCGGCATCCCTCGTTCCCCTGTCGCATCACGCCGCGTGCGGCGGTCGTTCGTGACAGGGGAGTGCGTCAGCGCGCGGCGCGCTCGACGAGCGCGATGAGTGCGTCGAGGTCGTCGCCCTGCGGGATGGGTCCCGGGACGCCCTGGGTGGCGAGCGCGCTGTTGAAGTAGAGCCCGTCGCTCACGAGCAGGACGAGCTGCAGTGCGCTCTCGTCGCGGGTGTGAGGACGGAGCGCATCCTCCCAGACGCGTCGCGCGTCACGGAGGGCGACGGATGCCGCGTCGTGGCCCGTCTGCGCCAGGCGTGACGTGGCGACGATCGCGCGGTCGAGCGGGGTGTCGGACTGCACGGACGTGCGGACGAACACCGCCACGATCCCGTCGGGGGAGCGGAGCATCTCCTCCACGTCCAGGTCGACGAGGCGCCGCATCCGCTCGATGAGCGCCGACTCGAGCGCTTCCTTCGAAGCGTAGTGGTAGAGCAGACCGCCCTTCGAGACGCCCGCCGCTGCGGCGACGGCATCCATCGTCGCGCCGCGGGCACCGCCGTCGATCAAGGCGGCCTCGAACGCGTCCAGCACGCTCTCTCGCGCCCGTGGTGGTCTGCTCACGACTCTTCCCTCTCGACGACCGACTCTGTTACTATACCGGCTGGACGGTGTATAAATCATGACCTTGACGGAAGAGATCCGCGTCGCCGACGCGGCAGGCGTGCGACAGGGATGGCGGGGCTGGGCAGCCCTTGCGGTGCTCATGCTGCCGGTGCTCCTGGTGTCCGTCGACAACACGGTGCTGAGCTTCGCCCTGCCCGAGATCGCCCGCGACCTCACTCCCACGAGCGCGCAGCAGCTGTGGATTATCGACGTGTATCCGCTCGTCCTGGCAGGACTCCTCGTCACGATGGGATCGCTCGGAGACCGGTTCGGACGCCGCCGGCTGCTCATGATCGGAGCGACCGGCTTCGCAGGTATCTCCGCCCTCGCGGCCTTCGCCCCGTCGGCCGAGCTCCTCATCGCCGCCCGTGCGGCGATGGGTCTGTTCGGTGCGATGCTCATGCCCTCGACGATGTCGCTCCTGCGCAGCATCTTCACCGACCGCGACCAGCGCCGGCTCGCTATCGCAGTGTGGGCGTCGATGTTCTCGGCGGGTTCCGCGCTCGGACCCATCGTCGGAGGGCTCCTGCTGGAGCACTTCGCGTGGGGGTCGGTGTTCCTCCTCGCGGTGCCCGTCCTCATCCCGCTCCTCGTCCTCGCCCCGATCCTCGTCCCCGAGAGCCGTGACCCGAAGCCGGGCCGAGTCGACCCCGTCAGCATCGCCCTCAGCATGGCAACCATGGTGCCGATCGTCTACGCGATCAAGGAGTTCGCGGTCCACGGTCCCGGCGCCCTCCCGCTCGTCCTCGTCCTCGCGGGACTGGCCTTCGGCTGGGTGTTCGTCCGCCGTCAGCTGCGCTCGGAAGCCCCGATGCTCGACATGCGGCTGTTCGGAAAGGGGGCCTTCACGGGGGCTCTACTCGTCAACCTACTGAGCGTCGTCGCCCTCGTCGGCTTCCTCTACTTCGTCACGCAGCATCTGCAGCTGATCGTCGCCCTCAGCCCGCTCCAGGCGGGTCTCGCCCTCGTCCCGGGACTCGTGCTCATGATCATCTCGGGCCTCACTGTCGTCCCGATCTCGCGCCGGGTCTCGCCGCGGGTGGTCGTGCCCGTCGCACTCGCGCTGTCGGTCGCTGCGTACCTCGTCATCGCCGTGTCGACGGATGCGGCCGCCCTCGGCACGCTCATCGCGGCCTTCGGGCTGCTCGGCCTGGGCATCGGTGCGGCCGAGACCGTGTCGAACGAGCTGATCCTGGCGACGGCTCCGCCGGCCAAGGCAGGCGCGGCGAGTGCCGTGTCCGAGACGGCCTACGAACTCGGGGCCGTTCTCGGCACGGCGGTGCTCGGCGGCATCCTCACCGCGCTCTACCGTTCCGGGATTGTCCTGCCCGACGGGGTGCCGGCCGGTGCGGCGGACGCCGCCCGTGAGACGCTGGGCGGCGCGGTCACCGTGGCGGAGGAGCTTCCCGCAGGGCTCGGTCAGCGCGTCGTGGATGCCGCGGCGTCCGCCTTCGATGCCGGCGTCGGCGTGACCTCGATCATCGGAGCCGCACTGGTCGTCTGCGCCGCCGTGATCGCGGCCACTACGCTGAAGGGGACCCGCACCGCGCACGTCGAGCACTGACGGCGCGCGGTCCACCCCGACAACGAGGAGAGCGATGTCGCGCGTCGTGAAGCTGGCCGTCATCCCCGGAGACGGCATCGGTCCGGAGGTCGTCGCAGAAGCGGAGAAGGTGCTCGACGCCGTCACGGACGGTGCCGAGGTCGCTTTCGAGAAGACCCGGTTCTCGCTGGGCGCCGCGCGCTACCTCGAAACCGGCGACACCCTCACAGACGAAGACCTCGCCGCCATCGAATCGCACGATGCGATCCTTCTCGGCGCCGTCGGCGGGATGCCGGGGGACCCGCGTCTGAAGGACGCGAACATCGAGCGGGGCCTTCTCCTGAAGCTGCGCTTCGCACTCGATCATTACGTCAACCTGCGGCCGTCGGTGCTGTACCCGGGAGCATCCGGACCGCTCGCGAACCCCGGGGACATCGATTTCGTCGTCGTCCGCGAGGGCACCGAGGGCCCGTACGTCGGCAACGGCGGCTCCATCCGCACGGGGACCCCGTACGAGATCGCGAACGAGACGTCGGTCAACACGGCCTTCGGGATCGAACGGGTCGTCCGGTTCGCGTTCGCGCAGGCCGAGAAGCGTCGCAGCAAGCTCACCCTCGTCCACAAGACGAACGTGCTGGTCCACGCGGGCGGGATGTGGAAGCGGATCGTCGACGAGGTCGCGCAGGAGCATCCCGGCGTCGCCGTAGACTACCTGCACGTCGACGCGGCGACGATCTTCCTGGTCACGAACCCGGGCCGCTTCGATGTGATCGTCACCGACAACCTCTTCGGCGACATCCTGACCGACTTGGCCGGCGCCGTCACCGGAGGCATCGGCCTCGCCGCTTCGGGGAACATCAACCCCGACGGCGCGTTCCCGTCGATGTTCGAGCCCGTGCATGGTTCCGCGCCCGACATCGCCGGACAGCAGATCGCCGATCCCACCGCCGCGATCCTCTCCGTCGCCCTCCTGCTCGAGCACCTCGGGCTGAGCGACGAGGCCCAGCGCGTCACCCGCGCGGCCCGAGAGGACATCGAGGCGAGGGACGGCTCCACCCGCACGACCGCGCAGGTCGGCGACGCCATCACCGCACGCCTCCGGGCGTAATCTGACTGGATGCGCGTCGCGCAGACACCGCGCGAGGAACAGGAATGACATGACCCTCACCGACTCGACCGCCGCCCCGCTCACCTTCTCGGTGACGAAGAATCTGGCTGCGGCATCGCCGTCCGCCCGCGAGGAGATCCTCGCGAACCCCGGGTTCGGCACGAACTTCACCGACCACATGGTCGACATCTGCTGGTCGTCGAAGGGCGGCTGGCACCGCCCGCGCGTCTCGCCCTACGGACCCATCTCGCTGTCGCCGGCCGCCGCGGTGCTGCATTACGGCCAGGAGATCTTCGAGGGCATCAAGGCGTACCGCCACGCGGACGGCTCCATCCACACGTTCCGGCCCGACGAGAACGCCGCCCGCCTGCAGCGGTCGGCGCGACGGATGGCTCTGCCCGAACTCCCCGCCGAGTATTTCCTGCAGTCGCTCCGCGAGCTGATCGCCGTCGACGGCGCCTGGGTTCCGTCCGGTGACGACCAGAGCCTGTACCTGCGTCCGTTCATGTTCGCCAAGGAGGCCTTCCTCGGGGTTCGCCCGGCCGAGAAGGTCGCCTACTACGTGATCGCCAGCCCCGCGGGCGCCTACTTCAAGGGCGGTGTCACCCCCGTCAAGATCTGGCTGAGCGAGGACTACGCGCGTGCCGGCAAGGGCGGCACGGGAGCGGCGAAGACCGGCGGCAACTACGCCGCGAGCCTCCTGCCTCAGGCCGAGGCCTACGAGAAGGGCTGCGACCAGGTCGTGTTCCTGGACGAGGACGGCAACGTCGAAGAACTCGGCGGCATGAACGTCGTGTTCGTCATGAAGGACGGGACGCTCGTGACGCCCGAGTCGGAGTCGATCCTCGCCGGCATCACCCGCAACTCGATCCTGCAGCTCGCGGAGGACCGCGGGCACCGCGTCGAGCGCCGTCCCGTCTCGCTGACCGATTGGCGCGAGGGCGTTGCCTCGGGTGACATCGTCGAGGTGTTCGCGTGCGGAACCGCCGCCGTCGTCACCCCGATCGGAGCGCTGAAGGCGTCCGGATTCGAGGATGTGCAGCCCACGGGCACTCTCGCGCTCGAGCTCCGTCAGCACCTCACCGACATCCAGTACGGTCGCGCCGAAGACGTGCACGGCTGGCTGACGCGGCTGGACGGCTGAGCCGTGCGCATCGTCCGTTACCGCCGCAACGAGGCCATCCGTTACGGGATCATCGACGAGAAGGAGGTCGTCGAGCTCGCCGGTGACCCGATGTTCGCCGGGTTCGAGACGACGGGGGAGCGGATCCCCCTCGCCGAGATCACCCTCCTCGCCCCGTCCATCCCACGCTCCAAGGTGGTCTGCGTCGGCAAGAACTACCGGGACCACGCCGCCGAGATGGGCGGCGAGGCCCCCGGCGAACCGCTGCTGTTCCTGAAGCCGAACACGTCGGTCATCGGTCCCGATGACGCCGTCGTCCGCCCGCCGCAGTCCGAGCGCACCGATTACGAGGGCGAGCTCGCGGTGGTCATCGGCCGCGTCGCCAAGAACGTCCCCGCTGAGAAGGCCCTCGACTACGTCTTCGGCTACACGATCGGCAACGACATCACGGCGCGCGACCTGCAGCGCTCCGACGGTCAATGGTCGCGTGCCAAGGGCTTCGACACCTTCTGCCCGCTGGGTCCGATCATCGAGACCGAGTTCGACCTCGACGGCGGCGCGCGCATCGTCTCCCGGGTGAACGGCGAGGTCCGTCAGGACGGTCCGATCTCCGACATGGTGCACTCCGTGCCCGACATCATCGCCTACGCGTCGGCGGCCTTCACGCTCCTCCCGGGCGATGTGATCCTCACGGGCACGCCGGCGGGGATCGGCGAGTTCCACGCCGGTGACGTGCTCGAGGTCGAGATCACGGGTCTCGGCATCCTGCGCAACACGGCGCGGAATGCCTGACGGGGCAGATCTCACCCTCTCGACGCCCGACGTCGCCCTCATCCAGCGGCGGACGGTCGGCGTCCTCGCCGCAGGCCAGGTACTCGGCGGCGTCGCCTTCGGCTCGACGGTCTCACTGGGGGCGCTGCTGGCGGCCGACCTGTCGGGTGAGGAGTCGCTGTCGGGGTTCGCGACGGCATCCGTCACCCTCGGTGCCGCCCTGTGCGCGATCCCGCTCGCACGACTCGCCTCGGCGCAGGGGCGACGGCGTGCGCTGACCCTCGGCAACCTGCTGGCCCTCGTCGGGATCGCGGTCGTCATCACCGCGGCGGCGCTCCGCCTCTTCCCGTTGCTCCTCGTCGGCGTCATCCTCATCGGTGCCGGCAATGCGGGCAACCTGCAGTCGCGGTTCGCGGCGACCGACCTCTCGGGTCAGGCGCGTCGCGGACGCGACCTCGGCACCGTGGTGTGGGCGACGACCGTGGGCGGAGTCGTCGGCCCGCTCATGCTGACGCCCGGCGAGGCGGTCGGTCAGTGGCTCGGGATGCCGCCCCTCACCGGCTCGTACGCGTTCTCGATCGTCGCGCAGACGCTCGCCCTCATCCTCTACCTCGTCGCCCTCCGGCCCGACCCCCTGAAGGTCGCGCAGCAGCTCGCTCGCACGAGGGATGCCGGTGCGACCCGCGTCGTGGAAGTGGACCGACCGATCGTGGCCCGCTACGCGGTGTTCGCCGTGGCCGGCTCGCACGTGACGATGGCGTCGGTCATGGCCATGACCCCCGTCCACCTGGCGCACCTCGACCCCCGGAACGTGACCACGATCGTCGGCGTCACCATCGCGCTGCACGTGTTCGGGATGTACGGCCTGTCGCCGGTCTTCGGCATCCTCGCGGATCGCTGGGGTCGGCTGCAGACGATCCTCCTCGGACAGGCGATCCTCGCCGCGTCGCTCGTCACCGCGGCGATCGCTCCGAACTCGCCCACCGCGGTGCTCATCGCTCTGCTGCTCCTCGGGCTCGGGTGGAGCGCCGCGACAGTGGGCGGCGCGGCTCTGCTGACCGAGGCCACGCCCACCGAGCTCCGGCCCCGCCGGCAGGGGCGCAGCGACACGGCGATGACGCTGTCGGCGGCCGTCGGGTCCGTGCTGGCCGGCGGCATCCTCAGTCTCATCGGGTACGGCGGGCTCGCGCTCGTCGCTCTCGCGGTCGTCATCGCGATCACCGTGCTCTCTCCCTACGCGCGTCGCTGACCGAGCGGGGCGGTCGAGGGCGCGGCCGTAGACTGGACGGTGATGTCGACTGCACCGCACCCCCTCACCACGACCGCTTCCGGCTCGGACGTCCGCGTCCGCTTCTGCCCCTCGCCGACCGGCCTCCCGCACGTCGGGATGGTCCGCACCGCCCTGTTCAACTGGGCCTACGCGCGGCACACCGGAGGCAAGATGATCTTCCGCGTCGAGGACACCGACGCGGCACGCGACAGCGAGGAGAGCTACCGTCAGCTCGTCGACGCGCTCACCTGGCTCGAGATCGACTGGGACGAGGGCGTGGAGAAGGGCGGACCGCACGAGCCGTACCGCCAGTCGCAGCGTCACGAGATCTACCGCGAGGTGCTCGACAAGCTGATCGCCAGCGGCGCCGTCTACGAGTCGTACTCGACCGCTGAGGAGATCGACGCTCGCAACGCTGCGGCGGGGCGAGCGAAGCAGCTCGGCTACGACAACTACGACCGCACCCTCACCGACGAGCAGAAGGCCGCCTTCCGCGCCGAGGGACGCGAGCCGGCGTGGCGCCTGCGCGTGCCCGAGGAGGACGTGACCTACGTCGACCTCATCCGCGGCGAGGTCACCTTCCCCGCCGGGTCGTTCCCCGACTTCGTGGTAGTCCGCGCCGGTGGCATCCCGCTCTACACGTTCACCAACCCGGTCGACGATGCGCTCATGGGGATCACCCATGTCCTCCGGGGCGAGGATCTCATGCCCTCCACGGCGCGCCAGCTCGCCCTCTACGGCGCACTGATCGACGCCGGCGTGACGGGCTTCGTGCCGCGCTTCGCGCACATGCCACTCGTGCTGGGGGAGGAGGGCACCAAGAAACTCTCCAAGCGCGACCCCAAGGCCGACCTCTTCCTGCAGCGCGAGAAGGGCTTCATCCACGAGGGGCTGCTCAACTACCTCTCGCTCCTCGGCTGGTCCATCGCCTCCGACCGTGACGTGTTCACGCGGCAGGAGCTGATCGAGGCGTTCGACATCGTGAACGTCAATCCCAACCCGGCCCGCTTCGACCAGAAGAAGGCCGAGTCGATCAACGGCGACCACATCCGGATGCTGGAGCCCGACGACTTCGCGTCGCGTCTGGTCCCGTACCTGGTCGGTGCCGGCGTCGTCAGCACACCCCCCACCGACGTGCAGCGCGAGATGCTCGCCAAGGCCGCACCGCTCGTCCAGGAGCGTATGCAGATGCTCGGCGAGGCGCCTGGGCTGCTCGGCTTCCTCTTCCGTGACGTCGAGACCTACGACGAGGACGCTCTGAAGGGGCTGCCCGCCAACGCTGCCGAGGTCCTCGCCGCGTCGATCGAGGCTCTCGAGGGCGTGTCCGCCGACGCGTTCCACGCTGAGGCGATCCAGGCAGCTCTGGCGGGCTCGCTCATCGACGGGATGGGCCTGAAGCCCCGTGTGGCGTACGGGCCTGCCCGTGTCGCGCTCAGCGGCCGTCGTGTGTCGCCGCCGCTGTTCGAGTCGATGGAGCTCCTGGGCAAGGACGTGTCGATCGCGCGTCTCGAGAAGCTGCGGGCGACACGCGGCTGATGCCCCGGTTTGGCCGGGACCGCGCCGTGGGCTAAGCTTGACCCTCGGAACGGTTCCGGCCGGATCCAGTGGGGTATGGTGTAATTGGCAACACGGCGGTTTCTGGTTCCGTTGTTCTTGGTTCGAGTCCAGGTACCCCAGCAAGATGAAAAACCCCCGCTCCGGCGGGGGTTTTGCTTTTCCTGCGAGAGCTGTCGCGGCTCGCCGCGCAGGCGCACAATGGTCCCATGGGACTCTTCACGCAGCGACCCGAAGAACCGTCGGAATGGGGCGGACTCCCGTCCGAGCCGCTGGAGCCGACGAACCCGATCGACCGTCTCGGCGAGGGTCCGGTGGTCGCCGGTTGGACGCCGGACCTCTCGTCCATGACGCCCACGACGGCGACCTGGATCGAGATCCCCGTCGACCCCGCCGCCCCCGAGGGGGACGGCGGAGCCGACGGCGACTGATCCTCAGCGCATCAGGTGCGCGGGCTCACTCGATGCCCGTGCAGACCCACTGCTGCATGCGCCAGAGGATGTTGTAGAGGTTCCAGGGTTCCTCGCCGACGGGCCGCCAGGGGCGCCCGACGTGCGCGGTCCATTCAGGGAGATGACAGCAGACGCGATGTCCGAAGAGCCGGAACAGCAGCCTGCACAGGGGTGAGCGCATCATGGATGCGAGCCTTTCTCTCGATCGCCGCCCCGGGTCGGGGCTGGCGTTGGCTCGCATGCATGGCCCCAACCTATCGCGCCATGGCGATGCGGATCAGCGCATCGCGTCGCCGATGTAGGAGTACTTGACGAAGACCTCCGACGCCCAGCCGGCTTCTTCGAGCACTCCCTGCACAGCGGAGAGCATGTACTTCGAGTCCCACCCGAGGTAGAGGTACTGACCGTCGCCCAGCCGGTCCCACTGGCCGTTCCACGCCATCGCGGGGTACACCGGACCGCCCTGGCGCTCGCTGTAGTCGACGACGCTCTGGCGCGAGTCCGCCCACAACCGTGCGAAGACGCGATTGAAGAGGTATCGGACGTCCCGGACGTCCCAGTGCTCGCCGCGGTACTCGACGTAGTCGAACTCCCGCTGCCAGCCGCGAGGCCATCCGCGACGCTTCTTGGCGTCGAGGATCGGCGTCAGGTTGTCGTCGTCGATGCCCACGACAGCGGGTCGACGCCAGGCATCCATGAATCGTGCGGTCAGTCGCTCGGTGCGAGCCGCGATCTGCGGCGTCGACCACGTCTCGGCATCGGCGATCTCCCGGGTGAGGGCGACCGAGCTGGTGGCGTACGCCCTGCGCTTCTGAGCGAACGACGCGTCGAAGACCCGATCAGCCAGGTCCACCTCGAGGAGCGTCGCATTGCCGAGGGTGTGAACCAGCGCCCGGTGGGCGTTCTGCTCATCGTCGCTGAGATCCGCCCATCGACGCGACCCATCACCGGTCCAGTCGTCCGACGGTGCGGCGGGCAGGACGTGATCGACGACGAGGTCCTCGTCTGCGTCGACACCCGCCAAACGCGCGAGCACGAACCCCGCGTGAGGCAGTTCTCCGTATCGGAGTCCGACCCGGGTCCGCTCATCGGAGGGCGTGATGCGAGCGATGGCCAGTGTCAGGGCGTCCATGCCGTCGTCCGCCGCGCGGCAGAACCGAGCGACGAGGCGGTCGATCGGCAGGCCGACCACCGTCCGGCGCAGCAGCAGCGATTCGACGTGGGTCAGGGCGAGCGAGAGATCGGATGCCGAGAGCTCGGCGTGCAGGTGGTCGCGGTACAGCCGCATCGCGATCGGGTACATGCCGCGACCGAGGACGTTGATGGCGGCGAAGTGACGGGCGATGACGGGGTCGGTCGCCGTCGCCGGTTCCAGAAGAAGACGGTAGATCTCCGACAGCTCCCGCCACTGCGTCGCGTTCGCGAGGAGGGTCTCGCGGTCGAGGCGGGGGAACTCGTGCCGGAACGCGTCGTAGACACCGCGCTCGCCTTCGACGAGCACTTCGCGGCCGGTCAGCATCACGAGATAGTCCCGCCAGAAGGCCCCGATCTGCTCACCGGTGTTCGCTTCGAGCGGGAGCCAGTATTCGTTCTCGATCTCGCTCTGCTCGGAGTGCGAGAGTCCCATGAGGACGTAGTTGTGGATGAGTTCGTGGTCGCGGAGAGGCTCACCGGTCGAGTTGAGGCTCTCGAAGATCTGCTGCGCGTTGGCGTCCGCGCCCAGGGTGATCGATACATGCTCGAGCTTGCGCAGACCGCGCCAGATCGCCGCGGCTTCATCGGGGCGGATCTGGCTCCGGAAGAACGCGTAATTGTCGTCGAACCGCGACGCGCGGCCCGCGTCGGCGGGAGAGCGACGATCGAGGACCACGCTCTCGAAGACGTCCGCCCACGCCCGGTGCGGACGGAGCTTCGTCCGGAGGGGGTCGTCACGACGCACGAGGACGGCTTCGAGCTCGGTCGCGAGCTCCGGATCGTCCTCGCGGAGGGTGTGGTGGAGAGCGGCGATCAGCAGCATCAGAGTCGTCACGCGCTGCTGTCCGTCGATCAGGACGAGGTGCGCGTCTTCGTCGGCCGAGGTGCTCGCGGTGGAGAGAATCGACCCGATGAAGTGCGTCTGTCCATCGTCGCTGGCGGCGACGGCGCGGATGTCGCCGAGCAGCTGCTCGCACCCTCCGATGTCCCACCGGTACTGCCGCTGGTACACCGGAACGACGATCGTGGTGTCCGAGGCGGAGAGCCAATCGATCGTGTTGACGGCGGTTGCATCGACGTTCGTGGCGCTGCTCATGTTCCTCGAATCGCTCCTCGAATTTTCCCGGTCGAGTCTACTGACGGTCTCAGAGCCGCTAGGTAGGCTGACCTAAGTCGGGCCTGTAAAAACTTCGCTCGCCCGACAGAAAGGTTGATCCGCATGGGTTACATCAAGAGTGCTCTGCTCGAGGAGACCGGCTACGTCGTCCTCGACATGTACGGCAAGGAAATCGATCCCAAGGAATGGCTCGACATCGAGTACGTCGACTGGAAGTCCTCCGGCGACACCCGGTTCGCGCCGCTCGCGTCGGCGAAGGGTGAGATCGAGTGCAACGGGTTCTGGAACCACCAGCCGCCGCGCACCGACAAGGACGGCGTCTGGATCCCGTCTCAGACCGAGAAGGCTCCCACTCTCACCGAGCGCGCCCTCGAGCCCGGCTCGAACGTCGGTCGCTGCCGCATCATCGAGCTGCAGCCGAACACCTACGCCGATGCGCTGTACAACCTGCACCAGGACGACAACAACCGTCTGAACCCCGACGGAACCGGGTGGGTCGTCCGCAGCTTCTTCAACCTCACCGACGACAAGGACAGCTTCTTCGTCCTGCGCGACAACCGCACCGACCCGAACGGCGAGACGCGCATCGCGTTGCCGGCGGGCGCGCAGCTCGTCATCGACACGCAGCGCCTCTGGCACGCCGCGTACCACCCGGGTGACGCTCCCCGGTACTGCCTCATCACCTCGTGGGAGTCGGGCCCCGAGCTCGACGCCTACATGGAGAAGTACAACGGCGTGAACACCGTCGAGAGCGTTCCGCTCGACCAGGAGACCATCGACGCCGGTCAGGCTGAGCAGGAGCGTCGCATCGCCGCTCGTGCCGCCGCGCTCGCGGCCCGTGGTCAGCGGGAAGTCCTCGCCATGAGTGAGGCCTGAGCCACCGAGTAGCGAACGACGCCCCCGGTTTTAGGCCGGGGGCGTCGGTCTATATCCCGTTCTTGTTTCGTGTTGGTTTCTGTTGTAACGTGTGGACTTGTTCGAGGAGGACCACATGTACGCAACGGAGCGCCAGCAGCAGATCGAGCGGCTGATCGCGAGCGACGGCCGCGTCGCCGTCATGGACCTCGCCGACCGCTTCAGCGTCACGAGCGAAACCGTGCGTCGCGATCTCGCCGCCCTCGAACGGGCGGGGGTCGTTCGGCGCGTCCACGGGGGAGCGGTGCACCGTGCTCGCGCCAGCACCGCGGAAGCCTCCGTCGCCGAGCGTGCCTCGCAGCGCAGCGGCTCCAAGCAGTCCATCGCCCGCGCTGCGGTCGATCTTCTCGGCTCGGACCTCGACGGCGCCCTGTATCTGGACGCCGGGACCACGACCGGTGCGATCGCGCAGCTCCTCGCCACGGGTCCGCATCCCGCCGGTGACCTCGAGGTCGTCACGCACTCGATGTCGGTCGCGCACATCCTGGCGGGAGCGCAGGGGATCGGCTTGACGGCGATCGGGGGGCGCGTCCGCGGGCTCACCGCCGCGGCCGTCGGCGCGCAGACGGTGGAGGCCATCACCCGCCTACGCCCGGACATCGCTTTCATCGGCACCAACGGCGTCGCTGCCGGGTTCGGACTCAGCACGCCGGACCCCGACGAGGCGGCCGTCAAGCGCGCGATCGTCGCATCCGCGCGGCGGATCGTCGTGGTCGCCGATGGCGACAAGTTCGATGCGGAACTCCTCGTCTCGTTCGCGTCGCTCTCGGACGTGGATGTGCTCCTGACCGATGCGACGCCCGACGGTGTTCTCGCTGACGCGCTCCGCGAGGCCGACGTGGAGGTGCTCGTCGCATGATCGTCACGCTGACCACGAATCCGTCGCTCGACCGCACCGTCTCCCTGGGGGCGCCCCTGCGCATCGGCGACGTCCAAGCCGCCCTCGGAGCGCGCGAGGACGCCGGCGGAAAGGGAATCAATGTCGCCCGCGTCGTTGCGGCCGCCGGCCGTCCGACTCTCGCGGTCCTTCCGCTGGATCCGACGGATCCCTTCGCCGGAGCCCTGAACGCGACCGGCATCCCGGTGCAGACCGTGCCGCATGACGGCGCCACCCGCGCCAACATCACGATCGCCGACGACGTCGGCACCACCACGAAACTCAACCTTCCGGGCGCGATGCTCACCGAAGCGGATGCCGCGGCCCTCACCGCCGCCGTGGTCGCCGCATCCGAGGGGGCGGAATGGCTGGTGCTCGCGGGCTCCCTCGCCCCGGGACTTCGCGAGGATTACTACGTCACCGTCATCGAGTCCGTCAGGTCCGCATGGGGTGCGTCCGCGCCGCGGATCGCCGTCGACACGTCCGGTCCCGCTCTGGCGGCGGCTGTCGCTTCGGGGCGTCCCGATCTCATCAAGCCGAACGACGAGGAGCTCGCGGAACTGGCCGGACGCGACCTGGATGCCGCGCTCAGCCTCCCCGAGGCCGTCGCCGCGATCGCGGGGGACCTCGTCCCGGGCGCGGTCGGCGCAGCGCTCGTCACCCTCGGCGGCGACGGAGCCGTACTCGTGACCGCTGACGGGTGCTGGCACGGGACGCCACCGCCCACGCGGGTCCGAAGCACCGTCGGTGCAGGCGACAGTTCGCTCGCCGGATACCTCCTCGCCGAAACCGCCGGTGCTGCACCCGAGGATCGGTTGCGCTCCGGCATCCGATACGGATCCGCCGCTGCGTCGCTCCCCGGCACGCAACCCCCGACCCCGAACGACCTGTCGACCGGTGACGTGCCGGTGCGACGACTCCTGCAGCAGGACAACCCGACCACTGGAGGTCACCGTGACTGAGATCATCACCGCGGAACTCGTCAGTATCGACGAGCCGCTCGGCGCCGACAAGCGCGCCGTCATCGACGCGCTCGCGCATCGCGTCGCGGCGCAGGGGAGGGCCACCGACGGTGCCCGCCTGGCCGACGACGCCTGGGCCCGGGAGGAGAAGGACGAGACCGGCCTTCCCGGCGGCATCGCCATCCCGCATGCGAAGAGTGCTGCGGTCACTCAGGCGTCGCTCGCCTTCGCGCGGCTGAACCCGGGAGTCGACTTCGGCGCCGAGGACGGCGGGGCCGACCTCGTCTTCCTCATCGCGGCTCCCGACACCGCGGCCGAGGAACACCTCGCCGTGTTGTCGAAGCTCGCGCGCAGCCTCATGCGCGACGACTTCACCGCTGGTCTTCGCGCTGCCACGACAGCCGACGAGGTGGTCGCCATCGTGCGCGATGCGATCTCGGACGCCCCGGCCCCCGCGGCAGCCGATGCACCGGCACCCGCGTCCCGCGCCGAGGCCCGCGGGGCGGCGCCGTCCGCGTCGGCCACGGACGACGCCCTCATGATCGACGGCCGCCCGGCACGCATCGTCGCCGTCACCGCCTGCGCCACAGGCATCGCGCACACCTTCATGGCGGCGGACGCCCTCACCGCGACCGGTCAGAAGGAGGGCGTCGACCTCACCGTCGAGCCGCAGGGCTCGAGCGGCTACAAGGCCCTCGACCAGCGGATCATCGACGAGGCGGACGCCGTCATCTTCGCCGTCGATGTCGACGTCCGTGAGCAGGCGCGGTTCGCCGGCAAGCCCGTGGTCCGCTCCGGTGTGAAGCGCGGCATCGAGCAGCCCGCCCAGATGGTCCGTGAAGCCGTCGCCGCGGCGAAGAATCCGAACGCGCCGCGCGTTCCCGCAGCCTCCGGTGCCGCGGTGGCGAGCGAAGCCACGCCGACCTCGCTCGGTGGCGCGATCCGCCGTGCCCTGCTCACCGGGGTGAGCTACATGATCCCGTTCGTGGCCGGCGGCGGTCTGCTGATCGCGCTTGGTTTCGCTCTCGCCGGGTACAAGATCGCGAACACCGCAGACGGGAACACTGTCAACAACGCGATCTTCACGCTGCAGAACTTCACCCTGTGGAACCTGCCGCCCGAAGGTCTCGACTACTACCTCGGTGCGGCGGCATTCCAGATCGGTCAGCTGTCCTTCGGCTTCCTCGTGCCGGCGCTGGCCGGCTACATCGCGTACGGGCTCGCGGACCGCCCGGGCATCGCCCCCGGTTTCGTCGCCGGTGCCGCGGCCACCTTCATGGGTGCGGGCTTCATCGGCGCCATCGTCGGCGGCCTGCTCGCCGGTCTCGCGGCGTGGTGGCTCAACCGACTGTCGGTCCCGCGCTGGCTGCGCGGCCTCATGCCGGTCGTCATCATCCCGCTGCTCGGCTCGATCTTCGCGTCGGGGCTGCTGCTGTTCGTGTTCGGCGGCCCGATCGCCGCGCTCACGAAGCTCCTCAACGACTGGTTGTCCGGACTCTCGGGCGCCGGTGTGATCCTGCTCGGCGTCATCCTCGGGCTCATGATGTGCTTCGACCTCGGCGGGCCGCTCAACAAGGTCGCGTACGGCTTCGCCACGGCGAACCTCGCGCAGGGCATCGCCGGAGACGAGCGCTACCTGCAGATCATGGCGGCCGTCATGGCGGCCGGAATGGTCCCGCCCCTCGCCATGGCGCTCGCCTCGACCGTCCTCGGGCGCAAGCTCTTCACGGCTCCCGAGCGTGAGAACGGCAAGGCGGCGTGGCTGCTCGGCGCCGCGTTCATCTCGGAGGGTGCCATCCCGTTCGCCGCGGCCGACGTCTTCCGCGTCATCCCCTCGGCGATGCTCGGTGGCGCGGTGACCGGCGCGCTGTCGATGTTCTTCGGAATCACTTCGCGCGCTCCGCACGGCGGTGTCTTCGTCTTCTTCGCCATCGACAACTTCTGGCTGTGGCTGCTGTCGATCGCTGTCGGCACCGTCGTGAGCGCCGTCTCGGTCGTTCTGCTCAAGCGCTACGTGCGCCGTCGCCCCATCGAGGCCGACGTGCCCGCCGTCGCCGTCACGGCATAGTCTCGTCATACCGACTCAAGGAGGAACCCCAGATGGCCGAACGGACCGCAACCGTCGCGAGCAGCTCCGGACTGCACGCCCGCCCCGCCAAGCTCTTCGTGCAGGCGGTCAAGGAGACGGGAGTGCCCGTCACGATCGCCGTTCCCGGTGGTCCCGATCAGAACGCCGGCAGCATCCTCACCCTCATGGGGCTGGGCGCGACGCAGGGCACGGTCGTGACGCTCAAGGCCGAGGGCGAGGGCGCCGACGAGGCGCTCGACAAGCTCGTCGCCTTCATCGAGACGGATCACGACGCCGAGTGAGTCTCGATCCCCCTGAATGACGGATGCCGCGGAGTGAGAGCCCCGCGGCATCCGTCATTTCCGCCGGTGCGATCAGAGGTCGGTGGACTGACCGGGCTCGAGCTCGACGAATTCGCCGCCGTTCTGCTCGGTCGCCCACCTGAGGCGGTCGCGATGCATCGCGAGGCCCGCGCGCGACAGGGTCATGTCGTGGGTGCCGAACGCACGACGGGGTTTCACCGCGAGCACGTAGTCGATCGCCTCGCCGATCTTCAACCAGGGAGCCCCGACGGGGGCCGCGAGAAGGCCGACCTCGACGCCTTCGGGCACGGCGTACGAATCGCCGGGGTAGTAGAACTCGTCGTTGACGAGCACGCCCAGGTTGTCGATGACCGGGATCGACTCGTGGATCACGGCGTGCGTGCCGCCGAAGAACCGCATCCGGAACGGGCCGAGGTCGGGTTCGTCCCCGACGCTCACGGTCGTGACGTCGTAATCGGATGCCGCAGCAGCGACCCCGGCAGGCCCGAACACCGGCACCGCCGGCGCCTGTGACCGGATGGCGTCGAGTTGCGCGGGTGTCCAGTGGTCGGGGTGCTCATGAGTGATCACGAGGCCGACGAGGTTACCGAGATCGTCGAGGGGGAGGGTGAACGACCCCGGGTCGATGAGGAGGGTTTTACCCTCGCTGTCGAGGCGGAGGCAGGCATGTTCGTGCTTCGTAACGCGCATGCATCCAATCAACTCAGGACGCGCAGGCGTTGGCAAGGGCGCACCGATTTTGCACGACTGTGAACGTCGTGCATAATTGAACGGTTGCCTCCGCAGGGAGGGAACGAAAAGTACGGCCCCATCGTATAGCGGCCTAGTACGCCGCCCTCTCACGGCGGTAACGCGGGTTCGAATCCCGCTGGGGTCACACAGATGATGAAACCCCCGACCATCAGGTCGGGGGTTTCGTCGTTGCGGCGGCCCCTCAGTCCGCCTCGGTCGCGACCCTCGCGCGTCGGTTCCGTCGTCCGCGCCGCACCGCACGGACGACGACGATGACGACGGCGACGATGGCGAGCCAGGGGAGAAGGAAGCCCAGCCCGATCACGACGCCGTTGAGGGTCACGAGGAGCGCATTCCACCCGGTGGCGAGTCCGTCGCCGAAACCCTCCGGTTCCGCGGACACCTTCTGACCGGGGCGAGAGAGCGTGATCGTCGCACTCGAGAGCGCCACGTCGTCCGAGAGGGCCTTCTCCTGCGCCCGCAGCGAATCGAGGTCCGCCTGTCGCTGGGCGAGGGCATCCTCGGCCGCGAGCACGTCCGCTGTGGTCGCGGCATCCGCGATCAACCCCCTGAGCCGCTCGACGGATGTCTCGAGTGCGGTGGCCCGGGCACGTAGATCCGTCGTCTCGGCCGTGACGTCCTCCCGTGAGATGTCCGTCGCCCGGACGGTACCGAGGTCATCGAGGTCCCGCAGGAAGTCCGCGAGGCCCGACGCGGGGACGCGAACCGTGAGGCGGGCGTCCGCCGATTCCGCCGTCTCTCCCGTCGCCGCATCGTTGACGTTCAGGGACTCGACGTAGCCTCCGGATGCCTGGGCCCTGGCGGCGATCTCATCGGCAGCGCCCGAAGGATCATCGACTTCGAGGCGCGACTCGGCGCGAGCCGCAACGGCTCGCTCGCCGACGCGTGTCACTGCGGCGTCGGAGTCCTCGAGGTCGTGGAGCCCGCCGCTCATCTCGCTGCCGCCCCCATCCGGACGTGTCATCGACTCCTCGGAGGCGGCACCGCCCGCCAGCGAGCCGGCACCATCGGTTCCCACACCACCGACGACGGCCGGCCCGATGAATCCGGCGACCACGATGACGGCCGCCGCCGCCCCGGCATACGCCCAAGCGCGTCGACGGCCACCCCCCGGGGTCTCGCGAGGAGGGCGTCCGGCCTCGGCGATCTCATCGAACAACGCCCGTTCGATCTCGTCCTGCCGTGTCCGGGTCAGGGTGGGCAGGACAATGTCGTCCCTGGTCATGATCCCTCCGTCCCCAGGGCGGTCCGCAGTCGTGTGCGGACGCGCGAGAGTCGGTTGCGGACCACGGCGTGAGAGATGCCCAGCTCCTCCGCGGCCGCGGCGTAGGCATATCCCTCCGTCGCGCAGAGGCGGAAGATCTGCTGGTCCAACGGTGAGAGCGTCCCGAGTTCGGCGACGACGCGTTCGGCGAGCGCCGACCCGATGACCTGGTCCTCCACGTCGACCGTGGCGGGGATCATCTCATCCGCTGCGGCCGCCGTATTCAGGCGGTCGCGGCGCTGCCGCCGCATCCGGTTCGCGCTCTGGAACCGGCAGATCGTGACGAGCCAGGGCAGAAGCGAATCACTGATGAGGTCGAGTGTCGGCAGACGCCGCCACGCGACCAGGAAGGTCTCCTGCATGACGTCCTCCGCATCGGATGTGTCTCCGAGGAGCCCGTGGGCGAGCCAGTAGACCGGACGCGCGTACGCGCGATAGAGCTCCCGGAAGGCCTGCTGGTCGCCGCGCGCGGCGGCTGCCACCAGGTCCGCATCACTCCTCGCGGGCGCGTCGGCCATGGCATCCTCGTTCGTTCTGTCGATGGGGGAGTGTCGCCACTGCCGGGATCGTCTCAGACACCTCGAAAGGTACTCTTAGGGTCGCCCCCGCACGAAAGGCCCCCATGGAGCTCCCCCTCTGGTTCGAGGTCGGCTCGCTCGTCGGTCTGACGCTCATCCTCGTCGCCGACCTGCTGCTGATCATCAAGCGCCCGCACGTTCCATCGACGAAGGAATCGACTCTCTGGGTCGTCTTCTACGTCGGGCTCGCGTTGCTCTTCGCGCTGCTGATGCTGGTCGTCACGAACGGCGAGTACGCGGGTCAGTTCGTGGCCGGCTGGCTCACCGAGTACAGCCTGTCCATCGACAACCTGTTCGTCTTCGTCTTGATCATGAGTCAGTTCTCGGTGCCCCGCGCGGCGCAGCAGAAGGTGCTCATGGTCGGCATCATCATCGCCCTGATCCTCCGCGGCATCTTCATCCTTCTCGGCGCCGCCATCATCGAGCAGTTCAGCTGGGTCTTCTACCTCTTCGGTGCTTTCCTCATCTACACCGCCTGGAAGCAGGCCTTCGACGGTGACGACGACGAGGACGAGGAGAAGAAGGAGAGTTTCCTCGTCCGGCTCCTGCGACGCCGGATGAAGGTCAGCGAGGAGTACGACGGTGCGAAGGTGCGCACCGTCATCGACGGCAAGAAGATCTTCACACCGATGATCATCGTGTTCGCGGCTCTCGGCATGACCGACCTCTTGTTCGCGATCGACTCGATCCCGGCGATCTTCGGCATCACGCAGAGCGCCTTCATCGTCTTCACCGCGAACATCTTCGCGCTCATGGGTCTCCGCCAGCTGTACTTCCTCCTCGGCGGGCTGCTGGACCGTCTGAAGTACCTGCACTTCGGGATCGCGTTCATCCTCGCCTTCATCGGCGTGAAGCTCGTCCTGCACGCGATGCACGAGAACGAGCTCCCGTTCATCAACGGCGGCGAGCACGTCGAGTGGGCACCCGAGATCTCGACGTGGGTGTCACTGGGCGTGATCGTCGGCTCGATGGCGGTCGCGACGATCGCCAGCCTGGTGGCCGCGCGCCGGGAGGGATTGCGGGAGCCGGTACCGGCGACGGGACCGACGCCGGTACGTCATGCGGAGGACGTCGCCGAGGAACAGGGCACGCCTCGCACCGTCGACCCGCACCCGTCGGACGGGGAAGCGCCTCGTTGAGACCACGGCGGGTCGCCCTCGCGCTGGCGTCGCCGCCCCGGTGGTAGTCTGACGCCGTGCGGACCGCTCGACTCCTTATCGGCCGCGACGAGACCTCCTTCTGAGCCCCCTCTCGTCGCGGAGGCTGTCGCGGGCGCCATCCGACATCAGGAGACATCATGAGCACGATTCCCGACCGTCCCCGGACCCTCGCCGAGAAGGTGTGGGACGACCACCTCGTCGTGAAGGGTGAGGACGGCAGCCCCGACCTCATCTACATCGACCTCCACCTCGTGCACGAGGTGACGAGTCCGCAGGCCTTCGACGGCCTCCGCGCTGAGGGGCGGCCGGTCCGCCGTCTCGACCTCACGATCGCGACGGAGGACCACAACACGCCGACGCTCGAGATCGACAAGCCGATCGCCGACCTCACGAGCCGCACCCAGATCGAGACCCTTCGGCGCAACGCCGAGGAGTTCGGCGTCCGCCTGCACTCGCTGGGCGACAAGGAGCAGGGCATCGTCCACGTCGTGGGACCGCAGCTGGGTCTGACGATGCCGGGCATCACGGTCGTCTGCGGCGACTCGCACACCTCCACCCACGGCGCGTTCGGCGCGATGGCGTTCGGTATCGGGACGAGCGAGGTCGAGCACGTCCTCGCGACGCAGACCCTGCCCCTCAAGCCCTTCAAGACGATGGCGATCACCGTCGAGGGCACACTGAAGCCCGGCGTGAGCGCGAAAGACATCATCCTGGCGATCATCGCCAAGATCGGCGCCAACGGCGGGCAGGGTTACGTGCTCGAGTTCCGCGGCTCCGCCATCCGCTCCCTGTCGATGGAGGGGCGCATGACGATCTGCAACATGTCGATCGAGGCGGGTGCCCGAGCCGGCATGATCGCGCCGGACGAGACGACGTTCGCCTACGTCAAGGACAAGCCGCACGCCCCCCGGGGAGCCGATTGGGACGAAGCAGTCGCCTACTGGCGGACGCTGCCCTCCGACGAGGGGGCCGTCTACGACGCCGAGGTGTTCCTCGACGCCGACGAGCTCGAGCCTTTCGTCACGTGGGGCACGAATCCCGGCCAAGGCGTCTCGCTGAGCGGCGTCATCCCGGACCCTGCGCAGATGACCGATCCCAACGAACGTGCAGCGGCCGAGCGGGCGCTCGAGTACATGGACCTCGCGCCGGGCACGGCGTTGAAGGACGTGGCGGTGGATGCCGTCTTCATGGGCTCGTGCACGAACAGCCGCATCGAGGACCTCCGTCAGTTCGCGTCGATCGTGCAGGGCCGGGCGAAGGCCCCGGGCGTTCGGGTGATGGTGGTCCCGGGCTCCGCCCGGGTGCGCCTCGAGGCCGAGGCCGAAGGGCTCGACAAGGTCTTCACCGACTTCGGAGCGGAGTGGCGCTTCGCCGGTTGTTCAATGTGCCTCGGAATGAACCCCGACCAGCTCGCCCCGGGCGAGCGGTGCGCCTCGACCAGCAACCGTAACTTCGAGGGCCGCCAAGGAAAGGGCGGTCGTACCCACCTCGTGTCACCGCTGGTGGCTGCCGCGACGGCCGTCCTCGGTCGCCTCGCGAGCCCCAGCGATCTCGATGCCCTGACCCTGACGGAGGCCTGACATGGAGAAGTTCACCCGCCACACCGGCGTCGGCGTGCCCCTGAAGCGCTCGGCGGTCGACACGGACCAGATCATCCCCGCCGTCTACCTCAAGCGCGTCACGAAGACGGGGTTCGAGGATGCGCTCTTCGCGAACTGGCGCCAGGACCCCGGATTCGTCCTCAACCAGGATGCTTACCGCGATGGGTCCGTCCTCGTCGCCGGCCCGGATTTCGGGACGGGGTCGAGTCGTGAGCACGCCGTCTGGGCTCTTCGCGACTACGGATTCCGTGTCGTCCTCAGCACGAAGTTCGCCGACATCTTCCGTGGCAACTCCGGCAAGCAGGGCCTCGTGACCGGGGTCGTCACCGAGGAGGTGCTGGAGGCCATCTGGGCGGCTCTCGAGGCCGACCCGGGCCGCGACATCACCGTGGACCTCGAGACACGCACGGTGGCGGTCGGCGACCTCCAGGCCTCGTTCGACATCGACGATTACACTAGGTGGCGGCTTCTCGAAGGGCTCGACGACATCGGGCTCACGCTGCGCAGCGAAGAACAGATCGCGCAGTTCGAGGCGCGCCGCGAGGCGTGGCGGCCGCGGACGCTCCCCGTCCGCTGATCGGCCAGCGCCCCGCACGACGGGGCCGGACCACGCTTCCTCGACACCAGTAATGAGGTCCCACCCATGAACACACTTCTCAGCGACTCCGCGTCGACCCCCGCCAGCGGCGGTAGTGCCGGTCAGACGCTCCGGATCCGCGGCGGGCGACCGCTGCGAGGCCGGGTCGAGGTGAAGGGGGCGAAGAACCTCGCCACGAAGGCGATGGTCGCCGCCCTTCTGGGTGAGACCGCGAGCATCCTCCGGGATGTGCCGGACATCAGCGACGTCCACGTCGTCCGATCACTCCTCGAGGTCCACGGCGTCCGCGTCGAGGACCTCGAGGACGGCGTGCTGCGGCTCGATCCGAGCGGCGCCGTCTCAGCGCACATGGAGGAGATCGATGCGCACGCAGGTGCCTCCCGCATCCCGATCCTCTTCTGCGGACCCCTGCTGCACCTGCTCGGCCAGGCGTTCATCCCCGATCTCGGCGGATGCCGCATCGGTGACCGGCCCATCGACTTCCACCTCGACGCCCTCCGGTCGTTCGGAGCCATCGTCGACAAGCTGCCCAGCGGCATCCGGCTGTCGGCGCCCGGCGGCCTTCACGGGGCCAACATCGAGCTTCCCTACCCGAGCGTCGGCGCGACCGAGCAAGTGCTGCTGACGGCCGTCCGCGCTAAGGGGACGACGGAGCTGCGAAACGCGGCGATAGAACCCGAGATCATGGACCTGATCGCGGTTCTCCAGAAGATGGGCGCGATCATCTCCTACGAGCCCAACCGGGTGATCTTCATCGAAGGTGTCGAGTCGCTCCGCGGCTACGACCACCGCGCCATCTTCGACCGCAACGAGGCCGCCTCGTGGGCTGCCGCTGCGCTGGCCACCGACGGCGACATCTTCGTCGGGGGAGCGAAGCAGCAGGAGATGCTGACCTTCCTCAACGTCTTCCGCAAAGTCGGCGGCGACTTCGACATCGCCGAGGACGGCATCCGCTTCCGTCGCGGCGGGCCGCTCAAGCCCGTCATGGTCGAGACCGACGTGCACCCCGGGTTCATGACCGACTGGCAGCAGCCGCTGATCGTCGCTCTCACGCAGGCGGAGGGCGAGTCGGTCGTCCACGAAACCGTGTACGAGAATCGTCTCGGCTTCACCCGTGCGCTGGTCCAGATGGGCGCCGACATCATCGTGCACCCCGACGGCATCGCGAGCTCCGACCGCCGTGTCCCCCGCCGCGCCCTCGAGCAGGCCGCTGTCATCAACGGCCCGACTCCCCTCCATGGCGCCGACGTCGTCGTTCCGGACCTGCGGGGCGGGTACTCGTACGTGATCGCGGCCCTGGCGGCTGAGGGCGAGTCGACCGTCCGCAACATCGGGATCATCCGCCGGGGCTACGAGAAGTTCCTCGAGAAGCTCACGGATCTCGGCGCCGACTTCGACGTCACGGAGTGACTTCGGTGAGTCCTCGTCGCCGCGCGTCGGCCGAGAAGACGCGTCCCAGCGTGTTCTGGCCCGCCGCCATGATCGTCGTCCCGGTCACGGGGTGGTTCGCGAAGATCGAGATAGAAGGCGCCGAGAACCTCCCTCTCGAGGGACCCTACGTCCTGGCGCCGAATCATTACAGCGAGTTCGACCCCGTGATCATCGCGGTCGCGACCTGGCGCATGGGGCGGGCTCCCCGGTTCATGGCGAAGGAGAGCCTGTTCAAGGTCCCGGTCCTGGGAGCCCTCCTGCGCGCGACCGGGATGATTCCCGTCGCGAGAGCATCGAACTCTGCGGCGGCGACGCAGACGCTTGCACAGTCGAACGCGCTGGTCGCCGCGCAGCGCGGGGTCATCGTCTACCCGGAGGGCTCGCTCACCCGCGATCCCGACATATGGCCGATGCGCGGCAAGACGGGCGCGGTCCGCCTCGCCCTCGCCGCAGACCAGACGCTGCCGGTCATTCCGGTGGCGACCTGGGGCGTGCAGGAGATCCTGCCGCGGTACGGCCGGCTGCGGCTCTGGCCGCCCCGCCGTCGCGTGCGCGTCCTCGTCGGTCCTCCGGTCGATCTGACGGGATTCACGGACACCACACCCGCCACCCTCACCGCCGCGACGGATGCCGTCATGCGCGACATCTCGGTCCTCCTCGGTCGCCTTCGCGGCGAGGAGCCTCCTGCGGAGCGGTGGAACCCCGCCAAGCACGGCCAGAACGAGACGGGCCGTCTTGACTCCTAGGGAATCGCCGCGCCGCGACGTCGCCGCCCCCCGCGTCGCGGTGCTCGGGTCCGGAAGTTGGGGAACGACCTTCGGCAAGGTCCTCGCGGATGGCGGCGCAGACGTCATGATGTGGGCTCGTCGCGCGGAGCTCGCGCACGAGATCCGAGAGGGCAAGCGCAACACGCAGTACCTCCCGGGCATCAACCTGCCCCGCGGGCTGTCGGCCACCCACCATCTCGCGGAGGCACTGGACGGGGCCACCCAGGTCTACATCGCGATCTCCAGCCAGGCCCTGCGGCAGAACCTCAAGGGCGTCCGCCCGTTGCTCGGGAACAGCGATGTGCCGATCGTCTCCCTCATGAAGGGTGTGGAGAAGAAAACCGGGCTCCGCATGAGTCAGGTCCTCGAAGAGGAACTGCGCTGCGACCCTGCACGCATCGCCGTGGCCTCGGGCCCCAACCTCGCTCTGGAGATCGCGCGGCAGCAGCCCACAGCAGCCGTCATCTCGTCATCCAGCCAGGAGACCGCCGAAGCCGTCGCCCGCATCGCGCGGAACGGGTACTTCCGCACGTTCGTCAACACCGACGTCATCGGCACCGAGTTCGGCGGCGTGCTGAAGAACCTCATCGCCGTCGCGATCGGGATCGTCGACGGCGTGGGGTACGGCGAGAACACGAAGGCGTCCATCATCACGCGCGGGCTCGTGGAGATGACGGACTTCGCGGTCGCCCAGGGCGCGCAGCCAGAGACGTTGCAGGGGCTCGCCGGTCTCGGCGACCTGATCGCGACGTGCCAATCCCCCCTCAGCCGCAACAACACCGCCGGCCGCCTGTTGGGACAGGGCTACAGCTTCACCGAGGTCGTGAAGCAGATGGACCAGACGGCCGAAGGTCTCGCCTCGGTCGCCCCCGTTCTCCAGTTGGCGAGGGCAGCCGGCATCCAGATGCCCATCGTCGAGCAGGTCAAGATGGTGCTCGACGGCACAATGAATCCCCGTGACATCGCTCCGCACCTGACGACGGATGACGATGAGCCCACGGAGGAGAGGACTCAGAATGGTTCAGGCGGTAGTGGTTCTGCTCTTCGGCGGGCGTTCCAGCGAGCACTCGATCAGTTCCGCCACGGCGGGCGGGGTGCTTCGCGCGATCGATCGTGAGCGCTACCGGGTCATCCCCGTCGGCATCACCCGAGAGGGCGCTTTCGTCCTCGAGGAGGACGACCCCGACAAGTTCGCGCTGAACCCCGAGCGGCTTCCCGAGGTCGTCGACAACGGCACGCGCATCGTCTGGCCGGACTCCACCGCAACGCGCGCCATCTCGGTTCGTCATCCGGACGGAACCGTCGAGACCCTCGGCGACATCGATGTGGTCTTCCCCATCCTCCACGGTCGTTTCGGCGAGGACGGCACCGTCCAGGGGTTCCTCGAACTGCTCGATCTCCCGTACGTCGGGGCGGGACTGCTCATGTCCGCGATCGGCATGGACAAGCACACCACCAAGAGCGTCCTCCGTGCCGCCGGCGTGCCGGTGGTCCCGTGGGTGACGGTCACCCGCGGTGCCCTCGAGCGCGATGACGACCTGTGGCGTCGCCGCATCCACGCCCTCGGTCTGCCCGTCTTCGTGAAGCCCGCCCGCGCGGGCTCCAGCGTCGGCGTGTCGAAGGTCTCGGAGTGGGGCGAGTTGGATGCCGCTCTCGACACCGCTTTCCACGAAGACGCGAGCGTCCTCGTCGAGCAGGCCGTCTCGGGTCGCGAGGTGGAGTGCGGTGTCCTGCAGGGCCGCGACGGCGCGGACCCCCGCGTCAGCGTCGCGGGCGAGATCGTCGTCAGCGGTCGCGACTTCTACGACTTCGAGGCCAAGTATCTCGGAGCCCCGGGCATCGACCTCGTCTGCCCGGCGCACCTGCACGACGGCGAACTCCGCGAGATGCAGCGCATCGCCGCACGAGCGTTCGAGGCGGTCGGAGGTCAGGGACTCTCGCGTGTCGACTTCTTCTACACGGGGTCGGAGTTCTTCGTGAACGAGGTGAACACGATGCCGGGCTTCACGCCCATCTCGATGTTCCCGACGTGCTGGATCCAGAGCGGCCTCAGCTACCCGGACCTCATCACGGAACTCATCGAGCTCGCGCGCTGATCCCGGTCAGGGCTGCGTCTCGGTCGGCGCCACGCACTTAGCCGTCGTGTCGAACCGCTTCGTGATGAGTCGGCTGAGTGCGGAAACGGGACCGCTCGACGAGACCGCGTCGTAGTCCAGGATGAGCTGCGCTGCGGGTTCCCGGCCGTAGGTCGTGATCCGGTAGATCGGCGCCTCCGAGTCGTCCACGACCCAGTCGACGCCGTCGACCGTGAAGCACGGGAGCGTCGTCGGCCCGAGCGGCTGCACCCCGCAGGCGAATTGGACCTTGGTCGGCTCACCCCACGCGGCCGTCGACTGTGCGTCCGTCCAGCGCCGCTGCTGATCCTCGAAAGTGTCGGGGAGGCGCACCATGACCTGCGCGCAGCGCGGATCGTCGGCCTGCGGAGGGGTGTCCGTCGCGACGGTTCCCGAGCACCCGGTCAAGACCGCGACCCCCGCCACGAGCAGAGCGAGCGCGGCGGACGAGCGGGTTCGGGGCATCGCTCCAGGCTACCGTGGACGCATGGGTGAGCTCCGTGTGTGCGACGTGTCCGAGGCGGACCTCCTGGCCCGGATCCTCCGTGTGCTCGGTTCAGCATCGCGTGCCGAGATCGGCCCCGGCGATGATGCGGCTGTTCTGGCGGTCCCCGGAGGGCGGGTCGTCGCCACGACCGACACGCTGGTTCACGGGCCGGACTTCCGACTGGCCTGGACGTCCCCCTACGACCTCGGGTTCAAATCCGCCGCGGTGAACGTCGCCGACGTCGCCGCGATGGGCGCGCGGCCCACGGCCCTCCTCGTCGCCTTGGCGCTGCCGGAATCGCTGCCGGCGGCGTTCGTCGACGCTCTGGCAACCGGATTCCGGGACGCCCTCGCCCAACTCGCGCCGGGCTGCGCTGTCGAAGGGGGCGATCTCACCGTGTCCGACACGCTCACCGTCGCGGTGACCGCGCTGGGCGTGCTCGACGGGGTCGAACCTGTCCGCCGATCCGGCGCGCGTGTTGGTGACGACGTCGCGGTCGCGGGCCGGTTGGGCGGGGCGGCTCGGGGCTTGCGCATCCTCTTGGAGCGGTTCCGGGATGCCGAGGGCATTCCGGTGCCGGTCGACGATGAGGAGCTGTCTGCCGCCGAACGGGACGATGTCGACGCGCAGTTGCGCCCTCGCCCGCCGGTGGAACTCGGCGTGGTCGCCGCTCGGGCGGGCGCGACGGCGCTCATGGACGTCTCCGACGGTCTCCTTCTCGACGCCTCCAGGATGGCTGACGCGTCGGGCGTGACGATCTCGATCGACGCCGATCTCGACGCCTACGCGCTCTCTGGCGGCGAGGACCATGCGTTGCTCGCGTGCTTCCCGGCGGGAGCCGCCCCGCCGGGGTTCGACGTCATCGGTCGGGTGACCGAGCAGGGAGGAGCCGCCGTGCTCGTCAGGGGCGCCGTCCCGGCCGTCCGCGGCGGGTGGGATCCCTACACCGACTGGGACTCGGCGCTCGGCTGAGCCGGGTTCCCGATGTCCCGCAGGCGCACCCACCAGAGTGTGGTGTCGCCGTACTTCTTCGCACGGTCGACCTCGAGCCCTGTCGGCAGATCCGGCTCACCCGATCGGGTGGCTCGTTCGACGATGACCACTGCTCCGGCGCTCAGCCGCGGCGTGAGGAGGGCGAGCGTCGTCGAGACGTCGGCATCCGTCATGTCATACGGCGGGTCCACGAACGCGAGGTCGAACGATGGACCACCGGCGCGGAGGAACGCATCCGCGGCGGAACGGTGAACCGTCAGGCGTCGACCCGGGAGGCTCCGTGCGACGGCACGGACGTTCCGTTCGATGACGGATGCCGCCTGCGGCGCCCGCTCGACGAGGTCGGCCGACGCCGCGCCGCGACTCACGGCCTCCAGGCCGAGCGCGCCCGATCCCGCGAAGAGGTCCAGGACGGCCGCGCCCCCGATCAGATCGGCGGATTCCAGCGCGCCGAACAGCGACTCGCGCACGCGTTCGCTCGTCGGGCGCGTGCCTGCGTTCGGCACGGCCAGCGGCAGGGATCCGGCGTCGCCGGCGATGATCCTCGTCACCCCCACACGATATCGGCGTCGGCGGTCGCTCGTAGACTCGTCGCATGCCCTCGTTTGCACTCGACACGCCCCTGCACGAGGCGGTCGGCGAGAGTCTGTCCAAGGGGCTGAAGCGCGCCTTCCACATGGCGACCGTGGGAGAGCTCTTGGGGCACTACCCCCGTCGGTACGCCAATCGCGGGGAGCTGACACCGATCGCCGCGCTGCCGGTCGGTGAACTCGTGACGATCGTGGCCGAGGTCCGCTCAGCGTCGACGAGGCCGATGCGTGGCCGCCGCGGAGAGCTCCTCGAGGTCGTCATCGGCGATGGCGAAGGCAGCATGTCGCTCACGTTCTTCGGTCAGGGGTGGCGAGTGAAGGAGCTCACCGCCGGCAGGCAGGGCATCTTCTCGGGCAAGGTGGGGGAGTACCGGGGCCAGAAGCAGCTCACTCATCCCGATTACCAGCTCTTCGACGACGAGGGGACAGCCCGGCTCACCGCGGAGGCGTGGCGAAATCGCCCGATCCCGATCTACCCGGCAACGAGCACCTTCTCGAGCTGGCAGGTCAAGAAGTGCGTGGATCTGGTCCTCCCGGCCGTTACCGGTGTCCCGGAGCCCCTGCCGGACGATTTCCGCGCCGCCCAAGGCCTCCTCGACGCCCGAACCGCGCTCACCCTCATCCATGATCCGGAGTCCTTCGACCAGATCGGCCCGGCGCGGGAGACGCTCCGGATGCACGAGGCGTTCGTCCTGCAGGCGGCGCTCCTGCAGCAGCGGCAGTTCGTCCGGATGATGTCGGCGACCGCACGGCCGCCCGGTGATCTCCTGGCCCGCTTCGACGCGGCTCTGCCGTTCGAGCGCACCCCCGACCAGGTGAGCGTGGGCGAGCGCATCGCCGCCGACCTCGTGGCGGCGTGGCCGATGAACCGGCTCGTGCAGGGTGAGGTCGGTTCGGGTAAGACTCTCGTCGCGCTGCGAGCGATGCTGCAGGTCGCTCAGTCCGGCGGCCAGTCCGCGCTCATCGCGCCCACCGAGGTCCTCGCGGCGCAGCACGTCAGGTCCATGGCTCGGATGCTGGGCCCCGAGCTCGCGCCGGAGCTGATGCCCACGCTTCTCACCGGGCAACTGGGCGCGGCTGAGCGCCGCCGCGCGGCTCTGCGAGTGGCATCCGGACAATCTCGCATCGTCGTGGGAACGCACGCGTTGCTGAGCGAATCCACGACGTTCGCCGACCTGGGACTCGTCGTCGTCGACGAGCAGCATCGCTTCGGCGTCGATCAGCGCGAGACCCTCCGTGCGAAGGGCAGCTCGCCGCACGTTCTCGTCCTCACTGCCACCCCGATCCCGCGGACCGTGGCCATGACGGTGTTCGGCGACCTCGACGTGTCGACCATCCGCACGATGCCGGGCGGTCGGGCCGGGATATCGAGCTTCGTCGCCCCGGTGGGTGAGAAACCCGCCTGGTTCGCTCGCGTGTGGGAGCGGGTCGCGGAGGAGGTGCGACTCGGCAGGCAGGCATTCGTGGTGTGTCCGGCGATCGACGCCGCCACCGATACCGCGGACGAGGAATCGCTCGAGACCGAGGAACCGGGCCGCACCCGGTGGGGCGTCGTCCAGGCGGCGGCGCTGTTGGCGGGGCACCCGGACTTCCGTGACATCCGGGTCGAGATCCTCCACGGGAAGATGCCCGGTGACGAGAAGGATGCCGTCATGCAGGCGTTCGCCCGCGGAGACATCGATGTCCTCGTGGCGACGACGGTGGTCGAAGTCGGCGTCGACGTCCCCAACGCCTCGACGATGGTGATCCTCGAAGCCGACCGGTTCGGTGTGTCCCAGCTGCATCAGCTCCGCGGCCGCGTCGGCCGCGGCTCCGTGCCCGGGCTCTGTCTGCTCGTGACAGAGGCCGACCCGTTCACGCCGGCGCGGCAGCGCGTCGAGGCCGTGGCAGCGACGACCGACGGCTTCGAACTGGCGGAGGTCGATCTCGATCTGCGCGGGGAGGGGGACGTGCTCGGTGATGCGCAGTCCGGCGTGCGCTCCTCTTTGCGGCTCCTGCGAGTCGTGGCGGATGCGGACCTCATCGCCACTGCTCGCGCGGAGGCGGAGCGTCTGCTCGCCGAAGACCCGGCTCTCGACGGGGCTCCGGGGCTCGCCGCCGCGATCGCCGGGCGCGTCAGTCAGCGTGAACGCGCCGCGCTAGGGAAGAACTGACGCGGGTGCGGCGGGCTCGGTGTCGTTAGGCTCGACGGCATGAACAACCGGATCGCCGTTGTCCCGGGCTCCTTCGACCCGCCGACGCTCGGGCATCTCGATGTGATCCGGCGAGCCGCGGCCCTGTACGACCAGCTGCACGTCCTCGTCGTTCACAATCCCGGCAAGGAGGCGATGCTGCCGATCGCGCAGCGCCTCGCGCTCCTGGAGCAGTCGGTCGAGGAGAGCGGCATCCAGGGTGATGTCGTCGTCGCCTCGTGGAGTGTCGGACTCCTCGTCGATTACGCGACCGATGTCGGCGCCGGCGTGCTCGTGAAGGGGATCCGATCGCAGGTGGACGTCGCATATGAAACGCCGATGGCCATCGTGAACCGTCATCTCGCTCACATCGAGACGGTCTTCCTCCTGCCGGATCCGGCGCATGCGCTGGTGTCCAGTTCGCTCGTGCGTCAAGTCTCCTCGCTCGGCGGCGACGTGTCGCCCTTCGTGCCGGGTCCGGTCGCTCGTTTCCTCGAGGGCGGCCCGCGCTGACTGATGCGGCCCGCGCGGTCTCCGTCACGCGTACGATGGACGACCGTGGTCAGAAAGCGTGTGAGTGGTCCCTTCGTCCTCCCCGTCCGGGACATCGTCCGGGCACCGGGGGAGATGCGGGAATTCGAGTTGACGGTCCCGGCGCCCGAGAAGTGGGGCGAGGGGCTGGCATGGATCGATGCCGGCAGCGACGTCGACGTCGACGTCCGTCTCGAATCGGTTCATGAGGGGATCCTCGTCAGCGCGGACATCGCCGCGACGTACGACGGTCAGTGCAGCCGGTGCCTCATGGACCTGACACGCCCCCTCGAAGTCGAGTTTCAAGAGCTCTTCGGGTATTCTGGGGACGAAGCGACTGATTTCCAGGTTCAAGACGACCACGTGGATCTTGAAACGGCAATCAGGGATGCGATCGTCCTGTCGCTTCCGTTCCAGCCGGTGTGTCAGCCGGATTGCCCCGGGCTTGATCCGTCCACCGGGGAGAAGCTGACCGAAGCACCGGTCTCGGAGACTCAGATCGACCCGCGCTGGACTGCGCTGGCCGCATTGTCGGCCTCGACCACAGACCACGACGACGAGGCAGCACGCCCCGCCGCCGACGACACAGAGAAGAGCTGACCATGGCAGGTAACCCCCCGAAGCGGAAGGTCTCCCGCTCCAACACCCGTTCGCGTCGCGCGCAGTGGAAGGCCGAGGCCCCCACGCTCGTCAAGACCATCGAGAACGGCAAGGTCGTCTACAGCCGTCCCCACCAGGCGAAGGTCGTCACCGACTCGCAGGGCACGGAGCTGTTCCTCGAGTACAAGGGCCGCAAGGTCGCCGACATCTGATCGCCGCGTCGTGACAGACGCAGTGACCGATCACTCGGTTCTCACACACAAGCTCGGGGTCGTCATCGACCCCGAGCTTGTGTCGCTTGCGCTCACCCATCGGTCGTACGCCTACGAGCACGGCGGGATCGCTCACAACGAGCGGCTCGAGTTCCTCGGGGATTCGATCCTCGGTATGGCCGTGACGGTTCACCTCTACCGTTCTCACCCGGAGCTCGACGAGGGGTCGCTGGCCAAACGTCGTGCGAGCGTCGTCTCCACCGTCGCCCTCGCAGAGGTCGCTCGCGGTATGGATCTCGGTGCGCATCTGCGATTGGGTCGAGGCGAGGATCAGACCGGCGGCCGCGACAAGGATTCGATCCTCGCGGACACCACGGAGGCACTGATAGGTGCCGCCTATCTCTCTGCCGGAATCGACGAAGCGACCGCGCTCGTACTCCGCCTGGTGTCGCCGTTGATGGCCGACCCGGAGCGTTACGGCGCGGCGATGGATCCGAAGACCGCGCTGCAGGAACTTGCGGCGCGACGCGGGATGTCCGCTCCGACCTACAGCGTGGACGCCGAAGGCCCGGACCATCATCGGGTCTTCACGGCGACGGTAGCCGTCGGAGACGTCTCCCGCACCGGGGGCGGCTCCAGCAAGAAGCAGGCGGAGATGGCAGCGGCTCTCGCCGTCTGGCGCGAGCTGTCGTCCCGAGCGTGATCCGTCGTGCCCGAACTGCCTGAGGTCGAGGTCGTCCGCGCCGGGCTCGAACCTGCCCTGGCGGGCTCGCGTATCGAGGCGGTGACCGTGTCGGACGCGCGAGCCCTCACACGGCATGCCGGCGACGCCGCCGACTTCGAAGCGCGTGTGACGGGCCGAGTCGTGCGCGGCGTCGTTCGTCGTGGCAAGTTCCTGTGGATGCCGCTGGCAGCCGCACCGGCGGCAACGAACTCCCCGGACGACGAAGCGATCGTCGGCCATCTGGGCATGAGCGGACAGATGCTCCTCCGCGAATCCGGGACTCCGACGCTCCGACATGAGCGCGTGCGCCTCGACGTGCGGCATCCCGATCACGGGGAGCTCGCCGTCGTGTTCGTCGATCAGCGTACGTTCGGTTCTCTGGCCGTCGATCGTCTGGACCCCACACCCGACGGGGCGCCCGGCGGGCGGGGGAGCGAGACCGCTCTGGTGCCGAGTCAGGTCGCGCACATCGCGCGTGATCCGCTCGACCCGGCGTTCGACGAGGACGCCTTCCGCCAGTCGGTTCGCCGCACCCGCTCCGCGATCAAACGCGTCCTCCTCGATCAGACCGTGGTGAGCGGAATCGGCAACATCTACGCCGACGAAGCGCTTTGGGCGTCGCGGCTGCATCCCGAACGTCTCGGTCAGGATCTTCCGAGCCGCGCTCTCGGACGACTCCTCGGCGAGGTCCGGGCAGTTCTGCACCGGGCCCTCGCCGAGGGCGGAACGAGTTTCGACGCGCAGTACGTCAACGTCAACGGCCAGGCGGGCTACTTCGCCCACTCCCTGAACGCCTATGGCCGCACCGGCGAGCCCTGTCCTCGATGCGGTACGCCCATCGTCAGGGTGAGCTTCACCAACCGATCGAGCCACTACTGCCCGAGGTGTCAGCGCCGGGCCTAGGCGAGCACCTTCTTCCACGCGCCGATGTATGCGGCCGGGACGAAACCGATCGCTTCGTTGATGCTGAGCATCGGTCGGTTCTCCTCGGCGTTCCAGGTGATGATGCGGCGTGACTCCGGGGCGATCTCCCGCCACCGCAGGATCCCCGCGCACTTGATGAGCTGACCCAGGCGATGTCCACGGTGCTCGCGGAGCACCAGAGTGTCCATCTGCTGAGTGGTCGAGGTCGGTTCGGCTCCGGAGCAGAGTTCGTTGAAGGCGACGACATCCCCCGTGGCCTCGTGGATCGCCGCAGTCACCAGGACCGTCTGACCGGCGTCCAGATATCGTGCCTCGTGTCGGTCGAGGCGATCGAGATCCCACTTCTCTTCATCGACCACGAGGCCAGCCGCGGGGGCGTCGGTGGACATTCGCGACTTCGCCCAGGCGAAGCTCTCCCGGTACGGGGCGGGGATGGGGAGAAGCCACTGCTCGACGCGGTAGCCGGCGGAGTGGGATTCGGCATCCGCCAACAGCGCGCGGACGTTTCCGAGGGAGGCGTCCAGGTCGAGGACGCTCTTGCGATCGACCTGCTCGAGTGTGTGCCCGTGGCGGAGGTAGAACCGTGCCGGGCGATCCTGTGGGATGGTGCCGAAACCGGTGGGAGCGGGAAGCCGTGCGACAGTGACGCCTTCCGCCGGCTCGGGGTGCTCCGCCCACGATTCCAGAATGGTCCGGCCCGCGTGGCGCGCCGTGTCTTCGACGAGCTCGAGGAGGCGTGTGCCGATCCCTCGTCCTTGGACGCGTTCGAGGAGCTCGATCGTCCAGAACGCGACCTGCGACTCTTCCTCTGCCGGGATGTCGAGGATGACCCGTCCGACCACGGCGTCGTCGACCAGGACGATCCAGCTGCGCTTGTCGTTGTCGGGGTTCTCCTGGAAATGGGGGAGCAGTTGTCCCGGGGTGGCGGCTTCGTCGTCGTTCGCACTGATCTCCCGGTAGATCTCGTTGCGGACGTCGACCATCGCGATGAAGTCGGCCGCCTCCGGGTCGTCGAGGGAGACGGGCACGATCAGCGGTCGGATGTCGTATGCGGTGGTGCTGGTAGTCATGATCTCGTTCCTGGAGTGAGTCGGTTCGGGGGCCGCGACGGTGTCGCGGCCCCCGACGGGATCAGAGACGCGGGCCGAGGAGTGCACGGCGACGGTCCCATTCGGCCTCCCGCGCGCGTCGGGCGATGCCCTCGCGGTGTCGGGCCTCGATCTCCTCACGGTTCGCGCCGGGGCGGGTACTCCACAGGAGCAGCGCCAACGCGATCCGCAGGGCGAGTCGGTCGATGAACGTCTGACGGGGTGTGATGCCCGTCGGGGTCGGATGCTGCAGCGCGGCGAGGACCGCCGTTGTGCGCTGCGGCGCGGTGAGAGTGCGCATGAGTGATCTCATTTCGATCGTTGCAGTGGAGGTGCCGCGGGCGCGGCGGGGGATCGTGCCGCAGCACGAGAGAGCACGACCGTGGGCGGGCCTCTGAAGGCCGCCGAGCACGGCGGGGAAGGACGGTGAGTCCGAGCGGGGTCACGCAGGCGACCGTCAGAAGACGGACCTCACGTGCGCGCCGGTCAGTGACCGATGTGAGTGCGGGTCGCCGCTACGGCGCCGAAGGAGAGGGTCCCCCCTGCGGACGGGAACGCGGTGAACGCTTCTCCGGTGGGCATCATGCGAGTAATCATGTCGGGGACCTCCTTTCTCAGACTTCTGACGCGAGCCCTGACACTAGCGTCGCCTCGGGCGCGCCGTCAAGTGGCGTTCCCGATTCGTCCGCTAGCGTGGACGCGACGACGACCCCGGAGGCCCCCATGCACCTGAAGAGCGTGACGCTCAAGGGGTTCAAATCCTTCGCCCAGCCGACGACATTCGCCCTCGAGCCGGGGGTGACCTGCATCGTCGGGCCCAACGGTTCGGGGAAGTCCAACGTCGTCGACGCTCTCGCCTGGGTCATGGGAGAGCAAGGCGCGAAGACCCTTCGCGGCGGCAAGATGGAGGACGTCATCTTCGCGGGCACCGCAACGCGGGGGCCGCTCGGCCGAGCCGAAGTGCAGCTGACGATCGACAACTCGGATGGCGCCCTGCCCATCGAGTACAGCGAGGTCACGATCAGCCGGACATTGTTCCGAAACGGCTCCAGCGAGTACGCGATCAACGGGGAGACCTGCCGACTGCTGGACGTTCAAGAGCTCCTCAGCGATTCCGGTCTCGGCCGTGAGATGCACGTCATCGTCGGACAGGGCCGGCTCGACACCGTCCTGCAGGCGAGTCCCGAAGATCGTCGCGGGTTCATCGAGGAAGCTGCCGGCATCCTCAAGCATCGTCGCCGCAAGGAGAAGACGCTCCGCAAGCTCGAGGCGATGGAAGCGAACCTGACACGGCTGAGCGATCTCGCCGGGGAGCTGCGCCGCCAGCTCAAACCGCTCGGCAAGCAGGCGGAGATCGCGCGCGAGGCGGCGTCGATCGCGGCCGTCGTGCGCGACGCGAAGGCGCGCCTCCACGCCGACGAACTCGCACGTTTGCGAACGGAGCTCGCGGACCATTCCCGCAACGAGCAGGAGCGCCACGCCGAGCGTCTCGTGTTGCAGGATCGCGCCGACGGACTGCGCCGGCGGATCGACGAGCTCGAGAACGATCAGCGGGCAGAAGCGGTGGATCGCGCTCGATCGGTCACCTTCGAGCTCGGCCGGGTGCAGGAACGCCTCCGTGGTCTCTACTCGCTCGCCGGCCAACGCCTGTCGCTTCTCGAAGACGACAGCGAGGCTCCGGATACCGGCGCCACCGTCACGCAAGCGGTCATCGACGAGGCGCGAGGTGAGATAGACGAGATCGGCTCCGGTCTCGGTGCGGCTCAGGACGCTGCGGCCACGGCGGCGCGGGACGTGATCCGGGCTCGCGCCGAGCTGGACGCACTGGACACCGACATCGCGGCGCAGAGCGCCCTCGTCTCTGAGCACGACATGCGTCTGGCGTCTCTTCGAGGTCGCGCCGAGGCGGCGGTGTCCAAGGCGGAGGCACTGCGTGCCACCGTCGAACGGCAGCAGCGAGCGCTCGACGCGGCAGCGGAACGCCGCGTCGAGGCCGAGTCCGCGCTGGCGGAGATCGCCCCCGCCGCGGATGCGCCGGAAGACTCCGCCGCCGAGTACGCGGCCGCCTACGAGCGGGCGCAGCGTGATGCGGCTGAAGCGGAGCGTGAGCTGGGATCGATCCGCGAGCGGTTGCATGCGGCGGAGCGCGAGCGCGAGTCGCTGCTCGCTGAGACGGCCGCGCTGGGCCGGGCGCTCGACATCCGGAATGCCGCCGCGTCGGTCATCGAACGCGGCGGTGCAGGGGTCCGAGGCATCGTCAGCGATGCGATCCGCGTGACCGCGGGATATGAGGGTGCGGTCGCGGCGGCTCTCGGCGCGCTCGCGGACGGCGTGCTCGTCGATGACCTCGAGACCGCGCGCACCGTCATCACGACCGCTCGCGAGTACGACCTGGGTGCTGTCGACATCGCTGTGATGGACGGACCGGTCGTCGTCGAACCCGACCTCGACGGAGAGTGGACGTGGGCTGCGGACGTGGTGGACGCGCCGGCAGGCGTCCGCGCCGCGCTCGCGGGCGTCGCCATCGCCGAGGACATCGACGGCGCCTTCTCCGCGTGCCAGGCCGCTGCTCGCGCGGGCAGTCGAATCGTGGCCGTCACTCGAACGGGTGAGACGGTCACGGCGAGCACCGTTCAGGCGGGCTCCGGGCAGTCCCGCTCCCGTCTCGAGTTGGCGGCCGAGCGCGACGCAGCGCAGGAGCGGCTGACGGAGGTGTCGGTCATCGCCGACTCCCTGCGTGACGCGCTCGATGAGGCCCAGTCGGTCTGGGATGCCTCGCGCCAACGGACTCGGGAGTCGCTGACCGCCTTGCGGGCGCACGACTCGGAGCGCGCCGCCCACGCCGAGAAGCTCAACCGTGCAACGGTTCGCCTCGAGGCGGCCGTGGCCGAGTGCGAACGACTCAACGCGGGCGTCCAGCAGGCTGAGGCGGCGGCGCGGGATGCCGACACGGCTGCGCAGGCCGCGCGAGAGGCGTTCAGCGCGGCGGAGGAGACGCCGAGGCCGATCCTCGATGCATCCGCTCGGGACGGTCTCCTCGATGCGCTGGAGGCTGCGCGCAATCGGGAGATGGACACGCGCCTGGATGTGGAGACGCTGCGGGAGCGAGTTCGCGCAGCGGAGGCCCGGGTCGTCCAGTTGGAGCGTCAGCGTGAGAGGGAGCGCGCTGCCGCGGAGGCGGCTGCACGTCGCGCCGTCATCCGTCGTGCTCAGCGAGCGGTCGCGTCCGAGGTCGTGACGGCTCTGCCGCCCGTACTCGACTCGATCGATCGTTCGACAGCTCAGGCCCGGGTCGAGTTGGAGCGCGCGGAGCAGACTCGTACGGCTCTCACGACAGAGCTCGCACGGCTCCGGCGGGAGGACGGGGAGGTCCGGGAGCGTCTCTCACGTGTGACGGAGTCCGTGCACGGACTGGAACTGCAGATGCATGAAAAGCGCTTGCACGTGCAGAGCCTCCTCGACAGAGTGCAATCCGAACTCGGCCTGGACGAGAGTATCCTCCTGGAGGAATACGGTCCGGATGCGGCCGTTCCCGCGGACGACGCAGAGGAGCCTCAGGCATTCGATCGCGCGAACCAGAAGAAGCGCCTTCAGGATGCGGAGCGCAAGCTCGCCCAGCTGGGTCGGGTGAATCCGCTCGCACTCGAGGAGTTCGCCGCGCTGGAACAGCGTCACTCCTTCCTGACCGCGCAGCTGGACGACCTCGTTCGCACCCGCACGGATCTCCTCACGATCATCGAGGAGTTGGACGAGCGGATGCAGGCCATCTTCCTCGCCGCCTTCGAGGACACGAAGGCCGCCTTCGGCGACGTCTTCCCCATCCTGTTCCCGGGGGGTACGGGCTCGATATCCCTGACCGATCCGGACCATCCACTCACGACGGGCATCGACGTCGCGGTGCGTCCGGTCGGCAAGAAGATCGAGCGACTGTCGCTCTTGTCGGGGGGCGAGCGTTCGCTCGCTGCGGTCGCGCTCCTGACGGCGATCTTCAAGGCGCGCCCGAGTCCGTTCTACATCCTCGACGAGGTGGAGGCCGCCCTGGACGACGCCAATCTCGGGCGCCTGCTCGGCGTCTTCGAGCAACTCCGCGAGTCGAGCCAGCTGATCGTGATCACCCACCAGAAGCGGACGATGGAGATCGCGGACGCCCTTTACGGGGTGTCGATGCGTCAGGACGGTGTGTCCGCGGTCGTCGGTCAACGCGTCCGGGAGCGCGCCGCGGTATGACGATCGGGTCCTGTGTACTGTGTGCACGGGGACGGGGTGCCCCTCGAGAAGACTGGGGTCGGCGATGAAGAACTCTGTGCGCGCGAGCATGCGGCGAACGATGGTGGCCGTGATCGTGGCCGGCGCTCTGGTGGGCGCGCCGTCCGTGGCGTCGGCGGCGCCGATGCCGGCGGCGTCCGTCAGCGCGACGCGGGTGGTGCCAGCAGCGAAACCCGTGATCAAGAAGTTCGCGAACTGCACGGCGCTCAACAAGGTCCACAAGGGCGGCGTGGCGAAGGCGGGCGTGAAGTACAACAAGGTCAGCGGCAAGAACAAGACGTTCAAGGTCAAGCCGACCTTCTCGACGGCCCTGTACAACGCGAACAGCAAGATGGACCGCGACAAGGACGGCATCGCCTGCGAGAAGGGCTGACCGGTTCAACTAGCCTGGGGACATGGCGGAGAGCTCTTGGTCCCTCGGTCGCGCGCTGCGCGGCCTGTTCGTCAAGCCGACGATCGATGAGACGACGTGGGACGACCTGGAGACAGCGCTCCTGACGGCCGACTTCGGTCCCGATGTGACCGAACGCATCGTCGAGGAACTCCGCGAGAAGGTGGAGCGGTTCCGGACGACCGATCCCAAAGACCTCCAGCGCATGCTCCGCGAGACGCTCGAGGAGCACTTCGCGAAGTTCGACACGACCCTCCGCCTCAGCGAACGTCCTGCAGTGGTGCTCGTCGTGGGTGTCAACGGCGTCGGTAAGACGACGACGATCGGCAAGTTCGCGAACTATCTCCGACGATTCGGTCGGAGCGTCGTCGTGGGAGCTGCGGACACCTTCCGCGCGGCCGCCGTCGATCAGCTGGCCACCTGGGCCGAGCGCGGGGGCGCGGCTATCGTGCGTCCTCAGCAGGAGGGTCAGGACCCGGCATCCGTTGCCTTCCAAACCATCGACCACGCCATCCGCACCGGCACCGAGATCGTCCTCGTGGACACGGCGGGGCGCCTCCACACCAAGGCCGGGCTCATGGACGAGCTGACGAAGATCCGCCGGGTCATCGAGAAGCAGGCCCCCGTCAGCGAGGTGCTTCTCGTCCTCGACGCCACAACCGGTCAGAACGGCGTGATGCAGGCGGAAGCGTTCCTGCAGCACGCCGGGGTGACCGGACTCGTCCTGACGAAGCTCGACGGTTCCGCTCGAGGCGGGTTCGTGCTGGCGGTTCAGGAGCGCACGGGCATTCCGGTCAAGCTGCTCGGACAGGGCGAGGGGATCGGCGATCTGACCGGTTTCACCCCTCACGTGTTCGCTTCGGCACTGGTCGATTGACCGGAGCGGTCGCGCGGGGCCTCCAAGGCTGGTTTCATTGAGACATGGCGATCGAGCACGACTACTTCGGACTTCTGGAGTCCGGACCCGACGGGTCGATCTTCTGGTCGGAGGTCGTCGACTTCGGTGATCAGCGGGTGACCGTCGATCTCACTGCGCCCGACCAGGATGACGTGTCGATCGAAGCGCTCGATGTCGCCGCCGCGATGATCGCGGCCCTGGAGACGATCGACCTCCGCGCTCGGAATGCGATGGTGTCCGAACTGGACGACCGAACCAGCGAGGTGACGGAGTTCATCCTGCAGCAGCAGGAGATGCTGGGCGAGGACATCGAGGACCTCCTCGTCGACGTCTCGGGTGACACCCACATGGACGTCATCCGGTCCCTCCAGCTGATGAGCATGACGATCCTCGCTGACGAGCACAGCGGCAAGGACCCTTTCGCGGTCCTCGAGTACGCGCTCGACCCCGACTCGACTGACGACGTCCTGCTGGTCAACCTCGACGTCGCCGGCGCGGTCCAGTCCGTCACCAGCGCCGACTGATCGTCAGCCGCGGGATGCACGCGCCCAGTCGAGGGCGTCGCGCAGGGTGGCCAGATCTCGGTACCAGGTGCGGACCTCGGCCCGGCACCTGACCCGGTCGATGCGCGTGTCGTACTCGGAGCACTCCGCCATCGCCTCGGAGTCCGTCGGCGGATACTCTCCGGATCCGTCGTAGTAGGTGATCTCGAATCCGTTGGCGGCATCGCCGGTGACCGACACCACGGTGTCCGGCGCCGGTTCGGTCGGGGGTTCGGCGCTCGGAGCGCCGTGGGGAAGCGCCGCTGTCACGGCGAGTACGGTCCCGAGAAGGGCGGTGAGGGCGAGAGGAGTCGTGCGCATCGGTGTCCTGCTTTCGTGGTGCCGGTCGTTCCGGCACCACGAACGTAGAAGCGGGGCTGCCGCCAGACAGGGGGCGGCGCTGTCACGGTGGAAGGATGCCGCGGAAGCTCCCCTGTGGAGGAATCAGACCGCCTGCGCGAATCCCTCCGCGTCGGCCTCCTCGGCCAGGTGGGCGAGAGCGGGTGGGATCTCGCGATCCTTCGACCGCATGGAACGAGCCCACAGTCGGCCAGCCCGGTAGGAGGACCGGACGAGTGGTCCCGCGAGGACACCGAGGAAGCCGATGGACTCCGCGAGCCGGCGGAGCTCGATGAACTCCTGCGGGGTAACCCACCGCGCCACCGGCAGGTGGCGCGGTGACGGTCGCAGGTACTGCGTCAGCGTGATGATGTCGGTCCCGGCGGCGTGGAGATCGCGCAGGGCCTCCTCGACCTCGTGTCGTTCCTCGCCCATGCCCAGGATGAGGTTGGACTTCGTGATCAATCCGGCATCCCGCGCCCTCGTGAGGACGCCGAGCGACCGCTCGTACCGGAAGGCCGGTCGAATGCGCTTGAAGATCCGGGGGACGGTCTCGACATTGTGCGCGAACACCTCCGGCCGCGAGGCGAAGACGACGTCGAGCAGTTCCGGGTCGCCGTTGAAGTCCGTGGCGAGCAGTTCCACGCCCGTTCCGGGGTTCGCCGCGTGGATCTGGCGGACGGTCTCGGCGTTGAGCCACGCACCGCCGTCGGGGAGGTCGTCGCGAGCCACGCACGTCACGGTCGCATAGCGCAGGCGCATGCGCGTGACGCTCTCCGCCACTCGGCGCGGCTCGTCCGTGTCGTACTCGGCGGGCTTGCCGGTGTCGATCTGGCAGAAATCGCATCTCCGGGTGCACTGCGAACCGCCGATGAGAAATGTCGCTTCGCGGTCCTCCCAGCACTCGAAGATGTTGGGACACCCCGCCTCCTGGCAGACGGTGTGCAACCCTTCGTCCTTCACGAGGGACTGCAGTTCCTGGTACTCGGGTCCCATCCGCGCCTTCGTGCGGATCCACTCCGGCTTGCGCTCGATGGGCGTCTGTGCGTTGCGTACTTCGAGGCGCAGCATACGACGGCCGTCGGGACCGGCCGCGCTCACGCTGCGACCTCCGCGCCGAACTCTTCTGCGAAAGCGGATGCCACGGTCGGAAGGATCTGACGGGGGGAGACGTCGCGCCCGAGGAGAGACGTGAGCGTCGTGACGCCGGCGTCCGCGATCCCGCACGGGATGATCCGAGAGAACGGCTCGAGGGAGTTGTCGCAGTTCAGCGCGAACCCGTGCATCGTGACCCCGCCCTGCACTCGCACGCCGATGGCGGCGACCTTCGCCGTCGCGCCGGAGTCATCGACCCAGACCCCGCTTCGTCCGTCGACGCGTTTCCCGTCGAGACCGAGCGATCGGACGACACGAATGAGAACGTCCTCGAGTCGGCGCACGTGCGCCACGACGTCGACCGGCTCGGGGAGGCGGACCAGGGGGTAGCCGACGAGCTGGCCCGGTCCGTGCCAGGTGATCTTCCCGCCACGGTCGACATCGACGACCGGCGTGCCGTCGGCGGGGCGCTCATGGGACGCCGTGCGTGCCCCGGCCGTGTACACGGCCTCGTGCTCGAGGAGGAGGAGCGTGTCGCCCCGGCTCCCCTTCACGATGTCGGCGTGGAGTTCCCGCTGAAGCGCCCAGCCGTCGCGGTAGGGGACCAGGTCGGGCGCCATGCCGACCGTGCGGATCTCGATCAAGAGGACCTCCCAATTATTGGACTGCGTGCAACAATACGCCGCGGATAGGCTGGCGTCATGACGACCGGCCGGCCCCGCGCGTCGTCTCGCGAGGTGTTGTCGGAGGCGGCGTGCGAACTCTTCCTCGAGCGCGGCTTCGACGCGACATCGATCACGGACATCTCGGCGCGCGCGGGAGTCAGCAGGTCGAGCTTCTTCAACTACTTCGAGTCGAAGGAAGCCATCCTGTGGTCTTCGCTCGACGGTCGGATCGAGACCTTGCGGGCGGAAACGCCGGTGGTGGACGCGGCCGCGGCGCTGATGGACATGTGTCGCGATCTCCAGCCGGACAGCCTCGCCCTCGCCCTCGTCAATGCTCACGCCATGGGGCTGGTGGATGAGTTGGAGCGGGGCGCGGCCGTACGCAGCGCGCGCATCGCCGCTGCGGTCTCGACATCCCTCGTCGCGGCCGGCGCAGACCCGGTGTCGGCGGCGATCTGCGGTGCCGCCCACGCCGGAGCCGTGATGGTCTCGATCGAGCGCTGGGCTCGCGCCGGTGCCGGGCGAGCCTCGCTCTCCGACGAGCTCGCCCACGCACTCGCGGTCGCCGCGGTCACCCTTCCGGATGCACGCGCCGGGAAGCAGCTCCCGCTCGACTAAACTCGAGCCATCATGGCTACCTTCGGCACGCTCTCCGATCGTCTCACCGAGACCTTCCGCAACCTCCGCACGAAGGGAAAGCTGTCGCCTGCCGACGTCGACGGCACCGTGCGTGAGATCCGTCGAGCCCTGCTCGACGCGGACGTCGCGCTCCAGGTGGTCAAGGAGTTCACCGGCAAGGTGCGTGATCGCGCCCTCGGTGACGAGGTCAGTCGCGCGCTGAATCCCGCGCAGCAGGTCGTCCAGATCGTCAACGAAGAGCTGGTCGCCATCCTCGGCGGCGAGCAGCGACGCCTGCAGTTCGCGAAGCAGCCGCCCACCGTCATCATGCTGGCGGGTCTCCAAGGTTCCGGTAAGACGACTTTCGCGGGCAAGCTCGCCAAGCAGCTCGAGAAGGACGGCCACACACCGCTGCTCGTCGCGTGCGACCTGCAGCGCCCGAACGCCGTCAACCAGCTCACGGTCGTCGCTGAGCGTGCCGGTGCCGCCATCTACGCGCCCGAGCCGGGCAACGGCGTCGGCGACCCCGTGAAGGTCGCTCGCGACGGAGTCGAGCACGCTCGTCGCCAGCAGTTCGACACGGTGATCATCGACACCGCCGGCCGTCTCGGCGTGGACGCCGAACTGATGAAGCAGGCTGCAGACATCCGCACGGCGACCGACCCGGATGAGGTCCTCTTCGTCATCGACGCGATGATCGGCCAGGATGCCGTCAACACGGCCAAGGCCTTCCAGGACGGTGTCGACTTCACCGGTGTCGTGCTCTCCAAGCTCGACGGTGATGCACGAGGCGGTGCAGCGCTGTCGGTCGCCTCGGTGACCGGGCGCCCGATCATCTTCGCCTCCACGGGTGAAGGGCTCGACGACCTCGAACCCTTCCACCCCGACCGCATGGCGAGCCGCATCCTCGACCTCGGCGACATCCTCACCCTCATCGAGCAGGCTCAGCAGGCCTTCGACGAGGAGGAGGCTCAGCGCGTCGCGGAGAAGCTCGCGACGGAGCAGTTCACCCTCGAGGATTTCCTCGAGCAGCTTCAGCAGGTCCGGAAAATGGGCTCGATGAAGAAGATGCTCGGCATGCTGCCCGGCATGGGCCAGATGAAGCAGCAGATCGAGAACTTCGACGAGCGCGAGATCGATCGCACCGAGGCGATCATCCGCTCCATGACTCCGATCGAGCGACGCAACCCGAAGGTGCTCAACGGCTCGCGGCGTCTTCGTATCGCACGTGGTTCGGGCATGACCGTCACCGACGTGAATCAGCTCGTGCAGCGATTCGATCAGGCCGCGAAGATGATGAAGACCGTGGCGCGGGGCGGAGTCCCCTCCATGCCCGGCATGGGGGCTGTCGGCGGCAAGCCGGGTGCCTCCAGCAAGCGCGGCAAGAAGCAGAAGAGCAGCGGCGGTTCACGTTCCGGGAACCCGGCGAAGCGGGCAGCCGAGAACGCCGGCCTCACGGCGGCGCCCACCGCGGCGACCGGCTCGGGCTTCGGACTCGGCGCATCAGCCGAGCCGTCGGAGGCGGACCTCGCCGAGATCCAGAAGCTCTTCGGGAAGAGCTGAACGGCCTCAGCCGACGGAGACGACCTCGCGGAGGGACGGCCCACCCCGGAACTCCCGGATGAGGTGGCGCACGACCTCGCGGAGGTCGCCTTCAGCTGCATCCGCCATTCGTATCTGACGCTCGTAACTCGCGCCCTGGTCGAGGATCTGGGTCACGCCCGCGAACTCCTTCGCGCAGTGGAGCTCGGATGCGATGGGGGTGAGTGCCTCGACGAGCTCGCGGAGATGCTCGGCGACGGACCGCTGACGCCCCTCCCGGTCGACGATGATGTCCGCCTGAAGGCCGTACCGGGCCGCGCGCCATTTGTTCTCGCGGACGAACCAGGGCTGGATGGTCGGGAGGGTCATCCCTTCGTCGAGCATCCGGGAGAAGTGCTCCGCGAGCACCTGAACGAGCGCGGCGACGGCGGCGAGCTCCGGGAGCGTCGACATCCCGTCGCACGCGCGGATCTCGATCGTCCCCCATCGAGGGGCGGGACGGATGTCCCACCGCACCTCGGTGGCATCCGCCATGACTCCGGTGCGCTCCATGTCGGCGAGGTAGGACTCGTACTCGGACCAGGTCTCGAGCGGCCATGGCAGCCCTGCGGTCGGCAACTGCTGGAAGACGAGTGCCCGGTTGGATGCGTAGCCCGTGCGGTCTCCCGCCCAGAAGGGGCTCGAAGCCGACAAGGCCTGGAGGTGGGGGAGATATGCCGACAGAGCATTGATCATCGGGAAGACCTTCGAGACGTCCTCCACCCCGACATGAACATGGATGCCCCAGATCATCATGTTGCGCCCCCACCACTGCGTGCGCTCGATGAGCTTGTGATAACGGGTCTTGTCGGTCACCTCCTGGTCGTACCAGCGGGCGAACGGGTGGCTCCCGGCGCAGAGGAGTTCGATCTCCTGCGGGTCCGTGGCCGTGCGGATCAGGTCGATGGCGTCGCCGATGTCGTCGACCGCGGCAGCGACGGTGTCACCGACGCCGCTGGTCACCTCGATCGTGTTGGTGAGCAGTTCTCCCGTGACGGTGTGCCGCTCGTGGCGGGTCTGCTCCTCGACCTGGTCGAGGATGCCGGGAGCCGCCGGAACGAGGTCGCCGGTGGACCGGTCGGCCAGCATGATCTCCCATTCGATCCCGACGGTCGAACGAGCGGATGTGGCGAAGGTCACCGTCATGGGCTCAGTGTGGCACGACGCTCCGGCGGTTCGCGGCATCCCTCTCCATCTGGCAGAATGGACGGTTGGACCGCCTTGCCCGACCCTCTATCCGGCTCGGAGGTCCACCGCAGAGCTCCCGCCGGGTGTGCACCCCACGCTCCAGGCGACGTTCATCATCATTCGCAACACCATTCAGGAGAATTGTGGCTGTCAAGATCCGTCTGAAGCGCATGGGCAAGATCCGCGCGCCGTATTACCGCATCGTCGTCGCCGACTCGCGCACCAAGCGCGACGGTCGCGTCATCGAGGAGATCGGCAAGTACCACCCGACCGAGCAGCCCTCGTTCATCGAGGTCGACTCGGAGCGCGCGCAGTACTGGCTCTCCGTCGGCGCCCAGCCGACCGAGCAGGTCGCCGCCATCCTCAAGCTCACGGGCGACTGGGGCAAGTTCAAGGGTGACAAGGACGCCGTCTCGACCGTGAAGACCGCTGAGCCGAAGGCACCCTTCGAGCTCGACGCGTCGAAGAAGTCGGTCGTCAAGCCGAAGGCGGAGAAGAAGGCTGAGGCGCCTGCCGCTGACGCCGAGACCGCCGACGCGACCGAGTCCGAGTAAGACCTTGCTGGCCGCCGCGCTCGAGCACATCGTCAAGGGGATCGTGGATCACCCGGATGACGTCACCATCGCCTCCAGTACCTCGCCTCGCGGTGAGGTGCTCGAGGTGCGTGTGCACCCCGATGACCGGGGTCGTGTGATCGGGCGCGGCGGACGCACGGCGAAAGCCCTGCGCACCCTCATCTCCGCGCTGGCCGACGGCTCGCGCGTTCGTGTCGACGTGGCGGATGACTGAGGTGTCGGTCAACCCGGCGCGGACGCAGCTGCGTGTCGGCCGTCTCGTCAAGGCACACGGGCTCAAGGGCGCCCTCAAGCTCGAGCTGTACACCGATGACCCCGACGGCCGTTTCGTTCCCGGTGCGGTCTTCACCCTCCAGGTCCCGGAGTCCTCGCCGTGGCACGGTAAGACCGTGACGGTGCGCGAGTTCAAGTGGATGAACTCGCACCCGGTCGTCTTCCTCGACGGGGTCGAGGACCGAGACGGCGCGGAGTCCCTCGTTCGTGCGATTCTCTGGGTCGAACAGGATGCCGCAACGCCGGTCGTCGAGGCCGACGCCTGGTACGACCATCAGCTCGTCGGACTCGACGTCGTCCGTGACGGCGAGGTCGTGGGGCGCGTCGCCCGGGTCGACCACTTCCCGGCGCAGGACCTGTTGATCGTGCGCCTCAGCGGAGGGGCCGACCGCGAGGTCCTCGTCCCGTTCGTCAAGGCCATCGTCCCCGAGGTCGACATGGCCGCGGGCCGGCTCGTCGTGACGCCCCCGGCCGGCCTGTTCGAGGATCTGCCCGCCGAGGACGACCCGCCCGCGGAATCGGGCGACGAGGCCGCTTCCGGGTCCTGACGTGCGCATAGACGTCGTCACGATCTTCCCCGCCTTCTTCGACGTCCTCGAAGTCTCCCTTCTCGGCCGCGCACGGGGTGCGGGCCTGCTGGACATCCGCGTCCACGACCTCCGCCGACACGCCACGGACCGACATCGGACCGTGGACGACACCCCTTACGGCGGTGGCGCCGGGATGGTGATGAAGCCCGAGCCGTGGGGCCTCGCGCTCGATGAGATCGCGTCGCGACAAGATGGCGATGCGGGGGACCCGGCATCCGGACCCTTGTTCGTCTTCCCGTCTCCCGCAGGGGAACGCTTCACGCAGACGACCGCCCGAGAGTGGAGCTCCGAATCCCACATCGTTTTCGGCTGCGGGCGCTATGAAGGCATCGACGAACGCGTCTTCTCCTACGCCGCGACGATCGGCCGCGTGCGCTTGGTGAGTCTGGGAGACTACGTCCTCAATGGCGGCGAGGTCGCGGCCATGGCGATGATCGAAGCGGTCGGACGGCTCGTCCCGGGCGTGGTCGGCAACCCCGAGAGTCTCGTCGAGGAGTCCCACGAGGACGGACTGCTCGAGTATCCCTCGTACACGAAGCCGGCGTCCTGGCGCGGCTACGACGTCCCGGACGTCCTCCTCAGCGGGCACCACGGTCGCGTAGCGCAGTGGCGCCGGGACCAGCAGGTTGAGCGAACCCGCACGCGCCGCCCCGACCTGCTGGCCGACTGAGACTTTCCCCGAGTCCGTCCAGTCCGGGAGGCGTAGCATCGGAGAATGCCCCTGCGTCGCGGATTCTTCTTCTGGCTGCTGCCGAGCGCCGTCATCCTCCCGCTCTGGCTGTTGATCGGCTGGATCGTCTCGGATGCCGGGGGATGGGCGCTGGCCTGGGTGATCATCATCGCCATCCCTTCCGTCTTCGTGGGGCAGCTGGTCCTCACGCTGCTGATCCGGTCCCGCGGGACTGTGCGCCACGCGCGCGCATTGTCCTGGTGGGATGTCGCGGGGATCGCTGCCTGGCACGTATTGACGATCCTCGTGGGGCTCTTCAGCCAAGCCTGGTTCTGGCCCCTCCTCATCGGCGCCACGGTCGTCTTCTTCGCGGTCCTCTGGTCATCGCTCCGGCAGCTGTTCCAGGAAGCCGGCCCGTCCGTCATCCTCCGTCGCTATACCGCGCCGGCGGGCGCCGTGCAGCCGGATCCCTCGGTGGTGGTGCTCGAGGAGAGGCGCGACCCGTCGCGCTGATCCCGCGCGTGGTTGGTGGAGGTGCACATTCATGGCAGAATGGACGCTTGTGCCCTGACAGATCTCTGCCTCAGGGGAGTTCGGCGCCCGCTCGGCGCCGACGGGGCACCGCATCCTTTCTCCTCTAACTCTCGCGGTCGACCTGAGGCGGTCGCAGGAAGTGACGATCATGCAGATCCTCGACTCCGTCGACGCAGCCTCGCTGCGATCCGACATTCCCGTCTTCAACGCCGGCGACACCGTCAAGGTGCACGTCAACATCACCGAAGGCAACCGCTCGCGTATCCAGGTCTTCCAGGGTGTCGTCATCGGTCGCTCGGGCGATGGCGTCCGCGAGACGTTCACCGTTCGCAAGATCAGCTTCCAGGTCGGCGTGGAGCGTACGTTCCCCGTCCACAGCCCGGTGATCGACCACATCGAGGTCGTCACCCGCGGTGACGTCCGTCGCGCGAAGCTGTACTACCTGCGCGAGCTGCGCGGGAAGAAGGCGAAGATCAAGGAGAAGCGCGACCGCTGAGCGCCTCTTCAGACAGATGCCCCGGGACTTCGGTCCCGGGGCATCTGTCGTTCCCGGGTGTTTCGATGCTCCGTGCGCACCTGATGTGCGACGCTGGATACCGGTCGCCGAACCCCGGCACCGGTGAAGGACAGCATGACCACCGACTCCCCGTCGCCCGCCCTCGACAGCGACGTCCGCGCACGTCCCCGACGCCGGGGACCGTGGCCGTTCATCCGCGACGTGCTCGTGATCCTGCTGGTGGCGATCCTGGTGTCTTTCCTGGTGAAGACCTTCCTCGTCCGGTCGTTCTACATCCCGTCCGGCTCGATGGAGAACACCCTCCTGAAGGGGGACCGCATCCTGGTCGACGAGCTCACACCGCGCTTCGGCAACTACGAGCGCGGCGACGTCGTCGTGTTCAAGGATCCCGGTGGATGGCTTCCCGCGACCTATCGCCCCGATGAACCGCCATTGACCGCCGCCGTGGACTGGCTCGGCTCGCTCGTCGGGCTTTCGGCGTCCGACAGTGAGGATCACTTGATCAAACGCGTCATCGGTTTGCCGGGGGATCACGTCGTCTGCTGCAACACGCTCGGTCAGGTGACGGTCAACGACGTCCCGATCGACGAGACGTCCTACGTGGCGCTGAGCCCCTCGCAGTCCGCACCTGATGAGTTCGATTACGACGTGACGGTGCCGGACGGGTCCGTCTGGGTGCTCGGCGACAACCGGGACAACTCGCAGGATTCGCGCTACCAGCAGGATCAACCGGGTCACGGATTCGTCCCCATCGACAACATCGTGGGGCGAGCGTTCCTCATCACCTGGCCGTTCGACCGGTTCGGCACCATCGACTTCCATCACGAGGTCTTCCGCGGGGTCCCGTCGCCATGACGGCCGCCGTCGCCCCGACGTTGACTCTCGAGAGGCGCCTCCTGCGGGAGCACACGCTCGTCATCGCGTGCGACGAAGTGGGTCGGGGTGCGCTGGCCGGCCCGGTCGCGGTGGGGGCGGTGGTCGCGGATGCCGCCTTCAGCCGTCGACGGGTGCCCGAGGGGCTTCGGGACTCGAAGCTCATCGTCGAACCGCGCCGTGCCGGGGTGGCGGAACGGGCGCGCGCGTGGGTACCGGCTCATGCAGTGGGATGGGCGACGGCCGCCGAGGTCGATGAGGTCGGCATCATCCGTGCGCTGGGCCTGGCGGCCGTGCGGGCGATCGACGACCTCGGGTGTCAGGGCGTCGACGTGGAGGACGCGCTCGTGATCCTCGACGGCAATCACGACTACATCACCCCGATCGCGCCCGTCGGGCGAGGAGTCCGCCCCGTCATCAAGGCCGACCGTGATTGCGCATCGGCCTCGGCGGCATCCGTCATCGCGAAGGTCGCGCGCGATGCGTACATGTCCGAGCTCGACGCGGAGGCGCCCGTCTACTGCTGGTCCCGGAACAAGGGGTATGCGAGCGCGGAGCATCGCGCGGCGATCGAGAGCCACGGACTCAGCCCGCACCATCGTGCCTCCTGGTCCATTGCGGCCGCTCCCACACTGTTCTAGGCGTCTCTTCGTCTCAGGTCTGCGGCGCGCCGGCACCGGCCTAGGATGGAGACACCATGGATGACGAAGTCTTCGAGGACTACGACCGCGAACTCGAGCTTGCTCTGTACAAGGAGTACCGCGACGTCGTCGGTCAGTTCCAGTACGTGATCGAGACCGAGCGCAGGTTCTACCTCGCCAACGAGGTCAACGTCGTCCGTCGTGACACCGAGCACGACTTCTACTTCGAGGTCTCGATGAACGACGTCTGGGTGTGGGACATCTACCGGGCGGATCGGTTCGTGAAGTCGGTACGGGTTCTCACGTTCAAGGATGTCAACGTGGAGGAGCTCCAGCGGCGCGACTTCCAGCTCCCGGAGGAGCTGTCGCTCGACGGCTGAGCCTCCTCCCCAAGCGGGATGAGGCGTCCGCCGATCCACTGATCGAGCCGGACGCCGTTTCGTCCGGAGCCTTACCCCGACAGTGGGGGCATGGCAGCGAAAGACGACCTCGGCCGAGCCGGTGAGGACCGTGCCGAGGAGTACCTCCGGTCCCACGGCTACCGCATCCTCGATCGGAACTGGCGGTGTCCGGGCGGAGAGATCGACATCGTCGCGGTGCGCGGTCGTCAGCTCGTCATCGTCGAGGTGAAGACACGACGGGGGGAGTGGTTCGGCCACCCCTTCACCGCAGTGACAGGGAAGAAGCGGGATCGGCTGTGGCGGCTGGGAGCGGCGTGGGCCGTGGCGCACCCGGATGCCGCCCGCGCCCGACGGCTCAGGCTCGATCTCATCGGCATCACGGGACCTGACCCCGGCTCTGCGGTCGTCGAGCATCTGGAGGACCTCCGGTGAGCCTTGGCCGGACCTGGTCCGTCGTCCTCACCGGGCTTGTGGGAGACATCGTCGAGGTGGAGGCCGACTTGTCGAATCAGATCCCGGGATTCTCGATCATCGGGCTGGCGGACAAGGCTCTCGGGGAGGCGCAGCAGCGCGTCCACAACGCGTGCGCCAACAGCGACCTTCCGCTGCCACGCCGCCACGTCACCGTCAATCTGTCGCCGGCCAATCTCCCCAAGCGCGGCTCGGCGATGGACGTCGCCGTCGCGATCGCCGCTGTCGCGACCGAGGCGCCGCTCGACCGACAGTCGCTCCTGGAGACCGTGCACCTCGGCGAGCTCGGGCTCGACGGACGGCTACGCCCGGTGTCCGGGGTCCTGCCCGCTGTAGTCGCGGCCGCGCGGGCGGGGTTCCGGCGCGTCATCGTCCCTCAGGGAAATCTGGCCGAGGCGGAACTCGTCGACGGCATCGACGTCCGCGGTGCGGTCAGCCTCCGCGACGTCGCCCGAGCGCACGGCCTGGACGTCCCCGACGTGGAGGTCGAGCCCGTGGCCGCTATCGACGGCGGGGCGGCGGACGAGCCGCCCGCCCCTGACCTCGCGGAGGTGATCGGGCAACGCGATGCCGTGGAGGCACTTGTCGTCGCCGCGGCGGGCGGACACCATCTGCTCATGAGCGGGCCGCCCGGCGCGGGCAAGACGATGCTCGCGAAGCGGCTACCGGGTTTGCTCCCCGACCTCGACGACGACACGGCTCTCCAGGTCGCGTCGATCCGCTCGCTCGCGGGACTCCCGGTGACGAGTCTGCAGCGACGTCCGCCGTTCGAGGCGCCGCATCACACCGCTTCCGCGGTTGCGCTCGTCGGCGGCGGCAGCCGCATCCTGCAACCCGGTGCGATCGCCCGCGCCAGCGGCGGCGTCCTGTTCCTCGACGAAGCGGGCGAGTTCAGCGGACATGCACTCGACGCGCTGCGTCAGCCGCTGGAGTCCGGCCGCATGGAGATCCATCGAGCCGGCTTCCGCGCGGTGCTGCCTGCCCGATTCCAGCTCGTGATCGCGACCAATCCCTGCCCGTGCGGGAACTACGGAGTGCCGGGCGGGGCGTGCAGCTGCCCATCTCTCGCCATCCGTCGATACCTCGGTCGACTTTCAGGACCGCTCGTCGACCGCATCGACATCGAGCTGGGCCTGCAGCGGATCTCCGCGACGCAGGGCATCGGAGCCGGAACGACATCGGAGGAGGCCCGCGGTCGTGTCATCGCTGCTCGGGACAGGGCGGGACGGCGGCTGGCGGACACTCCATGGCGGATGAACAGCGAGGTCGAGGGAACGTGGCTCCGATCCGGACCGCTCCGCCCGGACCGATCCATCACCCGCCCCCTCGACGATGCCCTGCACCGAGGATCGATCACGCTGCGAGGGTACGACCGCGTGCTCCGGGTCGCGTGGACTCTCGCGGATCTCGCGGGCAAGGACCGCCCCGACGCCGCGGATGTCGGCGGAGCGCTGTACCTCAAGCGAGGTGCGTCGGCATCATGAAGGACGAGAGGAAGACCCAGGAGCAGCGTCTGCGCGGACTCGTTCCCGACGACGTATTCGACGACGAAGACGCCCTCGCGCGCCATCACGCGCATGCCGTCTGGTCCTGCCTCACCGAGCCGGGCGACGGCGTCGCGGGCACGTTGATCAGCGAGATGGGTCCGGTGGGCGCGCTCCGGGTCGCGCGTGAGAGCGGGGGTGCGACGAGTCCATCCCTCGACGCGGGACGCCGCCGGTGGCGTGCCCGCCTGGCGTCCGTCGACGACGCCTTCGATCGGGCTCGACGGGTGCGCGCGAGACTCGTCGTGCCGGGAAGCACCTTGTGGCCCACGGCCGTGGACGATCTCGGCGTCCACGCGCCGCGAGCATTGTGGGTCCGAGGGCATCTCGACGCCCTCGCTCACGATGGCCCGGCGATCGCGTTGGTCGGCGCGCGTGCGGCCACGGGATACGGCGAACACGTCACGGGTGAGCTTGCTCACCGGCTCGCGGAGCGCGGCGTGTCGATCGTCTCCGGTGGGGCGTACGGGATCGATGGGATGGCACACAGGGCCTGCCTCGCGGCCGGTGGCGTGACGATAGCGGTGCTGGCCGGCGGAGTCGATCGCCCCTATCCGGCCGGGCACGCAGAACTCCTCTCCCGCATCGCTGCGGGGCCGGGCGTCATCGTCGCCGAGGTTCCGTGTGGCACGCCACCGACCAAGTGGCGGTTCCTGCAGCGCAACCGCCTGATCGCAGCCCTGAGCGGAGCGACAGTCGTCGTGGAAGCCGGATGGCGGAGCGGATCGTTGAACACCGCGGGTCACGCCGCTGCGCTGGGACGCCCGCTCGGCGCCGTTCCCGGTCCGGTTACGAGCGCGGCGTCAGCAGGCTGTCACCGGCTGCTGCGCGAGTATGACGCTCGGTGCGTCACGTCCTCCGACGATGCGTGCGAACTCATCGGAGCGGGAGGCACGGTGCCGGAAACCCCGGCCGGTCGGACGGATGACCGCACGCGGGTTCTCGACGCCCTGAGCGTGCGCAGCCCCCGTTCTCCGGATGATGTCGGCCTTCGGGCCGGGTTCGGCGCTGAGGAGGTCAGAGGTCTGCTCGCGCTCCTCGAGCTCGACGGCCGGGCCCGGCGTGGTCCGGAAGGGTGGTCCCGCACGTCGTCCGCGTCTTGAGGGCGTTCCACCCCGCGAGCGGCACGCCTGGGCGCGTCCGTGTGGTCGGCGCGGCATGCTGGTCCGGTGCGTTTGTCATCGGCGGTGCGGCTCTACATCGAGCACGTCGGACGCGTGCGCCGGCTGTCTTCCGCCACGGTGCGCGCGTACCGTTCCGATCTCTCCGATCTCACGGCCTCCCTGGGAGATCCGGAGCTCGCCGATATCGATGTCGAGCATCTCCGCGAATGGCTGTGGGAAGCGACTCAGCGCGGCGTGGCCCGCACGAGTCTCGCCCGGCGAACGGCCTCGGTACGGGGCTTCTTCGCGTGGGTGACAGGAGAGGGCATGCGCCCGGACGATCCCAGCCTCCGCCTCGTCACGCCCAAACGGGGACGCACTCTCCCTGCGGTCGCCTCCTCGCAGTCGCTGACCCAGCTGCTCGATGACACTCGGGAGGCGGCGGAAGAAAGCGGCGATCCACTGGCGCTCCGTGACGCTGCGCTCCTCGAGATCCTTTACGGCGCCGCGTTGCGCGTATCCGAGGCGTGCGGACTCGATGTCGTCTCCCTCGACCGGTCCTCGGCGACCGTGCGCGTGTTGGGCAAGGGCGGCAAGGAGCGCGTCGTGCCGTATGGTTCACCGGCGCAACGAGCGCTCGAGGCGTGGATCGTCCGCGGGCGACCTGCTCTCCTGTCCGACCCTGCTGCGCCCGCACTCTTCCTCGGTGCCAGAGGTGGCCGACTCGGCGTGCGGACCGCGTACGACGTCGTCCGACGCACCGTCGGCCCCGTCGTGGGTGCGGATGCCGTCGGGCCACACGCGCTGCGACACTCGGCCGCCACGCATCTCCTGGACGGCGGGGCCGATCTTCGCGCCGTGCAGGAGCTGCTCGGGCACGCGAGTCTCGGGACGACCCAGATCTACACGCACGTATCGACGGAGCGCCTCGCAGCCGCCTACCGGCTCGCGCATCCGCGGGCCTGATCGCGGCGACGCTCAGCAGCACGGCAGGAGTACTGCGCGCGGAACCCGGCCGAGGAGGAGCAGCGGGTTCACGTATCGACCGTCGCGGCGGACTCCGACGTGCAGAGAACCGGGAAGGGCGTGACCGCCTTCGGAAATCGTGCCGATGCGATCCCCGGCTGCGACGACCTCGCCGACCGAGACGCTCGGGTCGATCGGCTCGACGCTCGTCACCCATCCGCCGCCGTGGTCGATCGACACCACCCCGCGGTCGACGACCGTCCCCGCGAAGGCGACCACCCCATCGGCGGGGGCCAGGATCGGACCGTCGACCGGGCCGATGTCGATCCCGCGGTGCCCCGCAGCGTAGTCGTGCTCAGAGGCATCGAACGGCACGAGCACACTCGCGCCCAGAGCCGGGAGCCACCAGTCCGGCATGCCGTCATCGCCCGCACCGGCACTCGGCGGAGCCCCGACGGCCAAGACGACGGTGATGGCGGCGGCGAGGAGGCTGAGTCGCGGCATCCGTCGATCATGCCGGGATGGGGTCGCGTGCGAATCAACCGTCGCGCGACGGGGGAGGGATGCCGCGGGCGGTGCGCGGGGGAGGAGCCCCCGTTCTTGCTATGCTGGTGGAGCACCTCGCTCGTCGGGGTGACTACGCGTGCCCACAGCGGCTCGATCAGACTCCGTCGATCGACGACGCGGCATCCCACCCAATGGTCTCCTCCCGGAGCGGGTGCGTGTCGGGCACCAGGCTCGCCGCGACCATCGGTCCGGCGCGATCAACCACAGAGAACAGGAGAACGGCCATGGCCGTCGTCACCATTCGCCAGCTGCTCGACAGCGGCGTCCACTTCGGACACCAGACCCGCCGGTGGAACCCGAAGGTCAAGCGCTTCATCCTCACCGAGCGCAGCGGCATCCACATCATCGACCTGCAGCAGTCGCTCGGATACATCGACAAGGCGTACGAGTACGTCCGTGAGACGGTCGCCCACGGCGGCACCGTCCTCTTCGTCGGCACCAAGAAGCAGGCGCAGGAGATCATCGCCGAGCAGGCCACCCGCGTCGGCCAGCCCTTCGTGAACCAGCGCTGGCTCGGTGGCCTTCTCACGAACTTCTCCACGGTCTCCAAGCGTCTCGCACGCATGAAGGAGCTCGAGGAGCTCGACTTCGAGAACCCCTCCGAGAGCGGCTTCACCAAGAAGGAGCTGCTCCTCAAGAAGCGCGAGCTCGACAAGCTGCACAAGTCGCTCGGTGGTATCCGCAACCTGCAGAAGACCCCGTCGGCCATCTGGGTCGTCGACGCCAAGCGCGAGCACCTCGCCATCGACGAGGCCAAGAAGCTCGGCATCCCCGTCATCGGCATTCTCGACACGAACGCCGACCCGGACGAGTTCCAGTTCCCGATCCCGGGTAACGACGACGCGATCCGTTCGGTCAGCCTGCTGACGCGCATCATCGCCGACGCTGCCGCCGAGGGCCTCATCCAGCGCCACAACCCGACCGACGAGTCGGCTGAGGCCGAGCCCCTGGCGGACTGGGAGCGCGAGCTGCTCGAGTCCGCTCCGGCCGAGCAGACCGAAGCGCCCGCCGCAGAGGCTCCCGCCGAGGAGGCTGCCGAGGCTCCGGCCGAGGACACCACCGAGGCTCCCGCCGAGGCCAAGTCCGCCGAGTGATCCTCCCGTCGGCGCCCCGCCACCCGCGGGGCGCCGACGTCCGGAAACAACCACCCACACACTGAGGAGCCGCCACCCATGGCAAACTTCACCATCGCCGACATCAAGGCGCTGCGCGAGCAGCTCGGCACGGGAATGGTCGACACGAAGAAGGCGCTCGAGGAGGCCGAGGGCGACCTCGAGAAGGCCGTAGAGATCCTCCGCCTCAAGGGCGCGAAGGGCAACGCGAAGCGTGCCGACCGCTCCACGAGCGAGGGACTGATCGCCGCGCGCGAGCAGGACGGCAAGGTCACGCTCATCGAGCTGAACACCGAGACCGACTTCGTCGCGAAGAACGAGCGGTTCATCGCACTGTCCGAGAAGGTCCTCGACGCCGCTGCCGCAGCCGGCGCCGACTCCGCCGAGGCTGCCCTGGCGGCTGACGCCGGTGGCAAGACGGTCGCCGACTTGATCTCCGACGAAGCCGCCATCATCGGCGAGAAGGTCGAACTGCGCCGCGTTCGCACCCTCTCCGGAGACGCCTTCCAGGTCTACCTGCACAAGACCAGCAAGGACCTGCCCCCGCAGGTCGGCGTGGTCGTCGCCTACTCGGGTGACGACGCGGAGACCGCTCGCTCGATCGCGCAGCACATCTCGTTCGCGAACCCGACGTACCTGTCCCGCGATGAGGTGCCTGAGGCCGACGTCGACAAAGAGCGCGAGATCGTCACCGAGATCTCCCGGAACGAGGGCAAGCCCGAGGCCGCCCTCCCGAAGATCGTCGAGGGCCGCGTGAACGCGTTCTTCAAGCAGGTCGCCCTGCTCGACCAGGACTACGCGAAGGACAACAAGCTGTCCGTCGCCAAGGTCGCGGCCGACGCCGGGATCACGATCACCGGCTTCGCCCGCTTCAAGGTCGGCGCGTAAGCAGATGGAAAAGGGGTTCGCATCGAGAGATGCGAACCCCTTTTCCATGCCGTTCGATAGTCTCCCCCTAGACGAGAGGATCACCGCGTGATCGATGAGAACACCGGACGCCGTCGCGTCCTTCTGAAACTGTCCGGCGAAGCCTTCGGCGCAGGCCAGCTCGGCGTCAATCCCGATGTGGTCGGCGCGATCGCCCGCGAGATCGCCGCGGCGGTCGACCGGGTCGAGGTGGCAATCGTCGTCGGCGGCGGGAACTTCTTCCGCGGAGCGGAGCTGAGTCAGCGCGGCATGGACCGCGGCCGCGCCGACTACATGGGCATGCTCGGAACGGTGATGAACGCGCTCGCCCTGCAGGACTTCCTCGAGCAGGCCGGTGCCGCGACGCGCGTGCAGTCGGCGATCTCGATGACGCAGGTCGCCGAGCCCTACATTCCGCGTCGCGCTGAACGCCACCTCGAGAAGGGACGTGTCGTCATCTTCGGCGCCGGCGCGGGTCTTCCGTACTTCTCGACCGATACGGTCGCCGCGCAGCGCGCGCTGGAGATCGGTGCGGTCGAGGTTCTCGTGGCCAAGAACGGTGTGGACGGCGTCTACACGGCTGATCCGAAGACGGATGCCTCGGCCCAGAAGCTCGATGCCATCACCTACCGCGACGCGTTGCAGCGCGGGCTCAAGGTCGTCGACTCGACGGCGTTCAGCCTCTGCATGGACAACGGCATGGACATGCGCGTGTTCGGCATGGAGCCTGCGGGCAACGTCACCCGCGCGCTCCTCGGCGAATCGATCGGCACGCTCGTCAGCGTCTGAGGTCCACCCCGGCCGCCGACTAGACTCAACAGGACGTACCGACGAATGGAGAGACCGTGATCGCCGAGACCCTGGCCGACACGAAGACCCGCATGGACCGCGCCGTCGAGGCTGCGAAAGAGGACTTCTCGACCGTCCGCACGGGACGCGCGAATCCGCAGCTGTTCCAGAAGGTCATGGTCGAGTACTACGGCACCCCGACGCCGCTCGCTCAGTTGGCCTCGCTCAACGCCCTCGAGGCTCGCACACTCGTCATCACGCCGTACGACAAGTCGGCGCTGAAGAGCATCGAGCACGCCGTCCGCGACATGCCGAACCTCGGCGCCAACCCGTCCAACGACGGCAACGTCATCCGTGTGACCATGCCGGAGCTGACGGCGGACCGCCGCAAGGAGTACGTCAAGCTCGTCAAGAGCAAGGCGGAGGATGCCAAGGTGCAGGTGCGTGGCATCCGTCGCAAGGCGAAGGACGAACTCGACGCGCTCAAGGGTGAAGTGAGCGACGACGATCTCGCGCGTGCGGAGAAGGAGCTCGACGCGGTGACCAAGACGCACGTCGACCTGATCGACGAGGCGTTGAAGCGCAAAGAGGCAGAGCTCCTCGAGGTCTGATATCGCCATGTCCGGAGACGCATCGGGGGACGCGACCGGGTCGGATACGTCCTCGAGTCGGTCCGATCTGCGTCGTGCAGGGGGGCCGGCCGGCGACCCATCGTCGTTCCAGGCGCATGTGAAAGCTGCGCGCACGGAGTTCGAGAGCCAGTTCGAACGAGCCCGCGTCGAGTTCGAAGAGGCGAACGAACGGTTGAACGCCCGTTCGGGTCGCAATCTGATCATGGCGACGCTCATCGGTCTCGCGATCGGCGCCGTCGTCCTCGGCTCCCTCCTCTTCTGGAAGTGGGCGTTCATCGCCTTCGCGGTCCCTCTGTGTCTCATGGGAGCGTTCGAGTTCGCACGTGCGTTGCAGGCCGCGGGGCGGCGCATCGATCTGACCGCCCAGTTCGCCGCCGGCGCCGCCATGCTCGGAGCCGCATTCGTCGGTTACCTCACGCACTGGTTCGTGATCTTCGCCGCCGTGGTCCTCGTGGTCGTGTGGCGCCTGGTGGCTCAGATGGCGGCGGGCGACGGCCGCAAGTACGGCGACGTGGTGAACGATGTCCTCGCCGGTGCGCTCATCCAGCTGTACGTCGTGTTCCACGGCAGTCTCGCTCTGGTCCTGCTCCGACAGGACCACGGAGAACTCTGGCTGCTGGCCGTGCTGATCATCGCCGTCTCGGTGGACACGGGTGCGTATGCGAGCGGGGTGGCGATCGGACGGCATCCGATGGCTCCCCGTATCAGTCCCAACAAGACGTGGGAAGGATTCGCGGGCGCCGTCGTCGCCAGCCTCGTCGCCGGCGGGCTGCTCGGGGTGCTGATGCTCCAGATCCCGTTGTGGGCCGGTCTCGCTCTCGGTGTCGCCGTTCTGGTGTCTGCGACGGTGGGCGACCTCGGCGAATCCCTGATCAAACGCGACCTCGGCATCAAGGACATGAGTTCGTTCCTGCCCGGGCATGGGGGCGTGCTCGACCGACTCGACTCGATTCTGCCCTCCCTCGTCCCCGGCCTCGCCCTGTACATCCTCCTGAATCCCCTGAGCGCACTGTCATGACCGAACTGATCTCCTCCGCCGCCTTCCCTACGACCTCCGGACGTCGGAAGGGATACGAACCTGCAGCCGTGGACGAGTTCCTCTCGAGTGCGCGCTCTGCGTTCGAAGACGACGCGGTGACGCTGACCTCCGACGACGTCCGCGCCGCGGCCTTCCCGCTGATCCGGCGCGGCTACGCCGTCGACGCCGTCGACGCCGCCCTGGCCCGGATCGAAGACGCTTTCGCGCAGCGTGAACGGGCCGCCGCGATGTCCCGGCGTGGTGCGCGCGCCTGGGTGGGCGCCTCCCGGGCGCTCGCGCAGGAGATACTCGATCGCCTTGCGCGCCCTGCGCGGCGTCGCTTCCGTCGGGTGTCGCCGCTGCGCTTCGGGTATCGCGTCGACGAAGTCGACCTCGTCGCCGGTCGGATCGCGCGCTACCTCGAGGCCGGTGAGGGCCTCACGATCGAACAGGTGCGCACGGTGGCCTTCCGCATGCAGCTCGGCGGATACGACGAAGCCCAGGTGGATGCGGTGTTGGACGCCGTCGTTGACGTGATGCAGTCCGTCGGATGATCGCGTGGCGACGGTTCGGATGCCCGGATATGATCGGGGGACTGTGACTTCCGGCAACGAGATCAGCCCGAGGCGCTCCGGCGTCCAGTCGCGAGTCGCGAGTCCATCGCGGCGCGCAGATCCCGTCCGCCGGTGGTCTCGCAAGCGAAGCGTTCTCGCCGCGTTCTCGGTGATGGCGACAGCTGGTTTCGTCGCGGCATCCCTCGTCCCTCTCGTCTCCTTCCCGAGCGAGGCGCAGGCGACCGAACTCGATCCGATGTCGCTCTACGCGACGGCCGTACAGGATGCTCAGCGGTATCACGCGGGCGACGCTCCGGCCGTGGAGCTCGAGCGTGCCAGTGAGTACAGCGTGTACGTGAAACCCACCCCCACGCCGCCGCCGACTCCGACGCCTCCTCCGTCACCTGCGAAGAAGCCGTCCTCCGGGTCCTCCTCTAAATCGTCCTCGGGATGGAGCCCGCCGTTCGTCACTCCGAATCCGGGGAGCGCGCAGGCGATCGCCTACGACATGGTGACCGCTCGCGGCTGGGGTGACTCGGAGTTCGCCTGCCTCGTCGCCCTCTGGAAGAAGGAGTCGGGCTGGCGTGTGAACGCGTACAACGCCTCCAGCGGTTCCTACGGCATCGCCCAGGCGACCCCGGGACGGAAAATGGCGTCGGTCGGCTCCGACTGGGAGACGAACCCCGCCACTCAGATCACCTGGGGTCTCGGCTACATCCAGGGCCGGTATGGAACGCCGTGCGGCGCGTGGGGGAAGTCGCAGCGCTCGGGCTGGTACTGATCCGATGCCGAGATCCAATCGTCGTAAGCCCTCCGGAGCCGATCCGTCGTTCGATCGCCTGCTGGCCGGGTGGAAGCGGACCGAACGACGACGCGGCGTGGAATGGACCGTCCAACCGGTCTCGGCTCTGCAAGCGCGGAAGGAGTACGTCTGCCCCGGGTGCGGGCGCACGGTCCTCTCCGGGACGGCGCACGTCGTCGTCTGGCGTGCGGACGGAGTTCTCGGCGACGCTGCGGATCTCGCTGCGCGCCGTCACTGGCACACGGCCTGTTGGCGGATCGCCTGAGCTCAGAGCTCGTTCTGCCGCGGGATCAGCACCTGGCGATAGATGATCAGCACGCTCGCGGCCACCGGGATGGCGATGAGGGCCCCCAGAAGGCCGAGGAGCGATCCGCCCGCCAGCGCGGCGATGACGACGACCGCTCCGGGGACGGAGACGGCCCGACTCATGATGCGGGGCGAGAGGAAGTACGCCTCCACCTGCATGTACACGAGATACCAGATGAGGGCCACCAGCGCAGTCAGCGGGGAGGCGAGGCCGAGGCACGCGATCACGATGATGGCCGAGCCGGTGAGCGTGCCGACGAGTGGGATCAGAGAGAAGAAGAAGGCGATCACCGCGAGCACCGCGGGGAACGGTGCCTTGATGATCGACAGGAAGACCGCGCTCAGGATGCCGTTGATCGCTCCGAGGACGACCTGACCCATGACGTAGTAGCCGACGGAAGCGGTGATCTGTTCCGAGAGGTCGACGAATCGTTCCCGCTTGGATGCCGGGGCGAGCTGATACACCGACCGCTTCAAAGACCTCATCGAGGCCGTGAAGTAGATCGTGAGGATGAGGACGATGATCGTCCCTGTCGCGAAGGCGACGATGCCGGCGCCGAAGGACAGGAGTCCCGTCCCAAGGGACGTGCCGATGTCGGCGAAGTCGAGCCCGTTCCACCAGTCGTTCACGTAGCCCAGGACCATATCCACCTGGAGCAGCGGGAACGTGTGCGAAAGCCAGTCGCTCGCGACGGTGACGGGGTTCCACTGGCCTTCTACCGCGCTCTGAACGAGCTTCTGGGTCTGCTGCACGAGTTTGGCGATCTGGTCCACGAGGACAGGCACCACGATGAGCACGAGAGCCGTCGCGATGGCCAGGAGCCCGGCGAACGTCGCCACGAGAGCTCCCCATCGCGGGAGACCCCTGCGTTCGAAGAAGGAGACCACGGGGTCGAGGCCGAGCGCCAGGAACAGTGCGGTCCCGATGTAGAGGAGCACCGTCGACAGCGTCTCCACCCCGGTCAGGATGAGGATGCCGACGCCCACGCCGAGCGTGGCGACGAGCGCGGTGCGAAACGCATGCTGGATCTTCACGGCAGCCCCTTCCCAGGTCTGCACTCACCCTAGTTCGCTCCCAGGTCCCTCACGGGCAGCGACTCCCTCCCACGCGTTTGCCAGCGCCGTTCGCTAGGCTGGAATGTCGAAGATCTGCCGGTCACCCGTGATGCCGGCTGGAGGAGGGCGGCGGTTCGTGAGATTCGTGTGGGCGATCATCGCCTTCGTACTTGCCACGCTGATGATCGGGGCTGGGGTGGCTCAGCGCACGATCCTCGAGGCACCGACGACGGAGACGGCCAAGATCGCCACCGACGGCTCGGCGCCGTACGTGCTCATCGACGGCTCCGTCCTCGACAGTCACCCCGGATCGCAGACCCTGCGCATCCAAGGGGACGGCCAGGTCTTCGCCGCGTACGGACGGACGCAGGACGTGGCTGCGTGGCTCGCTCCGACGACGTACGAGCACATCACGCTGAACGGTGAAGGCGAGCCGGTCTCGAAGACGGTCGCCGCGTCGGTGACGCCGGAGGAGGACTCGCCGACTGCGTCGCCAGCGGGATCCGATCTGTGGCTCGATGAGTTCCAGCAGGACCGCTCGCTCGCCACGACGCTTCGCCTGCCCGCCGATATGAGTGTCCTCGTCGCTTCGGACGGGACCTCCGCAGCCCCGGCGACGATGAGTGTGAGCTGGCCGACCGGCGCCACCACACCGTGGGCGGGACCGCTTCTCGCCGGCGGCATCCTGATGGCTCTCGTCGGACTCGTCCTCTACATCCTCGCCCTTCGACACGTCCGCCGCTCGCGGGGCCCGCGCCGTAAGGGCCTTCCACTGACAGCCACGCAGCCGATCGATCTCTCAGTGGAGGAAGCGGAGAAGGGCGTGATCACGGCAGCCCCCGCTCGACGTCGACTGACCATCGGCCGGCGCCCCCTGATCGCGGTCTCGGCCATCGTGGTCGGAGGCCTCGCGTTCACCGGCTGCTCGCCGGAGGCGTGGCCGGATCTGCAGCCCGAGAGCACTCCCTCGCCTACCGCGTCGGTGATCGTTCCCGAAGGACAGGGCGCGCCCGCCGTCACGCAGACGCAGGCCGAGCGAATCCTGTCACGGATCGCTGAGCAGGTCGCCGCTGCAGACAAGGCGAACGACGCCAAGGCCGCGGCGGTGCGGTTGACCGGACCGGCGCTCGTGGAGCGTGAGACGAGTTACCGCCTCCGGAAGGAGCTGCCGAAAGCGGAGCCGCTGCCGGCGATCCCGTCCGGGGACATGACAGCGTTCCTGCCCCAGGCCAAGAACGACTGGCCCCGCATGTTCCTCGCAGTGGTCGAGGACGCGGACGGGGTCGGCACGATGATGACGGCCACGCAGGAGAACCCGTGGTCTGAATACAAAGTGGCCTACGTCTCGAGTCTTCGCGCCGATGCCAGCATGAACCTGGCCGCCAAGTACGTCGGAGCCGTAGCGGTGGAACCCAACTCGCCGTTCCTGCTCATGCCGCCGAAGGACCTGGCCGCCGCGTACGCGGACGTCCTGGACAAGGGTGCCAAGAGCGAGTTCGCCGGAATGTTCGACGAGAAGACCGACACCTTCCGCTCGCTCGTGGCGGAGAATCGGGCGACGCTGCTGAAGAACTTCAACGAGACCGGCGAGAAGACCGGACGCGTGTCCTTCAAGGCGGAAGCCGGACCCTCCGATCCGCTGTCCCTGGTCACTCTCGACAGCGGAGCGATCGTCGCGGTCACGGTGACGGAGAACGAAACGATCGTCCCGACCGACGACGATGCCGTCATCAAACTCGGGGACAACGTCGTGGTGAAGGCTCTCTCGGGTGTGTCGCAATCGAGCACCGGTTTCCGCACGCAGTACACCGACCAGCTGTACTTCTTCGTCCCTGCGCAGGGATCCAACGAGAAGATCCAGCTGCTCGCCTCCCGTTCCAACGTCCTCGACGCCAAGGTGGTTAAGAAAGAGTGAGCACTCCCGCCCCCGGTGCCGTCATGCGCGGTGCCGTCGACCTCTCGTCCCTTCGCAATCGTCCTCCTGCTCAATCCGTCGCGCCGGGAGCCTCGGGCGATGGCCAGGCTCCGGCATCCCGTCTCGTCTTCGACGTCACAGATGCGGACTTCGGCCAGGTGCTCGAGCTCTCACGGACCGTTCCGGTCGTCGTCGACCTCTGGGCGGACTGGTGCGGGCCGTGCAAGCAGCTGAGCCCCGTGATCGAGAAGGTCATCACAGAGCTCGGGGGACGCCTGGTCCTCGCCAAGGTCGACGTCGATGCGAACCCGCAGCTCGCGCAGAGCTTCCGTGCGCAGTCGATCCCTCTGGTGGTCGGCCTCGTGGCCGGACAGCCCGTTCAGCTGTTCACCGGTGCGGTGCCGGAGGCGCAGGTCCGCGAGGTCTTCACGCAACTGCTCCAGCTCGCCGCCCAGCACGGGGTCACCGGCGCGGTTCCCGTCGACCCGGCACCGGAGGACGGCGAACCGCAGGCACCCGCGCTTCCGCCCCTTCACCAGGCCGCCTTCGATGCAATCGAGGCCGGCGACTACACCGCCGCGGCCTCGGCGTACGAGCAGGCTCTGACCGAAAACCCGCGCGATGATGACGCGAAGGCGGGTTTGGCGCAGGTCCACCTGCTCTCCCGGGTCCAGCATCTCGATCTCGGTGAAGCGCGAGCAGCGGCCGCAGCGGCGCCGCACGATATCCGCGCTCAGTTCGACGTCGCGGATCTCGACCTCGCCGGGGGACACGTCGACGACGCGTTCGCCCGGCTGCTCGACCTGTTCGCCGAGCTGCCCTCCGAGGAGCGCGCACCCGTTCGGGAGCGTCTGCTCGAACTCTTCGGCGTCGTCGGCGACGCGGATCCGCGCGTCATCCGTGCCCGAGGCCGCCTCGCGAGCCTGCTCTTCTGACGATCGACGGGGTCCGGGACGCTCCCGGACCCCGTCGATCGGTCAGCCGTCGTGGCGGAGCCAGAGCACGCCGAGCGGGGGCAGGGTCACCTGCGCGGTGCCGTCGGCATCCGTCGTCACGCCGCCGAAGTTCCCGACGCCCGACCCGCCGAACTCCTGTGCGTCGGAGTTGAGGATCTCCGCCCACGCACCGGTCTCTGGGAGCGTGAGGTGCACGTCGTGGCGCGGGGAACCGGCGAAGTTGCAGAGGACGACAACGGTCCCGCCGTCGTCGTCGCGCCGCGCGAACCCGAGCACACTGCTGTCGGGGGAGTGCGGCCACACGCGACTGAACGCCGATCCATCGCTGTCGCGCGCCCACAGGGGCGACTCCGCGCGATAGGTGTGGTTGAGCGCTGACACGAAGTGCTGCAGCTGCTGGTGCGCGGGCTGATCCAGCATCCACCAGTCGAGCCCGCGTCCCTCGGACCACTCGGACATCTGCCCGAATTCCTGGCCCATGAACAGCAGCTGCTTGCCGGGGTGCCCCCACATGTACGCGAGGAACGCTCGCATGTTGGCAAGCTGCTGCCAGTGGTCGCCCGGCATCCGGGTGAACAGCGATCCCTTGCCGTGCACGACCTCGTCGTGGCTGATCGGCAGGACGAAGTTCTCGCTGAAGGCGTAGACGAAGGAGAACGAGAGCTCGCCCTCGTGGTGCGATCGGTACAGCGGGTCGCGGCCGATGTACACGAGCGAATCGTTCATCCAGCCCATGTTCCACTTGAAGCCGAAGCCGAGACCGCCCTGGCTGGTCGGCGCGGTCACTCCCGGGAAGCTCGTCGACTCCTCGGCGATCATCGCGATGCCGGGGTAGCGCTTGTAGGCCGTGGCGTTGACCTCCTGCAGGAAACGCATCGCCTCGAGGTTCTCGCGGCCGCCGTGGATGTTCGGCTCCCACTGGCCCTCTTCACGGGAGTAGTCGAGGTAGAGCATCGAGGCGACGGCGTCGACCCGCAGCCCGTCGACGTGGAACTCCTCGAACCAGTACAGCGCGTTGGCGACGAGGAAGTTCCGCACCTCGTTGCGGCCGTAGTCGAAGATGTAGGTGCCCCAGTCCCGGTGTTCACCGCGACGCGGGTCGGGGTGCTCGTACAGGGGAGCGCCATCGAAGCGCGCGAGCGCGAAGGCGTCTTTCGGGAAGTGACCGGGGACCCAGTCCATGATCACGCCGATACCCGCCTGGTGGAGGCGGTCGATGAGGTACCGGAGCTCATCGGGCGTGCCGAACCGGCTCGTCGGCGCGTAATAGCCGGTGACCTGGTAGCCCCACGACCCACCGAAGGGGTGCTCCGCGAGCGGCAGGAACTCGATGTGCGTGAAACCCTGCGCACCGACGTAGTCGACGAGCTCGTCGGCGGCCTCGCGGTAGCCGAGACCGGGACGCCACGAGCCGAGGTGGAGCTCGTAGGTCGACATCGGCCTATCGTGCACCGATCCGTTCGCACGGTCGGCGAGCCACTCATCGTCGGACCAGGTGTACTCGCTCTCGGTGACGACGGATGCCGTCGCGGGCGGTACTTCTGCGCGGCGCGCCATCGGGTCGGCCTTCATCACCCACTGCCCGTCGGCGGTGAGGATCTCGAACTTGTACGCGGACCCGACGCCGATCCCCGGAACGAACAGTTCCCAGACGCCGGTGGAACCCAAGGAGCGCATGGCGTGCTGCGTCCCGTCCCAGCCGTTGAGATCTCCGACGACGCGGACGGCGCGTGCGTTGGGGGCCCACACGGCGAAGGACACCCCGCTCAGCGCGTCGTAGTGCCGTACGTGAGCACCGAGCACCTTCCAGAGCTGCTCGTGGCGCCCCTCCCGGATGAGGTGAAGGTCCACCTCGCCGACCGTCGGTAGGTGCCGGTACGGGTCGTCGACGCGGTAGTCGGGAGCACCCTCGTAGGTCGCGACGATGTCGTAGGCGGTGGGCTGGGCCGTGGCCTCGCCCTCCCAGACACCCGCACGCACGTGCCGGAGCTCGACACGGGCGCCGTCGGCGAGGACGGCGGTCACCGTCTGGGCGAAGGGGCGGCGAGCGCGGATGACCCACTCGTCGCCCTCCTGGTGGGGGCCGAGCACATCGTGGGGGGCATGGTAAGCGCCGGCGCCGACGGCATCCAGGATCGAGTCATCGGGACGGGTCATGAGCGTGCCTTCACGTGGAGGATGTGGACGGGTTCGGCGAACGCGTCGAGACGGACGTAGTTGTGTTCGTTCCAGGTCCACCGTGCGCCCGTGAGCAAGTCCTCGACGTCGTAGTCGTGACCGCGGGGGAGGCCCCAGAGCTCCGAGTCGACATGGACCGTCGTCTCGCGGGTCGAGTGCGGGTCGACGTTCGCGACGACGATGAGAGTGTCGGACTCCCCGTTCGGCGAGAGGGATGCCGGCAGGTTCTTGGCGTAGGCGATGATCGCGTCGTCGTCGGTTCCCAGAAGATGCAGTCCGCGCAACTGCCGGAGCGCGGGGTGCGCACGGCGGATCTCATTGAGACGACGCAGGTACGGTGCGAGCGAATCGCCTGCCGCTTCGGCGGATTCCCAGTCGCGGAACTTGTACTCGTACTTCTCGTTGTCGATGTTCTCTTCGGAGCCGGGGCGCGCCACGTTCTCGTAGAGCTCGTAGCCGGCGTAGACGCCGTAGCTGCCACCGGCCGTCGCGGCCAACGCCGCACGGATGCGGTAGGCCGGGCGACCGCCGAACTGCAGGTACTCGGTGAGGATGTCGGGAGTGTTGACGAAGAGGTTCGGACGCATGAAGTCCGCTGTCTCGTCGGAGATGGACGCGAAGAACTCCTCGAGCTCCGTCTTGGTGTTCCGCCACGTGAAGTACGAGTAGCTCTGCTGGAATCCGCTCTGCGCGAGAGCGCGCATCGGCATCGGGCGCGTGAACGCCTCGGCGAGGAACACGACGTCGGGGTGCTTGGCGTTCACGGTACGGATGAGCCATTCCCAGAACTGCAACGGCTTGGTGTGCGGGTTGTCGACTCGGAAGATGCTCACCCCCTGCCGGATCCAGTGCTCGACGATCCGGAGGACTTCGGCGCGGATGCCCTCCGGGTCGTTGTCGAAGTTCACCGGGTAGATGTCCTGGTACTTCTTCGGGGGGTTCTCGGCGAACGCGATCGACCCGTCCGGAAGGGTGGTGAACCATTCGGGGTGTTCCGTGACCCAGGGATGATCGGGCGCGGCCTGAAGAGCGAGGTCGAGCGCGATCTCGAGCCCGTGAGCTGCCGCGGCGTCGACGAAGGCACGGAAGTCCTCGAGTGTGCCGAGGTCCGGGTGCACGGCATCGTGCCCGCCCGCGGCGGAGCCGATCGCCCAGGGGGAGCCCGGATCGCCCGGACTTGCGTCGAGGGTGTTGTTCGGACCCTTGCGGTTCACTTCGCCGATCGGGTGGATCGGGGGGAGGTAGACGACGTCGAAGCCCATCGCGGCGACGCCGGGAAGACGCTTCGCCGCGGTGCGGAAGGTGCCACTGCGGACGGTACCGTCCGGCATCCTCTCCGCGCCTTCGGAACGCGGGAAGAATTCGTACCAGGCGCCCACCCCCGCCCGCTCGCGCTCGACGAGGAGCGTGTTCTCCTCGTGCAGCGTGTGCAACGAGATCGCGGGCCGGTCGGCGAACGCCCGCGCGATGCCCGGGTCGCGCACGACGGTGAGCGCCGCGGCGTCGTCGACGTTCTCGTCCCGCAGCGTGCGAGCCGCCGCGGTCAGGGCGCCTCGCTCATCGGCGGGGCGCGTCTTCTCCGTGGCGGCGCGGTCGAACAGGCGCGCACCCATCTCGCGCATGAGGATCGGGTCGACCCCCGCAGCGATCTTCACGTCCGCCGCATGCCGCCATGTCGCGTAGTCGTCGCCGAACGTCTCGAAACGGAACTTCCAGATGCCCTGCTCCAAAGGGGCGACGCTCACCCGCCACGTGTCGAAGCCGTCCTCGAGCGGCTCCAGCCGGTGCAACGTCGCGGTACCCGACGGTGAGGTGAGCCGCAGATGGACGCCGATCCGGTCGTGGCCTTCTCGAAAAGCCGCGACGGTGAACGGAACGGCTTCTCCGACGAATGCCGACGGCGCGAACCGGCCGCCGGGAACGCTGGGACGGTGCGACGCGATCGGGATCCGGCCGTTGCGGATGCCGGCATCCTTCCGGGTCGCCTTCGCCGGGCGAAGCGGGATCTCTGCGGAGCTGCGGACGGAAGCGGGGGAGATCTGTGAGGCCACGCTCTGAACCTACCGTCGCGGAGCCGACCCGGAAACGGGCCTGGATCACTCGGCGCGGAACAGGTACATTGACGTCCCCGCCGCGGTGAAGGTCTCTCCCGGGCCGCGCACCGGTGCTTCGGCGCTCGGTCGCTCGTCGACGCTCGACCACAGCGGGACGAAGCGCGACGCCCCGTCGAGAGCGGGAAGCGAGACCTCGATGCCCTCTTCGCGTCCGTGGATGACGAGGAGGGTCCGATTCGGCGCTTCGTGTTCCGGTGTCGACTGCGCGACGTATTGGAGCGTGCGGTGGGACGGGTCCGTCCACTGCTCGACCGACATCGTCCGCCCGGTCTCGTCGTACCAGTCGATGACCGATGCACCCGGCACGGTCATCTCGGCGTGCGCGAAGCGAAGCGGACGGAGGGCCGGGTTCTCTCGTCGGATACGGGTGAGGAGCGCGACATGAGCACGCAGGTCCTCCTGCCAGGGTGCGAGCGACCAGTCGTACCAGGTGAGCGTCGAGTCGTGACAGTACGCGTTGTTGTTGCCCCGCTGAGAACGGGCGATCTCGTCGCCGGCCGTGATCATGGGGACACCGGCCGACAGGAGCAGGGTGCCCATGAGGTTCCGCATCGCGCGTCGACGCGTCGCGAGCACCCTTTCGTCGTCGGTCGGCCCCTCGAAGCCGTGGTTGAACGACCGATTCGTGTCCGCCCCGTCGCGTCCGTGCTCGCCGTTCGCTTCGTTGCGTTTCACGTCGTACGACACCAGGTCATGCAGGGTGAAGCCATCGTGGGCGGTCACGAAGTTGACTCCGGCGAGTGGCCCGCGCTCCGGGCTGAACGTGTTGGCGGAGCCGGCCAGACGCGTGGCGAACCCGCCGATCCCGACCGGGGTGACATCCGCCCTCCGGGCGTAGTCGATGTCGCTCAGCCAGAAGTTCCGGACGCGGTCGCGGTACCGGTCGTTCCATTCGGTCCAGCCGTCTCCGAACGCGCCCGTCTGCCACCCGCCGAGGCCGACGTCCCAGGGCTCCGCGATGAGCTTCACGCCCTCGAGGGCCGGGTCCTCGGCGATGGCGCGCAGGAGGGGGTGGTCGGGGGTGAAGGTGTGCGAGGCATCCCGACCGAGCGTCGGCGCGAGGTCGAAGCGGAACCCGTCGACCTGCACCTCGTTCGCCCAGTAGCGGAGGGAATCGAGGACGAGGCGTGCCGCGGCATCCGTCGAGGTGTCCACCGAGTTGCCGCATCCGGTCACGTCGACGTAGGTGCCGTCGTCGGTCTGCCGGTAGTAGGCGCGGTTGTCGAGCCCACGGAAGCTCGAGCGGGGCTCCCCGAGGCCCTGCTCGGCCGTGTGGTTGTAGACCACGTCGAGGATGACCTCGATCCCGGCCTCGTGAAGGAGCTTCACCATGCCTTTGACCTCGCGGAGGACCGCCCCCGCACCCTCCGCCTGCGCGGCGGCAGTCGCGTACGGGGCATGCGGTGCGAAGAAGCCCACGGAGTTGTAGCCCCAGTAGTTCGTGAGTCCCAGCTGCAACAGGCGCGGTTCGCTCGCGAACGCGTGTATGGGCAGCAGCTCGATCGCCGTCACGCCGAGGCTCCGGTAGTGCTCGATCATGACGGGATGAGCGATTCCGGCGTAGGTGCCGTGGAGGGCCGCCGGAACGTCGGGGTGGCGCTTCGTGAGGCCCTTCACGTGGGCTTCGTAGACGACGGTTCGGTCCAGGGGGGTACGCGGCTTCGCGACGCCACCCCAGTCGAAGTCCTCGTCCACGACCACGGAGCGCCAGGAGTGGATGCCGGGGCTCGCGAGTCCGCGCGCATACGGGTCGACGAGCAGGGTCGCCGGGTTGAACGTCATCCCGGGCCCGTGCGGGCCGTCGACGCGAACGCTGTACGTCGCGCCCGCGCGGAGCTCGGGCGTCGTCGCCTGCCATACGCCGCGGCCCACGGGGTCCAGCGGCAGGGTGTCGACGATCCAGTCCGGGTCGTCGTCGTCGAAGACGACGACCTCGACCGCCGTCGCATTCTCGGACCAGACGCGCAGCGTGCCGACACCGTCGTGCACGCGTACGCCGAGGTCGTCGAGGGCGTCCGAGAGCAGACCCGCCGTGGGGGGCTCGGATGCCGCGGTCGTCGGGTCGGCCGAGGCGGAGATCATGCGTTCTACAGTAGTGAGCAGGCGATGGCCGACTGCGGCGGGCGGAGGATGAGGATGGTCTACCTCGACCACGCGGCATCCACTCCGCTCCGGCCGGAGGCCCGCGACGCGTGGCTGGCCGCCGCGGAACTGACGGGCAATGCCTCATCGGTGCACGGTGCCGGGCAGGCGTTGCGACGCGTTCTGGAGGACGCACGCGAACGGGTGGCCGCGGTCCTCGGCTGCGACCCCATCGAGGTCGTCTTCACCTCCGGCGGTACCGAATCCGTCAATCTGGGTATCAAGGGCTCCTGGTGGGCGCGCGAGCAGGGGCCTCAGGCGATCGTGCTGCCCGACGGCGAGCACCACGCGACCCTCGACACGGTGGAGTGGCTCGCGAGCGCCCAGGGGGCGGACGTGCGATCGGTACGTCTGCGGCTCGACGGCGCCGTCGACCTCGACGCTTTCGTCGAGGCCCTTCCCGGGGCCGCGCTTGCGACGGCACTCGTCGCCAACAACGAGGTCGGATCGGTGTCGGATGTCGCCGGATTGGCGTCCGCGTCGGCGGACGCCGGTGTTCCCCTTCACCTCGACGCCGTGGGCGCGATCGCCCACGTTCCGCTCGACTTCTCCGGCCTCCGAGGAGGGGGGAAGGACGCGGGCGGGCTCGTCGCGCTGAGCGTCGCCGGTCACAAGGTCGGGGCACCGGTCGGAACGGGCGCCCTCGTCGTCTCCCGGTACGCGCGCATGAGCGCCGTGCTCCACGGGGGAGGCCAGCAACGCGGTCTCCGCTCCGGGACTCCTGACGTTCCCGGAGCCGCCGCTCTCGCCGTCGCCCTCGATCTGACGGCAACCGAGCGGGAGGCGGAATCCCGCCGACTCCGCGCGCTGGCGGACCGGCTGGGAGCCGGCATCCGGGCCGTGGTCCCGCAGGCGACCCTGCTGGGCTCAGCGGATCAGCGGCTGCCGGGCCACGTCCACGTCCTGTTCCCCGACGCGCTGGGGGAGACCCTGCTGTTCCTCCTCGATCACGCCGGTGTCCAGGTCTCGACGGGGTCCGCCTGCCAAGCGGGGATCGCGGAACCGAGCCACGTCGTGCTCGCGCTCGGCTACGGCGACCGCGAGGCACGTTCGGTGCTCCGGATCACGCTCGGCCGCTCCACGACTGAGACCGACGTCGATGCGTTCCTCGAGGCGTTGCCGGATGCGCACCGGCGGGCCGCGGCATCCAGCGCCCGTGCGGGATCGCGCTCGTAGACTGGTCGGATGCGCGTACTGGCAGCAATGAGCGGCGGGGTCGATTCGGCGGTAGCCGCGGCCCGAGCCGTCGACGCCGGGCACGACGTCGTCGGAGTGCACCTCGCGCTCTCCCGCGCGGGCGGCACTCTCCGCACCGGGAGCCGCGGGTGCTGCACGATCGAAGATGCGCTCGACGCGCGCCGCGCGGCGGATCTGCTGGGCATCCCGTTCTACGTCTGGGATTTCTCGGAGCGCTTCCGCGACGACGTGATCGACGACTTCGTGAGCGAGTACCGCGCCGGTCGCACTCCCAATCCGTGCATGAGGTGCAACGAGAAGATCAAGTTCGCCGCCCTCTTGGAGCGCGCGCTCGAGCTCGGCTTCGACGCCGTCTGCACCGGTCACTACGCGACGCTCGTCGACGGGCCGCACGGCCGTGAGTTGCACCGTGCGTCGGACGAGGCGAAGGACCAGTCGTACGTCCTCGGCGTGCTCACCGAGGATCAGCTCGCGCACACGTATTTCCCGCTCGGCACGACGCCCTCCAAGGCTGTCGTCCGCGCGGAGGCGGCCGAGCGCGGGCTCACCGTCGCACAGAAGCCCGACAGCCACGACATCTGCTTCATCCCGGACGGCGACACCCGCGGCTGGCTGGCGGAGAGGGTCGGCGCCGAACAGGGCGAGGTGGTCGACCGTGACGGCGCGGTCGTGGGCCGTCACGAGGGGGCGCACGCCTTCACCGTCGGTCAGCGCCGAGGGCTGCAGCTGGGAGTCCCGGCCGCCGACGGCAAGCCTCGGTTCGTCCTCGAGGTGCGACCGGTCTCGAACACGGTCGTCGTCGGTCCCAAGGAAGCTCTCGCGACAGCGGAGATCGCCGGGGAACGGCACAGCTGGGCCGGTCGCGCACCCGACGGCGGGGCGTTCGACTGCCACGTGCAGATTCGAGCTCACGCCGATCCGGTGCCGGCCCGAGCCACGGTCGCCGACGGCACGGTGACCGTGATTCCGGAGGCGCCCTTCGACGGCGTCGCGCCCGGCCAGACGGCGGTCCTCTACGACGGGACGAGGGTCATCGGCCAGTTCACGATCGCGCGGACCGTGTCCGCCGTCCCGCAGAACGCCTGAGCTTCCGCTCGCGCTCGCGCTCGACGGACGCGAGCGCCTCGGTCAGATCGGTGCGCGAGAAGCGGAACCCCGCCTCGACCAGCCGCTCCGGTACAACCCATCTGCTCTTCAGGATCAGCTCGGGCTCGGTCCGGAGCGCCCACATGGCGATCTCGAGCATCCACCGCAGCGAAGGGATGCCCACCGGCATCCCGACGACGCTCCGGAGGGAGCGCATGAGCGATCGGTTGTCGGATGCCTCGGGCACGGCGACGTTCACGACTCCCGCGACGTCATCCCGTCGGACCAGGAACCGGATCGATTCGAGGACGTCGTCGATGTGCACCCAACTGAACCGCTGCCGGCCGCGTGTGCGGTACCAGGGCGGGCGATCACCCGTCGGATCGTCGCCGATCCCGCGGTAGCGGCGGTGCGGCGGAACCCAGCCGTCGTGTTGCGGACCGCCGAGGCCGGTCCGGGCGAGGGTGAGCAGCATCCTGGTCGCGGGACCGTCGCCGACGACGATCGCGAGCCGGAGCGCGACGCGCCGCGTCGCCGCGAGCTCTCCCGCGAAGAACGCCTTCTCCCACGCCTTGGCGACGTCGACGGAGAACCCGGCGCCGAGTTCGCCGGTGGATTCGCTGTTGGGCCGGTCCATGGTGTGCCGGTAGATCGTCGCCGTCGACGAGTTGATCCACAACCGCGGGGGGACGGATGCCGCGGCCACCGCAGCGTGCAGCGCTCGCGTCGTCTCGACCCGGGAGGACAGGATCGCGTCGCGGTTCGCATCGGTGTAGCGGCAGTCGACGGACTTCCCTGCGAGGTTCACGAGGAGGTTTGCACCGTCGATCGCCGCCCGGAGCGCGTCCGCATCATCCCAGGTCACGCGGGACGCGCGGCCAACCTCGACGACGTCGTACCCGTCGGCCCGGAGGGCGGCCACGAGGGCCTCTCCGATGAATCCGCCGGCTCCGGCGACCACAGCACGGGGACGATCGGTGCGCATGCCTCGACCGTACCGGTCTGGGGAGGAGGGATGAGCCGGGTAGGTTTCCGACCATGACCACCGCTGGCGGGGGACCCCCGGCGTCCGTCTACCGGTGAGCTCTGGGCGACGCGTTCGACGAACTGCCGCCGGTTCTCAGGCGGTACTTCGGGCCGATCCCTCCGGGCCACGTTGGTGTGGGCGAGGGGACGTACGACGCGGTCGGGTCGCGCTAGCGCATGCTCGCGTGGCCTCTTCTCCGCTGGTCGGCGCACCACGAGGCGCTGTTCCCCGAGAGCGGCGGCCAGGTGCCGTTCGCGGTCGAGAACCGGCCCGCCGAGGACGGGCTCACCGGGTCCCGTTGGTTCGCTTTCCCGGGACGGCTGCGGGTGATGCGCGACTCGATGCGCGCCGACGGCGGCGAGATCGTGCAGCGGCTCGGCCGTCGGGGCGGCCTCGAGGTGCGCCTGCGCCCGAGCGTCGAGAACGGGGGAATGGTGCTGCGTCCGCGGGCGCTCGCCTGGTGGTTCGGGAGCGTGCGCGTTGCGATGCCGCCGGTCGCGCGCGTCGAGGTCCGAGAGGACCCGCACCCCGGCGACAGCGGACGACAGCGTGTGGACGTCCGGCTCCGGATGCCTCTCCTCGGCGAGGTCTTCCGCTACTCCGGATCGTTCGCCTACCGCATCGTCGCGGAGAGCGACACCGCCTCGGGAGTGTCCCCGGCCCTCCCTACACTGTCGATGTGGCTGACGCAGAACTCCCCGCACTGACCCTCGACGAGGCTCGCGCCGCGGCAGAGTACCTCACCGAGAAGATCTTGGGCGCGCGCGAGGCGTACTACGGCGGCGATGTCGGGCTCGTCGACGACGCGACCTACGACGGGTGGATGCACGAGCTCGAGGCCATCGAACGCGCGCACCCCGAGCTGCAGGGCCAGGATTCGCCGACGCAGACGGTCGGAGCCGCGGAGTCCTCCATGTTCGCGCCCGTCGAGCATGCCGAGCGGATGCTGAGTCTCGACAACGTCTTCTCCGCCGAGGAGCTTCGGGAGTGGTGCACGAAGGCCGAAGCGTCGGCGGGCCGGCCAGTGCGCTGGCTGTCGGAGCTGAAAATCGACGGCCTCGCCATCTCTCTCCGGTACGAGGACGGCGTCCTCACCTCGGCCGCGACACGCGGGGACGGCCGCATCGGCGAGGACGTGACCGTCAACGCCGTGCGCGTGGCCGGCATCCCCGAGCGGCTGTCGGGGGAGGGGCATCCCGCTCTCGTCGAGGTCCGGGGCGAGGTCTTCATCCCCGTGGCGGCGTTCGAAGAGCTCAACGCGCTGCAGGCGCGCCTGCGGGAACGCGTCATCGCCGACGCGGCGACGCGGCCCCGGTACGACGAGGAGAAGGCTCAGAAGAGCGCCGCGCGTCGCTTCCCCGCGTTCGCCAATCCGCGTAACGCGGCCAGCGGCGGACTGCGCCAGCAGCTCGACAAGAAGTCCGGTCTCGAGCTCGAGGCCGGGGAGGCCCGTCTCGCCTCGCTCCGGATGTACGTCCACGGGATCGGTGCGTGGCAGGATCCGCCCGTTGCGGCGCAGAGCGAGGTCTACGAGCTGCTCGCGGGCTGGGGCCTTCCCGTGAGCCCCTACCCGCAGACCTTCGATGATGTCGAGGGCGTCCTCGGATTCGTCGCGAAGTACGGCGAGAAGCGTCACTCCGTCGCGCACGAGCTCGACGGCATCGTCGTCAAGGTCGACGAGCTCTCACTGCACGACGAACTGGGGGCGACGAGTCGTGCGCCCCGCTGGGCAATCGCCTACAAGTACCCGCCGGAAGAGGTGCAGACCCGGCTCGTCGACATCATCGTGTCGGTCGGGCGCACCGGGCGGGCCACGCCGTACGCGCAGATGGAGCCGGCGCTCGTCGCCGGGAGCGTCGTTCGGCAGGCCACTCTCCACAACCAGGGCGTCGTCAAGGCCAAGGGCGTGCTGATCGGCGACATGGTCGTGCTGCGGAAGGCGGGTGACGTCATCCCGGAGGTGCTCGGTCCGGTCGCTGAACTGCGCGACGGCACCGAGCGGGCCTTCGTCATGCCGACCGAGTGCCCCGAGTGCGGCTCGACCCTCGCCCCCGCGAAGGAAGGCGACATCGACCTGCGCTGCCCGAACACCCGCGGCTGCCCCGCGCAGGTGCGCGGACGCGTCGAACACATCGGCTCCCGCGGCGCGCTGGACATCGAGGCGCTCGGCGAGGTCACCGCGGCAGCCCTGACGCAGCCGCTCCCGCCCCAGAACCCAGCCCTCGACACCGAGGCGGGGCTTTTCGACCTGACGGTCGAGCGACTCGTTCCGATCGAGGTCATCGTCCGGGACTCCGAGACGGGCGAGGCGCGCGTTGACGAGAAGACCGGCGACGTGATCCGGCGCGCTCCCTTCCGCCGCAATCCCACTCCGGCAGAGAAGCGGGAAGGGCTGAGCGGCCCGCAGCCGTCCGCGCAGGCGCTCACCCTCATCGAGGAGCTCGAGAAGGCGAAGACGAAGGACCTCTGGCGGTTCCTCGTCGCGCTCAACATCCGGCACGTCGGTCCGGTCGCAGCCCGTGCGCTGGCACAGTATTTCGGCTCGCTCGACGCCATCCGCGCCGCCTCGCGCGACGAGCTCGCCGCCGTCGACGGCGTTGGCGGGATCATCGCCGACGCACTGCAGGACTGGTTCGCCGTCGACTGGCATGTAGAGATCGTCGACCGCTGGGTCGCAGCCGGGGCGCGCCTGTCGACCCCGGGTCACCCCGGGCCCGGTGCCGCTGCCGCCGCGGGCGGCGTCCTCGAGGGCATCACGGTCGTCGCGACCGGCTCGCTCGAGGGCTACACCCGCGAGGGGGCGCAGGAGGCGATCATGCAGGCGGGCGGGAAGGCGGCATCCAGCGTCTCGAAGAAGACCGACTTCGTCGCTGCCGGCCCCGGCGCGGGATCGAAGCTCGCGAAGGCCGAAGCGCTCGGGCTCCGGATCATCGACGCGGCTCAGTTCCACCTGCTCGTGACCGAGGGGCCGGGCGCCCTAGAAGAGGCTCCCGCCGCGGAGTGAGGCTCAGTCCTTCGGTGCGAGCAGCGCGTCGCGTACCTGGCGGCGCAGCACTTTTCCGATGAGCGAACGCGGCAGATCATCGACCGGTTCTATGCGTCGCGGCACCTTGTACGGGGTCAGTCGCGTCCGAGCGAAGGCGCGGATGTCGTCCACGTCGAGGTCGGTCACACCCGGGGCGGGGATCACGACAGCCACGACCTGTTCCCCGCTGTGCGGATCGGGGAGGCCGACCACGGCGGCATCAGCGACCTGCGGGTGCTGACGGAGCGTCGCCTCGACCTCGGACGGCGAGACGTTGAAGCCGCCGGTCACGATCAGCTCCTTGAGCCGCTCGACGACGCGGAAGAACCCGTCCTCGTCGCGCTCGACGATGTCGCCAGTGCGGAACCAGCCGCCCTCGAGCACCTTCTCGGTTTCCTCCGGCTTGCCGTAGTACCCCGAGAAGACCTGCGGTCCGCGCACCACGAGCTCGCCGGGCTCGCCGACGCCGAAGACGCGCGACGGGTCTTCCGGATCGACGACCCGTGCATCGGTCCCCGGGACCGGGATGCCGATCGTCCCCGCCTTGCGGCTGTCGGCCGGCGGATTCACCATCAGCACGGGCGAGCATTCGCTCAGGCCGTAGCCCTCGATGAGGTAGCCGCCGGTGGCCTCCTCGAACGGCTCGACGAGATCGGGGGAGAGCGCCATCGCCCCGGACACGCCGATCTCGATGCCCCGGATCGAGGCGCCGGTCTCACGGGCCCGCGCGAGGAGACGCTCGGCGATCGGCGGGACGAGAGGCAGGACCGTCGGCGGGTGCTTCCTGATGGCGTCGATCACCATGTCGGCGTCGAACTTCGGGAAGAGCACGAGGCGCGCGCCCATCGACATCGCGAACGTCAGGCACAGCGTCAGCCCGTACGCGTGGAACATCGGCAGGACGGCGTAGAACACGCATCCGTTCCCGCGGACCACCGCCGGGATGAAGGCCTGACTCTGGCGGGCGTTGGCGAGGAGGTTCCGATGGGTCAGCATCGCCCCCTTCGGCGTGCCCGTCGTCCCGGAGGTGTACTGCAACACCGCGAGGTCGTCGGTGGCCGGACGAGGGTGGGATGCCGGGAGCGGCTCGGTCCGGACGAGATCGGCCCACGTGTGCGTCCCGCGCACCGGTGCGGTGAGCGCATCGCGGGATTCGCGGGCCTTGGCGATCGGCAGCCGCAGCGCGAGCCGCGTGTGCAGCGGCAGCGCCGTCGTGATGTCGACCGACACCAGCGCATCGACGTGGAGGTCCGCGGGGAACTCCTGGACGGTCGCGACGACCTTGTTCCACACGATCGCGTGGCGGGCGCCGTGGTCCTGGAACTGGGTCCGCAGCTCCCGCGGCGTGTAGAGCGGGTTGTGCTCGACGACGACGGCCCCGAGACGGAGCACCGCGTAGAACGCGACGATGTGCTGCGGGCAGTTCGGCAGCACGATGGCAACACGGTCGCCCCTCTTCACGCCCAGCTCGCGCAGGCCCGCCGCTGCCCGGTCCACAGTCTCCGCCAACGCGGCGTACGTGGTCTCCCTGCCGAAGAACTGCAGTGCGGGCGCCTGCGGGTAGTCACGCGCGGAGTCGTCCAGGAGATCCATGAGCGACCCGGTGACGGGTGGGAGATCGAGGGGGACGCCGGTGTCGTAGGACGAGAGCCAGGGGCGATCGGCGGAGATCGAATCGGTCACGACCTCAGCCTAGGGTCAGCGCTCAGACGACGAGTGGCCCGAACTAGACTGGGGGAGTGTCTGAAATCACCCCCGATCTCGTGCGCCATCTCGGCGTGCTCGCCCGGATCCAACTGAGTGACGAGGAGGTGGAACGCCTCACCGGTCAGCTCGACGCGATCGTGGACAACATCGCCAAGGTGTCGGAGGTCGCCACCCCCGAGGTCGCCGCCACGAGCCACCCGATCCCGCTGAGCAATGTGTTCCGCCCCGACGTGCCCGGCGACATGCTGAGCCTCGACGAGGTCCTGCAGAACGCTCCGGATGCCGCCGACGGGCGCTTCCGCGTCACCGCGATCCTGGGGGAGGAGCAGTGAGCGACATCCTGAAGCTGACCGCCGCCGACCTCTCGGAGAAGCTCCGTTCCGGCGAGCTGTCGAGCGTCGAGGCCACCCAGGCCCACCTCGACCGGATCGCCGCCGTGGATGGCGACGTCCACGCGTTCCTCCACGTCTCCGACCACGCGGTGGAGGTGGCGGCCGACATCGACCGTCGCCGCGCCGCGGGCGAGGAGCTCGGAGACCTCGCCGGCGTGCCGCTCGCCATCAAGGATGTCCTCGTCACGACCGACATGCCGTCGACGAGCGGATCCAAGATCCTCGAGGGCTACATGTCGCCCTACGACGCGACCGTCGTGGCGCGCTCCCGCGCCGCCGGCCTCGTTCCGCTCGGCAAGACCAACATGGACGAGTTCGCGATGGGCTCCTCGACGGAGCACTCCGCGTACGGTCCCACGCACAACCCGTGGGACCTCGACCGGATCCCCGGCGGCTCCGGGGGAGGCTCCGCTGCGGCCGTCGCCGCCTTCGAGGCGCCTCTGGCCCTCGGCTCTGACACCGGCGGATCCATCCGGCAGCCCGCCCACGTCACCGGCACCGTCGGCATGAAGCCGACCTACGGCGGCGTGAGCCGCTACGGTGCCATCGCGCTCGCGTCGAGCCTCGACCAGGTCGGCCCCGTCTCGCGCACGGTCCTCGACTCAGCGCTCCTCCACGACGTCATCGGCGGGCACGACCCGCACGACGCGACGTCCCTGACCGACGAGTGGCCGTCCTTCGCCGCCGCTGCCCGCGAGGGCGCCACCGGTGACGTCCTGAAGGGTCTGAAAGTCGGCGTCATCCGCGAGCTCGACGACTCCGGCTTCCAGGCCGGCGTCTCGGAGTCGTTCCGCGCCTCCCTCGCTGCGATGGAGGCCGCCGGCGCCGAGATCGTCGAGGTCAGTGCACCCCACTTCGAGTACGGCGTCGCCGCCTATTACCTGATCCTGCCCGCCGAGGCATCCAGCAACCTCGCCAAGTTCGACTCCGTGCGCTTCGGCATGCGCGTCAACGTGCCCGGTGGCACCGTCGAGGACGTCATGGCAGCGACCCGCGACGCAGGCTTCGGCGACGAGGTCAAGCGGCGCGTCATCCTCGGAACCTACGCGTTGTCCGCGGGCTACTACGACGCCTACTACGGCAGCGCTCAGAAGGTCCGCACGCTCATCCAGCGCGACTTCGACGAGGCGTTCGCGCAGGTCGACGTCATCGCGACCCCGTCGGCGCCGACGACCGCTTTCCGCCTCGGCGAGAAGCTCGACGACCCGATCCAGATGTACCTCAACGACGTGACGACGATTCCGGTCAACCTCGCCGGCGTCCCCGGCATCTCGATCCCCTCGGGCCTCGCGGCGGAGGACGGGCTGCCCGTCGGCATCCAGTTCGTCGCCCCCGCGCGCGAGGACGCACGCCTGTACCGCGTCGGCGCGGCCCTCGAGGCCCTGCTCGTCGACAGCTGGGGCGGTCCTCTCCTGGACCGCGCCCCGATCCTCGGAGGAGCCCGCTGATGGCCAAGGATGCGCTGATGGACTTCGACGCGGCGCTCGAGATGTTCGAGCCCGTCCTCGGCTTCGAGGTGCACGTCGAGCTCAACACCGAGACCAAGATGTTCTCGGCCGCCGGCAACCCGGCGCACGAAGCGAACCATGACGCCGCGCCCAACACCCTGGTCGCGCCCGTCGACATGGGCCTTCCCGGCTCACTCCCGGTGGTCAACGAGACCGCGGTCCGCTACTCGATCAGCCTGGGCCTCGCCCTCGGCTGCTCGATCGCGCCGTCGAGCCGGTTCGCGCGGAAGAACTACTTCTACCCGGACCTCGGCAAGAACTATCAGATCTCGCAGTACGACGAGCCCATCGCGTTCGAAGGCAGCGTCGAGATCGAGCTCGAGGGCGGCGATGTCGTCGTCGTGCCGATCGAGCGCGCGCACATGGAAGAGGATGCCGGCAAGCTCACCCATATGGGTGGCTCGACCGGGCGCATCCAGGGCGCCGAGTACTCGCTCGTCGACTACAACCGTGCCGGCGTTCCCCTCGTCGAAATCGTCACCAAGCCGATCTTCGGCACGGAGCACCGCGCCCCCGAGGTCGCCAAGGCCTATGTCGCGGCGATCCGCGACATCGTGCGCTCGCTCGGCATCTCCGAGGCGCGCATGGAGCGCGGCAACCTCCGATGCGACGCGAACGTCTCGCTCCGCCCCCGCGGTCAGGAGAAGCTCGGTACGCGCACCGAGACGAAGAACGTCAACTCGATGCGCTCGGTCGAGCGGGCCGTCCGCTACGAGATCCAGCGTCAGGCGGCGATCCTCGCCGGCGGCGGCACGATCACGCAGGAGACGCGTCACTGGCACGAGGACACCGGACGAACGTCGCCCGGCCGCCCGAAATCGGATGCCGACGACTACCGCTACTTCCCCGAGCCCGACCTCCTCCCCGTTGAGCCGTCCCCGGAGCTGATCGAGGAGCTGCGCGCCGCGCTCCCCGAAGCTCCCTCGGTGTACCGCCGCCGGTTGAAGACCGAGTGGGGCTTCACCGACCTCGAGTTCCAGGACGTCGCCAACGGCGGTCTCCTCGCCGAGGTCGAGGCGACGATCGCCGCAGGTGCGTCCCCGGCATCCGCCCGCAAGTGGTGGACGGGCGAGGTCACCCGCGTCGCCAACGCGCAGGGCGCCGAACCCGCCGCGCTGGTCTCGCCCGAGTCGGTCGCCGAACTGCAGAAGCTGGTGGATGCTGGCACGCTGACCGACAAGCTCGCGCGTCAGGTGCTCGAGGGCGTCATCGCGGGGGAGGGGACCCCGCAGGAGGTCGTCGACGCCCGTGGTCTCGCCGTGGTCTCGGATGACGGTGCCCTCATCGCCGCCATCGACGAGGCCCTCGCCGCGCAGCCCGACGTCCTGGCGAAGATCCAGGACGGCAAGGTCCAGGCTGCCGGTGCCGTCATCGGCGCCGTCATGAAGGCCATGAAGGGCCAGGCCGACGCCGCACGCGTCCGCGAGCTCATCCTGGAGCGCGCCGGACAAGCCTGACGCTGATCGATGATGCCGCCGCGCCGCTGCCCGATCCGGGCTCGGTGTCGGCGGCATCGTCGACAATGGAGGTATGGGACGCGGTGACGGGACGGGACGGATCGTCTCACCCGACGGCGCCGACGACACCGGCACCCGCATCCTCCACGTCGACATGGACGCGTTCTACGCATCGGTCGAGGTCCTGTACGACCCGTCGCTGGCGGGGAAACCGCTCATCGTGGGCGGGATGGAGGGGCGCGGCGTCGTCTCGAGTGCGTCGTACGAGGCCCGACGGTTCGGGGTGAGGTCGGCGATGTCGGTCGGCCGGGCCCTCCAGCTGTGCCCGCAGGCGATCGTCGTGGTTCCGCGGTTCGAGCGGTACTCGGAGCTGTCCAAGAAGGTCATGGCGATCTTCCGCGACGTCACCCCGCTCGTCGAGCCGTTGTCCATCGACGAGGCGTTCCTCGACGTCAGCGGTGCGCGCCGTCTGTGGGGCAGTCCCGGCGAGATCGCCAGGATGGTCCGCCGCCGGGTGCTCGAGGAGACCGGACTGACCTGCAGCATCGGCGTCGCCGCGACCAAACACGTCGCCAAGATCGCATCCACGGTCTCCAAGCCGGACGGGTTGCTCATCGTCAGCGAGCCGGATACGCAGGCGTTCCTCGCCGCCCGTCCTGTCGGGGCGCTGTGGGGCGTCGGCCCGAAAGCCGCGGAGGCACTCGAAGCCCGGGGCATCCGGATGGTGGCCGACATCCTGGGCACGCCACGGAGCGTCCTCGATCGAGCGCTCGGTCCCGCCATGGGCGCGCGCGTCTTCCAGTTGGCCCGGGGCATCGATCCGCGATCGGTGCAGACGGAGCACACGGAGAAGAGCGTCGGACATGAGGAGACCTTCCTCGAGGACGTCACCGACGTCGCGATGCTCCGGAGCGAGTTCCGTCGCCTCGCCGACCGCGTCGCCTCGAGGCTTCGAGCGGGAGGGTGGGAGGCGCGGACCATCGCCGTCAAGGTGCGCTTCGCGGATTTCACGACGCTGTCGCGCTCGGTCAGCGTCCCCGAGCCCACCAACGTCGGCCAGCGGATCGGCGACGTCGCACTCGAGCTCTTCGGCAAAATCGATCTCGTCCAGCCGGTACGGCTCATCGGCGTCCGCGGCGAGAAACTGACCGGAGACGGGATGGGCGGGCTCGCACTGTGGGACGACGACGCCGAGTGGCGCCGAGTGGATGCCGCCCTCGACGATGCACGTTCCCGTTTCGGCCGCGGGGCCGTGACGCGGGCGAGCACGCTGGGTCCTCGTCGCGACGTCAACGCCCTCCCCACGAATCCGCGCCCCTCGCGAGACTGAGCGCGAGAGGCGCAACCCCCTGTTTTCCCCGTCACCTCCGGCTACCGTGAAGACATGGCAAACCTCCCTCTCGAACTCGGCAAGCAGTTCGCCTCGCTGGGCGTGACCACCGTCTACGGCGAGCAGCAGGACGTCGACGGCATCCGCATCATCCCCGTCGCTCTGACGTGGTCCGGCTTCGGCGCCGGCGAGGACTCCTCCAACGGCGCCGGGGGTGGGGGAGGCGGCGGCGCGTCCGTGCCGGTCGGCGCGTACATCCGGAAGGGCGACGATCTGCGTTTCGAGCCCAACCTGGTCTCGCTCGTGGCGGTCGGCATCCCGTTCGTGTGGATCGCGGGACGTGCGCTCAGCCGCGTCATCCGTGCGCTCAAGCGCTGACCCGCTCGAGGCCGCGCTCCTCGACGCGGTCGACATCGTCGCGGACGCGGTGGGAATCGTGCGTCGCGAACCGGCGATCGTGTTCGTCGACGGTCGTTCCGGTGCCGGCAAGTCCACGTTCGCGGACCTGCTCGCCGAGCGACTGCCGGGCGCGACGATCGTGCGGCTGGACGATGTCTACCCGGGCTGGGACGGTTTGCGCGAGGGTGCGGACACCGTGCGTGAGGGTGTCCTCCCACCGCTCCGGAGAGGAGAACGGGGGTCGTGGTGCACCTGGGATTGGAACGCCGATAAGCCCTCCGACCGCGTGCAGAGCGTCGCTCCCGCGCCCGTCGTGATCGTCGAGGGTGCGGGCATCCTGACACCGGAATCGGCGGAACTCGCCGACGTCACCGTCTGGCTCGAGGCACCGCTCGCCGCTCGGCGTGCGCGCGCCCTCGATCGCGACGGAGAGAGCTACGCGCCCCACTGGGAACGGTGGGCGCGCCAGGAAGACGCGCACCTGCGTGACCACCACCCGGAGCGGATCGCCCGCTACGTCTTCCGCCTGCCCTGACGAGCAGCCGTCAGGAATCGAGCGCCTGGACGAGCATCTCCAGGCGGTACCCGATCCATTCGTACACACCGAACCTCGTATCGCCGTCGCCGCGCTGGTCCTCATCGGTCACACCGAGGCGGTCTGCGAGAACGAGACGCAGAGCGGCCAGTGTGCGGAGCCAGGAACCGGCGGCATCCGGGGTCAGATCGACGACGAGGATGTCCTCCGCGGCCGAGCGGTCGAGCTGGTCGGCGTCGAGATCGCGCCCGTCGCGGTGCAGGGATCTCCGGACGACGCCCGCGTCGGCAGCGCGACGCGAGAGAAGGTCGTCCTCCGTGAGACGTCGGAATTCCGCAGCGGCCTCGGAGTCGGCGTATGCGTCGGGGGTGAGCCGTCGGACAGCCGGATCGGATCCATCGTGCGAGGTCACGAGATCCTCGAACTGGCTGACCAGGTCCGACAGGTGGGCCGCTTCGAGAAGCGTCAGCTCCATGACGAGCCCGGAGCCGGTCATGACCCCGCCTCGCGCACGGTTGCCCACAGCCCGTAGTCGTGCATGGCTTGAGCATGCAACTCCATCTGCTCGCGCGATCCCTCGGCGACGACCGCGTGTCCGTCGTGGTGCACGGCGAGCATCAGCCGGTGTGCCTTGTCACGCGAGAACCCGAAGTATTGACGGAAGATGTGCTCGACGTAGCTCATGAGGTTGACGGGATCGTTCCAGACGACGGTCTGCCAGGGGCCGGAGGTGGATGCCTGGAGGTCCGTCTGCTCATCGATCTCGGGCGACGCGATGCTCATCAGGCCCACCCCAGTTCGTGAAGGCGCGCATCGTCGATGCCGTAGAAGTGGGCGATCTCGTGGACGAGCGTCGTGTGCACCTCGTCACGGAGGTGGTCGACGTCGTCGCACACGTCGAGGTGCGGCTCCCGGTAGACGATGATGCGATCGGGCAGATCGCCCATCCCGTACCGGTCGCGCTCGGTCAGCGCGAGCCCGTCGTAGAGACCCAGCAGATCGAGAGAGCCGTCCTCGGGACGGTCCTCGACGACGAACACGACGTTGTCGAGTCCCGAGACCATGTCGTCGGGCAGCGCGTCGAGTTCGGACGCCACCAGATCCTCGAATGCCTCGGCATCCATATCGATCATGACCACGCCTCACGCGGAGAAGATATGGGGTGAGTAACGGGACTTGAACCCGCGACCCCCTGGACCACAACCAGGTGCTCTACCAACTGAGCTATACCCACCATGTGCCCGTCTCCGGGCAACCCCCCAAGTGTATTACAGTCCGGAGGCGAACGACGACACGGCGGATGCCGCGGCGGTCCGCGCGTCGTCGGTGGAAGGCCCGGGAGCATCGACGAAGACGGTCTCGCGGTAGTACGCGAGCTCGCGGACGCTCTCACGGATGTCGGCAAGCGCCCGGTGTCCGCCATCCTTGGCGGGCGCGTTGAAGTACGCGCGGGGATACCAGCGGCGGGCGAGTTCCTTCACGCTGGAGACATCGACATTGCGGTAGTGGAGCCAGCGGTCGACGCGCGGCATGTAGCGCGCGAGGAACATCCGATCGGTGCCGATCGTGTTGCCGGCGAGGGGCGCCTTCCCCTCGGGGACGAAACGCTGGATGTACTCGAGCACCTGGAACTCGGCGTCCGCGAGGCTCACCCCGTTCGGGATCTCCTCGAGCAGGCCCGAACTCTCGTGCATCTTCGTGACGAAGTCGTTCATGTGGGCGAGCGCGGAGTCATCAGGTTTGATGACGATCTGGAAGCCGGGGTCGAGGACGTTGAGCTCGAAGTCGGTGATGACGACCGCCACCTCCACGAGCTCGTCGACGGACAGGTCGAGGCCCGTCATCTCGCAGTCGATCCAGACGAGGCGGTCGTTCTCCGCAGCTGACACGTGGTCTCCTCCCACAGGAGCCGACCGCAGATACGGCGACTCGGAGCCCCTCCAGGAGGATTCGAACCCCCGACCTTGCGGGTAGAAACCGCTCGCTCTGTCCACTGAGCTATGGAGGGAAGGATGCTCAGCCCCCAGGCTACCGCTCAGACCGAGATCGTCGCGCGACGCACGCGCAGGGCGCGCCACCGCGCCGACACGTCCAGCGCGAGGTGGACGCCGGGCCCGATGAGCACGGCGAACAGCACCGTGCCGAGCCCCACGGTGCCCCCGAGCAGCCATCCGGTAACCAGGACGGTTCCCTCGACGACGAAGCGGCAGACCCAGATCGGCCATCCGAACCGGGCGTGAAGGCCGGTCATGAGCCCGTCGCGCGGTCCAGGTCCGAGGTCGGCGCCGAGGTAGATGCCGGATGCCGCCGCGATGAGCGCTATTCCCGTCAAGAACACCACGACGCCCCAGAGATAGTTCTCCACGGGAGGGATCACGGCAAGGGCGCCCTGCATCACGGTCCCCACGACGAGGATGTTCGCGACCGTGCCGATCCCGGGTCGCTGCCGGAGCGGGATCCAGGCGAGGAGTACGAGAGCCCCTGTGATGACGACGATCCAGCCGATCCCGATCCCCGTCTGTCGCGAGAGGCCTTCGGCGAGGACCGTCCACGGGTCCAGGCCGATGCCGGCCTGAACGAGGACCGCGCATCCGATGCCGAACAGGGCGAGGCCGATGACGAGGCGGAGGAGCCGAAGAAGCATGAGGCCATTCCACCGTAAGATTGGACCTCTGTATGCAGTCCAATTGCGAAGAGGTGGACCATGGACTCCCGGATCGGTGCTCGCGGTCTCGCCGCCGCCCTGGGAGGCTGGCGTACGCGCACACCGACGTACGAGGCCCTGGCCGACGGCATCCGTCTGCTCTGTCTCGACAATCGCGTCGCCGCGCACACGGCCCTGCCAGCCGAGCGCGAACTCGCGACCACGCTCGGACTCAGCCGGGCGACCGTCGCGGCGGCCTATCGCTCGCTCCGCGAGAGCGGGCACATCGAGAGCACCCGTGGGTCGGGGAGCATCACGCTCCCGCAGGTGCGCCGAGGCGCCGGTCGGGTCTTCAACGACGGCGACGGAATCGATCTCCAGCAGGCCAGCCCTGCCGCGTGGCCGGGCCTCGCGGGCGTGATGGCCGAGGTCGGGGCGGATTCGGCTTCCCTCGTCGGGCGTCCGGGGTACGACATCGTCGGGAGCATCGAACTCCGTGCAGCGATCGCCGATCGGTACACGGCGCGCGGCATCCCGACCGATCCCGAGGAAATCCTCGTGACCAATGGCGGACAGCACGCGATCCATCTGGTGACGGATGCGCTCCTTCGGCCGGGGGCGACGGCGCTCTTGGAGACCCCGACGTACCCGCATGCGACCGAGGCGATCAAGGCGACCGGCGCCCGCGTGACCGGCACGCCCGTGACGGTGGATGACGGGTGGGATCTGGACCGGGCCGTACAGGCGTTCCGGCGCGCGCGACCGGCGCTCGCCTACCTGATGCCGTGGTTCCAGAACCCCACCGGGCGGACGATGACGGCCCTGGACGCGGCGACCTTCCGAGCTGCGGCGGAGGCGGCCGGATCCGTGCTCGTCATCGACGAGACGACCGCGGAACTCGCGATCGATTCCGCCGCCCCCGAGGCGCTCGACTTCGGGCACGAGGCAGTGAGGATCGGCTCGCTCGGCAAGACCGTGTGGGGTGGGCTGCGGGTCGGCTGGGTGCGAGGCGATCGTGCCCTCATCCGTCGACTCGTGGCCGCGAGACCGCGCCGTGACCTCGGGACGGCGGAGTTCGAGCAGGCGGTGGCCACCCGGCTGTTGCGGATGATGCCCGACATCCTGCCCCAACGCGCGGAGCTGCTCGGCCAGGGGAGGGACCTCGTCGTCGCGGCACTGCGTGCTTCGTTCCCCGGCTGGCGGATCCCCGTGCCGGGCGGCGGCGTGTCCTTATGGGTCGGGCTCGACGCGCCGCGCAGCGGGTCGCTCGTCCTCGCCGCGCGTCGAGAGGGGGTGCTGCTCTCGGCGGGGCCGCGGTTCTCGGTCGACGGTGGCTACGACTCCTACTTGCGCGTGCCGTTCACGGCCCCGTCCGAGCAGATGCGTGAAGCGGTGGCCGTCCTCGCGCGTCTGTGGCCGGGCGTGAGCGGACGCCCGGCGTCCGCCACCGTCGACGAGATGGAAGCCGTCGCCGCGATCGTCTGAACGGACCCGCTCAGCGGGAGTCGTGCAGGGCGGCCACCGCATCCTCGACGCGACAGAACTCGCCCAACTCGACGAAGCTCCCGGCGGAGGGCCGGAATCGTCGGGCACCGAAGCGGGCCGCACCTTCGACGTCGATGCGTGCCAGATGGCCGATGACCAGACCTGCACCATCCACGACCCGCCAGAGCCGGTCGGACGCAGGTGCGAGACGGTAGCCGCGGAGCCGGTAATCGGAACTCGCCGCAATGGTGGTCATGGTGCCTCCTCTCCGTCGCTCGTCACGGTACGCTCGGCCTCCGACACGCCCGATGAGACGGAACACGAGCGGCCTCGACAGCGTTGTCCTCATCGACGATCAACAGTGAAAGGAAGGTCTCGAATGCAGACCTATGTGCTTGCCGGCGGATGTTTCTGGTGTCTGGATGCCGCGTACCGGGCCCTCGAAGGTGTCGTCTCGGTGGAATCCGGTTACGTCGGCGGAACCGCCCCGTCGCCCACCTATGAGCAGGTGTGCACTGGTACGACCGGGCACGCCGAAGCGGTGAAGGTCACGTTCGACGAAGACGTCATCCCGTCGGACGTCATCCTCGACGCGTTCTTCACGATGCACGACCCGCGCCAGCTCAACCGTCAGGGAAACGACGTCGGGACTCAGTACCGTTCGGCGATGTTCCCCGCCGACGACGCTCAACGCGAGACGTTCGAGAAGGCCGCTGAGCGCGCGTCGGACTGGTGGGGCGGTGGACTGGTGACCACGATGGAGCCGCTGTCGGAGTGGTACCCGGCTGAGGACTACCACCAGGACTTCTTCACGAAGAACCCCGGGCAGGGGTATTGCCTCGCCGTCGCGGTGCCGAAGGTGAACAAGGTCCGCGCGCGGTTCGGACAGTACGCGCGGCGCTGATACGCGCGGACTGAGCCTCCTCCACAACGCCCCGGCTCTCGACCGCATCCACTGGTCGGGTGCCGGGGCTCCGTCGTCGAAGCGGACAACGCGATTCTGGTTGCGCTCCGACGCCCGCCGGGCACGCGGGTGTCGGAGCATCGACCGGGCACGACCGTGCCCTCGACGACTGGAGGAATTGCCATGAAGGACCACATCACGATCGTCGGGAACGTCGCCGCCGACCCAGACTTCCGCCGCCTCCCCGACGGCACCCCCGTCGTGTCGATGCGGGTGGCCAGTACGGACCGCAGATACGACGCGAAAGCGGGCGCCTGGGTCGACGGGCTCACGAGCTGGTATCGCGTGTCGGTCTTCCGCACGCTCGGCGAGCACGTCGCCGCGTCCGTCCGGAAGGGTCAACGGGTCGTCGTCCACGGCGTCCTCGCCATCAAACGTTGGGAAGCGGGGGAGAAGTCAGGAACCGATGCCGAGATCGACGCCCTCGCCGTCGGTCACGACCTCGCGTTCGGAACGACCGCCTTCACGGGCGCCGCGCGCGCACGGGAGGACACGCCGGCTTCCGCCCCCGACGACGAATGGTCGCCGGAGCGCGCCACTGCTGACGAGCCTCAGTGGGAAGCGGAGCCCGTCGCGACCCCCTTCTGACTCTGGACCCAGCCGGCTCGGAGGTCGCACCCCCTAGACTCTGGCCCGTGCGCAGACACCAGGCTTCATCGGGATCCCGCTGGCTTCTCTTCGTGCTCGCACCCGTGCTGGTCGTCTCTCTCGCTGGATGCGCGCCAGAGCCCTTGCCCGTACCCTCCGAGCCGGCGTCGTCTTCTGCGGTCGCGGCGAGTCCGTCGCCTGAGGCATCCCCGGCCCCGGCAGCCGATACCGCCGAGGGAAAGCTTCGGGAGTTCACCTCTGCGATGGACGAGGTGTGGAACCGGTCGAAGTCCGTCGAGGGTCGCGACTACATCGATGCCCTGGTCGCGGCCGGGTTCGCGAAGGACGCCATGCAGGTGACGCAGGACGAGACATCGGTCGGCGACCCCGCGGACAGCATCCAGTTCTCGGTTCGCGTCGGCGACGAGTGCCTCGTCGGCCAGGTCGGTCCCTCCGTCCCGCGCCCGACTGCGATCGTCATGCCGGGCCTGCCCGAAGGCGAATGTCTCGTAGGACAGACGCGTCGCATCGATTGGTGACGGCCGGACGGTCCCGCCGCCAGGGACGGCACACGTAGACTTGGGCCGTTATGGCCGAATACATCTACTCCATGGTCCGCGCCCGCAAGGCCGTCGGCGAAAAGCTCATCCTCGACGACGTCACGATGGCGTTCCTGCCCGGCGCCAAGATCGGCATGGTCGGTCCGAACGGTGCCGGTAAGTCGACGATCCTCAAGATCATGGCGGGCCTCGACACCCCGTCGAACGGAGAGGCGAAGCTGTCGCCCGGCTTCTCGGTCGGCATCCTCATGCAGGAGCCCGAACTCGACGAGTCCAAGACGGTCCTCGAGAACATCCAGGACGGCGTGGCGATCAAGCCCAAGCTCGACCGGTTCAACGAGATCTCCGCCCTCATGGCCGACCCCGACGCCGACTTCGACGCGCTCCTGGCCGAGATGGGGACGCTGCAGGAGGAGATCGACGCCGCCGACGGCTGGGACCTCGACTCGCAGCTCTCGCAAGCCATGGACGCTCTCCGCACACCCCCCGCCGACGCCGCGATCGCCCCGCTCTCGGGGGGTGAGAAGCGCCGCGTCGCTCTCGCCAAGCTGCTCCTCCAGAAGCCGGACCTCCTGCTCCTCGACGAGCCCACCAACCACCTCGATGCCGAGAGCGTGCTCTGGCTCGAGCAGCACCTGCAGGCGTACAAGGGCGCGGTCATCGCCATCACCCACGACCGGTACTTCCTCGACAACGTCGCGGAATGGATCGCCGAGGTCGACCGCGGGCGCCTCATCGGCTACGAGGGCAACTACTCGACGTACCTTGAGAAGAAGGGCGAGCGACTCGAGGTCCAGGGCAAGAAGGACGCCAAGCTCGCGAAGCGCCTGAAGGAAGAGCTCGAGTGGGTGCGCTCGAGCGCGAAGGGCCGCCAGACGAAGTCGAAGGCCCGACTCGCTCGCTACGAGGAGATGGCTGCCGAGGCGGAGCGGACGCGCAAGCTCGACTTCGAGGAGATCTCGATCCCGCCGGGGCCGCGTTTGGGAAGCGTCGTCATCGAAGCCAAGAAGCTCCAGAAGGGCTTCGACGGCCGCTCGCTCATCGACGGACTCAGCTTCAGCCTGCCGCCCAACGGCATCGTCGGCGTCATCGGCCCGAACGGCGTCGGAAAGACCACGCTCTTCAAGACGATCGTGGGCCTCGAGCCGCTCGACGGCGGCGACCTGAAGATCGGCGAGACGGTCAAGATCAGCTACGTCGACCAGTCGCGCTCGAACATCGACCCCAACAAGACGCTGTGGGAGGTCGTCTCGGACGGCCTCGACATCATCACGGTCGGCAAGACCGAGATCCCCTCGCGCGCCTACGTCTCGAAGTTCGGCTTCAAGGGACCGGACCAGCAGAAGAAGGCCGGCGTCCTCTCCGGTGGTGAGCGCAACCGTCTGAACCTCGCACTGACCCTCAAGGAGGGCGGGAACCTGCTCCTCCTCGACGAGCCCACGAACGACCTGGACGTCGAAACCCTGAGCTCGCTCGAGAACGCCCTGCTCGAGTTCCCCGGTTGCGCGGTGGTCATCACGCACGACCGGTGGTTCCTCGACCGCATCGCCACACACATCCTCGCGTACGAGGGCACCGCCGAGAAGCCCGATCAGTGGTACTGGTTCGAAGGCAACTTCGAGGCGTACGAAGCGAACAAGATCGAGCGGCTCGGCGCCGACGCGGCGAACCCCGCGAAGTCGACGTACCGCAAGCTCACGCGTGACTGACGCCCGCATCCGCGTTCCCATCCACCTGCGGTGGGGCGACCTCGACGCGTACAACCATGTGAACAACGCGTCGATGCTGAAGCTCCTCGAGGAGGCGCGCGTGCGCGCCTTCTGGGTGCCCGGGGCGGGCGAACGAGTCGTCCCCACCGCGGTGATCGATGCGAGCCACGGTGCGGCCCAGCTGACTCTCATCGCCCGCCAGGAGATCGAATACCTCGCGCCGGTCCCGTACCAGCGCGACCCGATCGACGTGCAGATGTGGTTCGGGAAGATCGGCGGCTCGAGCGCAGAGGTCCACTACGAGGTCTTCACCCCCGCGGGCCAGGAGCCGCAGACGCTCTACGCCCGGGCGTCCACCGTCATCGTGCAAGTGGACGCCGTGACCGGACGCCCCGTGCGGCTCGCCCCCGAGACGCGCGCGGCGTGGGAGCCCTACCTCGGTGATCCGCTGCCGCCGCTGGGGCGCCGCTGACCCGGCTCAGTCCCCCTCGGGGATCCGCACCATGATCTCCTGAGCGACCGAGGCGACCAGTTCGCCGTCGCGGGTGAAGATGCGGCCGGTCGCCAGCCCACGGCCACCCTGTGCGCTCGGGGACTGCTGGACGTACAGCAACCAGTCGTCGACCCGAGCGGGCCGGTGCCACCACATCGCATGGTCGAGGCTCGCCACCTTGAGCCCGGCGGTGGCCCAGGACGCGCCGTGCGCACGGAGCACCGATTCCTGGATCGTGAGATCGCTCATGTACGCGAGGGCGGCGCGGTGGAGCCGGGGATCGTCGGGAACCTCGCCTCGTGTGCGGATCCACACCGACTGATGCGGCACCCGTTCGTCTCCCACAGTCGCGTAGATCGGCTCTTCGACATGGCGCACCTCGACCGGGCTCTGATCGAAGTGGCGCTTGCTCATCGGATGCAGCCCCGCGAGGACGGAGTCGTCCGAGAGGAGGTCGGGTCCTGGGATGCCGGACGGCATCTCGTCCTGGTGTTCCAGGCCCGCGGCATCCACCTCGAAGGAGGCGATCATCGAGAAGATCGGTACGCCTTCCTGAAAGGCCTGAGTCCGTCGTGTGGAGAAGGAGCGACCGTCGTGGATCCGATCGACCGAGAAGGTCATCCCTCGGGTCGAATCGCCGGGGCGGAGGAAGTAGCCGTGCATCGAATGCGCCGCACGCTCGTCGTCGACCGTGCGTTCTGCGGCGATGACCGCCTGAGCGAGCACCTGGCCGCCGAAGACTCGCCCGAGGGGCATCGCCTGCGAGACGCCGGTGAAGATGTCCTCCGTCGTCCGGGCATCGCCGGAGGCGAGGTCCAGCACAGCCAGGAGCCCATCGACGTGTCCCGAATCGCTCACGGCGTTCCTTCCCGGGCGCCGATGTCGTCCCTGTGAACGCCCGGTTGGTAGTTTAGGTCGGATGTCCCCGCAGCTCGTTTTCCCCGACCCGCGCCCGGCGGCCGACCTCCTCACCTTCGCCGCACGTGCTGCCCGGCTCGCTGACCCGGCCGTTCGCCTACGCGCCTCGGGTGGGACGCTCGCCGTGTCGGCGGCGCCACTGTCGCCCCGCGGATTCGGTGACGACACGCCCACCGTCCTCGGCATGCGCTTCCTCCGGATCGACCCCGAACTCGAGTGCGATCTCGTCGTGGATGCCGGAACTCTCCGGGCCGGCGACGATCCGATGCGCGTCGCACTTCCCGACAGCGGCGTCTCCGCCGCCTGGGCGGGCATCTCGCCGCCGCGCGGGGGATGGGTTCCGGGCGAGCCGGTCGCGGAGGCCGTGCTCGCTCGCGCGGTGCGCCGCGGCGTCGACGCCGTTGCCACCGCCCTGCCCGCGTCCCCCGGCGAGGATCTGGTCCGCACCGTCCGCGCGGCGGTCTGGGGCTCTCCCGACGCGGAACTCGGCGGTCTCGCCGCTGGTGTCGCGTTCGCCGCCGACGCGCTCGGCTTCCTGGGTGCGGATCTCGACGAACAGGCATCCGTCCTCCGGACGGGGACGTGGACCCGCGTCAGCCTCACCCGAGGCCACGTGCTCGTCAGAGCGGGCAACCCCACGGGGTTGACGACGGTGCGCGCGACCGGGGGGCGCTGAGCCGTAGGGCGTCAGGACTCGGGGTGGAGCGGCAGAGCTGTGCCACCGTGCGGCTTCGCGACCGGCCCGATACCCGTCGGCTCGAACGTGTTCACCATGGCGTGCGCCGCCCGCTGGAGGTAGTCCCACAGGGTCGCCTCGTGGAGCGGCGACAGGTCGGCTTCGTCGACCGCGATGCGCATCGCGCGGAGCCACCGGTCACGCGCGTCGGGGTTCACGTGGAACGGTTGATGACGCATCCGGAGCCGCGGGTGCCCGCGGGTCTCGCCGTACGTGGTGGGACCGCCCCAGTACTGCTCGAGGAAGAGGAGCAGGCGTTCGGCAGCCGGCCCGAGGTCCTCTTCGGGGTACATGGGGCGGAGGACCTCGTCGGCCGCGACCTCGCGGTAGAACGCGTCGACGATGCGGCGGAAGACGGCGTGCCCGCCGACCTCCTCGTAGAAGGTGCTCGGATCGCTCACGGTGCGGACGTCCCCTCCGGCGCGTCGCCGTCGTTCCGGCCGCGCTTCTTCGGCCGCCACGCGAGACGCGGCGGGGTGGCAGGAGGCGTGACCTGCTGCGGCTTGGTCTTGGGAGGGTTGGCCCCTCGTACGCTCTGAGCGGCGTCCGCGCCCGTCAGGAAGGCGGACTCCAGCTGGGGGAGCGGAACGCCCAGGTCGTCGAGCGCCTTCTTCAGGCGCACGCGCAGCGCCCGCGAGACGTCGTCCTTCGCGTTGGGCCGGGTACGCACGACGAGGCGCGTGACGATGGTCTCGCCGCCGATCGATTCCAGGCCCCAGACCTCGGGCTTGTCGATGATGCGGGTACGCCACTTCGGTTCGCGCACGAGCTCCTTCGCCGACGCCAGCATCGCGTCCTCGACGGCGTCGAGGTCGGCGTCGAGTGGCACTCCGACGTCGATGACGACGCGTGCCCACCCCTGCGACATGTTCCCGATGCGGGTGATCTCGCCGTTGCGGACGAACCAGAGGGTGCCGTTCACATCGCGGACGTGCGTCACTCGAACGCTCACGTACTCGACCACACCCGTCGCCAGCCCCACGTCGACGACGTCGCCGATGCCGATCTGATCCTCCGCGACGATGAAGATGCCGTTGAGGACGTCCTTGACGATGTTCTGAGCGCCGAAACCGAGACCCGCACCGATGGCGGCCGAAAGCAGCGTGAACGACGCGAGGACACCGGGATTGAGGATGAAGACGACCGTGAGGGCGGCGATGATGACGATCGCGACGTTGACGATGTTGGTGAGGATCGACCCGAGCGTGCGGGTGCGCTGGACGATGCGGACCTGGGCCAGTGGCGACATGTCGATCGCTCGGGTGTCTTCCGCCGCCGCTCGCGACTTCGCCCCCGTGACGATGCGGTCGACGACGCGGCCGATCAGACGACGCATGATCCACGAGAGCAGCAGCGCGACGACCACGGTCACGGCGACCCAGAGGAGATTCCACCCCGCCGACACGAGGAAGTCGAGGAATCCGTCGCGGATGCCCTCCCATTCGCCGGGTGCGGGGGCAGGCGAGGAGGGGGCGGACGCGGCGAGAACGTTCGTGGTCATCGTCCCGATCCTACCGAGGCGATCCTTCGATCACCTGGGCGCCGACGCCCTCCAGCGGGCTCGCCAGCCCGTGCGCGATGAGGACGGCATGGACGCGATCCCGCGCCGGGAGCTTGGCCAGGATACGGCCCACGTGGGTCTTGACCGTCGACTCGCCCAGGTACAGCTCGTCTGCGATCTCGGCGTTCGTGAGGCCCCGTGCCATGGCGCCCAGCACCTCCTGCTCGCGCGCCGTCAGGGAGGGATGCTCGCGCGGTCGGGGATCGGGGGCGTCGACGGTGCGGGGTCCCTCCACGTCCGTGACGAGTTCGATCATCCGTCGCACGATCCGTGGTGCCAGGGTGGCCTCTCCCGCGGCCACGGCACGGACGGCGGCCACGAGCTCATCGCGCCCGGCATCCTTCAGCAGGAACCCGCCCGCTCCGGCGCGGAGCGCGCCGAACGCGTATTCGTCCAGATCGAAGGTCGTCAGCACCAGCACGCGTACCTCGGGCTGGTCGCGCGCGATCCGCGCCGTGGCGGCGATCCCGTCGACCCCCGGCATCCGGACGTCCATCAGCACCACATCCGGACGCAGACGCGCGGCCGACGCGATCGCTTCGGCGCCGTCGCCGGCTTCGCCCACGACCTCGATGCCGTCTGCCGCTTCGAGGACCATGCGGAAGCCGAGGCGAATGAGCGACTGGTCGTCGGCGATCAGAACCCGCACGGACGCGGGGGAGGGGGACGTGCTCACGCGGGGGTCTCCTGTCGGGGGATGCGGGCGGTGACCGACCACCCGTGCGGCTGACGCGGGCCCGCGGTGACACTGCCTCCGGCGAGAGCGACGCGCTCGCGGAGCCCCCGCAGACCGAAGCCGCCGGATTCGGCGTCGACGGACGTCGGGAGACCGTCGTCCGTGACCGTGACCGAGACGCCGTCGGGTGCGTGGCGGATGGCGACGTCGATGTGCGTCGCCCCCGTCGCGTGACGGAGGACGTTGGTGACGCCCTCCTGAACGATCCGCGAGACGGCGAGCTGGGTCCGTGAGTCGAGATCCCCCGGGTCGCCCGAGACCACGAGACGTGTGTCGAACCCCGCGGCGCGTGCCGACGCGACCGTCTCCGCGGTCGTGTCGCGGGCCAGCGGTGCAAGGGGTGCGGCCTCCGACTGGCGGAGGATGCCGAGGGTCGCCCGCATGTCTCGGAGCGCCTCCCGGCCGGTCGCCGCGATGGCTTCGACGCCGGGACGCGAGCGGTCGGCGTCGCGGGAGGCCGCGACGCCCTCCGCAAGAGCGACCATGACGGTCAGTGAATGCGCGACGATGTCATGGAGCTCGCGGGCGATCCGCTCGCGTTCGGCGGACGCGGCGAGCTGCGCCTGCTGATCGCGTTCGACGACGAGACGCTGCGAATGGTCGATGAGCGCCGTCACGTAGCGCGCCCGTGAACCGACGTTGGCTCCGATGAGACCGCCGATCACTGCGTTGAGGGCTTCGTTCACGAGCGATCCCCACACGACGGTCGTCGAGCTGACGCCGGTGGCGGCGAGAACGAATCCGGCACTGGCGAGCACCGCCATCCCGATCGCGACGCCGATGAGTGCGGCGCGGGAACTGATGTGAACGGCGACCGAGTACGTGGCGACGAGCAGAAGGGGACCGGCGATCGGTGCGGGGGCGAACATGTACGCCAGGGCGACGACGTACGAGCTCGCCAGCACGATCATCGGGTGGCGCCGCCTGACGAGCAACGCCAGGGACCCGAGGACCACGATCACGCCCAGAGTCGGCAGGACCTGCCGCCATTCGCGGGAATTGGTCCCGACGCCCTCCGGAAGAATCGGGGTCGCGATCACCGGGATCGTGGACACGAGAAGGCAGACGATCGTGACGAGGATGTCGGCGAAGAGTGGATGCCGCGCCCAGTAACGCCGCAGGACCCCCGGAGGACGCGGAAGCCGAAGCTCCCCCTCGGATGAGGAGGAGCTTCGGCTTCGAGTCGTCACGCCAAGACCTTACGCGTCCCGCACCCGCAGGACGGTCCAGCCGCCGAGGAGGGCAGCTGCGGGCCAGGCGAGCAGAACGACGACGTTTCGGACGGTCTCGTTCGCGGGGTTGGTCGTCAGAGCCTGGGCGGCGACCGACGGCAGGTAGTTGTAGAGGTCGATGAGCCACTGCCACGACGGTCCGCCGAAGGTGAACAGGCTCATGACGATCGGCAGGACGAAGAGGATGCCGACGGTCGCCGCGATCGCGCCGGCACCGTTGCGGATGAGGAATCCGCTTCCGAGTCCGAGCAGACCGAACGTCGCCATCGAGACGACGGCGTACGCGAGGGGGATCCACGTGAGCTCTGCGTTGCCCCAGTCGAACCCGTTCTCCCCATACACCGGGGTGACGACGAGGACGGAGATCAGCGAGGTCACGACGGTGGTCGCGATGAGCGTCGCCGCCACGATCAGTGCCTTCGCGAGCAGCACGGCACCGCGACGCGGCTCAGCCGTCAGGCTGGAGCGGATCATGCCGGTGGAGTACTCGCCCGTGATCGCCATGGCACCCAGGATGCCGGCCACGAGCATCGTGAACTGCAGAGGCGAGACCACAGCCATCGTGGGGTTTGTCGCCATCCGGCCTGGCGCATCGGGGAGGCTGTTCATGATGACGGCGATCAGCAGCGAGATCCCGACGGCCAGCAGGACCGTGACGGCGAGCGACCACCAGGTGGATCGCAGGGTGAACAGCTTGATCGCCTCGCTCCGCATCAGGCGCAGGAACCCGAGCCGGTAGGTCGAGGTCGACGGCGCCGCCATGGAAGGCGCCGAGGCGCGGGATTCGGTCGTGACGCTCATGATGCGGCCCCCTGCGTGCGGTATTCGACGGAGCCCTCGGTGAGGGCGAGGTATGCGTCCTCGAGCGATCCGCTGCGCGGAGTCAGCTCGTGGAGGGCGATGCCGTGCTGCGCGGCGAGTTCGCCGACGGCGGCGGCAGTCGTGCCGGTGATGTCGAGCAGACCCGACTCGGAGGAGGTCACCGTGACGTCGGCACCTGCCACGAGCTGCGCCAACTCGGCGGCGCGCGGCGAGCGGACCGTCACGGCACTGCGCGTCCATGCGGCGACCAGGTCCGAGATGCTGGCATCGGCGAGCACGCGCCCTCGTCCGAGGACGATGACATGGTCTGCCGTCAGCGACATCTCGCTCATGAGGTGACTCGACAGCAGGACGGTCCTGCCCGAGGCCGCCTGCGCCCGCACGAACTGACGCACCCAGCGCACGCCCTCGGGGTCGAGACCGTTCACGGGCTCGTCGAGGATGAGCGTCTGCGGGTCCCCGAGGAGCGCCGCCGCGATCCCGAGGCGCTGCCCCATACCGAGCGAGAACTTGCCCGCGCGGCGCTTGGCGACGCTCTGCAGGCCGGTGATCTCGATGACCTCGTCGACTCGTGAACGGGGGATGCCGTGAGTCGCCGCCATCGCGAGCAGGTGATGACGAGCGCTCCGACCGGTGTGGACGGCCTTCGCGTCGAGGAGGATCCCCACCTCGGTCAACGGGGAACGCAACGACCGGTAGTCGCGTCCGTCGAGAGTCACGCGTCCTGCCGTCGGTCGGTCGAGTCCCACGATCATCCGCATGGTGGTCGACTTACCGGCGCCGTTGGGCCCCAGGAATCCCGTCACCTTGCCGGATTGGACCGTGAAGCTCACGCCATCGACGGCTGTCTTGTCTCCGTACCTCTTCGTGAGGCCTTCTGCAACGATCATGTGCTTCACGCTACGGAAGGGGAGAGCTCCGTCGCGTCCCCCGTGAGCAGGAGATCGGGGCGGTCGTGTCATTCCGTGGTACGACATGACCGCCCCGATGGGCCGTGCTCAGTCCTGCGCGTCGCGCTCCTGAACGGACAGTGCCCGCTCGACGCCTGCAAGATTCTCGTTCACGAGCCGCCGCAGTGCGGCGGGGGCGTCACGATGCTCTGCGAGCCAGCCTCGGGTCGCGTCGCGAAGCGACGCGTCGGCGAGCGGTGCCGGGTACAGGCCCACGATCAGGTACTGGGCGATCTGGTAGGTCCGGGACTCCCAGACCGGCAGGAGCATGTCGAAGTAGGCTCCGACGAACTCCCCGAGTGCGTCGATGCCCGCGGGGTGGACGAATCCGGCAGCGGCCGAACGCACCACGGTGTTCGGAAGATCGTCGCTCTCGATGAGCGATGACCAGGCGGCGCGCTTCGCCTCGACGGTCGGAAGAGCAGCCCGTGCCTGGGCGGCGAACTCTCCGCCCTTCGCCGTGTTGTCAGCAGCCAGTGCCTCATCGACGTCGGCTGCGGTGACGACACCCCCGGCCGCGAGGGAGACGAGCAGAGACCACGAGAGGTCCGCGTCGATCTCGAGACCATCGAGCGTGAGCTCACCGGAGCGCAGCTGCGAGACGATGTCCCACTGGGCGGGCGTCGCCGCGGCGGACGCGAATGCGGTCACGAACTGCAGCTGGCTGTCGCTCCCCGCCTCGGCCCTGCGGGCGAGGTCCCACACACCGTCGGCGACGCGCCGGCGCGCCGTGTCCCGCGCGTCCGGAGCGACGTAGGAGTTCGCGGCGAGCTGCAGCTGCGCGAGCGTCGTGCGCACCGTCGTCGATTCGGTCTCGGTGCCGATGTTCTGCAGCACGAGGTCGATGTATTCGGATGCCGAGGCTTCGGCGTCCCGCGTCTGATCCCACGCGGCGCCCCAGACGAGCGAACGCGCGAGCGGATCGCTGATCTTGCTGAGGTGCGCGGTCGCGGTCCGCAGCGACCGCTCGTCGAGTCGGATCTTGGCGTACGCGAGGTCGCCATCGTTGAGGAGGACGAGGTCGGGCTGCGTGAGGCCGACGAGCTCGGGCACCTCGGTCAGGTCCCCGTCGACGTCGAGCTCGACATGGTGGGTGCGCACGAGCGCCTCACCCTCGAGCGTGTAGAAACCGACACCCAGGCGGTGCGGGCGGATGGTCGGGTAGTCGGCGGGCGCCGTCTGCACGATGGCGAAACGCGTGATGGTGCCGTCGCCGTCGACGCGGATCTCGGGGGCCAGCGTGTTGACGCCGGCCGTCTCGAGCCACTTCTTGGACCAGGTCGTGAGCTCGCGACCGCTCGTGGCCTCGAGCTCGACGAGCAGGTCGCTCAGCTCGGTGTTGCCCCAGGCGTTCTTCCGGAAGTAGGCGGAGACGCCGGCGAAGAATGCTTCGATGCCGACCCAGGCGGCGAGCTGCTTGAGAACGGATCCGCCCTTGGCGTAGGTGATGCCGTCGAAGTTGACCTGCACGTCCTCGAGGTCGTTGATCTCGGCGAAGACGGGGTGGGTGGAGGGGAGCTGGTCCTGGCGGTATGCCCAGGTCTTCTCCATGGCGTTGAATGTCGTCCACGCCTCGGTCCACTCGGTCGCCTCGGCTGTCGCGATCGTCGACGCCCACTCGGCGAACGATTCGTTCAGCCACAGGTCGTTCCACCACTTCATGGTGACGAGGTCGCCGAACCACATGTGGGCCAGCTCGTGCAGGATCGTGACGACGCGACGCTCCTTCACGGCATCCGTCACCTTGGAGCGGAAGACGTAGGCCTCCGTGAAGGTCACGGCGCCCGCGTTCTCCATCGCACCCGCGTTGAACTCGGGCACGAACAGCTGGTCGTACTTCGCGAACGGGTAGGGGACCCCGAACTTGTCCTCGAAGTAGGCGAAGCCCTGGCGCGTCTTCTCGAAGACGTAGTCGGCGTCGAGGTACTGCCACAGGCTCTTGCGGGCGTAGACGCCGAGCGGGATGGTGCGGCCGTCGGCGCTCGTGAGCTCCGAGAACACCTGCTCGTAGGGGCCGGCGACGAGAGCAGTGATGTACGAGGAGATGCGGGGGGTGGGCTCGAACGCCCAGGTCGCCACGCCCTCACCGGCAGGGGTCGGTTCAGGGGTGGGGGAGTTGGAGACGACCTTCCACGCGTCGGGGGCCGTCACCGTGAAGCGGAATGCGGCCTTCAGGTCGGGCTGCTCGAACACAGCGAAGACCCGGCGGGAGTCGGGGACCTCGAACTGCGAGTAGAGGTAGACCTCACCGTCGACGGGGTCGACGAAGCGGTGGAGACCCTCGCCGGTGTTCGTGTACTCGCAGTCCGCGACGACGACGAGCTCGTTCTCGTCGGTCAGCCCGTCGAGTGCGATCCGGGAATCCGCGTAGACCGCACCGGGGTCGAGAGGGCGGCCGTTGAGGGTGATCTCCCGGATGCCGCGGGCGATGAGGTCGACGAAGGTCGAAGCGCCGGCGGTCGCGGCGAAGCGGATGACGCTCCGCGACGCGAAGACCTCGTCACCGGTGGTCAGATCGAGCGTGACGTCGTACGAATGCGTCTCGACGGTCGCGCGGCGCTCCTGCGCTTCGATGCGGGTGAGGTTCTCTCCAGGCACGTTCGTGTCTCCCAGGGGTGAGGGTGGGGTGCCGCGGACGGGCGCTGCTGGCGCCGACGGCAACCGTCACAGCCTACGCCGATGGGTCGCCGGAACGTGGTACCGGCGTCCCTAGAATCGTCACATGCGCATCCACATCGCGACCGATCACGCGGGCATGGAGTTCTCGACCCGTCTGCAGCACCACCTGGCCGAAGCCGGTCACGACGTCGTGGACCACGGCCCGGTCGAGTACGACCCGCTCGACGACTATCCCTCCTTCTGCATCCGAGCGGCACGGGCCGTCGCCGAGGATCAGGCGCGCGGCATACAGACTCTCGGGGTCGTCTTCGGCGGCTCCGGCAACGGTGAGCAGATCGCCGCGAACAAGGTGCGCGGCATCCGGGCGGCCCTCGTCTGGAGCATCGCGACGGCGGAGCTCGCCCGCGAGCACAACGACGCGAACGTCATCGCGATCGGTGCGCGACAGCACACGTTCGACGAGGCCGTCGGCTTCATCGACCGCTTCATCGCGACGCCGTTCTCGGGCGAGGAGCGTCACGCACGGCGCATCGGACAGCTCGCCGCGTACGAGACCGACGGCGCGCTCGAGGCCGACCCGCGCGCAGCGACGCCCGACGTGCTCGACGCGTCGGAGACGTTCGACCCGGAAGCCGGCTGATGCCCGAGGGGCATTCGGTCCACCGCATCGCGCGTCAATTCGACCGTAACTTCGTGGGGCGGCCCGTGTCCGCCTCGAGCCCCCAGGGGCGGTTCGCCGAGGGTGCCGCCGTCCTCGACGGCCGGACGCCCACGCAGGTGCGCGCGGTCGGCAAACAGATGTTCCTCGCCTTCGACGAGGACGTCTGGCTCCGGGTGCATCTCGGCATCTACGGCGCGTGGGACTTCGCGGGGGAGATCCTCCTCGACCCGACGATCGCCTCCGCGAACGGCCGGATGGGGCAGACGAATCAGCGAGGAGTCGACCCCGTCTACGACGACGCCGGTGAGAACTCCCTCGCCTCGATCGGTGCACCCCGGCGCGCTCGCGGCGCCGTACGCATGAGCGAGCAGACGAAGGGGCTGGCAGAGCAGACGGATGCCGAATGGCCTCCGCCCGTCGTCGGACAGGTGCGTCTGCGGCTGCTGACGGAGTCGACGTGCGCGGATCTGCGCGGTCCCACCGCGTGCCAGTTGCAGACGGCCGACGAGATGCTCGCCACCGTCGCAGCGCTCGGGCCCGACCCGCTCGTCGACGACATCGCCGAAGGGGAGGAGCGGTTCGTCGCCGCCGTGCGGCGGAAGCCGACCCCGATCGGGCAGCTGCTGATGGATCAGAAGGTCGTCAGCGGAATCGGCAACGTGTATCGCGCCGAGATGCTGTTCCGCGCGAACCTCAACCCGCACACCCCAGGCCGCGACATTCCCGAAGAGACCCTCCGACTGCTGTGGCAGGACTGGGTGCGCCTTCTGGCGATCGGCGTCGAGACCGGTCAGATGATGACGATGGACGACCTCGACCCGGAGGCCTACCGCCGGGCGTTGGCGAGCCGCGACGATCGGCACTGGGTCTACCACCGGGCGGGGCTGCCGTGCCGGGTCTGCGGGACGGAGATCGTTCTGGAGGAGATGGCCGCACGAAAGCTGTACTGGTGCCCGCGGTGCCAGGCCTGATCGAGGCGGAGGCCTAGGCAGAGTGAGACAGAACCCCAGTTTCGCGATGAGCGACGTGACGGAGATCCGTCGCATCATCGACGCGCACCCGTGGGTCACGATCGTGAGCAGCGCCCAGACGGGTCTCGTCGCGTCGCACTACGCCGTCCTGCTCGATCCGACGCGCGACGACCTGACGATCGTCGGCCACGTCGGGCGTCCCGACGACCTGATCCACGGCCTGGGGGAGTCGGAGCTCCTCGTGGTCGTGCAGGGCCCGCACGGATACATCTCGCCGAGTTGGTACGGCGATGGCGCTGCCGTTCCCACCTGGAACTTCGTCTCCGTCCATCTGCGCGGCGTCCCCGAGATCCTCTCCCCGGAGGAGAACCTCGTCATCCTCGAGGAGCTCGTCGACCGCTTCGAGTCGGGTCTGCCTGAGCCGCGCGGCATGTGGCAGCCGCCCAACGACGACGAGTTTGTGCGGCGGCTCGCGAAGGGCACCGTCGGGTTCCGGCTCACGCCGACGCACGTGACGGCGAAGCGCAAACTCAGCCAGAACCGCCCTGATGACGTCGTCGACACGATCATCGAACGATTGGATGCCGGGGCCGGCCCGTACGCGGATCCCCGCCTCGCCGACGAGATGCGTCGCTCCCGCGATGCCATGCGCCACGCCCGGGAGGCCCGCACATGATCCCCGCGCAGGGTGACGCCGTCAGCGCCGTCACCGGAGTGCGACTGACGGGGGCGGACCGGGTCGATCCCTTCGGCGACGATCCCGTCGACGTCCATCTTCGCGACGGCGTGATCACCGACATCGCTCCCGCAGGCGCTCTTCCGACGCGCGGCGTCGTGGTCGACGGCGAGGGCGGGTGGCTCGTGCCGGGCTTGTGGGACCACCATGTCCACACCGTGCAGTGGGCGCTCACGGCGCAGCGCACTCCGCTCGGTGACGTCACCAGCGCGGGGGAGGCGGCATCCGTCATGGGCCGTGCTCCTGTGCTCGACGACGGTCGCCGCGTGGGTACCGGATTCCGCGACGCCTTCTGGGCCGACGCCCCCAGCCTCGCGCTGCTCGACGCGAGGACGGGCGACGTCCCGACCTACCTCATCAACGCCGACGTCCACAGCGTCTGGCTGAACAGCGCGGCGTTCCGGCGCGAGTCCTTCACCCCCGCACCGGACGGAATCCTCCGCGAGGAGCCCGCGTTCGAGATCTCCCGTCGTCTCAACGACCTGGACACCGCTGTCGTCGACCGGTACGTCCAGGCCGCCCTCGACCGCGCGGCGTCCCGCGGCGTCACCGGCATCGTCGACCTCGACATGGCCTGGAACGCGGATGCCTGGGCTCGGCGCCTCGCCGCCGGTTTCGACGGCATGAGGGTGTCCTTCGGTGTGTATCCCGATCTGCTCGACCGGGCGATCGCCGAGGGCCTCGCGACGGGTGACGCGCTCGACCCCCGTGGGCTGGTCCGCGTCGGATCCCTGAAGGTCATCACCGACGGCTCGCTCGGCACCCGCACCGCGGCGTGCTCGCACCCGTACCCCGGCGATCCGCACAACACGGGCGTCATGACGGTCGCCCCGGATGAGCTCCGCGCTCTCATGGTCCGCGCCACCGGATCCGGACTGTCATGCGCGATCCACGCGATCGGCGACGTCGCCAACTCGCACGCACTCGATGCCTTCGCCGCCTCCGGTGCGACGGGCACGATCGAGCACGCGCAGCTCGTCGCGCACGCCGACATCCCCCGGTTCGCCCGCCTGGGCGTGGGAGCGAGCGTCCAGCCCGAACACGCGGTCGACGACCGGGACCTGACCGACTCGGTGTGGGCCGCGCAGACCGCTCTGCCCTACCCGCTCCGCTCGCTCGCCGACACCGGCGCCAACCTCCTGTTCGGATCGGATGCCCCCGTGTCGCCGCTCGATCCCTGGGCGGCGATGGCCGCCGCCGTGCACCGCACCCGCGGTGGACGCGAGCCGTGGCGGCCGGATCAGGGGGTCACGGCGGCGACCGCGCTCGCGGCATCCACCTCCGGCGGCTCGGCGACCGGGAGCGGGCTCGAACCCGGGGGAGTCGCGGACCTCGTCGTGATCGACCGCGATCCGCTCACCGCGTCCGACGAAGCCCTCCGCGCGACGCGCGTCGCCGCGACGATCCTCGGCGGTCGTCTGACCCACATCGCCCTGTGAGGAGAGCGATGACCATCTCAACGCTCGCCAGCGTCATCGCACTGCCCGACGCCGCGCCCTCCATCTCGGACTCCGCGTTCGTGGCAGCCGGTGCCCGCCTGGTGGGAGCCGTGGCCCTGGGAGAGCTCTCGAGCGTCTGGTACAACGCGGTGCTGCGTGGGGACAGCGCTCCGATCGCCATCGGCGCGCGCAGCAATGTCCAGGACGGCGTCGCGATCCACGTCGACGCGGCGCACGGCGTCGACATCGGAGAGGACGTCTCGATCGGGCACAACGCCGTCGTGCACGGCTGCCGCATCGGCGACGGCACGCTCATCGGCATGGGCGCCGTCGTGCTCTCCGGAGCCGTCATCGGATCCGGTTGCCTCATCGCGGGTGGCGCTGTCGTCCTCGAGGGCATGGTGATCCCCGACGGCTCTCTCGTCGCCGGTGTCCCCGCGAAGGTCCGGCGCGAGCTGGCCGCCGAGGAGCGAGCGGGCATCCTCCGTAACGCCGAGGTGTACCTCTCGCATGCGGAGCGGCACGGCACGGTCACTCGATCGATGCACTCCCCGCCTTCAGCGGCGCCATAGCGCGACTCATCTAGGCTTCGTCCGTGCCCGGCCGTCCTGTCCTCCCTCTCTGGCTCGCGCTCCCCGTGGCGGTCGCCGGTGGTGCCGTGCTCGACCTCGCCTATCCCGACATCGGCATCTGGCCCCTCGCCTTCGTCGGAGCCGCTCTGACGCTCCTCACCCTCATCGGTCGGTCGGCCTGGGGTGCCGTAGCCGTCGGCGCTGTGTTCGCGGCATCCTTCTACCTTCTTCACATCGCGTGGATCACCCGCTACCTCGGCCCGGTGCCGTGGTTCGCCCTCGCGGGGGTTGAGACCGCCCTCAGCGCCGTCGGGGCGATCGCCATCACCCTGGCCTACCGGTGGCTCCCGCGGGTGCTGCCGGCCCGCTGGGCCCGCGTGACGCTTCTTCCGGCGCTGGTCGCGGCCGCGTGGACGGCGCGGGAGCAGTTCATGGGTTCGTGGCCGTACACCGGCTTCCCCTGGGCACGGTTGGGCATGAGCCAGTCAGACGGACCTCTCGCCGAGCTCGCGTCGTGGCTGGGCGTCAGCGGCCTCACCTTCGCCATGGCCTTCGCGGTCGCCGCAGCCATCGAAGCCGTTCGACTCCGATTCTGGCGTCACGTGCGGCTCGCGGTCCCCGCCGTCGCCGCTGCAGCCCTGCTGGTTCTCATCCCGCAGTTCCCGACAACGGATGCCGGAACGATGCGCGTCGGTGCGGTGCAGGGCAACGGCCCGTCGGGCTACTTCGACAAACGGAACGCGTACGACGTGTACCGGGCGCAGCTCGCGGCGACCGAGCCCCTCATCGGCGAGGACCTCGATGTGCTGCTGTGGCCGGAGGGCGGTGTCGATTCGGATCCGCTGAACGACGAGTCCATGGCGAAGGCCCTGGATGAGCTCTCCAGAAAGGTCGACGCGCCACTCATCATCAATGCGGCGACCGAGCGCGACACCAAGGTCTACAACTCGTCGATGCTCTGGCAGGCGGGCGCGAAGAACCCGGTGGCGATCCACGACAAGACCCACCCGGTCCCGATGGGGGAGTACGTCCCGGACCGCTGGTTCTTCGAAGCCCTGGCGCCGGACCTGATCGGTCTCATCCAGCGCGAGTACACGCCCGGGACGAATCCGCCGTACTTCGACGTCAACGGCGTCGGCGTCGGGCTGGCCATCTGCTTCGACGTCATCTACGACGACGTCATCTGGCAGGGCGCGCACGACGGTGCGGAGGTCTATATGTTCCAGACCAACAATGCCGACTTCCGGGGGACCGACGAGAACGTCCAGCAACTCGGCTTCGCGCGCATGCGCGCGATCGAGACCGGCCGATCCGTGGTCAACATCTCCACGGTGGGGACCAGTCAGGTCATCGGGCCCGATGGCTCGGTCATCGACGGACTTCCGGCGGATACCGCGGGCGCGCTCCTGGTGGACGTTCCGCTCCGTACCGGTCTGACGGCCGCGGTCGTCATCGGCCCCATCGTTCAGTGGGTGCTGGGGTGGTCCGCCGTTCCCGCGCTCGTGCTGCTCGGATTGCTCATCCGCAGGCGCACGAAAGCGGCGCCGTCCGCGAAGGACGACGCCGCTGAAGTGCGCAGGCGCACGAAAGCGGCGCCGTCCGCGAAGGACGACGCCGCTGAAGTGTGAGTGTCAGGCGCTCAGCTTGCCGGAGTTCTCGCCGCGTCGGGACCGCAGAAGCGCCAGTCGCTCCTCGAGCAGTTCTTCGAGCTCGGGGATGGTGCGACGCTCCATGAGCATGTCCCAGTGGGTGCGAGCGGCCTTGTCACCGGAGTGATCCACGACGGCGACGGTGTCGCCGATGCGGCGGAGCGCTTCGGCTCCGCAGGTCCGGCATTCCCAGGCCTCAGGGACCTCCGCGTCTGCAGCGAACGTGAGAACGGTTTCCCGCTCGCACTGCGTGCAGACGTAGGTGTGGTTGGTGCGCTCTACGAATACGACGCCTTCTTCGCTCTGTAGGCTCGAAGCGCCGAGACGCATGCCGCGAAGGCTGCGATCTGCCATTGTGTGGTCCTCTCGTCGTCCTCAGGTATAACGAACCCACCTGTGCGGATCATCCGAGAAGACCTCAATCGATGTGCTATTCACAGCCGATCTCCAGGACCGGCGACTATAGAAAGCGTGCCCTCTCTGCGACGCCGAGATCAGGCCGATCCGTGACGATGCCGTCCACACCGAGTTCGAGCAGACGCCGCATGTCGCGGGGATCGTTCACGGTCCACACGTGCACCTCCACTCCGACCGAGTGGGCGACGTCGAGAAGGCGCCGAGAGAGCACGCGTATCCCTCGTTGTCGTTCCGGGATCTGAAGCGCCTGGATGCCGGCGAGGCGTCGTGCGGCGACTCGGGGGAGGCGTGCGGTCAGAGCGGCCAGGACGAGAGCGGTCGTCGCCGAGCCGGCGGAGGTCGCCGGCTCGCCGCCACGGTCCCGCGCGGCACGAAGCGCGATCTCGCGGCGCCGGTCCGAGAAGCTCGTGAGAAGCACGCGGTGAGCTTCGCGCGCCACGAGTTCGCCGACGGGCTCCGCCGCGGCATCCGCTTTCACATCGAGGTTGAAGCGTGCGTCCGGGAAGGCGCGGAGGACATCGGGGAGGATCGCCAGTCCGCCCCGCGTCGACATGATGTCGGCGAGTTCACGTGTACGGACGGCGGCGACCGGGCGAGGATCGCCCGCAACGCGGCGGAGGTCGTCATCGTGGAAGAGGACGACGTCGCCGTCCGCGGTCAGGTGGCAGTCCGACTCGAGGTATACGGTGCCCGTCGAACGACCGGCGGCCAGCGCCGCGACCGAGTTCTCCGCGATGTTCTCGGAATCGTGCGGCACGAAGCCTCGGTGAGCCAGGATGCGCGGGGTCGACTCACCGAGGAACCACGGGTGGGTCATGAGGTGGGGGGTGTTCCGTCCGCCGGTCCTGCGGTCTTCTTATCGGCGCCGCCGAACGCGGTGCTGAAGGAGTTCAGCGCGTTCGTGAATTCGCTCGGGATGATCCAGAGCTTGTTGGAGGAGCTCTCGCTGATCTTCGGCAAGGTCTGCAGGTACTGGTAGGCGAGCAGCTTCTCGTCGGGATCGCCCTTATGGATTGCGTCGAAGACGTACTGGATCGCCTGCGCCTCGCCCTCGGCGCGGAGGACGGCGGCGGTCTTGTCTCCCTCGGCTCGCAGGATCTCGGCTTGGCGCCGCCCCTCCGCCTCGAGGATCTGCGACTGCTTGGAGCCCTCCGCGGTGAGGATCGCCGCGCGGCGATCGCGCTCCGCGCGCATCTGCTTCTCCATGGAGTCCTGGATGGACACCGGCGGGTCGATCGCCTTCAGCTCCACGCGGGATACCCGGATTCCCCACTTGCCCGTCGCCTCGTCGAGGACGACGCGCAGCTGCGTGTTGATGTTGTCCCGGCTTGTCAGCGCCTCTTCGAGGTTCAAGCCACCGACCACGTTACGGAGCGTGGTCGTCGTGAGCTGCTCGACAGCGCCCAGGTAGTTGTTGATCTCGTAGGTCGCGGCGCGTGCATCCGTGACCTGGAAGTAGACGACCGTGTCGATGGAGACGACGAGGTTGTCCTCGGTGATGACGGGCTGCGGCGGGAAGGACACGACCTGCTCGCGCATGTCGACGAGCGGCAGCAGCCGGTCGACGAACGGGATCAGGAGGTTCAGGCCCGGGGAGAGGGTCCGCTGGTACCGCCCGAGCCGCTCCACGACACCGGAGTAGGCCTGCGGGATGATGCGAATGGACCGGAACAGGACGACGACGACGAAGATCGCGACGACGACGAGCAGGACGACGACGAAGATCTGGCCGACGAAGCCGCCCACGTCGACTCTGGCGGGGAGGATCATGCGGGATTCCCTTCTTCCGGCGCAACCACGACGGTCGCGCCGCGAACGGCGGTGACGATGACGCGTTGACCGGGGTCGACGGACGCCGCGGCATCGGTCAACCGCGCGGTCCAGGTCTCGCCGTTGTCGAGCTTGACCGAGCCGTCGCCGTCGATGAAGGCGGAGACGACGCGCGCGGACATTCCGGTCAGCGCATCGACGTTGGTCGGGATGTGCTGACTGGAGCGATGCAGTGCTCGCAGCAGAAGCGGTCGGATCGTGAAGAGCAGCAGACCCGAGACAGCCGCCGCGGCGAGGATCTGCAGCCACCAGACACCGCCCACGATGTTGACGCCCAGGCCTCCGATGAGAGTGCCCGAAGCCAGCATGAGGAACGTGAACTCGAGGGTCAGGAGTTCGATGATGACGAACAGGACCGCGAGCACCAGCCATCCGATCCACAGGTACTGGATGAGATCCGGGAACATCGACGGCTCCTTCGGTGGGCGTGTCCTCGCACACTACCAACCACCTCCGTCGCTCAGGCCCGCCGCGCCGGATTGATAGGCTCGACGGCGCACCATCCGCCTCGCGCACCCGCCGAGTACTTCGCAGGAGAGCCCCATGTCGCAGCCCGTTCCCGCCGCATCCCTGACCGGCAAGACCGCCCTCGTCACCGGGTCGTCCCGAGGGATCGGTGCCGACACTGCGCGCTACCTGGCGCAGGCGGGGGCGAACGTCGTCATCAACTTCCGCAACAAAGCCCCCCGCGCCGAGAAGCTGGCCGCCGAGCTCCGCGAGCTCGGAGTCGAGGTCCTGACCGTGGGCGCGGATCTCACCGACCCGGCATCCGTATCGGAGATGTTCTCGACGATCGCAGAGCGTTTCGGCTCGCTCGACATCCTGGTCTTGAACGCCTCGGGGGGCATGGAGGGCGGCATGGCCGAGGACTACGCCCTCACGCTGAACCGCGACGCACAGGTGGGCGCGCTCGAGGCGGCCCTCCCGCTGATCCCCGCCGGTGGCCGCGTCGTCTTCGTCACGAGCCACCAGGCGCACTTCATCCACACGACGCCGACGATGCCCGAGTACGAGCCTGTCGCGCGCTCGAAGCGCGCCGGCGAGGACGCGCTCCGGGAGCGGATCCCGGCGCTCACCGAGAAGGGCATCGAGTTCGTGGTGGTCTCCGGCGACATGATCGAGGGCACCATCACCGCGACGCTGCTCGAGCGCGCCAACCCGGGCGCTATCGCCGAGCGCCGGGAGAGCGCAGGCAAGCTCTACAACGTGTCGGAGTTCGCCGCCGAGGTTGCGCGCGCAGCCGTTGAACCCGTCCCGGCCGACAACACCCGCCTCATCGGCGACACCGCGTCGTTCGGAGCGTGAGCGACGACCCTGGGATCAGACCCCCGGGCTGAGCAGCACCACGACGAGGAACAAGACGGGCACGCAGCCGATCGTCGTCAGGAACACCGTGTCACGCGCGATCGTCTGCCCGACCGTGTACCGCTGGGCGTAGTTGAAGACGTTCTGTGCCGTGGGAAGCGCGGCCAGGACCGTCACGACGAGGACCTCGGCGGGGGAGAGGCCGAAGGCGAACCGCGACAGAAGCCATGCCGCCAATGGCATGAGCACGAGCTTCAACGTCGTCGCGAGCAGGATGTCACGGCGGCGGCCTGGTGTTCCGAGCACGCGCTGCCCGTTGAGCGAGATGCCGTAGCTGATCAGCAGCACCGGTACGGCGGCCCCCGCGACCAACTCCAGCGGATCGATGACGACCGGGGGGAGCGGGATGCCGGTGGCCGACACGATCGTGCCGAGGACGGAGCCGACCACGATGGGGTTGGAGATGGTCCGACGCAGAATCGGCCACGGCCGTCGCCGTCCGTCCGTCGTGAGCGCTTCGAAGACGGCCATGACGATGGGGGTCAGGACGAGGAGCTGGAACAGGATGACGGGGGCCGGGTAAGCCGCACTCCCGAGGAGATAGAGCGACAGCGGGATGCCGATGTTGTTGGAGTTCACCTGACCCGCGGACAGCACACCGATGAGCACCTCACCCGCGGGTCTGCGCCAGACGAACCTCGAGACGACGCCGAAGACGGCGAAAACCGTCACGGCGGCCAGCGCCGAGACCGGAAGGAGTGCGGAGAAGAGGGTCCCGACGTCGGCCTGGGCGAGTACGACGAAGAGGAGGAAGGGGCTGAGGACGAAGAACGTCAATCGGCTGAGGACCTGAGAACCGGTCGGGCCGAGAAGGTCTATGCGTCCGATGATCCACCCGACGAGGATGGCGACTCCGATCACGACGAATCCGGTCAGCACCTCGAGCACGACTCGAGCCTACGTCCCGACATCTCTTGTCGGACAACCTGCGAGGATATATCGTTTTTCGATAGATCCACATCGAAGGGCAATCATGAGTCGCACCACGATCGTCACCCTGCGCGCCGCGATCGCGTTGTCCCTGTCCGGCTCGTTGGCGATCCAGGTCCTCATCCTGCCCGCTGTCTGGCGCGACCTCTCGGGCGCTGCACCGGCCTGGCGGATCACCTCGGTAGCCATCGTCGGGCTGTGGCTGGCCTGTCTGCAGGTCGTCGCGATCTGCATCTGGAGGCTCGTGTCGATGGCCGCCGATGACGCCGTCTTCTCCGTGGGTGCATTCCGCTTCGTGAACGTCGTGATCGCGGCGATCTCGGTCGCGGCGATCCTCACTGCGGGGTTTGCGACACTCCTGGTACCGGGCGAGGTGGCGCCGGGGGTCGTCGGGATCATCTACGGGGCGGCACTGGCCACCGGAGGAGTGGCACTCGTCGTCGTGGTGATGAAGTCGCTCCTTCGCAAGGCCATCGAGATGCGATCCGAACTTGACGAGGTGGTCTGATGCCCATCGTCGTCGACATCGACGTCATGCTCGCGCGTCGGAAGATGGCCGTGGGCGACCTGGCTGCTCGCATCGGAATCACGCCCGCGAACCTCGCGGTGCTGAAGAACGGGCGCGCGAAAGCGGTGCGCTTCACGACCCTGGACGCCCTGTGCGAGGTGTTGGAGTGCCAACCCGGCGACCTGCTGCGCTGGGAGCCCGCCGAGGATGCCGATGGCTGACGCGCGACGCGTGGCCGTCGGCATCCGAGTCCTCACAGCGGTGGTGGCGATTCTCATCGCCGGGGCCATGACTGCTGTCGCAGTGTCGACGAGCGAGGAAGGTGGGGACACGACGGTTCTCGTGGGGACGCTGGACTCGCCTCAGATCCTGGCCGTCCTCATCCTGCTGGGCTTCATCGACCTCGCCGTCCTCGCCTTCAGCCTGCGAGCGACGAGGATCGCGGGGCGCGCGGCCGTGATCGGGGCGAGGGTCGTCGCAACCGGAGCGGTGGTCGTCGCCGGCGCGGGTGTGTTCCTGGCGACGTTCCCGACCACCGTCGTGTCACCCCTCATCGATGATGACGGATGCGACACCGGCTACATCATCCGCGAGGAGAACCATTGGCTGTCGAGCTCAAGCTCGCTGTACCGCATGGACGGTCTCGTTGCGACGCGGGTGGCCGCGATCTCGAACGCGGATGGCGGGACGCCGTTCCAGGATGGCGCGTACGGCGTTTCGGAGGCGGACGGGAGTCTCCGGGTCTCGACGACCACGGCGGGCGATGGCGTGGCCGTGCCTGAGTTGACGGGGCGCGTGCCGGAGTGTGGGAAGACGCGTCCGACGTTCCAGGCGGACCGTCCGACGCCGACGCCGACTGCGCCGACACCGGTCAGTCTGGAACGCGCCGAAGCGGAGCTGGAACGCATGTACGCGGCGACACTCGCTACGGTTCCCGGAGCCGTCGGCACGGACGGCCGCGCCGTGGCGTCGTCCGCGCCCACGCGGACGACGTGCGATCGCGGCGCCTCGCAATCGGTGCTGACGTTCGCGTTGACGACAGAGGACAACGCGACGTCACTGACGAAGATCCTTGCGGCGTGGGATGCCGCCGGTTACGAGATCGATCGTGCGATCCAGACGGACGTCCGATTCGATCCAGTCACGACGGTCACCCTCCGTATCGCCGACCGTTCGACGATCGACGAGACGATCCACGGCGAGATCACCACAGGATGTCTCGCAGATAGATAAGACATCCGATAATGCACATTATGTCAACTCGACCGGCGTTCATGTGCGGGAACACTCCCCATCGAAGTCGGGATACCCGTTGCGATGAGCCGGGTCGACGCCGCAGTCGGAGACGGGGACGTCCTCGTTCCGGCGAGGTGTCCGGCAGCTAGAGTGCGAGCGGCAACCGCGTCGTGGACAGGCCGACGTCGCCGAGGAACCGCTCGAACGCGAGCGTCGCCATACCGATCGCCACCGAGCTGCCCCGCACCGTCGACACCCCGAGGTCTACGGGCGCCGTCGCGCCCACCGGTGCTCGCCGCTGAAGCTCGAGCTTGGTCGGCTCGACCAGGTCGTCGCCCAACGTCCACGCGGTCCAGCCGGTGAGCATCAGGACTTCGGGGTCGATGATCGCCGCCAGGTCACCGAGCGCGACGCCCAGGTAATGAGCGGTCCGTGCCAGCACGTCGTCGACGACAGGATCTCCCCCCGGTTGCCGGTGCGCGCTCGCAAGGCCATCGATGAACTCGCGCTGCGGGACGACGGCCAGCGCATGATCCGGTGCGATCTCGCGGAGGGTCACTTGGATGCCGGGCGCACCGACGTACGCCTCGACGCACCCCTGTCGGCCGCACCGGCAGGTCCGACCGTCGAGGACGAGGACGGCGTGCCCCCACTCCCCTGCGCTGTGCGTCGCGCCGCGGAGGATCTTGCCCTCCAGGACGATGCCGGCACCGACGCCCGTACCGAGGTTGGCGATCACCATGGACGCGGCCGTCCGTCCGCGGCCGAACCAGAGTTCCGCCGTCGCGATCGCCTTCAGGGGGTTCTCCACGACGAGCGGCAGGCCGATGCGCTCGCGCAGTTGTCGGAGCACTTCCACGTTCCGGGCGGCCCAGCGCGGCGCCACGGCATCCGCTGATTCCTCAGCGCTGATGAGACCGGGCAGAGCGATTCCGGCGCCGAGGACCCGCTCACGTTCGATCGCCGTCTCGCGCAACGCGGTGTCAACGGCCCGAACGATGCTCTCGGTCACACTCGTCGCCGACGGCAGGCTCTCGTCCATCGGCACCTCGACGGATCCGACCTCCTCGAGGCTGGCATCGAAGACGATCGCGCGTACGTACGTCTCGGCGACGTCGATACCGAGAATCCGGCCGCGTTCCCCATTGACGCGAAGCATCGTGGTCGGCCTTCCGGCCCCGAGCGCGGAGCTTCCGGCATCCACCACCAGGCCCTCACCGCGCAGTTCCTGAATGATCGTCGCCACCGTGGCGACGCTCAGCCCGGTCGTCTGGGCGAGCTCGTTGCGGGTCGACGTGCCCGCAGACAACAACCCGTGGAGAACGTCCAGCCGCGACTCGCTGCGGATGTCCCGCGACGACCTCTTACCGACCACAGCGTCCTCTCTTCTGCGTCCGCGTCATCACGCGCGAGCGCATGCCTGAATACTGCCAGACGGAGCACAGTTTGATATCGGGGGTAGACCACTCCTTCTTTTAACCATTAGATTAAGGGCGATCGGTGCGACGGCGGACCGATCGGACACCCGTATCGCCGTCACCATCCCGCAGAGAGGCGAGAAGGATGACATCCCAGAAGCGACGCAAGCTCGCAGTCACAGCAGCACTCCTCAGCGCATCCGCGCTGTTGATCTCCGGATGCTCGAGCGGCGCGGGCGGCGGTGCAGACGGCCCGATCACGCAGTTCTACCACCAGTACGGTGAAGACGGCGTCCAGGACGCCGTCAACCGCTGGGCCGACGACTACAAGGACGCCAAGATCGACCTGCAGTGGGTCGAGGGTGACTACGCCCAGCGCGTCAACGCCCTCCTCGCCTCGGGCCGCGGCGTCGACCTGTTCGAATACAACGCGATCAACGTCGAGGCAGCCCGACAGGGTCAGTACGCAGATATGACGGACATCGTCGAGCCTGTCAAGGACGACATCCTCCCGATCGCCCTCAAGCCCGTCACGATCGACGGCAAGTACTACGGCATCCCGATGATCACCGATGCGCAGCTCTTCGTCTACCGGCCCTCCATGTTCAAGGAGGCCGGCGTCGAGGTCCCCAAGACGTGGGACGAGCTCGTCGAGGCAGCCAAGAAGCTCACGAACGCCGACCACAAGGGCCTGTTCCTCGGCAACGACGGTGGCGCGGGCATCCTCGCCGCCAACCTGCCGCCGGCGGCCCCCGGCGGCATCATCAACGACGAGAACACCAAGGTCTCGCTCGACTCGCCGCAGCTCGCCGATGCCCTGACCTCGGCGCACGACCTCTACGACTCGGGCTCGCTCCTGATGGGTGCACCGACCGACTGGTGGGACCCGACGTCCTTCATCGCCGGCGATGTCGCGATCAGCTGGCAGGGTCTGTGGGCCATCCCCGCCCTCAAGAAGGCGCTCGGCGACGACGTCGGCGCGTTCGCGGTCCCGGCGCTCGAAGGCGGACAGCCCATCGTCGGCGTCTCGCAGTGGAACGAGATGGTGGCCGGTAAGTCGGGCAAGATCGAGAAGGCGAAGGAGATCGCCAAGAAGCAGTGGATCGACGACACCGACTGGCAGATCGAGTTCAGCACCAAGTACGGATTCCACATCCCGCCGCTGAAGTCCGCGCGCGAGCAGGCCAAGAGCCTCGGTGACGGCATCGCGAAGGACATCGTCGACCTGACCACCGAATACGGCTGGACCGGCGGTCCCTACTACACGCCCGCAATGAGCACCGCGCTCACCGACGCCGTCAACCGCATCGTCGTCGAAGGCGCGGACGCGAAGTCCGAGCTGGCGGCGGCTCAGACCACGATGCAGGGCATGCTGGACGCACTCCAGTGACTCAGCTCAACACTCCGGTGGCCCGGGTCTCAGACCCGGGCCACCGGCCCACTCCCCCGCCGTCCGTGCCGAGGCGCCGGCGTCCGATCCGAGGCACCCGCCGTGCCTTCTGGCTCTTCGTCAGCCCGTTCTTCATCGGCTTGCTGATCTTCAGCATCATCGCGCTGTTCTGGGGCTTCTATCTCAGCTTCACGCGCGCCGTCGCGACCATCACGCCCACCGACTTCGTCGGATTCGACAACTACGTCTCGCTGCTGACCGACCCGAGCTTCCTGTCGTCGCTCCTGTCGTTCACCGTGTTCGCGATCCTCGTCGTGCCGACCACCCTCGTGGTCTCGCTGGCTTTGGCGATGCTGGTGGCGAACCTCCCCGTGGCGCGTGCCTTCTTCCGCTCCGTCTTCTTCCTGCCGACCGCGTTCTCGTACGTCATCGCGTCCCTGATCTGGAAGCTCGGCATCTTCAGCGGATCGACGTCGTCGGTCGCCAACTCGGTGCTCTCGTCGCTCGGTCTCCCCACCGTGGACGCCTGGCTGACCCAGTCGCCCTACTACTGGGTCGTCATCGTGAGCGTCCGCCTGTGGCTCCAGGTCGGCTTCTACATGCTGCTGTTCATCGCGGGACTCCAGCGGATCCCCGAAACCTTGTACGAGGCGGCTGCGATCGACGGCCTGTCACGAGGTCCGCGGCGATTCTTCGCGATCACCTGGCCCCAGCTCCGTCCCACGACGGCGGCCGTGATGCTCCTCCTTCTGGTGGCGGCCTTCCAGGCGTTCGACGAGTTCTACAACCTCGTGCGAACGATCCCCTCGGTCCGCCCGCCACTTCTCTACATCTACAACCTCTCGTTCCAGCAACTCGACTACGGAAAGGGCTCCGCGGGCGCGTTCGTCGTCACGGCGATCGTCGTACTCGTCGCCCTCGTGCAGTCGCGCTTCTTCGGATTCGGTGCCGCTGACGAGACGAAGGCTCCGCGCCGCGGCGCCCGGAAGGGACGTGCCTCATGAGTGTCGTCGGAAACCCCGTACGAAAGCGCGTCGAGTTGACGCTGCGCTACGCCGTGCTCATCGTCCTCGCTCTCCTGTTCCTCCTGCCGCTGTACGTCATGATCAAGACGGCGGTCTCACAGCCGGAAGATGTCACCTCGAAGACCTTCGTGTGGTGGCCCTCGGACCCCAACTGGGGCAAGTTCGCCGAGATCTTCGCCGACGAACGGTTCGGCCAGTCACTCATGACCTCGGCGATCATGGCCGTCTCGATGACCGTGGGCCAGATCGTCATCGGCGCCCTCGCCGGGTACGGGCTCGCCCGCATCCCGAACCGGGCCTCGAAGCCGCTCCTGGCGCTGACGGTGACGATGCTCCTCATCCCGAGCGCCACGACGTTCCTGCCGAACTACCTGATCGTCTCGTGGCTGGGATGGACCGAGAGCTTGCAGGGCATCGTCATCCCGACGCTCTTCACGGCGTTCAACGTCTTCCTCTTCCGGCAGTTCTTCATCTCGTTCCCCAAGGAACTGGAAGAGGCGGGAAAGCTCGACGGACTCGGGTACATCGGCACCTTCGTGCGGGTCGTCCTCCCCAACTCGCTCGCCTTCGCCGCAGCGCTGACGGTGCTCGGTTTCCTCGGCGCCTGGAACGCGTTCCTCTGGCCGCTCGTGGTGGCGGGCACCGGCTTCGGCGCGCTCACGGTGCAGGTCTACCTGTCGTCGTTCATCACGGCGCAGACCTTCGACTACACCGGGCTGTTCGCCGCCGGGTTCCTCGCCTCCATTCCCGTCCTGCTCGTCTTCATCCTGCTGCAGCGGTGGCTGCTGCGCGGTGTCGCGGAGACCGGCCTCGGGGGCTCCTGAGCCCCGCTCGGGTCTGTGACCTGTGACGACCATGACCCGAACGCGATCCTCGAGTGAGATCCGTGATGCCTCGCGCCGCGAGGTCGTCCGCGCTCTCGTGGTGGGCGGCACGGCGACCAGGACGGACCTGGCCCGCTCAACCGGGCTGAGTGCCGCGACCGTCTCGAACCTCGTGTCCGAACTGCGCGAGGCCGGCTTGATCGCGGATGCCGGAACCGACAACGCGGGGACCGGCAGGCCCACGACGGTCCTCCGCATCGACGGGGAGGGGGGATCCTTCCTCGGGATCGACGTGGCGGAGACCTACATCCGGGCGGTCGTCTTCAATGCCGCCCTCACCGAGATCGGGGCGGCGGATGTCGACGTCGACGAAGCCTGGTCGTCCGTCGACCGGGTCGCCGATGCACTGCTGAGCGCGGTGGATCAGGCACTCGACCGGGGCGGCAGGGACCGCGACGAGATCCTCGGCGTGGGCCTCGGTCTGCCGGGGATCGTGACGAGGGAACCTTGGGGCGCGGCATCCCCCCACGGGTGGGCGTCTCACATCCGCGAGCTCGAGGAGCGCGTACGGCCGCACCTGCCGACCCCCGTGGTCACGGCCAACCCGTTGCAGGCCGTCGGGCACTCGGAGATCTGGTTCGGCACGGCACGGGGCCGGTCGAGCGCGGTCGTCGTCAACCTCGGGACGGGTGTCGGTGCGGGCATCATCGTCGAGGGACGCGTTCTGCGGGGTGCAACCAGCACCGCCGGGGAATGGGGACACACGGTGCTCGAACTCGACGGGCGGACCTGTCGCTGCGGCCGCAGCGGATGCGTCGAAGCGTACGTCGGGGTCCCCGGCATCCGTCACACGCTCGAGGAGGTGGATGCCGAGCACGACCTGCTCCGTCTTCATCAGCGGGACTTCGTACACGGCCTTCGGGATGCGGTCGACGACCCGGCCGTCGTCGAGACGCTCGCTCGTACGGCGCGATATCTCGGGATCGCGCTGTCCGACATCGTCGCCGTCTTGAACCCGGAGGTGCTCACGCTCACCGGCTGGACCGCGTGGGCCCTGGGACACGCCCTGCTGCCGGACACCCGCGCCGCCCTCGCCGAGCGCGCGCCCGAGTTGACAGCGGCTCGCCTGGATCTCGGCGTCTCGCCGGTGCGGGTCAACAGCGTCGCCACCGGCATGGCCGTCCTCGCATTCGAGAACCACCTCGACTCACGCGCTCTCGCTCGTCGTACGCGGCCTCGGACGGCGCCGATCGTCTCGGTGAATCCCCTCCCGCCTCCTCCTCTTCCGCAGACTCCGCAGCCGATCGCCGGCTGATCACCCACCGACAGGAGCCTCATGGTCCTCGCGCGCCCCGAACGCCCACCCATGGGATGGAACAGCTGGGATTGCTTCGGCACGACGGTGACCGAGGCCGAGGTGCTCGCCAATGCCCACTTCATGGCGGAGCATCTGCGCGACGCCGGGTGGGACACCATCGTCATCGATGCGGATTGGGCCGACCCCGACGCGCGCTCGCACGGCTACAACGCGGATGCGCGCCTGCACCTGGACCTTCACGGTCGGCTCCTGCCCGATCCCGCTCGTTTCCCGTCGGCGGCGGGAGGCGCGGGGTTCGCGCCGCTTGCCGACCGCATCCATGCGCTGGGCCTCCGATTCGGGCTGCACGTCATGCGCGGCATCCCCCGTCGCGCACTCTCCGAGGGGATGAATCTCCTCGGGACCGCCACGCCGTTGTCCGCCATCGCCGACGCCGCGAACGACTGCGAGTGGAATCCCCACTTCGTCGGCATCGACCACGGGCACCCGGATGCGGGGGCGTACTACCGCTCGACCGTCGCCCTGTACGACTCGTGGGGAGTCGACCTGATCAAGGCAGACGACATGCTGTGGCCCTACCAGCAACGCGACATCGCGGCGTACAGCGACGCGGTGGCGGGCGCCGAACGGGACATCGTCCTGAGCCTGTCCCCTGGCCGAGACCTGTCGGCCGCGCACCTCGACCATCTCGCCGCGCACGCGAGCATGTGGCGGATCTGCGACGACGTCTGGGACCGGTGGGAGGACGTCGTCGACAACCTCGGCCGGATGGCGCGATGGGCGCCCGACGCGCGCCGCGGCGCCTGGCCCGATGCGGACATGCTCCCGCTCGGGCGCATCGGGATCCGCGCCGAACGCGGCGAACCGCGCGACGACGCCCTCACCGCCGCCGAGCGGCAGAGCCTGCTGGCGCTCTGGACGATCGCGCGTTCACCACTCATGTTCGGTGGGGACCTTCCGAGCACCGACCCGGAGACGATCGCGCTGCTGCGGAACCCCGCTCTCGTGGACCTGCTGACCCGCGCGGACGCGAGCGGCGAGATCCGTCGCGAGCGCGGACTGGTCCTGTGGCGCGCGACGGGCGCGGGCACGACGTGGGTGGCCGCCGTGAACACGACCGAGGACGATCTCACGACGACGCTGGACGTGCGAGATCTCGGCCTGGGCGCCGAACGTGGTCGCATCGTCGACGTCTGGACGGGCCAGACGATCGCGACGCGACCAGGACGGACCGGTTCCGAGACGGTTCGCGGGGTCGCGCCCGACTCCCGCGCCGTCGATCTCTCCCTCCCGCCGCACGCCAGCGTCTTCTGGCGCCACGACGGCTGAGCGCGCGGCCCTACGAGAGAGGCGCGCGCATCAGCCGCGCCTCCGTGAGTCGCGGACTACCCTCGTCTCCCCCGGCGACGGCCACGATCCATCGCGCGCGACCGTCGGCGAAGGCCGCCAGATCGATCTCGACGACGCCCGCTTCCGCCGACGGCGGGATGAGCTGATCGGTCACGACGACGCCGTCGACGCTGACGAGGAGATGCCGCGCCTCCGGGTCGGCGAGCCATGCGATCCGCAGGCTGGCGGCGGCCGCGCCCCAGTCCTGGAGGACGAAGCTCGCCGCTGCGTGGAATCGACGCCAATGCGATCCGCCGTCGTAGCCGGACTGCGTGCCGGTCAGAGTCAGTCCGTGATCGGACTCGGGCTGCTGCTGGCCGAAGGCGACGACGTCGGCGGTCCGCGCATCGAGCGCGTCGGCACGGTCGTCCTCAGCTACGAGGGCAGCGCGGCGACGGTCGGCATCCCCGTCCGCCGCGTACGGGAACGCGAGGATGTAGCGATCGTCGTGGAGCGAGGCGAACGGTTCCAGGACGATCTCGCGTCGCGTCGCGGTCGCCGGAAGCACCACGTTGCCACCGTCCGTGCGGCGGAACGTCCGCGCATCGTCGGGCGTCAGCACGGGTGCATCGGCGAGAGGGAGCAGCGGCCCACGGGCGATGTGTCCCATGCGCGCGTCTGTCGCGAGCGGATCGACCGGCGGCCCATCGAGACGCTCCGCGAGGACCCGCGGTCCGTCTACGAGCGAAACCCACCCGGATCCATCCGGGGCCTCCACGGCGTGGATGACGGACGGGAGCGCGAGTCGGATCGTCGTCCGCCCGCGCCATTCCCGATCGATGCGGAACCACCCGTCGGAGTCGGGCCGGAACGCGGCGCCGTCGACGCGCGCCTCGACGCCATCGGCGTCTACCCCCTCAGGAACGCGGACTCTCAGGGCGAACGTCTGCGGCGTCGCCGCCGTCACGTGCACGGCCGCGTCGTCCCCGAACGGCCGGTCCGTCTCCGTCTCGATCAGCACATCGCCCCAGCGGGCCCGTGCACCCAGCAGAAGGGCGACGTCGAATCGACCCGGCGCCGTGGCGAACGCGGAGGCCGCGAACCGGGCCGGTGCTTCGAGGCCCGTCCCCATGCAGCACCAGAATCCCGTCTCCCGGCGGGAGTACACCCGGTGATGGCCGGGCCGGTGCGAGGTGAAGTAGACGATGCCGCCGTGATCGGGATGCTGCGCCGACAGGATGTGCGCGCTCAGCGCGCGCTCGATGAACCCCAGCTGCTCGTCGGCCCCGTCGAGCCGGTGGAGCTCGCGGGCGAGTTCGACCATGTTCACCGTGTTGCAGGTCTCCGGCCCCTCGCGCGCCGTGAACACGCTGGACCAATCGTCCCGTGGTGGGAAGTGCTCTCGCACGCTGTTCCCGCCGATCACGGTCGTCCGGTGCGTCGTGACGCTCGTCCAGAAAGTACGTGCCGCGGCAGCGAACTCGTCGCCCCTTCCGATGCGCGCGAGGACAGCGTGACCCACCACGATCGGGATCTGCGCGTTCGCGTGCAATCCGTCGAGCGGGTCCCGACCGGCGGCGAGCGGCTGCCAGAGCTCGCGCACCGCGAGACGGCCCGCGAGCGTCGCGGCATCCTCGTCGCCGGCGTACTCCGCCCAGCGGGCAAGGGTCGCCGAGAGACCGCCGGACTCGGTCCGGAGGATCAGCTCGACATCGGCGTCGCTGATCGGGGTGAAGACACGGATCCACCACGCCACGAACTCCTCCGCGAGGGTCCGTCCGAGCGGCGAATCCGCGTGCACCGCCGCGTCGACGACCCCGGTCAGGACCTTGTGGAGGTTGTACAGCGGAACCCAGCGTCCGTCGAGGTCGAAGGTCTGCGGCTCGATCCGGCCGCTCTCGATCTCGCGCCACAGGGCGACGCCGTCGGGAACACCGCCGATGTAACCCGTCCCGAGCGTCACCTGGCATTCACGGAGTCCGGTCAGGAGCAGTTCGAGTCGTTCGAGCGCCGACGCGGATCCTCCCGCGGCGTGGGCGGAGAGCGCGCTCAGAACGTGCCCGAGCGTGTGCCCGTCGAGCCCCTCCGCCTCCCACCCGCCGTACCCGGGACCGGTGGGCACGGCGGCCTCGCGTCGGAACGGCGCGAGCAGCCGATCGGGGTCGAGCTCCAGGGCCGTCCGCAGAGCACGCTCCTGCGCTCGCGCGAACGGCCCCGACGTCAGCGTGACGGCGCCGAGCGGCAGCGGTTCCGCTCCTGTCATCCCGCGGTCCGCACCCGGACGGTGACGATGCTCCGCGGCGGCAGCGAGAGCCGGAGGTCGCTGCCCTCGACGACGGTGCCGCCGAAGTCGACCGGCGCGACGGCATCCGGTTCGTCGAACGTGTTGTGACCGGATGCCGCCGCGTGCAGGAGGCGCGCGCTGACCACCTCGCCGACGCGTTCGGGCAGGCGCAACGCCAGCTCGGCTTCGGCCTCGAGGTCCCAGTTCACCGCGCTCACGGTGTAGACGTCGTCCTTCACGCTGACGGTGTGGTCGAGGTGCGCGCCGCCCCGGCCGCCCGGACGCCCGCCGTCGTCGACGGTGTCGACGAACTCGGCGTCCTGGTGGTCGACGTACATGCCGAACGCGTGGAACGTCGGGGTCTTCAGCATGCGCGCGCCGTCGGTCAGGAGCATCGCCTGCAGGACGTTCACCATCTGCGCGATGTTCGTCATCCGCACGCGCGCGGCGTGCCGGTGGAAGATGTGGAAGTTGACGGCCGCGACGATCGCGTCGCGCATCGTGTTCTGCTGGAACAGGAAGCCGGGGTTGGTCCCCTGCTCGACGTCGTACCAGGTGCCCCACTCGTCGACGAACAGCCCGACGCGGCGCGACGGGTCGTAGCGGTCCATGATCTCGCCGTGACGCCGCAGGAGCGTGTCCATGGCGCGGGTGCGGTGGATGGTGTCGTACCAGGCGGCGTCGTCGAAGCTCAGCGCGGCGCCCTTCACGTCCCACTCCCCCGTCGGGAGCGTGTAGTAGTGCAGGCTGAGCGCGTCCATGTGCCCGGCGGCGCGCGCCATGAGGACGTCCGTCCACTCGTAGTCGTCGGCGTTCGCACCGCAGGCGACCTTCGCGACGTGGCTGTCGCCGTAGTCGCGCACGAACGTCTGGTACTGGCGGTAGAGGTTCGCGTAGTGGAGCGGGAGCATGTTGCCGCCGCATCCCCAGCTCTCGTTTCCGACGCCGAAGAACTGGAGCTTCCACGGCTGGTCGCGCCCGTGCGCGCGGCGGAGTTCGGCCATCGGGGTGTGCTTGTCGAGGGTCATGTACTCGACCCAGTCCTGCATCTCCGCGACGGTTCCACTTCCGACGTTGCCGTTCACGTAGGCCTCGGCGTCGAGCTGGTGGAGGAGCTCGAAGTACTCGTGGGTGCCGAAGGTGTTGGGGTCGACGACCCCGCCCCAGTGCGTGTTCACCATCGCACGACGCTGCTCCGTCGGCCCGACGCCGCCGAGCCAGTGGTACTCGTCGGCGAAGCAGCCGCCCGGCCAGCGGACCACGGGGACCTTGATCTCGCGCAGCGCGGCGATCGCATCGGTCCGCAGGCCGTTCTTGTGCGGGATCCCGTCCTGCTCGCCGACCCACAGGCCCTCGTAGATGCCGCGGCCGAGGTGCTCGGCGAACTGGCCGTAGATGCGTCGGTCGATGCGGTGGGCGCGGGTCGTGGCGGTGATGAGGCTCATACGGTTCTCTCCATCGAGGGTGTGAGGTCGGATCAGGACAGGCGGATGTCGGGCAGGTCGGCGAGTCGGGCGAGCGCCGATCCGACGCGGCCACCGCGGTGGAACACCGGGATCGATGCCAGGGGCGCGTCGACGGTGATGGTCTGCCCGCCACGGTGCGTCTTCCCCGTTCGAGCATCGGTCCACTCGGCACCCGCCGGGAGGTAGACGTCCCACCGGGTCGCCCCCGGCGAGGTGACCGGGGCCACGAGGACGTCGGGGCCGAACAGGAACTGCCCCGGGGTCGTCCACGCGCGATCGTCATCGGGGAACTCGAAGAACATGCCGCGCATGACGGGGGCTCCGTATCGGTGGGCATCCGCCATCGCCTCGCGCGTGTAGTCCCGGAGATCCTCGCGCAACCGGATGTACTCCACGAGGAGGGCCTCGATCTCCTCACCGAAACTCCACACCTCGTTGTCGGCACCGGTGCCGACGCGCGCCACGGCCTCGGCGTCGAGGATCGGGACTCCGGGCACCCGGTCGCCGTGCAGGCGCATGACAGGACTGAAGGCGCCGAACTGGAACCAGCGGATGAGGAGCTCGTGGAACGCGGGTTCGCGCACGTCGCCGCCGGCGAATCCGCCGATGTCGGTCGTGAACCACGGGATGCCGGCGGCCCCCATGTGGACTCCCGCAGCGATCTGCGCCTTCAGATCGGGGAAGGTCGAGTGCACGTCCCCCGACCACACCAGCGCCCCATGTCGCTGCGATCCGGCCCAGGCTGCGCGAACGAGCGAGACCGGCTGATCGTTCCCGTCGGCGCGGAGACCGTCGGCGATCGCGCGGGTGAATTCGCGCGGGTAGAGGTTGGCGACCTGCGCGCTCGGTCCTGCCGCCAGCCGGTAGTTCTCGAAGTGGTAGGCCCCGTACTCCGGTTCGGCCTCGTCCAGCCAGAAGGCGGTGATCCCGTAGGCGCCGTAGTTGTCGGCGAGCTTCTGCCAGAGGTACTCCCGTGCGCGTGGCTCGGTCACATCGAGGAACCTGGTGTACTGCCCGTCGAAGTAGTACTGCACGTCGATGCCGCGCCGAGTGCGCACGAGCATGTTCCCGTCGCGCAGCTCGTCCCAGTTCTCGGACTGCGGTACGACCTGCGGCCACACCGAGACCATGAGCTCGATCCCGAGCTCACGCAACTCCGCGGTCATCGCGGCGGGATCGGGCCAGAACTCCTCCTCGAAGCGCCAGTCCCCCATCCACCGCCAGTGGAAGAAGTCGGCCACGATGACGTCGATCGGGATGCCGCGGCGCCGGTACTCACGCGCGACGGTGAGAAGCTCCTCCTGCGTCGAATAACGGAGCTTGCACTGCCAGAACCCGAGGCCGTACTCCGGCATCATCGGCGCATGCCCGGTCGCCTCGGCGTAGGCGGCGGCGATCTCGGCGGGGCGGGGATCGGCGCACACCCACCAGTCGAACTGGGTCGCGCTGTCGGCTTCCCACTCCGTGCGGTTGGAGCCGAACACCGCGCGGCCGATCGCAGGAAGGTTCCACAGGAAGCCGTAGCCGGCGCTCGAGACGACGAACGGGACGGACGTCTGCGAGTTCCGATGCGCCAGCTCGAGCACCGTGCCCTTCAGATCGACGAGATCCTGCTGGTACAGCCCCATCCCGACCAGGTGCTCGTCGGACGGGGTCGCGAGGCTCAGCCGCAGCCGGTGGTCGCCTCCCTCGGTGGGACGGAACTCGCGCGCGGAGAGCTTCAACGCCCCGCCGTCGCGGATCTCCTCGAACAGGAGGCGGCCGTCGGCATCCCGCACCTGCAACCGCAGTCGGCGCGTGTGGAACCCCACGGACCAGTCGTGGTAGTCCTCTTCCTCGGCGACGACGCGGACCCCACCGGCCGCGACGGTCGCGACCGCTCCGTCGATCGACACCCGGGCGCGGGAGTCGGGGACGTCGACGAGGGCGCCGGGGGCGTCGTCGAGCGGGCCGAGGGCGGCACGCACACGCACGCCGCGCCCCCACGCATCGATCGAGACCGTCTGGCCGTCGCCGCGCCAGAGCACGCCGGTGTCCGAGGGGTGGAACGTCATGAAGTCGCCTTTCGGGGAGCGGCGGCCGTGCTCCCACGCACGACCAGTCGGGTGGGGACGAGCAGCCGATGGACGGCGTCGGCATCGTCGATGCGTGCGAGGAGGACGTCGACGGCGGCGCGCCCGACCTCCTCGAATTCCTGGTGGACCGAGGTGAGCGGCGGCCAGAACTGGGCCGCCTCGGGCATGTCGTCGAAACCCACGACGCTGACCCGGGAGGGAATCGAGACACCTGCTTCGTGGAAGGCGCGGAGCACTCCGAGGGCCATCTGGTCGTTGGCGGCGAAGACGGCGGTGACGGCGGAATCCCCGCGGAGACGGCATCCCGCGTCGTATCCGGACCGCGCGCTCCAATCGCCACGCTCGAGCGACGGTGCCGCGCGGCCCGCCGCCGTCAGCGCCGCGCGCCACCCGTGCTCGCGACGGACGGCGGAGTACGAGCTCGCCGGGCCCGCCACGTGGTGGACGGTCTCGTGGCCGAGGTCGAGGAGGTGGGTCACGGCTTGACCCGCGCCCATCGTCTGATCGGTGTCGACGAACGAGCGATCCTCGAGAGCGGAGGCGTCGACGACGACCACCGGCAGATCATCGGGCAGCGGAAGGTCCTCCCCTGCCGAGAGATGATCTCCGATCGCCACGACGAGTCCGTCCACGGCCTGATCGCGCACGCGCTCGATCGCCTCGGCGACGGCGCTGCGATCGAACGTCGCGGTGGGGACGAGCGCGACGGCGTAGCCCGATGCGGCACCCGCCCGCGAAATGGCTTCCCACGTGCGGACGCTCCCGTAGGAGGTCAGATCGCTCATGATCACGCCGATGCTGCGGTACCGAGCCGAGCGGAGCGCACGCGCCGCCCGGTTCGGTCGATACCCGAGCTCCCGCATACTCGCGAGAACGCGCTCCCGCGTCGGGTCATCGACCCGCGCCGCTCCCGTCACGACCCGCGACACCGTCTGCGCCGAGACGCCCGCGTGGCGAGCGACATCGGCCTGCGTCGGCCCCCCGTGGGGCGTTCCGCCACGACGTGCCATGGGCTCACTGGAGGGTGCAGCGACACCCGTCTCCGGGGCCGGTCGCGTGCTACGCTGAGGCGACATGATTGCGTAAACATAGCAGTTCACGCAGCGGCAGGACACCCCTTCTCGATACGGCAGGGCGTCCAGACGACCAGCTCCGAGTGGAGATCACATGAGCACCTTCGCCATCGGCGACAGCGACTTCCTCCTGAACGGAGAACCGCACCGGATCATCTCCGGAGCTATGCACTACTTCCGCATCCACCCCGGCGACTGGGCCGACCGGATCCGCAAAGCCCGCCTCATGGGCCTGAACACCATCGAGACGTACGTCGCCTGGAACGCGCACGAACCCGTCGAAGGTCGGTGGGACGACACGGGCGGGCTCGACCTCGGTCGGTTCCTGGACCTGGTCGCCGCCGAGGGACTGCACGCGATCGTGCGGCCCGGGCCGTACATCTGCGCCGAATGGCACAACGGGGGCCTGCCGACCTGGCTGACGGCGACCCCCGGCATCCGGTTACGACGGACGGATGCCGCCTATCAAGCCGCGCTCGAGACGTACCTGCGCCGCGTGTACCGCATCGTCGCGCCGCGCCAGGTCGACCATGGCGGCAACGTCGTGCTCGTGCAGATCGAGAACGAGTACGGAGCCTACGGCTCGGACAAGGACTACCTGGCGGAACTCGTCCGCGTGACCCGGGACGCGGACATCACGGTTCCCCTGACCACGGTGGACCAGCCCGAGCCCGACATGCTCGAGGCCGGGTCGCTCCCCGGTCTCCACCTCACCGGGTCGTTCGGTTCGCGCGCACACGAACGGCTCGCGACGCTCCGCGAGCACCAGCCCACCGGACCCCTGATGTGCTCGGAGTTCTGGGACGGCTGGTTCGACTGGTGGGGCGGGCCGCACCATACGACGGATGCCGCGACGGCCGCCGCCGAGCTGGACGACCTCCTTTCCGCCGGCGCGTCGGTGAACATCTACATGTTCCACGGCGGGACGAACTTCGGGACGACGAACGGCGCGAACGACAAAGGTCGCTACCTGCCGATCGTGACGTCCTACGACTACGACGCCCCGCTGGACGAGGCCGGCGATCCCACCGCGAAGTACCGGGCATTCCGCGACGTCATCGTGAAGTATGCGGACGTGCCCGCGGAGGTTCCCGCTGACGCCGCACCGCGGCCGGAGCTCACCGTGTCGCTGTCGCCCGCCTCACGGCACTCCGGCGAGAGCCGGGCCTCCCTGCGCGGACTCGTCACGTTCGAGCGCGCCGCGCACACGGGCCCTCTGCTGCGTTACGAGACACGCCTGCCCGAGGGATTCTCGGGCGGCGTGCTGACGATCGGCGAGGTCCGCGATCAGGCCTGGGTGTCCGTCGACGGCGTCCGCATCGGGTCGCTCTCGCGGACGCGTCACGAACACGCCCTCCGGCTGCCCGCGGGCACGAGCCTGTCGATCCTCGTGGAAGAGCAGGGTCGCGTGAACTACGACGACCGCCTCGGGGAGCTCAAGGGTCTCATCGGATCGGTCACCGTCGACGGTCATGAGCTGTCCGGGTGGCGGACGACGCCCGTTCCCCTCGACCAGGCCGCGGCGGCACCGGAGCTGCTCGTGGCAGAGGGCGTCTTCGATCTCGACGCTCCGTCCGATCTGTTCCTCGACACGACCGGATGGGGCAAGGGCTACGTCTTCGTCGGCGACTTCCTGCTCGGCCGGTACTGGTCGAACGGTCCGCAGCGGACGCTCTACGTCCCGGCCCCCGTGACACGGGCCGGATCGAACGCGATCACGGTCGTCGAGATCGAACAGCCCGTGCCCGCGTCGGCGCGATTCGTCAGCGCGCCGTCCCTCGGTCCCCTTCACGAGTGACGACCCGCCACGGCGCGATCACCGACCGACGGTGACCCCCGGTGAGAACGCGACGTAGCCGGAGAAGTCCGCTCCGACACGATCGAACGCGGACGGGTAGGGGTTGGGGTAGGACCAGGCGCCATCGGTGATCCGCTGGGAGCCGGCCTCGACGTGGAAGTACTGGCATTCGCCCTTCCACGGACACGTGTACGGCGTGGGGCTCTCGACGAGAACACCTTCCTTCACGGATGCCGGCGGGAAGTACGCGTTCCCCTCGATCCGGATGATCTCGTCGTCGGCCGCCTCCGCGATGACGGTCTCGCCGATGGTCGCTTTCATGTGTTCTCCGATCGCCCGAAAGGTGTGGGCTCAGAGTACGCCCGCCGGAGAGTAGCGTGGGCGGGTGAACGGAGCACGTCGGCACCAGACGACCTCGATGAGCGGGCCCGGCTTCCGCGCCTGGCTCATCTGGGGCACGGGGGTCGCCGCCTACGTCCTCGCAGTGACGAACCGTACGTCCCTCGCCGCGGTCGGCGTCGACGCGGCGGACCGATTCCAGGCGGATGCGGCGACGCTCTCCCTGTTCGCGGTCGTCCAGCTCGCCGTGTACGGCGGGATGCAGATCCCGGTGGGCGTCCTTCTCGACCGCTACGGGTCCCGGCCGATCATGACGATCGGGATGCTCCTCATGGCCGTCGGGCAGCTCACAATGGCCCTCTCCCCCAGCGTCGGCGTCGCGATCGTCGCCCGCATGCTGCTGGGAGCCGGGGATGCCGCGGTCTTCCCCGCCGTCCTGCGCCTCGTCGCGACGTGGTTCCCCGCCCAGCGGGGTCCTCTCATGGTGCAGCTGACCGGGATCCTCGGCCAGGCGGGACAGCTCGTCGCCGTGATCCCGATCGCCGCCGTCCTCCATGCCACGAGTTGGACGGTGACGTTCGGGGGCATCGCCGGACTCTGCGTCCTGTTCGCCGTCCTCGTCTTCGCGCTCGTGCGGAACCGGCCGCCGGAGCTCGCCCGCGACGTCAGCGTCGACACCGACACCGGTGCCATCCGCGTCGTGACCTCCACGGTCGATACCGGCGTCGGGATCCGCGCCGCCCTGGCTCACCCCGGAACCCGACTCGCGTTCTGGTCGCACTTCACGACGCCGTTCGCGGGGACGGCGTTCATCCTGTTGTGGGGGTTCCCGTACCTCACGGCGGGCGAGGGTCTCACCACGGGACAGGCCGGTGTGCTCACCTCGCTCTACGTGTTCGCCGGGATGGCTCTGGGGCCGGTCCTCGGAGAGCTCTCCCGTCGCGCACCGCACCGCCGTTCGCGCGCGCTCGTCCTGCCCGCCGTCGCCTTCCAGCTGGTCGCCTGGACGGCCGTCATCGTCTGGCCCGGCCGAGCGCCCATCTGGCTGCTCGTCATCCTGCTGGTCGCCCTGGCCATGGGCGGCCCGGCATCCATGATCGCCTTCGATCACGCTCGTACTCACAACCCGTCTCACCGCCTCAGCACGGCGACGGGAGTCACGAACGCCGGCGGATTCCTCGCCGCACTGCTCGCGATCTTCGCCATAGGCCTCGTGCTCGACCTGCAGAGCGCCGGAACACCCGACACCTACCGCCTCGACGCCTTCCGGATCGCCTTCCTCGTCCAGATCCCGCTCTGGCTCGTCGGCGCCACATTCATCAGCATCGAACGGCGACGCACCCGCATCCACATCGGCATGGATCCTCCCCGCACATCTCGGCGCTGACCGGACACGACGATGGCCCGCCCCCGCAGGGGCGAGCCATCGGAGTCTGTCGCAGATCAGACGGTGCCGTCTCCCGACGTACGCGTCTCGGAGCGGGTGACACGCTCCCCTGCAACGGGGTCGACCGTTCGGACGGTCGACTCGCTGGAACGCCGACGCATCATCAGCACGAGGCCGATGATGAAGACGACGACACCGGCGCCCATCAGGATGTAGCCGATCAGGTCGAGGTTGACGTACTCCACATCGACGTTGACGGCGAACGTCAAGATGGCGCCGATCACGAACAGCACGATTCCGGTTCCGATGCTCATGCGCACACTCCCTCTCTTGGCGGTGTGATCCGATCATCGCGGATGCTGATAGGACGCTGAAAGCCCTTGACAGACGCCCGTCAGGAGTTTCGCCGCGGCTCGACGTCGATCCAGTCCCCGTACTTCGCCTCGCGTCCGTCGCCGGAGGACGTCCCGGTCAGACGTCGACGCATCCACGGCCCGAGGTGCTCGCGGAAGTATCGCGCGCGGCCGAGAGCGACGTCCGTGTCGGGCTCGTCGAGCCGCCACCACTCGTCCGGAGCGTGCTCTCCGAGCGCGGAGAGCACGCGTGCCGCGACGCGGTGGTGGCCGCGAGCGTTCATGTGGAGGCGGTCCTGCGACCAGTAGAAGGGATCGGACAGGTCCGTGTCCGGCCAATTGAGCGCGACGACGAGGTCGTCGCGCCCCTCGATCCGCTCGGTCACCGCACGCGAGAGCTCGTCTCCCCGGCGCTGGATGAGGCCGGGCAGCGGCAGCTGCGCCGACGGGTTGGCCCCGGAGAGGACGACCATGGTGACGCCCTCCTGGTCGCAGCGTCGCAGCACATGCGAGTAGACGTCGGCGACGCGAGCGATGGGTGTGCGCGGGCGCAGCATGTCGTTCCCGCCGCCGTTGAACGACAGGTGCGTCGGGCGCAACGCGAGCGCGCGCTCGAGCTGCTCGTCGACGATCGGTTGGATGAGCTTGCCGCGGATCGCGAGGTTCGCGTACGAGATCGCCTGTCCGCGCGAGTCCGCCCAGCCCTGTGCGACCAGATCCGCCCAGCCTCGGACGGTGCCGTCGGGCAGCTCGTCGCCGACACCTTCCGTGAACGAGTCCCCGATCGCGACGTAGCGGATGTCCTGCGGCATCCCCTCAGCCTACGACTCAGTCCGCAAGAGCCCGCCCGCGCGATTCGGCGAGACCCCAGGTAGCCGCGGCCGCCACCGCGAAGAAGGCGCTCAGCACGACGAAGACGACGGGGATGCCGCCGGCGGCCTGAAGGGCCGGGACGACGGGTGGGGCCAGAATCGACGCGATCCGGCCGATGCCCGCGGCCCAGCCCGCTCCGGTCGCGCGGAGCGAGGTCGAGTAGGTCTCCGGGGTCACGGCGTAGAGCGCACCCCACGCACCGAGGTTGAAGAACGACAACGCCATCCCGGTCGCGAGGATCATCGGCACGGTGGTCGCCTGACCGAACAGGATCGCGGCGACGGCGGAGCCTGCCAGGAAGACCGAGAGCGTCGCGCGCCGTCCCCACTTCTCGATCAGCCACGCGGCCACGGCGTACCCGGGGAGCTGCGCCAGCGTGATCAGGAGAGTGAACTCGAAGCTGCGCACGAGCCCGAATCCCTGCGAGACGAGGAGCGTCGGAATCCAGATGAAAGCGCCGTAGTAGGAGAAGTTGACGCAGAACCAGACGATCCAGAGGGATGCCGTCCGGCGGCGCATGCCGGGGGCCCACAGGCCGCGGAGTCTCTCTCCCACGGTCGCCCCCCGAGCTGCGGGGGTGTCTGCGGCCTCGGCGGCCGAGGTGGCAGGGCGACCCAGCAGCGTCGGCGAGGACTCCAGTCCCGCGACGACGCGTTCGGCTTCCGCCGCACGACCTCGCGAGGCGAGCCAGCGAGGCGACTCCGGCAGAGCCCATCGCACGATGAGTGCGTAGACCGCGGGGACGGCGCCGATGGCGAGAGCCCAGCGCCAGCCCTCGGGTACCGACGGGATGACGAGGTATCCGATGAGAGCGGATGCCGTCCAGCCGACGGCCCAGAACGCTTCGAGCACCACGATGATGCGTCCCCGCATCCGTGCCGGCGCGAACTCGCTGACGTAGGTGCTCGCGACGGGCAGCTCGGCACCCAAGCCCAACCCGACGACGAAGCGCAACGCGATGAGGGCGACCAGCCCGCCCGAGAGTGCACTCGCCCCCGTCGCGAGGCCGTACACGAGCAACGTGAGGGCGAAGACCGAGCGCCGACCGATCCGGTCTGCGAGCAGTCCGCCCACCGTCGCGCCGATAGCCATGCCCGCGAATCCGGCGGATGCGATCCAGGAGGTGGACGCCGTCGTGAGACTCCATTCGCTGACGAGTGCCGCGATGACGAACGAGATGAGACCGACGTCCATCGCGTCGAGCGCCCACCCGGTGCCCGATCCCGTCAAGACCCTCAGGTGAGTTCGGGTGAAAGGCAGGCGATCGAGCCGGCTGGCGACGGAGCCGGTCGTGGTCGTTGTCATCCCTGCATCGTACGAGCAGGAACGCGGGTCGGCCTCACTCGCCGAGCATCTCGCGGACCATCGGGATCACGGTGGTGCCGTAAAGCTCGATCGAGCGCATGAGCTTGTCGTGGCCGAGCGTGCCGTTGGCGTATTTGAGGTCGAAGCGCCCCGCACCGAGGGTCGTGATCGTGTCGGCGATCTTGCGCGCCACCGTCTCCGGCGAGCCGGCGTAGATCGATCCGCCGGGACCGACCTCCTGCTGGAAGCGCAGCCGGCTGTAGGGGGGCCAACCGCGGTCGCGGCCGATCGAGTTGTTCTGCGCCTCGAAGCCGGGGTAGGCCTCTTCCCATGCTTGCTCGTCGGTGTCCGCGATGTGGCCGGGAGAGTGGATGCCGATGGGCTGCGCCTGCGACCCGAGCTCACCGATCGCGCGGTGGTAGAGATCGACGTAGGGACGGAACCGAGCGGCGGGGCCCCCGATGATGGCCAGCATCAGACCGTACCCGTAGCGCGCGGTACGGATGACGGACTCCGGTGAGCCGCCGACCCCGACCCAGGCGCGGATGCCGCCCTCGGTCTTGGGGAAGACGTCGGCCTGCGAGAGCGCGGCGCGCGTCGTCCCCTGCCACGTCACGGGCTTCTCGCTGCGCAGCAGCGAGAACAGCTCCAGTCGCTCCTCGAAAAGGGCTTCGTAATCCGACAGGTTGAAGCCGAACAGGGGGAAGGACTCGGTGAACGACCCGCGTCCGAGGATCACCTCTGCGCGCCCGTTCGAGATGGCAGACAGGGTCGCGAAGCGTTCGTAGACCCGAACGGGATCGTCACTGGAGAGGACGGTCACCGCCGTACCGACGCGGATGCGTTCCGTCTTCGCGGCGATGGCGGCGAGGACGATCTCGGGGCTCGAGACGGAGTACTCGGCCCGGTGGTGCTCTCCCACGCCGATGAAGTCGACGCCCACCTGATCGGCGAGGCTCGCCTGTGCGACGAGGTTCCGGATCGCTTGCGCACCCGAGACGCGTTCACCGCTCTCGTCGACGGTGATGTCACCGAAGGTGTCCAGTCCCAGCTCCACTGCGGCCACGTCGGCCCCTTTCATTCATGTGCATAAAGCCTACGTGGGGAGCAACGACGGAGGGCGCCGGGTATTCCCGGCGCCCTCGCCGCTCCCGATCAGCCGTCGCGCAGAGCGGCCCGGAGGGTGTCGAGACCCACGCCGCCCAGACGGAGCGCTCGCATGTGGAACTGCTTGATGTCGAAGTCCGCTCCGCCGCGCTGAGCCGCCTCGTCCCGGATCTGCTCCCAGATCCGCTGGCCCACCTTGTAGGACGGCGCCTGACCGGGCCATCCCAGGTAGCGGTTGACCTCGAACTGGATGAACTCGTCGGACATGTTCACATTGCGGCGCATGAACTCGAGGGCGTAGTTCGCGTCCCAGATCCCGTTGCCGTCGAGACGCGGCTTCCCGAGGTGCACGCCGATGTCGAGGACGACACGCGCCGCCCGCATGCGCTGACCGTCGAGCATCCCGAGCCGGTCGGCCGGGTCGTCGAGGTAGCCGAGTTCCGCCATCAGACGCTCGGCGTACAGCGCCCATCCCTCGGCATGGCCGCTGGAACCGGCGAGCAGACGGCGCCACGAGTTCAGCTCCGCGCGGTTGTACACCGCCTGCGCGATCTGCAGGTGGTGGCCCGGTACACCCTCGTGATAGACCGTCGTGAGCTCGCGCCATGTGTCGAATGTGTCGACGCCCTCGGGGACCGACCACCACATGCGGCCCGGGCGCGAGAAGTCATCCGTCGGGCCGGTGTAGTAGATCCCGCCTTCGTTCGTCGGCGCGATCATGCACTCGAGCCGGCGTATCGGGTCCGGGATGTCGAAGTGGGTGCGTCCGAGCTCCTCGACGGCGCGGTCGCTCGTCTCCTGCATCCACCGCTGCAGGGCATCGGTGCCGCGCAGCTTCCGGTCCTCGTCCTGCTCGAGGAAGGCGACGGCTTCCTCGACGGTCGCGCCGGCCTTGATCTCGTCGGCGATGGACTCCTGCTCCGCCACCATCCGCGAAAGCTCTTCGACACCCCAGTCGTAGGTCTCGTCGAGGTCGATGGTCGCGCCGAGGAACCGGCGCGAGTGGAGCGCGTAGAGCTCCCGTCCCACCGCATCCACCTCGGATGCCGCCGGTGCCAGCTCGTCACGGAGGAACGCGGCCAGCTGGTCGTACGCGACCCGAGCAGCGCCCGCATTGTCGGCGAGCTCGCGAGCGAGCGAGGCCGGCAGGTGGCCGTCTGCGGGGGCAGCGTCGCCCACGAAGCTCGCGAAGAACCCTGAGTCGCTCGTGTAGCGGGCGATCTGCGTCACCACTTCCGTCACCTGACGGCGCGCCGGAACCACACCCTCCGAGATGCCCTGCCGCAGGCTCTCGACATACCCGGCCAGCGCCGTCGGGATCGCCGAGAGGCGCGTCGCCACGACCGACCAGTCGTCGACGGTGGCGGTCGGCATGAGGTCGAACGCCGCGCGGATGTCCTGAGACGGCGAGGCGATCACGTTGATGTCGCGGAGGTGCGACTTCGCCGCGTGCAGGTCGAGCTGCAGCCCGAGCTCCGCCGAGAGGTCCATCTTCGTGACCTCGTCGACGTCATCGACCGCGTCCGCGGCCTGCAGGGCGCGAAGCGTCTCGCGCGCCGCAGCAGCGAGGCGGTCGTGTCCCTCCGGTGAGAAGTCATCGAGACGGCCGTTGTGCTCGGTGCGTCCGATGTAGGTCGCGAGACTCGGTGAGAGCTCTGCCAGCGTGTCCACCCAGCGGTCCGCGATCGTGTCGATCGGAGTGGGCGTGCGTTGTGCGTCGGTCATCCCTCGAGCGTAGAGCGTCGCACCGCCGGACGTCAGTGAGCCGCTTCGTCCCAGTCGGTGCCGCGGCCGATCTGCACGTCGAGCGGGACGGAGAGCTCCGCCGCGTCCCCCATCCGGGCGCGGACGATCTCCTCGACCGCGTCCCACTCCCCCGTCGCCACCTCGACGACGAGTTCGTCGTGGATCTGCAGAAGCACGCGCGACGCCAGACCCTTCTCACGGAGGTCGCTGTGGATCTCGACGAGCGCGATCTTCATGATGTCGGCCGCGCTGCCCTGGATGGGGGCGTTGAGCGCCGCGCGCTCGGCGTTCTCGCGGAGCACCCGGTTCGGGCTCGTCAGGTCGGGGAACGGTCGCCGACGTCCGAAGATCGTCTCGGTGTAGCCGTCGATCCGCGCCTGCTCGACGGACGAGCGCAGATAGTCGCGCACGGAACCGAAGCGGGCGAAGTACTCGAGCATGAGCTGCTTCGCCTCGGACTGCTCGATGCGCAGCTGCTTCGACAGACCGAAGGCACTCAGCCCGTAGACGAGGCCGTACGACATCGCCTTCACCTTCGTGCGCATCGGCGCCGTCACCTCGGCGGGCTCCACACCGAACACACGGGCGCCGACGAAGCGGTGCAGGTCCTCACCCGAGTTGAAGGCCTCGATGAGCCCCGGATCACCCGACAGGTGCGCCATGATGCGCATCTCGATCTGCGAGTAGTCCGCCGTCAGCAGGGTCTCGTAGCCCTCGCCGACTTCGAATGCTTCGCGGATGCGGCGCGACTCCTCGTTGCGGATCGGGATGTTCTGCAGGTTCGGGTCGGTGCTCGAGAGGCGACCCGTCTGACTGCCGGTCTGCACGTAGGTCGTGTGGATACGGCCGTCGTCGGCGATGCCGACCGTCAGCGACTCGATGATCTGGCGGAGCTTCGACGCCTCACGGTGCTGGAGGAGAAGCCCCAGGAACGGATGCGGGTGGGATTCCTGCAGGTCCGCGAGGACGGCGGCATCCGTCGAGTAGCCTGTCTTGGTCTTGCGGGTCTTCGGCAGCTCGAGCTGGTCGAACAGCACCTCCTGCAGCTGCTTCGGCGAACCGAGGTTCACCTCGCGCCCGATGATGCCGTACGCCTCCTGCGCGATCGCGTCGGCGCGGGAGGCGAGCTCACCGGAGAATCCCGTGAGTTTGTCGCGCGAGACCGAAACCCCTGCGAGCTCCATGTCGGCGAGGGCGTCGAGGGACGGGAGCTCGATGTCGGTCAGGACGGCGCCGACGGATGCCGGGAGCTCCGCCCGCTCGGCCTCGGCCACGCGCAGGGCGAACCACGCGAGCTGCCCCGGCGTCGCGCCCTCGGTCTCGGGGACCAGCTGAGACGGGTCGGCTTCGGGCAGCTTCTCGTCGAGGTAGCGGTCGACGAGGTCGGCGAGGGTCTTGTCGGGCAGGCTCGGACGGAGCAGCCAGCCCGCCAGGAGGACGTCGAACGTCAGACCGCTCAGCCGCACCCCGGCGCGGCTGAGGGCCTTCACCTGCGGCTTCGCGTCGGTCATGATCTTCGCGGCGTCGCTCTCGAGCCACGGGGCGAGCGCCGCCCGGGCGCTCCCGTCCCAGTCGACCTCGTGGACGGTGTCCGACGTCGCGACGCCCAGACGCGTCGGGAGACCGCCGGCGACGGTCACCGTCAGTGCCAGTTCGCCGGTCTGCTGCGTCAGCCAGGCGGCCAGGGTCGCGGCATCCGTCTGCTGCGGTTCGGGCGCCGACACCTCGGGAGCGGGCGGCTCATCGGTCGCATCGAACGCCTCGAACACGCGCGGGAGAAGAGTGCGGAACTCCAGGCGCGCGAAGATGTCGCGGACCGCCTGGGTGTCGAGCGGGCGGATGACGAGGTCCTCCGGCGCGTACTCGAGCTCGACGTCGCGGAGCAGCCGGTTGAGCTGGCGATTGCGGCGGACGTCGTCGAGGTGCTCGCGGAGATTGCCCCCCACGACTCCCTTGATCTCGTCGGCGCGCTCGAGGAGGGCGTCGAGGGTCCCGAACTGGGTGATCCACTTGACCGCGGTCTTCTCCCCCACCTTCGGGACACCGGGCAGGTTGTCACTCGTCTCACCCACGAGTGCCGCGATGTCGGGGTAGTTCTCGGGCGGGAGGCCGTACTTCTCGACCACCGCGTCGGGGGTGTACCGCTTGAGCTGCGACACACCCTGGACGCTCGGATAGAGGAGCGTGACGTTCTCGGTCACGAGTTGGATCGTGTCACGGTCGCCGGAACACACGAGCACGTCGTACCCGCTCTCAACGCCCTGCGTCGCGAGGGTCGCGAGGATGTCGTCGGCCTCGAAGTCCTCCTTCGTCAGCACCGGCACACCCATGGCCGCGAGGCAGTCCTGCAGGAGCGGGATCTGACCCTTGAACTCGGCCGGCGACTCGGAGCGGTTCGCCTTGTACTCCTCGTAGACCCTGGTGCGGAACGACTGCCGCGATGTGTCGAAAGCGACGGCCAAATGCGTCGGCTTCTCGGCCTTGACGAGGTTCACGAACATCGACAGGAAGCCGTAGATGCCGTTGGTGTGCTGACCGTCCTTCGTCGAGAAGTTGTCGACCGGCAGGGCGTAGAACGCGCGGTAGGCCAGCGAGTGGCCGTCGACGACGAGCAGAGTAGGCTTTCCGGAGTCGCTCACCCGACCAGCCTAGTTCGGGCCCGCGACATCGACTTCCCGCGGATGCCGGGCCGGCACCCGCCCGACCGCAAGGTGAACCGCCATGTCTGAGCCCACCCCTGCCCCGTCCGACCCGCTCGAGTGGATGACCAGTCGCGGCATGGGAGCGCTGGCCGAGAAGATGGGCATCGAGTTCGTCGAGTTCAGCCTCGAACGTGCCGTGGCGCGGATGCCGGTGGCCGGCAACACGCAGCCGGTGGGACTCCTCCACGGCGGCGCCTACGTGGTCCTCGGCGAATCGCTCGGCTCGATGCACGCCAATCTGCACGCGGGACCCGACCGCCTGGCCGTGGGCATCGACATCAACGCGACCCACACCCGTTCGGCAACCGAGGGCTGGGTGACAGGCGTCTGCACTCCCCTGCACCTGGGCAGGAGTCTCACCGTCCACGAGATCGTTGTGACCGACGATCAGGGTCGGCGCTGTTCGACGGTCCGCATCACCAACATGGTGCGGGACCTGCCGGCATCCTGATCCTCGCTCAGCGCGCGACGGGGAGCTTGAAGCCGACGTGCGAGTCGACGAACCCCAGCCGCGTGTAGAACCGGTGGGCGTCGGTGCGCGCGGCATCCGACGTCAGCTGAACGATGGAGGCTCCGACGGCGGGAGCCGCGACATCCGCGACCCACGTCATCATCGCCGCGCCGATCCCTGCCGATCGCTCCGCGCTGGCGACCCGGACGGCCTCGACGAGGAGTCTCGTGCTGCCGCGACGCGCCATCCCGGGGATCACCGTCAGCTGCATGGTCGCGACCACGCCGTCGTCGCTCTCCACGACCAGCACGTCGTTGCTCTCCGAGTCCAGGATGCGCAGCAGACCTCGGAGGTAGAGGCCCCGGTCGTCTGCGGCCGCCACATCGCCCCGGCCGGCACTGACGGGGTCGTCCGACAGCAGCGCCATGATCGCATCGAGGTCGCCCTGGGTCGCACCGCGCAGCCGCATCGGTCCCCCTCGCGACGAGAGGGCGACGGGAAGATCGAGCTCGTCGATCATGACGGCAGAGTCAGGCCTTCTTGGGGGCCAGCTGCTCGATGATCGCCTTGGCGACGTCCTGCATCGTGAGGCGACGGTCCATCGAGGCCTTCTGGATCCAGCGGAAGGCCTCGGGCTCGGACAGGCCCATCTTCTCGTTGAGCAGGCCCTTGGCCCGGTCGACGAGCTTGCGGGTCTCGAAGCGCTCGACCATGTCGGCGACCTCTGCCTCGAGCGTGATGATCTGCTCGTACCGTGCCAGGGCGATCTCGATCGCCGGCAGCAGGTCGTTCGGGGTGAAGGGCTTGACCACGTAGGCCAGCGCGCCGGCCTCGCTCGCTCGCTCGACGAGCTCCTTCTGGCTGAAAGCGGTGAGGAGGACGACGGGGGCGACGTGGTTCTTGCTGAGCTTCTCGGCAGCACTGATGCCGTCGAGGATCGGCATCTTCACGTCCATGATGACGAGGTCCGGGCGAAGCTCGGTGGCCAGCTGAACGGCTGTCTCACCGTCACCCGCCTCGCCGACCACGTCGAAGCCGCTGTCGCGCAGGATCTCGACGATGTCGAGGCGGATCAGCGACTCATCCTCCGCGACGACGACGCGTCGAGGGGCGGGGGCTGCCGGGGGGGCCGTGGAGGGTTCCTGCTCAGTCACTCGTCCATCCTAGGCCAGGGCGCACCCGCATCCTGCGGTATCGTCGTTGAGGCGCGCGCCGGTGTGGCGGAATGGCAGACGCGACCGACTCAAACTCGGTTGCCCGAAAGGGCGTGTGGGTTCGACTCCCACCACCGGCACCACAGCGAAACGGCGCCCCCGAAGGGGCGCCGTTTCGTGCATCACGGGCGAGGGATCAGCTCTCGGCCTTGTAGATCGGGGCCTTGCCGTGGACGGCGTCGCCGATCTTGTGGATGCGGATGTCGTTGGTCGCTCCGATGATTCCGGGAGGGGACCCGGAGATCACGACGACCTTGTCGCCCTCTTCGAGGAGGCCGCGCGACAGGAAGTAGTCGTCCACCTGGAGGAACATGAGGTCCGTGTGGGCGACGTGCTCGACGAGAGCCGACTGGATGCCCCACGTCATCGCCATACGGCGACGGATCGCCGGCTCGATGGTGAAGGCGAGCATCGGGATGCCGGAGCGCAAGCGCGACATGCGGCGGGCGGTGTCGCCGGACTCGGTGAAGAGGCAGATGTACTTCGCCTCGACGAACTCGGCGACCTCGTTCGCGGCGAGGGTGATGATGCCACCCTGCGTCCGGGGCTTGGCGGTCAGCGGGGGGATGCGCTCGAGACCGTGGGTCTCGGTCGCGTCGATGATGCGGGCCATCGTCTCGACGACACCGACCGGGTGCTTTCCGACGCTCGTCTCGCCCGAGAGCATGACCGCGTCCGCACCGTCGAGGACGGCGTTGGCGACGTCGCTGGTCTCGGCACGGGTGGGGACCGGGTTCTCGATCATCGTCTCGAGCATCTGCGTCGCGACGATGACGGGCTTCGCCATGCGGCGGCAGAGCTCGACGGCGCGCTTCTGGACGATCGGCACGGCCTCGAGCGGAAGCTCGACGCCGAGGTCGCCACGGGCGACCATGATGCCGTCGAAGGCGTCGATGATCTCCTCGAGAGCGTCGACGGCCTGCGGCTTCTCGATCTTGGCGATGACCGGGACCTTGCGGCCCTCCTCCTCCATGATCTCGTGCACCCGGGTCACATCGGCGGCGTTGCGTACGAACGAGAGCGCGATGATGTCGGCCCCGGCGCGCAGCCCCCAGCGGAGGTCGGCCTCGTCCTTGTCGGACAGCGCGGGGACATTCACAGCGACGCCGGGCAGGTTGATGCCCTTGTTGTTGGACACGTAGCCGGCGACGATGACCTCGGTCGTGACGACCGGGCCCTCGACGCCGGTGACCTGGACGCGGACCTTGCCGTCGTCGATCAGGAGGAAGTCACCCTTGTTGACGTCCTCGGGGAGGCCCTTGAACGTCGTGCCGACGATCTCCTTCGTTCCGGCGATGTCTTCGGTCGTGATCTTGAAGACGTCGCCGACGGCGAGGAAGTGCGGACCTTCGGCGAACCGGCCGAGCCGGATCTTCGGTCCCTGCAAATCGACGAGGACGGCGACGGCACGGCCGGCGTCATCCGCCGCCTTGCGCACGTTCGCCAGTCGGGCGTCGTGGTCGGCGTAGTCGCCGTGGCTGAGGTTGAAGCGGGTCACGTCCACACCGGCATCGATGATGGCGCGAACCATCTCGTAGCTTTCGGTGGCAGGACCCAGAGTGGCGACGATCTTCGCGCGTCTCACAGAAATAGCTCCGTCGGGTAGTGATGTGGGAACGATCTCAGCCTAGGCGTGCTGGAGACCGATCGCGACGTCGGTCGGTCGGACCGGCGCCGGGAGGCTGGTCGACCCCATCAGGTACTCGTCGACGGCCGAAGCCGCCGCGCGTCCTTCTGCGATCGCCCAGACGATGAGGGACTGGCCGCGTCCGGCGTCGCCGGCCACGAAGACACCCGGTGCCGTCGCCTGCCAGTCGTCCGCGCGTTCGACGTTGCCCTGAGAGGTGAAGACCGCGCCCAGCTGCTGCTCGAGAGCCGAACGCTCCGGGCCGGTGAAGCCCATCGCGATGAGGACGAGGTCCGCGGGGATCTCGCGCTCGGTCCCGCTCTTGGGGACGCGACGCCCGTCGACGAACTCGGTCTCGGCCACACGCAGGGCGCGCACCTCGCCCGCCTCGTTGCCGAGGAACTCGACGGTCGAGGCCAGGTAGGAACGATCGCCGCCTTCCTCGTGCGCAGACGCCACCTCGAAGAGGGTCGGCATCATGGGCCAGGGCTGGTGGTCGGGACGCGACTCCGGCGGCTGCTTGCCGATCGCCAGGTTGGTGACGCTGAGTGCTCCCTGACGGTGCGCCGTGCCGATGCAGTCCGCGCCCGTGTCCCCGCCGCCGATGACGATGACGTGCTTGCCTTCGGCGTGGATCTGGTGCGGCACCTGGTCGCCGGCGACGGCCTTGTTCGACTCGACGAGGTACTCCATCGCGAAGTGGACGCCGTCGAGGTCGCGCCCGGGGATCGACAGATCGCGCGGCACGGTCGAACCGGTGGCGACGATCACCGCATCGTAGCGGGCACGGAGGTCGGCCCAGGACAGGTCCTTGCCGATCTCGACACCGGCCCGGAACCGCGTGCCCTCGTCGCGCATCTGACGCAGTCGGGTCTCGAGGTGGCGCTTCTCCATCTTGAAGTCCGGGATGCCGTAGCGCAGCAGGCCGCCGATGCGATCGTCGCGCTCGTACACGGCGACGGTGTGCCCCGCGCGGGTGAGTTGCTGAGCCGCGGCGAGGCCCGCAGGCCCTGAGCCGACCACAGCGACGGTCTTGCCCGTGAGACGTCCGGGCGGCTCCGCCTCGACCCAGCCGTGGGCGAAGGCCTCGTCGATCGTGGAGACCTCGATCTGCTTGATCGTGACGGCCGGCTGGTTGATGCCGAGCACGCACGAGCTCTCGCAGGGTGCGGGGCAGAGTCGGCCCGTGAACTCCGGGAAGTTGTTCGTCGCGTGGAGCCGTTCGATGGCCGCGCGGCCTTCGCCGCGCCAGGTCAGGTCGTTCCACTCCGGGATCAGGTTGCCGAGCGGGCAGCCCTGGTGGCAGAACGGCACGCCGCAGTCCATGCATCGACCGGCCTGGCGACGCAGCACGGCCTGGTCGCCCTGCTCGTACACCTCTTTCCAGTCCATGATGCGAACGGGAACGGGCCGGCGCGGCGGGAGCTCGCGCTCGGTGACTTTGAGGAAGCCCTTCGGGTCAGCCACGGGTCACCTCCAGGATGCGGTTCCAGACGACGTCGCCGTCGGGGTCCAGCCCCTCGGCGGCCGCCTCCTGGCGGGTTTTCAGGACAGCGGCGTAATCGCGCGGCAGGACGCGGGTGAAGTTCGCGGCCTCGCTGTCGAGGTTCGCGAGCAAACCCTCGGCCAGGTCCGAGCCGGTCTCTTCGGCATGACGGGTGAGGAGGTCCCGCAGGATCTCGATGTCGCCGGCGCCGAGCTCCAGGAGCTCGAGTTCGCCGGTGGCGAGGGCTTCGCGGTTGATGAGCGCCCGGTCGAGCTTGTAGATGTACGCCGACCCGCCGGACATCCCGGCGCCGAGATTGCGTCCTGTCGATCCGAGGATGACGGCGAGGCCACCGGTCATGTACTCGAGGGCGTGATCGCCCACCCCTTCGACGACCGCGGTCGCGCCGGAGTTGCGCACGAGGAAGCGTTCGCCGACGACGCCGCGCAGGAACATCGATCCCTGCGTCGCCCCGTACCCGATGACGTTCCCGGCGATGACGTTCTGTGAGGCGTCGAAGGCGGCGTCACGCGGAGGCCGGACGACGATCTCGCCGCCCGACAGCCCCTTGCCGACGTAGTCGTTCGAGTCGCCTTCGAGACGCAGGGTGATCCCCGACGGGAGGAACGCGCCGAAGGACTGTCCCGCCGATCCGGTGAGGTTCACCTCGATCGTCCCCGACGGCAGGCCGTTCTCGCCGTGTGCCTTCGTGACGTGGTGGCCGAGCATCGTCCCGACGGCGCGCTCCGTGTTGCGCACCGGCAGATCGATCACCAGGTGCCCCCCGTGCTCGATGACGTCGCGCGCCCGGTCGAGCAGGGTGACGTCGAAGTGCTCCTCCAGCTCGTGGTCCTGCTCGCGCACGCGGTGGCGCGGCGCGTCCTCGCCGAATGCCGGTCCGTGGAGGATCGGCGACAGGTCGAGACCGTAGGCCTTCCAGTGATCGACGGCAGGCTGCACATCCAGGACCTCGGTGTGTCCGACGGCCTCCTCGATGGAACGGAACCCGAGCTCGGCCAGATACTCCCGAACCTCCTGGGCGATGAACTCCATGAAGTTCACGACGTGCTCGGCCTTGCCCGTGAAGCGCTTACGGAGTTCCGGGTTCTGAGTCGCGACACCGACGGGGCACGTGTCGAGGTGGCACACGCGCATCATGATGCAGCCTTCGACGACGAGCGCGCTCGTCGCGAAGCCGAATTCCTCCGCGCCCAGGAGCGCGGCGATGAGGACGTCACGGCCCGTCTTCAACTGGCCGTCGGCCTGAACGACCACACGACCGCGCATGTCGTTGATCATGAGCGTCTGCTGCGTCTCCGCGAGACCCAGCTCCCACGGGGTGCCCGCGTGCTTCAGCGAGTTCAGCGGGCTGGCACCCGTTCCACCGTCGTGACCCGAAACGAGGATGACGTCGGCGAGGGCCTTGGCGGTTCCTGCCGCCACCGCTCCGATGCCGGACTGGCTGACGAGCTTCACGTGGACGCGAGCGGACGGATTGGCCCGCTTGACGTCGAAGATCAGCTGCTTCAGGTCCTCGATCGAGTAGATGTCGTGGTGCGGCGGCGGCGAGATGAGCCCGACCCCGGGTGTGCCGCCGCGGGTGCGCGCGATCCAGGGATACACCTTGCCAGGGGGCAGCTGGCCGCCCTCGCCGGGCTTGGCGCCCTGAGCGAGCTTGATCTGGATGTCGTCGGCATGCGTGAGGTACATGCTCGTGACGCCGAAACGACCCGACGCCACCTGCTTGATCGCGCTCCGACGCTCAGGGTCGAGGAGTCGGTCGACGTCCTCGCCGCCCTCCCCCGTGTTCGACTTCGCGCCGAGCCGGTTCATGGCGACCGCGAGGGTCTCGTGCGCCTCCTGAGAGATCGAGCCGTAGCTCATCGCGCCGGTCGAGAAACGCTTGACGATCGAGGACACCGGCTCGACCTCGTCGATCGGAACCGCCGGCCGTGTGCCGTTCTTGAGTCGGAAGAGTCCCCGGAGCGTCTTCAGTTCGCTCGCCTGCTCGTCGATCAACTGCGTGTACTCGCGGAAGATGTCGTAGCGACGGGTCCGGGTCGCGTGCTGAAGTCGGAAGACCGTGTCGGGATTGAAAAGGTGCGGCGACCCGTCGCGGCGCCACTGGTACTCGCCGCCCGTCCACAGCCGCTCGTGTGCACGCGCCGCCTGGTCGGCGGGGTAGGCGAACTCATGACGTGCCAGGTTCTCGCGCGAGATCTCCTCGATCCCGATGCCGCCGAGTTTGGTCTCCGTACCGGTGAAGTAGGTGTCGATGAACTCCTGTGACAGGCCCACAGCCTCGAAGACCTGCGCTCCGGCGTAGGACGACACGGTCGAGATGCCCATCTTCGACATGATCTTCAGCACGCCCTTGCCCAGCGCGTAGATCAGGTTCCGGACGGCCTTCGCGGGCTCGAGGCCCGTGATGTAGCCCGCGCGCACCAGGTACTCGACGGTCTCCATCGCGAGGTACGGGTTCACCGCCGACGCGCCGTACCCGATGAGGGTCGCGACGTGATGGACCTCACGCACGTCACCCGCCTCGACGACGAGACCCACCTTCATGCGGTTCTCGTTGCGGATGAGGTGGTGGTGCACGGCGGACAGCGTCAGCAGAGACGGAATCGGCACGAGGTCCGATGTCGAGTCGCGGTCGCTCAGGATGATGAACTCGACGCCGTCGGCGATGGCGGCATCCACTTCTGCGCAGATCTCGTCGAGCCGCGATCGGAGCGAATCCGCATCGGCGTCGGCGCGGTAGAGACCCCGGATGGTGATCGAGCGGCGACCCGGCAGGGCACGGTCGATGTTCTGCAGCTTCGCGAGCTCGTCGTTGTCGATCACCGGGAAGTCGAGGGTGATGACGCGAGTGTGATCCGGGCCGGATGCCAGGAGGTTCCGCTCGGGACCGAGCCCGAGGCCGAGCGAGGTGACCACCTCCTCGCGGATCGAGTCCAGCGGCGGGTTCGTGACTTGCGCGAACTGCTGCACGAAGTAGTCGAACAGCAGACGCGGACGCTCGCTCAAGACGGCGATCGGCGTGTCGGATCCCATCGCTCCGAGGGGCTCGGCTCCCGTCTGACCCATCGGGGTCAGCAGAATGCGCACCTCTTCCTCGGTGTAGCCGAAGGTGCGCTGACGACGCGTGATCGACGCGATCGGGTGCACGATGTGCTCGCGCTCGGGCAGGTCCTTCAGACGCACGCGGCCCTCGTCGAGCCACTCCTGCCACGGATGCAGGGCAGCGAGGTCGCGCTTGATCTCCTCGTCTTCGACGATGCGCCCCCGCGCCGTGTCGACGACGAACATGCGTCCCGGCCGGAGCCGGCCACGGCGCTTGATCCGCTCGGGAGCGAAGTCGAGGACACCGGTCTCACTGCCGATGACGACGAGGCCGTCGGTCGTCTCGGTCCAGCGACCGGGTCGCAGGCCGTTGCGGTCGAGGGTCGCACCCACGAGCGAGCCGTCGGTGAAGATCAGGGCCGCGGGGCCATCCCACTGCTCCATCTGCATGGAGTGGTAGTCGTAGAAGGCACGCAGATCATCGGGGATGTCGGCCTGCTTCTCGTGCGCCTCGGGGACCATCATCATGATCGCGTGCGGCAGGCTCCGTCCCGTGAGCGTGAGGAGTTCGAGGACTTCATCGAACGATGCCGAGTCGCTCTGACCGGGGCTGCAGATCGGCAGCAGCGGCGAGATGTCTCCGAGCAGCTCGGACTCGAGCTGGGACTGACGCGCACGCATCCAGTTGCGGTTGCCGTTGACGGTGTTGATCTCGCCGTTGTGGGCCAGCATCCGCAGCGGCTGGGCGAGCGGCCACGACGGGAAGGTGTTCGTCGAGTACCGCGAGTGCACGACGGCGAGCTCCGTGGCGAAACGCTCGTCCTGCAGGTCCGGGTAGAAGGGCTCCAGCTGAAGGGTCGTCACCATGCCCTTGTAGCCGAGCGTGCGACTGGACAGCGACACGAAGTACGCGTCGAGCTCGTGCTGCGCCCGCTTGCGCAGCCGGTACGTGCGACGGTCGAGCGCGATCCCCGACAGCGCCGGCGCATCGCCGACCGCGGGCCGGGACACGAAGAGCTGTTCGAAGACCGGCCGCGCGTTGAACGCGAGCTTGCCGAGGTTCTCATCCGCCGTCGGCACCACGCGCCAGCCGAGGACCGTCAGGCCCTCGCTTGCAGCGATGTCCTCGACGGCGGCCTTCTGCGCGACGCGCTCGTCATGATCCGTGGGCAGGAACGCCAGACCGGCGGCGTACTCGCCGACCGCGGGCAGGTCGAAACCGACGACTGCGCGCAGGAAGGCGTCGGGCATCTGAGTCAGGATGCCCGCACCGTCACCGGTTCCGGCATCCGATCCGATGGCGCCGCGGTGCTCGAGGTTGCGGAGCGCGGTCAGCGCGAGGTCCACGATGTCGTGGCCCGCCTCGCCGCGCAGCGTCGCGACCATCGCGAGACCACAGGCGTCCTTCTCGAACGCCGGGTTGTACATCCCCTGCTTCGCAGGGAACGAACCACCGGTGATGGTCCCGGCCGGCCGGGTCGTGGTGTCTTCGTGACGGGAGCTCGAGGGCATGCCTACCGTCCTCACATGGGTGCTCAACCTGGGACGACGTCGGCCCTGCGGTGCTATCGGGTGGTGAGGGAGCTTGTGGCCCCACCGGAGGATTCTTCGGACGCGGGGGGTGCGCTCACGTCCACGAAGTCATCGGTTCCCTGTGAGTGTACCTCGCCCGGAGGGGTCCACTCGCGACCGGGCTGGTACGGCGACGGCTCGAAGCCCGGGTGGCGCCGCTTCTGGACGATCATGATGGCCAGACCGACGACGACACCGAGGATCGCGGCCCACACGTTGGTGCGGAGCCCCAGGAACACCTCGCTCGGATCGATGCGGATGGACTCCCAGACGACGCGCCCGGCCGAGTACCACACCAGGTACAGGCCGAAGAGGCGACCCCACTGCATCCGGAACCGGCGACCGGCCGCGGCGATGATGATGACGCCCATGACGTTCCAGATGACCTCGTAGAGGAAGGTCGGGTGGAACAGCGTTCCCTCGGGGAGGCCCGCGGGCCATGCCGAGTTCGGGTAGCTGATCTCGAGGCCCCACGGCAGGTCGGTGGGAAGGCCGTACAGCTCCTGGTTGAACCAGTTGCCGAAGCGTCCGAACGCCTGCGCGAGCAGGAGCGCCGGCGCGAGTGCGTCGGCGAAGCTCCAGAAGCGGATGCCGCTCCACTTGCAGCCGAGCCACGCGCCGATGGCGCCGCCGATGAGGGCGCCGAAGATCGCGATGCCGCCCTCCCAGATCCGGAAGATCGCCCAGATGTCCTTGTCCTCGCCGAAGTAGAAGCCCGGGTGGGTCAGGACGTGGAAGATGCGGGCGCCGATGATGGCCAACGGAACGGCGATGAGGCAGATGTCGATGACGACCCACGGCTCCGCGCCGCGCTTCGTGAGGCGGTGGTTGGTCCAGAACGTCGCGACCACGATGCCCGCCAGGATGCAGAGGGCGTAGAAGTGGATCGTCAGCGGGCCGAGCGGGAACGAACTGATCGGCGGGCTGGGAATGCTCGCGACGACGGAGAGGGCTGCAGAAGTCACGACGGCGAGTCTACGCGGTGACGGCGTGCGGTCCTGCGCCCTGCGACAGCTCGCGCGCCGTCGCCGCGAGCCCGTCGACCCCGCCGTCGCGCAGCGCGCGGACGAGAGCGGTCCCGACGATCGCACCGTCGGCGTAGTCGAGCACACCGTCGACCTGGTCGGCAGTGGAGATGCCGATCCCGACGCACGCGTTCTCGACCCCGTGGGCGCGGAGGCGTTCCACGAGGGCGCGCGCCGCGGCATCCAACTCCGCCCGCTCCCCCGTGATACCCATCGTCGAGACGGTGTAGACGAAGCCGGTGGAATGCTCCGCGATCATCCTGAGTCGCTCCTCGGTCGAGGAGGGTGCTGCCAGGAAGATGCGGTCGAGGCCCGTCCGCTCCGACGCGGCGATCCAGTCGGCGGCCGCATCGGGGGTGATGTCGGGCGTGATGAGTCCGGCACCGCCCGCGGCGGCCAGGTCGTCGGCGAAGCGGTCGACGCCGTATTGGAACACCGGGTTCCAGTAGGTCATGACGACGATGGGAACGTCCACGCGTTCGGCGATGGCGCGGACGGCCGTGAAGGTGTCGCGGAAGCGGAACCCGGCCGCGAGGGCGGCCTGCGTCGCCTCTTGGATGATGACGCCGTCCATGACCGGGTCCGAGTAGGGCGGTCCGAGCTCGAGGATGTCGGCGCCGTTCTCGGCGAGAGCGACCGCGGCGTCCACGCTGGTCTGCAGGTCGGGGTAGCCGATCGGCAGGTAGCCGACGAACGCCCCTCGTCCCGCATCCTTCGCGGCGGAGATCGCCGCCGCGACGCGCGACGTCACAGCTCGACCCCTTCGCCGCTACCGTGCTCGGGGTCGGCGGGGACCTCGACGGGCTCCTTGTCGGCGTCGTACAGTTCGAACCACCGCGCGGCGGTGTCCATGTCCTTGTCGCCACGGCCCGAGAGGTTGATGGCGATCACACCGTCCGGGCCCAGTTCGCGTCCGATCCGCAGCGCACCGGCGAGAGCGTGCGCGGACTCGATGGCGGGGATGATCCCCTCGGTCCGGCTCAGGAGGCGAAGGGCCTCCATGGCCTCGGTGTCGGTGGCGGGGATGTACTGCGCGCGCCCGATGCTGGCCAACCAGGCGTGCTCGGGGCCCACGCCCGGGTAGTCGAGACCCGCGGAGATGGAGTGCGACTCGGTCGTCTGGCCGTCCTCGTCCTGCAGGACGAACGTCTTCGCGCCGTGCAGGATACCGGGACGACCTCGTTCGATGGATGCCGCATGCTTCGGCGTGTCGACGCCGTCGCCGGCTGCTTCGACGCCGTAGAGGGCGACACCCTCGTCGTCGAGGAACGCGTCGAACATGCCGATCGCGTTCGACCCCCCACCGACGCACGCGACGACCGCGTCGGGGAGTCGGCCGATCTCGTCGAGGAGCTGCTGACGCGCTTCCTCGCTGATGATCTTCTGGAAGTCGCGCACCATGGCGGGGAACGGGTGGGGCCCAGCGGCGGTGCCGAAGATGTAGTTGGTCGTGTCGACCGAGGCGACCCAGTCGCGGTACGCCTCGTTGATCGCATCCTTGAGCGTGCGCGAGCCCGTCGTGACGGGGATGACCTCGGCGCCGAGCAGGCGCATGCGGGCGACGTTGAGAGCCTGCCGCTCGGTGTCGACCTCGCCCATGTAGATCGTGCACTCGAACCCGAACAGAGCCGCCGCGGTCGCCGTGGCGACGCCGTGCTGACCCGCGCCGGTTTCGGCGATCACGCGCTTCTTGCCGAGACGCTTCGTGATGAGCGCCTGGCCGATGACGTTGTTGATCTTGTGCGAACCCGTGTGATTAAGGTCCTCGCGCTTGAGGAACACCCTCGCGCCGCCGGCGTGCTCCGCGAACCGGGGCACCTCGGTGAGGGCGGAAGGGCGCCCGGCGTACACGTTCAGCAGGCGGGAGAACTCCGCGGCGAACTCGGGGTCCGCCTTGGCATCCTCGTACACGGCCGTCAGTTCGTCGATCGCGGCGATGAGGGACTCGGGCATGTACCGCCCCCCGAACTCGCCGAAGAAGGGACCCGCAGCTGCGCGAAGACTCATGAACCTGCCTCCAGGAAGGCGGCGAGCGTCGACACGGGGTCGTTCGTGACGAGCGCTTCGCCGATCAGGACGACGTCGGCTCCCGCGGCACGGTAGTGCGCGACGTCGGCGGGTGCGAGGACCGCGGACTCGGCGATCTTGATCACACCCTCGGGGATGTCGGACGCGAGTCTGCCGAACAGATCTCGGTCGAGCTCGAACGTGGAGAGGTTGCGGGCGTTGACTCCGAGCAGGCGCGCGCCGATGTCGTTCGCCCGGGCCAACTCCTCCGCCGAGTGCGTCTCGACGAGAGGCGTCATGCCGAGATCGATGATGAGTGCGTAGAGCTCGGCGAGGACCTTCTGCTCCAGGCCCGCGACGATGAGGAGCACGAGATCTGCACCGGCGGCCCGAGCCTCGAACACCTGGTAGGGCGTCGAGACGAAGTCCTTGCGGAGGACGGGAAGGGTGACCGCTGCACGAACGGCTTCGAGATCGGCGAGCGAACCCTTGAACTTGCGCCCCTCGGTGAGGACCGAGATCGCGGACGCCCCGCCCACTTCATACCGGCGCGCTTGGAGCGCAGGGTCGGGGATATCGGCGAGATCGCCTCGAGAGGGGCTCGCGCGCTTCACCTCGGCGATGATCTTGACGCGGTCTGCGGGCGCGAGAGCAGCGAGGGCGTCGATCGCGGCAGGCTGCGCGAGGGCGAGCTTCTCGACGACCGCCAGGGGTCGGACCGATTCCCGCTCCCGTGCATCCTCCACCGCGCCGGCCATCAGGTCGGCGAGCACGTCAGTGCTGCTTCGTGACGGTCTTCGAGCCACCGACGCCGTAGCCGGCCTTGGTCATGATGTAGCCGACGATCAGGCCGATGACCAGGAGCACGACGGAGAGCCAGACCATGAGCGGCATGTCAAGGAAGAAGAAGACGGTGCCGATCGTCACAGCGACGAGCATGATGATGACCGTCGTCCATGCCGCCGGGGAGTGTCCGTGGCCGGGGTCCTCGATGCCGCTCATAGTTCTCCTTCGATGCGAAGCATGGGTTCTCTGCACGGCCGGAGCCGCCCCACCAGTCTAGCGGGGCGTGCACACTGCCCCGCCCCGCGCAGGTCAGGTGGTCGGGTCTTCGCCGCGAGACAGGTCGTCCCACGAGTCGATGCTGTCGCGGGGTCCGCTCGTGCGGTCGGTCCGGTACTTGCGGCCCGCGCTCGTCCAGCGGTGGGCGGTCGCGAACGCGACGATTCCGCCGAGGACGATGAGGACGGATGCCGCCACGGTGACCGCCGGCCACGGCGTCGCCGTGATCTCTGTCACGATCCCGGCGATGCCCTGCGCGCCGCTCAGCCCCGTCGCGTCGGTGACGGGTCCCGCGACGGCGTCGATGGGGCGCTGCGAGGCGATCCGGAACGCCCCCCACCCGAGGCCCGCGCCGAGGGCGACCGCGATGACCGCGAAGGAGTAGCGGAGGACGCGTCCCACGATCGTGAGGGCGAGTGCCAGGGCGAGTGCTGCGAGGCTCAGCGGTGCCACGACGGCGAGGGCGTCCGTTCCGGGGATCGGGATCGGGACCGCGGAACCGTCGTCCACGGTGGCCTCGAGCCAGGTCTGCGTCGACCCGATGATGCCGACGGCCCCGCCGACCAGGATCGCGAGCACGGCCGTGAGCCGCGTCCGCCGCGAGGTCGCCTCGGTCATGAGAACTCGCCGACGACGGGGTCGAGGTCGTCGGCGTCGAAGCACGTGCGGTCGCCGGTGTGGCAGGCCGCGCCGACCTGTTCCACGGTGACGAGCAGCGTGTCCCCGTCGCAGTCCAGTCGAACGCCCTTCACGAATTGCGCATGACCGGACGTGTCGCCCTTGCGCCAGTACTCCTGTCGGGAGCGCGACCAGAATGTCACGCGCCCTTCCGTGAGCGTGCGGCGGAGGGCCTCCGCATCCATCCACCCGAGCATGAGCACCTCGCGCGTGTCGTGCTGCTGCACGATGGCGGGGACGAGGCCGTCCGCGTTGTAGACCACGCGGGATATGCGCTCCTCGATCGACCGGGTCATCGGCGGACCTCCACCCCTCCGCGCAGGAGCGCGTCCTTGACGTCCGCGACGGTCAGCTGTCCGGAGTGGAAGACGGATGCCGCGAGCACAGCATCCGCTCCGGCGGCGATCGCCGGCGCGAAGTGCGCGGCATCCCCCGCCCCGCCGGAGGCGATGACGGGGACCGAGGACACCTCGCGCATGAGCGAGACGAGCTCGAGGTCGAAGCCGTCCTTCGTCCCGTCGGCGTCGATCGAGTTGACGAGGAGCTCGCCCGCGCCTCGCTCGATCGCCTCGCGCGCCCAGGCGATGGCATCGAGATCGGTGAGGGTGCGGCCGCCGTGGGTCGTCACGGCGAAGCCCGACGGCGTACCGTCGGTGCGCTTCACGTCGAGGGAGAGGACGAGCACCTGCGCCCCGAAGCGGTCGGCGATCTCGCCGAGGAGCCCGGGCCGGGCGATCGCAGCGGAGTTGACGCCCACTTTGTCGGCGCCGACCCCGAGGAGCCGGGCGACGTCCTCAGCCGAGCGCACTCCCCCACCCACGGTGAGCGGGATGAAGACCTGCTCGGCGGTACGCTGCACGACGTCGTACGTCGTGTCGCGAGCGTCGACGGTGGCGGTCACGTCGAGGAACGTGATCTCATCGGCGCCCTGCTCGTAGTACCGTCGCGCGAGCTCGACGGGGTCGCCCATCTCGCGCAGATTCTCGAAGTTGACGCCCTTCACGACCTTGCCCGCGGCCACGTCCAGACACGGGATCACGCGGCTGACGAGCGACACGTCAGAGCCTCGCGTTGTGGATGGCGGTCACGAGGATCGCGCGCGCGCCGATCTCGTAGAGGGCGTCCATGACCTGATTCACCGTTTTCCGCGGGCTCATGACGCGCACGGCGACCCAGTCGGGGTCGCGCAGCGGCGAGATCGTGGGCGACTCGATCCCCGGGGCGAGGGCGACCGCCTGGTCGACCAGGTGCGCGGGCAGGTCGTAGTCGATGAGGACGTAGCGCCGGGCGACCATGACGCCGCGCAGGCGGCGCAGGAGCGTCTCGGTGCCGTCGGCCTCGGTCGGCGCGCCGATGAGGACCGCCTCGGACTCCAGCAGCACCGGCCCGAAGATCTCGAGTCCCGCCTGGCGGAGGGTCGTCCCGGTGGAGACGACGTCGGCGACGGCATCCGCGACACCCAGCTGCACGGCGGACTCGACCGCGCCGTCCAGCGGCACGAGGTCGACGGCCACGCCGAGGTCGTCGAGGTACGCGTCCACGAGGCCGGGGTAGGCGGTTGCGACGCGCAGTCCGTCGAGGTCGGCGAGCTCGGTGAAGCGTCCCGGAGGACCGGCGAACCGGAACGTCGAGCCGCCGAAGCCGAGCTTCTCGATCTCGCGGGCACCCGGCATCCGGGCGTCCAGCAGCAGATCGCGACCCGTGATGCCGACGTCCAGCGCTCCGGAGCCGACGTAGGTGGCGATGTCCTTGGGGCGGAGGTAGAAGAACTCGACGTCGTTGACGGGGTCGATGGCGTGCAGGTCCTTGGGGTCGCGTCGACCGGTGTACCCGGCTTCGGCGAGCATTCCCGCGGTGGTCTCGGCGAGCATGCCCTTGTTGGGGACGGCGATGCGCAGCATGGAGCGTCTTTCGGTGTGGAGGTGGGCGGACGACGAGAGGGACCGATCAGAGATGTCGGTACACGTCCTCGAGCGTCAGGCCCTTCGCGAGCATCATCACCTGCAGGTGGTAGAGCAGCTGCGAGATCTCCTCGGCTGTCTCGGTGTCGGACTGGTACTCGGCGGCCATCCAGACCTCGGCGGCCTCTTCGACGATCTTCTTGCCGATGGCGTGGACGCCGCGGTCCAGCTGCGCGACCGTGCCCGATCCCTCGGGACGGCTCGCCGCGGTCTCGCTCAGCTCGGAGAACAGTGCGTCGAAGGTCTTCACACCCTCCAGGGTACCGGCCCGCCGATCCCGGCCGGTCCGCGTGACGACCGTGGGCCTCAGTGCCGGTGGGCGGATGCCGCGGCCGACCGGAGCGCACTGATGGCCGCTCCGGGGTCCTCGGCACCGAACACGGCTGAGCCGGCCACGAACGTGTCGGCACCGGCATCCGCTGCCTGCGCGATGGTCGATTCGCCGATGCCGCCGTCGACCTGCAGCCACAGCTGCGACCCGCGGCGGCGGGCCTCATCGCTGAGGCGGCGGAGCTTGGGCATCTGGTCGGCCATGAAGCTCTGGCCGCCGAAGCCGGGCTCGACGGTCATGACGAGGATCTGGTCGAATTCGTCGAGGACGTCGAAAAGGTGCTCGACGGGGGTCGCGGGCTTCACCGCGACGCCGGCGCGCGCACCGATCTGCCGGAGCCGGCGGGCCAGGCCGACCGGGTCCGCGGCGGCCTCGAGGTGGAACGTGACGGATGCCGCGCCGATCTCGGCGTACTCGGGAGCCCAGCGGTCGGCGTCGCTGATCATGAGGTGCACGTCGAGAGGGACGGGGCTCGTCGCCTGGATCCGCTCGACCATCTGCGGGCCGAACGTCAGGTTCGGGACGAAGTGGTTGTCCATCACGTCGACGTGGACGAAGTCGGCCGACGCGATGCGGGCGAGCTCCGCCTGCATGTTCACGAAGTCGGCGGCGAGGATGCTGGGGTTGATGCGTACGTCGGAATCGGCCACGTCTGCCATTATCCCGGTGCCGGATCAGTTCTTCCGGAGCAGCCAGATCGACATCGCGTCGGTGCCGTGGCGGTGGGGCCACAGCTGGGCGCGTCCCGATCCATCCGCCGGCTCGGCGAGGTCGATCGCGTCGCCGGCGATCTGCCGGACCACGGCCCGCGTGTCGAGCTGCACGAGTGCGTCACCGAAGCCACGCTCGACCTCGGCCACGACGCCCGCGGTCTCGGCGAGGTGGGGCGAGCACGTGACGTACGCGACGATGCCGCCGGGAGCGAGCGCGTCGACCGCCGCCGTCAGGAGTCCGGTCTGCAGCTGGCTGAGTTCGGGGACGTCGGTCGGGGCTTTGCGCCACCGCGCCTCGGGCCGGCGCCGGAGGGCGCCGAGCCCCGTGCAGGGGGCGTCGACGAGGATCCGGTCGTAGACCCCGCGACCGGCGCGGGTGCGGCCGTCCTCCTCCGACACGGGCACGTCGAGAGGTACGGCGGCGACCGACTGGCGGACGAGCCGGGCACGAGCGGGCGACAGTTCGTTCGCTTCGACGGTGGCCCCGCCCGCGGCGGCCTCGGCTGCCAGCACGGCGGTCTTGCCACCGGGCGCGGCGCAGAGGTCGAGCCACCGCTCCCCCGCCTGGACCGGCACGGCACGCGAGAGGGCGAGGGCCGCGAGCTGCGATCCCTCGTCCTGCACGCGGACGGCACCGCCCGACCCGCGGACGATGCGGTCCGGGTCGCCGCCGGCGAGACGGAATCCGATCGGCGAGAACGAAGTGCGCTCCGCGTCGTCCGGGATCGACCCGACGCCCGGCAGAGCAGTGAGGGTCACGGTCGGTGCCGCATTGTCCGCCGCCAGCAGGTCGAGCAGCTCGTCACCGCGTCCCTCGGCGGCCAGCGCGCGCCGGAAGGCGCGGATGATCCAGACGGGGTGCGCGAACCGGACGGCCAGGCGCTCGTCGTCGGAGCGGGCGGCATCCTCGATGCGGGTCAGCCACTCCTCCTCATCCCGTTCGGACACGCGGCGGAGGACGGCGTTGGCGAACCCCGTCGCGCGCCGTCCCGCGACGCGGCCGACGAGGTCGACCGTCTCGTGGACGGCGGCGTGCGGGGGGACGCGGGTCGCGAGGAGCTGGTGCGTGCCGAGTCGGAGGGCGTCGAGGACGGGCGCGTCGATCCCCGAGACGGGTCGGGATGCCGCCATCTCGATGATCGCGTCGTACGTCCCGACGCGTCGGAGCGTGCCGTAGGTCAGCTCGGTGGCGAGAGCGGCATCCGCCGTCGACAGTCGGGCGCGTTCGAGTTCGCGCGGCAGGAGCAGGTTCGCGTAGGCGTCGTCCTCGCCGACGGAGCGGATGACCGCGTACGCGACGTCGCGGGCGGCGCTCACGAGGCCGCTCCGGGGAGGTCGATCCGGGGGTCGTCGGAGCGGAGTCCACGCCACCAGTCGGCCGCGTTCATCGCACCCTTTCCGGCGGGTTGGACCGTCCGGAGAAGGACGGTTCCCTCCCCCGTGCCCGCGACGACGTCACGGCCGACGAGCGCGACCTGACCGGCCTCGAGATCGGCGTCGGGGCCGCGGAGGGCGGCGAGCACCTTCACCCGCTGACCGTCGAGCGACACGTGGGCACCGGGCTCGGGCGTCGTCCCGCGGAAACGGTCGATCACGCGGTCGGCGGATTCGGCCAGATCCAGCGCCCCGTCGGCCTGCGTGAGCTTCGGCGCGAGCGTGGGCTCGCCGTGCTGCGGCGTCGCGACCGCGGAGCCGTCGGCGATCGCATCCACGACGCCCGACACGAGTCCGGCACCCGACACGGCCAGGTCGGTGAGCACGTCGCCCGCCGTGGCGCCCCGCGGGACGTCGTAGCGGAGCTCGGCGAAGACGTCACCGGCGTCGAGGGCGGGCACGAGCCGGAAGACGGCGGCGCCGGTCACCCGGTCGCCGGCGATGAGCGCGTGCTGCACGGGCGCTGCGCCGCGCCAGCGCGGCAGGAGCGAGAAGTGCAGGTTGATCCAGCCGTGCGCAGGCGTCGACAGGAGCGGCTCGCGAACCAGCCCGCCGTAGGCGACGATGACGCCGAGATCGGCGCCGAGCGCAGCGATCTCGGCCGTCGCCGCCTCATCGAGACGGTCCGCCTTGATGACCGGGAGACCGAGCTCCTCGGCGGCGACCGCGACCGGCGAGGGCGTCAGGACGCGCTTGCGTCCGATCGGCGCGTCACGTCGCGTGACGACGCCGACGACCTGGTGCGACGAGGCCGCGACGGCGCGGAGGGAGGGGACGGCCGGTTCGGGGGTTCCGGCGAAAACGACGCGCATGCAGGTCCTCACAGATCGAGCTCGGGCACATCGAGCCGAACCCTGAGTGTAGTCCGGGGACCCGGACCCCGGCGTCGACCGCGGACCGCGTCCGCCACGACCGAGGCCCGCAGCTGCTCGGCGACGGCGCGGCCGTGCGCGTAGTCCACCCGGACGAGGGCGCGCGCGCCGTCGTCGGTGGGCACGGGCCCGAGCACCGACAGCGGACCGAGGTCGGGAAGCGCCTCACGCAACTCCGCGAGGGACCGATCGACGCTGGCCGCAGCCCCCTCGATGGCGGCGACCCGAACGGTCGGGGGCATGAGCAGCGGCGCTCGATCGGCGAGCTCGGCGCGGGCGTAGGCGGCGTGCGTCCACGTCGCCAGCGCACGGGCGACGGGTCCCGTGACACCGACGAGATGGACGGGCGAGCCGGGAGCCGCGAGCGCCGCCGCGTTCGACCACCAGCGCAGGCACGATTCGCCGATCCGCAGCTGCTCGGCCATGAGCATCTTGTCGCCGTCGAGGAGGATGACGGCGCGGTAGCCGCCCTCCGCTGCGGGCTCCGCGCCGCGCGTGGCGATCACGAGGGCCGGCCGGCCGTCGACCGATGCGACGGGGTGATCGCCGTCGGCGACGATGACACGGATGCCGGGGAACGCCCGACCGAGTTCGTCCGCCGTCCGTTCGCTGCCCGACGACGCCATCCGGAAGCGCGTCCCGGCGCAGTTGGCGCACGTCCAGTTCGGCGCCGACCTGCCGCACCACCCGCAGTCCGGCGTCGCGCCGGGGCGGCGGGCACGGAGCGGGCCGGAGCAGTGCCGGCATCGGGCGGGGGTGCGACACTCCGCGCAGACGAGGACGGGCGAATAGCCGGGGCGAGCGACCTGGACGAGGACCGGCCCGTGCTGCAGGGCCTCCCGCGCCGCGCCGAAGGCGGCCGAGGGGACCCGCGCGCCGCGGTGCTCAGCCTCGTGCGTGGCCGACAAGACGACCCGCGGACTGACCCGGCGCGTCGCGGGGAACTCCCGCACCCACCCGAGCTGGACGAGACGCTCGACGTCGGTCGTGCGGGTGTGGCCGGCGAAGACGAGCGCGGAGTGCTCCTCCTCCTGACGGACGAGAGCGGCGTCCCGTGCGTGCACCCCCGGACTGAGCGGCTCGGCGAGCAACGTGTCGCCGTCGTCCCAGACGAAGACGGCGCCGACATCGTGGGCGGGCGCGTACACGGTGGACCGGTTCCCGACGACGATGCAGGGAGCGGCGCTCAGCATCCGGAGGTACGTCGCGTACCGCTCGGGTCCGGAGCGCCGGGCATCGTCGCGGATGACGGCGTCGCCCGGAACGAGAGCCGCGAGGGCGTCGAGCAGCTGCGCCTGGTCGCGGTGGTCGGGGACGACGAGCAGCGCACTCCGACCGCTCTCCAGAACGAGCGCGGCGAGGCCGGCGAGCAGGTCCGCCCAGGCGCCCCGCAGAGCTCCGGGAGTCGGGTGCGGCGGGGCGTCGATCGCGATCCGCTCCCCCGACAGGACGGCGTCGGCGAGCCCCGGGTAGGGCGAGGCGAGCGCGTGCGCGCGGGTCGCGGCATCCGGATCCACCTGCGGCGCCTCGGGCGGATCTGTGGCGAGCCAGGCCTTCTCGGCCCGCACCATCCGCTTCGGTACCGCGAGGCGCAGGATGTCGCTCGCTGAGCCGGCGGCGCGATCGGCGACACGCCGCGCCAGTGCGTAGAGGGATGCCGGGAGCACCGGCACCGGCGAGACGACGGCCGCCACCTCGGACAGCGGCCGCCCGCCGGGTTCGACCTCGGCCCGCTCGATCACCCAGCCCTCGATCATCCGTCCGGCGCTGCGCAGCGGCACCTTCACCCGCACGCCCGGCTGGGCGTCGGCGTCGAGGGCGCTCGGTACGGCGTAGTCGAAGAGTCGATCGAGTTGAGGAACCGGCGAATCGAGGAGGATCCGCGCGACGGGGATCACGGGCGTCAGAGCCCGGCGGCGGTCCGCAAGGCGTCGACGCGGTCCGTGCGCTCCCACGTGAACTCGGGCAGTTCGCGCCCGAAGTGTCCGTATGCGGCGGTCTGCGCGTAGATGGGGCGCAGGAGATCGAGGTCATCGATGATCGCCTGCGGCCGGAGGTCGAACGACTCCCGGATCGCGGCGGTGATCTTCTCGTCCGAGACGTGGCCCGTGCCGAACGACTCGACATACAACCCGACGGGGGCGGCACGCCCGATGGCATAGGCGACCTGCACCTCGAGGCGATCGGCGAGCCCCGCCGCGACGGCGTTCTTCGCGACCCAGCGCATCGCGTACGCCGCCGAGCGGTCGACCTTGGACGGGTCCTTGCCGCTGAAGGCCCCGCCGCCGTGACGGGCGGCGCCGCCGTAGGTGTCGATGATGATCTTGCGTCCGGTCAGGCCCGCGTCGCCCTTCGGGCCGCCCACGACGAAGGGGCCGGCGGGGTTGATGACGTAGCGGACGTCCGACACGTCGAGCCCGGTCTGCGCGAGGACGGGATCGATGACCTCGGCCTGCACCGCGGCGCGTAGCGCGGGAAGCGAGATGTCGGGGTGATGCTGCGTGGACAGGACGACCGTGTCGACGGTGCGCGGTGTGGTGCCGTCGTAGCCGAGCGTCACCTGGGTCTTGCCGTCGGGGCGCAGGAAGGGAAGTGCGCCACTGCGACGCGCGTCCGTGAGGCGCTCCGCAAGACGGTGCGCCGTCCAGATCGCGGTCGGCATGTACGACGGGGTCTCGTTCGTCGCGTAGCCGAACATGATGCCCTGGTCCCCCGCGCCGAGCGCGTCGACCGGATCGACGGAACCGCCCTCGCGGTGCTCGAGCGCGTTGTCGACGCCCGCGGCGATGTCGCCCGACTGCTCGCCGATGGACACCGTCACACCGCACGAGTCGCCGTCGAAGCCGGTCTCGGACGAGGTGTAGCCGATGCGGTTCACGACGCGGCGGACGATTCCCGGGATGTCGACGTATCCGTCGGTGCGAACCTCGCCCGCGACGTGCACGAGGCCGGTGGTGACGAGCGTCTCGACGGCCACGCGGCTGCCGCGGTCGACGGCGAGGAGCGCATCGAGGATGCTGTCGGAGATCTGGTCGCAGATCTTGTCGGGGTGACCTTCGGTCACAGACTCCGACGTGAACAGGCGCAGCGCGCTCATCGGTCCTCCAGAGGGCGGATCGGGGGTGTGCAAACCATCATGCCCGCGGCCCCCGACACGGGGGGCTCGCGGGCATGAGGATGACGCCGTGTGGCGCCGAGGTCATGAAGTCGGGGTCACTCGGCCGCGCGGAGGCGCAGCTTGTCCTCGTGGATCTCGTGAAGGGCGATCGTCAGGGGCTTGTCCTCGACGTTCGAGTCGACGAGCGGGCCCACGTTGTCGAACAGGTTTCCCTCGTGGAGGTCCGAGTAGTAGTCGTTGATCTGACGCGCGCGCTTGGATGCGTAGATGACGAGCTGATACTTCGAGTCGACCTTGTCGAGCAGTGCGTCGATGGGCGGGTCGATGATGCCCTGGTCACGGTTGGCCATGGTGGTCCTCCAGAATCGGTGAGGAGAGATGTCTGCCGGAACGCGCGCGGACGCGGCGCGGCATCCTCTCAGTCTACAGGTCGCGGCGCCCGGCCGACGCGAAGCGCATCAACGGCTGAGCAGCTGCCGCTTCGAGCTGAGGACCCCGGTGTCGAACCCCGCCAGGTGGAGACCGCCGTGGAAGCGGGCGTGCTCGATCTTGACGCACCGGTCCATGACGACCGACAGCCCCGCGTCGGCGGCGATCCTCGCGGCGCCCTCGTGCCACGAGCCGAGCTGCAGCCAGAGGGTCGAGGCACCGGCATCCACCGCCTCCTGCGCGACGCCGGGCAGGTCGTCGTGCTTGCGGAAGACGTCGACGATGTCGGGGACGACGGGCAGATCGGCGAGCGACGCGTAGGCGGGCCTGCCGAGGATCGAGGTCGCCCGCGGGTTGACGTAGTACACGTCGTACGGCGAGCTGCCGCTCAGGTAGGTGGCGACGAAGTAGCTCGCGCGCGCCGGGTTGTCGGAGGCGCCCACGATCGCGATCGTCTTCGCCCGGCGGAGGATCTCGAACCTCTCCTGCGGACCGGCGGCGGGCCACGTCCGAGTCGGATCCGTGGCCGGCGTCGTGCCGGGCAGCGCGCACGCGGCTCCCTCGGTCGGAGCGGGTTGCGGTACGGCGCAGGTGTTCGCGTCGGTCATCGGGTCACTCCTGTCGCGGCGGTGAGGGCCTGATCGAGGTCCCACACGATGTCCTCGGGGTCTTCGAGACCGACCGAGATGCGGATGAGGTCGGCGGGAACCCCGGCGGCGACGAGCTGATCCGCACTGAGCTGCTGGTGCGTCGTCGAGGCGGGGTGGATGACGAGCGTGCGGGCGTCGCCGATGTTGGCGAGGTGCGAGGCTAGTTGCAGCGCGTCGATGACGGCTTCCCCCGCCCGGCGTCCCGCCGCGACACGGTCGTCCTCGTTCGAGGCGTCGTCCCCGGCCTTCACACCGAACGCGAAGACCGAGCCCGGCCCGAGCGGGAGGTACTTTTCAGCGCGCTGTCGGTGGGGGTGATCCGGCAGGCCGGCCCACGTGACGAACGAGACGCGGGGGTCGGAGTCCAGCCACTCCGCCACGATCCGCGCATTCGCGCCGTGCGCGTCGATCCGCTGGGGCAGGGTCTCGATGCCCTGCAGCAGCAGGAAGGCCGAGTGCGGGCTGAGGGCCGCGCCGATGTCGCGAAGCTGCTCGCTCCGAAGCTTCGTGAGGAAGCCGTACTCGCCGAAGTTGTCCCACCACTTGATGCCGCCGTACGAGGCGACCGGCTCGGTCATCTGCGGGAACTTGCCGTTCCCCCAGTCGAACGTCCCCTTCTCGATCACGACGCCGCCGAGGGTCGTGCCGTGTCCGCCGAGGAACTTGGTCACCGAGTGGATGACGATGTCCGCGCCGTGCTCGAGCGGGCGCGCGAGGTACGGGGTCGCGAGGGTCGAGTCGACGACGAGCGGGATGCCGGCGGCGTGGGCGACGTCGGCGAGACCTTCGATGTCGGCGATCTCACCTGACGGGTTGCCGATCGTCTCGACGTAGAGCACCTTGGTCTCGGGACGGATCGCCGCCGCGTAGTCGGCCGGGTCGCTCGAGGCGACGAAGGTCGTGTCGACGCCGAACCGGCGGAGCGTCACGTCGAGCTGCGTGACGGTGCCGCCGTAGAGCTGCGCCGAGGCGACGACGTGGTCGCCGACGCCGACGAGCGCGGCGAACGTGATGAACTCCGCACTCATCCCCGACGCGGTCGCCACCGCGCCGATGCCGCCCTCGAGCGATGCGAGACGCTCCTCGAGTGCCGCGACCGTCGGGTTGCCGATCCGCGAGTAGATGTTGCCGTACTTCTGCAGCGCGAACAGGTTCGCGGCATCCGTCGCATCGTCGAAGACGAAGGACGAGGTCTGATAGATCGGCACCGCGCGGGCACCGGTGGCGGCATCGGGGGTGCCGCCGGCGTGGAGCGCGCGGGTACGGAAGCCGAAGCGGTGTTCGTCAGTCATGATCTCTTTCTGGCGGATGGGTGCCCGCGGAGTGAATGCGGCGGGTCAGGCCGCAGCCAGTGCAGCGGCGATGCGGTCGACGGCGTCGGGGTTCTGGAGCGACGTGGTGTCGCCGAGGGGTGCGGGCTCGCGTCCGGCGCGGCGGTCCTGCTCGGCCTCCCACAGCTGGGCGAGGAGCCGGCGGAGGATCTTGCCGGAGCGGGTCTTGGGGAGGTCGGGGACGACGACCACGTGACGGGGTTTGGCGACCGGGCCGATCTCGCGGGCGACGTGCGCGCGGAGGGCGGCGGCATCCGGCTCCCCCGCCCCGGAGGGGACGACGAACGCGGCGACGGCGTGACCGGTGATCGGGTCGACGACTCCGGTGGTTCCCGCCTCGCCGACGGAGGCGTGCGCGACGAGCGCCGATTCGATCTCGATCGTCGACAGCCGGTGACCCGAGACGTTCACCACGTCGTCGAGGCGCCCGAGGATCCAGATGTGGCCGTCGGCGTCGCGGGTCGCCCCGTCGCCGGCGACGTAGTAGCCGCCGTGGTCGCCGTGCCCGGCATACGTCGACCAGTACGAGTCGCGGTATCGCTCGGGGCTCCCCCACACGGTGCGCGCCATGCCCGGCCACGGACGTCGCACCACGAGCGTTCCCGAACGCCCCGGCTCGACCTCGCGTCCGTCGGCGTCGACCGCCGCGGCGTCGATCCCGGGCAACGGAACGCTCGCCGAACCCGGCTTCAGCGTCGTGACGCCCGGAAGCGGCGCGATCATCGCGGCCCCGGTCTCGGACTGCCACCAGGTGTCGACCACGGGGACCTCGTCGCGCCCGAAGGCGCGCCGGAACCACGCCCACGCGGCGGGGTTGATCGCCTCGCCGACGGTGCCGAGGAGGCGGATGCTGGACAGATCGTGTCCCTCGGGGAGGTCGTCGCCGAACCAGGTCATGAAGGTGCGGATGAGGGTGGGCGCCGTGTAGTACACCGTCACGCCGTACCGCTCGATGATCTCGAGGTGGCGCTCCCGGTGGGGCGCGTCGGGGGTGCCCTCGTAGATGACCTGCGTGAGGCCGTTCGACAGCGGCCCGTAGATCTCGTAGGTGTGGGCGGTGACCCACGCGAGGTCGGCGGTGCACCAGTGGACGTCGTCGGGCTTCGCGTCGAAGTGCGCCCAGTGGGCCCAGCTCGCGTGCGCGAGGTACCCGCCCGAGGTGTGGACGAGGCCCTTGGGCTTTCCGGTCGTGCCCGACGTGTAGATGATGAAGAGCGGGTGCTCCGCGTCGAACGCCGCCGCCTCGTGGACGGCCGATGCCGTGTCGACGACGTCGTGCCACCAGACGTCGCGGCCGGGCGTCCAGGCCACGTCGCTCCCGGTGCGCCGGACGACGAGCACGTGCTCGAGCGCGGGCAGGCCTGCGGCCGCCGTGTCGGCGGCGGATTTCACCTCGACCGCTCCCCCGCGCCGGAACTGACCGTCGCTCGTCACGAGCAGCTTCGCGCCCGTGTCCTCGAGCCGGAACCGCACGGCCTCGGCCGAGAACCCGCCGAACACGAGCGAGTGCACCGCGCCGATGCGGGCGCAGGCGAGCGCGATGACGACCGTCTCGATGAGGACGGGCAAATAGACGACGACGCGGTCGCCGGGCTGGATGCCGAGGGCGATGAGCGCATTCGCGGCCTGCGACACCCGGCGCCGGAGGTCGGCGTAGGTGACCGCGGTGCGGTCGCCCGGCTCGCCTTCGAAGTACAGGGCCACCTTCTCGCCGCGCCCGGCCCCGACGTGACGGTCGACGCAGTTCGCCGCGACGTTCAGGGTGCCGCCGTCGAACCATCGGGCGGCGGGGATAGACAGGTCGCCTTCCGCGGAACGGACGGGAGGGCGCCAATCGAGGGCGGTGTGCCACGGCGTCTGCCAGTCGAGCCGCCGGGCGGCGTCCTCCCAGAACGCGATCGGATCGGCCGCGGCATCCGCGTACGTGCCGTGCGACACGTTCGCCTGCGCGGCGAACGCCGACGGGGCGGGGTACGCACGCGTCTCGACGAGGCGGAGTTCCTCAGCGGAGTGACCCGTCATGCCCATCTCCTCAGCAGACGGCGCTGGAGCAGGGTGACGAGCGCGTTCGACAGAGTCCCCAGCGCCGCCAGGATGACGATGGCGAGAAAGATGCGGTCGACGCGGCCGGTGCTCTGGGCGTCGGTGAGAAGGAATCCGAGGCCCATCGACGCCGCGAGGAGTTCGGCGGCGACCAGGAAGAGCCAGGCCTGCGCGAGTGCGAGGCGAAGCCCCGAGATCAGGGCGGGGACGGTGGCGGGGAGCTGCACCGAGCGGAACAGGTCCCAGCCGCGGAGGCCGAAGGAGCGTCCCATCTCGACCAGGTGCGGATCGACGTGCCGTAGAGCGCCCGCGACCGTCGTGAACAGCGGGAAGAACGCGCCGATGGCGACGAGGGTCACCTTCGAGTCCTCGCCGATTCCCATCCAGAGCAGGAGGAGCGGAACGAGTGCAAGTGAGGGGATCGCGCGGAACGCCGCCAGGATAGGGCTCAGCAGGACGTCACCGGAGCGCGTCAGCCCCACGACGGCCGCGACCGCCAATCCGACGAGCGATCCGAACACGAACCCGAGGACGACGCGCTGCACCGAGATCGCGACGTGGGTCCACAAGGCGCCACCGTCGGCGAGCTGGATCGCCGCGCCCACGACGTCGACCGGCGCCGGCAGACGATAGGTCGGGATGAGCCCGAGCCCCGTCACGGCCTGCCAGAGCGCGAGAACGACCAACGGGACGACGAGTCCCCCGACGATGCGGACGCTCGTCCGAGACCAGAACGGCCGCACCGCCGCGACGCCCGAAGGCGCTGCGGCGGTGGCGGTCGTGTCGACGGATGCCGTCATCGTCAGCCCGCCGCCTTCTCGGCGAAGGATGGCTCGATGATCGAGTCGAGGGCCGCGTCCACGGCACTCTGCCCGCCGGTCACGGCGTCGGAGTCGACGAGGACGGGGGCGATCTTCTTGAGGACGGCGAGCTGAGCGTCGCCCGGGATGCCGCTGACGTCGAGGTTCGAGCGCTCGCCGATGACGGTCGTCGCGACCTTCGGGTCGATGCCGGCCACCTTCGCGAGGAGTGCCGCGGTCTCATCGGGGTGTGCGAGAGCCCACGTGCGGGCCTCTTCGTACGCGTCGACGACGACCTGCGCGACGTCCTCGTGGTCGGTGAGGAACTCCTCCGTGGCGTTGAGGAAGCCGTACGAGTTGAAGTCGACGTTCCGGTAGATGAGCTTGTCGCCCGACTCGACCTCTGCCGCTGCCATGATCGGGTCGAGGCCCGCCCACGCGTCTACCGAGCCGCCGTCGAGGGCTGCGCGCCCGTCCGCGTGCTGCAGATTCTGCACGTCGACGTCCTTGACGCTGAGGCCCTCGGTCTCGAGTGCCTGCAGCAGGAAGAAGTACGGGTCGGTTCCGCTCGTCGCGGCGATCTTCTTGCCCTTGAGGTCGGCGACGGAGGTGATGTCGCTGTCCGGCCCGACGACGATGGCCGACCACTCGGGCTGCGAGTAGACGTCGATGACCTTGATCGGCGAACCGTTGGCCCGGGCCAGGAGCGCGGCCGAGCCGGCGGTCGAACCGACGTCGAGGGCGCCGGCGCGGAGGAGTTCGTTCGCCTTGTTCGACCCGGCGGACTGGGTCCACTCGACGTCGACGTCGTCGCCGAGAGCCTTCTCGATGAGCCCCTGGTCCTTCACGACGAGGCTGAGCGGGTTGTAGGTCGCGAAGTCGATCGAGAGTGAGTCGGTCGACCACGATCCGGCGCTCGCGCCATCGGAGGTCGAGCTCGCGTTCTCGCCCGCGAGGCAGCCCGTGGCCATGAGCATCACCACGGCACCCACGGCGAGGGCGGGAACGGTGCGGCGGATGACGGTGCTCATCGGGTCTCCTGAGGGGTTGAGCGGTGGGTGTCGACGCCGAGTCCGTCGAGGAGCTCGGCGCGGAGGTCCGTGAAGCCGCGATCTGCGCGGTCACGGGGGCGGATGCCGGGGACCTCGATCACGCGGGCGATCGAGGAGTCCTCGGAGTCGGAATCGATCGCGCGCAGCTGGAGCACGCGATCTGCCAAATACAGGGCCTCCTCCACGTCGTGCGTCACGAGGACGACGGTCGTGGGTTCGGCGGAATGGATGTCGAGGAGCAGGTCCTGCATCCGGAGCCGGGTCAGCGCGTCCAGCGCTCCGAACGGCTCGTCGAGCAGGAGCACCTCGGGACCGCGAGCGAGGGCGCGCGCGAGCGACGCACGCTGGGCCATGCCGCCCGACACCTCACGCGGACGGAGCGAGGCGGCGCCGGCGAGACCGACGAGATCCAGCAGCTCGGCGACGCGCGCGGACGCGTCGGCACGTGCCGTGCCGCGCGGCATCCCGAGCTGGACGTTCTGGGTGATGGTGCGCCACGGCAGCAGGCGCGGCTCTTGGAAGGCGACGGCGGTGCGCTCGTCGGTGTCGCGCAGCGGCGTTCCGTCGACGGTCACCGATCCTGCGGACGGGGCATCGAGCCCCGCGAGAAGCCGGAGCAGCGTCGACTTCCCGCATCCCGAGGGCCCCACGACCGCGATGATCTCACCGGGCTCGATGTCGAGATCGACGCCACGGAGGACCGGGACTGCCCTCGTCGCGCCCGCGAAGGTCCGTCTGACATCCGACAGAGACACGGCACCACGCGGTGCCGGGGTGCTCCGGACGGCGTCGGAGGCGGTGAGGACGGCGGACATGGGTCCAGCTTCCCGGACCCCGCGGCGCCGCCCGCATCGGGGCGTAACGATGTGAAACGAAGCGGTGCCCGAAGTCCGCCGGCCGGCCTCAGTGCGCGAGTCGCGCGATCTCCGCCGCGGCACGCGCGACGTCGTCGTTCACGACGCGGTAGTCGAACTCGCCCTGCGAGGCGAGCTCGACGCGCGCGGTCTTCAGACGGCGCGCACGCTCCTCCTCGCCCTCGGTCCCCCGCCCGACGAGCCGGTTCACCAGCTCGTCCCAGCTGGGCGGCAGGAGGAAGACCAGCGTCGCGTCGGGAGCGGCGGCGCGCACCTGGCGGGCGCCCTGCAGATCGATCTCGAGGAGGACCGTCCGTCCCTCGGCGAGGGCGGCGTCGATCGGGCGACGCGGCGTGCCGTAGCGGTAGGCGTTGTGCACCGTCGCGTACTCGAGGAGGTCGCCGTCTGCAACCATCCGATCGAACCCCGTGTCGTCGACGAAGTAGTAGTGCTCGCCCTCGACCTCGCCGGGACGCGGTGGTCGCGTCGTCGCGGACACAGAGAGGAGGATCTCGGGGTGGTGCTCCTTGATGTGCGCCGCGACGGTTCCCTTGCCGACCGCGGTCGGACCGGCGAGCACGATCAGACGACTGCGAGCCTCACGGGCACGCGGCTCCGGCAGCCGACGGTCCAGGTAGTCCTGCAGCACCTGGCGCTGTCGGATGCCGAGGCCGCCGATCTTCTTCACGGGGGCGATCTGGAGGTCCGCCAGGATGCGGTCGCGTTTGCCCTCGCCGATGGCCGGGATCGCGGTGAGGAACTCCGTCACCCGCATAGCGGCGGCCGCGGACTGCGGCTCGGCCCACGCGCGTCGCAGCAGGTCCTGCGGGCTTATGACGCGGGTCGACACGTCGCGTTTGAGAGCCGCGCGTTCACGGCGCGCGGCTACGGCGCGACGCGACGCGGCGGCGCGGTCGACCTCGGGAGGGGTGCGGGAGTCAGGCATCTCGGGCGTCCTGGAGTTCGGAGTTGTGGGTGTCGATGGCGGCGGCGATCCCGTCGGGACCGGCGCCGAGGATGCTGCGGCTGGCGCTGGCGAGGACCTGGGGGGCCAGGGCCCCGAAGCGCTCGGAGATGTCGCGAAGGCGGGCACCCTGCGCTCCGAATCCGGGGGCGAGCAGGGACGCGCGGTGCAACGAGGCATCCGTCAGTCCCAGATCTGCGCGCTCCACTGTAGCCCCGACGACGAAGCCGACCGGGCCGAAACGGTCATCTCCGACCACGGCGGAAGCGTTCGCCGACCCGGCGCGCTGGGCGACCCAGTCCGCGACCGTCTGGCCGCGCTCGGCATCGACCGTCGTGAGCTCGGCCGACTGCAGGCCCGCGGCCTCGGGGTTGCTGGTCGCGGCGAGGACGTAGACGCCCTTGCCCTCGCGGACGGCGGTCGCGATCGTGCCGCGCAGCGAGTCCGGTCCGAGGTACGGACTCACGGTCACCGCATCCGATTCGAGCGGGGATCCCGCAGCGAGCCAGGCCTCGGCGTAGCCGTCCATCGTCGTCCCGATGTCGCCGCGCTTGGCGTCGGCGATCACCACGAGCCCTGCCGCTCGGGCCGCCCGGATGACCTCTTCGAGCGCGGCGTAGCCCGCGGAGCCGTAGCGCTCGAAGAACGCCACCTGCGGCTTGACGACACCGACACGGGTGCGAGCAGCATCCACCACCCGGAGGCCGAAGTCACGGACACCCGCAGCGGATGCCGGAAGCCCCCACGCGTCGAGGAGCGACGCGTGGGGGTCGATACCGACGCACAGCGGGCCGCAGGCGTCGACCGCCGCAGCCAGCCGTGAACCGAATGAGGTCACACCGCCGCCTTCCGGTCGGCGGCGTACTCCTGCAGGCTCCGAACGGCGAAGCCCTCGCGGAGGACCGGCATCGCGGACACCGCGGCGCCGAGCACGGCCATCGTGGTGAACAGCGCCTTGTCGGCGGCCACCGCGGCAGCGCGGATCTCGTAGCCGTCAGCGCGGGCGATGCCGCCCGACGGGGTGTTCACGACGATGTCGATCTCGCCGGCGTTGATGAGGTCGACGACGTTCGACTCACCGGATTCCTGCGTTTCGGAGTACTTGGAGACGACTTCGACCCGGATGCCGTTGCGCGCCAGGATCTCCGCCGTGCCCTCCGTCGCGATGAGTGTGTAGCCGAGCTCCTGCAGGCGGTGGGCAGGCAGGATGACGGCGCGCTTGTCGTCGTCGGCCACGGAGAGGAACACGGTGCCCGAGGTCGGCATCCCGCCGTAGGCCGCGGCCTGGCTCTTCGCGAACGCCGTCGGGAAGTCGCGGTCGATACCCATGACCTCGCCCGTCGAGCGCATCTCGGGCCCGAGGACCGAGTCGACGGTGCGGCCGTCGGCGGTGCGGAACCGCTTGAACGGCAGCACGGCCTCCTTGACGGCGACCGGGGCGTCGAGCGGCACCCGCGATCCGTCCTGCTCCGGCAGGAGACCCTCGGCGATGAGTTCGGCGATCGAGGCGCCGGCCATGATGCGGCTGGCGGCCTTGGCCATCGGGATGCCGAGCGCCTTCGAGACGAAGGGCACCGTGCGCGACGCGCGCGGGTTGGCCTCGATGACGTAGAGGACCCCGGCCGACACGGCGAACTGGACGTTCAGGAGGCCCCGCACACCGACGCCCTCCGCGATGGCGTGGGTGGCGACGCGCACGCGGTCGATCTCGCCGCGGCCGAGCGACATGGGCGGCAGGGTGCACGACGAGTCGCCGGAGTGGATGCCGGCTTCTTCGAGGTGCTCCATGACGCCGCCGATGTAGAGCTGCTCGCCGTCGAAGAGCGCGTCGACGTCGATCTCCACCGCGTCGTCGAGGAAGCGGTCGACCAGAAGCGGCGCGTCCTCGCGGATGATCGCCTGGTCGGCGATGCGCACGAAGTAGTCGCGAAGGCTCTCGGTGTCGTAGACGATCTCCATGCCGCGACCGCCGAGCACGAAGCTCGGCCGCACGAGCACGGGATAGCCGATCTCCTCGGCGATAGCGATCGCACCCGCCTCGTCGGTCGCGGTGCCGTGGCGGGGGGCGGTGAGGCCCGCGCGGTCGAGCAACTGCGAGAAGAGCTCCCGCTCCTCGGCGATGTCGATCGCGGCGGGCTTCGTCCCGAGGATCGTGTAGCCGGCGGCCTCGATCCCCTTCGCGAGGCCGAGCGGCGTCTGGCCGCCGAGCTGGCAGACGACGCCGACGATCTCGCCGGACTGCGCCTCGGCGTGGAGCACCTCGAGGACGTCCTCCAGCGTCAGCGGCTCGAAATACAGCCGGTCGCTCGTGTCGTAGTCGGTCGAGACGGTCTCGGGGTTGCAGTTGACCATGATGGTCTCGAAACCGGCATCCGACAGCGCGAACGAGGCGTGCACGCAGGAGTAGTCGAACTCGACGCCCTGACCGATGCGGTTGGGACCCGAGCCGATGATGACGACCTTGCGGCCTTCGCTGGGGGTGACCTCGGTCTCGCGGTCGTACGAGGAGTAGTGGTACGGCGTCAGCGCGGGGAACTCCCCCGCGCACGTGTCGACCGTCTTGTAGACGGGGCGGAGGCCGAAGCCGTGACGGATGCCGCGCACGTCCGCCTCGCCGAGGCCGCGGAGCTCCGCGATCTGCGCGTCGCTGAAGCCGTGGTCCTTCGCGAGGCGCAGGACGTCCTCGGTCAGATCGTCCGCCTCGCGGATGTACTCGGCGACCTCGTTGATGAGGATCATCTGGTCGAGGAACCAGGGGTCGATCGCGGTGGCGTCGAACGCCTGCTCCAGGGTGGCGCCCTGGCGGAGCGCCTGCTGCAGCACGACGATGCGGCCGTCGGTGGGCGTCTTCGAGATCTCGAGGAGCTCCTCCATCGAGCGCTCCTCGGGCCCCCAATGGAAGCTGGAGCCGCGCTTCTCGAGCGAGCGGAGCGCCTTCTGGAGGGCGGTCGTGTAATTGCGGCCGATCGCCATGGCCTCACCGACCGACTTCATGGTGGTCGTGAGCGTCGTGTCGGCGGCGGGGAACTTCTCGAAGTTGAAGCGGGGCACCTTCACCACGACGTAGTCGAGCGTCGGCTCGAAGCTCGCCGGCGTCGCCTTCGTGATGTCGTTGGGCACCTCGTCGAGCCGGTACCCGATGGCGAGCTTCGCGGCGAGCTTCGCGATCGGGAAACCGGTCGCCTTCGAGGCGAGGGCCGACGAGCGCGAGACGCGCGGGTTCATCTCGATGACGATGATGCGGCCGGTCGCCGGGTCGACGGCGAACTGGATGTTGCAGCCACCGGTGTCGACGCCGACGGCGCGGATGATGTCGATGCCGATGTCACGGAGCTTCTGGTACTCGCGGTCCGTCAGCGTCAATGCAGGGGCGACGGTGATCGAGTCACCGGTGTGGACGCCGACCGGGTCGACGTTCTCGATGGAGCAGACGACGACCGTGTTGTCGGCGGTGTCGCGCATGAGCTCGAGCTCGTACTCCTTCCACCCGAGGATCGACTCCTCGAGGAGTACCTCGGTCGTGGGCGAGTCGCGAAGGCCCGCGCCGCCGATGCGGCGGAGGTCCTCCTCGTTGTAGGCGAAGCCCGATCCGAGGCCCCCCATCGTGAACGAGGGGCGGACGACGAGCGGGTAGCCGAGCTCCTCCGCGCCGGCCAGGAGGTCGTCCATCGTGTGGGCGATGACGCTGCGCGCGACGTCCGCACCGGACTCGAGGACGAGCTCCTTGAAGACCTGACGGTCCTCGCCCTTGCGGATCGCGTCGACCTTGGCACCGATGAGCTCGACGCCGTACTTCTCGAGGATGCCGCGGTCGTGCAGTGCCATGGCCGCGTTGAGCGCGGTCTGGCCGCCGAGGGTCGGCAGGATCGCGTCGGGCTTCTCCTTGGCGATGATCGTCTCGATGACCTCGGGGGTGATCGGCTCGACGTACGTCGCGTCGGCGAAGTCGGGGTCGGTCATGATCGTCGCGGGGTTCGAGTTCACGAGGATGACGCGCACGCCCTCCTCACGGAGGACCCGGCACGCCTGGGTGCCGGAGTAGTCGAACTCGCAGGCCTGACCGATGACGATCGGGCCCGATCCGATGACGAGGACGCTCTGGATGTCGTCGCGCTTAGGCATTCTTCGTCTCCTGAGTGGCGACCACGAGGTCGCGGAAGCGGTCGAACAGGTAGTTGGCGTCGTGCGGGCCGGCGGCGGCCTCGGGGTGGTACTGCACGCTGAACGCCGGGAGGTCGAGGGCGCGAAGCCCCTCGACCACGTCGTCGTTGAGGCCGACATGGCTGACCTCGACGCGGCCGTAGCCGTTCGGGCTGTCGATGACGCCTTCGATGGGCGCGTCGACGGCGAACCCGTGGTTATGGGCGGTGATCTCGACCCGGCCCGTGGTCTTGTCGAGGACCGGCTGGTTGATGCCGCGGTGGCCGAACGGCAGTTTGTAGGTGCCGAAGCCCAGGGCCCGCCCGAACAGCTGGTTGCCGAAGCAGATCCCGAAGAAGGGCAGCCGGGCGTCGAGCACCTCGCGCAGGAGCGCGACATGACGATCGGATGCCGCGGGGTCGCCGGGTCCGTTCGAGTAGAAGACCGCGGCGGGGTCGACCGCCTGGATGTCGGCGAACGAGATCGTCTGCGGGAGGACGTGGACCTCGAAGCCGCGAGCGGCGAGGTTGTTCACGGTGGCCTGCTTCACCCCGAGGTCGAGGATCGCGAGGTTGCCGATCTTCTCGCCGACAGCGGGGGTCACCTGGGCGGCGGGAACCGAGACATCAGCCGACAGGTTCTGTCCGGTCATCTCCGGGGCTTCGCGCACGATGCGCAGCTGCTCGTCGTCGGTGAGCCCCGCGGCATCCCCTGAGAAGACGCCGCCGCGCATCGAACCGGCCGAGCGCAGCACTCGCGTGACGGCGCGGGTATCGACGCCGCTGATCCCGACGATACCGTCGCGGACGAGGGCGTCCTCGAGGGAGTGGTCGGCTCGCCAGTTGGAGACGATGCGCGAGGGGTCGCGGACGATGTAGCCGGCGACCCAGATGCGGCGGGACTCATGGTCCTCGCCGTTCATGCCGGTGTTGCCGATGTGGGGTGCGGTCTGCAGGACGATCTGACCCGCGTACGACGGGTCGGTGATCGTCTCCTGGTAACCGGTCATCGCCGTCGCGAAGACGACTTCGCCGAGGGTCGTACCGCGGGCGCCGTAGGCGTGGCCCGGGTGTCGGGAGCCGTCCTCGAGGACGAGGACGGCGGGTTCGGGAGCTTGGAATCTCTGAATGCTCATGCGTCGCTTCCGGGAGTCTGCTGGGGAGAGGTGGGAGAAGAGGTGGCGGGGAGGACCCGGCTGATCGCGTCGGTGAGTGACCGCGCCGAGAGGTCCTGCGGGCGGAGGTAGCTGTCGACGACCGTGCCCTCCGGGGTGGTCCACGCGAGACGGACGAGGCCGTCGCGCTCGACCACCCGGTCGATCGCGACCGTCGCCTGACCCACCGAGACGAGAGCGGCGGCCGCGAGGAAGATCCGCGGCTGACCGGTCAGGTCGAGGGCCACGCCGGTGTCGGTGACGGTGACGTCGACCCGGGACCGGAAGGCGAGCCCGCGGATCGCGAGCCGTTCGAGCGCGTCGTCGTGACGCGTGGTCGCGACGTACAGGCCCTCCGAGCGGAGGCTCGTGACGGCGCCCTCGGGAACGTCGGCGACCGGGGCGGTCAGGCCCGCATCCCGCCTGGATCGTCGTCGCCACGCGAGGAGACCGATCACGATCAGCAGGACCGCGACCGCCGCCATGACGAGGACAGCGGCCTCGCGGGTCACGAGAGGACCTCGACGACGGCGCCCTCGGCGACCGTCTGCCGGCCGCGGAAGAACGTCGCCCGGACCTCGCCCGGCAGGTCCCGCCCGAGGTAGGGCGAGTTCACACTGCCTCCCCTGAGGTCGGCCGTGCTGAACGCGCGGACCGGTGCCGGGTCGTAGAGGGTGAGGGATGCCGGGGCGCCGACCGCGATCGGGGTACCGGCATCCGCGAGTCGGCCGATGCGGGCAGGAGCAGTCGACATGACGCGGACGACGTCGGACCACTCGAGCAGGCCCGTCTCGACCATCGCGGCGTGCACGACGCGGAGGGCGGACTCGAGTCCGACCATCCCGTTCGCGGCGGCCTGCCATTCGCAGCTCTTCGCTTCGGCCGGGTGCGGGGCGTGATCGGTCGCGACGATGTCGATCGTGCCGTCGGCGAGTCCTTCACGGACCGCACGTACGTCCTCGTCGCGGCGCAGGGGCGGGTTGACCTTGAAGAGCGGGTCGTACCCTCGGACGAGGTCCTCCGTCAGCAGGAGGTGATGCGGCGTGACCTCGGCGGTGACGTTGATTCCGCGCTTCTTCGCCCACCGGATGAGATCGACGGACCCCGCGGTGGAGAGGTGGCAGACGTGCAGCCGGGAGCCGACGTGCTCGGCGAGGAGCACGTCGCGCGCGATGATCGACTCCTCTGCGACGGCGGGCCAGCCGGTGAGACCGAGCTCGGCCGAGACGGTGCCCTCGTTCATCTGAGCGCCCTCGGTCAGCCGCGGGTCCTGCGCGTGCTGCGCGACGACGCCGTCGAAGGACTTCACGTACTCAAGTGCGCGGCGCATGATGAGCGGGTCGAAGACGCAGAAGCCGTCGTCGCTGAAGACGCGGACGCGGGCGCGCGACGAGGCCATCGCGCCGAGCTCGGCGAGCCGCTCGCCCTTCTGCCCGACGGTGACGGCGCCGATCGGCTGGACGTGGGCGTAGCCCGCGGCCTCGCCCAGGGCGAGCTCCTGCTCGACGACGCCCGCGGTGTCGGCTACCGGCGACGTGTTCGGCATCGCGAACACCGTCGTGTAGCCGCCGGCGGCGGCGGCGCGCGAGCCCGACAGGATCGTCTCGGACGCCTCGTAACCGGGTTCGCGGAGGTGGGTGTGCAGATCGACCAGGCCGGGCAGCGCGATCAGGCCGTCGGCATCCACCGTCCGTGCGCCGTTCTCGCTGAGGCCCGTGCCGAGCTCGGCGATGACACCGTCTCGGATCAGGATGTCCGCGGCGATGCCGCCGTCGATCCGCGCCCCGCGGATGAGGATGCTCTCGCTCATCGGGCCTCCTCCTGTGGGTGGGTGGTGGGTCGCTCCCCCGCCAGGAGCAGGTAGAGCGCCGCCATGCGGACCGAGACACCGTTCGCGACCTGCTCGAGCACGGTCGATCGTGGTGAATCGGCGGCGTCGGCGGAGATCTCCAGACCCCGGTTCATGGGTCCGGGGTGCATGACAATGCTAGCGGTCGGAAGAGATCCCATCCGCGCGGCATCCAAGCCCCAGCGGCGTGAATACTCCCGTTCAGTGGGGAAATAGGCCGCATTCATCCGCTCCAGCTGGATGCGGAGCATCATGACGGCGTCCGGCGCGGAGGCGATGGCCTGGTCGAGGTCGTAGGAGATCGTCACCGGCCAGGCCGAGACGTCCTGCGGGACGAGCGTCGGAGGTGCCACCAGGGTGACCCGGGCCCCGAGCGTCGTCAGCAGCCAGACGTTCGACCGCGCGACGCGCGAGTGCAGGATGTCGCCGACGATCGCGACGTGGAGCCCCGCGAGGTCGCGGCCCCGACTGTCGTCGCCGAAGACGCGCTTGCGGATGGTGAACGCGTCCAGCAGAGCCTGCGTGGGGTGCTCGTGCGTGCCGTCGCCCGCGTTGAGGACACCCGCCGAGATCCACCCGCTCGTGGCGAGGGTGTGCGGGGCACCCGAGGCGCCGTGGCGGATGACGACCGCATCGGCGCCCATGGCCTGCAGAGTCTGCGCCGTGTCCTGGAGGGACTCCCCCTTCGACACCGAAGAGCCCTTCGCGGAGAAGTTGATGACGTCGGCGGAGAGCCGCTTGGCGGCTGCCTCGAACGAGATGCGGGTGCGCGTCGAGTCCTCGAAGAAGAGGTTGACGACGGTCTTGCCGCGCAGGGTCGGCAGCTTCTTGACCTCGCGCGACTGCGTGTCGCGCATGTCCTCGGCGACGTCGAGGATGCGGAGCGCGTCCTCGCGGGCGAGCGTCCGGGTGTCGAGGAGGTGTCTCATGACGCGATCGTCACCTCCTCGGCGCCGTCGACGTCGGCGAGGCGCACGTTGACGCGCTCCTCCCGCGAGCTCGGCAGGTTCTTCCCGACGAAGTCGGGCCGGATGGGGAGTTCGCGGTGGCCGCGGTCGACGAGGATCGCGAGACGGACGACCGCGGGCCGGCCGATGTCCTGCAGCGCGTCGAGCGCCGCACGGATGGAGCGGCCCGAGAACAGCACGTCGTCGACGAGGACCACGGTCTTCGCGTCGATGCCGCCGGCCGGGATCTCGGTCGGACGCGGCGTACGCGTGGGATTGCGGTGCAGGTCGTCGCGGTACATCGTGACGTCGAGCGATCCGACCGGGACCGTCACGCCCGTGAACGAGGCGATGAGCGCGGCGATGCGTTCGGCGAGGGTGACGCCGCGAGTGGGGATCCCGAGGAGCACGAGCCCGTCGGGGCCCTTGTTCGACTCGAGGATCTCGTGAGAGATGCGCGTGAGTGCGCGGGCGATGTCAGCGTCGTGCAAGACGATGCGCGAAGTCATCCGCCGCTCCCTTCTCCGCCTCACAGGACGGTGTTAAAGGTTGCTTGTACGAGACCACTCTAGCGGGGCCGCGCGGTGAGCCGCGGCATCCGCTCGCCCTGTCCGGCCGTCCTTCCCGCGGACATCCGCCTTCCCGGGGACGGATCGCGGGCCGACCGTCCGCGGGAAACGGTATCTCCGCTCGAGCGCCGGCGCGAGACGTCTCCACAGCCCGAGCGGATGGCCACCCTCCCCACAAGGTCGCCCGCGGTCGTGGTGCCGACCTGCGGGCGAGCCACGCTGAACGCATGGACGTGCGGGAGTGGGTGCGGCGTCACGGCGGAGTGGTGCGGACTGCAGATCTGAGGGATGCCGGCTACTCGCGCCATCGCATCGGTGCCGCAGGACTCGAACGGCCGCGTCGCGGATGGGTCGCCGTGCCCGAGGCGGATCCGCTCCTGCGGAGCGCGGCGCGCGCGGGCGTCGTCCTCACCTGCGTGACGCAGGCGCGACGCCTCGGTCTCTGGAGCGTGAACGACGACGGCAGCCGGGCGCACGTGGGTGCGCCGGCGGCATCCGGCTCGATCTCAGCCCCTCACGCGCGGGTGCATTGGAGCACGCCCCTGATCGCACGCATCCCGGGGTCCCTCGAGGACCCCGTCGAGAACGTCCTGGCGATCGTGGCCGAGTGCCGCCCGTTCGAGCAGGCGCTCGCCGTCTGGGACTCCGCGTTCCGGCAGGGCCTGGCATCCGGCGAGGTCATGCGGAGGTTCGATCTCCGCCCGGCGGCGCGGCGCGTGCTCGCAGACGCGTGTGCACATCTCGACTCCGGACTCGAGACGTTCGTCTTCGTGCGACTCCGATGGATTCCTGCCGCCGTCCACCCGCAGGTCCACCTGCTCGGCCACCGAGTCGACTTCCTCATCGGCGAGAGGCTCGTCTTGCAGATCGATGGGGGTCATCATGTCGGCGCGCAGCGCGACGCCGACAACACCCATGACGCGTTGCTGACCCTGCGCGGCTACACGGTCATCCGGGTCGGCTACGCCGACGTGATGCATCGGTGGCCGGAGGTCCAAGACCGCATCCTGCGCGCCCTGGCGCAGGGGCTGCACCTCTCATGAGGATCAGCGGTTCAGCGGAGATCTGCGTTCCAGCGGACGGCATCGTACGCGATCGTCCTCGGGAGCGCAGATCTCCGCGTGAGCGCAGCCCACGCCTCGGGTCAGGAGCGAGCGATGCGGGCGAGCACCGCGTGCACGAACGAGCCGGAGTCGTCGGTCGAGAACTCCTTGGCGAGCTCGACAGCCTCGTCGATGGCGACGGCGGTGGGGACCTGATCGTTGTGGAGGATCTCCCAGACGCCCATGCGGAGGATCGCACGGTCGACCGCCGGCATCCGCTCGAGCTTCCAGTCACGCGCGTGCGTGACGATCTGCTCGTCGATCTCGCTCTGCGCGTCGATCACGCCGTCGACGATCTCGCGTGCGTACAGCCACGAGGCTTCACGCGCCGGTTCGTTCGCGGCGCGCTTCGCCTCGGCGGCGAGGGTGACCCCGAGGTCGTCGCCGCGGATGTCGGCCTGGTAGAGGATGTCGAGGGCGCGCTTGCGCGCCTTGCTCCGAGCGCTCATCAGGCGGTCAGTTCACGCGGCCGAGGTAGTCCCCGGTGCGCGTGTCGACCTTGACCTTGGTGCCCTGCTCGACGAAGAGCGGAACCTGGATCTCGTAGCCGGTCTCGAGCGTGGCGGACTTGGTGCCGGCCGACGAGCGGTCGCCCTGCAGGCCCGGCTCCGTGTAGGTGATCTCGAGGACGACCGAGGCCGGCATCTCGACGTACAGCGGGTTGCCGTTGTTCAGCGCGATCTGCACCTGCTGGTTCTCGAGCAGGTAGTTGGCGGCGTCCCCGACGACGGTGGCCGAGACGTTGAGCTGGTCGTAGTCGGCGACGTCCATGAAGACGTAGCTGTCGCCGTCGTTGTACAGGTAGGTGAAGTCGCGGCGGTCGACGTTCTCGATCTCGATCTTCGCGCCCGCGTTGTATGTGCGGTCGACGACCTTGCCGGAGACGACGTTCTTGAGCTTCGTGCGGACGAAGGCGCCACCCTTGCCGGGCTTCACGTGCTGGAACTCGACGACGTTCCAGAGCTGTCCGTCGATGGACAGGACGACGCCGTTCTTGATGTCTGCAGTGGATGCCATGAGAGTGCGATTTTCCGTTCGATGAGTTCGGGGCCGGAGCGGCCGACGATCGATTCTACGGGATGCCGCGGCATCCGCCCCGGGAACCGGTCAGCCCGCGAGCGTCGCGATCAATTCGCTGGTCGCCTGCGCGTAGCCGAGGACCCCGCGGCCCACCACGTGGACGACGGCGACGTCGGCGACATAGGAGTGGTGACGGAAGGGTTCGCGCGCCATGACATCGGAGATGTGCACCTCGGCGACCGGGAGCGCGACCCCCGAGAGAGCATCGCGGAGGATCACCGAAGTGTGGGTGAGCCCGCCAGGGTTGATGACGATCCCGGCGCAGTCGGTGCGCGCGGCGTGGATCGCATCGATCAGGACGCCCTCGTGGTTGCTCTGCACCGCACGCACCTCGTACCCGGACTCCGCGGCGGTGCGTTCGACGAGACGCTCGACGTCAGCGAGCGTCTCGTGGCCGTAGACGTCCGGTTCCCGGATGCCGAGCAGGTTCAGATTCGGTCCGTTGACGAGCAGCAGGCGGCGGGGTTTCGGCACGAGACGACCCTACTGGGACGGCCGATGCATCTGGATCTCACGTCCGACCTCGGTGTCCAGCGCGAGTCCCGTGCCGACGAAGCCGAGCCGGCGGTAGGCCGCCTGCGCGCGAGCGTTGTCGACGTGGACGTCGAGGGTCAGTCCGTCAGCGCCTGCGGCTTCTGCCCAGTCGGATGCCGCAGCGATGAGCTCCGCGAGGATTCCCCGTCCACGGTGGTCGGGCTCGACGAAGACGCCCACCACCTCCGCACGCGCTGCGCCGACAGCCCGCCCCAACGCGTCCGCCGCGCCCGCCTCACGCAGCAGAACAGTCGCGGAGCCGACCCACCGATCCTCCGCGATCGCGACGAACTGCGCGGCGTTCTCGCCGAGGGCGGCATCCGCGGTCCGCGTCTGCCAGTGCGCGTCGCTCCGCGCGAGTTCCTGCTCCCGCGTGGTCAGGAACGCGATGGCGGCCGCAGGATCGCTCACGGCGCTCACGCGCAGGTCGCGGCCCTCACGCCACTCGTGCAGGCGCACGCGGCGGACCGCGGCATCCGTCACCCTGCGATCTCCTGGTACGCCGCGAACAGCAGCGACTCGTCGGGCGCCTGCATGACGGTGGGCTTGCCGATCGCGTCGAGCACGATGAAGCGGAGCATGCCCGCACGCGCCTTCTTGTCGCGCTGCATGACCCCCAGCAGGTGCTGCCAGCCGTCCATCCGATAGGTCGTGGGAAGGCCGAGGAGGTCGAAGATGCGGCGGTGGCGGGCGACGTCCTCGTCCGAGAGCCGACCGGCCAGCCGCGACAGCTCGGCGACGTACATCATGCCGATCGAGATCGCCGCGCCGTGGCGCCAGCGGTACCGCTCGGCGTGCTCGATCGCGTGGCCCAGGGTGTGTCCGTAGTTGAGAACTTCGCGAAGGCCCGCCTCGCGGAAGTCCTCGCTGACCACACGGGCCTTCATCTCGATCGCCAGTTCGATGCAGCGGCGGAACTCGTCCGTCGACGGGTCGACGGACGCTTCCGGGTCGCGCTCGACGATGTCGAGGATCTCGGGGAACCAGATGAACCCGGCCTTGACGACCTCGGCGAACCCGGCGACGATCTCGTTGCGCGGCAGGGTGTCGAGCACGTCGAGGTCGCAGATCACCGATCGCGGCGCCCAGAAGGCGCCGACGAGGTTCTTGCCCTCGGCCGTGTTCACCCCGGTCTTGCCACCGACCGCCGCATCCACCATGCCGAGGACGGTCGTCGGGATCTGCACGATCTGCACGCCACGCAGCCAGGATGCCGCGACGAACCCGGCGAGGTCGGTCACCGCTCCCCCGCCGAAGCCGATGACGGCGTCGGTGCGGGTGAAGTCGGCCTGGCCCATGACCTGCCAGCAGAAGGCGGCGACTTCGATGCGCTTGCCGTCCTCGGCATCGGGGATCTCGGCTATCAGCACCTCGAGCGAGCCGTCGGCCACGAGGATGTCCCGCAGGTCGGAGGCTTTCGCCCCGAGACGCGGCGTGTGGACGATGAGCACCTTCTTGACCGTCGGCGCCAGATGGTCGCGGACGCCGGCCAGCAGACCCCGACCGACGTGGATGTCGTAGGGCGTGGCGCCGGTGACGCTGATGGTGGTGTGGGTCATGGGGTGACTCCCGAAGGGTCGGCGGCGGGGGCTGCCCAGTCCGCGATGGCGGTCACGATGTTCTCGAGCGGCCCCGACGAGGTGTCGAAGGTCGCATCGGCGACGGCCTCGTACACGGGACGCCGTTCGGCGTAGATGCGCTCCCAGCGCTGGAGCGGCGTCTCGTCGTCTCCGGACAGCAGTGGGCGGGACGCCGCTTCTCCCAGTCGCCGCGCAACCACTCGAGGCGCGACGGTGAGGAGGGCCACACGATGCGATCGGAGTCGCTCGCGCGTCATCTCGTCCAGAACGGCTCCTCCGCCGAGCGAGACGACACCGCTGCTCTGCAGGGCTTCTGAGACCGCGTCCCGTTCCAGGGCGCGGAAATACGGTTCGCCGTGGGCCGCGAACAGGTCGGCGATGGGTCCGTGCGCCCGGACGATCATCGCATCGGTGTCACGGAAGGTGCGCCCGAGTCGCTTCGCGACCCGTTTGCCGACGCTCGTCTTGCCGGCCCCCATGGGACCGATGAGCACGATCGCCCGCGCGTCAGGCGAGGTCATGCGCGAGGAGGGCCGCCTCGGACGCAGGAGTCGTCTTCAGCGTCTCGGGGATCGCCGCGAGGTAGGACTCGAGGTTGCGACGGGTTTCGCGGATGCTGTCGCCGCCGAACTTCTCGAGCACGGACTCCGCCAGGACGATGGCGACCATCGCCTCGGCGACGACGCCGGCAGCGGGAACCGCGCAGACGTCCGAGCGCTGGTGGTGTGCGGCGGCGGTCTCCCCGGTCGCGACGTCGACGGTGCGCAGCGCGTGCGGGACGGTAGCGATGGGCTTCATCCCGGCCCGGACGCGGAGCACCGTTCCCGTCGACATCCCGCCCTCGGTGCCACCGGCGCGGTCGGACGCACGGGAGATGCCCTCCTGGGTCGCGAAGAGCTCATCGTGAGCCGCCGAGCCGCGGCGCCGCGTCGTCTCGAAGCCGTCACCGACCTCGACGCCCTTGATGGCCTGGATGCTCATGAGGGCCTGGGCGAGCTTGCCGTCGAGGCGGCGATCCCAGTGCACGTGCGAGCCGAGCCCTGGGGGCAGGCCGTAAGCGAGCACCTCGACGATGCCGCCGAGGGTGTCACCGTCCTTCTTGGCTGCATCCACTTCAGCAACCATTCGCTCGGAGGTGACAGGGTCGAAGCAGCGGAGCGGGTCGGCGTCGAGAGCGTCGACGTCGTCGGGTTCGGGGAGCTCCGCGCCCTCGGGCACTCGCACGGGGCCGATCGAAAGAGTGTGGCTCACGAGGCGGATGCCGAGCTGGGACAAGAACCCGCGGGCGATCGCGCCGAGCGCGACACGCGCCGCGGTCTCGCGGGCGCTGGCACGCTCGAGAATCGGGCGCGCCTCGTCGAAGTCGTACTTCTGCATGCCGACGAGGTCGGCGTGACCGGGACGGGGACGGGTGAGGGCGGCTCCGCGCCCGCGGGAGCGCTCGCTCAGCTCCGTCGGCTCGGGGTTCATGACCTCGATCCACTTCGGCCACTCGGTGTTGCCGATGCGCAGGGCGATGGGGCTCCCGAGCGACAGGCCGTGGCGGACGCCGCCCGAGAGGTTCAGCTCGTCCTCCTCGAACTTCATCCTCGAGCCGCGGCCGTAGCCGAGCTTGCGGCGGGCGAGGTCGGCGCGGATCGCGTCGAGCGAGACGGGGACGCCGGAGGGCAGGCCCTCCATGATGGCGACGAGTTCGGGGCCGTGGGATTCGCCGGCGGTGAGCACGCGGAGCATTGCTCTAGTCTCCCACGAGCGCGCGCCGCATGACGGCCACGACCTCGGCCTCGCGCGGCAGGGGGTCATCCACTCCGCCGGTCGCGAACGCGCGGATCTGGAGGACGGCTTGGTGCAGCAGCATCCCCTCTCCTCCGCGCGCGGACGCTCCGGCACGATCCCAGGCTCGTGACAGATCGGTCGGCCAATGGCCGTATACGACGTCCATCAGCGCCCCTCCGGTCGCCGCCAGCTCGTCGGCGACGGAGTGGTCGACCGACGCGCCACCGGGCAGGGTCGCGATCGTCACATCGACGGCCCGTCTGGCGCGATCGCCGAGCGACACCGCCGTGACAGCGGTACCGACGCGCTCGCCGAGATCGACGAGCGTCGCTGCGGCATCCGGGCGCCGCGCGGCGACCTCGACATCGCGGGCGCCGAGCTCCGCGAGCGCGACGAGGGCGGCGGATGCCGTCGCCCCTGCGCCGACGATCCGCGCACGCTCGGGCGCGACGACGCCCTGCTCGCGCAACGCCTCGACGATGCCACCGACATCCGTGTTGAACGCGCGCCACCCGGCGGGCGTCCGGACGAGCGTGTTGGCCGCTCCTGTCAGGGCCGCGCGGGCATCCCTGTCGCCGGTGACGGCGAAGGCGGCGTGCTTCAGGGGCATCGTCAGCGAGAGCCCGCGATGGGCGGCATCCAACCTCGACAGTTCGGTGGGAAAGGACAGCTCGTCGACGCGGCGTCGACCGTACGTCCAGTTCCACCCGAGGTAGCCGTACGCCGCCGTGTGCATGGCCGGCGACAGGCTGTGCCCGATCGGATCGCCCCAGACCTCCAGGGCGACATCGCTCAGGAGCAACCCCCGTCGGGGTTGTCGCGGCACCACTGCTGGTACTGCTTCACGGCCTTCTCATGCTCGGCGAACGTGGCCGAGAAGACGGTCTCGCCCGTCTCGAGGTTGACGGTGACGAAGTACTGCCACGGTCCTTCCGCCGGTTCCAGCGCGGCCTTCATCGCGAGCTCGCCGGGATTCGCGATCGGAGTTATCGGCAAGCCCTGCTTCTTGTAGGTGTTCCAGCCGTTGTCGTCCTCGAGCTCTTCGGCTCGCGAGCTCGCCCCTCCGTCCCGGTCCTGGAACGGGTACTGCGCGGTCGAGTCCATCTGCAGCAACCCGTTGGTGTCGCTGATGTCGGGGTCGAGGCGGTTCTCGATGACGCGCGAGACCTTGTAGAAGTCGTCGGAGTTGCGCGCTTCCTTCTCGATGATCGACGCGACGGTGAGGATCCGCTCGCGCTGATCGGAGGGGACACCGACCTTGTCGAGCGCCTGTACGGTGCGGTCGACCATCCGCTGGATGACCTCCTTCGCCGTGACGTCGGGGTCGAAGGTGTACGTGGCCGGGAAGAGCCAGCCCTCGAGACTGTCCGCTTTCACCCCGTACGCATTCGGGTCCTTGACGGCTGCCTCGACATCCTCCACCGGGAGACCGATCCCCTCGGCGATGCGGGGAACCGATTGAGCGACGGTCAGACCCTCGCGAAGCTGGGCGGTGTACTCCTGCCTGTTCTCCGGATCGAGCAGAGCTTGGTAAGCGGCCTCAGAAGTCATCTTCTTCTGCAACGAGTAGACGCCCGGCTTCAGCGCGCTGGTGTCCTCGGCGCTGTCGATGAGGTACGAGTAGAACGCTCCGGAGGTCTTCGTCACCCCCGCGTCGAACAGGGTTCGGGAGATGTCCGCACCGGTCTGTCCAGACAGCACGGTGACGCTTGCCTCACCTTCGGCCATCCCTGCCTCGAAGTCCTTCGGTTCCTCCCAGCCGAGGACCTTCCGGATCTGATCCTCGTACGTGTTCCAGACGGCGACGCCGCCGCCCACCAGTCCGCCGATGATCGCGAGGACGATCGCGAACACACCCCATGCCGCCACACGGCTCTTCCGGCGGTCCTTGTCGTGGCGCTTCGACGAACTGGACGGAGCCTTCAGCCCGTTCTCCTCGAAAAGCGCGTCGATCGGAGCCGTCGTCGAGGCCACCGACCGCTCCGGCGCACGCATCCGCGAAGAGCCGGGGGGTGCGGCGGGCACGGCCGAACCCCGCTCGATCGGCGCGCTTCGGGCGTCTCCGGCGCTTCGAACGTCTTCGGCGGTTCGGGAGCTGCTGCTCTGGACGTCCCGTTGCTGAGACTCACGTGCCGCACGACGCGAGGTCGGAGCATCGGAACGGCCATCGCCGGGCTCATCGTCACGGCGGACGTCGGGGCGGTCGCCGGGCAACGGGGTCTCGGGCATCGGTGGACTCCTGCGTCTCCTACAGCGCCGCACCGGCCGGGTTACCGGTGCTCTTCTCGACGTCGATCGCCTGCTGAAGGAGGACGACAGCGGCGATCTGGTCAACGATCCTACGAGATGCCTTCTGCGATCGCCCGTTCTGACGGAGCACAGCATTGGCCGAGACGGTGCTCAGGCGCTCGTCGACCAGCCGGATGGGCGCATCCACGGCGGCGGCGAGGTCGGTGGCGAACTCGCGCGCATCCGTCGTCGATGCGGTCTCCGCACCACCGAGACTGATCGGGAGACCGACGAGGATCTCGATCGGGTCGTACTCGACCGCGATCTCGACGAGGCGCGCGACCGAGGTCTCGGATCGGGGAACCGTCTCGACGGGGACAGCGAGCATGCCATCAGGATCGCACCGGGCGACCCCGACGCGGGCTCGCCCGACATCGATACCGAGGCGGACCCCGCGACGGAACCCGCTCACGCGGTCGCACCCTCCAACGCCGAGACGATGCTGTTCAGCGCCGCCGGCAGGGCCGCGGCATCCGTTCCGCCGCCCTGAGCCACGTCGTCACGGCCGCCGCCTCCGCCGCCGAGCACTCCGGCCGCCGTCTTCGCGAGGACGCCCGCCTTGGCGCCTGCGGCACGGGCCGCCTCGTTCGTCGCGACGATGACGACCGACCGTCCCCCGGCTTCGCCACCGAGAGCGACGACGGCCGCGTCCGACCCGAGGCGCTCCCGCACCTGGAGCGCGAGGGTGCGGAGGTCATCCGCCGAACCGACGGCGCCGATCGACTGAGCGACGACGCGGTGGCCGCCCGCGGAGACGGCGGATGCCGCCAGGGTCGGGACCCGCTCGCCGAGCGCCTTGGCCTCGAACTGAGCGATCTTCTTCTCGGCGGCCTTCAAGCTGGCCTGCAGCTCGGCGATGCGGGCGGGCAGCTGATCGCGCGGGATCTTCAGACCCGACGTGAGCTGAGAGACGATGGCCCGCTCAGCCGCGAGCTCCCGGAAGGCATCCTGGCCGACGAGCGCCTCGACTCGGCGGTTGGAGGCGCCGACCGACGACTCCCCCACGAGGTTGATGAGGCCGACCTGCGCGCTCGAGGACACGTGTGTACCGGCGCACAGCTCGCGCGACCAGGGGCCGCCGATGTCGACCATACGCACGGTGTCGCCGTACTTCTCGCCGAACAGCGCCATGGCGCCTGCCGCCTTCGCCTCGTCGAGCGACATGACGCGGGTCGTGACCTCGAGGTCGTCGCGGACGGCATTGTTGGCGATCTCTTCGATCTCGCTGCGGGTCTCGGGCGAGAGCGCCTGACCCCACGAGAAGTCGAACCGGAGGTATCCCGCGCGGTTGAGGGAGCCCGCCTGCGTCGCGCTCTTACCGAGGGTGTCGCGCAGCGCCGCGTGCACGAGGTGGGTGGCGGAGTGGGCCTGCGCGGCCGCACGGCGGTTCGCGGCATCCACCACCGTCGTCGCGGCGTGACCGACGGCGACCTCGCCCGTCGTCACCTCGACCGTGTGGCTGATCAGGCCGGGGACGGGCTTCTGCACGTCGAGGACCTCGAGCTCGTAGCCCGGGCCGACGATGACGCCCTTGTCGGCCACCTGGCCGCCGGACTCGGCGTAGAGGGCGGTCTCGGCGGTGATGACCTCGGCGATCTGTCCCTGCGCGGCACGGTCCGCCGGTGCGCCGTCGACGAGGATGCCGAGGATCCGCGACTCCGTCTCGAGGTCGGTGTATCCCGTGAAGACCGTCTCACCCAGCGCGCGGAAGTCGCGGTAGACGCTCGTGTCGGCGAGCTGACGCTTGCGCGAGCGGGCATCGGCCTTGGCGCGGTCCCGCTGCTCCTTCATGAGGGTGTCGAACCCGGCGCGGTCGACCGTGAGGCCGGCTTCCTCGGCGATCTCGAGCGTGAGGTCGATCGGGAAGCCGTAGGTGTCGTGCAGCAGGAACGCCTGCGAGCCGCTCAGCGAGGTCGCCTGCGTCGACTTGGCGGACTCGATCGAGGTGTCGAGGATCTCCGAGCCGCTGGCGAGCGTGCGGAGGAACGTCGCCTCTTCGGCCAGCGCGTACTGCGACAGGCGCGCGTAGTCGGTCTCGACGACGGGGTAGGACTCCTTCATCGCGTCGCGCGAGACGGCGAAGAGCTCCGCGAAGGTCGGTCCCTCGACGCCCAGCAGACGCATCGAGCGGATCGCGCGGCGCATGAGGCGGCGCAGGATGTAGCCGCGGCCGTCGTTGGCCGGAGTGACGCCGTCGGACAGGAGCATGAGCGACGAGCGGATGTGGTCCGCTACTACGCGGAAGCGGACGTCGTCGTCGTGGTTCTCGCCGTACCGCTTGCCCGAGAGCTCCACGGCCTTGTCGAGGACGGGACGGACCTGGTCCGTCTCGTACATGTTGTCGACACCCTGCTTGATGAACGCGACGCGCTCGAGCCCCATACCAGTGTCGATGTTCTGCGCGGGCAGGTCCCCGATGATGTCGAACTCGTACTTCGAGCGCACGTTCGTGATCTCGTACTGCATGAACACGAGGTTCCAGATCTCGACGTAGCGGTCGTCATCCGTGGCGGGTCCGCCGTCGACGCCGTACTCGGGACCGCGGTCGAAGAAGATCTCGGAGCACGGGCCGGCGGGACCGGGAAGCCCCGTGGTCCAGTAGTTGGTGTCCTTGCCCAGGCGCTGGATGCGCTCCTCGGGGAGGCTCGAGTGCTCGAGCCAGAGCTGGATCGCCTCGTCGTCCTCCTCGTAGACGGTGACCCAGAGGTCCTTCGGATCGAATCCGAGCCCACCGTCGTCGTCGGGCGTGGTGAGGAGCTCCCAGGCGTACCGGATCGCGTCCTTCTTGAAGTAGTCGCCGAACGACCAGTTGCCCAGCATCTGGAAGAACGTGCCGTGACGCGGGGTCTTGCCGACCTCTTCGATGTCGTTCGTGCGGATGCACTTCTGGTTGTCCGCCGCACGCTTGTAGGGAGCGGGAACGTCGCCCGAGAGGTACGGGATGAAGGGGACCATGCCGGCGACCGTGAACAGGAGCGCCGGGTCGTCGCTGACGAGGGATGCCGAGGGCACGATCGTGTGCCCGCGCTTCTCGAAGTAGTCCAGGTAGCGCCGGGCGATCTCAGCGGTCTTCATCGTGTGTCCTCAAACTGCATGCGGGATCGGTCGCGTCCCAGGGGCCGCGACCGGGAGATGGGGGGTGGGTCAGTCGCCCTGCGGGGCGGACGCGGCATCCTTCGACAGGGCGTCCTGTGCGTCATCCTTCACCTCGGAGACGATGCCCTCGATCTTCGCCTCCTGCGTCCGGTAGGCCTCGCCCATCCGGTCGGTGAACTCGGAGATGCGGAGGTCGACCTCGGAGAGGAGTTCCTGGCCTCGCGGATCCTTGTTGACCAGGTGCGCGGCGACGAAGCCGGCGACGATGCCCATCAGGAACCAGAGGACTTTCTTCATGGGGTCCATGTTAGGTGCAAAGCAGAAGGGGCGCCGGGTGAACCCGACGCCCCTCCGAACCGCTCGATCCGAAGACCGGCGATCAGCCGCGATCAGCGCGCGGCGTAGTACTCGACGACGAGCTGGACTTCACAGGTCACCGGAACCTCGGCGCGCTTGGGGCGACGCTCGAGACGGGCCTGCAGCTTGTCGAGCTCGACCGACAGGTAGCCGGGAACCGGGGGCAGGACCTCGGCGTGACCGCCGGCGGCTGCGACCTGGAACGGCTCGAGAGCCTCGCTCTTGGCCTTGACGTGGATCGTCTGGCCCGGCTTCACGCGGAAGGACGGGCGGTCGACGAGCTGGCCGTCGACGAGGATGTGACGGTGCACGACGAGCTGACGCGCCTGTGCCGTCGTGCGGGCGAAGCCCGAACGGAGCACGAGCGAGTCGAGACGCATCTCGAGGAGCTCGACGAGGTTCTCACCGGTCAGACCCTCCGTGCGGCGGGCCTCGTTGAACGTGTTGCGCATCTGCTTCTCGCGGATGCCGTACTGCTCGCGCAGACGCTGCTTCTCGCGAAGACGGACGGCGTAGTCGCTGTCCTGCTTGCGCTTGGTGCGGCCGTGCTCACCGGGAGCGTAGGGACGCTTCTCGAGGTAGCGGGCGGCCTTGGGGGTCAGTGCGACGCCGAGGGCGCGCGAGAGGCGCACCTTGCGGCGGTCCTGGGACTTCGTTGCCACGAAATCTTCCTTCCATGACGTGGCCATGTCTTTCACGGCTCACGGGCGTATCGCCTTCTCTCGCCCTTTCGGACTGCACGCCGGGGCACGCCGAAAGGTGGGAAAGAGAGAAGAGGATGCCCGAAAACACGGTTTCGAGCCGATTAAGCCTAACAGACGGGGCGGATCATCCCTGGCCGCGAGCCAGATCCACCGCACCCGGCGGATAGAAGGGGAACGCGTCCGGGTGAAGGTCGTCGAGCAGGTACCAACCGACCGACGTCTCACCGTCGAGAACCTGGATCCGCTCGGCGACGCCCAGGGCATCGAGCTCGGGACTGCTCACCGCGAAGAGGTAGGCGATCTCATGTCCGGGCCGGCCCTCGTTGTCGAAGATGTTCTCGACCACTCCGAGCAGCCGCGACTCCGTCACCGTCGCCCCGAGTTCCTCCGCGAGCTCTCGGCGCACGGCCGCCTCGGCCGTCTCCCCCGGCTCGACGCCGCCGCCCGGCGCCCGCAGGAAGGACGGCCTCTCCGGCGTCGCCGCGTACAGCTCCCCCAGGATGAACCCGTCCCTGACGACGACGGCCACGGCGATCACGCGGATGCGAGGGCGAGAGCGGACCTCGGCCGCATAGGCGCGGAGCGCCCGGCCGTAGAGCGGGATCTCCCCCGCGAGCGCGTCGAGAGCGGTGCGGAGCGCACGGACGGCTTTGTCGTCGTCGTAGAGAGCGAGCGCTCGGAACCCCGCCGCCGCGCCTGCCAGCGGGTCGGTCGACGAGACGTCCTTCAGGACGGCGATCGCGCCCGAGGCGTCCCCGACGTTCCGCAAGGAACTCGCGAGCTGAATCCTCGCCTGCGTCTCGAAGGGCGCCTCCAGCCCCGCAGCGAGCGCCGCGCGATAGAGCGGGATCGCCGCCGCCTCTTGGCCGAGGAAGTCCTCGACGGACGCGCGCTCGAAGAGTGCCCGGGGATCACCCTCAGGTCGCCCGGTGAGCGCCTCGCTCATCGCTGCGCGCAGGGCATCGGGTCCGTCTTCGTCGGCGGTTGCCCACACCTCGTCGATGCGGCGGTCCGCGGCACCCGGCGCGTCAGTCACCGAGGATCTTCCGGATCTTCTCGAGTCGGCCGGAGATGTCGCGCTCCACGCCGCGACCGGTCGGCTCGTAGTAACGGCGCCCGCGCAGTTCGTCGGGCAGGTACTGCTGCGTGGCAACGCCGACCTCGAGATCGTGCGGGTACACGTATCCCTTGCCGTGCCCCAGACGCTTGGCTCCTGCGTAGTGCGCGTCGCGAAGGTGGATCGGCACCCGCCCGAAACCTCCGGCGCGGACGTCGGCGATCGCCGCATTGATGGCGGAGTATGCGGCATTGGACTTGGCCGTGGTCGCGAGGTACGCGGTGGCCTCCGCGAGCGGGATCCGCCCCTCCGGCATCCCGATGAAGGCCACCGCGTCGGCGGCCGCCACGGCGATCTGGAGAGCGTGCGGATCGGCGAGCCCGATGTCCTCGGCCGCGGAGATGACCAGGCGCCGGGCGATGAACCGCGGATCCTCACCGGCCTCGATCATCCGGGCGAGGTAATGAATCGCGGCGTCGGGGTCGGATCCTCGGATCGACTTGATGAAGGCGCTGATGACGTCGTAGTGCTCATCGCCCTGCCGGTCGTACCGCAGCAGCGCACGGTCCACGGCCTGCGCGACGTGATCGGCCGTGATGACAGCCGGCTCCGCCGGGGCGTCCTCGCCTCCGTCCGACGGCTCGACCGGCTCCGCCATGGACGCGGCGGCTTCGAGCGAGGTCAATGCCCGACGCGCATCCCCCGAGGCGAGGTGGACGAGGGCGGCCCGTGCCTCATCCGAGAGGGTGACGGCGCCGGCGAGGCCGCGGGCGTCGGTGACGGCGCGATCGACGAGCATCCCGAGATCCGCATCGGTGAGCGGCTGCAGGGTGAGAAGGAGGGACCGCGACAGCAGGGGCGAGATCACCGAGAAGGACGGGTTCTCGGTCGTCGCCGCGATCAGGATGACCCACCCGTTCTCGACACCCGGCAACAGGGCGTCCTGCTGCGCCTTGGTGAAGCGGTGGATCTCGTCGAGGAAGAGGATCGTCGAGGCGCCGTACAGATCGCGCTGCGTCATCGCCTCCTGCATCACCTCGCGGACGTCCTTGACGCCCGCGGTGACGGCCGAGAGTTCGACGAAACGGCGACCCGACGTCCGTGCGATCGCCTGCGCGAGCGTCGTCTTCCCCGTCCCGGGCGGCCCCCAGAGGATCACGGAGACCGCTCCCGTCGTCGCCCGCCCGGGATCGGCGAGGGCGACGAGCGGTGATCCCGGCCGCAGCAGGTGGGTCTGGCCGGCGACCTCGTCGAGGGATGCCGGGCGCATCCGCACGGCCAGAGGCGTCGCTCCCCGGAAAAGCGCATCACTCTGTGCCATCCCTCCAGGCTAATCGCCCCGTCCGACGTCCCGGGCTGCGCCCGAGGCGCTGGGTTTTGCCTCGAGCGCAGGGCCGAATAATCTGCAGGAGGCTGCGCTGACGCCAGCCTCGACGGGAGGATCGCCGTGGCAGCAGGCAAAGACAGAGCGCGCGAAAACGCGCAGGAACGCGAGCGCGCACGCCTCTACGAGGCGCGCCGACGCTTCCATGCGTCCGTGATCCAGCGTCGCCGTCGCGACAACCTGATCGCGGGTGTCGCCGGAGGCGCGCTCCTGCTCGCGATCCTGGGCGGGCAGGTCGCCTACTACACGCTCGGGCCCGGCACTCCGGAACCCGCGCCGTCCTCGTCTCCGTCGCAGAGCCCGGGTGCGACCCCCGCTCCCTCCCCCGCGCCGTCTGAATCCCCGACACCCACTCCGACTCCGTGACCGGCGCGTACTAGGCTGAGTCACTAATCCGACCCCCATGCGGCGCATGCCGCCGACGAGGTGACCCCCGTGAGTTCCGCCACCCCCGAATCCGCCGAGACCCAGCCGTGGGGCCGCGTCGACGACGACGGCACCGTCTCCGTCCGTGAGGGCGACCAGTGGCGTGTCGTCGGTCAGTATCCCGACGGCACACCCGAAGAGGCCCTTGCGTACTTCGAGCGCAAGTACGCAGACCTCGCTTCCGAGGTCACCCTCCTCGAGGTCCGCCACCGTCGCGGCGGGGCGTCGGCATCCGATCTGCGCAGCACCGCCCGCACCGTCCGGGAGCGGCTCTCCGGGGCCGCCGCCGTCGGAGATCTCGCCTCGCTCGAGGCACGCCTCACCGCGCTCGAGGGCGCCCTGTCCGAAGCGAGCGCCGAAGAGGCGCAGGCGCAGCGGGCAGCGGTGGATGCCGCGGTCACCGAGCGCGAAGGCATCGTCGCCGAGATCGAGGCGATCGCTGCGAAGGACCCGCGTTCCATCCAGTGGAAGCAGACGACGGCCGACGTCGCCGCTCTGTTCGCCCGCTGGCAGGAGCACCAGAGCACGGGACCGCGACTGCCGAAGGCGGTCGGCCAGCAGCTGTGGAAGCGATTCCGGGACGCCCGCGCCGTCATCGACAAGAACCGCCGCGAGTTCTACTCGAGCCTCGACGAGCAGCACAAGAGCGCTCGCGACGCGAAGACGCGCCTCGTTGAGCGCGCCGAGGCGCTCGCGCCCCAGGGTGAGGACGGGATCGCCGCTTACCGCACCCTCCTCGACCAGTGGAAGAACGCGGGCCGCGCGGGCAAGAAGGCGGACGACGCACTCTGGGCCCGGTTCAAGGCCGCCGGCGACGTCCTCTACGGCGCACGCATCGAACGTGAGAACGCGGACGTGGAAGCGTCGAAGGACAAGATCGACGCCAAGCGCGCTCTGCTCGATGAAGCGGCCGCCGTCGCGAAGGAGAAGGACAACGCCAAGGCGCGCACCCTCCTCACGAACATCCAGCGCCGCTGGGACGAGATCGGCCGCGTCTTCCCGCGCGACACCGAGCGGGGGCTGGACGACCAGTTGCGCAAGGTCGAGACCGCCCTGAAGTCCCGTGAAGACGAGGATTGGAAGCGCAACAACCCCGAGACGAAGGCGCGTCAGAACGACATGACGAGCCAGCTCCAGGACGCGATCACCAAGCTCGAGGACGAGCTCGCGGCCGCAGAAGCCACGAAGGACAAGTCCGCCATCGCCAAGGCGAAGGATGCTCTCGAAGCCCGCAAGGGCTGGTTGCGCGCCCTCGGCGGCTGACACCCGGTCGGACAGAGGGCGGAGCACTCCCCCGGGGTGCTCCGCTCTCTGTGTTCTCCACAGAGCACGCACGATCCCGACGTCGGCGCTCCACGATGGCGCAGACTGCCCTCATGTGGCCGTTCCTCTACTTCGCCGATGACCGGCTGTCGACAGCGGAGCTGACGGCTGCTCGCCTCGACGGCGACCTCGTGGAGATCGGGGAGGCGTACATGCCCGCGGACGCGGTGGAGACTCGCGAGCTGCGCGCGGCATCCTTCCGGTCCGTCGGTGGACCGGAGCGCGCCGTCACGCACGCGAGCGCTGCGTGGGTGCACGGCGCCATCCCCGAACCCCCGCTCATCCAGAACCTGCAGCGCGCGGGTCGTCGGCGCGCGGCGTTCCCCGTGGATGCCCGCATCCGGTTCCGCGACGTCGCCCTCCCCGCCGGAGACGTCGAACTGATCAGCGGAGTCGCCGTGACGACCCCGGTGCGCACCCTGGTCGACCTCGTCCGCGAGGCCGCCGTCGGAACCTCGCCGCGGCAGCTAGTCGATGACATGCTCGCGTGGTGCCCGGACCTCCTCGACGACGCCGTGGCGTGGATCGAGCAGGCGGGACCCGTCCACCACAAGCGCGCGGCGGCCGCGGAACTGCGACGGCGTCAGGAGGACGTGACGCGATAGACGTCGTAGACCGCGTCGATGCGCCGCACGGCGTTCAGGACACGGTCGAGGTGGACGGTGTCGCCCATCTCGAAGACGTACCTGCTGAGCGCGAGGCGGTCGTTCGTCGTCTGCACGGATGCCGAGAGGATGTTCACGTGATGCTCGCTGAGCACGCGCGTGATGTCGCTCAGCAGCCCCGAGCGGTCGAGAGCCTCGACCTGGATGTGGACGAGGAAGACGCTCTTAGACGTTGGTGCCCATGAGACGTCGATGAGGCGGTCCGGCTGGTCGCGGAGTGCACCGGCGTTGGTGCAGTCGGCCCGGTGCACGGAGACACCGCTGCCGCGGGTGACGAAGCCCACGATCTCGTCACCCGGCACCGGGGTGCAGCACTTCGCGAGCTTCACGAGGATGTCGGGTGCACCGCGAACGAGGACGCCCGAATCTCCCCCGCGCGGCGCCTTGGACCGGCCGACGGCGGGGAGGTCGATAGGACCGGTGGAGGTGTTCTCCTCCTCGGAGCGCACGAGAGCCGTGACCTTCTCGATCACCGACTGCGTCGAGACGTGCCCCTCGCCGACGGCGGCGTAGAGCGCGGTGACGTCCTCGTACCGGAGCTGCTGCGCGACCGCCGTGAAAGAGTCCTGGCTCATCAAACGCTGCAGCGGCAGGTTCTGCCGACGCATTGCGCGGGCGATGGCGTCCTTGCCCTGCTCGACGGCCTCGTCGCGGCGTTCCTTCGTGAACCACCCGCGGATCTTGTTGCGCGCCCGGGTGCTCTTGACGAACGCGAGCCAGTCCTGGCTGGGCCCGGCATCCGGGTTCTTCGAGGTGAAGACCTCGACGACGTCGCCGGAGTGGAGCTCCGACTCGAGCGGCACCAGGCGCCCGTTGACCTTGGCCCCCATCGTGCGGTGGCCGATCTCGGTGTGCACGGCGTACGCGAAGTCGACCGGTGTCGCTCCGGCGGGGAGTCCGACGACGCGCCCCTTCGGGGTGAAGACGTAGACCTCCTTCGCACCGATCTCGAAGCGCAGGGAATCGAGGAACTCTCCCGGATCGGCCGTCTCCGCCTGCCAGTCGGAGATGTGCGCGAGCCACGCCATGTCCTGATCGATGGCCTTCGAGTCCGTCTTGCCGCCGGCCACCTGCTCCTTGTACTTCCAGTGCGCGGCGACACCGTACTCGGCCTGCTGGTGCATCTCGTGCGTGCGGATCTGGATCTCGACCGTGCGGCCGCCGGGGCCGATGACCGTCGTGTGGAGCGACTGGTAGAGGTTGAACTTCGGCGTTGCGATGTAGTCCTTGAACCGGCCCGGGATCGGCGTCCACCGTGCGTGTATCGCCCCGAGGACCGCGTAGCAGTCGCGCACGGTGTTCACCATGATGCGGATGCCGATGAGGTCGTAGATGTCGTCGAACTCACGACCTCGGACGACCATCTTCTGGTACACCGAGTACAGCTGCTTCGGGCGTCCCATGACGCGTCCGCGGATGCGCAGGTCGCGCAGGTCCGACTCGACGTTGTCGATGACGGTGTGCACGTACTGCTCGCGCTGCGGAGTGCGCTGCTTGACGAGCGAGTCGATCTCGGCGTAGAGCTTCGGGTGCAGAACAGCGAACGACAGGTCCTCCAGCTCGCTCTTCGCGGTCTGGATGCCGAGGCGGTGAGCCAGCGGCGCGTAGATCTCGAGCGTCTCGCGAGCCTTCTTCGCCGCCTTCTCGGGCGGGACGAAGCCCCACGTACGCGCGTTGTGCAGCCGGTCCGCGAGCTTGATCAGGAGCACGCGGATGTCCTTGGACATCGCGACGATCATCTTGCGGACCGTCTCGGCCTGCGCCGCGTCGCCGTACTTGACCTTGTCGAGCTTGGTGACGCCATCGACGAGCATCGCGACCTCGTCGCCGAAGTCCGCGGTCAGCTGCTCGAGCGAGTAGTCGGTGTCCTCGACGGTGTCGTGCAGGAGGGCCGCGGCGATGGCACGCGGACCGAGCCCGAGCTCGGCGAGGATCTGCGCCACTGCGAGCGGGTGCGTGATGTACGGCTCGCCGCTCTGCCGCTTCTGCGACGCGTGAGCCTTCGCCGCCGTCCGATAGGCACGCTCCACGATCGCGATGTCGCCCTTGGGGTGGTGCATCCGCACCGTCCGCATGAGCTCCTCGAGCGCGTCCCGCGATGGGGCTCGGGAGAAGATGCGCGGGACGAGCCTGCGGAGGGACTGTCCACCCGTCGCCGACCCCGTCGGAGTGACCGCTTCAGCCATGCGATCGCCTCCTGTCTGCCCGTACGCGCGTGGAACTGGAGGTCAATCCTACGCCCGCGGCCATACCGCTCAGACCGCGGCGACGGCGGCCGAACGGGACTCGAGGACGCGCTGATCGCGAGCCTTCAGGTCGCTCTCGTTCTCACGCAGCAGCGAGTAGAGCGGTGCGGCGACGAACAGCGTGGAGTAGGCCGCGACGATCGTTCCGACGAAGATCGACAACGAGATGTCGGTGAGGGTCTGCGCACCCAGCCACAGCGCACCGATGAAGAGGATCGCCCCCGTGGGAAGGACGGCGACGACCGTCGTGTTGATCGATCGCACGAGGGTCTGATTCACCGCGAGGTTCACCGACTCCCCGAAGGTGCGGCCCGACTTCTCCCCGTCCTCGAAGGTGTTCTCTCGGATCTTGTCGAACACGACAGTCGTGTCGTAGAGCGAGTACGACAGGATCGTGAGGAAGCCGATGACGGCCGCCGGTGAGATCTCGAAGCCGAAGAGGGCGTAGACACCGACGGTGACGACGAGGACGTCGACGAGACCGATCATCGCGGCGACGGACATCTTCCACGTGCGGAAGTAGAGCGCCAGGATCAGGAACGTCAGGACGAGGAAGATCGCCAAGCCCCACAGCGATTGCCGCGTGACGCTCTCACCCCAGCTGGGTCCGATGAACGACGAGCTCACGCTGTCGTCCGACACCCCGTAAGCCTTGACGAGCGCGTCGGTGACCTCGCGCGTCTCGATCTCTCCGAGCTGGTCGGTCTGCACACGGACGCTGTCGTCACCGACGGTCGTGACGCGGGTCGCGGCATCCCGGACGACCGACTGGACCGCCTCGGTCGCGAGCAGCTGGTCGGGCTTCGCGACGTCGTTGACCGTGAACTGCGACCCGCCGGTGAACTCGATCGAGAACTGGACGGGACGGAAAACGGGAACCAGCGCCGAGCCGATCACGAGGATCGCGGCGATCAGGAACCAGAGTCGCCGACGCCCGACGAACGGGAAGGAGACCTTCCCGGTGTAGAGGTCGTTTCCGAAGTCACTCATGGAACGCATCAGACGTCCCCCTCCCCTGCCGAGCGCGTATCGCCGCTCTGCTGCGCGAGCTTGCGCTCGGCGATGGTCTGACGGCGGACCGCCTCACTGCGAGAACGCGACGACCGCTTCTCGGCCTGCGACGTGCCACCGGCGGCCACGGGTGCGCGGAACTGCGCACGACCACGGTAGACGGCACCGAGCGCCGTCGGGTCGAGTCCGGAAAGCGGGTGCCCCCCGCCGAAGAACCGCGTCCGCGCGAGCAGCTGGAGGACGGGGTGTGTGAACAGGATGAAGATCAGGATGTCGATCACGGTCGTGAGACCGAGCGTGAACGCGAATCCCTTCACGGTCGCGTCCGCGAGGATGTAGAGCACCACGGCGGCGAGGATGTTGATCGACTTCGAGATGTAGATCGTGCGCTTGGCACGCGCCCAACCGTCCTCGACGGCGCCGGTGATCGACTTGCCGTCGCGGAGCTCGTCTCGAATGCGTTCGAAGTAGACGATGAACGAGTCCGCCGTGAAGCCGATCGTGACGATGAGGCCCGCCACGCCGGCCAGCGACAGACGGAAGCCCATGCGCCACGCCAGGATGCACAGCGTGATGTAGGTCAGGATGCCCATGACCGCGAGTGACGCGATGATCACGAAGCCGAGCGCGCGGTAGACCGTCAGCGAGTAGATCGCGACGAGGGCCAGACCGATGAGGCCGGCGACGAGACCGATCAGAAGCTGCTGCGATCCGAGTGTCGCCGAGATCGAGTTGCTGCTCTGCACCTCGAAGCTGAGCGGGAGCGCGCCGTACTTCAGCTGGTCTGCGAGGGTCTTCGACGTCTCCTGGTCGAAGTTGCCGGTGATCTGCGGCTTGCCGTCCGTGATGACGGCGTTCATGGAGGGGGCGGAGATGACCTCGCCGTCCAGCACGAAGGCGAACTGGTTCTGCGGGGACTGCAGGTTGAACAGTCGCTGGCTGATGTCGCCGAAGGTCTTCGTGCCCTCGCCGTTGAAGACGATGTTCACGGCCCACTGGCCGTTCTGGGAGTTCAGCCCGTTGGTCGCGTCCGAGATGGCGGACCCGTCGAGCTCGACCGGGCCGAGCAGGTACTTCGCCGAGCCGTCGGTGTCGCATGTGATGAGGGGCTTGTCCGCCGGCTCCTGGGCCGGGTCGGTCGCCGGCTTGGCGCAGTCGTAGGCCAGGAACTGCGCCTGCACCTCTTCGGTCGCCCATGACAGGTCGCTGCCGTTGGTCGGGGCCGGAGTGGGCGTGGCGTTCAGGGACGGTCCGGGGGTCGGGTACGGCGTCTGCTTGCCGTCATCCCCCACGAACGTGTTGCTGGGCGCCGCCGTGTAGAGCACCGCACGCAGTTGCATCTGCGCAGAGCGGCCGATGCGGTCGCGGGTCTCCTCGTCGGCGATACCGGGAAGCTGGACGACGATCTGGTTGCCCGCCTGCGTGGTGATGTCCGTCTCGCCGACACCGGAGGCGTCCACACGCTGACGGATGATCGAGACCGCCTGCTGCATCTGCTCGGACGTCGGAGGCGTACCCGCCTTCGTCTGCGCCTGGAGGATGATCTGCGTGCCGCCCTGGAGATCGAGGGCGAGCTCGGGGACCCACGAGCTCTTCTCGAAGAGGTACACGCCTGCGGCGTTCACCCCGAAGAGCACAGCTGTCAGAGCGAGGAGTCCGATGAGCGCGCGCCAGGCGCGGCGGACGGGGGTGGATGAGGCCACGGAGGGAACTTTCGTCAGGGACCGCCGAAGCGGGAAGGTCAGGCCTTGGGCTTGTCGTCCGCGTCGGGCGCGCCGTCAACGGGACGCGAGTCGAGGATCGTCTCGTCGCGCGAGACGATGACGTCGTCTCCGGCGACCTGCTCGGTCTCTTCGACGACAGGCTCCTCGTCCTCGACGATGCGGAGGATCGCCTGGCTGTGCACCTCGACGACCATGCCCGGGGCGAGCTCGACGTGCGCGGGCTTGGAGAGGTCGGTCGGGTCGTACTCGACGATGGTGCCGTAGAGACCGCCCTGGAGGAGGACCTTCACGCCCGGAACCATCTGCTGGGCCTTCTGCTCCTGCTGTTCCTTCATCTTCTTCGTGCGACGACGCGAGCTGATGAACATGAAGACCAGCAGGGCCGCCAGCAGGATGAGCAGGCCGTAGTCCGTGAAGAAGTTTCCTCCGGTGGGGGCCTGCGGGGTGTTCTGCTGGGCAAGAAGCAACATGGGACGCGGGTCCGCCTTTCGAGAGGGCACGCCGCATCGATGCGGCGAAGAGGGTGGGAGGCCGGAGCCTTCAGCGATTATAGGTCATCGAGGGTGAGCGCCCCGTCGTGACGGGGGATCCCCAGGTGCGCGTACGCCTCGGGGGTGGCCACGCGTCCTCGCGGGGTGCGGCCCATGAAGCCGATGCGGACGAGGTAGGGCTCGACCACCGATTCGATCGTGTCCGCTTCCTCCCCCACCGTGACGGCGAGGGTGTTGAGTCCGACGGGACCGCCTCGGAAACGTCGGACGAGCGCATCGAGCACCGCGCGGTCGAGTCGGTCGAGCCCCAGATCGTCCACGTCGTAGAGGTGGAGGGCCGCAGATACGTCGGCCGTCGAGGCCTGCGTCGACGATCCGCCGTGCACGACGACGTAGTCGCGCACCCGCCGGAGCAGCCGGTTCGCGATGCGAGGCGTCCCGCGCGAGCGACGCGCGATCTCCGCACGGGATGCCGCGGGCACATCGACGTCGAGCATGACCGCCGAGCGGGCGATGACCTGCTCGAGCTCGACCGGCTCGTAGTACTCGAGGTGCGCGGTGAACCCGAAGCGGTCGCGCAGTGGATTGGGGAGCAGACCGGACCGCGTGGTCGCACCGACGAGCGTGAAGGGCGCGAGGTCGAGCGGGATGCTGGTGGCACCGGCGCCCTTTCCGACCATGATGTCGATGCGGAAGTCCTCCATCGCGAGGTACAGCATCTCCTCGGCCGAGCGGGCCATCCGGTGGATCTCGTCGATGAACAGCACCTCACCCGGTACGAGACTCGACAGGAGGGCGGCCAAGTCACCGGCGTGCTGGATCGCAGGGCCGCTCGACATGCGAAGCGGCCGCTCGCTCTCGTGCGCGACGATCATGGCGAGCGTCGTCTTGCCGAGCCCGGGAGGCCCCGACAGGAGGATGTGGTCAGCCGGACGCTGTTGGATGCGAGCGGCATCCAACAGCAGCTGCAGTTGACCGCGCACCTTCATCTGACCGATGAACTCGGCGAGCGAGCCGGGGCGGAGCGCACCTTCGACGGCCAGCTCGGTGTCGTCTTCGGGAAGACGCTGGTCGCGAGCGTCAGACACCGCTGCGCTCCGCCCGAGCAGGACCCAGCTGGGCGAGGGCGAGTTTGAGGAGGGCAGGCACGGTGGCACCGGCCGGAGCATCGGCGAGCACGCCCTCCGCCGTCTCGACGGCGACGCGCTCGTTCCATCCCAGCGCCATGAGCGCGGCCGACAGCTGCGCAGCGAGCCCTTGCGGGAGCGGTGCTCCGGCGGCCGTGCGGGCAGGCGGGGCGAGCTTGCCCGCCAACTGCACGACGATGAGCTTGGCGGTTTTCGGACCGATGCCCGAGACGCGACGGAACGGAGCGTCGTCCTCATCGGCGACCGCCGTGGCGATCTGGTCGACCGTGAGCGACGAGAGGACGCCGAGGGCGGATTTCGGACCCACACCGGACACGCTGAGCAGATGCCCGAAGACGTCGAGCTCGGAGCGATCCTCGAAACCGAAGAGCAGCATGGCGTCTTCGCGCACGATCATCGCCGTGTGGACGAAGACCTCGTCGCCCGGATGCACCTGTCGCGCGTGCTGCGCGGTGACCGCCACCGAGTACCCCACACCGTGGACGTCGATGACGACGGAGTCGGGTTCGAGGTGCAGCACGCGGCCGCGCAGCGAGGAGATCATGACACGAGCCTACGGGAGCCTTCGGAGATATGTTCGAGCGACACGCATCAGCGACGCGTCGCCTTCTCGGCTGCCGCCCACGCCCGTTGCGCCGGCGTCAGCGCGGCGTCGCCTCCCGCGGGCGAGGCGCCACGACGCCATGCGTGACACAGTGCCAGCGCGAGGGCGTCGGCGGCATCCGCCGGTTGCGGCAGGGCGTCGAGCCGCAGCACGCGTGCGACCATCGTCTGCACTTGGAGCTTCTCGGCGTTCCCGTACCCCGTGATCGCCGCCTTCACTTCCGACGGCGTGTGCGTCGCCGCAGGCAGGCCGTGCTCGGCCGCGAGAAGCAGAGCGATCCCGCTCGCCTGCGCCGTCCCCATCACCGTGCTCCGGTTCTGCTGCGCGAAGACGCGCTCGACGGCGACGACATCCGGACCGTGCTCCGCGAGGACCGCGCGGATCCCCGCCGCGATCGCCGCGAGGCGCTGCTCGATCGGCGCGTCGGGGGACGAGCGGACAACGCCCACATGGACGAGGGACGCGGAGCGATCGGCTCGCACGTCGACGACGCCGACGCCGCACCGGGTCAGGCCCGGATCGATGCCGAGAACGCGAAGAGCGGATGCCACTCCCCCACGCTAGGCGGGAGGTGCGGCATCCGCTCGTCGGCGCGCCCGGTGCGGCCTACTCCTGTTCGTCGTCTTCGAGTTCGGCCTGCACCTCGGCCGTGAGGTCGAAGTTGGCGTAGACGTTCTGGACGTCCTCGCTGTCCTCGAGAGCGTCGATGAGCCGGAAGACCTTTCGGGCCGTGTCGGCGTCGATCTCGACCTTGAGGTTCGGGACGAACTCGACGTCGGCGGATTCGTACTCGATGCCGGCGTCGGTGAGCGCGGAACGCACCGCGACCAGGTCGGACGCCTCGGTCACGACCTCGAAGCCCTCGGAGTGGGGCTCGATCTCCTCGGCCCCGGCCTCCAGGGCCGCCATCATCACGTCGTCCTCCGTCGTGCCGTCACCGGAGACGACGATGACGCCCTTGCGCGCGAAGTTGTACGCGACGGAGCCGGGATCGGCGAGCGTGCCGCCGTTGCGGGTGAGGGCGGTCCGGACCTCGGCGGCGGCACGGTTCTTGTTGTCGGTCAGACACTCGACCATGAGTGCGACACCGTTCGGCCCGTAGGCCTCGTACATGATCGAGGTGTACTCGACCGACTCGCCACCGATGCCTGCGCCGCGCTTGATGGCGCGGTCGATGTTGTCCTTGGGGACCGACGTCTTCTTGGCCTTCAGGACAGCGTCGAACAGTGTCGGGTTGCCCTGAAGATCGGCACCGCCGAGCTTGGCGGCGACCTCGATGTTCTTGATGAGCTTCGCCCACGACTTCGCGCGACGCGAGTCGATGATGGCCTTCTTGTGCTTGGTGGTCGCCCACTTGGAATGTCCGCTCACGGGACTCCTCTCGGAAAAAGCGCAGGGTCCAGTCTAGGACCGAGCCCGCGGCCCTTCGCTACGCGTCTCGCACGGCTCCGAGCAGCAGGTCGTGGAAGCGCGTCTCGTCATCCAGTTCGGGGTGGAACGAGAGACCGATTATCGAGCCCCGGCGCACCCCGACGATCCCGCCGCCCGGCAGCTGCGCGATCACCTCGGCGGAGGGGCCGACCGCGGTCACGATCGGCGCCCGGATGAAGGTGGCGTGCACCGGCGGAGAGCCCACCGCGGGCACGTCGAGGTCGGTCTCGAACGACTCCGTCTGGGAACCGAACGCGTTCCGCCGGACCGTCACATCCAGCCCACCGAACGTCTGCTGACCCGAGATCCCGTCCTCGAGCCGGTCGGCGAGCAGGATGAGGCCGGCACACGTCCCGAGAACCGGCATCCCGTCCGCGATGGCCGCACGGAGAGGATCACGCATCCCGAACGCGCGGGACAGCTTGTCGATGACGCTCGACTCACCGCCAGGCAGCACGAGGGCGTCGACCGCCGCGAGGTCCTCGGGCCGTCGGACGAGCCGGACGTCGGCGCCACGGCCCGTGAGCACCCTGGCGTGCTCGCGCACGTCGCCCTGGAGGGCGAGGACGCCGACGCGTGGTCTCGTCACCAGCCCCGGTCCGCCAGCCGGTGCGGAGCGGGGAGGTCGGACACATTGATGCCGACCATGGCCTCGCCGAGCCCTCGGGAGACGTCGGCGACGACCTTCGGGTCGTCGAAGAACGTTGTCGCCTTGACGATCGCCGCGGCCCGTTCGGCGGGGTTCCCACTCTTGAAGATGCCGGATCCGACGAACACGCCGTCCGCACCGAGCTGCATCATCATCGCCGCGTCCGCCGGGGTCGCGACGCCGCCCGCGACGAAAAGGACCACGGGGAGAGCGCCGGTCTCGGCGACCTCGGCGACGAGCTCGTACGGCGCCTGCAGGTCTTTCGCGGCGACGTACAGCTGATCCTTCGACAGAGCCGACAGTGCCGCGATCTCGCCCCGGATCTTCCGGATGTGCTTCATCGCCTCCGACACATCCCCCGTGCCGGCCTCGCCCTTGGAACGGATCATCGCCGCCCCTTCGGTGATGCGACGGAGAGCTTCCCCGAGGTTGGTGGCGCCGCAGACGAACGGGACCGTGTAGTCCCATTTGTCGATGTGGTTCACGTAGTCGGCGGGCGAGAGGACCTCGGACTCGTCGATGTAGTCGACACCGAGCTCCTGCAACACCTGCGCCTCGACGAAGTGGCCGATACGCGCCTTGGCCATCACGGGGATCGAGACCGACGCGATGATGTCGTCGATGAGGTCCGGGTCGCTCATGCGCGCGACCCCGCCCTGGGCACGGATGTCCGCCGGCACGCGCTCCAGCGCCATGACGGCGACGGCACCGGCATCCTCGGCGATCTTCGCCTGATCGGCGGTGACGACGTCCATGATGACGCCGCCCTTGAGCATCTCGGCGAGGCCGCGCTTCACGCGGGCCGTTCCGGTCGAATTCGTTGGCATAGGCCAAAAGTTAGCATGACCCGGACATAGACTCGACGACATGACGAACGATGTCCTGGCCATCAGCGGCGACACCGCCGCCGAGATCGCCGACAGCATCCGTTCGCTCATCGACCGCGGGGATCTCGCTCCCGGTGCCGCCCTTCCCCCGGTCCGGACCTTGGCCGACACGATCGGCGTCAATCGCAATACGGTCGTCGCGGCCTACCGCCACCTTGCCGCGGCCGGCGCGGTGGAGACGGCTGGCCGAGCCGGGACGCGCGTGGCACCGCGCACGGATCCCGCTCAGGAGGGTTTCGCCGCCGATACGGTTCTCCGCGACATCGCGACCGGCAACCCCGATCCCTCCCTCATCCCCGACCCCTCCCGGGCCCTGTCGAGCCTCGCCGGTCGCCCCGTCCTCTACGGCGAGCCCACGATCGACCCCGACCTCGAGGCATGGGCGTCCGGCTGGATCGAGAAGGACCTTCCGGGGAGGAGCGATCTCCGGCTGACGATCACCGGCGGCGCGGTCGACGCGCTCGAGCGGCTGTTCGCCGACGCGCTGACGCGCGACGACGCCGTCGGCCTCGAGGACCCCTGCTTCCTGTCGGCGCTGCGGACCGTGAAGATCGGCGGATATCGGCCCGTCCCCATCCCCGTCGGCGAGCACGGGATGACGGTGACGGGGCTCGAGGCCGCGCTCGACGCCGGCGTGCGTGCGATCGTGTGCACCCCACGCGCACAGAATCCCACCGGGGTGAGCCTCACGGCCGAGCGAGCAGCTGACCTCCGTGCGGTGCTGGAGCGGCATCCCTACGTACTCGTCATCGAAGACGATCACTTCTCGATGCTCTCGCGCGAGCCGTACCACTCCATCATCGGCGTGAAACACCGACGGTGGGCTCTGATCCGCTCGGTCTCGAAGTTCCTCGGGCCGGACATGTGCCTCGCGGTCACGGCGAGCGACCGTGAGACGGCGGATCGTCTGGCGCGGCGGCTCAGTCCCGGCTCCACGTGGGTCAGTCACCTCCTGCAGCGCCTCGCCGTGGCACTCGTGTCAGACGACGACGTCATGGCGGGTGTCGAACGCGCGGCCCGACACTACCGATCGCGTAACGAGGCCTTCGCCGACGAATTGACCCAGCAGGGAATCCCCGCGGCGGCGGGCGACGGGCTCAGCGTCTGGGTGCGCGTCCCGGCTCGCGCCCGCGCCGTCGCCGAGCAGCTGATGCGACGCGGGTGGCTCGCCCGGCCCGGCGACGAATTCTTCCTCGCCGACGACGACGCCCTGCGCCGACTGCGCCTCACCGTCCACGACCTGTCCGACATCGACCTCGCGCGGCTCGCCGCCGACGTCGCCGCCTCGGCGCGAGCCATCGCGCCCTCACCGGAAGCGAGTACCGCCCCGTGAAGATCCTCTCCATCCAGTCCGCCGTCGCCTACGGCCACGTTGGCAACTCGGCGGCCGTCTTCCCGCTGCAGCGCATCGGGGTCGAGGTCTATCCGGTGTACACCGTGAACTTCTCGAACCACACCGGCTACGGCGCGTGGCGCGGTCCACTGATCAGTCCGCAGGACGTCGCCGACGTCATCACCGGCATCGAGGATCGCGGCGCCTTCGGCGACATCGACGCGGTCCTCTCGGGCTATCAGGGCGGTGAGGGCATCGGCGACGTCATCCTCGATGCCGTCGCGCGCGTCAAGGCCGCCAACCCGAACGCGATCTACGCCTGCGACCCCGTCATGGGCAACGCGAAGAGCGGATGCTTCGTGGCACCCGCCATCCCGGTCCTGCTGCGCGAGCGGGTCGTCCCCGCAGCGGACCTGATCACGCCGAACCAGTTCGAACTCGGCTTCCTCACCGGCACCGACCCGGGCGACCTCGAATCCACGCTCGCCTCCGTCGACGCGGCGCGCGCGATGGGTCCGTCGACGGTGCTGGTCACGAGCGTCGAACGTCCGGACCGCCCCGAAGGGACGATCGAAATGCTCGCCGTGACGGACAACGGGGCCTGGATCGTTCGCACACCCCATATCCCGATGAAGGCCAACGGCTCCGGTGACGTCACTGCGGCTCTGTTCACCGCTCACTTCCGCGCCAGCGGCGACGCCGCCGACGCGCTCGCGAAGACGACGTCGAGTGTGTTCGACCTGCTGCAGAACACCTACGACGCGGGTACGCGCGAACTGCAGCTCGTCGAGTCGCAGGAGGCGTACGCCAACCCGCGGATGCAGTTCGAGGTCACCCAGGTCCGGTGATCGCCGCGGGCGGCGGGCTCGTCAGAGGACGGGCCAGCCGTCCGCCACCGACTGGCGCACCTCGCCGAGCAGTTGGGGAAGCGCCTTCGTCTTCGCGATGATCGGGAAGAAGTTGGCGTCCGTCGCCCAGCGGGGAACCACGTGCTGGTGCAGATGCGCGGCGACGCCCGCCCCGGCCACCTCACCTTGGTTCATGCCCAGGTTGAAGCCGTCGCAGTTCGCAACGGTCCGCAGCACCCGCATGGCCACCTGCGTCAGGGCGCCGATCTCGGCGACCTCTTCGGGGGTGGCCTCGTCGTACGTGCCGAAGTGGCGGTACGGACACACCAGCAGGTGGCCCGAGTTGTAGGGGAACAGGTTCAGCAGGACGTACGCTGTCTCGCCGCGGGCGACGATGAGTCCCTCCTCGTCGGACTTGCCGGGCGCGGCGCAGAACGGGCAGTCGTGCTTGAGGGGTTCGGGGCCGGCCTGGATGTACGCCATGCGATGGGGCGTCCAGAGTCGCTGGAACTCGTCCGGCACGCCCGCGAAGTCGAGGGACGACTCGCGGGTTACGTCGCCCGCCTCGCTCATCCGAGGTCCTCGGCCGTGTTCACGAGAAGACGACCCGAGATCGCCGCGACGATCTTGTCGATCGCCTCGTCCACCGGGATGCCGTTGGTCTGCGACCCGTCGCGGAAGCGGAACGAGACCGTGCCGCCGGAGCGGTCCTGCTCCCCCGCGATGAGCTGAAGCGGCACCTTCTGAGTCGTGTGGGTGCGGATCTTCTTCGGCATCCGGTCGTCGGAGTGGTCGACCTCGGCACGGACGCCAGCGGCGCGCAGTCGCGCGACGATCTCGTCCAGATACGGGCCGTACTCCTCGGCGACGGGGATGCCGACGACCTGGACCGGGGCGAGCCACACCGGGAAGGCCCCGGCATAGTGCTCGAGGAGGATCGCGAAGAAGCGCTCGATCGAGCCGAACAGCGCACGGTGGATCATGACGGGACGGTGCTTCTCGCCGTCGGGGCCCGTGTACTCGAGCTCGAACCGCTCGGGCTGGTTGAAGTCGAGCTGGATCGTCGACATCTGCCAGGTGCGACCGATAGCGTCGCGCGCCTGGACCGAAATCTTCGGGCCGTAGAACGCGGCGCCACCCGGATCGGGCACGAGCTCGAGTCCGGAGCCCTCGGCGACCTCACGGAGAGTCTGCGTCGCCTCCTCCCACAGGCTGTCGTCGCCGATGAACTTGGGGTTCCCCTCCTCCTTCGTCGACAGCTCGAGGTAGAAGTCGTTCAGCCCGTAGTCGCGCAGGGTCTGCAGCACGAAGGCGAGACTGTGCTCCAGCTCGCCCTTGACCTGGTCGGCGGTCACGTAGATGTGGGTGTCGTCCTGCGTCATCCCGCGGACGCGGGTGAGGCCGGCGAGCGTGCCGCTCTTCTCGTAGCGGTAGACCGAGCCGAACTCGCTGAGTCGCAGCGGCAGTTCGCGGTAGCTGCGTCCGCGCGAGCGGAAGATCAGGTTGTGGAACGGGCAGTTCATGGGCTTGAGGTAGTACTCCTGGCCCTCGCGGGAGACGTGCCCGTCGGCATCCACCACCTCGTCGAGCACCATCGGGGGGTACATGCCGTCGGCGTACCACTGCAGATGACCGCTCGTCATGAACAGGTCGCCCTTGGTGATGTGGGGCGTGTTCACGACCTGGTATCCGTTGGCGAGGAGGCTCTCGCGCATGTAGCGCTCGATCTCGTACCGGATGATGCCGCCCTTGGGGTGGAAGACCGACAGGCCGGGCCCGATCTCCTCGGGGAACGAGAAGAGGTCCAGGTCCTTGCCGAGCTTGCGGTGATCGCGCTTGGCGGCCTCCTCGAGACGCTGCTGGTAGGCGCGCAGCTCGTCCTTCGTGGGCCACGCGGTGCCGTAGATGCGCTGCAGCTGCGGGTTCTTCTCGCTGCCGCGCCAGTAGGCGCCGGCGACGCGGGTGAGGTCCCAGCCGTTGCCGGCGACACGGGTGCTCGGCACGTGGGGCCCGCGGCAGAGGTCCTTCCACGCGGTCTCGCCGTCGCGGGTGACGTTGTCGTAGATGGTCAGCTCGCCGGCGCCGACCTCGACCGAGGCGCCCTCGGCGGCTTCCTGCGATCCGCCCTTCAGCCCGATGAGCTCGAGCTTGAACGGCTCGTCGGCGAGTTCGGCGCGGGCCTCGTCATCGGTCACCACACGGCGGACGAAGCGCTGCCCTTCGCGGACGATGCGCTCCATCTCCTTCTTGATGGCCTTCAGGTCTTCGGGCGTGAACGGCTCGTCGACGCCGAAGTCGTAGTAGAAGCCGTCCGTGATCGGCGGACCGATCCCGAGGTTCGCCTGCGGGCGGACGCGCTGCACCGCCTGGGCAAGGATGTGGGCCGTCGAGTGGCGCAGGATGTTCAGCCCATCGGGGCTCGACACCGTCACGGGCTCGACGCCGTCCAGAGAGTCGACGACCGTCGCGAGGTCCTTCAGCTCGCCGCGGACACGGAGGGCGACGACGGAGCGGTCGGGGAACAGGGCGAAACCGTCGGCTGGAAGGGCGACATCCGCCGGGGCGATCAGATCAGACAAGGGAGGATCTCCAGGAAGTGGCTCGGATGAGAGTAGTCAGCTTCGAGCGCACGACGCGCTCCGCCCGCTCAGGCCCGCGGCGTTCGCGTACCGGCGAGGTGGGATGACCGGCCGTTCTGCATCCTGCGAGTCTACTGGGCACCGGACAGGGGCGATGATGGATGCCGTGAAGCTCGCTCTCGCGGGACTCGTCCTGCTCCTGGGGGCGATCGCCGCCCTCGCCACCGGTGTCCTTTCCCTCGCCGACCTCGGCGACGTCGCCGACCGCGTGTTGCCGATCCTCGCCTTCGTCGTGGCAGTGACGATCGTCGCGGAGCTCGCCGCGAAAGCGGGCGTCTTCGACGTCACGGCGTCGTGGCTCGCCCGTCTCTCGCGCGGACGCACGACACTCCTCTGGATCCTCGTCGTGGTTCTCGCCGTCGTGACGACGGCGTTCCTGTCCCTCGACACGACAGCCGTCCTCCTCACGCCCGTCGTCATCGCCGTCGCCCGCGCCAACGGCCTGCCTCCGCTTCCCTTCGCGCTCACCACGGTCTGGCTCGCCAACACCGCGTCGCTCGTGCTGCCGGTGTCCAACCTGACGAACCTCCTGGCGCTGGCACGGATGCCGGGGGCCGGGGACCCGGCATCCTTCCTCCTCCTGCTGGGCCCGTCCGCCGCCGTCGCCGTCTTAGTGACCGTCGCCCTGCTGTGGGCCTTCCAGCGCCGCTCGCTCGTCGGCACGTTCACGGTCGCCGCACCGCCACGGGTGAGCGACCGGGTGCAACTGGTCGCGGCATCCGTCATCGTCCTCGCGCTGCTGCCGTTGCTTGTCAGCGGGCTCGAGCCGTGGGTCCCCGCGACGGGCGCCGCGCTCGCGCTGCTCGCGCTGTTCGCATGGCGATCGCCGAGGGCGCTGAACGTGCGGCTCGTGCCCTGGTCGCTGCTCGTCTTCGCGGCCGGGCTGTTCTCGGCTGTCGCGGCGCTCGAGGCGTGGGGGTCCGGCCAGCTCGCCACGGCCGTCGCCGGGTCCGGGTCCGCTCCGCTCGACCTGCTCCGGATGTCCGGGACAGCGCTCATCGCGGCGAACGGCGTCGACAACCTGCCTGCATATCTGCTGCTCGAACCGACCGCGGACACGCCCGAGCGTCTCGCGGCGCTCCTCATCGGCGTGAACGCCGGTCCCCTCATCACGCCCTGGGCGTCGTTGGCGACCCTGCTCTGGCATCAGCGTCTGGTCGCCGCGGACGTCCACCTGCCGTGGCGACGCTTCATCCTCTGGGGGCTCGTTGCGGCACCTCTCGTCGTGATCGCCGCGACCCTGCCGCTGCTCCTGCGCTGACGCGTCAGAGGTGCTTCAGCGCCTCACGTCGACTGAGCGGGCTGAGTGCGTGCGCCGCGACGTACGCTTCCACCCACTCGGGGAACGACCGGGCGGCATCTCGCAGCGCCCATCCGATGGCCTTCCGGATGAAGAACTCACCATCGCGGAGGTTGGGTCGGAGTACGTCCGCCAACACCTGCAGGTCGGTCCGCCCGCGCCGGCCGAGCTGGCTGAGGATCGCCAGGCGCCGGAGCCACATCTCCTCGCTGACGCACCACCCGCGCACGAGCGCCTCACCGTCGCGCGGGTGCGCGTCCAGCAGCTCGCGGATGCGGCCGCTCAGCTCGTCGGTGACATCCCACCATCGCCCCGTGCGGACCATCCTCTCGATGAGCGGGACGATGCCTAGGTCCGCCCGGGCAGGCGGCACAGCGAGGAGCATCATCGCCGCGTAACGCTCCTCACGGTGGGAGGCCGCATCCCACAGCTGGCGGGCGTCGTCGATGATCCGTGCGGCATCCGCCTCCCCCGCGGCGGCGGCTCGAGCGATGCGCCGGGTGTCGGGAACGCGGACGCCGAGGAAGGGCAGATCCGACTTCATGTACACCTTCTGGCCGGCGGCACGCGAAGGATCCGCTGCGGCCCGCAGACGGGCGCGGACCTCGTCGGTGCGGCTCACGTCAGATGACGGTCAAGTCCACCTGGATCTCGTCCGCGAGCTCTTCCAGCGCCCGGGTCACGTCCGCGGCATCCGACCCCGCCGGCAGCCGGAATGCCACCGTCGCCTCGAAAAGCGTCCCGCCGGCCATCGGAGCGTCGAGCGTGCGGCTGCGGAAGGTGTCGACGCTGAGCGCGTGGTCGGCGATGGCCGCGGTGACGTCGCGCACGATGCCCGGCCTGTCGTTGCCCAGGACGGTCACCTCGAGCGAACGCTCGGCGTCCTCCGGAGCGATGGCGGCACGTCCCCCGTGGACGCTGACACGCAGCATCCCGTCCAGTCGTTCGAGGGCGGAGACCAGGTCGGCCCGGCGGTCGTCGTCGATCGTGACGAGCACGATGCCCGCGAACGCGCCGGCGAGCTCGGCGAGCTCACTGCGCTCCCAGTTGCCGCCGACAGCGGAGACCTGCTGGGCGAGAGCATTGACGAGGCCGGGACGGTCGTCGCCGACGACAGTGAGCACGAGGTGGGCCATGGCCGGATCCTATCGTCCGCGGTGCGTGCGCGCAGGGCCATGCGCACGGTGACGATCGGCGCGTAGCGTGCCCGACATGAAGGCACTCCAATACACACGAATCGGTTCCCACCCTGAGGTCGTCGAGATCGAGAAGCCCTCTCCCGGACCCGGCCAGGTCCTGCTGAAGGTCACCGCTGCGGGAGTCTGCCACTCCGACGAGTTCGTCATGAGCCTCAGTGAAGACGAGTACACGGCAGCCGGTTATCCACTTCCGCTCACCCTCGGACACGAGGGCGCCGGCATCGTCGAGGAGCTCGGCGAGGGCGTGGAGCACCTGCAGGTCGGCGACGCGGTCGCGGTGTACGGACCGTGGGGATGCGGCCGCTGCCGCAACTGCGCGCAGGGCAAAGAGAACTACTGCACGAATGCGCAGGCCGAGGGGATCATGCCCCCGGGCCTCGGCGCTCCCGGATCGATGGCGGAATACATGATCGTCGACAGCGCCCGGCACCTCGTGCCGCTCGGCGACCTCGATCCCGTGCAGAACGTGTCGTTGACGGATGCCGGCTTGACGCCCTACCACGCGATCAAGACCTCGCTCCCGAAGCTCGGAGCGGGAACCACCGCCGTCGTGATCGGGACCGGTGGCCTGGGCCACGTCGCGATCCAGATCCTCCGCGCCGTGTCGGCAGCGACGGTCATCGCGCTCGACGTGAGCGAGGAGAAGCTCGACCTCGCGCGCGAGGTCGGCGCACACCACGCCGTCATGAGCGACGAGAACGCCGTGTCTCGGATCCGCGAGCTCACCGGCGGCCTCGGGGCGAACGCCGTGTTCGATTTCGTCGGCGCAGAACCGACGATCGCGACCGCCGTCGGGGCCGCGGCCCTCGATGCCGATGTCACGATCGTCGGCATCGGCGGCGGAACCGCGCATGTCGGCTTCGGATCCATCGCCTACGACGCCGCGCTCCGCATCCCCTACTGGGGCTCGCGCAGCGAACTGGTGGAGGTCCTCGACCTCGCCCGTTCGGGTCAGGTCGGCGTCGAGGTCCAGCGGTACTCCCTCGACGACGGGCCGAAGGCCTACGAGGCTCTGGCAGCCGGTGACGTCCGAGGCCGCGCCGTCATCGTCCCCTGAGATGTCGCGGGGTCGCGATCACGCCTCTCCGGCGTCGGTGACGACCGGCGCCAGGATGATGATCGCGGCCCCGACGAGGGCGATCGCCGATCCGACGTAGTCCCAGAGCGTCGGACGGAACCCGTCGACGACGATCCCCCACGCCAGGGAGCCCGCGATGAAAACACCTCCGTAGGCTGCGAGCACCCGCCCGAAGTTCGCATCGGGTTGGAACGCGGCGACGAATCCGTAGGCCCCTAGCGCGACGATCCCCAGCAGCGCGAACCACCATCCGCGGTTCTCCCGCACGGCCTGCCAGATCAGCCACGCGCCGCCGATCTCGGCGACGGCGGCGACGACGAAGAGGGTGACGATCCGAGCGGTGGTCATGCGGTCAGTCTGTCAGCGTGGGATGACGACGACGTGTCATCGGCGGATGCGCATGATCGATCGCCTCGGGGTGAGAGGATGTCCGAGGAGACCGCAGCTCCACCCTCTCTGTACGCCTAGACCTGGGTCGGTTCCATGGGACTCCTCTCCTACAACGCCACGACGCGATTCGACATCGACGACCGGACACTCGTCCACCTCGAGGCGGTCATCTACGCCAAGCTCCGCCGAGGGGAGGCGTTCCTCTTCACCTGGTCGCGTGCCGCCGGTGAAGGCGCGGGACGCACGACGGTCTGGATGAACCGCGCCGCCCGACTGGCGTTCCGTCGGCGCCATGACACGCGCATCCCTCTCAACCACGAGTGGATCGACCGTCTGATGACGGCGGCCAACTCCCCCGCCGGACTGCACGAGCTTCCGGAATCCGAGAGCGCCGACGCCGTCGGCTGATCGGCCTCGGTGTGGCCACGGCTGCAGCGGTGGCCGCACCGAGCTCGCGCCGCGAAACAAAAAACCCCCGGGGTGACCGGGGGTTTGTCTGTGCGCGATACTGGGATCGAACCAGTGACCTCTTCCGTGTCAGGGAAGCGCGCTACCGCTGCGCCAATCGCGCCTGTGAAGGCTGTTGAGTTGTGAGTGGAGGTGGCGACGGGATTCGAACCCGTGTGGACGGCTTTGCAGGCCGCTGCCTAGCCACTCGGCCACGCCACCGTGTGTGGTTTGACCCACGTGACGCGATCTCCCCGGAGGAAGATCCCCACACTCGAGCGGATGACGAGATTCGAACTCGCGACCCTCACCTTGGCAAGGTGATGCGCTACCACTGCGCTACATCCGCATTTCTTTCCGGATCTCTCCGGCACTCGTTAAACATTAGACGATTCCTGCGCCAGTGCAAAACCGACGCCGCCCCGCGCGTGTCTCGCCGTCGAGGGCTTCACCGGTTCGGTCGGACGCGCCGCATCCGGTATGCTCGGTCATCGGCCCGAGTGTCATTCGGGCGATTGGCGCAGTTGGTAGCGCGCTTCCTTCACACGGAAGAGGTCGTCGGTTCGAGTCCGGCATCGCCCACCGAGAAGCCCCCGGATTTCCGGGGGCTTTCGTCGTTCTCGCACCTCAGACCGACCAGCCGTACCGGGCCTTCAGCGCAGCGGTGACGCGGTCGAAGCGGCGACGGTCCAGGGCGGCTCCCTCGCGACGCATCGCACCCGGCGGGACGCTGTAGAGGTGACCGAGATCGACCCACGAGGGGCGGCCGGAGGCATCCCACTCCCCCGGTCCGAGCGCCAGATGCTCTCCGTCGCGGTCGTGTGGCTTGCTCGTCAGGCGGACCGCGTACAGCCGGTCGCGACCGTGCTGGCCGATGACGAGCACCGGACGATCCTTGCCACGCCCGTCGGCTTCGTCGAACGGAACCCAGGTCCACACGATCTCGCCCGCATCGGGATCGCCGTCAGGCTCGGGCCGATAGCTGATGCGGAGGTCCCGGACGTCACCGGGCATCACACGCACGGTTCCTGTCAACGGCTCCGCGTCGGGCGACGGCCGGAACAGGCGGACGAGGGCGGAGATCAGGCGCGATGTCACGCCGTCACCCTAGCCCTCGTCCGCGGATCCGGTCAGTTGTTGAGGATCACGTCCGCTTCGGCGAAGAACTCCTCCACCGCGGCATCCACCGTCTTCGTACCCAGTCCGAGCTCCTTACCCAGATCCCAGAACTTCTGTTCCAGCGAGCCGTAGCCCACGACAGCCGGCGGCGGAGCGTCGCCGATCCGGTCGGACACCGACTCGATGTAGTCCGCGACCTGCCGATCGGGGCCCTCGAGCTTCGTGCCCGTCAGCTTGCTGCTGGATGCCGGGAATCCGAGGGTCGTGCCGAAGATCTCCCCGGCCTCAGGGCTGTTGACCACGAAGTCGAGGAAGATCGCGGCGGCCTCGGGGTGCTTCGTCCGCGAGGAGATCGCGACCTGCAGACCGCCCTGACGGTAGAGGTCCTTCGCTCCGGCATCCGTCGTCGGCGGCGCCACGATGGCGATGGACGATGCTCCGGAGTCGGCCAGGTACCCGCCGAGGAAGTTACTCCAGCTCATCTCGCTCAGGGTGCGGGTCGAACCGAAGCCGGAAATGGGGCTGATCTCCTCCAGCTGCTGCTGCGGGATCGTGATGCCGTCGCGCAGGGCGGCTCCCGACTCCCAGAAGGCCGCCAACTCGTCCTTCGTGAAACCGAGTTCGCCCTTCTCGGTGTACAGCGCCTTCCCCGCGGCTCGGAGCTGCAGCTCGAGCACCTGGATGCGTTGGGTGTAGTCGGTCCCGCCGAAGGGGTCGCCGCCCGTCTTCTCGGTGACCTCGGCAAGCCAAGCGTCGAACTCATCGAACGAAGAGCCCGCCGCGGGCAGCTCGAGACCGTTCTTCGTCAGGAGGTCTTCGTTGACGAAGTTCGCCCAGAGGCTGTAGCCGGTCGGGAGAGAGTACTGCGTGCCGTCCAGCCGTCCCGTGCTGAGCAGGCTGTCGTCGAACGTCGTGAAATCGATCTGATCGGCCACCTCGTTCAGGTCGAGGATCGCTCCGCTCTCGCCGTACTGGCGCAGGTAGCTGTCCGAGAACTGGAAGACGTCGGGCAGGCTGCCGCTCGCCGCCTCCACCTGCCGCTGCTCCCAGTAACTCGGGAAGTCCGTGAACGTGGTCTTGATGGTGATGTTGGGGTGTTCCTCGTTGAACGCCTCGATGAGATCCGCGTAGCGGGCCGCGCGATCGTCGTTCCCCCACCACGCGAAATCGAGGGAGACCTTCTCGTCGGGATCGAACGTACCGCCTGCGTCGGAGGCGGCGGGACTGCAGCCGACCAGCGAAACAGCGAAGACGGCTGCGGCCGCCCAGGCGGTGGTCGTACGGATGCGGGACATCGTCGTCCTTTCTCGTCCAGCATTGGACGGAATCGAAGGGGAAAGCGCTTCCCGATCAACGTAGGGCAGCGCTCCGCGGCCGCACAAGCGTGAGATGAAACGAATCAGTGACGCCCGACGATGCGAGCCCGCTGCACCGCCGCCGCAATGCCCCGCGTCCAGGGCGCCCCGTGCCCGGGCAGAACAACGGCAGCCTCCGTCCGTTCGAGGACGTCCAGCGAGCGAATGGATGCCGCAGCGTCCGCCGTCGCCGCATCCGCAACGATCTGCGGCCCGCCGATCCCGGTGTACGGGTCCAGGGTCACGAGGGCGTCGCCGGAGACGAGGACGTCCTGCGATGGGAAGAAGAACGCGCAGTGGCCGTCGGTATGCCCGGGCGTATGCAATGCCGTCGGACGACCCGGGACATCGACCGTCTCGCCGTCGTGAATCGCAAGATGAGCGTCGACGCCCCTGACCGCGAGAGCGCCCGCCATCGCCATCCGTCCGATGAAGGGGAGCCCGCCGGGGTGCCCGAACAGGTAGGGCACGCGGGCGACCGCGGGGCGGTAGCTGTACGGATGACGGGCCAAGCGCCGATCCCCGGGATGGACGTGGACGGGGACGCCGTCCGATCGCAGCCCGCGTGCGAGCCCGACGTGGTCGAAATGCCCGTGAGTGAGAAGAACCGCATCGATGTCCCGCCGCGTCAGCCCGAGGTGACGCAGGAGCTCGTCCAGCACGCGGCCGGTGGCCGGGAGCCCTCCGTCGACGAGCGTGACGCCGTCCGGAGCCTTCACGAGGTAGCAATTGGTCGTGGCGACGGTGAGTCGGAAGAACCCGGGCCGGTCTTCGGACCACTGGGATGCCGATGCCACGATCAGTCCTCCGGTCCGCGACCGGCGTCGAACGCGGCCGCGTACCGCCGAGCCGCCTCGTCGAGCAGGGCCGGATCGAGGATGGCGACGGGCTCCGCGTCCGCGATCAGCGGCTCGCAATCGGGACCGCGTCCGACGTGGTCGCCTCGGAGAACCCAGGCGATCCGCTCCGGGTTCTCCGCTGCCAGGTGCCGATACTGCGACAGCTGACGCGCCAGCCAGTCCTCGAGCGGCCGCGTCCACCAAGCCTCTGCGTCCAGCGGATTCACCGAGAGGCCCGGGAGTCGAAGCCCGCTCTCGGTGTCCACACTCGAGCAGGCGGCATCCTTCTGCGGCCCCTCGGACCAGCGGACGTGCAGTCCCGGAGCTGCGTACACCAGAGCCGCCAGCTCCGCGAGCCGGACGATGACGGGCAGATCGGTGTCTATCGATGCGGTGTCGATGTGGCGCATGACGCGGACGCTACGAAATCGGAAGCTAACGGCCGGAGGGCCTTGACACCGCTCCCCGAAACGACGACGAAGGGCGCCGCGGGTAATCCCGCGACGCCCTCCGTGTGTTGTGACAGCTCAGGCCTTGGCGTCCTCCAGGACGTAGCCGGCCTCACCGTGCACGACCGTGTCGATGCCGGCGATCTCGTCCTCGTTCTTGACGCGGAAGCCGATGGTCTTCTCGATCGCGAACCCGATGACGAAGGCGAGCACGAACGAGTAGGCCAGCACGGCGATCGCTGCGATCGCCTGGACGATGAGCTGCGACGCGTCGCCGCCCATGAACAGGCCGGTGCCGCGGGCGAAGAAGCCGAGGTAGAGCGTTCCGATGAGACCGCCGACGAGGTGGATGCCGACGACGTCGAGCGAGTCGTCGAAGCCGAGCTTGTACTTCAGCTCGATAGCCAAGGCGCAGACGGCGCCGGCGACGAGACCGAGGACGATCGCCCACACCGGGTCGAGGTTTCCGCACGCCGGGGTGATCGCGACGAGACCCGCCACGGCACCGGAGGCCGCGCCGACGGACGTCGGCTTGCCGTCCTTGATCTTCTCTACGACGAGCCACCCGAGCAGGGCCGCGGCAGGAGCAGCGATCGTGTTGACGAAAGCGAGTGCGGCGGTGTTGTCGGCCGCGAGCTCCGAGCCGGCGTTGAAGCCGAACCAGCCGAACCACAGGAGGCCGGCGCCGAGGAGGACGAACGGCGGGTTGTGCGGGACGTGAACGCCCTTCTGGAAGCCGACGCGCTTGCCGAGGACGAGGGCGAGGGCGAGGGCTGCGGCACCGGCATTGATGTGGACCGCGGTACCACCGGCGAAGTCGATGACGCCCACGCCGAAGACGTCCTGCAGGCCGTGGGTGATCCAGCCGCCGTACTCGAACTTGCCGTCATCGCCCAGGCCGAAGTTGAACACCCAACTGGCGACCGGGAAGTAGACCACCGTCGCCCAGACACCCGCGAAGATCATCCACGCACCGAACTTGGCACGGTCGGCGATCGCGCCCGAGACCAGAGCGACGGTGATGATCGCGAAGGTGGCCTGGAAGGCGACGAACGCCAGCGTCGGGTAATCCGCACCCTCGGTCAGCTCGAGGACGTTGGTCAGACCCAGGGCGCCGCCGTCGATGGACCACGGCGCGAGGGTGCCGCTGCTGCCCGGGAAGGCGATCGCGTAGCCGTAGAGCACCCACAGGACCCCGATGAGGCCGAGTGCGCCGAAGGACATCATCATCATGCTGATGACGCTCTTCGCCTTGACGAGGCCGCCGTAGAAGAACGCGAGACCTGGGGTCATCAGCAGGACTAGTGCGGCCGCGATGAGTATGAATGCGGTGTTGCCTTGATCCATCTCGAAGGGAACCTCTCTGCAGGGACGCAGGTGTAGCGTCGGGTGCCCCCAGTGTCGAGGTCCGCGGTTTCGCCCGACGGCGCACGGGTGTTTCGCGCTCGTTACGAGGGTGCCGAGAAGGTAAACATCAGGTTTCCCGTGCCCGCGAGAAACACCTCACCCCGCTTACGAATGGGTGAGAGCGACCAGGCGCGAGACGGCGCGGAGATACTTCTTGCGGTACCCACCGGCGAGCATGTCCTCGCGGAACACCGAATCGAGCGAGACGCCCGTCGCCCTGATGGGGATCTGCGCGTCGTACGCACGGTCGACGAACGCGACGAAGCGCAGCGCCGCAGCCTGGTCGTCGAACCCGACGACGTCCCGGAGCCCGATCGTCCCGACGTCCTCGATGAGGCGGATGTACCGGGACGGGTGCACCGACGCCAGGTGACGGATGAACCCCGAGAAGTCGTCATCGGAGACGAGGGTGGATGCCGCGGCATCCGTCACGGCGCTCTCGTAGGCGGCGTCGTCGAGAACGACGGCGTGCCCGTCGACGGCGCGCTGACGGTAGTCGGTGCCGTCGATCCGGATCGTCTGGAAGTGCTCGGACATCGCCTGGATCTCGCGGAGGAAGTCCTGTGCCGCGAATCGTCCTTCGCCGAGGGCGTTCGGCGGCGTGTTCGACGTCGCGGCGAGCTTGGTCCCGGTCGGCACCAGCTCGGCGATCAGCCGCGTCATCACCATCGTGTCGCCCGGGTCGTCTAGCTCGAACTCGTCGATGCAGAGGAGGTCGGCGCCGCGGAACAGCTCCACCGTCTTCTGGTACCCGAGCGCACCGACGAGGGCCGTGTACTCGATGAACGAGCCGAAGTACTTCCGGCGAGCCGGCATCGCGTGGTAGATCGCCGCCAGAAGGTGGGTCTTGCCGACACCGAACCCGCCGTCGAGGTAGACCCCCGGCTTCATCGGGGCCTCGCGCTTGGCGCGACGGAAGAAGCCGCCGCGGGCCGCGGCGGCGGAACGACCCGAGCTGAAGGTCTCGAGCAGGTCCTTCGCGTCCTGCTGCGAGGGGTACGCCTCATCCGCTCGATACGTCGCGAACGTGGCCTCGTCGAACTGCGGAGGCGGCACGAGTGCAGCGACCATCTCGGCTCCGCTCACCTTCGGATCGCGTTCGCTCAGATGAGTGGTTCCGGAGGAGGTCACAGGCACCCGTCAAGCCTAGCCGCCGGCACGGCACCCCTCGCCGCGGCGACCGTACGTGGGAGGATGGGCTCGTGTGGCTGACAGAGGTGCTCCCGACCGCGGGTGAGCGAGTGGATGCCGCGAGCCCCGACGGCCGCCGCTGGATCGCCGACCGCTACGCACCGCCCCGCGAGGACTGGGTGCGGCTCAACATGATCACCTCGTTGACCGGGTCAGCGGTAGGCCCGGACGGGACCAGCGACACCCTCACCAATCGCGCCGACCGGGCGATCCTCGGGGTGATCCGCGCGAGCGCCGATGCCATCATCGTCGGCGCACAGACCGTGCGCGCCGAGGGGTACCTGCTCCCCCGGCGATCCCGACTGGCCATCATCACCGGCTCCGGCGATCTCGCCGGCCACCGGCTCGACCCCGATCCCGACGGGCCGGACGATCAGGTCCTCCTCGTGATGCCGGAGGGGGCCGAGGCCCCGCAGGTCGAGCGCGGGATCACGGTGCTGCGCGTCCCCGCGCACGGCGGGCGGATGTCGGCCACCGGCATCCTGTCCGCCCTCACCGGGCGGGGCCTGCGTCACATCGTCTGCGAAGGCGGACCCATGCTGGCCGCGCAGTTCGCGGACGACGACCTCATCGACGAGTACTGCGTGACGGCCGCGCCGCACCTGGTTCCCACGGCGGGGCCGTTCCTGCCGCTGCGGCGCCCCATCGACACGTCACCGGCGGGCGTCCTCATCGACGACGACGGCTTCAGCTACCTGAGGCTCCGTCGCCGCTGAGGCCTTGCGCGACGAGCCAGTCGCGGATGCGAGACGTCCAGCGCTCCTCGTCGTAGTTCCAGAGCTTCGTGTGCCGCGCTCCCTCGAACTCCTCGAGGTCGACGAGTTCCGGCCGGAGATCTCGCAGTGCGCGTGACGCACCGACGGGGACGAAATCATCCGCGTCGCTGTGGAGGATCAGGGTGGGCGCGACGAGTTCGTCGGCCCGCGTGAGGACGTCGAGACGGTCCCAGGGAATCGGATCCGCCGCCCCCGTGAGGGGTGCCGCCCATCGCTGCGCCAGCGCCTCGAGAGCCGCACGGGTGAGCGGGTTCGGAATGCCCATGAGTCCGGCGTGATGAGTGAGCACCTGTCGCCAGTCGACGACCGGCGAGTCGAGGACGAGTCCCACGATGCGGTCCCGATGCGCCGAGTTCACGGCGAGCTGCAGGGCGATCGCCCCGCCCATCGACCAGCCGACGAGCACGATGCGCCGCGCGCCGGAGCGGCGCGCGTGACCGATCGCCCGGTCGATGTCGCGCCATTCCGTCGCCCCGAGGGCCGAGGCCCCTCCCCTGCTCCGCGGGGCGTCCCCGTCGTTCCGGTAGGACGTGAGCATCGATGTGATGCCCGCGGCATGGAAAGCCGGGACGCCGCGGAGAGTCTCGGAACGCGTGGTGCCGCGCCCGTGGATGTGGATCGCCCAGAGGTCCGTGGGCACATCTGCCGGGAAGACCCACGCCGGGCACGAGCCGAGCGACGTCGAGACCGCGACGTCCTCGAACGGCAGATGGAGCTCCCCGGGCTCGGAGAAGTACCACCCGCTGAAGGCGGCGGCCGACGTGATGCGGTCGCTCTCATCGATCTGCGTCAGGAGTTTGCGCGTGACGGACTGCGCTCGGGTCGAGAGGACCGTGCCGACCTTCACGTAGGACTGCGTCCCCGTCGTGAACAGTCCGTACCGTCCCGGCAGGACGGTGTCGGCCGACCGCGACAGCGTGATGGTCTGCGCGGCGGTGTCGACGTCCACGATCGAGGTGTCCGGTGCCCGTCCGCCCGGGGTCACGACGCGACGCGCGACACGTCCGGCGAGAAGGGCGAGCAGTCCCGTGGCGCTGATGAACGCCGTGGCCAGCGCGACGACCGTGCTGCGGACCGCGACGACGGTTCCCGATCGGGCGTCGTCGGGGACGGCGCGCCTGGAAGCCTTCATGGTGCCCTCACTCTAGTCTGTCGCCGTGACCGAACCCCCGTCCGGGACGCCGGAATTCCTCGCCGTCGGCGACGAGCTGCGCGGCCTGCGTTTCCGCGACGACTTTGTGGTGCGCGAGATCGCCGCACCGTCCTCGCTCGCCCCCGACGCCATCGCCTTCGCCGGAGACGTGCGTCCCGAGGACGACGGCGAGTCGATGTACGGCACGGGACGCATCGTCATCCTCCACGACGAGTCCGAACCGGATGCCTGGGGCGGTCCCTGGCGGATCGTCTGTTTCGCGCAGGCACCGCTCGAGCCGGAGATCGGCACCGATCCCCTCCTGGCGGACGTAGCCTGGTCTTGGCTGGTCGACGCCCTCGCCGCACGCGGAGCGACGTTCCATGCGGCATCCGGCACAGCGACGAAGACCCTCTCGAAGGGGTTCGGAACGCTGGCCGCGGAGGGCGACGGTGCGCAGATCGAGCTCCGCGCATCGTGGTCCCCCGAGGGAGACCTCGCCAGTCATATGGATGCCTGGGGCGAGTTGGTCTGCATGTTGGCAGGTCTTCCCCCGGGTTCGGAGAACATCGCCGTGTTCGGCGGGCAGCGGAGTACACGTGGCTGAATACGAGGTCATCGCCGATCAGGAAACGGCGGCGGCCGCAGCGTCGCGCCTGGCAGCCGGGCACGGTCCCGTCGCCGTCGATGTGGAGCGGGCATCCGGGTTCCGGTACTCGCAACGCGCCTACCTGATCCAGGTGTACCGGCGCGGGAGCGAGGTGGTCCTCTTCGACCCCCCGGCGATCGGCGCTCTGTCGGCGCTGCAGGCGGCGATCGGCGACGAGGAGTGGGTGCTCCACGCCGCGAGCCAGGATCTGCCGTCTCTCCGCGAGGCAGGCCTCGAGCCGCCCCGGATCTTCGACACCGAACTCGCAGCCCGCCTCCTCGGGCATGAGCGCGTCGGTTTGGGAGCGGTGGTCGAGCAGACGCTGGGAATCACTCTCGCCAAGGCCCACTCCGCAGCGGATTGGTCGACGCGGCCCCTGCCGCAGGGATGGCTCGAGTACGCCGCGCTCGATGTGCTGCACCTGATCGACGTCCGCGACGCCCTCGCGGCGGAGCTGGTGGCACAGGACAAGGTCGCCATCGCCGACGAGGAGTTCGAGGCCGTGCGCACTCGCGCACCCAAACCCGCTCGCGAAGAGCCGTGGCGTCGCCTGAGCGGACTGCACACCGTCCGCGGTCGTCGCGCGTTGGCCGTGGCCCGGGCGCTGTGGACGGCGCGGGAGGAGTACGCCCGCGAAGAGGACGTCTCTCCGGGGCGGCTCGTTCCCGACCGTTCCCTCGTCGCCGCCGTCATCGCCGATCCCGCCTCGAAGCAGGATCTTGCACGGGTCAAGGACTTCACCGGTCGCGCGAGCCGCAGCCAGCTCGACCGTTGGTGGGCCGCGATCGAGGCGGGGCGCGCCGACCCCGCGCTTCCCTCCGAGCGCGGTCCCGGCGACGGGATGCCGCCGCCGCGTGCCTGGGCGGATCGCAACCCCGCGGCCGATGCGCGGCTGAAGACCGCCAAGCCTCTCGTCGATGCGCGTGCCGAAGAACTGGGCATGCCGACCGAGAACCTCCTCACGCCCGATCTCCTGCGTCGTGTCGCCTGGAATCCTCCCGCCGAGGTCACGGCGGAGTCGGTCGGCGAAGCGCTGACCGACCTCGGTGCGCGCGCCTGGCAGATTGAACAGACCGCACAGGTGATCGCCGCGGCGTTTGTCGATTCCGTGCAGAGCCCCGACGCGGCATCCGAGCCCGCTTCGTAGGTTCGAACCAACCGATTTTCGCGGCTTACGGGCCTCTCTAGGCTGGGTGGGAACCCAATCTTTGGAGGCAGTGTGGCCGAGCTTTCGGACGTCTATTTCGTCGACGGAATGCGCACCCCGTTCGGGCGCGCCGGCGAGAAGGGCATGTATTGGAACACCCGCGCCGATGACCTCGCCGTGAAGGCGACGATCGGTCTGATGGAGCGGAACCCCGGTGTTCCGGCTGAGCGGGTCGACGACGTCGCGATCGCCGCGACGAGCCAGACCGGCGAGCAGGGACTGACCCTCGGTCGATCGGTGGCAATCCTCGCAGGGCTCCCCCAGACCGTTCCGGGCTTCGCCATCGACCGCATGTGCGCGGGCGCCATGACGAGCGTGACGACGATGGCGGCATCGATCGGCGTCGGCATGTACGACGTCGCCCTCGCGGGGGGTGTGGAGCACATGGGCCACTATCCGATCGGCGGCAACGCCGACCCGAACCCGCGATTCGTCGCCGAGAAGATGGTCGATCCCGGTGCGCTGAACATGGGCGTCACGGCTGAGCGCATCTTCGACCGCTACCCGCAGCTCACGAAGGAGCGGTCCGACCGCTTCGGCATGCTCAGCCAGCACAAGGCGCAGGCAGCCTACGAAGCGGGCAAATTCCAGCCCGACCTCGTGTCCGTCGCGGTGAAGGATGCCGCCGGGGCCTGGGGCCTCGCGACCGAGGACGAAGGCCGGCGCCCGCAGACGACGATGGCCGCCCTCGCCGCACTGAAGACGCCGTTCCGTCCGCACGGACGGGTCACGGCCGGCACCTCGTCGCCGCTCACCGACGGGGCGACGATGTCGCTGCTCGCCGGCGGCGGTGCCGTCAAGGAGCTGGGGCTCGCCCCCAAGATGCGGCTCGTCTCGTTCGCGTTCGCGGGCGTCCAGCCCGAGATCATGGGCATCGGACCCATCCCCTCCACGGAGAAGGCCCTGAAGAAGGCGGGCCTGACCATCGACGACATCGGCCTCTTCGAACTGAACGAGGCGTTCGCCGTGCAGGTCATCTCGCTCCTCGACCACTTCGGCATCGCCGACGACGACCCGCGCGTCAACCCCTGGGGCGGTGCGATCGCGCTCGGGCACCCGCTCGCGGCATCCGGCGTCCGTCTCATGATCCAGCTGGCGGCCCACTTCGCCGAGCGCCCCGACGTTCGCTACGGCCTCACGGCCATGTGCGTGGGACTCGGCCAGGGCGGCTCCGTCATCTGGGAGAACCCGCACTACAACGGCAAGAAGAAGAAGTGAGGCCGCCGACGATGACGAACTACGACCAGATCGACTTCTCGCCCCTGCTCGCGCTTTCCGACAGCGAGGTCGTGACGAACTCGCCGGTGCGCGACGTCACTCTCGCCAGCGGCAAGGTGCTCGCCCTGATCACGCTGGACAACGGCCGCGATCACACCCGTCCCAACACGCTGGGGCCTGCGACGTTGACCGCCCTGGGCGCCACCCTCGACACCCTCGCCGCTCGGGCGCGCGCCGGCGAGATCCAGGCCGTCGGCATCACGGGCAAGCAGTACATCCTCGCCGCCGGCGCCGACCTCAGCGAGGTCAGCAACGTCGGCTCCGTCGAGAACGCGCGACTGATCGCGCAGCTCGGTCACCACGTACTGGGCAAGCTGTCCGACCTCGGGGTCCCGTCGTTCGCCTTCGTGAACGGGCTCGCCCTGGGCGGTGGCCTGGAGATCGCCCTCAACTCCACCTATCGGACCGTGGATGCCTCCGCCGCCGCGATCGCGCTGCCGGAGGTCTTCCTCGGGATCATCCCCGGCTGGGGCGGCGCTTACCTCCTGCCGAACCTGATCGGCATCGAGAACGCCCTCGAGGTCGTCATCTCGAACCCGCTGAAGCAGAACCGCGTCCTGAAGCCGCAACAGGCCTTCGACCTCGGGATCATGGACGCCATCTTCCCCGCGTCGAGCTACCTCGAGTCGTCGCTGCGGTGGGCCGACGGCGTGCTCGGCGGGACCGTCAAGGTCGAGCGCAGGAACGCCCCCGGGAAGATCGAGCGACTCACCAAGTGGCCCATCGCGATCAAACTGGCCCGCGGGATGCTCGAGTCGAAGATCGGGACGGTGCCCCGATCCCCTTACGTCGCGCTCGACCTGCTCGACAAGGCCAAGAGCGGCACGAAGGCGGAGGGGTTCGCGCGCGAGGACGAGGCACTCGCCTCACTCGTGACGGGCGATCAGTTCGCGGCGTCCATGTACGCGTTCGACCTGGTGCAGAAGCGGGCGAAGCGTCCCGTCGGTGCGCCCGACAAGGCGCTCGCGAAGAAGGTCACGAAGGTGGGCGTCATCGGCGCGGGCCTCATGGCCAGCCAGTTCGCACTGCTGTTCGTGCGCAAGCTCCAGGTGCCCGTGCTGATCACGGACCTCGATCAGGCGCGCGTCGACAAGGGCGTCGCGTACATCCACGACGAGATCGGCACCCTCGAGGCGAAGGGCCGCCTCGACGGCGACACTGCCAACAAGCTGCGCGCCCTCGTGACCGGGACGACCGACAAGTCCGCGTACGCCGACTGCGACTTCGTCATCGAGGCGGTCTTCGAGGAGGTCGGGGTGAAGCAGTCCGTCTTCGCCGAGATCGAGGCCGTCGTGGCCGACGACGCCATCCTCGCGACCAACACGTCGTCGCTGTCGGTCGAGGAGATCGGCGCGAAGCTCGCGCACCCCGAGCGTCTGGTCGGCTTCCACTTCTTCAACCCGGTCGCGGTCATGCCTCTCATCGAGGTCGTGAAGACGCCGCAGACGTCGGACGCCGCCCTCTCGACGGCGTTCGTCGTCGCCAAGGGACTCGGCAAGAACGCGGTACTCACCGCCGATGCACCCGGGTTCGTCGTGAACCGCCTGCTCGCCAAGGTGATGGGCGAGGCGGCCCGGGCCGTCTACGAGGGCACGCCCGTCGTGGACGTCGAAAAGGCGTTCGCGCCGCTCGGGCTGCCCATGGGACCGTTCCAGCTCATCGACCTGGTCGGCTGGAAGGTCGCCGCACACGTGCAGGACACGATGGTCCGTGCCTTCCCCGACCGGTTCTACGCGAATGAGAACTTCCACGAGCTCGCCGCGCTGGACGAGGTCGTCGAGAAGGACAAGGGCGGTCGCGTGACCGGGTTCACGAAGACTGCCGAGAAGGTCGCGAAGAAGGCGACGGGATCGACACCGGCATCCGCCGGAGAGATCCTCCGCCGCGTGCAGGACGGCCTCGCGCAGGAGATCAAGCTCATGCTCGACGAGGGTGTCGTGCCCGAGGTCGAGGACATCGATCTCTGCCTCGTCCTGGGCGCCGGCTGGCCGTTCATCGACGGCGGAGCCACGCCGTACCTCGACCGCGAGGGCGCCAGCGAACGCGTTTTCGGCGACACGTTCCACCACCCGCCGATCCGCGGCATCGTCTGACGCACGCACAGACGCGAACGGCCCCCGGGGTGTCCCCGGGGGCCGTTCGCGTCCGTCAGTGCTGGGTGAGCTGCGCCTGAGCCGCGCGAACTCGGAGATCGCGCGCGAGGTGGTCGCGCTGCTCGATCACGATGCGTCGGAGCGAGCCGGGTGAGTCGGTGTGGGCGTCGAGCCACGCGTCGACCGCCGAGGTGTCGTCCATGGCCGGGAAGAGGCCGCGCACGAGACGCGCGGCGATCTCGATGCTGCGAGAGCGCCAGGCCGGGAGGATCCGCTCGAAGTAGTCGACGTCGAACTCTGCCACGAGATCACGGGTGTCCCCTGCTCGCGCGCCACGGATGGTGGCATCGAGGTGGTCGTTCGTCAACGTCTCGTCGTCCCATGCTGCCCGCCACGCGTCGCGACGGACGGATGCCTCCGGCCGGGCCGCGAGCGCTGCCAGACGCGCCGTGCGGCCCGAGGCGGTCGCATCCCGCTTCGCTTCCGCGTCGATCCGCGTGGCATCCGCGTGGCCGGAGGCAGCGAGACCGAAGAGCCATCCCCACCGGAGGTCGGGATCGAGCGGGAGACCCGCCGGTGCCGGTGCCTCCCCTGCCAGGATCGCCGACATCTCGGCCGCGCGGTCCCCGGACAGTTCGGCGGCCACACCCACTGCTCGTGCCCAGATGAGCTGCGCGTCGGACCCGGCGTCCGCCGTCGCCATGGCGTGCCAAGCTCCCTCCAGCCACGCGGTCGACGACTGCTCGACGTCCGACACGTAATGACGGATCGCGAAGGCAGCGTGAGCGAGCACATCATTCAGCAATGCCGGGTGCGACTCGCGGGGGGCGTGGTCCGCCGCGATCTCGAGATAGCGGGATGCCGCGAGTTCCCCGTCCCGCACCGCATTCCACAGCGCTGCCCAGACGACGCCTCGGGCGACCGCGTCGGGCATGGAAGAGAGGCCCGCCGTGACGGCCGCGAGCGATGGGTCATCGAGACGCACCTTGGCATAGGAGCGGTCGTCGACGTTGGCGATCACCAGAGCCGTGTCGGGGAGGACAGGCGCATCGACGACGGTGCGTTCAGCGAACAGGTCGACGGCGACGTCGCCACGCGCGACGAGACGGCCCGCCTCGTCGTCCCACAGACCGACGCGGACCGCATGCGGTCGCACGACATCCTGCACGACCGCCAGAGGGCCGCGCTCGACGGTCAGCGTCGGCAGCCCGGTCGTCTCGAGCCATGCCGCGCTCCAGGACCGGAGGTCGCGACCCGACGCGTCCTCGAGCGCGGCCAGCAGGTCTTCGAGGGTCGTGTTGCCGTAGGCGTGCGTCGCGAAGTACCGCTGCGCCCCGCGGAAGAACGCGTCCTCCCCCACGAACCCGACGAGCTGCTTCAGCACCGAGGCGCCCTTGGCGTAGGTGATGCCGTCGAAGTTGAGCTTGGCCGCCTCGAGGTCGGGGATGTCCGCGACGATGGGGTGCGTCGTCGGCAGCTGATCCTGGACGTACGCCCAGCCCTTCCGCCGGCTCGCGAACGTGACCCAGGCATCCGGGTGGAGTCCGGTCGCCACATTGGCACGCGTCCCCATGAAGTCGGCGAACGATTCCTTGAGCCACAGATCGTCCCACCACCGCATCGTCACGAGGTCCCCGAACCACATGTGCGCCATCTCGTGGAGGATCGTGTTGGACCGCGCCTCGCGCTGCGCGGCCGTCGCTGCTCCGCGGAAGACGTACGCCTCGGTGAAAGTGACGAGTCCGGGGTTCTCCATCGCGCCGAGGTTGTATTCAGGGACGAAGATCTGGTCGTACTTGCCCCACGGGTAGTCCTGATCGAACGCTGTCGTGAAGAAGGCGAGCCCGCGGCGGGTGATGTCGAGGATCTCGTCGGCGTCGAGATGCTCAGCGAGGGATGCCCGGACGAGCACACCGAGGTCGACGCTCTGGCGATCCCCCTGCCAGGCACCATCGACGCGGTGGTAGGGACCGACGGCGACGGCGGTGACGTAGCTCGACAGCGGCGGCGTCTCGGCGAACGACACCCGCACGCCGCCCTCGACCTCCGCGCGGGCGACCTCCGCGCCGCCGGAGAGGATGACGCCGTCCGCCGCGGCGGTGATGTGGAAAGTCCACCGCGCCTTGAGATCCGGCTGCTCGAAGCAGGGGTAGACGCGGCGGCTGTCGGCCGGTTCGTACTGCGTGTAGAGGTAGACCGCACCGTCGACCGGGTCGGTGAACCGATGGAGGCCCTCACCCGACCGGCTGTACCGACCGCGCGCTCGGATACGGACCGTGTTCTCTTCGGTGAGCCCGGTGAGACGGATCCGCGCGCCGTCCCAGTCCACCGGATGCTGCGCACCGTTGACCTCGACCTCCTCGACCGAGACCCCGAGGAAGTCGACCCAGGTCTCCGAGGACGACGCGCGGAAGCGCAGCGTGCTCTGGGTGGCGAAGTCCTCGCGTGACGCATCGGTGGCCGACCGGACGTCGAGGTCGACCTCGATCGTGTCGACGACGATGACGGATGCCCGAGCCGCGGCATCCTCTCGACTCAGGTTCTCATCACCGGGATGCTGCCGTGTCTGCATCCCTCCATGCTGTCACGCGGTCAGTCGGAACCCGCATCGGTCGGACCGCGCAGTTCGACCTCGTGCGATTTCCACACCGCGTCGTCCGTCGACTGGCGGGCGACGGGCACGCGGGTGCCGAGCACCTGTGCGACGACGTCCTGCGCGATCTTCGAGGCCGTCAGCCCGGCATCGACCAGGATCTGCTCGCGGGTCGCGTGGTCGATGAACTCGTCGGGGAGGCCCAGCTCGTCGACCGCCGTCGAGACCCCCGCTTCGCGCAGCACCTGGCGCACGCGCGTCCCGACACCCCCGACGCGGATGCCGTCCTCGATCGTGATCACGAGGCGATGGGATGCCGCGAGCTCGACGACGGCAGGGCGGATGGGAACGGCCCACCGAGGGTCGATGACCGTCGAGCCGATTCCCTGCGCCCGCAGCCGCTCGGCGACCTCGACCGCCATGTGCGCCATCGGTCCGATGCCCACGATGAGGACGTCCTCCGCGCCGCTGCGATACAGCACGTCCGAGCCGTCCGCGAGACGCTCGACCGCGTCGAGCGCGTCGGGGACCGATCCCTTCGGGAAGCGCACCACCGTCGGGGCGTCCTCGACGGTGACCGCCTCGTCGAAGAGCTCACGGAGCCGTTCGGCGTCGCGGGGGGCGGCGATCCGGATTCCCGGCACCAGTTGGAGCATCGCGAGGTCCCAGATGCCGTGGTGGCTGGGACCGTCGGGACCGGTGACGCCTGAGCGGTCGAGGACGAAGGTGACCCCGGCCTTGTGCAGGGCGACGTCCATCATGACCTGGTCGAAGGCACGGTTCATGAAGGTGGCGTAGATCGCCACGACGGGGTGGAGCCCGCCGAAGGCGAGCCCCGCGGCCGAGGCGACGGCGTGCTGCTCGGCGATGCCGACGTCGTAGACCCGCTTCGGGAACCGCTGCGCGAACTCCTGCAGGCCCGTGGGCCGCAGCATCGCAGCGGTCATCGCGATGATGTCGTCCCGGCGCTCCCCGGCGGCCACGAGCGCCTCGGAGAAGACGTCCGTCCAGGCGACGGCATCCGAGGACCCGATCGGCTCCCCCGTGACCGGATCGATCTTGCCGACCGCGTGGAACTGGTCGGCCTCGTCACGCCGCGCCGGCTCGAACCCGCGCCCCTTGTCGGTGATGGCGTGCACGATGACGGGCGCGCCGTACTCCTTCGCGAGGCGGAGCGTCTCCTCCATCGCATCCAGATCGTGTCCGTCGACGGGGCCGAGGTACTTGATGTCGAGGTTGGAGTACAGCGCCACGTTGTTGGTGAAGCGCGACAGGAAACCGTGGGTGCCGCCGCGTACGCCGCGGTAGACCGCGCGGCCGATGGGTCCGAGCAGCCGGGAGACGTGCGCGGAACTCTGTCGCAGTGTCTTGTAGCTGTCGGCCGTGCGGACGCGGTTGAGGTAGCGCGCCATGCCGCCGATGGTCGGCGCGTACGAGCGACCGTTGTCGTTGACGACGATGACGAGGTTGCGGTCGTTGTCGTCGGAGATGTTGTTGAGCGCTTCCCACGTCATCCCGCCGGTCAGCGATCCGTCGCCCACGACGGCGACGACGTGGCGATCCTTGCGGCCGGTCACCGTGAGGGCGCGGGAGACCCCGTCGGCCCAGCTGAGCGAGCTCGAGGCGTGCGAGGACTCGACGACGTCGTGCGGGCTCTCGGAGCGCTGCGGGTAGCCGGCGAGCCCCCCGCGGGAGCGCAGCTTCGAGAAGTCCTGACGACCGGTGAGCAGCTTGTGGACGTAGGACTGGTGACCGGTGTCGAAGATGATGGGGTCGTTCGGGGAGTCGAAGACGCGGTGCAGGGCGATCGTCAGCTCGACGACGCCGAGGTTCGGACCGAGGTGTCCACCGGTGCGCGAGACGTTCTCGACCAGGAAGGTCCGGATCTCATCTGCGAGGACGTGGAGCTCCTCGCTCGAGAACCGATCGAGGTCGCGCGGACCGGAAATTCCCTCGAGAAGACTCATGACAGGAGTCTACGTGCCCGCATGCGAGAGGACCCCGACTCCACGCGGAGCCGGGGTCCTCTTGACAACCGGGTCAGACCAGCGAACGCAGCACGTACTGCAGGATGCCGCCGTTGCGGTAGTAGTCCGCCTCACCGGGGGTGTCGATACGGACGACCGCGTCGAACTCGACGGTCTGCTTGCCCTCGGGCGAGAACTCGCTCGGCTCGGCGACGACCTTCACCGTCTTCGGCGTGACGCCTTCGTTCAGCTGCTCGAGGCCCGTGATCGACACGATCTCGGTGCCGTCGAGGCCGAGCGAGCTCCAGCTCTCACCGGCGGGGAACTGCAGCGGCACGACGCCCATGCCGATGAGGTTCGAGCGGTGGATGCGCTCGAAGCTCTCGGTGATGACCGCCTTGACGCCCAGCAGGCTCGTGCCCTTGGCCGCCCAGTCGCGCGACGAACCGGAGCCGTACTCCTTGCCGCCGAAGACGACGAGCGGGGTGCCCTGCGCCTGGTAGTTCTGGCTCGCGTCGTAGATGTACGACTGCGGGCCCCCGGGCTGCGTGAAGTCACGGGTGAAGCCGCCCTCGACGACCTTGCCGTCGTTGACCGCGGCGACGATCTCGTTCTTCAGGCGGATGTTCGCGAACGTGCCGCGGATCATGACCTCGTGGTTCCCTCGACGCGAGCCGTAGGAGTTGAAGTCCTTCTGCGCCACACCGTGCTCGGTGAGGTACTGAGCCGCCGGGGTGCCGGCCTTGATGTTGCCGGCCGGGCTGATGTGGTCGGTCGTGACCGAGTCGCCCAGGGTCGCCATGACGCGCGCGCCGGAGATGTCGGTGACGGGCGCCGGCGTGCTCTCCATGCCGTCGAAGTACGGGGCCTTGCGGACGTACGTCGACTCCTCGTCCCATTCGAAGATGGGACCCGTGGGCGTCGGCAGGTTCTGCCAGCGCTCGTCGCCGTCGAAGACGGTCGAGTACTGCTTGATGAACTGCTCGCGCGAGATGGAGTGGTCGATGACCTCCTGGACCTCGTCGGGCGAGGGCCAGATGTCCTTCAGGAACACCTCGTTGCCGTCCGCGTCCTTGCCGAGCGCATCGGTCTCGAAGTCGAAGTTCATCGACCCGGCGAGGGCGTAGGCGACGACCAGCGGCGGCGAGGCCAGGTAGTTCATCTTCACGTCGGGGCTGATACGGCCCTCGAAGTTGCGGTTGCCCGAGAGGACGGCCGTGACGGCCAGGTCGTTCTCGTTGATCGCTGCCGAGACCTCTTCGATGAGCGGCCCGGAGTTGCCGATGCAGATCGTGCAGCCGTAGCCGACCGTGTAGAAGTCGAGGCCCTCGAGCGCCTTGTCGAGTCCGGACTTCTCGTAGTAGTCGGTGACGACCTTCGAGCCGGGGCCGAGCGTCGTCTTGACCCACGGCTTGCGCTTCAGACCCTTGTCGACGGCCTTCTTGGCGAGCAGGCCCGCCGCGATCATGACCGACGGGTTCGACGTGTTGGTGCACGAGGTGATGGCCGCGAGGGTGACCGCACCGTTGTCGAGCAGGTAGGACTCGCCCTCGGGCGTCGTGACCTTGACGGGCTTGGATGCCGCATGGCGCGCGCCGCTGGAGATCATCGAGGGCACGTGCTCGTGCTCGTGCTGGTGCGAGACGCCCTCGGCCGAGACCGTCTCGTGCTCGACACCCGGAGCGGAACCCGGGTCGGACGCGGGGAAGGTGCCTTCGACCTCGACGGAGTCTTCGGCCGCGGCATCCGCGTAGTTGAGGATGTCCTTCTCGAACTGGTTCTTCGCCTCGGACAGGAGGATGCGGTCCTGCGGACGCTTGGGACCTGCGATGGAGGGGACCACCGTCGACAGGTCGAGCTCCATGAACTCGCTGAAGCTGAGCTCGCGCGAGGCGTCGTGCCACAGCGACTGGGCCTTGGCGTACGCCTCGACGAGGGCGACGGTCTGCTCGTCGCGACCCGTGAGACGCAGGTAGTCGAGGGTCACGTCGTCGACGGGGAACATCGCCGCGGTCGAACCGAACTCGGGGCTCATGTTGCCGATGGTGGCGCGGTTGGCCAGCGGTACCTGGGCGACGCCCTCGCCGTAGAACTCGACGAACTTGCCGACGACGCCGTGCTTACGCAGCATGTCGGTGATCGTGAGGACGACGTCGGTCGCGGTCACGCCGGCGGGGATCTCGCCCGTGAGCTTGAAGCCGACGACGCGCGGGATGAGCATCGAGACGGGCTGGCCGAGCATGGCCGCCTCGGCCTCGATACCGCCGACGCCCCAGCCGAGCACACCGAGGCCGTTGACCATCGTGGTGTGCGAGTCGGTGCCGACACAGGTGTCGGGGTAGGCGCGCAGGACACCGCCGACCTCGCGGTCGTAGATGACCTTGGCGAGGTGCTCGATGTTCACCTGGTGGACGATGCCGGTCCCCGGGGGAACGACCTTGAAGTCGTCGAACGCGGTCTGGCCCCAGCGGAGGAACTGGTAGCGCTCACCGTTGCGCTCGTATTCGATCTCGACGTTGCGCTCGAGGGCGTTGTCGGATCCGAAGAGATCGGCGATCACCGAGTGGTCGATGACCATCTCGGCCGGCGACAGCGGGTTGATCTTGCTCGGGTCGCCGCCGAGGGCGGTGACGGCCTCGCGCATGGTGGCGAGGTCGACGATGCAGGGGACACCGGTGAAGTCCTGCATGACCACGCGCGCCGGCGTGAACTGGATCTCGGTGTTGGGCTCGGCATCGGGGTTCCAGTTACCGAGCGCCTCGATCTGCTCCTTGGTGACGTTCGCACCGTCCTCGGTGCGAAGCAGGTTCTCGAGGAGGATCTTGAGGCTGTACGGAAGCTTCTCGAAACCGGGAACGGTATCGATGCGGAAGATCTCGTAGTCGGTGTCGCCGACTGTGAGTGTGCTCTTGGCACCGAAGCTGTCAACAGTGGACACGTGTGCTCTCCTTCGTCGGCGGGCGCGGCGTCAGCCGGCCCTCCCATCTTCGCCCTGCCCGGTCCCGGTGACTAGTGAGGTCCGCCTTACCCCGGCGGGCGAAATTTATCTTGATATCAAGATACCTCACTTCGCCCGGCGACGCGGACTCAGCCGTCGTCGATGTCCGTGTCGGCGGCATCCGCCGCTCGTGCGACGAGGACCGGTTCCTCTTGGAGACACAGGTCGATGAGTTTCGACAAGAGCTCGCTGAGCGTCGTCGCGCCGAGCAGCCGGAACCGGTCGTACTCGCTCAGCGGCGCCATCGCGGTGAGCTGCCACGAGGACTCCACGGGGTCGTCCGAGACCTCCGTGTCGGGATCCCACCGCGCCTCCTCGAGCACCGCTGCGAGGGTCGCGACACGGCGCACGACCCGTTCCGCCTCGCGGCGCAGCGGCAGGAGGTCGTCGTCCCACGTCAGCGGTTCCAGCGTCGTAATGTCTGCGATCGGATGCGGATCATCGTCCCTCCACCGATCGACCGCGATCCGGTCCCCGCCGACCGCGATGACGAACAGATCCGCGGCGCCTGCCTCGATCCGGACGATCCTCGCCATCGTGCCGAGCGAACTGCGCTCGTCTCCTCCCCCCGACTCCCATCCCCGCTCGATGAGGACGACACCGAAAGAGGGATCCTCGGCATCCAGAAGACGACCCATCATCGTCAGGTACCGCGGCTCGAACACCCGAAGCGCCAACGGCGTGTGCGGGAACAGCACGCTGCCGAGGGGAAACATGGGAACGGCGTCCATGCGGCCCAGTCAACCACTCGGCGAAGTGCGCCGGGCGGGCTGTCAGGTCTCGTCGGGTCGCGCGGCGCGTCGGGGGTAGAGCGCTCTGACCGCCAGCCACGTGACGGCCACCATCGGTGCGAAGAGCGGGAGTCCCATGATGAGCTTCAGCGTGCCGAGCGCCGCCGTCTGATCGGCGAGGTACAACGGCAGTTGAACCGCCAGCCGTGCGAAGAAGAGCGCGGCCCACGCGATCGCGAGCCAGAAGAAGACCCGGCGCTTGCGCCGATCGGCTCGCCACGCCGTGCCCTCGTTCATCAAGAAGCCGACAGCCAGCCCGATCAGCGACCAGCCGACGAGTGCCGACACGAGGAAAGCGGTGCCGTAGGCGGCGTTGGTGATGAGCCCCGGGACGAAGTTGTCGACGCCGCGGCCTGTGAACAGGGCGAGGGCCGCTGCGGCACCGGTGGCCACCAGACCGCCGAAGGCCGCCGCCACGGGCGAGCGCTGGATCAGTCGGATGACCGTGAAGACGGCCGCCAGCCCGACCGACGCCACCAGCGACACAACGAGATCCTGTCCCGTGACGGTGAACAGGACCACGAAGACGAGACCGGGCAGGACCGACTCCGCGATCCCGCGCCACCCGCCCATCGCACGCCAGACCACATGACCCGTCGTGGCGTCCGCGTGCGGATCCAGGCCGGCCCGCTTGGCCGCCCCTCCGAGAGCCTGGCCGAGGAGGTCGGATGCCGCGGACTCGCCCGCCGATGGCGGTACAAGATCATCGTGCCTCGACCGCGTGTCACCGGGCTCCGGGCGCTCCTTCGACGCGGTCATGCGCCACCGGGCGACGCCGGCATCTTCAGGGGGATGAGGTCGCGCGGCGGCATGGGGGTGTTGCCACGGACGACGACGATCGAGCGGAACAGATCCTCGACCTGCTCCGCTGCGGCGATGTCGCTCGCGCCCGCTCCGCCGATGACACCGCGCAGGAACCAGCGTGGACCGTCGACACCGACGAAGCGCGCGAGGCGCTTACCCGCCGCGCCGTCGGCGCCGGCCACGGGGACCTCGGCAAGCAGCTCGGGACCCAGCGGCCCCTCCCGCTCCTCGACGCGCCCGCCCTGCTGACGGACCTGCTGACGGATCTGCTCCCGCGTCTCCTCCCACAGCCCGCTGGAGCGGGGCGCCGCGAAGGGCTGGACCTGCAGGGTCGATCCCGCGTAGTCGAGTCCGACGGCCACGATGCGCTTCGTCTGCTCTTCGACTTCGAGACGGAGGTTGAGACCTTCCCGAGGGAGGACCTTGACTCCGCCGAGGTCGATGTAGGGACGTACGGCGTTCGCCTCCGCCTCGTCGAAGGGGCCGTTCTCGGCCCGATCGCTCGGTGCCGACTTGGGTGCGAGCTCGTCGCTCATGCGGTTGTTCCTGTCGTGTAGCCGGTGGATCCGAATCCCCCGTCGCCGCGCACGCTGTCGGGAAGCGCGTCGACGGGAAGGAAAGTCGCCCGCGAGACGGGCATCACGATGAGCTGGGCGATCCGGTCGCCCGGAGCGATGTCGAAGTGCTCCGCGGCATCCGTGTTCAACAGCGTCACCTTGATCTCGCCCCGGTACCCGGCGTCGACCGTCCCCGGCGAATTGACCACGGTGATGCCGTGCTTTGCGGCGAGACCGCTGCGCGGGACGACGAAGGCGACGTAGCCGTCGGGCAGGGCGATGCGCACTCCCGTGCCGATGAGAGCGCGCTGACCGGGGGCCAGACGGACCTGTTCTGTGGAGACGAGGTCGGCGCCGGCGTCGCCCGGGTGCGCGTAGACGGGCACATGAGCCGAGATAATGGGAACGTCCACGGTATCCATCACCCCCCGAGGCTAATGCACAACCCCGAGCGCACCGTCCCCTCCATTTACCGCGAGCGGCTGAGCCCGTCGCTGTGGCTCCTGGTGAGCGCGGCGGTCTGCGCACCCATGGCGGCCGTGGTGTTCTCTCCGATCGACACGACCCTCGCCCTCGTCATCGGGTTGGCGGTCGGCATCGTCCTGGTGGCGTCACTGATCCTGACCGCTCCCGTGGTGACGCTCGCGGACGGGATCCTCGGGGTCGGGCGGGCCCACATCCCCGTCGCCGACCTCGGTGAACCCGAGGTGCTGACGGGCGAGGAAGCCCGGGCCGCCCGGGGCGGCGGCCTCCGCCGCGACGACTGGCACCTGCTCCGGGGCGGGATCGACGGTGTCGTGCGCGTCCCCGTCGCAGACGACGACGACCCCACGGCACGCTGGGTGTTCTCGTCCCGCACCCCTGACCGGGTGGCGGCGATGATCACCCGCGCGCAGCGGGGTCGCTGATATCGGCGCTGCTTACGCGGCGCACTCGGTGCAGATCGCACCGATCGAGGTCTGGTGGTCGATCTGGGTCCGGTGCTTCACCAGGAAGCACTCGACGCAGGTGAACTCATCCTCCTGCGGGGGAAGGACGACGACGTCGAGGTCGACGTCGGAGAGGTCGGCGCCGGGAAGCTCGAAACCGCTGGGGTTGTCGGAGTCCTCGACGTCGACCGAGCCGGACATCTTGTCCGGGACGCGTTCCTTGAGAGCCTCGATCGACTCGCTGTCGTCTTCGGTCTTGCGGGGGGCGTCGTAATCCGTGGCCATTCGAGAACGTCTCAACTTTCGGGGTGGTGCTGTGGGGGCGGCCCGTTCGGGCGGCCATAGTTTGCATCACCTGTCGGTGAATCGCAAATGAGCCGTCGAGTCGTCGCCGCCTTTCGGAGGTGCCCCACCGCAAACTCGCGGCACGCCCCGGATATTCCCGCTCTCCACGGTTCGCCGTGACACCATGAACGCACCCGCTGGATCTGGAGGACGTCCGCATGGAACAGCTCAAAGTGATCGGTACCGAAGACGGTCGCCTGATGCTCGCGACCGACGCCGGCGACCGATTCTCCCTCGCCGTGGACGAGGCGCTGCGCGCCCAGCTCCGGCGCCTGCAGCGGGAGGCCGAGCCCCGCACGACGCGGCCGAACCCGCGTGACATCCAGTCCCACATCCGCGCCGGTATGACCGCGGAGGACGTCGCGCAGCTCCTCGGAGTGCGCGTCGAGGACGTGCAGCGCTTCGAGGGGCCCGTCCTGGCCGAGCGCGAGCACATCGTGGGCCAGGCCCTCGCGGTGACGGTACTCATCGGCGGCGAACTCGATCCGGGCGCGCAGCCGACGTTCGGGAACGCCGTCCGCGCCAAACTCGCCGAAGCCGGCGCCACCGGCGAACGGTGGACGAGCTGGAAGGACCAGAACGGCTGGACCGTGAAGCTCGAGTTCACGGTGGGCGAGGTCGAGCACGACGCTCGCTGGTCGTTCGACCCCCGCCGTTCGTCCCTGGCCCCGCAGAATTCCGATGCCACGCAGCTGTCGCGGCAGGGCTCGCTGCCGGAGGGGCTCATCCCCCGCCTGCGCGCGCTCGATTCGGCGCCGCAGAAGGATGCCTCACGGTTCGACTCCGGCGCATTCGGTCCTCGTGCGGTGACCGAACCGGAGGCCGACCTCGAGACGCCCGACGCTCGCCCGGCATCCTCCGCCGCGGTGCAGCAGGCTGCGATCAAGCGCGCGCCGGACGCTCCCGTCACTTCTGCGGAGACGGCCGACCTCCTCGAGGCGCTCCGTCGTCGCCGTGGACAGCGCGAACCCATGCCCGGCGAGCCCGGCGGCGAACGTTCATCGACCCCCGTGGCACTTTTCGACGCTCCGGAAGCCGAGACTGAGCCGGCGGCGACGTCAGAGCCGGAGACCGTCGAGCCCGAGGCCGCCGCGGAGCCTCCCGCCGAGCAGAGCCGCCGACGCGGTCGCACCTCGATGCCCTCCTGGGACGAGATCGTCTTCGGCGCTCGTACCGAGGACGGCTGAGTTCAGCCGAACGCGCCGAGTCGCACCAGCGGGACGATGCGCTCCTGATCGGTGAGCGAGCCGTGCTGGCCGATCATGTTCTGCGGCTTCTTGTCGGCCTCTCTGTCGTCGTAGTAGGCCACAGCTGAGCGAGCGGCGACGAGGACATCGCCGATACGCGGCACGACCTCCGGGTCGGGCGACGCGCCGAACAGCCCGGCGTCCACCGCCTGCTCCCGAGACATCACCCAGGAGCGGGAGGCCTCGGCATCCCGCCACCGTTCCGCCACCTCCGCCGCTCTGCCGTCATCGGCATAGAGGTGGAGCATGCGCGGCTCGCCTCCGATGATGCTCACGCCGTCCACGAGCGGGTCGCCGTCGCGGAGCAGGATCTGACGCTGCCGCGGGACGTCGACGATGCCGTGGTCCGCGGTGAGGATCGCCCCGGCGTGAGAGCCGATGGCGGTATCCAGATCCCGTGCCGCCCCGTCCACCCGCTCGAGACCGGCGGCCCACTCGTCGCTCTCCCATCCCCGCGCGTGGGCGATCGTATCGAGCTCGGGCACGTAGGCGTAGACGAGAGCCCCGGGATGCCGGAGCGCGAGGTCCGCGGCGCGTTCCACGCGCTCGGAGATCGAGGCGGCGCCGATGAACTCCGCACCTCGCTGAAGGGCGGCCGTGAAGCCGGTCCCGGCGTACCGAGACTGGGAGACGACGAAGCACGGACGCCCGGCGGCGGACTCGCGTTCGAGGAGGGGGACGGATCGCTGCCAGGTCAGCGGGTCCAGCCCGTCGGTCTCCCACCCCTTGAGCTGATTCGGCGCCAGGGCGGTCCCGGGGATGCGGACCCGGTAGCCGACGAGGCCGTGCCGGCCGGGCATCTCGCCGGTGAGGAGACTCGCGAGGGCCACCGCGGTCGTCGAGGGGAAGACGGTGCGGGCGGCATCCCGCTTCGTCATCCGTGCGGTCAGGAAGCGGGCGTACCCCGCGCGAGCCGTCAGGTTCGCGCGACCGAGACCGTCGACCACCAGCACGACGGCCGACCGAGCCGACGGGAACCAGTCCCCGCGCCCCTCGAGGGAGGCCAGGATCTGCGGCACGACACCGGTGAGGCTCCGGGCTGACGGCGGGTCCACGGGTAGGCTGAGAGACACCCGGGTCAGTCTTCCACACGGTGCTCCGCCGCCGTCTCTGGCCCCTCGCAGCATCTCCCGAAGACCGATCGAGGCCATGGCATCGCGCACTCCCCCTCCCCCGCCCGCTGTTGAACGCATCGAGGACGTCGACCTCGCTGACGAGATGCAGGGCTCGTTCCTGGAGTACGCCTACTCGGTGATCTATTCGCGGGCCCTGCCGGACGCCCGCGACGGCCTCAAGCCCGTGCAGCGCCGCATCCTCTTCCAGATGTCCGAGATGGGCCTGCGTCCCGACCGAGGCCACGTGAAGAGTGCGCGCGTCGTCGGCGACGTGATGGGCAAGCTTCACCCGCACGGCGACTCCGCGATCTACGACGCGCTCGTCCGCCTCGCTCAGGACTTCGCCCTGCGGGTCCCGCTCGTGGACGGACACGGCAACTTCGGCTCTCTCGACGACGGCCCGGCGGCCGCCCGCTACACCGAGGCCCGGCTCGCGGCATCCGCTCTGGCTCTGACGGAGAACCTCGACGAGGACGTCGTCGACTTCATCCCGAACTACGACGGTCAGTTCCAGCAGCCCGAGGTGCTCTCGGCGGCGTTCCCGAACCTGCTGGTCAACGGCGCGACGGGCATCGCCGTCGGCATGGCGACCAACATGGCGCCGCACAACCTCATCGAGGTCGTCTCGGCGGCGATCCACCTGCTCGAGAACCCCGGCGCGACCCTCGAGGAGCTCATGGAGTTCGTCCCGGGGCCGGACCTCCCGGGCGGCGGCGTCATCGTCGGACTCGATGGCATCAAGGAGGCCTACCAGACCGGCCGCGGCACGTTCCGCACTCGCGCGAAGACGTCGATCGAGCCGCTCGGACCGCGCCGCACCGGCATCGTCGTCACGGAACTGCCCTACATGGTGGGACCGGAGCGCGTCATGGAGAAGATCCGCGACGCCGTCTCATCCAAGAAGCTCACCGGCATCTCCGACCTCACCGACCTCACGGACCGCAACAACGGCCTGCGCCTCGTGATCGGCATCAAGACGGGCTTCGACCCGAACGCCGTCCTCGAGCAGCTGTACCGCCTCACCCCCCTCGAGGACTCGTTCGGCATCAACAACGTCGCCCTGGTCGGCGGCCAGCCGCAGACCCTCGGGCTCAAGGAGCTGCTGCGCGTCTATCTGGATCACCGCATCCAGGTCGTGACACGGCGCAGCCGCTTCCGTCTCGCCCGCAAGCAGGAGCGCCTTCACCTCGTCGAGGGCCTTCTCATCGCGATCCTCGACATCGACGAGGTCATCCAGGTCATCCGCACCTCGGACGACAGCGAGCAGGCTCGCATGCGCCTCATGGACGTCTTCGACCTGTCGCAGCGGCAGGCCGAGTACATCCTGGAACTCCGCCTCCGGCGCCTCACGAAGTTCTCGCGCGTCGAGCTCGAGGCCGAGCAGAACACGCTGAAGGCCGACATCGCCGCGCTCGAAGAGCTCCTCGGCAGCGACGTCCTCCTCCGTCGCCAGGTTGCGACCGAGTTGGATGCCGCGTCCGAGGCCTTCGGTACGCCGCGTCGGACGCTCCTCATGAACGGCGGGCCCGTCGCCCCGCGCGGCCGCGCCGCCGCGCCGGCGGACCTCCAGATCGCCGACGCGCCGTGCCGTGTCTATCTGTCGGCGACGGGCCGTATGGTGCGGGCGGAGCTCATCGCCGACGCGCCCGGCGGCGGTGTCGTCCCTCCGGCGCGTCGCTCGAAGCACGACGCGATCCGCGCCGCGGTCGATGGAACGACGAGAGGCGACCTCGGGGCGGTGACGACGCTCGGCCGCCTGGTCCGGTTCACCCCCGTCGACCTGCCGTCCGTACCGGCGAATTCGGTGCAACTGGCGGCCGGCACGCGCGCGGACCAGTACCTCGGCCTCGCCCCGACGGAGCACGTCGTGACCGTCGTTCCGCTGACGACCGACGCGCCGATCGCGCTCGGGACCGCACAGGGCGTCGTCAAACGCGTCTCCGCCACCGAGCTCCCCCCGGGCAAGCCGGACGTCGAGATCATCTCCTTGAAACCCGGCGACACGGTCGTGGGGGCCGCTCTCGCCGCCGACGGCAGCGAACTCGTCTTCATCTCGAGTGACGCCCAGCTGCTGCGCTTCGACGCTTCGACCGTCCGCCCTCAGGGCCGCTCCGCCGGTGGCATGGCCGGCATCCGACTTTCGGACGGTGCCCGCGTCATCGCTTTCGCGGCGGTCACCGCCACGGACGAGACGGTCGTGGCGACGGTCGCCGGCGCCAGCGCTGCACTGCCGGGGACCGACCCGGGATCGGCGAAGGTCTCGCTGTTCTCGGAGTTCCCGTCCAAGGGCCGCGCGACCGGCGGTGTGCGCGCTCAGCGCTTCCTCCGCTGGGAGGATGCTCTTCTCGTCGCCTGGATCGGCGACGCCCCGCGCGCCGTCGGTCTGGACGGCGCAGTCCGCCCGTTGCCGGACGCCGGAGCTAAGCGGGATGCCTCGGGCCAGGCCCTCGACGCCGCCGTCGGCGCCATAGGCACCGTCGTCGGCTGAGGGTCGTCAGCCGTCCAGCTTCGCTTTGACGTAGGCGACGATCGCATTCGCGTGACCGTGCCCGAGCCCGTGCTCGTTCTTCAGGACGGCGACGGTCTCCATGTGGGTGCGGGTGTCGAGCGCGTCGGCGGCGATGTCGAGCCAGCGCTGCACCGGCTGACCGTACGTCTTCTCGATGCTCGGGAAATAGGACGCGGGGCCTTTCGGCTTCTCGCCCGGGGCGATGACGGGCGCGACGACGCGGTGGGCTTCCATACGCGTCACGCTAGTGCCGCCGTCGTCAGGCGTCGATGCGCTCGCGGTCGAGCCGCTCACTCGAGGTGACGATGAAGTCGCGACGCGGCGCGACCTCGGAGCCCATCAGGAGTTCGAAGACCGTCGAGGCGACCTCCGCGTCCTGCACGCGGACGCGGCGGAGGGTGCGTCCTGCACGGTCCATCGTCGTGGTGGCGAGCTGATCGGCATCCATCTCCCCGAGCCCCTTGTAGCGCTGGACCGGTTCCTGCCACCGCTTGCCGGACTTCGTGAGCTTCGCCAGGAGTGTGTGCAGCTCCTGCTCGCTGTAGGTGTAGATCGTCTCGTTCGGCTTGGTGCCGGGGTTCATGACGACGACCCGGTGCAGCGGTGGGACGGCGGCGTACACGCGGCCCTCTTCGATCAGCGGTCGCATGTAGCGGAAGAACAGGGTCAGCAGCAGCGTGCGGATGTGAGCGCCGTCGACGTCAGCGTCGCTCATCAGGATGATCTTGCCGTAGCGGGCGGCCTCGAGGTCGAAGGATCGCCCCGACCCTGCGCCGATCACCTGGATGATCGCCGCGCACTCGGCGTTCGACAGCATGTCGCTGATCGATGCCTTCTGCACGTTGAGGATCTTGCCGCGGATCGGCAGCAGAGCCTGGTACTCGCTGTTGCGCGCGAGCTTCGCGGTGCCGAGAGCGGAGTCGCCCTCGACGATGAACAGCTCGGACTCGGCCACATCGTTCGTGCGGCAGTCGGCCAGCTTGGTCGGAAGCGAGGACGACTCGAGCGCGTTCTTGCGGCGCTGCGTCTCCTTGTGCGTACGCGCCGAGATGCGCGCCTTCATCTCCGAGACGACCTTCTCGAGCAGGAGGGCCGTCTGAGCCTTGTCGTCGCGCTTCGCAGATGCGAACTTCGCGGCGAGCTGCTTCGAGACGACGGATGCCACGATGTTGCGGACGGCGGGCGTTCCGAGGATCTCCTTCGTCTGTCCCTCGAACTGTGGTTCGGGGAGACGCACGGTGAGCACGGTCGAGAGCCCGGCGAGGATGTCGTCCTTCTCGATCTTCTCGTTCGCGCCGACCTTGAGCTTCCGTGCGTTCGACTCGATCTGGCCGCGGAGGGTCTTCATCAGCCCCTGCTCGAACCCCTGCTGGTGCGTGCCGCCCTTGGGCGTCGCGATGATGTTCACGAACGAACGGGCGACCGTCTCGTACCCGGTCCCCCATCGCAGTGCGATGTCGACCTCGCACTCCCGCTCCACCTCCGTGGGCACCATGGCACCCGAAGCCTGCAGGACGGGAACCGTTTCGGTGAACGTACCGGTGCCCGACAGACGCCAGGTGTCGGTGATGGGTGCGTCGGGCGCGAGGAATTCCGCGAACTCGGAGATGCCGCCGTCGTAGCGGAAGCTCGTCTCGACCTCTTCGTCGGCCCGCCGATCGACGATGACGATCTCGAGTCCCGGGACGAGGAACGCCGTCTGCCGCGCACGTTGCTCGAGCTCGCTCAGATCGAAGGCGGCATCCTTCGTGAAGATCTGCCGGTCGGCCCAATAGCGGATGCGACTGCCTGTGACGCCGCGAGGCGCCTTGCCGACGACTCTGAGCTCGCTGGACTTCTCGAAGGGACGGAACGACGACGCGGGGCCGTCACCGTCGAACAGTCCGGGCTCACCGCGGTGGAACGACATCGAGTAGGTCTTGCCGCCGCGGTCGACTTCGACGTCGAGTCGCTCTGACAGGGCGTTCACGACGGACGCACCGACACCGTGGAGACCGCCGGATGCGGCGTACGATCCCCCGCCGAACTTGCCACCGGCATGCAGCTTGGTGAAGACGACCTCGACACCCGTCAACCCCGTGCGGGGCTCGATGTCGACCGGGATGCCGCGGGCACGGTCGCGGACCTCGACGCTGCCGTCGGCGTAGAGCAGGATCTCGATGCGATCGCCGTGGCCACCGAGAGCCTCGTCGACCGAGTTGTCGATGATCTCCCAGAGGCAGTGCATGAGACCGCGGGAATCCGTCGAGCCGATGTACATGCCCGGCCGCTTGCGCACGGCTTCGAGCCCTTCCAGGACCTGGAGATGATGGGCGGAATACTCGGCGGTCACGATCTCCCATCGTATTCGGCGTCGCCGACACACCGCCGATCGACACACGAGCGGTCGGGAGGTCGGCGGACGCAGCGGACGCAGCGGACGCATACCGTACGCGCACAGCGAAATGTCACGCAATGGCGGCATACGTGCAACATCCCCGTGGTTGTATGACATGACAGTTCACCCGTCATGAGCAGTACGAGGAGGCACCTGACATGAGCACGTCGACCACCACCGAGCCTGGAGCCGTCCTCGAACACCGCCTGACGGCGATGGATCGCTGCGACTCCTGCGGAGCCCAGGCCTACATCGCCGCAGAGGTCAACGGGAGCGAACTCCTGTTCTGCGCCCACCACGGACGTAAGTATGAGGAGAAGCTCCGCGCCGTCGCCACCTCGTGGCACGACGAGACCGCCCGCCTCACCGAAACGGTCTGAGCCGCGGCATCCCGATCACGACGAAAGCCCCCTGCATCGTGCAGGGGGCTTTCGCGTTGCGCTCGGGCCCGGGCCCGGGCCCAGGCAGATCCGGTCAGAACCCGACGGCGGCCTGGTACACCGGCAGCAGACCCGTACGGACGCCCGATGCCGAGGGCTTCGGTTGGAAGACGCTCGAGTTGTGGTTTCCCTCGATGACGACCGGGCCGGCCGGGGTGATCGCGATGTCCCACCCCACGTACGGCGCTTCGGGCGTGCGGCGTGCGAGGGCGGCGACGAGATCGAGGACGCGGCTGTACTCCGGCACCTGGAATCCGACGATCGGGGTGCCGGTGACCGGGTGCTCGCTGTAGACGTTGCTGTTCTTGTCGACGCCCGGATACATGGCGACGCCGTCGTCGTCGAGCATCGTGAACATGCCGCCCGAGGCGAAGTTGTCGATCACGTCGCCGTTGCCGATGCGGAGGACCGCGGCGAGCAAGTGGACGCGGTCTTCCGTGTCGAGGAAGGTGATGAGGCGGACGGTGTTGACGGCCTCGGGGTACAGCGCAGACATCTCGGGATGCTGGACGATGAACTCGTCGAGGACGGTCTGCCCCTTCGCCGTGACCTCGGCGCGGAAACGTGCCGCATCGACGTCCGGCGCCACCTCGTGCAAGTCGATGCCGCCGCCGCCGTGCCCCTCGTTCGGCTTCGCGAGGACGCACGGATGCCGGGCGAGGAAGGCCGCCAACTGGGTGTCGTCGACGTCGCGGAGGTCGATCGTCTCGCGGCCGAGGAGGTCCGCGTACTCGCGGGCGAAGCGGCGCTTGTCCTCGAGCTTCGAACGCCCCTCGGGGGTGTTGTACATCTTCGTGATCCGGAACGACTTGGGGTGCGTCATCCAGGTCTTCCGCTCCCGTGCGTTCAGCAGGCGGATGTCCCAGACCGCGTAGTCGCGGAACGCCATGTCGTAGCGCAGCGAGCACCACAGCATGTCGGCGATGATCACCGGCAGGGGTGCCTTCGACACGCGCTGCACGGTGCGCGCGAACTCGACGAGGTTGCCCGGTCGGATCCTCCGCGCGCGTCGGATCAGGTACTGCAGGCGGACGCGGATGCGGCGCATGGCGGTCCCTTCGGTTCGGGTCGGTCAGAAACGCATCGCGGCGCGGTACCGGGGCAGCAGGCCACGGCGGATGCCGGAGACGGACGGCTTCGACTGGAACACACCCGAGTTGTGGTTGCCCTCGATGACGACCGGACCCTCGGGCGTGATGGCGATGTCCCACCCGATGTACGGGAACGCGGGCACACGCCGCGCGAGCCGGTCCACCAGTGCCAGGACCTCGTCGTACAGCGGGACCTGGAAGCCCGTGATGGGCGTACCGGTGGCAGGGTGTTCCGCGAACGGACGCCCCTCCTCGTCGCTGGCGGCGTGAAGGGCGCGGCCCTGCTCGTCGAGCATCGTGTACATGCCGCCGTTGCTGAAGTTGTCGATGACCCCGCCGTTGCCGATCTTCAGGACGCCCGCAAGGACGTGCACCTCACCGTCGGGGTCGAGGTACGACACCATCCGGAGCGAGTTGACGCTGCCCGGGTAGAGCGCGGCCATGTCGGGGTGCTGGACCAGTACTTCCTCGACCAGGTTCTGCCTGTCGGCGAGAAGACGCTCGCGGAACGCGGCGGTGTCGCCGATCTCCGCCGAGTCGATCAGCGTGATCCCGTTCCCTCCGACACCGCCCGGGTTCTTCGCGATGATGCGCGGATGCCGCCCCACGAAGTCGGCGAAGGTCGCGGCATCCGTCTCATCGAGATCGATCCACTCGCGGCCGAGCTCCGGACCGAACCGCGTCGCGAACTGGAGCTTGTCATCGAAGATGGCCCGCTGCGCGTTGTCGTTGAGACGTCGCGACAGGTGGAACGACTTCGGGTCGGTCATGTAGGTCTTGCGCTCGCGCCCCTTGAGGATGCGGAAGTCCCACTCCGAGTAGTTCTCGAAGGTGGTCTCGTAGCGCACCGAGCACCACGCCATGTCGGCCACGACCCACCACAGCGGCGCCTTCGAGAGCCGCGCGGACTGGCGGGCGAACTGCAGCACCCGGTCGGTGTCGAAGTTGACGACCCGCTTCACGAAGAAGCGTCCGCGACGGTAGAGCCTGTTCACGGCGCCCACTATCAGCCCTTCGACGCGCGGATGATGCCGAGCGGGGTGGACTGGTGCCCCTGGCCGAGCGGATTGTCCGAGAGGATGCGGACGAGCCGCTGCTCCCCCGCTTTGTCGAGCGTCGACCCGAGGATGTTGCCGCCGATGTCGTTGATATCGACGACGGCGACCTCGTACGACCCGCCGAGACGGGTCTTCAGTCGTGCCGCCACGGCAGCCGGCTCCTTCGGACCGAGCACGACCGCCTTGTTGTACGGCGGGATGGTGTGCGGCGTGGGGCCGTCGATCGAGCGCGCCTTGTCGCCGGCGATCCGGTAGAAATCACCACGGCGTCCGAAGAGCTTCGTCACGGCCGCGACACCCGCCGCGAACACGATGCGAGGGGTCCCGCACTCGCGGAGCGCCATCTCCATCGTCTCGGGCATGCCGAGGCCGATGCCGTACTTCGTCTTGACGACGTAGCGCGACAGGAACCGTGCGAGCGGCCTGGGCGTGATGTCCTCGACGAGGTACGAGCGCCCCTGCGTGATCGCCACGATCTTCTCGGTCACGAAGAGCAGGTCACCGGGCTGGAGCTCCGGAGCGGCGTAGGTCGCGACGATCTCGTCGATGTCCTCGCCCGGCATGACGACGTGAGTCCGGATGGGGATCCGGGCGTACGTCGCGCCGTCGACCGCTCGCGTGAGCTCCTTGCCCTCGTTCGCGGCGTCGCTCATTCGAGGTAGTCCCGGAGCGACTGCGACCGCGACGGGTGCCGCAGCTTCGCCATCGTCTTGGACTCGATCTGGCGGATCCGCTCACGCGTCACCCCGAACGTGTCGCCGATCTGGTCGAGCGTCTTGGGCTGACCGTCGCCGAGACCGAAGCGCATCCGGATCACGCCCGCCTCGCGCTCGCTGAGCGAGTCGAGAAGGGACTCGAGCTGACGCTGGAGCATCGTGAATCCGACGGCGTCGGCGGGGACGACCGCCTCGGTGTCCTCGATGAGGTCGCCGAACTCGCTGTCGCCGTCCTCACCCAGGGGGGTGTGGAGCGAGATGGGCTCGCGGCCGTACTTCTGGACCTCGATGACCTTCTCGGGGGTCATGTCGAGCTCGCGGCTGAGCTCCTCGGGCGTGGGCTCGCGGCCCAGGTCCTGGAGCATCTGACGCTGCACGCGGGCGAGCTTGTTGATGACCTCGACCATGTGGACCGGGATGCGGATCGTCCGCGCCTGGTCCGCCATGGCGCGCGTGATGGCCTGTCGGATCCACCATGTGGCGTAGGTCGAGAACTTGAAGCCCTTGGTGTAGTCGAACTTCTCCACGGCGCGGATGAGACCGAGGTTGCCCTCCTGGATGAGGTCCAGGAACTGCATGCCGCGACCGGTGTAGCGCTTGGCCAGCGAGACCACGAGACGGAGGTTGGCGCCGAGCAGGTGGCTCTTCGCACGCTGTCCGTCACGGGCGACCCACTGCAGGTCGAGACCGAGCTGCGACGACTTCTCGGCCGCCGTCATGTGAGAGAGCTTCTCTTCGGCGAAGAGGCCGGCCTCGATCCGCATCGCCAGCTCGACTTCTTCGGCGGCGTTGAGGAGCGGGACCTTGCCGATCTGCTTCAGGTAATCCTTGACCGGGTCGGCGGTCGCGCCGGTGATCTGCGTCGAGTAGACCGGGACCTCGTCGTCGTCCGAAGACGAGATGACGATCGCACCCGTCGGCAGCGGCTCGGTGAAGGCCGGCTTGGCGGGTTCGTCCTCGTCGTCGCCTTCGGGCTTGTCGGCGTCCTTCTTGGCGTCGTCGTCGGATGCGTCGTCGGTCGCGTCGAGCTCGACCTCCTCCGCTTCGCCGTCCTCGTCTTCGTCCTCATCGGCGGACTTCTTGGCGCGGGACTTCGCCGGGGACGCCTTCGTCGCGGCCGGCTTCTTCGCCGGGGCCTTCTTCGCGGGTGCCTTCTTGGCCGGAGCCTTCTTGGCGGGGGTCTCGGTCTCGGCGGGCTCGACGACGTCAGCTTCGTCGACCTCTTCTGCCGCTCGTGTACGGGTGGTCCTCGTGCTCGAAGTCACGTCTCGCCTTTCACCGACGGCACTCCGCCGGGTTTCGGACACTAGTAAGACCCTTGTCAAGTCCCGCGGACACGCACGATGACGCTCCTCGGGCCCGGACAACGGGTCATTTCGTCCATTCTCTCACACGTGTCGGATGCATGAAGGACGTACCGGTGTCAACACCGAAAACCGTATGGGCATTCCCCCGCGAACACGATCGGGACGAGGGAGCGGAGCGACGCGTCAGCCGAGACCGGGCCGACGGTCGTCGTCGCCCGAGGGCCTGTTGGCGAGGAATCGCTCGAGTTCGGCGGCCAGTTCGTCGGCCGACGGCAGATCGCCCGTGTGGATGATCGGCTGCGCCTGCGTCGCTCCAGCCATGTACGCGTCGTAGCGCGTCTCGAGGTTGTGGAGCATGGTGGTCAGCTCGTCGCTCGTCGACACCTGGTCGTCGACCTTCTCGAGGTACTCCCGGTTCTCGTCGCGCAGGGTGTCGCCGTCGAAGACGAGGCCCGTGGCGATCGACACGCTGTCGAGGGCGGCGATGGCGGCGGCGGGGAAATCGGTCTCCGCGAGGTAGTGCGGGATGAGAAGCGCGAAGCCCGCCACCGAGACGCCGGCATCCGACAACCGGTACTCGAGAAGGTGGCCGGCGGTGGAGGGCACCTGCGTGCGCGGCTTCCAGACCGAATGCGCCTCGGTCAGTTCGCTCCGGTTTCCGCTCACCGTCGTACCGAGGGGACGGGTGTGGGGTACGGGCATCGGGATGGCATGGAACCACGTGGCCGAACGGACCTGGAGACCCTCGGCGAGACCCACCACCGTGTCGACGAAGGCTTCCCACGCGAAGTCCGGCTCGTAGCCGGAGAGGAGGACGAACGGCTGGCCGAGAGCATCGTGCACGAGCGCGAGGTCGAGCCGGGGTGCCTGGTAGTCCGTGAGGTGGTCGCCGTCGAACGTGATGATCGGACGACGAGCGCGATAGTCGAAGAGGACGTCCGGGTTGAACGTGACCACGGGCTGCGGGTCGTGCTCCGCGTGCAGGTGGTCGACGACGCGCGTGACTGCGGACCCGGCATCCGTGAAGCCGGTCAACGCGACGACCAGTGGCAGACCCGCCGGGACGGGCGGAGCGGTCGTGATGCGCTCGTAGAGGGGACCAGACAGTGGCATGTATCCACTGTAGAAGCAGCCCTCAAGGGGTCGGCGCGCCCAGCGTCCCGCTCTGAGCGAACGCCGCCCTCCATAGGATGGGAGGCATGCCGTACCCCGAGCTGACCGTGTCCACCTCTCCTGCACGCGACGGCGGCGCCGACGCGATCGTCCTGGCCCTCCCGCCGTTGGACGAGGCCACGTCGGTCCTCACCGGCTGGCCCGGTGTCGCGGACGTGCTGCGCGGTGTGGGTTACACCGGCGCCGCAGGCACCACGGTGCGCGTCTTCGCGCCGGCATCCACAGATCTCCCGCTGTTCGTCGTCGGGACGGGAGCAGCGCCGTCGGCCGACGCGATCCGGGATGCCGTCGGTGCCGCCGTCCGCACGACGACCGGGTTCGCGCATCTCGCCGTCGCGGTTCCCCACGCGGAGGAGCACTGGCGTGCCGCTGCCGAGGGCGCCGTCCTCGGCGGGTACCGCTTCGAGGGGTACAAGTCGGGCGACCCGGGCAAGACGCGCGCTGTCCGCGTGAGCCTCCATCTCGCCACCGATGTCGACGCGACGGACCTGCGCGCCGTCGACATCGCCGGCTCCGCTGCGGCACTCGTCAAGGACCTGGTCAACGTCCCCGCCGAGTGGCTCGGACCCGCCGATCTCGCCGAGCGCGCGATCGAGGCCGTCGCAGGCCTCCCCGTCGACGTCGAGGTCCTCGACGAGTCGGAGCTCGCTTCGCAGGGCTTCGGGGGCATCCTCGGGGTCGGCCAGGGGTCGGACCGCCCACCTCGCCTGGTGCGCCTCACTTACTCCCCCGTCGATGCCACCCGGCACGTCGCGATCGTCGGCAAGGGCATCACGTTCGACACCGGCGGGCTGTCGCTGAAGCCACCGGCATCCATGGTGGGCATGAAGTTCGACATGGCCGGTGCGGCGACGGCACTCGCAGTGGTGCGCGCCGCCGCGCAGCGCGGGTTGCCCGTCGGGGTCACCGCCTGGCTCTGCATCGCCGACAACATGCCCTCGGGGCGCGCAACCCGCCCGGGCGACGTTCTCCGAATGCTCGACGGGACGACCGTCGAGGTGCTCAACACGGATGCCGAGGGTCGCCTCGTCATGGCCGACGGTCTCGTCGCCGCGAGCCGCACCCGGCCCGACGTCATCATCGACGTCGCGACACTGACCGGTGCCGTCATCGTCGCTCTCGGCAACCGCCACACCGGCGTCATGGGGGACGACGACACGGTGGCGCGTTATCTCGAGGCGGCCGCATCCGTCGGGGAAGCGGCCTGGCAGCTTCCCCTTCCCGAGCACATGGAGGATGAGCTCGACTCCCCCATCGCCGACATGCGCAATGCCAAGGTCGGCGATCCTGCGGGCGGCACGATGTTCGCAGGGCTCTTCCTTCGCCGGTTCGTCGGACGGACGTCGGAGGATGCCGATGCTCCCCGCATCCCCTGGGTCCACCTCGATATCGCCGGCAGCGGCGAGAACAAGGCGTCGCCGTTCGGGCCGACGGACAAGGGACCGACTGCGGCGACGGTGCGCTCGCTCCTCGCCTTCCTCGAGGCGGAATCGCGATGACGCGCCACGAGTTCGATCTGGTCGTCCTCGGCGGCGGTAGCGGCGGCTACGCGGCCGCGATCCGAGCCAGCGAGCTCGGTCGGACCGTCGCGCTCATCGAGAAGGACAAGGTCGGCGGGACCTGTCTGCACCGCGGGTGTGTCCCGACGAAGGCGCTGCTGCACACCGCCGAGATCGCCGATCACGTGCGCGAGGCCGCGTCCGTGGGCGTCGACGCGACGCTGGCGGGTTTCGACACCTCGCGTATGACCGCGTATCGCGAGGGAATCGTCGCGAAGAAGTACCGCGGCCTGCAGAGCCTCCTGTCGACCCGCGGGATCACCGTCGTGGCCGGTGAAGGGCGTCTGAGCGCCGAGCGGACGATCCTGGTGGGCGACGACCAGTACGCCGGTGCGGACGTGATCCTGGCCACGGGCTCTCGGACGCGATCCCTCCCCGGGATCGAGCCTGGCGGACGCGTCCTCACGAGCGAGACCGCGCTCACGCTCGACGAGGTCCCGTCGTCGGTCGTCATCCTCGGGGGCGGCGTGATCGGCGTGGAGTTCGCCAGCGCCTGGCGTTCGCTCGGCACCGAGGTCCTGATCGTCGAGGCCCTGGATCGGCTTCTCCCCGCAGAGGAAGCAGCCTCGAGCAAGGCCCTCGAGCGCGCGTACCGCAAGCGCGGCATCCAATCCGCCCTGTCGACACGGTGCGAGGGCGTCACCGCGCGAGACGACGGCGTCTCGGTGACGCTCTCGGACGGCCGGGTCGTGGACGCCGACTACGTCCTCGTCGCCGTCGGCCGTGGGCCGGTCACGGACGGGCTCGGCTTGGCTGAAGCCGGCGTATCGCTCGATCGCGGCTTCGTGACCGTCGACTCCGGCCTGCAGACGACGGTTCCGCACGTCTGGGCCGTCGGGGACATCGTCCCCGGTCTGCAGCTCGCCCACCGCAGCTTCCAGCAGGGCATCTTCGTCGCGGAGCGGATCGCCGGGCTCTCACCCGTCCCCGTGCCGGAGTCGACGATCCCGCGTGTCTCCTACTCGCATCCCGAGGTCGCCTCGGTCGGGCTGACCGAAGAGCAGGCCCGGGCTGAGCACGGCGACCGGGTCACCGCGTTCGAGTTCAACCTCGCGGGCAACGCGAAGAGCGAGATCATCGGAACCGCCGGGTTCGCCAAGGTCGTCCGGATCACGGACGGGCCCGTCGTGGGCGTGCACCTTGTGGGCGATCGCGTTGGCGAACTCATCACGGAGGGGCAGCTCGCGATCGGGTGGGAAGCGCACCCCGAGGACATCGCTCCCTTCGTCCACGCGCACCCCACCCAGAGCGAAGCGCTCGGGGAAGCGTTCCTCGCCCTTGCGGGCAAGCCCCTCCATACCATCTGACCCCGTCGCACTCGCGACACTAAGCTAGAGAGCACATCGCTTTTTCTTGAAGGAGACACAGTCATGAGCACATCCGTGGTCCTCCCCGCGCTCGGTGAGAGCGTCACTGAGGGAACGGTCACCCGCTGGCTCAAGAAGGTCGGTGATTCGGTCCAGGCCGACGAAGGTCTCCTCGAGATCTCGACCGACAAGGTCGACACCGAAATCCCCTCGCCCGTCAGCGGCGTGATCGAGGAGATCCTCGTCGACGAGGACGAGACGGTCGAGATCGGAGCCGTTCTCGCGAAGATCGGCGACGGCTCGTCCGCTCCCGCTGAGTCGGCTCCCGAGGAGTCCGCGCCCGCCGAGGCCTCCGCCCCCGAAGAGCCCGCCGCCGAGGCGCCTGCGCAGGACGAGGCGCCCGCCGAGTCCGCACCGGCATCCTCCGCACCCGCATCGTCCGGTGATGCCAAGGACGTCGTCCTCCCCGAACTGGGTGAGAGCGTGACCGAGGGCACCGTCACCCGCTGGCTGAAGCAGGTCGGCGACGATGTGGCCGTCGACGAGCCGCTGCTCGAGATCTCGACCGACAAGGTCGACACCGAGATCCCCTCGCCGATCGCCGGCACGCTGACCGAGATCCTCGTACAGGAGGACGAGACCGTCGAGGTCGGTGCCGTGCTGGCTCGCGTCGGCTCCGGTGCCGCAGCCGCGCCCGCCGAGTCGGCCCCCGCGGCGCCCGCCGAGGAGAAGGCGTCCGAGCCCGAAACTCCGAAGGCAGAGGCCCCGAAGGCCGAGGAGCCCAAGGCCGAGGAGCCCAAGGCCGAGGAGCCCAAGGCGGAGGAGCCCAAGGCGGCCCCGGCTCCGGCAGCCGACGCCGCTCCCACCGAGGACGGCGTCACGTACGTGACGCCCCTCGTCCGCAAGCTCGCTCAGCAGCACGGCGTCGATCTTGCGACGATCACCGGCAGCGGTGTCGGCGGACGCATCCGCAAGGAAGACGTCCTGAAGGCCGCCGAGGCGCCGAAGACCGGAGCCGCACCCGCTGCCGCGCCCGCCGCTCCGGCAGCCGTCGAGGTGTCGCCGCTGCGTGGCACGACGCAGCCGATGTCGCGTCTGCGCAAGGTGCTCGCCAGCCGTGCCGTCGAGTCGATGCAGCAGACCGCTCAGCTGACCACGGTGGTCGAGGTCGACGTCACGAAGCTCGCGAACTACCGCGACTCCGTGAAGGCGTCGTTCCTCGAGAAGACGGGCGACAAGCTGTCGTTCCTGCCTTTCTTCGCCCTGGCCGCCGCCGAGGCTCTGAAGGCATTCCCGATCATCAACTCGACCGTCGACGGCGACCAGATCGTCTACCCGGCGAGCGAGAACCTCTCCATCGCGGTCGACACGGAGCGCGGCCTGTTGACGCCGGTGCTGCGCGACGCGGGCGACAAGAACATCGCTCAGATCGCTCACGAGATCGCTGATCTCGCCGATCGCACCCGCAACAACAAGCTGAAGCCCGACGAGCTCGCCGGCGGCACCTTCACACTGACCAACACCGGTTCGCGCGGTGCTCTGTTCGACACTCCCGTCGTCTTCCTGCCGCAGTCAGCGATCCTCGGTACCGGTGTCGTCGTGAAGCGTCCGGGTGTCGTGTCGGTCGACGGGAAGGATGCGATCAGCGTCCGCTCGTACGTCTACCTCGCCCTGTCGTACGACCACCGTGTCGTCGACGGTGCGGACGCAGCGCGGTTCCTCAGCACGATGAAGGCACGCCTCGAAGCGGCGGAGTTCGAGGGCCAGCTCGGCGCCTGACGCCACCAGCACAACCGGTCATGGCTGGTCCGCGAGGTCGTACACCTCGCGGACCAGCCATTTCTCTTGCGCACGCACCATGACGAGCACCTGCGTCAGTTCCGCGCCGACGATCTTCACCGCGGCCGCACCGCCGTACTCGTCGACGACCTCGACGGCGTAGTCGCCTGCGGCCGACGCTACGACGCCGGCGGATGACGCGTCCTCCCAGAGTCGGGAACGGCAGACCTCATCGGAGCACGCCGCCAGCGCGGAAATCACACCGCGCGCAGCGGCGACGAGGTCTTCCGGACCGGCATCCTTCTTCACCGGAGGCTGTTGCGCCCCGGGAAGCTCGTCCGCCGCATGAGGCGACGCTGACACCGACGACAGCGGTGACGGCGGGGCGGGCGCCTCGGAACCCGAGATCCCGGCCGAAGCCGGCTTCTCGGCATCCCCGTTCGGCCAGAGGGCGCCGCAGACGATCACCACGGTCGCCACCGCGCCCGCGACGAGGACGACGCTGCGGCGCGCGGGACGCGTTTCAGGACGTTTCCTCTCGACGCGCCGGGCACGGCCTCGGACGGCGGACGCCAGTGACGCGACAGCACCAGTCACGCGATGGGCCACGCCGACGTCGACCAGCCGTCCGAGCAGGTCTCGAAGGGTCCCTGCGAAGGGGCCCGGCTGGGGCGGCGCGGTCGGCTTCCGTGTCCGCGGCGGAGGACCGGGTGCGATCGCACGGCGATCGGTCGGAAGCGGCTCCGGCTCCGCGGAGGCGAAGAGCGCACCCTCGATCTCCTCCGTCTCGCGACGGAGCCGGCCCGGTTCTTCGATGACGGCGGCGGCGCGCTCGAGCGCGACATCGAGGACGCCGGGTGACGAATCCGCCGCGCGTCGGACGGCGACCACCTCCCTGAGCAGAGCGACCGTGTCGCGTCGCCAGCTCGACGAGCCGGTGAGGGCGAGGACCGGCCGCCCATCGGTGGTCACCCACCAGCGCCCGGACTCCGCTCCCAGCCGGTCGGCTTCGGTGGCGCCGCGCAACGCGCTGACCGCGACGGTGACGAGAGCACCGTCACCCAGCGCGGACTCCCGCACGACGTCATCGAGCGTGAGGGGACAGTGAGGAAGGATGACTCTCGCCCCGTCGGACGTGCCGGCGGAGTCGAACGGCGCGAGGACGTGGTCGGTGTCGACGGCCGACCAGGCAGGCGACGCGCCGAAATCGTCGGCGTCGACCCAGACGGCGGGCGTCTCGCCGCCGCGCAGCACGCCTGCGAAAGGTGCGTCGGAGGTGGTGAGCGCGCGGAGCGCGGGCGGGACCTCGAGTGAGAGCGGATCCATCCCCTCACAGTGAGCCACCTCGTCCCCCGCGGGGCGGCGACGCGAGGGGACGGTGGACGGTCGGCATCCGCCGAACGGTGTGAAGAAGTCGACGGGCCGCGAAGGTAGGCTGATCCCATGGCATCCCGCAGTACCGCACCTGAGAAGCGCCCTGGATTCTTCTCGCAGATCCGCTCGCTCTACACGTTCACCAAGAACGAGTTCCGGTGGCTGCCATGGGCGCTGGCCGGCACGGTCCTCGTCGGCATCGGGATCGGCATCGGGATCGGGTTCCTCGTGCAGCCCGTGCAGCTCTGGAGCATCATCCTCTGGGGAGTCAGCGGCATCCTCATGGGTGTCCTGCTCGCCATGATCCTGTTGACGCGGTTGTCGACTCGGGTCATGTACCGGAAGCTCGACGGGATGCCGGGTGCCGTCGGGCACGTCCTGTCGACCGGCCTCGGCCGCAGCTGGGTGACCTCGGAGATGCCCGTCGGCGTCAACCCGCGCACGCAGGATGCCGTGTACCGCGCGGTCGGTCGCGGCGGCGTGGTCATCATCGGGGAAGGCGCTCGCGGACGCTTGACACGGCTCATCAACGATGAGCGCAAGAAGGTGTCGCGGGTGGCATCCGGGATCAACGTGGAGGTGCTCTACGTCGGTGACGACGAGGGCGACATCCACATCTCGAAGCTCGCCAAGACGATCAAGTCGCTGCCCAAGACGGTCGACCGCGCCACGCTCGCCGCCGTCGTCAAGCGGATCGACTCGGTGTCGCAGTCGGTCACGTCCCTGCCGATCCCCAAGGGCATCGACCCGGCTCGTGCCCGGGCGCAGCGTCCTCGGTGACCCGACTCAGCCTCTGACGAGGACGGTTCCCACGACTTTGTCGTGAAGACCGCGCTGGTCGGCGTCCCAGATGACGGCCGGCAGAACGACCACGAGCAGCGCCGTTCGAATGATCGGGCGCCAGAGGCCGGGCCAGCCCCCGCGAGCCAATTCGACGCGCATCCCGAGGATGCGGTGTCCGGGGCTTCCGCCGATCGTCGGGATGAAGAGGATCTGCAGGGCGGCGAACACGATCATCGGGGCGAAGAGCGTCCACCCGGCCTTCTCGGGCAGCGCGAACTGGTCGTACCCGAAGAACGCCGTGGCCAGGATCGTCGCCGCGGCGTAATCGATGAAGAGGGCGCCGATGCGGCGGCCGGGACGGCCGATGCTGCCGCGGCCGGTGGCCGGACGGCCGAGCCGCTCGCCGGGATAGTCGGGCACAGTCGAAGACACCTCCTCAGCGTAATCGCGCCTACGTAACATCCTCGAAACATCGGAGACACTGCCGGGCAACTGCTTCCCGATAGGTTCGAAGGGCGCCTAATCCGACGGGCGTCGACATCGCACCCGATCTTGGAGACTCCATGTTCAAAGATTCTTCCGAGGTGCTCGCGTTCATCAAGGACGAGGACGTCAAGTTCCTCGACATCCGTTTCACGGATCTCCCTGGTGTCCAGCAGCACTTCAACATCCCGGCCTCGACCGTTGACGAGGAGTTCTTCACTGTCGGCCAGCTCTTCGACGGCTCCTCGATCCGCGGCTTCGCGAACATCCACGAGTCCGACATGCAGCTGATCCCGGATGTCACGACGGCGTACGTGGACCAGTTCCGCGAGGCGAAGACGCTGGTGATGATCTTCGACATCTACAACCCGCGCACCGGCGAGATCTACCACAAGGACCCGCGCCAGGTCGCCAAGAAGGCGGAGAAGTACCTCGCCTCGACCGGCATCGCCGACACCGCGTTCTTCGCCCCCGAGGCGGAGTTCTACATCTTCGATGACGTGCGCTACGAGGTGAAGCAGAACTCGAGCTTCTACTCCGTCGATTCCGAAGAAGGTGCCTGGAACACCGGCCGCGCGGAAGAGGGCGGCAACCTCGCGAACAAGACCCCCTACAAGGGCGGGTACTTCCCGGTCAGCCCGGTCGACAAGACGGCCGACCTCCGCGACGACATCACCCTCAAGCTGATCGAGGCCGGCTTCGTGCTCGAGCGCTCGCACCACGAGGTGGGCACCGGCGGCCAGCAGGAGATCAACTACCGCTTCGACACCATGGTGCACTCGGCGGACGACATCCTGAAGTTCAAGTACATCGTCAAGAACACGTGCGAGGAGTGGGGCAAGGTCGCGACCTTCATGCCGAAGCCCCTCTTCGGTGACAACGGCTCCGGCATGCACACCCACCAGTCGCTGTGGCTCGATGGCAAGCCCCTCTTCTACGACGAGAAGGGCTACGGCGGGCTCTCCGACACCGCTCGCTGGTACATCGGCGGCCTCTTGGCGCACGCCCCCGCCGTGCTCGCGTTCACCAACCCGACGATCAACTCGTACAAGCGTCTGGTCAAGGGCTACGAGGCTCCCGTCAACCTGGTCTACTCGGCAGGTAACCGTTCGGCTGCGATCCGCATCCCGATCACCGGCTCGAACCCGAAGGCCAAGCGCATCGAGTTCCGCGCTCCGGATGCCTCCGGTAACCCCTACCTCGCCTTCGCGGCGCAGATGATGGCGGGCCTCGACGGCATCATCAACCGCATCGAGCCGCACGAGCCGGTCGACAAGGACCTGTACGAGCTGCCGCCCGAGGAAGCGAAGAACATCCCGCAGGTCCCGAACTCGCTCCTCGACTCGCTCGAGGCTCTGCGTGCCGACCACGAGTTCCTCACCCGTGGGAACGTGTTCACGCCCGAGCTCATCGAGACGTGGATCGAGTACAAGATCGAGAACGAGATCAAGCCGATCGCTGCCCGCCCGCACCCGTTCGAGTACGAGCTGTACTTCGGAGTCTGATCCCGGCACGATCGCGAAAGGCCCGTCGGCATCAGCCGGCGGGCCTTTCCGCTTCCGTCAGTCCGCGGTGATCGGTCGGGCAAGGGCGGCATCCACGATCGCCCGCACGCGGTCCCCCGGCACAGCGCTCTCGCGAGAGACCTGCGCGAGCTGTGCGGCGAGCTCCTGCACTCGGCGCTCACCGGCATCCGGCGACCACGCCACAAGGGTGCCGTTGCGGCCACGCGTTTCGATCGCACCGACCGCCTCGAGCTCCTTGTAGGCGCGCGCCACTGTCCCCGGCGCCACGCCGAGATCGGCAGCCAGCTGCCGCACGGTCGGCAGGCGCGCACCGGCGGGCAGCGCCCCCTCCCGCATCTGATCCAAGATCTGAGCGCGTAGCTGCTCGAACGGCGGCACCGGCGACGCGGCATCGATCCTGAGCCGACTCGATCCTCTCGTCATACCGGCGATCACCGCTCTTCCTCGTTCGTTGCGGACTCAATGTATCAACACAGACCACCCGGCACGGAGCCCGTGCGTCAGAGTGCGGCACCGGCGCCTTACACCGACGACGGCCGACCGAAGGCGTGGAGACCCAAGTCCGCGCTGAGGATGTCGGCCGCGGCGTGCCCGCGCACACTCGTCCCGCGGGCATCGAGCGGCGGACTGATTATCGCGGCTCCCAGGACGCCGGGCACCGCGAGGACGAGCGCGCCGGAAACGCTGGACTTCGCGGGGATGCCGACGCTCCGCATCCATCTGCCGGAACCGTCGTAGACCCCGCATGTGGCCATGACGGATACGACGTCGCGTGCGACCGCTGCGGGCACCACCCGCTCCCCCGTCACCGGGTTTCGGCCTCCGCCGGCGAGTGTCGCCCCCATGACCGCCAAAGCCCGGGCGTCGACGAGGACAGCGCACGCACGAGCGTAGACGGCGACCGCGTCGTCGGCGGTGACCCGCAACGTGCCCTCGGACCGCATCAGATGCGCGAGCGCGTGATTGCGATCACCGAGCAGGTGCTCATCCCGGGCGATCTCCTCGTCGGCCTCGAGCGACCTCCCCGCGAAGGCCGACAGCCCCCGAAGGATCCGCTCGTCGCGCCCGGCGACATCGTGGCCGTCGACGAGGGATGCCGTGAGGAGCGCTCCCGCGTTCACCATCGGATTCGGCGGACGGCCCGTGCCGCTCTCCAGCTTGATCGCGTCGAACGCCTCACCGGTCGGTTCGATCCCGACGCGATCGAGAGCGGCCCCGTCGGTGTCGGCGAGGGCCAGCGCGAAGAGGAACGGCTTGACGGCGGACTGCAGGCTGAAGGGGACGCCGGCGTCCTCGGATGCCGCGATCGCCCCGTCCGTGCCGACGAGAGCCACCGCGATTAAGTCCGGGTCGGCAGACGCCAGAGCGGGGACGCTGCGATCCACCTCACCACCCGATTGGCCGCGGACCCGCTCCACGAGCGTCGCGAGGTCGTACGACGCCACGGCGCTCAAAAGCCGGGGAGGTTGATGTCCTTCGGGTCGACCTCGATCTCGCCCACGTCGTCAGGTCCGCCCGTCCCCGGTGCCACCTGCACCTGCGACTCGTCGACGTCGCCGGCGACGTCCTCGGATACGTGTTCGGTCTGCTTCTGCTGGGTCTCGGTCTCGCTCCCGGGACTGTACGCCGTGTCCTGATCGACCTGATCGCTCTGGGACTGAGGCGTGTCCGTCGCGGGAGTGGGGTGCTCGTCGTGGCTGCTCATGGTCGGACGCTACGCGCTCGGTTCGCGAGGTCGGGCCCCCTTGACAGGCTCAGTGGGCTCCGGGGGTCTCCGCCGTTGCGTGCGCGCGGTCGGTGCCGCGCATCCGACCGACGAGCAAGATCACCCCGACGATGACGAGACCGATCATCAGGCCGACGATGGCCGACACGAGGGTCTCACCGAACCAGACGATCACCGGTCCGAGTGCCTCGAGCAGATGCTCGATGCCGTGGAGGAAATCCGCCGTCCAGTGCCACCCGGCCTCCGCGACGTTCTGGAGGACGAGGTGGCCGCCGACCCAGAGCATCGCCACGGTGCCGAGGATGCTGATCCCCCGGAACACGGCCGGCATCGAGCGCACGATCCGGGCGCCGTTGTGGCGGACGCGCTTGACCGGGCTCTTGGCCATCTTGAGCCCGATGTCGTCGATCTTCACGAGCAGTGCGACGGCTCCGTAGACGACGCCCGTCATGAGGAGCGCGATGACAGCGAGGACGGCGAGCGTCGTCCAGATGTCGAGGCCGTCGTCGACGTTGGCGAGCGAGATCAGCATGATCTCGCTCGACAGGATCAAGTCCGTCCGCACGGCGCCGAGGACGAGCTTCTTCTCGTCGCGCTCCGCCTCCTCCTCAGCGTGCAGGTGGAAGCCGAACCACTCCAGGACCTTCTCCGCCCCTTCGAAGCACAGGAACGCTCCACCGATGATGAGGAGGTACGGGAGGACCCACGGGGCGAACGCGGTCAGCACCAGGGCGATGGGGATGATGATGAGGAATTTGTTGACGAGCGATCCGAGGGCGATCTTGCCGACGATGGGGAGCTCGCGTGCGGGCGTCACACCCTGCACGTACTGAGGCGTCACCGCGGCGTCGTCGATGACGACTCCCGCCGTCTTGGAGGAGGCCTTGAGGGCGGCGCTCAGGATGTCGTCGACGACGGCCAGCAGTCCAACGGACATAGGTGGTGACCCTTTCGGTCTGGTTCGGCGATCAGCCGTAGAAGAGGTTCTCGAAGGCACGTCGTGCTCGACGCGCGGCCCGCAGCCAATCCTCCTCCACCTGTGTGGCGGAACGGGGCTCGTATTCCAGAAGTCTGCCGATGCCGTCGAGCTTGCCGCGATCACTCGGCAGAACATCGCTGGTCTGTCCGGAGAGCAAAGTGTTCGCGGACCGGAGCCGGCTCGCGAGCCACCATGCTTGCGACAGCCGTTCGGCAGCGGCATCCGGGATCAGTTCCGCCGCCCGGGCAGCCTCGAGCGCAGCAGTCGTCGATGTCGTCCGAAGACCCTCGACGTCGGCGGCGTGCTCCAGCTGGAGGAGCTGAACGAGCCATTCGACGTCGCTGAGGCCGCCCGGGCCGAGCTTCAGATGACGCGACCGATCGACGCCTTGCGGGAGCCGCTCGTTCTCGACACGCGCTTTGATCCGCTTGATCTCTCGAAGTCCCTGAGCATCCGGATTCTGCGGATAGCGGAGGTCGTTCGCCAGCGTCATGAACCGCTCGATCAGCCTGACACTGCCCGCGACCCCGCGCGCACGCAGGAGCGCCTGCGCCTCCCACGACAGGGACCACCGCCGGTAGTACTCCGCGTAGGAGTCGATCGATCGGGCCATGGGCCCGTTCCGCCCCTCCGGGCGGAGTCCGGCATCGAGGTCGAAGGGCGCCCGCTGGTCCTCGGAGTGCGTCCGGAGGCCCTGCACGATCTTCAGCGCGAGCTCCTGTGCGCGTTGCGGCGGAACGCCGTTCGCGTCGTAGACGAACATGACGTCGGCGTCCGAGCCGAATCCGAGTTCGGCGCCACCGAATCGGCCCATCGCGATGACGGCGAAGTCGAGCGCGTCGTCCTCGGGTGGCACGACCTCGCGCCAGACGGCACGCAGCGTCGCCTGGATCGTCACCTCGCTGATCGAGGTCAATCCCTGCGCCAGTTCGGCGATGGTGAGTTCACCGAGCAGCCCGCCCAGGGCGAGACGCAGCAGCTCGCGTCGACGGAGCGCGCGAACCGATCGCATGGCGTCGTTGATCGATTCGTGGCGCGCTTGGATCGCGCGTGCCTCCTGCTGCAGCGAGAACCCGGAGCGCGGTCTGAGCTGCTCCGACGAATCGAGCCACGCCACCGCCTCGGGGATCCACTCCATGAGGTCGGCCGCGTAGCGGGAGCCCGACAGGACGTGGGTCAGCCGCTCAGCCGCCCCCGAGGAGTCGCGGAGCATGCGCAGGAACCAGGGGGTGTCTCCGAGCCGCTCGCTGATCCGCCGGAACGAAATCATGCCGTAGTCCGGATCGACACCATCGGCGAACCATCGGATCATGACCGGCATCAGGTGGCGCTGGATGGTCGCCTTCCGGCTCAGACCGCTCGTCAGCGCGCCGATGTGGCGGAGGGTGCCCGCCGGGTCGCGGAACCCGATCGCCGCCAGCCGGTCGTGCGCCTGCGCCGAGGACAGCGCACCCTGCTCATCGGCGGGCAGCGCAGCCACCGCCGACAGGAGCGGACGGTAGAACAGGCGGATGTGGATCTCGCGCACCTGGAGCTTCACGCGCTCCCACACGGCGCCGATGCCGGCGGCATCCGATGCCAGTCCCGTCGCCCGCGCGAGCACGCGCAACTCGTCGGAGGAGGTCGGCATCAGGTGCGTGCGCTGGAGCCGACGGAGCTGCAGTCGGTGCTCCATGACGCGGAGGGTGCGGTAGTGCTGGCCGAACGCGGCGGCATCCGTCCGTCCGATGTACCCCTCGCCGACCAGCGCCACGAGCGCGCGCAGGGTGCTCCGCTGGCGGATGGACTCATCGGAGAGTCCGTGCACCAATTGCAGCAGCTGCACCGTGAACTCGATGTCCCGGATGCCGCCCGGACCGAGCTTCAGCTGGCGCGCCACCTCGTCGGCCGGGATGTGGTCGGTCACCCGTTCGCGCATCCGCTGCACGCTGTCGACGAAGTTCTCCCGTGCGCTGCTGGTCCACACGAGCGGCTGCACCGCGGCGGAATACGCCTCCCCGAGCTCGAGGTCGCCCGAGAGCGGGCGCGCCTTCAGGAGCGCCTGGAATTCCCAGCTCTTCGCCCACCGCGCGTAGTACGACAGGTGGGAGTCGAGCGTGCGGACGAGGGCGCCCTGCTTGCCCTCGGGACGGAGGTTGGGGTCGACCTCCCACAGCGGCGGTTCGACCTCGACGTCCGAGATGCCGCGCATCGTGAGGGTTGCCAAGCGGGTCGCGATGTCGACGGCACGTCCTTCGGCGAGGTCGGCGCCCTCCTGCACCCCGGCGACGAAGATGACGTCGACGTCGCTCACGTAGTTCAGTTCGCGCGCGCCGGTCTTGCCCATCGCGATGACGGCCAGCCGCGTTGCGGCGACCTCCTCGCGCGGGTACATCCCCGACACGGTCCGGGTGCGGGCAGCGCAGAGTGACGCATCGAGCGCGGCCCCCGCGGCGTCGGCGAGAGCCGCGGCGACGTCGGGCAGCACCTCCGTCGCATCGTCCGCGGACAGGTCGTACGCGGCGATGAGCGCGACGATGCGCCGGTAGCGGACGCGCAGGGCGACCCACGCGGACTCATCGGATGCCGCCGCGAAACCGTCGGCATCCGCCCCGACGGCCTCGAGGAGGGTCTCGCGCATCGACTGCGCCGACGGGAGCATGCGCCCCGCTCCGGCGAGGTGCTGGAGTTCCTCGGGGTGGCGCAGGAAGAAGTCCGCGAGCCCCGACGACGCCCCGAGGAGGGACCAGACGACGTCCGACGCATCCGTCAGAGCCCGCGTGAGGGCGTCCGCATCCCGTCGCGCGATGCGGACGCACGACTGCACGGCACCGTCCGGATCGGCGGCCCGCCCCGCAGCGGCCACAAGGACCCCGCGGTCCGTGCCGGTCAGCGAGCTCAGCTCGTCCAAGGCATCCGACGATGCCGCGAGATCGGAGAAGCCCGCACGGGCCAGGTCGGTGAGCGCCGCCCGTCGCTCGATGGAGGCCATCGCCTCAGAGCATCTCGAGGTTCTTCTGCAGCTCGAAGGGCGTGACCTGCGATCGGTACTCCTGCCATTCACGACGCTTGTTCAGGAGCACGTAGTTGAACACCTGCTCCCCCAGCGTCTCGGCGACGAGCTCGGACTCCTCCATGTACTCGAGGGCGTGGTCCAGGCTCGACGGCAGCGGACCGTAGCCGAGGGCCCGGCGCTCGGCATCCGTCAACGACCACACGTTGTCCTCGGCCTCGGGCGGGAGCTCGTACTCCTCTTCGATGCCTTTGAGACCGGCGGCCAGCATGAGCGCGTAGGCGAGGTACGGGTTCGCCGCCGAGTCCAGCGCGCGGTACTCCACCCGCGTTGACTGGCCCTTATTGGGCTTGTACATCGGCACACGGACGAGCGCGGAACGGTTGTTGTGGCCCCAGCAGATGAAGCTGGGCGCCTCGTCGCCGCCCCAGAGACGCTTGTACGAATTCACGAACTGGTTCGTGACCGCCGAGATCTCGTTCGCGTGACGCAGGAGGCCGGCGATGAACTGTCGACCCGTCTTGGAGAGCTGGTACTGCGCGCCCTCTTCGTAGAAGGCGTTCATATCGCCTTCGAACAGTGACATGTGGGTGTGCATGCCGCTGCCCGGCTTGCCGCTGAGGGGCTTCGGCATGAACGTGGCGTAGACGCCCTGCTCGATCGCGACCTCCTTCACGACCGTACGGAACGTCATGATGTTGTCGGCCGTCGCCAGGGCATCGGCGTACCGGAGGTCGATCTCGTTCTGACCGGGACCGCCCTCGTGGTGGCTGAACTCCACCGAGATGCCGAGGTCCTCGAGCATTCGCACCGAGCGACGACGGAAATCGTGCGCCGTCCCGCCGGGGACGTTGTCGAAGTAACCGGCGGAATCGACCGGCTCGGGACCCTCGGGTCCGAAGGACGACGACTTCAGCAGGTAGAACTCGATCTCGGGGTGCGTGTAGAACGTGAAGCCCGCGTCGCCCGCCTTCGCGAGCGCCCGCTTGAGCACGTTGCGAGGATCGGCGACGGCCGGCTGCCCGTCGGGCGTCGTGATGTCGCAGAACATGCGCGCCGTCGGGTCGATCTCGCCGCGCCACGGCAACGTCTGGAACGTGGACGGGTCGGGGTGGGCCAGAAGGTCGGACTCGTACGACCGGGTCAGTCCCTCGATCGCGGAGCCGTCGAAGCCGAGGCCCTCGGCGAACGCGCCCTCCACCTCGGCGGGGGCGATCGCGACCGACTTGAGGGTTCCGGTCACGTCCGTGAACCACAACCGGATGAACTTGACCCCCCGTTCCTCGATCGTCCTCAGAACGAAGTCACGCTGCTTGTCCATCGCATCCTTCCCGGTGCCGAGCCGACTGCCAGACTAGCGGTCCGACGCCGCGACCGAGTGACGCGACGCGGCGCCGGTCAGTCGTCTTCGGCCGCATCCTCCGCAGCCCAGACACGGGAGCGCTCGCGCATGATCTCGGGTGCTCGGGCGGCATCCTCGGCCGTATCGAAGGGCCCGGCCCGGTCGGCCGACGGCGCTTCGAAGCCCTGCTGGACCTCGCCGGTCTTCAGGTTGTACCAGTACTTGTCGGCGTCGCTCATGGGTCCTCCTCGGCCTCGTGGCGTTCATCCTACGGATGCCGCGGCCCGCGACCTACGGTCAGCGTGCCGCGAGCGCACTAGGCTCGGAGGCATGACTGGGACCGCCACCACCGCCGTCGGAATCGACATCGGAGGGACGGGCATCAAGGGTGCTCTCGTCGACCTCTCGCAAGGAACCCTCCTCACCGACCGCATCAAGGTCCCCACGCCGAAGGGCGCCGAGCCCGACGACGTGCTGAAGGCCGTCACCGAGGTGCTCGAGAAGCTCGAGGTCACCGACGCCGATGTGCCTCTCGGCGTGGCATTCCCCGCGATCGTCAAGAACGGCCGCACCCTGTCGGCCGCGAACGTCGCGGACACCTGGATCGATTTCGAGGCCGAGGCGTTCTTCGAGAAGGGCCTCGGGCGTCAGATCCACTTCGCCAACGACGCGGACGTCGCCGGCGTCGCGGAGATGCGGTACGGCGCAGCGAAAGACCGCGAGGGGCTGGTCCTGCTGACCACCCTCGGCACCGGCATCGGCACCGCGATGATCTACAAGGGCGTTCTCGTTCCGAACACGGAGCTGGGCCACCTGCACCGCCCCGGTCATAAGAAGGACTTCGAGCATTTCGCGGCGTACTCGGCCATGGAACGTGAAGAGCTGGAGTGGGATGCCTGGGCTGAGCGCCTGCAGCAGTACTACAGCCACCTCGAGTTCCTCTTCACCCCCGACCTGTTCGTCGTGGGCGGCGGTGTCTCCAAGCACGCGGACAAGTTCCTGCCCCTGCTCGACCTGAAGACCGAGATCGTCCCCGCGGTGCACCGCAACAACGCGGGCATCATCGGAGCGGCCGCGTTGGCGCTGGCCGGCGACGACTCCGGCGCCTCGGTCGACGAGGGCGAAGACCTGGCGGGCACGACCTCGCGCTGAGGCCTCCCCGGAGGGTTGGACACGGGCGGCGCGCCGCCGATATGGTTCGAGCGCACTCACGCGACGTATCCGGGGGGAACCGATGAGCTATCCGCAGCAACCGCCGCAGTATCCGCAGCAGGTGGTCTACCAGCAGGTCGTCCGGCCACCGTCCAACGGCGCGGCGACCGCTGCTCTCATCCTCGGCATCCTCGCCGTCTTCTTCGGCATCAGCGTCCCGATCCCGTTCTGGGGACTCATCGTCATCTTCCTCGCGGTGCCCCTGGGCGCGCTCGCGGTGATCTTCGGCCACGTCGGCATGCGCGCGAGCCGTACGATCCCGGTCGGGCGCGGCAACGCCGTGGCCGGACTGATTATGGGCTACGTCACGCTCGCGATCTGCATCCTGACCACGGCGTTCTGGGTGATCGCCCTCGTCGGGTCGGCGGCGAGCACGTCCAGCGTCTGAGCTCGGCCGCCTGAGGTCGGGCGGCCGACGAGGGGCGAATGGGCCGGCCTGTACGCCGGGTTCTGTCCGGGGGTCGAAACCCCGTGGACGGTCATCTCTCTCGGCGACACGTTGCCGTGCCGCTCCAGCGGTCTACCCGGGGACTCGGCGGGCCGCGTCGGCATCCCCTGTCTGACCTTGCTCCGGGCGAGGTTTACCGTGCGGGTCGTGTCACCACGACCCCGGTGGTCTCTTACACCACCCTTTCACCCTTACCCCGGTCGGAACCGGGGCGGTCTGCTCTCTGTGGCACTGTCTCGCGGATCACTCCGGGTGGGTGTTACCCACCGCCCTGCCCTGTGGAGCCCGGACGTTCCTCGGTGCGCTTTCGCGCCACGCGACCGTCCAGCCGACCCATTCGCGGGGTCGAGTCTAGTCGCCCTGGCGGTCAGTCCTTCGCCGCGTCAATCCGCACCTGCAGGTCGAGACGGAAGTCCAGCGGGATGTCACCGAAGAGAAGCCGGGTGGCCGCATCCGCGGCGAGGCGCACCGCCTCCGCGGCCTGTTCGGCATGCGCGGCGGGCGCATGGACGATGACCTCGTCGTGAAGGAAGAACGCGAGATGAGCCTGCCGCGAGTGGAGCGCGCCCGACAGAGGTGCGGCATCCTCGTCACCGACGAACGGCAGCAGCGCGAGCCTCGCCCGCAGATCGCCGAGCCACGCGAGGGCCCATTCGGCCGCGGTTCCCTGCACGACGAAGTTCCTCGTGAACCGGCCCCGGTCGCGCGCGATGCGCCGGGCCTGGGTGCGGTCCGTCTCGGTCGCGTCGGGGTCGCCCGCTCGGCTCTGCACCGCGCGCCATCCGGGCGAGGGAGCCGGGCTGGACCGCCCGAGCCAGGTCGAGACGACGCCGCCCTCCTCCCCCACCCGTGCCGCGTCGTCCACGAGACCCATCGCGCGCGGATACGCGCGCCGGAGGGCGGGGACGAGGCGCCCGCTGTCCCCGGTCGTCGCCCCGTACATCGCTCCCAGCAGGGCGAACTTCGCCTCGGACCGCGTGCTCACCACACCTCGCGAGACGATGCCCTCGTACAGGTCGGTCCCGCGCGCACTGTCGGCGAGGGCGGCGTCCCTCGATATCGCCGCCAGGACCCGCGGCTCGAGCTGCGCGACGTCGGCCACCACCAACGTCCATCCGGGGTCCGCGCGGACGGCGGGTCGCAGTTGCCGCGGCAGCTGCAGCGCCCCGCCGCCCGACGACGCCCACCGGCCGGTCACGACGCCGCCGGGCACGTACACAGGACGGAACCGACCCTTCGGCGCCCACTCGTCACGCCACGCCCAGCCGTTCGCGGTATACATCCGCATGAGCCGCTTGTATTCGAGGAGCGGTGCGACGACCGGGTGGTCGTACTCCTTCAGCTCCCACTTGCTCGTCGACGTCGCGGCGACGCCGACGCGATGGAGCGCCCGCAGGAGCTTCGGCTGCGAATCGAGACTCGCGCCGGGATCCCCGAGAAGACCGCGGATCTCGCCCGCCAGGGCGACTATGCGCGCAGGTGGCCGACCTCCGGAGTCCCGCTCGCCGAGCATCGCGGTCAGGATCTCGTCGTGGACCCGCCCGTCCCACGGCACGCCCGCCGCGTGCATCTCGGCCGCGACGAGGGCACCGACGGACTCGGCCGCGACGAGCAGCCGCACGCTCGAGGCGCTGGTGGCGATCACCTGTCGCTGCCGCTCGAACTCCGCAAGGGCCGCCTCGATGTCGCGCGGCGCCTCGCGCGGCCCGGGATCGAGATCGAACAGTGCGGTCGGGCCGTCGTCGGCGACGGATGCCGCGGCATCCCACTCCGTCGCGCGTCGAAGCGCGTCCGGCTCGTTCGCGATCGCACTGTCCCGCAGGATCGCGTGCGCGAGTCGGAGATCGTGGCACCGGGCGACGCGGACGCCCGCCGCGATCAGCGACGGATACCAGTGCGAAGTGTCGCTCCACACCCAGCGGGTCGCGTCACCGGCCCGTCGAACCCGAGCCCCGAGGCCGCGGTCGTCGACGAGAACCCGATCGAGGATTCGCCCGTCGGTGTCGAGCGAGACGAGGGCGATCCGCCCGTCGGAGGCGCCCACGACGATCCACGGGACGGGACGGTCCGCGGAAGCGCCCGGATCGGTCAGAGCCCGGAATCCTCGTCGCGCACGAGGATGCAGCCGCACTCCGGGCAGGTGACGACGTCCTCCTCCGCCGCGGCACGGACGACGTTGAGGTCGGTGCCCGAGAGCACCATGTGGCAGCCACCGCACGTGCGACGCTGCAGGTGTCCTGCGCCGTTTCCGCGAGCGGCCAGGCTGTCGTACATGCCGACGAGGTCGGCGGGAAGCGACGCGGCGATCGCGGCGCGGTCTCGGGTCGCGGCCTCGAGACGCGTCGTCGCCTCGGCGACGGTCGCCTTGGCCTCAGCGCTCAGTCGCGCCCCCTCTTCGTTGACCGAAGCGATGAGCGCCTCCTGCTCGGCGACCGCGGCTTCGGCGGCCTCGAGACGCTCCATGACCTCGAGCTCCGCGTCTTCCAGGTCGCTCTTGCGCTTGGCGAGCGACGCGATCTCGTGCTCCAGCCCCTGGGCATCCTTGACGCTCGACGTCGCCGCGAGCAGGTCGTTGTCGCGCGCGGTCCGGGCGTCGACGACGGCGACGTCGGACTGGATGCGGGCGAGTTCAACCTTCGCGTCGTCCCGCTCGCCGAGGCGTCGGGTGAGCTCGGCCGAGTGGGTCGCACGCTCCGCCAGCAGCTCCTTCACGCGCGCGGCCTGCGCCGGATTCTGTCGCGCGTGATCCGCACGGCGCACGGCGAGGTCGGCGTCGGCGAGATCGAGGAGGCGGCGCTGGTCGGTAAAGCTGGCTTTCACGTCCTCCAACCTACCCCGCGGGTGAGCGGCCGTCGGGGCCACGGCTTCGGACGGGACGCACCGACGCACTAACATTGCGTGCCGGAATCGCGCGGGAGGAGAACAGCATGAGCGTGCTGCGCACCAAGACGGTCGAACAGTCGATCGCCGACACCGAAGAGCCCGAGTTCAAGCTCAAGAAATCGCTCTCGGCCCTCGACCTCACGGTCTTCGGGGTCGGTGTCGTCATCGGAGCGGGAATCTTCACCCTCACCGGACGCGCGGCCCACGAGGTCGCGGGTCCCGCGATCGTCATCAGCTTCGTCGTGGCCGCGATCGCGTGCGGGCTCGCCGCCATGTGCTACGCCGAATTCGCCTCCACGGTGCCCGTGTCGGGATCCGCCTACACCTTCTCCTACGCGTCGCTCGGCGAGCTCTTCGCCTGGATCATCGGCTGGGATCTGATCCTCGAGATGTTCCTGGGCGCGAGCGTCGTCGCGCAGGGGTGGAGCGCCTACCTCGGATCGCTCATGGAGCAGCTCGGCGCCCCGATCCCGGCCGCGATCGGCTACGGCGGGTCGATCGACCTGATGGCCGTCCTGCTGGTGGTTGTCCTCGGCGTGCTGATCACCGTCGGCATCCGGGAGTCCCTTCGGGTGAACCTCGTGCTCGTCGCGGTGAAGCTGTTCATCGTCCTGTTCGTGATCGTCGCGGGACTGATGTTCGTCAACCCCGCGAACTACTCCCCCTTCGTGCCCGATGCAGCTCCGCGCGAGACCGCCTCGGGACTCACGCAGCCCCTCCTGCAGTTCTTCTCGGGCATCGAACCGACCGCGTTCGGCGTCGGCGGCATCTTTGCGGGCGCCGCCCTCGTGTTCTTCGCGTACATCGGGTTCGACGTCGTCGCGACGACGGCGGAGGAGACCAAGCGCCCGCAGCGCGACCTGCCGATCGGCATCATCGCCTCGCTGATCATCTGCACGGTGCTCTACGGCGCCGTCGCCCTCGTCGTCACCGGCATGGTGCCCTACGACAAGCTCGACCCCGCCGCCGCGCTCGCCAATGCGTTCGCGTTCCACGGGCAGACCTGGATGGCGACCGTCATCTCCGCGGGCGCCGTCGCCGGCCTCACGACCGTCGTCCTGACCCTCATGATCGGCGCCACCCGCATCATCTTCGCGATGTCGCGCGACGCACTCCTCCCGCGCGGGCTCGCAAAGGTGCACCCCCGGTTCCGGACGCCGTGGGTCATCTCGGTCATCGTCACGGTCATCGTCGCCCTCGTCGCCGGTCTCACTCCGGTCGGCGTGCTCGAGGAGATGGTCAACATCGGCACGCTGTCGGCGTTCGTGCTCGTGTCGGTCGGCGTCATCGTCCTTCGCCGTCGGCGCCCGGATCTGGAGCGCGGCTTCCGCGTCCCGCTGAACCCGTGGCTGCCCGCGCTGTCGGTGATCGTCTGCGTCTACCTGATGCTCAACCTGACGGTGGAGACGTGGCTCCGGTTCCTTATCTGGCTGGCGCTCGGCTTCGTGATCTACTTCGCGTACTCGCGTCGCCACTCGCGTCTCGGCAAGGGCGGAGACCTCTACATCGACCCGGCGACGCCGACGGTGGCCGGACGGGACTGAGCGGAACGGCGGATGCCGGTGGTGGGCCCTGCCGGGATCGAACCGACGACATCCACGGTGTAAACGTGGCGCTCTACCAGCTGAGCTAAAGGCCCTGACCTCCCGAGTCTACGGGGACGCAGCGGCGTCCAGCACCGGGACCGTATGGGTAGGCTGAAGACAAGCGAGTTGTGCGCGGCGAACAAGCGCGCCCTCGCTCGATCCCTCCTTCCTGGCACGATCTGCCAGGCGACGAAAGGCCTCTTGTGACTGTCAACGATCAGGATCCGTACTCGCAGGGCCCGCAGGACAGCGACCCGGAAGAGACGTCGGAGTGGCAGGATTCCCTGCGCCAACTCGTCGACGCCCGCGGAGCGAGCCGCGGCCGCGAGATCATGCTGAGCCTGCTGCAGAGCTCGCGTGAGTTGCACCTCAACGTGCCGCAGGTGCCCACGACGGACTACATCAACACGATCCCCGTCGACAGCGAGCCCGAGTTCCCGGGCGACGAAGAGGTCGAGCGCCGCTACCGCAGCTGGATCCGCTGGAACGCCGCCCTCACCGTTCACCGTGCGCAGCGCCCGGGCATCGGTGTCGGTGGACACATCTCCACGTACGCATCGTCGGCCGCCCTGTACGAGGTCGGCTTCAACCACTTCTTCCGCGGCCCCGATCACGAGAGCGGCGGCGACCAGGTCTTCTTCCAGGGTCACGCCTCCCCCGGCATGTACGCCCGGTCATTCCTCGAGGGCGGTCTGTCGACTCAGCAGCTCGACGGGTTCCGCCAGGAGGCATCCGCAGCACCCCACGGTCTGCCCTCCTACCCGCACCCGCGCCTCATGCCGGACTACTGGCAGTTCCCGACCGTCTCGATGGGTCTCGGTCCGATCAACGCCATCTACCAGGCTATGACGAACAAGTACCTCACCAACCGCGGCGTGAAGGACCTCTCCGACGCACACGTCTGGGCTTTCCTCGGCGACGGCGAGATGGACGAAGTCGAGAGCCGCGGCCAGCTCCAGGTGGCCGCCAACGAAGGACTCGACAACCTCACCTTCGTCATCAACTGCAACCTCCAGCGGCTCGACGGGCCCGTCCGCGGCAACGGCAAGATCGTGCAGGAGCTCGAGAGCTTCTTCCGCGGTGCCGGCTGGAACGTCATCAAGGTCGTCTGGGGCCGTGAGTGGGACGACCTGCTCTCCCGCGACACCGAGGGCGCGCTGCTGAACCTCATGAACAGCACGCCGGACGGCGACTTCCAGACGTACAAGGCAGAGAACGGCGCGTACGTCCGTGAGCACTTCTTCGGCCGCGACGAGCGCGCCGCAGCTCTCGTCAAGGACTACTCGGACGAGCAGATCTGGAACCTCAAGCGCGGCGGCCACGACTACCGCAAGGTGTTCGCGGCGTACAAAGCCGCCATGGAGCACAAGGGCCAGCCCACGGTCATCCTGGCCAAGACGGTCAAGGGTTACGGTCTCGGCCCGCACTTCGAGGGGCGCAATGCGACGCACCAGATGAAGAAGATGACGCTCGACGACCTCAAGCTCTTCCGCGACCAGATGCACATCCCGCTGACGGACGCCCAGCTCGAGGAGAACCCGTACGAGCCCCCGTACTACCACCCGGGTGCCGAGGACGAGACCATCAAGTACATGGTCGAGCGTCGACGGGCGCTGGGCGGCACGCTCCCGCAGCGTCGCAGCACGTTCACCGCGCTGACCCTCCCCGACGACAGCGTCTACGCGTTGCCGAAGAAGGGGTCGGGCACGCAGGAGGTCGCCACCACCATGGCGTTCGTGCGACTGCTGAAGGACCTGCTGCGCGCCAAGGACTTCGGCCACCGCATCGTGCCGATCATCCCCGACGAAGCACGCACGTTCGGCATGGACGCGTACTTCCCGACGGCCAAGATCTACAACCCGAACGGACAGAACTACACCTCCGTCGACCGCGAGCTGCTCCTGGCGTACAAGGAGAGCCCGCAGGGTCAGATCATGCACGTCGGCATCAACGAGGCCGGCGCTCTCGCCGCCTTCACCGGTGTCGGCACGTCCTACGCGACCCACGGCGAACCGCTGATCCCGGTCTACGTCTTCTACTCGATGTTCGGCTTCCAGCGAACCGGCGACGCCCAGTGGGCCGCCGGCGACCAGATGGCGCGCGGGTTCATCATCGGTGCCACGGCCGGCCGCACCACCCTCACGGGTGAGGGCCTCCAGCACGCCGACGGTCACTCGCACCTGCTCGCGTCGACCAACCCGGCGACGGTGTCCTACGACCCGGCCTACGGCTACGAGATCGCGCACATCGTGCAGTCCGGACTCGAGCGCATGTACGGCGGGGAGCACGAGGACCCCAACGTCATGTACTACATCACGGTCTACAACGAGCCGATCGTCCAGCCCAAGGAGCCGGAGGACGTCGACGTCGACGGGATCGTCCGCGGCATCCACCGCGTCTCGGCCGGTGAGGGCGAGGGACACCGCGCCCAGATCCTCGCATCGGGCGTCGGTCTCGCGTGGGCCCACGAGGCGCAGAAGCTCCTCAAGGACGACTGGGGTGTCGTGGCGGACGTCTGGTCGGTGACTAGCTGGACCGAGCTCCGCCGCGACGGTCTCGCCGCCGACGAGCACAACTTCCTGCACCCGTCCGACGAGCCCAAGACGGCATACATCACCGAGAAGCTCCGCGACTCGGAGGGCCCGGTCGTCGCCGTGAGCGACTTCATGCACGCGGTCCAGGACCAGATCCGCCAATGGGTCCCCCGCCGCTATGCGACGCTCGGCGCCGACGGCTTCGGCTTCTCGGACACCCGTGCGGCCGCCCGCCGGCAGTTCAAGATCGACGGTCCGTCGATCGTCGTCCGGACGCTGCAGGCGCTGGCGGACGAGGGTGTCGTCGACCGCGGCCTGTCCGCTCAGGCGATCGAGAAGTACCGCCTGCACGACGTCAACGCCGGCACGTCCGGCAACGCGGGCGGCGAAGCCTGACCCGCGAGATGACCGAACGCCCGACCGCTCAGGAGAAGGCGGAGACACTCGCGTGGCTCCGCCGGATCTCGGGTGATCTTGCGACGACGACGCTCCGGAGGCTCGAGGAGTACCTTCCCTGGTACGCCGAGATGCCTCCGGGGCGCCGGTCGGCGGTCGGTCTGGTCGCCCAGTCGGGCATCTCGTCCTTCGTCGAGTGGTACGACGACCCCAACTCGACGCCGTGGATCGCGGCCGACGTCTTCGCCTCCGCACCGCGCGAGCTGCTGCGGAGCATCAGCCTCACGCAGACGCTCCAGCTCATCAAAGTGACCGTCGAGACGACGGAGGAGCGGGTCGCCGGAAAGGGCAACGGCCTCCGCGAGAGCATCCTGCTCTACTCGCGCGAAGTCGCCTTCGCCGCGGCGGACGTCTACGCCCGGGCTGCAGAGGCGCGCGGCCTGTGGGATGCCCGCCTCGAAGCCCTCGTCGTCGACTCGATCCTCACCGGCGAAGCGGACGAGGAACTGCCCAGCCGTATCGCCGCGCTCGGCTGGCACGGTCACGGCGAGGTCGCCGTCCTCGTGGGGACGACTCCTCCGCAGCTCGACGTCGACCAGGTGCGCCGCACCGCGCGCAAGCTCGGCGTCGATGTACTCATCGGAGTGCAGGGCTCCCGCCTGGTCCTCGTCATCGGTCGCGCCGATCAGGCAGGACGAGAGGATGCCGAGGAGCTCCCCTTCACCGAGATCGCGACCCGCCTCGAGCCCGGGTTCGGAAGCGGTCATCTCGTACTGGGCCCGACGGCTCCCGCTCTCCTGGACGCCGGCACCAGTGCGCGTGCGGCGCTCGCGGGTTTCGCCGTGGCCAAGTCCTGGCGTCACGCCCCGCGTCCCGTGGACGCGGACGATCTGCTTCCCGAGCGCGCCCTCGCGGGCGATCCGCTCGCGAAGGCGACGCTCATCGAACGGATCTACCGGCCGCTGCAGTCGCATTCCACCGATCTCGTCACGACTCTGTGGAGCTACCTCGACAACGGCCGCTCGCTCGAAGCGACCGCTCGAGAGCTCTTCGTGCACCCCAACACCGTCCGCTACCGCCTGAAGCGGGTTTCGGACGTCATCGGCTGGGACGCCACGGGCCCCAGGGAAGCACTGATCCTGCAGACGGCGCTCATCCTCGGATCGATCGGCGGCGATGTGACCCGCCGCCGCCCGGTGCGCCGCAGCTGATCTCCTGTACGACTCGAACAAACGGATCGCGCTTTCTTGTGCGCTGACCGACAGCATCGCCGACTCGAACTTGCAAGGATGGACATCGTGATCATTGCCGTCTTCCCGGGCCAGGGCTCCCAGACCCCCGGGTTCCTCACGCCGTGGCTCGAGACCGAGGGGACGCGTGCGCTGCTCGAGCAGTACTCCGCGTACGCCGACGTCGACCTGGTCGCCGCCGGAACCGAATGGGATGCCGACCGCATCCGTGACACCAAGGTCGCTCAGCCGCTCATCGTCGCCGCGAGCCTCCTCTCCTGGCGCGCGCTCGTGGACGCGGGCCTCCGGCCCGACGGCGTCGCCGGTCACTCCGTGGGAGAGATCGCCGCACTGGTCGCCGCCGGTGTCCTGACGGAGGAGGACGGCATGCGCCTCGTCGGCATCCGCGGACGAGCCATGGCCGAAGCCGCCGCTCTCGAGGAAACCGGCATGAGCGCCGTCGTGGGCGGCGACGAGGCCACCGTCCTCGCCCGCCTCGAAGAGCTCGACCTGACCCCCGCCAACTACAACGGCGGCGGACAGATCGTCGCCGCCGGGGCGCTCCCGGCCCTGACCGCGCTCGGGGCCGAAGCACCGCGCGGCAGCCGAGTGATCCCGCTGCAGGTCGCCGGCGCGTTCCACACGCGCTACATGGCGCCTGCCGTCGACACCCTCCGCACCGCCGCCGCCGAGGTCGCGGCATCCGACCCTTCGCTGACGCTCTGGAGCAACCGCGATGGCGGGACCGTGGCGGATGGGCGCGCGGCGCTCGACCTCCTGGTCGCGCAGGTCGCCAACCCCGTCCGATGGGACCTCTGCATGGCCTCGTTCGCGGAGAACGACGTCGCGGGCATCATCGAGCTCGCTCCGGCGGGCACCCTGGTCGGACTCGCCAAGCGCGGGCTGCGCGGCGTACCGTCTGTTGCGGTGAAAACGCCTGAGGACCTCGCCGCCGCGAACGCCCTCCTGACCGGAGAGAACGCATGACCCCCCAGCTGATCCAGCCGACGGGCGCAGCCCACACCCGCATCTACGCCTACGGTGCCGCACGCGGCGAGAACGCGGTCCCCAACGAGGATCTGATCGAGCCGATCAACTCGAGCGACGAGTGGATCCGCCAGCGCACGGGCATCATCACGCGAGTACGAGCGGATGCCGGGACCACCGCGATCGACCTCGCCGCCGACGCCGCCTCAGAGGCCATCCAGCGCTCGGGCATCGCCGCCGACAAGATCGACGCGGTCATCGTCGCGACGATCTCGAACCCGAAGCAGACCCCCTCGGTGTCGGCGATCGTGGCAGACCGCGTCGGCGCTAACCCCGCGGCCGCGTACGACCTGAACGCCGCGTGCGCAGGGTTCGCGTACGGCGTCGCGCAGGCGGACGCCCTCATCCGCGCGGGTGCCGCTCACTACGCCGTCGTCATCGGCACCGAGAAGCTGAGCGACGTCGTCGACCCGACCGACCGGTCGATCTCGTTCCTCCTGGGGGATGGCGCGGGCGCCGTCGTCGTCGGGCCGAGCGAGACGCCGGGGATCGGTCCCACCATCTGGGGATCGGACGGCTCCAAGGCGGATGCCGTGGGCATGAACCACACGCTGACCGAGTTCCGCGACGGAGTCGCGCCGTGGCCGACGCTTCGGCAGGAAGGGCCCACCGTCTTCCGCTGGGCGGTGTGGGAGATGGTGAAGGTCGCGCGTCAGGCCATCGAGGCCGCCGGCATCACCCCCGACGACCTGGCCGCGTTCGTCCCCCACCAGGCCAACATGCGCATCATCGACGAGTTCGCGAAGCAGCTGAAGCTTCCCGAGTCCGTCGTGATCGGCCGCGACATCGAGACGACGGGAAACACGTCGGCGGCATCCATCCCGCTGGCGACCCACCGTCTTCTGGAAGAGCACCCCGAGCTCAGCGGCGGCCTCGCCCTGCAGATCGGTTTCGGCGCCGGACTCGTGTTCGGCGCTCAGGTCGTCGTCCTCCCGTGACGATGGCCGTCCCCCACCTAAACTGACTACCGGCCCGGCTGGGCCGACCCCCACAGAAGGAGAAATCCCATGGCATTCACCAACGACGAGGTCCTCGCCGGCCTGGCCGAGCTCATCACCGACGAGACCGGCATCTCGGCCGACGAGGTCGCCCTCGAGAAGTCCTTCACCGACGACCTCGACATCGACTCGATCTCGATGATGACGATCGTCGTCAACGCCGAGGAGAAGTTCGGCGTCACGATCCCCGACGACGAGGTCAAGAACCTCAAGACCGTCGGCGACGCCGTCACCTACATCTCGTCCAACCAGGCCTGATCCGCGCGTCCGGTGGGGGTCCGCCCCCACCGGAGCAGCACGAGGGAACCATGAGCAACACGCGAATCTTCGTCACCGGCATCGGTGCGACCTCCCCCATCGGCGGCACCGCGAGCGAGAGCTGGGAGGCACTCCTCGCCGGAGCGTCCGGCACCCGTACGCTCGAGCACGACTGGGTCGAGCAGTACCAGCTGCCCGTCACCTTCGCTGCCGAGGCCAAGGTGCGGCCGGAGACCGTCCTCGAGCGTCCCGTCGCCAAGCGCCTCGACCCGTCGTCGCAGCTCGCGATGGTCGCGGCGAAAGAGGCATGGGAGGATGCCGGAGCGCCGGAGGTCGACCCCGAGCGTCTCGGGGTCGAGTTCGCCACCGGGATCGGCGGCGTCTGGACGCTCCTCGACGCGTGGGACACCCTGCGCGAGAAAGGCCCGCGGCGCGTCATGCCCATGACGGTCCCGATGCTCATGCCCAACGCCGCGGCCGGGAACCTGTCGCTGCACTTCGGCGCTCGCGCCTACGCTCGCACGTTCGCGAGCGCGTGCGCATCGAGCACCGAGTCGATCGTCAACGCCCTCGAACACATGCGCGCCGGTCTCGCCGACGTCGTCATCGCCGGTGGCACCGAATCGGCGATCCACCCGATCACGATCGCGTCGTTCGCCTCGATGCAGGCGCTCTCGCGCCGTAACGACTCTCCCGCGACGGCATCCCGTCCCGGCAGCATCGACCGCGACGGCTTCGTCATGGGCGAGGGCGCGGCGGTCCTCATCCTCGAGACCGAGGCGCACGCGAAGGCTCGCGGCGCGAAGATCTACGCCGAGCTCGTGGGCGGTGGCGTCACCGCCGATTCGTACCACATCACCGCCAACGACCCCGAGGGCACGGGTGCGGCACGCGCCGTCCGGCTCGCGCTGGAGATGGCGGATGCCTCACCGGACGACGTCACCCACGTCAACGCGCACGCGACCTCGACTCCGGTCGGAGACCCGAACGAGTACGTCGCCCTCAAGGCCGTCTTCGGCGACCGTGTCGACGAGATGCCGGTGTCGGCCACGAAGGCGTCCACGGGTCACCTTTTGGGCGGCACGGGAGCACTCGAGGCGATGTTCACCGTTCTTGCGCTCCGCGACCGCGTCGCGCCCCCCACCATCAACATCACCGAGCCCGACCCGGCCGTCCCGTTCCGCTTCTCGGGCGACGCGGTCGGCCTGGGCGACGGAGACCAGCTGGCGATCAGCAACTCGTTCGGTTTCGGCGGTCACAACGCCGTCGTGGCATTCCGCTCGGTCTGACCCCGAACACGACGAACGCCCCCGGGAAGCCACCGGGGGCGTTCGTCGTTCAGATCAGGCGGGGCGGTAGCCGCCCCGGTCTCCGGGAAGCCGTCCGAAGCCGGTCGAGGCCCATCCGCCCCGCCTGAAAACCTTCATGCGTAGAGTGTCCGACCGCTCGGACTCGTCTCAACCGACCTTGTGGAGCCAGACGACGGGTGCGTCGTCGCTCGCGTGACGGAACGGCTCGAGCTCCTCGTCCCACGAGGCTCCGAGCGCGACGTCGAGTTCACGCTGGAGTTCGCTCATGTCGCCGGCGGCGATCTCCATGGCGTATCGGATGCGGTCCTCCCCCACGACGACGTTGCCCGAGGCATCCGTCTGCGCGTAGTGGATGCCGAGGCTCGGCGTGTGGAGCCAACGTCCGCCGTCGCTTCGGGGGGTCGGGTCCTCTGTCACCTCGTAGCGGAGGTGCTCCCATCCGCGCATGGCGGTGGCCAGGGCGGCGCCGCTGCCCACCGGCCCCTCCCAGTAGAACTCCGCACGGCGGCTGCCGGGCTGGACGGGCTGATCGGCCCAGTCGAAGCTGACGGCGTGCCCGAGGGCACGACCAGCAGCCCACTCCAGGTGGGGGCACAGCGCGCGTGGCGCGGAGTGGATGAAGATCACTCCGCGCGCGTGAGGTGTGGCCATCGATCTCTCCGTTTCGTTCAGGTACGTCTTCCCCTACGACCTGATGGAGAGTGCTGGCCGGATATCTGGTTGTGCGGCCATTATCGCCCATTTCCCCGACGAATCACAACCGTGTAACACCAGGTCGTCGCAGGTTCGTCAACCCCGTAGGCCGCCGGCGATCACGGGGGCAGGCTGAACGCTCCATCGAAAGGATCATCATGAGCGACAACATCCCGCACACCCGGCACTCCGAAGACGCCCACGCCGATGACGCACCCCCCACCGACGCTGTCAGCGACGAGGTGAAGGACGACGCGGCGCGCGCCGGCGACGAGGTCACCGAGGACGACCAGGACGACTGACGTGAGAACTCCGGCCGTCCTGGTCGGTCGTGCCTTGCGGCATGCCTTTCTACGGCTGCAACGTCTACGCGCTCCGCGCCCCATTCATCCGCGCGGGCTCCCCCTGAGCGGAGACGTGTTCTGGGGGAACCGCGACCGCGTCGCGGGGATCGCGTGGATCGATGAGCCTCCGACCGGCGCCCGGGCGCGCGTCACAGCCCGGTACTCCCGATCGCTGGGATTGCCGGATGCGTTCCCCGACGTCCTCGGACTCGCCCTCCGCGTCGAGACGGACGACGGGCACGCCGACATCGAGCTCGCGTCGACCGGGTCAGGAGTCCCGTGGCGGTTCGCCCTCGTGCCGCGCTGGATCCCGTCGCGGGGTGTCTTCACGACGCTGATCCCCTACCGCGGCGGCGCGGGGGCGATCCTCCTTCGAGCGCGGCCGCTCCGACCGTCGCTGCCCGCCGGCGTACCGGCCATCTCGAGGATCCTGACCGACGAGACATGGCGCCTTTCTCTGGCCTTCGCCACGCCGGGCGGCTCGTGGCATCCATTCGCGCTTCTGAGCCTGGACAGCCGCCGGGGGGACCCGGACGTCCGTTTCGACGCGGGGCGGAATGTTCTGCCCGGAGCGCGTATGTATCGCTGGGTGAGCGCCGTTCGACAACCGTCGTACGACGCGGTCCAGCGTCGGAATCGGTAGGGCGGGTGGGACTTGAACCCACGATCGTCGGGTTATGAGCCCGCTGCCTTGACCAGCTTGGCCACCGCCCCCTGTGGAGACGACTCTAGCGTTTGCGTCGGTCGTCGTCCTTCACGGGCGGATCGGGCCACACCTTCGCGACGGCTTCGGTGATGCGGACCGAACCCGTCGAGGGCGCGTCGCGGTCGGCGTCACCGCTGCCGCGGGTGATCGGGATCTCCTGGCTCTCGCTCACCACCTGCGGGTGGTATCTCGCCAACTGGAACACCCCCGTCACGGCAAGGGCTCCGGCGATCGCGAATCCGATGTACGCGCCGAGCGGCGCGCCCTGGGCCTCGTTGAGGACCGCGAGACCGATGACGATGGCGACGATCGGGTCGATGACCGTGAGACCCGCGATCACGAGGTCCGGCGGACCCGACGAGTACGCCGTCTGGACGAAGTAGGCGCCCATCGCGGTACCCGCGAGCAGGGCGACGACGCACAGCACGGTGAGCCACTCGAAATCGCCGTTCGAGATGCGGTTGATGACGACCTTCGCGAGCGTTGCGACGAAGCCGTAGACCACGCCCGCAGCCACGATGTAGAACAGCGCCCGCATCCGCTTGCGCAGCGTTCCCCACAGCACGCCGAGGATGACGACGACACCGAGCAGGATACCGAGGACGGTCAGGAGCTGTCCGTCGCTGATCGGGCGCTCCGTCGCGTACAGTGCAGCGACCGTGACGAAGATGAAGATACCGCCGACGCACAGCGCGATCGAGGTGATCGACCGTCGCGTGGGCTTGTGCCCGCTGATCCTCGCATTCAGAAGCGTCGTGATCACCAGAGAGATCGCACCGATCGGCTGAACCAGGATCAGAGGCGCGAACGACAGCGCCGCCAGCTGGCACACGATCGCGAGCCCCAGCATGACGGTACCGAGCACCCAGGAGGGCCGGCTCAGCAGCCGGAGCAGCTGACCTCCCGTCAACCCCGAGACGCCGGCCTGAGCGGTCAGCCTCTCGACCTTCTGCACGCCGCGGTGCTGGTACTGCGCACCGAACGACATGAAGACCGCGCCGACGACGGCCAGGGGGATGCCGATGAGGATCGCCGGGTTCCCGAACACGCCCACCAGCTCATCGGTGAGATCGTTGATCGGTGTTCCGGCGTGAATCACGCCTCGACGATACCCGGCTCTGGCCTCGTTAGGCTTCTGACGTGGCCGTACTTCCGATTCGCATCATGGGCGAACCCGTCCTCCATTCCGTCGCCGCTCCCGTTCCCGAGATCACGGACGAGATCCGCACCCTCGTCGCCGACATGTTCGAGACGATGGACGCCGCTCCCGGCGTCGGACTCGCAGCCCCACAGGTGGGCGTGGGGCTCCGCATCTACACCTACTCGTACCAGGACGACGATGGTGCCCCGTGGCGTGGTGTGATCATCAACCCCGAGCTCTGGATGTCGCCCCCGGAGCCGGGCTCGCCCGACCCGGACGACGAGTCGGAGGGATGCCTGTCGTTCCCCGGTGAGCGCTTCCCGCTCCGTCGAGGTGACGACGTTCTCGTCACCGGCACCGACCTCGACGGCGGCGACGTCCGCATCCGTGTCGACGGCTGGCGCGCCCGGATCATGCAGCATGAGTTCGACCACCTCAACGGGATCCTCTACATCGACCGACTGTCGGACTCCGATTGGAAGACGACGCAGAAGATCGCGCGCAAGCGCGGCTGGGGCAAGCCTGGGCAGAGCTGGATGCCGGGCGTCGACGACCTCGACGCCTGAGGCGCCCCGCGTGGAGCCGTGGGAACTGCACGGGTGGTTCGAGGAGTATCTCGACGCCTGCAATCGACGTGATCTCGCGGCCGTCCGCGCGCTCCTCGACCCCGCCGTCCGGCGCGCTCACCTCGCGGCTGGCGCAGACGCGTGGATCGACGACCTCGCGGATCTCTTCCACGGCTTCCCGGACTGGCGGTGGAAGACGATCCAGCTCGTCGCCGAGGACGACCGAATCGCAGCCCACCTCCGTGGCAGCGGCACGCACAGCGGGCCGTGGCGCGGCATCCTGCCGACCCGCCGCCACGTGAACGTCGCGGAGTTCCAGTTCCTGCGACTCGACGGTGGCCGGATCGTCGCCTCGAGCGGATCCGGCGACGCCGAGGTGCGGGCTCAGCTCACCGCGTGAGCGTCAGCGCATTGCCGGATCGATGGCATCGGTCGCGCGGGTGAGGACCATGATGGCCAGCGGTACCGCGGCGATGGACAGCAGCTCCCCCAACAGGGACGTGGACATCACGGCCGGGTAATCCGAGAGGCTGCTGGCGTTCCACGACAGCCTTCCGGACAACGACGCCATCGCCGTCGAGGCGATCCACAGGCCCCACCATGTGCCGAGGATCCCGGGCGACACGGCGGCGCGTGCCGCCACGACGAGATCTTTCATGTTCTGGAACGGGAACCACCACGCGATCACCGGAATGAACCACGACACGACGTGCCACACCGGGGTGCGACGCGTCGCAGCGGGCGTGATCGCGCGGACCCGTACCGCAGCGCGGTACTGCCAGACGAGCCAGCAGATCCCCGCCGCCAGCAGGAGCGCCCCCGATCCCAAGCCGATGAAGCCCGACAAGGTGTCGTAGAGCTCGAGGTCCGAGAGCGGCGCGATCCCCCTGGTGAATCCTTCGACCGCGACGAGACCCCATGCCTCGACGAGGACGGTCAGGACGGAGAAGACCGCACCGACGAGGAGGAGGATGCGGGTGGCCTTCGCGACGCCACGGAGAGGACGGACGATCGGAGGCGCGGCCAGCGAATACCCCACGGGGTGGGTCGGACCGCCGGTACCCGCGAGCACCGGCTGCGCCGCAGGAACAGCCGACGGCGGAGCAGTCCACTCCGTGCCGTTCCAGTAACGCAGCTCGTTGCCCGCGTGCGGCGTCGGATACCATCCGGCAGGCGTGCTCGTGTGATCCGTCATCGTGATTCCCCCCGCGTGATCCTGAAACGCGCTCTGAACCCTATCGGGTCCGCACAGCCCCACGAAGGCGTCCTCGTCGCCACCGATCGCAGGCTGCGCTTTCGCGGGAGGGATGATGAGGACGCGGCGGATCACGAAAGCCCGGACCTCGCGAGGCCCGGGCTTTCTGTTGGCTCCCCGGCTTGGACTCGAACCAAGAACCTATCGGTTAACAGCCGATTGCTCTGCCAATTGAGCTACCGAGGATCAGTCACCCATCACCGGGCAACCACACAATCGTAGCAAAGCCCGAGGGGTGCTCGTGACATCAGCCGCCGATGCGTGTCGCCTCATCAGGGGTCCAGAGCACGTCCTCCAGAGACTGCCCGACGCCGACGGGGTGTCCGGCACGCAGGATGAGGACCTGGGCACCCAGATCGGTCACGAGATCTCGCTCGTTCGTCACGACCAGCAGAGCCATCCCGTCGTCCGTGCGTCGCAGGAGCGCGTCACGAACAGCCGGGCGGACATCCACATCGAGGTTCGCATAGGGCTCGTCGGCGATGAGGACCTTCGGGTCGAGGACGAGGCTCCGTGCGATCGCGACGCGCTGGCGCATCCCCGAACTGAGCTCGTAGGGGTACTTCTCGGAAGCGCCGATGGGCAGCTGCAACTCATCCAGGAGTGCGGCGACCCGAAGGGCGAGCGCGCGCTCGTTGACGCGGCGGTCGCGCGCCGTGATGGGCTCGGCCACGATCTCGGAGATCGTCAGCCTCGACGGCAGCGCGGAATTGACGCCCTGGGCGAGGTGGCCCGTCCGGAAGCTGCGGATTCGGCGTGCCCGACCACGCGCCCGCAGGGAGATGCCTGCGACCTCCCCGGTGCCGCCGACGACGCGCAGGTCACGATGATCGGCACCCGCGAGGCCCGATGCGAGGCTCGACTTCCCCGAGCCGGTCGCGCCCATGACGGCGATCGTCTCACCGGGCATCACCCGCAGGGAGACCCCGTCGACGACACGCGTGTCGGCGGAGAGCCGGGCGATCGACAGGTCCGAGCAGGAGATTGCGGCGTCCGGGTCGGTCACTCGAGGCATGGGATCCATCCTCATCCTTCCGCGCCCGTGATGCCAGTCGGCGTCGGTTCCGCGCCACCGTGCGGGACTCGTCCAGCACTCAAATGGAGTCGGCGAGGGTCCGTCGGCGCTGATCCAGGTCCCGGAGCGCGACCCGGACCGCACGGCCCTGCTCAGACTCCGGCGACACCCGCTGGACCTCGCCGAGCAGTTCGGCCTTTTCGCGGTCCATCGCCCGGAGCCGCAATCGTCGGCACATCGCGCGAGCGGAGGTCTTCGCTTCGACCTCCGTCAACGCGGGGAAGGAAGACGTCAGCAGTTCCGCGGCGAGCCCGCGGTACGGCTCGCGCGTCGCGTCCACGGCCGCCGTCGACCATCCCACCCGCGATCGATCCGGTTGTGCGATGACCGCGTTCCGGACCGCCTCGAGTGCGGGATGCTCCATCGGGATCTGGAGGGCAGCATCCACCTCATCGGCATCCAGGACGTGGCCGTACTGCAGGACCCCCATCAGCGCGTCCCTCTCGAGAGTGGCACTCGCCGTGCGCGGCAGACTCGCCATCGTCACGCGGACCGGAGCCGCGCCCTCGCCGGGCGCCTCAGCCGGAGCAGGCCCGCGCTCGCGAGGAGTGTGACTCCCCCGTGCTGCCCGTTCGACCGCCGGCGTCACCTCGCTCAGATCCATACCCAGCTTGCGCGCCAGGACGCGGGTGTACCCCGGCCGCAGCGACGGATCGCGGATCTCGGCGACGATCGGCGCCGCGGCGCGCAAGGCACCCACGCGCCCCTCGACGCTGCGCAGGTCGAATCCCGCCAGTTTCTGATCGATGACGAACTCGAACATCGGCGCCTTGGCGTCCATCAACGCCCGCACAGCGCCGTCGCCACGATTCAGCCGCAGGTCGCACGGGTCGAGGCCGTCGGGCGCGACCGCGACGTACGTCTGGGCGGCGAAACGCTTCTCGTCGGCGAACGCGCGCAATGCCGCCTTCTGACCCGCGGCATCCGGGTCGAACGTGAAAATCACTTCACCTGACGCACTGTCATCACCCATGACCCGGCGGAGGACGGTGATGTGGTCCGAACCGAACGCCGTTCCGCAGGTCGCGATGGCCGTCGTGATGCCGGCGAGATGGCACGCCATGACGTCGGTGTAGCCCTCGACCACCACCACGCGGTGAGACCGCGACACGTCCTTCTTCGCCAGGTCCAGTCCGTAGAGGACCTGCGCCTTCTTGTAGATCGGGGTCTCGGGGGTGTTCAGGTACTTCGGTCCCTGATCGTCGTCGTAGAGCTTGCGCGCGCCGAACCCGATGGTCTGCCCGGTGAGGTCGCGGATCGGCCAGACCACGCGTCCGCGGAACCGGTCGTAGACGCCGCGTTGCCCTTGGGATACGAGCCCGGCCGTCGCGAGCTCTTCGTCGCTGAACCCTTGGGCACGGAGGGCGTCGCGCATGTTGTTCCAGCCCTTGGGCGCGTACCCGACCCCGAAATGCGCCGCGGCGCCGGCGTCGAACCCGCGCTCACCGAGGAACCGACGCCCGGCATCCGCCTCTGCGGTCGCGAGCTGCGAACGGAAGTACTCGGCGGCGGCCGTGTTCGCCTGGTACAGCCGCGTGCGTCCGCTCGTCTCGGGCGCGGCGCCGCCATCCTCGTAGTGCAGCTGGTAGCCGATCCGTGCGGCGAGCCGTTCGACGGCCTCGGTGAACGTCAGGTGGTCCATGGCACGCAGGAACGAGTACACGTCGCCCGACTCACCGCATCCGAAGCAGTGGTAGTACCCGGCCTGGGGCCGGACGTTGAAACTGGGACTCCGCTCGTCGTGGAACGGGCACAACCCCTTCATCGACCCGACACCGGCGGACTTCAGCGCGACGCGCTCACCGACGATGTCGACGATGTTGGTGCGCGCCTTCACCTCGTCGACGTCCGCTTGACGGATGCGGGCCATCAGAGACCTTCGATCGGTTCGGGCAGCGCGTACCCGGGGTTCGCGACGACGCGCGACCCGGCGGGCCACAGACCGAGCTCCCGCAGGTCGACGGGACCTACGAGCGCGGAGTGCCATTCGATCGCGAAGCGGTCGGTCAGAGTCGCGACCTGGTCGACGACGACCCGCTTGCGCTCGGCATCCGTCTGCGCCGCGGCGAAGTCCACGGCGTGTACGCGATCGAGGTGTTCGGGACGCTCGAGGAGCGCCGACGCGAGCCGCTTCAGCACGCGACGCTGCTCCTTGTACAGCCCCTTCCGTCCATCGATCGACACGACGAATGCACCGATCGTGCCCTTGAGGACCGCCATCTCGGCCTCGATCACGCGCGGCACGATCATGCGTCCCCGATACCGCGTCAGAGCCGGGGTGTCGTAGTGCTCGCGCGTCGCGGCCGTTGCGGCGCGCGCGAAGCGTCCGATGAAGTCCGACGTCAAGTTCTTCAGACGTGCGACCGAGGCGCGCGTACCGTCGAACTCCGTCATCCACTCGGGCAGCCGCACCAGCCGGTACATCGCATCAGCGAGCTCGTCCCGGCTGAAGCCGAGTCCGACCCACGACTGGATCGCCGTGAGGAGCGACTCGCGCTCGCGGCTGTCCGCGAGACGCCGCGGGTCGAGGTAGCCGTTGAGCACCGCGTCCTCGAAATCGTGGACCGAGTAGGCGATGTCATCCGAGAGGTCCATGACCTCGGCCTCGATGCACCGCACCCGGCCGGGCGCACCCTGCCGCATCCAGTGGAAGATCGCCTCGTCCTCGGCGTACACGCCGAACTTCTGGCGCCCGCCCGGGTCGGGGATCGCGTGGTCGGCCGTCCACGGGTACTTGCACGTCGCGTCGAGGCTCGCTCGCGTCAGGTTGAGTCCGAAACTCGCACCGTCGTCGTCGACGACCTTCGGCTCGAGCCGGGCGAGGATGCGCAGCGACTGCGCGTTGCCCTCGAAGCCGCCGATGTCCTCGGCCCACTCGTTGAGCGCGCGCTCGCCGTTGTGCCCGAAGGGCGGATGCCCGAGGTCGTGGCTCAGGCAGGCGGTGTCGACCACGTCGGGCGACAGCTCGAGCGCGATCGCGAGCTCGCGGCCGACCTGCGCCACCTCGAGCGAGTGCGTCAGACGGTTGCGCGCGAAGTCGTCGGGGCTCGCTGGGCTCAGCACCTGGGTCTTGGCGGCCAGACGACGAAACCCCGCCGAGTGCAGCACACGCGCCCGATCGCGCGCGAACCCGTCGCGGAGGGAACGGTGCTTCTCGGGGTGGAACCGCTCGGCATCATGGTCGTCGTAGCCCGTGGGACGTCCGGCGGCGATCCCCACGCTCGCGCCGGTCACCGTCTCAGCCGCCACTGGTATCGAGCTCCGCATCAGCGAGGGCGGTGGATGCCGCGTGCCCGATCTCGCGCGAGTCCAGCCAGCCGTCGGGCAGTGCCGGACGCTTCGGCGTGCCTGCACGCCCACGCTGGCCCTCGGCGGCCGCACCGGGGTACGGCGCCTCGAGGTCGAGGGTCGCGAGCAGTTCGTCGATCTCCTCGAGGCTCGACACCGTCGCGAGCTTGGCGCGGAGGTCCCCGCCCACGGGGTACCCCTTGAAGTACCAGGCGACGTGCTTGCGGATGTCGCGGCAGCCGCGGTCCTCACTCTCGAAGAACTCCACCAGCAACTCCGCATGGCGTCGGAACGCCGCGGCCACGAACCCGAGGGTCGCGTCGACGGGATCGGCAGCATGCCCGGTGCCGAGTTCGCGCGCGAGGTCGCCGAAGAGCCAGGGGCGGCCGAGGCATCCTCGTCCGACGACGACGCCGTCGCAACCGGTCTCGGCCATCATGCGCCGAGCGTCCTCCGCCGACCAGATGTCGCCGTTGCCGAGGACGGGGACACTCGTCACCGTCTCCTTCAGCGTCGCGATCGCGGACCAGTCGGCGTGCCCCGAGTAGAACTCGGACGCCGTCCGCGCGTGCAGCGCGACGGCGGCGACGCCTGCGCCCTCGGCGATCCGGCCGGCCTCGAGGTAGGTCAGGTGGTCGGAATCGATGCCCTTTCGCATCTTCACCGTCAGCGGGACAGCGCCCGCGGCCTTCGCGGCGCGCTCGACGATCTCGCGGAACAGGTCCGTCTTCCACGGCAGCGCCGCGCCACCGCCCTTCCGCGTCACTTTGGGAACGGGGCACCCGAAGTTGAGATCGACGTGATCGGCGTGGTCCTCTTCGACGATGATCCGGACGGCGGCCTCCACGGTTGCCGGATCGACGCCGTACAACTGGATCGACCGCGGGGTCTCCGACTCGTGGTGGCGGATCAGACGCATCGTCGTCGCGTTCCGTTCGACGAGAGCACGAGTGGTGATCATCTCGCTGACATAGAGCCCGGCACCGTACTCGCGGCACAGGCGTCGGAAGGCGGTGTTGGTGATGCCCGCCATGGGCGCCAGCACGACGGGCGCGTCGAGGGTGATGGGCCCGATGCGCAGGGGCGCGGGCGGAGCGAGGGTAGTGGACATATCCTTCACATTCTCCCAGACGGCGAGCGCATCGGGCATCTGCTCGAGTCCTATCGTGGAGACATGACCGACACCTCCTCCCTGCGAGAGATCCCGTTCACCACGGCAGACGGGAAGGAGGCGACTCTCGGCGACTTCGGCGACAAGGCGTTCCTCATCGTCAACGTCGCGTCGAAGTGCGGGTTGGCTCCTCAGTACGAACAGCTCGAGGATTTGCAGAAGCAGTACGGCGATCAGGGCCTCCAGGTCATCGGCTTCCCGTGCAACCAGTTCATGGGCCAGGAGCCGGGGTCCATGGACGAGATCCTCGACTACTGCGCCGTCAACTGGGGCATCACGTTCCCGATCATGGACAAGGTGCGCGTCAACGGCTCGCACGCCGCGCCGCTCTACAAAGCGCTGAAGAAGACCCCCAACGCCGAACGAGCGAAGGGACCGGTGATGTGGAACTTCGAGAAGTTCCTGGTGACCCGCGACGGCGAGCTGCACCGCTTCCGCCCTCAGACGAAGCCGAACGAGCCCGAGGTGATCTCCGCGATCGAGAACGCTCTCGCCTGACATCGAGCACGAACGACGAGGGCCGCATCCCCGATCCGGGATGCGGCCCTCGTCGTGGGTGGAGTGATCAGCTCGCGGCGGGCTCCTCGGCGCGCTCGGCCCACACCTGGCGAGCGATCTGCGCGAACGCGGCGGCGGGCTGGGCGCCGCTCACGCCGTACTTGCCGTCGATGACGAAGAACGGCACACCCTGGATGCCGTAGGCCTGCGCCTGCGCCTGGTCGGCACGCACCGCCTCGAGGTAGCGGCCGGACTCGAGCGCGTCGCGGGTCGCGTCGGCGTCGAGACCGGCCTCACCGGCGAGCGCGACGAGATCGTCGATCTTGCCGACGTGACGGCCCTCTGTGAAATATGCCGACATGAGGCGCTCGGTCATCTCCTTCTGGAGGCCCTGCTCCTTCGCGAAGTGCAGCAGCTCGTGGGCTTTGACCGTGTTGGTGTGCTTCAGGATGTCGAAGCGGTAGCCGAGCCCGGCGTCCGCGGCGACACCCGTCACGCGGTCGAGCATCTGCTGCACCTGATCGGCCGGCATCCCCTTGTACTCCGAGAGGAAGTCGATCTCGGTCCCCTCGAAATCGACGGGAGTGTCCGGGGACAGCTCGTACGAGTGGAAGGTCACCTCCACGCGGGGGGCGTCGGCGTCGCTCGCCGTCTCCGCCAGCCCGGTCTCGAGGTTCCGCTTACCGATGTAGCACCACGGGCAGGCGATATCGCTCCACACGTCGATCTTGATGGGTTCCGTCACATCCCGTGCAACGCCACCTGGCCCTCGCGGTATTCCCTTCGCCGCTCCTAGGCTGGCGGGATGCTCTCGGCCGACACCCCGCTCCCGTTCCGCCCGCAGCGCGTCGTCATCGCCGGCACCACCGGCGTCGGCAAGTCGACTCTGGCACGGCGGCTCGCGGAGATGTGGAGGCTCGAATACACCGAACTGGACTCGCTCTTCCACGGCTCGGACTGGACCACGCGACCCGAGTTCCTGAGCGACGTCCGTCGCATCGCCGAGGGCGACCGCTGGGTGTCCGAGTGGAACTACTTCAGCTCCGGCGGCGGTCAGATCCTCGGCGAACGCGCCGACCTGACCGTCTGGCTCGACCTCCCGCGCCGGATCGCCCGCGCCCGGCTGCTCCGCCGCACCCTGCGTCGCCGCATCCGTCGCGAACGCCTGTGGAACGGGAACGTCGAGCCACCGCTGTGGACCGTCTTCCGCGACCCCGGTCACATCCTCCGCTGGGAGATGCGCACCCACGCGACCTGGAAGACGCGGATGCCGGTGGTAGCCGCCGAATACGGCCTGCCCGTCGTCCATCTGACGCATCCACGCGAGGTCGATCGGTGGCTCGCGGGACCGGCGGCGGACGCCGCACGCTGATCGTCAGGACGCGGTCGGTGCGTCCTTCGCGCCGCCGAAACGGCGGTCACGGGAAAGGTACAGCTCGATCGCACCCCACAGGTCCGTCCGCGAGAAGTCGGGCCACAGCGTGTCGAGGAAGACCATCTCGGCATAGGCGGCTTCCCAGAGGAGGAAGTTCGAGGTGCGCTGCTCCCCGCTGGAGCGGACGAACAGGTCGACATCGGGCATGTCGGGCACGTAGAGGTGCCGGCGGAGCGTCTTCTCCGTGATGGCGGAGGGCTTGAGCTTCCCGCGGGCGATCTCCTCGCCCATCGCCCGCATCGCGTCGACGATCTCGTGTCGTCCCCCGTAGTTGACGCACATCGTCAGGGTCAGTCCGGTATTGCCCGCCGTGAGCTGTTCGGCGTACTGGAGCTCCTTGATGACCGACCCCCACAGCCGGGGCTTCCGGCCCGCCCAGCGGATGCGGACGTTCCACTCGTTGAGCTGGTCGCGACGACGGTGCAGCACATCGCGGTTGTACCCCATGAGGAAACGCACCTCCTCGGGTGAGCGCGCCCAGTTCTCGGTCGAGAAGGCGTACACACTCAGGTGCTTCACCCCGGCCTGGACCGCACCGGCCACGACGTCGAGGAGGACCTCCTCCCCCGCGCGGTGCCCCTCGATCCGCGTGAGACCGCGGCGGTTGGCCCAGCGGCCGTTGCCGTCCATGACGATCGCGACGTGAGCCGGGACCGAGCCCTTCTGGAACTCCGGCGGGTACACGCCGGTCCAGTCGAGCGGGCGGTAGGGCACCGCGTCGCGATGCGTGTACGGCTTGGGACTCACCGAGGCGCCTCCAGGTGGGACAGGGAACGGATGCCTCGTTCAGTGTGCCACTGCGCATACGCCGCGATGAGACCGGAGGAAGCCGCGGTGGCGCCGCCCGATGCGGCATCCACCACATCCCACTCCCCCGCCAGGAGCGCACGCAGGAGGTCGGAGGTCTCGGCGCTCACCCGAGGCGACCCCGCCGGCGCGCACGCGGAGCAGACGATGCCGCCCAGCTGCGCGACGAACCAGTCGTGCGGTCCGGGCGCACCGCACCGCGCGCATTCCTGCAGCGACGGCGCCCAGCCGGAGAGGGACATGACGCGGAGGAGGTAGGAATCGAGGACCGATCTCGGTGCGTGATCGCCTCGCGCCAGCGCGCGGAGCCCCCCGACGAGCAGCAGGTACTGCTGCGGTGTCGTCTCGGCCTCGTTGAGGCGGTCCGCCGTCTCGGACATCGCCGACGCCGCCGTGTACCGGTCGTAGTCGGTCGCGATGTCGGCGCCGTACGCGCCCAGGGACTCCGCCTGCTGCACGATGTCGAGCGAGCGGCCCTTGTACATCTGGACGTCGGCCACCATGAACGGCTCGAGCCGCGCGCCGAACTTCGACGACGTGCGGCGGACGCCCTTCGCCACCGCGCGGACCTTGCCATGACGACGGCTGAGCATCGTCAGGATGCGGTCGGCCTCACCCAGCTTGTGGGTGCGCAGGATCACGACCTCGTCACGGTAGGTGGGCACCCATCGATTATCCCGTGACCAGGCACAATGAAGGCGTGACCGAGCCGCAGTTCCTCATCCCCCTCTGGGCAGACCTCACCGCCGTCGGCCTCGGCGGCGTGCAGGGAGCCCTGTTCGCCTCGGGGTTCCAGGGGCAGCGTCGTCTCGATCTGCTCGGGGTCGCCATCATCGGCGTCGTCATGGGTCTGGGCGGCGGCATGATCCGCGACCTGCTGCTCAGCACCACACCCGTCGCCCTCCAGAGCGACGGCTACCTGATCACCGTCACCGCGGCGGCGCTGATCGGGATGCTGCTCGCCAACGTGTTCCAGCGCCTCAACGCGGTCATCGTGGGCCTCGACGCCGTCGCGATCGGGATGTTCGGCGCCCTGGGGACGACGAAGGCGCTCGCCCTCGGCCTCCCTCCGATCCCGTCGATCTTCGTGGGCGCCTGTGCCGCCGTCGGCGGAGGACTCCTCCGCGACGTGTTCATGGGACTCCCCGTCGCCATGATGCACGTCGGGTCGCTCTACGCCGTCGCCGCCGCGGTCGGATGCGCCGTCCTCGCCGTCCTCGACACCCTCGGGGTCTCGGCGGTGCCCGCCGCGATCACGTGCATCGCCGTGACCGCCGTCATCCGCGTGCTCGCCGTGGTCTTCGACATCTCGCTGCCGGAGCAGCGGGCCCTCTACCGTAGGAAGGTCGCCGTCGAGACCTCGACCATCCCGATCATCAAGCCGTGATCGGGCGCCGCGGGGCGGCGACCCCCTGCAGGAGTCAGACGCCCGCGAGTTCGCCCTCGTGGGTGCGGCTGCGGATCGCCCGGTTCACGGCCGACACGATCGCCTTCAGGCTCGCGGTCGAGATGTCGCCGTCGATGCCGACGCCCCAGAGGCGCTGATCCTCGACCTGCAGCTCCACGTAGGCGGCCGCGTGGGCGTCGCCACCGGCCCCGAGCGTGTGCTCCACGTAGTCGTACAGGGAGATCTCGAAGCCACGCTCCCCCAGCACGTTCAGGAACGCCGCGATCGGACCGTTCCCCGCCCCGGTCGCCGAGACGCGCTCATCACCGTCGCGCAGGGTGACCTCGAGCGCCACGTCGCCGGACATGTCGCTCTGGGTGCGGGTGGACAGGAGCTCGAAGCGGCCCCATTTGTCGTCTGCCGCACGGGCAGGCAGATACTCGTCCGAGAAGATCGACCAGATCTGACCGCTGGAGACCTCGCCGCCCTCGGCATCCGTCTTCGCCTGGACGACGCCGGAGAACTCGATCTGCAGCTTCCGCGGCAGATCGAGCGCGTGGTCCGTCTTCAGCAGGTAGGCGACACCGCCCTTACCCGACTGCGAGTTGACGCGGATGACGGCCTCGTACGAGCGCCCCAGGTCCTTCGGGTCGATGGGGAGGTAGGGCACCGCCCACTCGATCTCGTCGACCGAGACGCCCGCGGCCTTCGCGCGGGACTCCATCGCCTCGAAGCCCTTCTTGATGGCGTCCTGGTGCGACCCGCTGAAAGCGGTGAAGACCAGATCGCCGGCCCAGGGGCTGCGCTCGGGGACGGGCAACTGGTTGCAGTACTCCGCCGTCCGCTTGACGTGGTCGACGTCGCTGAAGTCGATCTGCGGGTCGATGCCCTGCGTCAGCAGGTTGATCCCCAGGGCGACCAGGTCGACGTTGCCGGTGCGCTCGCCGTTGCCGAACAGGCATCCCTCGATGCGGTCGGCGCCGGCCATGTAGCCGAGCTCGGCCGCGGCGATCGCGGTGCCGCGGTCGTTGTGCGGGTGCAGCGACAGGAGGACGTTCTCGCGGTGCGCGAGATGACGGCTCATCCACTCGATCGAGTCGGCGTACACGTTCGGGGTCGCCATCTCGACCGTCGCCGGCAGGTTGATGATGACCTTGCGGTCGGGTGTCGGTTCGAACACCTCGATCACCTGGTTGCAGACGTCGACGGCGAACTCGAGCTCGGTGCCGGTGTAGCTCTCGGGCGAGTACTCGTAGTAGACGGCCGTCTCGGGGATTGTCTTCTCGTACTCACGGCAGAGGCGCGCACCCTCGAGGGCGATGTCGATGATGCCCCGCTGATCGGTGCGGAAGACGACCTCGCGCTGCAGCACGCTCGTGGAGTTGTAGAGGTGGACGATCGCCTGCTTCGCCCCGGCGATCGACTCGTACGTGCGCTTGATCAGGTGCTCGCGCGCCTGGGTCAGCACCTGGATCGTGACGTCCTCGGGGATGACGTCGTCCTCGATGAGCTGCCGGACGAAGTCGAAGTCGGTCTGGCTCGCACTGGGGAACCCGACCTCGATCTCCTTGTAGCCCATCTTCACGAGCAGCTCGAACATGACGCGCTTGCGTTCGGGGCTCATCGGATCGATGAGGGCCTGGTTGCCGTCCCGGAGGTCGACGGCGCACCAGCGCGGCGCGACCTCGATGCGGTTGCTCGGCCACGTGCGGTCCGGCAGGTCGACGCGGATCTGCTCGTGGTACGGGCGGTACTTGTGGATCGGTGCGCCCGAGGGCTTCTGGGTGTTTCGCATGATGGTGCTTCTTCTCTCGTCACTGGTGCGGACCCACGACAACCTCCGCGACGAGTTGGTCCTAGATCGAGGACTCGTCGCGGCGACGAAGAAGGAGGCCGCAGAAGCGCATACCGACACGTTACACCCCGCTCGCAGCGCACGACGTTCTGAGACGGATGCCGCGGGCCCGACACTCTCCGGGCATGATGCACCGTCGCTCCCTCGCCGCACTCGCCGCCGGCGCCGCCCTTCTGCTCACCTCCTGCGCCGCTGCGGCCGATGCGGGTGGGACCGCCGCGCCTCCGGGAGCCGCCTTGGCCGCGCTCACGCCGGACGCTCCGACCGGCGAGGTCATCGCCCAGGGGACGGTCCTCGACGACGGGTCCTCCGTCGAGTTGTGCCTGGGGGCGGTCGCGGAATCCGCGCCGCCGCAGTGCAGCGGCATCCCACTCTCCGGTTGGTCGTGGGCGGGCCTCGACGACGCCGCCTCGGTCGTCGACGCCACCTGGGGCACCTATGCCGTCTACGGCACCTACGACGGCGACACGTTCACCGTGACGCGCGCCCCGGTGCCCCTCGCCCTGTTCGACCCGGTCGCCGCACCCGATCCCACCGGGGGCAAGACCGGCACGGCCGCAGCATCGGACGTCACCTCCATCCACAAGGCGGTCCCCGCGGCGATCGGCGACGCCTACCTCTCGTCCTCGGAACAGGACGGCTGGGTGCTCGTCGACGTGGTCTGGGACGACGGCACGTGGCAGAAGGCAGCCGATCAGGACTTCGGAGCCGGGAAGGTGATCGTGCGCTCCGCCATCCGGGAGGTCAGCTGATCCCCCGTCAGGGCAACAGGGCGAGCTTGCCGCCGGGGTGCCCCTCCCGGAGGAAGCGCGCCGCTTCGATCGCCTCTGCGAACGGATACGTCCGTGCGACCGGCACCTCGAGCAGGCCGCGCCGGGCCAGGTCGACGAGATCGCCTCGGACCGCGTCGCGGAAGGCCGCACTGGCCGGCAGCATGCCGCCGATGGCGACGATGCCCTCGGATTCCAGGTCGCGCCGGACGATGGTGATGATGCGCTTCCGATCCTCGACGAGCGCGAGTGATGCCTCGATCGCCTCGTCGGTGCCCACCCCGTCGAGCGATGCGACGAAGGGAGCGTCGCCCGTGGCATCCTTCGCCCGGTCGACGAGGCCGGCCCCGTAGGTGATCGGGATGCCGCCGTATCGACGGACGACGTCGGCGTTCCGCTCGCTCGCCGTCCCGACGACGCGGACCCCTCGCACCGCCGCCTGCTGCAGGAAGCTGACTCCGACCGCGCCGGACGCCGCGTGGAACAGCACGGTGTCGCCGCGTCCCGCACCGCTCAACTCGAGCATTTCGGCGGCCGTTGCCCCGGCCAGGAACAGGTTGGCGGCCTCGGGGTGCGTCAGGGTCGCGGGCTTGGCGAACGCCTTCTCGGCAGGGATCGTGACCTCGGTGGCGTATCCGCCGCGCAGCCGGAAGGCGAGCACCTCGTCGCCGATCGCGGCGGGGCCCGAGCCGATCCCGGTGCCTGGACCGAGGGCGGTGATCTCGCCGGACACCTCGTAGCCGAGGGGGAACGGGAACGACGCGTCCGGGCGGGTCGGGTACTTGTAGTCGGCCGGGTTCATCCCGATGGCGTGCACCCGAATCGTCACCTCACCGCGCCCCGGCGCCGGGACATCGACGTCCTTCAACTCCCAGTCGGCGAGTCCGTCGGGACCGTTCGCGAACCATGCCTGCGCCATGAGATCGTCCTTCCGTGAGATGCCGGCGTCGCCGGTCAGAATCCGAGTCGCCCGAGCTGCTTCGGGTCGCGCTGCCATTCCTTCGCGACGCGAACGCGCAAGGAGAGGAACACGCGGCCGCCGACGAGCGGCTCGATACCCGCCCGAGAGAGGGCGCCGACGTCTTTCAGGCGGGATCCGCCGCGACCGATGATGATCGCCTTCTGACTGTCGCGCTCGACGACGATGTTCGCGTAGACGTCGGTGAGGTCGCTGTCCTCACGGGCGGAGATGTCCTCGACCGTCACCGCGATCGAGTGCGGCAGTTCGTCACGCACACCGTCGAGCGCCGCCTCGCGGATGATCTCGGCGATCCGGTCCTCGAGGCTCTCATCGGTGACGACACCCTCTGGGTACAGCGCGGGTCCGGTCGGCATCAGCTTCAGCAGCTCGTCCGCCAGCACGTCGAGCTGGTCGTCGGTCACGGCCGAGAGCGGGATGACCGCGTCCCAGTCCTCGCGGAGTGCGTCGACCTCCATGAGTCGCTCGGTGATCTCCTCGCGCGACGCGATGTCCACCTTCGTGACGATGGCGACCTTCTTCGCCCGGCCATAGCCGTCGAGGGATGCCGCGATCCGCCGGTCGCCCGGGCCGACCTTCTCGGTCGCCGGCACGAGGAAGCCGATCGCGTCGACGTCGCCCAGCACCTGCTCGACGAGGTCGTTCAGCCGCTGGCCGAGAAGAGTCCGCGGTTTGTGGATGCCGGGGGTGTCGACGATCACGAGCTGACCGCCCGGACGGTTGAGGATGCCGCGGATCGCCTTTCGGGTGGTCTGCGGCTTGTCGCTGGTAATCGCGACCTTCTCGCCGACGAGGGCGTTGGTCAGGGTCGACTTGCCGACGTTGGGACGTCCGACGAACGTCACGAAACCGGAACGGCTGCTCACGGTCACTCCGATCCCCGCGCGACGCGGATCTCTGCGGTGGAAAGGGATACGGGTTCGGCCGCCGGCGCCTCGGCGCGCTCGACGAACACCGTCGCGAGTCCCCGGCCCCGGCCGAGGGACGTGCCGCCCGTGAGGACGAGGCCGCTGTGCTCGACGCGTACGCCGGGGACCGGAACGCTGCCGAGCGCCTTGCCGAAGAGGCCGCCGATCGAGTCGACGTCGTCGTCTTCGAGTTCGATCCCGAACAGGTCGCCGACCTCGTCGAGCCCGAGTCGTGTGCTCACGCGGAAGCGGCCGCCGCCGAGGTCGGACACCTCGCTCGTGCGCAGGTCGTATTCGTCCGCGATCTCGCCGACGAGCTCCTCAATGAGGTCCTCGAGGGTCACGAGACCCGACACCCCGCCGTATTCGTCGACGACGAGGCAGACGTGGACGGCTTCGCGTTTCATCTGCTGCAGGAGCGTCTCGGCGCGCATCGATTCGGGGACGAAGACGGCGGGCCGGGCGATCTGGGCGACCGGCACGCCGCGCCAGGCGGTCTCGTCGCGGTAGGCGAACTGAACGAGGTCCTTGAGATAGACGACGCCCGTGATGTCGTCGGCTTCGCCGTCGGCGATCGGGATGCGGGAGACGCCCTTGTCGAGAAAGAGCGTCATCGCCTCCTGGGTTGTGGCCGCGGCATCCATCGTCACCATGTCGGTGCGCGGCACCATGACGGCGCGCACGAAACGGTCCGTGAAGTCGAACACGGAGTGGATGAGGTCCCGGTCGTCGGCCTCGATGAGGTCCTGCGACGCGGCTTCATCGACCATGCTGAGGAGCTGCTCCTCGGACGCGAAGGATGCGCCGCGGTGGATGCCGGGGGTCAGACGGTCGCCGAGGAGGACGAGCAGGTGCGCGAGGGGACCGAGCACGATGCGTGCGCCGCGGATGAGCCCGGCGCACGCCTTCAGGAAGCCCTTCGCATGCTGCCGCCCCACGGCGCGCGGGGACGCCCCCACGAGGACGAAGGAGGCGACGGTCATGACGACCACCGCCGCCAGCATCGCCCACCAGATGTTCTCGAAGACGAGGGTGAGGGCGACCGTGACGAGAACGGCGGCGGCGGTCTCGATGAGGATGCGGATGAAGACGACGGCCGTACGGTGCGCGTCCGGGTCGGCCGCGATCCTTCGCAGGGCGGCACCGGAACGCGCCTCATCGGCGAGATCGGCGAGGTCCGCGCGGGAGGTCACGTCGAGCGCAGCCTCGAGCGAGGCCATCAGGCCGCCTAGCGCGACCAGAAGACCCGCCGCGATGAACAGGAGGATCTCGGTCATGCGCGCCGGTGGCGCTCGCTCGCGTGGAACGCGCCGATGAGCTCCTTCTGCAGCCCGAACATCTCGCGCTCCTCCTCGGGCTCGGCGTGATCGAATCCCAGCAGGTGCAGCAGGCCGTGGGTCGTGAGGAGGATGAGCTCGTCCATCGTGGAATGCTTGGCCGCCTGCGCCTGGGTCTCGGCCACCTGCGGGCACAGCACGATGTCACCGAGCAGTCCGGGAGGCGTCGGAGCCTCATCCGTGCCGGGGCGCAGCTCGTCCATCGGGAAGCTCAGTACGTCGGTGGGGCCGGGCTCGTCCATCCACTGGACGTGCAGCGCCTCCATCGCCCCCTCGTCGACGAGGAGTATGGCCACGTCGGCGTCGGGGCTCACGTGGAGCTCCGCGAAGTTGTTCTCGGTGAGACGCAGCAGGACGGTCTCATCGACCTCGACGCCGGACTCGTTGGTGATCTCGATGGTCATGAACGTCCTCGCTTGGGCTGTCGGTCACGGGGGCCGGCGGGGCGCAGGCCCGTCCGGCGCTCGGCGCGGTTCGCGAACTCGCTCGCCTCGTCGCGCTCACGACGCGCGGCCAGCTTCTCCTCGTCGTAGGCGCTGTAGGCGTCCACGATGCGGCCGACGAGCGTGTGGCGCACGACGTCGTCGCTGGTCAGACGCGAGAAGTGGATGTCATCGATGTCCTTCAGGACCCGGGTGACGAGACGCAGACCCGAGGCGCCCTGCGGCAGGTCGACCTGCGTGATGTCACCGGTGACGACCATGCGGGTGCCGAAGCCGAGACGCGTCAGGAACATCTTCATCTGCTCGGGGGTGGTGTTCTGCGCCTCGTCGAGGACGACGAAGGAGTCGTTGAGCGTGCGACCGCGCATGTACGCGAGAGGTGCGACCTCGATGGTGCCCGATGCCATGAGCTTGGGGACGAGCTCGGGGTCCATCATCTCGTTCAGCGCGTCGTACAGAGGACGGAGGTAGGGGTCGATCTTGTCCGTCAGGGTTCCCGGGAGGAATCCGAGCCGCTCCCCCGCTTCGACCGCAGGACGGGTCAGGATGATGCGACTGACCTCCTTGCGCTGCAGCGCCTGGACGGCCTTCGCCATCGCGAGGTACGTCTTGCCGGTGCCGGCGGGACCGATGCCGAACACGATCGTGTTCTCCTCGATCGCGTCGACGTACTCCTTCTGCCCGAGGGTCTTCGGTCGGATGACCTTGCCGCGCGACGACAGGATCGCCTCGCCGAGAACTTCGGAGGGACGCATCCCGCTGTTCTCGCGCAGGATGCGGTTGGACTGCGTGACATCGCTAGGATCGAGACCCTGGCCCGCCCGCGCCATGCCGATGAGCTCGTCGACGAGCTCGTGTGCGCGAGCGACGGCTCCCTCGTCACCGGTAAGGGTGATCTCGTTCCCCCGAACGTGCACCTGCACATCGGGGTGCTCCCGTTCCACAGTGCGCAGCAGACGGTCCTGCGGACCGAGCAGCTGCACCATGGCGACACCGTCGGCGTAGATGTGCGCGACGGTGGGTTCGGTGCTGTCAGCCACCGAGGCTCCCTTCGGTGAGCCCGCCGCCCAGCACGTGTGCATGGACGTGGAACACGGTCTGTCCGGCGTCGGGGCCGGTGTTGAACACGAGTCTGAAGTCGCCGCCGGCATGTTCGGCGGCGACGCTGTTGGCGAGGCCGACCAGCTCGGCGAGGAGGGCGGGGTCGCCCGCCGCGAGCTCCACGACGTCGCGGTAGTCCTCGGTCTTGGGGATCACGAGGAGGTGGACGGGAGCCTGCGGAGCGATGTCGCGGATCGCGAAGGCGTTGTCGGTCTCCGCAACGATCTCGGAGGGGATCTCACCCCGGAGGATGCGGGTGAACACCGATGGCTCGCTCATCCTCCCAGTCTACTCAGCGCCTTCCCGCGCCGGTCGGGTCCGCCTCACCAGCGGCCGAGGGCCGCATTGACGACCGCGAGGGCGGCCGGCCCCGCCGTCGAGGTGCGCAGCACGGTGTCGCCGAGCCGCACGAGCGTCGCACCCGCTTCCTGCAGCAGATCGAGCTCGTCGGGAGAGATGCCCCCCTCGGGCCCCACGACGAGGATCACGTCGCTCGCGTCGGCCGCGTCGATGTCGATCCGCGAGAGAGCGACGGATGCCGTGGGTTCGAGGACCAGCATCCGGGCCCCGCGGGCGCGTGCAGCCAGGTCCCGAGTCGTCACCGGCTGGTCGACCTCGGCCAGCCAGGGCCGGTGCGCCTGCTTCGCCGCCTCGCGGGCGATGGTCTCCCAGCGCGCGACGCCCTTGGCCAGCTTCGGGCCCTCCCATCGCGAGACCGAGCGCGCCGCCTGCCACGGCGTGATCGCGTCGACGCCGAGCTCCGTGGCGGCCTGAACGGCGAGCTCGTCGCGATCGCCCTTCGCGAGAGCCTGCACGAGGACCGTGCGCGGCGATGCCGCAGGGACCACCGTCCGGGCGAAGACCTCGACCGAGACTTCCTTGGGTGCTGCGGCCGAGACCGTGCCGGTCAGCCACACGCCGCGGCCGTCGCCGACCGTGACGTCCTCTCCCACGCGGATACGGCGGACGGCCGCAGCGTGGTGCGCTTCGGCCCCCGTCAGCCGGACCGTGTCTCCCGGACCGGCGGCACCGGCATCCTCGATCAGGAAATGGAGGGCCACGATCAGCGCTTGAACTTGCCGCGGAGCTTGGAGAACAGACCCGGGTGGAACTCGGCCAGGTGAGGCGGGGCCGGACGCATCCGCTTCGCGAGCTCCTGCACGAGAGCCCGCGCCTTCGGGTCGAGGTGCGACGGGGTCACGACCTGCACGCCGACGCGGAGGTCGCCGCGCTGGTCGCCGCGGAGCGGCGTGATCCCCCGCCCGCGGATCGTCAACTCGTCACCGGACTGGACGCCCGAGCGGATGTCGAGATCGACGGAGCCGTCGAGCGAGTCGATCGTGACGCTCGTCCCGAGGATGGCATCGATCATCGAGACCTCGAGGGTTGCGAGGAGGTCGTCGCCGTCACGGCTGAAGACATCGTGGGGCGCAACGGTCACCTCGAGGTACAGGTCGCCGTTCGGGCCGCCGGCCGGGCCGACCTCGCCCGAACCGGGAAGCTGCAGACGCAGACCCGTCTCGACGCCGGCCGGGATATCGATCGACACGGTCCGGCGAGCCCGCACGCGCCCCTGCCCCTGGCAGGTCGAGCACGGGTAAGGGATCGTCGTGCCGTAGCCCTGGCACGTGGTGCAGGGCTGCGAGGTGACGACGTTGCCGAGCAGGCTCCGGACCGTCCGCTGGATCTGGCCGGATCCGTGGCAGATGTCGCACGTGACGGGCTGTGTGCCCGGCTGGCAGCACGAGCCCTGGCAGGTCTCGCACAGCACCGCCGTGTCGACCTCGATGTCGCGGTGGACACCGAAGACGACGTCGCCCAGGTCGAGGTCGACACGCACCAGCGCGTCCTGCCCGCGCTCCCGGCGGGACCGCGGCCGGCCGGCGCGCGTACCGCCGCCACCGCCGCCGAAGAAGCTCTCGAAGATGTCGCTGAACCCGCCGAAGCCGGCGCCAGCACCGCCGAACGCACTCGCGTCGCCACCCATGTCGTAGCGCTGGCGCTGGTCGGGGTCGCTCAGCACGTCGTAGGCGTGCGTCACGAGCTTGAACTGCTCGGAGGCGTCCTCACCGGGGTTCACGTCCGGATGCAGCTGGCGCGCCAGCCGTCGGTATGCCTTCTTGATCTCCTCCGGGCTCGCGTCACGCGCGACACCCAGGACCTCGTAGTGGTCAGCCACAATCACCTCTCCGGCCCGCGGGCCGATTCGTTCAGCGCGACGTCTCGTCTTCTTCGAGCAGACGCGTCAGATAATGCGCGACGGCGCGCACCGCCGCGAGATTCGTGGGGTAGTCCATCCGTGTCGGACCGAGGACGCCGATGCGTGCGTGCGAACCGCCCGCGTCGTAGTCGCCCGCGACGACGGATGCCTCGGACAGCCCGAACGGCTCGTTCTCGCGGCCGATGCTGGTCGCCAGCCCGCGGTCGTCGGCGACCATCTCGCCCATGAGCCGCAGCAGCGTCACCTGCTCCTCGATCGCCTCCAGCAGAGGGTAGATGCTGCCGCGGAAATCCGACTCGCGTCGCGCGAGGGTCGCCGACCCTGCCATGACCATGCGGTCCTGACGGAACTCGTCGAGCTCCTCGCCGATCGCGCGCAGCACGATGCGGCGGTTCTCCTCCCGCGGGACAGCGGTGTTCTCCTCGAGGATGCGGGCGATCGCTGCAGCGCCGTCCTTGACGCTCTTCCCGGTGAGGAGGGTCGCCATCGCGAGCTTGAGCTGCGACGCCTCGTCCGCCGACGGCTCGGTCGCGAGGAAGACGACGCGCTGCGAGACCCGGCCGGTATCGGTCACGACGATGAGCACGAGGCGCGTGCCGCCGAGGTGCACGACCTCGACGTGGGAGATGTTCGCCCGCGAGAAGGACGGGTACTGCACGATTGCAACCTGGCCCGTCAGCCGGGTGAGGGTGCGGACCGTCCGGACGAGCAGATCGTCGAGGTCGCCGGTGTCCTCGAGGAAGGAGCCGATCGCCGAGCGCTGCGCCGACGTGAGCGGACGGACGTCGGCGAGGTGGTCGACGAAGACCCGGTAGCCCTTGTCGGTGGGTACGCGCCCCGACGAGGTGTGGGGCGCCGTGATGAGCTCCTCGTCCTCGAGGAGCGCCATGTCGTTGCGGATCGTGGCGGCGGAAACGCCGAACTGATGCCGGTCGACGATCGCCTTGCTGCCGACGGGCTCACGCGTGTCGACGTAGTCCTGGACGATCGCGCGCAACACCTGGAGTCCGCGTTCCGAGACCATCACCCCTCCTCCGCTGGCACTCTCGATCTGGGAGTGCCAATTCTACCGCGCGAGCGGCGATGTGCTCGGATCACGCGGTCAGCGCACGCACGACGGCGTCGGCGAGAAGGCGCCCGCGGCGAGTGAGGACGATGCGGCCCCGCACGGCGGACGCGCCGTCGACGAGTCCGTCCGCGATGAGGGATGCCACGTTCCGCCGCCCCGCGATCGTCGCCTCGTCGACCGCGACGCCGTCGACGATGCGCGAGCGCAGCAGGATGACCTCGAGGCGGCGGGCTTCGGCATCCGGTCGCTCCCGTCCCGCCGCCGGGGACTCCCCGAGGGACAGGCGCTGCGCGTACGCAGCCGGATGCTTCACGTTCCACCAGCGCAGGCCCCCGACGTGGCTGTGCGCGCCGGGACCGTAGCCCCACCAGTCCTGACCCCGCCAGTACGACAGGTTGTGGCGGGAACGCTGGTCCGGTGTCGTCGACCAGTTGGAGACCTCGTACCAGCCGTAACCGGCGGCCGCGAGCAGTTCATCGGCGAGCTCGTACATGTCGGCCTGCAGATCGTCGTCGGGGGCGGGCACCTCGCCGCGGCGGATCTGACGCTCGAGCTTCGTTCCGTCCTCCACGATGAGCGCGTACGCCGAGATGTGGTCGGGTGCGAGCGCGATCGCCGTCTCGAGCGAGGTGCGCCAGTCCTCGAGCGACTCCCCCGGCGCGCCGTAGATGAGATCGAGGCTGACCGCGAGCCCGGCGCCGCGGGCGGCGGCGACCGCCGTCGCGATGTTCGCGGGGTCGTGCGTACGGTCGAGCGCCGCGAGCACGTGCGGCACCGACGACTGCATCCCGACCGAGAACCGTGTGACGCCCGCGTCGGCGAGCGTCCGCGCGACCTCGTCGGTCAGCGTGTCGGGGTTGGCCTCGACCGTGACCTCGGCGCCGTCCGCGAGACCGAATGCGTCTCTGACGCCGTCGAGCATGCGCGCGAGATCCCCCGGCGGCAGCAGCGTCGGGGTACCTCCGCCGAAGAACACCGTGCGGGCCGGACGCAGCGGTCCCCGCGCAGCGAGAACCTCGCGGGACAGCGCGATCTCGCGGAGCACTTCATCGGCATAGGCGTCCTGACGTGCACCCCGGAGTTCGGTCGCGGTGTACGTGTTGAAGTCGCAGTACCCGCAGCGCACGCGGCAGAAGGGAACGTGCAGGTACACGCCGAAGTCGACCTCGGAGTCGACCGCGACGTCGTGCGGGAGCGCGCCGTCGGTAGGTGCCGGATCTCCCAGGGGAAGAGCGGAGCCCATCAGGAGCCGGTGGCGTACATGGGCGACATCGCCTGCAGGTACCCCTGGAACAGCGCTCGGCGACGACGCTTCACGAGCGGACGCCACACGCGGTACACCAGGCCCGTCGGCTTGTCGAACGCGCGGACGGTGAACCACACCTCGTCGTCGTCCCGCCACTCGAGCAGGAAGGACTCCTCCCCGCTGACGACCGACCCGCCCACAGTGCCCAGGGAGAACCCGACCCGCCGGGGTTCGTCGATCACCGAGATGACGCGGAGTTCGGCATCCGCCCTCATCCCCGCGACACGACCGTGGAGGTGCGCCGTCGTGCCGGCGCTGACGAACGGGGTGCCGTCCGCATCGAAGCGCTGTTCGTCGTCCAGTCGGCTCGGCTGAACCGCGTTACCGTCGGCGTCGAAGCCGACGCCGGAGTACATGGGACCGGATGCCGGGCGCACATCGGCGACCGTGAGACCGGCGCCCCGCTGTGCCCCCCACCCGAGGAGCTGCTCGGTCGAGGTGACGAACCGCTCCTCGCCGCTGCCGAGGCGCCAGGACTCCTCCGCGGGGGTCGTCCCCTGCGGCGGATAGCCCATCAGATCGGGGGCCTGCGTGGCCCCGACGGCGGCGTAGTCGACGGTTCCTGCCTGGAAACTCCCGCGGCGCATCGTGTCAGCCTACTTCTTGTCCTTGCCCTCGACATCGCCCGACAGAGCCGCGATGAACGCCTCCTGGGGGACCTCGACGCGGCCGACCATCTTCATGCGCTTCTTGCCCTCTTTCTGCTTCTCGAGCAGCTTGCGCTTGCGGCTGATGTCGCCGCCGTAGCACTTGGCGAGCACATCCTTGCGGATCGCGCTGATGTTCTCGCGAGCGATGATCCGGGCGCCGATGGCAGCCTGGATCGGTACCTCGAACTGCTGACGCGGGATGAGCTTGCGCAAGCGCTCGGTCATCAGCGTGCCGTACGCGTAGGCCTTCTCGCGGTGGACGATCGAACTGAATGCGTCGACCTTCTCGCCCTGCAGGAGGATGTCGACCTTCACGAGGTCGGCGGTCTGCGAGCCCGCCGGCTCGTAGTCGAGGCTCGCGTAACCCTGCGTCTTCGACTTCAGGTGGTCGAAGAAGTCGAACACGATCTCACCGAGCGGCATGTTGTAGCGGAGCTCGACGCGGTCCTCGCTGAGGTAGTCCATGCCGAGGAGCGTGCCGCGGCGCGACTGGCAGAGTTCCATGACCGTGCCGACGTAGTCCTTCGGCAGGAGGATGCCGACCTTGACCACCGGCTCGGACACCTCCGCGACGCGACCGTCCGGGTACTCGGACGGGTTCGTCACCGTGACCGTCTCGTTGGTGTCGGTCGTGACGGTGTAGGTCACCGAGGGGGCCGTGGTGATGAGATCGAGGTCGAACTCGCGCGAGAGGCGCTCGGTGATGATCTCGAGGTGCAGCAGGCCGAGGAACCCGCAACGGAAACCGAAGCCGAGTGCCACGGAGGTCTCGGGCTCGTACTGGAGCGAGGCGTCCGAGAGCTTCAGCTTGTCGAGCGCCTCGCGGAGCACGGCGTAGTCGCTGCCGTCGATCGGGTAGATCCCCGAGAACACCATCGGTTTCGGATCGGTGTAGCCGGCAAGCGCATCGGTCGCAGGCTTCCGGTGGTTCGTGATCGTGTCGCCGACCTTGGACTGGCGGACATCCTTCACGCCCGTGATCAGGTACCCGACCTCGCCGACGCCGAGTCCCTTGGTCGGAACCGGCTCGGGGCTCGACACGCCGATCTCGAGCAGGTCGTGGGCGGCGCGCGTCGACATCATCTGGATCCGCTCGCGCGGTTCGAGCTTGCCGTCGACCATGCGGACGTAGGTGACGACGCCGCGGTAGGCGTCGTAGACCGAGTCGAAGATCATCGCCCGGGCGGGTGCGTCGGCGTCGCCCTTCGGTGCGGGGATGCGCTCGACGATGCGGTCGAGCAGCTCCTCGACGCCCATGCCGGTCTTGCCGCTGACCTTGAGGACGTCCGCCGGGTCGCCCCCGATGAGGTTCGCGAGCTCGGCCGCGTACTTCTCGGGATCGGCGGCAGGCAGGTCGATCTTGTTCAGCACCGGGATGATCTCGAGGTCGTTCTCGAGCGCCAGGTACAGGTTCGCGAGCGTCTGCGCTTCGATGCCCTGCGCGGCGTCGACGAGGAGGATCGCTCCCTCGCACGCGGCGAGCGACCGGCTGACCTCGTACGTGAAGTCGACATGGCCGGGGGTATCGATCATGTTGAGGGCGAACGTGCCGGCATCGGTGGCCCACGGCATCCGGACGGCCTGGCTCTTGATCGTGATGCCGCGCTCGCGCTCGATGTCCATGCGGTCGAGGTACTGAGCACGCATGTCGCGGTCCGAGACCACGCCGGTGATCTGCAGCATGCGGTCGGCCAGCGTGGACTTGCCGTGGTCGATGTGGGCGATGATGCAGAAGTTGCGGAGCTGCGCGGGCGGCGTGGCCGCGGGCTGCAGGGGCGTGAGGGCGCGGGGTGACATGACCAGGCGAGTCTACCGGCGACCGGCTGCACACCTGCTCCGGGGTTCGCGCAAGATAACCGCTCCGATCGCCGACACGCCAGCGGCGAGGGTCATGAGAAAGAGTTAACCGAGCCGACCCTTGCGGGGTGCGCCGCGCCGCCGAATGCTCAGTGTGGCGGTCGGTTCCTGCGCGATAAGCCCCGCGCCCGAGCCGCCTCGGGAGAACCCACCGTGTCGCACCCACCTGCCCCCGCGTCCGTCGCACGTCCGGTTCTCCGCCGGACCTGCGCAGCGCTGACCGTCGCCACCCTGACGGCAGCCGGACTCGCACTCGTCCCCACCGCAGCGTCCGCAGCAGTTTCACCCGACGCGCCCGTCGTCATCTCAGAGGTGTACGGCGGTGGCGGAAACAACGGCGCCGCCTACAACCGCGACTTCATCGAGCTGGCGAACACCGGCGACGAGACGGTCGACCTGAGCGGCTACAGCGTGCAGTACGCCTCTGCGACAGGCGCATCGTGGCAGGTGACGAAGATCGGCGATGTCGACCTGCCCGCCGGCGCGAATCTCCTGATCGGTCAGGCACCCGGTAGCAACACGTCACTCCCCGGCTTCGACGCCGACGTCGACGGCTCCATCGCGATGAGCGGCAGCGGCGCCAAGGTCGCGCTCGTCTCGAGCGAGACCGCCCTCACCGGGAGCACGGGCATCGCGACGCTCGATCAGGTCGTCGACCTGGTGGGCTGGGGGTCGACGGCCACGGCTTTCGCCGGGTCGGCCCCCGCGCCGGGCACCTCTAACGCGACGAGCGTCTCGCGCGACGACGAGGTTGCGAACACCGCAGACAACGCGGCGGACTTCGCCGCCGGTGCACCCACGCCCACCGGGCTCGGCGACGACACCGAGCCCGAGCCCGAGCCCGAGCCGGATCCCGAGCCGCAGGTCGCGACGATCGCCGAGATCCAGGGGACGACGGATGCCTCTCCCCTCGCTGGCCGCACGGTCACCACGACCGGTGTCGTGACTGCCCACTACCCCTCGGGCGGCTACAACGGCTACGTCATCCAGACGCCGGGCACCGGCGGCGCACTCGACGTCGCCACCCACAAGGCCTCCGACGCCGTCTTCGTCTACGCGCCCGGAGCGACCGGCGAGGTCGCCCTCGGCGACACCGTCACGGTCACCGGTGCTGTGTCGGAGTTCAACGGGCTCACCGAGATCACCGTCGAGGCCGGCGGTGCGAAGGTCATCGCCGACGCCGAGGCGCCCACGCCCGCCACGATCGGCTGGCCGACCACGGCAGCTCAGCGCGAGTCGCTCGAGTCGATGCTGATCGCCCCGCAGGGCGAGTTCACCGTCAGCGACACCTACAGCACCAACCGCTTCGGCGAGGTCGGCCTCGCCGCCGGCTCCGAGCCGCTCCGTCAGCCGACGGACGCCGCCCGTCCCGGAAGCGACGCCGCCGTCGCGGTCGCCGCAGACAACGCGGCACGCGGCGTGCGTCTCGACGACGGTGCCGGTCTCGACTACACGTCGGCCGCGAACCAGGCACTGACGCCAGCGTACGTCTCGCTTACCGAGCCGATCACGGTCGGCGCGGGGGTCACCTTCACGGCACCGCTCATCGTCGACTACCGCAATGACTCGTGGAAGCTGAACCCGACTCAGCCGCTCGTCGGCGACGGGACCGGTGCCGACGAGGTCGTCTTCGAGAATGTCCGCACCGACGCTCCCGCCGAGGTGGGCGGACACCTCTCCATCGCATCGTTCAACGTCCTCAATTACTTCACGACCCTCGGCACCGACACCCCGAGCTGCGAGGCGTACACCGACCGCTTCGGCGACGGCGTGACCGTCCGGGACGGCTGCGCCCAGCGCGGTGCGTGGGATGCCGCCGACCTCGCTCGTCAGCAGGCCAAGCTCGTCGAGGCCATCACCTCCGTGGACGCCGGCGTCGTCGGCCTCATGGAGATCGAGAACTCGGCCGCGCTCGGCGAGAAGACCGACGAGGCCACGGCGACCCTCGTCGCCGCGCTCAACGCGAAGGCGGGCGCCGGCACGTGGGCGTTCGTGCCCTCGTCGACCGACCTGCCCCCGGCATCCGAGCAGGACGTCATCACCAACGCGATCATCTACCAGCCCGCGCGTGTCTCCCCCGTCGGCGCATCGCGCGCCCTCGGCGACCAGAGCGCGGACGGCGAGGCGTTCGGCAACGCGCGCGAGCCCATCGCCCAGGTGTTCGAGCCCGCAGCGGGCGGCGACCCGTTCCTGTTCGTCGTGAACCACTTCAAGTCGAAGGGCTCCGCCGGTCCGTGGCCGGGCGACGCCGACACCGGCGACGGCCAGGGCTCGTCGAACGAGTCGCGTATGCGGCAGGCGACCGCCCTCCGCGACTGGGTCGCGAAGATCCAGGGCGATGTCGACGCCGTCGCACTGGCGGGCGACTTCAACTCCTACAGCCAGGAGGACCCGCTGAAGGTCCTGTACGACGCCGGCTACGCGGATGCCGAGCGGGCGTTCGACGTCGACTCGTCGTCGTACAGCTTCTCGGGACTCGCGGGATCGCTCGACCACATCCTCCTGAACGAGCCGGCCCTCGCCCGCTCCACGGATGCGGACATCTGGAATATCAACTCCGGCGAGTCGATCGCACTGGAGTACAGCCGGTTCCGCACGCACGGCACGGAGTTCTACTCCGCGGACCCATACCGCTCGAGCGACCACGACCCCGTGATCGTCGGGATGAAGGCGAAGGCCGCTCCCGTCCAGCTGACCCTCCTCGGCATCAACGACTTCCACGGACGCATCGACGGCAACACCGTCGGGTTCGCGGGAACCGTCGAGGAACTGCGGAAGGCGGCATCAGGTCCCACCCTGTTCCTGTCCGCAGGCGACAACATTGGGGCGTCGCTGTTCGCGTCCTCCGTCGCGGAGGACCAGCCGACCATCGACGTGCTGAACGCGATGGGTCTGCAGGCGAGCGCCGTCGGCAACCACGAGTTCGACCGCGGGTTCGACGACCTGGCCGGGCGCGTGTCCGACGAGTTCGACGCGCCGCAGCTCGGCGCCAACGTCTACAAGAAGGGAACGACGACCCCCGCACTCGACGAGTACACGCTGCTCGAGGCCGACGGCCTCACGGTCGGCGTCATCGGCGCGGTCACCGAGGAGACCCCGACGCTCGTCACGCCGACCGGCATCGAGTCCGTCGACTTCGGCGACCCGGTCGAGGCGGTCAACCGCGTCGCCGCTCAGCTGAGCGACGGCGATGCGTCCAACGGCGAGGCCGACGTCATCGTCGCGATGTACCACGAGGGCGCCGGCGCGGGTACGCCCGACGGCGCGACCCTCGACGAGGAGGTCGCCGCGGGCGGCGCGTTCGGCGCGATCATCACCGACACCTCCCCCGAGGTCGACGCGATCTTCACCGGCCACACGCACAAGGAGTACGCGTGGTCGGCGCCGATCCCCGGGACGGACCGCACCCGTCCGGTCGTCCAGACCGGCTCGTACGGCGCCAAGATCGGCGAGATCACCCTGACAGTGGATGCCGCCACGGGTGACGTCTCCGCGCACACCGAGCGCAACGTCGCCCGCACGTCGACGCCCGCCGCCGACCTCGTCGCCGCGTACCCCCGTGTCGCGGAGGTCGATCGCATCACGAAGGCAGCCCTCGCGAACGCGGCGGCCGTCGGCAACACGGAGGTCGGCCAGGTCGCCGGTGACATCACGACCGCCTACAGCGGCGGCTCGTACGTCGACGGCGTCTACACGGGCGGCTCACGCGACAACCGCGCAGCCGAGTCGACACTCGGCAACACGGTGGCGAACATGCTGCGCGACAGCCTCGCCGACCTGCCGAACGGCGCCGTGATCGGCGTGACGAACCCGGGCGGCCTCCGGGCGGACCTCTTCGACACGCAGGCGGAGTTCGGTGCCGGTGCCGTTCCGGGCCTGGCAGACGGCTCGGTCTCGTTCAGCCAGGCAAACGCGGTGCTGCCGTTCAACAACACGCTCGCGCTCATCACCCTGACGGGCGAGGAGTTCACGACGATGCTCGAGCAGCAGTGGCAACGGGATGCCGCCGGTAACGTCCCGCAGCGGCCGTACCTGCAGCTGGGCCTCTCGGACAACGTGTCGTACACCTACGACCCGGCGCTGCCGGAGGGTCAACGCATCACGTCGGTGACGGTCGACGGCAAGGCGATCGATCCGGCCGGGACCTACCGCATCGGCACGTTCTCGTTCCTGGCTGCCGGCGGCGACAACTTCCGGGCGTTCACCGAGGGTGACGACTACGTCGACACGGGCCTCCTCGACTACGAGGCCTGGGTCGACTACATCGCCGACGGCTCGCCCGTCGCGCCGTCGTTCGCCAAGCACGGCGTGCAGGTGTCGGGCGTCCCCGAGACCGTCGCGGCGGGCGACACAGTGACGTTCCAGGTGGCGGGCATGGACCTGACCAGCAAGGGCGCTCCGGCCAACACGGAGGTGACCGTCAGCCTGGGCGACCAGGTACTCGGCACCGCGTCGGTGACCGGGGGCGCGGCATCCGTCAGCGTCACGCTCCCGGCAGGGACCCCTGCCGGGGCGGCGCAGCTGACGGTGACGGCCGCACCCAGCGGCACCGTCGTTCAGGTTCCGCTGACGGTGGAGCAGGCGGCGGAGCCCGCCGCGACGACGCGCACGTCGCTCATCGCCCTCCCGCCGGTGCACATCAACCGGCTGCTGCCGGCGACGCTCCTCGCGATCGTCACGCAGGACGAGGGTCGTGCGGAGGGCGTCGTGGAGTTCCGCGAGGGCGACACCGTGATCGCGACGGCGGAGGTGCGCGGCGGGTTCGCGTCGACCACGCTGGGTCGCCTCTCGCGCGGGGTGCACTCGTACACGGCGACGTTCGTCCCGAAGGACCCGACGGTCTCGGAGGGGTCGGTCAGCAACCGGTCGTCGGTGCTCGTGCTGTTCTGATCCGGGCGTATCCGGAACGGGGGCGGGTCTTCGGATCCGCCCCCGTTCCGCGTTCCCGGAGACGGTTCGTAGGCTGGAGGCATGACGCCTCAGGTGGTGTTCGTCCACGGCATCCGAACCTCCGCGACGATGTGGCGCGCGCAGGTCGAGCATCTGACCGCAGCCGGTGTCGGCGCGAACGCGGTCGATCTTCCCGGCCACGGCACCCGCATGACCGAGACCTTCACGTTGGACGGTGCGTTCGAGACCATCGACGCTGCGGTGACGGATGCCGCGGCCCACGGGCCTGTGCTCCTGGTCGCCCACTCCATGGGCGGGCTCGTGTCCATCGAATACATGGGCCGCGAAAACCGGCCTCCCGTTGACGCCTTCATCGCGGCCGGGTGCACATCGATCCCACGCGGAGCGGGGTTGAGGATCTACCGGACTCTCGCGCGCGGCTTCGACCGCCTTCCGGGGCGCGGCCAGCGGCTGACCGACATGGTCCTGGACCGGACGTTGCCACCCGAGACGCGCGCCGATTTCGGGGCGGGCGGGTACGCGTACGATGCGCAGGACATCGCGCTGCGGAGTCTGTCCGTCCTCGATCTGGTGTCGGCTCTGAAACGGATCTCGGTGCCGATGTGGTTCGTCAACGGGCAGTGGGACCAATTGCGCCTGAACGAACGGCTCTTCACCGCGCTGAAGCCCGAAGCCGAGCTCATCGTGGTGCCCCGGACATCCCATCTGGTGACCGCCATGCGGCCCCGGGTGTTCGATGCCGTCATCGACCTCGCACTGGCGACGATGGCGCACGAGCGCTCGACTTCGGGATGAGCCTCCCACCTGATAGAATCGGTTTTTGGCTTGCGTGTGGGTTCCTCCCTCACACGACCGCTGTGCGACAGCCCTCTTCTGTTGCCGGCACATCCACCCGTAACTCCGAACGAAAGATACGTCGAACGTGGCGAACATCAAGTCGCAGATCAAGCGCAACAAGACCAACGAGAAGGCCCGCGAGCGGAACAAGGCCGTCAAGAGCGAGCTGCGGACCGTCGTCCGTCAGACCCGCGCGGCCATCTCGGCCGGCGACAAGGCCGCTGCCGAGAAGGCTCTGGTGAAGGCGACCAAGAAGCTCGACAAGGCCGTCAGCAAGGGCGTCATCCACGAGAACCAGGCGGCCAACCGCAAGTCCTCGATCGCGAAGCAGGTCGCCGCTCTCTGAGCCGCGAACGCTGCGCCACGACGAAGGCCCGTCCCGTGAGGGATGGGCCTTCGTCGTTTCCGGACGTCAGGCGCCGTACGGCGCGCGCGTCGCGACGACCGTGACCAAGCGCTCGACCGCGAAGACGGCGTCGCGGGACGCGCCTTTGACCTCGGCATCCGCTCGGGCGGCGGCCTGGATCGCGATCCCGAGCGAGGACTCGGTCCAGCCCGCGAGGTCGCGACGGGCACGGTCCACCTGCCAGTCCTTCATGCCGATGCGGGCGGCGAGGGCGCCGGACGGCTCGCGCGTGCCGGCGACGCGCGCCATGGTGCGGAGCTTCGAGGCGATCGCGGCGACCATCGGCACCGGATCCGCGCCCGAGGCGAGGGCGTGGCGAAGTGTCACGAGCGCGTCGCCGTAGCGGCCGGCGATCGCGGTGTCGGCGACGGCGAACGCGGTCGTCTCGACGCGGCCGCCGTAGTAGCGGGTGACGACCTGCTCGGTGATGTCGCCCTCGACGTCCGAGATGAGCTGCTGGCAGGCGGCGGCGAGCTCGGTGAGGTCATCGGCGAAGGCCGAGACGAGGGCGCGGAGCGCGGGAGGGGCGATACGGCGTTTGGCGGCCTGGAACTCCCCCGCCGCGAAGTCGAACCGGTCGGAGTCGCGCTTGACCGCAGGGCACGCGATCTCGATGCCACCGCCGGTACCCGAGCGGATCGTGTCGAGCAGCTTCTTGCCGCGGACGCTCGCGCCGGTGTGGCGCAGCACGATGGTCGCGCCCTCCTGCGGGGCCTCGAGGTAGCGGATCGCCTCGGCGAGGAACGCGTCGGAGCACTTCTCGACACCCGAGACGCGCACGAGGCGCGGCTCGCCGAACAGCGAGGGCGAGGACACCGCGAACAGCGTGCCCGGCGCATAGTCGTCGGCGCGGATGTCGGTGACTTCGAGGCTCGGATCCTCGGCGCGAAGGTATTCACGGATGCCGGCGGTCGCCCGCTCGGCGCAGATCTCTTCCGGTCCCGAGACGAGGACCACGGGCGCCGGCTGCGGTCGGCGCCACGAGATCTGCGGGATCGCCGACTTCGTCGTCTTCGCGGCGGGACGGCGGGGGCTCGGCATGGGGTCCAGCCTACCGAGGGGCGCCGACGCCTCGCCGTCGTGGCAGGACGATTCGGGACAGCGCCCATACCGCAGCGCCGGCTGCGAGGAGCATCGCGAGCAGCCCGAGGCTCGTGAGGACGAGCGCACCGAGCCCGCGGCTCGGCAGCAGGAACCCGTAGGGCACCCAGCCGTCGGTGTGACCGCGGAGGAGCACGACGAGCAGCCAGACGAGCGGATAGGGCAGCACGAGCCACAAGGTGCGCCACGGCTGCGGCGGGCGGTCTCGGATGAAGGTCCAGTCGAGCACGGCGTAGAGCGGAAGTGCGATGTGCAGGACGGCGCTCACCCACGGCGGCGCCGAGCCCGTGCCGGGGACGAACCCGTTGTAGACGACGCCCACGACGATGAGACAGGCGACTGCGACCCCGCGAGCGAGAGTCAGCCATCTCGGGACCGCCCGGTTGCCGGTGAGAAGGATGCCGGTGGCGCCGAACACGAGCGCGCTCCACATCGCGGTCTGGTTCGTGAAGTACCCGAAGAAGTCGAACGGATTGGCACTCCCCGGCTGCGCGGAACGGGCGTAGGTCCACCCCAGGACGCTGAGAACGCAGACGGCCACGCCGAGTCGCATGCCGCCGATGGCTGCGACGAGGCGAGGCGGGAGGGCGGGAGGCATCCGGTCAGCCTACGAAAGACCCGTCCTGACGGGATATCTCCCACGGAGGATCTATCCATCGTCGCCGCGCGACCAGTAGCATGGCGCGACACGAACGTGGGGGACCGCACATGAAGGACGCCGGCGAGATGAGCCGCTTTCGCCATTTCTTCGCGGACACCTGGTGGCGCATCGCCTGGTTCGTCGGCGCCGTGCTCTGGTGCGCGGCGGTGAACGCGCTCCTCATGACGACGCAGGCGGATCAGACGTGGTGGGGTCCCGTATCCGTGATCCCGATCCTCGCTTTCGCCGCGGATGCGCTTCGGCGCGACTACCTCCTGCGCCGCACGCACCCGCAGTGACTCCTGCGTGGTCGAGAGAGTTGACCGACGACGGGTGCTGTCTCAACCGCCCTGCTCACGCGACCGCCAGAGCCGGATTCCCGCACCGTCGCGCCACAGCACGACGTCACCGGACCTGTCGGTGCGGGCGATGATCGCGTGCTCCTTGCGGAGGAGTTCGAGGATCTCGTCCCGTGGGTGGCCGTAGGTGTTCTCTCCGACGGTCACGAGGGCGACGGCCGCGTCGAGCCCTTCGTAGAGGCTGTGGTCCTGATCGGCACTGCCGTGGTGCGCGACTTTGACCACCGAATAGGTGCGGTCGATCGCGCGGGAAGCGAGCAGGGATCGTTGCGGCTGCGCCGACAGGTCGCCGAGGAAGATGGCGTCGGGTACGCGGCATCCGGTGACGTCGATGACGACGCTCGCGTCGTTCCCGGAGGGATAGACCGGGTCGCGCGGCTTGGGCCACAGGGCGCGCCAGCGGCACTCCCCCAGCGCGCCGCTCTGGCCGGCGGACACCTCCTGGGCCCGCGCGCCCGACTCCGTGAAGCCGGCGATCACCGCAGCTGCTTCAGGGTCGGGGATCGGACCGTGCAGGACGAGGTCGGTACGACCGAGCAGGGCCTCGGCGCCGCCGCGGTGATCCAGGTCGAAGTGGGTGAACACGAGGACGTCGACGCGGTCGATCGCGAACCGGTCGAGACACGCGGCGACGGGCTCAGGCTCCGGCCCCGTGTCGATGAGCATGATCTCGTCGCCGGAACGCACGAGGACGGCGTCGCCCTGTCCGACCTCGCACGCCGCGATGGCCCAGTCGTCCGGTACCCGCGTGCGATCGATGAGCGTGCGGACCGGTCCCGCGCCCACCACGACCGCGATGATCGCGACGAGCACCCAGCCCGCCCAGCGCCGCGGCCGGTCCCGGCGCGCAGCGACCACGATGCCGATCGCCGCTCCTGTCGCGGCGAGGGCGATGAGCCCCGGCATCCCTTCCAGCCATCCGATGGATGCCCCGGGCAGCCGTGCGGACAGGTCCGCCGTTCCCGCGATCCAGGCGGCGGGCAACCATGCGATCGCCGCGAGCCCCTGAGCGAGCACGGGGAGCGGCAGCGCGAGGCAGGCGAGGAGACCGAGGACGGTCGCGGCTGGCGCGGCGGGACCCGCGAGCAGGTTCGCGAGCACGCCGACGAGGGGCACGCTCGGCTCGATCAGCACGAGCAGCGGGCCGCACGCGAGCTGCGCCGCGAGCGGCACGGAGAGGGCGAGTGCGAGGGGTGCGGGCATCCATCGCGACATCCCGTCGGCGAGCGGACCGGCGAACAGGAGCAGCGACCCGGTCGCGACGGCCGACAAAGCGAAGCCGAGCGATGCCGCCAGCCACGGGTCGAGCAGGAGCAGCACGCACACCGACGCGGACAGGATCGACATCCCCGCACCGATGCGCCCCAGCAGCACTCCGAGCATCGCGATCGCCGCCATCGCTCCCGCGCGCACGACGCTGGGTTCGGGCGAGACGAGCACGATGAACGCGACGAGCGTCGCGAGGCCCGCCGTAACCCGGATGCCACGGCGCGCCCCGCAGAGAGCTGCGATACCGAAGGCGATTCCGACGACGAGCGCGCAGTTCGCCCCCGAGACGGCTGTCAGATGCGACAGCGACGACGCCTTCATCTGCTGGTCGAGATCCTCGCTGACCGCTGACGTGTCGCCGACGGCGAGCCCCGGCACGAGCCCCGCACCGGGGTCAGGCAGGCCGTCGACCGCCGCCACCAGGCCTGTCCGCAGCGCGGCCGCGACGGCGAGGAGTCCCGTCGGCGGGTGCGTGAGCTCGATCGTCGACGCCTCGACGACGAGGACTTCCCGGTCCCCGGCATCCGCTCGGAACGCGGTCCCCGTCACGACCGCACGCGCCCCCAGGTCGAGCCCGGCGGGTCGCTCCTGCACGCGGACGAGGACAGGCGCCGAGACGGGAGTCGTGTCGGGGCCGATCGTGACGGACCGGGTGATCGCGTCGAAGCGGAACCCGGTGGCGGACCGTTCGACCTTTCCGACGACATCGACCTCGAACGTCGCACTGCGACCCCCGGTGATCGGTAGGCCTGCGACGGCCTCCCGCGCAGGCTGAGCGAGCGCGACGTGGGATGCCGCGCCCCCGGCGACGGCGAACGCCACCGCGATCAGCGCGGCCGTCGTCGGCCGAGGCGCTCGCGCGGCGATGGCCAGAGCCAGGACGGCAACCACCCAGAGCGCGACCGCGAGGGCCGTCGCATGCTCGGGGAAGGCGATCGACGCGCCCGCACCGGCCCACGCCACGAGCGCGACCGGCAGCAGCCGCAGGTCGCGGCGCCGCGCGGTCCGACCACTCACACCGTCACCAGGTCGCGGAGGGATTCGAGCATCTTCTCCCCGATCCCCGGCACCGCCATGAGGTCGTCGACGCTCGTGAACCGGCCGTTCTCCTCGCGCCAGTCGAGGATCCGCTGCGCGATCGACGGTCCGATGCGCGGCAACGTGTCGAGGGCAGCGACGTCGGCGGTGTTCAGATTCACGCGACCATCGCCTTCGGGTGCGGCGGAAGCACCGGCATCCGTCCCCTCTTCACCCTCTCCGGGGATGAGGAGCTGCTCACCGTCGCTCACCGGACGCGCAAGGTTCACGCCATCGCGGGACGCCGTCTCGGAGAACCCCCCGGCGGCGGCGACGGCGTCCACGACGCGCGCACCCTGGTCGAGGCGATACAGACCGGGCTCTCGCACCTGACCCGAGACGTGGACGTACACCGACGCCGGCGCCACCGTCTCGGAGACGACCTCGGGCACCGTCTCGACGGCTGATTCCGCGCCCGTCCGGACGATCCCGATCGCAATCGTCACGGCGGCGACGACGACCACGAGGACGACGGCGGCACCGATCCCCAGCCGACGTCGAGACGTCGGCACCGCCTGCGCACCCATGGCACGATCATTCCGGCGCCGGGCCGCCTCTCGCCGCGCGGCGAGAGGGCGGTGGACGAACCGCGGTCAGATGGCCACGGTGGAGAAGACGCTCAGGCGACGGTGAAGCTGACGACCTTCGGCGCCCGCACGACGGCGCGGGTGATCTCCTTGTCGCCGATGGCCCGACGCACCTTCTCGTCGGCGAGGGCGAGCTTCTCGAGCTCGTCGCCCGAGATCTTCGCCGGGACGGTGAGCGTGCCGCGCACCTTGCCGTTGACCTGCACGACCGCCGTCACCGACTCCTCGACGAGGAGCGTGGGGTCGGCCTGACGCCACGGGGTGACGCCGACGAACGGCTTGTAGCCGAGGATCTCCCACATCTCCTCCGCGGTGTGCGGGGCGAAGAGGTCGAGGATCATCGCGACGGCCTCGGCGGCCTCGCGGACGGCGGGGTCGGCGGCGCCTGCGCCCGAGTCGATCGTCTTGCGCGTCGCGTTGACGAGCTCCATGAGACGCGCGACCACCACGTTGAACTTCGACTGCTCGACGAGCCCGACGACATCGGCCCACAGGCGGTGGGTCACGCGGCGGAGCGCGGTGTCCCCCTCGGCCCAGACGACGTCCGACGCGCTCGCGACGTCGGAGGCGACACGCAGTGCGCGCGACAGGAACTTCTGGGCACCGGTCGTCGAGACGTCCTCCCAGTTGATGTCGTCCTCGACGGGCCCGGCGAATGCGATAGCGACACGGACGGCATCCGCACCCGGGTCGTCCATGCTCGATGCGAACTCGACGAGGTTGCCCTTCGACTTCGACATCTTCGAGCCGTCGAGCAGGACCATGCCCTGGTTGATCAGGCTCGTGAACGGCTCGGTGAAGTCGACGAGGCCCATGTCGAACAGGACCTTCGTGATGAACCGGGCGTACAGCAGGTGGAGGATCGCGTGCTCGACGCCGCCGATGTACGAGTCGACCGGCGCCCACTTGGATGCCTCGGCGCTCGGGAACGGCTCCGTCGCCCCGTTCGGGGCCAGGAAGCGCAGGAAGTACCACGAGCTGTCGACGAACGTGTCCATCGTGTCAGCGTCGCGAAGCGCCGGCTCGCCGGTCTCGGGGTCGACCGTCGACATCCACTCGGTCGCGCCGCCCAGCGGCGACGTGCCCTTCGGCTTCAGGTCGAGACCCTTGGCGTCGGGGAGGATGACGGGCAGCTGCTCGTCGGGGACCGGGACGATACGGCCGTCCTCGGTGTGGATCATCGGGATCGGGGTGCCCCAGAACCGCTGACGCGAGATCAGCCAATCGCGGAGGCGGTAGGTCTTCGCGGCGCGGCCGGTTCCCGCCGAGGTGAGCTCTTCGATCGCGCGGGCGATCGCGTTGCGCTTGGACAGCCCGTTCAGCGACCCGGAGTTGATGAGGCGCCCATCGCCCGTCAGCGCGGTGCCGGTGCGGGCGGGATCGATCGACTCGAGGTCGTCGCCGATCGGCACACCGTCCTCGTCGACCTCGATGACCGGGATCGCGCCGGTGACCGGAGCCGTCGTGTCGACGACGACCTTCACGGGCAGGTCGAACGCGCGGGCGAAGTCGAGGTCGCGCTGGTCGTGCGCGGGGACGGCCATGACGGCACCGTGCCCGTAGTCGGCGAGGACGTAGTCCGCCGCCCAGATCGGCAGACGCTCGCCGTTGATCGGGTTGATCGCGAAGCGGTCGAGGAAGACACCGGTCTTGGGGCGATCAGCGGTCTGGCGCTCGATCTCGCTCGTTTTCTGCACCGTGTCGAGGTAAGCGCGGAAGCGCTGCTGGACCTCGGGCGAGGCGCCCTCGGCCAGTTCGGCGGCGAGGTCGGAGTCCGGCGCGACGACCATGAAGGTCGCACCGTGCAGGGTGTCGGGGCGGGTGGAGAAGACGGTGATCTTCTCGGCGCGCCCCTCGATCTCGAAGTCGATATCGGCGCCGATGGAGCGGCCGATCCAGTTGCGCTGCATCTGCAGCACCTTGTGGGGCCAGAAGCCCTCGAGCTGGTTCAGGTCATCGAGCAGACGGTCGGCGTACTCGGTGATCTTGAAGTACCACTGCGTCAGCTTCTTCTTGACGACCTCGAAGCCGCACCGCTCGCAGTGTCCGTCGACGACCTGCTCGTTCGCGAGCACGGTCTGGTCGTTGGGGCACCAGTTGACGGCGCTCTGCTTGCGGTAAGCGAGCCCGCGCTCGAACAGGCGCTGGAACAGCCACTGGTTCCAGCGGTAGTACTCGGGGTCGCTCGTGTGGAGCACGCGGCTCCAGTCGTACGACGACCCGAACGCGCGGAAGCTGACCTTGTGCTGGTCGATGTTGTTGTAGGTCCACTCGCGCGGGTCGGACCCGGCGCCGCCCTTGATCGCGGCGTTCTCGGCGGGCAGGCCGAAGGAGTCCCAGCCGATCGGGTTCAGCACGTTGTAGCCGCGGTGACGCCAGAAGCGTGCGACGGCGTCGACGTAGGCGTAGTTCTCGGCGTGACCCATGTGCAGGTCGCCCGAGGGGTACGGGAACATCCCGAGCACGTACTTGCGCGGACGCGTGTCCTCGTCGCCGCCGGCCTTGAACGGGTCGGACTCCGCCCACCGGGCCTGCCACTTGGCCTGGATGGCGCGCGAGTCGAAACCGGTCTGCTCGGGAGTCGATGCGTCGGAGGAGGTGCTGGAGGACACGGTGAACCAATCGTGCAAAGTCGGGAGGGCGCGCGAAAGCGCCTTTTCAGCCTAGCGGACCGGGACTTTCACCATCCCGGCGGCAGTTCGGCACCGAGCGCACGGAGCGGCGCTCGGGCCTTGATCCCGACCTCGGCGACCTCGTCCGCCGCGACCGAGCCCCACGTGATGCCGCCGCCGGCGCCGACGTACGCCCCGGCGGGATGGATCACGATCGAGCGGATCACCATGGCGAGGTCGAGCCCCCCATCGGAACCGATCCACCCGAAGCACCCCGCGAAGACGCCGCGCGGCGCGCCCTCCAGCCGGTGGAGGATCTGCATCGCCGACAGCTTCGGCGCTCCCGTCATGCTGCCGGCCGGGAAGGCGGCATCCCACAGCTCACCGACGGTCGTCCGTGGACGCAGTCGCCCCGCCACTGTGCTCACGAGCTGGTGCACCGCGGGGTACGACTCCACCTCGAGGAGCCGCTCGGCCGCGACCGACCCGGGCTCGCACACCCGTTGCAGGTCGTTGCGCATGAGGTCGACGATCATGACGTTCTCGGCCTGCTCCTTCTCGCTCCCCCGCAGCGCGGCGGCGAGAGCGGCGTCCTGACCCGCGTCGGCGGCGCGCGGCCGCGTGCCCTTGATCGGTCGGGTGCGGACGATCCCGTCCGCGACCGAGAGGAACTGTTCCGGCGATGCGCTCAGGAGCGCCCGGCCGCCGCTGCGGATGAGGCCGCCGTGATGCGCCGGCGTCGCGGTTCGGAGGCGAAGGTAGGTGTCGACCGGGTCGACGGATGCCGCGGTCTCGAACCGCGTCGTAAGGCACAGCTGATACGCACGCCCCTCTCGGATCTCGTCCCGGCACTGCTCGATCAGGCGGGCGTAGGTGTCCGGATCGTGCCGGGCACTGACGGCGACGGCGGGCGGATCCGCGGGCGTCGACGTCCGCTCCGCAGTGATCGCGAGAGCAACCGCGGCGGCCAACCCGTCGAGGTCGTCGTCGGCGGCGAATGCGATCATCCTCTTCGCGGCGTGATCGAACCCCAGCATCCGATCGACGCGTAGCCAGGCGTCTGCAGGTCCCCCATCGTCCGCGGCCGGGGCGCCGGCGCGACGGGCCGCGGCGTCGTACGCCGACCAGCCCACCCACCCGCCGCGGAACGGTCCCGCGTCGGCATCCGTCATGCCCCCGAGTGCGACGTCGCGAGGAGGTGCCGTCGGGATGCCGGTGCCCACCCAGCTCCAGCCTTCCGAAGCGCCGGGGCCGGCATCGAGCCAGAACGCGTCGACCGCATCACCGATGACCGCGGTGAAGGCGACAGCCGGATCGAGCCACCCGGGAAGGACGCGTGAGGCGAGATCGCTGGACACTCCCTCAGGGTAGACGGCGGATAATCTGAGGTCGTGAACGAGATCCTCGACTGGCTGCTCGGCACCGTCCAGGCGGTGGATCCCGTTGTGCGCGTCATCGTCGCCGGCATCGCGATGATGCTCGAGACGAGCGTGCTGGTCGGACTCATCGTCCCCGGCGACACGGTCGTCATCGTGGCCGGCACCGCCGTCGACAATCTCGCCGAGGGCACGTGGCTCGTCCTTGCGGTCCTCGTCGGAGCGCTCATCGGCGAGAGCATCGGATTCGCCCTGGGCAGGTGGTTGGGCCCCCGCATCCGGTTCTCGCGGGTCGGCAGACTCATCGGCGAACGCAACTGGGCGCGCGCGGAGCTCTACCTGCGCCGGCGGGGCGGGCCGGCGATCTTCCTCTCGCGCTTCCTCCCGGTCCTCCACTCGCTCGTCCCGCTGACCGTCGGGATGAGCGGGTTCGCGTACCGCCGGTTCCTGGCATGGACTGTGCCCGCCTGCACGGTCTGGTCGGTGGCCTACGTCTCCGTCGCGGCGGCCGCGGCGGAGAGCTACCGCGAGCTCTCCGCCAGCCTTCACTACGCCGGTTACGTATTCGTCGGGATCATCGCCGCCTTCCTCGTGCTCGTCTACATCGCCAAGCGCATCATCGGAGCACGTGAGGCGCGTCACCTCGAACTCGACGACGCGACGGAGGCTCCCGCCGACGACGTGAAAGACTGAACCGATGGCTTCCCCCTCTTCGCCCGACACGAAAGTGCTGTGGCTGGCGCGCCTCGAGTACCGGTTCCACTCCTGGCGCGAGAAGCGCGCCCGCGCGAGGGGACAGCGTCCCACCGTCGCCGCCTTCCCCGGTTACGGCAGCACCGAGTGGGTGCGCGTCCTCGGCCGCGTGCTGATCCCGCCGAAGGCGAAGCGTCGGGAGCGAGGCGACTACGCGGGCGTGCGGGGGTGGCGCAGCTTCGCTGCCGTGCCGATCGCCCACGCCACGGTCACCGTGGTGATCGACGGTGTGAGTCACGAGGTGACGGCGGATCGCGGCGGCGTCATCGACGCCGTCCTGCCCGCGACGCTCTCCGCCGGCTGGCAGACGATCACGATGAGCGTCGAGAAGGCCGACCCCGTCGACGCCCGCGTCTTCATCGTCGGAGACGACATCCGGTTCGGCGTCATCTCGGACGTCGATGACACGGTCATGGTCACCGCGCTCCCCCGGCCCTTCGTCGCCGCATGGAACTCCTTCGTCCTCAATGAGCACGCCCGCCAGCCCGTCCCCGGGATGGCTGTCCTGCTCGAGCGGCTTGCGCGCGAGAACCCCGGGTCGCCCATCCTGTACCTGTCGACCGGGGCGTGGAACGTCGCTCCGACGCTGGTCCGGTTCCAGCGTCGGCATCTCTTCCCGCTCGGGGCCATGCTCCTGACGGACTGGGGTCCGACCCACGACCGGTGGTTCCGCAGCGGCAAGGAGCACAAGAAGGAGAACCTGCGCCGGCTGGCGGACGAGTTCCCCGACATCGACTGGCTGCTGATCGGCGACGACGGTCAGCACGACGACGAGATCTACACCCAGTTCACGATCGAGCATCCAGAACAGGTAGCCGCCGTAGCGATCCGGCGACTGACCCCGGCAGAGGCAGTCCTCGCCGGTGGACGGACGGCCGTAGACGATCACAGCGCGGCCGGCGTGCCCTGGGTGACCGGCGACGACGGAGCGGAGCTGCTCGAGCGTCTGACCGACGTCGACATCGTCCGCGATGTCCCCACCTCCTCCTAGGCTGACAGCCATGTGCGGTCGCTTCGTCGTTGCCAACGTCGCCTCGGAACTCGTCGGCGTACTCCGTGTCGATGTCGAGAGCGACGATCTCCCCGCGCCGTCGTACAACGTCGCACCGACCTCGCAGGTCGGCATCGTTCTCGACTCGGCCAAGACCGACCCTCCCACGCGTCGGCTGGAACCGGCGCGCTGGGGCCTCGTCCCCTCGTGGGCGAAGGACGTGAAGGTCGGTGCGCGGGCGTTCAACGCGCGGTCGGAAGAGCTCGAAGACAAGCCGATGTTCCGGCAGGCCCTCATCAAGCGCCGCGCGATCGTGCCTGCCACCGGTTACTACGAGTGGCAGACGACAGACGAGGGCAAGACGCCCTACTTCATCCATCCCGCCGACGGGTCACCTCTCCTCTTCGCAGGCCTCTACGAGTGGTGGAGGGACCCGGCCAAGGCCGAGGACGATCCCACCAAATGGGTGCTGTCGTTCACGATCATCACGCGCGACGCCGTCGCGCCGCTGGGGTCGATCCACGACCGGATGCCGCTGTTCCTCGACGCCGACTTCGCCGATGCCTGGCTCGACACCGAGGTCGACAATGTCGGTGACCTCCTGGACGCCGCCGTCGACGCGGCCCCCCAGGTCGTCACGGGGCTCACCGACCACGTCGTCTCGAGCGCCGTCGGCAACGTCCGCAACGACTCCCCCGAGCTGATCCAGCCCGTCTGACCCGCCCCCGCATGCCCACCCTCACGAGTGCTGTCCTCGCGCGGTCCGACTGGACCGACCGGATGCAGGCGCACGCCGAGCGGGCAGACGCGCTGACCGCCGGGCGCCGCCGTCGCGCAGCGAGAGCCGAGACTCACCCGGTCGACGACTTCCTCTACACCTACTACTCGTACAAGCCGTCGCTCCTGCGCCGGTGGCACCCCGGCCGCGATGTCCGACTGGCGGATGCCGCCGACGCACCGCACATCGCATGGCGGTGGTACCGAGTCGATCGCGATGCGGTCATCGCCGACGCCGAGGCGTTCCTCACGGAGAAAGCGCCTCTGGTCCGAGCGATCCGCGGCATCCTGTCGAGCACGCTCGGGCGGACGGGCTCATACGGGTGCTTCGGCCTGCACGAATGGGCCATGGTCTACCGTGACGGCGAGACGCGGCATCCCGTGCCGCTGCGGCTCGGTGGGGATGGCACAGATGCCGTCGTCGAGGCCCACGACCTGCGGTGCACGCACATCGACGCATTCCGGTTCTTCACTCCTGAAGCGACGCCTCGCAATCGCTTCACGCCCACGCGCGAGACCCAGGCGCAGAACGAGCAACCAGGTTGCCTGCACGCCGGAATGGATCTCTACAAATGGGCGGTGAAGCTCGGCCCGCTGGTTCCCGGCGAGTTGCTTCTGGATGCGTTCGTGCTCGCCCGCGACATCCGGGAACTCGACATGCGAGCCTCGCCCTACGACCTCACCGACTGGGGCTACTCCCCCGTGCGGATCGAGACGCCGACGGGTAAGGCCGAATACGTCGCCGCGCAGCGCGCCTTCACCGACCGGGCCCAGCCGATTCGTCACCGGTTGCTCCAGCTCGTGAACCCGACCGAGAACGGCTGAGTCAGGTCAAGGCCCTCGACGCAACGCTCGAGGTCCGACATGCTCGAAGAGTCGAGAGGACACCCATGAGCAACGATCCCACGCCCGACCTGGAGCGACTCGTCGGCGGAGAGCAGGACGGCCTGCCCCCTGCGCCCGCCGGTGCCGCTGATCGCTCAGACGAACCGTCTCCTGAGGAGCGATTTGTCGCGCCTGACGCCGGAGATCTCGACGTCGAGGCCGCCGAGGCGGACGCGGAGGCTTCCGATTCCACCGAGTGAGCCGGGATCGAGAGCCCTTGATTCCCGCGACGTCGCTCGTCACACATTCACCACGTGGGTCTGTTTCGTCGCGGTAGTCGCCGTGTACATGTTCGTCCTAGCGATGCAGACGAGCGAGAGCGTGAAGGGTCTTCCCGTCTTCGTCGTGCTGGGCGCGGCCGCACTCTCGTTCGCGTTGGTGTGGCTCGGCGCGCCGATCGCGTGGCTCGTGGCCCGGTGGATGCGGCATGTGCGCGGCATCGTCGCGCACGTGATGGTGTTCTGGCTGCTGGGGGCCGTGACGTCCGGGATCGTGCTGATCTTCCTCTCCTCGGTGACAGGCGCGGCGCAGGGTTCTGATCAGGCCGGCGCGGTCCTCGCTGCAGCCGCCGTGTGCGGTGTCTGCACCGCCATTGGGCGGAGCTCCGTGTTCGTGTCGGAGTGGCATCACGCGCGCAGGCGTCGGCGCCGCGAAGCCAATACAGCTGAGCGATCGACTGATGGACAACCACAACCTCTTAGCCAGCGACCGCCCCGAGAACCAGGAGATATCGGATTATCTCCGATTCTCCATGACTGCCAAGTGAGCCCATCAGGATGAAACGTTCCGCAGGTGTGGCCGCAGCCGTCTTCATAATCGCGGCTGTGGCCGGATGCTCTTCGACGACGAACGTAAACCCAGGAGGAGACGCCGTGAACGGTACGCAACCGGGGCTGACCGTTGGGGCAGCCAAGAAGATCGCACAGGACGTCGAGGATGAGATCGTCTCGAAGCTGCCGGCGGAAAGTATCCGAGCTGCGGACCAGGAGGCCACAGGTGTTCTCATGCCGTGCAGCGCGCAAGGCGCGTATGCCTGGACCGGAGGCACCACGATCGAGCTGTCCCCGACTGCAGATCCATCCAAACTGATATCGATGGTGTTGGATGCCCACCGTGACAATTCTGAGCTGAAGCCCAAGGACATCACCAAAGACGGTCGTGGCCGCGCGCAACTTGTTGGCCCCTACGGGTCGGGTTACATCATCGCGGACTACCAGAACGGTCACTTAGAAATCAGCTCGTTCTCGCCGTGCTTCGTCCTCCCCCCCGACAAGGCCCCCGAGGACGAGTACTAGGCCTGTCGGCGTGCCGTTCAAGGTCGTCAGTGCCAAAATTGCATGAAGCGCCGCGCCGGGATCGTCTCGACGGATTGTTTGGCGGACCGAAGCCGCTGGTAGCGACCGAGGGGGTTGGACGCGTCATCGAACGCGATGAAGCCGCCGTCGACGCTCACGACGAAACCCACGTGTCGCGCGCCGTCTTCGCAGACGTGCAATCCGGGTTCGGTCACTTTCCACCGGAGACGGTCCTTCTGCGGACCGGTGTATGTCGGCATGACGATCCTCTGCTCTCGCTCGGTTGATATTGGCGAGCCGGGGTCCGGGGCAGCGTGGTGTCACTGTATTGGCATCCCGGAGACCAACACAAGGAGGACGACGCCCGCGCGGGGACTCCCTACAATGGGATCAGCGTCCCTGGACCTAGGCCGCCTCGGGATACCCAGGTCTGGAGGAAACGTGCTCGGTTCCCACTCAGTGGACGATGACCCGATTTGTGCCGTCTTTCTGACGATGCTTCCGGTTCATCATGTGGGCGTCTCGACGCTGGGCGACCCGTTCGACGTCGAGACCGTGTGTGCGAGCGACGGCGCGGCTGCGGCTCTCGAAGACATTCAGCTGAGTTCCGGGGTCGGGCCAGGCTGGGACGCCCGAGTCGCGCGCACCCCGGTCCTTCTGCACGATCTCCGCGACGCGGCGACGACGGACTGGCCGATGCTCCAGTCCGTCGCCGCGCATCACGGTGTTCGCTCCCTGTACGCGTTCCCGATGACCGTCGGTGCGCTCGAGGTGGGAGTCGTCGATCTGTACGCCGACGGCCGAGGAGCACTGAAGCAGCGGGACGTTGCCCTTGCCTCCCTGATGGCGGATGCGGCCGCCCTCCGTATCTTCGAGCGGGTTCTGGCCGGCAACGCTGCCGACGCCGGTTTCGGTTCATCGTCTCGACGGATCGTCCATCAGGCAACCGGCATGGTCTGCGCGCAGTTGCGAGTGAACTCCGATGACGCGCTCGTGGTCATCCGCGCCCACGCGTTCGCATCTGGACAGTCAGTGACGGAGATCGCGGAGTCCATCATCAGTCGCGAGATCGATTTCACCGCCTGAGACCAGCGTGATTCGGAGGAGGTTGGAGACATGAGCAGGGAACCGCGGGAAAAGCAGCTCATCGAGACGTTCGTGGAGATCGCGGACACCATGGTGGGTGGATATGACGTCGTCGATCTGCTGTATCGCCTGGTGTCACGGTGCTCGGAGATCTTCTCGGCGGCGGATGCCGGCATCCTTCTGCGCACCGGAGGGCAACCGCTCGAAGTCGTCGCCTCGACGACGGAGCGAAGCCAGCTCATCAGCCTCCTTCAGCTCACCGCGGATGAAGGTCCCTGCGTCGATGCCTACCGATCCGGCGAACCGGTGAGCGTCGACGACATCTCATCCATCCGGGAACGCTGGCCGCTCTTCGCTGAAAGCGCAGGGGCGCTAGGTTACAACTGGATGCACGCCGTGCCGTTGCGTCTGCGCAACGAGGTCATCGGCTCTCTCAACCTCTTCGGCGACGGTTCGGAGAGCCTCAGCCCCGAAGACTCTCTCGCAGCGCGCGGACTGGCGGATATCGCGACCATCGGCATCCTCCACGAGCAGGCATTCCGCGAGGCGGATGTCGCGCGCACGCAGCTGCAGCAGGCGCTCGACAGTCGAGTCGTGATCGAACAGGCGAAGGGCGTCCTGGCCCACACGCACAACATCGACATGGACGAGGCATTCCAGCGTCTGCGGGCGCACGCACGGGCGAGTCAGCAGCGCCTCGCCGACGTCGCCCGCGACATCGTGGCGCATGCCAGCGACCCTACGCGCGACCTCAACGATCTGTGACCGGCAGGCTCAGGTCGACATGAGCCCACGGAGAGCGCCCCAGACGTCGACGAACGAGTGACGCCTTCGGTTGTCGGAAACACAAAAACCCCGGCGAACCGGGGTATTTGGTGGACCTGAGGGGACTCGAACCCCTGACCCCCTGCATGCCATGCAGGTGCGCTACCAGCTGCGCCACAGGCCCTTGATCGCCGCTCGCGGCAACTCATCCAGCTTACTACACGCGGAGGAGTGCTCTGAACACGAGGCGACGATGTCACTCGGTGGGAGTGGGCTCCGCGATGGTCACGGGAATGATGGGGCAGTCCTTCCAGAGGCGCTCGAGTCCGTAGAACACGCGCTCCTCCTCGTGGAAAACGTGGACGACCAGGTCGCCGAAGTCGAGGAGGATCCAGCGCGACTCGTCGCGTCCCTCACGGCGCAGGCGCTTCTGGCCGGCTTCGAGCATCTTGTCCTCGACCTCGTCGGCGATGGCGGCGACGTTGCGCTCGCTGTTACCGGTGACGAGGAGGAAGGCGTCGATCAGCGGGAGCGGGCCCGACACATCGAAGGCGACGAAGTCCGTGCCGCCCTTGCTGTCTGCCGCGGCCGCGGCCACCTGGACGAGTTCGTGCGTGTGCTCTGCAGCGACCATCAGAAGTTTCCGTTCACAAGGGTGAGGATGAGCACCGTCGCGAGGGCCAGCCCGAGGGCACCGGCGCAGATCGCGAGGGTCATGATGAGGCGGCTGCCCTTCTCGGGCGCCGGTGGGCGGATGATCTCGTCCGCACTCTTAATGGTACTGATCGCCGACGACGCGGCGATCGGGGTGGGCGAGGATGCCGGCGGCAGCTCACCGTCGATCAGGGCGGCGTCCGCGTCCTTGCCATCGGAGTTCCCCGGCCCGACTCCCGTGGAGCCGAAGCTTTCCGGGAGCGCGTAGCTGCCGGTGATGATCAGCTCACCGGTCCCGAGCATGGGTACCGACAAGGAGCCGGTCTCGGGCGTCTGCGACAGGATCAGCGCGTTCGGCGCGGAAGCCGAACCGCTCCCCCCACGCGTCAGGAGCTGGTCGAAGGATGGCGGAAGCTCCACGGAGGCCGCACCGTCCTCCAGAAGCTGTGCCCCGAGATCGGGAGCGACGACGCGCGCGCGCTCGGCATCATCAACGGACTCCGCCGCATGGACCGGCTCGTCCTCGGTGACGCCAGCGGCCTCGCTCGTGCCCTCGGGCTCATCCGGGTCCGCAGTCCCGTCCGCGTCCGAGACACGCTCATCCTCGACGACAGGCTCACTCTCGACGACAGGCTCGAACGGCTCATCGTCGTGCGCATCGGTCTCGGACGGGGCGGGCGCTGACGGCTCGTCATCCGTCGTCGCGACCTCGCCCGTCTCGGACTCCGACGGGAGGACGTCCACTGCGCCGGTGCGCATCTTCGCGAGGTACCGCGCCTGCCGGCGGCTGACGGGGTGCGCATCGGGGTCGAGCTCGGCGTCGTCCATGAGGGCGACGGGGGTCCGCTCCGGCGCGACCTCCATTTCCTGCTCCACCGCCGCGGCAGCGGCTTCTTCCGCGGCGGCATCCGAGGAGTCGGCGGCCTCCTGCGCCTCTTCCGGCGTGATGATGGGCGTGGAGGCCGTGTTGCGCAGTTCGCGCAACTGGCGCCGTGTGAGCGGCGGAGTGCCCGGCTGGTCTGGTGTACTCATGCCTTGCTCCGATACAGGTGATGCTTCGCAATGTATTGGACGACGCCGTCGGGGACGAGGTACCAGACGGGGTGTCCGCGACGCACGCGGGCGCGGCAGTCGGTGGAGGAGATCGACAGAGCCGGGATCTCGAGCTTGCTCACGTCGTCCGACGGGAGCCCTTCGACGTTCAGGGTGTGGCCCGGACGGGACACCGCGACGAAATGCGCGAGCTCCCACAACTCCGCGACGTCCCGCCAGCCGAGGATCTGCGCGATGGCATCCGCTCCCGTGATGAAGAAGAGGTCGGCGTCCGGTCGCTGCGCCTTGAGGTCACGAAGGGTGTCGATCGTGTAGGTCTTACCCCTGCGATCCACGTCCACGCGGCTGACGGTGAACATCGGGTTGGATGCCGTCGCGATGACGGTCATCAGATACCGGTGCTCGGCCGACGAGACACCCGATTTCTGCCATGGCTCACCGGTGGGGACGAAGACGACCTCGTCCAGATCGAACGACTGCGCGACCTCGCTCGCCGCCACGAGGTGACCGTGGTGGATCGGGTCGAACGTACCGCCCATCACACCGATACGCGGTGCGCGCGTGGTTGCCATCGACACGGCCTCAGTGGTGGCCGTGGCCCGCCTGCTGCACGGGGTTCTTCGCGGCGTACGCCTCGGCCTTGTGCGCGTGGCGGTTGGCCACGTTGCGGTACGACAGGCTCACGAGCCCGAGCAGCAGGAACAACACGAACGCCACGACGCCGTACCCGAAGGTCGTGCCCATGACGTTCCCGCCGTGGTGCTCGGTCTCGGCTGCGGCGAGGACGATGGTCGTCGCGAAGTTCATTCGGGCTCCGTTCGAGGGGTCGGGTGCATCAACAGTTTAGGTGGTCAGGAGCGGATCTGCCCGGCGCCCCGCGCCAGCCACTTGGTCGTGGTCAGCTCGGGTAGGCCCATCGGCCCGCGGGCATGGAGTTTCTGGGTGGAGATGCCGACCTCGGCACCGAATCCGAACTCGCCGCCGTCGGTGAACCGCGTGGAAGCGTTGACCATGACCACAGCGGCGTCCACTTCGGCGAGGAAGCGCTCGGCGACGTCGTCGTCCATCGTGATGATCGACTCGGTGTGCTGGGTGGAGTACCGCCGGATGTGCGTCAGAGCGTCGTCGAGGTCGTCGACGACGCGGACCGAGATGTCGAGGCTCATGTGCTCGGTGGCCCAATCGTCGTCCGTCGCGGGGACGACGTCTGACGCCAGCGCGGCGGTCTCAGCGTCGCCATGGACGGTCACGCCGCGCTCCTGGAGAGCCGCGACGACGGGCGGGACCAGGCGCGCAGCGGCATCCCGGTGCACGAGCAACGTCTCCACGGCGTTGCACACGCTCGGCCGCTGGACCTTCGCGTTGACGGCGATGTCCGTCGCCCACTCGAGCGGAGCGGACGCGTCCAGCACGATGTGCACGACACCCGCGCCCGTCTCGATGACGGGCACCGACGACTCCGTGACGACGGTCTCGATGAGCTGCGCACTACCCCGCGGAACGAGGACGTCGACGAGTCCGCGCGCCCGCATGAGCGCCCGCGCGCCGTCGCGGCCGAAATCGTCGACCGTCTGGATCGCCTCGGGGTCGACCCCGGCAGCCGCCAGAGCGCCCCGCATGACCGAGATGAGCGCCGCATTCGACGTTTGCGCAGCACTGCCGCCGCGCAGGACGACGGCGTTCCCCGAACGCAGCGCGAGCGCTGCGATGTCGACGGTCACGTTCGGACGGGCTTCGTAGATCGACCCGATCACACCGAACGGCACCGACACCTTCTGGAGGTGCAGGCCGTTGTCGAGGACGCGGTCATCGAGCACGCGACCGACCGGGTCGGGGAGGTCGGCGACGTCGCGGACGGCGGTGGCCAGGGCGCGCACACGGGCCGGGTCGAGGGTGAGCCGGTCGATGAGACCCGTCGTGAGGCCATCGGCTCGACCTCGGGCCACATCCTCGGCGTTGGCCGAGACGATGAGGTCGACGTTCGCGTCGATCGCATCGGCGAGCCCCCGCAGGACGCCGGCCTTGGCGGCATCCGTCAACAGCCCGACGGAGCGGGAAGCGGTCCGAGCCGACTGCATGCGCTCCTGCGGCGTTGCGGCGGTGATGGTCATCCGCCAAGTCTAGGGCGGGCGGCTGGCCGCCTCAGCCGTCAGGCGCCGTCGACCCGGACAGGCGCCGTCGTGGTCGGAGCCGCGGGGTGCGGGTTGGGGGCGAACCACGTGCCGACCTGCTCGCCGCGGAGCGCGGAGTGCACGAGGTCGGCGCTCGTGACGAGGACGGCGATGCCCGCCGCGGACGCGAGGCGCGCAGCGGAGGCTTTCGTCGCCGCTCCCCCGGTGCCGACGCTGTTCACGACGACGGAGCCGAACTGGGAGCCGGAGAGGTCGTCACCGAAGGCGACGTCGATGATCGGCTCAGCACCCGGTTCGTCCGGTGGACGCGTGTACAGCGTCTCGATGTCGCTCAGGAGCACGAGGGCGTCGGCGCCGACGAGCTGTGCGACGAGGGCCGCCAGCCGGTCGTTGTCGCCGAAACGGATCTCGTGGGTGGCGACGGTGTCGTTCTCGTTGACGATCGGGAGGATGCGCAGGCCCAGCAGCCGCTCCATCGCCCGCCGCGCGTTGGAGCGGTGCGTCGGGTTCTCGAGGTCTCCCGCCGTGAGCAGGACCTGGCCGGCCACGATGTCGAAGGGGCGGAGGGCTTCCTGGTAGCGGTAGATCAGAACGTTCTGACCGACGGCCGCGGCGGCCTGCTGCGTCGCGAGGTCGCTCGGGCGGGCGTCGAGCAGCAGGAACGGCATGCCGGTCGCGATCGCACCGGACGACACCAGGACGACCTCGGTCCCGCGGGCATGCGCCTCGGCGAGGGCATCGACGATCGGGCCGATCTTCTCCGCGTTCTCACCACTGATCGACGATGAGCCGACCTTGACGACGACGCGACGTGCGCCGGCGAGGCCGGCACGGTCCTGCAGCGTCACGACTCGTCCTCGTCCTCCCCGCGAGTCGCGGCGATCCGCTCGGACTCGAGTTCGGCGCGCGCTTCGGCCTTGGCATCCATGCGCTCGTGATAGCGATCACGGCGCTGCGAGGTCGTGCGACGGGGGTTCAGGTCGAGACGCGGGTCGGTGCCACGCGGCGCGGTCATGAGCTCGGCGGCGGAGCCGAGCGACGGGTGCCAGTCGAAGACGATGCCGTCACCGGGGCCGATGACGACCGTCGATCCGGCCTGAGCGCCGGCCTTGAAGAGGCCGTCTTCGACGCCGAGTTTCTCGAGGCGGTCGGCCAGGAAGCCGACGGCCTCTTCGTTCTGGAAGTCCGTCTGCTGCACCCACCGCACGGGCTTGTCGCCCAGAATGCGGTAGATGTTGCCGTACGTGCCACCCTCGACGCGGATCTCGAAGTCCTTCTTCGATCCCTGCGGCCGGATGACGACGCGCTCGGGAGCGGGTGCCGCGGCCAACGCGGCGCGGTGCTCCTCGACGATCTCACCGAGGGCGAACGTCAGCTGACGCAGACCGTCGCGGCTGACCGTCGAGATGTCGAACACACGGAATCCGCGCTGTTCGAGCTCGGGACGCACGAGATCGGCGAGATCCTTCGCCTCGGGAACGTCGAGCTTGTTGAGCGCGACGAGCTGCGGGCGCTCCAGGAGGGGGATCTGGCCCTCGGGCACGGGGTAGGCGGCGAGCTCCGCGAGGATCACGTCGAGGTCGCTGATCGGGTCGCGGCCGGGCTCCAGCGTCGCGCAGTCGAGCACGTGCACGAGAGCCGTGCACCGCTCGACGTGGCGGAGGAACTCGAGCCCGAGGCCCTTGCCCTCGCTCGCGCCTTCGATCAGCCCGGGGACGTCGGCCACGGTGTAGCGCGCGTCGCCGGCCTGGACGACACCGAGGTTCGGGTGGAGGGTCGTGAAGGGGTAGTCGGCGATCTTCGGGCGGGCGGCCGAGATGGCGGCGATCAGACTCGACTTACCGGCGGAGGGGAAGCCCACCAGCGCGACATCGGCGACGGTCTTCAGCTCGAGCTGGACGTCACCTTCCCACCCGGGGGTGCCCAGCAGCGCGAATCCCGGAGCCTTGCGCTTCGGGTTCGCGAGGGCCGCGTTGCCGAGACCGCCCTGGCCGCCGGGAGCGACGACGAAGCGGATGCCGGGCGTCGCCATGTCGACGAGGACCTCACCGGTCTCGTCCTTGACCACCGTTCCGACCGGGACCGGAAGCTCGAGCGGCTCGCCCTGGGCGCCGGAGCGGTGGTCGCCCATACCGAAACCGCCGTTGCCCGCGGAACGGTGGGGAGAGTGGTGATAGGACAGGAGCGTCGTGACCTGGGGGTCGGACACCAGGATGATGTCACCGCCGTGCCCGCCGTTACCGCCGTCAGGACCGGCGAGGGGCTTGAACTTCTCGCGCTTGACCGACACACAGCCGTTGCCGCCCTTGCCGGCGCTCAAATGCAGCGTCACGCGATCGACGAACGTCACCATGCGGTGTCTCCTGACGGGGAAGCCGGCGGACGCCGGCGGGGAAAGAACGAGGGGCGGGCCGTAGCCCGCCCCTCGTCAAGGAATGTGTGTGGTCACTCAGCGGCCGACACGATGTTGACGACCTTGCGGCCGCCCTTCGTGCCGAACTCGACCGCACCGGCGGCCAGAGCGAACAGCGTGTCGTCGCCACCGCGGCCGACACCGGCGCCGGGGTGGAAGTGCGTTCCGCGCTGGCGGACGATGATCTCGCCGGCGAGGACCTGCTGACCACCGAAGCGCTTCACGCCGAGGCGCTGTGCGTTGGAGTCACGACCGTTACGGGTGGAGCTTGCGCCCTTTTTGTGTGCCATCTCTCGTGTCCTCTCGGCTACTTACTTGATGCCGGTGATCTTGACGCGCGTGAGGTCCTGACGGTGGCCCTGGCGCTTCTTGTAGCCGGTCTTGTTCTTGAACTTCTGGATGATGATCTTCGGGCCACGCTCTTCACCGAGGACCTCGGCGGTGACCTTGACCTTCGCGAGCTTGTCGGCGTCGGTCGTCACGGCGTCGCCGTCGACGAACAGGACGGCGGGAAGCTCGATCTTGTCGCCGACCTTGACCGACTGACGGTCGAGGACGACGATCGTGCCGACCTGAACCTTCTCCTGACGGCCACCGGCGCGCACAACTGCGTAAACCACTTCACACCTTGTTTCTTCTGTGGAGCGCTCGGCTCCGATTGTCTGATGAGACTGGAAGTCATGGTGCGGAAGCCAGGCTCTGCATCGCAACTGCCTGCGACACGTGACGCACCAAGGGACCAGAATACCCGATCCCCGCAGTGAGGGCAAAAGCGCGGCCCGGCGCGCCGTAGCCGGTCGGCCCCTGCCGGCACCCGCTTATGATCGGCGGATGGCCATCCTCGTCGACTCCGCGATGTGGCCCGCCCACGGCAGGCTCTGGGCACACCTGGTATCGGACAGCGACCTGGCCGAGCTTCACGCCTTCGCCGCGGCGCACGGCATCCCTCCCCGCGCGTTCGATCGCGATCACTACGACGTCCCCGAGGACGCGATCGATGCGCTCGTCGCCGGCGGGGCGGAGCGCGTCGGGGCGCACGAGCTCGTGCGTCGCCTGATCGCGTCGGGCCTGCGCGTCACCGCCCGCGAACGCCGCGGACGGTGACGAGCGGCCTCAGTCTTCGTTCGACGAGGTCTGTACCGGCGTGCCCGTGAGGGCAGCGGTGGTGACGCGCCGACGGGCGCGCCCCTGACCGGGAGCCTTGGGCTCCGGGAGGGCCTCGAGCACCGAATCGAGCAGGCGGTCGGCGTCGCTCTTGGGCGCCGAGTCCGCCTTCTTACGACGGGGACGCTTGGCGCGCTCGGGCCGCTCCGCGGCCACGGGCTCCTCCGCCTCGGCGGCAGCAGCCTCCTCGTGGGGCTGGATGGTGGATGCAGCGATCTGCGCGAGGGCCGACTTCACGCCCTCCGTGATGACGTGCGTGTGCCCCGGAGCCGCGGCGGCGCTTCCGCTCGCCTGGTTCTGCGACGCTCCACCGTTCTGCCGGGGGCGACGGTTGCTCCCGTTTCCACCGTTGCCGTTGCCGTTCCCGCTACCATTCGACGAGCGGTGCTTGACCACGGGATCGTGGTGCACGATGACGCCACGACCGGCGCACACCTCGCACGCCTCGCTGAAGGTCTCGAGCAGTCCCAGGCCGATCTTCTTGCGGGTCATCTGCACGAGGCCGAGCGACGTGACCTCGGCTACCTGGTGCTTCGTCCGGTCCCGGCTCAGGCACTCCACGAGACGGCGCAGCACCAGATCACGGTTGGACTCGAGCACCATGTCGATGAAGTCGACGACGATGATGCCGCCGATGTCGCGAAGGCGCAGCTGGCGGACGATCTCCTCGGCCGCTTCGAGGTTGTTCTTGGTGACGGTCTCTTCGAGGTTGCCCCCGGTACCGACGAACTTGCCGGTGTTGACGTCGACGACCGTCATCGCCTCGGTCCGGTCGATGACGAGTGATCCACCCGAGGGCAGCCACACCTTGCGATCCAGGGCCTTTTCGATCTGCTCGGTGACGCGGAACACGTCGAACGGGTCCTGCTCGCCCTCGTACTTCTCGATCCGCTCGAGGAGGTCCGGTGCGACGCCCGTCAGGTACGACGTGATCGTCTGGTACGCCTCGTCACCCTGGATGAGCATCTTGCGGAAGTCCTCGTTGAAGACGTCCCGGACGATCTTGACGAGAAGGTCGGGCTCGGAGTGCAGGAGCGCCGGAGCCTGCCCGGTCTGGGCCTGAGCGCTGATGTGCTCCCACTGCGAGGTGAGGCGCTGGACGTCGCGCGTCAGCTGCTCCTCGGTGGCACCCTCCGCAGCCGTGCGGACGATGACGCCGGAGGACTCGGGGAGGACCTCCTTGAGGATCTTCTTGAGGCGAGCGCGCTCGGTGTCGGGGAGCTTGCGGGAGATGCCGTTCATGGCACCGCCGGGCACGTAGACGAGATAGCGCCCAGGAAGCGAGATCTGGCTCGTGAGGCGCGCGCCCTTATGGCCCACGGGGTCCTTCGTGACCTGCACGAGGACGCGGTCCCCGGACTTGAGGGCGAGCTCGATCCGGCGGGGCTGGTTGCCGGTCTCGACGGCATCCCAATCGACCTCGCCGGAGTACAGCACGGCGTTGCGGCCGCGACCGATGTCGACGAAGGCGGCCTCCATGCTGGGGAGGACGTTCTGCACGCGGCCCAGGTACACATTGCCGATGAGCGACGCGTCCTGGTTGCGGGCGACGTAGTGCTCCACCAGGACGTTGTCCTCGAGGACGCCGATCTGGATGCGGCCGCCGCGCGAGCGAACGATCATGTCGCGATCGACGGACTCGCGACGGGCGAGGAACTCGGCCTCCGTCACGACGGCGCGACGACGGCCGGCCTCGCGTCCATCGCGACGACGCTGCTTCTTGGCCTCGAGTCGCGTGGATCCCTTGATGCGCTGCGGCTCGGTGATGACCTCGACGGCGCGTCGACGGGGAGCGGCAGGCTCGTCGTTCTGCTCCGGTGCGTTGCCGCCGCGTCGACGGTTGCGACGACGGGAACCGCCGGATGCCTCGGCTCCGTTCTCGTCGCGGTCATCACGCTCGCGCTCGTCCCGGGGCAGGGCCGGCAGCGCAGCGACTTCGGGCGCGTAGAAGTGCAGCGCGGTCGACACGGCCGAGACGAACTGCTCCGGGAGCAGGCCCAGGCTGACGGCCGTCGGGATCTCGGGCTCAGCCGGAACCTCGGGTTCGCCGGGCGCCGCTGGCTCGGTGCGCTGCTCGGGCTCGGCGGGCGCCTCTGGCTCCGTGCGTTGCTCGGGCTCGGCGGGGTCCGCCGGCGCCGCCGCCGGAGCGGCGTCGTCGGGCTGAACTGCCGCGGCCTCGGCCGCAGGCGCTGCCTCGGCTTCTGCAGCGGGCGCCGCGTCCCCCGCCGACTCCTCAGCGACGGGAGCCGGGACGTTGTCCTCGGCCTGCTCCGTCGTCTCGGGCGCCTCGTGCGTTTCGTGCGTTTCGGGCGTCAGGTCGCCGTCGATCGCATCGGATGCTGTGTCGTTCTGCTCATCTGCCATCTCTGGCCTACTCCTAGCCGACGGCCCCGCGTGCCGTCCGGCGAAAATCGGGCGGCGCCGCTCCGTTGTCGGGGGTGCCGCGAACTCATTCGGTCTGCAGCCGATCCCCGCACACTCGGCGGGGTGATGCTGCGCGGGCGTCGATCGCCCGAAGTCTTCTGGTGACATCTTGGCGGCGCGGCCGCTCGGACGTCGACCCCCATTATCCCACTACCCGGGACGAAACCGTGACCGACCGCCTCGATATGCACGGCCAGGTGGTCAGGAGACCGATCAGCCGCGGTGCGATAATCGCCCGCATGACCTCGCGGACCCGCTCTCCCCGCCCGACCGTCTTCGCCGTCTGGCTGATCTTCGCCGGCGTCGTCGGGTGGATCGCCGCGTTCGCGCTCACGACCGAGAAGTTCGCGCTCCTCGAGAATCCCGGTTCCTCGGCATCCTGCGACATCAGCATCCTGGTGCAGTGCGGGAAGAACCTCGAGTCGGCTCAAGGGTCGGTGTTCGGGTTCCCGAACCCGATCCTCGGCCTCACCGGGTGGGTGGCCCCGATCGTGGTCGGTGCTGCTCTGCTGGCGGGCGCACGATTCGCGCGGTGGTTCTGGCTGCTGTTCGGGCTCGGGGTGACGGCCGCGCTCGCGTTCGTCCTGTGGCTCATCACCCAGAGCATCTTCGTGCTCGCGACTCTCTGCCCGTGGTGCATGGTGACGTGGTCGGTGACGATCCCGACGTTCTTCGCCGTGATGGTCCACCTCGTCCGGGAGGGGGCGATACCGGCATCAGCCGCCGGCCGCCGTCGTGCGGACGCCCTTATGGCGTGGACGCCGCTGATGGCCATCATCGCGTTCGCCGTCGTCGGGGTGATCGCCCAGGTGCGCCTGGACTGGATCGCGGAGTTCACCCGCTGACACGACGACGCGCCCGCCCCGAGGCTGGGACGGGCGCGGCGAGATGGATCGTCAGTCGAACCAGATCGCGAGCTCGCGGTTCGCGGACTCGACGCTGTCGCTGCCGTGGACGAGGTTCTGCTGAACGGCGAGACCCCAGTCACGACCGAAGTCGCCGCGGATGGTGCCGGGGGCAGCCGTCGTCGGGTCGGTCGTCCCCGCGAGAGAGCGGAAGCCCTCGATGACACGGTTGCCGGCGAGGCGGATCGCGACCGACGGTCCCGACATCATGAACTCGAGCAGCGGCTCGTAGAACGGTTTGCCCTCGTGCTCGGCGTAGTGCTGCTCGAGGCGCTCTCGATCGGGCTCCACGAGACGGATGTCGACCAACGCGTATCCCTTCGCCTCGATGCGGGCGAGGATCGCACCGGTGAGTCCGCGCGCGACGCCGTCGGGCTTCACGAGGACGAGTGTCTGTTCGGTGGCCATGTCAGTCTCCGTTCTTCTCCGCCTCGGCGGCGAGTGTGGCGTTGCGCTCGTCGAGCGCGCCGCCCTTGATGGTGCCATAGACGTACAACGCGCCGAAAACGGCGGCGGCGATCAGGAGCGCCGGCACGAGGAACGCACCGAGCGCGATGAGCACCTGCAGGGCGAAGCCCGCGATGACACCCCAGCGGTAGCGCGTGAATCCGCTGAGGACGATCATGACGAGACCGAGGAAGGCACCGCCGACGATCCCCCACCATGGCTCGATGCCGGCGGGGAGCGCCCGCAGGCCGTAGACGGCGAGGCCCGCGAGGAACGCGACGATCGACTCGAAGCCGAGGATGACCGAGAGCAGCGACTCGCGCGCACCTCGCCGACGGCGCACTCGGGACTGACGCGGCACGCGCGACCTGCTCACGAGTTGTACCCCGACTTCCAGTCCTCCGCCTCGGCGAGGACGACGGCCTCGCCGGCCAGGACGACGCTACCCGCGATGACGACCGCGCGGCGCTCGGACTCCGCGGCCCAGGCGCGCGCCGCCTCGGCGGCCTCGGCGAGGTCGCGGTGCACGGTGACGGGCGTCTCGGTCTGCTCGACGAGGTCGGCGACGGCATCCGGCTCTTCAGCCCGGTCGGACTCGGGCGCCGTCGCGAACACGTGCGCGACCGCCGGGGCGAGGGCCCCGACGATTCCGGCCACGTCCTTGTCGGCGAAGGCCCCGAGCACGAGACCCCACTCGTCGAAGTCGAACGAGTCGCCGAGCGCAGCCACCAGCGCGCGGGCGCCGTGCGGGTTGTGCGCGCTGTCGACGATCACCGTCGGGGCGATGCCGACGAGCTGGAGCCGCCCCGGGGACGTCACGTTGCCGAGGCCGTCGGCGAGGACGTCCGCCGCGATCGGCTGCGTGCCGCCGCCGATCAGCGATTCGACCGCGGTGATCGCCAGCGCCGCGTTGTGCCCCTGGTGCGCGCCGTAGAGCGGCAGGTAGAGCTCCTCGTAGGTCGCCGCCAGACCGCGCAGGGTGAACAGTTGACCACCCACGGCGAGCTTCTGATCGAGCAAGCCGAACTGCTCCCCCTCCACCGCGAGCGAAGCGCCCTGAGCGCGAGCCGCCGAGGCGAGCACGCTCGCCGCAGCGGGCGTCTGCGAGGCGGAGACGGCGGCAGCTCCCTGCTTGATGATCCCGGCCTTGACGGTCGCGATCTCTCCGATGGTGTCGCCGAGCTTGTCGGCGTGGTCGATGTCGATCGGCGCGAACACGGCGACGTCGCCGTCGGCGGTGTTCGTGGCATCCCACGATCCCCCCATGCCGACTTCGATCACCGCGACGTCGACCGGAGCGTCGGCGAACGAAACGAACGCGAGAACCGTGAGCAGCTCGAAGAACGTGAGCGGCGGCTCATCCTTCTGCTCGAGCTCGTCGTCGACGAGCGCGACGATGGGGGCGATCTCATCCCAGGCGTCGGCGATCGCGGCGTCGGCGATCGGCTCGCCGTCGACCATGATCCGTTCGGTGAAGCGCTGCAGGTGCGGGCTGGTGAACAGCCCGGTCCGCAGCCCGTGGGCCCGGACGATCGACTCGGCGATCCGGCTCGTCGAGGTCTTCCCGTTCGTGCCCGTCACATGGATGACGCGGTACGTCCGCTGCGGGTCGCCGAGGAGCTCGAGGGCGCGCCGCGTGCGCTCGACGCGCGGCTCGACCCAGCGCTCCCCCTGGCGTTCCAGGAGCGCCGCGTAGACGGCATCCGCTCGTGTCCGGTCGCTCATGAGGTCGCTCCGATCCGGCGCACGCCGATCGTGAAGGAGTCGGCATTCGCGTACGTGCCGGCGGGGACGGATGCCGTGTGCTCGGGGGCCGAGCGCAGGGCCTCGCCGCGGAGGGTGGCGCCGTCCGCGGTGGCGACGAGGTCGGCCACCGCGAGGGTCTCTCCCGCGACGTCGGCCACGTCGAACGCGAACGCGACCGCCTCAGCGTCGCCGGCGTCGTCGAACGTGAGCTGCAGCGCGATGCGGTCGCTCACCTCGAACCCGGCCGCCTTGCGGGCGTCCTGCACGGCGCGGATGACGTCGCGCGCGAGACCCTCGGCCTCGAGCTCGGGCGTCGTCGTGGTGTCGAGCAGCACGAACCCGCCGCGCGGCAGGAGCGCGATCGCGGTGCCTTCGGCGACGCCGCCCGCCTCGAGCGTCAGGTCGTACTCCCCCGGCTCGAGCGCGATGCCGTCGACGACGACCACGCCGTCCTCCTCACTCCACAGGCCCGCCTTGGCGCCCTTGATGACGTGCTGCACCTGCTTGCCCAGGCGCGGACCTGCGGCGCGTGCGTTGACGGCGAGGCGCTGGCTGATGCCGTATTGCTCGGCCAGGCCGTCGGTGAGCTCGACGACCTCGACCGCCTTGACGTTGAGCTCGTCGCGCACGATGTCCTCGAACTGCGCGAGTGCGTCGGCACCGCCCACCGCGACTGTGAGGTTCGCGAGGGGCAGACGCACGCGCTTGCCCTCCTTCTTGCGCAGCGCGTTCGCGACGGACGAGACCTCGCGTACGGTGTCCATCGCTTCACGGATGTCGGATGCCGGGGCGAACTCGTCGGCGTCCGGCCAGTCCTCGAGGTGGACGCTGCGCCCGCCGGTGAGTCCCTGCCAGATGCGCTCGGACACGAGCGGGATGAGCGGAGCCGCGACGCGGGTGAGCGTCTCGAGCACTGTGTAGAGCGTGTCGAACGCCTCGGTCGTGGTCGGGTCGGCGGCATCCACCCCCACCCAGAACCGGTCGCGCGAGCGCCGGATATACCAGTTGGTCAGCGCCTCGGCGAACTCGCGGAGCTTCGCCGCCGCCATCGTGGAGTCCAGCGCCTCGAGGTCGGTGGCGACGTCCCGGACGAGATCGCCCGTGAGCGCCAGGATGTGGCGGTCGAGCACGTTCGTGGAGTCGGTCCGTCGCGTCGCCTCATATCCGGAGCCGTCCTGCCCGCCCGCCGCGTTCGCGTACGTCGAGAAGAAGTACCACGCGTTCCACAGCGGCAGCAGGAACTCGCGGACGCCGGAGCGGATGCCCTCCTCGGTGACGACGAGGTTGCCGCCGCGGAGGACCGACGAGCTCATGAGGAACCAGCGCATCGCATCGGAGCCGTCGCGGTCGAAGACCTCGCTGACGTCCGGGTAGTTCCGGAGCGACTTCGACATCTTCTGACCGTCACTGCCGAGCACGATGCCGTGGCAGGCGACGCCCGAGAACGCCGGGCGGTCGAAGAGCGCACCCGAGAGCACGTGCATGACGTAGAACCAGCCGCGGGTCTGGCCGATGTACTCGACGATGAAGTCGGCGGGTGCGTGCTCGTCGAACCACTCGCGGTTCTCGAACGGGTAGTGCACCTGCGCGTACGGCATCGAGCCGGAGTCGAACCACACGTCGAAGACGTCCTCGATGCGGCGCATCGTGGAGTTGCCGGTCGGGTCGTCGGGGTTCGGACGGGTGAGGTCGTCGATGAACGGGCGGTGGAGGTCCACCTCGCCCGCCTCGTTCACCGGGAGCCGGCCGAAGTCGCGCTCGAGGTCCGCGAGCGAGCCGTAGACGTCGACGCGGGGGTACTCGGGGTCGTCGCTCTTCCACACCGGGATCGGCGAACCCCAGAACCGGTTGCGGCTGATCGACCAGTCGCGCGCGCCCTCGAGCCACTTGCCGAACTGGCCGTGCTTAACGTTCTCGGGCGCCCACGTGATCTGCTCGTTGAGCTCGACGAGGCGGTCCTTGATGGACGTGACCCGCACGAACCAGCTCGAGACGGCCTTGTAGATGAGGGGGTTCCGGCAGCGCCAGCAGTGCGGGTACGAGTGCTCGTACGACGCCTCACGCAGGAGCCGGCCCTCTGCCTTCAGCAGGCGGATGAGGGGACGGTTGGCGTCCATCCACAGTTCGCCGGCGACGTCGGTCACCTGCGGCAGGAAGCGTCCGCCGTCGTCGAGGCTCATGATGAGCGGGATGCCGGCGGCCCCCGTCACGCGCTGGTCGTCCTCACCGTAGGCCGGGGCCTGGTGGACGATGCCGGTGCCGTCGGTCGTGGTGACGTAGTCGTCGACGAGGATGCGCCAGGCGTTCTGCGTGCCCCAGGTCTCCTCGTCGGCGTAGTAGTCGAAGAGCCGGTCGTACGCGACGTCGGCGAGATCCGCGCCGCGGACGGTCTGATCGACCGCCTCGCGTGCGTCGTCGGCGGAGGCGTAGCCGAGGTCCTTCGCGTAGTTCGCGAGCAGGTCGGAGGCCAGCAGGTAGCGGTGCGACTGACCCTCGAGGGCATCCTCGTGGACGTCGGCAGCCCCCGCGGGGCCGCCCGGCAGGACGACGTACTCGATGTCGGGACCGACGGCGAGCGCGAGGTTGGTCGGGAGCGTCCACGGGGTCGTCGTCCAGGCGAGGGCGCGGACCGCGGTGAGCCCGAGTGCCTCGGCCTTGGCGCCGACCAGGGGGAAGGTCACCGTCACGGACGGGTCCTGACGCATCTTGTAGACGTCGTCGTCCATGCGCAGCTCGTGGTTCGAGAGGGGGGTCTCGTCGCGCCAGCAGTACGGCAGCACGCGGTGGCCCTCGTACGCGAGGTCCTTGTCGTACAGCTCCTTGAAGGCCCAGAGGACGGATTCCATGTACCCGGTGTCGAGCGTCTTGTAGCCGCGCTCGAAGTCGACCCACCGCGCCTGGCGGGTGACGTAGTTCTCCCACTCCTGCGTGTACTCGAGGACGGATGAGCGCGCCTTCGCGTTGAAGGCGGCGATCCCCATCTCCTCGATCTCGCTCTTCTCGGTGATCCCGAGCTGCTTCATCGCCTCGAGTTCGGCGGGCAGCCCGTGCGTGTCCCAGCCGAAGACGCGGTCGACCTTCTTGCCGCGCATCGTCTGGAAGCGCGGGAAGAGGTCCTTCGCGTAGCCGGTGAGGAGGTGGCCGTAGTGCGGCAGGCCGTTGGCGAACGGCGGGCCGTCGTAGAACACCCACTCGTCGGCGCCGTCGCGCTGCGCGATCGACGCGCGGAACGTGTCGTCCTCCTCCCAGAAGGCGAGGACGTCGCGCTCGAGGTCGGGGAAGCGCGGGCTCGGCACGACGGCCGTGGGGGCGGCGGCGGGGCCGAAGGCGGAAGGTCGGGGGTAGGTCATGTCGCTCCTGCAGGTCTGCTCCTGCGAGGACGATCCGGAGACCGCGGTACCACCCCGCTTGATGCGACCCGGATCCGGGTGCACCCACTCACCTGCGGCGTTGACGGGCCTGCCCCGCTCGGTTCTACTGGGCGGCGGACCGCTGTTCTTCCGAGAGCTCCCCGGTGATGGCCGGATCGGTGCTGATGCAGACGATCATACCGTCGGCATAGCCTGGCGTCATGGCCCGCTCCCGCATCCGTCCCGAGCCGCCCCGGATCCCGGAGCCGGATCTCCCCCGCGAGCTCTCGTCCGCGACGCTCCGCCGGGCGGGCGAGGCGTCCGAAGCGCGCATCGACCTCGACCCCGGGACGACCGATGCCGCGCACACCCGCATCAGCGAGAGCGTCGTGGCCCCGGCATCCGTTCAGACCGTGGATGTGAGCGGCGCGATCCTCGCCGACGTCGTCCTCGACGCCGTGTCGACGGCCGAGCTGATCGCCCGAGAGGGAACGTGGCGGACGGTAGTAGTCCGCGGCGGGCGGATCGGGACCCTCGACCTGTCCCGCGCGCGCTGCGACGGTCTCGTCCTGGACGGCGTGCGGATCGACTACCTGACGGCCAGCGGTGCGACGCTCCGAGACGTCGCGGTGACCGGATGCCGCATCGGCACCCTCGACCTCCCCGGCGCTCGCGTCGAGCGGATGCGGATCGCGGAGTCGTCGGTGGACGAGATGGACGTCCGGGAGTGGCAGGCGAGCGACGTCGACCTGCGCGGCGCCGACGTGCTGTCCTTCACGGACGTCCGGATGCTGCGGGGCGTCACCCTGACCGCCGAGCAGGCGACCTCGCACGCGCTCGCACTCGCGGCATCCCTCGGCATCGACGTGAGGACGGACGCGTGACGCTGCGGACGGCTCGGCTCGTCCTCCGCGACATGGGCGAGGACGATCTGCCCGCGCTTCGCGCGATCCTCACCGACCCCGTCGCGATGACCGCCTATGAGGGGGCATTCACCGACGCGGAGTGCCGGGCGTGGCTCGAGCGCAATCTCCAGCGCTATGCGGAGGACGGGTTCGGGCTCTGGGCCGTCGAGCTCGCCGACGTGCCGGGCGAGATGATCGGGCAGTGCGGCATCACCCGGCAGCGCATCGACGACGACGAGGTCATGGAGGTCGGGTACCTCTTCCACCCGGCGCACTGGCACCGGGGGTACGCGACCGAGGCCGCCGCGGCATCCCGCGACTGGGCGTTCCGGAAGCTGGATGCGCCGATCGTCTGGGCCAAGGTCCGCGACACGAACATCGCGTCGATGAACGTCGCCATCCGAATCGGGATGACGGTTCGTCGCCGCTTCGTCACGCACTACCGAGGCGTCGACATGCCGCACCTCGGATTCGCCGTCGACCGCTAAGAGGCCCACTCCTCTGCACGGATGCCGACGGTCGCCGCGCCCTGCAGCAGGCGCGAGATGGGGCAACGATCGTGCGCGGCCGCGACGAGCTCCTCCGTCTCGGGCATCGTGCGTCCCTCGGCGGAGACGAAAGCCGTGGCGTGGAACTCGTACCCGCCGCGCTCCGGGGAATCGTGGAGCTCGACCTCGACGCGGACTCGCGTGTGGTGCGCGCCCGTCACGATCGCCTGCAGGGTGGCGTCGAGGCAGGTGGCCCAGGCAAGGGCGAGCAGTTGCTCGGGATTGCTGCGAGACAGGTCCGCGTCGGGGCTCAGCGGGTTCGAGACCGCGACCTCCAGGCCGCCCGCGATCCGGCTGACACCGGTCCCGCCGTCGTCGTTGATCGCCTCGGTCCGGTACCTGATGCTCATGGCAGAACTATAGTTGGACGGCATCCAACAACGTTCTGAGGTCCTTCCGTGCTGCCCCCGTCGCCCGTCGAGCTCGCTCGCGTGGGCGTGGCGTACCCCGGCGGCGTGCAGGGACTCGCCGAGGTGGACCTGACCGTGGACGACCGCGAGATCCTCGGCGTCATCGGCGAGAGCGGTGCGGGCAAGAGCACACTCCTGAACCTCCTCACCGGCGAGGTCGCCGCGACCTCGGGGTCCGTCACGGTGCTGGGCGCCGACATCGGGCGCCTCGACCGCGCCGGTCTCCGCCGTCTAAGGCGCGAGATCGGCGTCGTCTTCCAAGGGGTCCACCTGCTGTCGAACCGGACGGTCCGGCAGAACGTCGAGGTGGCCCTCTCGCTGCGCCCCCGACGGGAGCGGACGGCGAGCGCCGTCGACGAGGTGCTGCGCTTCGTGGGGCTCGATCACCGCGCCGATTCGTACCCGGCGCAGCTCAGCGGCGGACAGCGGCAGCGCGTCGGGATCGCCCGGGCGCTGGTGAGCCGCCCCCGGCTGCTGCTGTGCGACGAGCCCACCTCGGCCCTCGATGCGGCGACGGCGGGCGAGGTGCTCGATCTGCTCCGCGATGCGCGGGACCGCTTCGGGACGACGGTCGTCGTCGTCACCCACGACCTCGACGTCGTGCGCAGCGTCTGCGACCGGGTCGCCCTGTTCGAGGACGGCAGGCTCGTCGATGTTCTGACGGTCGCGCCCTCGGCACGCGGCCAGCGCGAGACCTACCTCGATCGCGCGCGGCGGGAGCTCGGCGCATGACCGGCGTCGAGGACGTCTTCGCCTCGTTGGGGGCGTCGCTCGCCGAGCGCGGAGACGACCTCCTCGACGCCCTCGGTGAGACCGGCTACATGCTCGGCGTCTCGCTCGCGGCCGCGGTGGTGTTCGGCCTGCCCCTCGGGGCAGCTGTCTACCTCACCCGTCCCAGTGGGATCCTCCCTCAGCGCATCGTCTGGTCGGTCGCGAACTTCCTGATCAACGTCATCCGCTCGTTCCCGTTCCTGCTGCTCGTCGTCTTCCTCGTCCCCGTGACGCGGGCCGTCTACGGCACGACCTTCGGGACACCCGCGGCGACGTTCTCGCTCTGCGTCGTCGCGGTGGCCGTCTACGGACGACTGGTGGAGCAGATCCTCCGCGAGGTGAGCCCCGGCATCCCCCGTGTCGCGCAGACCCTCGGCGCGACCGTCCCGCAGACGGTCTGGCGCTTCCTGCTGCCCGAAGCCCTGCCGGGTCTCGTCTACGCGCTGACCTCGGCGAGCATCAGCCTGCTCTCGTACTCGACCGTCCTCGGAGTCGTCGGCGGGGGCGGCATCGGCGACTTCGCGCTGCGCTACGGGTACCAGGAGTACGACGACGTGCTCATGTACTTCACGATCCTCGTCATCCTCGTCATCGTCCTGGTCATCCAGGCGGTCGGCCAACGGATCTCGGTCCGCCTCGACCACCGCTGAGTCCGGCTCACCGCCGGCATCCGTCCCCATCCACAAGGAGCACCATGTCCCCGCGCCGCCTCACCCTCGCCGCAGCTCTCACCGCCGCCGCCGTCGCCCTCCTGGCCGGCTGCGCCTCCCCCGCAGGTCAGGGCGGCGCCGACGTCCAGACCATCCGGGTCGGCGCCGTCACCTCACCGATGACCGACATCGTCGACGCCGCCGCAGACGAGATCGAGGACGGCTACGAGATCAAGCTCGTCGAGGTCGCCGACTACGTCACGATCAACAAGATGCTCGCTGCGGGCGACATCGACGCGAACTTCTCGCAGCACAAGCCCTACATGGAGGAGTTCAACGCCGCCAACGACGCGGATCTCACCGCCGTGCAGCCGATCTACAACTTCACGATCGCGTTCTACTCGAAGACCCTCGACGACATCGCCGACCTCCCGCAGGGCGCCACCGTCGCGATCCCCAACGACGCGTCCAACACCGGGCGCGCGCTGAAGATGCTCGCCGACGCGAAGATCATCACCCTCGCCGAGGGCGTCGACCCGTACGCCGCGACGGTGGACGACATCGCCGAGAACCCGAAGGACCTGCAGTTCCTCGAGCTGCAGATCAACCAGCTCAACACCGCCTACGACGAGGCCGACCTCGTCTTCCAGTGGCCCTCGCACATCGCCGCGCTCGGCCTCACCCCTCAGGACGACGGCCTGCTGACCGAGCTCGACGACCGGTTCGCCCTGCAGCTGGTCGTGCCCGGGGAGGACAAGGATGCCGCGTCGACCAAGGCTCTTGTCGACGCGTTCACGAGCGAACCGGTCCGGAAGATCATCGACGGCAACAAGACCATCGAGACCGCTTTCTGAGCCTTGCGCGTCGCTTCGCGAGGAGATGGCGCGTCCCGAGGGCCGGATCCCGGCATCCGCTCCTCGGGAACCTCCATCTCCTCGCGAAGCGTCACCCCTCGGCGAGGTGCAATCCCTGTGCCACGGCGCGGGTGATCGTGTCCTGCACGACGTGCCAGCGGTGGACCACCTGGGCGTATCCGACACGGACCACGTGATAGCCGAGGAGCATCAGTTCGGCATCGTGAGCGTTATCGCCGTCGCGCTGGGCTCCCACGTGAGTGCCGCCGTCGATCTGCAGAACGAGGCGATCGCCGATCAGGAAGTCCACGCGGTGTCCTGCGATCCACGCCTGCGGGACGATGGGCACGCGCAGCCACGCGAGCCGCGGCGGGATGAAGGACTCGAGACCCGATCCGGCGAACGGGGTCGCCTGCGCCAAGACCTCCCGAGCCCGCCCGGGGAACGGGAGCCGGCGCAGAACCGGTAGCTGCACCATCCCGCGCTCGAGGGCCGACTCCCAGATCGCGAGGGCCTCCTCGAACGGTAGGCACGAGGCGGTCAGCGCGAGCACGTTCTCGATCGGATCGACGAGCGCGTCGGGCGCGCGGGGCACGATCGGTTCCGCCCAGTGGACGACCGTGTTCGGGTTCTCGATCCGGACCGAGCCCGAATGAGCGGATGCCGCAACGTGCACGGCATCCGATCGAAACACCCACAACCCGAGCCGCTGCGCCTGCGTCGCGCACGAGAGGACGACTCCCGCGGCGGCTGCCGCTCGGAGCGCGGGATCGCTCCTCGGCGTCGCGACCCAGCCCCGCCTCGGCCTCACCAGCTCGCCCGCGTCCACCGCCACTCGCACCGCTCGGTCGCTGAAGCCCTGTCGGCGCAACGCCGCCGATCGAACGATCCCGCCGCCCTGCGCCACCGCATCCGTCACCCTCATCCGCACAGCCTGGGCGCCCCGACCTTCCTGCGGCGCGCACGGCGGGACGGTGTGCACAGACAGACCCGACCCGTCCGCCCGGGAGGAGGCAGCGCGTCGCTTCGCGAGGAGATGACGCGTCCCGAGGGCCGGATCCCGGCATCCGCTCCTCGGGAACCTCCATCTCCTCGCGAAGCCGCGTCGCGCCTCGGTCCCACCAGCACCCCGGCGGTAGACTGTCTGCCACCCACACTCAGGCACGCTCACACAGTGCCGCACATATCGCTCGAGGAGCCCCACCATGACGAACGCGCAGATTCCCGACAAGCCCGCCCTGGAAGGCCTCGAGCAGAAGTGGGATGCCGCCTGGTCCGGCTCCGGCACCTATCTGTTCGACCGCGACGCGGCCAAGGCCAAGGGTCGCGCAGGCGTCTTCTCGATCGACACGCCTCCCCCGACGGCATCCGGATCGCTCCACATCGGTCACGTGTTCAGCTACACGCACACCGACGTGAAGGTGCGCTACGAGCGCATGCGCGGCAAGACAGTGTTCTACCCGATGGGCTGGGACGACAACGGTCTGCCCACGGAACGCCGCGTGCAGAACTACTACGGCGTGCGCTGCGACACCTCGCTCCCCTACGACCCCGATTTCACGCCGCCCTTCCGCGGTGACGCGAAGAGCCTCAAGCCGGCCGATCAGGTGCCGATCAGTCGTCGCAACTTCATCGAGCTCTGCGAGGAGCTGACGATCGAGGACGAGAAGCAGTTCGAAGACCTGTTCCGCAAGCTCGGCCTCTCGGTCGACTGGACCCAGACCTACCGGACCATATCGGACGACACGATCCGCACGAGCCAGCTCGCCTTCCTCCGCAACCTCGACCGCGACGAGGCGTACCAGGCCATGGCGCCCACCCTCTGGGACATCGACTTCCGCTCCGCGATCGCCCAGGCCGAGCTCGAGGACCGCGACCAGCAGGCCTCGTACCACCGCGTCGCCTTCCACAAGAGCGACGGTTCGGGCGACATCCACATCGAGACGACGCGTCCCGAGCTGCTCGCCGCCTGCGTCGCCCTCGTGGCGAACCCCGACGACGAGCGCTACCAGCCCTACTTCGGCTCGACCGTTCGGACCCCCCTGTTCGACGTCGAGGTGCCGGTCCTCCCCCACCCCCTCGCGGTGAAGGACAAGGGCACCGGCATCGCCATGATCTGCACGTTCGGCGACGTGACCGACATCATCTGGTGGCGTGAGCTCGACCTGCCGAACCGCACCATCCTCGGCCGCGACGGTCGCATCATCGACGAGGCCCCCGACGTGCTCGTGACGGATGACGCGAAGGCGGCGTACGCGGAACTCGCCGGCAAGACGGTGTTCAGCGCCAAGAAGCGCATCGTCGAGCTGCTGCACGAGTCCGGCGAGCTGCTCGAGGTGTCGAAGCCCTTCACCCACCCCGTGAAGTTCTACGAGAAGGGCGACCGCCCCCTCGAGATCGTCTCCACCCGCCAGTGGTACCTCCGCAACGGCGCCCGCGACGCGGAGCTTCGCGAGAAGCTCATCGAGATGGGCCGCGGCATGGGCTGGCACCCGGACTTCATGCGCGTGCGCTACGAGAACTGGACGAACGGCCTCACCGGCGACTGGCTCGTCTCGCGCCAGCGCTTCTTCGGTGTGCCGATCCCGGTCTGGTACGGCCTCGACGAGAACGGCGAGCGGGACTACGACCGCGTGCTGATCCCCGACCTCTCGCGCCTGCCGGTCGACCCGACCACAGACCTGCCCGACGGCTACACCGAGGACCAGCGCGGCGTGCCCGGCGGCTTCGACGCCGAGCGCGACATCTTCGACACGTGGGCGACATCCTCCCTCACCCCGCAGCTCGCGGGCGGGTGGGAGCGCGACCCCGAGCTCTGGGACCTCGTGGCCCCGTTCGACGTCCGCCCGCAGGGCCAGGACATCATCCGCACGTGGCTGTTCTCGACGATGGTTCGATCGGTGCTCGAAGACGGCCGCGCGCCGTGGACGGATGCCGCAATCTCGGGCTTCATCGTCGACCCCGACCGCAAGAAGATGTCGAAGTCGAAGGGCAACGTCGTGACGCCCGCCGACATCCTCGACGCGCACGGCACCGACGCGGTCCGCTACTGGGCGGCCTCGAGTCGCCTGGGCGCCGACGCGGCGTTCGATCCGCAGAATCCGACGCAGGTGAAGATCGGTCGTCGCCTCGCGATCAAGGTGCTGAACGCGGCGAAGTTCGTGCTCTCGTTCCCCGTCCCCGAGGACGCTCGCATCACCCACGCGCTGGACGCGTCGATGCTCGCGACCCTCGACCAGGTGGTCCGGGATGCCACGAAGGCGTTCGACGCCTTCGATCACGCCCGGGCGCTGGAGATCACCGAGGCCTTCTTCTGGACCTTCTGCGACGACTACCTCGAGCTCGTCAAGGAGCGCGCCTACAACCAGTCCGACGCCGGCCAGGCCTCCGCCGCTCTGGCTCTGCGCACCGCACTGTCGACGCTTCTGCGCCTGCTTGCCCCCGTGCTGTCGTTCGCGACGGAGGAAGCGTGGTCGTGGTTCGAGGAGGGGTCGGTGCACACGGCATCCTGGCCCCAGCCGCTGGGCATCGAGGGCGACCCCGCCGTTCTCCGCACTGTGGGCGAGGCACTGATCAGCGTGCGTCGCGCGAAGACCGAAGCCAAGGCGTCGCAGAAGACCCCCGTGGAGTCGCTGACCATCACGGGTCCGGACACCGCGCTCGACGCGATCCGCTCGGCGGAGGGCGACCTCGCCGCGGTCGGACGCATCGCGCAGATGTCGTACGCCGCCGGTGACACCGTCTCGGTCGGCGACATCGTCCTCACCCCGCAGGAGGCCTGACATGCAACTCGGAACCAGGTGGACGAGCGGCGACCAGCCGCCCTCCGCCGTACCGGAGATCCTCCGCGAGCAGATCGCCGCCGTCGACGCCTCGATCGATCAGGACCCGCTCGGCCAGCCGCGGCCGCGCTGGACGCTGACGTGGCTCGAGGGTCGCCCGGTGGCGGAACTCGAAACCGGTGTCGTCGTCCGGGTGGACCGCGAAGGCGGGGTCGTCGTCGGTCACCTGGACGACGACGGCATGGCCTGACCTGGGCTCACGCCCACGGGTGATGCGCGATGTGGGCGACGACGTCAGCCCGAGTACCTTCCGCGTGTCGTGCTGCAGCAGTCCGGTGAACGGCGCGCTCGGCGCGGCGCAGCATCCGGCCCGCGACGGCGCGCTGCACGGCCGTGGCGCCCGCCCACAGCGCGGATTCGAGGCGCGTGGGCCGGGCGGCGAGGTCCAGCGTGGGAATGGTGATGGTGGTCATCGGCCGTCTCCGTCCTCAGGCAGTGCGAATGCGTCCACCCGGACGGTGAACGGCAAGCGATCGGGGTCTTCCTCGTGGCCTCGCGCTGAGGCGACGACCTCGTCGACGATCTCGGACAGGCGACGGATCATGTCCTTCGCCTGATCGGGCGTCAGGCGAATGTTGGCGGTCGAGATGATCGCCGTGCCGTCGTCGTCCTTGTCGGGGTCAGCGATGCTCTCGGTCACGTGCCGCATGAGTTGCTGCTGACGCCGACCGAGGAACTCGTTCATGATCAGCTGAGTCGCCGAGCGACCGGCCGGCGAGGCCATCGCTTCGGGGCTGTCGAACGAGACGGACTTGTCGGATCGCTCCCACCAGCGCTCGCGCGCCGACCCGCGTTCCGGGATCTCGCGGATGAGGTCCTGCTTCGCCAGCGCCCGGAGGTGGTAGCTCGTGGCGCCCGAGGACTCCCCCGTGCGCTCGGCCAGCGAGCTCGCCGTCTGGGGCCCGTACTGCGACAGGATGTCGAAGAGCTGCACGCGGAGCGGGTGGGCCAGGGCACGGAGGGCGCCCGCATCCAGTGTTCGGTCTGCTCTCCGCATCGGTGCCTCGCTCATGTTCCAAAGATACCTTTGCAACGGCATCTTTGCAAGCAACTCTTTGCATCCGGCGGGACACCGTCGGCGCGCGCGGTGGACGTACGCTGGGACGATGACGGACGCCTCGATCAACCCGCTCCTCGCCCCCTCGCCTCTCCCCTTCGAGCTGCCGGACTACCCGAACATCCGCCCCGAGCACTACCTCCCGGCGTTCGAGCAGGCGTTCGCTGCGCACCGTGCGGAGATCGACGCGATCGCGGCATCCCCCGAGGAGCCGACCTTCGAGAACACCCTGGTCTCCCTCGAGCGCTCGGGAGACACGCTGGGACGGGTCGCGCGCACCTTCTACACCGTCAGCTCCGCGCACGCGACGGCTGAGATCCAGGAGATCGACGAGCAGCTCGCGCCGCTCATGGCCGCTCACCACGACGCCGTCACGCTCGACTCCCGGCTCTACGGTCGAGTCGCCGCCGTGCACGCACGCCTCGACGAGCTGGGCCTCGAGGGCGAGGACCGCTACCTCGTCGAACGCACCTACCGCGAGATGACGAGCGCCGGCGCGGGCCTCGACCACGTCGAGAAGACGGTCCTCACCGAGTTGAATCAGCAGCTGTCCGTGCTGACGACGACGTTCGAGAAGAACCTCCTCGCCGACACCAACGACCTCGCTGTCGTCTTCGACGACGCCGTCGAGCTCGACGGGCTCACCGAGGGCGAACTCTCCGCTGCCGCGCGCAACGCCGCCGAGCGCGGCCTCGAGGGCAAGTACGTCGTCACCCTCACCCTGTTCACGGGTCACCCCTACCTCTCCTCGCTGACCTCGCGCGCCAGTCGTGAACGCCTCATGACGGCATCCCGATCACGGGGGCGCCGCGGCAACGAGAACGACAACCGCGAGGTGCTCGCCGAGATCGTGCGGTTGCGTTCGGAACGGGCGCGCGTCCTCGGCTACGAGTCGCACGCGGCCTACGTCACCGCCGACGAGACGGCGGGATCCCCTGAAGCGGTCCACGAGCTCCTGCGTCGACTGGCCGCGCCCGCCGCGGCCAACGCACGACAGGAAGAGGCCGCGCTGCAGGCGATCATCGACGCCGACGGGGGCGGGTTCGACCTCGCCGCCCACGATTGGGCGTTCTACACGGAGCGGGTGCGCGCTGCTCGGTACGACCTCGACCGGACCGCCCTGCGCCCGTGGTTCGAGGCCGAGCGTGTGCTTGTGGACGGGGTCTTCCGCGCCGCCACGGACCTCTACGGGATCACCTTCACCGAGCGCGCCGACCTTCCCGCCTACCACCCCGAAGCGCGCGTCTTCGAGGTTCGCAACGAAGACGGTTCCCACCTCGGGCTCTACGTCCTGGATCTGTACACCCGCGACTCCAAGCGCGGCGGCGCGTGGATGAACTCGATCGTGTCGCAGTCCGCCCTGCGCGGCACGGCGCCGATCGTCGTCAACAACCTCAACGTGCCCCAGCCCGCTCCCGGCAGCCCCACGCTGCTAACCCTCGACGAAGTCACGACGCTCTTCCACGAGTTCGGCCACGCGCTCCACGGACTGTTCGCCACCGTCACGTATCCGCACTTCGCCGGCACCTCGGTCTACCGGGACTTCGTCGAGTTCCCAAGCCAGGTGAACGAGATGTGGATCTTCTGGCCGGAGGTACTCGCCTCCTACGCGCGCCACGTCGAGACCGGCGACCCGCTACCCGCAGACGCCGTGGCCAAGCTCCGCGAGTCCGAGGCATTCAATCAGGGCTTCGCCACGAGCGAGTACCTCGCGGCATCCTGGATCGATCAGGCGTGGCACAGCCTGGATGCCGATGACGCGGCCGTCGGCATCGACGTCGACGCGTTCGAGGCCGAGGCACTGGCCGACATCGGGCTCGACAACCCCGTCGTCCCGACCCGCTACTCCTCGACGTACTTCGCGCACATCTTCTCGGGCGGGTACAGTGCGGGCTACTACTCGTACATCTGGAGCGAGGTCCTCGACGCCGACACCGTGGAATGGTTCCGGGAGAACGGAGGCCTGACGCGCGAGAACGGCGACCGGTTCCGCACCCGTCTCCTGGGCGTCGGCGGATCGAAGGATCCCCTGGAGGCGTACCGCGATTTCCGGGGTCGTGATGCGCGGATCGAGCCGCTTCTGGAGCGTCGCGGCCTGGCCGGCTGACAGCGGACACCCTCAGCGGGGCGGGCAGTCGATCACGTCGGAGAGCGTCCGCCCCGTCGGCAGTGCAACGAATCGATAACACGATTCCGCGTGCCCTTCATCCCAGGACCGATCGCCGAATCCGACCTGCTCACGCGCGGGGACATGAGCGATCAGCCTCACGACGGCGGCGACGGTCCCCCCGTCGCCCTGTTCCACCGACAGGACCGTCGCGGTGACCTTCTCGTCCGACGTGAAGAACCCGTCCCCCCAGCCGGGAAGATCGGCTCCGCCCACCGGCGGGTCCAGGTCCGTCAGGAACTCCTCAGCACGAGATTCGAGCCGCGACTGCGCGACCACATCGCCGTCCCCCGTTCCCGCGACGAGTCGGATGGCAGTGGATCCCAGAAGGGCCGCGACACCGATCACGAGGGCGACGGCGAGGACGACCCCTCCCGCCGTGAGGACCGACGCGAAGGCGATCGCGCCCACCGCGCGACGAACGTCTCGCCCGGTCTCCTCATCGACCACGGCGGAGCCGCCTGGACTCAGGCGCTCTTCCGCTTCTGGCGCAGGACCAGGGTCGGGGGCGCACCCTCCTCGACGGAGGCACGGGTCACGATGACCTTGTCGACGTCCTCGGCCGACGGGATCTCGAACATGATCGGGCCGAGCACGTCCTCGAGGATCGCGCGGAGGCCGCGCGCGCCCGTCTTGCGTGCGACGGCGAGGTCGGCGATCGCGCGAAGGGCGTCTTCCTCGAACTCCAACTCGACACCGTCGAGCTCGAACATACGCTGATACTGCTTGACGAAGGCGTTCTTAGGACCGGTGAGGATCTCGATGAGCGCGGTCTGGTCCAGGGGTGAAACCGTGGTGACCACCGGCAGACGGCCGATGAACTCCGGGATCAGACCGAACTTGTGGAGGTCTTCGGGAAGCACGTCGCGGAAGACGTCGAGCTCTTGCTCCTTGTCCTGCAGCGGAGCGCCGAAGCCGACACCGTGCTTGCCCACCCGCGACGAGATGATGTCCTCGAGGCCCGCGAAGGCGCCCGCGACGATGAACAGCACGTTCGTCGTGTCGATCTGGATGAACTCCTGGTGCGGATGCTTGCGCCCGCCCTGCGGCGGGACGGAGGCGACCGTTCCTTCAAGGATCTTCAGGAGCGCCTGCTGCACGCCCTCGCCGGACACATCTCGGGTGATCGACGGGTTCTCCGCTTTGCGGGCGATCTTGTCGACCTCGTCGATGTAGATGATGCCGGTCTCTGCCCGCTTGACGTCGAAGTCGGCCGCCTGCAGAAGCTTCAGGAGGATGTTCTCGACGTCCTCACCCACGTAACCGGCCTCCGTCAGGGCGGTGGCGTCAGCGACGGCGAAAGGGACGTTCAGCCGCTTCGCGAGCGTCTGTGCGAGATAGGTCTTGCCGCAGCCGGTGGGGCCGAGCAGCAGAATGTTGCTCTTCGCGATCTCGACCTCGTCAGCCCGCTGTTCGGCGGACTGGATGGTCCCGCGGGCGCGGACGCGCTTGTAGTGGTTGTAGACAGCGACCGAAAGAGCGCGCTTGGCGGGGTCCTGGCCGACGACGTACTCCTCGAGGAAGCTGAAGATCTCGCGGGGCTTCGGCAGATCGAAGTCCTTGACCTCGCCGTCACCGGACTCCGCCATGCGCTCTTCGATGATCTCGTTGCAGAGTTCGACGCACTCGTCGCAGATGTACACACCGGGGCCGGCGATCAGCTGCTGGACCTGCTTCTGGCTCTTGCCGCAGAAGGAACACTTGAACAGGTCGGCGCTCTCACCGATGCGTGCCATGGTGTTCCCCCTCAGGAATCGTGCTGGTGCAGTCGAGCCTAATCGCAGATCCGGACACCGGGCGGATTGCGACACGGGTGTGGACGACGACGCCCCGCTGACGGATCAGCGGGGCGTCGTCTGGCGGGCGTCAGGCCGTGATGGCCGGCGGCGTCCGCTTGCGCGAGGTGAGCACCTGGTCGACGATCCCGTACTCCAGCGCTTCCTGCGCGGAGAGGATCTTGTCGCGGTCGATGTCCTTGTTCACCTGCTCGACGGAGCGGTTGGTGTGGTGAGCCATCGTCTCCTCGAGCCAGGTGCGCATGCGGAGGATCTCCGCGGCCTGGATCTCGATATCCGAGGCCTGACCGTGTCCCGACTCGCCGACGGCGGGCTGGTGCATCAAGATGCGGGCGTTCGGGAGCGCGAGACGCTTTCCGGGAGCGCCGGCGGCGAGCAGGACGGATGCCGCCGAGGCAGCCTGTCCCAGAACGACCGTCGACACCTGGGGCGAGATGTACTGCATCGTGTCGTAGATCGCGGTCATCGCGGTGAACGAGCCACCGGGCGAGTTGATGTACATGATGATGTCGCGATCCGGGTCCATCGATTCGAGGACCAGCAGCTGGGCCATGACATCGTCGGCGGATGCGTCGTCGACCTGCACACCGAGGAAGATCACGCGGTCTTCGAACAGCTTGTTGTACGGGTCCTGACGCTTGTAGCCGTAGGCGGTGCGCTCCTCGAACTGCGGCAGGATGTACCGGCTCGAGGGCATCATGTCGCTCTGCGCGCGACCGAAGATGGGGGTGTTCATGCGTTGTCCTCCGACGCTCAGTTCTCGGTCCCGCCGCCGCCGGCGACGTCGGCAGCGTGCTCACGGATGTGGTCGACGAAGCCGTACTCGAGGGCCTCCTCGGCGGTGAACCAGCGGTCCCGGTCACCGTCGGCGTTGATCTGCTCGACCGACTTGCCGGTCTGCGCCGACGTGATCTCCGCGAGACGGTTCTTCATCGAGATGATGAGCTGCGCCTGGGTCTGGATGTCGCTCGCGGTGCCGCCGAAGCCGCCGTGAGGCTGGTGCAGCAGAACGCGGGCATTGGGCGTGATGTAGCGCTTGCCCTTGGTGCCGCTGGTCAGCAGGAGCTGGCCCATGGAGGCCGCCATCCCGATGCCGACGGTGACGATGTCATTGGGCACGAACTGCATCGTGTCGTAGATCGCCATGCCCGCGGTGATCGAACCGCCCGGCGAGTTGATGTAGAGGTAGATGTCCTTCTCGGAATCCTCGGCCGCGAGCAGCAGGATCTTGGCGCAGATCTCGTTCGCGTTCTCGTCGCGCACCTCGGAACCGAGCCAGATGATTCGGTCCTTCAGCAGCCGGTCGAAGACACTGGTCGCCATAAGGGGTTCAGCCATGGATGCTCTCCTGGATTCGTGTTCGTGCTTCGAATCTAGTGGCGCGCTCCGAACGCCTCGCCCGTGTTCGCCGTGGGCATACCACTGGCGGCATCGACGGACTGTCGCGCCTCGGGACGCGCGCGGAAACGGCGACGGGCGGCGGGGCCCGAAAGCCCCACCGCCCGTCGATCGGGTTCACTCGCTGTCAGCGGCCTTCTTGGTGGCGCGCTTGGCGGGAGCCTTCTTCGCGGGCTCCTCGGCCGCATCCGCGTCGGCCTTCTTGGCGGCGGGCTTGCGAGCCGGCGCCTTCTTGGCGGCGGGCTTCTCGTCCGCGGCGTCGTCGGCGTCGTCCGTCTTCTTCGCAGCGGGCTTCTTGGCCGGAGCCTTCTTCGCGGGGGCCTTTTTGGCGGGCTTCTCGTCCGCTGCCTCGGTGGCCTCGTCCGCAGCCTCGTCGTCCTCCGCGGCGAAGCCGGCCAGGTCCACCTTCTTGCCGTTGGTGTCGACGACGTTCACCTTGCCCAGAGCGACGGCGAGGGCCTTGTTGCGGGCGACCTCACCGACCATCATCGGGATCTGGTTGCCCTCCTGCAGCGCGTTGACGAAGTCCTGCGGCGACATGCCGTACTGCGCCGACGACTGGATGAGGTACTGGGTGAGCTCCTCCTGGGAGACCTGAACCTCGTGCTTCTCAGCGATCTTGTCGAGGATCATCTGCGTGCGGAACTGCTTCTCGCTCGCCTCGGTCACCTCGGCGCGGTGCACGTCGTCTTCGAGGCGACCCTCACCCTCGAGGTGGGTGTGGACCTCGTCCTCGACGAGCTTGGCGGGAACGGGGATGTCCGCCTTCTCGATCAGGGCCTCGATGAGCTTGTCGCGCGCGGCGGAGCCCTGCGTGAACACGGCCTGCTCCGAGACGCGCTCGACCAGGCTCTCGCGGAGCTCGTCGATCGTGTCGAACTCGGACGCGACCTGCGCGAAGTCGTCGTCGGCCTCGGGGAGCTCGCGCTCCTTGACGGCCTTGACGGTCACGGCGACCTCGGCCTCTTCACCGGCGTGGTCGCCGCCGACGAGCTTCGAGCGGAACGTGGTGTCCTCACCGGCGGTGAGCGACTCGACGGCCTCATCGATGCCCTCGAGCAGTTCGCCCGAGCCGACCTCGTAGGAGACGCCTTCGGCGCGGTCGATCTCGTTGCCCTCGATCGTGGCGACGAGGTCGAGCTCGACGAAGTCACCGGCCTTGGCGGGACGGTCGACGGTCACGAGCGTGCCGAAGCGGCTGCGGAGCTTGTCGAGTTCGGCGTCCACGGCAGCCTCATCGGTCTCGACGGCGTCGACCTCGATGGTGATCTCGTCGTAGGAGGGAAGGTCGAACTCGGGGCGGACGTCCACCTCGACCTCGACCTTGAGGTCGCCGGAGAAGTCCTTCGTGCTCGGCCACTCGACGATCTCCGCGGCGGGACGGCCGACGATGCGGACGTCGTTGGCCGTGACGGCCTCACGGTAGAAGACGTCGAGGCCTTCGCTGACGGCGTGCTCGAGGACGGCCTCGCGACCGATGCGCTGGTCGATGATCGGCGCCGGGACCTTGCCCTTGCGGAAACCGGGGATCTGCACGTCCTGCGCGATGTGCTCGTACGCGTGGGAGATGCTCGGCTTGAGCTCCTCCGGGGTGACCGTGATGTGGAGCTTCACCCGGGTGGGGCTGAGCTGCTCGACGGTGCTGGTGACCATGCCTGTCGTTCTCCTTGTCCGGCCGCGTACACGCGCGTCCGTTCGGTGATCTGGGTTCGTGGGGCCGTTGTCGGGGCGACAGGATTTGAACCTGCGGCCTCCCGCTCCCAAAGCGGGCGCTCTACCAAGCTGAGCTACGCCCCGGGCGCGCACGCTGGCGAGCGCCGAAAAACGGCCGTTGGTAAGTCTAGCCGACCATGTCCGCTACACTCGTCGAGGCGCTGTCCTCAGCGTCGTCGGGGATGTAGCTCAATGGTAGAGCCTCAGTCTTCCAAACTGATTACGCGGGTTCGATTCCCGTCATCCCCTCCACGTACCGCCCCGCTGCTCACACCGAGCTGTAGGCGACGATCCCCCGCCGGACGGCGTCCAGAGCCTTCCGGGCCGTCACCGCCACGTCGGCGTCCGCGACGATCGAGAGCTGGTCGAGCAGGTCGATCGTCTGCTTCGTCCAGCGCACGAAGTCACCGGCCGCCATGTCCGCCTCCGTGAGGGCGACGTCGAGAGACGCGCCACGCGCCCAGGAGTTCATCGGCTGGGCGAGCCCCGTTGCGAGGGGCTCCGTGCCCGGCAGGCGGTGCTCCTGCTCCAGGTCGTCGAGACGACTCCAGAGGTCCTGCGTCTTGGTGAGCGCGTCGCGGAACGGTCCGCGAGGCAGCCGGAACTCCCCTGCTTCGTCCCGCCGGGGCTCGTACACGAGGCACGACGCGAGGGCAGCGAGTCCCGCAGGGTCGAGGTCTCGCCACAGCCCCCGCCTAAGCGACTCTGCGACGAGCAGGTCCCGCTCACCGTAGATGCGGCGCATCGTCCGTCCGGCGTCCGTCAGAGCCGCGGCGCCGTCGTCGAAGGCGACGTAGTTCAGTTCCGCGAGCACGTCGATGATGCGGTCGAAGATCCGCGCAACGGTCCCCGTGCGGGTTTCGATGTCGCGTCGCGTGCGATCCGTCCGGCGCCTCAGCTTCCAGTACCGCTCGGCCCAGCGCGCGTGATTCTCGCGGTCCGGGCAGGAATGACACGGATGCCGCTGCATCCGACGCCGCAGCGATTCGATCTCGTTCTGACGCTGCTGACGGATGCGGGCGGGAGCAGTGCGGTCGGCTCTGTTGAGCTTCTCCGCGTCGCTGAGATCGCGACGGATGCCGGAGTATTCGGCGAAGTCCCCCCGATCGCACGTCATCGCCTTCTCGTAGCCGGCGAGGGAGGCCTCGGCATCCTTCACCTGACGAGCGAGCCCGACGACGGCGCGGTCCGCTTGGAACTGGGCGAACGAGGACTCGAGGATCTCGCGCGCCCGGTCCCGGCCGAACTGGTCGATCAGGTTGACCGCCATGTTGTAGGTCGGACGGAAGCTCGAGTTCAACGGATAGGTGCGACGGGACGCGAGAGCGGCGACGGCCTGCGGGTCGAGGGACTCGGTCCACTGGACGACCGCGTGGCCTTCGACGTCGATGCCTCGCCGGCCGGCGCGACCGGTCAGCTGCGTGTACTCGCCGGAGGTGATGGCGACGCGCGCCTCGCCGTTGAACTTCTCGAGCTTCTCGAGGACGACGGTACGCGCCGGCATGTTGATGCCGAGCGCGAGGGTCTCGGTCGCGAAGACCACCTTGACGAGCTTGCGGCGGAAGAGCTCTTCGACGACTTCCTTGAACGCAGGCAGCATGCCGGCGTGGTGCGCCGCGACGCCGCGTTCGAGATTCTCCCGCCACTCCCAGTAGCCGAGGACGGCGAGATCCTCGTCCTGCAACGGCTGCAGACGCTCGTCGATGATCGCTCGGATCTCGTCGCGTTCGGCAGTGTCGGTCAGCCGGACTCCCGCGCGGCGCACCTGCTGGACCGCGGCGTCGCATCCGACGCGGCTGAAGATGAAGAAGATCGCCGGCAGGAGGTTGGATCGCCCCAGCAGTTCGACCACCTGCGGCCGGTCCATCCGCTCGATCCGTGCCGCCGTCGACGGCCTGATCGCCCGCTTGCCGCCGCGGTAGGGCCGGCGTCGTTCCTGATCGCCTCCGGAGCGGTACTCCATCGCACGGCGGTTGTTCTCGTAGGTGGCTCCCTTCGGCGAGCGGATGCGCGTGAGCTCCTGATTGACCTGCGCGGTGGCAACGCCGGCGCGGTCGTCGAAGAGCGGCAAGAGGTCGCCGCGAACGAGGACGTGCTGCTCGAGCGGCACGGGGCGGGTCTCGGAGACGATGACGGCAGTGTCGCCGCGCACCGTGTCGAGCCAGTCGCCGAACTCCTCGGCGTTCGACACGGTGGCCGACAACGACACCAGCCGCACGGCGGGTGGCAGGTGCAGGATGACTTCCTCCCACACCGGACCCCGGAACCGGTCGGCGAGGTAGTGCACCTCGTCCATGACGACGTACCGGAGCCCTCGGAGAGCGGGTGAGTCCGCGTACAGCATGTTGCGGAGCACCTCGGTCGTCATCACCACGACGCGGGCGTTGCCGTTGATGTTCGTGTCGCCGGTGAGGAGACCGACCTCGTCCTCGCCGTAGACCTCCTGCAGCTCTCGGAACTTCTGGTTCGACAACGCCTTCATCGGCGTCGTGTAGAAGGCTTTGTCCCCCGGTTCGCGCATCGCGAGGTGGATCGCGAACTCGCCGACGATCGTCTTTCCGGCGCCCGTGGGCGCGGCGACGAGCACGCTCCGACCGTCTTCGAGCGCGTGACACCCCTCGACCTGGAACGGATCGAGGTCGAACTTCTGTGCGTCCGCGAACGACGCCGAGATCGGATGCCGACGGTCGGACGTCGCGCGTGCGTACCGTGCCGCGAAGTCGGTCATGCGATCGAGCCGAGGAGCTCAGTCTCGCGCTTGCGCTTGCGGCGGTCGAACAGCATCGACAGGCCCGCTGCAGCGAAGAAGAGGACCGTGAGGATCGCGGCCAGGATGAGCATGCTGACGACGTCAGCGGAGGGCGTCGCCGCTCCGGCGAACACCGTCGCGATCACGATCGCCACTCGCCAGCCCTTCATGATCTCCCGCCCCGTCATAACACCGGCCAGGTTGAGCGCCACGAGGAAGACGGGCGTCACGTAGGAGACGCCGACGACGATCAGAAGCTTGAAGACGAAGTCGTAGTAGTACTTCGCGTCGTAGAAATTCGAGGCACCATCCGGCGTGAAGCCGGCCATGAGCTCGACCAGGTGAGGGAGGATCAGCCACCCTGTGAACGCGCCGGCGAAGAACAACGGAACGGCTGCCGCGACGAAACCGATCGTGTAGCGGACTTCCTTGCGGGTCAGGCCCGGCATGAGGAAAGCCCAGATCTGCCAGAGCCAGACCGGGGCGGAGATGAGAAGACCGACGGCGAAAGCGATCCGGATGCGGAGGTCGAACGCGGAGGTGACCGTCGCGAACATGAGGGTGACGGCGTTCTCTTGGCCGCGTTCCTCTGCCACGACCCGGATGGGTTCGGTGATCGCCCAGATGATCGCATCACCGAGTGCGAAGGAGACGATCATCCCGACGACGAGCGCCACCGCGGCGATGATGAGCCGCTTGCGGAATTCGCGGAGATGGTCGCCGAGCGACATCCGCTTGTCCCGGAGAGGGGCGTCGTCGGTGGCGGCGTCCCGATCGGTCGTCGTCACCGCGTCAGGAAGAGGTGGGGCCCTGCGACGGGCCCTGCGCGGGCGGAGGCGTCAGGCCGGTCACCGGCGTCGGCGCCTGAGGCTGCTGATGGGTCGGCGTCTCGGCCGTACCGTCCTCTTCCTTCATCGCCTTCATCTCACCCTTGAACACACGGGCGGACTGGCCGACGCTCCGCGCGAGCGCGGGCAGCTTCGCCGCTCCGAAGAGCAGCAGGATCACCAACAGAACGACGATCAGGTGCCATCCTTGCAAGCCGGCCATGTCGAACTCCTCGGGGTCGGGGTTTCACCTCAGTCTAACCGCCTCAGGTGAACAGAGACCCTCAGCTGTACTGGGCGAGCCCGGCATCCGCCCAGGCGCGCGCAGCCTCTCGTGCCGATGCGGGTGAGACGATCTCGACGTCACCCCCGAGCCGCGCCGCGAGCCGCTTGAGACTGCGCTCATCACCGACCCGGAGGCTCACGGTGCGGAACTCGCCCTTGCCGCGCACCACGGCGCGCGCCGCGAACTCGCCGAGAAGAGGCACGACGTCCTTGCGACACCGGAGCTCGACGACCACGTCGGTCTCACCCGGTTCGAACAGTCCGGGCAACGCGTCTGACTGATGGGTGCTCGGGATGTCGGTGAGCACCACATCCGACACGCGATCGAGGTGGAAAGTACGGATCGCCTGACGCAGGTGACACCATCCCTGGAGATACCACTGGCCGTCGGCGATGTGGACCTTGACGGGGTCGACGGTGCGCGTCGTCACGGGCGCGTCGGGGGCGCGGTACGCGAAGGACACCGCCACCCCTCGCTGCACGGCCTCGGCTACGGTCGTTCGCACGTCGTCGACGACCGGTGTCGCGACGATGACCTCCGCGGGTGCGCTCGATGCTCCCGCGGCGAGCTTCGCCAGGAGCCCCTGGACGACACCGCTGTCCCCGACACCCGGAAGACTCGCCGCCATCTGCAGGCCGGCGAGCAACGCCGCCGCCTCGCGGGCGGTGAGCCGCGGGGTCCGCTCGAGTCCGACAGCGTTGGTGATGGAGATCGTGTCCTGCTCGTCGAGGAGGTCCCAGTCGATGTCGAAGAGATCGTTCGCCATCTGCCAGAAACCGCCGTCGCCGGGAAGCCCGATCACCGTCAGCTTCTCGACCATCGACCGCATCTCCGCCGGCTCGACGTCGAAGTCGCGCGCCGCATCGACGACGGTGACCTCACCCTTGGAGATCAGGTAGGGAACGAGCTGCAGGATGAGGGAGGCGCGATCGGTCGCGACCAGCGGTTGCGCCCTCATCCGCCTGCCTCCGTGTGCAGGTCACGTGCGCGACGCAATCGCGCCGCGACCACTTCGGCGAGTTCGGGCGGGTCGATCACACGCACCTCGGGACCGTAGGACGCGAGTTCATCGGCGAAGATCTGGGCGTCGACGTAGGGGACGAGGCATCCGGTGTCGTCTTCGCCCACGGCGCGACGATGAAGACGCAGGACCGCCTCGGTGCCCGGCTCCACCTGCAGTCGCGCCTGCTGCCTGTCGGCGACGGCCCGGAGCCCCGCGAGCGCCTTCTCGCCCGCTCCTTCGCGAAGCGCCAGATCGAACGACGTCCGCGTGACGACGACGTCCGATGCGATGCGCGAGAGCAGGAACGTCCGCTCGGCGTCCTGGCGCGCATCGAACCCGTAGACGTGCCATCGCCCGTCGTACTCGACGAGCGCCCACGGCTGCACGCGCCGACGATGAGCGGCATCCGACCCGCCCTTGATGTAGTCGAACTCGACCACGCGCGCCTGTTCGATCGCACGCTGCAGCGGGGCGAAAGACGGCTCGCGCAAGCTGATGCGCGGCGCGTATCCGATGATCGGCGCGTCGACCTCGATGCCGAGAGCCTGGATCTTGCGCAGTCCGCTGCGCGCGGACGCCGACATGGACGTCTCCCCCCAGACTCCGCTGGCGAGATTGAGGACGGCGATCTCGGCTGGAGTGAAGTCGATGTCCACCGGAAGCGAGTACTCCGATGTGGGGACCCGGTACCGGGCCTCACGGAGATCGTCGGGATCGGCATAGTCGCCGATGGTCTCGATGGGCACACCGAGGGAACGCAGACTGTCCTTGTCGCGTTCGAACATCTTCTCGAGTGCATCCTTCGACGCACCCGCAGCACCCTGCTCCCGGTAACCCGAGACCGAGGAGAGGATCGTGTCCTTCGTCAGGCCCTGTTCCGTGGCCAGCAGGGCGACGACGAGGTTGACGAGTCGTTCCTCGGGCGCGCTGCGGAGCGGTTCAGTGGGCACACGGCAATCCTAGGCGCGGAGCCGCCATGCGGCCCCGCCCGGACTCACTGTGTCGCGCTCTGCGCGTCCTCACTGGTGTCGATCCCGAGGATGTCGATCACGAAGACGAGGGTCGATTTGGCCGGGATGGTTCCCGAGCTCTGGTCGCCGTATCCGAGGCTCGGCGGGATGACGACGAGCACCTGCGAACCCACCGTCTGGCCTTCCAGCGCGTCCGCGAACCCCTTGACGACGTTCTTCATCGAGAGGGTGACCGGCGAGCCCTTCTCCCACGTCGAATCGAACACCTCTCCGGTCTTCCAGAGAACCCCGGTGTACTGCAGTCGGGGGGTGGAGTCGGCGGTGATCTTCTCGCCGTCGCCCTTCTTCAGGGTCTTGACGACCAGGTCCTTCGGCGGGGCCGCATCGGGGACGATGATTCCGGGAGTGCCGTCCGGTGCCAGGACCACGGTCGGGACGTTGCTGCCGTCGACGTACTGAGGAACGCCGTTCGCCGCCGGGAGGAACACCGTGTTCACGTCGACGACGAGGACCACGGATGCACTCTCGGGCAGCCGGGCCTGCTCCGCGAACGCCGGGTTGACGTCCTTCGCGGGCATCGCCGTGACGACGCGCGCACCGGGCCGGGCGCAGTCCAGGGCCTTCCCGATGGTCGGGAAGGACTGCTCGAGGACGCTCAGCTGGATGAGCTTGGTGGGCGCCGAGAGGATCGTCTGGCCCGTCGCCCCGTTCAGCAGCGTGAGGCCGAGCTGCACGTCCTGCTTGCTGGTCGTGATCGGCGTGCCCTCACCCTTGGCGAGATCGGTGTACGAGGTCTTCGTGACGTAGACCGGATCGGTCGTCTTCGCCGTCGGCGATCCCTGCGCACCCGAGACGTCAACGAGGTCGAGCGAGGACGCGGGCGCGGTCACGCGCTCGCAACCGCCGTCTGCGGGACCGGTCGGGGCGCACCCGACGAGGGCCAGGGCGGTCAGGCCGATAACGGCCACGGCAGCGGGGATCTGACGCATTGGTTCAGTCTACGGTCTCGTCGGAGCGATCCTCGGCAGCCTGACGCGCACCCTCCACGGCGCGTTGCGCGTCGCGCACGCGCTTGCGGAGATTCTTGTCGGTGATCTCGCGGTCCCCTACCGCGCCGGGAGTCCAGGCCTCGACGTCCTCATCCGCATAGGACGGCTTCTTGAGCGCACGTTTGCGGACGTCCGGCGGCATCGCGCCGGGTGCGAGGCGTCGAGCCGTGAGCAGGAACCCGGTGTGGGCGACCATGCGGTGGTCGGGGCGCACGGCGAGCCCTTCGACGTGCCATCCGCGCACCATCGTCTCGGTCGCCTCGGGCTCGGTGAACAGCCCCGAATGCCTGATGTACTCCGCGACACGGCTGAGCTGCGTCGCCGTCGCGATGTAGCAGAGGACGACGCCGCCGGGCGTCAGCGCTTCGGCGACGACGTCGATGCACTCCCACGGCGCCAGCATGTCGAGCACGACGCGATCGACGCTGCCCGGCTCGGTGGCCTCCGGGAGCTTCTCCCCCAGATCTCCGACGACGACCTGCCACGATTCCGGGTAGTGCCCCAGAAAGGTCTCGACGTTCGCCTCGGCGACCTCCGAGAACTCCTCGCGCCGCTCGAAGGAGAGCAGACGCCCGGACGGACCGATCGCACGGAGCAGCCACAGCGAGAGCGCGCCCGATCCGACACCGGCCTCGACGACGGTGGCGCCGGGGAAGATGTCGGCGGAGGCGAGGATCTGCGCGGCATCCTTCGGGTAGACGATGGCCGCACCGCGAGGCATCGACATGACGAAGTCGCGGAGCAGGGGCCGCAGCGCCAGGTACTCGTGGCCGCCGCTGTTGACGACGACCGATCCGTCGGGCTGACCGATGATCCCCTCGTGGCGGAGTACGCCGTGGTGCGTGTGCAGCTCGCCGCCCTCGCGGAGGGTGACCGTGTGCAGTCGACCCTTCGGGCCCGTCAGCTGCACGCGGTCTCCGACGCGGAACGGTCCGCTCGGACGCAGATCGGCGGTCATGCCCCGACCCCCTGCCGCACGCGGGCGAGCACCGCGGCGACGTCGGCCACCGTCCGGCCTTCGAGCGTCGGCCAGAGCTCGTGCGCGCCGACCTCGTCGAGGGAGACCATGTGCGGGATGCCGACGGTCGCCGCGCCGGCGGCGATCGCCGAACGTGCGCCGGTGATCGAGTCCTCGAAGGCGACCGTGTCGCCGGGGTCCACGCCCAGTGCCGCGCAGGCCTGCAGGTAGGGGTCCGGATGCGGCTTGGGGCGCGCGACCTCGTCGCCCCCGATGACGACGTCGAACGCCTCGAAATCGATGAGCTCTGTGATGCTCCGCGCCATGCGGCTCATCGACATCGTCACGAGGGCGGTCGGGATCCCGGCGTCGCGCAGTCCGCGCAGCAGTTCGCGCGCGCCGGGACGGAAGGGCACGCCCTCCTCGCGCAACTGGCGCATGACCTCGTCGGTCAGGTGGGCGACGATCTCATGGACCTCCATGCGGACACCGGCGCCCTGCAGGATGCGAGCGGCGTCCTCGAGACCGAGTCCGACCATCCCCAGACCGTCCTCGTGGGTCCAGGTGCCGCCGAACCGCTCGACGAGCGGGGTCTCGGCGGCCATCCAGTACGGCTCGGTGTCGACGAGGGTGCCGTCCATGTCCCAGAGGACTGCGGCGGGGAGGGGGGAAGTCACCGGTCAATGCTACGCGAGGGCATCCGCCCGCCCCGTGGGCAGCGGCGTATCGTGGGGGTACCGACAGAGAGGACGTCCGTGCAGGGACTGGGACAGCGGGTGCTCGTGATCGCCGTCGACGGCTGGAACGATGCCGGAGAGGCGGCGACCGCCGCGGCCTCTCAGCTGCGGACGGCGGGGACGTTCGAGAAGGTGTTCGGTGTCGACCCGGAGCTGTACTTCGACTACCAGTACACGCGGCCGCAGATGCAGCTGGATGCCGACGGCTCCCGTCGCCTGGTCTGGCCCGACGCGACGCTCTGGCGGCCGGTGGCCCCCCGGGAGGACGGACCCGATCTCTGGCTCCTGACGGGAACCGAACCGGCGCGCGCCTGGCAGGCGTTCTCGGCCGAGTTCATCGATGCCGCCCTCCGCGAGGACATCACCGGCATCGTCGCCCTCGGCTCGATGATGAGCGACGTCCCCCACACCCGCCCGATCTCGGTGTTCGCCGGTTCCGAGAACGAGGACCTCCGCTCATCGCTCGGACTCGAGCGATCGACGTACGAAGGCCCCGTGGGCATCCTGTCCGCGCTCGCCGCCGCGGGCGAGGCCGCCGGCATCCCTACCGCCGGGCTCTGGGCGAGCATCCCCCACTACGTCGCCGGCCACACGCCGTCGCCGAAGGCGACGCTGGCCCTCCTCGACAAGCTCGAGGAGATCACCGGCACCACGGTCACGCGCGGCAGCCTGCCCGCGGACGCCCTCGCCTGGGAGGCGTCGGTGGATGCGGCCGCCGCCGACGACGAGGAGATGACGGAGTACATCCGCCAGCTCGAGACCGCGCGCGACGCCTGGGACTCACCCGAAGCATCCGGCGACGCGATCGCGCAGGAGTTCGAGCGCTACCTCCGCCGACGGGGCGACGGCCCGCGCGGGCCGAAGGACGACCCGCGCCGCTGACGGCCCCGGCTCAGTAGGCCTGCAGGACGCCGAAGGCGAGCAGGATGAGAAGCACGACGCCGAGGATCACCCGGTAGAGCACGAACGGCAGGAAGCTGCCGCGCTTGAGGTACCGCATCAGGTAGGCGATCACGACGAGACCGACGCCGAACGAGACCGCCGTGGCGATCGCGGTCTCGCCCAGGGTGAACGGCGACTGACCGGGCTCGCGGATCGCCTGGAGCAGCTCGTACAGACCGCTGCCGAAGACGGCCGGGACGGCGAGGAGGAATGCGACCTCGGCAGCGGCGGGACGCGTGTAGCCCATGGCCAGAGCGGCCGTCGTCGTGGCCCCCGAGCGCGAGACTCCGGGGACGAGGGCCAGCGACTGGGCGACGCCGAGGGTGAGCCCGTGTCCGATGGTGAGGTCCTTCTCGGTGCGAACACGCTTTCCGAGCGCATCGGCGATGCCGAGGATGATTCCGAAGACGATCAGGACGATCGCCACGAGCCAGAGGTTCCGGAAGGTGTCGCGGATGACATCCTGGAACAGGAAGCCGAGCACGCCGATCGGGATCGTGCCGATGATGACGATCCATCCCATACGGGCGTCGGGATCGTTGCGCGGCACCCGCCCGGTGAGCGACTTCGCCCATGCGGCGACGATCCGCACGATGCGGTTCCAGAAGTAGACCAGGACCGCGAGCTCGGTGCCGATCTGCGTGATGGCGGTGAACGTCGCACCAGGGTCCTGCGCGTTGGGGAGGAACTCCCCCACGATGCGCAGATGCGCGCTCGAGGAGATCGGGAGGAACTCTGTCAGGCCCTGGACGATACCCAGGATGATGGCGTCGAGGATCGACATGGGGGCCTTTCAGTACGTGCGGATCAGATCGGTGAGCACACGCTGCCCGAAGACGAGGGCGTCGATCGGGACGCGTTCGTCGACACCGTGGAACATCCCGGTGAAGTCGAGGTCGGCGGGCAGTCGCAGCGGCGCGAACCCGAACCCGGCGATGCCGAGCTCGGCGAGGGCCTTGTTGTCGGTCCCTCCCCCCATAAGGTACGGGATGACCGGGATTCCGGGATCATGGCGCCCCAGCGCGCCGACCATCGCGTCGACGAGGTCTCCGGCGAACGGCACCTCGAGTCCGATGTCGCGGTGGACGACCTCGATGCGGATGTCGTCGCCGACGATCCGCTGCACCTGCGCGAGGACCTCGTCCTCGTGCCCCGGCAGGGTGCGGATGTCGATCGCGGCGGTCGCGGCATCCGGGATCACATTGTGCTTGTACCCGGCGGTCAGACCGGTCGGGTTGGTGGTCGTCCGGAAGGTCGAGCGCAGGAAGGCGGATGCCGCGCCCGCCGTGTCGGCGACGGCGTCGGGGTCGTCGGCCAGGGTCCCCGAGAGGTCGGCGAGCGATCCGACGAGCTGACGCGTCGTCGAGGTGAGTTCGATCGGCCACCCGGTGCGCCCGAGTGCGGCGACCGCCTCGGCGAGCCGGGTCACCGCGTTGTCGGGGTGGTGGCGACTGCCGTGCCCGGCCTGCCCCGTGGCGTGGAGCCGGATCCAGATGAGCGCCTTCTCGCCGACCTGCAGCAGGTAGGCGCGCTCGTCCCCCACGGCGATCGAGTAGCCGCCGACCTCGCTGATCGCCTCGGTCGCGCCGGCGAACCATTCGGCGCGGTCGCGGACGACCAGCTGGGAGCCCTCGACGCCGCCGTTCTCCTCATCTGCGAAGAAAGCGAGGATGAGGTCCCGCTCGGGCCTCTCCCCCGCCCTGAGCAGCTCGGCGACCGAGGTGAGGATCATGGCGTCCATGTCCTTCATGTCGACGGCGCCGCGGCCCCACAGCATCCCGTCCTCGACGACGCCCTCGAAGGGGTCGACGCTCCAGTCGGCCGCCACGGCGGGAACGACGTCGAGATGTCCGTGCAAGATGAGCGCGGGCTTGTCGGGGTTGCGTCCCGGCACCCGTGCGACGACGTTCGTGCGCCGCGGGATCGGCTCGTAGTACTCCGGGACCAGCCCGAGCGACTCGAGGTACGCGCCGACGTACTCGGCGGCCTCGCGCTCGCCGTTCGCGCGTCCTTCGCCGTAGTTCGTCGTGTCGAAGCGGATCAGATCGCGGGCGACGCGCGCGACCTCGGGCAGATCGTCGGGAGCGGACATGCGCCCCACGCTACCCGCGGCGCCCCGCGCGCCGCGTCATGCTCACCGCTCGCGGTCGTCCCAGATGAACAGCCGAGCCGCCAGGATGCCGGCGGCGAGCGTCGTCACGAGCATCAGCCCCCAGTAGAGGAACAGGAGCCCTGCGCTGGTCGCGTCACCCGCGAGGTCGGCTGCGGCGGCGCGCATGTACCAGGTGGTGGGCAGACAGTTGAGCACCCACGTCACCGGCTCGGGTATGAGGTGGGAGGGCAGAACGGACCCCGAAGCGAAGATCGCCATCACCGGCAGCACGGCGGCGAGATTGTTCACCGTCTCCGCGCGCCGCGTCCGAGACGCGAGCAGATAGGCGAGCGCGAAGAACATGGCGACGCCGAGCAGCATCGTGAACAGGAGGCGGAAGAGCTGCCAGAGCTGCGAGTATCCCAGGATCATCGAGGTCGCGTGGATCGTCACGATGACGAACAGCGCGAAGATCAGGCGCGAGGGGGTGAGGGCGGCGATGAAGGTGAACTTGCTGGCGGGCGTGGTTCCGAGGAGACGGAGGGTGCCGTTCTCGCGCATCCTCGTGAGCGGAACGGACGTTCCGATGAAGGTGATGGCCAGCAGCCCGATGCACGACAACGCAGCGAGGTTCGCCCGGAGCAGGTCGATCCACACCTCACCGTCGGTGTCCGTGACCGAGTAGGCAGTCCCGGTGCGCTCCACGGCCGCCGCCACCGCCAGCCATTGCGGGTCCGCCTCGGCGTCCAGGACGATGGCGACACCGTTGCGCGCCGCGGCGATCGTGACGTTGGCCGAGGCTTCCTCCTCTTCGGCCACCATGATGCCGGCCGACTCCAGTTCGCGGGCGATCGGAGCACTCTGCGGCACGGCGCTGTCGATCACGACCACCGGATCCGCTCGGCCGCCGACGTTGACCACGAAGTTGAGCCCGATGATCAGCAGGAAGAAGAAGAAGAAGGTGAACAGGATCGAGAACGCGCCTTTTCGGTCCCGGTAGAGGTCCTTGGCGCTAGCCGTCGCCAGCTCCACGAACGCAGAGCGCGGCTCGTATCTCGCGGTGTCAGGCATCGCCGTCGCGCCCTTCGTCGATCTCACGGGCATCCCGGACGATCGACAGGTAGAGATCTTCCAGCGTGGGACTCACGACGCGATAGGACCGGCCGCGAATCTGACGATCCCGCGTCAACAACTCCAACGCCCCATCCGGGTCGGCTGTCGCGTGGCTGACGTGGAATCCTCGAGCATCCTGGGACCACGTCACGGTGTCGGCAGGGAGCACCGATCGTGTACGACTCAGAGCTTCCTCGCTCACGACGTCGAAGGTCAGCGTCGATCTCCCGCCGTCGATGAGTTCTGCGGGCGGCCCATCTGCCCGGATCCGTCCGGCGACGACGATGACGACTCGATCGCAGATCTGGGCGGCCTCGGCCATGTCGTGCGTGGAGAAGATGATGGTGGTGCCGTCCCGGGCGAGCGATCGGATGAGCTCCAGCAGGTGCTTCCTCGCCTCGGGATCGAGCCCGGCGGACGGCTCATCGAGGATGACGATCTCGGGAATGCCGATGATGGCGACCGCGAGCAGCAGGCGTCGCAGCTGACCACCCGAGAGGTCGCGTGCGCGGACATCGACCTGCTCCGAGAGGCCCAGGTCGGCGATCACCTGCGCAACGTCCCGATGGGACGAGTGGAACGAGGCGTACAACCTGACCGTCTCTCGGACGGACAGGTATCCGAACACGCTGGCTGACTGCGGTTGCACCGACACGCGCCGGGTGGTCTGACGTCGCTCCCGTCGAGGATCCACGCCGAGGACGGAGACCTCCCCCGATGTCGATGCCCGCAAGCCGGCGACGGTCTCCAGCAGAGTCGACTTGCCGGCACCATTGGGCCCGAGTATGCCGACGACCGTTCCTCGGGAGATCTCGAGGTCGACGTCGTCGAGCGCCGTGCGCCGTCCGTACCGCTTCGTCAGCCGCCTCACCGACACCACCGACGCACGTTCGCGGTCGATGGTCGTGAGAGCGGGCAGGGCGGGATCGCGGTCCATGTCCACAGTCCAGGGCAAGGCGCTCGAGAACGCCTCCCCCACGGGGATGACGCCTCTCCCCCTCACAGGGGAGAGGTGCCTCGTCAGCGACACCGCACCGATCCGAAACGAGAAATGGGCCCCTTTCGGGACCCATTTCTTCCTCTGTGCGCGAGGGGGGACTTGAACCCCCACGCCCTATTCGGGCACTAGCACCTCAAGCTAGCGCGTCTACCTATTCCGCCACCCGCGCAGAGTTTTTTCCCTTTGTTTCCTCCGGGATTTCGGTTTCGCAACCGAGGATCGACAGTAGCACGTTCTGGGCGGTGCGAATAATCGGGCAGGCTGCCCGCGCCGCTTACGCGGCGGACACGCCGAACAGGAGACCCAGCACGTACGTGATCGCCGCCGCGCCGAAGCCGATCGCCAGCTGACGCAGTCCGCGGCGAAGGGGCGGTGCACCCGAGAGCAGACCGACGGTCGCTCCGGTCAGGAGCAGCGCCAAGCCCACGAGGGCGAGTGCAAGAGCGACCGCCGCGAGGCCCGAGAGCCCGAAGATCCACGGCAGCACCGGGATGACGGCACCCGAGGCGAAGAACGCGAAGCTGGATGCCGCGGCCCCGAACGCGGAGCCGACGGACTCGAGGTCGGCGGGCGGCTCTGCGGCGCGGCGGTACGGCACGGCGCGGTCGCTCGCCTGTGCCGTGGCGACGACCTGGCGTGCCCGCTCCAGCGCCTCGTCCTCCCCGAGTCCTCTCGTCCGGTACACGAGGGCGAGCTCGTTCGCGTCGAGGTCGAGGTCGGGCAGGACGTGGTCGGTGTCGTTGTTGGGGTGGGTGGCCTCGATCAGCTCACGCTGGGAGCGGACCGAGACGAACTCCCCCGCCGCCATCGACAGGGCGCCGGCCAGCAGGCCTGCGATGCCGCTGAAGAGGACGAACTGCGGCGCCACACCCGTCGCCCCGATGCCCATGACGAGGGCGAGGTTGGACACGAGACCGTCGTTGGCACCGAACACGGCGGCGCGGAAGGTACCCGACAGCCGCATCCGCCCACGGGCTGCGAGACCGCGAACCACCTCGCCGTGGATCTTCTCGTCGGCGCGCATGGCAGGCGTCGCGTGGGGATCGTCGTCGTAGGGCGAGCGGTTCTCGGCGTTCTGCGCGAGGGCGAGCACGAAGATCGACCCGAATCGACGTGCCATCGTGGCCAGCAGTCGCGTCCGTATCGACGCGCTCGGCAGCCGCGCAGGTTCGCCGCCGAGGAGTTCCAGCCAGTGGGCTTCGTGGCGCCCTTCGGCATCGGCGAGGGACGCGAGGATGTCGCGCTCCTCCCCGTTCTTGCGCGCGGCGAGCTCGCGGTACACACGGGCTTCCGCCCGCTCGTCTGCGAGGTACGCGGCCCACCGCCGTCGGTCTCGAGGGGTGGCGTCGGGAACGGGCGTCGCATTCGTCGTGCTCATGTCCCTTTCACGGTAGCCAGCACACCGCCGACAGACCGGCCGGAATTCGGAACTGCCAGCATTTCGGGGATCCGAAGGGATCAGGAGTGCACGCGCTTGCGCAGGACCTCGATGCGCGCCTGCAGCTGCGCGACCGTCGCGCGGGCGACCTCGGGACCGCCGCAGACCCGTCGGAGCTCGGCGTGAACGGCGCCGTGCGGCTCGCCGCTTTGACGGGCGTACAGCCCCACGAGGCTGTTGAGGAGCTGTCGCTGCTCCCGGAGGGTGCGGTGGAGCGCCGGCGGCAGTGTGTTCTCCGGTTCGCCGGTGGCGTCGGCGGTCGTCTTCTCCTTCGCTTCGCGCGCGTGGCGATGGCGCGTCTGCCGGGACTGCCGCTGCATCAGCAGCTCGTGCACGTGCTCCGGCTCGAGGAGCCCGGGGATCCCGAGGAACTCCTCCTCCTCCAGTGTGCCGGGGACGGCGAGCTGCCCGAACTCCTTGCCGTCGTAGAGCACCCGGTCGAAGTGCGCCGTCGAGCCGAGCGCCTGGTAGCTGCCCTCCTCGACGAGCGAATCGGACGCCTTGTCCTCGCGCTCGGCCTCCTCGAGCAGCGAATCCTCGAGGCCGTCGTCGTCGCTCTCCTCGCGGTCGAGAGCATGGTCGCGTTCGCGCTCCATCTCGTTCGCAAGGGCGAGCAGCGGCGGAACGTTGGGAAGGAACACGGATGCCGCTTCACCGCGGCGGCGTGCGCGGACGAAACGTCCGATCGCCTGCGCGAAGAACAGCGGCGTCGAGGCACTGGTGGCGTAGACGCCCACGGCGAGGCGCGGGACGTCGACGCCCTCCGAGACCATGCGGACGGCGACCATCCACCGCGTCGTGGACTGGCCGAAGGTCTCGATGCGACCGGACGCGGCCTTGTCATCGGAGAGCACGACGGTCGTCGGCTCGCCGGTGATGTCGCGGAGGATCGACGCGTAGGCGCGGGCCGCCGTCTGATCCGTCGCGATGACGAGACCACCGGCATCCGGGACGTCCTGACGCACCTCGGTGAGACGACGATCGGCGGATCGGAGGACGGCCGAGATCCACTCCCCCTCCGGGTTCAGCGCCGTCCGCCACGCCTGCGAGTTGATGTCCTTCGTGTTGTCCTGGCCGAGGTGCGCCTCGTACTCGTCCCCCGCCTTCGTCCGCCACTTCATCTGACCTGCGTAGACGTGGAAGAGGACGGGACGGACGACGCCGTCGGCCAGCGCCCGACCGTAGCCGTAGTTGTAGTCGGTTCGCGAGAGCCGGATGCCCTTCTCGTTCGGGTGGTACTCCACGAACGGGATGGGAGCGGTGTCGCTGCGGAACGGGGTCCCCGACAGCAGGAGTCTCCGCGTCGCCCGGCCGTAGGCTTCGCGGAGCGCGTCGCCCCAGCTCAGCGCGTCACCACCGTGGTGCACCTCGTCGAGGATGACCAGGGCGCGGGAGTCGAGCACGAGTCGCTCGTGGACGGACGCCTTGACCGCGACCTGCGCGTAGGTGACCGCGACACCGTGGTAGTGCCGCGCCGGTGAGAAGTGCTTGTTGCTGAACCGGGGGTCGAGGCGGATCGAGACACGGGCCGCGGCATCCGCCCACTGGGTCTTCAGGTGCTCGGTCGGGGCGACGACGATGATGCGGTCGATGATGCGACGACGGAGCAGCTCACTCGCGAGACGGAGGGCGAAGGTGGTCTTGCCTGCGCCGGGGGTCGCGGCGGCGAGGAAGTCGCGCGGACCGCCGCCGACCCCGTCGGGGCCGTCCATCTCGAAGTACTGCTCGAGCGCTTCGGCCTGCCACGCCCGGAGGTTCTGCGCCGTTCCCCACGGAGCGCGCTGCGGGAAGGCGGGAGAGAGGTGCTCGGCGGCGAAACTCCCGAAGTGGGGCTCGTCGGAGCCAGTCCCCTCTTCGCTCGTCATCTCGCTCGTCACGTCGATCCACCCTAATCCCGGTCCCGACATGGAGATGCCGGGATCGAGGAGCCGAACGCCGACGGGTAGCCTCGATGCGGAGGTGCCATGCGCGAGAACGACCAGGTGTCGGACGAGAACCGTTCGCCCTACATCCCGAATGCGACCGCCCACCCGTGGCGACGGATGGTCTCGATCGGCGACTCCTTCACCGAGGGCATCGGCGATCCCTACCCGGATCGCGCCGGAGAGCACCGCGGCTGGGCCGACCGCGTCGCCGCCGTCCTCGCCTCCCAGGTCGAGGACTTCGCGTACGCGAACCTCGCGATCCGCGGCAAGCTGATCCGCCAGATCGTCGACGCCCAGATCGAGCCCGCGCTCGCCCTGAAGCCGGACCTCATCACGATCTCGGCCGGCGGCAACGACGTCATCCGACCGCAGGGAGACCCGGATGCTGTCGCGGAGCTGTTCGAGGATGCCGTCGCTCGACTGTCATCTCAGGGGGCGACGCTGCTCGTCTTCACCGCGATCGACACCGAGTTCACCCCGGTCTTCCGCGGCATCCGCGGGCGCGTCGCGATCTACAACGAGAACATCCGGGCGATCGCCGACCGCTACGACTGCATCGTCGCCGACCAGTGGGCCCTGAAAGAGGTGCAGGACATGCGCTTCTTCGACGACGACCGTCTGCACTACAACTCGCTCGGGCACCACGAGGTCGCGCGCATGGTGCTCCGGGCACTCAACGTGCCCAACGACCTGCAGCCGATGTCACCGGAGGCCCTGCCGCCGACCACGTGGCGCGCGGCCCGGGCAAACGACCTGGTCTGGGCGCGGACGCACTTCGTGCCCTGGGTGCTGCGGCGTCTGCGTCACCAGTCCTCCGGCGACCACGTCACGGCCAAGCGCCCCGACGCGCTGCCGTTCTCGTCGACGCCGTCCGGCGACTGAGCTCAGCGCAGGGCCCAGAGAGCGACCGCGGCGGCCGAGGCGACGTTGAGCGAGTCGACGCCCCGGGACATCGGGATCGTGACGATCGCGTCCGCTGCGGCGAGCGCTTCGGTGGAGAGCCCGTCACCCTCCGACCCCATGAGGATCGCCAGCCTGTCGGGCCGAGCCGCGGCGAAGTCGTCCAACGGCACGGCGTCGTCCGACAGCGCCAGTGCGGCCAGGTGCACTCCCGCTGATGCGAAGAGGGATGCCGCGGCATCCCACTCGGGAAGGCGCGCCCACGGCACCTGGAAGACCGTCCCCATGCTGACTCGGACGCTGCGGCGGTAGAGCGGGTCTCCGCACCGGGGCGAGACGAGCACGGCGTCGGCGCCCAACGCGGCCGCCGCCCGGAACGCCGCCCCGACGTTCGTGTGGTCGACGATGTCCTCGAGGACGACGATCGTACGTGCGCCGTGGAGCAGCGCGACCGGGTCCGGCTGCTCGGGACGGTGCATGGCGGCGAGTGCGCCGCGGTGCACCGCGAACCCTGTGAGCTGTTCGGCCACCGTGTCGGGGACGACGTAGACGGGAGCATCACCCGCGAGAACCGCGACGTCGTCGACCCACTTCTCCTGCACGAGCACGGACCGCGGCCGGTGCCCGGCGGCGACGGCGCGGGAGATGACCTTCGCGGACTCCGCGATGTACAGACCGCCCGCCGGCTCCGCGATCCGGCGCAGGGCGGTGTCGGTGAGACCGCGGTAGTCCGCGAGCCGCGGATCCGCGGGGTCGTCGATGCGGATCGTCGTCATGGTTCCATGCTGTCACGCGCCCTCTGTGACCTCCGCGAAACGGCGACGGCGTAGGCTCGATCCCCTGAGGAGGGCCATGAGCGTGCTGGACCTGGATGCCGCGACGACCGCGGCCGTGGAACGCGCGGCCGACGCGCTCGCCGGACACCGCGTCGCCGTGCTCACCGGTGCCGGTGTCTCGACGGATTCGGGCATCCCGGACTATCGCGGCAAGGGCGCTCCCGTCCGGACCCCCATGACGGCTCAGCAGTTCCTCGCCGACGACACGTCACGACGGCGCTACTGGGTCGGCAGCCATCTCGGGTGGCGGACGTTCGCCGCCGCGGCCCCCAACGAGGGGCACCGGGCGCTCGCGGCACTCGAGCAGGCCGGGATCGCCTCGGGCGTCATCACGCAGAACGTCGACGGTCTGCACGTGCGAGCCGGCAGCCGACGTGTCGTCGAACTCCACGGCACGATGCGGCGGGTGTCGTGCCTGCACTGCGGCCAGGTCTTCGACCGCCGCGACCTGGCGGTCCGGATCGAGCGCGACAACCCCTGGATCACGGTGCCCGAGAACGTCGAACTCGGTCCCGACGGCGATGTGCTCCCCGGCGCGAGCGACGGTTTCGTCATCCCCGACTGCTCCGTGTGCGGTGGGATGCTGAAGCCCGAGGTCGTCTTCTTCGGTGAGTACATCCCGCTCGAGAAGTTCCGCGAAGCCGAGCAGCTGGTCCGCTCGAGCACCGCGTTGCTGATCGCCGGGTCCTCCCTGGTCGTGAACTCCGGCATCCGCCTTCTGGACCGTGCCCGCCGCCGGCGGCTGCCGGTCGTCATCGTCAACCGAGGCGAGACGCGCGGCGACCCCCGCGCCACCGTCAAGATCGACGCGGGGACGTCCGAGGTTCTCACGGTCCTCGGCCGGGAGCTCGCCGGCCGGTGAGGCTGCCGCCTCGTCGTAGGCTCGTCCGGTGACCCTTCTCACCCTCGTGCGCCACGGCGAGACCGACTGGAACCGCACCCGTCGAATCCAGGGGTCGACCGACATCCCCCTCAATGACACCGGGCGGGAGCAGGCTCGCGCCGCAGGACTCGCCCTCGCGGAGAGGCTCGATCGGGGCACGCCCACCGTCGTCGTCTCGAGCGATCTGTCGCGCGCGAACGAGACCGCCCGCGTCATCGCCGCCATCCTCGACCTCCCCGAGCCGCGCGCCTACCCCGCACTGCGGGAGCGCGGATACGGGGATGCCGAGGGTCTCACCGACACCGAAGTCCTCGACCGTTGGGGGCCGTGGCACAGCGCCGAGGTACCGGGCGCCGAACCGTGGCCCGAGGTCACGGCCCGAGCACTGCGCGGGATCCAGGAGGCGGTGGCCGATGCCCGCGCGGTGGTCGCACCCGACGAACCGCACGTCATCGCGGTGGCCCACGGCGCACTCATCCGCACCGTGATCTCCCACGCGACCTCGGGCGAGTACCCAGAGCCGGGCCACAAGCTGGCGAACGGCTCCGCGCACACCTTCCGGGTCGAGGACGACTGGTTGTCGCTCCTGACCTCGTCGGCGCTTCCCGTCTGAGCGGCCGGCCCCGGCTCAGGCGAGCCCGAGCGACCGGGCGATGAGGAGCAGCTGCACCTCGGTCGTCCCCTCCCCCACCTCCAGGATCTTCGAGTCGCGGAAGTGCCGTGCGACGGGGTACTCGTTGATGAACCCGTTGCCGCCGAAGATCTGCGTCGCGTCGCGCGCGTTGTCCATCGCCGCGTCGCTCGAGGTGAGCTTGGCGATGGCGGCCTCGGTCTTGAACGGACGCCCCGCGTCGCGCAGGCGGGCAGCGTGCAGCCAGGCGAGCCGTGAGACGTGGACGCGCTGCTGCATGCGCGCGAGCATGAACTGGATGCTCTGGCGCGTCCCCAGCGTCTCGCCGAACACGACGCGACTCTTGGCGTAGTCGACGGCCGCCTCGAGGCATCCCTCCGCCGCCCCCGTGGCGAGCGCCGCGATCGCGATCCGGCCCTCGTCGAGGATGTGGAGGAAGTTCGCGAACCCGCGCCCGCGCTCGCCGAGGAGGTTGGCCTCGGGCACCCGCGCGCCTGTGAAGACGAGCGGATGCGTGTCGCTGGCGTGCCAGCCGACCTTGTCGTACGCGGGCCCGACGGTGAACCCCGGCGTGCCGTGCGGGACGATGATCGTCGAGATCTCGCGCGTCGCGGCGCCCTGCTCACTCGTGACGGCGGTGACCGTCACGAAGCGGGTGATGGAGGTGCCGGAGTTGGTGATGAACTGCTTCGCGCCGTCGATCACCCAGTCGCCGCCGTCGAGGCGCGCGGTCGTCCGGGTGGCCCCGGCATCCGATCCCGCCTCCGGCTCGGTCAGCCCGAAGCCTGCGAGCGCGCGCCCGGCCAGCAGGTCGGGCAGGTACTCCTCGCACTGCGCGTCGGTCCCGAAGCGGAAGATCGGCATGGCGCCGAGACTCACGCCCGCTTCGAGCGTGATCGCGATCGACTGATCCACGCGCGCCAGCGCCTCGATGGCGAGCCCGAGGGTGACGTAGTCGCCGCCCTGGCCGCCGACCTCCTCGGGGAACGGCAGCCCGAACAGCCCCATGTCGCCCATCTGAGCGACGACGTCCATCGGCAGGGTCTTCGTACGGTCGGCCTCGTAGGAGACCGGCGCGACCACCTCGTCGGCGAACGAGCGGACGAGCCCCGCCAACTCGACCTGCTCCTCCGTGAGGTCGTATCCCGTCATCGGCAGACTCATGCGAACACCATCGCTCTTCCCGGCTCACGCAACACGTCGGCCACGTCGGTGAGGAACCGGGCCGCTTCGGCCCCGTCCACCAGCCGGTGGTCGAACGACAGGCTCAAAGTCATGACGTCGCGCAGGGCGACGCCTCCCTCGTGTTCCCAGGGACGCCGCTGCACCGCGCCGAGGCCGAGGATGCCGGCCTCCCCGGGGACGAGGATCGGGGTCCCGGCATCCACGCCGAACACGCCGTAGTTCGTGATCGAGAAGGTACCGCCCGACAGATCCGCGGGCGTCGCCTTCCCCGCTCGTGCCGTGTCGGCGAGGGTGCGGATCGACTGGGCGAGATCGACGAGCGACAGCGTCCCGGCATCCTTCACCGACGGCACGACGAGCCCGCGGTCGGTCGCCGCGGCGATCCCGAGGTTTACCTGCCCGAAGCGGATGATCTCGCCCGCCGCCTCGTCCCACGTCGCGTTGAGTTCGGGGGTCCGGCGAAGAGCGAGGCACACGGCCTTCGCGGCGACCGCCATGATCCCGACGTGGGCGTCCGCGAAACGTCGATCGGCGCGGAGTCCCGCCGCGAATACGACGGATGCCGTCACGTCGACGGTCAGGAACGTCGCCGCGTGCGGTGCGGTGAAGGCGGACCGCACCATGGCCTCCGCGGTGTGCTTGCGGACGCCGCGGATCGGGATCCGCTGGTCCGACATCGAGCTCGCCGGAGAGCCGGTGGATGCCGGTGCCGTCGCGGCCGGTGCCGGCGACGTGCGGGCCGCGTAGGACTCGACGTCCTCCCGCGTGATCAGACCATCGATCCCCTGAGCGGCCACGAGGTCGAGGTCGACCCCGAGATCTCTGGCGAGCTTCCGTACCGGCGGCGTGGATCGCGGACGCTCGCGCGGCTCGCGCTCGGGAGCGCTGGGCGCGATCGCGTCGTGCGGAGCCGCTTCGCGGACGGCCAGGTCGACGACGTCGCCGCCTGCCCCGGCGCGCGCTCGACGCTGCGGGCGGGCGTCGCTCCGCGGCGCGGCGCCGTACCCGACGAGGTTCGGTTCGCGTCTCGCCTCGGCGGCCGGTGCCGCTGCGGCATCCGTCTCCGTTCCGGCGACGTCGAAGGCGATAAGCACCTCGCCCACCGGCACGACGTCCCCCTCCGCGTGATGAAGTGCCGAGACGGTTCCGGCGAACGGCGACGGGAGCTCGACGACGGCCTTGGCGGTCTCGACCTCGGCGATCGTCTGATTGAGCGCGACCTGGTCGCCGGCGGCGACGTGCCACTGCACGATCTCGGCTTCGCGCAGGCCCTCGCCGAGGTCGGGGAGACGGAACTCGGTGATCACGCGGTCACCTCCGGAACGCCCGAGGGGCGGCCCAGCACCCGGTCGACGGCATCCAGGATGCGGTCGAGGTCGGGGAGGTGATGCTGCTCGAGCTTCGCCGGCGGGTAGGGGATGTCGTGACCCGTCACCCGCAGGGGTGGCGCCTCGAGGTAGTGGAAGCACTTCTCCGTGATGCTGGCGATCACCTCCGCCGCAACGCCTGCCTCGCGGGACGCCTCGTGCGTCACGACGACCCGGCCGGTCCGACGGACGGATGCCGCGACCGTGCCGTAGTCCACCGGAGACAGCGAGCGGAGGTCGATCACTTCGAGCGAGATCCCCTCGTCTTCGGCGGCGAGCGCGGCGTCCAGAGCCGTCGTCACCTGCGCGCCGTACGTCACGAGGGTGGCGTCGGTGCCTTCGCGGACCACCCGCGCGAGGCCGAGCGGAGCGGCGTCGGCGATGTCGGCGTCGAGGTCGACCTCGCCCTTCGCGTGGTAGAGCCGCTTGGGCTCGAAGAAGACGACCGGGTCGTCGCTCGCGATCGCCTGTCGAAGCATCGTGTACGCGTCCTGCGGGTTCGACACCGCCACGACGCGGAGTCCGGCGGTGTGCACGAAGTAGGCCTCGGGCGACTCGGAGTGGTGCTCTGCCGCACCCACGCCGCCGGCCCAGGGGATCCGGATCGTGATCGGCATCTTCACGCGCCCCTGCGTCCGGTAGTGGAGCTTGGCGACCTGACTGACGATCTGATCGAAGGCGGGATAGACGAAACCGTCGAACTGGATCTCGACGATCGGTCGGAATCCGCGGAAGGCGAGCCCTACCGCCGTCCCGACGATGCCGGATTCCGCCAGCGGGGTGTCGACGACGCGACGCGGGCCGAACTCGGACTGCAGTCCGTCGGTGATGCGGAACACGCCGCCCAGGCGTCCGATGTCCTCCCCCATCACGAGGGTCTTGTCGTCGTCGGCGAGCGCGCGGCGCATCGCGGCGGTGAGGGCCTTCCCCATCGTCAGTTCGGTCATCGCGTGCCCCCGTCCGAGAATCCGTCGAGGTACAGGGCGAACCGAGCCCGTTGCTCGTCCAGGCCGCTGTGCGGTTCGGCGTACACGTTGTCGAAGACCCGCAGCGCGTCGGGGGCGGTGGCACCCACGACGGCGGCGCGCATCGCCGCGGTGAACCGGTCGGCATCCGCTGTCAGCGACTGCGCGAAGGCGTCGTCGAATGCACCGAGGGCACGGAGGTACGACTCGACGCGCGCCAGCGGATCGCGGGCCTTCCAGTGCGCGACCTCGTCGGCGTCGCGGTAGCGGGTGGGATCGTCCGAGGTGGTGTGCGGCCCGACGCGGTAGGTGACGGCCTCGAGGTAGGCGGGACCGCGTCCGCTCCGCGCGTGATCGGCGGCCCAGCGCATCGCCGCGATGCAGGCGAGGACGTCGTTGCCGTCGACCCGCATGCTCGGGATGCCGAAGCCCGGCGCGCGGTGCGAGATCGGCGTCCGCGACTGCAGCTGCACCGGCTCGGAGATGGCCCACTGGTTGTTGGAGCAGACGAAGACGACGGGGACGCCGTACGAGGAGGCGAAGATCATCGCCTCGTTGACGTCGCCCTGGCTGGTCGCACCATCGCCGAAATAGGCGACCGCGACCTGATCGCCGCCGTCGCGCTGGATGCCCATGGCATAGCCGACGGCGTGCAGGCTCTGCGCCCCGATGATGATCTGCGGGTTCGCGACGTGGACGTCGAACGGGTTCCAGCTCGCGTGCTGCGCTCCGTGCCAGACCATGACGAAGTCTTTCGGCTGCACGCCGCGGACGACCTCGATCCCGATCTCGCGGTAGCTCGGGAAGAGGAAGTCGTCGTCGTGACAGGCCCATGCGGTGCCGACCTGGACGGCCTCCTGCCCGTGCGCCGGTGCCCATAGGCCGAGGTGCCCCTGGCGCTGGAGGGCGACGCCTTCGGCATCGAGCCGGCGGGAGAGGAACATGTCGCGGTAGACCTGACGCAGCATGGGCGCGTCGACGTCGGCGGCCCACGGACCCAGCCGCTCGTCTCGCACGCGGCGCCCCTCATGGTCGAGCAGGCGGGCCACATCCTCGGTATCGCTCGCCAGCGCGGCGGCGGGGGTCAGAGTGTCGGTCATCATCGTCCCTCTCTGATCGCGGACGCGCGTCTTGTGGACGGACGACCGGCGCAGAACACCGGCCTCGTCGCCGGATGCTGCGAGACTAAGCCGACATCGCACCTCGCTCAAGCATCGCGAAGAACATTGAGCAGGATGCGTAAGCAGCTGGAAACCCTACTGCTATGGTGTGGCACTATGAGCGCCCTGGACCACGTGGACCTCGAGCTGTTGAACGCGCTGGCCGAGGATCATCGCGCCACCGTGGTCGCGCTGGCCGAACGACTCGGGCTGTCCCGCAACACCGTGCAGGCCCGCATGGCCAAGCTGGAGCGGTCGGGAGTCTTCCTCTCCTTCGAGCGTGCCATGTCCCCCGCCGCGCTGGGGTACGCGATCGACGCGATCCTCCACGTGCAGGTCCGGCAGGCCGACCTGCCGCGCATCACCGCCGAGCTGCAGGAGATCCCCGAGGTCGTGCAGTGCCACGGCTTGAGTGGGCCCGTGGATCTCCTGGTCCGCGTCGCCGCACGGGACACGCAGCACCTGTTCGACATCGATGCCCGGATCCTCGCGATCGACGGCGTCGAACGCACCGAGACGTCCCTCGCGATGGGCGAGGTCATCGGGTACCGGGTGCGACCTCTCCTGGCAGCGGCTCGGCGGGAGAGCTGACATCCGCGGGCGCGCGCTCCTCCACCCGGACGAGCACGACGCCCGCGAGGATCAGCGCGCCTCCGATGAACTGCACCGCCGCTGGCGCCTCGCCCAGCAGGAGCCACGCGAAGCTCAGGGCGAAGAGCACCTCCGAGAGCCCGACGAACGACGCGAGCCTGGACCCGATCCGCGGGACGGCCATGATCCCGAGCGCATACCCCGCCGCCGTGCACAGCCCGACGAGAGCGAGGGGAACGAGCGGCGACACCGTCGCTCCCAGCAGATCGACCGCCGCGGCGGAACCCGTCAGCGGGAGGATGCCGATGGCAGCCAGCCCGAGGATCGTCACCGTCCCTACGAGCAGACCGCCGGCGGCGAGAGCGAGGGGCGGAAGATCGTCACCCGCTCGCTCACTCATCACGAAGTAGACGCACGCGCAGACCGCTGCCAGCAACGCGAAGACGGTGCCCAGCACGTCGAACCTGGCGCCCGAGACGTCGACGACGAGGACGAGACCGATCATCGCCACGATCGATCCGAGGACGACGATGCGCGACGGGGCGCGGCGTGTCCTCGCCCAGACGAACAGCACGAGCATGACCGGTGCGAGGTACTGGATCAGGAGCGCGACGCCCACCGGCATCCGTTGCAGCGCGGAGAAGTAGAACACTTGGCAGCCGAGCACCGGGATGAGCCCGAATGCGACGAGCGACACACCGTGCGCGCGGAGGAAATCGGGGCGGCGCAGCAGGGTGCGCACGAGGGCGGGCGAGAGCACGAGACCCGCCACCCCCATCCGGATCGCGAGGACGCTGGCCAGCGACCAACCGCCCTCGAGCAGCGGTTTGGCGATGGGCCCGCTGACGGAGAAGGTGAGCGCACTCGCAACGGCGAGAAGGAGGCCTCGAGACGGCACCGCGCCGCTGGCGGCGGAGGGCGGCACCCTCTCGGGAAGCGTCCGGGTCATGTGGGTTCCTCGCGGATGGGATCGAAACGTCATGAGCTAAAGGCCATTACACTGGTGACAGTACCGACGGCGAGCGTCAGGAGTCAAGATCATGTTCATCCGTGACACGGAGATCTCGCTGCGCGCGGCGACCGCCCTCGTCAACTCGCTTCCCGAGATCGACGACGACCGCATCGACCGCCTCGCGACACTGGAGGACCTGGCGGCGTTCCTGCGCGAGCACCCCTACAGCGGGGTCATCCGCCGAGACGATGTCGAGCTCTCCGAACTGCGAGCCGCGCGGTCGCGCCTGCGGATGCTCTGGACCGGGGACCGCGTCTCGGCCGTTCCGATCGTCAACGCGATGCTCCGCGAGAGCAAGGCGCTCCCCCAGCTGGTCATCCACGACGGGTACGACTGGCACATCCACGCGACCGACGACGCCGCACCGCTCGCGACCCGCATCACCGTCGAGGTCGCGATGGCCTTCGTCGACGTCATCCGCTCCGACGAGTTCGACCGCGTCCGCGTCTGCTCCGCGGACGACTGCGAGGCCGTGTACATCGACTACTCGAAGAACGGGTCGAAGCGCTACTGCGATACCGGCAACTGCGGCAACCGCATGAACGTCAACGCGTACCGTCGCCGGAAGGCCGAAGAAAGCGCGTGATGGCGGATGCCGCCGCCCTCGGCGTCTCGTAGTGGATGAGGTGTCCCACATCGGGGATGACGACGAGGTCGGCATCCCGGAACATCTCCTGCAGCTCGAACTGCGCAGACAGCGGCGTGATGTCGTCGTTCTCCGCGGCGATGAGGAGCGTCGGGACGTCGATACGCCCCGCAGCCTCGCGCACGTCGTGCGAGACCGAGGTGACGAACGCCTCGTGCAGGGTGTCGCGGTCGGCGAACCGCGAGAAATAGGTGTCGTGCTGGTCATGGATGAAGGCGCGAAGGCCACGATCCTTGGTCTTGGCCATCGCCACACTCGTCACCCGCACGATGACGCGGTTGCGCAGCAGGGCATCGCCGAGCGGCCGAGGCAGCCGGGCGCCGGCCCAGTAATAGAAGATCGCGAGTCGCGTGAGGATCCCGCGGGGTCCCTCGAGCGCCGGCGCCCCGATGGGGTTCACGAGGATCAGGCGAGGAGTCCCGAGCCCGCGCGCGACCGCAGCCGACGAGACGATCGAGCCGAAAGAGTGCCCGAGCACGACGGCGCCGGGGGCGACCTCCGCCGCGAAGGCAGTAAGCCACGACGCGTACGCGTCGAGGTCGTGCCGCCCCGGAAACGCGGGGGTCTCGCCGAACCCGGGCAGGTCGGGCGAGACCACCCGGATGCCGTCGAGCTGCGCCACGATCGGCTCGAGACCGTGGTGGTCGCCTCGGAAGCCGTGCACCGCGAGGATCGTCGTCTCGGCATCCACCGGTCCGTAGACCCAGTAGGCCGTCGGTACACCCGCGACGGTCACCTCTCGTCGCTCGACGGGGACGGCCGCGAGGCGCTGCGCGTACGGATTGGCGGCGGTCATCCGTCGAGTCTACGAGGGGGTAGGGCGCCTGCCGCTCGGCGGCGCGTCGTCCGGCACGATGTCGGCGGTCGACCGTAGCGTCGGAGCATGGGCGCCTGGGACGAACTTCCGCTGTGGGATGACGACACCTGGGATGAGCCCACTCCTGTTGAGGTCGCCGCCTCGATCGCTGAGCCTGCCGCCGTGGACTCCGTCGTCGTCGCCGAGATCACGGCGGAGTCCGTCGCGCTGGGTCCGTGCGCGGGTCCGCTGGGCGTCTTCGACCTCGAGACGACGGGCATCGACGTCCGCTCCGATCGGATCGTGAGCGCCCACGTCGGGGTCCTCGACGCGTCCGGCGCCGTGATCGACGCCCGCACCTGGCTCGCTGATCCCGGTATCGAGATCCCCGCGGGTGCGACCGCGGTCCACGGCATCACGACCGATCGAGCACGCACGGAAGGACTCCCTGCTGCGGAGGTCGTCGCCCAGGTGACCGCGTCGCTGCGCGACCTGTTCGCCGCCGGCATCCCCGTCGTCGCCTATAACGCACCCTTCGACTTCTCGCTGCTCAAATACGAGAGCCTGCGGCACGGCATCGCACCCATCGAGGCACCCTCGCCCGTGATCGACCCGCTCGTCGTCGACAAGACCTACGACCGGTATCGGCGCGGCAAGCGCACCCTCGAGGTCGTCGCCGCGCACTACTCCGTCACCCTCGAGGGCGCGCACGACGCCGCCGCAGATGCGATCGCCGCAGGACGCGTCGCGCAGGCGATCGCGGCGCGCTTCGACCTCGACGCGTCGGCCGTCGACTTCCACACCCAGCAGATCGCGTGGGCGCGTGCGCAAGCCGAGAGCCTCAGCGAGTACTTCGCGCGCATCGGCCGGCTCGACGCCGATGTGGACGGCAGTTGGCCGATCCGCTGACGGACCCCGCGTCCGGGAACGACGAAGGCCCCGCCGGAGCGGGGCCTTCGAGGACGGCTGCTTACTTGCTGCCGAAGTTCTTGAAGCGCTGGTTGAACTTCTCGACGCGACCGGCCGAGTCCATGATGCGCTGCTTGCCCGTGTAGAACGGGTGCGAGGCAGACGAGATCTCGACGTCGATGACCGGGTAGGTCTCGCCGTCCAGCTCGATCGTCTTGTCGCTGGAGACCGTCGAACGGGTCAGGAAGGTCTCGCCGGAGCCGAGGTCGCGGAAAACGACGGCGCGGTACTCGGGGTGGATGTCAGTCTTCATTGGGTTCCTCACGAAGTGCCCTGGATTTTGCCAGGAGCGGGTGAAAGTCTGCAGCGCGAACGCGCCAACGCAAGATTCTATCAGGATGCCGCGCGCGCGGCGAACCGACCGTCCTCCGACGTCAGCGTGATCGGCATCCCGAACGTCGCCGTCAGGTTGTCCGCCGTCAGCGTCTCCGCGATGGGCCCCTGCGCGACCGCCGCGCCGTCGCGCAGCAGGAGGACGTGCGTGAAGCCGACGGGGATCTCCTCGACATGGTGCGTGACCATGATCATGGCGGGCGTCGACTCCTCCTTCGCATACCCGCTCAGCAGGCTCAGCAGCTCTTCGCGGGCGCCGAGGTCGAGGCTCGCGGTCGGCTCGTCGAGCAGGAGGAGCTCCGGATCGGTCATGACGGCGCGCGCGATCTGGACCCGCTTCTGCTCGCCGTCCGACAGCGTCCCGAAGGTGCGGTCGGCCAGGTCGGCGAGGCCCCACTCCCCCAGCACGCGTCGCGCACGACGCTCATCGATCGTCTCGTAGTCCTCGCGCCAGCGGCCCACCACAGCGTAGGCGGCGGTCAGGACGACGTCGAGGACGGTCTCATCCTGGGGCACGCGCTTGGCCATCGCCGAGGATGCGAAGCCGATCCTGGGGCGGAGGTCGAAGACGTCCGTGCGCCCGAGGACCTCGTCGAGCACGGTGACGGCACCCGAACTCGGGTGGGTGAGGGTAGCGGCGAGCTGCAGGATCGTGGTCTTCCCGGCCCCGTTCGGGCCGAGGACGACCCAGCGCTGGTCCGCGTCGACGGTCCAGTCGATCCCGTCGACGATGTTGCGGGCATTGCGGCGGACGACGACGTCGGCGAGTTCGAGCACCTGAGGCATGATCCCAGCCTATCGACCGGGCGGAGTCGCGCCGGCAGGCTACCGGCCGGTCGCGGCGACCTCTCGGTACAGCTCTGCCGTGGCATCCGCGATCGCTTCCCAACTGAAATCGGATGCCGCCCGCTCCCGGCCGGCACGCCCGTATGCGCGAGCCTTCTCGGGATCCGACACGACCTCGGTCAGAGTTGCGGCCAGGTCGGCGACGAAGCGATCGGGATCGACGGGGGTGCCGGTGCCGTCCTCGACCTGTTCGATCGGGACCAGACGTCCGGTGACGCCGTCGATGACGACTTCCGGGATGCCGCCGGTCGCCGTTCCCACCACGGCTGCCCCGCAGGCCATGGCCTCCAGGTTGACGATCCCAAGGGGCTCGTAGACCGACGGGCAGACGAACGTGGTGGCGGACGTCAGGATGGCGCAGAGATCGGGCCGCGGCAGGAACTCCTCGATCCAGACAACGCCCTCGCGGGTCTGCTGAAGCGTCCGGACGAGGTCCTGGACCTCGGCCATGATCTCGGGCGTGTCTGGCGCCCCCGCGCACAGGACCAGCTGCACCTCGGGGGGAAGGAGCTCCGCAGCCCGCAGGAAGTACGGCAGGCCCTTCTGCCGCGTGATGCGGCCGACGAACACGACGGACGGGCGGTCCGGGTCGATCCCCCACCTCGAGAGCAGTTCCGGGTCCTCGCGCGGCTGCCAGGCCTCGACGTCGATCCCGTTGTAGATGACCCGCACCTTGGCGGGGTCGAGCGCCGGGTAGCTGCGGAGGATGTCGCGCCGCATCCCGTCGCTCACGGCGACCACCGCGGCCGCGTTCTCGTAGGCGGTCTTCTCGACGAAGCTCGAGACGGCGTACCCGCCGCCGAGCTGCTCGGCCTTCCAAGGCCGGAGCGGCTCGAGCGAATGGGCGGTCACGATGTGGGGGATGCCGTGCAGCTTCGACGCCAGGAACCCGGCGAAGTTCGCGTACCACGTGTGACTGTGCACGACGTCGGCCCCGGCGACGTCGCCGACGATCTCGAGATCGGTGCCGAGGGTCTGCACCGCCGCATTGGCCTCCGAGAGCCCCTCCGGGACGGCGTACGAGGTGGTGTCCGCTTCATCCCGCGGCCCTCCGAACGCGCGGACCTGCACCTCCATGCGCGAGCGCAGCGCCGCGACGAGTTCGGTGACGTGGACCCCCGCTCCGCCGTAGATCTCCGGCGGGTACTCCTTCGTGACGATGTCGACGCGCATGGACCGAACTCTAGGCCACACGGAACACGCACCAAAGTCCTCGCTTGCCCGCTGCAAATCGCCATAGTGTGAGCACATGCCAGCATCACCGAAGGTCCTCGGTATCGTCCTCGCCGGTGGCGAGGGCAAGCGCCTCATGCCGCTCACCCAGGACCGCGCGAAACCCGCCGTCCCCTTCGGCGGGCAGTACCGTCTCATCGACTTCGCGATCTCCAACCTCATCAACTCGGAGCTCCGCCAGATCGTCGTCCTGACGCAGTACAAGTCGCACAGCCTCGACCGCCACGTCTCCCAGACCTGGCGCATGTCCGCGCTCCTGGGCGCCTACGTCACATCGGTGCCGGCGCAGCAGCGGCTCGGCAAGCGGTGGTTCTCCGGCTCGGCCGACGCGATCCTCCAGTCGCTGAACCTCATCCACGACGAGAAGCCCGACATCGTCGCGGTCATCGGCGCCGACCACGTGTACCGCATGGACTTCCAGCAGATGATCGACGCGCACATCGCGTCGGGTGCCCGCGCCTCGGTCGCCGGCATCCGCCAGCCGATCGGCCTCGCGAACCAGTTCGGCGTCATCGACGTCGACCCCGCCGACGGGGTCACGATCCGCGACTTCCTCGAGAAGCCGCAGAACCCCACCGGCCTCCCCGACAGCCCGGGCGAGGTGCTCGCCTCGATGGGCAACTACGTCTTCGACACCGACGCCCTCATCGAAGCGGTCGAGGCCGACGGCGAACTGCCGACGTCGAACCACGACATGGGCGGCGACATCATCCCCTACTTCGTCTCACGTGGCGAAGCGGCGGTGTACGACTTCAAGCGCAACGACGTCCCTGGCTCCACCGACCGCGATCGCGACTACTGGCGTGACGTGGGAACGATCGATTCGTTCTTCGACGCGCACATGGACCTGATCTCCGCGCTGCCGATCTTCAACCTGTACAACATGGACTGGCCGATCCGGTCGCAGTCGGTGAACTCGCCGCCCGCGAAGTTCGTCCGCGACGGGGTGGGGCGCATCGGGAACGCGATCGACTCGATCGTGTCGCTGGGCTGCGTACTGTCGGGCACGCACCTGGAGCGGAGCGTCCTCGGTCCCTGGACGCTCTCGGGCGGCGGATCGACCATCACCGACTCGGTCCTCTTCGACCACGTCAGCGTCGGAGCCGGTGCCCGCGTGCATCGCGCGATCCTCGACAAGAACGTCGTCCTGGAACCCGGCGCGACGGTGGGCGTGGACCGCGAGCTCGACCTGTCGCGAGGCTTCACCGTCACCGACAGCGGGCTGACGGTCGTCGGCAAGAACATCCGCATCACGTCCTGAGCGGACGTGCCTACGGCGTCGGAGCAGATAGCGTGGTCGGGTGCCTGACGCCCGGTTCCTCGTCGTGTTCGACGCCGACTCCACGATCATCCGCAACGAGGTCATCGAACTGATCGCCGATGAAGCGGGCCGCGGCGCTGAAGTGGCCGCTGCCACCGAGGCGGCGATGCGCGGCGAGGTCGACTTCGCCACGAGCCTCCGCTCGCGCGTGAGCGAGCTCACGGGCGTGCCGATCGCGGCCTTCGGTCGCGTGCTGTCGCGCATCGAGCCCACCCCCGGCGTGCACGAGCTGATCGCGGCGATCCATGAGCGCGGCGGCGTCGCCGCGGTCGTCTCGGGCGGATTCCACGAGATCCTCGACACGGTCGCGCCGGACCTCGGCGTGGACGTGTGGCGCGCGAACCGCCTGGCCGTGGCCGACGGCATCCTCACCGGCTCCGTCGACGGCGACATCGTCGACGCCGCCGCCAAGGCTTCGGCGCTGCGCGAATGGAGCCTCTCCTACGGCGTGGCCCCTGAGACGACGATCGCCGTGGGCGACGGGGCGAACGACCTCATGATGATGGATGTCGCGGGCCTCGGCATCGCCTTCAATGCGAAACCCGCCGTGCGCCTCCGAGCGGATCTCGTCGCCGAGCGCGTCGACCTGGCGCAGCTCATCCCGCTGCTCCCCTGAGGGCGAGCGGGATGTCGGAGGCAGGTCGTACCCTGCCGACATGGACATCATCCTGATCCCCGGCCTCTGGCTGACAGCCGACTCGTGGGACGACGTCGTCCCCGCCCTCCGCGACGCGGGGCACACGCCGCGTCCGCTCACCCTTCCCGGCGTGGGCGCTCCCGAGTCCGACATCGGCCTCACCGATTGGGTCGACGCGGTCATCGCCGAGATCGACCGCGTCGATGGGCCCGTGGTTCTCGTCGGTCACAGCGGTGGCGGCAACGTGGCCTGGGCCGCCGCGGAGCAGTGCGCCGATCGCGTCCGCCGAGTCGTCCTGGTCGACACGACACCTCCCCCGCCCGGAGCCGAGATCTCGGAGTTCCCCATCGTCGACGGGGTGATCCCCTTCCCGGGGTGGGACTTCTTCGATGCGGAGGACACTGCGGACCTCGACGAGCAGACCCGCGCTCGCACGGCACCCCTCACGGCATCCGTCCCCCGGCGGGTGCCGACCGATGCCGTCGTGATGGAGGGCACCGAACGCCACCGGGTGCCGGTGACGATGTTGATGGGATCGATGGACGACGAGACGTTCCGTCGGGTCGTGTCGGCGTGGGGCGATTTCGCGGCAGAGTTCGCCGCGATCAAGGACGCCGAGATCGTCCGGCTCGGAACCGGACACTGGCCGCAGTTCTCGGCGCCGGCTGAGCTGTCGCGCCGGATCGTCGAGGCGGTGCGCTGACGCGGGTCAGTGACCCATGCCGAGCCCGCCGTCGACGGGGATGACGGCGCCGGAGATGTAGGCCGCGTCGTCCGAGGCCAACCACACGACGGCGGCGGCGACCTCGTCGGCGACACCGAACCGGCCGGCCGGGATGCTCTTCTTGTAGTCGGCCTGCGTCTCGTCGGGGAGCGCGGCCGTCATGTCCGTCTCGATGAACCCGGGCGCGACGACATTGGCTGTGATCCCGCGTGAACCCAGCTCGCGCGTGAGCGACCGGGCGAAGCCGACGAGGGCGCTCTTGGATGACGAGTAGTTGATCTGCCCGGCGGAGCCGTAGAGGCCGACGACCGAGGAGATGAGGATGACGCGCCCCCACTTGGCCCGCAGCATCCCCTTCGCGGCGCGCTTGACGACGCGGAAGGCGCCGCCGAGGTTGGTCGAGACGACGGAGTCGAAATCGTCCTCCGTCATACGGAGCAGCAGTGTGTCCTTCGTGATGCCGGCGTTCGCGACGACCACCTCGACAGGGCCGAGCTTCTGCTCGACTTCGGTGTATGCGGCATCCAGCGAGGTGGCATCGGTGACATCCGCACGGACCGTCAGCGTCCCCTCCGGACCCTCCCCCGAGCGCGCGGTGACCGCGACAGCGAACCCCTCCGCCACGAATCGCTCGGCGATCGCACGGCCGATGCCGCGGTTGCCTCCGGTGACCAGGACGACGCGCTCGCGGGACATTCTTCTCCTTGCTCCGAGGCGGGTGGATCGCACCAGCCTACCGGCGCGGTCGAACGGTAGTCTGGAGTCAACTCGCCTGAAGGAGACGGACGTGACCGACGCCACGAACACCCCGCCGCAGCCCACGGACGTGCCGCCGGCACCCCCTGCGCCCGACGCCTCGTCGCCGGTCGCCCCGCCGTACACGCCCCCCGCGTACGGTCAGCAGCCGACCGCCACTCCCGGGTATGTCCAACCGTCGTACCCGCAGTCTGGCTATGGGCAACCCGCCTACGGTCAGCCTGCCTACGGCCAGCCCGCAGCCGGCTACGGGTACGCGCCGGCCCGGCCGACCAACGTCCTCGCGATCGTCTCGCTCGTCGCCTCGATCGCGGGCCTCACGATCCTGCCCTTCATCGCCTCCATCGCCGGCATCATCACGGGTCACATGGCCCTGAAGCAGCTGAAGACCTCTGGCGAGCAGGGTCAGGGTCTCGCACTCTGGGGCACCATCCTGGGTTGGATCGGCGGGGGCATCCTGGTGCTCATCCTCCTGATCTGGGGCTTCTTCTTCGTGATCTTCGCTGCCACCGCCGGCAGCGTCGGCATGTCGTCCTGAGGAGCCTTCCCACGTCTCGCCGCGCCCCACACGACCGCACACCGTCGGCGACCTCGCTCACCACCGCACCCGAGGTCGACGCGCGGTCCCGCACACGCCGATACGTCATCATGATGTCGGTCAGGGTCCTGTGCTTCATCCTCATGGTCACGGTGACCCCGTACGGCTGGCAGACCTGGATCTTCGCCGCCGGCGCAGCAGTCCTCCCCTATCTGGCGGTCGTGATCGCGAACGTCGGTAACGGGGACGAGGTCGTCGTCGCCGAACGCCCCTCTCGCGAGATCGAGTCGACACCATCGGCATCCACGCCTCCGGAGGACCCGAATGGAGGCGTCATCCGCATCCAGGAGAGCCCCCCGCAGGAGGATCGATGAATCCCGCGGCGGGAGGATCGGGTGCTGCACAGTGCTCGCGAGCAGGATGCCGCGCCGACGCCGCATGGCAGGTGGTGTGGCGCAATCCCCGCATCCACGCCGTGGATCGCCGCAAGGTGTGGGCCGCGTGCACCGATCACGTCGAGTTCCTGCGCGACTACTTGGCTTCGCGCAACTTCCCGGTCGAGGTCCTCGCCCTCGCGCCCGCGTCCGCACCATGAACCGCGAGACGACGCTCCGCTGGAGCGGGTACGTGGCGATGGCCATCGTCTTCGCCATCGCCTGCGCGATGCTGTCCAACTGGCAGTTCTCCCGCAACGCGGAACGGGACGCAGAACTCGCTCTCGTGGAGAGCAACTACTCGCAGGCGCCCGTGCCGTTCGACGAACTGCTGCCCGACGGCACGTTCGATCCCACCGACGAATGGCGGCCGGTCGAGCTCACCGGACGCTACCTGACGGATGAGAGCCTTCTGGTGCGGAACCGACCGCACGGCGGCACGAGCGCATTCGAGGTGCTGGTCCCCCTCCGCACGGGCGACGGTCGCGTCGTCCTCATCGACCGCGGCTGGGTCCGGCCCGGCGACGACCAGCCCGCCCCGGACAACATCCCCGCGCCGCCGACGGGCGAGGTGACGGTCGTCGGCCGCCTCCAGCCCGGTGAGGCCGCCGCCCGCGAAGGTCGCTCGGCCGCCGACGGTCAGGTGCCGACTATCGACCTGCGTCTGATCGGGCAGGAGACGGGCCAGGCGGGGAGCCTCGTCGAGTCCGCCTACGTGCTGATGACCGAGGAGACTCCGGCACCCGCCGAGCGTCCGAACGCCCTCGAGGACCCGTCCGCGGATCCCGGGCCATACCTGTCGTACGCGATCCAGTGGATTCTGTTCGCCGTCATGGGATTCGTCTTCATCTGGTACATGATCCGCACCGAGATCCGACACCGCCGCGAGGACGAGGAGAACGGTCCGAGGACCCGGACCCCGCGGAGCGCGCGTCGCCGCGACCGCGACATGGAAGCCGAAGACGAGCTGATCGACGCCCGCTGAGATCGCGCAGCTGCGCGCTGGATCAGGCCAGCGTGATGAGGTCGATGTAGTCCCGACCCCAGATGTCCTCGACGCCGTCCGGGAGGATCAGTACGCGCTCGGGATTGAGTGCCTCGACGGCGCCCTCGTCGTGCGAGACGAGGACGACAGCGCCCTCGTAGTGTGCAAGCGCGCCGAGGATCTCCTCACGGGATGCCGGGTCGAGGTTGTTCGTCGGCTCGTCGAGCAGCAGCATGTTCGCGGACGAGACGACCAGCGTCGCGAGCGAGAGGCGCGTCTTCTCGCCACCCGACAGCACGCCGGCCGGTTTCAGCACGTCGTCGCCGGTGAACAGGAACGAGCCGAGCACCTTGCGCGCTTCGGTGGCCGTGATGTCGGGTGCTGCCGACATCATGTTGTCGAGGACTGAACGGGTGACGTCGAGGTTCTCGTGCTCCTGCGCGTAGTACCCGATCTTCAAGCCGTGGCCAGGCTCGATGATCCCGGTGTCCGCCTTGTCGACTCCGGCGAGGATGCGCAGGAGAGTCGTCTTACCGGCACCATTGAGGCCGAGGACCACGACGCGGGAACCACGGTCGATCGCGAGGTCGACACCGGCGAAGATCTCGAGCGAGCCGTACGACTTCGAGAGGTTCTTCGCCATGAGAGGTGTCTTGCCGCAGGGAGCCGGCTTCGGGAAGCGCAGCTTCGCGACCCGGTCGTCCTGACGGACGTCATCGAGACCGGCGAGGAGCTTCTCCGCCCGCGCGACCATCTGGTGCGCAGCGGCTGCCTTGCTGGCTTTCGCACCGAACCGCGCAGCCTGCTGCTGGAGCGCCGTCGCCTTCTTCTCGGCGTTGGCCCGCTCCTTGCGGCGACGCTCCTCGTCGGCGGCGCGCTGGCGGAGGTAGTTCCTCCAGTTCATGTTGTAGACATCGATGACCTGGCGCATCGCGTCGAGGTAGAAGACCCGGTTGACGGTCTCGCCGACGAGATCGATGTCGTGGCTGATCACGATCAGCCCGCCCTTGTAGCCCTTCAGGAACTCCCGCAGCCACACGACGCTGTCGGCGTCGAGGTGGTTCGTCGGCTCGTCGAGGATCATGGTCTGCGCATCGGAGAAGAGGATGCGGGCGAGTTCGATGCGGCGGCGCTGACCGCCCGACAGCGTCTTGAGCGGCTGATCGAGAATGCGATCCGGGAGCGACAGGTTGTGAGCGATCGAGGCCGCCTCGGCCTCCGCCGCGTATCCGCCGAGGGCCTCGAAGCGCTCGGTCAGCGAGCCGTACTTCCGCATCGCACGGTCGGCCACCGCGGCATCCGTCGACGCCATCTGCTCAGCGGTCTCCCTCATCCCGATCGCCAGCGACCCGAGGCCGCGAGCGTCGAGGATGCGGGTGCGTGCGAGCATTTCCGGATCGCCCGAGCGAGGATCCTGCGGAAGGTATCCGAGTTCACCCGTGCGGTCCACCCCGCCGTCGGCCGGGATGAGATCACCGGCGAGCACCTTGGTCAGCGTCGTCTTCCCCGCACCGTTGCGGCCGACGAGACCGATCTTGTCGCCGGGCGACACGCGGAACGACACGTCCGACATGAGCGTGCGTGCACCGACGCGGATCTCTAGATCGTGCACGGCGAGCACAGCGGACATCCGTTCTTCCGGGGGAAAGCGGCCGAGTGGCCAAACCCCCAGTATACGGCGCTCGCGTGACGTGATCGCTCGTGGGTCACCGTCGCGCTGCCTATGCCGCGTCTATGAAGTTCCCACGATGTAGCCGTCGCGTTCAGCGGGAGCCGCGAGGTCCCACAAGACTGGATCGGAAGGAGCCTCATGAACGTTCTGCTGGGGGTCGGGATCACCGACGGACCCGTCGTCGTCATCACCGACCTGGTCGCGGCGATGAGTCTCTTCGCCCTCCTCGTCCGTCGCCCGTCGCGACGTTGGAGCCGTCGGCGCTGGCTCATCACCTCGGCGGTGACGACACTCCTGGGCGCCGCGACGGGTCTGGGGATGACGTGGCTTCTCTCCGACCGCCTCGATCTCTTCGACGCCGACCTGACTCCCGTCTCCCGCGGATGGATCGTGGCAGGTTTCGCCGGCGTCGCGCTGTCCCTCGTATCACTGTGGCGGGCCACCTGGCGGCGCGCCGTCGGCAGCGTTCTCGCGGCAGCGCTTTTCGTGGGTACAGCGACGATGGGAGTGAACATCGATTTCGGCCAGTACCCCACGATCGGCAGCGCGCTCGGGATCTCCTCCATCGAGGAAGGACTCCCCCACATCGTCAAGGCCGGCGAGGACGCACCCTCGATCGCCTCATGGCGCGTTCCGGCGGACATGCCTTCGCACGGCACGCTGAGCTCCGTCCACATCCCCGGTCCGGTGTCGCACTTCGACACCCGTCCTGCCGTCGTGTACCTGCCGCCTGCCGCCCTCGCCCGCAACCCGCCCCGGCTGCCCGTGCTGATCATGATGTCCGGGCAGCCGGGATCTCCCCAAGACCCACTCGTCACCGATCATCTGCGCGAGAGGCTGGACGAGTACGCGTCAGCGCACCGAGGTCTCGCACCCATCGTCGTGTCGCCTGATCAGCTCGGCTCGCCGGGCATCAACCCGATGTGCCTCGATTCGGCGCGCGCGGGCGACTCCGCGACCTATCTGACCGTCGACGTCCCTCACTGGATCCGGACGCACCTCAACGCGACTCTCACGCCAGGATCGTGGGGCGTGGGCGGGGCTTCACAAGGCGGGACGTGCGCGAGCCAGTTGGGTGCGGGGCATCCAGAGCTCTTCAACGCCATCCTCGACGCCTCGGGACAGCAGTACCCCGGGCTGGGCTCGTACGCGAAGACGATCGCAGACGGATTCGGCGGAGATCTCCGCGCATTCGAGGCCGCCCAACCGTCGACGATCATGGCGGCGCACGCCCCGTACGCGGACACGATCGCCGTCTTCGGCGTGGGAGCGCTGGACAGCAGGTTCATGCCGGGCATCAAGATCCTCGCAAAGGACGCTCGTGCCGCGGGAATGTCGACGCACTACGTCGAGGCGCCGAACACAGCGCACGATGCTCACGCCTGGGGCGCGATCTTCGCCCACGGCCTCCCGTTGATCGCCGCGCACTGGGGGCTCGACCGATGATGACGATCCCGGCCGCCGCATCCGGCGCGGCACGCCGCAGGGCCGTTCTCACCGCCGGCGTCGGCGCAGCGCGGTCCGTCCCCGTGACCTGGGTGATCACCGCCATCGTCGCTCTCGCGAGCATCTACCGCTTCACTCGGCCCCCGGGGGAATCCCGGCGCACTCTCGACGCGATCACCGCCACGGGCTTCGACACGGTACTCCTCAACCATGACTGGCTGTCGGTGTTCACCGCCGTCTTCTTCGTCCCGAAGCCCGGAGGCCTGCTTCCGACCCTTCTCGCGGTGATCATCGGTCTCGCCTGGAGCGAGCGCCGCATGGGGCATGTCCGAACTCTCGGGGTGTTCGCCGCCGTGACAATCCTCGGCGTCATCCTGGGCCTGTCGGCTCAGGCGCTGGGGCTCGTGTCCAACTTGTACGGAGCACAGGCCGGCAGGAGTCACCACGTCTTCGACCCGACGATCGCCGTCGCCGGGACGATCATGGCGGCGAGCGCGTACGCGAGACCCCTCCTTCGTCGGCGGGTGCGGATCGTCGGCTTCGCCGTCTTGGCGGTCCTGGTGCTCTACGCCGGGTCGCCGGCCGATCAGTATCGCCTCGGCGCGGGGGTCGTCGGTGTCCTGGGAGGGGTGTTGCTCGCGCGTCGGGCGTTCGGTCTCCGACGCCTCCGCGCGAGCCGTCGCGAGGCGCGGACCCTGCTGGCAGCGGTCGTCGTCGTCACTGCTCTCGGCCCGGTGGTGTCGATACTCGCCCCTCGCAGCACCGGGGTCCTGGACCCACTCGGCTCCTTGTTCCGTGACGACCTCCACGATCCCGCCTTCGTGACCGCGCACTGCGAGACCGGGGATCTGACACGGCAGTGCCTCGATGCACTCGCCTTGACCCGACTCGACGGACCGGGCGCGGTTCTCGTGACGATCCTCCCGCTCGTCGCCCTGCTACTGGCCGCCCGCGGCATCCATCGCGGCCGACGAGTCGGCTTGTACCTCGCGATCGCCTTGAACGCGATGTTCGCCGTGCTGGCGGCGGTGTACTACGGTTTCCTCCCTCTCATCGCCTCCTCTGAATACACGCGGTTCCAGTCCGCCGCGGCCGAGCAGTACGGCGCCTTCGACCTCGTCGCCACCTTGGTACCGGCAGGACTCGCGATCGTCCTCCTCCTGGCCCGCCCGCTCTTCCCCCCTCCGAACACCGGCCACCCCGCCGCGCGGTTCCTCATCCTGAGCGTGCTGACCTTCGTCGGAACCGCCGCCGTCTTCCTGGCGATCAGCTGGTTCGCGCGAGACCAGTTCTCACCCGCCGCGACGGTCTCGGCACTCATCCTCGACCTGCCCGAACACGTCATCCCAGTGGGGTTCCTGGCTTTCGAGCCCGTGGACATGGTGGCGACGGGACCGATCGCCACCCTCGCTTCCCAGACCTTCGGGCCACTGTTCTGGGTCCTCATCATCGCGATCGCCTGGCGCGGGATGCACAGTCGGTTCCCCACCGACACCGGCCACGGCGCCGCCCGAAACCGCGTCGTGGGCATGCTCCGGGGCGGCTCGGTCGGCACGCTGTCGTGGATGACCACGTGGGAGGGGAACAGCTACTGGTTCGCCCCCGGCGGCGACGCCGTCGCATACCGCGTGATCAACAACGTCGCCATCACGACCGGCGATCCGATCTGCCCAGCCGGCCGCGCCGCAGAAACGGCGGAACTCTTCGCGCGATGGTGCGCCCATCACGGCTGGACCGTCGCGTTCTACTCGATCACGGACGAACTCCGCACTTCCCTCGCCGACCGCGGCTACGGCTCGGTCGCCGTCGCGGAGGAGACCGTCGTCCGCCCCATGGGCTGGTCCCTCCAGGGCGGCAAGATGAAGGACGTACGCACAGCCGTGAACCGCGCCGAGAAGGAGGGCCTCACCGCGTCGTGGGTACGGTTCCGTGATCTGCCGCCGCGGCACGCGGCGCAGGTGCGCGACATCTCGGAGCTTTGGGTCGCCGAGAAGGACCTCCCCGAGATGGGGTTCACCCTGGGTGGGGTGGATGAACTGCAGGACGACGACGTCAGGCTCATGATCGCCGTCGACGCCGAAGACCGCGTGCACGCCGTGACCAGCTGGCTGCCGACGTACCAGAACGGCCGCATCCGCGGGTGGACCCTCGACTTCATGCGGCGTGCGCCGGACAGCATGAACGGCGTCATGGAGTTCCTCATCGGTCGGACCATCCTCCAAGCTGGGGAACAGGAGCTCGACTTCGTGAGTCTCTCGGGAGCACCTCTGGCCGTGGACGTCGATCCGGAAGGGCAGTCGGCGTCCCTCCGCGCCGTACTCGCCGTACTCAGTCGCTCGCTCGAGCCCGTCTACGGATTCAGGTCCCTCCTACGGTTCAAGACCAAGTTCCGTCCCGAGTTCCACCGGTTGCACCTCGCCTACGCCGATCCCTTCGCCCTGCCGGCGATCGGCCTCGCACTCGCCCGCGCCTATCTCCCGGGCCTGACCGCGAGGCAAGCGGTGCAGGCCTTCGGTCGTCGGAGCCCGTCGCGGATGCCAGCGTCGCAGTGAGGACCGGTTTCCACCCCCGGCCGAGTCGATGTAAGGTTAGGCGACCCTAATCACCTCTCTCAGGAGACCTCCGTGCCTCGCATCCGCACCGCGCTCGCTCTCGCCGCCGCATCCCTTCTCGTCCTGACAGGTTGCGCCACCAGCAGCGCCCCGGACGCGGGCGGTGCCGCCTCGACGTCGACGGAGGCGAGCGGCTTCCCCGTCACCATCAAGAACGCCTTCGGGCAGACGACGATCAAGAGCAAGCCGGAGCGCGTCGCGACGGTGTCCTGGGGCAATCAGGAAGCAGCTCTCGCTCTCGGCGTCGTGCCGGTGGGCATGCCCGCTGTCACCTGGGGCGACGACAACGGCGACGGCATCCTCCCCTGGGTGGAGGACAAGCTGAAGGCCATGGATGCGAAGACGCCCGTGCTGTTCGACGAGGCGCAGGGAATCGACTTCGAGGGGGTGGCCGACACCGCGCCCGACGTGATCCTCGCCGCCTACTCCGGCTTGAACAAGGCGGATTACGACAAGCTCAGCAAAATCGCTCCCGTGGTCGCTTACCCCACCGTCGCATGGGGCACCACCTGGCAGGAGCTGACGGTGACCAACGGTACGGCGCTCGGACTCAAGGCGCAGGCGGAGGAGCTCGTCACGAAGCTCACCAAGACCCTGGATGACGAGGTCGCGAAGTACCCCGAGATCGCCGGCAAGAAGGTGATGTTCAGCTCCTACGACGCGACGAACCTCAGTCAGATCGGCTTCTACTCGCTCGCGGACCCGCGCGCGAAGTTCCTGGAGGACCTGGGCATGGTCCCGCCCAAGACGGTCGAAGAGCAGTCGAAGACGTCGACGGAATTCTGGATCACCAACAGCACCGAAGACATCGAGCGCTTCAGCGACGTCCAGGTGATCGTGACGTACGGGGATGACTCGACGCTCGCCGCCATGCAGGCGGACCCGCTGCTGTCCCGCATCCCTGCCGTGAAGAACGGTGCCGTCGTGGTCCTGCCCGCCGTGAACAGCCCTCTCGCTGCGGCAGCCAACCCGAGCCCGCTGTCGATCCCGGACGCGCGTACCGGCGAGTACATCAAGATGCTCGCCGAGGCGGCGAAGAAGGCCTCGTAAGGCGCTTCCCCCCGTAGACGTGTCCACTTCTCTCGCACCCCGCGCGATCGTCGCCGCGGCCCCGCCCTCGGGGCGGCGGCCGCGGCGACGCCGCCTGACCTGGCTCGTCGTCCTCGTTGCGCTCGTCGCGCTGGCCGCCGTCCTGTCGGTGACGTTCGGAGCGAGGTCCGTGAGCCTCCACGACATCCTCGGCGGCGTATCGGGAGACATCGACACCGCCTCCGCTGCAGCCGTGGCCAAGCGCGTCCCGCGCACGATCCTGGCACTCCTCGTCGGCGCCGCGCTCGCCATCGCCGGCACCGTCATGCAAGGCGTGACCCGTAATCCGCTCGCGGACCCGCAGATCCTGGGCATCAACGGCGGGGCCTCCCTCGCCGTCGTCATCGGCCTCGCGTTCTTCGGCATCTCGGATGCCTTCGGGTACATCTGGCTCGCCATGTTCGGTGCGGCCGTCGCAGCCCTGTTCGTGTACATGGTCGGATCACTCGGGCGGGGCGGCGCGAGTCCACTGAAGCTCGCGCTCGCCGGAGCGGCGACCGCCGTGGCGTTCACGTCGCTCATCAGCGCGATCCTCCTTCCCCGCATCGACGTCATGAGCGTGTTCCGGTTCTGGCAGATCGGCGGCGTGGGCGGCGCAACGGCCGATAAGAACCTGCTGGTCCTCCCCTTCCTCATCGTCGGCGCCGTGATCTGTCTCGCATCTGCTCGTGGGCTCAATTCGCTCGCACTCGGCGACGATCTCGCGGCGGGACTGGGCGAGCGGGTGCAGCGGGCGCGCCTGATCGCCGCACTCGGCGCAGTGATCCTCTGCGGCGCCGCCACGGCGGTGGCGGGACCGATCGGGTTCGTCGGGCTGATCGTCCCCCACGTGTGCCGGCTCCTCGTCGGCCCCGACCACCGCTGGCTACTCCCCGTATCCGCGCTCGTCGGAGGTGGGCTCCTGGCCGTCGCCGACGTGGTCGGCCGCGTGATCGCTCCACCCCAGGAGGTCGAGGTCGGCGTCGTCACCGCCCTCATCGGCGCTCCCTTCTTCATCGCCATCGTCCGACGACAGAAGATGCGTGCACTGTGACCGCGGCATCCATCCACCGGCCCACGGTCGACATCGTCGCGCGTGGACGGTCGCGCCGGGCACGCCGGCGTCTCGTCGTCACGACGGTTCTCGCACTCGCCGTCGCGGTGATCTACGCCGTGTCGCTCATGGTGGGTCAGACCTTCTACTCCCCCGCCGAGGTGTGGGGGGTCATGACCGGTCAGCTCGTCCCCGGCGCATCGTTCACCGTCGGTGAGCTCCGCCTGCCGCGCTCGACGGTCGGCCTGCTCGCCGGAGCCTGCTTCGGGATCGGCGGCGCCGTCTTCCAGACCATGCTTCGCAACCCGCTCGCCAGCCCCGACATCATCGGGATCAATGCCGGGGCGAGCGCTGCGGCCGTCGTCGGCATCGTATTCCTCTCGCTCGACCAGACTCCGGTGGCGGTCCTGGCAACGGTCGGGGCCCTGGTCACGGCTCTGACGATCTATCTCCTCGCGTTCAAGGACGGCGGCGCCGGCGCACGTTTCATCCTGATCGGGATCGGCGTCGCGGCGATCTTCAACAGCGTGGTCTCGTACGTGCTCTCACGCGCTGCCGAGTGGGACCTCCAGGCGGCGATGCGCTGGATCACCGGCAACTTGAACGGGGCATCCTGGAACGAAGCCGTGCCTCTCGCGGTGGCCGTTGCCATCGGCGTCCCCGTCATCCTGTGGCTGACGCGCGATCTCGAACTCATGCGCCTCGGCGAAGACACCGCTGCAGCGCTCGGGGTCCCGGTCGAGCGGCGCCGGATCATGCTCATCATCGCCGCCGTCGCACTCCTGGCCTTCGCTACCGCGGCAGCAGGACCGATCTCCTTCGTCGCCTTCCTCGCCGGTCCCATCGCGGCGCGGATGCTGGGCCCCGTGGGGTCGCCTGTGCTCGCCGCCGGTCTGTTCGGCGCCCTGCTCGTCCTCGTGGCGGACCTCGTCGGACAGTACCTCCTCGGCCTCCGCCTGCCCGTCGGCGTCGTCACCGGTGTCCTCGGTGCGCCGTACCTCATCATCCTTCTCATCCGCAGCAGCCGCTCGGGAGGCTCCCTATGACCACCCACCGCACCCTCTCCGCGGAGTCCATCTCCCTCGCCTACGGCGACCGCACGATTGTCGACGCACTCGATTTCACGGTCCCGGCTGGGCAGGTGACTGCCATCGTCGGCGCCAACGCGTGCGGGAAATCCACGCTGCTCAAGGCGATGGCGCGCCTGCTGTCACCGAAGTCGGGTCGCGTCTTGCTGGACGGCAAGGACATCCATCGGATGCCGACGAAGCACATCGCCCGCGACCTCGGGCTCCTGCCCCAGTCGCCCATCGCTCCAGAGGGGATCGCCGTCTCGGACCTCGTCAGCCGGGGCCGCACGCCGCACCACGGGCCGCTCGCCCGGTGGACCTCAGCGGATGACCAGGCTGTCGCCGAGGCCCTCGAGGCGACCGACATCGTCGCGATCGCGGATCGGCCCGTGGACGAGCTGTCGGGCGGCCAACGTCAGCGCGTCTGGATCGCGATGGCTCTGGCTCAGCAGACGGACGTCCTGCTGCTGGACGAGCCGACGACGTTCCTCGACGTCAGCCACCAGATCGACGTCCTGGACCTGCTCACGGATCTGAACCGGTCCCGTGGCACGACGATCGTGATGGTCCTCCACGACCTCAACCTCGCGGCACGGTACGCGGATCATCTGGTCGCCATGTCGGCGGGCCGGATCTTTGCCTCCGGGAAGCCGGGGACGGTCCTCACGGCCGACACGGTTCGCGAGGTGTTCGGCCTCGAGAGCCGCGTCATCCCCGACCCCCTCACCGGGCGCCCACTGGTACTCCCCATCGGCCGCCACCACGTCCCCGCGCCGCTCGACGGCGCCGTCCGCTGACCCACGGAGCGACCCGATGTCTTCGAACACCATGGCCTTCTTCCGCGCACCGGTCGCCTCGATCGCCGAGGTGACCCCTAGTTTCCGCCGGTTCACCTTCAAGGACACCGCCCTCTCCGCCTACGGCGACCCCGGATTCGACCAGCGGGTGAAGATCCTGTTCCCCACGCCGACGGCACCGATCGAATCGATGCCGACCGGCGAGGACTGGTACGACCAGTGGCGAGCCCTCCCCGACGAGGCACGGCCCGTCATGCGGACGTACACGACGCGGGCCGTCCGCAACGCCGACAACGAGGTCGACATCGACATGGTCGCCCATGAGGTGATGGGACCCGCCTCGGCGTGGATCGCCGACGCGAAGGCCGGTGACGAGGTACTCATCCTGGCACCCACGACCGCTCACACCGGAGTCAACTACGGGATCGACTTCGTCCCGCCCGCCAAGACCGAGAACATCCTCCTCGCCGGCGACGAGACCGCAGCGCCGGCGATCGCGCGGATCCTCGAACAGCTCCCCGCTGACGCTCGAGGCGTCGTCATCCTCGAAGTGCCGCACCCGGAGGACGTCGCCTACCTCCCCGCGCATCCGGGCTTCGAGATCATCACCGCGGCCCGTGCCGGAGAGGATCATCGTCACGACCACCTGATAGCGGCTGTCACCCAGGTCGCCGAGCGGCTCGTCCCGGAGGGGATCGGTGCCGAGGTCGAGGAGATCGACGTCGACCACGACATCCTGTGGGAGGTCCCCCGGACGGCGAAGGGAGGCGCCGCTCTCAAGAGCGCCCGGCTCTACGCGTGGCTGGCAGGCGAGGCATCCGCGATCAAGGCGTTGCGCCGCCACCTCGTCAGCGAGGTCGGGGTGGACCGCCGCGCTGTCGCCTTCATGGGCTACTGGCGCCTCGGACGGTCCGAGAACTGAAGAAGCGGTGCGACATCGTCGCACCGCTTCTTCGTCGGCCGAATGGCCGCGGGGTCGGATCAGATCGAGAATCCGAGCGCGCGCATCATGTCGCGACCGTCGTCGGTGATCTTCTCGGGACCCCACGGCGGCATCCAGACCCAATTGATCCGGAAGCGGTCCACGACGCCGTCGAGCGCCTGACCGGTCTGCTCTTCGAGGACGTCCGTCAGCGGGCAGCCGGCGGAGGTCAGCGTCATGTGGATGACGAGTGCGTCGTTCTCGTCATCCCAACCCAGGTCGTAGATCAGCCCGAGGTCGACGATGTTGACCCCCAGCTCGGGGTCCATGACATCCTTCAGGGCCTCGGTGACCTCGTCGTACTTCTCGGGTGCGAGCGTGTCGGTCATGCGAGAATCCTAGGCCTGCTCGCCGCCGACCGGGGCGAGGAAACGGTCGTAACCCTCGTCCTCCAGCCGTGCTGCGAGCTCGGGGCCGCCCTCTTCCGCGACGCGACCGTTCACGAGCACGTGGACGAAGTCGGGCTGGATGTAGCGGAGGATGCGGGTGTAGTGCGTGATGAGCAGCACGCCCATGTCGCTCTGCTCCTTCGCGCGGTTGACACCCTCGGAGACGATCTTGAGTGCGTCGACGTCGAGGCCCGAATCGGTCTCGTCGAGGATCGCGAGCTTGGGCTTCAGGAGCTCGAGCTGGAGGATCTCGTGACGCTTCTTCTCACCGCCGGAGAAGCCCTCGTTGACGTTGCGCGCCGCGAACTTCGGATCCATGCGCAGGTTCTGCATGGCACCCTTCACGTCCTTGGTCCACGAGCGGATCGAGGGCGCTTCGCCGTCGATGGCCGTCTTCGCGGTGCGTAGGAAGTTCGTGACCGTGACGCCGGGGATCTCGACCGGGTACTGCATCGCCAGGAACAGACCGGCGCGCGCACGCTCGTCGACCGACATCGCGAGGACGTCCTCGCCGTCGAGGGTGATCGTGCCGCCCGTGACGGTGTACTTGGGGTGCCCGGCGATCGTGTACGCGAGCGTGGACTTGCCGGAGCCGTTCGGGCCCATGATGGCGTGGGTCTCGCCCGTGCGAACGGTGAGGGTGACGCCGTTGAGGATCGGGGTCTCGCCGGCTTCCGTCTCGACCGTCACGTGGAGGTCGCGGATCTCGAGGACAGACATGTCAGCTTCTTTCTTCAGTTCACGGCTTTGGTCACGGCGGGGTCGATGAGGATGTCGTCCCCGTCGATCGTGACCTCGTAGACGGGCACCGGCTCGTAGGCCGGGAGGTTCAGGGGGCGGCCGGTGCGCAGCGAGAACGCGGACCCGTGGGCCCAGCACTCCAGCGTCTCGCCCTCGACGAAGCCGTCGGCCAGCGAGATGTCGCCGTGCGTGCAGGTGTCGCCGATCGCGTGGACCTCGCCCTGACCGTCGAGCACCACGGAGATGGCGACGCCGCCGACCTCGACGCGCACCGCGGTGTCCTGCTCGAGCTCACTCAGCTGGAGCACCTTCTGGGCGGTCACTCGGCACCCTCCCCGACGAGCTCGGCCTCGATGGCGGCGATGAACTCGTCCTCGAGGGAAGGGATGCCGATCTTCTGCACGATCTCGGCAAGGAAGCCGAGGACGACGAGTCGTCGAGCCTGCTCCTCGTCGATGCCGCGGGCCTGCAGGTAGAACAACTGCTCGTCGTCGAACCGGCCCGTCGCACTCGCGTGCCCCGCGCCGACGATGTCGCCGGTCTCGATCTCGAGGTTCGGGATGGAGTCGGCGCGGGCCCCGTCGGTGAGGACGAGGTTACGGTTCGCCTCGTAGGAGTCGGTGCCGACGGCATCCGGCCCGATCAGCACATCGCCGATCCAGACAGTCCGCGCGGACGCGCCCTGCAGCGCGCTCTTGTAGAGCACGTCGCCATTGGTGTGGTCGCCCTTGTGATGCAGGTACACCTGGCTCTCGAGGTGCTGACCCGCGTCGGCGAACGAGAGACCGTACAGGCGACCCTGCGCGCCGGAACCTGCCAGTTCGACCGACGGGTTCACCCGCACCACGCCGCCGCCGAGGCTGACGACGATGTGGGTGAGGGTCGCATCGCGGTCGACGCGAGCCTGGTGAGCCGCGAGGTGGACGGCATCGTCGTCCCACCGCTGCACGGACACGACGGTGAGCGCCGCACCGTCCCGGACGATGATCTCGACGTTCTGCGCCTGTGCGGCGGATCCCTCGTGACGGAGCACGACCGTCCCGCGCGAGTTCGCCTGCGCCTCGATCACGACGTGTGCATGCGCGACGCCACCGCGACCCGTGAGGGTCACGATCACGGGCTCGTCGAGTTCGACGTTCGCCGGGATGCGGATGAGCGGCGCCTCGGGCTCCTGCGCCCACGCGATCGCGCTGACGACGTCCTCCGGACGGAAGATCTCGCCGCGGGGCGCCTCGTCCTTCTGCAGACGACGGTGCTCCACGGCATCAGGACCGCTCACCTCGACGCCGATGACGTCGTGCGGCGCCTCCTCGTCAGCCAGCAGGGGCGCGACGCGGTCGAGCGGCGTGTGCTTCCAGTTGACCTCGCGCCCGGTGGGCGTGCCGAAGTCGGCGGGATCGAACGACCACGGGCGCTCCGAACGGGTCTGCACGGGCACGCCCTGATCGGTCACTTTCGCCGCAGGGTCGATGTGGCCCTTCGCATCGGATGCGGGGGCCTGAGTCGCTGTCGTCATCAGCCGACGGATCCTTCCATGCCCATCTCGATGAGCTTGTTCAGCTCGAGGGCGTACTCCATGGGCAGTTCGCGGGCGATCGGCTCGATGAAGCCGCGCACGATCATCGCCATCGCCTCGTCCTCGGGCATGCCGCGGCTCATGAGGTAGAACAACTGCTCCTCGCTGACCTTCGAGACGGTCGCCTCGTGGCCGAGCTGGACGTCATCGACGCGGATGTCGATCGCCGGGTACGTGTCGGACCGCGAGATGGTATCGACCAGCAGCGCGTCGCACCGCACGGTGTTGGCGGAGTGGTGCGCGTTCGCGTCCACTCGCACCTCGCCGCGGTAGCCGGCGCGGCCGCCGCCGCGGGCGATCGACTTCGAGACGATGGACGACTGCGTGTAGGGCGCCATGTGGATCATCTTCGCGCCGGCGTCCTGGTGCTGACCGGGACCGGCGAAGGCCACGGACAGGGTCTCTCCCTTGGCGTGCTCCCCCATCAGATAGATCGACGGGTACTTCATCGTCACCTTGGACCCGATGTTGCCGTCGACCCATTCCATCGTCGCGCCCTCGTGGGCGACGGCGCGCTTGGTGACGAGGTTGTAGACGTTGTTCGACCAGTTCTGGATCGTCGTGTACCGAACGCGAGCGTTCTTCTTCACGATGATCTCGACGACGGCCGAGTGCAGCGAGTCGCTCTTGTAGATCGGCGCTGTGCAGCCCTCGATGTAATGGACGTAGCTGTCCTCATCGGCGATGATCAGCGTCCGCTCGAACTGCCCCATGTTCTCGGTGTTGATCCGGAAGTAGGCCTGCAATGGGATCTCGACGTGCACACCCTTGGGGACGTAGACGAACGACCCGCCGGACCACACCGCCGTGTTCAGAGCCGCGAACTTGTTGTCGCCGGCGGGGATGACCGTGCCGAAGTACTCCTCGAAGAACTCGGGGTGCTCGCGCAGAGCCGTGTCGGTGTCCATGAAGATGACACCCTGCTGCTCCAGGTCCTCGCGGATCTGGTGGTAGACGACCTCGGACTCGTACTGGGCGGCGACGCCGGCGACGAGACGCTGACGCTCGGCCTCGGGGATGCCCAGCTTCTCGTAGGTGTTTCGGATCTCCTCGGGGAGGTCCTCCCACGTCTGCGCCTGCTTCTCGGTCGAGCGCACGAAGTACTTGATGTTGTCGAAGTCGATGCCCGAGAGATCGGCGCCCCACGTCGGCATGGGCTTGCGGCCGAACAGCTGGTACCCCTTCAGACGGGTCTTCAGCATCCATTCGGGTTCGTCCTTGAGGGCGGAGATCCCGCGGACGACGTCCTCGTTGATCCCTCGCTGCGCGACGGCACCCGCGGCATCCGCGTCGTGCCAGCCGAATTCGTAGACCCCCAGGCCTTCGAGTTCGGGGCGGTCGATGAGCACATCCGACATGAATTTCCTCCTCACGGGCGGCAACGGTGTCATCCGTTCCGGCATTCCCTCCCGCGAGAGGAGTGCACGAGGGGGATGCCGCTGCTGGCCGCTCTGACGACGCGATACCGCGCCTAGAATCGTTGTGCGGGCTGCGATGGGGATCGCGCTCGCCGACTGCTTCATTCTACAGGCACGGCCGTCCCCCGCGGCGTGCCGGCCCGCGCCCGGAGGCGACCCCATGCTCATCACCGCGTCGACACCGACCGCCCCGCCCGTCACGCGGATGCCGCGTCTGCTGCGTCTGGTCGCCTGGCTCTCCTTCATCGCCGAGACGCTCATCATCGGCACCGGCGGCGCCGTCCGACTCACCGGCTCGGGCCTCGGCTGCCCGACATGGCCGACGTGCACGCCGGAGTCGCTCGTCGCGACGCCCGAGATGGGCATCCACGGTGTGATCGAGTTCGGCAACCGCACGCTCACGGGACTCGTCGGCATCCTCGCGCTGATCGTCGTGGTGCTGGTGTGGCGGATGCGGCGAGCTCGTCGCGACCTGTTCGTCCTGGCGCTCATCGTCCTCGGCGGCGTCGTCGCGCAGGCGATCGTCGGCGGCATCACCGTCCTGACGGGCCTCAACCCCTTCATCGTCGGCTTCCACTACGTCGTGTCCCTGATCCTCGTCTGCGTCTGCGCCGCGTTCCTGGTCCGCATGAAGGAGCCGGCGGGTCCGCGCGAGCGGGTCGTTCCCGCCTGGTATTCCCGTGTGGCTCACCTGACGACAGCCGTTCTCGCCGTGACGATCGGCTTCGGCGTTCTGACCACGGGCGCCGGGCCTCATTCGGGTGACGCCGCCGCCGGGCGCAACGGCTTCGATGCCGAAATCCTCGAGCACGTGCACGCCTGGCCGGGCTACACCCTCCTGGCCCTGACGGTCGTTCTCCTGGGCGTCGCGTGGGCGCGACGGCTTCGTCCGCGCACCTGGGTCACCGTGCTGTTCGCCGCCGAGGTCGTGCAGATCGCCGTCGGCCTCTACCAGGCGCGCAACGGCCTCCCCGAGATCGCCGTCGGCGTGCACATGGTGCTCGCTGCGCTGACCGCGGCCACGATGACGGTCGTCATCCTGCGCCTCAAGGCACCGGTGGCGGCGGCGGCGTCGTCTCACTGACATCTCATAGGGTCCGCATCACTCCCGTCAGGGTCCGTCGGGAACAGTGGCCCGGGCCGCCTGAATCCGGGCGGCTCCGACCCGGAGGAGATTCGATGAACACCCGCCCCCGCCTGACCCGCAGCATCCCGTTCTGGCTGCTCGTCGCAGGCTCCCTCGCATCCAGCGCCGCCGGCGCCGTCATCCTGATCGACAAGCTCGGGACGATGGAGACCGCGCTCACCGCCGGAACCGCGACCGGCGTGGAGGTCTATGTCGGGCAGATCTGGGCCGTCCTCGGCGCGATCCTGATCGGTGTCGGCGCGATCGGCCTGCTTCTGGCCTTCACGCTCGGCTCCCTGCGTGCGTTCGCAACGCCGCGCGAGCAGGTCGCTCCCGTGGCCGAATCATTCGACGACGAGATCGAGACCGAGGCGTCCGACGCGTCTGCGACGACCGAGCAGCCCGTCCTCGACGGGGCCGCACGCTGATCGACCGGTCGACCCGTTGCGTCAGAACGGCAGCAGCGGGTCGACCGCGATGGCGACGAACAGCAGGGTCAGATAGGTGATCGACGCGTGGAACACGCGCATCGGCTGCATCTTCTCGCCACGGACGGCGCGTGCGTACAGGACGTGCGACTCGTAGACGAACCAGCCGCCGAAGACGAGGGCCGACACGGTGTAGACGAGCCCCATCCCCGCGACCGGGATCAGCAGCAGCGAGCTCGCGACCGTCGCCCAGGCGTAGAGGATGACCTGCAGACCGACCTGTGCGCCGTCGCGCGTGGCCCCCAGCATGGGAACGTCGACCTCGGCATAGTCGCCCTTGTACTTCATGGACAGCGGCCAATAGTGCGGCGGCGTCCAGAGGAAGACCAGAAGGAACAGGATGAACGGCGTCCACGCGAGCGAGCCCGTGACGGCGGACCAACCGATGATGACCGGGAAGCAACCGGCGATGCCGCCCCAGACGATGTTCTGCTCGGTGCGACGCTTCAGAAGGATCGTGTAGATCACGACGTAGAAGAAGATGGCGCCGGCGCTGAGGGCGGCAGCCACCCAATTCGTGGACGCCCAGAGCCACACCGTCGAGACGATGGCGAGGGTCCACGAGAAGACGAGCGCACCACGAGGCGACACCTCACCGGTCACGAGGGGACGGTTCTCCGTCCGCTTCATGTGAGCGTCGATGTCGCGATCGAGGTACATGTTGAAGGATGCCGCCGAACCCGCGCTCATAGCGCCGCCGAGGACGGTCGCGACGATGAGCCAGAGGTTGGGAAGGCCGCCCTCCGCCAGGAACATCACCGGAATGGTCGTGACCAGGAGGAGCTCGAGGACACGAGGCTTCGTCAACTGGATGTACGCGCGGACGGTGCGGCCGACCGACTGTCGGGCGGGCGCTGATACGCGCGCGCCGGTGTCCGTGAGTGCCATCGCCCCTGCCGTGTAGATCGTCCTACCGAGTCTACGGCATCCGTCATGGACGGTCCCTTGCGCGGATGCCTCGGCACTTCGCTCACAGCGCACGTCACAGAGCGCCACCCCGGCCTCGGCGGGGGGTCCGCATCGATATGCTGAAAATCCCGGCGCGGGACGCTCCCTCTTCTTCCGAGATCAGCGGCCGTCTGCGCGGAATCACCGACGAAAGGTTTCCAGGTGTCAGAGCTGGTTTGGGACGAGATCGATCGACGCGCGGTTGACACCGCACGGGTGTTGGCGGCGGATGCCGTCGAGAAGGTCGGTAACGGCCACCCGGGGACTGCTATGAGCCTCGCGCCCGCGGCCTACCTGCTCTACCAGCGCGTCCTGCGCCACGATCCCTCCGACACTCATTGGCTGGGCCGCGACCGGTTCATCCTGTCGGCGGGGCACTCCTCGCTGACGCAGTACGTGCAGCTCTACCTCGGCGGATTCGGCCTCGAGCTGGACGATCTGAAGGCGCTGCGCACGTGGGGCTCCCTCACCCCCGGCCACCCCGAGTACGGCCACACGAAGGGCGTCGAGATCACCACGGGCCCGCTCGGCCAGGGGCTCGCCTCCGCTGTCGGCTTCGCCTACGCCGCGCGCTACGAGCGCGGTCTCTTCGACCCCGAGGCGGATGCCGGCACCTCGCCGTTCGACCACCACGTCTTCGTCATCGCCGGTGACGGCGACCTGCAGGAGGGCGTCACCTCCGAGGCCGGTTCGCTCGCCGGGCACCAGCAGCTCGGCAACCTGATCGCGATCTACGACTCGAACCAGATCTCGATCGAGGACGACACGAACGTCGCGTTCACCGAGGACGTTCAGGCCCGGTACGAGGCCTACGGCTGGCAGGTCCAGACGGTCGACTGGAAGAAGACGGGCGAGTACGTCGAAGACGTCGCCGCCCTCCACGCGGCGATCGAGGCCGCGAAAGCGGAGACCTCCAAGCCTTCTCTCATCGTCCTCAAGACGATCATCGGCTGGCCCGCACCCGGCAAGCAGAACACCGGCAAGATCCACGGCTCCGCGCTGGGAGCGGACGAGCTCGCCGGCACCAAGAAGGTTCTCGGGTTCGATCCCGAACAGAGCTTCGCGGTCGCCGACGACGTCCTGGCGCACACACGCTCACTGGCCGATCGCGCCGCGACCGACCGTGTGGCCTGGCAGGAGTCGTTCGACGCCTGGGCCGCCGCCAACCCGGAGCGCAAGGCCCTCCTCGACCGACTCGAAGCGGCGACGCTCCCCGACGGCATCGCTGACGCACTTCCCTCTTTCGAGCCGGGCAAGGATGTCTCCACCCGCGCCGCCTCGGGTGTCGTGATCAACGCTCTCGCGGCTGAACTGCCCGAGCTGTGGGGCGGATCTGCTGACCTCGCCGAGTCCAACCTGACCACGATCAAAGACGCGAAGAGCTTCATCCCGTCCGAGTGGTCCACCCATGAGTGGTCGGGTGACCCTTACGGCCGTGTGCTGCACTTCGGTATCCGCGAACACGCCATGGGCGCGATCATCAACGGCATCAAGCTGCACGGGCCGACGCGTCCGTTCGGCGGCACGTTCCTGATCTTCAGCGACTACATGCGTCCCGCGGTGCGACTGGCTGCGCTCATGAACATCCCCTCGGTGTTCGTCTGGACTCACGATTCCGTCGCCCTCGGCGAGGACGGCCCGACGCACCAGCCGATCGAGCAGCTCGCGACCCTGCGCCTCATCCCGAACTTCACGGTGGTGCGTCCTGCAGACGCGAACGAGACAGCCGCTGCCTGGCTCGAGATCCTGCGGCGCCAGGACGGACCGACCGGCATCGCCCTGACCCGCCAGAACATCGCCGTCTTCCCGCGCGGCGAGAACGGCTACGCGACCACCGAGGGAGTCGCCAAGGGCGCGTACACGCTGCTCGATGCGCCGGAGGGAGAGCCGGACGTGATTCTGATCGCCACCGGCTCCGAGGTGCAGCTGGCCGTTGCCGCCCGTGAGACTCTCGCCGGCGAAGGGATCGGCGCCCGCGTCGTCTCGGCGCCCAGCCTCGAATGGTTCGCCGAGCAGGACTCGGAGTACCGCGACTCGGTCCTTCCCTCGTCGGTGAAGGCCCGCGTCTCGGTCGAGGCGGGAGCCACCGGGCTCTGGCGCGCGGTCGTCGGCGACCGCGGACGCACCGTCGGCATCGACCACTTCGGCGCCTCCGCCGACTACAAGACCCTGTTCGAGAAGTTCGGCGTCACCGCCGATGCGGTCGTGGAAGCGGCCCGCGCAACCGTCAAGGAGAACGCATGAGCACCCCCACTGAGGACTTGTCCGCCGCCGGCGTCAGCATCTGGCTCGACGACCTTTCGCGGTCGCGCATCGACACCGGGAACCTCGCTCAGCTGATCGAGACCCGCGACGTCGTGGGCGTCACGACCAACCCGTCGATCTTCCAGGCTGCCATCGGCAACAAGGAGGACGACTCCTACGACGCGCCTCTCCAGGCGCTCGCGGGCAAGGGTGCGGACGTCGACACGGCGATCTTCGAGATCACCACCACCGACGTGCGCGACGCCGCGGATATCTTCCGTCCCGTGTTCGACCGCACGGACGGCGTCGACGGTCGGGTGTCGATCGAGGTCTCCCCCGATCTCGCACACGACACCGACGCGACCGTCGCGCAGGCCAAGGAGCTGTGGGCCAAGGTCGACCGCCCCAACGCCCTCATCAAGATCCCCGCAACCCTCGCCGGTCTGCCTGCGATCAGCGCCGTGCTGGCCGAGGGGATCTCCGTCAACGTGACGCTCATCTTCAGCCTCGAGCGCTACGCCGCCGTGATGGACGCCTACCTCGACGGCGTCCGCCGGGCCAAGCAGAACGGTCACGACATCTCGACCCTCCACTCGGTCGCCTCGTTCTTCGTGTCGCGCGTGGACACCGAGGTCGACAAGCGCCTCGAGGCGGTCGGAACCGACGCGGCAGCCGCGCTGAAGGGCAAGGCGGGCATCGCGAACGCACGTCTCGCCTACGAGCTGTTCGAGAAGCGGTTCGCGGAGTCGGACGCTGCGGAACTGATCGCCGCCGGCGCGAACGTACAGCGCCCCCTGTGGGCATCGACCGGCGTCAAGGATCCCGCGCTCCCCGACACCCTCTACGTGACCGAACTGGTCGCCCCGGGTACGGTCAACACCATGCCCGAGAAGACGCTCGAGGCCACGTTCGACCACGCGAAGGTCACCGGCGACACGGTGACGGGTGCGTACGAGGACGCCCACCGCGTCTTCGACCAGCTGGCCGAGGCGGGCGTCGACCTGGTCGACGTCACTCAGGTGCTCGAGGATGAGGGTGTCGAGAAGTTCATCGTGTCCTGGCATGACCTGCAGAGCACGGTGCGCGCGGCCCTCGACAGCGCGCGCTGAGCGATGGTTGTGGAGATCTCGCGGGGGACCAACCCCCTCCGCGACCCCGACGATCGTCGGCTCAACCGCATCGCGGGACCGAGTGCGCTCGTGATCTTCGGCGTGACGGGTGACCTGTCACGCAAGAAGCTCATGCCTGCCGTGTACGACCTCGCCAACCGCGGGCTTCTCCCGCCCGGTTTCGCACTGGTCGGGTTCGCCCGACGCGACTGGGAGGACCAGGACTTCGCCAAGGTGGTCTACGAGGCGGTGCGCCAGCACGCTCGGACGCCGTTCCGCGAGGAGACCTGGAACCAGCTGCTGCAGGGCATCCGGTTCGTCCAGGGCGAGTTCGACGACCCGTCGTCCTTCAGCCGTCTCCGTGAGACGGTCGAGAAGCTCGACACCGAGCGCGGCACGATGGGCAACCACGCCTTCTACCTCTCGATCCCTCCGAAGGACTTCCCCGTCGTCGCGCGACAGTTGCGCGATTCGGGCCTCGTCGACGAGCACGCGGACGGCGACACGTGGCGTCGCGTGGTCATCGAGAAGCCGTTCGGCAGCGACCTGCAGACCGCGCGGGAGCTGAACGAGGCCCTCGAAGTCGCGTTCCCCGCCGACGCGATCTTCCGGATCGATCACTACCTCGGCAAGGAGACGGTCCAGAACATCCTGGCGCTGCGCTTCGCCAACGAGCTGTACGAGCCGCTGTGGAACGCCAACTACGTCGACCACGTGCAGATCACCATGGCCGAGGACATCGGCGTGGGCGGCCGTGCGGGCTACTACGACGGGATCGGCGCCGCCCGCGACGTCATCCAGAACCACCTGCTGCAGCTCCTCGCCCTCACCGCGATGGAGGAACCCATCTCGCTCGACGCGGAGCACCTGCGCGCCGAGAAAGAGAAGGTGCTCGCCGCGGTCACGCTGCCCGAGGACCTCTCGACGGCAACGGCTCGCGGACAGTACGCCGGCGGGTGGCAGGGCGGGGAGGACGTCACCGCCTTCCTCGACGAAGACGGCATGGACCCGCAGTCGCGCACCGAGACGTACGCCGCCATCAAGCTGGAGATCGCCACGCGCAGGTGGAACGGTGTGCCGTTCTACCTGCGGACCGGCAAACGCCTGGGCCGCCGCGTGACCGAGATCGCTGTCGTCTTCAAGCACACTCCTCCCCTGCTGTTCCTGCGCTCGCAGGCGCTGCAGCTGGGGCAGAACGCGCTCGTCATCCGCATCCAGCCCGATGAGGGCGTGACGCTGCGGTTCGGCTCCAAGGTGCCCGGTGCCGGCAATGAGGTCCGCGACGTGACCATGGACTTCGGCTACGGCCACGCGTTCACCGAATCGAGCCCCGAGGCCTACGAGCGACTCATCCTCGACGTCCTCCTCGGCGATCCGCCGCTGTTCCCCCGGCACGAGGAAGTCGAGCTGTCCTGGCGCATCCTCGATCCGGTCGAACAGTACTGGGCGGAGCAGGACGAGCCGCTCGAACAGTACTCCCCGGGCTCCTGGGGTCCCCCGTCCGCCGATGAGCTCTTGGCCCGCGACGGCCGCGTCTGGAGGCGTCCATGATCGTCGATCTGCCCGACACCACGGTGTCCACGATCGCGAAGAAGCTCGTGAGCGTGCGCGAAGAGGGCGGCGCCGTCGCCCTCGGACGCGTCCTCACCCTCGTGATCGTCTCGACAGGCGGCCTGGACGAGGAAGCGATCGATGCGGCGAATGCGGCATCCCGTGAACACCCGATGCGCGTCATCGTCCTCGTCGTCGAACCCGACGCTCCGACCGGACTGGACGCGCAGATCCGCGTCGGCGGCGACGCGGGCGCGAGCGAGGTCGTCGTGCTGCGTGCCCGTGGCGCGGCCGCCGGCAACCAGGAGAGCCTCATCAACGGGCTCCTCCTGCCCGACGCCCCTGTCGTCGCCTGGTGGCCGGATGACCCGCCCACCGACACCGCGCACTCCCCCATCGGTCGCATCGCGAAGCGACGCATCACGGATGCCTCGACGGAGCCGTTCTCGCCTGACCGTCTCGAGCAGCTCGGCTCCGGCTACGAGCCCGGCGACACCGACCTCGCTTGGACGCGTCTGACGCACTGGCGCGAGCAACTGGCCGCGGTCCTGGACCAGCCGCCGTTCGAGCCGGTGACGGCCGTCCGAGTGGTGGGTGCCGGCAGCTCGCCGTCCACGGGACTCCTGGCCGCGTGGCTGCGGCTGAAGCTCGACGTGGCCGTGGAGTGGCATTATACCGACGCAGAGGAATGGGCTCACGGCATCCGCTCCGTCACGCTGTCCCGCTCGTCCGGCGACATCGTCCTGGAGCGCACGAACGCGACGGATGCCACGCTCACGCAGCCGGGCCAGCCCACGCACGACATCGTGCTGCCGCGTCGATCGCTCCGCGAATGCCTGGCGGAGGAGCTGCGTCGCCTCGACCCGGACCTCTTGTATGGTCGAGTGATCACCGAAGGGTGGGAGCTCCTCGACCCTCCCACGAGGTAGGAGTCGCATGTCGGAGTTCCGCGCGGAGAAGCGCGTCGTCGTCAGCCCGGATGCCCGGGCCCTGGCCGAAGGTGTCGCGAGGCGCTTCTTCCAACGGATCTCGTCGCGTGCCGCCGAAGGGAAGACGACGCACGTCCTCCTGACCGGCGGCACCGCGGGCACCTCCGTCCTGCAGGCGGCGGGAGAGAGCCCCGCTCGGCACGACGTCGACTGGTCGAACGTGCACTTCTGGTGGGGCGACGAGAGGTTCGTGCCGGCGGATGACCCCGCCCGCAACGAGAACGCGGCGCGGGAGGCATTCCTCTCCCGCATCGACGTCCCGACCCGGAACGTCCACCCGATCGCCGCTGCCGGCACGGGCCGCAGCCACGACGAGGCAGCCGCCGACTACGCCTCGGAGCTCGCCGCACACGGTACCGCGGAGCAGGCGTGGCCGCGGTTCACCATCGCCTTCCTCGGCGTCGGTCCGGACGGCCACATCGCCTCGCTCTTCCCCGATCGGGGCGAGATCGGCGACACCGAGAACTCCGTCCTCGCTGTGCGCGATTCGCCCGTCCCGCCGTCCGACCGCATCACGCTGACGCGCCCGGTCATCAACTCGTCGCGGCGCGTGTGGCTCGTCCTGCCCGGCACGGACAAGGCATCCGCTCTCGGACTCGCGCTCGCGGGTGCGAGTTACCACTCCGTTCCAGCGGCTGGCGCGAAAGGCCGCAAGCAGACCGTGTTCTTCGTCGATGAGGCGGCCGCTCAGGGTGTACCGGAGGAACTGATAGACCCCGAGTTCTGAAAGAACCCGGGGTCTGTCGAAGAGTCGAGTGAGGCTCAGTCCTGGCCGCGCCGCTCCCGAAGCTGCTGGAGCGCGTCGCCGAGGATCGACTCGGCTTCCTCGTCCGTCCGTCGCTCCTTCACATAGGCGAGGTGCGTCTTGTAGGGCTCCGTCTTCGCGACCGCAGGCGGGTTCGCCTTGTCGCGGCCGGCGGGGAGACCGGAGTGAGGCGAATCGATCGTCTCGGGGATCTCCTCCTCGGCGATCCCGGCGGCGAAGTAGCGCACCGTCTCGTTGCCGAGCGCGTCCCAGTAGGACACCGCCACGCGGTCGGCGTGGTGGCCGTGATCCTGCTCCCCCATGGGACCGGCGCCGACGCGCGTGCCCCGGATAGCGTTTCCCCCGGTTGCCATCAGATGCTCTGGAACTTGGTGATGAGCCCGAGCGCCACGATGGCGACGAACCAGATGAGCGCCAGCACCACGGTGAAGCGGTTGAGGTTGCGCTCGGCCAGGCCCGAGGAGCCCATGGCGGAGCTCATGCCGCCTCCGAACATGTCGGAGAGGCCGCCGCCGCGTCCCTTGTGCAGGAGGATCAGAAGCGTGAGCAGGAGGCTGGTGATTCCCAGCAGCACCTGCAGCACAAGCTGGAGGATGTCCACAGTCGTTGAAAGCCTTTCGGGTCGCCGAGTGACTCAGCGTTCGCACGAGTATACCGGCTGAGCGGTGCGACGCCGTGAGGCGCCGCACCGCTCGAGCTCATACGCCGACGTGCTTCTGGTATCGGATGATCGCGGCGAACTCGTCCGCCAAGAGGCTCGCGCCGCCGACGAGGGCGCCGTCGACGTCGGGCTCGCGCATGAAGCTCGCGATGTTGCCGGACTTCACCGATCCGCCGTACAGGATGCGGGTGCGCTCGGCAGCGGTCTCCCCCAGCGACTCCGCGACCACAGTACGCAGCGCCGCGCAGACCTCCTGAGCCTGCTCGGGCGACGCGACCTGACCGGTCCCGATGGCCCACACGGGCTCGTAGGCGACGACGACGTCCGCGTCGGAGGCCACACCTTCGAGAGCGGCACGCAACTGCGCGACGGACACGGCCGTGGGGCCGGACTCCTCGCGCTGCTCGAGTGTCTCGCCGACGCAGATCACCGGAACGAGGCCGTGCCGCAGCGCGGCCTGGACCTTGCCGGCGACGACCTGGTCGGACTCCGCGTGGTACTCACGACGCTCGGAGTGACCGATGATCACGTAGCTGACATCGAGCTTCTTGAGGAACGCGCCGGAGACCTCACCGGTGTAGGCGCCGGAGTCCTTCGTCGACACGTCCTGCGCACCCAGGGCGAACGGGATCTTGTCGGCGTCGATGAGGGTCTGCACCGTGCGGATGTCGGTGAACGGCGGGAACACGGCGACCTCGACCGAGTCGGTCTCGTGCGCGGCATCCTTCAGCGTCCAGTGCAGCTTCTGGACGAAGGCGACCGCCTGCAGGTGGTCGAGGTTCATCTTCCAGTTGCCGGCGATGAGCGGGGTGCGGGTCACGCTTCCCATCCGAGGATCTCCAATCCGGGGAGCTTCTTGCCCTCGAGGAACTCGAGGCTGGCTCCACCACCGGTGGAGATGTGGCCGAAGGCGTCGTCGGTGAAGCCCAGCTGACGCACGGCGGCCGCTGAGTCGCCGCCCCCGACGACGGACAGACCGTCGACCTCGGTGAGGGCTTGCGCGACGGTCTTCGTCCCCGCGGCGAAGGCTGCCATCTCGAACACGCCCATGGGCCCGTTCCAGAAGACCGTCTTCGCCCCGCGGATCGCGTCGGCGAACAGCTCGGCCGTCTTCGGTCCGATGTCGAGGCCCATGCCGTCCGCACCGAAATCGGTGTCTTCGAGGGCATCGGCGGATGCCACGACGTGGTCCGCGTCGGCTGCGAAACCGGACGCCATCACGGCATCGACCGGAAGGATCAGTTCGACGCCGCGCTCGCGCGCCGTCTCCATGTATCCGCGGACGGTGTCGAGCTGGTCGACCTCGAGGAGGCTCTTGCCGACCTTGTGGCCCTGGGCCGCGAGGAAGGTGAAGAGCATGCCGCCACCGACGAGGATCTTGTCCACGCGCGGCAGGAGGTGCTCGATGACACCGAGCTTGTCACTGACCTTGGAACCGCCCAGGACGACCGCGTACGGACGCTCGGGACGCTCGGTGAGGCGATCGAGGACGTCGACCTCCTTCTCGATCAGGAGGCCGGCAGCCGATGGGAGGAGCTCCGCGAGGTCGTAGACCGACGCCTGCTTGCGGTGAACGACACCGAACCCGTCGGAGACGAGCGCATCGCCGTGCGCCGCGAGCTGCTCGGCGAAGCCACGACGCGTCGCGTCGTCCTTCGCCGTCTCGCCGGCGTCGAAGCGGAGGTTCTCGAGCACGGCGACCTGGCCGGCCTCGAGGCCCGCGACGACATCACGGGCCGAGTCGCCCACGGTGTCGGTGGCGAAAGCGACGTCCTGACCCAACAGCTCGGACAGTCGCGTCGCGACGGGCGCGAGGCTGTACTTCGCGTCAGGCGCCCCGTCCGGACGACCGAGGTGGGAGACCGCGATGACGCGCGCCCCCTGCTCGACCAACGCACGGAGCGTGGGGATGGCCGCACGCACGCGGCCATCGTCCGTGATGACGCCGTCCTTCAGGGGGACGTTGAAGTCAACACGGACGATGACGCGCTTGCCTGCGAGCGAACCCAGCGAATCGAGGGTGCGCAGAGCCATCGTCAGAGCTTGCTGGCGACGAGCTCGGTGAGGTCGACGAGACGGTTCGAGTAGCCCCACTCGTTGTCGTACCACGACGAGATCTTGACGAGGTTGCCCGAGACGTTGGTCTGGCCCGCGTCGAAGACCGACGAGTGCGGGTCGAGCTGGATGTCGCTCGAGACGATCGCGTCGGTGTTGTACTTCAGGTAACCGACGAGCTCGCCCTCGGCTGCAGCCTTCTCGAATGCCGCGTTGATGACCTCGGCGGTCAGCCCCTCGGTCGGGGTGACGACCGTGAGGTCGACGATCGAGCCGGTGGGCACGGGGACGCGGTACGACGACCCGCTCAGCTTGCCGTTCAGCTCGGGGAGGACGAGGCCGATGGCCTTGGCCGCACCGGTGGCGGCGGGGACGATGTTGATCGCGGCGGCGCGGGCGCGGTGCAGGTCGCCGTGGGGGCCGTCCTGCAGGTTCTGGTCGGCGGTGTACGCGTGGGCGGTCATCATGAAGCCGCGCTCGATGCCGAAGTTGTCGTTGAAGACCTTGGCGATCGGGGCGAGGCAGTTCGTGGTGCAGGACGCGTTCGAGATGACGTGCATCGTCTCGGAGTCGTACGAGCCGTCGTTGACGCCCATCACGAAGGTGCCGTCGACGTCGGTGCCCGGCGCCGAGATGATGACCTTCTTCGCGCCGCCGTCGATGTGCTTCTTGGCGTCGGCCGCCTTGGTGAAGCGACCGGTCGACTCGATGACGATGTCGACGCCCAGGTCGCCCCAGGGCAGGTTGGCGGGGTCGCGCTCTTCGAAGACCTTGATGGTCTTGCCGTTCACGTTGATCGAGTCCTCGGTGTACGAGACCTCGGCGTCGAGGCGACCACCGACCGAGTCGTACTTGAGGAGGTGAGCGAGGCTCTTGTTGTCGGTGAGGTCGTTCACCGCCACGATCTCCAGGTCAGCTCCCTGCGCGAGTGCCGCGCGAAGGAAGTTGCGTCCGATACGGCCGAAGCCGTTGATGCCGATCTTGACAGACACGTTGTCTCCCGTTTTTCTTCGCGCACGCCCCATGGACGGGGTCGACCCGCGATGTGCTGGAAATGAGAGAGGATGCCGGGGCTCAGCCCCCGTTGCCGGGAGGAGCCCGGCATCCTCACCTGTGAACGACCCTACTACTAGAGCAGGCCCGCCGTCTTCTCGCGCGCGGCGTCGAGACGCTGTGCGACGTTCTGCCAGTTGGCGATGTTCCATGCCGCCTTGACGTAGTCCGCCTTGACGTTGAGGTAGTCGAGGTAGAAGGCGTGCTCCCACATGTCGAGCTGGAAGATCGGGACGGTGCCCTGGGCGGTGTTCGACTGCTGGTCGAACAGCTGCTGGATGATCAGCTGCTGGCCGATGGGGTCCCAGCTGAGGACGGCCCAGCCGGAGCCCTGGATGCCCGTGGCAGCCGCGGTGAAGTGCGCCTGGAACTTGTCGAAGCCGCCGAAGAACTCGTCGATGGCTGCGCGCAGCTCGCCCTCGGGCTCGCCACCGCCGCCCTGCGACGCGGGAGCCAGGTTGGTCCAGAAGATCGAGTGGTTGACGTGTCCGCCGAGGTTGAACGCGAGGTCCTTCTCGAGCTTGTTGACGTTCGCGAGGTTGCCGGTCTCGCGCGCCTCCGCGAGCTGCTCGAGGGCGGTGTTGGCTCCCGTGACGTACGCCTGGTGGTGCTTCGAGTGGTGAAGCTCCATGATCTTGCCGCTGATGCTCGGCTCGAGCGCGGAGTAGTCGTACGGGAGCTCAGGCAGGGTGTACTTCGCCATGTCCTCTTCCTTCTGTCGGTGCCGCGCACGCGGCGCGGCCGGTCGGATTCATCCTATTGAGGACCAACTCACCGGGCACCCGGTTGCTTCCCGGGAAGAGGGGATGTATCCCGTCAGTCCTCGAGACCGGCGGGGACGGCTGACTCCGTGTCAGGGATCCCGTCCTGCGCGGCCTTCTTATCCGCCATCGCGAGGAGACGGCGGATGCGGCCCGCGACGGCATCCTTCGTCAGCGGCGGATCGGCGTGGTGCCCGAGCTCGTCGAGGCTCGCATCCCGGTGCGCGAGGCGGAGGTCGCCGGCCTGCTTGAGGTGGTCGGGGACGGTGTCCCCGAGGATCTCGAGCGCGCGCTCCACACGCGCGCAGGCAGCGACGGCGGCCTGCGCGGACCGGCGCAGGTTGGCGTCGTCGAAGTTGACGAGGCGGTTCACCCCCGCGCGCACCTCCCGACGCTGACGCATCTCCTCCCACGCGGCGGCGGTCTTCTGCGCGCCCATCATGAGCAGCGTGGCGCGGATCGCCTCGCCGTCACGGACGACGACGCGAGGCACCCCGCGCACTTCGCGGGCCTTCGCGGCGATACCGAGGCGGTGTGCGGCGCCGACGAGTGCCATCGCCGCCTCGCCGGAGGGACATGCCACCTCGAGTGCTGCGGAGCGGCCGGGGTCCGACAGGGTCCCGGCGGCGAGGAACGCCCCGCGCCACACGGCGGCGAGATCCGGGCGCGCTCCGGTGGTCAGCTTGTTGGGAAGACCGCGGACAGGACGGCGACGGTTGTCGAGCAGACCGGTCTGCCGAGCGAGGGTCTCACCGCCCTCGATGACGCGAACGGCGACGAGATTGGCAGCGCGTCCGCCCGAGGACTGCACGTGAGCCAGTTCCGGACGGACACCGTAGATCTCGACGAGGTCGCGGGCGACGCGGCGGGCCAGGATGTCGGTCTCGACCTCCGCCTCGACGGCTACCCGACCCGCGATGGAGTGGAGCCCTCCCGAGAACCGGAGGATCGTGGTCAGCTCTGCGACGCGCGCCGTGGGCCGGGGATCACGGACCGAGGTGAGTTCCGTCTTCACGTCAGCAGTCAGCGGCACGGCGATCCTTCGGTGGGGGCGATCGGGGACAAAGGATCAGCTTACTCGCGCACCGGTCACTCGCGACCCAGGTCGCGGTGCGTGACCCTCACCGCGACGCCGGATTCCGCGGCCAGACGCTCGCCGAGCTCGATCGCCGTGACCACTGATCGGTGCTTGCCGCCGGTGCAGCCGATCGCGACAACCGAGTGTCGCTTGTTCTCACGCTGGTACCCCTGCAGAACGGGATGGAGAGCCGCCGCATAGGTATCGATGAATTCGCGAGCGCCCTCCTGCTCGAGAACGAAGTCGCGGACGGCGTCATCCTCCCCCGTCAGGGCGCGCAGGGACGGGTCCCAGTACGGATTCGGCAGGAAGCGCATGTCCGCCACGAGGTCGACGTCGGGGGGAAGGCCGTACTTGAAGCCGAAGCTCATCACCGAGACCGTGTGACGGGCGTCGCCGTCCGCGCTGAACAGGTCGACGATCCGGTTCGCCAGCTGATGGATGTTGAGCGCACTCGTATCGACGATGACGTCGGCGGCCTCCCGGATCGCCGCGACCCGCTCGCGCTCGCGTCGGATGCCGTCGAGGATCGTCCCCTCCCCCTGCAGGGGATGCGGGCGCCGTACGGCCTCGAAGCGGCGCACGAGCACCTCATCGGCGGCATCCAGGAACAGGACACGCAGCTGACGTCCGTCCCGAAGCGAACGTGTCACCGACGGGAGCTCGCCGAACAGCTGGCGCCCGCGGACGTCCACGACGGCGGCCACCTTCGGAAGGGCGTCTGCCGCGAGAGCCGTCAAGTCGAGAAGGTGCGACAGCATCTGCGGCGGAAGGTTGTCGACGACGTACCAGTCGAGATCCTCGAGAGCGTTCGCCGCGGTCGTCCGGCCGGCGCCGGACATGCCCGTGACGATCAGGACCTCGCCTGCCGTCTGGCCGTCCATTCCTGCTCCGCCCTTCACGCGTGTGGACTCAGCCTAACCACCGGACCCGCCCGCGACCGAACCGGTGGCGAGATGAGAATGGATGCTGGAGGCCAGCCGAGGGCCGATGCCGGGAAGCTCCTGGATCTCTTCCGGAGAGGCCTGCTTCAGCTTGCTCACCGAACCGAAATGACGGAGCAGCGCCTTGATCCGCGATTCCCCCAGCCCGGGGACCTCCGCGAGGACCGTCGTGATGTCGCGGCCGCGCTTCTTGCGCTGATGAGTGATCGCGAACCGGTGCGCCTCATCGCGCAGACGCTGCAGGAGATACAGGGCCTCGGAGGAGCGCGGCAGGATCACCGGGAAGTCGTCGTCGGGGAGCCACACCTCCTCGAGCCGCTTCGCGATGCCGCACAGGGCGATCTCCTCATGGCCCGAGTCGCGGAGCGCGCGGGCTGCGGCTGCCACCTGAGGCTGACCGCCGTCGACCAGGAGCAGCTGCGGGCGGTACGCGAAGCGGGGCCGTTTGCGCGTGGAATCCACCTCGCCCTCGGCCGTCGGATCGACCGCGTCCTGTTCCGCCTCGTCCCGATCGATGTGGGCGAGCCGCCGCATGAGCACCTGGTACATGGAGTCGGTGTCGTCGGTGGTCTCGCTCACCGAGAAGGAGCGGTACTGATCTTTGCGGGGCAGCCCGTCCTCGAAGACGACCATGGAGGCGACCACCCCGGTTCCGCCGAGGTGCGAGACGTCGAAGCATTCGATCCGCAGCGGAGCCTCGGACATTCCGAGCGCCTCCTGCAGGTCGGTGAGCGCCTTGGTCCGAGACGTGTAGTCGCTCGTCCTGCGGGTCTTGTGCAGCATGAGGGCCTGCTGGGCGTTCAGGGTCGCCGTGCGCATGAGGTCCGCCTTCTGACCGCGCTGGGCGATCTGGACGGTGACCTTCTTGCCTCGCCGCGACTGCAGCCATTCCTCGAGTTCGGCGGTGTCGTCGGGCAGGGTCGGGACGAGCACCTGCCGGGGGATGTCCTCGGCCCCGGCCGCCCCGTAGGCACGCTGAAGGATCTGGTCGACGAGCTCGGGACCGGAGATGTCGAGCTCCTTGTCGATCGTGGTCGCGCGCACGCCGCGCACGCGTCCGCCGCGGACGATGAAGTGCTGGACCGCGGCGGAGAGCTCGTCCTCGGCGACGCCGAACAGGTCGGCATCCGTGTCCTCGCTCAGGACCAGTGCGCTGCGGTTGAGGACGGCGTCGAGAGCCTGCAGCTTGTCGCGGTACGAGGCCGCGGTCTCGTAATCCATGGCGGCGGCGGCTTCGCGCATGCGCGCTTCCATTCGCTTCGTGTAGCGCTTGTCACTGCCCGACATGAACGCGATGAAGTCATCGACGATCGCGCGGTGCTCCTCGATGGTGACCTTCATCGAGCACGGGCCGCCGCATCGGCCGATCTGACCGGGGAAGCACGGCCGCCCCGTCGCCATCGCCTTCTTGTAGGACGAGTCGCTGCAGGTGCGGATCGGGAAGACCTTGATGAGCTGATCGATGGTGTCGTGGACCGCCCACACCTTCGGGTACGGACCGAAGTACTTCGCCCCGCGGATGCGGCGGTTCCGCGTCACGATCACCCGCGGCGCCTCGTCGCCGAGGGTCACCGCCATGTAGGGGTAGGACTTGTCGTCCTTGTACCGGACGTTGAACGGCGGCGAGTACTCCTGGATCCAGGTGTACTCGAGCTGCAGCGAGTCGATGTCGGTCGCCACGACCGTCCACTCGACCTTCGCGGCCGTCGTCACCATGCGGCGCGTGCGCTCGTGCAGCGTGTGGAGCGGCGCGAAGTAGTTCGACAGCCGCGCGCGCAGGTTCTTCGCCTTGCCGACGTACAGGATCCGGCCGTCCGCGTCGAGGAACCGATAGACGCCGGGGTCGGTGGGGATCTCCCCCGGCTTCGGCTTGTACGGCAGGACGGAGGCCACCTCAGCCCGCCTTGCGCGCGGGCGCCACGTCCAAGAGCTCGGCGAGGAACTGACCCGTGTGGCTCTCGGGAACCGCCGCGACCTGCTCCGGCGTGCCCGTCGCGACGATCGTGCCGCCGCCGGACCCGCCCTCGGGGCCGAGGTCGATGACCCAGTCCGACGACTTGATGACGTCGAGGTTGTGCTCGATGACGAGGACGGAGTTGCCCTTGTCGACGAGGCTGTTCAGGACTTCGAGCAGGCGCTGGACGTCTTCGAAGTGGAGGCCCGTGGTCGGCTCGTCGAGGACGTAGATCGTCCTGCCGTTCGACCGACGCTGCAGTTCGGTGGCGAGCTTGACGCGCTGCGCCTCGCCGCCCGAGAGCGTCGTCGCGGACTGCCCGAGTCGGACGTAGCCCAGACCGACGTCGACCAGCGTCTTGAGGTACCGGTGAATCGCCTGGATCGGTTCGAAGAACTCGGCTGCCTCGGAGATCGGCATGTTGAGCACTTCGGCGATGTTCTTGCCCTTGTAGTGGACCGTCAGGGTGTCGCGGTTGTAGCGCTGGCCGTGGCACACCTCGCAGTCGACGTAGACGTCGGGCAGGAAGTTCATCTCGATCTTGATCGTGCCGTCACCAGAGCACGCCTCGCAGCGGCCGCCCTTGACGTTGAAGCTGAATCGACCCGGCTGGTAGCCGCGCGTCTTCGCCTCGGTCGTCTCGGCGAACAGTGATCGGATCCGATCGAAGACGCCGGTGTACGTGGCCGGGTTCGAGCGGGGCGTCCGCCCGATGGGCGCCTGATCGACGTGGACGACCTTGTCGAGGTGCTCGAGGCCGGTCACACGGGTGTGCTTGCCGGCGACGCGACGAGCTCCGTTGAGCTTTGTCGCGAGGACCTCGTAGAGGATGCCGTTCACGAGAGACGACTTGCCAGACCCGCTCACGCCGGTGACGGCGGTCAGGACGCCCAGGGGGAAGTCCACCGTGACGTTCTGGAGGTTGTTCGCTCGCGCACCGACGACACGCAGCTGGCGGCCCTTGTCGATCTTCCGACGCTTCTTCGGCATCGCGATCGCGCGGCGTCCGCTGAGGTAGGCGCCCGTGATGGACTCCTCATCCGTCAGGAGCTGCTCCACGGGACCGGAGTGGACCACGTTGCCGCCCTCAACACCCGCGCGCGGGCCGATGTCGACGATCCAGTCGGCCGCGTGGATGGTCTCCTCGTCGTGCTCGACGACGACGAGCGTGTTCCCGAGGCTCTTGAGACGTACGAGCGTCTCGATGAGTCGACGGTTGTCGCGCTGGTGCAGCCCGATCGAGGGCTCGTCGAGGACGTAGAGCACGCCCGTCAGGCCGGAGCCGATCTGCGTCGCGAGACGGATGCGCTGCGCCTCACCGCCCGAGAGCGAGCCCGCGGCGCGGCTGAGGCTCAGGTAGTTCAGTCCCACCTGGATGAGGAAGTCGAGACGGGCGCGGATCTCTCGGAGCACCGCAGCCGCGATCGTCGCCTCGCGGTCGGTGAGGGCCATGTCGGCGAAGAAGGCCTGCGCCTCCCCGAGGCTGAGCCGCGAGGCATCCGCGATGGAGTGCCCGTGGACGAGGACCGACAGGACCTCGGGCTTGAGCCGGTCGCCGTTGCAGACCGGACACGGTACCTCACGCAGGAACTCCGACCACCGCTGGCGCTGCGTGTCAGTCTCGGCCTGGGTGAACTGGCGCTCGATGTAGGGGATCACGCCCTCGAACCCGGACGCGTAGCGCATCTCGCGTCCGTAGCGGTTCTTCCACTTGACCGTGACCTTGTAGTTCTCACCCGACAGGACGGCGTCCTGGATGTCGGCGGGCAGCTTCTTCCACGGAGTGTCGAGGGAGAAGCCGAGGTCGTCGGCGAGCCCCACGAGCAGGCGTTCGTAGTACTGGAACAGCCCTTTGCCCTGGGTCGTCCACGGGACGATGACGCCCTCGGCGATGGAGAGTTCCTCGTCGCCGAGGAGTAGCTCGGTGTCGACGGACATGCGCGTGCCGAGCCCGGAGCAGGCGGGGCAGGCGCCGAAGGGTGCGTTGAACGAGAAGGTCCGCGGCTCGATCTCGGTGAGCTGCAGGGCGTGGCCGTTCGGGCAGGCGAGCTTCTCGCTGTAGCTCTGCCACGCGTCGTCACCCTCTTCGTCGACGAAGTTGACCTGGAGGATGCCGCCGGCCAGGCCGAGTGCCGTCTCCACCGAGTCGGTGACACGAGTCAGGATGTCGGGGCTCGCGACGAGGCGGTCGACGACGACTGCGATGTCGTGCTTGTAACTCTTCTTCAGGGTCGGCGGCTCGGCGAGCTGCACAGCCGCGCCGTCGACGATCGCGCGGGCGTAGCCCTTCGCCGACAGCTCCTTGAAGAGGTCGACGAATTCGCCCTTCTTCTGTGACACGACGGGGGCGACGATCTGGTACCGCGTCCGCTCGGGCAGCTCCATGAGCTGATCGGCGATCTGCTGGACCGTCTGTCGCTGGATGCGCTCACCGCACTCGGGGCAATGGGGCACTCCGACCCTCGCCCACAGCAGCCGCATGTAGTCGTTGATCTCGGTGATCGTGCCCACCGTCGAGCGCGGGTTGCGGTTGGTCGACTTCTGGTCGATCGAGACGGCGGGGCTGAGACCTTCGATGAAGTCGACGTCCGGACGGTCCACCTGCCCCAGGAACTGCCGCGCGTAGGAGCTGAGCGACTCGATGTACCGCCGCTGACCCTCGGCGAAGATCGTGTCGAAGGCGAGACTCGATTTGCCCGACCCGGACAAGCCGGTGAAGACGACCAACGAATCGCGCGGGATCTCGAGGTCGACGTTCTTCAGATTGTGGACGCGGGCGCCGCGGACACTGAGTTTGGAGGCGTGGGGAACGGGGACGATGGGCACCGAACAATCCTAGGTTGGGCCACCGACACCGGCTCCGGTCTTCGCTCCGGGCGATCAGTCCGCTACCGTCGTGCGGCTCCCGGCGAAGGGCTGCAACCCGTCCCGGAGGCGCTCGACGTCGTCGGCGGCGAGCCCGACGCGCTCCATCACCTGTCGCGGAACGTCCAGCGCGCTCTCGCGAAGGGCGCGACCCTCGTCCGTCAGCGCAATGTCCAGGACACGCTCGTCGGTCGCGCGACGCCGACGCACCACACGCCCCTGCGACTCCAGGCGTTTGATCGTCGGGGACAGGCTGGCGGGTTCCACGGCCAGAACAGCTGCCAGCTCTCGCAGCGATTGCGGGTCTTTCTCCCACAGCGCCAGCATCACCAGGTATTGCGGGTGGGTGAGACCGAGGGGCTCGAGGATCGGACGGTAGATCGAGACGACGTTGCGTGCCGCGGTCACGATCGCGAAGCAGAGCTGGCTCTCCAGCCTCAACACGTCGTCGTTCATTCCGATCCTCATCCCACTAATAGTTAGTACACTAATCATTATGGACGATGACCGGGAACCTCGACCCCCACTCCGTCAACGCATCCGCGCAGCAGGCGGCTTCTACAAGTGGTGGAACAGTCGTCTCATCCGGTACGCCGGCCCTGCATCCGTCGGCCCGTACGAGACCGAGCCGGAACCGGTGCGTACCGAGCGCGCGTGCCCCCTATGCGGCCGGCCGATGTCTCAGCACACGTTCGACCGCACCGGCGAGCGCCCCCTCATGCACTGTCCCTGACCGCGCTCGCAGCGCCCGGTCAGGCGTGACCTGCCCGCTCCATCGCCCGGTCAGGCGTGACCTGCCCGCTCCATCGCCCGCAGCTCCTTCTTGAGGTCTTGCACTTCGTCGCGAAGACGCCCCGCGAGCTCGAACTTCAGTTCGTCGGCAGCCGCCAGCATCTGCCGGGTGAGATCTTCGATCGTGGCCTCGAGTTGGTTCGCCCCCTCCGCGGCGATCCCCTCGCGGCGGAGCTGTGGTGTCGGGCTCTTGCCCTTGCCCGACTTCGTCTTGCCTTTGCCGCGGCTGTCCATCATGTCGCGCGTGTCGCTCGCCTCTCGGGCGAGGGCGTCGGTGATGTCCGCGATCTTCTTCCGCAGCGGCTGCGGGTCGATGCCGTGCTCGAGGTTGTAGGCGATCTGCTTCTCGCGACGTCGTTCGGTCTCCTCGATCGCGGCCGCCATCGAGTCGGTGATCTTGTCGGCGTACATGTGCACTTCACCTGACACGTTTCGCGCCGCACGACCGATCGTCTGGATGAGAGATGTCCCCGACCGGAGGAATCCCTCCTTGTCGGCATCCAGGATCGCCACGAGTGACACTTCGGGGAGGTCGAGACCCTCTCGAAGGAGGTTGATGCCGACGAGCACGTCGTAGACGCCCTGGCGCAGCTCGGTCAACAGCTCGACGCGGCGGAGCGTGTCGACGTCCGAGTGCAGGTAACGCACCCGCACGCCGTGCTCGCCGAGGAAGTCGGTGAGCTCCTCCGCCATCTTCTTCGTCAGCGTCGTCACCAGTACGCGCTCGTCCTTATCGACCCGTACTCGGATCTCTTCGAGCAGGTCGTCGATCTGCCCCTTCGACGGCTTGACGATGATCTCGGGGTCGATGAGACCCGTCGGACGGATGATCTGCTCGACCACACCGTCGGCGATCCCCATCTCGTACTTCCCGGGGGTCGCCGACAGGTAGACGCTCTGGCCGATGCGCTGCTTGAACTCGTCGAAGCGCAACGGACGGTTGTCCATCGCGCTCGGCAACCGGAACCCGTGGTCGACGAGGGTGCGCTTGCGGGAGGCATCCCCCTCGTACATCGCACCGATCTGCGGCACGGTCACGTGGGACTCGTCGATGACCAACAGGAAGTCGTCGGGGAAGAAGTCGAGCAACGTGTGCGGCGCCTCGCCCGGCATCCGGCCGTCGAGGTGACGCGAATAGTTCTCGATGCCCGAGCAGAACCCGAGCTGCTGCAGCATCTCGAGGTCGAATGTCGTGCGCATGCGCAGTCGCTGCGCCTCGAGGAGCTTGCCCTGCGACTCGAACTCTTTCAGCCGCTCCTGGAGCTCGTGCTCGATCGTGCCGATGGCGCGCTGGACCGTTTCGGTACCGGCGACGTAGTGGGATGCCGGGAAGATCGGGACGCTCTCGAGCTTCTGCACCACATCGCCTGTGAGCGGGTGCAGCATGTACAGCGCTTCGATCTCGTCGCCGAAGAGCTCGATCCGCACGGCGAACTCCTCGTACACCGGAATGATCTCGATGGTGTCGCCCCGCACGCGGAAGTTACCGCGCGAGAAGTCGACGTCGTTGCGGTTGTACTGCATCGCGATGAACTTGCGGATGAGGGCGTCGCGGTCGTACCGCTCCCCCACCTGCAGGGCGACCATCGCCCGGAGGTACTCCTCCGGGGCGCCGAGGCCGTAGATGCACGAGACGGTCGACACCACGACCACGTCGCGCCGACTCAGCAGCGAGTTCGTCGTCGAGTGGCGCAGCCGCTCCACCTCGGCGTTGATCGAGGAGTCCTTCTCGATGAAGGTATCCGTCTGGGGAACGTAGGCCTCGGGTTGGTAGTAGTCGTAGTAGCTGACGAAGTACTCGACCGCGTTGTTCGGCAGGAGATCGCGGAATTCGTTCGCGAGCTGCGCCGCGAGCGTCTTGTTGTGAGCCATCACGAGTGTCGGCCGCTGGACCTGCTCGATGAGCCACGCCGTGGTCGCGGACTTGCCGGTACCCGTCGCGCCGAGCAGCACGACGTCCGTCTCGCCCGCGTTGATGCGCGCGGCGAGATCGGCGATCGCCTGCGGCTGGTCGCCGCTGGGGACGTACTCGCTGATGACCTCGAACGGCCGAACGGATCGCGTGGTCTGCATGGATCCAGCGTAGGCCGGACCTCCGACACCGGCTCCGTCGTTCGCCGTCGGCGTGCGGAGCGCGATCAGGCGGTGAGGCGGTTCCAGAGCTCGTCGGTCTGCGCGATCGTCTCGTCGAGAGAACCGGCTGTGTCGATGACGACATCGGCGATCGCCAACCGCCTCGCGTCGTCCACCTGGGCGGCCATCCGTGCATCCGCGTCAGCGGGGGTCATGCCGCGCAGCGAGAGGAGCCGCTCCCGGCGCAGCTCCGCCGGAGCGTGCGCCACGACGATCAGCTCCCACGGATCCTCCGCGCGCGCCTCCAGCAGGAGGGGCACGTCGTAGACGACGACCGCGTCCGCGTCCGCATCGAGAGCGGCGCGGAAGCGTCGGGCGGACTCGGCGCGCACCGCGGGGTGGACGATCGCGTTGAGGCGACCGACGGCATCCGGGTCGCCGAACACGCGTGACGCGAGTCCGGCCCGGTCCAGCTCGCCGCCCGGGGCCACCATGTCGACTCCGAATTCGGCTGCGATCGCATCGAGGACCGGCGAGCCGGGTCGCTGCACCTCTCGGACGAGCGCGTCGGCGTCGACGACCACGGCACCGTGTTCGGCGAGCCGGCGAGCGATGGTGGACTTCCCCGAGGCGATTCCGCCGGTCAGCGCGATGAGAGGCACCCTCCGAGGATGCCACGGCTGCGTCAGGCCAGGTGCGAACGCGCTTCCTCGAGACCGCCGAACAAGACGGATGCCTCGAGGCTCCGAGAGGCTCGCATCGCCGCCTCCCGAGCGGCGTTCATCAGGACGGTCGGGTCGTAGCCGACCGTCTCCGTCAGCCCGACGCCGATTCCGACGACCGGAAGAAGACCCGTCGGGTTGTCGGCGAGGTCGTCGATGCACCCTCGGTAGATCGCCGCACCCTGCCGCCGTGCGTCCGCCGCGGTCGTCGCCACGCCGCACACGGCCAACGTGGCGTCACCGTCCTCCCCGACGAAAGCCGATGCCGGCGCGTGACGCCGGACCGACCGCCGCCACTGCGCCGCGAGCTCGTCCGCAGCATCCGACCCGAACGCGGCCGCCATCTCGTCCAGTCCGTCGACGTGCACGATGATCACGCTGACGAGTTCCCGGCGCCACCCGGCACGTTCGGTCATGTCTCGCAGCGCGTCGCGGTAGGTGCGCCCCAACAGGATGCCGTCGGCCGCGACGCCGTTCTCGCTGAGCCATTCGTACCGTTGGGTCGCGCTCTTCGCCGCGCGCAGGATGGAGGTGACCACGACGGCGACCATCGTCAGGACGACGGTCGCGATGTTGGCCGAGATGGAACCGAACCATGTCAGGAAGAAGGTCCCCTCGGGACCGTCGAGGACGAAGACGAGGAGGCGAGCCCCGTAGAAGGCCGCCCCGGCGAACAGGACCACCGACAGGAGGTGGGCGTTGCCGATACGGCCCATGGGTCGACGCATCGCCTCCCAGCCGCCGGCCAGGAAGAACACCACGATATGGGCGGCCATGACGGCCCATCCGCCCCACGCGCCCTCGACCGGGACGCGGATGACGGCGGCGAGGAACGTGGTCACGGCGAGGGCACCGACGATCACCGACGACCATCCGATGGGGCGGTCGTTGAAGCGGCGGTTCCCCAGCCACATGAACGCAGGCGTGAGGGCGAACGCGGAGTTCCCGATGGCGATCGCCACCGCTCCCCCGATGCCCGCCGCCCAGGTGATGTAGGCGAACGACGTGGCCGTGCCGCACAAGTATGCGACCGCCCACAGACGCCCCGCCCCGGCGTCGCGGCGGCGCAGCGTCTCGATGACGAAGATGCCGGTGGCGACGAAGGCGACGAGCGCCGTCATGACCGTCACCGAGAAGAGATCCAGTGTCATCCTTCGCCCTTCCCTGCCGAGCCCGCGACGGCTGCCCTCGCCGGCAGCCGGACCATGAACGTCGTACCCTTGCCCTTGGTCGAGGTCACGGTGATGTCGCCGCCGTGCGCCCGGACGATCTCCCGGCTGATGGCGAGCCCCAGCCCTGTCCCTGCAACGCCGGACTCCGCTCGGAAGAACCGCTCGAACAGCCGATCCTGATCCTCGGGCGTCAGACCGATCCCGGTGTCGCGCACGAGGAACCACGAGACATCACCGTCCGTGGAGCTGCTGAGGGTGATCGAGCCGCCGTCCCGGTTGAACTTGATGGCGTTGCTGATGAGGTTGTCGGCTACCTGACGGATCCGGGCGGGGTCGACGAAGGCCGGGGTCTCCAGCACGTCGTCGGACTCGATCCGGATGGCGCGCTCGCGGGCGATCGGTGTGAGGTCGGATGCCGATGCCCGAACGACGGACCCCAGGTCGTGCATCACGGGTGAGATCGTCACTTCCGCTGACATCCGCGACGCCGTGGACGCCGCCAGGATGCCGGACACGATGCCGAGCAGCCTTTCACTGTTCCGGTACGCGACGTCCACCTGACGGCGCACCGATTCGGAGAGGTCCTCGGTGTCGAGGACGAGCTCCAGGTAGCCGAGGATCGACGTGAGCGGTGTCCTCAATTCGTGCGAGACGGAAGCGACCAGACTGTCCCGCGCCTTGAGCGCCGTGCGCTCGTCGGTCACGTCGCGCGCGACGAGGACCACGCCCGCCGGATTGCCGTCGGCATCCCGCATGCGCCGCGCCGTCAGACTCAGAGCCGCACGGCGGGAGTCCGAGACCGCGTACCAGACGACGACGTCGCTGAAGGTCTCCCCCCGGATGATGCGGGACAGCGGACGATCCTCGGTCGCCAGCGGTGTCTCCCCGTCGGCGGCGAAGATCAGCTCGCCACCATCGGCCCTGCCGAATCCGGGGATCCGCTGCTGGAACCGACCGAGGGCGTCGTTGACGAAGGTGATCTCGCCGTCGGCGCCCACGCGAAGGACGCCGAAATCGACGGTGTCGAGGACCTCCGTCAGCAGTTGCTCCTGTCGACTCGCGTGACGGAGCGCCGCCGTGAGGCGCTGCGCCTGACGATCGAGCAGGACACGCTGAGCGAGGAAACGACGTGTCGAGTTGTAGGTGGATGCCCCGATGGCTATGACGACGGCCGGGAGGACGATGACCGCCCAGGTGAGCTGGAAGTCGGGAACGAACAGCAGAGCGACCCAGTACGAGCCGATGGAACCGACGCAGGCGACGATGAACCACAGTCGACCCATCGAGGACAGCCACATCGTCGGAAACGCCCAGAGCAGACCGATCCCCGGCACGTCCGACGTGCGCATGAGCCCGATCGCGACGATGTCGAGGAGAGGGATGACTGCGACCCAGGACGGGTGGAGCCGTGACCAGGGGACGGCCAGACTCGCAAGGGCAGCGACGACGACGATGATGACGCCGGGCGCGAACTGCGGAGCATCGGCGAGCCATCCGCTGGGCAGACCCGATAGGAAGATCGCCGCCACGATCGCCGTCAGGAGAATCTGATTGTTGGCGGCGACCCTGTCCCGGAGCTCGGTCAGCGGGAGCTGACGCGACGGGGCGTCGAAGAAGCGATGCACACGCGTAGCCGCCCGGTCGGACGACGATCGATCCGCGGTCGATCCTTCGTTCTCTTGGGCCACACCTGCACGTTACCGGGCGCCAGGCCCGTCGGCATCCGTCGGTACAACGACCGAGGGGCCGGAGCACACGGCTCCGACCCCTCGATTCAGGTGTTGTCGATCAGCGACCGGACAGCTTCTCGCGAAGAGCAGCGAGCGCCTCGTCGTCGGCGAGGGTGCCGGCGCCGCCGGAGACCTCGGACGAGAAGGACGACGAGCCCGAGTCGGCGGGAGCAGCAGCCTCGGCCTCGAGAGCCTTGGCGACAGCGGCCTTGTGAGCCTCCCAGCGACCCTGAGCAGCCGCGTACTCGGCCTCCCAGGCGAGGCGGGCCTCGTCGAAGCCTTCCTTCCACTGGTTGGTCTCGGGGTCGAAGCCCTCGGGGTACTTGTACTCGCCGTTCTCGTCGTACTCGGTGACCATGCCGTAGAGCGCCGGGTCGAACTCGGTGCCGTTGGGGTCGACAGACTCGTTGGCCTGCTTGAGCGAGAGCGAGATGCGGCGACGCTCGAGGTCGATGTCGATGATCTTGACGAAGACCTCTTCACCGACGGAGACGACCTGCTCGGCGAGCTCGACGTGCTTGCCCGAGAGCTCGGAGATGTGCACGAGGCCCTCGATGCCGTCAGCGACGCGGACGAACGCACCGAACGGAACGAGCTTGGTGACCTTGCCCGGAGCAACCTGACCGATTGCGTGGGTACGGGCGAAGACCTGCCACGGGTCCTCCTGCGTCGCCTTCAGCGACAGCGAGACGCGCTCGCGGTCCAGGTCGACCTCGAGGATCTCGACGGTGACCTCCTGGCCGACCTCGACGACCTCGGATGCGTGCTCGATGTGCTTCCACGAAAGCTCCGAGACGTGGACGAGACCGTCGACGCCACCGAGGTCGACGAACGCACCGAAGTTGACGATCGACGAGACGGTGCCCTTGCGGACCTGGCCCTTGTGGAGGTTGTTGAGGAAGTTCGAGCGCGACTCGGACTGCGTCTGCTCGAGCAGAGCGCGGCGCGAGAGGACCACGTTGTTGCGGTTCTTGTCGAGCTCGAGGATCTTCGCCTCGATCTCCTGGCCGAGGTACGGCGTGAGGTCGCGGACGCGGCGCAGCTCGATGAGCGACGCGGGCAGGAAGCCGCGGAGGCCGATGTCGACGATGAGGCCACCCTTGACGACCTCGATGACGGAACCGGTGACGACGCCGTCGTTCTCCTTGATCTTCTCGACGTCTCCCCAGGCACGCTCGTACTGTGCGCGCTTCTTGGAGAGGATCAGGCGGCCTTCCTTGTCCTCCTTCTGGAGGACGAGAGCCTCGACCTGGTCGCCGACGTTGACGACCTCGTTGGGGTCGACGTCGTGCTTGATCGACAGTTCGCGCGAGGGGATGACGCCCTCGGTCTTGTAGCCGACGTCGAGGAGGACCTCGTCGCGGTCGATCTTCACGACGGTGCCTTCGATGAGGTCTCCGTCGTTGAAGAACTTCAGGGTCTTCTCGACCGCGGCCAGGAAGTCCTCAGCAGATCCGATGTCGTTGATGGCGACCTGCTTGGTGGCCGGGGCGGTCGTTGCGTTAGTCATGTAGGGGGTTGTCCTTGGATGGTGTTGTGATCAGGCTCCGGGGCTCGTCCGCACGAGGACGTGCGGCAGCCGCTCGGAGCAGAGTGGTTGTCGTTGCGATGTCGCGAGCGCACGGCGGATGAGCCACGCGTGCGACGCTCCATGCTATCAGAGGGCATCCACGTAGTACCAGCGTCCGACCCGGCGGACGAAGCGGCTGTCCTCCTCCATCGTCGCGACTTCGCGGGCGGCGCCCTCGCGCCAGGACGCGCGGAATCGCACGCGGCCGGAGCGGCCGTCCGACGCGGTGTCCGAATCGAGGACGACGAGCCCCATCCACTCCGTGTCGGGATCGATCGTCAGGTCGTCGGGCCGAGTTCCCGGGAACCACGTGTCGACGAGGTGCCGGGCGTCGCCGAGCGCGAACGCGGTGTACCGCGACCGCATGAGGTCCTCGGGCGTTTCGGCCGCCTGCCCGTCGAGCACCGGCCCGCAGCAGGAACCGAAATCGCGCCGACCGCACGGACACGCCGCCTCGGCGGCGAGTCGACGCCCTCGATGAGCGGATGCCGCGGCCCCGAACGACATGATTCCTCCCCACACGGAACAAAGACCCGAGTGAGCCTACGCGCTGTGGACAACCCGTGGAGAAGCGATGCGGGTTCACTACCGTGGTCGCATGATCGCTCGACGCACCGCAGCGCTGCTGGCCGCGACCGCTCTCGCCGCCGCCCTCTCGGCGTGCGCCCCGACCGCCTCCCCCACGCCGTCGCCGACATCGACCGGGTTCGCCTCTGAGGAGGAGGCCTTCGCCGCCGCGGAGGCGACCTACCGTGCGTACGTCGACGCTCTGAATGATGTCGATTTGTCCGACCCGGCGACCTTCGAGCCCGTGTACGCGCTGACGTCGGGCGATGCGGCTGACCAGGAGCGCAGAACCTTGAGCGCCTATCACGCGGACGACTTGACGGTCGCCGGCCAGTCGAAACTGACGGTACTTGAGCCGGTCGACTGGGACCCGGGGACCGGCCGCGCGCGCTTGGCCAGCTGCGTCGACGTTTCCCAGGTCGACGTGAAGGATCCTGCGGGAAAGTCCGTCGTCGCGGCTGAACGCCCCGACGTTCAAAGCGTTCTGGTCACACTGCAACGAGACGCTAGCCAGGGCGAGTTCAAGATCATCGCTCTCGACGGACGCGATGGACAGCCGGCATGCTGACGGGAGTCGTCGCGATGCTAGTTGCCCTCGCTCCCCTTGCACAGGTGCCACAGTCCTCGAGCGCCTGCAGTGGAGGCGGGTGGGTCACCACGTGCGAGACCTCGAACAACGGGTCATCCGTCTCTATCGGAGCGACCCGCGGTGAGTCGTCGTCCCCCGATCGTCCGCAGAGCGGCCCTCGCGGCGGCGGCTCGTCGATCGCGCCTCCTCCGCCACCGAACCCCGACGCCGTCTACCCCGGCGGCCGGACCCGCGACGAGTGGCTCGCGGAATGCGCGTTCAACCAGGCGTGCGCGGGCGCCTCCGTCGCGCCGGGCGGCGCACCGATCCCCGGCACCGAACAGGCCGAGCTGCCACCGGCCGAACCCGACGCCCCCGTCGCACCCGACCCGACGACGGCGACCATCCAGGACGTCGCGGAGTTCGCGCCCGCGCCGCCGCCGATCGTCGGTGAACCCGACGGCATGGGTGTCGTGGGGATGCCCACCAACTTCGTTGTGGGCGCCGAGCAGCACGTCGTCAGGGGCGAGATCTTCGACATCCCGGTCACAGTCCGCTTCACGCCCGTCTCGTACGCCTTCGCGTATGGCGATGGCGCCGTGCGGGAGACCAGGACCGCCGGCACGTCATGGGAAGACCTCGGCGTTCCCCAGTTCACCGCGACCGACACCAGCCACAGCTACGACGCGGCAGGTGAGTACCAGGCGGGCGCCACGATTCGCTACGCGGCCGAGGCGGATGCCGGCGGCGGCTGGTTCCCCATCGCCGGTCTGCTCCAAATCGACACACCGACCACCGTCATCCGGATCGTCGACGTCGAGACCGCCCTCGTGCAGCGCACCTGCGACGAGGACCCGGGCGGTCCCGGCTGCTGAGTGCGAGGATGAGCGCGTGACCGAACGCCTCATGCTGCTGGACTCCGCGAGCCTCTACTTCCGCGCCTTCTACGGTGTGCCCGACACAGTCAAGGCCCCCGATGGCCGCCCCGTGAATGCGGTGCGCGGGTTCCTCGACATGATCGCGAAGCTCGTGACCACCTACGAGCCGACCCACCTGGTCGCATGCTGGGACGACGACTGGCGGCCGCAGTGGCGCGTCGACCTCATCCCGTCCTACAAGGCACACCGCGTCGCCGAGTCCGTGGCCGCGGCACCGGACGTCGAAGAGATCCCGGATCCGCTCGAGATCCAGGTGCCCGTGATCCGCGAAACGCTCGGCACGCTCGGCATCCCCATCATCGGCGCTTCGGAGCACGAAGCCGACGACGTCATCGGGACGCTCGCCTCGACGAGCACCATCCCGGTCGACGTGATCACCGGCGACCGCGACCTCTTCCAACTCGTCGACGACGCCCGCGGCATCCGCGTCATCTACACCGGCCGCGGGATGAGCAAGCTCGAAGAGCTGACGGATGCCGCGATCGTCGCCAAGTACGGCATCCTGCCCTCGCAGTACGCGGACTTCGCCGCGATGCGCGGGGATGCCTCGGACGGCCTGCCCGGCGTTGCGGGCGTGGGCGAGAAGACCGCCGCCACCCTTCTCGCTGCACACGGCGACCTCGCGGGCATCCGACGGGCGGCCGAGGCGGGAGAGGGCATGAGCGCGGGAGTGCGAACGAAGATCCTGGCCGCCTCGGATTATCTGGACGTCGCACTGCGTGTGGTCGAGGTGGTGCGAGACCTCCCACTCCCCGCCCCCGACTCTCGGATCACCGCCCCGGGCAGAGCGGACGTCGACACGCTCGCGGAAGCCTGGTCGCTCGGCTCTTCCATCACCCGCGCGGCGGACGCTCTGACCAACCGGTCCTGACGACTCAGCGGGTGGCTTTCCATTCGCGCAGCCGCGTCAACGGCCACGTGGTGACGATCCGTTCCGCCGGCACCCCCGCACGTTCAGCTCGCGCAGCCCCGTGGTCGAGGAGCGACAGCTGTCCGGGCGCGTGCGCATCGGAATCGATGGAGAACAGGCATCCGATCTCCAACGCGAGCGCGAGCAGGTCGTCCGGCGGGTCCTCCCGCTCAGGACGCGAGTTGATCTCGACCGCGGTGCCGTGCTCCGCGCACGCCTCGAACACTGCTCGCGCATCGAAGACCGACGGCGGACGCGTTCCCCGCGACCCCGACACGAGTCGCCCGGTCACGTGACCGAGGACGTCCACGCGAGGATCGGATGCCGCAGCGACGAGTCGGCGCGTCATCGACGCCCGCTCCATGCGCAGGGCCGAATGCGCGGAGGCGACCACGACATCGAGCGATCGCAGCAGGTCATCCGTCTGATCGAGTGAACCGTCATCGAGGATGTCGACCTCGATGCCGCTCAGGAGCGTGAACGAGTCGTCGGAGAAGTCCGGGATCAGGTCCAGCTGCTCCCGCAAGCGCTCCGCCGACAGCCCGCGCGCGACGCGCAGCCGGGGCGAGTGATCGGTCAACGCCAGGTACTCGTGCCCGAGGGTGCGGGCCGCGTCGACCATGAGATCGATCGGCGTCAGCCCGTCGGACCAGTCGGAGTGCGCGTGAAGGTCACCGCGCAGGAGCATGCGAAGGCCGGAAGGCTCCACGGGCGCGACGCGTTCGCGCAGTTCGGCGAGATACGCCGGAACCCGCCCTGAGAGAGCCTCTGCGATCACCTTGTACGTGGAGTCTCCGATGCCCTTGCGTGATCGGAGTCGACCCACGTCCGCCCGCTCGTCGGCGCTCAACCCGGTGAGAGTCTGAGCCGCAGTGCGGAACGCCTTGGACTTGTACCGCGAGGCCCGGTCGCGCTCGAGGAGCTCCGCGATCTCGGTGAGCGCCTCGACAGGGTCCATGACCGTCTCAGCGTCCGCTCGCGGCGACCCAGGCGTCGAGCTTCGCGCGGGCGGCACCGGAGTCGACCGCCGCCGTCGCCTCGGCGTATGCGTCCGCAAGGCGTTCCACGAAGGGGCGTTGCAGCTCGGCGGCATCCCGGAACAGGCGGTACGACACGATCCCGGCGGCCGCGTTCAACAGGACGATGTCGCGCACCGGCCCCGCCTCGCCGTCCAGAACCCGCCGCACGACACCCGCGTTGTGGATCGCATCGCCGCCGAGCAGGTCCGCGATCTCCGCACGAGGGATGCCGAGATCCCGAGGATCGAGGTCATGCTCGCGCACATCGCCGCGGCTGATCTCCCACACCCGGCTGTGGCCGGTCGTCGTGAGCTCATCCAAGCCGTCATCCCCGCGGAAGACCAGCGCTGTCGCCCCGCGGGTCTGGAACACGCCGGTGATCAGCGGGACGCGGTCGAGATGGGCGACGCCGACTGCGTTCGCCTCGGCACGCGCCGGATTGCAGAGTGGCCCGAGGAAGTTGAACACGGTCGGGATGCCGAGCTCAGCGCGCGTCGGCCCCGCGTGCCGGAAGCCGGGGTGGAACGCCGACGCGAACGCGAATGTGATGCCCACCTCGTCGAGCACCTGAGCGACCCGCTCCGGGGACTGGGCGAGGTCGACGCCGAGTGCCGCCAACACGTCGGACGAGCCCGACTTCGAACTCGACGCGCGGTTGCCGTGCTTGACGACCGGGATGCCGCTGGCCGCCACGACGACCGACGCGGTCGTCGAGACGTTCACTGTCCCGTAACGATCACCGCCGGTGCCGACGATGTCGAGCACGTCAGCCCGCACCGGGAGAGGCACTGCCGCCTCGAGGATGGCGTCCCGGAAGCCGACGATCTCATCGACAGTCTCGCCTTTCGCGCGAAGACCGACCAGGAAGCCGGCGAGCTGCGAGGGCGTCGCGTCCCCCTGCATCACCTGACGCATCGCCCAGGTCGATTCGGACACGCTGAGGTCCTTCCCGTCCAGCACCGTGGTGAGGATCTCGGGCCAGGAGTACATGTCCGCCATGACCCCCGATCCTACTCAGCACTCTGACAGGCGACTCCCGGCGGGCCCATCGGCCGCCCTGACGGCAAGGAAAGACGGAAGTACCTTCAGGAATGCGAAACCCTCCCCCAACATCGGCCATAATGGGGAGCGTGACGACCACTCCCGCGACATACAACCAGGCGCTGCGTTCGGTGAAACGACCGGACCCCGTTGCCGTCGGCACGATCGTGTGGCTGGGCAGCGAGGTCATGTTCTTCGCCGGCCTCTTCGCCATCTACTTCACGATCCGCAACACCTCGCCGGAGCTGTGGGCCAGCCGCACCGAGCTGCTGAATGTGCCGTTCGCGGCCGTCAACACGCTCATCCTGGTGCTGTCCTCGTTCACCGCCCAGGCCGGCGTCTTCGCCGCCGAGCGTTTCCAGCCCTACCGCCGCGGTTCGATCTGGAACTTCCGCCAGTGGGGCATGGTCGAGTGGTTCTACCTGACGTTCATCATGGGCGCCGTCTTCGTCTCGGGCCAGGTGTGGGAGTACGCGACCCTGGTCGCCGAAGGCCTGCCGATCAGCGAGGACTCCTACGCCTCCGCCTTCTACATCACGACCGGTTTCCACGCCTTGCACGTGACGGGTGGCCTCATCGCCTTCCTCCTCATCATCGGCCGTGCGTTCGCGGTCAAGAACTTCGGCCGGAAGGAGATGACCTCCGCGATCGTCGTGTCCTACTACTGGCACTTCGTCGACGTCGTGTGGATCATCCTCTTCGCCGTCATCTACTTCATCCGGTAATACAGAGCGGAGCTGAGTTCCTCAATGGCATCCAAGACCCCGCGTCGGCAGACGGGCCGTCGCAGCAAGTGGGCGGCCGCCGCTCTGATTGGCGTCGGCCTGCTGCTGACGGGTGGCATCTACGCCGGCGCGTCTGCAGCGATGGCTTCGACATCCTCGAGCGACTCGGCATCAACGCTGACCGTCGAGGACGGCAAGAAGCTGTTCCAGGCCAACTGCGCGACCTGCCACGGCCTCGACCTCGAGGGAACGGCTGACGGCCCGTCGCTGTACGGCGTCGGAGAGCTGTCGGTCGAGTTCCAGGTCTCCACGGGCCGCATGCCGCTGCAGGCCCAGGGCCCGCAGGCCCCGCAGAAGGCTCCGCAGTTCACGGAAGACCAGATCAAGGCGATGGCCTCGTGGGTCCAGTCGGTCGCACCCGGCCCGACCTATCCCGACAAGCGGATCCTCGACGGGGAGGGCGACCTCACCCAAGGCGCGGAACTGTTCCGCATCAACTGCGCGATGTGCCACAACGTCGCCGCAGCCGGTGGCGCGTTGACCGAGGGCAAGTACGCCCCCGCGCTGACCAAGACCAGCCCGTTGCACATCTACGCCGCGATGGTCACCGGCCCGCAGAACATGCCGGTGTTCAACGACATGACGATCACGCCCGATGAGAAGCGCGACATCATCTCGTCGCTCATGTACCTGCAGAAGAGCGAGCCCGTGGGTGGTTTCACCCTCGGCTCCCTCGGCCCGGTCTCCGAAGGCCTGTTCATCTGGATCTTCGGCATCGGCACACTGATCGGCATCTCGGTGTGGATCACCGCGAAGTCCAACTGACGTAACACTGACGAAGAATTCCAGGACGAGGAGCACAATGTCACACGAGGAAGAGCCGCAGGCGCTCGAGAAGGCTCACCAGCCTTCGTCGGGACTCGTCGTCGCGGTCGCCGACCCCGTGCAGAACCCCGGTCTGCCGCCCCACCGTGAGCGGATGACCGACAAGGACCCGGCGGCGATGAGCCGCGCGGTCCGCACCGTCTACACGCTGTTCTACATCTCACTCGCCGCCAGCCTCTGGGCCGTCGCGGCGTACATGCTCTTCCCGATCGAAAGCGGTGAATTCGGAGACATCCGGAGCAACAACCTCTTCATCGGCCTCGGCATCGGGTTCGCTCTGCTGACCATCGGCATCGCTGCGATCCACTGGTCGAAGGCGATCATGCCCGACAAGGAGCACATCGAGGCGCGACACTCGACCCGCGGTAAGGAGTCGACGCGCGAAGCGGCCGTCAACGTCTTCCGTGAGGCGAACGAAGAATCCGGCTTCGGTCGTCGCACCGCTATCCGAGGCGGTCTCATCGCGGCGGTCGTCGCGTCGATCGTCCCCGGCGTGACGCTCTTCCGGGGCCTCGCTCCGCACTCCTCCGAGGAGAACCCGCTGGCCGGTGACCCGGTCGCCCTCCTGAAGCACACCATGTGGACGGAAGGCGAGCGTCTCGCGCACGACCCTTCCGGCCTGCCCATCCGCGCGGCTGACGTCGCGCTGGGATCAGCGGTCCATGTCATCCCCGAGTCCCTCAAGGATCTCGGTCACCTCGAGGGCTACCTGGAGGAGAAGGCGAAAGCAATCGTCCTCCTCATGCGTCTGCTCCCCGAGCAGCTCCCCGCCGAGTACAACCGCCTCGACTGGTCCTACGACGGGATCGTGGCGTACTCGAAGGTCTGCACGCACGTCGGATGCCCCGTCGCGCTGTACGAGCAGCAGACCCACCACCTTCTCTGCCCTTGCCACCAGTCGCAGTTCGACGTGTCGCGCGGTGCCGAAGTCATCTTCGGCCCTGCCGCGCGGCCGCTCCCGCAGCTGCCGATCACCGTGGACGCAGAGGGCTACCTCGTCGCCAAGAGCGACTTCGAAGAGCCCGTTGGGCCCAGCTTCTGGGAGCGTCATTGAGCACCTCGACTGAATCAGCGCCGGCGACCGCCCTCGCCACGCCGGCCGACAAGCCCCTCGGCGGCCGGTTCATCGGCGCGACGGCGAACTACATCGACGAGCGCACGAGCATCTCGGGCCTCGTCAAGGAGATCGGTCGCAAGATCTTCCCCGACCACTGGTCGTTCATGCTCGGCGAGATCGCTCTGTGGAGCTTCGTCGTCGTCTTCCTGTCGGGCTCGTTCCTGACTTTCTTCTTCGAAGCGTCGATGGCTCCGACCCACTACGACGGCGCCTACGTTCCGTTGCGTGGCATCGAGATGTCGGCCGCCCTCGAGTCGACCCTCCACATCTCGTTCGACCTCCGCGGCGGACTCCTGGTCCGTCAGATCCACCACTGGGCCGCGCTGCTGTTCATCGCCGCCATCGGCGTGCACATGCTCCGTGTCTTCTTCACCGGTGCGTTCCGGAAGCCGCGCGAGCTCAACTGGGTGATCGGTTTCGTGCTGTTCATCCTCGCGATGGCGCTCGGCTTCACGGGCTACTCGCTCCCGGACGACCTTCTCTCGGGTAACGGCCTCCGCATCATCGACGGCATGATCAAGGGCCTCCCCCTGATCGGCACGTGGACCTCGTATCTCCTCTTCGGCGGGGAGTTCCCCGGCAATGCGATCGTCGGACGCCTGTACACCCTCCACATCCTGTTGCTCCCGCTGATCCTGATCGCCCTGATCGCGGCGCACCTCATGCTGATGATCATCAACAAGCACACGCAGTTCGCCGGCCCCGGCCGCACGAACGACAACGTCGTGGGCTACCCGATGGTCCCGATCTACATGTCGAAGATGGGCGGCTTCCTCTTCATCACGTTCGGCGTGCTCGTGCTCATCGCCTCGATGTTCACGATCAACCCGATCTGGAACTACGGACCGTACGACCCCTCCCCCGTTTCGGCGGGTACTCAGCCCGACTGGTACATCGGGTTCGCCGACGGCGCGCTGCGTCTGGCACCGTCGAACCTCGACGTGGTCCTGTTCGACCACACCTGGTCGTTCGGCATCCTTCTGCCTGTCGCCGTGCTCGGTCTGTTCATCGTCCTCGTCGCGATCTACCCCTTCATCGAGGCGTGGGTCACCGGCGACAAGCGTGAACACCACATCGCTCAGCGCCCGCGTCACGCCCCGACGCGCACCGCGATCGGTGTGGCCGGTGTCATCTTCTACGCCGTCCTGTGGGCCGCGGCCTCGTCGGACATCATCGCGACGCACTTCCACCTCACGATGGAAGGCGTGATCCACACGTTGCAGGCGCTGCTGTTCGTCGGCCCGATCGTCGGTTACTTCGTCACGAAGCGCATCGCGATCGCGCTGCAGAAGAAGGACCGCGAAATCGCGCTCCACGGCTACGAGTCAGGTCGCATCGTCCGCCTGCCCGGCGGCGAGTACATCGAGGTCCACCAGCCGGTCGACGCCTATGAGCGCGTGAAGCTGATCGACTTCGAGATTCACGAGCCCCTGGTCGTCCGGCCGAACGACAACGGCCGCATCCCGTGGCACGAGAACTTCCGCGCGTCGCTGTCGCGCTGGTTCTTCGAGGACCGCCTGTCCCCGGTCACGCAGGCCGAGGTGAATGCGGCGATCGCTCACCAGCACCACGAGCTCGAGCACATCGATCACGAGGAGCAGGAAGAGATCCGCGGCGCACACGAGCGTGCCGGCGCCGTGGATGCCCCGCTCCACCCGATCGACGACGGACACAACCCGGAGACCGCCAACCGTCCCTCGAACATCATCGTGGTGGACGAGGAGTCTCCCAAGAAGGACAACCGACCGAGCGACTGATCGCTCTGGCAGGAAAGCGGCGGGGTCTGACCGGAAGGTCGGACCCCGCCGCTTTCTCGTGCCCGTAGCGTCGATGTCATGACCCTCTCCCCCGCATCCGTCCTGTCCTACTTCGAGACGAAACTCCTCGTCGAGACCGACCCGAGCGACGTCTATGCGGCACAGCGGGCGAGTCAACAGTTCGTCCTCGTCGACGTGCGCAACGCCGAGGCGTGGGATCAAGGGCACGCTGCGGGTGCGATCCACATGCCCCATCGCGAGATCGTGGCGCGGGCCGCGACCGAGATCGCGCCGCACGTCCCGGTCGTCGTCTACTGCTGGAGCCCTGGATGCAATGGCGGCGCGCGCGGGGCGGTCGAGTTCGCACGCCTCGGCTACGCGGTGCGGGAGATGGTCGGTGGCTTCGAGTACTGGGCGAGGGAGGGCCTGCCGGTGGAGGATGTCCGTGGGCCGATCCCCCGCCGGTTCGACCCGCTGGTCATGCCCGTCCGCGCGGCGCCATGATCTCGTAACGCCTCACGCCGTCGCCAGTCCGTCCGGCATCCTCCCGAACTGCAGAGACCACCGCGGTCACGTTCTCGCGCGACGAGGCTCGCAGGGAAGGCGGGCGGCCGCAGGTGCCGCCTGCCGAAGTCGCGCACGCCGAAGTCGTCCTCACCGTTTCCGCCGGCAGTGAGGTTCCGGAGCGGGCGGGTCGAGGCCACCTCCGCCGGGCCGGTGGCCTTCGGTGCCCAGCAGCCACGGCGCTGAGGTCGTGCATCCGCGGCCGAAACGAGATCGCGGTACGGACGAACGCCAACGCCGTCCGCCACGGTTGCGGCGGACGGCGTTGTGAGAAGAAGGGAACCGACGTCCGAACTGACGCCTGCGTGAAGACGCGAGGCTCAGCGGGCGAAGTAACCCCGGTAGTACTCGTAAACCCAGCCGACGATGGCGACGACGAAGATGCCGACGCCGATCGGGATCATGAACTCTCCGACAGCCAGCCCGATGAAGGCGATCGCTGCCGAGCCCGCGAGGACGAGTGGCCACCAGGACCAGGGCGAGAACTCCCCCATCTCGGGGTCACCGTCATCGATGTCCGCCGTCAGCGAGTCCTCGGGCAGCGTGCCGCCCTGAGCCTTCTCGACGCGGCTGGAGTAGAACGCGATCATCGCGGCCATCATCGTCACGAAGACCAGGCCGACGGATCCGACCCACTCGATCCGGTTGAACACCGGCAGCTGCGGGTGGGCCAGGATGTTCCACCCGACGTACACGACGGCGACGAGGGCGAAGAACGCCGACAGCACCCACCAGAGGTTGACGTTGGTCTTCACTTACTTGACCTCACCGTTCGACAGATCGACCACCGGAGCGTCGGGTGCGTCCTTCGCAGGACCCACGCCGACGGGGATGCCGGCTTCGGGGTGGTTCAGGTCGAAGGCGGGCCGCTCGCTGCGGATCCGCGGGATCGACGTGAAGTTGTGACGCGGCGGCGGGCAGCTGGTCGCCCACTCGAGCGAACCACCGTAGCCCCACGGGTCGTTGACCGTGACGCGCGGTGCGGTTCGAGCCGTGATCCAGACGTTCAGGAGGAACGGAACCATGGATGCCGCAAGGATCATCGACCCGATCGTCGAGACCTGGTTCTGCCAGGTCCATCCGTCCGCTGCCGAGTAGTCCGCGTAGCGGCGGACCATGCCGTCCGCTCCCAGCCAGTGCTGGATGAGGAAGGTCATGTGGAATCCGATGAACAGCAGCCAGAAGTGCACGAGGCCGAGACGTTCGTTGAGCATCTTGCCGGTCCACTTGGGCCACCAGAAGTAGAAGCCGGCGAACATCGCGAATACGACGGTGCCGAAGACGACGTAGTGGAAGTGCGCGACGACGAAGTACGAGTCCGACACATGGAAGTCGAGCGGGGGCGACGACAGGATGATGCCGGTCAGACCACCGAAGACGAAGGAGACGAGGAAGCCGAGCGCGAACACCATCGGGGTCTCGAAGGTGATCGAACCTCGCCACATCGTGCCGATCCAGTTGAAGATCTTCACGCCCGTCGGGACGGCGATGAGCATCGTCATCAGCGCGAAGAACGGCAGGAGGACCGCGCCGGTGACGTACATGTGGTGGGCCCACACCGAGACGGAGAGTGCGGCGATCGCGATCGTCGCGTAGACGAGGGTCTTGTATCCGAAGATCGGCTTGCGGCTGAACACCGGGAAGATCTCCGACACGATGCCGAAGAACGGCAGGGCGATGATGTAGACCTCGGGGTGTCCGAAGAACCAGAAGAGGTGCTGCCAGAGCAGGACGCCGCCGTTGGCCGGGTCGTAGATGTGAGCGCCGAGGATGCGGTCCGCCGCAGCTGCGAAGATCGCCGCCGCGAGGACCGGGAACGCCATGAGGATCAGGATGCTGGTGACGAGGGTGTTCCAGCTGAAGATCGGCATACGCCACATCGTCATACCGGGTGCTCGCATCGTCATGATCGTGGTGATGAAGTTGACACCACCGAGGATCGTGCCGAAACCACTCATGCCGAGACCCAGCATCCACAGGTCACCACCGGCGCCGGGGCTGAAGCTCTCGCCTGCCAGCGGCTGGTAAGCGAACCACCCGAAGGCCGCCGCACCCTGCGGGGTGAGGAAGCCGGCGACGGCGATCGTCGATCCGAAGGTGAAGAGCCAGAACGCGAACGCGTTCAGACGCGGGAACGCCACGTCGGGAGCACCGATCTGCAGGGGCAGCAGCGCGTTGGCGAAACCTGCGAACAACGGCGTCGCGAACATCAGCAGCATGATCGTGCCGTGCATCGTGAAGAGCTGGTTGTACTGCTCCTTCGTCGGCACGATCTGCATGCCGGGCTCGAAGAGCTCGGCACGGATGATCAGGGCCATGACGCCACCGAGCATGAAGAACAGGACCGAGGCGATCAGGTACATGTACCCGATCGTCTTGTGGTCGGTGGAGGTGATCCACTTGACGACGATGTTGCCCTTGTGCTCGACGCGCGAGCTGCTGAGGAGCGCAGCCTGGCGAGGGGGAAGCGTCGGGGCCGGAGGTGCGATGGTGGCCATCAGTTGTGTGCTCCCTCAGCGGCGGGCGCGCCGGTGCCGGGCGCGTTCTGTTGCCGGTCGAATGCGTCGTCGATGTCGCCGGTCTGACCCTTTGCCTTCAGCGACGCGATGTAGTTCTCGTACTCGGACTCGGAGACGACCTTCACGTTGAAGAGCATCATCGAGTGGTACTGGCCGCACAGCTCGGCGCACTTGCCGACGAACGTGCCTTCCTTCGTGGGCTCGAAGGACCAGTAGTTCTCGCGACCGGGGTACATGTCCTTCTTGTAGAGGAAGTCCACGATCCAGAACGAGTGGATGACGTCGCGCGATTCGAGCTGCAGCGTGACCTTCTTGTTCACAGGCAGAACGAGCTCGGGGATGTCGTTGGTGATGTTGCCCTCGGCGTCGGTCTGCGCCTGGACGCCCATGGTCCACACCGGGTCCTGCGGGTCATCGCAGTTGTTGCCGTTGTACTGGAAGTCCCACGCCCACTGCTTGCCGATCGCCGTGACGCACACGTCGGGGTTCTCGTACTGCGTCTCGAGGATCGCCTGGTCCCGCGCCGTGAAGGCGAAGAAGCCCAGGACGAGGATGACCGGAGTGATCGTGAAGAACATCTCGATCGGCATGTTGTAACGCAGCTGGACGGGAAGACCCGACTGCCCCTTGCGCCGACGGTAGGCGATCGCCGCCCAGCCCATCAGGGCCCACGTGATCACACCGACGGCGAGGACGACGATCCACGACGTGGTCCAGAGGCCCGCGATCATCGACGTGTGGTTCGTCGCCTGCCCGCCTCCCTCGTCGAAGCCGGGGAGGAAGCCGTTCGCTGTCGTGGGGCTGCACGCCGCAAGCGTGACCGCGGAGGCGATCGCGAGCGGGAGGGCTACCCAACGGAGTCGGCGGTTGACGCGCACGGTGCACCTTTCGGGGACATGAAGGTCAGACTCATGCCAGTCTAGGGCAACCTCTTACGGGATTCCGGCCATCCGCTCAGGATGCCGGGGCCCGGGAGGGAACCTGGGATGGATCAGTGGAAGCTGTCGCCGCAGGCGCAGCTGCCCGCAGCATTCGGGTTGTCGATCGTGAAGCCCTGCTCCGAGATCGTGTCCTTGAAATCGATCTTCGCGCCGTCGAGGTACGGCACCGACATGTCGTCGACGATCACCTCGACGCCGTCGAAGTCGACCGTCTTGTCACCGTCGAGGTAACGCTCGTCGAAGTAGAGCTGGTAGATCAGGCCCGAGCATCCGCCCGGCTGCACGGCCACGCGCAGGCGCAGGTCGTCACGGTTCTCCTGCGAGAGCAGGCTCTTCACCTTGTCGGACGCTGCCTCGGTGAGGGCGACGCCGTGCGCGGGAACGGTCTCGGTGGACTGCGTGGCGATGTCGGTCATGACTCTCCCCATGGTCGGGCCGCCAGTGCTCTTCAGGAACGGGGGCGGCGTGCTGAGTCGATTCTACGTCTCGTCGCACGGTCCGGCCCGGCGACGCGGTGATCCGCCCGCGCGGATCAGTCGGACGCGTCGAGGGATTCCAGCAGAAGCGCCTCGGACAGCAGCGCGTGGCGGAACGTGTCGACGTGGAGCGATTCGTTCGGACTATGCGCCCGCGCGTGAGGGTCTTCCACACCGGTCACGAGGATTTCCGCGCCCGGGAACTCCCGGACGAGGTCCGCGATGAACGGGATGGACCCGCCCACGCCGATGTCGACAGGGGTGCGGCCGTATCCGCTCTCGAGAGCGGCGCGCGCCTTCTCGACGGCCGGACCCGAGGTGTCGACGAGGAAAGGGTTGCCGAAGTCGACGTCGCGGAAACTCACGCGCGCTCCGAACGGCGCGTGCGCGCGCAGGTGCGCCTCAATCGCGTCGAACGCCTCCGACGCCGCCTGACCCGGCGCGACCCGGGTGCTGATGACGACGGAGACCTTCGGCGACAGGGTGTTGGAGGCGTTGCGGACACTCGGCGCGTCTATCCCCGTGATGGTGATGGACGGCTTGTTCCAGATCCGGCTCAGGATCTCGTCGCGCCCGATGGGCGAGACTCCGTCCGGCAGTCCTGCTTCGCTCCGAAGCGTCTCCTCGGTATAGGGCGGGGTCGTGGCATCCCGGGACTCCAGTCCCTCGACCGCCACGGCACCATCCTCGTCCCAGAGGGTCGCCAGAAGAGTGACGGCCGCCATCATCGCGTCCGGAACGGCCCCGCCGAACATCCCCGAATGCGAGGCATGGTCGAGCGTCTCGATGTCGAGAGTGAAGCGCGCGTTGCCGCGCAGCGACACCGTCAGCGCCGGGGTCTCGGAGTCCCAGTTGCCCGAATCCGCGACGACGATGACATCGGCACGGAGCGCATCGGCGTTGTCGCTCAGGAACTGCGCGAAGGACGTGGATCCCGCCTCCTCCTCGCCCTCGAAGAACAGGTTCACACCGAGGTCGAAGTCGTCACCGAGCGCCTCTTTCAGTGCGCGGAGCGCACCCAGGTGAGCCATGATCCCGGCCTTGTCGTCGGCGGCGCCGCGACCGTAGATCCGACCGTCGCGGAGCGTCGGCTCGAAGGGCGGCGACTCCCACAGCGACTCATCGCCGACAGGCTGCACGTCGTGGTGCGCGTAGAGCAGGATCGTGGGCCGACCGTTCCGAGGCGCTCGGGTCGCAAGGACGGCCGGCATCCCCTCCTCCCCCGTCTCGGGGACGACAGCGGTCTTGATCTCGACCCGCTCGAAGATGCCGAGATCGTCGACCAGAGCCTTCACCGCCTCGGCGCTGCGCTGCACTTCGGACCGATCGAACCCGGGGAAGGCGACGGAGGGGATGCGGACGAGGGCTCCCAGATCGGCGAGAGCGGCGGGGACCTGGGTGAGGGCCGCCTCCCGCACCGCAGCGGACCGGGTGGTGTCGGAAGTCATGCGGGTAATCTTATGGGGCACGCCTTTTTCGCCGATTCCGAGGAACCGCCCCGTGGCAAAGACACCGCCCCCCGCTGACACCACCCCCGACGCCCCCGCCGGCTCGGGGAAGAACCGCCCGACGCCGACGCGCGCCGAGCAGGAAGCGGCGCGCAAGCGGCCCCTCGTCGCCAACACGAAGGAGGCGCGCGCCCGCGCGAAGGCGGAGCTTGCTGCACAGCGCGAGAAGGCCCGCGTCGGCATGGCGAACGGGGACGAGCGGTACCTGACTCCACGGGATCGCGGACCCCAGCGCCGATTCGCCCGCGACTACACCGATGCCGGATGGCACTTCGGTGAGCTCATCATGCCGCTGCTGGTGATCGTCATCCTTTTCGCCCTCGTTCCCAACACGGCGATCGTGTTCTACGCCTACGTCGGACTCTGGGCCTACCTGCTGTTCGTGGTCGCCGACATGGCGCTCCTCTCCCGCAAGGTGAAGAAGCTGGCTGCCGCCAAGTGGGGCGACCGTCGCGAGAAGGGCCTCGGCTGGTACGCCGCGATGCGGTCGGTGCAGATGCGCTTCATGCGCCTCCCGAAGCCGCAGGTCAAGCGCGGCGAATACCCGAACTGAACTGTCATCGCGAAGGGCCCGCACAGGATCGTGCGGGCCCTTCGTCGTTCCGACGGGATGCCGCCGGTCAGCGCACCAGGCCGCGGTTGATCTGCCGCCCCCAGAACGGTCCGCGGTAGACGAACGCGCTGTAACCCTGAACGAGATCGGCACCCGCCGCGAGCCGTTCGCGCACGTCATCAGCCGTCTCCACTCCTCCGGCGGCGATGACGCAGAATTCGGCAGGGACCGCCGCCCGCACCCGGCGCAGCACCTCCAGCGAGCGCTCGCGCAAGGGAGCGCCGGAGAGTCCACCCGCGCCCATGGCGTCGACCTGATCGGCATCCGTGGTCAATCCGGTCCGGGCGATCGTCGTGTTCGTCGCCACGATCCCTGAGAGACCGGCGTCGACCGCCATCGTCGCGATGCCGTCGATCTCGTCGTCGGAGAGGTCCGGCGCGATCTTCACGAGCAGGGGTGTGTCGCCGGCGGCATCCTTCACCGCCGTCAGCAGCGGGCGCAGGGTCTCTACGGCTTGCAGCCCGCGCAGTCCGGGCGTGTTCGGGGACGAGACATTGACGACGAGGTAGTCGGCGACGGGCGCGACCAGTCGTGTGCTGGCGACGTAGTCCGAGGTGGCGTCGGCGACGTCGACGACCCGCGACTTCCCGATGTTGACGCCGAGGACGGGGCGCCGACGGCGACGACGCATCCGGGCGAGGCGCTCCGCGACCACCGCCGCACCCTCGTTGTTGAACCCCATGCGGTTGATCAGCGCGCGATCCGCGGGCAGGCGGAACAGACGGGGGCGCGGATTGCCGTCCTGTGCGATCGCCGTGACCGTGCCCACTTCGATGTGCCCGAAACCGAGGGCATGAAGGCCGAGCGCCCCGACCGCGTTCTTGTCGAACCCGGCGGCGATGCCGAAGGGTGAGTCGAAGACGAGGCCGAGCGCCTCGGTCCGAAGCTCCGGGGAGGGTCGAGTCAGTCCGCGTGCGATCGCGGACAACGGAGGCACGGCGGCCAGGCGAATAACCGCCATACCGAGGTGATGGGCGGTCTCGGGGTCGAGCCGGCGCAGGACGAGGTCGAAGAGGAGTCGGTACATCGGCTCCCAGCCTAGAGGCGGCGTCCGCGGCGTTACGCCGAGGCGTCCTCGCGGGGAGCGCGCTGCGCCTGGTCCGCGCGCAGCAGCGCGATCGCCGCATCGAAATCGTCGAGCGTCTCGAACGCCTGGTAGACGCTGGCGAACCGGAGGTATGCGATCTCGTCGAGTTCGCGGAGCGGGCCGAGGATCGCGAGCCCGATCTCGTTCGTGTCGATCTGCGAGACACCCGTCTGACGGACCGACTCCTCGACGGCCTGGGCGAGCATTGCGAGGTCCGCCTCGGTGACCGGGCGACCCTGGCACGCTTTGCGAACGCCCGACATCACCTTCTCGCGACTGAACGACTCGATCACCCCGGAGCGCTTGATGACGTTGAGGCTCGCGGTCTCGATGGTCGAGAATCGGCCGCCGCATTCGGGGCACTGACGGCGGCGGCGGATGCTGAGACCGTCGTCGCTCGTGCGCGAGTCGACGACACGGGAGTCGGAGTGGCGGCAGAACGGGCAGTGCATGGCGGCATCCAGCCTACGCGTCGAAGCGCGCCGTGACGGCCTCACCGTGCGCGGGCAGCACCTCGGCGTTCGCGAGGGTCACGATGTCGCGGTGCACCGCCTGCAGCGCGTCGCGATCGTAGGCGATCACCTGTTGCGGCCGCAGGAACGTGGATGCCGAGAGGCCCGACGCGTACCGCGCCTGACCACCGGTGGGGAGCACGTGATTGCTGCCGGCGAGGTAGTCGCCCAGGCTCACGGGGGTCCACTGTCCGACGAAGACCGCGCCGGCGTTGACGTACTCCTCGGGACGGGGGTCGCGCAGGTGGAGTTCGAGATGCTCGGGAGCGTACGCGTTGCTGAATGCCGTGGCCGTCGCGATGTCGTCGACGAGAACCACGGCGGACTGCGGACCCGAGAGCGCCTGCGCCACGCGTCCCGCGTGGTGGGTAGCCGACGCGCGCACCTCGACCGCGGTCACGACCTCCTGGGCGAGCGAGGCCGAATCGGTCACGAGAACGGCCGCAGCCTGTTCGTCGTGTTCGGCCTGGCTCACGAGGTCGGCGGCGATCAGCCGCGCATCGGCGGCGTCGTCGGCGACGATGAGGATCTCCGTCGCACCTGCCTCGGAGTCCGTACCCACCATCCCCGCGACGACGCGCTTGGCGAGCGCCACGAAGTTGTTGCCGGGCCCGGAGATGACGTCGACCGGGGCGAGATCGATCTCGGGGACGCCGTGCGCGTACGCTCCGATGGCCCCCGCCCCGCCCATGGCGTAGACCTCGGTCACCCCGAGGAGCTTGGCAGCCGCGAGGATCACGGGGTGGACGCGGCCACCGTGATCACGCTGCGGAGGCGAGGCGAGCGCGACCTCCTGGACGCCCGCCACCTGCGCCGGGACCACATTCATGACCACGCTCGACGGATAGACGGCCTTGCCTCCCGGAACGTAGACGCCCGCACGGCGAACCGGCCGCCAGTGCTGCTCGACCCGAGCGCCGGGGCCGATCTCGGTCACGACGGGAGCAGGCACCTGCGCAGCTGACGCGAGCCGTACGCGGCCGATCGCATTCTCGAGGGCTGAGCGGATACCGGGATCCAACGCTGCGAGGGCTTCGTCGAGGTGCGCTGCAGGAACCCGCACCGCGTGACCCTCGACACCGTCGAAGCGCGCGGCCTGCTCGCGGAGCGCGACCTCGCCCCGCGCTGCGACGTCGGCCACCACGGCGGCGGCCGTCGTGAGCGCCTCGTCCCGCGCAGCCGTGGCGCGGGGAACAGCAGCGAGGAGGTCGGTCGACGTGACGGCGCGACCCCGGAGGTCGATCGTTCGGAGCATCCCTCCAGGCTACCGGCGCCTCAGCCCCGGGTGACGCCCGAGACGTCGGTCAGATACCCGATCCGGCCGTCCTCGTGGCGGACGACGAACGAGTCGCCGCGATCCTCGATGACGAGAGCCCACGCCGTGGGGCCCACACGGAACAGCGGAGCGCCGTTCTCGTCGACGACGTCGCGCTCGACGGGAGCCAGTGCCCAGAACGCCTGATGCGCCGACGCGGGTGCCGTGGCCGGCTCGTCGTCCTCGACCGGGGCTCCGAACGGGGTCGGGTCCGGCTCGACTTCCGGTGCCGCCATCGTGAAGCGTGCATCGGAGAGAGGACGCGCGACCACAGGACGCGCGCGACGCGCGATGCGGTGAGCGGGCGCCTCCGCCCGGTGGAGGAAGTCCTCGTGGAACGGCGGGATGAACGGCGCGAAGACCGTCAGCGCGACCCCGGCCGCCATCAGGAGGACCTCGACCCACACGACCCAGCTGCTCAGCCAGACACCGGTGGCGGCACCGCGGGCGATGTTCGTCCACAGCCAGCTCAACCAGAGGACCGCGGAGACGGAGAACGCGACGGAGGCGAACTGATCGATGCCGAGCGAGCCCACACGCCGGATGCCGTCCGGCGAGAAACGGCGAAGAGTGATGAGGAACACGGCTACCGTCGGCGCGGCGATCGTCAGGACCCAGTCGATGCCGGACGTCCACACGGTTCCGCCGCCGAGGAGACGGGTGAACTGGTTGTCGCCGTAGAGCGGGAAGAAGGAGAACAGGAACGCCAGGGCCCACACGCCGAGGAGCGAGACCTCGCGAAGGGAGAAGGGGCCGATGCCGTACTGCGGCGGGATGTGACCCGCTCCGGATGCCGCGGCCGACGGCTCGTGCTCGACGGGTGCCGCGGGGGTCTCCGGCTCGTCGGCGACCGTCTCGGCTGCGCCGGGCTCGAGAGTCTCGACCTCCGTCGCGGCTTCCGTTGAGAAGTCGTACGCCTCGGTCTCACGATCGACGCTGGGCACCTCGGTCGACGCGCTCTCCGGAGCCCGCACGACCGTGACGTCGAGGTCCTCGACGGTGCTGCCGGCGTCATCCGGCAATTCGGGGTTCGTCTTCTGGTCGGTCACGATGCTCCTTCCGAACAGCGCGGATCCGCGCCGCCTGCGATCCTACCTGCGTCGGCCCTGCGGATCAGCCCGCATGACACGGCCTGTCGCTCCTGCTCAGCCGAGGCATTGGGGACCGAGGAGACCCTTCAGCTCGCCGTACAGGTCGACGGTGACCCCCACTTGAGCCGGCACCTCGAAGACTTTCGCGACGCCGCCCTTGTGCAGCTTCAGTGTGACCTCGGTCGTCCCCGGGTGGCGGTCGAAGACCGCCGCGAGCTGGCCGATCGTCGTCTCCGTCGCCCGGTGCTCGGGCAGCAGCAGGACGAGCGGACCCGCGGCATCCACTGATCCGAGATCCGGGATGAACGCCGACTGCCCGTGCAGGTTCCGGCCGTCATCGCGCTGCGACACTCGCCCTCGGACGACGAGGATCGAGTCGGCTTGCAGCATCGACTGGAACTCGGCGTAGGTCTTGCCCATGAACATGACGGTGACCTCGCCGTCGAAGTCCTCGACGGTGATCATGCCGTAGGGATTGCCGCTCTGCTTCGCGACGCGGTGCTGAACACTGGTGACGAGGCCCGCGACGGTGACGATGTCGCCGTCGGAGATGTCCTCCGAGACCAGCAGGTCGTGGATCGAGGTCGACGCATGCTTGGCGAGCGGGATCTCGAGCCCGGCGAGAGGATGATCCGAGACGTACAGACCGAGCATCTCGCGCTCGAACGCGAGCTTGTCCTTCTTCGTCCATTCGGGACGTTCCGGAACCCGCGCGACCTGCTGCGGCTCGTCATCGCCCCAGAGGCTGTCGAAGTCGAACCCTACCTCGCCGTTCGCCTCGCGCCGCTTGTCGAGGACGGCCTGTTCGACCGCATCCTCGTGGATCTCCATGAGGGCGCGCCGCGTCGAGCCGAGCGAGTCGAAGGCGCCGGCCTTGATGAGCGACTCCACCGTCCGCTTATTGGCGACGTGCACGGGCACCTTGCCGAGGAAGTCGTGGAAGCTCGTGTACGGGCCGTCGGCGCGGGCAGACACGATGCCGTCGACCACGTTGGTCCCGACGTTGCGGACCGCGCCGAGGCCGAAGCGGATGTCCTCCCCGACGGCGGCGAAGAAGCGGATGGACTCCCCCACGTCGGGCGGCAGCACCTGGATGCCCATGCGGCGGCACTCGTTGAGGTACACCGCCATCTTGTCCTTCGAGTCGCCGACGCTCGTGAGAAGGGCGGCCATGTATTCGGCGGGATAGTGCGCCTTGAGGTAGGCGGTCCAGTAGGAGACGAGGCCGTACGCGGCGGAGTGGGCTTTGTTGAAGGCGTAGTCCGAGAACGGCAGGAGGATGTCCCACAGCGACTTGATCGCCGCCTCACCGAAGCCGCGCTCCTTCATGCCGCCCGAGAAACCCTCATACTGCTTGTCGAGCTCGGACTTCTTCTTCTTACCCATCGCTCGGCGGAGGATGTCTGCTTGGCCCAGGGAGAACCCGGCCACCTTCTGCGCGATCGCCATGACCTGCTCCTGATAGATGATCAGGCCGTAGGTCGTGTCGAGGATCTCCCGCAGCGGCTCCTCGAGCTCGGGATGGATCGGGGTGATCGGCTGCACGCCGTTCTTGCGGAGCGCGTAGTTCGTGTGCGAGTTCGCCCCCATGGGCCCGGGACGGTACAGCGCGATGACGGCCGAGATGTCCTCGAAGTTGTCGGGCTTCATGAGGCGCAGGAGCGACCGCATCGGCCCGCCGTCGAGCTGGAACACGCCCAGCGTGTCACCGCGACTCAGGAGGTCGTACGCCGCCCGATCCTCGAGTTCGAGGTGCTCGAGGTCGAGTTCCTCTCCTCGGTTCGTCCGGATGTTGTCGAGAGCGTCCGAGATGATCGTGAGGTTTCGAAGCCCCAGGAAGTCCATCTTGATGAGCCCGAGCGTCTCGCACGACGGGTAGTCGAACTGCGTGACGATCTGACCGTCCTGCTCGCGGCGCATGATCGGGATGATGTCGATGAGCGGTTCGCTCGACATGATGACGCCGGCGGCGTGGACGCCCCACTGGCGCTTCAGGCCCTCGAGTCCGAGGGCGCGATCGAAGACCGTCTTGGCGTCGGGGTCGGTGTCGACGAGGGAACGGAACTCGCTGGCTTCCTTGTACCGCGGGTGCTTGGCGTCGAACATGCCGCCGAGTTCCATGTCCTTGCCCATGACGGGCGGCGGCATGGCCTTCGTGAGGCGCTCGCCCATCGAGAAAGGGAAGCCGAGGACACGACCGGCATCCTTCAGCGCCTGCTTCGACTTGATCGTGCCGTACGTCACGATCTGCGCGACGCGCTCGGAGCCGTACTTCTCGGTCACGTAGTCGATGACCTCGCCGCGGCGCCGGTCGTCGAAGTCGACGTCGAAGTCGGGCATGGAGACGCGGTCCGGGTTCAGGAAGCGCTCGAAGATCAGGCCGTGCTCGAGCGGATCGAGGTCGGTGATGCGCATCGCGTACGCCACCATCGACCCGGCACCGGAGCCACGGCCGGGACCGACGCGGATGCCGTTGTCCTTCGCCCAGTTGATGAAGTCGGCGACGACGAGGAAGTACCCCGGGAAGCCCATCTGCAGGATGATGCCGGTCTCGTACTCGGCCTGCTTCCGGACACGGTCCGGGATGCCGCCCGGGTAGCGGTAGTGCAGCCCGGCCTCGACCTCCTTGATGAGCCAGCTGTCCTCGGTCTCGCCGTCCGGCACGGGGAAGCGCGGCATGTAGTTGGCGGAGGTGTTGAACTCCACCTCGCAGCGTTCGGCGATCAGGAGGGTGTTGTCGCACGCCTCGGGGTGGTCCCGGAAGAGCTGACGCATCTCCTGCGCGGTCTTGATGTAGTACCCGTCGCCGTCGAACTTGAAGCGGTTGGGGTCGTCGAGCGTCGAACCGGACTGGACGCACAGGAGCGCCTCGTGCGCGTCCGCCTCGTGCTGGTGCGTGTAGTGGGAATCGTTGGTCGCGACGAGCGGGATGCCGAGATCCTTCGACAGCCGGATGAGGTCGGTCATGACGCGGCGCTCGATCGAGAGGCCGTGGTCCATGATCTCGGCGAAGTAGTTCTCCTTGCCGAAGATGTCCTGGAACTCGGCCGCCGCGGCGCGTGCGGCGTCGTACTGCCCGAGGCGCAGGCGGGTCTGCACCTCGCCGGACGGACACCCCGTCGTGGCGATGAGGCCCTTGCCGTACGTCTGCAGCAGTTCGCGGTCCATCCGCGGCTTGAAGTAGTAGCCCTCGATGCTCGAGAGCGAGCTCAACCGGAAGAGGTTGTGCATACCCTCCGTGCTCTGGCTCCACATCGTCATGTGGGTGTAAGCACCCGACCCCGAGACGTCGTCGCTCTTCTGGTCGGGCGATCCCCACGCCACGCGAGACTTGTCGCTGCGGTGCGTGCCAGGGGTGACGTAGGCCTCGAGTCCGACGATCGGTTTGACACCAGCCGCCTTCGCGGCTCGGTAGAACTCGAAGGCCGCGAATGTGTTGCCGTGGTCGGTGACGGCGATCGCCGGCATCCCGTAATCGGCGGCCGCCTGCGTCATCGCTCCGATCTTGGCGGCCCCGTCGAGCATCGAGTATTCGCTGTGGACGTGCAGATGAACGAAGGAGTCGGATGCCACCCATCGAGTCTACGTTCCGGTTCCGACACGGCGCCTAGGCTGGTCGACATGACCACCCCCGAGTTCGTCCTCGCCCTCCGCGAGAAGATCGGCACCGCCCCGCTCCCCCTCGTCGGGGTCACCGCGATCGTCTTCCGCGACGAGAAGGTCCTGCTCGGCAAGCGCGCGGACAACGGCGAGTGGCAGGCGGTCTCGGGGATCGTCGAGCCCGGCGAGGAGCCCGCCGACACCGCCGTCCGGGAATGCCTCGAGGAGGCGGGCGTCGTCGTCCGCGCGACGCGACTGGCCGCCGTGCAGCAGATCCCCCGCATCGTCTACGAGAACGGCGACGAGGTCGACTACCTCGATCTCGTCTTCCGGTGCGACTGGGTCTCGGGCGATCCGCATCCCGCCGACGGCGAGCTGACCGAGGTCGGCTGGTACGGCCTGGGCGAACTGGTCGAGGTCGATCAGACGCACGTCCGCAAGATCGCGCTCGCCATCGCAGAGGACGATCCCGCGACGTTCGCCGGCGGTCGCTGAGTCCGACCGACCGCGAGGACCTCACTGATCGCGGAGGATCTCCAGCGCTCCGGCCAGATCCGCCGGGTAGTCCGAGCGGAAGGTGACCCAGTCCCCCGTCGCCGGGTGCGCGAACGACAGCTCGTGGGCGTGGAGCCACTGACGCGTGAGCCCCAGGCGCTGCGCCAGGGTCGGGTCTCCCCCGTAGAGCGGATCGCCGACGCAGGGATGCCGGTGCGCGGCCATGTGCACGCGGATCTGGTGCGTGCGGCCGGTCTCGAGGTGCACCTCGAGCAGCGAGGCCCGAGGGAACGCCTCGAGGGTCTCGTAGTGCGTCACCGAGTCCTTGCCGTCGGGGATGACGGCGAACTTCCAGGAGTGGTTCGGGTGGCGGCCGATCGGCGCGTCGATCGTGCCGACGAGGGGGTCGGGGTGCCCCTGCACGACCGTGTGATAGACCTTGTCGACCTCGCGCTCCTTGAACGCGCGCTTGAGCGCCGTGTAGGCGCGCTCGGTCTTCGCCACGACCATCAGGCCGCTCGTCCCGACGTCGAGCCGGTGGACCACGCCCTGGCGCTCGGGAGCCCCGGAGGTCGCGATGCGGAAGCCGGCAGCCGCGAGTGCACCGACGACCGTCGGACCCTCCCACCCGAGCGACGGGTGAGCGGCGACGCCGGCGGGCTTGTCCACCACGACGATCTCGTCGTCGTCATGGATGATGCCGAGGTCCGGCACGGCGATCGGCACGATCTCGGGCGCGCGCTTGTCTTCCCAGTCGACCTGCAGCCATGCTCCGGCGACGAGCTTGTCGGACTTGCCGACGGTCCGAGCGTCGAGCTGCACCCCGCCCGCCTCGGCGACCTCGGCGGCGAAGGTCCGCGAGAATCCGAGCAGCTTCGCAAGCGCGGCATCGACACGCGTACCGTCCAGCCCGTCGGGGACGGGAAGACTACGGCTGGGCATGAGGGTCTGGCGGCGTCGTGGCGTCAGCGTCTGCATCCGTCGGAGCCGCGGCGCGCGCGGCATCCTTCTCACGGGTTCCGTCGAAGCGGAGTCCGATGAGGACCAGGATCGCCACGGCGATCATCATCGTGACGATGAACATGTCGGCGACGTTGTAGATCGCCGACGGGAACCACAGCCACAGCCAGGGCGTGTGGATGAAGTCCACGACGTGTCCGACGAGGAAACCGGGTGCGCGCAGCAGGCGATCGGTGAGGTTCCCGAGGATGCCGCCCAGCAGCAGTCCGAGCACGACGGCCCAGGCTCGGGTGCGCACACGGGTGATGCCCAGCGCGACGATCGCGATCGCGGCTGCGGCGAGGACGAGGGTGAAGACCCAGGTCACTCCCTCGCCGAGCGAGAACGCCGCGCCCGGATTGAACGTCAGATAAAGCTGGAGGAAGTCCCCGATGACGGGCACAGCCTGCCGTTCGGGCAGGTTCTCCAACGCGAGGTACTTCGTGAACTGGTCAGCGGCCAGCACCAGCACCGCGAGGATCGCGATGGTGGTGCCGGCCGCTGCTGCGCGCAGTGTCGTCCGCGCCGCGGACGTTCGGCTCGACAATGTGCGAATGGTCAGGACGCGGGGATGGGCGTGGAGCCCGACGTTCCGGCGACGTCCAGGTCGCGGAGCTTGTCCTCGATGAAACCGCGCAGCTGAACGCGGTAGTCGCGCTCGAACTGACGCAGCTCGCTGATGCGGCTTTCGAGCGTGCCACGCTCGCTCTCGAGGCGGGTGATCTCGTCGCGTGCCTTCGAGCGGGCGTCGTTGAGGATGGCGTCGGCCTCGGCCTGCGCCTCGGAGATGAGCTTCTCCTTCTGCGCCTTGCCTTCGGCCACGTGCTCGTCGTGCAGACGCTGCGCGAGCTCGATGATCCCGGCGGATGCGGCGGCCGGGGCGGCGTTCGCCGCGACGGGGGCCTCAGCCGGCTCGGCGGGAGCGGAAACCTCTTCGACGACTTGGGTCTCGGGGGCGGCTTCGGCCTCGGGAGCGGACTCCTGTGCGGCGGGGGTCTCGCCGGACTCGTAGGCGGCGAGCTTCGCCTTCAATTCCTCGTTCTCGGCGATGGTCTTGCGCCACTCGATGACGATCTCGTCCAGGAAGTCGTCGACCTCGTCGGGGTCGAAGCCCTCCTTGAAGCGAACATGCTGGAACTGCTTGGTGACGACGTCTTCGGGAGTCAAAGGCATGTGTCTTTCCTCTTTCGGGGCTCAGGGGGCGGGCCGGTCAATGAAGACCCGCGAGGCGCGAGCCGTACCCCGACAGCATAGTCCGCGGCTGTCACGGGTGCGACGACGGCGAGGTCAGTATCGGCTCAACACCTGCGTGATGGACAGCAGCACGAAGCAGATCAGCATCGTGATAGGGAACGCGAGGTCCAGCGCGATCGGTCCGATGCGCAGCGGGGGGATGAAGCGGCGGAAGAATTTGATGGGCGGGTCCGTCACAGTGAACACGACTTCCGCCACGACGAGCCAGCCGCCGCGGGGACGCCACTCCCGATTGAACATCGGGATGTACTCCAGAACCAGACGTGCCAGGAGGAACAGCACGTAGATGAGCAGGAGCGCGTTGAGGATCCCGGCGATGAGGCCGATGACCGACACGGCGTCAGTGGGTGAAGGGGGTGGAGTCCGTGTCGCCCTGGGCGATCGCGCCCTCGCCGGACACGGCGACGTTCTCCGGCGAGAGCAGGAAGACCTTGCTCGTCACGCGTTCGATACGTCCGTACAGACCCAGCGACAGACCGCTCGCGAAGTCGATGAGGCGGCGCGCGTCGGCGTCGCTCATCTGCGAGAGGTTGATGATGATCGGGATGCCGTCGCGGAAGTTCTCTGCGATCGCCTGCGCGTCGCGGTACTGCTTCGGGTGGACCGTGACGATCTCGCTCACCGTCGTCGGGGCGGGCTGACGGACGACGGCGGGACGGTGGATGGGCGTCACCGGCGCGGTCTTGTTCTCGACCTGCTTCTCCCGGCTCTCGCGGCGGGGAGCCGGCTCTTCGTAGACCTCTTCCTCGTCGGCGAGGCCCAGGTACACCATGGTCTTCTTGAGCGGGTTCGACATCGCATCCTCCGTATTGCTCGTCTGTGACGAGGCTATCCGTGCACGGGCCTCGGGCCCGTGATTGCCGAACCGATCCGCAGGTGTGTCGCACCCGCTGCGATCGCTTCGACGAAGTCGCCGGTCATCCCGGCGGAGATCCACGTGGCATCCGGCACGATCGTGCGGACGCGGTCGGCGTAGGAGGCCAGGCGCTCGAAGGCGGGCGCAGGCTCCTCACCCAGGGGGGCGACGGCCATGACGCCGCGCAGGCGGAGCGACGGGCACGTCGCGGCGACGTGCTCGGCGAGCTCGGCCACACCCGCCGGGGCGACTCCCCCGCGCCCCGGATCGTCGGTCAGATTGACCTGGATGAGGACATCGAGAATGTCGGTGTCGACATCCTCGGACCGCGCGGCGTGCAGCGCGTCGGCGAGACGGGAACGGTCGAGCGAATGCACGGCATCCGCATCGCGTCGCACCGCACGGGCCTTGTTCGTCTGGGCCTGTCCGATGTAATGCCACCGGACCGGGTCCCCGGCATAGGCCTCGCGCTTCGCGGTGAGCTCCTGCTGGCGGTTCTCCCCGACGTCGGCCACACCGAGGCGGGAGAGGTCCTGAACCAGGTCGACCGGGTGGAACTTCGTGACGACGATGCGGGTGATCCCCGAAGGATCGCGGCCCGCCGACCGAGCGGCATCCGAGATGCGCGCGTCGATGTCGGCGAGCCGCGAACGCAGATCCACGAGCCTGTTACTTCAGGAAATCGGGGATGTCGAGGTCGTCGTCGCCGAATGCCGAGTCGTAGTCGCTCGACGAGGACGACGCCGAGACGGACACCGACTCGCGCGAGCCGGCGTTCTCGGCGGCTGCGAGGTCGCGAGCCACCGTGTCGGCCGGCAGCGGCGGCAGGACCGGGGCGGATGCCGGGCGGCTCGCCGTGATCGGCTCGACCTTCACCTGGGGCTCGCCCCCGTCGAAGCCTGCCGCGATGACCGTGACGCGCACCTCGTCGCCGAGGGTGTCGTCGATGACGGTACCGAAGATGATGTTGGCCTCGGGGTGCGCGGCTTCCTTGACCAGCTGAGCCGCGTCGTTGATCTCGAAGATGCCGAGATTCGAGCCGCCCTGGATCGACAGCAGCACGCCGTGCGCACCCTCGATCGAGGCCTCGAGCAGCGGGGACTCGACCGCGAGCTCGGCGGCCTTGATGGCGCGGTCGGCACCGCGCGCGGACCCGATCCCCATGAGCGCGGATCCCGCGCCCTGCATGACCGACTTGACGTCGGCGAAGTCGAGGTTGATGAGACCCGGGGTGGTGATGAGGTCGGTGATGCCCTGGACACCGGCGAGGAGGACCTGGTCGGCCGTGGCGAACGCCTCGATCATCGAGATGCCGCGGTCGCTGATCTCGAGGAGACGGTCGTTCGGGACGACGATGAGGGTGTCGACCTCTTCCTTCAGCTTCGAGACGCCGGACTCGGCCTGGGTCTGACGGCGGCGTCCTTCGAAGGAGAAGGGCTTGGTCACGACACCGATCGTGAGGGCGCCGATCGACTTCGCGATCCGCGCGACGACGGGAGCGCCACCCGTGCCGGTGCCACCGCCCTCACCTGCGGTCACGAAGACCATGTCGGCGCCGGCGAGGGCCTCTTCGATCTCCTCGGCGTGATCCTCGGCGGCGCGTCGGCCGACCTCGGGATCGGCGCCGGCGCCCAGACCACGGGTCAGTTCACGACCCACGTCCAGCTTGATGTCGGCGTCGCTCATGAGCAGCGCCTGGGCGTCCGTGTTGACGGCGATGAACTCGACGCCGCGAAGGCCGAGCTCGATCATGCGGTTGACGGCGTTGACACCGCCACCGCCCACGCCAACGACCTTGATCACAGCAAGGTAGTTCTGGTTCTGGCTCACGCCGGCCTCCGTATCGTCCTGAACCTCGAGTGCAAACCTTCAACCTCAACCAGAGGTTTAAAGAATTGCCGAGTATGCAATTCCTGATTCCGAAGGTATGCGGCGCCGAGGCGCCCGGCCGCAGCGCGGCGGCGTGTCGCCGGATCGGATTCTTCCGTCAGCGGATGACGACCGCGGTCGGCGACGAGACGTCGTATTCCTCGACCTCGGACGGCGGCTTCGCCGTCATCGCGGCGGTCAGGACGCGAGCCTTCTCCCGCGGCTCATCCGGACTACCCCAGACCACGTCGGCACCGTCGATCGAGAGGGTGACATCCTCGGTCGTCGTCGCCGACATGGCACTGATCTGCGAGCGGAGGTCGGCCGGGAGCGACCGGTAGACGGCGCCCACCGCGCGGAAGGCACGGGATCCCGCGCCTCCTGCCGCGTCGATCACGGGGTACCCCTTCGGCGCGTCCTTCGTCGTCGCGAGCACGACTCCGGCAGCGTCGACGAGAGAGAAGCCGGCCTTCGTCGAGACGACACCGACCGGTGTCCGCTCGACGATACGGACCACGAGCTCCTGCGGCGGCCGCGCTTCGATCGAGTAGCTTTCGACCAGGGGGAAGGCGACGAGAGCCGCTTTCACCTCGCTCGAATCGATCATCGCGAGGGGTGTCCCCCTCTCACCGGAGAGCGCCTTCTCGACAGCCGCCGCCTCGAGACGGTCGGTGCCCACCACGGTGATCGTCGACACCGCGAACAACGGACTGTAGGCCGTCGCGACGGCGCCGAGAGCGACGAGGACGACGGCCGCGAGCGCGCCGAGCGACGCGTAGCGCCGACGGCGCTGGCGGACCGTGAATCGTCGGACCTCGCGGCGGAGCGCACGACGGCGGGCGCGCGCCGCCGCCCAGACGTCTCGCACTCCGAGCGGACGCTCCACCTCGGCATCCGGAGCAGGCTCCTGAGACGCGACATCGTCCGCCTGTGCCGGCTGCTCGAACGGGATGACGCGGCCCAGCCGGCCGGACCGCGCAGGCTCGAAGGCCTCGGCATGCTCGTCCGCTACCCGCGGGTCATCCGCCGGGGCGGAGGCGACGGGTCGCTGTTCCTTCGCCGACAGCGTCTCCGTCGTCTGTCCGCGCGGTGGCTCCGCGGCGCGGCGCGCCGTCGGCGTCGACGGGAGGGGCGACGGCCGCCGCATCTCAGTCCCGCCCCATGATCAGTTCTCCGCCGAGCCGAGGGCGTCGAGGACCCGCGGGATGATCCGGTACACGTCACCGCATCCGAGGGTGATGATGTAGTCGCCGGGGCGGGCGATGGATGCCGTGTACTCGGCGGCCTGCTGCCAGTCGGCGACGAATCGCACCCGGTCCTGGTCGTCGAACGCTCCGCTGACGAGAGCGCCGGTGACCCCCGGAACAGGGTCCTCGCGGGCACCGTAGACGTCGAGGACGACGGTCTGGTCGGCGCGCGACTCGAGCACCTCGGCGAACTCGCGGTACATCGCCTGCGTCCGCGAGTAGGTGTGCGGCTGGTGGAGGGCGATGATGCGCCCGTCCCCGACGACGGTGCGGGCCGCCGCCAGGGCCGCGTCGACCTCCGTCGGGTGGTGCGCGTAGTCGTCGTAGACCGACACACCCGATCGGATGCCGTGCAGCTCGAACCGGCGGACGGTGCCGCCGAACTCCTCGACCGCGCGGACGGCGCCCTCGAGGTCGTGGCCGAGCGTGAGGAGTACGGCGACGGCACCTGCGGCGTTGATCGCGTTGTGCGCACCCGGGACGGCGAGGGCGCCGGATGCCGACCGTCCGCCGTGATGGATCGTGAAGGACACCGGCCCCTCGGTGACGATCTCGCTCACGCGGACGTCGGCGTCCGCCGACGTGCCGAACGAGACGACGTTCCGGTGCGTGAGCGCGTTCGCGACCTCGCGGGCACCGGGGTCGTCGGAGGAGATGACGACCGCCTGCGAGGCGGCATCGGCGAACCGGACGAACCCGTCGTAGAACGCCTCGCGCGACCCCCAGTGGTCGAGGTGGTCGGGGTCCACGTTCGTGATGAGCGCGACGGCCGTGTCGTAGAGCAGGAACGAACCGTCCGACTCGTCCGCTTCGATGACGAACAGGTCGTCGGATCCCGTGCCGCTCGAGACGCCGAGCGAGGCGATGACGCCGCCGTTGACGAAGGTCGGATCGGCGCCGATCGCTCGGAGCGCCGTGACGATCATGCCGGTCGACGTGGTCTTGCCGTGCGCCCCGGCGACGCTCACCAGACGACGGCCGCCGACGAGCCAGTGGAGCGCCTGCGACCGGTGGATGACGGGGATGCCGAGCTCTTTGGCGCGAAGGTACTCGGGGTTCTCAGGCCAGATCGCCCCGGTGAACACGACCGCATCGACGCCGTCGGGCAGATTGGCGGCGTCGTGGCCGACGTGGACCTCGGCTCCCCGGGCTGCGAGGCCCTGCATGGCGGCGCTGTCGGACCGATCCGACCCTGAGACCCGGATGCCGCGATCGAGGAACATCCCGGCGAGTCCCGACATCCCGGAACCGCCGATCCCGATGAAATGGGCGGCGGTGATGTCCGTGGGGATGGGGTGCGAGAGATCGGGGCGAATCATGGCCCGTCAAGTCTAGGTCGGGGTCACAGGGAGAACGCCGCGGCGCGCTGGCGCGAGCGGCTCAGCAGGCAGCGCAGCGCCTCAGCGACCGAGGGCGCGGTCGATGAGGCCGAGGACGTTCTCGCTCCCCGAGCGCGTCCCCACCGTCGAGGCCCCGTCGCGCATCCGCTGACGTGCCGTCGGATCGGTCAGTAGCGGCACGACGGTGGAACGGATGCGGTCCCCCGTGAGTTCGCCGTCGGGGATGAGCACCGCCGCGCCCGCGGAGACGGCGGCCGACGCGTTGAGCGCCTGCTCGCCGTTTCCCACCGCGTAGGGCACGTAGACCGCCGGGATCCCGAGCGCGCTGATCTCGCTGACGGTCGCCGCTCCCGAGCGCGACACGATCATGTCGGCGACTGCGAACGCCAAGTCCATCCGGTCGATGTACGGAACGATGCGATAGGCGGGATCGCCCGGGTCGGCGATGTCGTTGCGCTCCCCCGCGGCGTGGAGGATCTGCCAGCCGGCCGCGACGACGTCCTGCCACGATTGCGCGAGAGCACGGTTGATCCGCACGGCGCCGAGAGACCCGCCGAAGACGAGGAGCACCGGCCGCGACGCGTCGAGCCCGAAGGCGGTGATCGCCTCATCGCGCAGGGCCGCACGGTCGAGGTGGACGATCTCGGGACGCAGCGGCATCCCGACGACGTCAGCGCCCCGCAGCGGGGTGCCCTCGAACGCGACCCCGGATGCCGCGGCCCGCCGCGCGCCCAGCACGTTCGCGAGCCCTGGCTTGGCGTTGGCCTCATGGACCACGGTCGGGACTCCGGCACGCCCCGCCGCGACGTAGGCGGGCGCGGAGGCGTACCCGCCGAATCCCACGACAACGTCGACGCCGCGCTCGCGGATGTGCGATCGGACCTGTCCTACGGCGCGGGCGAATCGAGCCGGAAAGCGCAGAGCCGCGGCATCCGGTCGACGCGGGAACGGCACCTTGTCGACGAACAGCAGCTCGTACCCGCGCAGGGGGACCAGACGCGCCTCGAGTCCTTCCCGTGTGCCGAGGACCAGCACCGTGGCGTCGGGTTCGCGAGCCATGAGGGCGTCGGCGACGGCGAGCAGCGGGTTGACGTGGCCCGCGGTCCCGCCGCCGGCCAGAAGGTACGTGGTCACCGGATCGAGCCTACCGGCGGGCAGGTGCGGCGCTCGGCGCCGAGGTGGGCAGCGTCCGGGCGAACGCGAGGAGCACCCCGCACGCCATCAGGACAGACACGAGCGACGTGCCTCCCTGCGACATGAACGGCAACGGGACGCCCAGCACCGGGAAGAGCCGCAACACGACGCCGATGTTGATGAGCGCCTGTCCGATGAGCCAGACCGTGATTCCGCCCGCTGCGATCCGGATGAACGGATCGGGCGTCTTCCGGACGATGTGGAAGGCCCCGACGGCGAGGAGGGTGAACAGAGCCAGGACGACGACGCACCCGATGAGGCCGAGCTCCTCGCCGACGATCGCGAAGATGTAGTCGTGCGACGCCGCCGGGAGCCACGCGTACTTCTCGCGCGAGTTGCCGAGACCGAGACCGAGGACACCGCCGCTTGCGAGGCCCCAGATGCCGTGGAGCGGCTGGTAGCAGCCCTTGTAGTAGTCGTCGAGGCAGTTCGGATCGAGGAAGCTCGTGATGCGGGCCATGCGGTTGGGGCTCGTGACCGCGAGGAACGCGACGACGGCGACCGCGACGATCACGGGGATGATGAACACCCGCAGTTTGACGCCCGAGAAGAAGAGGGCCCCGAGCAGGATCAGCACGAGGATCATGGCCGTGCCGAGGTCCTTGCCCGCGAGCACCGAGCCGATCACCATGACGGACACCGGGACCACGGGGATGAAGACGTGTCGCCACAGGCCCAGGAGGGTGTGCTTGCGGTACAGGACGTACCCCAGCCAGAGGGCGAACGCGAGTTTCAGGAACTCGGACGGCTGCGCCTGGATGCCCGCGATCGAGATCCAGTTGCGGTTGCCGTCGAAGCCGTAGCCGAGACCGGTGAAAACGAGAAGCTGACCGGCCTGCGCGACACCGAGCGCGATCCAGGAGATCCGCTTCCAGAACAGCATCGGCAACCGGCTCAGCACGAACATGAGCGGGATGCCGACCACGGCGAACACGCCCTGCTTGATCGCGGTCTCGAAGGGACCGCCCGCGCCCGAGGTCGCCATGGTCGCCGACAGCACCATGACGAGCCCGAAGATCGTAAGGATCAGCGCCGTCGAGGCGATGAGGAGGAACTCGCTCGGGACCGGAGCGAAGGCCTTGCCGAGGGCGACACGCGCCGTGAAGGCCGAAGACCCGCGGTCAGCCGGATCCGACGGGGCCGGACGGTCGGTCGTGGTTGTCACCGGCGTCCCTTCCGATCCGTGCGTTCACCGCGTCGGCGAAGCGCCGACCGCGATCCGAGTACGAGGCGAACTGGTCGAAGGACGCCGCTGCCGGAGCGAGGAGGACCACGTCTCCGTCCTGCGCGACGCCCGCCGCCAACGCGACGACCTCGGTCATGACGTCCTCAGTCTGGGCGTGGTCGACCTCGAACAGCGGTACCGCCGGGGCGTGTCGCGCGAAAGCGCGCACGATGTCCGCGCGGTCGATGCCGATCACGATCGCGGCCGCGACCGAGGGGCCGCGGGATGCGACGAGTTCGTCGATCTCCACGCCCTTCAGGAGCCCCCCGAGGACCCACACGGCTCCCGGGTAGGCCTGGAGGGAGGATGCCGCGGCGTGCGGGTTGGTCGCTTTGGAGTCGTCGATCCAGGTCACGCCGTCCGACACCGCGACGACCTCGATCCGATGCGGATCGAGACGGAACCCTCGCAGCGCATCTCGGACGGCGGCCGGGGGAACGTCGATCGAGCGGGCCAGGGCCGCCGCGGCGAGGATGTTCGCGACGACGTGGGGTGCCGCGAGCCCCGCCTCCGCGAGCTCGTCGACCGTCGTGAGTTCCAGTGCGTTCGTACGGCGCTCATCGAGGAAGGCGCGGTCGACCAGGATGCCGTCGACGACGCCGAGATCGCTCGGGCCGGGAACACCGAGATCGAAGCCGATGGCGCGGCATCCCTCCACGACTTCGGCGTCTTCGACCATCTCCCGCGTCGCGATGTCGCTCTTGTTGTAGACGCAGGCCACGCGCGTCTGCTGGTACACGACCGCCTTCGCGTCGCGGTAGGCGTCGAACGACCCGTGCCACTCGAGGTGGTCCGCAGCGAGATTGAGGCAGACGCTGGCGTACGGCGACACCCGTCCGGCGTCGTCCGAGAGACCCAGGTACCAGAGCTGGTGGCTCGAGACCTCGACGACGAGCACGTCGAAGCCCGCGGGGTCCCGGACCGCGTCGAGCACCGGCACCCCGATGTTCCCGCACGGGGCGGCGCGAAGGCCACCCGCCACGAGCATCGTCGCCGTCAACTGGGTCGTGGTCGTCTTGCCGTTGGTGCCCGTGATGAGCATCCACTCGGCCGGCGTACCGTCGGGCCGGAGGATCTTGTCGCGGACGCGCCAGGCGAGCTCGATGTCGCCCCACACGGCGACCCCGACCTCACGTGCCCAGGAGACCACGGGGTGGTGCGGCGGGAATCCGGGCGACGCGATGACGACGTCCGGGCGGTGGGCGATCAGCCCCTCGGGGACGGAATCGAGGGGCCCCTCCCACAACCCCGCACCGATGACGGGGAGCAGCCGGGCGTACTCGTCGCTCGCCGTCTCAGTGACGACGAGGACGTCCGCACCCAGCTCGGCCAACGTGTCGGCGACCGAGAACCCCGTCATCGACAGGCCGAGGACGACGACGCGCAGACCCGACCAGTCGGCGTGCCAGCTGGTCAGGCGAGTGAGGTCCGCGGTCACAGGGCCGCCAACCAGCCGACGTAGAACAGTGCGACGCCGAAGATCGCGAGCATGCCGGCGATCACCCACATGCGCACGACGATCGTGATCTCGGGCCAGCCTCGCATCTCGAGGTGGTGATGGAACGGACTCATGAGGAAGAGCCGCTTGCCACCGGTGGCCTTGAAGTAGTACCGCTGCAGGATGACCGATGCGGGAGCGATGATGAACACGCCGGCGAGGACGATCGAGAGGATCTCGGTGCGGCTGAGGACGGCCATCGCGACGATGACACCGCCGATGGCCATCGAACCGACGTCACCCATGAACATCTTCGCCTTCGGGGCGTTCCACCAGAGGAATCCGACGAGGGCGCCGACGAAGGACGCAGCGACGACCGTGAGGCCCATGGGGTCACGCGTGTCGTAGCAGGCGGCGGTGTACTCGGTCACGAGAGCGGCCGAGTGGCAGCGCTGCTGCAGCTGCCAGAAAGTCACCAGACTGTAGGCCGAGACCGTGAAGATGCCGGCTCCCGTGGCGAGACCGTCGAGTCCGTCGGTGAGGTTCGTGGCGTTGGACCATGCGACCGACATGAACGAGATCCACAGGAGGTAGAGGATCCACCCTGCCACGGCCCCGAGAGCCATGAAGGACAGCGTCGGGATGTCGCGGAAGAAGGAGATGTAGGCGGACCCCGGAGTCTCGCCGTACTGGTTCGGGAAGTTCAGCGCCATGACGGCGAACGGCACGGCGACGGCCACCTGGCCGACGATCTTGCGCCACCCCGACAGACCGAGGCTCCGCTGGGAGCGGACCTTCATGTAGTCGTCGATGAAACCGATGATCCCGAGGCCGACCATCATCCACAGCACGAGCAGGCCCGAGACGGTCGGTTCGGTGCCCCCGGTGTAACTGCCCACGAAGAAGCCGACGATCGTTCCCAGGACGAAGACGATGCCGCCCATCGTGGGCGTCCCGCGCTTGGTGTGATGGCTCGGGTTGTTGATGTCCTCGGGTGTGCGGATGACCTGCCCCCAGCCGATCTTCCGGAAGAGCCGGATGAACAGCGGGGTGAGGAACAGGGTGAAAGCCAACGAGATCGTCGCGGCGGCCAGCAGGGATCTCACGAGAAGAATTCTCCCAGACGGTCGCCGAGGAACCTGAGCCCGGCGGAGTTGGAAGACTTCACCAGCACGCGATCACCGTCGCGCAGCTCGGCCGTCAGGTAGTCGTAGGCTTCGTCGGCGGTCTCGAAGAAGACGGCTTCGCCATCCCAAGAGCCCTCGCTGATCGCGGCCAGGTAGAGCCGTCGCGCAGCGGTGCCGATCACGACGATGCGCTCGTAGCGCAAGCGCACGGCCTGCAGTCCGATGCGATCGTGCTCCTCCCCCGCCTGCTCACCGAGCTCGGACATCGCGCCCAGCACCGCGACCTTCCGCTGGCCGGGAGCGGTGATCTGGGCGACCGTCCGCAGCGCTGCGGCCATCGAGTCGGGGCTCGCGTTGTACGCGTCGTTGATGATGCGGACACGGTCCGTACCGAGTGGCTGCATCCGCCAGCGTTCCGCGATCTCGACCGTCCCGATGCGAGCGATGGCATCGGACGGATCCACGCCGAGCAGCTGCGCGACCGTGATGGCTGCGAGGGCGTTCATGACATGGTGCTCACCGAGCACCTTGAGGTGCAGTGGCAGCTCGCGCCCGTCGACGTGAACCGTCGCGGTCGTTCCGGATGCCGTGACCTCGACATCGTCGGCGCGAACGTCCGCTGCGGCGCCGCGACCGAACCACCGCACGTCGGCGCCGCGCTCTTGCGCCGCAGCGGCCATCGCAGCGACGCGGGCGTCGTCTGCGTTGAGAACCGCGGTCCCGCCGGGCCGCAGAGCCTGGACGAGTTCGGTCTTCGCCTTCTGCGTCGCCTCGACACCCCCGAACCCGCCCGCGTGGGCGAGCCCGACCATGAGCACGGCACCGATGTCGGGCGTGATGAGACCCGCGAGTTCCGCGATGCGACCCGGGCGCGATGCGCCCAGCTCGCTGACGAGGAAGCGGGTGTCGTCGGTGACGCGGAGCATCGTGACGGGCGCGCCCACCTCGTTGTTGAAGGACGCGCGCGGGGCGACGGTCGGCCCCTCGTCCTCGAGGATCCGCGCCAGCAGGTTCTTCGTCGTGGTCTTGCCGTTCGAGCCCGTGATGCCGACGACCTGCAGGTTCCCGGCCGTACGTACACGCGCGACCACGTCCCGAGCCAGGGCGGCCAAGGCAGCGACGGCGTCGGGGACGACGATCTGCGAGATCTCCGTGTCGACGCGACGCTCGACGATGGCGAGCGTGGCGCCGGCTTCGGCGGCGACGTCGACGAACAGGTGTCCGTCGGTGACGTCGCCGGGCTTCGCGACGAAGACCGAGCCCGGCCCCATCTCTCGCGAATCGGTGTCGACCGTGCCTGCGACAACGGTCTCAGGCGTGTCCGCACCGTGGAGGTGGAGGGTGCCGCTGACGGCGTGCGTCACCTCGGCGAGCGTCATCCGGATCATGCTGGGGGTCTCCTCGTGCGCTCGGTTCAGCCGGTGACGGGCAGGAGGGGGGTCTCCGAGCCCGACGGCATGATGCGGTAGTGCGTGAGCACCTGCGCCATCGCCTTCTTGAACACCGAGCGGTTGGCCGACGACATGCGCTGCTTCTTGGGCTCGTCGAAGACCGTCAGGACAACATACTTCGGATCCTCGGCAGGAGCGAAGCCGACGAGCGACGTGAAGTACAGGTTCTTCTTGTAGCCTCCGCGACCGTCGGAGATCTGAGCGGTGCCCGTCTTGCCTGCCATCCGGTAGCCGGGGAGGGCCACGTCATCGGCGAGCGTCCCCTGAGCGAACACGTTCTCGAGCATGAGCGACACCTCCTTCGCCGTCTCCTCCTTGATGACGCGTTCCGGGGCGGCGACCTTCGGGTGGATGACCTCGCCGTCCGCCTTCGTGCAGGATTCGACGAGGGATGCCGGCATCCGGACCCCGCCGTTGGCGAATGTCTGATACGCGTTCGCGACCTGGACGGCGGTCACGGTGAAGGCCTGACCGAAGGTCGTGGCGTACTTCGTCTGGTTGTCCCAGGTGTCGGCGGGCCGGAGGATCCGTTCGGGTTCGCCGGACCAGCCCAGACCGTCGGCCTCGCCGGCCCCGAACTTCTTCAAGTAGTCGTATCGGGTCTGCGGATCGACCATCGCACCGAACTGCGACATCGCGACATTCGAGGAGGTCACGAGTCCGCCGTTGAGTGTGAGGTCCTGTGTCGCGTGCTTCTCGGAGTCGTTGACGACCGCGCCGTTCTTGAACACCATGCGGTCGGGAACCGTGACGGTCGTGCCCGGCGTGACGCCCGCCTGCTCGATGGCCGTCGCCGCGGTGACCGGCTTGAACGTCGAACCGGGTTCGAACGAGGTCCGGAGGAGGCGGGAGCCGCGGTCCTCGGACTTACTGGCGCCGGGGTCGTTCGGGTCGACCGAGTCCGTCTCGGCGATCGCGCGGATCTTCCCCGTCGCGACCTCCATCACGAGAATCCCGCCCCAGTTGGCCTGGTAGCGGTCCGTCTCCTCCGCGATCAGCTGCTGCATGTACCACTGCAGGTCCGAGTCGATCGTCAGCTTGAGTGTGCCGCCGTCGACGGCGGGCTTCTCGACGGCCGTGCCGGGGATCGTCACGCCGTTCGCGCCGCGCTGGTACTTGATGCTCCCGCTCGTGGGTTCGAGACACGAGTCCTGCAGCTTCTCGACGCCCTCGAGAGGCTCTCCGTCCGATCCCACGAACCCGATGATGTTCCCGGCGACCGCGCCGTCCGGGTACGAGCGCGAGGCGACTGGTTCGAAGGAGAGGAAGGGGATCCCGAGATCGTCGAGCTCTCGGAACTCCGCCGTGGACACGAGACGCTTGATGACCTGGTAGCGGCTTCCGGAGTTCTTCGCGTATGCGTCGTCGACGATCGCGCGGACCTCGTCGGCGCTCTGTTCGGTGACTTTGGCGATCTCGGCTGCGATCTCCGGCCACGTGACCATCACGGTGTCACCGGCGTCGTCCTTGACGATCGCCCCGGTGTCGTCGCGGAGGGACATGCCCTGTTCGGCGAGGTGGGGGTCGATGACCACGTTGTACCGGAGCATGCTGGTGGCGAGCGGGTTGCCCTTCGCGTCGACGATGGCGCCGCGCGCGCCTTCGAGCGTCGTTGTCTTCTGCATGCCTTTGCTGAAGGCGTCCTCGACGTGCTGGCTCGCGTTGACGACCTGGATGTCGATGAGACGGGCGACGAAGGCGACCAGCACGACCAGGACGACGGCGAGGGCGACGACGGTGCGACGGCGCGGACTGCGGGTTGCTCGAGTCGTCATGTTCTCAGTGTGTGGCGGGGGTCGGAAGTCCGTCGGTGATGGACGGGGGTGTCGGCGTATCGGCCAAGAGCTTCTTGTCGATCGAGACCCCCGTGTCGAGGCTCGCCTCGGGGTCGGTGACCAGCGGAACCCCGGCGACGAGCGCGTTGGAGACCGCGGCCCGCGACAGCGCTTCGATCGACGATGCTTCGGACGCCCCCGTCTTCGGCCCGAGGGTCGCGCCGTCGCTCAGACGGATGTAGCTGGGCTCGCCGCCGGCGACCAGGCCGAGGGCAGCAGCGTTCGCGGCGAGGAACTGCGGCGAGCTGAGGCCCGCCACCTCGTCCTCGAGGATGTTCTTCTGATAGTTCACGTCGCGCTGCTGCGCCGTGAGGTTCTTCACCTCGAAGGCGTCCTGCGTCGTGACGATGGACAGCCCCATCTGCACCCCGGCGATCGCGAGCGCACCCGCCACGGCGATGATCCCGAACGCACGCCGGGGACGACGCCGCGGCTGCGCCGCGACGCTCCAGCCGGCGCGACCGACGGGTCGGAGAGCAGGAGCCGCCGAACCGAGGAGGACCTCATCGGACGCGGTGTCGGTGGCGGTGGTGGCCAGGGCCGAAGCGCTCATGACGCCTCCCTCACTCTCTCGGCCGCACGCAGCCGCACCGGGGTGGCACGGGGGTTACGGGTCTTCTCTTCGTCGGACGCCAGCTCTGCACCTTTGGTGAGGAGCCGGAAACGGGGGGCATGCTCGGGCGGCTCGATCGGGAGACCGGCGGGAGCGGTCGACCTGGTCGCTTCGGTGAACACGCGCTTCACGAGTCGGTCTTCGAGCGACTGGTACGACATGACGACGACCCGGCCCGAGACGGGAAGGATGCCGAGGGCCGCCGGAAGGGCCCGCTCGAGCACCGTCAGCTCGCCGTTGACCTCGATGCGGAGGGCCTGGAAGACGCGCTTGGCGGGGTGACCGCTGCGCTCGCGCTGGACGGCCATCGGCGTGGCTGCGATGAGGATGTCGACGAGGTGCGCGGAGCGCTCGATCGGAGCCTCCTGCCGTGCGGCGATGATCGCCCGGGCGTAGCGGCCGGCGAGCTTCTCGTCGCCGTAGCGTTCGAAGATCCGTCGCAGGTCGCCCTCGCCGTACGTCGCGACGATGTCGGCTGCGGTCGTGCCGGCGGACTGGTCCATCCGCATGTCGAGCGGGGCATCCTTCGAGTACGCGAAGCCGCGGTCCGCCTCGTCCAGCTGCAGCGACGAGACACCGAGGTCGAAGAGGATGCCGTCAGCGTGCGGGAAGCCGGCACCGCGGACCGCGTCGGCGATGCCGTCGTAGACGGTGTGCACGAAGGTGACGCGGTCGCCGAAGCGGGAGAGCCGCTCCCCCGCGATGCGGAGCGCGTCCGTGTCGCGGTCGAGACCGATGAGGTGAGCGGTGGGGAAACGCTCGAGGAGGGCCTCGGAGTGTCCGCCCATACCGAGGGTCGCGTCGACGACGACGGCGCCGTCGTGCTGCAGCGCAGGAGCGAGCAGCTCGACGCAGCGGTCGAGCAGGACGGGGGTATGGATCTCGTCGTGGGCCATGATTCCTTCGGTTCCGCCGGGCCCTCGACCCCGATCCCCATCCGCTCCGACCTGGCGCCGGGGAAGTGCGTCAGGGCGTGCGGCTGGGAGTCGCAGTCGAGGATCAGAAGAGTCCCGGGATCACCTCCTGCTCCATGTCCGAGTACGTGTCCTCGTTGCTGTCGGCGTAGGCGTTCCACGCCTCCGCGTTCCAGATCTCGGCATGTGCACCGACGCCCGTGACGATGAGTTCTCGCTCGAGGCCCGCGTAGGTGCGCAGGTGGGGCGGAATGGTGATGCGGTTCTGGGAGTCGGGCTTCTCAGCGCTCGCGCCCGAGAGGAACATGCGCTGGAAGTCGCGCGCCTGCTTGTTCGTCAGCGGCGCTTCGCGGATGCGCTCGTAGACCCGCTCGAACTCCACCGAGCTGAAGACGTAAAGACAGCGTTCCTGACCGCGCGTGATGACGACGCCGGGGCCGAGGTCGTCGCGGAACTTGGCCGGAAGGATGACTCGGCCTTTGTCGTCCAGCTTGGGGGTGTGGGTGCCCAACAACATCGCTCGGTCACCCCCTTCGTCCGGCCCGCTCCAGGATGACGCCACTTTACTCCACTTTCCTCCACTCCGCGACAGTTCCGGGCATCCGGCATCCTCGGCGCACCACCGGGCGACGACGGAGCGGGCCCGGGCGTCCGCAAAGGCACAAAAAAAGCACCGACCCGGAGGTCGGTGCTTCAGAAGTGGAGCGAGGTGGAGGGTGTCCGATCAGCGATCGTCGTTGCGGCGGTCCCAGCGGTCGTTCATGCGATCCATGAAGGAGGCGGATGCCGGAGCGTTCGCCGTACGAGGCTTGCGCGTGCCGGTGGCGCTGCGCGCAGCAGCGGCGCCCTTCGCCGGAGTGAACGCGAGAACGACGCCGCCCACCATGACGACGAAGGCGATCACGCCGATCACGATCAGCGATGTGGCCACGCCGACGACGAGTCCCGCGATGCCCAGCAGGACGATGACGGACCCGTACACGATGTTGCGGTAGCTGAGCGGGGCCGCCCCGCGGTCCGCGCTGACAACATCGGCGTCGTTGCGCATGAGATGGCGTTCCATCTCGTCCAGCAGACGCTGCTCCTGCTCTGACAGTGGCATGCATCCCCCTCGGTTCGGTCCGTCAAGTGTACGCGTCCGCGCGATCACTAGGCTAGGCCTGTGTCCTCCTCTCACGACCCGATCGTCGCCGTTTCCCAGCGAGTCGAGAGGTTCCTCGGGGCGCAGCGCGAGGCGGCATCCGATTTCGGCGACGAAGCGCGCGCCTTCGTGGCCTCCGGGGCCGCCGCGGCGACCGGCGGCAAGGCCTTCCGAGCCCGCTTCTGCCTCGCGGGATGGCGGGCAGTCGCCACCGCGAACGGCGGCACTCCGAGCACCCCGGAAGAGGTCATCACCGCCTCCGCCGCGCTGGAGATCTTCCACGCCGCAGCGCTCGTGCACGACGATGTCATCGATCGATCCGACACCCGGCGAGGACGGCCTGCTTCCCACCGAGCGTGGGAAGCGGAGCACCGCGCGAACGCCTGGGCGGGTGACGCCGATGAGTTCGGCCGGTCCGCCGCGATCCTCCTGGGCGACCTCCTCGTGGCGTGGAGCGACGACCTGCTCGAAGAGGGGCTGGCGGATGTCGAGAACCCGCGGGCGCATCGTGCACGCACGGAGTTCGCACGGATGCGCCGCGAAGTGACCATCGGGCAGTTCCTCGATGTCGCGGAGGAGTCCGCCTACGTCGTCGCCCCCGTCGACACGCACCCCGATCGCGCCCTACGCGTCGCCTCTCTGAAGTCCGCTCGGTACAGCGTGCAACACCCGCTCCAGCTCGGCGCCACGCTCGCGCACGCAGACGACGAGCAGTACCGGGCGCTGGCGGCGTTCGGCCACCCCGTCGGCCTCGCTTTCCAGCTACGCGACGACGTCCTCGGTGTGTTCGGCGACAGCGCGGTCACCGGCAAGCCCGTGGGCGACGACCTTCGCGAAGGCAAGCGCACGCTCCTCATCGCCTATGCCCGCGCGTCGCTCGGCGCCAGTGCGCTCCGCGTGTTCGACGAACTCGTCGGCGAGCGGGACCTCAGCCCCGACCAGGTCGTACATCTGCAGCAGACGATCGTCGACACCGGCGCACTCGCCCGGGTCGAGCAGCTGATCGCCGATTGGGCGACCGAGGCCGACCGCGCCCTCCGTGGGGCACGACTCGGCCATGCCGCAGTGGGCGAACTGCGCGACCTCGCTCAGGCGGCGACGGTCCGCGCCGCCTGACGGACAGGCATCCGCTCGGTCAGGCGAGCGTCTGCGCGACCCGTCGGACCTCGCTCTTGCGCCCCTGACGCAGAGCCTCGATCGGCGCGAAACCGATCGACTCCTCGGGTGCGAGAAGCCAGTCGATGGCCTCGTCATCCGTGAAGCCGGCGTCGTGCAGGACGATGATCGTCCCCCGGAGCGACGAGAGCGGCGCGCCGTCGACCAGGAAGACGGAGGGGACTCGCGGAGCCCCGAACCGGCGGGAGGCGACGAGCTGATGTTCGTCGAGCATCCGCCGCACGCGCCCGACCGGCTCTCCGGTCAGCTCGACCAGTTCGGGAAGACTCAGCCAATCAGTGGACACGGGCGTAGAAGAACTCACGGTTCCACTATCGCATCCGTTGCGCCGAGCATCCCTCATCGTCGCGAGTAACACCCGCCACATGCACCCCACTGATTGACAGCAGTCACACCGGCGTGTCACGGTTTCGGAGGGGAAATCGACGATCTGGGGCTGAACGAAGGAACACCTGTGTACAGGAACGACGTCATGCCCGCTGCCCTGCGCCACAGGAGCGCCCCCGCCGTGATCGGATCGATTGCGCTCTCGCTGTCGCTCATCCCGGTCGACGCAGCCATCGCCGACGAGCACGAGCGCTCGGCTCCCGAGCCGCTCTCAGCGAAGGTGCACGTCTCCCCCGCGGTAGCCGTGCGTGCTGAGGCTGTCGTCGGGACGCCCGCGGCGAAGAGCGCGGTCCGAACGCATGTCGTGGCCCGCGGAGAGACGGTCAGCGCGATCGCGGCGGCCAACCGCGTCCGCACGGCCGACGTCCTCGCATGGAACGGTCTCGGATGGCGCTCGGTCATCCATCCCGGTGACGTCCTCCGGCTCGGGCCGAAGGCGGAGAAGACGGACACCTCCCCCTCCCGAGCTGCCGAGACGTCGGCGTCCGCCTACACGGTCCGCTCCGGCGACACGCTCTGGTCCATCGCCACGCGACACGGGATGAGCGCCGCCTCTCTCGCGCGTGCCAACGACCTGGGGTCCTCCTCGATCATCCACCCCGGCCAGAAGCTCACGGTCACCGCCCTGTCGTCGCCGCGCGCCGCGACGACGACCTCGCCGCGACCGGCGACGGGGCCCGTGCACGAGGTGTCGGCAGGTGAGACTCTCTGGGCGATCGCTGCCAAGAGCGGCACCAGCCTCGCGCGGCTGCTCGACGCGAACGGGCTCGACGAGGCATCCATCATCTACCCGGGACAGAGGCTCCGCATCCCCACCGCTGCGGCCCCCCGTGCCACGGCATCCGAATCCCGGCCCGCACGGACGGCACTGGATGCGGAGCAGATCGCGAACATCCGCACCATCATCCAGGTCGGACGCGACCGGGGCGTGTCGCGAGACGGGATCGCGATCGCGCTCGCGACGGCCATGGTCGAGTCGTGGATCCGCAACCTCGACGGCGGCGACCGCGACTCCCTCGGCCTCTTCCAGCAGCGCCCGAGCGCCGGGTGGGGAAGCGAGGAGCAGATCCGCGACCCTCGCCGATCCGCGGCCGCATTCTTCGGCGGACCCTCCGACCCGAACGGCGACCGCACGCGCGGTCTCCTCGACGTCGACGACTGGGAGGACATGGCCTTCGGCGACGCCGCACAGGCCGTGCAGATCTCCGCCTACCCGGAGAGGTACGGCCCCTGGAAGGACGAGGCCTACCGCTGGCTCGATCTCTACGGATGATCACGCCTCCCCACCGAGAGGGGTGCGCCGTTACCCGGGCTCGCAGGGTCTGCTCCGTAGACTTCTGACGTGACCGCCACCCCGCAGACCGACCCGTTGATCGGCCACTTGGTCGACGGCCGGTACCGCGTCCGCGGCCGCATCGCCCGAGGCGGGATGGCCACGGTCTACGTCGCCACCGATCTGCGCCTCGAACGACGCGTAGCACTCAAGGTCATGCACGGCCACCTCTCGGACGACACCGTCTTCCAGAACCGGTTCATCCAGGAAGCCCGGTCCGCCGCGCGGCTGGCGGACCCGCATGTCGTCAACGTCTTCGACCAGGGCCAGGACGGCGAGATGGCGTATCTCGTCATGGAGTACCTGCCCGGCATCACCCTGCGCGAACTGCTGCGGGAACAGAAGCGGCTCACGCTCCCCCAGACGATCACGATCATGGACGCGATCCTGTCGGGTCTGTCCGCCGCGCACCGCGCGGGCATCGTGCACCGTGACGTGAAGCCGGAGAACGTCCTCCTCGCCGAGGACGGCCGGATAAAGATCGGCGACTTCGGCCTCGCACGCGCCACGAGCGCCAACACCGCGACAGGTCAAATGCTCCTCGGCACGATCGCGTACCTCGCCCCCGAGCTCGTCACCCGCGGCACGGCCGACGCGCGCAGCGACATCTATGCGCTCGGCATCATGCTCTACGAGATGCTCACCGGTGAGCAGCCGTACAAGGGCGAGCAGCCGATGCAGATCGCCTACCAGCACGCGACGCATTCCGTTCCCCGGCCGAGCGTCAAGAATCCCGCGGTGCCCGAGCCGCTCGACGAGCTGGTCCTGTGGGCCACGGAGCGCTCACCCGAAGACCGCCCCACCGATGCGCGCGAGATGCTGGAGCGTCTGCGGGACATCGAGAAGCAGCTCGGGGTCTTCCCTCAGGTCGTGCGTTCGACGCCCGCGGGCTCGACGGTGGTCGTCGACGATTCCCTCGATTCGGACGAGCTCACCCGCGTCATGCCGGGGACGTTCACCGCACCCAGCGTCACCACCGAGGTCGACAACGCCACGCGACTGCGCCGTCGGTCCCACCGCAACACGGTCAAAGGAACCTGGCTCCTCGCCGTCGTCCTCCTCCTCGCGGCCGCGGCGGGTGGTCTCGGATGGTGGTTCGGCTCCGGCCCCGGATCGCTCGTCTCCGTGCCGACCGTCGAGGGGATGAGCTTCGACGACGCACAGAACGTCCTCGCGGACAACGCGCTCGTTGCGAAACGGAGTGACGTGCACAGTCTGACCGTCCCCGTCGGCCAGGCGATCGGCTCCGACCCCGACCCCGGGACGTTCCTGGACCGCGACGCGACCGTGACGGTGAGGATCTCGTCGGGGCCGGCGACCACCGAGCTGCCGGCGCTGCAGGACAGGACGCGCACCGAGGTCGAGTCGCTGCTGCAGGAGAGGAACATCGAGATCGCCGAGGTCAAGAAGTACTTCACGACCTTCGCCGCCGAACGGGTCGTCCGCGTATACGTCACTCAGGCCGGCGCGGCCGAACCCGTCGAATGCACCGACGGCTGCTCCGTCCTCGAGGGATCCCGCGCCGAGCTCCGTGTATCCCTGGGCGCTCTTCCCGACGTCACCGGAAAGAGCGCTGACGAGGCATCCGCGGCCCTCACGGACGTCGGGATGAAGGTCGACGAAGAGCGGGAGTACAGCAGCTCGGTGTCCGACGACCTCGTCATCCGCGTCGAAGATCGTCCCGGCGGCGGTTCGTGGCAGCAGGGCGAGACCATCACGATCGTCGTCTCCGACGGGCCGAGACCCGTCGAGGTACCGAACGTCGTCGGCGAGACCGTGCGCACGGCCGTCGAAAGACTGCAGTCAGCCGGCTTCAAGGTCAATCCGAACATCGAGGACGCGGAGATCCCTCTCGGAGGACGGTACTGGGACGTCTACCGCGTCCGCTCCATGACGCCCGAGGGCGGGAGTCTGCAGCGCCCGGGGACGACGATCAGCCTGACGCCGCAGTTCCAGCCGTTCGGCTGAGGCCCGGCATCCCCTCGTCGAAACGACGAAGGCCCGACGGTCATCGCCGCCGGGCCTTCGTCGGAACGTGCGTCAGCGTTTGCCGAGCTCCTCGGCCACGAGGAAGGCCAGCTCCAACGACTGCATGTGGTTCAGTCGCGGGTCGCACAGCGACTCGTAACGCGTCGCCAGCGTCGCCTCGTCGATCATCTCCGAACCGCCCAGGCACTCGGTGACGTCGTCGCCGGTGAGTTCCACGTGGATGCCGCCCGGGAACGTACCGACGGCGCGATGAGCCTCGAAGAAGCCCCGAACCTCGTCGACGACGTCGTCGAAGCGACGCGTCTTGTAACCGGTGGGCGTGGTGATGCCGTTCCCGTGCATGGGGTCCGTGACCCAGAGCGGAGTGGCACCGGCATCCTTCACGGCCTGCAGCAGCGGCGGGAGCGCGTCGCGGATCTTGCCGGCGCCCATGCGCGTGATGAACGTGAGACGTCCGGGCTCGCGCTCGGGATCGAGCTTGTCGATGAGGGCCAGCGCCGTCTCGGGCGTGGTCGACGGTCCGAGCTTCACCCCGATCGGGTTGCGGATCTTCGAGAAGTAGTCCACGTGAGCGCCGTCGAGCTCGCGCGTGCGCTCGCCGATCCACAGGAAGTGGGCCGACGTGTTGTACGGCGTGCCCGTTCGCGAGTCGATGCGGGTCATCGGGTGCTCGTAGTCCATGAGCAGACCCTCGTGGCCGGTGTAGAACTCGACGCCGCGAAGCTCGTCGAAGTTCGCCCCCGCGGCCTCCATGAACTTGATGGCGCGGTCGATCTCACCGGCGAGGCGCTCGTAGCGCTGATTGGCGGGGTTCTTCGCGAAGCCCTGATTCCAGCTGTGGACCTCGCGGAGGTCCGCGAAACCACCCTGCGTGAATGCGCGGACGAGGTTCAGCGTCGATGCTGCGGTGTGGTACCCCTTCAGCAGGCGCTGCGGGTCTGCCGTACGCGAGGCTTCGGTGAAGTCGTAGCCGTTGACGATGTCACCGCGGTACGCCGGCAGCGTCACGTCGCCGCGGGTCTCGGTGTCGCTCGAGCGCGGCTTGGCGAACTGGCCGGCCATACGGCCCATCTTCACGACGGGCATCGATGCGCCATACGTCAGGACGACCGCCATCTGGAGGACCGTCTTGATGCGGTCGCGGATCTGCTGGGCCGTGGCACCGGCGAACGTCTCGGCGCAGTCACCTCCCTGCAGGAGGAAAGCCTGACCGGAGGCCGCCTTCGCCAGGCGCGCGCGGAGGTTGTCGACCTCGCCGGCGAACACGAGGGGCGGAAGGGTCGCGATCTCGGCGGAGACGGCAGCGACCGCATCCGCGTCGGGCCACAACGGCTGCTGCTTGATCGGGAGCGAGCGCCAGTGGTCGAGAGGAGTGGGCATCCGCTCATTCTACCGACGAGGGAAGGGGCCGTCGGTCGTGTGACGAGGGCTCGACGGCGCCTCAGGCTGCGGCGGGGCGACGGTCCTTGACCGTGGACGCGTAGACGTCCTCGTACTCCTGCTCCCCCATGCGCTGGAGCGCCACCATGATCTCGTCGGTCACCGAGCGCAGCACGAAGCGGTCGGACTCCATGCCGTAGAACCGGCTGAAGTCGAGCGGTTCACCGATGACCATGCCGACCCGTCCCACCCGCGGTATCGACCGGCCGATCGGCATGACGTCATCGGTACCGATCATGACCACGGGGATCACGGGGACTCGCGCGGTCAGCGCCATCCTCGCCAGACCGGTACGGCCCCGGTACAGCTTGCCGTCGGGGCTGCGGGTGCCCTCGGGGTAGATCCCGAGGATGTCACCGCGGCCGAGGACCTGCAGTCCGGTGTTGAGGGAAGCCTCTGACGCCTTCCCGCCGGTGCGATCGATCGGGATCTGGCCCGTTCCCTGCATGAAGACCCGGGTCGCCCACCCCTTCAGGCCCTTGCCCGTGAAGTAGTCGCTCTTGGCGAGGAAGGACATGGACCTGTCGATCATGAGCGGCAGGAAGATGGAGTCGCTCACGGACAGGTGGTTGCTCGCGATGATGGCGGCGCCGGATGCCGGGATGTTGCTGCGTCCCACGATCCACGGACGGAAGATCGCCTTCACGATCGGTCCGATGATCAGGTATTTCAGGACCCAGTAGATCATGTCAGACCCGGCCACCCGCGAGGTCGGCGACGCCGATGAGCCCGGCGTCGTTGCCGAGGGTCGCAATCGCGAACGAGGCGATGGGCCGCTCGCCGTACCCGGGCAGCGCCGTCGCATACGCCTCGCGCACGGGGTGCAGCAGGTGTTCGCCCAGATCGGCGACACCGCCTCCGATCACGAACAGCGCCGGGTCGAGCACAGCCTGGAAACCGCCGCACGCCTCACCCAATGCCGTCGCGACGCGGTCGACCGCTTCGAGGGCTCCCGCGTCGCCCGCGGAGATCAACGCTTCCATGGCTGCGGCCGGCACGATCCCTTCCGCCGTGCGCGCCGCCGCAAGGGCGGCGCCCCGCGAACCGGAGCCGGCGATGTCGGCGGCCTCGCGCTGCAGCGCGCGGCCGGAGGCATATTGCTCGAGGCAGCCGTTCTGTCCGCATCCGCAGGGACGCCCTCCGCGCTCGAACCGGATGTGGCCGAGCTCGGCACCGATGCCGTTGCCCCCCACGAGAAGCTCGCCGTCGATGATCGCAGCCCCGCCGACGCCCGTTCCGAGGGTGATCATGACCATGTCGCTGACCTCGCGTCCAGCCCCGAAGCGGAACTCGCCCCACCCGGCCGCGTTCGCGTCGTTCTCGAGCGTCACCGGTCGCCCGATACGACGCTCGAGCTCGTCGCGCAGCGGCTCGTCCGTCCAGTCGATGTTGGGCGCGTGGAGGATCACCGAGCGGCTCGCGTCGATGAACCCCGCGGCGGCGACGCCGACGGCGTGGACAACGCGATCCGCGACGAGCTCATCGACCATCCCCGCGACGGCATCCGCCAGATCGTGCGGATCGGCGGGGGTGGGAACGCGGCGGCGGTCGACGATGACACCATCCGGGTCGACGATGCCGCCGGCGATCTTGGTCCCACCGATGTCGATGCCGACGTTGAGCACGCCACTCCTCTCCGCGCGTGCGAGGCCGCACGGCATCCGCGAGTCTAACGGGGCCGTGCATCCCTCTGCCGCCGTGGGATCGAGGATCACGATGCCCTAGACTCGGTCGCACCTGACGCCACCCGGTACCGAAGGAGTTGCCGCCCATGAGCGCCGTACAATTCGACGTCCCCGCTGTCGTGCCCGCGGATCCGACCGCGAACACCTCAGACATCCTCGTGGAGCGGGTGAAGGCGACTCCTTCGCTGGCCCTGTTCGCGGTCCCCGACGGGGACGGCTGGCGCGACATCACCGCAGCGGAGTTCCACCGGGAGGTGGTTGCCCTGGCCAAGGGATTCGCGGCGAGCGGCATCCAGCCTGGCGACAAAGTCGCATTCCTCGCGCGGACCACGTACAACTGGACGCTGGTCGACTTCGCCCTCTTCTTCGCCGGGGCCGTCATGGTTCCCGTCTACGAGACCAGCTCGCCGTCGCAGATCAACTGGATCCTGAGCGACTCCGGGGCCGTCGCCATTGTGGTCGAGAGCGACGCGCACGCCGAGCGCGTCGCCGAGATCCGCTCCGAGGTTCCGCTCCTGCGTGACGTCTGGACGATGCAGTCCGGCGACCTCGACACGCTGCGCAAGAGCGGGTCCGCCATCTCCGATGAGGAGATCGAACGTCGTCGGACTCTGGCCGCCACCGACGACATCGCGACTTTGATCTACACGTCCGGGTCGACCGGTCGGCCGAAGGGCTGCGTCCTGACGCACAAGAACTTCGTCGAACTCTCGCGCAACTCCGCGAAGGCGCTCCACGAAGTCGTCCAGCAGCCGGGAGCCTCGACGCTGCTGTTCCTCCCGCTCGCTCACGTGTTCGCGCGCTTCATCTCCATCCTCAACATCCACGGCGGCGTCAAGACGGGCCATGAGCCCGACACCACAAAGCTCCTGGCCGGACTCGGCTCGTTCAAGCCGACGTACCTGCTCGCCGTGCCCCGTGTGTTCGAGAAGGTCTACAACTCCGCCGAGCAGAAGGCGGAGGCGGGCGGAAAGGGCAAGATCTTCCGCGCCGCCGCCGCCGTTGCGGTCGAGCACTCACGCCGCCTGCAGGACGGGGAGAAGATCCCCCTCGGCATGAAGATCAAGTTCGCTCTGTTCGACCGCCTCGTCTACAACAAGTTGCGCACCGCCATGGGCGGTCGGGTCCAGCACGCCGTGTCGGGGTCCGCTCCGCTCGGGTCTCGCCTCGGCCATTTCTTCCACAGCCTCGGCGTCCAGATCCTCGAGGGGTACGGGCTGACCGAGACGACAGCGCCGGCGACCGTCAACCTCGCCACGAAGTCGAAGATCGGCACCGTCGGTCCGGCGCTCCCGGGCGTGGGCGTGCGTCTTGCCGACGACGGCGAGATCGAGGTCCGCGGCGTCAACGTGTTCAAGGAGTACTGGCGCAATCCCGAGGCGACCGCCGCGGCGTTCGACGACGGATGGTTCCGCACGGGTGACATCGGCACATTCGATTCGGAGGGGTACCTCACGATCACGGGGCGCAAGAAGGAGATCATCGTCACCGCCGGTGGGAAGAACGTCGCGCCGGCGGTGCTGGAGGATCCGATCCGCGCCAACCCGATCGTCGGTCAGGTCGTCGTCGTCGGCGACCAGAAGCCGTTCATCGGAGCGCTCGTCACCCTCGACCGGGAGATGCTGCCGACCTGGATGTCGAACAACGGCCTCTCCGCTGACCTGCCGATGTCTCAGGTCATCACCCACCCGAAGGTCGTCGCCGAGGTGCAAACGGCCGTGGACCGCGCCAACGCGTCGGTGTCCCGCGCCGAATCGATCCGCAAGTTCGTGATCCTGGACACCGAGTGGACCGAGGCATCCGGCCACCTGACGCCGAAGATGAGCATCAAACGCAACGTCATCCTGTCGGACTTCGCTGCCGACATCGACGAGCTGTACCAGGCGAACGTCTCGACGACGAACATCTCGCTCGGCCACTGAGCCTGACGACAGAAGGCCCCGGCATGCCGGGGCCTTCTGTCGATTCGGAGGTCAGAACCAGTCGGATTCCCTGACTTCGCGCATCGCCTGCCGTCGCACGTCCTTCGGGAGCCGGTCGAGGTAGAGCATGCCCTCCAGGTGATCGCACTCGTGCTGAAGCGCCTGCGCGAGGAGACCCTCCCCCTCCACGACGAGCTCGTCGCCGCCCAGGTCGATGCCGGTGACCCGCGCCCACGGGTGTCGCATCGCGTCATGCCAGAGACCCGGCACGGAGAGGCATCCCTCCCCCGTCGGCACAGCGTCCCCCGCGACCTCGAGGACAGGATTCAGGACGTATCCGATCACGCCGTCGACGTTGTAGCTGAAGGCCCTCACCCCCACGCCGATCTGCGGAGCGGCGACACCGGCGCGCCCCGGCTCGCCGACCGAGTCGACGAGATCAGTGACGAGACGGCGAACACCGTCATCGATCCGGTCGATCGGAGCGCACACGCTGCGCAGTACGGGATCGCCGAACAGCCGGATCTGACGCACCGGCATCAGCGCACCGCCCCCGCGGGACGCAGGCCTTCCACCACGACGGCCGCGAGCTCGCGCGCGGCGAGGCGCGTCGACGCCGACAGGGCGCGGAAGGAGATCGGTCCCCCGGTCGCGATGTGAGCGTCGTAAGGGATGGTCACGACCGCGCGCACTCGGGTGCGGAAATGCGCCTCGAGCTCGCTCGGACGCACCAGGCTCGCGCCCGGACGAGACGTGTTGAGGACGACCACCGCGCTGCGGGCGAGCTCGGCGTAGCCGTTCGACTCCAGCCACGACAGCGTCTCCGACGCGAGCTTCGCCTCATCGACGCTGCGGCCCGCGACGACGAGCAGCTGATCGGCCAGTTCGAGGGTGGCATCCATCACCGAGTGGACGATCCCCGTCCCGCTGTCGGTGAGGACGATGGAGTAGTAGTGAGCCGCGATGGATGCGACATCGTGGTAGTCGCGGTCGCTGAACGCCTCGGACAGATGCGGGTCAGCGTCGGAGGCCAGGATGTCGAGCCGCGTCTCGTCGCGCGCGACGATCGCAGACAGGTCGTTGAACCCCTTGACCCCCGCACGCGAGCGGACGAGGTCGCGCACGGTCTTGCCGCTGGAGCGTCCGATCCTCTCGGCGAGGGTGCCGCGGTCCGGATTGGCATCTACCGCGATGACGCGGTCCTCCCGCGCATCCGCGAGAGCCATCCCGAGCAGGGTGGTGACACTCGTCTTGCCCACGCCTCCCTTGCGGGAGAGGACAGGGACGAACTTGGCGCCACCGGCGAGAGGAGCGGAGATGCGACGATCCAGCTCCTTGCGGGCGCGAACGCGGGAGCTGTCGGCGAGGATGACGCGGCGGCCCGTCGCACTGTAGACGAGACGCTGCCACACGCCCTCGGGCTCGGACGCTGCGACGCGCGAACGGTCGATGAGTCGGTCAGCCGTGAGCAACTCGGGACTCTCACGGTCGGCGCCGAGCTGGTCGAGGCGTCGCGACTGCAACGGCTCCTCGTCGATGCGCGCTCCGCGGACCCGCTCGAGCGCGTGCTTGTCACTCGAGGCGGCCTGGTGCATGGCACGACGGGTGGACCCGGTGTGCGTGGTCACGGCCGTCGTCACCGCGGGCGCCACGATCTCTGCCTCCACGACTTCGGACTCATCCGACGCCCCGTCGTCGCCCGAGTGCTCCGATGCGGGCGTCCCCGCGACACCGGCCTCAGCGGCCGTCTCGCCATCGCGGTCGTCAGCGGCCGGGCCCTCATCCGTGACGGCCTCCTCGGGAGAGTCCGCCTCGGCAGACGCAGGCTCGTCGTGAACGAGGTCGTGGTCGTCGACGGGGAGCGCGGCATCCTCGTCGTCGACGTAGTCGTCGTCATCACCCGTGAGCGGCGGGAGCGCGAGGTCGATCTGCGCGGTCGCTCCGTCGACGATGCCGATGCCGGTCGTCTCGAGGTTGTCGGTGCGCTCGAGCACACCGTTGTCGACGTCGTCCGACGTCTCGTTGTCGCGCTCACGCATCACGGGGGTCACTCCTGGTGGATCTCGGGGCTCGAAAAGCCCGACGCACCAGGTTAGTCCGCGGGACGGACCACGAGCAAAAGGTCTCCCGCCTCCACCTGAGCAGTCGACGCGATGACGACACGATCCACGACCCCGTCGACGGGAGCGGCGATGGCCGCCTCCATCTTCATGGCTTCGATCGACGCCACGGGCTCGCCCGCGCGCACCTTCGTCCCCTCATCGGCCTTCACCGTCACGACGCCCGAGAACGGCGCTGCCACCTGGCCGGGCTTCGAGGTGTCCGCCTTCTCGGCTTGACGCGCCTCGACGGCGACGGACCGATCGCGAACCGTCACGGGTCGCAGCTGCCCGTTGAGCGTGGCCATGACCGTCCGCATGCCCTTGTCGTCGACCTCGCCGACGGCTTCGAGGCCCACGTAGAGCTGAACCCCACGCTCGATCTCCACGACGTGCTCCTGGCCCGGCCGCATCCCGTACAGGTAGTCGATCGTGTCCAGCGCACTCAGATCGCCGTACGTCTCCCGGACCTCGTGGAACGCTTTGGTCGGCGCGGGGAAGAGCAGGCGGTTGAGCTTGTCCCGGCGCGTCCGCGAGTCGGCATCGAGGGCGGCGGTGTCGTCCGAGGAGAGCTCCGTGATCCCCGTCTTGACCGAGCGGCCCGCCAGGACCTTCGAGCGGAACGGCTCCGGCCAACCTCCGGGGAGGTCGCCGAGTTCGCCGGCCATGAACCCGACGACCGAGTCGGGCACGTCGTACTTCTCGGGGTTCGCCTCGAAGTCGGCAGGGTCTGCTTTCACTGCCGCAAGGTGCAGGGCGAGGTCGCCGACGACCTTCGACGACGGGGTCACCTTCGGAACGCGGCCGAGGATGCGGTTCGCCGCGGCGTACATGTCCTCGATGAGCTCGAAGTCCTCCGAGAGCCCGAGAGCGATGGCCTGCTGACGGAGATTCGAGAGCTGACCGCCGGGGATCTCGTGGTGGTAGACGCGGCCCGTGGGACCGGGAAGGCCCGACTCGAAGGGCGCGTACAGGTTGCGAACGGCCTCCCAGTACGGCTCGAGGTCCGAGACCGATTGCAGGTCCAGGCCGGTGTCGCGATCGGTGTCCGCCAGCGCCGCGACCAGCGCGGACAGCGACGGCTGACTCGTCGTGCCCGACATCGGGGCGGCTGCCGCATCGACGGCGTCCGCCCCCGCGGCGGTGGCCGCGAGAAGAGTCGCGAGCTGACCGCCGGCGGTGTCGTGCGTGTGCACGTGGACGGGCAGATCGAATCGCTCGCGGAGAGCCGTGACGAGCTTCGTCGCGGCGGCCGGACGCAGCAGACCCGCCATGTCCTTCACCGCGAGGATGTGCGCACCCGCCTCGACGACCTGTTCTGCCAGCCGCAGGTAGTAGTCCAGCGTGTAGAGGTCCTCCGTGGGGTCGAGGAGATTCCCGGTGTAGCAGACGGCCGCCTCGGCGACGGCGGTACCGGTGGAGAGGACCGCCTCGATCGCGGGGCGCATCTGGGCGACGTCGTTGAGTGCGTCGAAGATACGGAAGATGTCGACACCGGATGCCGCGGCCTCCGCGACGAACGCGTCGGTGACCTTCGTGGGGTACGGCGTGTATCCCACCGTGTTGCGCCCGCGCAGGAGCATCTGGATGGCGACGTTGGGGAGCGCGGTCCTGAGCGCATCGAGCCGCTCCCACGGGTCCTCGCCCAAGAACCGGAGTGCGACGTCGTAGGTCGCCCCGCCCCAGGCTTCGACCGACAGGAGCTGCGGCGTGAGCCGCGCGACGTGTGGCGCCACGCGTACGAGATCCTTCGTCCTCACCCGGGTCGCGAGCAGAGACTGGTGAGCGTCGCGGAAGGTCGTCTCGGTCACCGCCAGGCCCGGCTGGGATCGAAGCGCCTCTGCGAACCCGCGCGGACCGAGCTCGAGCAGGCGTTGGCGCGATCCCGCCGGCGGAGCGGCGTCGAGGTCGACGGCCGGGAGCTTGGCTGCGGGATCGGTGTGAACGGGGCTGTCGCCGTTCGGCCGGTTCACCGTGACGTCGGCGAGCCAGGACACGATCTTCGACCCGCGGTCCTTCGACTCGCGTCCGATGACCAGTTCGGGTCGCTCGTCGATGAACGCCGTGCTGAGGTCGCCGGCCACGAAGGCAGGATCGTCCAGCACTCGCTGCAGGAACGGGATGTTCGTCGACACCCCGCGGATGCGGAACTCCGCCAACGCACGGCGCGAGCGGACGACAGCGGCCTGGAAGTCGCGGCCGCGGCAGGTCAGCTTCGAGAGCATGGAGTCGAAGTGCGGGCTGACCTGGGACCCCGCCGCGGTCGTCCCGCCGTCGAGACGGATGCCGGCACCGCCGGGCGAGCGGTAGGTCGTGATCTTGCCCGTATCGGGACGGAACCCGTGAGCCGGGTCCTCTGTCGTGATGCGGCACTGCAGTGCGGCACCGCGCAGGTGGATCTGCTCCTGGCGGAGGCCGAGCTCGTCCAGGGTCTCCCCCGCCGCGATCCGCATCTGCGACTGCACGAGGTCGACGTCCGTGACCTCCTCGGTCACGGTGTGCTCCACCTGGATGCGCGGGTTCATCTCGATGAAGACGACGTCGCCCGTGCGCGGGCCCGCCGTCTCGAGCAGGAACTCGACCGTCCCGGCATTCTCGTAACCGATCGATTCGGCGAAAGCCACCGCGTAGGCATGAAGGCTGCGCCGGACCTCGTCGGCCAGGTTCGGCGCCGGGGCGATCTCGACGACCTTCTGGTGGCGGCGCTGCACCGAGCAGTCGCGCTCGAAGAGGTGAACCGTGTTGCCCACCTTGTCGGCGAGGATCTGCACCTCGACGTGTCGGGGTCGCTGGACGGCCTGTTCCAGGAACACCCGGGCGTCACCGAAGGCGCTGCCTGCCTCGCGCATCGCTTCCGACAGCGCGGGCGGGAGGGCATCCGGGTGCTCGACGCGCCGCATCCCCCGTCCGCCGCCGCCGGCCACGGCTTTCACGAAGATCGGGAAGCCGATCTCGTCGGCCTGCGCGACGAGGGCGTCGATGTCATCCGAGGCGTCCGTCGATCGGAGCACCGGGACCCCCGCCGCGATGGCGTGCTGCTTGGCTGTGACCTTGTTGCCCGCCATCTCGAGGACGGTCGACGACGGACCGATGAAGGCGATGCCGTGCGCGGCTGCCTTCGCCGAGAGCTCCGGGTTCTCGGACAGGAATCCGTAGCCGGGGTAGATCGCGTCGGCGCCGCACTCGAGGGCGACGCGGATGATCTCGTCGACGTCGAGGTACGCCCGCACCGGGTGCCCGACCTCACCGATCTGGTACGCCTCATCCGCTTTCAGCCGGTGCAGCGAGTACCGGTCCTCGTAGGGGAACACGGCCACGGTCCGAGCACCCAGCTCATACGCGGCACGGAATGCGCGGATGGCGATCTCTCCGCGATTGGCGACCAGAATCTTGCGAAACATGCTCTTCACCTCTGTCAGGTGCGGGGCCGCTGCTCCGAGGCCACCGAGGTACGGGCTGAGTACCCTCACAGCCTAGGGGACGGTAACGTTGAGCCTTGTGCACGTACTCTCCGTCAGCTCCCTCAAAGGTGGCGTCGGCAAGACGACCGTGACCCTGGGCCTCGCCTCCGCGGCGTTCGCGCGCGGGGTACGGACCCTTGTCGTCGACCTGGACCCGCAGTCCGACGTGTCGACAGGCATGGACATCCAGGTCGCCGGGCGACTCAACATCGCCGACGTCCTCGCCAACCCGAAAGAGAAGGTCGTCCGTCAGGCGATCACCTCGAGCGGATGGGCGAAGGTCCACCCCGGCACGATCGACGTGATGATCGGCAGCCCGTCCGCCATCAACTTCGACGGCCCGCACCCGAGCGTCCGCGACGTCTGGAAGCTCGAAGAGGCCCTCGCGACCATCGAGGCCGACTACGACCTCGTCCTCATCGACTGCGCCCCGTCACTGAACGCCCTCACCCGTACGGCGTGGGCGGCATCCGATCGCGTCGTCGTCGTCACGGAACCGGGACTCTTCTCCGTCGCCGCCGCCGACCGTGCCCTCCGAGCGATCGAGGAGATCCGCCGCGGCCTGTCTCCCCGGCTGCAGCCGCTCGGCATCGTCGTCAACCGTGTTCGCCCCCAGTCGATCGAGCACCAGTTCCGGATCAAGGAACTGCGCGACATGTTCGGGCCGCTCGTCCTGACCCCTCAGCTACCGGAGCGCACGTCCCTGCAGCAGGCGCAGGGCGCGGCGAAACCTCTTCACATCTGGCCCGGGGACTCCGCGCAGGAACTCGCAGCCGACTTCGACTCGCTGCTGGACAGGATCGTCCGGACGGGTCGCATCCCGGTCACCGGAACGGCGTCCTCGCCCGCCTGATCACGCCGAGCCGGTGGGACGGGATGCCTCTCGGCATCCGGACCACGTCAGGCTGAACGCGCGGCGCGACGAGCGGCGAGCTCGTCCATCTGCTCGGGCTGCTGCGCGTCGAAGTCGACCAGAGTGGTCTCGACCTCACGCAGAACCTTGCCCACGGCGATTCCGAAGACGCCCTGGCCGCGACTGACGAGGTCGATAACCTCGTCGTTCGAGGTGCACAGATAGACGGACGCGCCGTCGCTCATGAGCGTGGTGCCTGCGAGGTCACGGATCCCCGCGGCTCGGAGCTGATCGACAGCGATGCGGATCTGCTGGAGCGAGATGCCGGTGTCGAGCAGACGCTTGACCAGCTTGAGGACGAGGATGTCGCGGAAGCCGTAGAGGCGCTGCGATCCCGAACCGCTCGCACCTCGGACAGTGGGCTCGACGAGCTCGGTGCGCGCCCAGTAGTCGAGCTGACGATAGGTGATGCCGGCGGCTCGGGCCGCCTGGGCACCGCGGTAACCGACTTCGTCGTCCATCTCGGGGAGGCCGTCGGTGAACAGGAGTTCTGTCGAGAACTTCTGCTCGCCCAGCGCGTCGTGCGCGGTCATCGAGGCCTCCTGCAGGTGAGTGGTTCTTCCACGCTAAAGGAGGGACGGTCCTCCGGCAACGACATCCGGCTCCCGGGCGTCGGCGTGTCGCGCACGTCGGTCACGGTGTCAATCGTTCGAGCGCGGCGCTGACGAAGACCTGACGGATCTCTTCCAGTCGGCGCGCGAGTTCCGGAGCCGTCTCACTCGCCTGGGCGCGCGAGCCGGCGTCCGTGCGGCGAAGCAGCGGCGCGATGGCGCTCTCGATGAGCGAGACCTCGCGTTCCGCGCTCTGGCGGATCGTTCGAACGTGGCGGGGCTGGATGCCGTGGGCGTTCAGGGCGGCGAGGGAACGGAGGACGCCGAGGGCCCGCTCGTCGAAGGAGTCGGCCGGGCCGATCAACCCGGCGGAGACCGCCTCGTTCATCAGTGTCGCCGTCGCACCGGCTGCGGTGATGAGCTCGTCTCGTCGGTAGCGCCGGGACGTCTGGACGATCGATGCCGGCGGGGCCGGAGCGACCTCGTCGCCGTGCTCTTCGAGGTACTCGCGGATGCGGGCCAGCGGGATGCCGAAGTCGCGCTGCATCGTCAGGGCGGTGCGCAGCCGCTCGACATCGGCGGAGGAGAACTTGCGGTAGCCGGAGTCCGTCCGGACCGGCGTGACGATTCCCTGCACCTCGAGGAAGCGGAGCTTGCTGGCGGTGAGGGCGGGGAATTCCGGACTCAACCGGGCGAGGACTTGGCCGATGCTCAAGGACCCCGAGGACGCTGCTCGTCCCCGGGTGGCGGCGGCCGAACTCACGCGCTGATCGCCCGCTCGGCCGGTGCGATGAAGAAGTTGAGGCGGAACTTGCCCACCCGAACCTCCGCGCCATCGGTGAGCGTCGCGCGATCGACGCGTTCGCCGTTCACGTAGGTGCCGTTGAGCGAGCGCTGATCGATCAGCTCGAACGTCGCGCCCGTGCGGGTGATCTCGGCGTGTCGACGCGAGACGGTGACGTCGTCGAAGAAGATGTCGGCTTCAGGGTGACGGCCGACGGTCGTGACATCGGTGTCGAGCAGGTATCGCGCGCCCGCCGTCGGGCCGGACCGCACGATCAGCAGGGCAGCCCGTGCCGGAAGAGCGTTGATGGCTTCGACCTCGGCGGCAGTCAACTCGGCACCGAAAGGCACGAAGGAGAGGTCGGAGTCGTGCCCGAACGTCTGCGTCGAGTCCACGAGACGTGGGTGCGCCGACGTCTCGGCACCACGATGGATGTCGCCGTTCGGTCGCTGAGTGTCGTCCACGATGTCCTCCTTCTTCAACAGTAACCGATCGGTCACGCTCTCGGTGGCCGGGCGCCCCGGATCGGCGCACTCCGACGGCGTTTCCGCTCGAGTCGTCGGGCGACGATCGGAACCCCGCCTGGGTAGCCTGGCGCACACCGGCCCCGGGACACAACACGCAGGCGCCGGCCGGTGCATAGTAGCGGCGTCTCGTCGGCGACGACAGGCCCACGGAGGGCGCCGACGAGCCCACTAGCCTCGCCCACATGATCTCCACCACACGCCTCACTTCGCGGCGCGCGGGAGTCGTCGCCGCGACCGTCGCCGCCCTCCTGCTCCTCGCGCCGGCGCCCGCGGCATCCGCACACGACGAACTGCTCTCGTCGGACCCGAAGGCGGACGAGATCGCAGGAACCACGCCGGACGGCATCACCCTGACCTTCAGCGACGCGCCGTCGACGGAACCCGGCGTGACGCAGTTCGCCGTCTACGACGAAGCCTGCAAGAACGTCGCCGTCGGCGACCCCCTGGTCGACGGCAACACCGTCTCGCAGGCGATCAGCGGCCCGGTCGAGGGCGCCGTCCTCGTGCAATGGCGAACGGTCTCGAGCGACGGCCACCCGATCTCGGACGAGTACACGTTCTCCGTCGGGGAGGACGGGAAGGTCGCCGCCGTCGAGCAGTGCGGCGAGACTCTCGCAGAGCAGGCGGAGGGGTCTTCCGAGGGGTTCAACGCGGTCCCGTACGCGGTCGGCGGAGCGATCATCTTCAGTGCAGTCGGGGTCGTCATCGCCGTCGCGATCGTCCGCGGCCGACGGGGCGCCACGAAGGAGTGAGGGCACTCGCAGCGGACTAGGCTGGGGGCATGCCTCACTACGACGTCGTCATCCTCGGTGCCGGCCCCGGCGGCTATGTCGCGGCCGTCCGCTCCGCACAGCTCGGACTGTCCACCGCCATCATCGAAGAGAAGTACTGGGGCGGTGTCTGCCTCAACGTCGGCTGCATCCCCTCCAAGGCTCTTCTGAAGAACGCCGACCTCGCGCACACCTTCACGCACAAGGCCGACCTCTTCGGCATCAGCGGCGACGTGAACTTCGACTTCGGTACCGCGTGGGACCGCAGCCGCAAGGTCGCCGACACCCACGTCAAGGGCATCCACTTCCTCATGAAGAAGAACAAGGTGACCGAGTACGAGGGTCGCGGCTCCTTCGTCGATGCGAAAACCATCGAGGTCACCAAGGCCGACGGGTCGACCGAGACCGTCACCGCCGACAACGTCATCATCTCGACCGGCTCGACGGTGCGCCTGCTTCCGGGCGTCACCCTGAGCGAGAACGTCGTGACGTACGAGGAGCAGATCCTCACCCGTGAGCTGCCGAACTCGATCGTGATCGTCGGTGCCGGCGCCATCGGCATGGAGTTCGCCTTCGTCCTGAGCAACTACGGCGTCAAGGTCACGATCATCGAGTTCCTCGACCGCGCCCTCCCGAACGAGGACGTCGAGGTCTCGAAGGAGATCCAGCGTCAGTACAAGAAGTACGGCATCGAGATCCTCACCTCCACCAAGGTCGAGTCCGTCGTCGACTCCGGCGACAAGGTCACCGTGTCGTACTCCGCGAACTCCGACGGCGCGAAGGGTCAGATCGAGGCCGACAAGGTCCTCATGTCGATCGGCTTCGCCCCGCGCGTCGAGGGGTTCGGTCTCGACAAGACCGGCGTGAAGCTCACCGACCGTGGCGCGATCGAGATCGACGACTACATGCGTACGAACGTCGAGGGCGTGTACGCCATCGGTGACGTCACCGCCAAGCTGCAGCTCGCCCACGTCGCCGAGGCGCAGGGTGTCGTCGCCGCCGAGACCATCGGCAAGGCGGAGACCCAGACGCTCGGCGACTACCGCAACATGCCGCGTGCGACGTTCTGTTCGCCGCAGGTCGCCTCGTTCGGACTCACCGAGCAGCAGGCCCGCGACGCCGGATACGACGTCAAGGTCGCGAAGTTCCCGTTCTCGGCCAACGGCAAGGCCAACGGCCTGGGTGAGCCGGTCGGCTTCGTGAAGCTGATCGCGGATGCCGAGCACCTCGAGCTGCTCGGTGGCCACCTCATCGGCCCCGACGTGTCGGAACTCCTCCCCGAGCTCACGCTCGCGCAGAAGTGGGACCTCACCGCCCTCGAAGCGGCGCGCAACGTGCACACGCACCCCACGCTCTCGGAGGGCCTGCAGGAGGCATTCCACGGCCTCGCCGGCCACATGATCAACCTCTGATCGCCGCGGGAGACCTATCGGAACGCATGGGTCTTCAGTAATCTGGCGAACACGACTGACGCCGCCCCGAACGAAGCCGGGGGCGGCGTCAGTGGGTTAACGAGCACTGAGTCAGAGGCCGAGGGCTCGCTCCAGCTTGGAACCCGAGGTCGATACCTCTCCCCCGGCGGCGCGAACCAGCTGGTCAGCCGCATCGAAGAGCGCGTCGCGGGCCGCGGCATCCGTCGGCGCTGCGGGACCGAGCTCGAGCTCCCACTCCCGCCACGACCTGTCGACACCGCGTCGAACGTCGGTGGCGGTGACGCGATCGTCGACGAACTCCGCGAGGAGCCCGCCCGACGTGTCCAGCAGTGCATACGCCGTGCGTGCGTTCCGGATCCGCGCGAGCGGCGCGAAGGGCGGGGTGGCGATCTCCGCCAGGGCCGCCGCGATCGCCGACGGGACGACGATGTGGTCGGGGTCGCTGTCGTCGAGCGGCCAGCGGGACTCCGCCTTACCCTCAGGCGTCACGCGCTTGATGTGCCACCCCTCGTCCGGGCCGCCGCTGCGACGCCGCAGGGCCACGCGGGCCCGTCCGAGCGAGCCGTCCGCGGTGTCGAGGTAGTGCGCGTCGAGCTCGCGCGGCTCGGGTGCACCGACGACGGCGACGCCGGGGAGCAGTGCCCAGTCGGGCAGAGGCGTCCCGGCGTCGACGTCGTAGGTCCGCTCGATCTCGAGCGAGTGCTCCGGCTCAGTCGTCAAGGGTCGAACGGTCGTCGCGCTCGTCCGCAGACGGGTCGATGTCGTCCTGTGCGGCGACGAAGTGGAAGTCGGCGGACGTCGGCCCGTCGCTCTCCCCTGTGTTCTCATCAGCGCCGCTGCGCTCGTAGGTGATCTGCGTCTCGCTGTAGGGCAGGATCAGCTGATCCGTGTCTTCCTCGAGCGGGATGACCTGGCCGTCGAGCGGGCCGCCGTGAAGTCGTGCAATAGCCATTGTGTACCTCCGGATCCGACTCTAATCGCGGGAACGCGTCGGCCCGCGACGCCTTGTCAGCGCGCCGACCCGGTGATATCCGACGGATCAGACGATCGGCGGAGTGTGCCAGATGCGGTCGATGTAGTCGCGCATCGACCTGTCGGACGAGAAGAAGCCGCACCGCGCGACGTTCAGGATGGCCGCACGCGTCCAGGCATCCTGGTCGGCGTACAGGGCGTCGACACGCTTCTGCGCCGCGATGTAGTCGGTGTAATCCGCCAGGGCCATGAACGGGTCGTGGTGGGTCAGGTTCGACACGACGGGTTCGAAGACCGTTGCGTCCCCGCCCGAGAACGCCCCGGAGGAGACGAGGTCGAGCGCGCGGGACAGGCTCTCGTCCGCGCGGACGAAGTCGATCGGGTGGTACCCCCGGGCCTGGAGGTCGGCGACCTCGGGCTCGGCCATTCCGAAGAGGAAGAAGTTCTCGTCCCCCACCAGCTCGCGGATCTCTACGTTCGCGCCGTCGTCGGTCCCGATCGTCAGCGCACCGTTCAGCGCGAACTTCATGTTGCCGGTCCCCGACGCCTCCTTGCCCGCGAGGGAGATCTGCTCGGACAGGTCGGCTGCGGGGACGACGCGCTCGGCCAGGGTCACGTTGTAGTTCGGCGGGAACAACACCTTCAGGCGCCCTTCGACGCGCGGATCGTCGTTGACGACGGAGCCGACCGCGTTGATGAGGTGGATGATCCGCTTCGCCATCGCGTAGCCCGGCGCCGCCTTCGCGCCGAAGATGAACGTCCGCGGCGTCACCTGATCGGGCGTGACGCGTCCCGAGACGATGGCGTCGTACTCCGTGATGATGTGGAGCAGCTTGAGCGTCTGGCGCTTGTACTCGTGCAACCGCTTCACCATGACGTCGAGCAGGTGATCGTCGGCCACAGTGAGACCATCGCGCTCGGCGAGGGTCCGTGCCAGGGCCCGCTTGTTCGCGGCCTTGACGGCGCGGAACGCGGAGCGGAACTCGGCGTCGTCGGCGTACTCCTCGAGTTCGCGCAGTCGGTCGAGGTCGGTGAGCCACCCCGCGCCGATCGTGTCGGTGATGAGCCGCGAGAGCCCCGGATTCGCGAGGCGAACGAAACGGCGGGGCGTCACGCCGTTGGTGACGTTGGTGAACTTGCCGGGATAGAACTCGTCGAAGTCCGGCAGGACCTTCTCGCGGAGCAGCTGGGAGTGCAATTCGGCGACGCCGTTGACCTTCGACCCCGCGACGGTGGCGAGATACGCCATCCGGATCGCTCCGTCGGGCGACACGATCGACATCCGGCGGATCCGTTCCGGGTCGTCGCCGAACCGGTCTCGGACCTCGTCGAGGAACTCATCGTTGATCCGGTAGATGATCTCGAGGTGCCGAGGCAGCAGCCGGCCCAGCAGGTCCGCCGACCACACCTCGAGCGCTTCGGGCAACAGCGTGTGGCAGGTGTAGGCGAAGCATTGCTGCGTGATCCGCCATGCGGCATCCCACTCGAGCCCCTTCTCGTCGACGAGGACGCGCATGAGCTCGGGCACGCCGATGACGGGATGCGTGTCGTTGAGCTGGAAGATGACCCGGTCGGGCAGGTTCGCGAGGTCGAAGTCGTTCGGCAGGATGAGGTTCACGAAATCGCTGATGGATGCCGCGACGAAGAAGTACTGCTGCTGCAGCCGCAGCTCCTTGCCCTGCGGCGTCGAGTCCTCGGGGTAGAGCACCTTCGAGATGTTCTCCGCGTAGGTCTGCGCGCGGACCGCCTCCTGGTAATCGCCCGCGTTGAACACGCGGAGATCGAAACCCTGGGTCGCCTGCGCGCTCCAGAGCCGAAGCGTGTTGACACGGCCGTTGTGGTAGCCGGGGACCATGTAGTTGTAGGGCACGGCGAGGACGTTCCACGCCGGCACCCACCGCGTCCGTTCGACTCCCCCGTCGTCGTACGTCTCGGTGTGACCGCCGAACGAGATCGTCTGCGCGGCCTCGGGGTGCGGGAACTCCCAGGGAGAACCCAGCGCGAGCCAGGAGTCCGCCTGCTCGACCTGCTGACCGTCGACGAATGTCTGCCGGAAGATGCCGTACTCGTACCGGATGCCGTACCCGATGCTCGGCACACCGAGCGTCGCGAGCGAGTCGATGAAGCACGCGGCGAGTCGCCCCAGGCCTCCGTTGCCGAGCCCGGGCTCGACCTCCATCGCTCGGACGTCCTCGAGATCCAGACCGCACGCGACGAGCGCCTCGTCGGCGATGTCGGTGAGCCCCGTCGCCAGCAGATTGTTGTCGAGTTGGCGACCGAGGAGGTACTCCGCGGACAGATACGCGACGCCCTTCGACTGGATCGTGCGCTGGCGGCGGACGTCCTCGAGCCATCGGGCCATGAGGTAGTCGCGGACCGTCGCGGCGAGCGCGAAGTAGCGGTCGTTCGCCGTGGCCGTCGACAGTGCGACCCCACGACCGGCGTTGAGGTTGCGGAGGAACTGCGTCACGAAGCCGTCGACGGTCGGCTCGGGTGCTTGGACGGGCGCGAGGGCGATCGGGTGGCTCGGTTGAAGGCGCGGGTTCTTCACGCTTAGACGGTACACACCATCGCCCGACAGAACCGAGAGGATGCGTCAGAGTTCACACAGCGGTGACCCCGCCGTGACGGTGGGAGTCACCCCGCCCGCTCGGCGGCGAGAGCGTCGCGCGCGGCGTGGAGCTCGTCGGCCGCTGCCTTCACCTGGTCCTCCGCGGTCTGCACGCGTCGTTCTGCAAGGGTCGTCGCACCGTGCACGCGTCGCACCCGGTCCTCGCTCTCGAGCGTCGCGGCGACGATGTAGGACGATGCGATGAGGATCACCTGGCAGGACAGATTGATCCACAGGAGCAGCGCGATGAGTGAGGCGAACGAGGCCAGCAGGGGGTTGGACCCCGCGCCGCCCACGAACAGGCTCGACAACTGCTGCAGGACGGTGAGCCCGAATCCGCCGATGAGAGCCCCAACCCACAGTGCCTTCGCGGGGGCGCGGACTCCCGACAGCGTGCGGAACAGCAGCGCGACGACGGCGGTGTCGAGGAGGAAGGTGACGAGGATGCCGACCCCGGCGCTCACGGCCACGGTCACGGGGCTGTCGGCGGCGACCCCGAGGAACTCCGAAACGATCCCGACGCCCGCGGTACCGAGGACGGTCGCCACGGCGGCCGCGGCGAGGCCCGCACCGATGACGATGGCCAGGACGAAGTTCCGAGCGAGGACGATGACGAAGAGAGTGTCGTCGTGCACCTTGTCGGCCAGGGTACGCAGGGCCGTTCGGAGCGATCCGATGGCCCCGATGGCCGCCAAGACGAGGCCCACGAGCGACAACGCACCGGCAAGCGAGAACGCGACGGGCTGGCTGAGGCTCTCCGGTTTGATGACGCCGTCGTCACCGACGAGGCCCGGGATGACGCTGTCGACGGCGTCGATGAGTCCCTGCCACGCCTGCGGGTTGCCGGCGAGCCACAGCGCCGCGACGGAGAAGCCGAGCAGGACCCCTGCGAAGACGCTGAAGAGGGTGCGGTAGGTGACGCTGTCGGCGAGGAGGGGGCCGCGACGCTCGCTGTACCGCAGGTAGGCGCGGACGATCCGCCACGACAGCGCCTTCGCGATCAGGCGCGGGACGAGCGGGGTCTTCGTTCGGTCGGCCATCCCCTCACGCTAGCGAGCGAGGGGTGCCGCCCGGACACCCTTGCGTCGCGGCGCGGTATCTGGCATCCGCTCGACTGCTCAGAGCCCGAGGCGGTCGGCGATGACTCCGCCGAGGAGTATTCCCGTCCACGCGCCCAGCAGCATCCACGGCCCGAAGGCGACGGCGGTTCGCCGGCCCGCCCGCCGCGTCGCGAGAAGGATCACCCCGTAGAGGCCGCCGAAGATGAAGCCAGCGAACGCGCCCACGGCGAGCGCCGACCAGCCCGCCCAGCCGAGTGCGATGCCGAGGACACCGGCGAGCTTGACGTCTCCCCCGCCCATACCCCCGCCCGCCCCACGGAGCAGCAGGTAGAAGACGAACAGAGCCGCGCCGCCGACGGCCGCGCGCAGCAGCGACGACCACGGCGCGCCGGACAGGCATGCGACCAGGAGCAGCACGCCGAACACCGGATATCCGGGCAGGACCCAGGCATTGGGCAGACGATGGGTTCGCGCGTCGATGACGGACAGGGCGACGGACGCGACGAGCAGCCACGTATAGGCCGCGCCGACGGCGATGACCGCCCAGAGGCTCGGGGCATCGGCGAACAGGACCTGCATGGGCTCAACCGTCGAACACGTCCAGGCGAGCCCGCACCGTGTCGCCGTCGGAGATGCCCTCCCGCTCGCGCACCGATCGCTTCAGCGGCAGGACGTACACCCCGCGGCCCGCATCGGGGAAGATTGAGGTCCGCCACCGTGATGTGCCGACGGTCGCCTCGACGGGAACCGATCCGAATCCGCGGCCCGGGCGTGGCACCTCCCGGATGTCGGCGCTGACCTCTTCGGGCAGGGCGACGAAGTACCAGTCGTCCCTCCGCGATTCCCAGCGGAACAGGACTCCGGCGACGTCGACGATCATGGGGTCACGGTAGCGATGTCGCGCACACCTCGGCGCGCGGCATCCCCAGCCCGCCGTTCACCACTGGGGGTGGATGTCGGCGCGGAGCCTGCGGTCGTAGACGTCGACGACCGCGGCCGCGAAGGTCTCGAGATCGGCGGGATCGATCGACCCGGCGGCGGCGTTGCTGCGAGCTTGCGCCGTCGTCCGGGCGCCCGGGATGACGGAGGTGACGCCGGGACGGGACGCGATCCAGGCGAGGGATGCCGCGGGGAGCGACACCCCGTCGGGGAGGGCGGCGGCGAGCTCGTCCGCCGCGACGAGCCCGGTCTCGTAGTCGACGCCCGAGAAGGTCTCCCCCCGGTCGAACGCCTCACCGTTGCGGTTGAAGGAACGGTGGTCGTTGCCCGCGAACGACGTCGAGCTGGTGTACTTCCCGCTCAGGAGGCCGGAGGCCAGCGGCACCCGGGCGAAAACGGCGACGCCGGCGGCATCCGCAGCGGGCAGCACCTCGTCGAGCGGCTTGAGCCGGAAGGGGTTGATGATGATCTGCACGTTGGTCACGCCGGGACGCGAGATGGCGGACAGCGCCTGATCGCACGTCTCGACGGAGACGCCGTAGGCCGCGATCGCGCCGTCGGCGACGAGGGCGTCGAGCGCGTCGAACGTCTCGTCGGCATCGATGACGGCGGACGGCGGGCAGTGGAGCTGCACGAGGTCCAGGGTGTCGACCCCGAGGTTCGAGCGCGACCTGTCCGTCCACGCCCGGAAGTTGTCACGGGTGTAGTTCTCAGGCTCCTGCGCGAGGCGGCGGCCCATCTTGGTCGCTACGGTCACGCCGTGGCCCGGGTGCGCGGCCAGGAACGTGCCGATGAGCGATTCGCTGCGTCCGTCCCCGTACACATCGGCGGTGTCGAAGAGGGTGACGCCCGCCTCGACCGACGCGGCGAGCACGTCGAGGGCGTCTGCTTCGGAGACGTCGCCCCAGTCCGCTCCCAACTGCCAGGTGCCGAGGCCGATGGTGGAGACGGAAAGGCCGGTCGCGGCGAGGGGGCGCTGATGCATGGGGCTCACCCTACTTCGGGCCCGGTCCCCTCGGGGCCGGGAGCCGTCATCTCCGTGACCGCTCCCGCGAGGTGCCGGAGGACCGTCGAGACGGCGGGCACCCGCGCCGCGCCGCGGGCGGACACCGCATGGAGCTCTCGTCGATCCCGCGAGGCGAGCGGGCGCGTGAGAATGCCCTCGACGAGCGGGAACGATGCGACGGCCAACCGCGGGAGCGTTGCGACGCCCACCCGTTGAGCGACGAGCTGCTCGACGGCGGCGACGTTGTCGGTTTCGAAACGGATGCGCGGGGTGAAGCCCGCGCGCGAGCACGAGTCGAGGAGATGGCTGCGGCAGCGGGGGCACCCCGCGATCCAGTCATCGGCGGCGAGGGTCTCGATGTCGACGATGGCTTCGACGGCGCGCGGGTGCCCCTCGGGCAGGATCAGCAGGAGGTCCTCGGCGCCGATCCGCCTCGCCTCCAGGCCGCGGATGCTGTCGCCGTGGGCGTCGGTCCCGTCGCCGGGGTGGCTGAAGGTGAGCGCGATGTCCGCCCGATCGGCGCGAACGGCGGCGACCGCTTCGGGCGGCTCGGCCTCGACGTAGGTGAGCGAGACGCCGGGGTCGCTCTCGGCCAGGCGCCGCATGAGGCGCGGGAGGACCGTCGGTGACGCCGACGGGAAGCCGACGAGCCGGACGGTGCCGGTTCGCCCGCCGCTCAGGTCGGCGAGTTCGCCGGCGACCGCGCCGAGCGCCGTCGTGATCGACGCCGCATGACGAGCCAGGATGCGGCCGGCCTCGGTGAGCCGCATCCGCCTGCCGACGCGTTCGACGACCGGCATCCCGAGGCGTCCTTCGAGTCGCCGGATCTGCTGGCTGACCGCCGGCTGGCTGTAGCCGAGGGCGGCTGCCGCCGCGGTCACCGATCCCGCGTCGCCGATCGCCTTGACGATGCGGAGTTCGGCTACGGACAGGTCGGGGAGCGTGGACGGCACAGTGATATATAACGCTGAGTCATGGACCCGATGCAATACCTGCCGTAGTGCACTCAGAACGGAATCGGGACGATGGTCCCATGGCCCTCTCCCCCGCCGATGTCCGCGCCGCATTCTCCGACGCGCGGGGATACGTCGCCGCGTGCACGGCCGGCATCCCGACCCGCGCCACTCGGGCCGCCGTGCGGGAGGATCTCGATGCGCTCCCCGACCCGGTCCGCTATGCCGCGGTGGCCGAGCGGTGCCGCGCGTCGTTCGCGGACCTCGTGGGGGTGGCAGCGGAGTCCGTCGCCCTCGGCGCCCAGACGTCGGCGATGGTGAGCCTCCTCGCGGCATCCCTCCCCGACGACGCGGTCGTCCTCTGCCCCGACGGGGAGTTCTCCTCGCTCGTCCTCCCCTTCGTGCACGCCGGTCGCGGCATCACGGTGCGCACGGTCCCGCTCGAGGCGCTCGCCGCGTCGATCAAGTCCAGCGACACCATGGTCGCCTTCTCGATCGTGCAGTCTGCGACGGGGGCGGTCGCCGATGCGGACGCGATCGTCGCGGCGGCTCGGGCGCACGGCGTCCGCACCCTGTGCGATGCGACGCAGGCGATCGGATGGATGCCGGTTGCCGCCAGCGCGTTCGATGCGCTCGTCTGCCACGCCTACAAGTGGCTGTGCGCGCCCCGGGGCGTCGCATTCCTGGCGCTCTCCGAGGATCTTGCAGCGACGATCATGCCCCGCCAGGCCGGGTGGTACGCGGGATCCGACCCGTGGGCGTCGTGCTACGGCACGGCCGCGACACTGGCGGCATCCGCTCGACGGTTCGACGTCTCGCCGGCGTGGCAGGCCTTCGTGGGGGCCGAGCCCGCTCTCGCTCTGTTCGCAGATGCGGATGCGACGGCGTTGCGCGACGAGGTCACCGGGTTGGCTGCAGCCCTGCGGGAACGCCTGGACCTGCCGCAGCCCGCGCGCGCGACGCCGATCGTGACGTGGCGGGACGAGGACGGGGCGGACGTCGTCCGCCTTCGCGAGGCCGGAATCGTCGCCTCCAGCCGGGCCGGGAACGCCCGCGTCGCTCTGCACGTCTTCAACGACCTGCGCGACGTCGATGACATCGCGCTCACCCTGGGTCGCTGATCCGGGTCACCCTCGGTCGGAGCGGAGCTCTATCGCGATCTGCGACGCGTCGATGACGGCGAGTTCGTGCGCGAGGACGTCGGCATCGAAGGTCCCGCTGTCGCGCGCGTCGAGGAGCACCCGGCGCTGCACGGCCAGCACCTCGAGCCGTCGGGCGCTCTCGATCTCGAAGATGCGGGACCGATCCGCATCCGCCGGCCGTTCGGCCGCCGGTACGCTCGCGGCGCTGTCGCGGAGGAGCTCGAGAATGTGCCGGCGCTCCTCGCGTTCGCGCTGTCGGGTCTCCGCCTGCGAGTCCGCCGATGTGAGAGCGGTGACCATGGGGGCGACGGTGGCCCCCTGCCCGACGAGGGAGAAGACGGCCACCGCGAACGCGACCAGGATGAGAACAGACCGCTGCGGCGTGCCCTCGGGCAAGGTCTGCGCGGCGGCGAGCGTGATGGCGCCCCGCATGCCCGCCCACACCACGAGCGCGCCCTCCCGCCATCCGAGGGGAGCCTCCTGGAAGTACCGGATGTCCGCCAACCCGCGGGTCACGCGCGGTCCGAAGCGGCGCACCGTGTCGCGCGAGACCGTCCGCCCGCGGCGGGCGAAGGCGTCGACGAGCTTCTTCTCGCCCTCCTCGCTCTCGAGGCGATGAGCGATCGTCTCGAGTCGCGGTTGCAGCCGGCGGACGCGCCGCGCACTCGCGGACAGGAGCGCCAGGAGCGGTGCGACGTAAGCGGCCCGGACGACGACGGTGAGCAGCCACGCCCCCGCCGCGATGAGGAGAGCGGGCGCGACACCGGCGTGGGCGGCTTGGACGTCCGAGATGATCGTCGTGAGCTGCAGGCCCATGAACAGGAAGACGAGTCCCTCGAGGATCAGCTCGATCGTGCGCCAGTTCTGCGCATCCGAGAGGCGGTTGCGTGCCGAGAAGACGCGCGGTCCCCCGACGCCCGTGATGATGCCTGCTACGACGGCGGCGACGAGCCCCGAGGCCCCGAGAAGCTCGGCCGGGATTGCGGCCAGGAACGGCACGGTGAAGGACAGGACGGTGTTCACGGTCGGGTCCGTCGCCCGACGACGGACGGTGAGGTTCAGCCAGCCCAGGAATGCTCCGATCAGCACGGCGACGACGACCGCGTAGGCGAACGTGCCGACGGCACCCCAGAACGAGAAGGATGCCGCAGCCGCCGCGATGGCCGTCCGCAGCAGCACGAGCGCCGTGGCGTCGTTGAGCAGACTCTCGCCCTCGAGGATGGCGATGACCCGTTTGGAGACCGGGGTGCGTTTGATGATCGATGTCGCGACCGCATCGGTCGGGCTCACGATGGCGCCGAGAGCGACTCCCCACGCGAACCCGAGGTCGGGGATCACGATCATGAAGAACAGCCCGAGGGCGAGCGCGGTCCCGATGACGAGGAAGACCGACAGCCCGGCGATCGCGCCGAACTCGCGTCGGAAGTGCATGGCCGGCATCGAGACGGCTGCGGAGTACAGCAGGGGCGGCAGGATGCCGAGGAGGATCCACTCCGGGTCGAGGACGAAGTCGTCGAAGACCGGGAGGAAGCTTCCTCCAACTCCGACGGCGACCATGAGGATGGGCGCCGCGATCCCGGCCCACCGGCCCACGACCGTGGTGAGGGCGACGACGAGGAGAGCGACCACCAGGCCGAGGAGTGACTCGATCACACCGAAAGCCTCTCAGAGCATCCGCATCGCCCGTCGACGATTCGGACAGTTCGTCACCGGCCGATAGGCTCCCGGATCGTGCTTCGCCTGATCTTCTCCGCAGCTGTGGGCGCTCTCGTCGGCGGTGCCATCGCCGCTCTCGTCGGCCCTCCTGGAGCCGGCATCTGGATCCTCGCGATCGCGCTGCCCGTCGGCATCCTGAGCCTGGTCTTCATCCGGCTCGGCGCCTCGGGGCTCGCTTCGACGTCCGTGTCACAGGATGATCTGACCCGCGCACGAGCCGAAGATCGTCTGGGCGTGGCGAGGATCGAGGCGGTCCGCCAGACCGGGACGCAGATCAACGATCAGCCTGTGTGCGAGATCGACGTGACGGTGCAGCCGCGTCGGGGTGCGGCGTACGCAACCACCCTTCGGAGCATCGTCCCGCTGGTCGAGCTCGGAGCACTTCGACCCGGCGCGATCCGGCCCGTCGCGATCCTCATCGAGGGCGGTCCCGAGTTCGGATTCATCGACGGCGAGGTCTCGCCTGAGGAGGTCGCCGGTCTCACCGTCCCTCCCCAGGGATCGGTTCCGACATTGGCATGGCCGAAGGCGCAGCGCGTGGTGAACGGCGCGCGGCGCGGGCCGCTCCTGGGCATCGGTCCGCGCGGGCGCGTGCTGCGCGGCATCCTCTTCGTCGTCGTCGCGCTCGCCGTGGCAGCCGCGGTCGTCGCGCCCTACAGTCGCGCCGTCGTCATGACCGTCCAGGCGGCGCAGGAGGGGCGCATCGGCGTCGACCTGCGACGCCCCGACGAGCTGGCCGTCGCCGTTCAGGCCCTCGAGGACGAGATCGGGCACGACGAGGTCAGTTCCGTGCTCATACGGTCCGATTTCATCCGCGTCGAGGCCCCCCTCACCCCCGGGAAGACCGAGACCGACGTGTGGATGTACCGAGGCGGGGTCGTGGACCACGAGGGAGCCGCCCCATCGCAGCCCGACCTCGCGGCCGAGCAGTTCTCATGGAAGGACATCGCCCTCTCGAAGGTGTGGGCGCTGATGGGGAAGGTGTCCGCGGAGTCGGGCATCGCCGTCGGCGACGCGAGCGCTGTCGTGTCCCGAAGCACGGACGGCGACATCGACAGCGAGACGTTCGGGAAGTCCGTCGAAGCCCCCGAGATGTTCATCTCGCTCCGCACGGACTACAAGAGCGTCTCGTTCCGGGTGAACGCAGACGGGTCGGGTGACCTCGTCGCGCAGTGACGCGAGGCTCAGGCAGCGGTGAGGTCCCTCTGCACGGGAAGCGACGCCATCGCGTCGGCGCTGGGAAGGTCGACTCGCAGGCGCGTGGTTCCCGGGCGCGGACCGGCACCGTTGACGATCGCGGCCCCACCCAACCGGGCGAGCGGTGCGGCGAGCGCGGCAGCCGACTCGGCAGGGAGGAATCCGACGACGCGGCCGTGGGAGTGCACGGCGACGTCGGCAGTGCGACGCGTCCGACCGCGGCCGACGCGCAGGACGTAGAGCCGGTCGTTGCGGGTGCGCCGCTCAGGATCGTCGACGAGGTAGTACGTCCGCTCCACGTCTACCCGAGAAGTGGGAAGGTCACGGAGATCCGGGAGATCGTCGTGCGATCGCGTCCGGCCGACCAGGGAGTGACAGAGGTGTTCGAGCCAGGTGGGCACTACGCCCCCCTTTCCTGCACGCGACATGAAACGCCGCTGCGTCGAGCCTCTCACAGTGCGCCTGGCAATCCCCCGGTCTCGGAATGCGTGCGCGCTACGGTCGGTTCATGCCACGTATGAGAGCCATCGTCTACACCTCCCCGGGCGCCTCCGACGTCCTCTCCCTCGTCGACCGCGAGATCGCGGATCCCGGACCCGGTGAGGTGCGCGTCCGCATCGCCGTCTCGGGCGTCAACCCGACCGACTGGAAGTCGCGGGCCGGCGGCACGGCGCGCACATCGTTCGCCGAGACCGTCCCGAACCAGGACGGCAGCGGGATCGTCGACGCGCTCGGCGACGGCGTGGAGGGACTCGCCGTCGGCGATCGCGTGTGGGTGCACCTCGCGCAGCACCAGCGCCCCACGGGCACCGCGCAGGAGCACACGGTGGTACCGGCATCCCGTGCCGTCCGCCTTCCCGGGGGCATCGACTTCGCGACCGCCGCGAGTCTCGGCGTTCCCGCCGTGACAGCGCACCGCGCCCTCACCGTCCACGAGGACGGGCCCGCTCGCCTGGCCCCTGGAGCGCTCGCCGGACGCACCGTGCTCGTCGCGGGAGGCGCCGGAGCCGTCGGTCATGCCGCGATCCAGCTGGCCCGCTGGGCCGGTGCGACGGTCATCACGACCGTCAGCTCCGACGCCAAGGCGGACCTCGCGCGGGCGGCCGGTGCGCATCACGTCATCGACTACACGCAGGGCGACCTCGTCGAGAACATCCGCGAGATAGCGCCCGACGGCGTCGACCAGATCGTCGAGGTGTCGCTCGCCACGAACGCCGCCGTCGACGCGGAGGTCGCGGCGGGACACGCGGTCATCGCGTTCTACGCCGACGACAACGGCGACACGTTCAGCATGCCGATCCGGCCCACCTTCGCGAAGAACATCCGTGTGCAGGGCGTCCTGCTCTACACGGTCGGAGAACCGGCTCTGGATGCGGCGGTCGCCGACATCACGCGCGCACTCGAAGACGGTGCGCTGCCGGTTGGCGAGGACGCCGGGCTCCCGCTGACCTGGTTCACGCTGGCGGAGACCGCGGCCGCGCACGACGCGGTCGAAGCGGCGACGGTAGGCAAGGTACTCATCCGCGTCGCGGAGCTCTGAGAAGAGCGCGAACCGACGCTACGGTGTGCCAAGGTCGGGGTGTAACCACCGCTACGGAGACCGGCATTCCCTTCACCGCTCGTGACGTCCAGATCTATGTCCTGGCCTCGTGGGGATGCATCGCCGTCGTCGCCGGGCTCTACCGGCTCGCCGTCTTCGCCAGCGCGGGGATGTCGCCGGGCTGGGCCGGCATGTACCTGTTCTTCTTCGCGAGCACCGTCACGATCGCTCTGCTGGTCCTGTGGGTGAGCGCCCCGATCGCGTGGCTCGTCGGGCGAGCGATGAGAGGTGTCCCTCAGATCGCGTGGCAGATGGTCGCGTTCTGGGCGATGGGTACCGTCGTGGCGACGATCGCGCTGTGGCTGGCGGCGTTCCTCTTCGTGGCCGCTCGGATGCCGGCGATCGACCTCACGACCGTGGCAATGGGCGCTGTCTTCGGGCTCTGCGCAGCCATCGGCCGACTCGCAGCCTTCCGCTCGCGCCGCCGTCGCGACCTGGTCCGGGCTGCGACGCAGCACGCCGGAGCGAGCTAGGCCTCGACTGTGGCGCCCCAGCCGTCGTAATCGCCGCCGTGGCGCTCGACGATCTCGACCACCTGACGCAGGAAGCGGGCGACCTGCTGATCATCGAGCGCCTCGTTCCGGGTCGCCTTCAGGACAGTCTTGAGCCCACGACGGGCGCGTCCGACCTCGAACCCTGCTGCGATGAGGTCTTCCGCCGCTGCCTGCGCGCGGGACCGACGCGAGAAGTACGCGAAATGCTCGACCGGACGCGGGGTCTCGAGCACGTCGCCCATCTCGGCACGCTGTTCGCGCTGCGGTGCCCACATGGAGAGCTGGTACTCGTACGTCGACGTCATGCCCCCAGTATGTCGGGCAGGATGCCGCAGGTCGTACTTCCGGTGAGCGCGGCCCGCGGCACGAAAAAGAAGAAGGGCACCGGCTCGAAGCCTGTGCCCTGCCACATCCTCTTCTTCGACGACGATGCTCAATCAGTCGCGAGACACCTCGTAGAGAGAGATCCGAACATGGTCGCCTTCGTCTGGAAAGAAGGCCAATTTCCAGGCGGAAACGAGAGCGACGGCTCCGTTGACATGACCCGGATCGGCGAGTCGAACGTTCCGCTTCTAGCTGCCTGGAAGAATTTGGCGCTCGAGCAATTCGAGAAAGGCCTGAGGGCATCCAGCGATCGACTTGCCGACTCGGAACAGATCGCCGTTGGTCACTCATGGGGCCTCACACCGATAGTCACGGTGGAAGGTCATGTTCACTTCGACGAGGTTCACTCGCTCGCGGGCGCTGGCCTTCCAAGCAACTGGCAGCCCGACCCCGCCACTGCGTATCATCACTGCTCCTACTTCGACGTGCTAGGAGCCGCTCGAAGTGCCGGGATCGTTCGGGTTGAAGATTCCTTCTTCGAAACCGCCTTCGACTCGCATGTGTATCTTCGTGCCGACGAGCCCGGGGCTTGGGTCTTCCCAGAGATCGGGGACAGACTGATGGGCAATCACGACCTCATCGCCGCCGACGTCCCGGACAATCGTCGTATGCTTCGCAACCTTCAGCAGGCCATCACCGACGGCGGGGCCGAACGATGAGATCGGGCAGACTCTCAGCGATCGGCGGCGGCATCGCTCTGCTTCTGTTGACTGGCTGCGTCGCCGCGCCCGGAACGCCCCCGTCTCCGACGGCATCAGATCGAAAGGGAGATGGTGTGGGAACCACGCAACCCGAACTCACAGTCGAGAACGCGAAAAGAATCGCCCAAGGCATTGAGAACGATATCGTCGCGGCCTTCCCAGAAGGTTCCGTGAGGACCGTTGAACAAACGCCCGACGGTGTCCTTCTTCGTTGCAGCGCGGACCGCGCATACAGCTGGATCGGGCGAACCACCGTCGAGCTGACCCCGGATGCAGAACCCCAGAACGTCATCGAAACAGTCACGACCGCCTACAGAAACAATGACGAACTGGTTCCAGAGGACATCACGGAGGGAGGTCTACCCGGCGTTCAACTGAACGGCCCTTACGGATCCGGATATGTCGTCTCCGGCGAGCGATCCGGGAACGTCACGATTGACTCGTTCTCGCCGTGTTTCGTGCTCCCCGAAGGTAAGTCTTCCTCTGCGAGGTACTGATAGCCGATCACCCCAAGCGTCGCAGCGCCGCCAGGTCACGGCCGACTCCGCGCGCAAGCCTCGATCGGGAACCACCTACTATCGACCCGCTCCCTCGATTTGCACCGGCCTGGGTCCGCTTCGGGAGCACGCGAGCTCTGGTCGACGCGGAGGTCCGTAGATGGACCGAGGGCATGTGCGGCGTCCGATCTCGCATTGGCGGCAATGGGCTTCGCGCCTGGGTCTGGACGGCGGCCGTGACCCCGGCGCCCTCAGGTCGCTAAGACCCATCCCAACCTGGTCTTGGCGGCTATTGCTCGCCGGTCTACATGTAGATGAGTTGACACCGATCCTGCCGGGCGGGCGTCAGGGAGAGAACGCGTCCGTCGCGGCGGCGAGCCGCAACCTGCCATGATGTGCCTGGGGGGACGGCGAGCGTGCGCGCGGCCCACAGTTGGAACGATTCGCCGCAGGGTGCGAGATGAGGCCGGGGCAACGACCTCGCTTCGCGCCTTCAACCGCAGCCTGGGGCTGCTGACCGGAAGGCTCTAGGCCGCAATGATCACTCCTGCGCGCTCGCGCGCGCTCGCTGTCCTGACCGCCACCGCCATCGCGGTCCTCGGCCTCCCCGTCTCCGCAGCCTCCGCCGCCAAGCCCCCCATCCCCGGCGCCGTCGCTCTCGAGGGTGTCATCCGTGTCCTCCCGAGCGAGGAGGGCATGGCCTCCCCCGAGGGCACGCTCGCGACGGAGAACGTCGTCACGCTCGTCACCTCGGAAGGCACCGCTGTCGAGCTCACCGGCGCCGACATCGCAGGAGCGGAGACCGGCGCCACGTTCGAGGGCATCGTCACGGTCACCCCGAAGGTCGCCGCCCTCGTCGAAGCTGCCCCCGCCGCAGAGCTCGGGGAGCAGGTCGCGCAGGCCGCTGCCGAGCTGGACGTGCCGCTCAAGGTCACCGACGCAACCCTCGCTCCTGTCACGGAGTCGGCCGCGGCTGCGAAGACGCACACGATCGACGTCATGTACGTGAAGGACAGTGCCGACGGTGCTCTCCCCTTCCCCGCCCAGGCGGACATCGCTGCCGCGGTTGACCGTGCGAGCGAGTACTGGACGTCTGAGTCGAACGGTCAGGTCGCCGGGATCACTCGCCCGAGCTCGGTCAAGTACGCCGCGGCACCGGCGAGCCTGCTCTGCGATCCGAACAGCCTGTGGGAGTTCGCTGCCGGGCCCGGCGGGTTTGGCCGTGACTACTACGGCAACACGGACATCGCCTCCGCCCACTACTGGGCCAAGGGCAACGGTGACCACCTGCTCGTCCTCGTCCCCGCCAACATCTGCGGCGTCGGGAACGGCCTCGGCACCATCGGCAGTGTCCACGCCGGTGGGGTCGCATGGGCGTCGGTCGCCGGCGTCGCCACTGATTACGACCAGGTCGTCTTCCACGAGCTCGGCCACAACCTCGGCCTCGGGCATTCCAACGTGACGGCATGCGACCTTCCTTCGGTCGAGGGCGACACCTGCACGCAGTCCGAGTACTACGACTTCTACGACGTCATGGGTGGCGGCATCATCTACCGGTCGCTGAACAACTTCTCCAACATCGGAGCCCTTAACGCTTCGCAGAAGGTCAACCTCGGCGCGCTCCCCCGAACGGGCTCATCCCCCGGCGTCCGCACTGTCACCCACGAGAGCGGCGCCACGCAGGCCTTCTCGCTGAGGGCGGCCGGGTCCGGCTCCGGGCTCCGCGCACTGGACATCGTCAACCAGCACACCGGCGAGCACTACTACGTTGAGTACCGCTCCGGTACCGGCCGGGACGCGAACGCTTTCTACCCCCGCACCACCCCTTACACGGCCTCATGGGCACCCGGAGTCCGCGTCCTCAAGCTCGACTGCGCCGCCCCAGCCACTCAGCAGTGTGCGGGTGCAGCGTCGACCGTCATCCGGAATCCGGAAACCGGCGCACTCTCCTTCCAGCCCGGCCAGCAGTTCGAGTCCGTCACCGCTGGGCAGGAGGCCCCGGGGCTTCGCGTGAAGGTCGACACGACATCGGCCGCGACGCAGACCGCGACGGTGACTGTCTCCTTCGACGCAGGCACGGACGCAGTCATTCCGCCTAACTCACCCGTCATCACCGGGCAGGCCAAGGTCGGAAAGACGCTTACTGCACAGGTGAGCGGGGACCGGTACACGGGGCTGTACACCCTCCAGTGGTTCTCGGAGGGGAAGAAGCTGGCGTCGGGCACAGCGACCTACACGGTGAAGCCCACGGACGCAGGCAACACCATTGAGGTCTGGGCGACAAACATCCAGGGGTGGAACGGCGATCCCGCCAAGAGCCAGCCGACTGCTGTCGTCGACAAGGGCCTGCTCGCCACAGATGAGCTGCTCATCACCGGCGTCCCGACCGTCGGGAACACACTTGAAGTAACTACGGGCGCGTGGGCGAAGGGCGCCGCGCTCGAGGTGCAGTGGAGCGTAGACGGTGAGCCCGTCCCCGGAGCCACAAAGTGGGCCTTCTCGCTCGACAGCCGCCACCTGAACACCACAGTGACGGTCGACGTCACCGGGAGCCTCAAGGGCTACTACCCCGAGACGCGCAGCACCGGCGCCGGGATCATCGGTCTCGGAACCCTCCGAACCATGCCGCCATCGATCAGCGGAACCGCCCAGGTCGGGTCCCCCCTCTCCGTCTCCCACCGCGTCTGGACGGCCGGGACCACTTACCGCTACCAGTGGACCGCCGGTGGCGTCGACGTCGCCGGCGCGACCGGCGCATCATTCACCCCCGCCCCCTCCCATCTGGGCAAAGTGATCACGGTGCGCCTTGCCGGTTCCAAGGCCGGGTACAGAACCGCGTCGATCACCTCCGCCGGCGTGAAGATCGCTGCGGCCACGCTCACCTCCGCCACCCCGACCATCACCGGTACCGCGGCGAAAGTCGGGGTGAAGCTGACCGCGAAGACCGGCACATGGACGGCGGGGACCACGTTCGCCTACCAGTGGGCGGCGAACGGCGTTACGGTCAAAGGCGCGACAGCCTCGACCTTCACGCCCACGGCAGGCCTGGTCGGGAGGACGATCACGGTGACCGTCATCGGGAAGAAGGCCGGACACACGACCGCCGCGAAGACGTCGAAGGCGACCGGGAAGGTCGTCAAGGGCACACTCGCGGTCGCGACCCCGACGATCACCGGGACGGGGAAGGTCGGCGCGAAGCACGCCGCCGGCTCCGTGATGAAAATCACTGGGGTCGCCGTCGCCTACCAGTGGTACGCGAACGGTGTCGTCATCAAGGGCGCTACGAAGTCCACGTACACGCCCACCGCGTCGGTGCGCGGCAAGTCGTTGCAAGTGAAGGTCGGCTACTCCATGACCGGGTACTCCGCCGTGGCAAAGCTGTCCGCGAAGAAGACCATCCGGTGAGGGTGGGGGCGTGGCGGAGCTGGGGACAGCTTCCCTCGCTGTTCGACGTACCAACGCAGGACCGACCGCACTAGCCGGAGCCGGAGCATGAGGAGTTCGACTTCCCGCCGGGTTTGCCGAAGGGGATCCTGGGGCTCATGGTCGACGTAGAGGAAGAGCAGCAGGAGTTGACCTCCGCTCTCATCCAGGAGTTCGACGCGGCGATGCTTGCGGAGGTGGACTTCGTCAACTACGAGACCAACGGAACGAACCGCCTCTTCGTCCGTGAAGTTCTCGGCGACTACGGCATGGGGACCTCGAAGGACGGGTAGGAGCACACCAGTGAATCCCTGCACGTGCTCGGTGAGCCGTGCGTGGACTTCGACTGTGACCTCGTCCTCAACAGCCTGGGTGTGTTCGGCTGGGAGCGAGAGGAGGAGTACGACCGGCAGCGCGACGAAGCTGCTCGTGCCGAGCGGGCTGTCTGTGTACGACAAGCGGAAGCTGGAGCTCATCGCCCAGCAAGGAGTCGCCATAGACGCGATACGCGGCCATGTCGGCACGGCACGAAAAAGGAGATGGGCACTCGCTCTAAGCCAGTTCCCATCTCCTTTTGCGACTGTTCTGCAATCAGTATTACCAACAGTCCGACCGTCGGGATGACAGGATTTGAACCTGCGACCCCTTGACCCCCAGTCAAGTGCGCTACCAAGCTGCGCCACATCCCGGTCCGCTGCCCTCGCGGACAACTCCACTATCCTAACCGGTCCGGAGGCCGCCCGCGAACCGCCACGGGGTTCCGCGTGTCCGATGTCGCCGCTACCCTGCCCGGATGGCCGAGATATCGATCGAACCGGCGCGTGCGGATCGCTTCGCCGACGCCGAGCACGCGTTGACCGGAGGCGGCGACGGCGCCGACTGCTGGTGCCAGTGGTGGATGCTCGCGCCGAAGGACTTCGAAGCGACCAGCGTCGAGGAACGGCGGGAGCGGCTGCGTGAGGAACTCGCCTCTCCGGTCGCCTCAGCGCTGATCGCCTACGTCGACGGCGACGCCGCCGGCTGGGTCAAGGTCTCCCCCCGCCCCGATCAACCCCGCCTCGCCCGCACCCGCAACATCCAGACGTCACCGGAGCCGATGGACGACCCGACCGTCTGGGCGATCACCTGCTTCGTCGTCCGCAAAGAGCACCGCTCCCAGGGCATCGCGAGCCGCCTTCTGGACGCCGCCGTCGACCACGCCCGCACGCACGGCGCCCGCATCGTCGAGGGCTACCCGCTCGACACCGACGTCAAGCGGTTCTCCTCCAACGACCTCTACCACGGCACGCTGTCGAGCTTCCTCGCCGCAGGTTTCATGGAGACCGCCCGCCCCGGCGCGGCCCGTCCGATCGTCGCAAAGGAGCTCTCATGAGCCGCGTCACCGTCGTCCGCGGCGACATCACCCGCCAGCAGGTCGACGCCGTCGTGAACGCCGCCAACCGCGCCATGCGGGGCGGCGGGGGCGTCGACGGTGCCATCCACCGCGCGGGCGGTCCCGAGATCCTCGCCGACTGCATCGCCCGCTTCCCGCATGGCCTCGCGACCGGGGATGCCGGGTGGACGACCGCCGGCGACCTGCCCGCACGCTGGGTCATCCACGTCGTCGGACCGAACCATACGGCCGGCGAACGCGACCGCGGCCTCCTCACCTCCTGCTACCGTCGTGCCCTTGAGGTCGCTGACGACCTCGGCGCGACGACCGTCGCCTTCCCCCTCATCAGCGCCGGGATCTACGGCTGGCCGCTCGAGGACGCGGTCGACGCCGCCGTTACGACCCTTGCCGAGACTCCCTCGAGCGTGACCGAGGCGCGCATCGTCGCCTTCGACGATGCCATCTTCACCCGGGTCGAACGGCGGCTCGCCGCATCCTGACCCGCCTTACGATGGATCCACCGGACGGGAGGAGGACCGATGGCGGATGCCGTGCGTGTCGACTCCTGGCTGTGGGCCGTCCGTGTGTACAAGACCCGATCGGCGGCGACCACCGCCTGCCGCGCGGGCCACGTCCGAGTCAACGGCGACAAGGCGAAGGCCGCGCAGCAGGTGAGGATCGGCGACGAGCTGCGCGTGCGCATCGCCGGCTTCGACCGCATCCTCGTCGTCCGGCAGACGCTCACGAAGCGCGTCGGGGCGCCGCTGGCGGCCGCCGCCGCAGAGGACCGCACCCCGGAGCGGGAACCCGTGGCGCAGATCGCCGTCCGCGATCGCGGCGCCGGCCGACCCACCAAACGGGAACGTCGCGAGATCGAGCGCCTACACGGTCGCTGACGTCGCCCGACGGCGGGAGATCGAGCCTCGCACCGTGGCATCCATCACGAAGAGCGCGGCACCCGTCACGCCGTACACGAGCAGGTCGCGGCCGTCGAAGACGGTCCCGAACACCAGGACGATCGGCGGCCACTCCCCCGCCCACGCAACGGGCAGCCCCGTGAGCTGGAACAGCTCGACGCCTACCGACCACGCGATGACGATCGCGCCGATCAGCCAGGACGACAGCCGAGGCAACAACGCGACCAGCCCACCCCAGACCGCGACGACGTAGAGGGCATCACCGGTGATGTCGGATGCCGCGGTGTCCGCAGCGCCGAGGTGCACGGCGAGTCCGCAGATCACCGCCAGCACAGCGACCGCGGCGCCGAGCAGCCGTCGCCTCACACCCGCTCGCGCAACCACGACACCCGACGGACCTGCGCGCCCACCGCGACCGCCCGCTCCCCGAGCGCGCGGTCGCTGGTCACGAGCAGGACTCGCTCTCCGTCGCCGACGCGCCGTTGCGCCTCGGCGACGAGCGTGTCGTCACCCGCGGCATCCGCTCGCACCACCTCGACGGAGCCGTCCGGGTCCGCGGCGGCGCGCGCCTCACCCTCGAGTATCGCGACCACGCGCGGGTACCAGGTGTCGCCGGGGAGCGACAGCTCGCCCGCCGCGACTCCGGCTCGAGAGAGTCCGCCCAAGCGATGAAGCAGTCTCGATGCGGCCCCGGCGCGGTCGCGCCACCAGCCGTCAGGAACCGAGCCGACGACGTTCGCCGCGTCGACGAGGACGGTGGGTCGGACGGCGAGCAGGTCGCGCAACGCGGGCCACGAGTCCGCAAACCCGGGGTGCAGGGGCAGAGCGTCGACCTCATTCAGCGGCACCCACTCCAGGGCGTAGCTCTCGGGGTCGGCGATCACGGGATCGAACGGGTCGATCACGTCGGCGACGAGCGTCGTGTACGACCACACCTCGAGGTCGAGCACGCTCGTGAACAACGGCCGGAGCGCCGAGGCGGGAACGCCCGCCTCTTCGTGCGACTCGCGGATGGCGGCATCCGTCGCGCTCTCACCCTGGTGCCGCGCACCTCCCGGGATGCCCCACGTGCCGCCGTGGTGACTCCACGAGACCCGGTGCTGCAGCAGCACTCCGCGCGACGGATCGTGCGCAAGCAGGCCGGCGGCCCCGAACCGACCCCAGTACCGCTCGCCGGCGTCGGTCACCACCCAGGCATCGCCCGGATCGCGAGGACCGGAGGGGCGCGGCGGCCCGCTCGACGGTTCCTCGATCCTCATGCGATCAGCCTCTCACGGGCTCGGCGGCGAGGCGCGGCATCCGTCATGTCCCGGAACAGATCCCCAGCGTGCCCGCAACAGCCCAGTCGGCTCTCAGACAACAGAGGAGATGACGGTTCGCGAGGACCGGATCGACCCGATGCCTCCTCGCGAACCGCCATCTCCTCCCGAAGCGACGGCGAACCGGGCGTCAGCGCTGCCGACGCTCGCGCACGCGCATGTTCGTGACGATCGGCGTGCCCTCGAAGCCGAAGATCGCGCGCAGGCGCCGCTGGATGAACCGGCGGTAGCCCGGGTCGAGGAACCCGGTCGTGAACAGCACGAATGTCGGCGGACGCGTCGACGCCTGCGTGCCGAACAGGATGCGGGGCTGCTTGCCGCCGCGGAGCGGGTGCGGGTGCTCGGCGATGAGTTCGGCGAGGAACGCGTTGAACTTGCCGGTCGGGATGCGCTGGTCCCACGACTCGAGCGCCGTCTCGAGCGCCGGGACGAGCTTGTCGAGGTGACGGCCGGTGCGTGCCGACAGGTTCACGCGCGGCGCCCACGTGACGTGCGCGAGGTCCTGCTCGATCTCGCGCTCGAGGTAGCGGCGGCGATCGGCGTTGTCCATGTCCTCGTCGTTCAGGCGATCCCACTTGTTGAAGGCGAGGACGAGCGCACGACCGGACTCGAGGACGAGGTCGATGATATTCAGGTCCTGCACGCTGATCGACTCGGTCACATCGAGGACGACGACGGCGACCTCGGCCTTCTCGAGGGCCGCGCTGGTGCGCAGCGACGCGTAGAAGTCCGCGCCCTGCTGCAGGTGCACGCGACGACGGATGCCGGCGGTGTCGACCAGACGCCAGAGCTTGCCGCCGAGCTCGACGACCTCGTCTACGGGGTCGCGGGTCGTGCCGGCGAGGTCGTTGACGACGACGCGCTCCTCGCCCGCGGCCTTGTTCAACAGCGACGACTTGCCGACGTTCGGGCGACCGAGGATCGCCACGCGGCGGGGGCCGCCGAGCTCGTTCTTGGCGACGGCCGAGACCTCGGGAAGCACCTTCATGATCTCGTCGAGCAGGTCGGCGACGCCGCGGCCGTGGATGGCCGAGACGGGGTGCGGCTCGCCGAGACCCAGGTTCCAGAGCGCTGCGGCTTCGGGCTCCTGACGGGCGTCGTCGATCTTGTTGGCGACGAGGAAGACCGGCTTGTCGGTTTTGCGGAGCATGCGGACGACCTGCTCGTCGGTCGCCGTCGCGCCGACCATCGCGTCGACGACGAACATGACGACGTCGCAGAGCTCGATCGCGATCTCAGCCTGGGCGGCGACGGAGCGGTCGATGCCCTTGGCGTCGTGCTCCCAGCCGCCGGTGTCGACGAGCGTGAACCGGCGGTCCATCCACTCGGCCTTGTAGCTCACGCGGTCGCGCGTGACCCCGGGGGTGTCCTCGACGACGGCCTCGCGACGGCCCAGGATGCGGTTGACGAGGGCCGACTTGCCGACGTTCGGCCGCCCGACGATCGCGACGACCGGGAGGGCCGGCAGCATCTCGACGACCTCGCCGCCGGCGGTGAAGCCCGCGAGCAGGTCGTCGTCCTCCTCGTCGAGCTCGTAGTCGGCGAGCGAGGCGCGCAGGGCGGCAGCCCGCTGCTCGGCCAGGTCCTCGTCGAGGTTGGCGAGCTTCTCCTCGAGCTGGTCGGGGCCGCCTTCGTATTCGTAGTCGTCTTCGGCGCTCATCGTGAGCCTTCCGTTCCCGACCGCACGACGTCCAGGACGGCGTCGACGGTCTGTGCGAAGTCCAGGTCGGTCGAGTCGACGACCGTCACGCCGGGGGCGGCGGTGAGGAAGTCGACGACCTGGGAGTCGGATGCGTCACGCTTGTGCAGCGCGGCGGCGACAGCCGCGGCATCCTCCGTGGTCAGTTCGGCGCTGCGCCGCGCGGCGCGCACCTCGGGGGCGGCGGTCAGGAGGATCCGCACGGGGGCGTCGGGAGCGACGACGGTCGTGATGTCACGTCCCTCGACGATCACGCCCGGCCGACCGGAGTCTGCCACGAGGCGCCGGAACAGCACGTTCACCTGCTCGCGGATCACCGGCACACGGGCCACGCCGCTCACGGCGGAGCTGACCCGCGGCTCGCGGATCGCCTCGGTGACGGAGGTCTCCCCCACCCGCACCCAGTACTCATCGGGGTCGAGCGAGATGGCGTAGTCGAAGTCGCCCGCGGCGTCGACGACGGCCGAGGCGTCGGACGTGTCGGCGCCGTGCTCGAGGACGTGCCAGGCCAGGGCTCGGTAGGCGGCTCCCGTGTCGAGGTAGCCGAACCCGAGACGTCGGGCTGCTTCCTTCGACACGCTCGACTTGCCGCTGCCGGCGGGGCCGTCGATGGCGATCGTGATGGGGTCAGTCATTGAGGCTCGCAATCTTCCACCCGCGCGCCGAGAGGCCGTCGGTGGCGATGGTCACGGCGGACGGGACGACGCTGATCTCGCCGAGGCCGAACTGCGCCCCCGGCGAGTGCTCGAGCCGGAAGTCCTCGACGTTGACGCCCAGCTCCCCGAGGTCGCCGAACAGGCGCCCCAGCTGACCCGGGGTGTCGTCGACCATGACGACCACCGTCTCGAATCGGCGGTTCTGCCCGTGCTTGCCGGGCAGACGTTCGACGCCCTCGTTGCCGCGGCGGATCGTGTCGGCGACGGCACGACGCGAACCGGGGGCATCAGGGTCGCGGAGCGCTCCGGCCACGGTGGTCAGGTCGGCGGCGAGGGCGTCGAGGACATCGACGACCGGCTGAGAATTGGCGCCCAGGATCTGCACCCACAGTTCGGGGGCGGATGCCGCGATCCGGGTCGTGTCGCGAACGCCCTGGCCTGCAAGACGCAGCGACGCGTCCTCGGCGCCGACGAACCGTCCCGCGAGGAGGGATGCCACGAGCTGCGGCACGTGCGAGACGAGAGCCACGGAGCGGTCGTGTTCCTCGGGGGTCATCTCGACGAGGCTGGCGCCGAGGTCGAGCGCGAGACCCTCGACGACGGCGAGGTCGCGCGCGGAGGTCTCCTCGTCGCGGCAGATGACCCAGGGGCGGCCGAAGAAGATGTCGGCGCGGGCGGAGATCGCGCCGCCGCGCTCGCGACCGGCCATCGGGTGGGACCCGATGTAGCGGGAGAGGTCGACACCGCGCTCGCGGAGGACCAGCAGCGGCTCGAGCTTGACGCTCGCCACATCCGTCACGACGGCATCCGGGAAGGCGCTGAGTTCGCGCTCGATGACGTCGGCCGTGACGTCCGGCGGCACGGCGACGACCACGAGGCTCGGCTGGTCGCCCTCTCGAGCCAGGCGTCCCGCCCCGTAGTCGACGGCGAGGCGCAGCTGCGCCGGCGATGCGTCGGCGAGGACGACGTCGACCTCGAGCGCGCGCAGCGCGTGACCGATGCTCGCACCGAGCAGGCCTGCGCCGACGATGCGGACGAGTCCGCTCGTACGGACGGCGCGGGCGCGCGCGTCGATGGCGTCGGTCACAACTGCTCCTGAGTGGGATCCCCGGGCGGGGTCTCCGCCTGGCGCGCGAGAGTCAACAGCGCACCACGCTCCACTGTAGTCAACTCGCGTGCCCGACCCGCTGGGAGCGTGCCCAGGTGGAGCGGCCCGAACTGGCGGCGGACGAGCTCCTCGACGGGGTGGCCGACCGCCGCCATCATGCGGCGGACGATGCGGTTCCGCCCCGAGTGCAGGGTGAGCTCGACCAGGCTCGTGTCCCCGCTCGCGTCGAGCAGCCGTGCTTTGTCGGCCGCGATCGGACCGTCCTCGAGCTCGATCCCCTTCGTGAGCTGCGCGATGGTCTGCGGCAGAACGCGGCCCGACACCTTCGCGATGTAGACCTTCGTGACCCCGAACGACGGGTGGGCGAGGACGTGGGCGAGCTCGCCGTCGTTGGTGAGGACGAGGAGACCGCTCGTCTCGGCATCCAATCGGCCCACGTTGTAGAGCCGCTCGGGCCAGTCCTTCGTGAAACGCCGCAGGTCGGGGCGCCCCTGGTCGTCCTTCATCGACGACACCACGCCGGTGGGCTTGTTGAGGATGACGTACCGCTTGCTCGTGTCGAGCTGGATCGCGGTGCCGTCGACGTCGACCCGATCGGTCTCGGGGTCGATGCGCGATCCGAGCTCAGTGACGACGACGCCGTTCACCCGCACGCGGCCCTCGACGATGTACTGCTCGCAGACGCGCCGCGAGGCGACTCCCGCATTCGCGAGGATCTTCTGCAGGCGGACCCGGTTCTCGTCGGACTGCTCGTTCATCGGATGGTCTCTCCTTCGAATCCCGCTGAGCCGTCGTCCAGCAGCGGGGAGATGGGGGGCAGCTCGTCGAGGGAGTTGATCCCCAGGTGGCCGAGCAGCGCGTCGGTGGTGCGGTAGTTGATGGCCCCGGTCTCGGGGTCGGTGAAGGCCTCGGTGATGAGGCCGCGGGCGAGGAGCGTCCGGACGACGGAGTCGACGTTGACGGCGCGGATCGAGGCGACCTGGCTCCGCGACACCGGCTGCTTGTACGCGATGACCGCGAGCGTCTCGAGCGCCGCCTGCGACAGGCGCGACGGCGCCTGACCGTTGACGAACTCCGCCACCAGGTCGTCGTGCTCGTCACGGACGTAGAAACGCCATCCTCCGCCGACCTCGCGCAGCTCGAACCCGCGCCGAGGCCCTGAACGCTCCCCGTCGTAGTCGGCGACCAGCTCCTCTACCGCGCGGCGGACGGCGGCGACGGGCGCGCCGACGGCAGCGGCGAGCGCAACGAGGCTCTGCGGCTCGTCGATGATCATGAGGATCGCCTCGAGGCGGCGCGCGATGTCGCCGGGGTCCTGCGAACGCGGTGGCGCCTCGATCTCGGTGGCGTCATCGGTCATAGTCGGCTCCCAACGTGGCGAGGTTCTCTTCGGACCACCGGTCGGCGGTCCAGCGCAGCGTCAATTCGCCGAGTGGCTCGAGCTGCTCGAACGACAGCGCTGCATGACGGTAGAGCTCGAGGACGGCGATGAAACGGGCCACGACGACGCCGGTCTGCGCGACTCCGGCGACGAGCTCGCGGAAGTTGAGCTGACCGGCGTCCCGCAACAGTGTGACGACGATCGCGGCCTGCTCCCGGATCGAGACGAGCGGCGCGTGAAGGTGGTCGAGTCCGACGTGCGGGATCTCCTTCGGCGCGAACGCGAGCATCGCGATCGCGGCGAAGTCGTCGGGAGACAGCGTCCAGACGAGCTCGGGGACAGCACGGCGATGCTTCTCGTCGAGTCGCACGGCGCGGGTGTGACGCTTGCCCTCGCGGTCCAGGCAGCGCGCGAACCACGCCGACACCTCTTTGAAGGCGCGGTACTGCAGCAGGCGCGCGAAGAGCAGGTCGCGGGCTTCCAGCAGGGCGACGGATTCGGCATCCACCAGCTCCCCCTGCGGCAGCAGCCCCGCGACCTTCATGTCGAGCAGCGTCGCCGCGACGACGAGGAACTCGGATGCCTGGTCGAGATCGGCGTCGTCGTCGAGACCTTTGAGGTAGGAGATGAACTCATCGGTGACTTTGCTGAGCGAGACCTCGGTGATGTCGAGCTCGTGCTTGGAGATGAGGGTCAGGAGCAGGTCGAACGGACCGTCGAAGTTCCCCAGCGATACGCGGAACCGGTCACCGGGCGCGGTCTCGGCCTCAGGGGTGTCCGCCCGCGGCGGCGCGGCATCGGCGTCGGCGACGTCCTCAGGCGACGGCGCCACGGGCGACCAGTTCCCGCGCGAGGCGCAGGTACGCCTGGGCGGCGGAGTGCTCGGGGGCGAACTTCGTGATCGGGACGCCCGCGACGGACGCGTCGGGGAACTTCACCGTCCGACCGATGACGGTCTCGAGGACGTCGTCCCCGAAGGCATCCACGACGCGCTCGAGGACCTCGCGCGAGTGCAGCGTGCGCGGGTCGTACATCGTGGCGAGGACGCCGTCGAGCGTGATCGCCGGGTTCAGCCGGTCCCGCACCTTGTCGATCGTCTCGATGAGAAGCGCGACGCCGCGGAGCGCGAAGAACTCGCACTCGAGCGGGATGAGGACACCGTGGCTCGCGGTCAACGCGTTCACGGTGAGCAACCCGAGCGAGGGCTGGCAGTCGATGAGGATGACGTCGTAGTCGCCCGCGACTTTGCGAAGCACCCGGGCGAGGATCGTCTCGCGCGCGACCTCGTTGACGAGGTGCACTTCGGCCGCCGAGAGGTCGATGTTGGCCGGCAGGATGTCGAGGCCCTCGACCGACGTCGAGACGATGACCTCGTTCGGGTCGCGCTTCGGGTCGAGGAGGAGGTCGTAGATCGTCGCCGTCTCGTGCGTCTGCACGCCGAGACCGGCCGACAGGGCGCCCTGCGGGTCGAAGTCGACCGCGAGGACGCGGCGGCCGTATGAGGCGAGGCCAGCCGCCAGGTTGATGGTCGTCGTCGTCTTGCCGACGCCGCCCTTCTGATTGCACAGCGAGATGATGCGCGCGGGGCCGTGACCGTCGAGCTTCGGCGGGGTCGGGAAGCCGTGGTAGGGACGACCCGTCGGCCCCATCGGGGTGTCGGTCGCCACCGCCGGATCGACGTCCGCCGTACTCCTCTTGCTCGCCACTGATCTCCCGCCTTCGCCGTGCTCACCCGAGTCTAGTCATCCCGTCGCGGCGCGCCGTGGAGCGACTCCCCGGACGCGCGGAGCGCGGATCACCTCGCTCGAGGGTGCGCCGTGAGGTAGACGTCTCGGAGCGCGTCGACGGTGACGTGCGTGTAGATCTGCGTCGTGGCGACGGAGGCGTGACCGAGGAGCTCCTGCACGACGCGGACGTCGGCGCCGCCCTGAAGGAGGTGGGTCGCGAACGAGTGCCGGAGCGTGTGCGGCGAGACGTGCACGGTGATCCCCGCCCGCTCGGCGGCTTGCTGGATCACGAGCCAGGCGCTCTGGCGCGACAGCGGAGCGCCTCGCGCTCCGAGGAACGCTCGCGGTGTCGCGCCTCCGCGCCGGGAGAGTTCGGGGCGCGCCCGGGTGAGGTACGCGTCGACCGAGGCCCGGGCGTACGAGCCGACGGGGACGATGCGTTCTTTCGCCCCCTTGCCGCGCACCCGCAGGACCTCGCCGTGCATCAGGTCGTCGACGTCGAGGTCGACGATCTCCGATACGCGTGCCCCCGTCGCGTAGAGGAGCTCGAGCAGCGCGCGATCCCGCAGGCCGATGAGTTCGCCGGGTGCGGCGTCCTCGGGCGCCGGGCCGGCGGCATCCAACAGTCGGAGGACGTCGTCGACGGGCAACGCTTTCGGCAGACGCATCGGTGCCTTCGGCGGGCGGAGCTTCGTCGTCGGATCGTCTGTCACGATCCCCTCGCGGGCGAGGAACCGATGGAAGCTGCGGATCGCGGACTGCAGCCGCGCCAGCGAAGTCGAAGCGGGCGGCGGGTCGGATGCCGCGCGTTCCGCGGCGAACCCGGTGACGAGCTCCCCCGTCACGGCGTCGGTGTCGTCGACGCCACGCTCGTCGAGCCACGCGAGGTAGCCGGCGAGGTCGCGACGGTAGGCGGCCACGGTGTGGGCCGACAGCCCGCGTTCGATGGTGATGTGCCGGAGGAACGCGTCGACCGCGCGCGCGAGCCTCACGGGATCTCAGCCCTGCGGACGGTCCGCGCCCACCGGACGCGAGCGCCCCGGCCACGGCGCGTCGGCCGCGCCGAGCGTCGACCACTCACGCGCGCGGCCGGCCGCTGCGGCGAGCGCCGCGATCACGAGCGACGGATTCTGGAGCTTCCGCGCCAGGACCGCGTCCACGACCTCATCGAGCGGGGCCCACCGCACCTCGATGTCGGCCTCCTCCTCGGTGCGCGCGAACGCCTCGGGCGTGGGCGCGAGCCCGCGGGCCAGGTAGATGCGGATCGCCTCGTCGCTGCCGCCGGGGCTCGTGAAGAAGTCGGAGAGCACGTCCCACCGCTCGGCGGTCAGGTCTGCTTCCTCGGCGAGCTCGCGCTTCGCCGCTTCGAGGGGGTCCTCGCCCGGCACGTCCAGCAGGCCCGCCGGGATCTCCCAGTCGCGGAACCCGACCGGGTGACGGTACTGCCCGATGAGGAGGACGCGGCCTTCGTCGTCGAGTGCCAGGATCGCGACCGCGCCGGAGTGGTCGACGTACTCGCGGACGATCGACCCGTCGCCGTACGCGAACTCGTCGCGGCGCAGGTTCCAGACGTGCCCCTCGAACACCGTCTCGGTCTGCGTGACCCGAACCGTGACGGCGTCGTCCTGCAAAGGCGCGGCATCCGTCATAGGTCAGTCCTCGTTCTCGACGTCGAACAGCTCACTCGAGCGGTGCCGGTCGAGCGCCGCGGCGATGAGGCCGCGGAAGAGCGGGTTGGCCTCGGTCGGGCGGGAGCGGAGCTCGGGGTGGGCCTGCGTCGCGATGTAGTACGGGTGCACATCGCGCGGCAGCTCGACGTACTCGACGAGGTCGAGGTCGGGGTTCAGCCCCGAGAACCAGAGGCCGGCGTCCGCGATCTGCTGGCGGTACGCGTTGTTGACCTCGTAGCGGTGGCGGTGACGCTCGGTGGCGCGGTTCGAGCCGTACAGGTCCGCGGCCAGGGATCCCTCGGCCAGCGCAGCCTCGTACAGGCCGAGACGCATCGTGCCGCCCATGTCGCCGCGGTCGAGGATGTCGACCTGCTCCGCCATGGTCGCGATGACCGGGTGGGGGGTCTCGGGGTCGAACTCGCTCGAGGATGCGTCCTCGATGCCCGCGACGTGGCGCGCGTACTCGATGACCATGCACTGCAGGCCGAGGCAGATGCCGAGGGTGGGCAGTCCCTGCTCGCGGGCGAACTTCAGCGCACCGAGCTTGCCTTCGATGCCGCGGATGCCGAAGCCGCCGGGGATGACGATGCCGTCGACGGCCGACAGGGCCTTCGCGGCGCCCTCGGGCGTCTCGCACAGGTCGGACGGGATCCACACGATCTGGACCTTCGTCTCCTGCGCGAACCCGCCGGCCTTCAGCGCCTCGGTGACCGAGAGGTAGGCGTCGGGAAGGTCGATGTACTTGCCGACGAGACCGACGGTCACCTCGTGCTTGGGGTTGTGGACCGCGTTCAGGACTTTGTTCCAGCGGGTCCAGTCGATGTCGCCCGCCTTGGCGTCGAGGCCCAGGCGCCGCACGATGTACGCGTCGAGGCCCTGGTCGCTGAGCGTCGAGGGGATGTCGTAGATGCTCGGCAGGTCGACGGTGTTGATGACCGCGTCCTCGTCGACGTCGCACATGAGCGCGATCTTGCGCTTGTTGGACTCGGTGACGGGGCGGTCGCTGCGCAGAACGAGCGCGTCGGGCTGGATGCCGATGGAACGCAGCATCGCGACGGAGTGCTGCGTGGGCTTGGTCTTCTGCTCACCCGAGGCACCCATGAACGGCACCAGCGAGACGTGCACGAAGAAGACGTTGTCGCGGCCGAGCTCGTGCCGGATCTGACGCGCCGACTCGATGAACGGCTGCGACTCGATGTCGCCGACCGTGCCGCCGACCTCGGTGATGATCACGTCGGGGCGGGGCTCTTCGCTCGCCTGCAGGCGCATGCGCCGCTTGATCTCGTCGGAGATGTGCGGGATCACCTGGACGGTGTCGCCCAGGTACTCGCCGCGGCGCTCCTTGGCGATGACCTCGGAGTAGATCTGACCCGTCGTGACGTTCGCGGCCTGGCTCAGCTCGATGTCGAGGAAGCGCTCGTAGTGGCCGATGTCGAGGTCGGTCTCGGCGCCGTCGTCGGTCACGAAGACCTCGCCGTGCTGGAACGGGTTCATCGTGCCCGGGTCGACGTTCAGGTACGGGTCGAGCTTCTGCATCACGACGCGCAGGCCGCGCGCGGTGAGGAGGTTACCGAGGCTGGCGGCGGTCAGACCCTTGCCGAGAGACGAAACGACACCACCCGTCACGAAGATGTGCTTGGTGATGTCGTTGTTTTTGCGTCCCGCGCCCGAAGAGTCCGTCACGGGCTTTCACTCTATCAGCCCTCTCGAGCCCCCGGTCCGGAGCCGGCCCGGGTGTCGCCGCGGAAGACGCGTCAGCGGGCGCGTCCGAGCGCCAGCAGCTCGCGAGCGTGACCGAGCGCCGCATCCGAATCCGCCATTCCCGACAGCAGGCGCGCCATCTCGGCTGCGCGCTCGTCGCCCTCGAGGCGACGGACGCTCGACGCGGTGACGGATCCGTCGTTCGACTTGACCACCGACAGGTGGTTGCCGGCGAAGGCGGCCACCTGCGCCAGGTGGGTGACGGCGATGACCTGGCTCGTCTCGGCGAGTTTCGCAAGCCGGCGGCCCACCTCGATCGCCGCGGCGCCGCCGATACCGGCATCCACCTCGTCGAAGACGAACGTCGGAACGGGATCGGTGCCCGCGATCACGACCTCGATCGCGAGCATGACACGGCTGAGCTCACCACCGGACGCGCCGCGGGCGACCGGACGCGGAGACGCGCCGGGATGCGGCGCGAGCTGGATCGTCACGACATCGCGGCCGTGAGCGGCCTCGGAGCCGGGGTCGACGGCGACCGTCAGCCGCGCGTCGGGGAGGGCGAGGTGACGGAGCTCCTCGGTGACGGCGTCGCCGAGACGGGATGCCGCGGCCCGCCGTGCGTCCGTCAGCTCCGCCCCGCGGGCGTCGAGCTCCTCGCGGAGCCGATCGCGTTCGGCGGTGAGGCGTTCGATGCGGTCGCCGTCGTCGTCGAGCTCGGCCAACCGGGCGGAACCGGTTCCGAGAAGCGCGATGGCGTCGTCGAGCGAGCCGTGCACTCGGATGAGCGCCCCCAGCGCTGCGCGCCGTTCTTCGACCGCCGCGAGCTCGTGCGGGCCGCCCTCGTCGAGGTCGGCGAGGTACCCGCTCAGCTCCCCCGCGACATCGGCGACGCGATAGCCGAGGTCTTCGATCGCGGCGGCGTGCCCGCGCAGCACGTCGTCGGTGCCGGCGGCGCGTTCGAGAGCTCGTCGCGCCTCGGCGAGGAGCTCCTGCACGTCGGGGAGATCGTCTTCGTTCGAGAGAGCCGTGTGCGCCGTGGCCGCCGCCACCCGCAGCTCTTCGACGTTCGCCAACCGATCGGCGCGCTGCGTCAGTTCGACGTCCTCGCCGGGCTGCGGGTCGACCGCCTCGATGGCGGCGATCGCTTCCCGGAGCTGCTCCGCCTCGCGCGCACGCGCGGTCTGCTCGGTCGTCAGCGTCTCGAGCTCCGCCGCCGCCGCGCGCCACGCGTCCCACACGGCGCGGTAGCGTTCCAGCGCCGTCGAGATCTCGGCGCCGCCGAACCGGTCGAGCGCATCGCGCTGCGCGGCGGCCGACGTCAACCGCAGCTGGTCGGACTGTCCATGCACGACGACGAGCTGGTCCGCGAGATCCGCGAGCACGCCGGCGGGCGCCGTTCGACCTCCCACGGTGGCGCGACTGCGGCCCTCGCTCGACAGTGTGCGACCGAGGTACAGCTCCGCGCTGCCGTCTCCGAGTGGTTCGATGTCGCCCCCGGCATCCCGCACCCGTTCGACGACCGGTCCGTCCTCGGGAACGATCCACACGCCGTCGACCGCCGCCTGATCCGCTCCGGCGCGCACGGCTCCGGAGTCCGCCCGCGCTCCGAGCAGAAGGCCGAGACCCGTGACGACCATCGTCTTGCCGGCCCCGGTCTCACCGGTGATCGCGGTGAACCCCGGACCGATCGGCAGCGTCGCCCCCGCAATCACTCCGAGGTCGCGCAGGCGGATCTGCTCGATCACAGCGCTCCCTCCGCATCGCCCCGCCACCCCGCGATGGGGAGCTGGAACTTGCGGACCAGGCGATCGGTGAAGACCGATCGGTGCAGGCGCGCCAGCCGGACGGGCTGCGTCGACCGCCCGACCGAGACGCGTGCACCGGGCGGCAGGTCGTGCGAGCGGCGGCCGTCGCACCACAGCACACCACGGCCCTGGTTGCGCTCGAGGACGTCGAGCGACACGGACGTCTCGGGTCCGAGGACGAGGGGCCGGGCGAACAGGGCGTGCGCCGACAGGGGCACGAGGCAGAGCGCCTGCACCGACGGCCAGACAACGGGGCCGCCGGCCGAGAAGTTGTAGGCGGTCGACCCGGTGGGAGTCGCCACCACGACGCCGTCGCACCCGAAGGACGACAGCGGTCGGCCGTCGATCTCGATCATCACCTCGAGCATGCGCTCTCGTGAGGCCTTCTCGACGGTCGCCTCGTTGAGCGCCCAGGTCGAGTACACGAGATCCCCGTCGGCGTTGCGGACCTCGACCGAGAGCGTCATCCGCTCGTGGATCTCGTAGTCACGCGCCAGCGCGCGGCCGATCGCCTCGTCGACGTCGTCGGCTTCGAGCTCGGCGAGGAATCCCACGTGGCCCATGTTGACCCCCAGCAGGGGAACGGATGCCGCCCGCACCAGCTCGGCCGCACGGAGGATCGTGCCATCGCCGCCGAGGACGATCGCGATCTCGACGTCGGAGACGTCCATGCCGTCTTCGCCGAGGACCGCCGTGTCGAGGTCTCCGAGTGCCGCCGCGAGTTCGGGGTCATCACCGGGGACGACCGGACGCAGCCCCGCAGCCTCGACGGCGGCGACGACGCGCCGGGCGCCGGCGACGGTGTTCTCACGCAGCGCATGCGCCACCACGAGGATGTTGCGCGTCGCGTCGGTCATGCGGCTCCCGCCAGTCGGTTCACGGTGTCCAACCATTGTGTCGGATTGACGTGGTTCGTCGTCCCGGGTCGCAGGTGGATGAGGAACTCACGGTTCCCGTGGGTCCCGGCGATCGGCGACGCGATCACCCCGTGCGTTCCGAGGCCGGCATCCCACGCCGACCACAGGACGGTCGCCACGGCGTCGGCTCGACGCCCGGCATCCGTCACCAGTCCTTCCCGCACACCCGTGCGGCCCACTTCGAACTGCGGTTTCACGAGCAGAACGAGATCGGATGCCGGTGCGCAGACCGATGCGGCGGCGGGGAGCACGTGCGTGAGTGAGATGAAGGACAGGTCCCCCGTCACGAGCGTCGGCACCTCGGCGACGCCACTCGCGTCCGCGAGAGACATGGACGTCATGTGCCGGACGTTGAAGCCTTCGACCACCGCGACCTGCGGAAGGGCGGCGATCTCCGCCGCGAGCTGCCCGTGCCCCACGTCGACGGCGAGGACACGAGCGGCGCCCCGCTCGACGAGCACCTGGGTGAACCCTCCGGTCGAGGCTCCCATGTCCAGCGCGACGCGCCCGTGCGGGTCCACCCCGAACGCATCGAGGGCGGCCAGGAGCTTGTGGGCGGCGCGGCTGACGTAGTGGTCGGATGCCGCGACCTCGATGTGCTGCTCGTCGCCGACCTTGACCGACGCCTTCACGATGGGCTCGCCATCGACGGTGACCAGTCCCGCGTCGATGAGCTGCGCCGCATGCGTGCGGCTGCGCGCGAGTCCGCGGGCGGCGATCGCCGCGTCCAGCCGAGTGCTCATGCGTTCGGGTCGCGCGGACCCGATTCGAGACGCTTCGCGAGTTCGTCGTGCAGCAGCGTGTATGCGGCTGCCCGTTCCCCCAGCGGCTGGTCCTCGATCACTTCGAGCGTCGAGAGCAGGTCCTCGCGGCGCGGGTCGCCGTCAGCGGCATCGATCGACATGTTCCCCACCCTACGCGGCCCGGATGACGACGGACGTGAACGCGGCGGCGCCGTCGTCAGCGGCGGTGGAACGGGTCGGCGTAGAGCCGCTCGGGCACCCGGAAGCCGTAGATCGCCCGTCCAGTGCCCCAGATCGCGGCGGCGCCCGCGCGCACGAGATCGATCGGGCGATCACCCTCGGCGACGATGCGCACGTCGGGTCCGTCGATCCGCACCGAGGCGGAGCCGACGGTTGTCACATCGCCCTTCACGACCGTTTCGGGATACGGCTCGTGGAGCTCTCGCAGATCGCCGACGATGTAGGTCGGTCGCGAGGAGTTCGGCGCGGCGAGGACGTGCTTGGGCCGGTCGATCCCAGTGAGGACCAGGACGGAGTCGATCCCTGCGGCTTGCGCGCCGGCGATGTCGGTGTCGAGTCGGTCGCCGATGAACAGCGGATGCCGCGCTCCGAACCGCGCGACCGCCTCGTCGAAGATCGGTCGCTCCGGCTTGCCGGCAACGGTCGCCAGCCGCCCGACGGCGGTGTGCACGGCCGAGACGAGCGTCCCGTTGCCCGGCGCGATGCCGCGCGACTGCGGGATCGTCCAGTCGGTGTTCGTGGCGATCCAAGGAATTCCGCCCTCCTCCTCGGGGAGAGCGAGCGCGTACGCGGCCTCGGCGAGCTGTGCCCAGCCTACGTCGGGAGCGAAACCCTGGACAACGGCGGCGGGACGATCATCCGCACTCCGCGTCACGGCGTAGCCGGCCTTCTCGAGCTCGAAGACGAGCCCGTCGCCGCCGACGACGAGGATCGCGGCGCCTGCCGGGACCTTGTCGCGCAGCAGTCGGACGGCGGCCTGCGGGCTCGTGACGACCTCGTGGGGATCGGTCGCCAGACCCAGCTCGGTGAGGTGGGCGGCCACGACGCTGTCGCGCCGCGAGGCGTTGTTCGTGATGTACGCGAGTGGCCGATCGTTCCGCGAGCTCGTCAGACTCGCCACGGCGTGCGGGATCGCCGTGTCTCCCGCATAGACCACGCCGTCGAGGTCGGCGAGGACCAGGTCGACGCCGTCGAGAGGCGTGCGGCGCGTGCGGGAGAAGAGCCCCATCAGGACCGCTCCTCCTCGTCATCCTTCCGAACGGATGCCGGTTCGTCGTCCGCGTCTTCACGATCAGCGTCGTCGAGGTCATCGCCGTCAGTGTCGTCGACCTGGTCGTCGACGTCGTCGTCGACGTCGTCGTCGAGCTCGATCTCATCGATCTCGTCGATCTCGATCGTCTCCGAGTCGGCATCGATCTCACCCAGCGCCGCGGCGGCGATATCGGCACGGCGTTGCCACTGCGCTGCCTCGTCGTCCCGGCCCAGCTCTTCGAGAACGGCAGCGCGTGCTGCGAACAGACCCGGGCTCCACGGGAAAGCGGTGTCAGGGTCGAGCTCGGGGATGTCCAGCTCCTGGAGGGCGCGATCAGGCTGACCGAGATCCAGGCGGGCACCCGACATCGCGATCGCCAGTTCGACGCGCACGTCGGTCGGCAACGACGCGCGATCGACGGCACGACCAACCTCGAGCGCGCGGTCGGGACGTCCGACGCCGCGCTCGCTGTCGACCATGAGCGCAATCTGATCGTCGCGCCCGGAGATGCGACGGAACGTCCGCAGCTCCCGAAGGGCCAGAGCGAAGTCTCCCACGGCGTACGCCGTGATCGCGACGGTCTCACGGACCACCGCGATGCGACCTGCGCTACGGGATGCCGCCAGTGCGTGCTCGTGGGCCAGAGCAGGATCGTCATCGATGAGACGCGCGGCCATGGCCAGGTGCCGGGCGACCTGCTCGGCATTGTCCTTGCTCAGGGTCTTCAGTTCATTGCGCGCCGAACCGTTGAGATCACGAGCCGTGACCTCATCGGGGACGACCGGGCCGGCCGGCATACTCCGACGGTCGGAGTCCTGCGGCGGCCGAGAGGCCCGCCGCTCCCCGTCACGCTGCGGGTACGAGGGACGGTCGCCATCACGGCGCGGGTACGACGGACGGTCTCCGTCACGCCGCGGGTACGACGGACGGTCTCCGTCACGCCGCGGGTACGACGGACGTTCACCGTCGCGCTTCTCGTATGGACGACGCTCACCGTCACGCTTCGGGTACGACGGACGGTCGCCATCGCGGCGCGGGTAGGAGGGACGGTCGCCATCGCGGCGCGGGTACGAGGGTCGGTCACCGTCACGCTTCTCGTACGGACGACGCTCACCGTCACGCTTCGGGTACGAGGGACGGTCCCCGTCGCGCTTCGGGTAGGAGGGACGGTCCCCGTCGCGCTTCTCGTACGGACGACGTTCACCGTCACGCTTCGGGTACGACGGACGGTCACCATCACGCCGCGGGTACGAGGGACGGTCCCCGTCGCGCTTCGGGTAGGAGGGACGGTCCCCGTCGCGCTTCTCGTACGGACGACGCTCACCGTCACGCTTCGGGTACGACGGACGGTCGCCATCGCGGCGCGGGTAGGAGGGACGGTCGCCATCGCGGCGCGGGTACGAGGGACGGTCCCCGTCACGCTTCTCGTACGGACGACGCTCACCGTCACGCTTCGGGTACGACGGACGGTCACCATCACGCCGCGGATACGAGGGGCGGTCGCCGTCACGCTTCTCGTAGGAACGACGTTCGCCGTCGCGCTTCTCGTACGGACGACGCTCACCGTCACGCTTCGGATACGACGGACGGTCCCCATCGCGGCGGGGCGCGTGACCGCGCTCGCTGTCGCGGCGTTCGAACGGACGACGGTCACCGTCCCCGCTCGCGGGGCGCCCGCGTTCCCGTGAACGCTCGTCGCGCGAACTCGAGGAAGCAGGTGTGAACTTCCGTTTGCCGCCCGACGTGTCTGGGCGCTGCTCGTCCGTCATCTGTCTGTCCTCTCACGTACGCGTTAACGAGAAATGGCCACCCAACTCTGGGTGGCCATTTCACGAAAGAAGTCCGGCGGTGTCCTACTCTCCCACAGGGTCCCCCCTGCAGTACCATCGGCGCTGTGAGGCTTAGCTTCCGGGTTCGGAATGTAACCGGGCGTTTCCCTCACGCTATGGCCGCCGAAACACTATTGATGTTTCAGTCTGCACAACGATTATTCGTTATGCGGTTCTCGACCGTACATCGAGAACCACTCAGTGGACGCAAGCACCTAAACGGTGTGTTATCAAGTCATCGGCTTATTAGTACCGGTCAGCTTCACGTGTTACCACGCTTCCACATCCGGCCTATCAACCCAGTAGTCTGGCTGGGAGCCTCTCACCCGAAGGTATGGAAATCTCATCTTGAGGCCGGCTTCCCGCTTAGATGCTTTCAGCGGTTATCCATCCCGAACGTAGCTAACCAGCGGTGCTCTTGGCAGAACAACTGGCACACCAGAGGTTCGTCCAACCCGGTCCTCTCGTACTAGGGTCAGATCCTCTCAAATTTCCTACGCGCGCAGCGGATAGGGACCGAACTGTCTCACGACGTTCTAAACCCAGCTCGCGTACCGCTTTAATGGGCGAACAGCCCAACCCTTGGGACCTACTCCAGCCCCAGGATGCGACGAGCCGACATCGAGGTGCCAAACCATGCCGTCGATATGGACTCTTGGGCAAGATCAGCCTGTTATCCCCGAGGTACCTTTTATCCGTTGAGCGACAGCGCTTCCACAAGCCACTGCCGGATCACTAGTCCCGACTTTCGTCCCTGCTCGACCTGTCAGTCTCACAGTCAAGCTCCCTTGTGCACTTACACTCGCCACCTGATTGCCAACCAGGTTGAGGGAACCTTTGGGCGCCTCCGTTACTTTTTGGGAGGCAACCGCCCCAGTTAAACTACCCACCAGGCACTGTCCCTGAACCGGATTACGGTTCGAAGTTAGATATCCAGAGTGACCAGAGTGGTATTTCAACAATGACTCCACGGTAACTGGCGTCACCGCTTCAAAGTCTCCCACCTATCCTACACAAGCCACACCGAACACCAATACCAAGCTGTAGTAAAGGTCACGGGGTCTTTCCGTCCTGCTGCGCGTAACGAGCATCTTTACTCGTAATGCAATTTCGCCGAGTTCGCGGTTGAGACAGTTGGGAAGTCGTTACGCCATTCGTGCAGGTCGGAACTTACCCGACAAGGAATTTCGCTACCTTAGGATGGTTATAGTTACCACCGCCGTTTACTGGGGCTTAAATTCTCAGCTTCGCCTTACGGCTAACCGGTCCTCTTAACCTTCCAGCACCGGGCAGGCGTCAGTCCGTATACATCGTCTTGCGACTTGGCACGGACCTGTGTTTTTAGTAAACAGTCGCTACCCACTAGTCTCTGCGGCCACCACACCCTTTCCGGAGCAAGTCCGTATAAGTGGATGGCCCCCCTTCTCCCGAAGTTACGGGGGCATTTTGCCGAGTTCCTTAACCACGATTCTCTCGATCTCCTTGGTATTCTCTACCTGACCACCTGAGTCGGTTTGGGGTACGGGCAGCTAGAACCTCGCGTCGATGCTTTTCTTGGCAGCATAGGATCACCCACTTTTTATCCGCATCGTGTCTCAGCCTATGTGAGAGACGGATTTGCCTATCTCTCGGCCTACGCACTTGCCCCGGGACAACCATCGCCCGGGTTGGGCTACCTTCCTGCGTCACACCTGTTAATACGCTAGCCGCACCAGAACGGGGTCGAGCGTTAGACCGGCCGGCTTCACCCCGAAGGGATCCACTCAGCCGGGTTAGGACTCTTAGCACCACTGGATTAGCTTGGGCGGTTCTTCGCCGGTACGGGAATATCAACCCGTTGTCCATCGACTACGCCTGTCGGCCTCGCCTTAGGTCCCGACTTACCCAGGGAAGATTAGCTTGACCCTGGAACCCTTGGTCTTTCGGAGGACGTGTTTCTCACACGTCTTTCGCTACTCATGCCTGCATTCTCACTCGTGTAGCCTCCACGGCTGGTTCACACCGCCGCTTCGCTGGCCACACGACGCTCTCCTACCCATCAACACGGCTGGACCACGAAGGCCTACCAATAATGTCAATGCCACAACTTCGGTGGCGTGCTTGAGCCCCGTTACATTGTCGGCGCGGAATCACTTGACCAGTGAGCTATTACGCACTCTTTCAAGGGTGGCTGCTTCTAAGCCAACCTCCTGGTTGTCACAGCAACTCCACATCCTTTCCCACTTAGCACGCGCTTTGGGACCTTAGTTGGTGGTCTGGGTTGTTTCCCTCTCGACTATGAAGCTTATCCCCCACAGTCTCACTGCTGCGCTCTCACTTACCGGCATTCGGAGTTTGGCTGACGTCAGTAACCTTGTAGGGCCCATCGGCCATCCAGTAGCTCTACCTCCGGCAAGAAACACGCAACGCTGCACCTAAATGCATTTCGGAGAGAACCAGCTATCACGAAGTTTGATTGGCCTTTCACCCCTATCCACAGCTCATCCCCTCAGTTTTCAACCTAAGTGGGTTCGGCCCTCCACGACGTCTTACCGTCGCTTCAGCCTGGCCATGGATAGATCACTTCGCTTCGGGTCTAGGACATGCGACTGAATCGCCCTATTCAGACTCGCTTTCGCTACGGCTACCCCACACGGGTTAACCTCGCCACATATCGCTAACTCGCAGGCTCATTCTTCAAAAGGCACGCTGTCACCCCTACTAAGGAGGCTCCAACGGTTTGTAAGCAAACGGTTTCAGGTACTATTTCACTCCCCTCCCGGGGTACTTTTCACCTTTCCCTCACGGTACTTGTCCGCTATCGGTCATCTGGGAGTATTTAGGCTTATCAGGTGGTCCTGACAGATTCACACGGGATTTCTCGGGCCCCGTGCTACTTGGGATACTCTTCGCGTCAAGAGAAGCATTTCGACTACGGGGTTGGCACCCTCTATGACCCGCCTTTCAATGCGGTTCGCCTATACCTTCTTGTAACGCCGACAGTTCGGCAGAACTATCTGAAAAGTCCCACAACCCCGAATACGCAACTCCTGCCGGATATCACACGTACTCGGTTTAGCCTGTTCCGGTTTCGCTCGCCACTACTAACGGAATCGCGGTTGCTTTCTCTTCCTGTGGGTACTGAGATGTTTCACTTCCCCACGTTCCCTCTACCCGCCCTATATATTCAGGCGGGAGTCACCAGGTACGCACGCGCCCTGGCGGGGTTTCCCCATTCGGACATCCTCGGATCAAAACTTGCTTATCAGTTCCCCGAGGCTTATCGCAGATTGCTACGTCCTTCTTCGGCTCCAGATGCCAAGGCATCCACCGTTTGCTCTTAAAGACTTGAAATCACATGAGTTGAATCGTCAATCGAAATTGACTAATGATCTTTAAGATCATCTTTCTGAACCGATCAAAGATCAGTTCAAAGATGCTCGCGTCCACTGTGTAGTTCTCAAAGTACGGGCGGTACCTCCTCCGCACCAGCAACGCCGGCACAAGAAAAGGCCCAGAGGTTCGGACTTCCATCCGGTCCCTCAGGACCCAACAGCGTGCATGTGCCAGAAGCCTCACCCCGAACCGTTCCAAACCCGAAGGTCGTACTAAATCCGGAAGTCACCCTCCGACACCTCGTCAAATGTTCCACCCATGAGCTCCGGTCGAGAACATTCGTCTCGAAACCGGCTCTGTCACTCCGAAGAGTGCAGTGCTCCTTAGAAAGGAGGTGATCCAGCCGCACCTTCCGGTACGGCTACCTTGTTACGACTTAGTCCTAATTACCGATCCCACCTTCGACGGCTCCCTCCACAAGGGTTGGGCCACCGGCTTCAGGTGTTACCGACTTTCATGACTTGACGGGCGGTGTGTACAAGACCCGGGAACGTATTCACCGCAGCGTTGCTGATCTGCGATTACTAGCGACTCCGACTTCATGAGGTCGAGTTGCAGACCTCAATCCGAACTGGGACCGGCTTTTTGGGATTCGCTCCACCTCGCGGTATTGCAGCCCTTTGTACCGGCCATTGTAGCATGCGTGAAGCCCAAGACATAAGGGGCATGATGATTTGACGTCATCCCCACCTTCCTCCGAGTTGACCCCGGCAGTATCCCATGAGTTCCCACCATTACGTGCTGGCAACATAGAACGAGGGTTGCGCTCGTTGCGGGACTTAACCCAACATCTCACGACACGAGCTGACGACAACCATGCACCACCTGTTTACGAGTGTCCAAAGAGTTGACCATTTCTGGCCCGTTCTCGTATATGTCAAGCCTTGGTAAGGTTCTTCGCGTTGCATCGAATTAATCCGCATGCTCCGCCGCTTGTGCGGGTCCCCGTCAATTCCTTTGAGTTTTAGCCTTGCGGCCGTACTCCCCAGGCGGGGAACTTAATGCGTTAGCTGCGTCACGGAATCCGTGGAATGGACCCCACAACTAGTTCCCAACGTTTACGGGGTGGACTACCAGGGTATCTAAGCCTGTTTGCTCCCCACCCTTTCGCTCCTCAGCGTCAGTAACGGCCCAGAGATCTGCCTTCGCCATCGGTGTTCCTCCTGATATCTGCGCATTCCACCGCTACACCAGGAATTCCAATCTCCCCTACCGCACTCTAGTCTGCCCGTACCCACTGCAGACCCGAGGTTGAGCCTCGGGATTTCACAGCAGACGCGACAAACCGCCTACGAGCTCTTTACGCCCAATAATTCCGGATAACGCTTGCGCCCTACGTATTACCGCGGCTGCTGGCACGTAGTTAGCCGGCGCTTTTTCTGCAGGTACCGTCACTTTCGCTTCTTCCCTGCTAAAAGAGGTTTACAACCCGAAGGCCGTCATCCCTCACGCGGCGTTGCTGCATCAGGCTTTCGCCCATTGTGCAATATTCCCCACTGCTGCCTCCCGTAGGAGTCTGGGCCGTGTCTCAGTCCCAGTGTGGCCGGTCACCCTCTCAGGCCGGCTACCCGTCGACGCCTTGGTGAGCCATTACCTCACCAACAAGCTGATAGGCCGTGAGCCCATCCCAGACCGAAAAATCTTTCCAACTGCTGACCATGCGATCGCAGCTCATATCCAGTATTAGACGCCGTTTCCAGCGCTTATCCCAGAGTCAGGGGCAGGTTGCTCACGTGTTACTCACCCGTTCGCCACTGATCCACAGAGCAAGCTCTGCTTCACCGTTCGACTTGCATGTGTTAAGCACGCCGCCAGCGTTCATCCTGAGCCAGGATCAAACTCTCCGTAAAAGAAAAATACTGACAACGACCGGAATAGGCCGAAGCAGCGAGTTTGAACTGACCAAAGAGATAAATCATTGCTGACTATCCGTTTGCCGACACCCGAAAGTGCCGGACTTTGATCCAAAGGAATCTCACCTCAGCCGAAGCCGAGATCGAGGTTATTTGGCATTTGACAAGTGCACGCTGTTGAGTTCTCAAGGATCGGATGCTCCCACACCACCCCCGCAAGGGCTTCGTAGTGAGGCAACTTCTCTACCTTAGGACGACGCTCTGAAACCGTCAAACCCGACACGCCGACGATCTCGAGAGATCGTGGAGTTCGGATGACGGCGGAGAGCACGTCCCGATGACCCGTCCTAGACCTGAAGGTCAGACCCAATCGCAGAGCGACTGTTTCTTCTTGGAGGGGGTGGTCCGCCAGCTTGAGGGGGCGGCGGGCTTTTCAGCCTCTCGCTCTTCCCTGTGGGGCGAACAAGTAATAAGTTACGCGGGGATCGGGGACTCGGCAAATCTGCCTCGCATCCCGGGCGTGTCGAGCCCCCGGACCCCTGTCAGCGCTTGTAATTCGGCGCTTCGACGACGATCTGCACGTCGTGCGGGTGGGACTCCTTGAGGCCCGCCGAGGTGATCCGCACGAACTTGCCGCGGGCCTTGAGCTCTTCTACCGTGCGGGCGCCGACGTAGAACATCGACTGACGCAGTCCCCCGACGAGCTGGTACGCGACGGCGGACACCGGTCCGCGGTACGCGACCTGGCCTTCGATGCCCTCGGGAATCAGCTTGTCGTCGCTCGGAACGTCCGCCTGGAAGTAGCGGTCCTTCGAGTAAGACGTCTTCTTGCCCCGCGTCTGGAGCGCACCGAGGGATCCCATCCCCCGGTACAGCTTGAACTGCTTGCCGCCCTGGAACACCACTTCACCCGGGGACTCGTCGGTGCCGGCGAGGAGGGAGCCGAGCATGACGGTGTCCGCACCGGCGACGAGCGCCTTCGCGATGTCACCGGAGTACTGGAGTCCGCCGTCCGCGATGATCGGAACGCCCGCTTCGCGCGCGGCGAGGGATGCCTCGTAGATCGCGGTGACCTGGGGGACTCCGACACCCGCGACGACGCGCGTGGTGCAGATCGAGCCCGGTCCGACGCCGACCTTGACGGCATCCACTCCTGCATCGATGAGAGCCTGCGCACCTTCACGAGTGGCGACGTTGCCGCCGATCACGTCGATGTGCGCGAAGGACTCGTCCGCCTTGATCCGCTTCACCATGTCGATGACTCCGGCGGATTGACCGTTGGCCGTGTCGACGACGATGACGTCGACACCGGCATCCCGCAGCGCCTCGGCCCGTTCCCATGCGTCCCCGAAGAAGCCGATCGCCGCGCCCACGCGGAGCCGACCCTGGTCGTCCTTCGTGGCGAGCGGATACTTCTCGCTCTTGTCGAAGTCCTTGATGGTGATGAGACCGGCGAGCTTGCCGTCGTCGTCGATGAGAGGAAGCTTCTCGACACGGTGATGGGCGAAGAGCGCGATCACCTCGTTGGCGCCGATGCCGACTCGCCCGGTCACGAGACCGTCGACCGTCATGACGTCGCGCACCTTGGTGGTCTGCCGCTCGAACCCGGAGACGAAGCGCATGTCTCGGTTAGTGACGATGCCGACGAGCTTGCCGTCGTCGTCGATGACAGGGAGCCCGGAGATGCGGTACTGCCCGCAAAGCGTGTCGACTTCCTCGATCGTCGCGTCCGGCGTCGTCGTGATCGGGTCCGTGATCATGCCCGACTCGCTGCGCTTGACCTGGTCGACCATCTTCGCCTGATCGGCGATGGAGAGGTTCCGATGGATGATGCCGATGCCGCCCTCGCGTGCGATGGCGATCGCGAGGCGGGCTTCGGTCACGGTGTCCATCGCCGCCGACAGCAGTGGAGTCGCGACCGTGATGCGCCTCGTGACCCGGGAGGAGGTGTCGGCCTCGGACGGGATGACGTCCGTGTGGCCGGGCAGCAGCAGGACGTCGTCGTACGTCAGTCCCACGAATCCGAACGGGTCGTTGTGGTCGCTCATGCGCGCTCCTTCTCGGTCTCGATGATTCTAAGCGTCGGGCGCGTCCGCCGTATTCCTCGCCCGCGCGTCCGAGTTGCGCCGCCGAAACACGCAGGCAACAATCAACCAATACGTTCAGGTGTCGCCGAAGCCACCGAACACTGGTACCCCTCGGCGCGTTCGACCACTCAACTCAGGAGGTGCCAGTGGCGATCACCCCGACGACGCGCACTGTCCGTCGCCCGGGGCGGATGACACATCGCGTGTCCGCCCTCGCCGCGTTACTCTTCGCGGCGATCGTGCTCCTCTGCGCGATGCCCACCGCGGCTTTCGCAGCAGCTCCCGATAATCCGGGAGACGACCAGGAGAAGACCTCGTTCTACTTCGCAGGTGTCATCACCTTCGATGACAAGCCCGTGCCCGACGTGGGCATCTCCGTCGAAGGTGACGGATTCGAGGCATCCACCATCACGACCACGGACGGTCGCTGGCGGCTCTACGTGCCCGAGAAGGCCGCGTACACGCTGACGGTCGACGAGTCGACGCTCCCCGAGGGCGTGATCGTCGAAGGCGACTCCGCCTCGCAGGAGGTGGAATTCGGGCTCACCGGCTCGAAGATCGTCAACCTCTTCCTCGGCGAGGGACAGCGGCAGACCCAGTCGTTCGTCGATCAGCTCGCGTCGCGCCTGTTCAACGGACTGAACTTCGGTCTGCTCCTCGCTCTCGCGGCGATGGGCGCCGCACTCATCTACGGCACGACGGGGCTGTCGAACTTCGCCCACGGCGAGCTCGTCACCTGGGGTGCTCTCATCGCGATGATCTTCAGCACGATGTGGCAACTGCCGCTGTGGCTCGGCATCATCGCGGCGCTCCTGGGAGGTGCGGCGCTGGGGCTCGCCTCGGATGCCGCGATCTGGCGCCCCCTCCGCCGCAGAGGACTGGGGGTGGTGCAGTTGATGATCGTCAGCATCGGCTTCTCGCTCGCGCTCCGCTACACGTACCAGTTCGTCATCGGCGGGTCGACGTACCAGCTGCCCGGCGCCAGCCCCGCCCCGATTCAGCTCGGCCCGATCTCCGTGTCGTACATCGACCTGATCAGCATGGGTGTGAGCATCCTGGTGATCCTCGCCGTCGCGTACTTCCTGCTGGGAACCCGGATCGGCAAGGCGACGCGGGCGATCTCCGACAACCCGCAGCTGGCCGCGGCCTCCGGCATCAACGTGGACCGCGTCGTACGGATCGTCTGGATCCTCGCGGGCGTGCTCGCCGCCCTCTCTGGCGTGCTCTGGGCGTACTTCCGCCCGGGCGTCAAATGGGACATGGGCACGCAGATGCTGCTGCTGATCTTCGCGGCGATCACCCTCGGCGGGCTCGGCACCGCCTTCGGCGCACTCCTCGGATCCCTCATCGTCGGCATCGTCGTGGAGACCTCGACGCTGTGGATCCCCTCAGACCTGAAGTACGCGGGCGCTCTCGTCGTACTCATCCTCATCCTGCTCGTGCGACCACAGGGTCTGCTGGGCCGTAAAGAGAGATTGGGGTAGCCCGTGGACTGGGGTGCCATCGTCGGAAACACGCTCAGCTATCTGCTGAGTCCCATCACCATCGCGTACGCCCTCGCGGCGACCGGCTTGGCCGTGCACTTCGGCTACGCAGGCCTGCTGAACTTCGGCATGGCGGGCTTCATGGCCCTCGGCGGTTACGGCTACGCGATCTCCGTCCTCAGCTTCGGCCTGCCGTGGTGGTTGGGCATGATCATCGGGCTTCTGCTCGCAGCCGTCTTCGCTCTCGTACTGGGTATCCCGACTCTGCGACTGCGGGCCGACTATCTCGCCATCGTGACGATCGCGGCAGCGGAGATCGTTCGACTCCTCTTCACCACGCAGGTGTTCGACGAATACACGAACTCGGCCGACGGTCTCGGCAACTACCACGCCGGATTCCGCGACGCGAACCCGTTCCCGGACGGCACGTACGGCTTCGGACCGTGGACGTTCAACGCCGACGGCCTGTGGATCCGCGTCTTCGGACTCCTGATGCTGGCCATCGCGCTGTTCGTCGTCTGGTCGCTCGTGCGCAGTCCGTGGGGCCGCGTGCTGAAGGGCATCCGCGAGGACGAGGACGCGATCCGCGCCCTCGGCAAGAACGTCTTCGCCTACAAGATGCAGGCGCTCGTCGTGGGTGGCATGATCGGCGCCCTCGGCGGCATCGTCTTCGTGCTGCCGTCGGCGGTGGTCCCTTCGAGCTACACCACGTCGCTCACGTTCTTCCTCTGGACGATCCTGCTACTCGGCGGCGCCGCAACGATCTTCGGCCCGTCGATCGGTGCCGTCCTCTTCTGGATGGTCATGGCGCTGCTCGGCAACATGCTCCCCGAGCTCGCGCAGCAGGGCTTCCTGCCGATGACGAGCATCCAGGCCGGTACCCTGCGCTTCATCCTCGTCGGGGTCGCGCTGATGCTGCTGGTCATCTTCCGGCCGCAGGGCCTTCTCGGCAACAAGAAGGAGATGACCTTTGTCAAGTGATCTGACCCCCGAGAACCCGGCAGCGGCGGCAACGCCGACCGGGTCGGTGCGTCGCCCGAAGACCACCGGTCTGGCCAAGGGCGACAACGTTCCCGGTGTCGCGAAGAACGACCCCATCCTCGTGATCGACGACGTCCAGCGACGCTTCGGCGGACTGACCGCGGTGGATGTCGAGCACCTCGAGATCCCTCGCAACGCGATCACGGCGCTCATCGGACCGAACGGCGCGGGCAAGACCACGCTGTTCAACCTCCTGTGCGGATTCGACAAGCCGAACAGCGGTCGCTGGGCCTACGACGGCAAGAACCTCGCCGGCATCCCGGCCTTCAAGGTGGCCCGGATGGGGCAGGTGCGCACCTTCCAGCTCACCAAGGCACTCGCGCTGCTGACCGTGCTCGAGAACATGAAGCTCGGCGCACCCGGACAACGCGGTGAGAAGTTCTGGCAGAGCTTCGTGCCGAAGCTGTGGCGGACCCAGGAGAAGCAGATCGAGGAGAAGGCGCGCGGCCTCCTCGCGCGGTTCAAGCTCGACGCCAAGGAGAAGGACTTCGCGGCGAGCCTCTCCGGTGGACAGCGAAAGCTGCTCGAGATGGCGAGGGCGCTCATGAGCGACCCGAACCTGGTCATGCTCGACGAGCCCATGGCCGGTGTGAACCCGGCCCTGACGCAGTCGCTCCTCGACCACATCCTCGACCTCAAAGAGCTCGGCATGACCGTTCTCTTCGTCGAGCACGACATGCACATGGTCCGTCACATCGCCGACTGGGTCGTCGTCATGGCCGAAGGCAAGGTCGTCGCCGAAGGTCCGCCGGACACGGTCATGCAGGACAAGGCGGTCATCGACGCCTACCTCGGCAGCCACCAGGACGTCGACCTCGGCGTCGTGACCGGCCGCATTCCGGGAGAGCTGGATGAGTCCGCGCGCGAGATGCTCGCGGAGATCGAAGAAGAGGAGGCGTCCTCGATCGCGGACGCCGAGAAAGAGGACAAATGACCGAGGCATCCGGAGTGGCGTCCCCTCAGGTCGGCGCGGTCGACGACCGCGAGATCGTCGTCGAGGTCCGCGACCTGCTCGCCGGTTACCTGCCGGGCATCAACATCATCAACAACGCGAACCTGGTCGCCCGCAAGGGCGAACTGATCGGGATCATCGGCCCGAACGGTGCCGGCAAGTCGACCCTCCTCAAATCGATCTTCGGCATGGTCAAGGTGCGCGGCGGTGAGATCAACGTCGACGGTGAGAGCATCATCGGCTTGAAGTCGGACAGCCTCGTCCGCCGCGGCGTGGCGTTCGTCCCGCAGACCAACAACGTCTTTCCCTCGCTCTCGATCGAGGAGAACCTGCAGATGGGCCTGTATCAGCGCCCCGGCGCATACAAGGAGCGGCTCGAGTTCGTCACGTCGATCTTCGCCGAGCTGGGTAAGCGTCTGAAGCAGCGGGCGGGCTCGCTCTCGGGCGGTGAGCGTCAGATGGTGGCGATGTCACGGGCGCTCATGATGAACCCCTCCGTGCTCCTCCTGGACGAGCCGAGCGCGGGGCTCTCCCCCGTCCGTCAGGACGACGCATTCATCCGCGTCTCGGACATCAACAAGGCCGGTGTGACGACCATCATGGTCGAGCAGAACGCCCGCCGGTGCCTGCAGATCTGCGACCGGGGCTACGTGCTCGACCAGGGACGCGACGCGTACGAAGGTACCGGCCGCGAGCTGTTGAACGACCCCAAGGTGATCGGCCTCTACCTCGGCACGCTCGGCACCGACTGACCACTGAGACGACGACGCCCCCGCAGCGAAGGCTGAGGGGGCGTCGTCGTCTGCGGGCGGTTTCCGCTGACGGACAGGAAAGAGCACGGCCCCCGGGGATCGCTCCCCGGGGGCCGTTCTCGTGGTGACGCGTATCAGTTGATGCGCGTGTGGGTGTTGTCGGCGCCGTACTGGAAGATGCCGATGGTGGCTTCGGTCGGGTCGCCCTTCTCGTCGAAGGTGATCGGGCCGGAGTAGCCGTCGTAGTTCGCGACGCCGCCGTCGAGGATGATGTCGGCGCACTCTGCGAAGGACGTGCACTTCGTGCCGTCACCGCTGCCACCGGAGACCTCCTGCAGCTTGCCGGCCATCGCGGCGCCGCTGGTGTCGTTCGCGGACAGTGCGGCCAGGGCGAGCAGGACCGCGGCGTCGTACGACTCAGCCGCGTACGACTGGTCCTCGAGCTCGCTGTTTCCGGCACCCGTCCATGCCGCGTTCAGGCGGTCGACGAAGTCGTCCTCGAGCACGGGTCCGGGGGTGGTTCCCTGGGCGCCCTCGAGGGAGACGCTGACGTCCTTGCCCCACTGCTTGAGGTTTCCGTCGACCAGGTAGAAGTTCTTCGCGTCCTGACCGGCGTTGACCAGCAGCGGTGCGATCGTGGCGAATTCGTCGAACGTGATCGCGACGATGGCGTCGGGGTTCTCAGCGGCGACGGTGGCGACCTGAGCGTCGAACGAGGTGTCGCCGGTGTTGAACGAGGCCTCCGCGACGACCTTGCCTCCGGTGCCCTCGAACACCTCCTTGACCACGTTGCGCAGACCCGTGCCGTAGGCGTCGTTGATGTAGATGATGCCGACGGTGCTCTTGCCGTCTTCCGCGATCTTGTTCGCGAGGACCTCGCCCTGCAGCAGGTCGCTCGGCGCGGTGCGCCAGTAGAGGTTGTCGTCGTCCCAGTCGGTGAAGTCCGGCGACGTGTTGGCGGGCGAGAAGGTGATGATGCCCTCGGAGACGTTGTTGTCGAGGAACAGCTTCGTGACACCGGATGCCGCGGCACCGATCATGGCCGAGACGCCCTCGTTCTGCAGGCGGGGAACGGTGGTCTCGTAGGCCTTGTTGTCGGTGTCGCCCGAGTCACCGGCGCTCAGGTCGACCGTGATGCCCTTCTTGGCCTCGTTGATCTCGTTGACGGCGAGGAGCACACCGGCTTCTTCGGGCGGGCCGAGGAAGGCCAGGCTGCCCGTCTGGGGCAGGACCGTGCCGAGCTTGAGCGTGAGTTCGTCGCGCTCGACGGCGGGGCCGTTCGACGCGGACGACGCCGGGGCGGTGGGAGAGCCGGCGCAGCCGGCGAGGACGAGGGCGGTGGCGCTGGCGAGGGCGATGCCGCCCATGGCCTTCGCAACGCGCGATCGGGTGAAGACGGACATTGTGCTCCTTGCTGTGGTGACACGGGTCGAATCGGGCCCGGCCCGGTGTGATCAACCTAGCGGTGAGCCCGTCTCGCGAGTGTTGCCGTTCGTTAACGATGTGTAACGAGGTGGGCACGCTCCCATAACGGTGGCGAAAGCGCCGCCGGACCGGGTCAAACCGGGTCGGGAACGGCCGTCACCGCGCGGGCGCGCTGGCGACGGGAGGCCAGGAGGGAGTCGACGGCGAACACCGCGACGGCGACCCAGACCAGGCCGAACCCGATCCACCGTTCGAACGGCATGGGCTCGTGCAGGATGAGCACACCCGTGAGGAACTGCATGATCGGCGCGATGAACTGGAGGATGCCGACCACGGTCAGCGACGTTCGGCGGGCGCCCGCCGAGAAGAACAGCAGCGGGATCGCGGTGACGGCTCCGGCCAGAAGGAGGAGCACCGTGTGGCCGGTGCCCTCGCGCCCCATCGTGAGCCCCGACGTCACTCCCACCGCGATGAGCTGGATGACGGCGATGGGCACGAGCCAGAAGGATTCGAGCGTGAGGCCGCTGACGGCATCCACCGACGGTCCGATCCGCTTCTTGACGAGACCGTACGTCGCGAAGCTGGCGGCGAGGGTGAGGGCGATCCACGGCACGTTCCCGACCGCGACGATGATGACGACGACGGCGGCGCCCGCGATGCCGACCGCGGTCCACTGCGCGGGACGCAGACGCTCCTTCAAGACGAGCACACCGAGGAGCACCGTCGCGATCGGGTTGATGAAGTAGCCGAGGCTCGTTTCGACGACATGGCCGGTCAGCGTGCCGATGAGGAACACCTGCCAGTTGACGTAGATGAGGAGACCCGCGATGAGGGTCCACAGCATGAGTCGACGGTCGCGGAGGATGACGCGCATCCGTCCCCAGCCGCGCGTGATCGCGATCAGAGCGACGCAGAAGACGAGGCTCAGCACGATGCGCCAGCCGACGACTTCCCACGGCGTCGTGGGGGCGAGGCTGACGAAGTAGAGCGGGAGGAAGCCCCAGAGCACGTATGCCGAGAAGACGAAGATGCCGCCGAGGGACTTCTCGCGGGCGGCATCCTCCGGTGTCATGAGTACGAGCCTACGACGGTCATGACAGATCCGTCAGCACGGCGACTGCCGACGTTCGCGCGGATCCTGCCACGCGGAGCGTCGAGGTGCACGAAACAGGGCCCGGATGCCGAAGCATCCGGGCCCTGTGACAGGTGCTGCGTGTCAGCGGACGACGACCGCGAGGACGTCGCGAGCCGAGAGCACGAGGAACTCGTCGGCGCCGAACTTGACCTCGGTGCCGCCGTACTTGCTGTACAGGACGCGGTCGCCGACGGCGACGTCGAGCGGAACGCGGTTGCCGTTGTCGTCGATGCGGCCGGGGCCGACAGCCACGACCTCGCCCTCCTGGGGCTTCTCCTTGGCGGTGTCAGGGATGACCAGGCCACTTGCGGTGGTCTGCTCGGCCTCGACCTGCTTGATGACGATGCGGTCCTCGAGCGGCTTGATGGAAACCGACACGTTCTACCTCTTTCTTGCTGGTGGGGTCCTGCTTCAAGACTCATCAGCACTCGCTTACCGAGAGTGCTAACGAAAGTCTAGAGCGCGGTTGGCACTCATGCAACGCGAGTGCCAACAGTCGTCCCCGGCCACGAGACGCGGATCCCCTACCCCCTACCCACGCTCGCGCGCCCTATCCCCCTATCTCCGCAACCGACCCCCTCACGACTCGCCGATCCATTCCCGCACCACCACCGGAGGAGTAGGAAGAGGGAGGGGACAGTCGGTGCGACGACGCATCGCAGGTTGGGAAGCACGGAGTGGGACGTGTCGGATCGAGCACTACACGTCGCGGTCGACATCGGCGGCGACCGCGTCACAGCAGCCGCAGGGCGGCCGGACGCCGGGGAGCGTCCCGCGGTCATCCGGCTCGGCCACAGCACCGACGCCGCCTCCTCAGCCGTCTTCATCAGTGACGACGGACCCATGTACGGCGACGCCGCGTCGCGTCGAGCGGCCGCCGCCCCCGACAAAGTCCTCCGCGACTACGCGGCTCGCATCGGAGACGAGGTCCCGCTGACGGTAGGACGTCAGGCGATCCGGGCGGAGGAGGCGTACGTCGGCGTCGTGCAATGGGCCGTCGGAGCCGCCTCGGACGCCGCCGCCGAGGCGCCCGACGGGATCACGGTCATCCTCCCCGCGGCGTGGGGAGACCACCGCCGGCGGAACCTTGCGGACGCACTCCGAGCACACGGCATCCTGGCGCACTTCATGACGACCCCCGAAGCCGTCGCCCACCATCGGATGCGCGCCCTGGGCCGTGAGCATGATCTCTTCGCGCTGTACGACCTGGGGGCGACCTCGTGCGATCTCGCGATCGTCATGGTCGAGGCGCGGACAGTCCGCGTGCTCGCCACCCGTTCGCTCGCTCACTTCGGCGGCGCGGACATCGACGACGCCGTGTTCGCCCACCTCCGGGAGATCGCACCCGCCCTGGACGACGCGGGATGGGTGGGCCTCGCCGCCGCACGCCGCGAGTGCACAGCCGCGAAGGAGGCGCTCTCCTTCGACACCGAGACGGTCCTCCCGATCGCCGTCCCCGCCGGCGAGCACCTCGTGCGGCTCGTCCGGGACGAACTCGAAGCACTCGTCGAGGAGGACGTCCGCGACAGCGTAGCCGCGCTAGAGGACCTGTGCGCCCGCGCGGGCGTGAGTCCGTCGGAGCTGCGGGGAGTCTCGCTCGCCGGCGGCGGTGCACGGATGCCGCGGGTCGCGCAGCTGGTGTCCGAAATCCTGGGGGTCGACGTCGACGAGGACGGCGACCCCCAGAGCCTCGCCGTCCGAGGGGCGGCCGGCTCACCCCTGCCCGCAGGAGAGCCGGACCTGTACGAGAGGGAGCCCCTTCCGGTGGAGCCGGTCCCGCCGCAGCCTCGCAGCGCCCTCGCGCGCGTGATGTCCGCGATGATGCGGGCGCTCCTTCCTCCTCCGCTCCCCGCAGAGACGGCGTCACCTGCTGCGTCGCCCATCCCCGTGGCGACGGCCAGGTCTCGTCGCGACTCCCGAGCGGCGGTGTGACGTGTACCAGGACGCGTGGCCGCACACGGGAGTCGCGCGCACGGCAGCACCGGCGACGACGCGCATCCCGTCGCAGGTGCTCGCGACGGCCCTCGCGGAAACGGCGGTGACGCCGCTCCTGGCGGTGGACCTGCCGATCCGCGGGGTCGTGACGGGTCCGATCGGGTCGGGAAAGACGGCAGCGCTGGCCGCGTTGCGGGCGGAGGTGAACGAGCGCGGGATGCCGCTCGCCGGACGCCCGTCGCAGGTGACGGACGGCGAGGTCCTCGTCGTCGACGACGCCGACGGCCTCGCGGAGGACGAACTCGCCTCGCTCCGCAGGGTCGTCGCGTCGGCGGAGGCCAGCGTCGTGATCTCACACCTGCCGCGGCCGCAGGGGCTGCTGCGCGAGATCATGGGGATCCTCGAGAAGTCCGCGCCTCCCGTACTCCTAGGAGACGTCGCACCCGACCGCATCGTGGAGGCCACCCGCATCCCGCTCTCCTGCTCGACCGCGATCGTGGAGCAGACCGGAGGGCTCACCTGGCTGACGCTCGCCGCCGTGGACGCCCACGACCCGGGGACGTGCGGCGTCGATCCGACTCACCGCGCGCTGTGCGTCGCCCTCCGTGGGGCTGTCGCCCATCGGCTGGAGTGCCTCGACGAGCACCACCGGGCGCTCCTCGAGGCGATGTGCGCACTCCCCGCATCGGAGCTCGCGTCGCAGGCGACGGGGACCGTCACCCTCGACGAGATGGTGACCGACGGATGCGCCGCCGGACTGCTCGCTCCGAACGGCGCGCCGCCGCCGATCGTCCGAGCCGCGGTCCGTGCTCTCACACCCGCGCACCGGGTCCCGGTGGACGCACGGCAGAGCGGGCGGGAGAGCGCGTGGCCGGGGGACGCGGCATCCACTCCGGCCTCGCTCGTCGCCCGAGGCGACCGCGTCCGTGCCGATTCCCCCGCTCACGCACTCGCGCTCTACCGTCAGGCGGCCTCCCTCACGGGGGACGAGGGGGACGTCGCCCTGGCCACCGGCATCGCCGCGGTCGGCGCCGGGGATCTGGATGCCGCCGGTGCCGCGTTCGACGTCCTCGTCCGGCTGCCGGCGCATCCTGATCACGCTGCCGCGTGCGACGCCTCGACGGCCGTCTGGGCGGCTCGCGGGCTCCTCGACGTCGGAGCCGGCTCCGGTTCCGACGCCGTCGGGACGCAGGATCCGGCGGCTCGTTCTCGGCGGGCTCTGGCCGCCGCGGGGAGGGGCACTCGGCCCGAGCCGGCGACGGCGCAGACGACCGAGGCGCCCGACACCCTCGCCGTCGCCTCCGCGGCACTGACGGCGGCTCTGTCCGCCTCGTTCTCGGACCAGGTCCTGGCGGCGGTGGACGACCTCGTCGTCGCGTCGGAGATGTACAGCGCGACGCACGACGACTTCCCGCTCGTGGAACCTCCCGCCGTGGTGGCGGCGGCTGCGGCGGTGTCGATCGGCCGACTCGACCTCGCGGCCGCGACGCTGGACTCGGCGCGCCGACGGCGGCAGGGCGGACCCGCGGCACGGTCGCGCCTCGCGCTCTGGCGCGCCTGGGTCGCGATCCACGCGGCTGATCCCGCCGCGGCATCCGCTCTCCTCAACGAGGCTGCGGCCTCCACCGCCGAGCCGACACCGCGCGATCGGCTGATCCGAGCCGCCTGCGAGACAGCGCTCGCCCGGCGCTACGCGGGCACCGCCGAGCTGACCCTCGCATTCGACACGGCCGCGCGCGAGCTGCACCAGCAGCACGTCGACCTCTTCCTGTTCCCGTTCCTCGGGGAGCTGTGCCTGGCGGCGGCGAGGGTGGACGACTCGGAAGCGGTCGACCGCCACGCGGATGCCGCCTTCGCGACGCTCGCGCAGGCAGGCGATCCTCCGCTGTGGAGTCCGCTCCTGCACTGGAGCGGCATCCAGCGCGGCATCATCGTGGGCCGACCCGATGCGCTGACCCCCCATGCTCACGCCCTGGTCGGCGCAGCGGCCCACAGTCCCTTCGCGGCGCGGATGGCGACCGCCGGCCGGGTGTGGACGGACGTCCTGGCGGGCCGGGTCGATGCAGCGGCGGTGCAGTCCGCCGCCCGCGATCTCGCAGCCCACGGCCTCGCGTGGGACGGCGCCCGCCTCGCCGCGCACGGCGCAGCCCGCACCGAGGATCGATCCGCCTCGGCGCAACTGCTGGCCTGCGCTCGCGACCTGCACCCGATCCACAGCGCCCGTTCCGCTCACGCGACCGATGAACCGGATGAGCTGCCGCAACCCGGCTCGACCCTCAGCGCGCGCGAGTCGGACGTCGCGCGGCTCGTCCTGCAGGGCAAGACCTACATCGAGATCGGTCAATCGCTGTTCATCTCGCCGCGGACTGCCGAGCACCACATCGCACGCATACGTCGCCGGGTCGACGCAACCTCGCGCTCCGATCTGCTCACGAAGCTCCGGGCGATGCTCGGCGACGACGCAGGAACCAGGACCACCAGTCACACCCGGGAGGGCACATGAGTAACGTGATCGCGACGATGGCGAATGCGCTGATCGAATTCATCCTGAGTCTCATTCGAGACCCCGACGTAGCCTCCGAGTTCGAGGCGGACCCGGAGGGCGCCCTCGCCGCCCGCGGCCTGGGCAACGTCGGGTACAACGATCTCTGCGCGGCACTGCCTGTCGTCTACGACAACCCCCAGGTCCTCGTCCACAACGAGCCCGGTCTTCTCCTGCGTCCACCCGCCGATCCCGGTGGCGTGTCCCCCACTCAGGTGGTGCAGCAGCTCCACGAACTCATCACGAACACCTCGTACGTCACGAACAACTCGACCGTGCTCGACCAGTCGGTGAACCAGAACCTCTGGGCTGAAGGCGACATCCTGCAGATCTTCGACAACGAGGCGATCGTCGCGAGCGGCCAGGGCTCGACCGCCGCCGGTCGCGACGTCGTCGATGACGACAGCACCGATGCGTCCACCACCGTCACCGTCGGTGGCGATGCCGTCGTCGACAGCACCGTCGACACCGACACCGCGGTCGGCTCGAACAACGACACGACGGTGACGGGGCCCGTGCCGGACAGCTCGGCACCCGCGACGGGCGGGGACACGACCCCGGCCGGACCGTCGCCGGCAGAGGATGCCGCGAGCGGCGACGACGTGGCCGATCAGCCCGCCGACGTGTCCGCACCGCAGGATGCCATGACCACCGACCAGACCACGGTGGAACCGACCGCGGGGCCGGAGCCGGTCGAGGACGCGGCACCGCCCGCGGAGGATCAACCCGTCGCGGACGAGCCGATGACCCTGACCCCGGTCGACGACGGTCCCGACCCGTACGCCACCGCGGACGACAGCACCGCGCTGTCCGAACCGGTCGCTTTCGACGAACCGACGACGGACTCGGAGTACTGACCGCCGATGACCAGCCCCCAGACGGGCTCGCAGAGCCCGTCCCTCTCCCCCAGCCCGTCCGGTCCGCTGCGGACCGGACGGGCGCAACCCGCGCGACCGTCGGTGCACGCACCGAACTCGGCGCCCGTCATCGCCCACGTGGCCCCGCCCCTGTCATCGCGCCTCGCAGAGGCGTTCTGGAGCTTCGGTCTGGCCGCGGGCGCACTGGCGGCGGGCTACTTCTTCATCACGCGTACCGATGAACTGGCGCACATCAAGAAGCGCGTCGAGGCGGTCGACCCGGACCGGGCGGCCGAGAGCGTCGACACGACGGTGGACATCCTGTTCTGGGTGCTCTTCGGCACCTTCCTGACGTTGCTGCTCATCCAGGTGTGGGCGGCGGTCGCCTTCGCGAACCGTCGCTCCGGGGCGCGCGCGTGGCTATGCGGAACGCTGGTCGCCTTCGGCGTGCTGAGCGTCGTCGCGCTGGAGTTCACCCGCCCGGGGAACGACGGGATGCCGCTGCGGACGTTCGCGCTCGCGTATGCCGGCATCCTCATTCTCGCGCTGCTCGCGTCGCTCCTGCCCGCCTCCAGAGCCTGGACCCGCCGCCGTTTCGACGTCCGCCGCGGCCCCGCCTCGGTGGGCGGCGGCGACCTCTGACAGGATCCCGTCGAGGGTCCGCACGGCGATCGAGCAGGCGCGGACGGCGCTGCGCGGTGTGTCCGGCCGCTCGCCGATCCGCCGCCACGTGTCCCGTAGCGCCGCAGCGAGGTCGGCGACCTCGCCGCGGGAGGCGTCCGGGCGCGCTCCGACCCGATCGGCGGGGTCGGTGCCGTCGGCACCGAGGATCCGCTCGAGCTCGTCGGTTTCGGCCGGGGTCACGCCGGCGCCGGACACGCGGATGGCCGCGAGGAGGTCGAGTTCGCGCAGCTCGTGCGATCCGTCGACCAGCGCGTCGAGCGCAGCGCGCAGCGCGTCGTCCTGCCCCGTTCGCGGCCGCTCGCGGAGGAGGTCGTCGAGGAAGGTCTTCAGCGCGCGGACCTTCAGCGCGGCGGTGCGGCCTGCGAACTGCCGGCGCACGGTGGAGCGCAGCTCCTCCAACCCGCTCTGGACGACGAGCTGTTCGGCGAGACGCTGCGACGTGGTGGCACCCCCTCGGACGAGCGCGACGCCGAGACGGATGCCGGTGATGCCGAAGCGGTCGATGAGGCCCCGACGCGCGCGAGACCCCAGGGTCGCCGCTCCCTCACGGACGAACCGATCAGCAGAGAGCAGCAGACGGTCGCGCTGATCGCGGTCCCAGCCGGCGATCTCACGGAGCGCCATGAAGTCGCGCTCCGCCATGCAGCGTGCGCTCTCGGCGATGAGTCCGGCGACCGGCATGACACCGATCGCCAGCGGCCGCATCTCGGGGAGCTCTCGGTACCGCGCCGCGATCCCGCGCGCGGACAGCAGGGCGTCCAGTCGCCCCCCGCCCACCTCGTCGGCGCGGGACAGGACGGCGAGCGCGTTGACGCTGTTGCCCGGCCCGCTGTCGACGTCGCGGAAGGCGGAGAGGAACGACAGATCGGAGGGGTGCAGGTGGCGCAGCAGATAGACGATGGCGTCGGCGTCGGACGGGCCGCCCGTCGCTGGCGTCAGGAAGGTCAGGCTGCGATCGGCGATGCGCGCCGAGACCGATTCGATGCCGGGGGTGTCGATCAGCACGAGGGAGCGGAGACTCAGCGCGGGCCATCTGATGTCGATGTGGTCGATCTCGTCGGGGTCGATCCCGCGGAGATCGAGCCGCAGCCGCCCGTCGGTGCGTGCGAGCGAGAGCGACGAGGTGCGACCGCTGCGGTGGACGGCGTCGACGCGCGGCGTCGCTCCGTAGCGGTACCAGGTCACGATGCGGGTGCACTCCCCCGCATCGGTGGGGGCGATCCGCTCGCCGATGAGGGCATTGAGCAACGTCGACTTGCCGGCTTTGACCATGCCCGCGATCCCGAGGCGAAGCGGCTCCTGCAGTCGGGTGCGCCACGCCTGCAGGTCCGCGACCGTGGTGGTGTCGTCCTGATACAGCGCGAGGGCGTCATCGAGGAGCGCGTCGGCGGCTGCCAGGATGCCGACGCTCACACGATCCCCCGCTGCGCCGGTACCGTCGCGACCGCGTCGGCGGCCTCCGGCGTCGCTGCCACGGCCGCGGGCAACGCGGTCCTCACCCGCGCCAGGTACTGCAGACGCTTCGTCAGCTCGGCGATGCGCGCGTCGCGGTCCTGGGCGAAGCCTGCGGCGGGCTTGCGTGCCGCCTCGGCGGCGGCGGTGAGCGACCGGTGGATCTCGTCGGCCCGAGTTCCGAAGTGATCACGCGTCGCTCGCTGGATGGAGCGGAGTCTGTCGCGCAGCTGCTTGCCGACTTGGAAGGCGATCTCGTCGATGTACCGGCGGACCAGGTTCTTCGCCTCGTTCTGCCGTCGCGACAGCCGTGCCTGCGTGTCCTCGCGGTAGGCCCGACGCCCGACCAGGACGCCGGCGAGCAGCGACAGCGGGTTCAGCACCGCGAGCCCGATGACGCTCGTCGCGAGGCCGACCATGAGCACGCCCCCGTACGAGCCGCGCACACCGATGTAGATCTTCTCCCCCGCTGAGAGGGTCGGGGCGTCGAGCTCCGCCATCTCGTCGACCGGGTCGAGGACGCCGGTGATGTCGCCGACGTCGAGCTGCGGGATGTCCTCCTCGCCCTCGAGGAACTGCCCGGCGACCTCCTGTGCCAGCCACCGCTGACGGTCGTTGGTCCAGATGAACGTGTCGGCGACGGCCTCGCCGACGCGTTCGTCCAGCCACTGCGCGAACTCGCCCCAGACCGGTCCGGGATCGCCGGCTTCGATGGCCTCCTCCGCCTGCCGCTGCACGCGGCGGAGGCGATCGCGGAGGTCGTGCTCGGTGTCGGCGATGAGGTCGGCTACCCCGTCGGTGAGTGTCGTCTGCCAGCGCGACGAGCGGCTGCGGAACTCCTCGGCCTGCCGCTTGGCGTCCTCGAGCCGCTCGATGATCTCCGGGGTGCGTTCCGGGTGCTGCAGAGCGGTCAACTCGGACCGGACGGCGATCGCGAGCTGCTCCACGACGTCGTGCAGGTCGGCCGCGGCGGCTCGGCGTTCGAGCTCGCCGGCGCGGTGCAGGACCTCGCTGTGGAGGTGCTGGATGAGTCGGGGGAATCCCGATTCCTCGTTCAGCTCGCGGTCCTGGCGGGCGGCCGCGGCGAGACGCAGGTCGCTCGAGACGGGGAAGACCGGGATCGGCCCGACGCTCTCGAGATGACGCTCGTCGATCCCGGCGATCTGACGCCACTGCGGGTACGCGTCGGTCTTGGTCACCACCGCCGACACGTGCGGCGACACCCGCACCGCCTGCGACAGCAGACGGATCTCGGGCGCCGTGTACTCCTGCGAGGCATCCGACACCATCAGCATGGCGTGCGCACCGGACAGCGCCGTGAGGGCGGAGAGCGCTCGGAACGCCTGCACGTCGCCGATTCCCGGGGAGTCGACGAGCCGCAGCCCGTTCTGGAGGATCTTGCGCGGCACCAGGATCTCGGCCCCGACGACCTCGCCGCCTTCGAATCGCGGCGCTTCGGCGGCGATGTACTGCCCCACATCGTCGATCGGCACCTCGTGTCGGGTGAGGTCCGGCGAAGAGGGATGCCGCACGAGGACGGCGGCGGAGGGTGAGTCACCGTATCCGACCACCGTCGGGATGCGCGTCGCGATGTCGTCGTCGACGGGGCAGACCGGGGCCCCGACGATCGCATTGATCAGCTTGCTCTTGCCTTGCTTGTACTCCCCGACGACGAGGACCCGGACATACGGGTCGATCAACCGCGCCCGGCTCGCCGTCAACCGGTCGGCGAGATCTTCCCGCCCCCATTCGCGACTCGTCTTCCTGATCTCGTCCGCTACGCGCACGAGCGCGCCGGGAGTCTCTCCCAGCGCGCCCTGCTCCCCCACCGATTGCGGCATGTGTGTCCCCTCGCATCCACGTCGTTGCGGATACTCCCCCAGCGGCACCGTACCGACTCCCCGTCATGCCGACAAGGGATGCCGGCGGAAGGCGCTCCTGCATCCGCAACGACATGATTGGCTCTCGTCCCGCACCCGAGTCGGGTGCGGGACGAGACGTGGTCGTGACTCAGAACGCGGTGTCCGCGTCGGCGTCCGGGACCTCGACGTTCATACCGCCGTCATCCGCGACGGAGTTGTCGTCACCCGTCGTCCAGATGTTCGTCGAGTCATCGTCCGTCCACGTGGTGGTGGGCGAGAATTCGGCATTGAACTGCTCGTTCATCGAGTCGGAGATCGAGGTGTTGATCTGACTCATGTCCGTCAGGGACTCGTCGACGTTGAACGAGTCCGAGATCGACACGTTCGTGTTGATCGAGTTGTCGGAGTTGTCCATCCAGTCGGTCGAGTTGTCGGAGTTGTCCGAGTTGTCGGAGTTGTCCGCCCAGTTGCTCGTGTTCGCCGAATCCGTCCAGGTGTTCGTGTTGATGGTGCTGCCGATCACGGCGTCACCACCCACGTCGTAGTTCACCGAGTTGTCGACGGAGTTGTCCCACCAGGCGTCGCCGCCCGCCGCGACGGAGCCGTCGCCGCTGGCCACGTGGGCCGAGGAGCCGGATCCGATCGTGACGTCGCCGCCGGCACTGATGTTGCCGTTGACGGACTGGTCGACGTTCGTGGAGTTGAACGACACGTTGCCCGAGACGCTGCCGAGGCCGGCTGCGGGAGCGGCGCCGCCGTCCCCGAAGGTGGTGTTGTACTGCCGCACGCCGACGTTGTACTGGTCCCAGTCGATGTGCTGGTTGTACGAGTTCTCGTTGCCGGAGTTGGTGTTCGAGTTGTCGGAGCTGTCGTTGTACGAGTCGTTGACCGAGTTGTTCGAGTTGTCGGAGCTGTCGGAGTTGTCCGAGTTGTCGTTGTTCGAGTCGGTCCAGCTGTTGCCCGAGTCGTTCGTCGAGTTGTCGGAGTTGTCGCTGTTGTCCGAGTTGTCGCTGTTGTCGTTCACCGAGTTGTCCGAGTTGTCGCTGTTGTCCGAGTTGTCGCTGTTGTCGGAGTTGTCGGAGTTGTCGGTCCACGAGTTGTCGTTGTTCGAGTCGTTCGTGGAGTTGTCCGAGTCATCGGAGTTGTCGTTGTACGAGTCGTTCGTGGAGTTGTCCGAGTTGTCGTTCTCGGAGTCGGTCTTCGAGCTGTCCGACGAGTTGTCGCTGTTGTCGGAGTTGTCCGAGTTGTCGGAGTTGTCCGAGTTGTCGCTGTTGTCCGAGTTGTCGGTGTCGGTCGAGTTGTCGTTGCCGGAGTCCGTCGTCGACGCGTCGGTGGTGACGCTGTTGTCGGAGTTGTCGGTGTTCCCGGAGTCGTTGACGCTGTTGTCGGAGTCGTCGTTCGTCGAGTTGTCGTTGTAGGAGTCGGTCGCCTCAGCAACGGCGCTGAGGAAGTTGTTGTCGGCCACGGGTGAGTCCTCTCATCTGGCGCATGTCGCGCTCGTTGCGACGAGTCTCGTTCGCGAGGCGAATCGAGGCATCGGGGGAAATCCCCCCACTCGGCATGCGTTCCCCGGGGTACTCGGGGAACCCCACCGCCCGGGGAGGGGGATCCGTGGCCGCACGTCCGATGCCGACGGGGGATGCCGCGGAAACTAGGCTGGCCGGATGGAACAGGCCGAGCTCACCGCCCTGCTGACCGCGGAGGGCCTTCGCATGGTCGACGAGGTGGGCCCCCTCGCGTCGACGGCGGAGGTCGCCGGCGCGGTGTCGCGTTTGCGGGCCGCGGGGCACTCCCCCGATCTCGTGTCGGCTGTCGTGGGGCAGGCCCACCTCCGCGTGCGGGCTGTCGCGAAGTTCGGCCCGTTCGCAGACCGCATGCTCTTCACCCGAGCGGGCCTCGAGCAGGCGACACGACTCGAGGTCGCTGCGCGTCACGCCGGGCGGTTCCGGGATGCCGGGGTGCAGCGCGTCGCGGACCTCGGCTGCGGCATCGGGGGTGACGCACTCGGCATGGCGGGTCTGGGGCTCGACGTCCTCGCCGTCGACGCCGACGAGACCACCGCTGCCCTCGCGGCCTACAACCTCGCACCGTTCGGCGAGGCGGTCACCGTCCGGAGCGGCCTCGCCGAGGAGACGGACCTCGACGGCTGGGACGCCGTGTGGCTCGACCCGGCGCGCCGCACCGCGGGCCACTCCGAGACCTCCCGCACCCGTCCGGAGGACTGGTCTCCCTCACTGGATTGGGCCTTCGCCCTCGCCGAGCGGACGCCGGTGGGCATCAAGCTCGGACCGGGACTCGATCGCGACCTCATCCCCGAGGGCGTCGAGGCGCAGTGGGTCAGCGTCGACGGTTCGACCGTCGAACTCGTGCTCTGGTCAGGTTCACTGCGACGCGAGGGCGTCCGCCGCGCGGCGCTCGTCATCCGCGGCGGTTCCGCGGCGGAGCTCACGGCCCCGGCGGACTCGCCCGACGAGCCGGTGCGAGAGCTCGGCGCCTTCCTCCACGAACCCGAGGGGGCCGTCATCCGCGCGCGTCTGATCGGCGAGGTCGCCCGCGGGCTGGAGGCGGGGATGCTCGCTGACGGGATCGCCTACCTGACGTCGGATGCCGCGGTGACGAACCCGTTCGTGCAGTCGTTCCGCGTGCGCGAGGTCCTGCCGGTCAAGGTGCCTGCGATCAACGCCGCCTTGCAGGCGAGGGGGATCGGAACGATCGAGATCAAGAAGCGCGGGGTCGATGTGGACCCGGCGCAGTTCCGGCGCAAGCTCGCGCTGCGTGGCGATGCGGCTGCGACGCTGGTCCTCACGCGCCTGGGCGAGGGGCCGAAGGCGAAGCGGGTCGCCGTGCTCGCCGAGCGCGTCTGAGTCAGCCGAACAGAGCGCCCTGCGACGCGGCCCACCAGAGCCACCCGGCGCTGTAGATCAGCGACGCGACGCTGAGCCCGAGCCCCCAGAGCGCGGTCTCTCGTCGTTCCCACGGACGGCGGAGCGCCAGGACGGCGAGGACTGTGCCGATGATGCCGACGGGGAATCCCCACCCGACGAAACAGGCGAGGACGAAGCCGAGGACACCGAACAGGAGCGACCATCCTGCACTCCGCGGGAGGGCGGGCTGCTGCGGGATCCACCGCACGTCGGGCGAGATCTCGTCGTCCGGGTCGGGGTGCACGGCAAGGGGCGGCGCGACGGGGAGCGGCTGCGTCAACTCGCGCTGGAACCCGCCGCGGTGGACGCCGGGGAGCGCGGAGTCGGTCGGCGCGGGCGCGAGATCCTCCGACGCGGGCTCGACGATGGGGCCCCGTGAGGAAGAGATGGGGCTCTGCGGCGCAGAGGCGGGGCGCGGCATCCGCTCGTCGGTCATGACGACGCCGCCACCTGGATCGTCGTGACCGGAAGGGTGGAGTCCGCGCCGAAGGCGAGGGTCGAGGCGGGGTGTCCGCTCATGATGAGCTCGGACGCGAGCGCCGCGATCATGGCGCCGTTGTCGGTGCAGAGCGAGAGCGGCGGTATGCGGACGGCGACACCCGCGGCCTCGGCGCGCTCGAGGGCGACGTCGCGCAGACGCTTGTTCGCGATGACGCCGCCGCCCAGCAGCAGACGCGGCACGTCGTGGCGCGCGCAGGCGTCGAGGGCTTTGGTGACGAGGACGTCGACGACGGCTTCGCGGAAGGATGCCGCGACGTCGGGCACCGACACCGGTTGTCCCGCCGCCTCGTGCTGCTCGACCCAGCGCGCGACGGCGGTCTTCAGCCCGGAGAACGAGAAGTCGTACCGGTGCTCGGCCATGTCGGAGGCCCGGGACATGCCGCGCGGGAACCGGATGGCGTTCGGATCCCCGGTGGACGCGGCGCGGTCGATCTCAGGCCCGCCCGGGTAGGGCAGGCCGAGGATGCGGGCGATCTTGTCGAAGGCCTCGCCGGCGGCGTCGTCCATCGTCTCGCCGAGGAGCTCGACGTCCGAGACGAGATCGCGCACCAGCAGGAGCGACGTGTGTCCGCCGCTGACGAGCAGGGCGACGGTGGGGTACTCGACCTCGTCGCCGGTGAGGATGTCGGCGGCGATGTGGCCGACGAGGTGGTTCACGGCGTAGAGCGGCTTGTCGAGGCTGACGGCGAGGGCCTTCGCGGCTCCGACCCCGACCATGAGCGCACCGGCGAGACCGGGTCCGCTCGTGACGGCGACCGCGTCGATGTCGGTGAGGACGACCTGCGCCTCGGCGAGCGCCGCCTCGATGGCGGGTTGCAACGCCTCGAGGTGGGCGCGGGCTGCGACCTCGGGCACGACGCCGCCGTATCGGGCGTGCTCGTCCATCGAGCTCGCGATGGTGTTCGACAGCAGGGTGCGGCCTCGGACGATGCCGATGCCGGTTTCGTCGCAGCTCGTCTCGATGCCCAGAACGAGGGGTTCGCGCGTCATGTCAGCACCAGCCCTTCTCGGCCGTCGGTGCGGCGGTCGTGCGTGCCTCCCAGGCGACGAGGTTCAGCTGCATCACGACCGCGTCGACGTCGTCGGGCTGGTAGTACCGGGGGCGGCGGCCGACCTCGACGAAGCCCTCCGACAGGTACAGCGCGGTTGCGCCGGGGTTGTCTGCCCGCACCTCGAGGAACATCTCGCGCGCGCCGCGACTGCGAGCCGTGGTCAGCAGTTCGCGCAGCAGCGCGCGGCCGCGGCCATGACCCCGCGCGTCGGCGGCGATAGCGATGGTCTGGATGTCGGCATCCGTTGCGCCCTGCACGGCCCGAACACCGCCGTAGCCGACGAGGCGACCGGCCTCGACGTCGACGACGTAGCGCCCGTGGGGCGAGGCGAGTTCACCCGCCATGAGGGCGTCGCTCCAGGCATCGGTCGGGAACGAGGCACGCTCGAGGCGCATGATGTCGTCGAGGTCGTCGCCGGTGGCGGTGCGGAGGGTCACTGGCCGACCTTCTTCCGCGGGCCGGGCATGGTGACGTCGGGAGCGCGCAGGTACAGCGGCTCGCCCAGGTCTTCGACGCGGCCGGCGGCGACGGCGCGCGCCGCGACGAGGGCGACCATGGCGCCCGGGATGACCGTCGTATCGCGCCGCTCGGCGCCGTGCTCGGCGAGGGCGGCGTCGATGTCGTCCCGCTTGACGAGCGTCGCGTCGGTGACGCGCACCGGCAGGCCGTCGTCGTCGATCCCGTCGTAGACCGTGAACGCGAACTCTTTGCGGCGCGCGTCGGTGACGACCGCGAAGCGGGGGACGTCGGCGAACGGGTCGGTGAGCAGCACCGCGAGGGCGGCCGCATCGTGGCTCCGCACCGGGACGACCGGGATGCCGCGGCCCAGGGCGAACGCGCGCGCCGCCGCGATCCCGACTCGAAGCCCCGTGAACGGGCCGGGGCCCATGCCCGCAGCGACGTGGGTCAGGGCGACGGGTTCGGAAGCCCCGGTCGCGCCGATGGGGCCGAGCGCGGCATCCGTCATCGCCGTCTCGAGCAGCGTGCCGATGATCTCGGCGTGACCGAGGGCATCGGCACTGGCGGCATCCGCTCGCACCGCACCGTCCGCGTCGATCACGGCGACGGCCGTGCCGAGGGAGGTGTCGATGCCGAGGATCACAGGATCAAGGGTATCCGGGCAGACGGAGGCCGAGCGGCGTCAGGGGCGGCGCGTGACCGTGACGATGCGCGGCGCGGCGTCCTCGAGCTCGGCCGCGTAGTGGCCGGTGGTGCCGCAGGCGTTGTCGATGCCGGTGCCGCTCCAGCCGCGTTCGATCTCGAGCTCCCACCACGCGTCGACGAGACCGTCGACCATGCCGCGCCCCCACTCGACGATCGTGACGGCGTTGTCGGGATCGAGGCCCAGGTCGTCGAGTTCGGCGGGCGAGCCGAGCCGGTAGGCGTCGACGTGCACGAGCGGCGGGCCGCCGACCTCGGACGGGTGCGTGCGCGCGATGACGAAGGTGGGGCTCTGCACGGGACCGCGGATGCCGAGGCCCGCACCGATCCCGCGGGTGAGGGTCGTCTTGCCCGCGCCGAGCGGACCGGTCAGCACGAGCAGGTCGCCCGCCGTAAGCGCGGCGCCCAGCTCCCGCCCGAGCGCCTCCATGTCGTCCGGCGAGGCGATCTCGCGACGTCCCTCGAACTGCTCGATTCCGGTCATGACCGCACCTCCCGCCGCGGCACGCGCGGACCGATGCGCGTGACGATCTCGTAGTTGATGGTGCCCGCCGCGTCGGCCCAGTCGGTCGCCGACGGGACGCCCGTCGCCGGGTCGCCGAAGAGCACGGCCTCGTCGCCGACCGCGACGGGCTCGTCGCCGACGTCGACGACGAATTGGTCCATCGCGATGCGGCCGGCGACGCGGAAGGTGCGCCCGCCGATCGAGATGGGACCGGCCCCGGATGCCGCGCGCGGCACGCCGTCTGCGTAACCGATCGAGATGAGCGCGAGGGTCGACTCGCGCTCGGTGCGGTGCAGGTAGCCGTACGAGACGCCCTGACCCGCGGGCACGCGGCGGACCGCGGCGACGGACGCGCGGAGGGTCATGGCGGGGCGGAGCCCGAGGTCGGCCGACGATCGGTCGTCGAACGGCGACAGCCCGTAGATCGCGACGCCCAGGCGGACGCAGCCAAGCCGCGCCTCGGGCAGCCCGATGGCGGCGTGCGAGGCCGCGATGTGGCGCAGCGGAGGTCGCAGCCCGGTCGACTCGGCGGCGGCCTGGGCGACCGTGAAGCGCGACAGGGCGGTGCGGTCGTCGCCGGCCGATGTGTTCGAGAGGTGGCTGAAGATGCCGAGCACCCGGATGACGCCCTCGCGTTCGAACTGCGCCGCCTCGGCGAACACCGCGCTGTAGTCGGCCGGGGCGATGCCGTTGCGGCCAAGGCCCGTCTCGACCTTCAGCTGCACGGTCACCGGCCGCTCCGGCGATCCGGCGCGCGCCGCGGCACGGAGCTGCTCCAGGCTCGAGACGCCGAGCTCGATGTGCGCCGCCGCTGCTGCGGCGAAGTCGGCGCCCGGCGCGTGGAGCCACGCGAGCACGGGCGCGTCGATCCCGGCATCCCGCAGCTGCAGCGCCTCGGGGACGTCGGCGACAGCGAGGCGGGCCGCTCCCCCGGCGAGCGCCGCGCGTCCCGACCGCACGGCGCCGTGCCCGTAGCCGTCGGCCTTGACCACGGCGATGACCTCGGACTCGGTGAGCCCTGCAAGGTGGCGGACGTTGTGCTCGATCGCGCCGACGTCGATCACCGCTTCGCGGGCGACGCCCTCCGGCATCCGGTGAGGGAGGGGCATCCGGGTCATGACGCGGACTCCGCGATCACGTACGCCGTCGCGAGGCCCGCGTCGTGCGAGAGCGACAGGTGGACGGTGGCGATTCCGCGGCTCGCGACCGTGGCTGCGGTCTCGCCGGACAGAGCGAAGACGGGGCGGCCCGAGGGCTCGGAGGCCACCTCGATGTCGGTCCAGTGCACGCCCTCGGATCCGCCGAGCGCCTTGATGAGCGCCTCCTTCGCGGCGTAGCGAGCCGCGAGCGAGTGGGGCTTGAGGGTCTGCTCGGATGCCGTGAACAGCCGCGTCATGAGCTTCGGGGTGCGCTCGATCGAGCGCTCGAACCGCGGGATGTCGACGAGGTCGACACCGATTCCGATGATCATCCCGCCTCCTGTCGCCGCGCGCTACGGCATCAGATCAGGATATCGGGCGCGGCTCAGGAGACGGCGAGGCGCACGACGCGTTCGACGGCGTCCAGGCCAGGCGAGAGCTGCGCGTTCGAGCGCGCATACGTCTCCCTCGAGCGGCCGTACGGGTCGACGACGTCGTCGTCGAGGGGATCGGCGGGCGGCAGGACGAGCCCCCGCTGCCCGGCGAGGACGGCGAGCGCGCCGCGGAGCCGATCACGGGGGTCGGTGCCGGCAGAGCCCGCCCGGATCGCCTCGTCGGAGGTCGCGGCGGCGAGCCGCTCGAACTCGCGGATCGTGAAGGCGACGCGAAGTTTCGAGGGGTCGAGCTCGACGATTCCCCGGCGGTGATCGCGGTCCATCGCGAGGACGAGGTCGGCCTCCCGGAGCAGCCCCTCGGTCAGGAAGCGCGAGCCGTGCGCCTGGATCCGGTCGGTCGGCACGCCGTACCCTGCCGCGAGCTCGGCGGCTTCGACCGGCATCCGATCACCGGCTCGGGCGCGGACCCCGGCGCTCGTCGCGACCACACCGAGGTCACCGAGGCGCTGCTGCAGGACGAGCGCTGCCAGCGGCGACCGGCAGATGTTGCCCGTGCAGACGGTGAGGATGTGGATCACGCGATGCCTTTCGGAACGGATGCCGCGGCTCGCCCCTCGCCGACGTCCCCACCTCGGTGCTCGGCGGAACGATGGCGCGGGGGCGGGACGCGGACGGGCACCCGATACGGTAGGGCCCGTGCAGGATCAGCTTAGCGACGGCCACACGCCCGCCGACTCCGTCTCGGAGGGGGCCGCGACCGATGCACCGCGCCGTCAGGGGCGACGCCGTCGACGCACGGACTGGCGTCTGGGCGGGACGGCGGTCCGTTCTTGGAACGGCAGCCTCCTCGTCGTGGCTCTGGTCAGCCTCGGCGCGGCGATCTTCGCGGGGTCGCTCGTCCAGCTGCTGTGGAAGACCCCGTGGGCGCCCCTGGTCTCGACGATCATCCTGTGGGTGGGCATGCTTGCCCCGGTCGTCGTCGCCTTCCGCCGGGGTCGTCCGGCGGGCCTGCTGCGTTTCCGTCCGGCCGACCTCGTCTTCGCCCTCGCCCTGGGTTTGGCGCTCCGCGTCTTCGACGGATGGGTGACGGATGCCGCGTCCCGCCCCTTCCCCGCGGCCGACCTGACGCCGTCGTGGCTGCTGACGGAGGCGCTCCCCGCCGGGCTCGTCGGCCCGATGATCGAGGAGTTCTTCTTCCGGACCGTGGTCCTGGTCGCGGTCTACTCGCTGCTGAGGCGCCCTGCAGGGCAGCTGGCGGCAGCGGTCGCGGCCGTCCTCGTGTCGACGGCGACGTTCGTCCTCATCCACGCGGTGGACGGCTCGCTGCCGCTGGTCGAGTCGATCTCGGTCGGCGCGGTGGGGCTCGTGTGCGCGACGCTCGTCATCCTCACGGGACGCATCTGGGGCGCCGTGCTGCTGCACATCGTCTACAACGCCTCGATGCTCCTGCTCCTGGCGGCGGGCGGCATCCTCTCCGGCGGACTGTGACGCTCCGGTCCGGAGCGCCGACGGGTCGGGAACCGACCCGTCAGGGCCGCCCCATCCCGAGGTAGGTCCAGCCGGCCGCGCGCCAGGCTGCGGGGTCGAGGCCGTTGCGGCCGTCGACGATGATGCGTCCCTCGGTGAGGGTGTTGGCGTGCTCGGGGCTCAGCTCGCGCCGGTACTCGTCCCACTCGGTGACGAGGATGACGGCGTCCGCTCCCGCGAGCGCCTCGTCGCGGTCGGCGACGTAGGTGAGCTGCGGGTGCTGACGTCGCGCGTTCGGGATCGCTTCGGGGTCGGTGACGGTGACGTTCGCACCGAGTCCGTGGAGCCGGACGGCCACGTCGAGTCCGGGAGAGTCGCGGATGTCGTCGGAGTACGGCTTGAAGGCGGCGCCGAGGACGGTCACGTTCTTCTCGAAGACCTGGCCGCCCAGCCCCTGCACGACGAGCTCCACGGCTCGCTCGCGGCGGCGCATGTTGATCTCGTCGACTTCGCGGAGGAAGGCGACCGACTCACCGCGGCCGAGCTCCTCGGCGCGGGCCGAGAAGGCGCGGATGTCCTTGGGGAGGCATCCGCCGCCGAAGCCGATGCCCGCCCCGAGGAAGCGACGGCCGATGCGTGCGTCGTGACCGATCGCGTCGGCGAGCATCGTGACGTCGGCACCGGCGACCTCGGCGATCTCGGCCATGGCGTTGATGAAGCTGATCTTGGTGGCGAGGAAGGCGTTCGCCGAGACCTTGACGAGTTCCGCGGTCGCGTAGTCGGTGACGATGAAGGGCGTGCCCTTCGCGATCGACGGGTGGTAGACCTCGCGCAGGATCTCCGCGGCCCGCTCGCCCTCCTCACCGGCGGGAACGCCGGCGACGAGGCGGTCAGGATCCACCGTGTCCTGCACGGCGAACCCTTCGCGCAGGAACTCCGGGTTCCAGACGAGGGTCGCGCCCGTCTCGCTGACGCGAGGGGCGAGGGATGCCGCGGTCCCGACCGGCACGGTGGACTTGCCGGCGACGATGTCACCCGCGGACAGGTGCGGGAGGAGGGCGTCGACGGCTGCGTTCACGTAGGTGAGGTCGGCGGCGTAGCCGCCCTTCACCTGCGGAGTCCCCACGCCCACGAAGTGGACGGCCGCGCCGGCGGCGGCGGCGAAGTCGGTCGTGAACGACAGGCGTCCCGAGGCGATGCCCTCCGTGAGGATGTCGGTGAGCCCCGGCTCGAAGAACGGCGCTTCACCGGCCGAGAGCAGGGCGATCTTCTGCGCATCGACGTCGATGCCGACCACCTCGTGGCCGATCGACGCCATCGCGGCGGCGTGGACGGCGCCCAGGTAGCCGCATCCAATGACAGAAAGTCGCATCGTGACAGTCCCCCTCGTTGACGGGGCCGAGTCATCGAACCCCGGTCGTTTCTATCAGAGTCGCGTGTCGACCTCTTCTCGAGTGCATGTCTGGGAGGTGTCGAGGGGAGCGAGCTCCGGACCGGGCACCGGCCCGGCCTGACTCACTCGACCGTGACGGACTTCGCGAGGTTGCGCGGCTGGTCGACGTCGAGGCCCTTGGCCGTGGCCAGGCCCATCGCGAAGATGTGCAGCGGGACGACCGCGAGGAGCGGCTCGAACAGCGGAGCGGCCAGCGGGATGCGCAGGACTTCGTCGGCGAAGGGGAGCACCGAGACGTCGCCCTCTTCGGCGACCGCGATGACGCGGGCGCCGCGGGCGCGGATCTCCTGGATGTTGGAGACGACCTTCTTCTGCAGCTCGGCCGCGCCGCGGGGCGACGGGACGATCACGAAGACCGCCTGACCGGGCTCGATGAGCGCGATGGGTCCGTGCTTGAGCTCACCGGCGGCGAAGCCCTCGGCGTGGATGTACGAGATCTCCTTGAGCTTGAGCGCGCCCTCGAGGGCGATCGGGTACCCGACGTGGCGACCGAGGAACAGCACCGAGTTCGTGTCGGCCATCCAGCCGGCGAACTGCTCGATGTGCTCCTGCTCGGTCTCGATGACGCGGGCGATCTTGGCGGGGATGGCCTCGAGTTCGCGAACGGCCTGAGCCGAATCCTCCGGCGAGAGGACTCCGCGGACGCGACCGACGTGGAGGGCCAGCAGGTAGAGGGCGGTGATCTGCGCGACGAAGGCCTTCGTCGATGCGACGGCGACCTCGGGTCCGGCGTGCGTGTAGACGATGGCGTCGGACTCGCGCGGGATCGTGGCGCCCTGCGTGTTGCAGATCGACAGCGTCTTGGCGCCCTGCTCGCGGGCGTACTTGACGGCCATGAGCGTGTCCATGGTCTCGCCGGACTGCGAGATCGAGACGACGAGCGTGTCGGCCCCGATCACCGGGTCGCGGTAGCGGAACTCGTGCGCGAGCTCGACGTCGACGGGAACGCGCGTCCACTGCTCGAGGGCGTACTTGCCGACCATCCCCGCGTAGGCGGCGGTGCCGCACGCGATGACGATGACGCGGTTGATGCCGATGAACAGCTCGTCGAGACCGTCGAGCTCGGGGATCGTGACGGCGCCGTCCGAGAAGCGGCCGCGGATGGTGTTGGCGACGGCCTCGGGCTCTTCCGAGACCTCCTTCGCCATGAACGACGACCAGCCGCCCTTCTCTGCGGCGGATGCGTCCCAGACGACCTCGAACGGCTCGACCTCGACGGTGTGGCCGTCGAAGTCGGTGACCTCGACGCCCTGCGGTGTGATGGCGACGATCTGGTCCTGGCCGATGGCGAGGGCGTTGCGGGTGTGCTCGACGAAGGCGGCCACGTCGGAGCCGAGGAAGTTCTCTCCCTCGCCGAGACCGATCACGAGGGGCGAGTTGCGGCGAGCGCCGACGACGAGGCCCGGCTGGTCCTGGTGCATCGCGAGGAGCGTGAAAGCACCCTCGAGACGGGCGGCGACCGTACGGAAGGCGGCGACGAGGTCTCCGGATGCCGCGTACTCGCGCCCGAGCAGGACGGCGGCGACCTCCGTGTCGGTTTCGCTGCGGAAGGTGAAGCCGTCGGCGAGGAGCTCGTCCTTCAGTTCGGCGAAGTTCTCGATGATGCCGTTGTGGATGACGGCGAGCTTGTCGTCGTCGGCGAGGTGCGGGTGCGCGTTCGCGTCGGTGGGTCCACCGTGCGTCGCCCAGCGGGTGTGGCCGATGCCGGTCGTCCCGTCGGCCATGGGGTGCGCGGTGAGGTCGTCGCGCAGCACCTGCAGCTTGCCGGCGCGCTTGCGCATCTCGAGGTCGCCTTCGCCGTCGATGACGGCGATGCCGGCGGAGTCGTACCCCCGGTACTCGAGCCGAGCCAAGCCCGAGAGGAGAATGGCCTGGCTGTCACGAGGCCCCACGTATCCGACGATTCCACACATGCGTCCGATTCTAAGTGGGGAGGGCTGGGACTACGCCCCCGTGCACGCGCAGGCGCGTCGCGCACGCCGGGGCTGGCGGGAACCGGCATCCGTTTGATACCCATGTGGGACCGTGTCCCCCGCACGGTCGTGCCCCCCACACGACGGAGTCCCCCATGTCCGCATCCCCCCGTACCCGACGGCGATCCGCCCTCGCGCTCACCGCTGTCCTCGCCCTCTCCCTGTCGGTAGCGCCCGCCGCTGCCGCCTCCGCAGCGACGTCGACGTCGTGCACCGGCACGACGCAGGCCGCCGTCCAGAAGCGCGTCCTCGCCGACGTGAACGCGGCGCGCAAGGCGAAGGGCAAGAAGCCCCTCACCCTCAACGCGTCGATGTCGAAGGTCGCCGTGGCCTGGTCGACGAAGCAGGCCACGGCCAACCGGATGAGCCACAACCCGAAGTACTTCTCGCAGATCCCCTCGGGCTGGACGCGCGCCGCCGAGAACGTCGCCTTCGGCTACACCCCTGCGAAGGTCACACCGGCGTGGATGAAGTCCGCGGGTCACCGCGCCAACATCCTCGGTTCGTACAACCGCATCGGCATCGGCGTCGCGTGCTCGAAGCAGGGTCTGCCGTTCTACACGCAGGTGTTCGGCTCGTACCCGGCGCGCTGAGAGACGTTCAGAGCTTGCGCAGACGCACCGTCTCGACGGTGTGGTCGGCGGCTTTGCGCAGCACGAGCTTCGCGCGGTGTCGGGTGGGCTCGACGTTCTCGCGGAGGTTCGGCAGGTTGATGTCGTTCCAGTAGCCGAGTGCCCGTGCGACCGCCTCGTCGTCGGAGATGTCGGCGAAGACGCGGAAGAAGGAGTTCGGGTTCGAGAAGGCCGCTTCGCGGAGCGCGAGGAATCGGTCGACGTACCACTGCGCGATGTGGTCGACGTCGGCGTCGACGTAGATGGAGAAGTCGAAGAGCTCGCTCACCGCGATGTCGTGCGGGTTGGGCGCCGACGCCAGGACGTTCAGGCCCTCGACGATGATGACGTCCGGGCGCCGGACGGTGACCTGGGCGTCGGGGATGATGTCGTATCGCATGTGCGAGTAGTACGGCGCCCGCACTTCGGGCTCGCCGGACTTCACGGCGACGAGGAAGTCGACCAGCGCGCGGCGGTCGTACGACTCGGGGAAGCCCTTGCGGTCCATGATCCCGCGGCGCTCCAGCTCGGCGTTGGGGTAGAGGAATCCGTCGGTCGTGATGAGCTCGACGCGCGGGGTGCCCGGCCAGCGGCTCATGAGCTCTCGCAGCAGTCGCGCGGCGGTGGACTTGCCGACGGCGACGGAACCGGCGACGGCGACGATGAAGGGCGTCGTGGCGTCCTGCTCGCCGACGAACCCGGCGGTGTCTGCGCCGAGGCGTTTGGTGGCCGACGCGTACAGCGACAGCAGACGGCTGAGCGGCAGGTAGACCTCGCGCACCTCGGTGATGTCGAGCCGGTCGCCGATGCCGCGCAGCTGCACGACCTCGTTCTCGGTGAGGGGCTGCTCCATACCGGCGGCCATGCGCGCCCACTCGGCGCGGGGGATCTCGCGGTACAGCGAGTCGATGGTCGTCAGCGTCTCATCGGTGGACATTGCCGCAACTCTAGCCCGCGCCCGAGGCGCCTCCCGCGCGCGGAACGCACGCGCGCGAGAGGGGGCGTGTCCCGTACTCTTAGCAGCGGGTGTTCCATCGCGGCCGTTCTGCCGCTCTCGACGGGGGTTTTTCGATGCTGCGACGCGTTCTGGCGGTTCTTGCCGCTGTCGTGCTGACGGCATCCCTCGGTGTGGCCTCCGCCCCCGCAACCGCAGAAGCCGCCACGATCCCCTGGTTGAAGACGCACGGCTCGAAGATCCAGGATGCCTCGACGGGCAAGACCGTCACCGTGAAGGCGACCTCGTGGTTCGGGATGGAGACCGACACGTGCGCCCCGCACGGCCTGTGGTCGATCACGCTTGATCAGGGCATGGCTCAGATCTCGGGCATGGGTTTCAACACCGTGCGCCTACCGTTCTCGAACGAGTGCCTGACGAAGAAGTCGGTCGGCTCCGTGAACACCGCGCTGAACCCGAAGCTCGCGAAGGCGTCGACGCTGACGGTGATGGATGCCGTCGTGGCGAGTGCGCGCAAGTACAACCTGCGTGTGATCCTCGACCGGCACCGGCCGGGTTCCGCTGCCCAGTCCGAGCTCTGGTACACGAAGAAGTACTCCGAGTCCCGCTGGATCTCGGACTGGAAGATGCTCGCGAAGCGCTACAAGAACCAGCCGACGGTCATCGGCTTCGACCTCCACAACGAGCCGCAGGGTTCGGCGTGCTGGGGCTGCGGCGTGACGGCGCGCGACTGGCGCGCGGCGGCGACCCGGGCGGGCAACGCCATCCACACCATCAACTCGAAGCTGCTCATCATCGTCGAGGGCGTGCAGTACGGCGCCGACGGCAAGGGCACCTGGTGGGGCGGCAACCTGACCGGCGTGAAGACGAAGCCGGTGACCCTCAAGGTCAAGAACCGCGTCGTCTACTCGCCCCACGAATACCCCTCGTCGGTGTTCGACCAGCCCTGGTTCCACGACAAGCGGTACCCCGAGAATCTCCGCGCCGTCTGGGACAAGCAGTGGGGCTACATCGTCACAAAGAACATCGCACCGGTGTTCGTCGGCGAGTTCGGCACGAAGCTGCAGACGTCGTCCGACAAGAAGTGGCTCTCGAAGTTCGTCGGCTACCTGAAGGACCGTCGCATCAGCTGGGGCTACTGGTCGTTCAACCCGAACAGCGGTGACACCGGCGGCCTGCTGAAGGACGACTGGTTCACGCGCGAGAAGACCAAGCTCGCCGCGTTGAAGCCGATCCTGACGCCGAAGAACGTGCGCTACCCGGCCGCGCCGGCTCCGACGCCCGCACCGCAGCCGCGGCCCTCGTCGCCCGGCACGAAACCCGATCCGGCCGTCGGGAGGTCCGCGAGCGCGTCCTCGAACGGCGTCTCGGCGACCCTGACCGTGACGAGCTCGTGGCCGTCGAAGTACCAGATCGCCCTCGCCCTCACGGCCTCGTCGGGCGTCAAGGTGCGCTCGTGGACGGCGTCGTGGGCATCGCCCGGCGCGACCGCCGTCGACAGCGCCTGGGGCATGTCGTGCCGCGTCGCGAGCCCGGGCACGGCGAGCGCCCGTATCAGCTGCTCGGGTGTCGACTGGGGACTCGCGAACCTGACCCAGGGGTCCCGCGTCGACGTGGGGGCGATCTTCACCGCCTCGAAGGCACCGGCATCCCCCGCCCTGTCGCTCTCGGCGACGCGCTGACCGCTACGGCGTGACCATCCCGCCGTTGACGTTGAGGGTCTCGCCCGACACGTAGCTCGACTCCGCCGAGGCGAGGAACACGAACGCGGGCGCGATCTCGGCGGGCTGCCCGGCCCGCTTGTACTCGTTCTCCTCGTCGAAGGCCTTCATCTGCTCGTCCGACACTCCGTCGCTGACCTGCAGCGCCGACCAGACCGGGCCCGGCGCGACGACGTTGACCCGGATGCCGCGGGGAGCCAGCTGCTGCGCGAGACCCTTCGACAGGTTGTTGACGGCGGCCTTGGTCGCGGCGTAGTCGAGGCGGTCGGGAGCGGGCTTGTAGGCCTCGAGCGACGCGGTGCTGATGATGGATGCCCCGGCCGGCATGTGCGCGAGCGCGGCCTTCACGATCCAGAAGAAGGCGAAGACGTTGGTCTCGAACGTGGTGCGGAACTGGTCGTCGGAGAGGTCCTCGACGCGCTCGACCGCGACCTGCTTTCCCGCGTTGCTGACGAGGATGTCGATGCCGCCGAGGAACTCCGCCGCCTCGGCGACGAGGTCGCGGCAGCGAGCCGGGTCGGTGATGTCGGCGGCGATGGCGTGGCCGCGCACGCCGGCGTCGGCGATGACCTGCAGGACGTGATCGGCGTCCTCCGCCTCGTCGGGCAGGTGCACGATCACGACGTCCGCTCCTTCGCGGGCGAAGGCGATGGCGGCCGCGGCCCCGATGCCCGAGTCGCCGCCCGTGACGAGCGCCTTGCGCCCCCGCAGCCGGTCCGACCCTCGGTACGTGTGCTCCCCCAGATCGGGCACGGGCGTCATCCGCGCCTGCACGCCGGGTTCGGGCTGGTGCTGCACGGGCGGCTCGACGCGGGCGTAGCGGGTGACGGGGTTGTCGAACGTGTACTGGTCGGTCATGCCCGCCACGGTAGGTCGGGGCGCGGCATCCATTCACCCCCTTGCGAGGAGCGCACCGGCGAGGCAGGGCGCGGGATCATCGCACCTCCTCGACCGGTGCGCAAGACGTCGGTCGAGATGATCCGCGTTCCTAGGGTTGTCCCGTGCCGAGCGCTGCGAACCACCCTCACGAGTGCACCGTCTTCTTCCTGCCGGGATTGGGACTGGATGCCGCTTCCGTCGGCGCCATTGCGGCGGCGGCCGATCCGCGACTCCGTGTCGTCGGCATCGACCTGCTCGATCGGGGGCGCGCGGCGTCCGTCGACGACCTCGCCGACACGGCGCTCGAGCGGATCGCGGCGGAGGCCGACGGCGGTCCCTTCCTCGTCTGCGGCCACAGTCTCGGCGGCAAAGTCGCCGCTCGTGTCATGGCGCGCGTGCTGGCCGGCACCGAGCGGGTCTTCGGCCTTGCGGGCGCCGTGCTGCTCGCCCCCTCTCCTCCGACGCCCGAACCGATGCCCGACGACAAGCGCGCAGAGATGCTGGCGACCGCGCAGGGCGAGCACCTGTCGCGGGAGGATGCCGCGGCCTTCGTCGCGGCGAACGTCGCCGCCCCGCTTCCCGCCGACGTGCGGGACGCGGCGATCGATGCCGTCGTGCGGCAGCCGGCGTCCGCCTGGCGCGAGTGGCTCACCGCGGGCAGCCTCGAGGACGCGACGTCGCTCGTGGGTGTGCTCGATCTTCCCGTCGTGGTGCTGGCGGGCGACGCCGACGAGGCGCTCGGCGCCGACGCGCAGCCCGACCTGATCGCCGATGTCTATCCCCGCGCCCGCGTCAAGCGGATGCCGGGTGTCGGCCACCTGCTGCCCTACGAGGCCCCCGAGCGGGTCGCCGCTGTGCTCGCCGAGACGTGGGATGCGATCCGCACGGCGGCTCCGGTGGTGCCGGCGGAGTGGGGGCGCGTCATCGCGTCGTCGCGCGTCGACGTCGCCGTGCGGCGCACGCTCGCGCACCGCGCGATCGCGGACGACCGGGACCGCGCTCCCCGTTCGCTGAACCGTGGGCAGGTCGAGACGCTCCGTGCGCTCGCGGCGCTGCTCGTGCCGCAGGGCGACGGGGCGACGATCGATCTCGCGACGCGCATCGACGACATGCTCGCCGAGGGCGGCACCGACGGGTGGCGTCCGCTGGGCTCCCCTGCCGACCCGATCGCCTACGCGCGCGGACTGGACGCGATCGCGGCGGTGTGGCCGAGCGAGGTCGCCGAGCAGCGCAACCTAGTCGTGACCCTGATCACCGACGGCATCGACGCCGACGGAGTCGGTGCCGACGGCATCCGCTCGTGGTTCGAGGATGCCCGCAACGACCTGCTGCGCATGTGGCTGGCGCATCCGGCGTCGCTCGCGCGCATCGGATTCGACGGCTTCGCGGTCGGGGGCACGGCGCCGCAGCCGGCGGGGTGGGCGACCATCGCGGCCGGCGAACGAGAGACATGGGAGCCGAGCGAGCTCGGCCAGACAGTGGTGGAGGATGCCGCGTGACCGGCGATCATCGCCGGGTGACTGATCACCCGGGCATGCAGAGGTTCGATCTGGACGAGGTCGTCGACGTCGTCGTGGTGGGGACGGGTGCCGGTGGCGCTCCCCTGCTCGCGCGGCTCGCCGAGGCAGGGCTCCGGGTCGTCGCGCTCGAGGCGGGCCCGGACTTCGCGCCGAGCGAGTTCACCCCCGACGAACTCGAGTCCACGAAGATCAACTGGATGTCGGAGCGCCTGAGCGGCGGAGACGACCCGACCGCCTTCGGGCCGAACAACAGCGGCTACGGGGTCGGCGGCAGCACGCTGCACTGGGGCGCGTTCACTCCGCGTCCCGATGCGCGTGACCTGCGCCTGCGCACCGACACGGGTCAGGGCCGCGACTGGCCCATCGACCATGCCGAGCTGATCCGCTACATCGAGCGCGTCGAGTCCGACATCGGCGTCAGCGGTCCGGCGCACTACCCGTGGGACCCCTCCCGGTCGTACGCCTACCCGCCCGTGCGGCGGAACGGTTCGTCGGACGTCATGATCCGAGGGTGCGACGCGCTCGGCATCACCGCGACCGACGGGCCGGCGGCGATCCTCACGCGTGACCGCGACCAGCCGCACTACGGCCTGCGCCCGGCGACGCTCGACAACGGCGACATCCACCAGGGCGACCGCTTCGGCGCGAAGGCGACGACGGCCAACACCTATCTGCCGGCCGCGGTCGCGGCAGGTGCCGAGGTCCGGCCCGACGCGTTCGTCCACGGGATCGAACGGGATGCCGCGGGCAAGGTCACGGCCGTCGTGTACCGCTCGCGCGGTGCCGATCACCGGCAGCGCTGCGGTGCGCTCGTGCTCGCGGCCGGCGGAGTCGAGACACCGCGGCTGCTGCTGCACACCGGGGTCGCCAACGCGAACGGCGTCGTCGGCCGGGGGTTCATGGCGCACGGCGGCGTGCAGGTGTGGGGCACGTTCGACGAGCCGATCCGCGGCTATCGCGGCTACCCGTCGTCGATCATCAGCGAGGACTTCGTCCGCCCCGACGACGCCGATTTCGTCGGCGGCTACCTGCTGCAGAGCCTCGGCGTCATGCCGCTGAACTTCGGCACGCAGCTCGTCCGCGGGGCGGGCCTGTGGGGCGACGACCTCATGTCGGCCATGGGCGAGTACCCCTTCAGCGCCGGTGTCGGCATGAACGGCGAGTGCCTGCCCGACGACCGCAATGCCCTGACTCTCAGCGACGAACTGGCCGAAGACGGGATGCCGCGGGCCGAGATCACCTTCTCGCAGGGCGACAACGAGCGGGCCATCGACCGGCACGGCGTCGCGGTGATGGAGCGGATCCTCCGCGCCGCGGGTGCGCGCAGCACGCGGGTGCTGCAGCGCTCGTGCCACACGCTCGGCACGGCACGGATGGGCGACGATCCCGCGGACAGCGTCGTGGACGCATCCGGTCGCTCCCACGAGGTCGACAACCTCTGGATCTGCGACAACTCGACGTTCCCGAGCGCGTTGACGGCCAATCCCGCGCTGACGCAGATGGCCCTCGCCCTGCGGACCGCCGACCTCATGCTCGCGGGACGCTGACCTTCGTCATCCTCCTGACACGTGCGTCCGCTACGGTGAGCGGCACGTCTTCGCCAACGGTGCCGATCGCCCCAGCCCGAGCGCGTCCGCGCTGCTGCCTAGGAGGTCACCGATGTCCGGTCGTTCGTCGCACCGCCGTTCCCGTCAGCGCTCCGCCCCGAAGCCTCCGGGACTGCCGTGGTGGGCGTACGCGGCGGTGATCCTCGTCGCGGTGGGCGTGGTCGCCCTCGTGGTCGCGGCCCTGCTCGAGTACTGAGCGTCAGCCGACCCGACGGGCTCGCGCGGTGCGGCGCGTCCACCGGGCACGTCTCGGCAGGACGGCGATCGGCGTCGGAACCGTCTCGCGCACAGGGCTCAGCGGCACCGGGACCTCGAGCACGACCGCGTCGTCGCGCTGGTAGATGCGGGCGCCCGACCCGAGCACGCTGATGCCGCGCAGCTGAGGGGCGACGACGGGTGCCTTGTCGAGGGTGCCGGTCGACCAGGTCCGCACGAGCAGCGTATCGCCCGTGACGTCGATGTCGACCCAGACCTGCTTGGCGATGGAGTGCTTGATCGCGTTGACGAAACCCTCGTTGACGATGGTGGCGACACGGCGGGAGAGCGCGGGGTCGGTGAGCGCATCCGTCGCGGCGGGCGAGATGGTGCTGTCGACCCCGACGACGGATCGCCAGGTGGCGACGAGTTCAGACAGATCCTCGTGGGCGCTCTGCACCGTCCCCTCGAGCGCAGCGGAGTCGACCTCGGCGACGAACGCGAGGATCGAATCGAAGGCGGCATCCGTCTCCCGCCGGAACCTCGCGATGTCGTCCGGGGTGAGCTCCCACTCGTCCGCGGCCGCGGCGAGCAGGACGCAGCGCCCTTGCACCCGTCCGTGCAGCACGTGAGCGGCGTTGCGCAGGGGCCTGCGCGCCGCCGCGGTCTTGGCGGTCAGGGTCCGGGCGACGAGGGCCAGCACGGCCTCGAGGCGGTGCGCGCTGTCGGACGCCCGCGCGATCGCGTCGGTGCACGCCGCGAGCGCGACGGCGACCAGCGGCAGCGAGACGAGCGGGACGAAGCGCGTGGGGTTCTCCGGGCCGACGAAGACGTGCGTGACGAGGCTCATGACGACGCCGGCCGCGACCCAGACGCCGACGATGACGCGTCCTCGGTGAGCGGGCGACGCGTCCCGTGCGAGACGCCGGATGAGCAGATCGGCGAGGACGGTCACCGGCGTGGCGAGCAGGATCGCGCCCGCGGCTGCCCACGGACCGGCGAGGTGGTGCACGTACGGGACGGCGCCGAGGAGGAAGACGAAGCCGGTCAGCAGGTACGGCGTCGGTCGCAGCATCGTGAGCGCCGACCGCTGCGGCACGATGTCGTCGTGCTCTTCCGCAGCCGCGGCGATGACGCGCAGGTCGAGCCCGGAACGCTCCTCGAGTCGGTGGCTGGCGGTGCGGACTTCTTCGGAGTAGTCGCGGACCGCGGCGAAGTCGATCGTCCCAGAGAGCATCTCTTCGCGCCGCCGCCGCAGGCGGGAGATGAGCGGGGCGAGCAGTTCGCGGTTCTCGCCTTCGAAGCGTGCCAGCCGGCGGCGGCCGTCGGTCAGGGCGACGAGGGCGACGGAGAGGCGTGCGCGGCTGCCGCGAGTGAGCTCGATCGAGCGCACCGTCATGGCGATGATCGAGAGCCCGGCGACCCACACGACGATGTTCGAGACGACGCGTGCGATCAGGCCCGTGACGTCCGGCGAGCCCGAGTAGAGCAGGACGTACACCCCTTCATTGACGAAGGGACGGAGGGCTGCGGCGATGGTCACGGCCGTGAGGATGAGGATGCCGCGGGTCGTCGCCCGCTCGATCCGCTGCTCCGCGCGGGCCACCGGCAGCAGCGCGGCGACCAGGACGGCCCAGCCGATGACGGCGACGATCACGACGTGCAGGTAGCCCGACGGACCGGAGAAGTGCTGGAACGGTGCCAGCACCGAGACGGAGACGATCAGGCTGATCCAGAGCGCAGGGCGGGTGAAGAAGGCACGACTGGTAACGGCATCCCACCAGACGTGGACGCCGAGAATGAGTCGCCGCCGTGCAGCGAGTTCGGGTGCTCGCCCAGCCATTCTTCGTCTTTCCCCAGAGGGGCCTGCCGGCCCGGCGTCAGTCTAGCGCCGAAGCCCGCGCGGAGATCGTGACGTTTCCGTCGTCATTTGCTGCGTCGCAGGTGCGGGACGAGCGCGACGCTTGTCAACACCCCGGGCACTCCCGACGCCCCGACCTATCGTGGCGGGGTGGGAGAAGAAGTCGAGAAGCAGGAGATCACGGGCGCCGACCGCACCCTTCATCGCGAGAAGATCCGTCGGAACCTCGACGTCTTCGAGAGGATGCTGAGCGAAGCCCGCTTCGATACGGATGACCCGATGACGGGGCTCGAACTCGAGCTGAATCTCGTGGACGCCGTCGGAGACCCGGCGATGCGGAACGAGCAGGTGCTGCGGGCGATCGCCGACCCCGCGTTCGTGACGGAGCTCGGCCGCTTCAACGTCGAGATCAACGTGCCGCCCGCCAAGCTCCGAGAGGGCGGACTGACGACCTTCGAGCAGGGTCTGCGGCAGAAGCTCAACGACGCCGAGGAGCGGAGCGAGGATCTCGGCGCGCATCTGGTGATGATCGGCATCCTGCCCACTCTGGCGGAGCCGCATCTGCGCCGCAGCACGCTGAGCGATGACTCGCGGTACGACCTGCTGAACGAGCAGGTGCTCGACGCGCGCGGTGAGGATATCGCGATCTCGATCACCGGTCGCGAGCGACTCGAGACGACGGCCGACTCGATCGTGCCCGAGGCGGCGTGCACGAGCACGCAGTTCCACGTGCAGACCTCGCCGGCGCAGTTCGCGTCCTACTGGAACGCATCGCAGGCGATCGCGGGCGCGCAGCTCGCGGTCGCGGCGAACTCGCCCTATCTGCTGGGGCGGGAGCTGTGGCGGGAGTCGCGCATCCCGCTGTTCGAGCAGGCCACCGACACCCGCAGCGAGGAGTTGAAGGCGCAGGGCGTGCGTCCGCGGGTGTGGTTCGGCGAGCGCTGGATCACGTCGGTGTTCGATCTGTTCGAGGAGAACGTCCGGTACTTCCCGGCACTGCTGCCGATCATCGACGACGAGGACCCGCTGGAGGTGCTCGAGTCGGGCGGGGTGCCGTCTCTGGCCGAACTGAAGCTGCACAACGGCACGGTGTACCGGTGGAACCGCCCGGTGTACGACGTCGCCGACGGCATGCCGCACCTGCGAGTGGAGAACCGCATCCTCGCGGCCGGACCGACGGTGGCGGACACGGTCGCGAACGCCGCGTTCTACTTCGGCCTGGTGCGGTCGCTCGCCGAGGACGAGCGGCCGGTGTGGTCGCGGATGCCGTTCGCGACCGCGCGGGAGAACTTCCAGTCGGCTGCGCGGGTGGGCATCGACGCGCGGCTGTCGTGGCCCGGCGTCGGTCAGGTGCCGGCGACGGAGCTGATCCTCGACACCCTCCTGCCCCTCGCGGCCGAGGGGCTCGACCTGTGGGGCGTCTCTCCTGACGAGCGCGACCGCTACCTCGGGATCATCGAGGGGCGCTGCGTCGCGAAGACGAACGGCGCCGAGTGGTTCGCCCGTCGGATGGAGGCACGATCGGGCATGGAGCGCGCCGACGCCCTCCGTGCCACGCTGCTCGAGTACCGCGAGGCGATGCACACGAACGAGCCCGTGCACACCTGGAGCTGAGCGCCCCTGGAGACATGCAGAACGCCCCGACCCAATGGGTCGGGGCGTTCTGGGAACGGCTTATTTGAAGGCGTCCTTGACGTTCTCGCCGGCCTGCTTCACGTTGGCCGCGGTCTGGTCCTTGTGACCTTCGGCTTCGAGGCGCTCGTTGTCCGAGGCCTTGCCTGCGGCTTCCTTGCCCTTACCGGTGAGGTCCTGAGCAGCGTTCTTGATCTTGTCGTCGAGTCCCATGGTGTGGTCCTTTCGTCGATGACCCGAAGCAGTGCGTTCCGGGACAATCCACGCTAGGCACGACCGCCGATCCGAGCGACCCCCTGGCGTTCTGCCGGTTGATGAGTTAGGTCCGCGCGAGCGGCTCAGCCGAGGTAGGCGCGGAGCGAGTCGCGCCAGTCGCGCGGCGCGAACCCCGTGGCCTCGATCTTCGCCAGGTCGAGCACCGACCAGCGGGGTCGCGGTGCGACGGCGCCGGATGCCGAGGCGAAGTACTCCTCAGTCGACACTCCCGTCACCTGCGCAGGGTCGTGGCCGGTCTGCGCGTAGACCTCCGCGGCGATCTGCGCCCACGAGACCGCTTCTCCCCCGCCGGTGAGGTTGTAGATCCCGGCGGGAGCCTCGACGTCGACCAGGTGACGGATGCCGCGGGCCAGGTCCGCCGTGAAGGTGAGGCGCCCGATCTGGTCGTCGACGACCGACGGCGAGACACCGCGTTCGGCGAGGGAGGCCATCGTACGGACGAAGTTCTTGCCCTCGCCGATCACCCACGAGGTGCGGACGATGTAATGGCGGGGAACGGTGGCGACGATCGCGTCGGCGGCGGCTTTGGTCTGCCCGTAGACGCCGAGCGGTGCCACCGGCTGGTCCTCGCCGTAGGGCACGTCGGCGGTGCCGTCGAACACGTAGTCGCTCGAGACGTGGACGAGGGTGATGCCGTTCTCCGTCGCGATGCGGGCGAGCTGCGCGACGGCGGTCACGTTGCCGGCCCATGCTCCCGCGCGGTCGGTCTCTGCGACATCCACGGCCGTGTAGGCGGCGGCGTTGACGATGGTGCCGTAGTCGCGCCAGCGGCGTGCGCCGGTCAGGTCGGCGGTCAGGTCGAGGTCCTCGCGACCGGCGAACTCGACCTCGGTGGCGTCCGCATAGGCGGCGCGCAGGGCGCGTCCGAGCTGCCCGTTCGCGCCGACGATGAGCGTCTTCTTCGACGGGATGGGCACGACGTCGGCGAGGCGCGGGTGCGCCAGGTCTTTGGGTGAGATCTCGACGTCGGCGAGCGGGATGGGCCACGCGATCGCGGCGGTCTCGTCGGCCAGGTTGAGGAACGAGTACGACGCGTCGGGCGACCAGTGGTCGTTGACGAGGTACGTGTACGCGGTGTCGGGTTCGAGGGTCTGGTACGAGTTGCCGACGCCTCGCGGCACGAAGATCGCGCGTGAGGGATCGAGCTCTGTCGTGAAGACGGTGCCGAAGCTGGGGCCTTCGCGCAGGTCGACCCAGGCGCCGAAGATGCGGCCGGTCGCGACCGAGACCCACTTGTCCCAGGGCTCGGCGTGGATGCCGCGGGTCGTTCCGACGGCGTCGTTGAACGAGATGTTGTTCTGCACGGGGCCGAAGTCGGCGAGGCCCGCGGCGGTCATCTTCTCGCGTTGCCAGTTCTCCTTGAACCAGCCGCGGCTGTCGCCGTGGACGGGCAGGTCCCAGACGACGAGTCCCGGGATGCCGGTGTCGGTGGGCGTGAGGGCCTTGCCGAACTCGGTCATGCTCACTGACCCTTGCTGGCGTAGAAGGCTTCCACGCCGTCCTTGGCTGGGGCCCACCAGCTCTCGTTCTCGCGGTACCAGTCGATGGTGGCGGCGAGTCCCGCCTCGAAGTCCCGGTACGAGGGCATCCAGCCGAGTTCGGTGCGGAGCTTGGTGGAGTCGATGGCGTAGCGCAGGTCGTGACCGGCACGGTCGGTGACGTGGTCGTAGGCGTCGCGAGGCTCGCCCATGAGCTCGAGGATGAGTTCGACGACGGTCTTGTTGTCCTTCTCACCGTCGGCGCCGATGAGGTAGGTCTCGCCCATCTGCCCCTTGTCGAGGATGGTGAGGACGGCCGACGAGTGGTCGTCGGCGTGGATCCAGTCGCGGACGTTCTCGCCGGTGCCGTAGAGCTTGGGACGGATGCCGCGGATCACGTTCGTGATCTGGCGCGGGATGAACTTCTCGACGTGCTGGTAGGGCCCGTAGTTGTTGGAGCAGTTGCTGATCGTCGCGCGGACCCCGAACGAGCGGACCCACGCGCGGACGAGCAGGTCGCTGCCGGCCTTGGTCGACGAGTAGGGCGACGACGGGTTGTAGGGCGTGTCCTCGGTGAACCGGGCGGGGTCGTCGAGGTCGAGGTCGCCGTACACCTCGTCAGTGGAGATGTGGTGGAGCCGGGTGTCGTGGCGGCGGGCGGCTTCGAGCAGCGTGTAGGTGCCGATGATGTTGGTGTCGAGGAACGGCCGCGGGTCGTGCAGCGAGTTGTCGTTGTGCGACTCTGCCGCGTAGTGGACGACGGCATCCGCCTTGGCGAAGAGACCGTCGACGAGTTCGGCGTCGGCGATGTCACCGACGACGAGGTCGACGCGGTTCTCGGGGAGGCCGGCGAGGGACGCCAGGTTGCCCGCGTAGGTCATCTTGTCGAGCACGGTGACGGTGTGGTCGGTGTGCGCGACGACGTGGTGGACGAAGTTCGAGCCGATGAAGCCGGCGCCGCCGGTGACGAGGAGGTGTGCCATCAGGCGGAACGGCTCAGCATGTCGAGGAGGTACGTGCCGTACCCCGACTTCGTGAGCTTCTCAGCGCGGCCGCAGAGCTCGTCGCGCGAGAGGAATCCCTCGCGCCAGGCGATCTCTTCAGGGTTGCCGATCGACATGCCTGTCCGTCGCTGCAGTGTGCGGACGTAGTCCGCGGCGTCGGTCATGTCGTCGAACGTCCCCGTGTCGAGCCAGGCGGTCCCCCGCGGCAGTACCTCGACCTGGAGCTTTCCCGCGGCGAGGTAGGCGCGATTCACGTCGGTGATCTCGTACTCCCCGCGCGGTGACGGTGACAGGTTCTGGGCGATCTCCACCACATAGTTGTCGTAGAAGTACAGCCCGGGCACCGCATAGTTGCTGCGGGGTGCGACAGGCTTTTCTTCGAGCGAGATGGCGCGGCCGCTGTCGTCGAACTCCACCACGCCGTACGCCTCGGGCGAGCGCACCCAATAGGCGAAGACGGCGCCGCCGTCCACGTCACCGAACCGCTTGAGCTGACGGCCGAGACCCGGCCCGTACAGCAGGTTGTCGCCGAGCACGAGCGCGACTTTGTCGTTGCCGATGAAGTCGGCACCGATCGTGAAAGCCTGCGCGAGCCCGTCGGGCGACGGCTGCTGGGCGAAACTCAAACTGATGCCGAACTGCGATCCATCCCCCAGCAGGCGCTCGAAGAATGGCGCGTCATGCGGCGTCGTGATGATCAGAATGTCCCGGATGCCGGCGAGCATCAGCGTCGACAGCGGGTAGTAGATCATCGGTTTGTCGTACACCGGGATGAGCTGCTTCGACACGCCCAACGTCAACGGGTGCAGCCGAGTTCCCGACCCGCCCGCGAGAATGATCCCCTTCATGGTTCCCCCAACCATTTCCGCCCCCAAGCGGAATCCAGCCCGTTCGACCACCCCAAATGGTCAGAATGCGGGCTCGCCTCATCGCTGAGGCGGTCACAGCCTACCCCCGACTGTGCCGCCGGGGGTAGCGCTGAGTTGTCGTTAGCGCTTGACGACCTCCGCCAGCCGTTCCGCGACCTTGTACGCGGTGTTCTCCGAAGCGGCCTCGACCATGACGCGGACGAGCGGTTCGGTGCCGGAGGGGCGCAGCAGCACGCGGCCGGCGTCGCCGAGTTCGGCTTCCGCAGCCGCGACGGCTTCGAGCACCTCGGGGGCGGTGGCGCGCGAACGTTCCACTCCCTTGACGTTCAGGAGCACCTGCGGGAAGACCGTCATGACTTTTGCGAGCTCCGACAGCGGCTTGCGCTGCCGAACGACTTCGGCTGCGAGGTGCAGGCCGGTGAGGAGCCCGTCGCCGGTGGTGGCGTACTCGCTCATGATGACGTGGCCGCTCTGCTCGCCTCCGAGCGAGAACTTGCCTTCGTTCATGCGCTCGAGCACGTAGCGGTCACCGACGCCGGTCGTTTCGAGGCGGATGCCGTTTGCTTCCATCGCGCGGTGGAGCCCGAGGTTGCTCATGACGGTGGCGACCAGGGTGTCCTGGTGCAGCAGACCGCGCTCTTTCATCGACACGGCGAGGATCGCCATGATCTGGTCGCCGTCGATGACGCGGCCGTCGGCGTCGACGGCGAGGCAGCGGTCGGCGTCGCCGTCGTGGGCGATGCCGAGGTCGGCGCCGGTGCGGAGCACTTCGGCGACGAGGACGTCGGTATGGGTCGAACCGACACCGTCGTTGATGTTGACGCCGTCGGGGTCAGCACCGATGACGGTGACCTTCGCTCCCGCGTCGCGGAAGGTCTCGGGCGAGACGCCCGAGGCGGCGCCGTGAGCGCAGTCGAGGACGACGTGCAGACCGCGCAGCGGGGTGTGCATCGAGGCCAGGAGGTGCACGACGTAGCGGTCTTCGGCGTCGGCGAACCGGCTGATGCGACCGACGGCTCCCCCGGTGGGGAGGAGCTTCGGGCCGGTCATGGCTTCTTCGATGCGCTGTTCGACCTCGTCGGGCAGCTTGACGCCGCCGCGCGCGAAGATCTTGATGCCGTTGTCGGGGGCCGGGTTGTGCGAGGCCGAGATCATGACGCCGAAATCGGCGTCGATGTCGCCCACGAGGAACGCTGCGGCGGGTGTCGGCAGCACGCCGGCGTCGAGCACGTCGACACCCGACGAAGCGAGCCCCGCGGCCACGGCGGCGCTGAGGAAGTGTCCTGATACGCGCGGATCGCGGGCGACGACGGCGGTCAGGCGTTTGCCTGTGGCCTTTCGCGCCTCGGCGATACGGCCCTGGCCCAGGACGACAGCGGTCGCCTGGGCCAGGGTCAGCGCGAGATCTGCAGTGAGCGGGCCGTTTGCCAGGCCGCGCACACCGTCTGTCCCGAACAGTGCCATCGAAGGATTAACGCTTCGAGTACTGAGGAGCCTTACGCGCCTTCTTGAGACCAGCCTTCTTGCGCTCCTTGACGCGAGCGTCACGGGAGAGGAAGCCGGCCTTCTTGAGGGTCGGGCGGTTGTTCTCTTCGTCGATCTGGTTCAGCGACCGAGCGATGCCGAGGCGCAGGGCGCCGGCCTGGCCCGAGGGGCCACCGCCCGAGATGCGGGCGATCACGTCGTAGCCACCGGCGAGGCCGAGGACCGTGAACGGGTCGTTGATGAGCTGCTGGTGCAGCTTGTTGGGGAAGTAGTCCTCGATCGTGCGGCCGTTCACCGTGATGGTGCCGGAGCCGGGGACCAGGCGCACGCGGGCGATGGCCTGCTTGCGGCGGCCGACGGCGGCACCGGGGACGGAGAGCACGGGACGGACCGGGGCAGCCTCAGCGGCGGCCGGGGTCTCGGTCGAGTAGTTGTCGGGGGTCTGGTCGAGGGAGTCAGCGATCTTCGCCATCAGATAATCCTTGTTCTTCTCGGCGGCGCTTACTGGGCGACCTGGTCGAAGGTGTACGTGGTGGGCTGCTGGGCAGCGTGGGGGTGCTCAGCACCGCGGTAGACCTTCAGCTTCGTCAGCTGCTGACGACCCAGGCTGTTTTTGGGGAGCATGCCGCGGACGGCCTTCTCGACAGCGCGAACCGAGTTCTTCTCGAGGAGCTCGGAGTAAGTGACCGACTTGAGTCCGCCCGGGTAACCCGAGTGGCGGTAGGCCTTCTTCTGCTCGAGCTTCTGGCCGGTGAGGGCCACCTTGTCGGCGTTGATGATGATCACGAAGTCGCCGGTGTCGACGTGGTTCGCGAAGGTGGGCTTGTGCTTGCCGCGCAGGAGCGTGGCAGCGTGCGAGGCAAGGCGACCGAGGACGACATCGGATGCGTCGATGACCACCCACTCGCGGGTGATCTCACCAGCCTTGGGCGTGTAAGTGCGCGTCACAGTAGTGCTGCTTTCATAGATTCGAACGGAGGAGTTCGTGAATCCCACTCCGGGGTGGTTCGCTCGGGATGCCGGTCGAACACGCCAGTGGAGGGCTCACGTTCGCGGTGCGAGGCCAGCAGGGCGCACGCACCTCTGATGACACTATCACAGGAGCGACGCACGATGAGCTGAAGCGAAACACACCGGACACCCAATGCCAATACACTTCTCACGGCGTTCCCGCTTCGAACGCCTATCGGAGGCCCCAGTGAATCCCACGGTCGCGGACCAACGCTTGACAGTCATCATGACCTGCCACAACAGGGCAGCACTCACGGAACGCTGTGTACTACAAGTCCTGAGTGAGGCGGATGACTTCAGCGGGAGCGTACGTGTAGTGGTTCTCGACGACGGATCAACCGACGACACCCGAGAACGACTCGAAGGGCTTCGGGGGGTTACCGTCGCGAAAGGCGATGGCTCTTACTTCTGGGCACGAGGCATGTCCACCGCAGAACAAATCGCGTTGGCCCAGTCGCCGCCCCCCACACACTTGCTCTGGCTCAACGACGACGTGGACTTGGCGCCCGGTTCGATCCTCAAGGCGTTGAGTGTTTCTCGAAAGCAGCCAGAATCGGTCCTGGTCGGCGCGACTGTCAGTCCAATTCTTGCAAGCGACATCACGTACTCAGGATTGGTGAACACCGGCCCACACCCTCTTCGTTTTTCGAAGGCGGCGCTTGGTTCGAAACGGTTGGATGCATTCAACGGTAATTTTGTGATGGTTCCGACGTCCGTCATTGAACGTGTCGGAGGCGTTGACGGCCGCTACTCTCACGCGTTGGCTGACATCGACTACGGGGTGCGCGTCAAGCGGGCGGGCGTGCCCGTCATTCTGCTCGACGAGCCGATCGGATCTTGCGCCGCGAATGAAGTGACGTTCGGCTCAACGCGCGAAGAATGGCGAAAGTTCGTCGGGCCGAAGGGCGGAGGGAATCTAAAATCCCTGACGCGGATTCTACGACTTATCACCCCGCACACGTGGCCATTTTGGCTCATCGCCACATACGCGCAGTGGGTCCGGCGCGCAATCCTCCGGAAGATAGCTCGTTCTAAGCTCGTTCGCCGGTGATGACTTGAGGCGCGCTGGACTTCTCTACGTCGTCTTCGGTGGCTTGCAGCGAGGTATTGCCCTGCTCTTACTGCCTTTCGTGACTCGGGCCATGAGTGTCGAGGAGTACGGAGTTGTAAGCATCACGGTAGCTATCGGGACGCTGGTCTCAGCGGCTTTCGGTGCCCCCTTCGTTCCGCTCGTCGTCCGGAGTGCAGCCGTCGACCCCGGCCGCAAAGCGCAGAAGGACCTGTCCACAGTCAGGGCGTGGATGCTTTGGATCGCCCCGACCCTCACGCTGGCAATAGGGGGCGCAGTGTGGCTGACTCAGTTGAGCATAGCTTCAGTCCCACCGAACGTGCTGACTATCGAGTTTATTGCGGTTGGAGTAGCTCTTCACGCCACATACTATGTGCTACCTCTTTTCCGAGGCAGCGAACGCCTCCGCGCTTTCGTATTGATCTCGAGCATCTCCATCGTGACACTTCTTGTGACGAAGCTCCTATTTGTGATCATCCTGCGAAGTGGCCCCACTGGCTGGGTGATTTCGGACTTGATCGCGGCTTTAATCGGCCTCGCTGCGTCGCTACTTTTTCGCGACTTGGGGAGCGCTCGACCTTCACTGACGGGGGCTCGTTCCGTCTTCAAGTTCACCGGGGCAGTTGTCCTCCAAAGCTTAATGACATGGAGTACGCAAAATTTCAGTCGCCCCTTGATGGCGTTATTGATGCCGCTCAGTCAGGTCGGTGTGTTTGCAGCGTCGATAAACGCGTTAGCAGCCGCCACGATTGTTCTATTTGAATTCAATAAGGCAACGGTGGTCGAGTACTCTCGGTCACGGTCAGATCGCCCCTCTCTAAAAGTCCACAAAGCGTCGCGCGTACACAGACTGCTGGCCTTTGTGGCCGCGCTCGCGATGATTGGCTTGGCACCGCCCTTCGTGGCATTCGCGCTCCCCCCGGAGTATTCGTCCGCAACTGCAGTTCTGGTCGCCCTAGCCTTTGGCCTTTTCGCACTCGGCCTTTACGACCTTCCGCTCAATTTCCTCGTCTACAGCGAGGGCAAAACGGGGCTCGCGTGGGTCCCGTCGGCCATCGGGGCCCTGGCCCTCGTGGCCGGTGCACTGTTGTTGGCGCCCTCGCTGGGGGCGCTCGGCGGAGGGATCGCGGTAGCAGTCTCCTACGCGACGATGGCCGCTGGGAGCTGGGTAACCCTCTTGATCGCAGGGGCGCGTGCACCCTGGCGACAGCTCGGTATCAGCTGGCGGACGCTAGCAGCGCTGTTGGCCGGACTCGCACCTGCGGCGGCATCGGTGTCTCTAGCCCTGCCTGCCGCCTACCAGATAGTCTCGCTCGCCTGGGGGGTTGCCTGCGGCATGGCTGTCGGGTTCGCTGACCGAAAGTACTACAAGAAGCAGGACATGCGATGATCGCAGACGGCCCATCGGCGCGCTTGAAGCAGGATCTGGAGCAGCTCTGATCAACATCGTTGGCGCAACTCTGTGCGCGCAATAGCTGAGGAATACCGGTCGCGCCTGGGTTCGGTAACCTCAAGCCATGGCTGTCTCGATCGTCCACAAGGTGGCGTCCCGCGTCGTGCGGGTGGTCTCGTCCGCCTCACTCCGCGGGCGGGGCATCGGAATCGGTCGTGGACTCACCATGCACGGGGTGCCCATCGTCACACGTCACCCAGGATCGATCATCGAGATCGGGGATCGCGTGAGCCTGATCTCGGACCCGCGGTGGACAGCGCTCGGAGTGGCGCGCCCTGTCATCCTCCGCACGATGGCGCGTGGCGCGTCCATCCGGATCGGCGATGACAGCGGCCTGAGCGGGACGACCATTTGCGCGGCCGTAAATGTCACCATCGGTGAGCGTGTCCTGATCGGGGCCGACGTGCTGATCGCGGACACACAGTTCCACGAGGTCGACATGGTGCCCCGACGCCACCTCCCGCTACCCACAGGCGAGCCCGCCGACGCAGTGACGGTCGGGGAGGACGTCTTCATCGGCGCGCGGTCCGTCATTCTCAAGGGCGTGACGATCGGCGCGGGGTCCGTCGTGGGTGCTGGCAGTGTGGTGACAAAGGACATCCCACCCCGCGTCGTCGCCGCAGGCAACCCTGCCCGCGTCATTCGCGAGATCTCGCAATGACAACGATTCTTCGTTCCCCCGCGGCCAAACACGGCCCCGGGGTGAGCACATCCGCCGCGGTATTCATAGTCGTCCTGGGAATTGCAGGAGCCGTGCTTCTTCCTGTCGCGACGATTCCCATCGTGCTTCTCGGCGTCCTGGCTACCTACCGCTACGCCCCCCAGGCGTTGGCTGTTGCGACAATGCTGACCGTTGCCGCCCTGTTCGCTTGGACCAACGCCGGCAAGGGCATCATGGGCGACTGGGGCTGGTACGTACAGCACTATCAGGTGCTCGAGTACACACCGTTCTCTGAGTACATCGGCGCCCGGATCGGGGCGGTGACCGCAGAGGCGAACGAACCCGTCTACTACCTTGTCGCGGACGCGCTGGCCAAGGCGACCGGGGCCAACGTCGCAGTCCTCGCCATCGTCATCACCCTCATCACCTACATCACCATCGGCACCGCCGTATTCATCGCTGTTCTCAGCGTCACCGACAAGAGGGTGGCGGTCATCGCCGCCGTCACTGTCGGAATGATGATGGGCCTCACCTTCACCCTTTCTACCCAGCTCGTACGTCAAGAGATGGCAGCCGCCTTCATCGGACTGAGCTTGGTGCTCGTCGCGAAACGGAGACTCGCAATCGCCATACCCGTCGGCCTGATCGCAGTCCTCACCCACAACTCCGCGCTGATCCCAGCCGCCGGTGTTGCGGCAGCCTGGCTCATCGGCCGCGGAGTGAAGCATGTCCTGATCCGTTGGGTGCTCATCGGCGGGATCTTCTACGGGCTGGGTCGCCTGTATCTCACGCGCATCGGGTTCGAGTACACAGGCCAGAACGACGGCTCCATCAGCACGGCTGTCATCGCTCTAGACGTGGTGATCTTCGTCGCGTTCGCAACTCTCCTTCGCCAGCAACAGCACCGAGATCCGATTGCTCACTTCGTTCTCATGGCCGTCCCGTCCTTCTACGGCTTCGTGCTCGGGGTGGCCTCGCAGCCTCTCCCGCTCTTGCGCATGTACTTCTATGTTGAGGTGCTGCGGGCCCTGATGCTCGCGTTCATCGTCGTCTTCTTAATGAAGGCTCGCTGGTCAGCGTTGCTGGGCATTCTCGCGATCGCCGTCGGCTTCATCTACGTCGAACTGCGCATAGCTCAGTCACCGTTCCATTTCGACTTGACCATGATCCAGATCATCACGCAGTCGCCTTTCCTTGGGCCATGAGCTTGCAGGAATGGCGACTGCACCTTCCGCGGGTTCTGGCTGCTCAGGACGATCGCGAATGAGGGGAACAGCGTCCGCACCGCGGTGATGAACGAGCGCACAGCGCTGTCATACGCCGCCTCGGATCCGCCCATGGAGTTGTGGCTCGACGAGACGAACAAGAGGTCGAGCCCGTCAGGGAACATCTGCGCCAGGCAGGCCTGCTGGTAGTCCAGCGTCGTCCCCGAGACGGATCCGTTGTAAAAGGTGATCTTCGGCGGCGCCGCCGCGGCCGTCGGGGCTACGTCATTCATCCTGATGCCTGCCGACAGGGCCGCCGCCCCGCGCGGTACGCGCCCGCGAGAGCGTCGGATTCAGCTGGATGAGCGTCGCGGTGGCCGTCTTCCCATTCACGACCGGTGAGATCGTGAGACCCGACTTTTTCAACCTGCGCGGTGAGCAGGTTGTCCGCCGTGTTCGTTGCGAACGGCAACGAGATACTGGCGACCTCGGTGGCGACGTTCCCGATCCGCTCGTATATCTTCGCGGTGGTGACGCCCGTGGAGGTGTTGGCGAGCTCGAAGAACACGTTGTTCTGTGAGTCCTTGAACTGCGTCATCAGGCGGACCGCGCGGACAAGACCGCTCAGGGATGGCAGCACGAGCTCGACGTCGAACTGAACATCGCTCGGGTCGCCCACCGAGGCAAGGACCGGCAGCGCTGTAGCTTCCGCTGCGCGAACAGCGGCCGTCCCGTCGAGAGTCCAGTCCCCGGCGGCAGCCGTCCCGTCTCCGCTCCACGGCGCGCCGACGTCCGGGGTCGACCCGTACAGGTCGCCTGTGCGGGAGAACGTGTCGTCGAAGCGGGCCTCCGTGCCGCCCGTCCCGGTCTGGATGATTCGGCTGCGGTGTTGCTCTGCGAGGTGTCGTTCCAACGCCGGGCGATGACCGTGCGCTCGGGGTGAGCGGTCGCGACGTGCCGGGAGTGCAGCTCGAACCATTCCTCGCTGCCCGCCGCGAACTCGTTGCCTGTCGAGTCGCCGGCGACCCCGACCTTCAGGTCGTCGATGCCGAGCTGCAACCGCGCGGCGAGGTATTCGCCGAGGTCTGCCGGGCGGATCAACCCCGCCGCGGTCTGCTGAGCAATGGTGGCCCGCTAGGGACGCTGGTGGTGGGGATCATGAACCATGAGAACCAGATCGGTTTGCCTCTCGCGCGCTCACTCGTCTTCATGGCGCGTGCGTCGCGCGGCCGGACGCGGGTGCTGGCTATTGTGTCGGTTGTGAGCTTCATCGCGATAACTGAAGCCGCACCTCGCTTGTCATACCGTCGCAGTTGCGGCGGCTCTTCTATTTCTCGCGGCGCATCGCCGGAGAAATTGGGAGGCCGGCGTAGTGATTGCTACGGTGTTGACTACATGGGCCCTGGCATCAGTGGTCCCTATAGTCACCTCTGATCTCCGCGCGTTCACAAGTCGGGCACGACTGTGGGAGGTCGCGTCCGATTTGTATCGCGGCTCTCCTCCGGCAGGCGTCCGCATCGACCCGCGGCGGGACCTAGTTGCCAATGCCACTGTTGCCTCGAAGGCTGGCGCGACGCCGTCGAATGCTCGGCTTGACATATTGATGGTTGGCGGCTTCCTCGGAGTGACCTGCGTGGCCCTGGCGCTGACCCTAGCCTTCGAGACCGCCGACGAAGAAGGCCGCATTCACCTTGCGCTGGGCCTTCTCGCGGCTGGCACGATTGCACTCACGGAAAGCCCACTCGTAAACGCCGGCCTATCATCTCCGATCGCATACTTCTGTGTCGCTCTGTTCGCTAGTACTTATACAACAGATCGGGCCGCTCCGCCCTTTGGCTCAGACTCGACTGATTCTAGGTTCGCGATGCGGGATCCAGTGCGGGCTAAGTTGACGTGACCTCGATTACCGTGACAGGCGCGTGAGGGCCCCTACGACGCCGTCGACGAAATTGGCCACCATCTGATCAACTCCGTAAGAGTCCTGGTCGCTGCGACATTGCGTGGCCAGCTGCTGGAGTCGACCCGCGTCGCGCAAGAGCGACAGGACAGAAGTTGCGTACGACTCTTCGTCGTTGGGCGCGATCACCGCATTGCGGCCGTCCTCCAAGTACTCGAATTCCGGGGCATGGTAGGGCCAGTCTGTCGTCGCGATGGGAGTCTCAGCCGCGAAGCTGTCCACAGCCGCCAGCCCGACCCGACCCGGCATCATCAAGACCTGCGCGGCTGCGAAAGCTTGAGCCCGATCACTGCCGTACAGGCTGCTGAGGTAGATGACCCATGGATTGCTAGCCGCGAATTCTTCCACCCGCCGCCTCAGAACCCCGCGGCCCACCACCACTAGACGGAAATCCGGGTCTCGACGATGGATGATGTCAGCCGACTGGAGGAGGAAATCGATCCTTTTGGTCTCGTCCAGCCCACCAATAAAGAGGCCGGTCCGGCCGCGCAGGTCATACCGGCTCGCGAAGGTGCGGCGCGCAGATTCACTGACATCCAGAATCGCGTTCCGGAGACTCACGGTGTCCGTCGAATTGATAACGGCCGTAGTGGACGCTCGAGGGAAGCCGCGCGCGACGACTGTCTCTGCACCCTTCGGCGTGTAGGCAAAGAACCATACGCCCCTGTTGGTGAGCACGGTCTTGAACCGCTCCTCCAGTGAACTCTTGTCCTGGGTGTAGGTCTTGCCGTGCCCCCACCACGCGAGCTTCTCTCTCAAAGAGGGGGTAGCAAGAAGTTGATACGTCTCAAGATTCCGGATCGCCTGCTCCACGATGATGAGGTCGTATGGCCCTCGTTCTTTGAACGCCCTAAGGGATTTATAGCCCAGCGACCGGGAACCAACGTGGACAAATCGAGTCGGCAGTCGAGTCGCGAATTCAGCGACGACTGAGTCTCCCCGCTCTTCCCACTCAGGTGGCGAATCACCGTGGAAGATCTGAATGTCTATTCCCGCTGCATCACAAGCGGACTTGAGCCGCTCGAAGAACTCTTTCCTGTACTGCGGGAACCATGGATGGATGATGGCGACTCGCGGAGGTCTCACTGGATCTCGAAATCTTCATGACTGGTTACGGGCTCGTACCCGGTCTTTTTCAGACGACTCCAGTGCTCTGCGAATTCAGGTGGCGTGAACCTCTTGGAAACGACTCGGGCAGGAGATCCGACGCAGATTGCGTTCGCCGGCACATCCTTTGTTACCACGCTGCCCGCGCCAATGACGGCGCTGTCCCCGATAGTGACACCCGAAAGGATTACTGAACCGAACCCGATCCAGACATCTGCTCCGACGGTTACTTGTCTGCTCAATCTCTCAGGGAAGTCTCCAACCCAGGACGTTCGCCGGACCGCCCGCCCGACCTCGGTGATGTCGTGGTCGTTTCGCCCCACGATCCCCACCCCGTTGGCGATCATCGTTCCGTCACCTATCACCCCGTCGACCTCGATGGTGACGTGCTTGCCGACATACACTTCCCGACCGACGGACAACCCCCGCGGCGCCCAGAGTCGCGACCCGAACCCGGCATGAAAATCCGGCCCTGTGACGACGTTGGCGCGGACTGCGAGAAGCCGAAGGAGTCTCCTCTTAAGTGTCACGTGATAAGCCCGTCCTTTCGACCATCCTCACCGCTGCGACTGCGCGAGGCAGATAACGCACCACCGAGATGAGGTAAACGAAGTTCCCTACTAGGTACCGACGACCCAGCCTCCTTGGCTCCGAGAGGAGCCGATGCAGCCATTCCAGACCGCTGTGTTGAATCCATTTCGGAGCCTCCCTGGTTGACCCCGCGAGGAAATCGAAAGCAGCCCCAACTCCGATCGCCACTACCGGCAACCGGCGAGCTATTTCGTGTGCCACCCAGTCCTGCTTAGGAGTTCCAAGCCCGACCCAGACGTAATTTGCACCGGAGTCCGCGACTCGGCGGACACACTCATCGAGATAGCTCGCCGACAGGTCTGCAAAGGGCGGGGAGTACGAACCGGCGACGGACAGCCTCGGGTACCGCACGTGTAGACGTTCCAACAGCTTGGGCAGGGACTCCGCGCTCCCGCCCAGGAAGAATGAACTGTCATTTGGCCGGGCCTCTAGAGAGGCGAGCACCTGCCGAAAGTAGGATGGCCCCCGAACCCGTCGCGCTTGCCAGTGCCTCCGCGCCAGGGCTAGCGTGACACGCTGCGTGAGGGCGACGGGCGCGCCATCCGGATAGTTCATGCCGCCCGCATTTAAAAGCTCGCGGTAGTCGCGATCGCGGCTTGCGAGCGCAACGTTATACGCGTTTGCAAGCCGAACGGGTGTGCCCACGCCAAGCTCGGCGGCGGCGTGGAGCTCAGCCACGGCTTGCTCCGGGGTCGCGGCGCGGAAGGGAACAGTACCGACGTAGACGACTCTCGGGGCCGCGACTGACTCGTATGCAGGCCATGTCTCGTGCGGACGTTCCCAACTCAAGACTTGCCCCGTCCTATGACCATAGTCATGCTTCCCTGATCCACTGCGTCAAATCAACGCTAATGCACGCGGCTCGCTGGCTCGAGGCTCTGCACGCGCCTTCAGATGACGACCGTGTTAACAAATCGGGGGCCGTGTTTGCTGTTCTGCCGGTCCCGATAGGCTTTCGGCGCGGCCAGGGGGACCGCAATCATTTCCGAGAGGACTCCATGACCAAGCGCGCGCTCATCACCGGCATCACCGGCCAGGACGGCTCGTACCTCGCCGAACTGCTGCTCTCGAAGGGCTACGAGGTGCACGGACTGATCCGTCGTGCGTCCACCTTCAACACCCACCGCATCGATCACCTCTACGTCGATCCGCATGACCCGTCCGCGAAGCTCTTTCTCCACTACGGCGACCTCAGCGACGGTGCGCGCATGGTCACACTCATGAGCGAGATCAACCCCGACGAGGTCTACAACCTCGCCGCCCAGTCGCACGTTCGTGTTTCCTTCGACGAGCCCGAGCACACCGCCGACACGACCGGCACCGGCACGGTTCGCCTGCTCGAGGCTGTCCGCCTCTCCGGCATCAAGACCCGGTTCTACCAGGCGTCCACGTCGGAGCTCTTCGGCGCCACTCCCCCGCCGCAGGGAGAGAACACGCCGTTCTACCCCCGCTCTCCCTACGGAGTCGCGAAGCTCTACTCGTACTGGATCGTGAAGAACTACCGCGAGGCGTACGACATGTTCGCCGTCAACGGCATCCTCTTCAACCACGAGTCGCCCCGCCGCGGCGAGACCTTCGTCACCCGCAAGATCACGCGCGCGGTCGCGCGCATCAAGGCGGGCGTCCAAAAGGACGTCTACCTCGGCAACCTCGACTCCATCCGCGACTGGGGCTACGCGGCCGAGTACGTCGAGGGCATGTGGCGGATGCTGCAGGTCGACGAGCCCGAAGACTTCGTCCTCGGTACCGGGGTCGGCTACACGATCAAGGACTTCCTGGAGACCTCGTTCGGGCACGTCGGTCTCGACTGGCAGGAGTTCGTCAAGTTCGACGAGCGCTACCTGCGCCCCACCGAGGTCGACGCGCTCATCGGCGACCCGTCGAAGGCCGCCGACAAGCTCGGCTGGGTTCCCACCATCCACGGGAAGGAACTCGCGACCCTCATGGTTGACGCCGACGTGGAAGCACTCGAAAAGGGTCCGGAATGGATCGACACCGTGAAGCTGGCGTCGTGGGGAACCGCATGAGCACCGCCATCGACGGTGTGAACTACACGCCCGGCGAGCTCGACCGCGACGCGACCTTCTACGTCGCCGGTCACCGCGGGTTGGTCGGTTCCGCGATCGTCCGGAAGCTCGAGGCCGAGGGTTTCACCCACGTTGTGGGCAAGACATCCGCGGAGCTCGACCTGAAGAACCGCGACGACGTCTTCGCGTACATGGCCGAAATCAAACCCCGCTACATCGTCCTCGCGGCAGCCAAGGTCGGCGGCATCCTCGCCAACAGCACCTACCCGGTCGACTTCCTCTCCGACAACATGCGCATTCAGACGAACGTCCTCGATGCCGCGCTCGCGAACGACGTCGAACGGGTCGCCTTCCTCGGGTCGTCCTGCATCTACCCGAAGTTCGCCGAACAGCCCATCCGCGAGGACTCCCTCCTCACGGGGCACCTCGAGCCCACGAACGACGCGTACGCGATCGCGAAGATTGCCGGCATCCTGCACACCCAGGCGGTCCGCCGCCAGTACGGGCTCCCGTGGATCAGCGCGATGCCGACCAACCTCTACGGGCCGAACGACAACTTCTCGCCGAAGGGATCCCACGTTCTGCCCGCCTTGATCCGTCGCTATGACGACGCCGCGAAGGCAGGCACTGGTTCGGTTACGAACTGGGGCACGGGGACGCCCCGACGCGAGTTCTTGCATTCGGATGACATGGCCGACGCTGTGCTCCACCTGATGGAGCACTACGACGGGCCCGATCAGGTCAACGTCGGCACCGGCAGCGACGTGACCATTCGCGAGATCGCCGACACGATCGCTCACGTGACCGGGTTCTCGGGCGAAACCGAGTGGGACACATCGAAGCCCGACGGCACTCCGCAGAAGTTGCTTGACGTCTCGAAGCTCGCCGACGCCGGCTGGACCGCCCAGATCAGCCTGCAAGAAGGCCTCGAGCGCACGGTCGCGTGGTACCGCGACCACGTCGACACAATTCGCGAGTAACACGTGGCGTACCGCCACATCGTGCTCTTCCGCGTACACGACCACGTCGAAGAACACGATGTGGCAAGGGCCGTCGACCAGCTGAGATCGCTCGAGGACCTGCCGGGGATCACGAACTGGCAGATCGCGAGGTCACTCGATGAGCGCAAGGGGCGCATCGTCATCGAGGAGGCCGAGTTCGTCGACGCTGACGCCTTCGCGGCGTTCCGGACCCATCCCCGACATCAGCTCGTGGCGGCGGGAATGGCGGAGATCTCCGACTGGTGGATCGGCGACCGACTCAGCTGACGAGGTGCTGCAGCAACCTGCCCGACCCCGGCCACATCGGGTCGGGCAGGTCGTCAACGGGGAAGTAGTCGAAGGCGATCGCCTCGTTCCGCGGCGACGGCTCGCCGACAAGCGTCACCACGTAAGACAACCCGACGGAATGCTTCCGCGGGTCCTGCCCATGCTCCGTTCCATCCTCCGGAGCGAGATCGGCGGGGAACCATTCGTAGACGCGACCGGGCTGCGCGTTCAGGTCGATGTCGAGGTCGACCGTCAAGGTGTCGCGAGCGTGGCGCCGCAGCGCGTTCACGAGCGTCTCCCCCCTCAGGACGCGTCCGCCCAGGTGGCACCACACAGCCCCGAAGGGCGAATCGCGCATGATCAGGCCGACCTCGCGACCGCGGGTGGTCGCCCGCACCGGCACGAAGTCGACGCACAGCAGCGGGACGGATTCTTCTACGAGGGCGTAGACGTCGTCGGGGAGATAGGTCACCGGGCGATCCTCTCGCGTCATTTGCCCGACACAGCCCTGTGGCAGACTGAGCCGCATTGACCCTACGCCCGCCGGGCGTGAGCACGAGAGGCACCATGGAGCTCAGCGACTACATCCGCGTCCTCCGCAAGAACTGGCTGATCATCGTCGTGCTGACGCTGGTCGGGCTGGGCGCGGCGGCGGCGTACTCCCTGACCCGCACTCCCGTCTACGAGTCGTCGAGCAGCGTCGCCGTCTCGACGCAGACCGGCGGCACGGCATCCGACATCCAGCAGGGCGCCAACTTCGCGCAGACGCGCATCAACACGTACGTCGGGCTGGTGACGACACCGATCGTCCTCAACCCGGTCATCGCCGACCTCGACCTCGGCGTGACGGCCGACACCCTCGGGAAGCAGATCACGGCGTCGTCGGCGCTGAACACGACCATCATCACCATCACGGCGACCGACCCCGACCCCGTCGTCGCAGCGAACCTCGCGAACCAGGCTGCGGCCAGCCTGTCGAAGGTCGTCCCCGAGATCGAACCCGAGATCGGCGAGGGCGGCAGCCCCGTGCGCCTCACCCGCGTCAGCGACGCACAGCCTGCTCTCGCGCCGTCGAGCCCGAACGTGCCACTCAACCTCGCGCTCGGAGCCCTCGTGGGTCTCGCGCTGGGCATCGGCCTCGCCGTCCTCCGCACCGTCCTCGACAACAAGGTGCGCACCCCGCGCGACGCCGAAGGCATCACCTCGGCGCCGTCGCTCGGAGCGATCGCCTACGACGCGAAGGCGAAGGAACGCCCCCTCATCGTGCACGCCGACCCGCTCAGCCCCCGCGCCGAGTCGTTCCGAGCGCTGCGCACGAACCTGCAGTTCCTCGACATGGGTGGTCGGTCCAGCTTCGTCGTCACGAGCTCGGTGCCCAGCGAGGGCAAGTCGACCACGACGATCAACCTCGCGATCGCTCTCGCCGACGCCGGGAAGAAGGTCGCGCTGCTCGACACCGATCTGCGCAAGCCCAAGGTCGCCGAATACCTCGGCATCGAAGGCGGCGTCGGCCTGACCGACGTGCTCATCGGGCGCGTGCGCGTCGGCGACGTCATGCTCCCCTGGGGCGGGCGCAGCCTGTTCGTCCTGCCCGCCGGCAAGATCCCGCCGAACCCGAGCGAGCTGCTCGGCTCGAAGCAGATGGCCACGCTCCTCGAGGTCCTCGAGCGCGACTTCGACGTCGTGCTGTGCGACGCTCCCCCGCTGCTCCCCGTCACCGACGCAGCCATCCTCTCCCGCAGCACGAGCGGGGCGATCCTGGTCGCTTCAGCCGGCCGGGTCACCCGTCACCAGCTCGAAGGTGCCGTCGAAGCCCTGCACACCGTCGGCGCGAAGGTGGCCGGCTTCGTCATGTCGATGGTCCCCACTCGCGGGCCCGACTCGTACTACAACGGCTACGGATACGGGTATGGCTACGGCTACATGCAGGAGCAGCCCAAGGCCGCCCGCGGACGCAAGCGCAAGACACCCGTCGCGGTCGTTCCCGACACCGCGCCCATGATCGGCGACACCGGCTTCGACTCGCGACGCGACGCGCGCAGCGCGGGCGACGCCGGCGCGCGCTGACGCATGGCCCGCCGCTCGCCGGCCCGCCGCGGGGTGCCCTCAGCCGTCGTCGCGATCCTCGTCGTCGCGCTCACCGTCGCCGTCGGCGCCCTCGTGGTCCTTGCTCTGGATCGCGGACGCGGCACCGACACCGACGCGGTCGCGAAGCCTGCGCCCTCGATCGGTCTCGACCCCTCGCCCACGCCCTCTCCGACGGCGAGCGCCGCCACACCTGACGAGCCCGGCGCTGCCGAGCGCTTCCTCGCCGTGGGAGCCGGCGCGATGTGGCGAGCGACGGCGGGCGCCTGCGGCGACGACGCTCCCACCGTCGAGCGGTCCGATGACGACGGCGACACCTGGACTGACGTCACACCCGCGTACCGGGGCATCGCCCAGGTGCGCGACCTGACGCCCTTCGCCGAGACCGAAGCCGACCTCGTCGCCGACATGGGACCGGACTGCGAGACGCAGGCCCTGCGCACCTTCACCAAGGGCCGGTTCTGGTCTCCCTACGAGGACCTCCTGCCGCAGTCCACCTACCTCGACGGCGCGACCGTCGTCATCGACGGCACCCGCATCGACGCCCCGTGCGAGCGCCCGTGGGGCCTCCGCGCCTCGGGCGACACCACAGCCTTCATCTGCGACGGCGCCGCCTACGCGATCACCCAGGGCACCACGACCGAGGTCGGCAACGGGGTCACCGCCCTCGACGTGCGCGACGGGCAGATCGTGGGCGCCCTCGTCCGCCCGGACTGCAACGGACTGCAGGTTGCGCCGCTCACGCCCGACGCCGCACCGCTCGGTTGCCTGAACGCGGATGCCGACGGCCCCGTCGCGCTCGCTGTCACCGCCGACTCGATCCGAGTGTGGGCGGGGGACGATCTCGTCAGCATGGCCCGGTGATGCGCCGGGGTGACCGCGTCTGGCGGGCTCTGGGAGCGACGTTCGTCGGCGGTGAGTACTTCACCCGATGGTCGCTGATCCTCGCCCTCGCGGTGGGCGTCCTCCTCAGCGTTCCGAGCGTCGGCTCGCCCTCCTTCGGCGGCTACCTCCGTGGCGTGACCGTCGCCGCACTGGGGTCGCCCGTGCTCATCGCGATCGGCGCGTGTGCGGCCTGGGCCGAGCGACGGCTGACGAACCACGCCGCACGCGCGGCCATCGTCCTCGGCGCGATGGTGGCGATCTCGGGCGTCCGCCCCTTCGTCAACGACGCGATCAGCACCGTCGTGTTCGCGACCTCCACGGGGGGCAACTGGGCCACCCGCATCACCACCAACCTCGTCACCTGCCTCGCGCTCTTCACGGTCTGCGCGGTCGCGATCACCTATCACCGCCGGCTCCGCGCCACGACCGAGCGCCTGCAGCTCGCCGGAGTGCAGATGCGCGCCGGGATCGCCGAGGTCCGTCGCCTTCGCGACGCGGCCACCGCGACACGCCACCGCCTCGTCGACGAACTGCGAGCCGCACGCGACGAGCTCCTGGCCTCCCAGGTGACCTACGAGCGGGTGCGCGACTACTCGAACCGCGTTCGAGCGGCGTCCCACCACCTCGATGCCCTCCCCACCGCCCCCGCGCCCGGCAGCATCATCCCGGTCGACCCGGGCGAAGGTCAGCGCATTCCCGTACTCGGCCGGCTGGGCAGGACCCCGCCCCTCGCCGTCGGGCTGACCTACGTCGCCGCGACACTGCCGTTCGGCCTCGCCCACGGCGGGCCGTCCGTCGCCGGCGTGGCGATCGTCGCGTGCGCCGCGATCGACCTCGGCGCCGTCGGCATGGTGCGGGCCACTCGCCCTCTGCGGCCGCGGCTGCGCGGCATCCTCTTCCTGCTCATCTGGCTGGCAGCGGGCGCCGGCGTCATGGCGCTCACCTTCACCCTCATCCCCGACGTCGGTTCGCTCGGACTGGTTCCCCTCCTGGGCGTGCCGCTCGTCGCGGTCGTCATCAGTCTGTCGGTCGACGCCTACCGGCGAGCGCGGGCCGAGGAGAAGCGCGCCACGACGGTGCTGCTCGAGTCGGCCCGCCGACTCGCCGCCGAGGTCGACACGACGGACGCGCCCCTGCAACGGGCCATCGACGTGCTCCACGGAAGGTTGCAGGGCCGGTGCGTGATCCTCGCGGCCCACGTCGACGAGAACGAGGCCGATTCGCGGACCCTCGACACCTTCCGCGCGCAGACGGACGACATCCTCGACGAGGTCTGCTCGGGCGACGCACCGACGACGGACGACGTCGAGGAGGTCGATGACCTCGTGCGCGCCTGGTCGGTGGTCATGGGCGTCACCCTCAGGGTCGATGACGAGACGCGCGGAGGGCTGAGCTCGCCGGCGATCGCGGAGGGCGTCCGCAGCCTCGTGAACGAGGGGCTCGTCAACGCCGTCAAGCACTCGGGCGCGAGATGGGCCGACGTCGAGATCGACCGCGACGGCGAGGTGATCGCCGTGCGCATCTCGAGCCCCGGCATCCTCGCAACGGCCAACGCTTCGACGGGCGAAGGCGTCACAGGCATCGGCACGCGAGGGTCGTCGACGACGCTCCGCCAAGTCGGCGACCGCGTCGTCCTCGAGGGGACGTTCCCGCTCCAGCCCGCGGACGCCTCGGCCTGAGTCAGGCGGTCTCGAGCAGCGCAGCGACGCGCTCGCGCAACTGACGCGGCGTGAAGGGTTTGACGACGTAGTCGTCGATGCCCGCCGCGTGCGCCTGTGCGACATCCTGCGGCGACGAGCGAGCGGTGAGCATCAGGATGCGCGTCGACGAGAACTCAGGGTCGGCACGCAGCGTGGAACACACTTCGATCCCCGTCTTGATCGGCATCATCCAGTCGAGGATGACCATGTCGGGATGCCGCTGGAACGCCCGTTCGAGCCCGGCGCCGCCGTCGTGCGCGACCTCGACATCGTGCCCGACACCTTGCAGCACATGACTGAGCAGCGAGGCCACGTCGATGTCGTCTTCGACGACCAGGACAGATGCCATCGCGGCTCACCTCGGGGTTCACTAGCCGATCGAGACATCGGCGATGGCATGAGACTACACGCGGGATGACCGCGATGTACGGTGTACGCGTGACGACCGCCACCGCCGCAGGGAAGGCGCCTTCCACCCGGTTGTTACGCGGGCGCCGCTGGGGCTACTGGTCCACCGCCCTCGCGTGCATCGTCGTGGCGAGCCTGGCGGGTCTCACGCTGCAGTCGCCGGGGCTTCCCATCGCCTGGTGGTGGCCCGCCGCGGGCGCCGCCGCCTGGTTCGCCCTGCGCGCGCCGCGGGCCGACCGCACGTGGCTGATGCTGGCCATCCCCCTCGCCACCGTCACGACGAACATCCTCGTCGGCCGCCCCTGGTATCTCGGCCTGGTCTACGGGTTGTGCAATACGGTCGAGATCGTCGTCTTCCTCGCAGCGCTCGGCAGGCAGCGGGACGCCTTCCGGCTCGACACGCTCGGGAACGCCGTCCGCTTCGTCAGCGCGGCCGTCCTCGGTGCGGTGGTGCTGGGGATCACGATCGCCGGCGCGGGCGCTCTGCTGACCGGCGCCTCGTTCGCCTCCGTCGCGATCGTCGCGTTCGCGTCGCACAGCAGCGCGGTGATGCTGATCGGCGCGTTGGCCGTGCTGCCGCCACGCGAGTCGCAGGGCGCCCGTCCGGTCGAGGTGGCCGTCTACGCGCTGGTCGCTGCAGCGACGCTGTTCCTCACCTTCGGTCCCGGCGGGGCCACGCACGTGACCTTCCTGGTGTTCGCCGTGCTGGCCGCCGCGTGCCTGCGGTTTCCCATCCGTGTCGCGATCTCGCTGTCGCTCCTGACGTGCGTCGCCGCGCTGCTCCTGACGCTGACGGCCGGCGGGTCGTTCGGCTTCGACCTGGCGGCGTCTCGCACCTCGCCCGTCATCCTCGTGGTCTTCATGAGTACCGTCGGCGTCTTCAGCATCCTCGTCTCGGCGGCGCGGTACGAAGGGCGCGTCAACGCCGCTCTGGCCCTCACCGCGGCCGAAGACATCGCGCGAGCCGAACGCGCCCGTGTCGCCGCCCTCGCCGAACAGCTCGAGCTGCAGCGCCAGCGCGAGGACTTCGCGGTCGCGACCAGTCACGAACTGCGCACGCCCCTCACCAACATGCTCGGCTACACCGACCTGCTGCTCGACACCCGACTCGACGACGAGCAGCGCTCCTGGCTCGACGCCGCCCGGCGCGGTGCGGAGCGGCTGAGAGGCCTCATCGACACGATGATCGATGCTCGCGAGTCGCAGAGCAGCGACGCGATCGCGGTCGATTCCCTTCTCGCGCGCGTCGAGAGCGCGTACGCCACCGAGGCGGGCACCCGACGAGCCTCGATCATCACCCACTCGTGCGGCCTGGTCGTGCGGGCCAACGACGGCGACGCCGAGCGCGCGCTGTCGCATCTGGTGTCGAACGCCATCACCTTCGCCGAGAACGGCACGGTGACACTCGAGGCGACCCGTGTTGATGACGACGTACTCATCTCAGTGACCGACGACGGACCCGGCATGTCACCGACCACCCTGAGCCACGCCTTCGACAGGTTCTACCGCGGGCCGGAGGCCGAGGGTCGCGGTTCGTCCGGGGTGGGGCTCGGGCTGGGCAACGCGCGCGACCTCGCGCGACGCAACGGCGGCGACGTCACCGTGACCTCCGCCGCCGGCCACGGCGTATCGGCCGTGCTCCGCCTCCCCGCCCTCACGAGCGCCGACGCATGACGTCACGGTCGTCACACCCCCGTTACACCACCCTGCTAACGTGCGCCGAGGGAGTGGACGTCCCGGGGGGAGCGGCGGAAGCATGGCGAGCACCATGACGACGAGAGCAGAGGGCGACGACGCGACGGTCATTCGCGTCCGTCGTGACGCGCCGACGCGCAACTGGCGGCGCACGTACGCGCGCCGCCTCTGGGTCAGCGACCTTCTCGTCCTCATCTGGGTCGTCTACGGCACGCAGATCGCCTGGTTCGGTTTCGGCGCCGCTGACCTCGCGATCCAGACAGGACGCGTCGCCGGCGAGATCTCGTACTGGGTCTTCTCCGCGGCACTGATCTTCGTGTGGATGCTGACCCTCGGCCTCGCCGACACCCGCGACCACCGGGTCATCGGCGCGGGAAGCGCGGAATACGCCCGCACCGCACGCTCCAGCGTCACCCTTTTCGGCGTCATCGCGATCTTCGCCTTCCTCACCCAGATCGAGGTGGCACGCGGCTTCCTCCTGCTCAGCCTTCCCCTCGGCATCCTCGTCCTCCTGTTCGAGCGGTGGCTGTGGCGGCAATGGCTCATCGCCCAGCGGCGCTCAGGCGCGTATTCAGCGCGCGTGCTGCTGGTGGGGTCTCGGCGATCCGTCGTCGACATCGCCCACGAGCTCCTGCGCACGCCGAGTGCGGGCTACCACGTCGTCGGCGCGTGCGTGCCCGGTGGGGCCACTGCCGACATCATCGAAGACACCGACATTCCGATCATGGGCTCGTTGTCGGCATTGAACGCGGCGCTCGAGGAGTCGAAGGCCGACACCGTCGTCGTCACCAGCACCGACGAGCTTCCGGCAGACAAGGTCAAGCAGATCTCGTGGGGCCTCGAGGCCGGCCGGCAGCACCTCGTCCTCGCGCCCGGCATCGCCGACATCGCCGGCCCTCGGATCAGCAGCCGTCCCGTCGCGGGCCTGCCCCTCCTCCACGTGGAGACCCCGCGCTTCAGCGGCGGTCAGCGCGTCGCCAAGCGCATCATGGACGTCACCGCGGCATCCCTGGGCGTCGCTCTCATCAGCCCCCTGCTCGCCTTCCTCGCCGTCTCGATCCGGCTCTCGAGCCCCGGCCCGGTGCTGTTCCGGCAGAAGCGGGTCGGTCACGGCGGCCGCGAGTTCACGATGCTGAAGTTCCGCTCGATGGTGACCGACGCCGAAGACCGCCTGGCGGCGCTCATGGAGCAGGACCGGGATGCCGGCAACGCCGTCCTGTTCAAGATGAAGAACGACCCCCGCGTGACGCCGATCGGCCGGATCATGCGCAGGCTCAGCCTCGACGAGCTCCCCCAGCTGTTCAACGTCATCGGCGGGTCGATGTCCCTCGTCGGCCCCCGCCCTCCGCTCCCCCGCGAGGTCGAGCTCTACGCCGATCACGTGCACCGACGGTTCCTCGTCAAGCCCGGCATCACGGGGCTCTGGCAGGTCAGCGGCCGGTCGTCGCTGTCGTGGGAGGAATCGGTGCGCCTCGACCTGTCATACGTCGAGAACTGGACGCTCGTCGGCGACTTCGTCATCCTCGTCAAGACCGCCCGCGCCGCGCTCGCGCCGGGAGAGACCGCGTTCTGACGGCCCCCATCGATCCGTGCCACACTGGCGGCGGAGTAACCCTGATGCCGAGAACCGATAGCCACGCAGTTGTGAGCCGCGCCGTAGAAAGCCGCTGGGCGGACAACCAACTGATCGGCACCCGCGTACGGTCGGTGTGGCAGTGGCAGCTGATCTTCACCTTCAGCGTCGTGGCGATCACCGTCGCCGTCGGTGTCCTCGACGTCGGGCTGCTCGCCACCCCCGGCTTCCTCTTCGGCATCCTCGTCATCGTGATCGCCTCGATCGCGACACTCGTCACACCGTGGGCACGGATCCCCAAGCATTCGGCCTTCGTCCTCCCGCTCGTCGACATCGTCGCGATCGGGTTCCTGACCCTCAGCCAGCCGAGCCTCGGTTTCCTCTGGGTCTTCCCCATCGCCTGGATCGCGACGTACTACGGCAACCTCGAGATCGTGGCGTCGCTGGCCGCCGTCGCTTTGATGAACCTGGCCGACCCCCAGCACTGGGACTTCTCGCCCGGCGTGATCGTCGAACTGCTGATCATCCTGCTGGCCCTCGCCTTCCTCGCCATCACGATCTCGGTGGGGGCCTACCGGATCCGCGCCTTCCGCAATCTCGCCCGCAATCAGGCACGGCGCCTGGCGAGCACGCTGGAACGCGTCCAGTCGGCCGAGCACCGGGTCAACACGGTCTTCGACTCGATCACCGTCGCCCTCGCCCGGGTCGCTCGGGGAGGCGAGATCGTCTCGGCGAACGCCGCCTACCGCGAGCTCTACTCGCTCGACGCGCAGGACCTCCGCTTCCCCCTCGGCGGTGCGGTCGAGTACTCCGCCTACCGCGGCCGTGCTCTGGCGCCGACGGAGACCGCGCTCGCACGCGCCGGCCGCGGCGAGATCGTCGAACGCGAGCGGCTGTGGCTGTTCGACCGCAGCGGAACCTGGCGCGCCCTCGGACTCTCGATCCGCCCGGCCGGAGCGAACTCGATCGGCGAGGACACCTTCGTCGTCGAACTCGAAGACCTCACCGCCGTGGCCGAGGCGCAGCACGAACGCCCGCACGTCTCGCGCGTCGTCGCCCACGAGCTCCGCAACCCTCTCACCGCGATCCTCGGCCACGCCGATCTTCTTCTCGAAGGCGCCCCCCTCAGCCCGGCGCAGCGAGATCACGTGAACGTCATCGAGTCCGCGAGCGAGCGCATGCTCACCCTCATCCAGGGGATCCTCGCCCCGGCGACGGATGCTGATGAGCAGCAGACCCGCTTCGACGCCGCCGACCTGGTCACCTCCGCGATCGAGGCGTTCACACCTGCGGCATCCGCGTCGGAATTGGCGCTCGACACCGTCGTCGCGGGGCCGCTCGTCGTCGAGGGAGACGAGTTCCGCCTGCGACAGGTGATCGACAACATCCTGAGCAACGCGATCAAGTACAGCGATCGCGGGACGCTCCGTGTCGCAGCCGCCGTCGACGACGACGGCTGGGTCGCTGTGAGCATCGCCGATGAGGGGATCGGCATGTCCGCCGACGACGTCGAGAAGGTCTTCACGCCCTACTTCCGCGCGCAGACCGCGCAGGAGGGCGGGGTGCCCGGCACGGGTCTCGGTATGGGGATCGCGCGCGACATCGTCGAGAGCCACGGGGGTAGCATCACCGTGGAGAGCGCTCTCGGACGCGGGACGACCGTCACGGTTCGTCTGCCCGCCGCAGGCCGCAGCGAGGGGGCGTACTGATGGAGCACATCGATGTGACGATCGTGCTCGTCGCGGTCGCGACGACCTGCACGATCATCATGATCGGGCTCGGCTTCCTGCCCTATCCCGGACGAGCGGCCTCCATCTGGTCCTCCGGCTTCGCGCTGGCGATGCTGAGTTGCTACCTGCTCGTCGCGGCAGACCAGATCGGCTCCGCGGCGCTCCGCGGAGCAGCCCACGGCCCGATCCTGTGCGCGGCGGCCTTCGTGTGGATCGGCCTGCGCGCCCGCCGCGGCCGGGAGCCGATCATGCTGATCCCGACCATCGTCGTGTTCAGCGCGTCCACCATCGCCCTCGGCCTCACCGCCGAGACGCTCGCCTACGGCGCCGTGTTCCGGGTCTCGTTCCTCCTCGCCGCCGTCACCGCCGGGCTCGCCGCGTGGGAGTTGCTGCGCCTACGCAAACCCGAACGCGAGATGTCGCTGCCGGTCATCGTGGTCTCGTGCGGGTTCGTCGGCCTCGCGCTCCTCGTCGCGATCGACGGACTCGTGCGCGTCGCCGACGGCACGATCGGCGAGACCGAGTCCGACCTGCAGAACCTGTACGACCTCAACGAGGTCGTGGCGCTGCTGTATCTGATCTGCGCCCTCGTGACGCTGCTCTACCTCGTCCGCCGCGGTGCGCAGTCCTCGGACCCGCGCCAGACCGTCGAGTTCTTCGGCGTCGCTCGTGACCGACTGGTTCGGGCCAAGGACGCCGGCGACCGCTGGTGGTCACTGATCGACGTGCGCCTCGACGACGCCGGCGAGCTCCTCGACGCCTCGAGCGGCCGGGCCTTCCAGCGCATCACGGCGCGCTTCGCCGACGACATCCGCACCGTCATGCCGCCCGAAGCCGACATCTACGCGGTCTCGCCGACGCGGATCCTCGTCCTCCTCCCCCGCCCCGACACCGCCGTGCGCGGTCTGCTGTCTCGACTGCTCGACCGCATCGGCACGCTGACCGACCAGCCCGCCGTGCCGATCCGTCTATCGGCGAGCATCGGCGTGGCGGCGGCCCCGTTGGCCGATTACGACCTCGATCGCCTCCGCGAGGCCGCGAGCGAGGCCGCGGCGCACGCTCAGGTCTCGGGCGGCGACCGGTGGGAGCGCGCGGTCTTCGCCCCCTGATACACCGCCGATACGGCATCACCGTAGGATCGTGCCGATGCCCGAGACCTTCCTGCCCCCTGCCGCCCGCACCGTGGGCCGCGTCGTCGTGTGGGTTCTCGGACTCGCGCTGCTGTTCGTGCTGTTCGTCGTCGGATGGATCGGCGTCCGGGGCTTCCTCGCCTACGACCACCTCGCCTCCGCCCAGAAGCAGGCGCCCGGGATCGCGCAGAACATCGGCGACCTCTCGGCGGCGACCGCCGCGCTCGACGAAGTGGGGCGCCACACCTCGTCGGCCCGCGACCTGACGTCCGACCCCCTCTGGCGGGGCGCCGAAGACGTTCCGTGGGTGGGTCCGCAGTTGGCTGCCATCGCGGATGCCGCCGCCGCGGTCGACGACGTCGTCACCGGCACGGCCAAACCGATCGCCGGAGTGGCGGACGGCTTCGGCGTGGAGGCGTTCGTCCCCGTCGACGGGCGCATCGACGCCTCGGTCTTCGCAGCGCTCGCAGGTCCCGCCGAGAACGGGGCCCGGGTCGCGGCATCCGCTCGTGACGACCTCGAGGCGATCGACCGCGCTCCCCTCGTCGCTCCCCTCGCAGACGCCGTCGACACGCTCGACGGCCTGCTGTCGGAGGTCGCGTCGGGAACCGACGCCCTCTCGCGTGCGAGCCGGTTGCTGCCGTCGATGCTCGGCGCCGACGGGCCCCGAGAGCACCTGCTGCTCGTGCAGAACAACGCCGAGTGGCGGTCGCTGGGCGGGATCGTCGGCGCGTCGACCCTGCTCCGCACCGACAAGGGCGCGATCGAGCTCGACGGGCAGCTGGCGTCCGGAGACTTCGACCGGTACGACGACTCGGTGCTCGATCTCGGCGAATACGCCTCGCTCTACGGCGCGAAGCCGGGACGCTACATCCAGAACGTCACGCAGGTCCCGGACTTCTCGCTGACCGCCCGGCTGGCGCAGGAGTTCGCGAAGCGCGAAGGACGCGACGTCACCAGCGTCATGTCGATCGACCCGGTCGCGCTGTCGTACCTGCTCGAAGCGACCGGACCGGTGCGGCTCCCCACCGGCGACGAGCTGACGAGCGACAACGCCGTTCAGCTCCTGCTCAACGAGGTGTACCTGCGGTACGAGGACCCGCGGCAGCAGGACGCGTTCTTCGCCTCAGCTGCGGGGGCGGTGTTCACCGCGATGACGAGCGGGCAGGTCGATCCCGGCGCGCTCATCAGCGCCCTCGGTCGCGCCGGGTCGGAGCACCGTCTGTACCTCTGGAGCGCGAACGAGGACGACGAGAAGGTCCTGTCCGGAACGACCCTGGCCGGTGCTCCCCCCGCGAGCGACGCCGACACCGCCCGATTCGGTGTCTATTTCAACGACGGCACGGGGTCGAAGATGGACTACTACATGACGCCCGACGTCCGGCTCGGCTGGTCGGGGTGCGGAACCGGCACCACCCCCCGCACGCTGTCGCTGACCGTCAGCCTGACCAACGACGCCCCCGCCGACGCCGCCTCGCTGCCCGAGTACATCACCGGCGGAGGCCTGTATGGCGTGCCGGCCGGAACCGCGCGCACCGTCGGTGAGATCTACCTGCCGAAGGGCTTCACGATCAGCACCGCAACTCCCCCGACGGACCGCGCGTTCGGCGGCGCCATCGTCGGCGGGCGGCAGGTGCTCTCGTACTCCGCCGACCTGAAGCCCGGCGAGTCCGCGACCGTGACCGTCGACGTCACCGCCGACACCGGCATCCGCGACGCCGAAGCATGGGTCACCCCCACCGCGGACGCCTCGCTGCCTCCGATCGTGCGGGCGTCCTGCGCGCCGGCGGGCACCGGGCTCTCGCTCGACTGAGGCGTTGCGCAACCGTCACCTGCAGGAAATCCCAGGTCGGAGCGCCTCGGTTACACTCAGGTACGTACCTCGCCTGAAAGCAGCACCCATGCGCCGTTCCCCCCGCGCCCTCGTCACGATTCTTCTTCTCTCCGCCCTGACGTTCGGCGCGCCCGCGGTCGCGAGCGCTTCTACGATCTACCCGCCGGTCGACGCCTGTTCGTCGGATGCCGCCGGTGCCGGTCCGGGCGACACCATCGAGTTCTCGTGCGACTCCCGCACCTTCGCGCCGAACGAGACCGTCACGGTCACCGTCACCGGTGAGAACGGCGCCGGTGCGCGCTTCGCCATGGTGCGCATGTCGATCTCGACGGCGAGCGCCGCCTTCGAGTCGGATGCGTCAGGCGCGCTCCCCGCGATCCGGATCGTCCTGCCGTCGGATGCGCGCGGCGTCTACAACATCGCCGCCATCTCCGCGACCTCGACCGGCGGAACGTCGAGCGCCGTCATCGACTCGTCCAAGAGCAGCGATCCGCTCGTGCGGGCCGGGTTCGACGGCAATCAGCTGATGGGCCTGTGGATCGGAGCCGGTGCGCTCCTCGCCGCCGGCGCCGTCATCGTGATCGCCTCGGCGGTGCGCCGCCGCCGCGACCGCACCGACGACTGACGCAGCCCCTCGGGCTCAGGCGACGCTCGACGACTTCCGCTGGATGGGCTTCGCCGTCACGAGGATCGGCAGGTGGTCGCTCGCCCCCTGCGGGAGTGTCTTGACCTGCTCGATCTCGAACCCGCTCGAGGTCGCGAAGTCGTAGTAGCCCTTGAAGAACTTGTACCGCGTGTACGTGCGCGCGTCGCTGAGACTCAGCTCGTAGCCGCTCTCGCGGATCACCTGCCCCAGGTTCTCCTTGAAGACGGGGTAGTTGAAGTCGCCGACCATGAGGATCGGCGCCCCCTTGCCGAGCGTCGACAGCTCGCGCAGGGCGGCGCGGATCTGGTGCCGCCGCAGCGAGTTCAACGCCGTCAGCGGAGCCGCGTGGAACGAGGACACGATGAAGTCGATGCCCGAGTCGATGTCGTGCAGGCTGAGGCCCAGCATCCGTTCGTCCGCCGGCTTCAACACGATGTCGTGCAACGACTTCTTCAGCGAGAACGTCTTGCTCGCGCCGGGGCGGAACCCGTTCTCGCGGTAGTAGATCGCGAGCCCCAGCCGGTTCGAGCGGGTCGCGTCGGCGAGCACGAGACCGCCGATACGCTCGGGCATGTCGGTCGTGTCCACCTCTTGCAGGCACAGCACGTCGACGTCGTAGCGGCCCACCAGTTCGGTGAGTTCGCCCGCTGCGGCGTGCTTGCGCAGGTTGTACGAGACAACGGTGATCATCGAGCATCAAGCCTATGGCTAGAGTTCAAGAGTGGCTCCCAGGAAGCTGCGGATGCCCTCGGTCCGCGTACTCGTCCCCGTGGCGATCCTCGCGGCGCTCGTGCTCGTCCTCGTGCTCGTCGGCGTCGTCGGCAGCGCCGTGACCCGCGGCTTCCACGCGCTCACCGCGCAGCCCCCGCACGTGGGGACGACGATCATCGCGCCGGCGCAGGCGAAGGCGGCCGCGGCATCCCGCGACCTGTCCGGTGACGAGAAGGATGCCGCCACCTACCTCGCGGAACAGCCCACCGCGTACTGGCTCACCCCCGAGCAGGACCCCATCGGCACCGCCGGTGGCACCGTCCTCGACCTCGTTTCGCAGGCGCGCGATCAGGGCCGCTCCGCCGCGTTCGTCGTCTACGGCCTGCCGGGACGCGATTGCGGCAACCACTCCGCGGGCGGCCTGTCGGAGCAGGACTACCCCGTCTGGCTCGGCGAGATCGGCAAGGCACTCGACACCGCACCCGAGGTGCAGAAGATCCTCATCCTCGAGCCCGACAGCATCGCGCTGTCGGAGGAGTGCGGCAACATCGGCGAGCGCGCGCGTCAGCTCAGCACCGCCGTGGACGAGCTGACGACCGCCAACACCTGGATCTACCTCGACGGCGGACACAGCAACTGGCTGCCGGCGGAGAAGATGGCCGACCTCATCGGGCAGACCGGCGTCATCGACCGCGTCCGCGGGTTCGCGACGAACGTCTCGAACTATCAGGCATCCGCCGACGAGTTCACCTACGCGGCGGCGCTCTCGCAGCTGCTCGGCGGTGCCCACGCGATCGTCGACACGTCGCGCAACGGCACGGCGAGCTCCGGCGGTGAGTGGTGCAACCCTCCCGGGCAGACCGTCGGCGAGCCCAGCGGCACCTTCCACGACGACGTCGTCGACACGAACCTCTGGATCAAGCCGCCCGGAGAGAGCGACGGGACCTGCAACGGCGGACCGGCGGCCGGCGTGTACTGGCCTCAGGCCGGCGTCGAACTGACGCAGGGCGTTCGCTGAGGCCTGTGTAGCATGAGGACCGACTTTCATACTGGATCGGGGGGCAGTCGGCGATGAGCGATTCGATGTCGATGCATAAGACAGCGGTCATCGTCGAGGACGATCCGGACATCCGGCACCTCATCGTCGAGGTGCTCGAGGCGGCGGGGTTCTCGACCGTCTCGGTCGGCAACGGAATCGACGGCGTGCGCGCCGTGCTGTCGTACCAGCCGCTCATCACGACGCTCGACGTCAACATGCCCGGCATCGACGGCTTCGAGGCCGCACGCCGCATCCGTGCGCAGAGCGACACCTACATCATCATGATCACCGGTCTCGAAGAGGAAGCCGATGTCGTCCTCGGCCTCGGAGCCGGTGCCGACGAGTACGTCGTCAAGCCGTTCCGTCCGCGCGAGCTCCGCGCGCGCGTCGAGTCGCTTCTGCGTCGCCCGCGGGCGACCGGCACGACTGTGGCCGCTGCTCCGCGACAGGATGCCGCCGGCCCCTCCTTCCCCGGTGCGCGCCCCGCCGCGCAGCCGCAGTACGATCCCGCGCCGACGAGCCCGGTGTTCGACGAGCGCGTCATGACGCCCGTCTACCCCGACCCGCAACAGGGCGGCGCGGTCATCGTGCCACCGGGACAGTGGGGTGTTCCGCCGCAGGGTGCTCCGGGTGGTGTTCCGGACGGTGCGCCTGGCGGTGCACCTGGGCAGGGTGCGCCCGGTCAGGGCGCTCCGGGACAGGGTGCTCCGGGGCAGGGGCTCGTGCCGCAGGGTGCGCACCCGGGGAACGCTGTGGCCCCGGCATCCGCGACCCCGCCCGTCGGCGGACCCGGGTGGACCGTCCACCGCGACCTGGCCGTGCACGCGGAGCACCGCGTGGTTCTCGTCGCCGGACGCGAGCTGACGCTCACACGCACCGAGTTCGACCTGCTGTCGACCCTCATGGAGTCCAAGCGACGCGTGCGCAGCAAGGCGGACCTCACACTCGTGCTGCGCGGAGAGTCCTACGTCACGAGCTACTTCGTCGGCGAGGCCGACAAGCGGGCCATCGAGGCGCACATGACGAACCTGCGCCGCAAGCTCGGCGACAACCCGAACAACCCGCGGTACATCGAGACCGTCCGCGGCGTGGGCTACCGCCTCACCTCCGAGACCGTCGCCAGCGCCTGACCCGGGCCGGGCCGCGGGCGCGGTGGTGCGCGGGCGTGGTCTGGTGCGCGGGCGTGCGGCGTGCGTGCGTGCGTGCGTGCGTGCGCGGATGCAATAGATGGCGCCCGACACCCGGCATCCACGCCCCGAAACGCGGCGTGTCGCGGTCAAACTATTGCATCCGCGAACGCCAGGCCCGACCTGGCCCCCAAATCGGCCCCGGCGCCGCCCCGGCCTCTCCCCGAATCACCCAGCGGCGTAAAACCCCGTGATGATTCGACACCCGAGGAATGACTAGGCGCGCGGGTGCGGCTGCAGATGCCCACGCCGTTCGCGGATGCAATGGATGCCGGGCGACACCCGGCATCCACGCCCCCGCTCGCGGCGTGTCGCGACCGAACTATTGCATCCGCGCGCACCCAACGCCCCCACACAACCCAGGCGCGCGGACACCGCGCCCGCGCGGATCAGACCTTATAGCCCTGGTGACGCTGGAACAGCTTGATGGCCATCGTGAGGGTCTGCAGCACCGTGACGACGCCGACGATGGGCCAGCCGACCCACAGGATCGCGGACTGCGTCACGGGGTCGAGGAGGTTCCAGATGACGGCGATCGCGATCGCGACGATGCCGAGGATGATGAACGGCGTCCAGTGGCCGAAGCTCACGCCGCCCTTCTCGGCTCTCGCCTGCAGCGCCCAGTTGTCGACCTTCTTCTTCGAGAGGAAGCGGGTCCATGATCGGATGAAGTGGCTGATGCGGATCCACATGAAGATCTCGGCCGGGAAGAGCAGCACCGCGAAAGCGATATCGCGTCCGTTCGCCTTCTGCATCGACCGCGCCATGCGGAAGTTCAGCCCGGCTGCCACGAGGGGCGGCAGCAGCCACCACGGCGAGAAGACGAACGCGTTGATCGACAGCGAGGCGATGAGCAGCGTGATGAACGCGACGCGGACGAAGAAGTTCGTGAGCATCGAGAACTGCTCGAACCAGCGCAGACGCAGGTTCGGGTGGAACGGCTGACCCTTCGTGTCGCCGCGCTGGCCGGGCCACATGAGCTCGATGGCGCCGTAGGTCCACTTGACCTGCTGGGCGTCGTAGCCCTTGAGCGTGGTCATGCCGCCGACATCCGCCCGCGCGAACGGGCTGATCTTGGTGAGGTAGCCGGCCGACTTGATCTGCAGGGAGAGCAGCGAGTCCTCGACCTCGGAGTCCTTGACCCACGGCGAGTTCTGGTGGTTCTCCTTCATGATGTCGCGGAGCGCGGTCGTCGAGAAGATCGAGAACTGCCCGCCCAGCACGGCCATGTTGCGTCCGCGCAGCAGGTTCTGCATGTTGAACGCGGCGAACTGGGTGCGCTGACCGGCGATCAGCCACTTGGCGATGAAGCCCTTGATGGGGCGGTCGTCGATCGTGTAGATCGCGGAGATGCCGCCGATACGCGAATCGGCGACGGCCTCGTTCTCGAGGTACTCGACCGCGCGGCGGTCGGCGGTCGTGTCACCGTCGACGCCCAGCAGGTAGTCGTACCCCTCGACGAGGGCGTAACCGTAGTTGAGGGCACCGACCTTCTTGTCGGGGTTCTTGCCGATGTCGTGTACGAAGACCTCGGTGAACTGCAGACCGAGCTCGGTCTCGACCTCGTGGGGTCCCGAGAACTCGGACGCGATCTTCACGGTGTCGTCCGAGGTGTTGTTGACGACGATGTGGATGACGTCGGGCACGCGGCTCTGCTCGAGTAGCGACCGGATGACATCGGCGATCGACTCGGCCTCGTTGTACGCCGGGACGATGCAGCCGATCGTCGAGCGGTGCACCGAGGAGTTCTCGAGCACGGAGGAGAAGTCGTCGGCGAACTCGTCGACGGGGACGATGTCGCCCGGACCGGACGGCGCCGCAGCGAAGCCGCCCTGCGCGGGCGCACCCTGCCACGAGCCCTGCGGCGCGGCATCCTGCCACGCGCCGACGGGCTGAGCCCATGCACCGGCGGGGTCCTGCCACTGCTGAACGGGCTGCTGCTGAACAGGCTGCGGCTGCGCGGGCTGCTGCGACACGGGCCACGACGGCTGCTGCGACTGCGCCCCGTTCGGATCCTGCCACCCCCCACCCGGAGGCTGCGCGGGCTGCCAGCCCTGCGGGCCGGGGATGTACGGACTTGTCACGTCGGTTCCTCGAACTGGATTCACGGTGTGGTGGGACCGCCGGTACCGCCGGTCGATGTCCAACCGTCAGTCCCCGTCGTGCCCTGGGAGTCTCCTCCCGACGTGCCGCCGGTTGTTCCCCCCGTGGACTCGTCGGTCTCTGTATCACGAGGATAGATCGCAATCGGGATGACGGGGTAGACCGTCTGCTGCGCGAAGCTCTTGTCGTCGTCCGCGGTGCCCTCGACCCAGATGTCGAGCGCGAACTGCAGTGTGATGCCGTACGTGTCCTGCGGCAGCTGGTTGATGGTCGTCTCAGGGACGAGCAGACCGCCCTGGTAGCTGTTGATGAGCAGACCCCGGTTCGAGCGGATCGTGTCGGTCGGCACGAGTGTGCGCGGGTCGGCGCTGAACTGGAACGGCGAGCTGACCTGGTTGGACGTCTGCGCGGTCTGCGAGCTGATCGTCACGTTCGAGAGGAAGACGCGACGCTTCTGCTTGAGGACGGCCTTCTCATCGACGCGCGTGTCCTTGACGTTGACGGCGAACCCGAAGGTCTTCGGGTTGTCGGGGTGCCACTCGCGCGTGCGCTTCGAGTCGACCGCCCAGAAGTCGAGGATGATCTGCAGGCCGTCGGCGACCTCATAGGTCATCTGCACGGAGCCGTCATAGGTGAACTGCGAGTCGAAGGGCATCTCGGTCGTGCCCGCGGCGGGTGTCGCGTTGGGCACCGGCACAGCCTGGGCGTTGTCCTTCGTGCTCGAGATGCCGTTGAACGCCTCGACGATCTGCGAGCACCCCGACAACGAGAGTGCGGCCGCGGCTGCCAGCGCGACGATGGCCAGCCGACGGCGGGCCAGGGGACGGGTGGACATGCGCGAACCTCGTTCGATCGAAGGGGTGGAGGGCACCGGCGGCGGGGTTCGGGTCGCCGCCGCCAGTGCCACGTCCTTCACGTTAGAGGCGTGGACGAGCGCGGACCCGGGAGTTCGGGAACCCTCGCGGCGGCCTTTACCGGATCTTGAGGTTCTTGAGGTTGGCGGATGGACCGCAGGACCGTTATTCCGAACCGGATGCCGCCTGCTGCGCGATGGCGACGGTCACCGTGTCGGTCGCGGTCTGCTTCGCGTACTCGTCGGCCTTGGGCTTGGTCTGCACCAGGAAGTCGTACGTGAACTGCAGCGTCACGTACGTCGCGTTCTCGGGCACCTGGCCGACGTTGAAGGTCTGCGAGTAGCTGTAGGGCTTGAGGACGAGGTAACCGTTCTTCACGCTCGCCTGGTCGACCTGCGGCTCCAGTGCGGGGAACGTCTCGTCTGCGTTGGCGGGGATCGCCAGCATCGTCGCCTTCTGCAGATAGACCTTCTGGCCGTCGTTGGGCTTCACGGTCGTCACGAGCGACAGGCTCACCGGCTTGACGGCGGTGGGCGTCCAGCGGTCCATGCGCAGCTCGGACCAGTAGTTGACCGCCACGCTCACCGCGCCGGCGGTCAGATCGCGCTGCGTCGACCCGCTCGAGAGGTCGTTCTCGACCGGGGGTGCGACGACGGGCGGCGGCGATGACGGAGCGGGAGCCGACGACGATGTCGGCGACGGCGCGGTAGCCCAGGGCGCCGGCCCGCAGCCCGACAGGACGACGGCGGCGCTCACGACGACGGCGGCCGCGGCCAGACGCATGGTTCTCATCCGCATCATGACCCCTCCCCGCGGTGCCGACAGTCTACAAGGGCGGATGCCGGGTGCCGATCGCCGGGGATGTGTCGGAGTGAGTCGTTGTTTACCTGATCGAAACCCCAAATAGTTGCTGATACTGAGCGATTCCTGAATACTGGCTATGTCCAACCAACGAGGGGCGGCCGGTTGGATTTTTCTTTGCCGTCCACGCCTCGACCTCACGACGACCGAAAGCACTCACCATGAAGCACAAGATCAGCAAGGCTGCGGCAGCTCTCGCCGTCGCCATCGCGGCGGTCTTCGCGGCGCCGGCCGTCGCGAGCGCCTACCCCGCAGACCCCGACGTCGTCGACGCGCCCAGCTCGCTGGCTCCGGGCGAGTCCGGCACCGTGACGTTCGACGACTTCGCCGCCGGCGAGACCGTCGAGTTCACCCTGACCGGTTTCAACGCCTCGGGCGCCACCCTGGCTCTCGTCGCGTTCGCCGCTCAGGACTCGCAGACGATCACCAAGGAAGCCAACGCTCAGGGCGAGGCGGCCGTCTCGGTCACCCTCCCCTCGAACGCCCGCGGCAGCTACACGCTTGCTGCCGTCGGTCAGGACAGCGGCGAGTCGGCATCCACGACCATTGCGGTCGCCGCAACGGGCCCCGGCGACGGCGGCACCGACCCCGGCACCGCTCTGCCGAACGCCGGTTTCGACGGTGACGCACTCCTCGGCCTCTGGGTCGGCGGCGGCGTTCTCGTTCTCGCCGGTGCGAGCATCGCGGTCGCGACCTCGGTGCGCCGCGCACGTCGGGCATAAGGCACTCGCGAACCATCGCAAAGAGGAACTCCCCCGGGCCACGGCCTGGGGGAGTTCCTCTTTTTGCGTCTCGGGGGTCAGTCGAGCTCACGCCGCGCGCGCGTCTGCTCGGCGCGCGTCGCGAGGAGCTCATCCGCAGGGTAGCCGACCTCGGTCAGGGTCAATCCGCGCGCTGCCAGCACCTTGATCTCGTTCGTCCGAGTGAGTTCGTCGCGGATCTCCGCGACGCGGGCGACGTCGATCCGCCCCTCTCCCGCGGCGACGCACGCGCCCACGAGCGCCCGCACCATGCTGTGGCAGAACGCGTCGGCCTTCACCGAGGCGATGAGCGCGCCGGAGTCGTCGCGGTGCCAGCCGTATTCGAGCAGGGTCCGGATGGTCGTGGCCCCTTCGCGCGGCTTGCAGTACGCGGCGAAGTCGTGGAGCCCGCGGAGGCTGCGAGCCGCGGCATCCATCGCTGCGACGTCGAGGGATGCCGGGACCCAGGTCGTCCTGCCGCGCTCCAACGGGTCGTAGCCCGTCGTCCGGTCCGCGACCCGGTACGCGTAACGTCGCCAGACCGCCGAGAAGCGCGCGTCGAAGCCCTCGGGCGCGACGCCGACGCGGTGGACGAACACATCGGGGTACGGCCCGAGCACGCCGTTCAGGCGGGCGGCGAGCGCCTCGGGTTCGGGGTGACGGCCCGACAGCAGGCGACGCTCCTGCCCCTCGGTGAGGTCGAGGTGGGCGACCTGCGCGGACGCGTGCACACCGGCATCCGTCCGGCCCGCGACGACCAGCCGCGGGTCTCCGCCGAGGATTCTGGCGATGGCTGCCTCGAGCGTGCCCTGCACGGTCCGGAGGTTCGGCTGCCGCGCCCATCCTCGGAAGTCGGTGCCGTCGTAGGCGAGATCGATCCGCAGGCGCACGATGCCAGCCTATCCGCGGCCGTCAGAGCGCCGCGTCGACCTCGGTGCGCGTGGGAGGGTTCGCGCCGGGGCGCGAGACCGTGATGCCCGCCGTCACGACCGCGCGGCGGAGTGCGCGCTGCAGCGCATCGACGTCGCCGGCCAGCAGCGCGGCGTCGTCGACGAGGCTCGTGATGAGGCTCGCCATGAACGCATCGCCGGCACCGATCGTGTCTGCCACGTCGACGCTCAGCGGCGCAACCTCGACCGTGCCCGCCGCTCCCAGAGCGAGCGCGCCCTCGCCGCCCCGCGTCATGACGACGACCTGCGGTCCGAACGCGGCGATCGCCTCGAGCACCTGCTCGGCGGACATGCCGGGGTAGAGCGCCTCGGCATCCTCATCGCTCAGTTTGACCAACGATGCCGCGGCGAAGGCACGCTCGGCGACCGGACGAGGATCGTCGCCGACGAGCGCCGGGCGCACGTTGGGGTCGACCGTGACGATGCGCCCCGCCTCGCGGGCGCGCTCCAGCGTCGCGAGGGCGACCTCTCCCCCGGGCTGCAGGAACAGAGCGATCGATCCGGAGTGGACGACGGATGCCGCCGCTGCCGCCGCCTCGGCCGCTGCCGCATCGAGCGCCCACACGATGTCGAACTCGTAGTCGGCCGACCCATCGGCGCGCAGTCGGGCGCGCGCGGTGGAGGTCGCGGCATCCGTCCACGACGCCGCATCGATCGCGGCGCCGGACGCCGTCACCTGGTCGGCGATGCGCCGGCCCCGGTCGTCCCGACCGAGCCGGGTCAGCAGCGTGGCGGACACCCCTTGCCTCGCGATGCCGACGGCGACGTTCGCGGGGCTGCCGCCGACGTGCTCGGCGTCCGTGCCGTCCCGCTCGACGATGTCGATCAGCGCCTCGCCGACGACGAGGACGGTGTCCGTGTGGGTCATGCCCTCACTTTCGCACGACGGACGAGGCCGTGCACATCCATGTCAGCGGACGACCGCGGTGGCGGTCGGCAGATGCGACAGCAGCTCCTGACTGATCGACCCGAGCAGGAACCGCGCAAGGGTGCCGCGGCCATGCGTCCCGACGACGACCATGCGCGCATCGGCGGCGATCCCGGCCAGGACGTGCGAGGGGTGCCCCCGCTCCACGCGCCGCACGACACGCAAATCGGGGTACCGGGCCGAGAGCCCGCCGAGCGACAGCGCCAGCACCTCCTCCGTCGTCGCCTGCATGTTCGCCAGGTACAGGTCGGGGTAGACCTCCATCGCGTTCCGCGGCGTGTGCACGGGAGTCCACACGCTGACCGCGATGAGCGGCTCGCCGAGACGGTCGGCCTCCGCGGCGGCGAACTCGATCGCGTGCTCCGACACCTCCGAGCCGTCGATGCCGACGACGACGCCCATCCCCTCACCCAGGTCGCGGTCGGGGATCACGACGACGGGACAGGTCGCCCCCGCCGCGATCCGGATGCCGTGGACTCCGCGCGAAGGCCCGGTGCCGGGACCCCGGTAGTCGCTGCCGAGCACGAGCATGGCGGCATCCTTCGACGCCTCGATGAGCTTCGTGACGGGATTGCCGGACTCCACCCGCGTGGACACCGGGACACCGGCATCCGCCACGCGCTTCGCCTCGCCGTCGAGCAGCTGCTGAGTCGCGGTCTGCGCCGCTCCCAGGACCTCCGCCTCGCCGATCGCACCGATCGCCCCACCGACGACCGACACCAGCTCGATCGCCTGCCGCCGCGTCGTCGCACGGGCGATCGCCCAGTCGACGGCCCGCGTCGACACCCGCGCTCCGGTGACTCCCACGATGATGGTGCCCGCCATGATGCCCGCCCTTCCCTGGACGACACGCCGACCCGATCGCGGTGACGTCTGCGGCGCTCGTCCGTGTCTCGGTACTGCCAACCTATCCCGCCCTCACGCGGGTCGGAAGAGACGGACGGCGCTCAGGATGGCTTCGTAGACTGGATGCCGACTTCCGCCCACCAGCCCTCGACCCCTCCTCGACGACTGCCTCAGCCATGCCCCGAACCGCTCCCGCGCGCCTGCCAGGACTCGACGGTCTCCGTGCCATCGCCGTCCTGCTCGTCGTCGTCTACCACCTGTTCCCCGCGCTGCCGGCGGGGTTCCTCGGCGTCGACGTGTTCTTCGTGATCTCCGGGTTCCTGATCACCACCCTGCTGATGCGCGAGCACGAGGAGCACGGCCGGATCCGGCTGCTCGAGTTCTGGCGGCGACGCGCGCGCCGTCTGCTCCCGGCGATCGGCGCGGTGGTCCTGGTCAGCGCGTCCCTCGCGTGGATGGTCGGCGGCGACGTGCTGGTGGGCCTCGGATCGCAACTGGCCGGCGCCGCAACCTTCGCGTACAACTGGGTCGCGGTCGCCGCCGGATCGTCCTACTTCGGCGGACTCGACTCCTCCGCGCCCGAACTCCTGCGGAACCTCTGGTCGCTCGCCGTCGAGGAGCAGTTCTACCTGCTGTGGCCCCTCCTGCTCCCCCTCGTGCTGCGGCTGCGCCGGGGGCGCGTGATCGTCGCCGTCGCGCTGGCCGCGGCATCCGTCCTCACCGCGGTGCTGCTCGTCGGCGCGGACCCGACGCGCGTGTACTACGGCACCGACACGCACGCGTTCGGCCTGCTGCTCGGCGTCGCGCTGGCGTTCATCCGTCCGGCCGAGCGGTCGCGGGGCGTGCCGGCGACGATCGGCGGGCTCGGTCTCGCGGCGGTCGTCGCGCTGGCCTTCGTGACGCCGGGGCGCGGTGCGGAGACGTTCCCGGGTCTGCTGCTCGCGGCATCCGTCCTCACCGTCACCGCCATCGCCGCAGCCGTCCGCCCGGGGTCCTGGCTCGGGCGCGTGCTCGACGTCGCGCCGCTGCGGTGGGTCGGGGAACGGTCGTTCGGCATCTACCTGTGGCACTGGCCCCTCGTCGTGCTCCTCACCGTCGCGACGACGGGTGCCTCCCCCGACGTCGCCGTGCCCGTCGAGGTCGCGGCGGCCACCCTGATCCTGACGCTGCTGGCCGCCGAGATCTCGTACCGCTTCATCGAGCAGCCCGTACGGCGGCTCGGCTTCCGCGCCGCCGTACGCACCGTCGGGCGTGCCTTCCGAGGCGGTCCTGCCCGTCGCCTCACCGCGACCACGGCCCTCGCCGCGGGAGCTCTCGTCGTGGCCGGGACCACTGCCGCCGTCGCCGATGCGCCGAGCATGGCCTCGAGCGAAGCCGTCGTCGAGAACGGAGCGGCGGCGCTCGGCGCAGGTCCGCGCGGTTCCGACCACGCCACCCTGCCCGGAGCGGCCCTCCGCAGCGACGATCCGCCGATGCGCCCCGAATGCCCGAGCGCCAACCTCGCCGACGACGGCGGGCTCTGCACGGCGCCCGACGGCCGGCCCGCTCCCCCGGCTCCGGCACGCGTCGCCGGCGCCCGCGTGACCGCCGTGGGCGACTCGGTCATGCTCGCCTCCGCAGGCGGACTGATCGATCGGATGCCGGGGGTCGACATCGACGCGAAGGTGTCGCGCTCGATGAGCGCCGGAGTGAGCATCGTCGACGGACTCGCGGCACGGGGCCAGCTGCGCGACTACGTCGTCGTGGGCCTCGGCACCAACGGGCCGATCGACCCCGATGATCTCGCGCAGCTCAAGAAGGACGTCGGGCCGAGGCGCACGCTCGTGCTCGTGACGGCCCATGCGTCGCGCGACTGGATCCCGGGGGTGAACGACGAGCTCCACGCCTTCGCCGACCGCGTGCCGGGCGTCACGATCGCCGACTGGTCGGGCGCGGTATCGGGTCACGAAGACCTGCTGGCGGGCGACGGCATCCATCCCGGCGCCGCCGGAGGCAGGCTCTACGCCGACGCCGTCGGCGACGCGATCGACGAGGTCGAGAACAGTCGCGCCCAGCTCGAGTACCGCGTCGAGCTCGCCCAGTGGGCCGTCGGCGACACCTTCGCCCGCACCCCCTGACCCCGGCCGCGGTGCCGGCGTTCCCGGGCCGACACCTCCGGGTCGATACCTTCGGGCCGATGCCCACCGGGTCGAGACCATCGAGTCGAGACCCCTGGGCCCAGACCTGCGGGCGGACACCACCGGGTCGACACCCCTGGGCCCACATCATGTGCTCTCGTCGAGGACACACGCTGCGCACGGTTCGCGACGTATGTTCTCGTCGAGATCGCATGATCCGGACGCGGGGACGGGCGGCCGGGGACGGGCGGCGGGCGGACGCGGGGCGCGGCACGCGCCGCGAGGACGCGCGCGGCACGCGCACACACGTAGCCGGGGTACGAGAAAGGGCCCGCCCCGAAACGGGGGCGGGCCCTCGGATTCCCTCCGGGGAGGGAGCCTTACTTGGCCTCGTCGGCCTTCTCGTCCTCGGACGCGACGGCGTCCTCGGCGGTGGCTTCGGCAGCGGCGCCCTCTTCGGGCGACTCGGCACCGGCGTCGGCGGCGTCCTCAGCGGGCGTCTCGACCTCGGTCTCCTCGACCGCGGGCTCCTCGGCGGCAGCCGGAGCGGCAGCGGCCGGAGCAGCCTTCTTGGCGGACTTCGCCTTCGGGGTGACGGGCTCGAGGACGAGCTCGATCACGGCCATGGGCGCGTTGTCGCCCTTGCGGTTGCCGACCTTCGTGATGCGGGTGTAACCACCCTCACGCTCGGCGACCAGGGGGGCGATCTCAGCGAACAGCTCGTGCACGACGCTCTTGTCGCCGATGACCGAGAGGACGCGGCGGCGGGCGTGCAGGTCACCGCGCTTGGCGAAGGTCACCAGGCGCTCGGCGAACGGACGCAGGCGCTTGGCCTTGGTCTCGGTCGTGGTGATCGACTTGTGCGTGAACAGCGAAGCGGCGAGGTTCGCCAGCATCAGACGCTCGTGGGCGGGGCCGCCTCCGAGGCGGGCACCCTTCGTGGGCTTGGGCATGTCAATTACTCCTGGGAATGAAAGTCAGTCAAAAGGACCCGGCGAACCGAGATCCGATCAGACGGTCTCGTCGTCGTAGCCGCCGTAGAAGTGCGAGCCGTCGAACCCGGGGACCGAGTCCTTCAGCGACAGACCGAGCGAGACAAGCTTGTCCTTGACCTCGTCGACCGACTTCTGACCGAAGTTGCGGATGTTCATGAGCTGCGTCTCCGAGAGGGCGACGAGCTCGGACACCGTGTTGATGCCCTCGCGCTTGAGGCAGTTGTACGACCGAACCGACAGGTCGAGGTCCTCGATGGGCATCGAGAGCTCGTTGGTCAGGACCTCGGCGACCGGCGCGGGGCCGATCTCGATGCCCTCGGCCTCGACGTTCAGCTCTCGGGCGAGACCGAACAGCTCCACCAGCGTGCGACCGGCCGATGCGACGGCGTCGCGGGGGCTGATCGACGACTTGGTCTCGACGTCCAGGACGAGCTTGTCGAAGTCGGTGCGCTCCCCGGCACGGGTGGCGTCGACACGGTAGCTGACCTTGAGGACGGGCGAGTAGATCGAGTCGATCGGGATCTGACCGGCCTCGGCGTACTCGTTGCGGTTCTGCGTGGCCGAGACGTAGCCGCGGCCGCGCTCGATCGTCAGCTCGAGCTCGAACTTCGCCGAGTCGTTGAGCGTCGCGATGACCAGGTCGGGGTTGTGGACCTCGACACCCGCCGGGGCGGAGATGTCCGCGGCCGTGACCTCGCCGGCGCCCGTCTTGCGCAGGTACGCCGTGATGGGCTCGTCGCGCTCGCTCGACACCACGAGCTGCTTGATGTTCAGGATGATCTCGGTGACATCTTCCTTCACACCCGGGACGGTGCTGAACTCGTGCAGCACACCGTCGATGCGGATGCTGGTGACCGCGGCACCGGGGATCGACGACAGCAGGCTGCGACGCAGGGCGTTGCCGATCGTGTAGCCGAAGCCGGGCTCGAGGGGCTCGATGACGAATCGGCTACGGAAGTCGCCGACCTTCTCCTCGGTCAGAGTGGGACGCTGTGCAATAAGCACTATGTGTTCCTTTCAGTCACGTGACCGCTATATGACACGTGCAGTTGGTGAAGTGTTGAGTTGTGTCCGGGATGCCGGGGCGCGACACGCGTCGCAACCCCCGGCATCCGTCGAGGATCAGACGCGGCGGCGCTTCGGGGGACGGCAGCCGTTGTGGGCCTGGGGCGTCACGTCCTGGATCGAACCGACCTCGAGGCCGGCGGCGGTCAGCGAACGGATCGCGGTCTCGCGACCCGAGCCGGGGCCCTTGACGAAGACGTCGACCTTCTTGACGCCGTGCTCCTGCGCCTGACGCGCAGCGGACTCGGCGGCCATGCCGGCGGCGTACGGGGTCGACTTGCGCGAGCCCTTGAAGCCGACGCCACCCGAGGAGGCCCAGCTGATGACCGCACCCGAGGGGTCGGTGATCGAAACGATCGTGTTGTTGAACGTCGACTTGATGTGGGCCTGGCCCAGCGCGATGTTCTTCTTCTCCTTGCGGCGCGGCTTGCGCGCAGCGGACTTGGCCTGTGCCATGTGAGTGTTCTCCTAAACCTGTGGCGGCGGCGCTTTAGCGCGCCTTCTTCTTGCCGGCGACGGTGCGCTTGGGACCCTTGCGGGTACGCGCGTTGGTCTTCGTGCGCTGGCCGCGCACAGGCAGGCCGCGACGGTGGCGGATGCCCTCGTACGAGCCGATCTCGACCTTGCGGCGGATGTCAGCGGCGACCTCGCGGCGGAGGTCACCCTCCACCTTGTAGGTGCCTTCGATGTGGTCGCGGAGAGCAACCAGCTGCTCGTCGCTGAGGTCCTTGACGCGGATCGACTCGTCGATACCGGTCGCGCTGAGGATCTCGACGGAGCGGGTACGGCCGATGCCGTAGATGTAGGTGAGGGCGATCACCACGCGCTTATCGCGCGGGATGTCAACGCCGGCAAGACGTGCCATGCGATGTCTCCTAGGAGTAAGTGGAGGTGTGGAGCAGGACCGGTGCCCGGGCCTCCGACCCGAGGTGTCCCCCGCTGAGCGGGTTCTGATCCTGCCGAGATGTGTTCAGTTGTGAGCCTGCGAGCCGCGCGGGGCGCGGCATCCCATCAGCCCTGGCGCTGCTTGTGACGCGGGTTCGACTTGCAGATGACCATGACGCGACCGTGGCGGCGGATGACCTTGCAGTGGTCGCAGATGGGCTTGACGGAGGGGTTGACCTTCATGATGTTCCTGATTCGCTGTCTTCGCCGACGCTCCGGGAGGAGCGAGGCGTTACTTCTCGACCGGTCTAGCGGTACCGGTAGACGATGCGGCCGCGGGTCAGGTCGTAGGGCGACAGCTCCACGACCACACGGTCCTCGGGGATGATGCGGATGTAGTTCTGCCGCATCTTTCCGGAGATCGTGGCCAGGACCTTGTGACCGTTGCTGAGCTCGACGCGGAACATCGCGTTCGGCAAAGCCTCGGAGATCACGCCCTCGATCTCGATGACACCGTCTTTCTTGGCCATACGCTCGCTTACAGTTGGCAGACCGGTCGGTCTGCGGTGAGTGGGATGTGTGGTGACACGCCGAAACAGGCGCAACGCACCAAAGATTTAGTGTACGTGATATCGGAGCCCCCCGCCACTCGGGCGCGTCGCGCGTCAGCGCGAGGTGAGGTTCGCGACGATGTCCTTCTCGGGGTCGTACGTGACGGGGACGACCTGGCCGTTGACCATGAGCGTGGGCGTGCCTGTCGCTCCCTCGGGCAGCTGCTGCGACTGGGCGAAGGACTTGTACTCGCCGTCCGTGATCGCCTTCTCGAGCTTCGCGGTCATCTTCACGCCGGAGTCCTTCGCGAGCTGGATGAGCTCGTCGTCGGTGAGACCGGGCGTCTGCTCCTTGGGCTGCTTGTCGTAGAGCGCACGGAAGAAGGCGTACGCGTTGGCGGGATCCGCCTCGGCGACGGCGTAGAAGGCGGATGCCGCACGGCTCGAGTACTCCGACCCCTGCGACAGGCGGTCGAGGATGGTCACGGGGTGAACCTCGAGCGTGATGCTGCCGTCGTCGACCAGGCCGGCGATCGTCTTGCCTTCAGCGTCTTCGAACTGTCCGCAGTAGGGGCACATGAAGTCGACGTAGGTCGCGACCTTGTCGGGTCCGTCACCGAAGGTGACCGCGCCGGTCTGCTTGTCGATACCGCTCGAGGAGGGCACCGGGCCGGGGTCGGTCGCGCGCGTGTTCAGGACGGCGACGACGGCGATGACGCCGACGAGGACGGCGACCACCCCCGCACTGACCCAGATCGCGAACCAGTTCGTTTTGCGCGCGGCCGTCGCCATGTGCGTGTCCTCTCAAGAAATGGGGGTCGGGGTGACGCCGAATCGTGCGAGACCCGAGGCGCCCCCGTCGGGCGCGGTGAGCACCCAGATACCTCCATCGTGCACGGCGACACTATGTTCCCAATGGGAGCCGTCCTCGCCGTCGACGGTGCTGACCGTCCAGTCGTCGTCTTCGACCAGGGTGGCCTCGTCGCCGCCGACGATCATCGGCTCGATGGCGACGCACAGGCCGGGACGCACCTCGGGCCCCAGGTCCGCGACGCGGTAGTTGAAGATCGTCGGACCCTCGTGCATCTTGCGGCCGATCCCGTGACCGACGTAATCGCGGAGGATGCCGTAGTCCTCCCCCGACGACTCGATGTAGGTCTGCACGGCGTCGCCGATCTCGCCGACGCGCGCGGCGGAGGCGAGCGCGGCGATACCGGCCCACAGTGATCCCTCCGTCACGTCGGACAGACGCCGGCGCCGTTCGACGAGCTCGGGACGGTCCGGGTCGGGAATCACGATCGTGATGGCGGAATCGCCGTTCCACCCCTCGAACTGCGCACCGCAGTCGATCGAGACGATGTCTCCCGGCTCCAGAACCCGGTCACCCGGGATGCCGTGCACGACCTCCTGGTTCACCGAGATGCAGGTGCTGTGCTGATAGCCGCGAACGAGCTGGAAGTTCGATTCCGCGCCGCGAGCGAGGATCGTCGCCTCGGCGATCGCATCCAGCTCGGCCGTCGTCACACCGGCGCGGACGGCCGGACGCACGGCGTCGAGCGCGGCGGCGGTGATCAGCCCCGGCTCCACCATCGCGCGAAGCTGCGCGGGAGTCTTGTAGATCGATCGACGGAACACCATCAGGCGGTGATGCCGCGGCCCGCGAGGGCTGCGGTGATCCGCTCGGTGATCTCGTCGAGCGAGCCGACACCGTCGACCTCGTCGACGATGCCGCGGTCGCGGTACACGTCGAGGATCGGTGCGGTCTCCGACTCGTAGATCGACAGCCGCTTCGCGATCGACTCCTCGTTATCGTCGGCGCGGCCCTGCTCGGCAGCGCGACGGGAGAGGCGGGAGATCGACTCGTCGCGGGGAACGGACAGCTCGATGACCGCCGTGAGGGGCTCGCCGCGTCCGTCGAGGAACGCGTCGAGGTCGCCCACCTGGCTCAGGTTGCGCGGGTAGCCATCGAGGAGGAAGCCGTGCGCGGCATCCTCCTGCGACAGCCGATCGCGGACGATCTCGCTGGTCAGGGCGTCGGGGACGAGGTCGCCGGCGTCGATGAGCGCCTTCACCTTGAGCCCCAGTTCGGTGCCGTCCTTCACGTTCGCGCGGAAGACGTCTCCGGTGGAGATGGTCGGGATGCCGAGATGGTCGGCGATCCGGGCCCCCTGCGTCCCCTTGCCCGAACCTTGCGGGCCGATGATCAGGAGGCGGGCGGGGGTCTGCGTCATCGGAGGAGTCCTTCGTAGTGGCGCTGCTGGAGCTGGGCGTCGATCTGCTTCACGGTCTCGAGACCGACACCGACGATGATGAGGATCGATGCGCCGCCGAACGGGAAGTTCTGGTTGGCACCGACCGTCGCCAGGGCGATGAGCGGAAGCAGGGCGATGAGACCCAGGTAGATCGAACCCGGCAGCGTGATGCGAGTGAGGACGTAGTCCAGGTACTCGGCCGTGGGACGCCCCGCACGGATGCCGGGGATGAACCCGCCGTACTTCTTCATGTTGTCGGCGACCTCGACCGGGTTGAACGTGATCGCGACGTAGAAGTAGGTGAAGCCGATGATGAGCAGGAAGTACACCGCCATGTAGAGCGGGTGGTCGCCGTTCACGAAGTTCGCCTGGATCCACGAGACCCAGCCGGGGACGCTGCCGTCGGCGGACGGGTTCGCGTTGAACTGCGCGATGAGGGCCGGGATGTACAGCAGCGACGACGCGAAGATGACGGGCACGACACCGGCCATGTTCACCTTGATCGGGATGTACGTGTTGCTGCCGCCGAGGGTGCGACGGCCGACCATGCGCTTGGCGTACTGGACCGGCACGCGCCGCTGCGACTGCTCGACGAAGACGACGAGAGCGACGGTCGCGACGCCGACGGCGAGCACGAGGAGGAAGATCTCGAAGCTGCGGGCGACGGCGATGCTCCACAGCGCGGAGGGGAAGGTCGCGGCGATCGAGGTGAAGATCAGGAGCGACATGCCGTTGCCGATGCCGCGCTCGGTCACGAGCTCGGCCATCCACATGATGAGGCCGGTACCGGCGGTCAGCGTCACGATCATGAGGAGCTGCGCCCACCAGGCCTCGTCGGTGAGGAGCTGCTGGCACTCGGGGACGCCGGTGATGCCGAAGAGCTGACCCGAGCGAGCCACGGTGACGAGAGTGGTCGACTGCAGCAGCGCGAGCGCGATCGTCAGGTAGCGGGTGTACTGGGTGAGCTTGGCCTGACCGGCCTGGCCCTCCTTGTACAGCGTCTCGAAGTGAGGGATCACGACGCGCAGGAGCTGGACGATGATCGTGCCCGTGATGTACGGCATGACGCCGAGGGCGAAGATCGACAGCTGCAGCAGCGCGCCACCCGAGAACAGGTTGACGAGCGAGAGGAGCCCCTCGGTGGACCCGGACTGGTCCAGGCAGGTCTTCACGTTCGGGAAGTCGACGAACGGAGCGGGGATGTGCGCACCGAATCGGTAGATGGCGATGATGCCGAGCGTGAAGCCGATCTTCCGACGCAGATCCGGAGTGCGGAAGACCCGCGCGATAGCGCTGAACAAAGGGATTTCCTCCAGTGGGATGCCGGGCGCGTCGGGGCGCGCCGCATTCCAACATACGGCAACAGGGGCCGGAGGTTACCCTCCGGCCCCTGGCACGTGATTACTTGATCGAACCGCCAGCGGCGACGATCTTCTGCTCGGCCGATCCCGAGACCTTGTCGACGGAGACCGTCAGCGCGACCGAGATGTCGCCGGTGCCGAGCACCTTGACCTTCTCGTTCTTGCGGACGGCGCCCTTGGCGACCAGATCCGTGATGGTGACGTCGCCACCATTGGGGTACAGCTCCGCGAGCTTGTCGAGGTTGACCACCTGGTACTCGACGCGGAACGGGTTCTTGAACCCGCGCAGCTTCGGCGTACGCATGTGGAGGGGCATCTGCCCACCCTCGAAGCCCACCTTGACCTGGTAACGAGCCTTCGTACCCTTGGTACCGCGGCCCGACGTCTTACCCTTCGAGCCCTCACCGCGACCGACACGGGTCTTCGCGACGTTGGCACCGGGGACCGGACGCAGGTGGTGGACCTTCAGCACGCCGGGGCGCGCCGCATCCTTCTTCGGGGCAGCCTTGTCGGCGGCGGGCTTGGCCGCAGCCTTCCGGGTTGCCGGCTTCTTGGCCTTGGGCTCGACGGTCTCGACCGTCTCGTCCTTCTTCTCAGCCATCAGTCGATCTCCTCAACCTTCACGAGGTGCGCGACGGTCTTGATGTAGCCGCGCGTCTGCGCGTCATCCGGACGAACGACCGAGTCGTTGATCCGCTTCAGACCGAGCGAACGCAGCGTGTCACGCTGGTTCTGCTTTTCGCTCACCTTGGACTTGACCTGGGTCACCTTCAGACGAGCAGCCATCATGCACCCACCTTTGCAGCCTTGGCAGCGTCAGCCTCGGCACGGACCAGACGCGCGGGCGCGACCTGGTCGAAGTCGAGACCACGACGAGCGGCGACGGCGCGCGGCTCCTCGAGCGACTTCAGCGCCGCGACGGTCGCGTGCACGATGTTGATCGTGTTCGACGAACCCAGCGACTTCGAGAGCACGTCGTGGATGCCGGCGCACTCGAGGACGGCGCGGACCGGACCACCGGCGATGACACCGGTACCGGCAGCGGCCGGACGAAGCAGCACGACACCGGCAGCAGCCTCACCCTGGACGGGGTGCGGGATGCTCGAGCCGACGCGGGGCACGCGGAAGAAGTTGCGCTTGGCCTCTTCGACACCCTTCGAGATGGCGAGGGGGACCTCACGCGCCTTGCCGTAGCCGACGCCCACGAGACCGTTGCCGTCACCCACGACGACGAGCGCCGTGAAGCTGAAGCGACGACCACCCTTGACGACCTTCGACACGCGGTTGATCGTGACGACGCGCTCCAGGAACTGGTTATCGCCGCGGTCGCGCGAGTTGCGGTCGCGGGTCTGGCTGCGCTCGCGGCCACCGCGGCGCGGCTCGCGCTCACGCTCGGCGGGCGCCTCGGCCGTAGCCGCAGCCGCAGCGGGCTGCTCGGTCGCGGTCACTTCGTTCTCCTTGTTCTCGGTCACAGGTTCAGACCTCCTTCGCGAGCGCCATCGGCGATCGCAGCGACGCGGCCCGCGTAGCGGTTACCGCCGCGGTCGAACACGACCGTCTCGATGCCGGCCGCCTTGGCACGCTCAGCAACGAGTTCGCCGACCTTGCGGGCCTTGGCGGTCTTGTCACCCTCGAACGTGCGCAGGCCCGACTCGAGGGTCGAGGCGGAAGCCAGCGTGGTGCCCTTGCTGTCGTCGACGAGCTGAACGAAGACGTGACGGGCGGAGCGGGTCACAACGAGACGCGGACGCACCTCGGTGCCCACGATCTTCTTGCGAAGACGGGCGTGACGACGCGAACGTGCGTCGGACTTCGACTTGAGAGCCATGGTTACTTACCACTCTTTCCGGCCTTGCGGCGAACGACCTCGCCCGCGTACCGCACACCCTTGCCCTTGTACGGCTCGGGCTTGCGGATCTTGCGGATGTTGGCAGCTGCCTCGCCGACGGCCTGCTTCGAGATACCGGCGACGGTCACCTTGTTGTTGCCCTCGACGGTGAGCGTGATGCCCGCGGGGGCCTCGACCAGGACGGGGTGCGAGAAGCCGAGAGCGAACTCGACCGCCGTGCCCTTCTGAGCGACGCGGTAACCGGTGCCGACGACCTCGAGGCCCTTGGTGTAGCCCTGGGTCACGCCGATGATGTTGTTGTTGATGAGGGTGCGGGTGAGCCCGTGGAGAGCACGCGACTCGCGCTCGTCGTCGGGGCGGGAGACCAGAACCTGGTTCTCCTCGACCTTGACCTCGATGGGCTGTGCAACGGTGAGGTTCAGCTCACCCTTGGGGCCCTTGACGGCGACGTCCTGGCCGGAGACCGAAACGGTCACGCCGGCGGGGATGTCGATGGGAAGACGTCCAATACGCGACATGTCAGATCACCACACGTAGGCGAGGACTTCCCCGCCGACGCCCTTCTGCTCGGCCTGGCGGTCCGTGAGGAGGCCAGAGGAGGTGGACAGGATCGCGACACCGAGGCCACCGAGGACCTTGGGAAGCTCGTTCGACTTCGCGTACACGCGGAGGCCGGGCTTCGAGACGCGCTTGATTCCGGCGATCGACCGCTCGCGGTTCGGGCCGTACTTGAGGGTGAGCGTGAGGGTCTGGCCGACACGAGCGTCGGAGACCTCCCAGCCGGAGATGTAGCCCTCCTGCTGGAGGATCTCGGCGATGTGCGTCTTGAGCTTCGAGCTCGGCAGCGCGACGGAGTCGTGATGCGCGGAGTTCGCGTTGCGCAGACGGGTCAGCATGTCTGCGACCGGGTCTGTCATCGTCATAAGTGTGTTCCTTTAGTCATGAGGTTTCGACTGCCGTTACACGACAGCCGACCTTCTATGAATGAGCGATATTCAGTTGTGCAGTCGTTCGGCCCCGGAGCACGCCCCGAGGCCGAACGATCGATCTTATCGGATCACGCCTGAGCGTCGGCCGACTTGAACGGGAAGCCGAGGTGCTTCAGCAGCGCCCGACCCTCGTCATCCGTCTTCGCCGTCGTCACGATGGTGATGTCGAAACCGCGGACGCGGTCGATCTTGTCCTGGTTGATCTCGTGGAACACGGACTGCTCCTGGAGACCGAAGGTGTAGTTGCCGTTGCCGTCGAACTGGGCAGCCGACAGTCCGCGGAAGTCGCGGATGCGGGGCAGCGCCAGGTTCACGAGGCGGTCGACGAACTCCCACGCACGGTCACCCCGGAGAGTGACGTGGGCACCGATGGCCTGGCCCTCACGCAGCTTGAACTGCGCGATCGACTTACGGGCCTTGGTGACGACGGGCTTCTGGCCGGTGATCTTGGTGAGGTCGTCGACCGCACCATCGATCACCTTGCTGTCGCGCGCAGCCTCACCGACACCGGTGTTGACGACGACCTTGACGAGACCGGGGATCTGCATGACGTTCGCGTAGCCGAACTCTTCCTGCAGAGCCTTCTTGATCTCGCTCTGGTACTTCTGCTTCAGGCGGGGCTGGATCTTGCCAGCCGCCGCGGCAGTTGCGTTGCTCATGTTCAGAGGTCCTTGCCGCTCTTCTTGGCGTAACGGACGCGGACGGTGCGCTTGACGCCGTCCTTGGTCCGCTCCTCGACGCGGTGGCCGACACGAGTCGGCTTCTTGGTCGACGGGTCGACCAGCGCCACGTTGGAGATGTGGATCGGGGCTTCCATCGTCTCGATGCCGCCCGTCTTGGTGCCGCGCTGCGACTGGCCGACGCGGGTGTGCTTCGTGACGTAGTTCACGCCCTGCACGACGACGCGGTTCTGCTCGACGAGGACCTCGAGGACCTCGCCCTGCTTGCCGCGGTCGCCGCCCTTGTCCTGCTTGCGGCCGCTGATGACCTGAACCAGGTCACCCTTCTTGATGTGCGCCATGATCAGATGACCTCCGGTGCCAGCGAGACGATCTTCATGAACTTCTTGTCGCGAAGCTCACGGCCGACCGGGCCGAAGATGCGGGTGCCGCGGGGCTCCCCGTCGTTCTTCAGGATGACGGCGGCGTTCTCGTCGAACTTGATGTACGAACCGTCGGGACGACGGGTCGACTTGACGGTGCGGACGATGACGGCCTTGACCACATCGCCCTTCTTGACGTTGCCGCCCGGGATCGCGTCCTTGACGGTCGCCACGATGACATCACCCACACCCGCGTAACGGCGGTTGGAGCCACCGAGAACGCGGATCGTGAGGAGTTCCTTGGCGCCGGTGTTGTCGGCGACCTTGAGGCGAGACTCGTTCTGGATCATTGCTTACTTCGCCTTCTCGAGAATCTCGACCAGGCGCCAGCGCTTGGTGGCGCTGAGCGGACGGGTCTCGTTGATGAGGACGAGGTCGCCGATGCCCGCGGAGTTCTGCTCGTCGTGAGCCTTCACCTTGGACGTGCGGCGGATGACCTTGCCGTAGAGGGGGTGCTTAACGCGGTCCTCGACCTCGACGACGATCGTCTTGTCCATCTTGTCGCTGACGACGTAGCCACGGCGGGCCTTGCGGTACCCACGGGCGTTGACGTCGCGGACGTCGTGCTCGGACGACTCGTGACCAGCGGCCACGGTCGCCTCGGCGGCATCCTTCTTAGCCATCACTCGGCCTCTTCCTTCGCGGCCTCAGCGGACTCGTCCGCCTTCTTGGCCTTGCTCTTCTTCGCCTTGGTGGCCGTCTCGACCGGGGCGGGGGTGGCACGGATGCCGAGCTCCCGCTCACGGATGACGGTGTAGAGCCGCGCGATGTCGCGCTTGACCGCACGGATGCGGCCGTGGCTCTCGAGCTGGCCGGTGGCCGACTGGAAGCGCAGGTTGAACAGCTCTTCCTTGGCCTTGCGCAGCTCCTCCACGAGGCGCTGGTCTTCGAACGTGTCCAGCTCGCTCGGGGCGAGCGTCTTGGTGCCGACAGCCATTACGCGTCGCCCTCCTCGCGCTTGATGATGCGTGCCTTGAGCGGCAGCTTGTGAATGGCACGGGTCAGGGCCTCACGAGCGAGTTCCTCGTTGACGCCCGCGACCTCGAAGAGGACGCGACCCGGCTTGACGTTGGCGACCCACCACTCCGGCGAACCCTTACCGGAACCCATGCGGGTTTCGGCCGGCTTCTTGGTGAGGGGACGGTCGGGGTAGATGTTGATCCACACCTTTCCACCGCGCTTGATGTGACGCGTCATGGCGATACGAGCGGACTCGATCTGACGGTTCGTCACATACGCGGGGGTCAGCGCCTGGATGCCGAACTCACCGAAGCTGACCGTCGTGCCGCCGGTGGCGGCCCCGTCACGCTTGGGGTGGTGCTGCTTGCGGTACTTGACCTTGCGGGGAATAAGCATCAGGCAGACGCTCCTTCTGCGACGGGGGCCTCGTTGCGGGGGCCACGACGACGGTCGCCACCGCGGTCGTCACGACGTGACTTCGGCGCGTTGGCCTGCTCGCGAGCGAGCTCCTTGTTGGTGAGGTCGCCCTTGTAGATCCAGACCTTCACGCCGATGCGGCCGAAGGTGGTCTTGGCCTCGTAGAAGCCGTAGTCGATGTTCGCGCGGAGCGTGTGCAGGGGCACACGGCCTTCGCGGTAGAACTCCGACCGGCTCATCTCGGCGCCGCCGAGACGGCCGGAGACCTGGATGCGGACACCCTTGGCACCGGCGCGCTGCGCACCCTGCAGACCCTTGCGCATCGCGCGACGGAAAGCCACACGGGCGGAGAGCTGCTCGGCGATGCCCTGGGCGACCAGCTGAGCGTCGGCCTCGGGGTTCTTGACCTCGAGGATGTTCAGCTGGATCTGCTTGCCCGTGAGCTTCTCGAGGTCGGCACGGATGCGCTCGGCCTCGGCGCCGCGGCGGCCGATCACGATGCCCGGACGGGCGGTGTGGATGTCGACGCGGACGCGGTCACGCGTGCGCTCGATCTCGATGTTGCTCACGCCGGCACGGTCGAGCGACGTCGTCAGGAGACGACGGATCTTGACGTCCTCGGCCACGTAGTCGGCGTAACGCTGCCCGGGCTTGGTGGAGTCCGAGAACCAGCGCGACACGTGGTCGGTGGTGATGCCGAGGCGGAAGCCGTACGGGTTGACCTTCTGTCCCATTACTTGCTCGCCTTCTTGGTGTCAGCCGCTGCAGTGTCCGCGACCTCGGGGGTCGAGAGCACCACGGTGATGTGGCTGGTGCGCTTCTTGATCTGGAACGCGCGACCCTGGGCGCGGGGCTGGAAACGCTTGAGCGTCGTGCCCTCGTCCACGTAGGCGTTCTTCACGTACAGATCCTGGTCGTCCAGGAACTCGTTGTCCTTGTCGGCCTTCACACGAGCATTCGCGACCGCGGAGGCCACGAGCTTGTAGATGGGCTCGCTGGCACCCTGGGGAGCGAACTTCAGGATGGCGAGAGCCTCCTGAGCCTGCTTGCCCTTGATGAGCGCGACGACACGACGAGCCTTCTGAGGGGTCACGCGGATGTGCTTCACGCGTGCGATGGATTCCACCATTACTACTCCTCCTCTTCCTCTCTTTGAGAGCGCCACCGCGTTAGCGGCGACGACCCTTCTTGTCGTCCTTCTCGTGGCCGCGGAAGGTGCGGGTGGGCGCGAACTCGCCCAGCTTGTGACCGACCATGGTCTCGGACACGAACACGGGGATGTGCTTGCGTCCGTCGTGCACCGCGATGGTGTGACCCAGCATGGCCGGGATGATCATCGAACGGCGCGACCAGGTCTTGATGACGTTCTTGGTACCGGCTTCGTTCTGCGAGACGACCTTGCGAAGCAGGTGCTCGTCGACGAAGGGGCCCTTCTTAAGGCTGCGAGGCATCTTCCTCTACTCCTACTTCCGCTTCTTGCCGGCGTTGCGACGGCGAACGATCAACTTGTCGCTTTCCTTGTTGGGGTGCCGGGTACGACCCTCGGCCTGGCCCCAAGGAGTGACGGGGTGACGTCCACCGGAGGTCTTACCCTCACCACCACCGTGCGGGTGGTCCACCGGGTTCATCGCGACACCACGCACGGTCGGGCGGATGCCCTTCCAGCGGTTACGGCCGGCCTTACCCCAGTTGATGTTGGACTGCTCGGCGTTGCCGACCTCGCCGATCGTCGCGCGGCAGCGCGCGTCGACGTTGCGGATCTCACCCGAGGGCAGACGCAGCTGCGCGTACGGGCCGTCCTTCGCCACGAGGCGGACGGACGCACCGGCGGAACGCGCCATCTTCGCGCCGCCGCCGGGGCGGAGCTCGATGGCGTGGATCACGGTACCGGTGGGGATGTTGCGCAGCGGCAGGTTGTTGCCGGGCTTGATGTCAGCGCCTGCACCCGACTCGACGATGTCACCCTGCGACAGCTTGTTCGGGGCGAGGATGTAGCGCTTCTCACCGTCGAAGTAGTGCAGCAGCGCGATGCGCGCGGTGCGGTTGGGGTCGTACTCGATGTGAGCGACCTTGGCGTTGATGCCGTCCTTGTCATTACGACGGAAGTCGATGACGCGGTACTGGCGCTTGTGGCCACCACCGATGTGACGGGTCGTGATGCGGCCCTGGTTGTTGCGACCACCGGTCTTCGCCAGCGGGCGAAGGAGCGACTTCTCGGGCGTCGATCGCGTGATCTCAGCGAAGTCGGCGACCGACGAACCGCGACGACCGGGGGTCGTGGGCTTGTACTTGCGAATAGCCATGTCTCTAGTCCTCTATCCCAGCTGTCAGCCGACGGCCGTGAAGATGTCGATGGTGCCCGACTTCAGGCTCACGATGGCGCGCTTGGTGTCCTTGCGCTTACCGGTGCCGAAACGGGTGCGGCGGGACTTGCCCGGGCGGTTGAGCGTGTTCACCGACGCGACCTTGACACCGAAGATCTTCTCGATGGCGAGCTTGATCTCGGTCTTGGTGGCGCGCGGGTCCACGAGGAACGTGTACTTGCCCTCGTCGATGAGCCCGTAGCTCTTCTCGGAGACGACCGGCTTCAGGATGATGTCGCGCGGGTCCTTGTTGACGGCGGTCATGCCGAGACCTCCTCGGTGGAGCCGGCCTTCGCAGCGACGAACGCGTCGCAGGCGGCCTTGGTGAAGACGATGTCGTCGGAGACGAGCACGTCGTAGGCGTTGAGCTGGTCGAACGTCAGAACGTGGACGTACGCGAGGTTGCGGACGCTCTTGACGGTCAGCTCGTCATCACGGGTGATGACGACCATGACGTTCTTGGTCGGCGCGAGCTGGCCGAGGACCGCGACAGCGGCCTTCGTCGAGGGAGCGCCTTCGATGCCGAACGAGTCGACAACGTGCAGACGGCCACCGCGTGCCCGGTCGCTGAGCGCGCCCAGCAGGGCGGCGGCGACCATCTTCTTGGGGGTGCGCTGCGAGTAGTTGCGCGGCTTCGGTCCGTGGACGATGCCACCACCGGTCATGTGCGGCGCGCGGATCGAGCCCTGACGAGCGTTACCCGTGCCCTTCTGCTTGAAGGGCTTGCGGCCGGCACCGGAGACCTCACCGCGACGCTTGGTCGAGTGGGTTCCCTGGCGAGCCGCCGCGAGCTGCGCGACGACGACCTGGTGGATGAGGGGGATGTTCGTCTTGACGTCGAACAGTGCGGCGGGCAGCTCCACGGAGCCGGCCTTGTTGCCGTCTGCCTTCACGACGTCGAGCGCGAGAGTCGAGTCAGCCATGATCAGGCACCCTTCACTGCGTTGCGGACGTAGACGATGCGGCCACGAGCACCGGGGACGGCGCCCTTGACGAGCAGCAGACCCTTCTCGGCGTCGACGGCGTGCACCGTGAGGTTGAGGACGGTCACGCGCTCGCCACCCATACGGCCGGCCATGCGCATGCCCTTGAAGACGCGGCTCGGGGTCGACGATGCGCCGATCGAGCCGGGCTTGCGGTGGTTGCGGTGCGCACCGTGCGAAGCCGAGACGCCCTTGAAGTTGTGACGCTTCATGACACCGGCGAAGCCCTTGCCCTTGCTGGTGCCGACGACGTCGACCAGCTGGCCGGCCTCGAAGGTGGCGTCGACGGTGAGCTCCTGACCGAGTGAGTAGTCAGAGGCATCCGCCGTGCGCACCTCGGTGAGGTGACGACGCGGGGTCACACCAGCAGCCTCGAAGTGAGCCGACTGGGGCTTGTTGACCTTGCGGGGGTCGATCTGGCCGTAAGCGATCTGAACGGCGTTGTAGCCGTCGCGCTCGGGCGTGCGCACCTGCGTCACCACGTTGGGGGCGACTTCGATGACGGTGACGGGAACGACCTTGCCGTTCTCGTCCCAGACCTGGGTCATGCCGAGCTTGGTGCCCAGCAGGCCCTTGGAAACCTTGGAGTTGATGTCAGCCATGATGATCGACCTCAGAGCTTGATCTCGATGTTGACGTCGGCCGGGAGGTCGAGGCGCATCAGCGAGTCGACGGCCTTGGGCGTCGGGTCGATGATGTCGATGAGGCGCTTGTGGGTGCGCATCTCGAAGTGCTCGCGGCTGTCCTTGTACTTGTGCGGCGAACGGATCACGGCGATCACGTTCTTCTCGGTCGGAAGGGGCACCGGGCCCACGACCGTCGCGCCCGCACGGGTCACGGTGTCGACGATTTTGCGTGCCGACGAGTCGATGACCTCGTGGTCATACGACTTCAGGCGAATGCGGATCTTCTGTCCCGCCATTGTCTGCTCACTCTCTTTCTCGCGTCGTACCTCGAGGGCATTGGACGCACGGGGCGCTTACGCGCCGGGCACTTCTCCCCACCCGAAGGCGAGGTGATCGGCACCGCTGTTCTGATGTCATTCCGCAGGGCGACCTGCGGCATCCCGTCCCCGCGCACGCATGCGAACGAATCCGTCTCCGGAGCGGGGTGTGGGGATGTGGTGTTCTGCTGCCCGCGGCCTAGGCTTCTCGCCTATGCACTGCCCTGGCAGTGATCCCGCGCGAAGCGCAAGAATGTGGAACCTGTACAGTCTACGTGCCGGTCGGGCGTGTCGCAAACCCGGGCGTGTCGCGCGTCGGGGTAGTCTCCCCCGAACCACCGAAAAGGGGTCGGATGCCGCGGCATCCGACCCCTCCTCGTTCGAGGTCACTCGTTGCCGATACGCCGATCCACGTTGTCGCGGACCTCGTCGACCTTGGCGTCGACGGAGTCGGGGGCGACCTTCTTCACGAAGTCGGCCGCCGCATCGAGGACCTTGTCGCTGACGTCCTCGGCCTTCTCGGACTTCAGGTTCTTCTCGATCTCGTCCTTGTGCTGCTCGAGGAACTGCTTCCCCTTGCCCACGATGTCGTCGATTCCCATGCTCTTCCTCATCTCCGTCGATGCCCGCGCAGGTGCCGCGGCGCCGTCAGTCTAATCGGGGGCCATGAGCGCGGCACCCCTTGCGGGAACGACGAAGGGGCCGGGCCCGAAGGCCCGACCCCTTGTCGGTGAGTCCGAAAGGACTTACTTGATGATCTTGGTCACCGTGCCGGCGCCGACGGTGCGGCCACCCTCACGGATCGCGAAGCCGAGGCCGTCTTCCATGGCGATGGGCTGGATGAGCTCCACCGTCATGTCCGTGGTGTCACCGGGCATGACCATCTCGGTGCCCTCGGGCAGCGAGATGACGCCGGTCACGTCCGTGGTACGGAAGTAGAACTGCGGGCGGTAGTTCGTGTAGAAGGGGTTGTGACGGCCACCCTCCTCCTTCGAGAGGATGTAGGCAGTGCCCTCGAAGTTGGTGTGCGGCGTAACCGAACCCGGCTTCACGACGACCTGGCCACGCTCGACGTCGTCGCGCTTGAGACCACGGAGGAGCAGACCACAGTTCTCGCCGGCCCAGGCCTCGTCGAGCTGCTTGTGGAACATCTCGATACCCGTGACCGTGGTCTTCTGCGTCGGGCGGATGCCGACGATCTCGACCTCGGAGTTGATGGCGAGGGTGCCACGCTCGGCGCGACCGGTGACGACCGTTCCACGACCGGTGATCGTGAAGACGTCCTCGATCGGCATGAGGAAGGGCTTGTCCTTGTCACGCACGGGGTCGGGGATGTTCTCGTCCGCGGCCTCCATGAGGTCGAGGATCGACTGGACCCACTTCTCGTCGCCCTCGAGCGCCTTGAGGCCCGAGACGCGGACGACCGGAGCGTCCTCGGCGAAGCCCTGCGAGGCGAGGAGCTCGGAGACCTCGAGCTCGACGAGCTCCAGGATCTCCTCGTCGTCGACCATGTCGGCCTTGTTCAGCGCGACCATCAGGTACGGCACGCCGACCTGCTTGGCGAGCAGGACGTGCTCACGCGTCTGAGCCATCGGGCCGTCGGTGGCGGCGACCACGAGGATCGCGCCGTCCATCTGGGCAGCACCGGTGATCATGTTCTTGATGTAGTCAGCGTGACCGGGCGCGTCGACGTGCGCGTAGTGACGCTTCGGGGTCTCGTACTCGACGTGCGAGATGTTGATCGTGATACCACGCTGGCGCTCTTCGGGAGCGGAGTCGATCGACGCGAAGTCACGCTGCACGTTGGTGGCCGACGGGAACTTGTCGGCGAGCACCTTCGAGATGGCAGCGGTGAGCGTGGTCTTGCCGTGGTCGACGTGACCGATCGTTCCGATGTTGACGTGCGGCTTGGTCCGCTCGAACTTGGCCTTGGCCACTGGGTCCTCCTCAGGACTGTCGTGTAGTCATCCGGGCGCTGGATTGCGACCGGGTTTCTACGGGGATGTTGTCAGTGTAGTTGACGTGACGATATTCAGTTTGGGCGGATGCCGAGGGCCGGGCCCCCGGCATCCGAAGAGCGGGTGTTACTCGCCCTTGGTCTTCTGGACGATCTCGTCGGCCACCGCGCGCGGGACCTCGGAGTAGCTGTCGAACTCCATCGCGTAGACCGCACGGCCCGAGGTCTTCGAGCGCAGGTCACCGATGTAGCCGAACATCTCCGACAGGGGGACGAGGGCGCGGACGATCTTGATGCCCGCACCGTCCTCCATGGACTGGATCTGGCCACGGCGCGAGTTCAGGTCGCCGATGACGTCGCCCATGTACTCCTCGGGAGTACGGACCTCGACCGCCATGAGCGGCTCGAGGAGAACGGGGTTCGCCTTGCGGACGGCCTCCTTGAAGCCCATCGAGCCGGCGATCTTGAACGCCATCTCGGACGAGTCGACGTCGTGCGACGCACCATCGGTCAGGATCGCCTTGACACCCACCATGGGGAAGCCGGCGAGCACGCCGACCTGCATGGCGTCCTGGAAGCCCTGGTTGGTGGGCTCGATGTACTCGCGCGGGATGCGGCCACCGGTGACCTTGTTCTCGAACTCGTAGATCTTGTCCGGAGTGACCTCGAGGGGCTCGAGGGCGAACTGGATCTTCGCGAACTGACCCGAACCACCGGTCTGCTTCTTGTGGGTGTAGTCGTGACGCTCGACGGTCTTCTTGATCGTCTCGCGGTACGCGACCTGCGGCTTGCCGACGTTCGCCTCGACGCGGAACTCGCGCTTCATGCGGTCCACGAGGATGTCGAGGTGCAGCTCGCCCATGCCCTTGATGACGGTCTGGCCGGTCTCGGGGTTGAGCTCGGTGCGGAACGTCGGGTCCTCTTCGGCGAGCTTCTGGATCGCGATGCCCAGCTTCTCCTGGTCGGCCTTGGTCTTCGGCTCGATGGCGACCTCGATGACGGGCTCGGGGAACGTCATCGACTCAAGGACGACGGGCTCGGCCGGGTCGGCGAGGGTGTCACCGGTGGTGGTGTCCTTCAGACCGATGACGGCGTAGATGTTGCCCGCGGTGACCGCGTCGACCGGGTTCTCCTTGTTGGCGTGCATCTGGAAGATCTTCCCGATGCGCTCCTTCTTGCCCTTGGTCGAGTTGATGACCTGCGCACCCGAGTCGAGCTGACCCGAGTAGACGCGGATGTAGGTCAGGCGACCGAAGAACGGGTGCACGGCGACCTTGAAGGCCAGCGCGGCGAACGGGTCGTTGGCGTCGGGGTGACGCTCGATGACCTTCTCCTCGTCCTTCGGGTCGTGCGCCTCGATGGCGGGCACGTCGAGGGGCGACGGGAGGTAGTCGACGACCGCGTCGAGCATCGGCTGAACACCGCGGTTCTTGAACGCGGAGCCGCAGAGCACGGGGTAGAGCTCGCCGGCGACGGTCATCTTGCGGATGGCGCCCTTGATCTCGGCCAGGGTCAGCTCTTCGCCGCCGAAGAACTTCTCGAGGAGCTCGTCGTCGGACTCGGCGACGGTCTCGAGGAGCTTCTGACGGTACTCGTCAGCGCGGTCCTTGAGGTCCGCGGGGATCTCCTGGACCTCGTACTTGGCGCCCATGGTGACGTCACCCTTGGAGTCACCGGGCCACACCAGCGCGCGCATCTCGACGAGGTCGATGACGCCGACGAAGTCGTTCTCGGCACCGATCGGGAGCTGCAGCACGAGCGGCTTGGCGCCGAGGCGCTTGATGATGGTGTCGACGGTGAAGTAGAAGTCCGCACCGAGCTTGTCCATCTTGTTGACGAAGCAGATACGGGGGACGTCGTACTTGTCGGCCTGACGCCACACGGTCTCGGACTGGGGCTCGACGCCCTCCTTGCCGTCGAAGACGGCGACGGCACCGTCGAGGACGCGGAGCGAGCGCTCCACCTCGACCGTGAAGTCCACGTGACCGGGGGTGTCGATGATGTTGATCTGGTTCTTGTTCCAGAAGCAGGTCACGGCGGCAGACGTGATCGTGATGCCGCGCTCCTTCTCCTGCTCCATCCAGTCGGTGGTCGAGGCGCCGTCGTGGGTCTCGCCCAGCTTGTGGTTGACACCCGTGTAGAAGAGGATGCGCTCGGTCGTCGTCGTCTTGCCGGCATCGATGTGCGCCATGATGCCGATGTTGCGGACCTTGTTGAGGTCGGTGAGCACTTCTTGTGCCACGGGGTGTCCTTACGTGTAGTGACGGATGTCGCGGGGTGACCGGCCGGGGGTTGCCCGGCCGGTCACCGAGGTGCTGATTACCAGCGGTAGTGCGCGAAGGCGCGGTTCGACTCGGCCATCTTGTGGGTGTCCTCGCGGCGCTTCACCGCGGCACCGAGGCCGTTCGAGGCATCCAGGATCTCGTTCTGGAGACGCTCGGTCATGGTCTTCTCACGGCGACCCTTCGCGTACGAGACGAGCCAGCGCAGCGCGAGCGTGTTCGCGCGGTGCGGCTTGACCTCGACGGGAACCTGGTAGGTCGAGCCACCGACGCGGCGGCTCTTGACCTCGAGGGTGGGGCGGACGTTGTCGAGCGCCTTCTTGAGCGTCGCGACGGCGTCCTGGCCGTTCTTCGCCTCGACGCCCTTGAGGGCGTTGTAGACGATGGCCTCGGCGATGGACTTCTTGCCATCGACGAGGATCTTGTTCACCAGCTGGGTGACGATCGGAGCACCGTAGACCGGGTCGTTGACGACGACGCGGCGGGGTGCGGGTCCCTTGCGAGGCATCTAACTCAACCCTTCTTGGCGCCGTAGCGGCTGCGAGCCTGCTTACGGTTCTTGACGGCCTGGGTGTCCAGGGCGCCGCGGACGATCTTGTAACGCACACCGGGGAGGTCCTTCACACGACCACCACGGACGAGCACGAGCGAGTGCTCCTGCAGGTTGTGTCCCTCACCGGGGATGTAGGCCGTGACCTCGGTCCCGTTGCGGAGCTTCACACGGGCGACCTTGCGCATGGCCGAGTTCGGCTTCTTGGGCGTGGTCGTGTACACGCGGGTGCAGACACCCGCCTGCTGCGGGTTCGCCTTCAGGGCGGGCGCCTTGGTCTTCGAGACCTTGGGCGAGCGACCCTTGCGAACCAACTGCTGAATGGTTGGCACGTTCTCTCCTTGTCGATCTGCGCGCGGCTCTCGCCTCGCACAGGTGCTGCACGGTGACAGCGTTCGTGGTTTCACCACAGATCCATCGGCTTGCCGCGACTGCGACGAACGGGATGATGGATATGCCGTGGGGGTGGCCTGTTCGCAGGCCCTGTCCCTGTGTGCGTCCGCCTCGCCCGCGTCGCACCGAGGCACGTCGCATGGCGCGCGTGTGCGCACACCCGCTCAATGATACGCGGGATCGCGAACCCGGGTCAAACGAGGCCGGTGTTCACCGCGAGTGCTCAGGTGACGATCGCCGCCGGTCAGGAACCGGCATCCACCCGGTGCAGTCGGAGGGCGGCGTCGCCGAGCAGGAACCTGCCCGTGACCTCGACGTCCTCCCCCGGCTGGAGCTCGACGTCCGCCCCGAGCGGACTGGGCAGCAGGATGCCGTTGGTCGACCCCAGATCGGTGATCCGCCACGTGTCGCCGTGACGTTCGAGGCGTGCGTGCGTCTTCGAGACCGTACGGGTCGCGTCCACGACCGCGATCAGCTGCGCGCGCGGCCGCATCGGATCGGCGACCGGGTTGCGGCCGAGGACGACCACGTCGGCGGACAACGGCATCGTCGAGGCGTCGGGGAGGACGAGCTCCCAGCGCGCGTGCCCCCGCCGCACGACGACGGTGCGTTCGAGGTCGTCATCGAACGACGGCGTCGCCGCCTCCTCACGCCGGCGCTCCTGGGCGGAGACGGACGAGGCGGCGGATACCGGCGCGCCGGCGGCCGGCGACCCGGACACGGCGGAGACCTCTCCCGTGAGCTCGGGGAAGACGTCGCGCTCGTCGCGGTCGGGGCTCGCCGCTGCGCGACGAAGGCGTGTGACCGGAGCGTCGTCGCGGCCCGGCACCGACGAGATGATCTCGGGGCCACTGGCGCGGACCGGCGGGCTGACCTCGGAGCGGACCGTCGGCGTCGGAGCGGTCGGGTCGGGGGCCTCGGGAGCCGGGACGGGCTCGGCAACCGGCACCGCCGACACCGGCGCATCGCCCGGCTCGGGCGACCACGGCTGAGGGGCCACGGATGCCGGCGGCTCCGAGGGCATCACGGGCACACCCGTTCGGGGAGTCGGGGGCGCGGGCTCCGCCGTAGCCGGGAAGGGCGGCGGCGGGATCGGGGCCCCGAAGTCCGGCATCGGGGTGCCGATCGGCGGGTAGGACGCGCTCGGCTGCGCGGCCGGCTGCCGACGCTCGCGCGCGAGGCGCGCGCCCCGCCATTCCGCGGGGCCGAAGCCGACGATCGTGGCCCAGACCGGGAACAGCAGGGCACCGACCACCGTCATGCCGACCCCGTATCCGAAGCCGGGGTTCAGCCGGTGGACGGTGATGACGAGGAGGATCCAGATCGCGAGGGTCCCCGGGCCCGGGATGAGCGCGAGCAGCGCGAGCCACGGGGAGAATCCACCCCAGCGGAGGAGAACGGCGATGTTGAGGATCGGCACCCAGGCGCGCCAGGACTCCTCCCCCATCTTGCGGAACGCTGCCGCGAGGGCCAACGCGACCCAGACGTACACGGCCACGCCGAGGATCGTGGTCAGCAGACCCAGGACGATCGCCGCGCCGGTGTCGACTCCGTTCATCCCTCCACCCTATGCGCGCCCGGTGCTCCGGCGCGGCGGGGATCAGACGCCCGTGAGACCCTCGCCCGTATCGAACGGCGCGTCGAGCGAGCGGGTGAGCTCATCGAGCATCGCCGCGATCTGCGGCTCCACGTACTGCGCGATCGCCGTCTGGATCCTCAGCCGGTGCCGGAGCAGGAGCGTGCACACCTCGCGCCCGACCATGCTCGCGTACTCGTCCGCGAGCCGGACCTCCTGCCGGAGCGCCGCCTTCGCGTCCTCGGACAACGGCGGGAGTGCGGGGACAGCGGCATCCGCTTCGTCCGCCATCCCGGCGATCGTGAACAGGAAGGGAGCGCCGGGCACCGGATCGGGATCCATCGGCAGGCCGTCGAACTCCGGCTCGAGGCCCTCCGAGGGCCGATAGGTGCGGGAGCGGTTGCGGTCGGCCTGCTGGTCGAGCTCGGCCTGGAGCATGGGCAGATTCCGCGCCGTGTACAGGGCGACAGCGTGGTCGACGATCGTCTTGATCCGGGTCGACAGCCCGTGCTGCACGCCGTGCGGCACGTCGGAACCGAGGCCCGCCGCAGAGAGGACCGGTGACCCCAGGCACCGGCGGCAGGGGGCCACCCGACCGCGGTGGGTGGCGGGCTCCCAGCGCGGCAACCAGCGCAGCCAGGCCTCCACGGCCTGGCTGACCTGCGTCTCGAGCGAGCGCTCCACGCGTCCATTGTCGCGGAGACACGGCCCGATCGGGGGTATTTCAGAGCAGCGGGATGCCGCGGCCCGTCATTCGTCGTCCTCGTCGCGCTCCCACGGCCACTCCGGTCGACGGGCGCGCGTGCGATGAAGCGCGATGCCCGCCCAGGCGGCAGCAGCCGCAGTCGCCCCGAGGACGAGGGCGTACCAGGACAGCGCGAACTCCCCCGCGACGCCGAGGGACGCCGCCGCATCGGCGCCGCCGAGGACTCCCCCGACGACGACGCCCAGAAGGTACGCGGCGATCGTCGCGATCATCACCCATGCTGCGGCCGGGTAACGACGGCGACGCACCGCACCGTACTCCGTTCCGGCGAACACGACGCCGGACAGGAGCATGGCGGCGATGCCGGCCCCTTGTCCGAGATCGGGCGCCGAGAGGACATCGGTGTTCGTGAGCAGGCTCGTGAAACCGAACCCGCAGATCGCGAGCGCTGCGAACCCCACCGTCGCGAAGAAGGCGGCGATGGGGGCTGCGACACCGACGGGCTGGTCCATCAGCCCCGAGCGTACGTCAGTACTGGTGCAGTTGCGGACCGGCTTCGAGGGTGCGCTCGTACTCGCGCTGCGCCTCGTCGTTCAGTTCCGTCACGCGACGCCCGCGAGCGGAGACCCAGGCACCGAACCAGATCGTGATCTCGCGACCGAGGACGAAGGCGATGACCGCCAGCGGCGCGAGGAGCTGGTCGCCGACGATCTGGGCTGCCTGCGAGGGCGCGATGGACCAGAACGGCGCCTGGAAGAGCTGCCCGAGCAGATGCCCGCCGTAGGCCACGGCGCCGACGAGGAGGCCGAACACGACCCACCGGCCCCACCGTCCGCGGTTGATGAAGGCACCGAGGATCCAGAACCCGAGGAAGAAGACCACGACGGGCACCCAGAAGCTCCACGTCGTCACGATGTCCACGACGCTCTGGCCGAGCGCGTTGACGGCCAGACCGTCCTCGAGCGCCTTGAGCCCCAGCGCTGCCGCCAGGTAGAGCACCGCGAACAGCAGAGCTGCGAGGAGTCCGATCGCGCCGGCCGCACCGCGGTTGCCGCGCGGACGAGGTGCCTCCGGCGCCTGAACGAAGATCGGCTGCTGGGAGTACACGGCGGTCGGAGCAGCAGTCGACGCCGGCTCACTCGCGGTGACGGTCGTCGGAGTGTGATCGGCGTGCGAGTAGGCCTCGGTGGCGGCCGACGGAGCGGCGGCATCCGTGCTCACGGACTCGTTCGACCGCGTCGACGGCGTGGATTCGGCAGGAGCGGTCTCAGCCTCGGGAGTGGCGGGGCGGTAGAGCGGCTCGCTGCTGACGGCGCTCGCGGTGACGGGAGCGTCCGGTTCGCTGTACTTGCCGTAGTCGATGGACAGGTCCGACCCGCGATCGGTCACGTCGAAGGAGCGGTCACCGCGAGGGCGGTCGTCAGCCGTGCGCGATGCCGCCTCGGCATCGGCGAGACTGTCGTTGGCACTGCCGACGACATCATCCACGCCGCGTGATCCGTCGGCGGAGGTGTGCTCCTCCACGGGCTCGCCGAAAGCCGGCTCGGTCGTCTTGTCGTTGCGCTCGCCGAACTGGGGGTCGCTCATTGCCGTGTCACTCCTCACGCAGGGGCGTACGCCGCCGCTGCAGTGAGCGTATCCCCGCACGTCACAGGCGCCGCGGAGGCGCCCCGACGTGTCTCGGACGCGGCGCCTCCGGCGGTGCGTATCGTGGAGACATGGCGAGGCGACGGGCGAGGATCGGGCGGGCTCTCGGCGCGGCCGCAGCCGTGCTCATGGCTCTGTCCGTCGCGGCCTGCGCGCCCGAACCGGATGCCGCACCTCCGGCACCCACCGATGCGGCATCCGCCACGCCCCGCCCCACGCTCACGCCGGTCGCGATCGCCGACTTCCCCTTCGGCCCCTCGACATCCACGACGCCGCTGCCCTCGGACTGCGAGAGCATCCTGACCCCCGGCATCCGCGCCTCCCTCGAGGGCATTCCGCTGAACGCGCCCGGGATGGGCGGGGGCATCCGCCCCGACAGCAGCCGCGTCTGCGTGTGGGCGGATCCCGGGGCGAGCCGCACGAGCCTCGTGACCGTCGTCGGGTACTCCCCCGAGCGGGATGCACGCGACGCGCTCTACCTGCTCGGCGTCGATGACGGCTACCTCTGCTACGAGCCGGACCACGGGCTCCGGTGCGAGAAGAGCGGCAAAGACGCGCTCGGACTCTCGCAGGGACGCACCGTGTTCTGGCGCGACGGCGTCGCTATCGACACGCAGTACCGCAACCTCGCCCCGCAGGGTTACACCGACGGAATCGTGAAGGCGATCTGGGGCTGACCGCTCAGTCCGCCGCCGCGGGCCACACCGCTGCGGCGACGCCGTCGGCGTAGCCGGCGGGGTGCCACGCCCGCTGCGAGGTCGACACCCACCGCCCCGCACCTGCCTCGATCGTCTCGATGAGGTCCCCGTCGGTGCGCGTGCAGCGGACGCGGCCCTCCTCGTCGCCGCACGTGAACTTCTTCGTCGGCAACGCGGCCGCGGCGACGGCACCCGCATCCGTGGGCACGGTTGCGACGGTCGTCGAGATCTCCCCCTCGTCGGAGGTCCACCGACACGTGAGGACGACAGCCGGTTCGAGCGCTGCCACGAGATCCTCCGCCGTCGACACGGGCGGGTCGGTGGACTCGGCGACCTGGGCGCCGTCCGTCCACCGGAGTTCCGCCCACGATGCCTCGTTGTAGAGGTCGCGGCAGACGCGCGGGCCGTCGCTGGCCGCCGGCGAGGCTCCCGGTGCTCCCGTGTCGGAATCGCCCGCGGACTGCGCGCCGCCACCGGCCTGCGCGACCCACTGCGTCGCCGCGGGGAAGAGGGGGAAGGCGAGGACCAGCAACGTCACGACGACCGCCGCACTCACGACCCCGACGAACCATGCGAAAACCGAGTTCCGCCCTGCGACCCGTGCCATGCGTCCCACGGTAGCGGCGCAGCACCGACGCAGAGGTGCGGCAACGCCGAAGGCCCCCGGGAACGAGTCCCGGGGGCCTTCGGTCAGACGATCACACCTCGATCAGTTGTAGCTGCCGGGGGTGAAGTCGTCGGTCGAGAAGCTGTCGAAGTCGACGTAGCTCAGGTCGGCGTCGCTGTACGCACCGTCCGAGGCGAAGATGCGGTTGGGGTACCGCTCGCTCTTGGCCTCCTCCGTCGCCTCGACCACGACGTTGCGGTACTTCGCAAGGCCGGTGCCGGCGGGGATGAGCTTTCCGATGATGACGTTCTCCTTGAGGCCGACGAGCGGGTCGCTCTTGCCCTCCATGGCCGCCTGCGTGAGGACGCGGGTGGTCTCCTGGAACGATGCGGCCGAGAGCCACGACTCCGTCGCGAGCGACGCCTTCGTGATACCCATCAGCTCGGGACGACCCGACGCGGGGCGCTTGCCCGCGGCGACCGCCTCGCGGTTCATCTGCTGGTAGCGCTTGAAGTCCACCAGCTCACCGGGCAGGAGGTCCGTCTCGCCGTGGTCGACGACCGTGACCTTGCGCAGCATCTGGCGCACGATGACCTCGATGTGCTTGTCGTGGATCGGCACACCCTGCGAGCGGTACACGCCCTGCACACCGCCGACGAGGTACTTCTGCACCTCGCGGGCACCCTGCACGCGCATGACCTCCTTGGGGTCGAGCGTTCCGACCTGCAGCGGCTGACCGACCACAACGCGCTGGCCGTCCTCGACGAGGAGGGTGGCGCGCTTGAGGACCGGGTAGACGTGCGGCTCGTCGCCGTTGTCCGGGGTCAGGATGAGCTTCTTGGCCTTGTCGGTCTCATCGATCTTGATGACACCGTCGGCCTCGGCGATCGGGGACGCACCCTTGGGGGTGCGGGCCTCGAACAGCTCCTGGACGCGGGGCAGACCCTGGGTGATGTCGTCCGCCGATGCCGAACCACCGGTGTGGAACGTACGCATCGTCAGCTGGGTACCGGGCTCACCGATCGACTGGGCGGCGATGATGCCGACGGCCTCGCCGATGTCGACGAGCTTGCCGCTGGCCAGCGACCGGCCGTAGCACTTCGCGCACACACCGACGGCCGAGTCGCAGGTCAGGACCGAGCGCACCTTGATGCTCTCGATGCCACCGGCGACCAGCTTGTCGATGAGGACGTCGCCCACGTCGTCGCCGGCCTCGGCCAGGACGGTGCCCTGAGCGTCGACCACGGCGGCTGCGAGGGTACGGGCGAACACCGAGTTCTCGACGTTCGCGTCGCGGACGAGCTCGCCGTCGGCGCCGGGAGCGGCGATCGTGAACTCGAGGCCCTTGGTCGTGCCGCAGTCCTCCTCGCGGATGATGACATCCTGCGAGACGTCGACGAGACGACGCGTGAGGTACCCCGAGTCGGCCGTACGGAGGGCCGTGTCGGCCAGACCCTTACGGGCACCGTGCGTCGCGATGAAGTACTCCGCCACCGACAGACCCTCGCGGTACGAGGAGATGATCGGACGGGGGATGATCTCACCCTTGGGGTTGTTCACCAGGCCTCGCATACCCGCGATGTTGCGGATCTGCAGCCAGTTACCACGAGCACCCGAGCTCACCATGCGGTTGATGGTGTTGTCGGCCGGGAAGTTGTCCCGCATCGCCTTCTGGACCTCGTCGGTCGCCTCGGTCCAGATCTTGATGAGCTCCTGACGACGCTCGGCGTCGGTCGTGAGGCCCTTCTCGAACTGGCCCTGGACCTTCGCTGCCTGCTTCTCGTAGGCGGCGACGATCTCCTTCTTGTTCGGCGGCGTGAGCACGTCGCTGAGGGCGACGGTCACACCCGAACGGGTGGCCCAGTAGAAGCCGGCGTCCTTGATCCGGTCGAGGGATGCCGCGACCTCGGTCTTCGGGTACTCCTCAGCCAGCTTGTTGACGATCTGCGACAGCTTGCCCTTGTCCGCCTGCTCGCGCACGAACGGGTATCCCTTGGGCAGGGTGTCGTTGAAGATCGCCTGGCCGAGCGAGGCATCCACGAGACCGTGGCGCTCGTAGCCCTCGGGAGCCTCCCCCTCGAGGAAGGTCAGGCCGGGGACGCGGATGCGGACCTTGGCCTGCAGGTCGAGGGTGCCCTCGTCCTTGGCCAGGATCGCCTCGCCGACGGAACCGAACACACGGCCCTCACCGGCGGCACCCTCCTTGAGGGTCGTCAGGTGGTGCAGACCGATGATCATGTCCTGCGAGGGCAGGGTGACCGGGCGGCCGTCGGACGGCTTCAGGATGTTGTTCGACGCGAGCATCAGCACGCGGGCCTCGGCCTGAGCCTCGACCGACAGCGGCAGGTGCACGGCCATCTGGTCACCGTCGAAGTCCGCGTTGAACGCGGCGCAGACGAGCGGGTGGAGCTGGATGGCCTTGCCCTCGACGAGCTGCGGTTCGAACGCCTGGATGCCGAGACGGTGAAGCGTGGGCGCACGGTTCAGGAGAACCGGACGCTCGCGGATGATCTCCTCGAGCACGTCCCAGACCTCGGGACGGGTGCGCTCGACGGCACGCTTGGCTGCCTTGATGTTCTGCGAGTGACCGAGGTCGATCAGGCGCTTGATGACGAACGGCTTGAAGAGCTCCAGGGCCATCTGCTTGGGCAGACCGCACTGGTGCAGCTTCAGCTGCGGGCCGACGATGATGACCGAACGACCCGAGTAGTCGACGCGCTTGCCGAGCAGGTTCTGGCGGAAACGACCCTGCTTACCCTTCAGCATGTCGCTGAGGGACTTCAGGGCGCGGTTGCCGGTACCGGTGACGGGACGACCGCGGCGGCCGTTGTCGAACAGGGCGTCGACGGCCTCCTGCAGCATCCGCTTCTCGTTGTTGACGATGATCTCGGGGGCACCGAGGTCGATCAGGCGACGGAGACGGTTGTTGCGGTTGATCACGCGACGGTACAGGTCGTTCAGGTCCGACGTGGCGAAACGGCCACCGTCGAGCTGGACCATGGGGCGAAGCTCCGGCGGGATGACGGGAACGACGTCCAGGACCATCGACGCGGGGCTCATGCCCGTCGACAGGAACGAGTTGACGACCTTCAGGCGCTTGATCGCTCGGATCTTGCGCTGGCCCTTGCCCTCGGAGATCTGCAGGTGCAGCGAGTCCGCCTCGGCGGCCAGGTCGAACGCCTCGAGACGACGCTTGATCGACTCGGCGCCCATGTAGGCCTCGAAGTACTGACCGAAGCGGTCCTGCAGCTCCTGGAAGATGTCGTCTTCCTGCTTGAGCTGGCCGACCTCGAGGTTACGGAACTCGTCCCACATCCGCTCGAGCTTGGCGACCTGCTCGTCGCCGCGCTTGCGGATGGTGGTCATCTCCTTCTCGGCGGCGTCCTTGGCCTTCTTCTTCTGGTCGGCCTTGGCTCCCTCCGCCTCGAGGGCGGCGAGCTCGTCTTCCAGCTTCTGCAGGCGGTCGGCGACGCGAGCGTCACGACGGTCGGCGATGTTCTTGATCTCGAGGCGGAGGTTCGCCTCGTGGGTCGGGAGGTCGCGGTGACGCGCATCCTCGTCGACCGAGATCACCATGTAGGCGGCGAAGTAGATGACCTTCTCGAGGTCCTTCGGCGCCATGTCCAGCAGGTACCCGAGGCGCGAAGGGACGCCCTTGAAGTACCAGATGTGGGTGACCGGGGCGGCGAGCTCGATGTGGCCCATGCGCTCACGACGGACGGAGGACTTGGTGACCTCCACGCCGCAGCGTTCGCAGACGATGCCCTTGAAGCGGACGCGCTTGTACTTGCCGCAGGCGCACTCCCAGTCGCGCGACGGCCCGAAGATCTGCTCTCCGAAGAGGCCGTCCTTCTCGGGCTTCAGCGTGCGGTAGTTGATGGTCTCGGGCTTCTTGACCTCGCCGAAGGACCAACGACGGATGTCGTCGGCGGTGGCGAGACCGATGCGAAGCTGATCGAAGGTGTGTGACTCGAGCACTGATTCTCCTGTGTCGGAATTCTGTTCGTTGCCGGTACGGGTCAGATCTCGTCGATCGACGTCGACTCGAACCGGGTGGAGATGTTGATGCCGAGCTCTTCCGCTGCACGGAAGGCCTCGTCGTCACTGTCACGCAGGTTCACCTCGGTGCCGTCGGCCGAGAGGACCTCGACGTTCAGGCAGAGGGACTGCATCTCCTTCATGAGGACCTTGAACGACTCCGGGATGCCGGGCTCCTGGATGTTCTCGCCCTTGACGATCGCTTCGTAGACCTTGACGCGTCCCACGATGTCGTCGGACTTAATCGTCAGCAGCTCCTGCAGCGCGTATGCGGCGCCGTAGGCCTCGAGCGCCCAGACCTCCATCTCACCGAAGCGCTGGCCACCGAACTGGGCCTTACCGCCGAGCGGCTGCTGGGTGATCATCGAGTAGGGGCCCGTCGACCGTGCGTGGATCTTGTCGTCGACAAGGTGGTGCAGCTTCAGGATGTACATGTAGCCGACCGAGATCGGAGCCGGGAAGGGCTCGCCGGAACGGCCGTCGAACAGCTTCGCCTTGCCGGAGCTGTCGATGAGACGCTCTCCGTCACGGGTCAGGTTCGTGGAGTCGAGCAGACCTGCGATCTCCTCCTCGAACGCGCCGTCGAACACCGGGGTGGCGACCTTCGTGCCGGGAGCGGCCTCGCGAGCCTGCTCGGGGAGCTTGGCAGCCCACTCCGGGGATCCCTCGACCTTCCAGCCCTGCTTCGCGACCCATCCGAGGTGGGTCTCGAGGACCTGACCGAAGTTCATTCGACCGGGGATACCGAGCGGGTTCAGCACGACGTCGACCGGGGTGCCGTCCGCGAGGAAGGGCATGTCCTCCACGGGCAGGATCTTCGCGATGACGCCCTTGTTGCCGTGGCGGCCGGCGAGCTTGTCACCCGCGGTGATCTTGCGCTTCTGGGCGATGTAGACCACGACGCGGCGGTTGACACCCGAGCCGAGCTCGTCGTCGCCGTCCTCGGCGTTGAACTCCTTGACGGCGATGATCGTGCCCTGCTCGCCGTGGGGCACCTTCAGCGAGGTGTCACGGACTTCGCGGCTCTTCTCGTTGAAGATCGCGCGGAGCAGGCGCTCCTCGGCCGAGAGCTCGGTCTCACCCTTGGGCGTGACCTTGCCGACGAGGATGTCACCGGGGCGGACCTCGGCGCCGATGCGGATGATGCCGCGCTCGTCGAGGTCCTTCAGCAGGTCGGGGCTGACGTTGGGGAGGTCACGGGTGATCTCCTCCTTGCCCAGCTTCGTGTCGCGGGCGTCGACCTCGTACTCCTCGATGTGGATCGAGGAGAGGGTGTCGTTCTTGACGAGCTCCTGGCTGAGGATGATGGCGTCCTCGAAGTTGTGACCCTCCCACGTCATGAAGGCGACGAGGAGGTTCTTGCCGAGGGCGAGCTCGCCGTCCTCGGTGGCGGGACCGTCGGCGATGACCTCGCCGACCTCGACGCGCTCACCGGCCGAGACCACGACGCGCTGGTTGTACGACGTGCCCTGGTTGGAGCGGTCGAACTTCCGGAGGAAGTAGTCCTGCGTGCCGCCCTCGTCGAGCTGGACGGTGACGACGTCGGCCGAGACCTCGGAGACGACACCGGCCTTCTGCGCCGTGAGGACGTCGCCCGCATCGATGGCGGCGTAGCCCTCCATACCCGTACCGACGATCGGCGACTCGCTGCGCAGCAGCGGGACGGCCTGACGCTGCATGTTGGCACCCATGAGGGCGCGGTTCGCATCGTCGTGCTCGAGGAAGGGGATGAGGGAGGTCGCGACCGACACCATCTGGCGCGGCGAGACATCCATGTAGCCGATCTCGTCGACCGGGAACAGGTCGACCTCGCCACCCTGGCCGCGGCGGGCGAGGATCCGGTCGTTGACGAACGTGCCGTCGGCGTTGAGTTCGACACCGGCCTGCGCCACGACGTAGTCGGCCTCTTCGGCAGCCGTCAGGTAGTCGATCTGGTCGGTGACCTTGTTGCCCACCACGCGGCGGTACGGCGTCTCGATGAAACCGAACGCGTTGATGCGCGCGAAGGATGCGAGCGAACCGATGAGGCCGATGTTCGGGCCTTCCGGGGTCTCGATCGGGCACATGCGGCCGTAGTGCGAGGGGTGGACGTCACGGACCTCGACGCCGGCACGCTCACGCGAGAGACCACCGGGGCCGAGCGCGGAGAGGCGACGCTTGTGGGTCAGCCCCGCGAGCGGGTTGTTCTGGTCCATGAACTGCGACAGCTGCGACGTTCCGAAGAACTCCTTGATCGCGGCCACGACGGGACGGACGTTGATCAGGGTCTGCGGCGTGATCGCCTCGATGTCCTGCGTGGTCATGCGCTCGCGGACGACGCGCTCCATGCGGGACAGACCGGTGCGGACCTGGTTCTGGATGAGCTCGCCGACGGCGCGGATGCGACGGTTGCCGAAGTTGTCGATGTCGTCGACGTCCAGGCGGATCTCGGCGGCCTTGCCACCGCGGACGCCGTCGTAGCTGACGTCGCCGCGGTGCAGACGGACGAGGTACTTGATCGTCGCGACGATGTCCTCGACGGTCAGGACCGAGTCGGTCAGCTGCTTGTCGATGCCGAGCTTCTGGTTGATCTTGTAGCGACCGACCTTGGCCAGGTCGTAGCGCTTCGGGTTGAAGTAGAAGTTGTCCAGCAGCGCGCGGGCGGCCTCGGCGGCGACCTGCTCGCCCGGACGGAGCTTGCGGTAGATGTCGCGGAGCGCGTCCTCCTTGGTGAGGATCGTGTCCTTCTCGAGGGTCTCCTCGATCGAGCTGAAGCCCGCGAACTCCTGCATGATGTCTTCGGTCGTCAGGCCGAGAGCCTTGAGGAAGACGGTGACCGACTGCTTGCGCTTGCGGTCGATGCGCACACCGACCTGGTCGCGCTTGTCGATCTCGAACTCGAGCCACGCACCACGGCTGGGGATGACGCGAGCCGAGACGATGTCCTTGTCGGACGTCTTGTCGGGGGTCTTGTCGAAGTAGACACCGGGCGAACGCACGAGCTGCGAGACGACGACGCGCTCGGTGCCGTTGATGATGAACGTGCCCTTGGCGGTCTGGAGCGGGAAGTCGCCCATGAAGACCGTCTGCGTCTTGATCTCACCCGTGAGGTGGTTCATGAACTCGGCCTCGACGTAGAGGGGGGCGGCGTAGGTCTTGCCGCGCTCCTTGCACTCCTCGATGGAGTACTTCTCGGGCTCGAGGTACGGGTTCGTGAACGAGAGCTGCATCGTCTCGCCCAGGTCCTCGATCGGCGAGATCTCCTCGAAGATCTCCTCGAGGCCGCTGATCTCCGGGACATCGGTGCGACCGGCGGCCTGAGCCTCGGCGACGCGCGCCTTCCACGCCTCGTTGCCGACGAGCCAGTCGAACGACTCGGTCTGCAGCGCGAGAAGGTCGGGGACCGTCAGCGTGTCGGAGATCTTGGCGAACGAGAGGCGGGATGCTCCGCGGCCGTTCTTGGTGGTGGTGGTGGAAGTTGCGTTGCGCGCAGCAGCCAAGGGAATTACCTCCGTGAGCCCGGGGAGGGCTGGTTTTCCTTGTCGTCAGGTGGAGTACTCCCGTCCACGCCTGCGGCGCGCGCCGACGGAGACCGTCGGGGGCGCAGGCACAAGCCGACCACCATATGAGGGCAAGTAGAGGGGAGCGCAACTACCCACTATAGGCCGCGCGACGCGCCGTGTCCAGTCGGATCGTTGACGAGTCCGGCAGGCTGCGGTATAACTCGCGGGCTGCCCTCAGTTCCACTGCCAGGTCACGAGGACCGATTGCGCGACGGCATCCCGATCAGCCTGCGGGGTGTCGACGTTCGACGCGAACGTGACGATGTAGGTCTGTCCGGCGTTGACGAGATAGAACTGGTCGATCCGGTACGGCATCTCGCCCTGCTCGACCCGCGCCGTGAGGTGGGCGGACTCGGACCCGGCCGCCGTGATCCGGTCCAGCGCCTCGACCTCGGACGCGCCGGCCCCCTCGAGCTGAGCGACGCCGGCCTCCTCGACCTGCTCCGAGGTGACCTCTCCGCCGGGCGAGACCAGGATGTTCACGTTGTCGCTGAAGCCGTCGTCGTCCTGCAGGTCGGCAGCGAAGGTGGTCTCGTCGAACCCGTCCGGAGCGCCGTCCGGGAACCCCCACCCCTCGGGCAGGGTGAGCGTGTACTGCTCGGCCGTGATGGTGTCCCCGGTCGCCGGGGCGAACTCCGCGGCATCCGTCTCGGGAGCGGGGACGCCGTCGCTCGATCGTGTCGGCGGCGCGGCCTGCGACCCGCAACCGGCGAGCCCCAATCCTGCGACGAGCATGAGGGCGACGGAGGCGCGACGAAGGGACATGCCCGCCAACCTACGCGGCACGGCGCGTCAGAGCCGAGGGCTTGCGCTCCGCAGCAGAAGATGCGACCCCGGCCTCGCCTGCGCGAGTGCCGCCCGTCCCGCAGCGGTGACGACCGCGATGACCGGATATCCGCCCGTCACCGGGCCGTCCGGTCCGAGGATCACGGGACGACCGTCGGGCGGCACCTGGACCGCGCCCGGCAGCATCCCCTCGCTCGGGAGTTCGCGGGCCGCGGCATCCGCTGTCCGTTCCAGGGGAGGACCGTCGAGTCGGATGCCGACGCGGTCGGCTCGGGCATCGACGATCCACCGCGTGTCGAGGAACCCCTGCCGGGCGGCGGGGGTGAACCAGTCGGCGCGGGGGCCCGCGGCGACATCGACGACGAGGACATCCGGCGGCGGCGTCCACGGCCAGGAATCGATGGGCGGGACCGGATGCCGCGCGGCATCCGCCGTCGCGACCTCTTCGCCCGCGCGCAGCGGCTCGGCGCCGATGCCGGCGAGCGTGTCGGTGGCCGCGGAGCCCAGCGCGTCGGATGCGGCGATGCCGCCCCGCACGGCGAGGACGACACGGATGCCGGCGCGGGCGATGCCGATCGTGAGCTCGGCGCCGGCAAGCCACTGGACGGGACGGTAGGGATCGACGTCGCGTCCTCCGACTCGGATCGGCGCCCACGCGCCGGTCGCGGCGATCCAGAGATCGCGCTCGGCCACGGCGCGGAAGCCACCGAGGGCGATCTCGAGGACCGCCGCTCCGACCGGGTTGCCGACGAGACGGTTCGCGGCAGCGAAGGCGGGCTGGTCCGCCGCGCCGGACCGGGCGACGCCGTCGGCGAGCCGCCCGGGACGACCGGCATCCTGCACCGTCGTGAGGGCACCGGGGTCGGTGACTCTGAACGCGACGGGGCCGGCCGGAGCGGCGGGCCGAGAGGTGCGGGCGACGGTCGCCGCGACCGCCCGGCGGAACCGCACCCTCGTGCCGGGACGCAGCAGCACGGGCTCGGGCGCTCCGGGCTCGAACAGGGGTGCGTCCGTCGTCCCGATGAGCTGCCACCCGCCCGGGGTGTCGCGGGGGTAGGCGCCGGAGAACCTGCCCGCGAGGGCGACCGCCCCCGAGGGCACCCGCGTGCGGGGTGTCGCGCGGCGGGGCACGTCGAGGTCCCAGTCCTCACTCACCAGGTAGCCGAACCCCGGCGCGAAGCCCGTGAAGGCGACGGTCCATCGAGCCGCCAGGTGGCGGGCGACGAGCTGTTCCGTCGACAGGCCGAGGAGGGATGCCGTCTCGGCGAGGTCCGCTCCGTCGTAGACGACCGGCACCTCGACCTCATCCGGCGCGGGCGCGGCGTCCGCCGGGACGCGGGGCGCGGCATCCGTCCCCGTGATCCAGGCGCGGGCCGTCGCGAGCGGCAGGACCGCGGGATCGACGTGCGCGAGCACCGTCCGCGCCGCGGGCACGAGATCGACGACCCCGGCGGGACGCGTCCCGGCGAGGCGGGCGTGCAGGTCGAGGACGTCAGCGAGCGCGGCGACCTCGACGAGCAGCGCACTGTCGCCGAAGGGCCGGATCACCACGGGGCACGCACGGCGACCCCCGCGGCGTCGAGCGCGGCTCGGACCGCCTCGGCCATGGCGACCGAGCCCGCCGTATCGCCATGGAGGCACAGCGACGCCGCCTCGACCCGGACCGCCGATCCGTCGACGGCGTCGACCCGCCCCGCGCGGACCAGCGTCACCGCGCGCGCTGCGACGAAGCCCGGGTCGTGCAGCAGGGCGCCCGGGTCCGTCCGCGGGACGAGTCCGCCCGAAGCGAGGTACCCGCGGTCGAGGAAGGCCTCGACGAAGAACGGGATGCCGCGGGTCGCCGCCACCTCGGCGATCACCCCCGGCATCCCGAGCAGCGGAATCGGCCTGCCGAGACTCTCGGAGACGTCGGCGACGGCGTCCGCGACGGCGACGGCCGTCTCGGACGCGGCGGAGACGGCGTGATAGAGCGCTCCGTGCGGCTTGACGTAGCGGAGGTCGGCCCCGGCGCGGACGAGCGCGGCGATCTGACCCCGGACCTGCTCGCGCAGGAGTGCGGGCGGGACGGCGAGCGCGACGCGGCCGAACCCGGCCCGGTCGACGAAGGAGGGGTGCGCGCCCACGGCGACGCCCCGCGCCGTCGCCCGACGGACGGCATCCGTCATCGAGGCCTCGTCGCCCGCATGTCCTCCGCACGCGACGGACGCACTCGAGATCACCGCGAACATGGCCTCGTCATCGGCGGTCGGCACGCCCTCGACCGTCTCACCGAGGTCCGCGTTCAGGTCGATCGACGCCATGAGGCCACGGTAGCGGCGGGGCAGGGTGAACGGTGGGCGAAGGATCCGTCAACCCGTAGTGGGCGCGGGGGCCCGGACCGTAGCGTCGAGGGTGTCGCCGGAGGACCGCTCCGGCCGGAAGGAGAGCCGCTGTGGCGTACATCACCGTGGGGACCGAGAACTCGGTCGACGTCGACATCTTCTACACCGATCAGGGATCGGGCCAGCCCGTCGTCCTGATCCACGGGTTCCCCCTGAACGGGGAGTCCTGGGGCAAGCAGCAGGCCGCCCTGCTCGAGGCCGGCTACCGGGTCATCGCGTACGACCGGCGCGGATTCGGGGCATCCACCAAGACGGCGTCGGGCTCGGACTACGACACGTTCGCCGCGGACCTCCACGCGCTCATCGAAGAGCTCGAACTGACCGACGCCGTCCTCGTCGGATTCTCGATGGGGACCGGTGAGATCGCCCGCTACCTCTCGCGCTACGGAGCGGACCGCATCGCGAAGGTCGCCTTCCTCGGCTCGCTCGAGCCGTGGCTGCTGAAGACGGAAGAGAACCCGGACGGCGCCGGAGACCAGGCGTTCTTCGACGGTACGGCCGCTGCCGTCGCCGAGGACCGGTACGCCTTCCTGACCGGGTTCTTCAACGACTTCTACAACCTCGACGACTACCTCGGGAACCGCATCTCGCAGGAGGCCCTCGACGCGTCGATCGCCGTCGCGAACCAGGCCGGCAACGCCGCGATCGCCGCGGCCCCCTTGACGTGGCCGACCGACTTCCGCGCCGACATCCCCGCCGTCGCGGTCCCTGCGCTCATCGTCCACGGCACAGCCGACAACATCCTGCCGATCGACGCGACGGCCCGGAAGTTCCGCGAACTCCTCCCCGAGGCCGCGTACGTCGAGATCGAGGGCGCTCCGCACGGCCTTCTCTGGACGCACGGCGCCGAGGTCAACGAGGCGCTGCTCGGGTTCCTGCAGGACTGACTCGCGTCGACCGGATGCCGGGGTTCAGCCGGCGACGATCGCCTCGGGGATGCGCGCGCGCATGACCGCGAGCGCGTCGGCGCTGTGGTCGATGAGCACGGCGTCGCGCCCGAGGGCGTCGGCGACCGCGCCCGTCGTCCCCGAGCCCGCGAACAGGTCGAGGACCCGGTCTCCCGGCCGGCTCGACGCCTGGACGATACGGCGCAGGATCCCCTCGGGCTTCTGCGTCGGGTAGCCCGTCTTCTCCCGCCCCGAGGTCGGGACGATCGTGTGCCACCACACGTCGGTCGGCAGCTTGCCCCGCGCCGCCTTCTCGGGCGTGACGAGACCGGGAGCCATGTACGGCTCCCGGTCCACGGCATCCGAGTCGAAGAAGTACGCGGTCGGATCCTTCACGTAGACGAGGATCGTGTCGTGCTTGCTGGGCCAGCGCTTGCGCGATTTCGCACCGTAGTCGTACGCCCAGATCAGCTCGTTGAGGAAGCACTCCCGGCCGAAGACGGCGTCGAGCATGACCTTCGCGTAATGCGCCTCGCGGTAGTCGAGGTGCAGATACAGCGTGCCGTCGTCCTGCAGCAGCCGCCACGCCTCGCGCAGCCGCGGCTCGAGGAAGCCCCAGTAGTCGTCGAACCGGTCGTCGTACAGCTTCAGCGTGCCGCGCGTGCGGGCGTACGACGTGCCGCGGAACCCGCCCTTCACGGGGCCTGCCGGCGGCGTCGGGGCGTCGGGATCGGGCACGAGGTGTTCGGTATTCAGTCCCGCCGCTGCAAGCGCCGGGACGGGAAGTCGGGGATCCGCGGATGCGGGCGGTGCGGCACCCGTTGCGGACTGAATACGGACCGCGGACTCGATCGCCCGCTCCTGCGTCCGGCCGGTGTTGAACGGCGGGTCGAGGTAGACGAGCGCGAACGAGGCGTCCGGCAGACGCCGGGCGACCTCGAGGTTGTCGCCGAGATGGATCTCGACGGTCACGGAACGCGGCGCAGCCAGGCGTCCGTCGAGAACTTCGACTCGACGAGCGCCTCGGCCTCGGCGTACTCCTCCTCCGAGATCGAGCCCGGCTTCGCGCCGTACAGCGACGTGAAGGTCTCCGTGAAGCGCTGGATGATCTCGGCACGGGAGAGGCCCGTCTGACTGCGGAGCGGGTCGACGCGCTTCGCGGCGGACGCCGTCCCCTTGTCCGAGAGCTTCTCGCGACCGATCCGCAGGACCTCGGTGAGCACCTGCCCGTCCATGTCGTAGCTCAGGGTCGCGTGGTGCAGCACTCCCCCGTTGGCGAGGCGCTTCTGCGCGGCACCGCCGATCTTGCCCTTCGACGAGGCGATGTCGTTGAGCGGCTGGTACGTCGCGTCGATCCCGAGCGAGCGGAGCGCGTGCAGCACCCAGTCGTCGAGGAAGGCGTACGAGTCGGCGAACGTCATCCCCGCGACGAGGGATGCCGGCACGTACAGCGAGTACGTGACGATCGAGTTCGCGGCCATCAGCATCGCGCCGCCGCCGGAGATGCGTCGGACGACCTGGAAGCCGTGCTTCGCAGCCCCCTCCGGATCGACCTCGTTGCGGTACGACTGGAACGACCCGATGACGACGGCGGACTCGTTCCATTCCCAGATGCGGAGCGTCGGCGTACGACGTCCGTCGCCCACTCGCGTGGTGAGCACCTCGTCGAGGGCGAGGTTCATCGCGGGCGAGACGGCCTCGTCATGGACGACCTCCCACTCGAACTCGGTCCAGCCCGGCGCCACGATGAGCGCGCGGCGGACGGCGGTGGCGACGGCCTCGGGAGTGAACCCGAGCAGCTGCGCCCCCTCGGGGAGCGCGCCGCGGACAGCGGCGGCGATCGTCGCGACGTCGGCCTCGGTCGGGAGACCGGTCACCGCCGCGTCTATGTCGGCAAGCGCGTCGTCGGGTTCGAGGAAGAAGTCGCCCGCGAGATGGAAGTCCGCGATGCGGCCGTCCTCCACCTCGAGGTCGACGACGACCAGCTTGCCGCCAGGGACCTTGTACTCGCCGTGCATGGTCCTATTCTCCCGTGTCCGCGGACGGTGCGGCTGCGCGGCGCGGAACGGATGCCTCATCTCGCCGGGCGATGCGGGCGTCCAGCCACGCGAGCAGATCGGCGCGCGCCTCCGGAGCGCAGTGCTCGTTGAAGATCTCGTGTCGCGCGTCGGGATAGACGAGGGTCGTCACGTCGGTCAGCCCCGAGCGCGTCCGGTAGGCGTCGGCGAGGCGGTGGACGCTCCGCGGACCACCCACCGGGTCGTCACGACCGACCATGAGCAGGACGGGCAGGTCCGCGCCGAAGTCGCGTTTCGGCTTGCCGATGAGGCGGAGTGTGTCGAGGGGACCGAAGAGCTTCGGCAGGGGCACGGTCGTCGTCAGCGGATCGTCGAGGAACGCGCGGCCGACCGCGGCACCCGTCGACAGCCATTCCACTCCCGTCGCATCCGCACCCGCCCAGCGCTTGTTGAGGGGCGCCGCGTTGAGGTCGCCGGGCCAGAGGAGGGAAGAGCCGGAGAGGACGACGGCGTCGTAGGCGCGCGGATCGGCGTTCACCAGCTTCTGGGCCAGGAACGACCCCCACGAGTGCCCGAGAAGGACCAGCGGGAGGCCCGGGTTCTCGTCGCGGATGATCCGCGTGAACTGCTGGAGCCCGGCGACGGTGGCCCGCAGGCCCCCGGGTCCGAGCCGGCCGAGGCGGGAGTGGTCCCCGGCGTGCTGGCGCAGGCCCGTCCGGCCGTGGCCGCGGTGGTCGTCGGCGTAGACGTTGAAACCGTCGGCGGTGAGGGCGTCGATCACACCGGTGTAGCGGCCGGCGTGCTCGCCCACCCCGTGGAGGAGCTGGATCACGCCGCGCGGCGAACCGTGCGCCGCATGGACGTCGTAGACGATCGCGATGCCGTGTGCATCGATGAACTCGGGCATGCGTCGAATCCTAGGGGTCGCCCGCCCTCCCCGCGCTCGACCCGCTCCAAGCCATTAGCCAGACTAATGAGTTATGCTAAACAAATATGAGCAGCGCACCCGAGACGACCACCGCGGATCTGGCGCTCGCCGCATCCGATTTCCGCATGGCGACCTTCCGCCTCGCGCGTCGCCTGCGGTCGCAGCGCGCCGTCGACACCATGAGCGACGGTCACTTCGCCGTCCTGGCCGGACTGAAAATGCACGGACCGCACACGCTCGGCGAGCTGGCCGAGCGAGAGCGCGTGTCCGCCCCGTCGATGAACCGCACGGTGAACTGCCTCGAGGAGCTCGGCTACCTCAGCCGCACCCCCGACGAGAACGATCGCCGCAAGGTCGTCATCGACCTCACCGAGTCCGGCCGCGATGTCGTCGTCGAGACGGTCCGTCGCCGCGATTCCTGGCTCGAGCACGCGTTCGAGGAGCTCAGCCCCGCCCAGCGCGACACGCTCGCCGAGGCCGCGACGATCATGCAGGAGGTGGCCGGCCGATGAGCTCCGCCATGTTCCGCTCCTTCTCGGTGTTCAACTACCGGGTCTGGTTCATCGGCGCGCTCGTGTCGAACGTGGGCGCGTGGATGCAGGCGACCGCCCTCAGCTGGGTCGTGCTGACCCAGCTCACCGACAACGACGCGACGGCGATGGGCATCACGATGGCGCTGCAGTTCGCGCCGCCGCTCCTGCTCGTCGGGCTGACCGGCCTCGTCGCAGACCGCTTCGATCGCCGGAAGCTCCTGTTCGTCACCCAGGGCTCGCTCATGCTGCTCGGCCTCATCATCGGCGTCCTGCTGCTCACGGGCAGCATGAACCTCTGGACGATGTACGCCTTCGCGTTCGCCCTCGGGATCGTCGCCGCCTTCGACAACCCGACGAGGCAGGCGTTCGTCTCCGACCTCGTCGCCCGCGAGAACGCGTCGAATGCGGTCGCGCTCAACGCGGCATCCTTCAACACGGCCCGCATGATCGGGCCCGCCGTGGCCGGCCTCGTCATCGTCGCGGTCGGCACCGGCTGGGTGTTCCTCGTCAACGCCCTGACGTTCCTCGCGATGCTGATCGCCCTGAGCCTCATCCGCTCCGCCGAGCTCGTCCCCCGCCCGAAGCTGCACAGTGCTGCGCGCATGGCCGACGGCCTGCGCTACGTGGCGAGCAGACCCGACCTCGTCGTCACGTTCATCATGGTGTTCCTGCTGGGTGCATTCGGCATGAACTTCCCGATCCTCGCCTCGACGATGGCTCTCGAGTTCGGACAGAACGCGGACGGCTACGGCGTTCTCAGCTCGATCCTCGCGATCGGCTCGCTCGCGGGCGCTCTGCTGGCGGCGCGCCGGGACCGCGCGCGCCTGCGGCTCGTGATCCTCGGGCTCGGGCTGTTCGCCGTCGCCTCGGTCCTGTCTGCGGCCATGCCGGTGTACATCGCCTACGCCGCGACCCTCATGCTGATCGGCTTCTCGACGGTGACGACCCTCACGACCGCGAACGGCTACGTGCAGACGACGACCGAGCCCGCCCTCCGCGGACGCGTGCTCGCCCTCTACATGGCGATCCTGATGGGCGGGACGCCGTTCGGCGCGCCCATCGTGGGGTGGGTCGCCGACGCGTTCGGCCCGCGCGCGGCGATCCTCCTCGGTGCGGCGGCAGCGCTCATCGCCTTCGGCGTGGGCGGCGGCTGGCTGCTCTTCTCGGGTCGCCTGCACCGCCATGAGACGCGCCGCTTCGCGATGACGATCGACGAGACCCGCCCGATCAGCGTCGTCGCACCCGAGGAGTTCAGCGACGAGGTCGCCGCGACGACGCCGATCCGACTCCCCGACGCGGACGTCGCCGCTGCGGCGGCCGGGACGGATGCGACGGCCCGTCGCCGCTGACCGGCTCGGCGATTCCGGGGACGCGACCTGCCGCGCGGCATCCGCCCGGCGGACGAGTCGCGTGCCGTCGGACGAGCCTGTCAAGGGGGCGGATGCCGCGCCGCCGCGTGCGTAGCGTCGCGGCCATGAGCGACACAACACCCACCCCGGAGCAGGACGACCCGACCGGCGTCGACGAGGTCACCGAGAACCAGCTCGACGCCGACAACGAGGTCGAGGAGGACACCCTCAAGACCCTCGACCCCGACGATTCCCCCGCCTGAGGCGCCGAGTCACGCCTCGCGCGTGATGAGGACCGTCACCTCGAGGCGGCTCTTGAACGGTCCCGCGTACACGCCGCGCAGCGGCGGTACGTCGTTGTAGTCGCGCCCGCGGCCGACCGTGACGTGCCGGTCGCCGATCTCGGCGTCGTTCGTCGGGTCGAAGCCGTGCCAGGACCCCGCGTACCACTCGATCCAGGCGTGCGACTCCCCGGCGACGGGGACGCCGACCTCGGCGGTGGGGTTCGGGTGCAGGTACCCCGACACGTAGCGTGCCGGGATTCCGACGGAGCGGAGGGCGCCCAGGGCGATGTGCGCCATGTCCTGGCAGACACCCTTCCGCTCCGCCCACGCCTCGGCACCGGTCGACTGGACCTCGGTCGCACCGGGGACGTACTCGACGGCCTGACCGATGGCCGTTGCGATCGCGAGAGCCGCGTGCGACGGGTTCTCGTGCTGGGCGGCGATGCCCGCGGCGAGGTCGGCGACTTCGGGATGCGGCTCGGTGCGCCGCGTCTGCGAGAGCATCTCGACGGTGCCGATCGACCGCTGCGCGTCGCGCCCGAGTGCCTCCCACGACATGTCGGGGTGGGTCAGCGGCCGCGCACGGACCTCGACGAGCGAGCGCGCGGTGATCTGCAACGCGGAGTGCTTCGCCAGGACATCGAAGGCCGCCACCCGCGTACCGAAGTAGTCGACGAAGTAGTTCACGTTCGTCGACGGGTCGATGTCGAGCTGCGAGCTCAGGACGAACTGGCTGTCGCTCGTCGTCGGCAGCATCCGCGCCTCGTTGTACGACGCCCCCACCTCACCCGGGTAGTCGAAGCCCGTCGTGTGCTCGATGCGCAGCCGCTTCATGAGGTCTCTCCGATCCAGCTGGGTTCGGCCTGGGTCGGGAAGAACCTCGCCCGGATGGCCTCGGACGCCTCGCGCGTCACCGACTGCACCCTCTGCATGTGGGCGGGGAGCTCGGTGAGCACCTCGTCGATCGGGCGGTACTCGAGTTCGTTGCGCATCCGACCGAGAGCCCGGAGCACCGAGTTGGAGTGCCCGACCCGATCGGCGACGGGGTCGATCGCACTCATGCACTGCTCGGCCGTGCGGATCGAGTGGATGATCGACCGCGGGAAGAGACGGTCGAGCAGAAGGAACTCCGCCGCGTTCTGCGAACTCGGCATCCCGCGGTAGGTCCGCAGGTACGCCTCGTACGCGCCGCAGGAACGCAGGATGGTCGTCCAGGACGGACCGGATGCCTCGGTCAGCGACCTCGTCGCGAGCATCCGCGCGGTCATGTCGGTGCGCTCGATGGCCCTCCCGAGCGTGAAGAACTGCCAGGCCTCGTCGTGACTCGTGGAACTGTCCGTGACGCCGACGGCGAGCGCGGCGCGCTCGCGGACCCATTGGAAGAACTCGTGCGTCTTCTCGTCGTTGAGGCGGCGCGGCATCCGCGAGTACGTCGTGTTGAGCGTCTCCCAGAGCTCGGTCGACACGATCTCGCGCGCGCGCCGGGCGTTCTCGCGGGCAGCTTGCAGGCAGTACGCGATCGACGACGGGTTGACCCGGTCGACGGCGAGCAGGGTGAGCACGTCACCGCGGGTGACGACACCTCCACCGTCGGCGGGGGCGGCCCCCATGACGCCCATGAGCGACCGGCACGCGGTGTCCTCGTCGATCCACGGGTCTTCGAGGAGGAGCTGGAGGTGCACGTCGAGGATGCGGGCGGTGCCGTCCGAGCGCTCAATGTAGCGGCCGATCCAGAAGAGGCTCTCGGCGATACGGCTCAGCATCCCGCCTCCCCTCCCTCGACGTCGCTGCCCTGCTGCTGCTGTTCCTGCTGCTGCTGTTCCTGCTGTTCGGACAGCGTGCGCGGCCGATCCTGCGGCGAATGGTCGGGCTCGTCCTGCGCGTCGTAGATGATCGGGATGGCCGAGGTCGCGGTGGCCTGCTCCGCGACGAGACCGGCGAGGGACTGCGCCTGCCCGTACTCGCCTCGGCCGGGCGCGTCGCCCCCGACGATCCAGGTGTCCTTCGAACCGCCGCCCTGGCTCGAGTTGACGACGAGCTGGCCTTCGGGGAGGGCGACGCGGGTGAGCCCGCCGGGGAGCACCCACACCTCGTCGCCGTTGTTCACGGCGAAGGGGCGGAGGTCCGCATGGCGCGGACGCATCCCGTCGTCGACGAGGGTGGGAATCGTGGAGAGCATGACGACCGGCTGCGCGATCCAGCCGCGCGGGTCGGCCCGGAGCTTCGTGCGGAGCGCATCGAGCTCCGCAGGGCTCGCGTCGGGGCCCACGACGAGACCCTTCCCACCGGAGCCGTCCACGGGCTTCACGACGAGCTCGTCGAGCCGGTCGAGCACCTCCTCGAGGGCGCCCGGGTCCTCGAGACGCCAGGTGTCGACGTTCTTGAGGATCGGCTCCTCGGCCAGGTAGTACCGGATCAGGTCGGGCACGTACGTGTAGAGCAGCTTGTCGTCGGCCACGCCGTTGCCGACCGCGTTCGCGATCGTGACGTTGCCCAGGCGCGCCGCGAGCATGAGCCCGGGGGCGCCGAGCATCGAGTCGGCGCGGAACTGCAGCGGGTCGAGGAAGTCGTCGTCGATCCGGCGGTAGATGACGTCGACGCGGCGGGGTCCCCGCGTCGTCCGCATGAAGACCCGGCCGCCCTGGCAGACGAGGTCGCGACCCTCGACGAGCTCGACACCCATGAGGCGCGCGAGCAGCGTGTGCTCGAAGTAGGCGGAGTTGTAGACACCCGGGGTGAGCACGACGACGTTCGGGTCGTCGACGCCGGGCGGCGCGGAGTTCCGGAGGGCCTGCAGGAGCTTGTTCGGGTAGTCGCCGACGGGGCGCACGCGCATCGAGACGAAGAGTTCGGGGAGCGTCTGCGCCATAACGCGACGGTTCGAGATGACGTAGCTGACGCCCGACGGCACGCGGACATTGTCCTCGAGGACGCGCATCTCGCCGTGCTCGTCGCGGATGAGGTCGATCCCGGCGACCTGGATGCGGACCCCGTTGGCGGAGCGGATGCCGGCGGCCTGACGGTAGAAGTACTGCGACGACGCGATCAGCTTCGCCGGCAGGACACCGTCGCGGACGACGTGCTGGTGCCCGTAGGCGTCGTCAAGGAAGGCCTCGAGGGCGCGCACGCGCTGCTGCACGCCCTTCTCGATGCGCGACCATTCGTCGTACGCGATGACGCGCGGCACGGCATCCAGCGGGAACGGCCGCTCCTCACCCGCGAAGTCGAACGTGACGCCCTGCGCGAGATACGAACTGGCGAGTGATTCCGTGCGCCCGCGGAGCTCCTCCTGGGTCATCTGCGCGAGCGCTTGGTAGAGCTCGCGATACGACGACCGGGACCGGGCCGCCTCGCCCGGATGCGCGATCTCGGCGAACATCTCGTCGAAGGCCGGGACGCCGGACGGGGTCTTGCGCGGTGCCAGCGTGGAGCCGTATCCGTCGAAGAGGTCACCCATGCGACGAGCCTAATCCGGGCGGTGTTGCCGAAGTGTTTCGCCGTGCGGTCAGTCCGTGAGCGCGAGTCGCAGCTGCTCGACGGCCCAGTCGATCTCGGTGGCCCGGATGATCAACGGAGGCGCCATGCGGATCGTCTGTCCGTGCGTGTCCTTGACCAGGACGCCGCGAGTGAGGAGCCGCTCGGCGACCTCGCGCCCGGTCCCCTTGGCCGGATCGATGTCGACACCCGCCCAGAGTCCCGCGACCCGGATCGCCGTGACGCCCGCGCCGATCAGTGGCTCGAGACGCGCACGCAGGTGGTCGCCGAGCGCGAGTGCGCGCCGCTGCAGGTCGCCGGTTGCGAGGAGCCCGACCACGGCGAGTCCGACGGCGGCTGCCAACGGATTGCCGCCGAAGGTCGAGCCGTGCTCCCCCGGGTGGATGACACCCAGGACGTCGCGGTTCCCGACGACGGCGGAGACCGGGAGGATGCCGCCGCCCAAGGCCTTGCCGAGCAGGTACAGGTCGGGCACCACGTCCTCGCGCTCGCACGCGAAGGTCGTGCCGACGCGGCCCAGGCCGGATTGGATCTCGTCGGCGATGAACAGGACGTTCGCCGCCGTGCACATCTCCCGGACGGCGCGGAGATACCCGTCCGGCGGGATGACGACGCCGGCCTCACCCTGGATCGGTTCGATCAGGACCGCGGCGGTGTCGTCGTCGATCGCGGCCGCAAGGGCCGCGGCATCCCCGTACGGCACGACCTCGAACCCGGGAGCGAACGGACCGAAGCCGTCGCGCGCCTGCGGGTCATCGCTGAAGCCGACGATCGTGGTCGTCCGGCCGTGGAAGTTTCCCGACGCGACGAGGATCTTCGCGCGCCCCTCGGGGACGCCCTTCACCCGGTAGGCCCAGGCGCGCGCGATCTTGACGCCGGTCTCGACGGCTTCCGCGCCGGTGTTCATCGGCAAGACCATGTCCTTGCCGGCAAGGTCGGCGAGCGCACCGGCGAAGGCGCCGAGCCGGTCGTTGTGGAACGCGCGACTCGTCAGTGTCAGACGACCGAGCTGCTCGGTCGCCGCCGCGACCAGGGCGGGATGCCGGTGCCCGAAGTTCAGCGCGGAGTAGGCCGACAGGAGGTCGAGGTACCGCTTGCCCTCGACGTCGGTCACCCACGAACCCTCGCCCTCGGCGACGACGACGGGGAGCGGGTGGTAGTTGTGCGCGAGGTGCTCCGCTTCCGCCGCGATCGCGGCGTCCGACGTGGGCAGTTCGAGATCGGTCATCGCGCACCTCCGCGCAGTTCGAGCGTGCAGCACTTGATGCCGCCGCCGCCGAGCAGGAGCTCGGACAGGTCGATGGGGACGGGGACGTAGCCGCGCTCCTCGAGCTGCGCGGCGAAGTCGGCCGCTCGGGGCGAGACGAAGACGTGGAGTCCGTCACTGGCCGCGTTCAGTCCGAAGACAGCACCGTCGGCATCCGACACCCGGATGGCGTCGGGATAGCGTTCGGCGAGCACACGGCGGGACTCGTCGTCGAAGGCCGACGGCAGGTAGGCGATGTTCGCGCGGTCGACGCCGCCCGGTCCCTGGACCGGGTCGAGGACGGTGATCGCGGTGTCGAGATGGTAGAACCTCGGGTCTACGAGGCGCAGCGAGACCACCTCGCGGTCGAAGACGGCCGCCAGCTCGCGGTGGCTGTCGCCGACGGAGCGGAAGCCGGTGCCGGCGAGGATCGTGTCGCCGACGAGGAGGAAGTCGCCTTCGCCCTCTTGGACCTCGACGGGCTCGACGACCTCGAAGCCGTGCGCGGCGAACCAGTCCATGAACGGTTGCTCCTCGCCGCGGCGCTCGTCGACCCGGAAGCGGACGCCGAGCGCGCGACCGTCGACGATGAAGCCGCCGTTCGCGGTGTAGACCATGTCGGGCAGCCCCGGCACGGCATCGATCAGTTCGACCTCGTGGCCCCGCTCGACGTATGCGTCGTGGAGCACCTGCCACTGGCGGAGGGCCTTGGCGGTGTCGGTGGGGCGCGACGGCTCCATCCACGGATTGATGCTGTACGACACCGTGAAGTGCTCGGGCCGGCACATCAGGTATCGACGGTGCTGGGCGATGCGGGTGACCGTGTCGGGCTGCGTCGTCATTCTCGCTCCTCGTCTCCGGGGCGGCGGACGCTGTCCAGAGGCCCGACGGAGCTTGCGGAAGCCGACGGATCGGGCACGCCGGGTTCCATCATGGCAGGTCGGGTGCCGCAATCCGGTGGATGCATGCCACGGGGGGTTGCTCGGAAATGACAGGATGCAGATCATGGCCAGACGCACGGGTGAACAGACCAGAGCCCTCCTGTTGCGCGCCGGGATGCAGATGCTCCTCGAACGGGGGGTCAGCGCCGGCGTGCAGCACATCCGCCTGCAGGACGTCCTGCGGCGGACCGGCCTGACGACCGGGGCCGCCTACCGGCTGTGGGCCGACCAAGCCGATTACCACCGCGATCTCGCGGTCTCGATGGTGCGGATGCGCGTCGTGGGCCCCGCCGACGGCATGCGCGCCAGGGTCGACGAGATGATCGCGACCGGCGCGTCGGGCGAGGAGATCATCCGCGAGGCGGCGCTCGCGCACGTGAAGGCGGCGGAGCTCACCGCCGACGATCCCACCGAGGTGCTCGACGCGCAGTCCTTCCGCGTCGCCCTGGCGCTGCGGACGACCGCCGACACCTGGCCGGAGCTGACAGAGGCGAGCCTCGCACGGCACCGGGAGTCCATCGACGCGTTCGCGGAGCTCTACCAGTACGTCATCGACGCGTACGGCATGCGCATGCGGGACGGCCTGACGATCCAGGACTTCGCGGAGGCCATGGCGGCGATGGCGGAGGGGTTCGCCATCCAATCCCTCGAGCGGCTCCCCCACCCGATGCTCCACATGAGCGGAGCAGACGGCACGCCCTCCGGCGAATGGACCCTGCTCGGCCTCACGGTACGAGCGCTGGTGGATTCGTTCATGATCCCGCGCGATGACGCGGAGCCGGATGCCTGGGTGCGGCTCCCGCGCTACGCCTGAAAACACGAATGCCCCGGGCTCGGACCGATGGTCCGTGAGCCCGGGGCGACACTCCCCCCGAAGTGCTTTCGTGCGCGCTCCCCAGAAGCGCGTGACCATTCAAACAAGGCAAAGCGGCCCAGCACCAGAAAGATAAGTTGTTTTCTTCCGCGGATCGATTAATCCAGATGGATCGGCCTACCAGCACTCGGTCAGATGACGGATTCGCTCCAGTGGTACGGATTGCCGAATCGGTGGGCCGTGATCGAGATGGCCTGCTCCCGCAGGAACGGGAGCAGCTCGATCCGCCCCGCCTGTGTCACCTCGTCGGCGTAGACGGCCAGGTCGGGGTCGCCCTCGATCGCGGCCACGAGAGCGGTCCGGACCTCCTGCACCTGGGCGGGGGGTCCCACCAGTCGTACCCGATCGGCACGGGCGGGCGCCTCCTCCGCAGCCGGACCCGACATCCTCGCGTACCACTGCTCGTCGGATTCGACGAACACCGGAACGTCCAACGCCGTGAGCGCGGAGCGGACCGTGGCGGCCAGACCCGCCGGGGTGCTGACCGTGAACGACGACCCGGCCCGAACCGCCGCGATGATCGCGCGGACGAGCGCCTGCGGCGCGGCATCCGTCGTCGAACGGATCTCGACGGTCGCGGGCCGGTACCGGAACAGATTCCGCTCGACGCCCAGATGCGACACGTCCACGACCTTGCCGAAGGTGCGGTTCCAGGCGACGGCATCCGACAGCGCGGCACGGCGCAGCCATTCGAACGCCTCGTATCCGAGCGCGGGTTGCGCGGCCTCGATGACGTCGGTGATCGACGAGTCGAGACCCTTCAGGTGGAGCGTCGACGACGTCGCGGCACCCGCGGTGGGGCGCCACGAACCGAGCCCGATGAGGTGGTTCGGGCCACCGGCCTTGGCTCCCCCGCCGACGGATGAGCGTTTCCAGCCGCCGAACGGCTGACGCTGGACGATCGCGCCGGTCGTCCCGCGGTTGACGTAGAGATTGCCGGCCTCGACGCGGTCGAGCCAGATGGCCAGGTCGTCGGGGTTCTGCGTATAGAGCCCTGCGGTCAGTCCGTAGTCGACGGCGTTCTGCAGCTCGATCGCGTGCTCGAGCGAGCGGGCGTGCATGACACCGAGGACCGGACCGAAGAACTCCTCGAGGTGCACGCGCGAACCCGGCTTCACACCGGTGCGGATGCCGGGGGTCCACAGCCGACCGGGGTAGCGCTCGTCGACCAGCTCGCGCGGCTCCACGAGCCACGCCTCATCCTCGTCGAGCGTCGTGAGCGCCCATTCGAGCTTGCCGGACGGCGCCTCGACGAGCGGGCCGATCTCGGTCAGCGGGTCGTCCGGCGACCCCACGCGCAGGGAGGTCGCAGCATCCACCAGCTGTCGCGAGAAGCGCTGGGATCGCGCGACGGGTCCGACGAGGATCGCGAGCGACGCGGCCGAGCACTTCTGCCCCGCGTGCCCGAACGCCGAACGGACGAGATCGGATGCCGCGAGGTCGAGGTCCGCGGACGGCATCACGATCATCGCGTTCTTACCGCTCGTCTCGGCCTGAAGGGCGAGATCTGGTCGCCAGGAGCGGAAGAGCGCCGCGGTCTCGAACGACCCCGTGAGGATCACGCGGTCGACCGCCGGGTGCGTCATCAGCTGCCTGCCGAGACCGCCCTCGTCGAGATCGACCAGGGCGAGGACCTCGCGGCCGATCCCGGCCTCGTCGAGCGCCTCCCAGATCGCTTCGGCGACCACGGCGGCGCAGCGCCGGGCCTGCGGCGCGGGCTTGAACACCACACCGGAGCCGGCGGCGAGCGCGGCGAGGGCTCCCCCGGCGGGGATGGCGACGGGGAAGTTCCACGGCGGGGTGACGACCGTCACGCGCGACGGCACGAAGACCGCCCCGCTGACGCTGTCGAGCTCGCGGGCGGTGGACGCGTAGTAGCGGGCGAAGTCGACCGCCTCGCTGACCTCGACGTCCGCTTCGGCGAGGGTCTTGCCGGTCTCGGATGCCGCCACCTCGATGAGCTCGCCGCGGCGAGCCTCGAGTGCGCGCGCCGCACGCAGCAGCACTCCGGCACGATCACCCGCGGGCATCGAGCCCCATGCGTCGGCGGTCGACGCGACCCGGCCGACGACGGCCTCGAGCTCGGCCTCGGTGCCGATGCGAGCGGCGGCGATCGCGGCATCCCCCGCCGTCGAGGTGGCGACGCGGCTCAGGATCGATCGCGCCCACGCGCGGTTGGCGGGGAGGGCGGGGTCGGTGTCGGCCGTATTGCGGAAGCCGGGCGCACCCTGCGAGACGACGGTCTCGCGCGAGGAGAAGACGGCGGTCTCGACGAACGCATCCCCGCCGAACAGCGACGGGCGGCCGGGAAGCTCGGCCGGGCGCGTCTCGTCGGGGTCCGCTGCGGCGGCGCCACCCCCCGCGATACCGAGCACGACCTGCGTGAGACCCGCCTCGTCGAGATCGGCCGCCGGAGCGGCATCCGTCGTCGTCGCCGGCTCGCCCTCGTCGGGCGTTGCAGTGCGGTCCTGATGGCGGCGGGGGCCCGTGATGAGCATCCGGTCCGCCGCGCGTGTCACCGAGGCTGTGAACCGGTCGCGTTCGCGGACGAACATGGCACGGTCGAACGCCAGGTCGAACGCGGCCGAGAGGAAGTTCTCGCTGGACGCATTCTCTTCGAGGCGGCGCACGAGGTAGCTGATCGCGACGTCGAACTCGTCGGGGCGGACGACGGGCACGTACAGCAGGACGTGCCCGATCTCGCGCGCGACGGCCTGCACCTGACCCTGGGCCATGCCGAGGAGCATCTCGACCTCGACGTCGCGCTGCACGCCGCGTTCGCCCGCGAGCAGCCACGCGTACGCGATGTGGAACAGGTTGTGGCCGGCGACCCCGATGCGCACCGCCTCGGTGTTCTCGGGGCGAAGGGCCTCGTCGAGGCAGCGGACGTAGTTCGCGTCGGTGTCGAGCTTCGTCTCGTAGGGCGCGCTCGGCCAGTCGTGCATCACGGCGTCGACGTGCTCCATCGCGAGGTTCGCACCCTTGACGAGACGGATCTTGATGCGCGCACCTCCGGCCGCGACGCGCTCGCGCGCCCATGCGGTGAGGCTCTGGAGTGCGGGGAGGGCGTCGGGCAGGTACGCCTGCAGCACGATGCCCGCCTCGAGATCGCGCAGGCGCGGATCGTCGAGCACCCGCATGAACACGGCCATCGTGAGGTCGAGGTCGCGGTACTCCTCCATGTCGAGGTTGAGGAAGGTCCCGTCCTCGGCCGCCGACAGGTACAGGGGACGCAGCCGCTCGACGACGCGTTCGACGATCTCGTCGAACGCCCACATCGAGAGGTGGCTGGCGATCGCGGAGACCTTCACCGAGACGTAGTCGACGTCGTCGCGGCGCACGAGCTCGTGGATGCCCTCGAGACGGCGGAGGGCCTCGGACTCGCCGAGCACCGCTTCGCCGAGGAGGTTGAGGTTGAGGCGCGCGCCCGACTCGCGAAGCGTCTGCAGCGCCGGCCCGAGCTTGTCGGGCCGCGCGTCGACGATGAGGTGGCCGACCATCTCGCGCAGGACGCGGCGGGCGATGGGGACGACCGGCGACGGCAGCATCGGGGCGACGGCACCGCCGGCGTGGACCGCGGCGCGCAGGTACCAGGGCAGGAAGGAGGGCACGAGCGGCGCGACGCGCTGAAGATTGGATGCTGCCGCGGTGAGCGACTCCGGCCGCATGACGCCGTCGACGAAGCCGAGGGTGAACGGTAGGCCGTTCGGGTCCTTCAACACCCCCGCGAGGCGCTCGGCGGCGGGGTCGACAGCGACCTCGGCGGATTCGGCGACCCAGCGCTCTGCGAGGGCGATGGCCCGCTCGGCGAGGTCGGCGGTGGGCGCTTGTGGCGCGACAGACGTGTCCGACATGAGGCTCAGCCTAGGCGCGCCTCGGGCGGGCGCGGCGGGACACGCGAGGGCTGGACGCTAGGGCCAGATGCTCGGCGCGTCCGCGCGGGTCGACGGCAGAGCGGATGCCGCGGCCCAGTCCTGGATCCACTGCGGGATCGGGGGCAGGGTGTCGGGCCGGTGGAGGGCGTCGAAGAGCTCCTCCAGTGGCACGATCCCGCCCGTGCGGCGGAGGAACCTGACACGCAGGACCATCTCGGCGTAGACCTCGCCCCTCACGACCGCGCGATGCATCTGGTAAACGGCTTTGTCGTCGTGTCCGATGATGCGGCTCTCGACGGTGAATCGCTGCCACAACTGGAGCGACTTCCGGAAGGTGACCGTCTCGCTGGCGACCACGCCGTACCAGCCGCGCTCATTCATCGTCTGCCAGATGCCGGTGCGGGTCAGGAGGTCGAAGCGGCCGAGGTCGAACAGCGACGCGTACCGGCCGTTGTTCATGTGGCCGAGCAGGTCGATGTCGGTCGGCAGGGTCCGGAGCCGGATGCGACCGACGGCGTCCGGCGGGATCGGTCCGCGACGTCGGTACGTCACGCGGGCGCGCATCAGGGTCAACAGGGTCCGCCACCATACGTTCACGAGCGGCGAGCCTAGCCATGTACACGCGCACAGTGCGGCATCCGTTGTCGCTTGTCGACAGGCGCCGCGCGGCATATCGGGCCCGGTCGCTGTCGATTTCACGATCCGACGGGCCGTGCGTAGAGTCTGGCCATGGAGCCCGAACTGCAGACCGACACCGTCGTCCGTCCCGTTCGCGACGTGGATGCCGAGGCCCTCGGCCGAGTGCACGCGACGTGCTGGCACGAGACCTACGACCACCTCATCAGCAAGGCCGCCCTCGAGAACGTGTCGGCCCGCCGGCTCGCGGAACTCTGGACCCACTGGGCCCAGCAGGGACCCGACTTCAGCATGGTCGCCGCCCTCGTGGACGGCGAGATCGTGGGCTTCGCCGGATCCGGGCCCGCCCGTGACCGCGACGCGCCGCGCAACCGCGAGCTGTACTTCATCTACCTGCTCGACGCGTGGCACGGCACCGGCATCGGCCAGCGGCTGTTCGATGCCGTGGTCCCCGAGCGTGACAGGGAGCTGTACCTGTGGGTCGCCGAGGACAACCCCCGCGCCCACCGGTTCTACACGCGCAACGGGTTCACCCTCGACGGGGCGAGCCACACCGAACCCTTCCTCGGCGAGACGCTGACGGAAGTCCGCTTCGTGCGCTGACGCACGAGCGCGAGACTCGACGGCGCGGCATCCCGTTTCGGATGCCGCGCCGTCGGCCTTTGGTGCCGGATGCCACGGTGGGGCCACGGATGCACGACGGGTGGGACGGATGCCGCCTGTGCAGTCTTCGGAGGCGACACCCGCACCGCCGGTCGTGCATATGTCACCCGACGGGTGCGCCGACTGGCGTCAGCGGCTCTTGACCTCGCCGAACAGGCGCGCGATCGGGGCGACGACGAGCGGACGCATCGAGACATAGGCCGCGACGGTGACGGCGATCGACAGGGCGAAGAGCCAGAACCCGGTCCAGTTGTCGGCGTATGCCTCCGGGTCGACCGACCCGGTCGCCGCGTACATGTGGCCGAGGTTCCGGAGCGCTCCGGTCGACAGCACGAGAGCGACGTGGACGACGATGAACAGGACGAAGTAGAGCATCGTCGGGAAGTGGACCTTGCGCGCCCACTCGACGGGGTAGAGCCGGTTCAGCATCGTCGCCTGCTTCGGCCACATCGCGCTCATGCGGTAGCCGGTGATCGCCGCGAGAGGGGCCGCGATGAAGATCGTGGCGAAGTAGGCGAGCTGCTGGAGCGCGTTGTAGTTCACCCAGCCGTTCTCGGTCGGCCAGTCCAGGGAGACGTACTGCAGCGCGGCCGATAGCGCGTTCGGGAATACCTCCCACGAGGTCGGGATCACCCGCATCCACTGACCGGTCACGAACAGCAGCACGACGAAGATCAGCCCGTTCGCGAGCCACAGGATGTCGAGGGCCTGGTGCAGCCAGAGCGTCAGACTCATGCGCCGCTTGCGATCCTTCTTCGAGATCCAGAAGGCGGAGGGCCGCTTCTCAGACCGCACCTGTAGACCGGTGCGGATGATCAGCACGATGAAGAACGCGTTGAGGAAGTGCGACCAGTTCAGCCACGCGGGGAACCCGACGGGCGCCCCCTCGGGCAGGTGATACTCGCCCGGGTAGGTCGTGAGGAAGTCCTGGAGAGGCTCGAGGCTGAGGATCCAGCGGACGGCGAGGACGGCCATCGCCGCGACGTAGAGGACCGCCGCTCCGCCGAGGACGACCACACCGGCCCACTGGGCCTTCGAGAACGGACCGATGCGCGCGGGATCGGGCTTCGGCGCCGGGCGGCGGGCGACGCCCGCGTGCGCGAGCGGGCGCTCGGCGAGCGGAGGTCGCGGGGCGGCGGGGTCCGGGGTCGCGGGTGCGGGGGTGGCGGGCGCTGGCGCCGGCTCCGAGGAAGCCGAGACTGCATGCGCGCGCCCAGACTGCGGCGCGAGGTCGCTGTCTGGACCGCCAGGTGCAGTCTCGCGGAGTCGGGGCGTGGCGCGCGGGGCGGGCGTGGTCTCGGCGGGGGGCCACGGGTCCCCGCCCGCGGCGCGAGGCAGGCCTCGGCGGACCGCGCCGGTGCCTGTGCCTTCCGCCGAGGTCACGGCGGTGGAGGGCACGGAAGCCGATGCCGCGGGGGCGGTTGCCGCGGGCTCAGCCGCCTCGACGAGGACCCGGTCCGTGCCGGGGCCATCGGCCTCGCGCGGCGCGTTTTCGACGGCAGGGGCCGCGGGGGTCGCGGCATCCGGCGCAGTCGACGCTGCGGGCGGCCAGGGATCGCCACCCGGCGTGCGCGGGAGTCCCCGGCGCGTCACAGCACCTCGAGCCGACTCGTTCTGCATCGATGCGGTGCCGGTGGCCGCACTTTCGGTCGGGTCGGCGGCGGGTGGTGCGGCAGACGCGGGCGGGTCGACGGGCGCTGGGCTGACCGGCGCCGGGGTCTCCCCCTCGGGCGGCCAGGGGTCGCCGCCGCGGGCGCGCGGAAGTCCGCGGCGCACCGAACGCGCGTAAGTCGCCATCCGCTCCTACTTCTTTCCCGCCTCGAGCGCCGCGATCAGCTGCGGCACGACGGTGAACACGTCCCCGACGACACCGAAATCGGCGATGTCGAAGATCGGTGCCTCTCCATCTTTGTTCACCGCGACGATGGTTTTCGCCGTTTGCATCCCCGCCTTGTGCTGGATCGCGCCCGAGATGCCGAGAGCGACATACAGCTGCGGCGAGACAGAGACGCCCGTCTGGCCGACCTGGTACGAATAGGGCACGTACCCGGCGTCCACTGCGGCTCGTGACGCCCCGACGGCTGCACCGAGCACGTCGGCGAGCTGCTCGACGAGGGTGAATTGGTCCTTCGACCCGAGCCCGCGTCCGCCCGAGACGACCTTCGCCGCGCCCCGGAGCTCGGGGCGGCTGGAGACGGCGACCGCCTCGTCGAAGCCGGTGATGGTGGCGGCAGGGGCACCGGATGCCTCGACCTGCAACGCGACCACGGTCGGAGCGTCGACGGCCGCGGCGCGCGCGTCGACGGCACCTTGGCGCAGCGTCACGACGAGCGGACCGAAAGTCGCGCCGGCGGTGACGTTGTACGCGCCGCCGTAGACGGAGTGCTGGGCGAGCACGCCGTCGTCGTCACGCGAGACGCCGACGGCATCGACGCACAGCGCAGCCGAGGTGCGGGCGGCGAATCTGCCCGCGGCATCCCGACCCTCGATCGAGTTGGAGAAGAGCACGGCGTCGGGCCGCACGAGGGTGGATGCCGCGGCCACCGCGTCGACGACCGGCACCGTGAGCGCGGTGTCGGCACCGCCGAGGCCTGCGGTCAGGACGGCCGAGGCGCCGAGGGCTCCGGCCGCGGCGGCGAGGTCGGCGTGCCGGGACTCGTCGGCGACGACGAGGACGACGGGCGTACCTACCGAGGCGGCGGCTCCGAGCAACCCGGGAGCGGAGGCGGCGAGCTCCCCGGCAGGGGTCACGTCGAGCCAGACGAGGACGGCGTCAGGGGCGAAGTCGGTCACGATGTTCTCCTCGGTCTCTCACGCCAGCCGGTTCTCGAGGAGGAACGCCGCGAGCTTCTCGCCGGCGTCCCCCTCGTCGACGATCTTCGTTCCCGCCTGACGCGGCGGCTTCTGCGCGACCGCGGTCATGATCGACTGCGGGGCGGATGCCGCGTCGACATCGACGTCGAGGTCGGCGAGCGACAGCACCTCGAACGGCTTCTTCTTCGCCGCCATGATGCCCTTGAAGTTCGCGAAGCGGGCGTCCGGAAGCGCCTCGGTGATCGAGATGACAGCCGGGAGCGGCGCGGTGACCGACGCGGTGCCGAAGTCCGTCGCACGAGTGCCGCTGACGGCATCCGTCGCGATCTCCACGGCGGAGAGAGCAGTCGCCTGCGGCACGCCGAGGTGCTCGGCGAGCATCGCGGGGAGCACGCCGCCGGCTCCGTCGGTGGACAGGTTGCCGGTGATCACGAGGTCGAAGCCGGTCCGACGGAGCGCCGCGGCGAGGACGCGGGCCGTGACGCCGAGGTCGGCGCCGCGCAACGCATCGTCGGTGATCTGGACGGCGGAGTGGGCTCCCATCGCGAGCCCCCTGCGGAGGGAGGCGGTCGCGGCATCCGACGCCATCGTCATGACGACGACCTCGGTGCCTTCGTTCGCCTCGGAGTACGTCAGGGCGACTTCGAGAGCGCGCTCACCGATCTCATCGAGGACGCGCTCGGACGCGTCACGCGCGGCGAGCCCGGTCTCGAGGTCGAGCGTGCGATCACCCCAGGTGTCCGGCACTTCTTTCAGCAGGACGACGATCTTCATTGACTCCTCCTCGGCATCGCCTCAGAGTCTACGGTCGGACGCGAGGGTGCCGGTGTCCGGGACAGGAGCCGGGGGCGCGAGTGACGTCGAACGCCCGCGGCCGGCCCCCGCCTACCCGCGCCGCGTAGCCGCGACCGCCTCGATCTCCACGAGCTGATCCGGGTAGCCGAGCGCGGCCACACCCATCAGCGTGCTCGGCACGTCGTGGTCGCCGAAGGCCGCCTGCACGACGTCCCAGGCTGCGACGAGATCCCGCCGATCAGACGAGGCGACCAGCACCCTCGTCGAGGCGACGTCGGCGAGCGCAGCACCCGCGGCATCCAGGGCCACCAGCATCGTCTCGACGCACCGCCGTGCCTGCCCTGCGACATCGCCGACCGCGACCGTCGACCCGTCGTCGGCCAGGGGGCAGGCTCCGGCGAGGAAGATCAGCTCAGCCCCCGCCTCGACACGCGACGCGTAGGCGTACGGCGCCGCGGCGAGCCCGTCGGACCGCACCAGACGCACGGCACTCATCGGTGACGGAACTCCGGCGGACGCTTCTCGCGGAAGGCGGCCATGCCCTCCTTCTGATCCGCGGTGTCGAACAGCCCGGCGAACGCGTGCCGCTCGAAGCGCAGGCCCTCGGCCAGCGTCGATTCCACCGCGACGTCGAGCGCCGCCGTCGCCGCGTACAGCGCCGGCAACGGCTTCGACGCGATCGCCTCCGCCGTGCGCTGCGCATCGTCCAGAAGCTCCGCCGCCGGCACGACGCGCGAGACGAGCCCCGCCCGCTCCGCCTCCTCTGCCGTCAGCTGGCGGCCGGTCAGCACCAGCTCGGCAGCCTTGAACGACCCGATCGCTCTCACCAGTCGCTGCGTCCCGCCGAGGCCCGGAATCACCCCGAGACCGATCTCGGGCTGCCCGAACCGCGCCGAGTCCGCCGCGAGGATGACGTCGCACATCATCGCCAGTTCGCACCCGCCGCCCAGCGCGTACCCCGCCACCGCAGCGATCGTCGGCGTCCGCACCGCAGCGAACCGGGACCATTCGCCGAAGTGGTTCGCGAGCAGCATCTCACTGCCGCTGAGGGCCTCCATCTCCTTGATGTCCGCCCCCGCCGCGAACGCCCGCTCACTGCCCGTCACGACGATCGCGCCGATCCCGGCGTCGGCGTCGAAGGCCTCCGCGGCATCCACGACATCGTGCATGACCTGGGCGTTCAAGGCGTTCAGCGCCTCGGGTCGGTTGAGGGTGATCCACCCGACGCGCCCGCGCGTCTCGGTGAGGATGGTCGCGTAATCCGTCATGTCCACATGCTCGCAGACGGATGCCGCGGTCAGGCGTCCCAGCGTCGCAGGAGCGCTGCGAGCGCCTGTCCCCCGCCGATGCACATCGTGACGATCGCGAACTCGCCGCCGGTCCGCTGCAGCGTCAGCGCCGCGCGGACCGCGAGGATCGTGCCGGTGGCGCCGACCGGATGGCCGAGCGCGATCGCCCCGCCATAGGGGTTCGTCCGCTCCGGGTCGAGTCCTGTGTCGCGCATGACGGCGATCACCTGCGACGCGAACGCCTCGTTGAGTTCGATCGTCGACACGTCGGCGGGGGTCAGCCCCGTCTGCGCGAAGAGCTTGCGCAGCGCGAGCGTCGGCGCGTACCCCATGATGGCGGGATCCAGGGCCGCCGTCGTGACCGCCTCGATCGTCGCGAGCGCAGGCAGCCCCTCGGCCCGCACGTCGGACTCCCGCATCAGCACTGTCGCCGCGGCACCGTCGTTGATTCCCGAGGCGTTCCCCGCCGTGACCGTGCCGTCGGGGGTGAAGGCCGGCCGCAGCCGGCCGAGCGCCTCGAGCGTCGTGTCGGGGCGCGGATGCTCGTCGAGGGACACCTCGACGGGTCGGCGATCGGTGGTCGTCGTTACGGCGATCTCCTCCGCGAACGCCGCGCGGGCGGCATCCGTCGACGCACGGCGCTGCGACTCGAGGGCGTAGGCGTCCTGATCGGCGCGCGTCACTCCGAACCGCTCCGCGACGGTCTCGGCGGTCGTCCCCATGTGCCGCCCGCTGAACGGGTCGGTCAGCATCGCGAGCGTGCCGTCGAGCAGCCGGCGGTGCCCGAGCGTCGCGCCGGAGCGGGCGTCCATGTCGTAGAACGGCATGCGCGTCATGTTCTCGGCGCCGCCGGCCACGGCCACGTCGATGCCTCCCCACCGGAGCTCCTGCGCGGCCGACCAGATCGACTGCAGCCCCGATCCGCACAGCCGGTTGACCGTGAAAGCGGGGGTGTCGTCCGCGAGACCTGCCGCGAGCGCGATGCGCCGGGCGATGTAGGCGTCGCTCGCGACCTGGCCGATCGTCCCGATGACGACCTCGCCGACGCGCGCGGCGTCGACGGTCGACCGCTCGAGCGCGGCCGACACCGCCTGCGCACCGAGCTCGTGCGCGGGCGTGCCGCGGAACGCACCGTCGAACCTTCCGACGGGAGTGCGCGCACCGGCGACGATGGCGATGCGCTCGGCGGAGGTCATCCCGCGGCTTCCTCGGGCCGTTCGAGGGCCTCGACCTCGGCGGCATCCGGAACGTAGCCCTCGATGTGACGTTCGCCCTCGCCGCCGTAGGCCGACAGGGGGCGGATGAGGGCGTTGGATGCCTGCTGTTCCATGATGTGCGCCGTCCACCCGGTGATGCGGGCGGCGATGAACAGCGGCGTGAACGTCAGCGTGTCGAAGCCCATCAGGCTGTACGCCGGGCCCGACGGATAGTCGAGATTCGGGTAGATGCCCTTGCGTGAGACGAACTCGGACTCGAGCGTCTCGTACAGCTCCGCGACGTCGGGCCGGTCGTAGTGCGCGACGAGCGTATCGAGGGCTGCCTTCATGGTCGGCACGCGCGAGTCGCCGCGCTTGTACACCCGGTGCCCGAAGCCCATGATCTTGCGCTTCGCGGCGAGGGCGTCGTCGAGCCACGGGATGACGGCGTCGGCCGAGCCGATCTCGTCGAAGATGTGCATGACGGCCTCGTTGGCGCCGCCGTGGAGCGGTCCCTTCAGCGCGCCGATCGCGCCGACGACCGACGAGTAGAGGTCGCTCAGGGTCGACGCGATGACCCGCGCGGTGAACGTGGACGCGTTGAACGAGTGCTCGGCGTAGAGGACCATCGAGCGGTTGAACGCGTCGACGACGGCCTCGTCGGGCTCCTCGCCGAAGGTCATCCAGAGGAAGTTCGCGGCGTAGCCGAGGTCCTCACGCGGCTCGACGATCTCCTGTCCGCGACGGCGCCGCTGACCGTACGCGACGACAGCGGGCAGGATCGCGAAGAGACGGATGCTGCGGTCCAGGTTCTCGGCCGGTGTGCCCGCGGCATCCAACACATTCGCGATGCCCGCGGTCTCGAACGCGCCGAGGACGCTCACGACGGTGCGCGCCTCGTCCATCGGGTGCGCCGAGGTCGGCATCGCGTCGATGAAGGAGCGGATGTCGGCGGGCAACGCGCGGTTCGCTCGCTCGACCGCCTGCAGCTCGGCGAGCTGATCGGCCGTCGGCAGTTCACCGTGCCACAGCAGGTAGGCGACGGCCTCGAACGGCTGCGTCGCCGCGAGCTCCTGCACGGGGTACCCGCGGTAGAGCAGCGAGTTCGTCTCAGGGTTGACCTTGCTGATCGAGGTCGTGTCGGCGTAGACGCCGGCGAGGCCCTTCTTGATGTCGGGGTCGCTCATGTTCGCTCCTGTTCGTCGACCGTCAGCGGTCGATGCGGAAGGTGAAGACGTTCGTGTCGAAGTGGTTGTACGACTCGTAGTCGATGAGGTCGTACAGGTCGGCGCGGTGCTGCATCTCGCCGAGGCGGGACGTGAGGTGCCCCTCGTCGATCAGCGTATCGAGCGCACGCTCGGCCGCGCCCATCGCGATCCGCAGGAGCGACACGGGCCAGATGACGATGTTCACCCCGACGTCGCGCAGCTGGTCGACGGTGAACAGGTCGCTCTTGCCGAACTCGGTCATGTTCGCGAGGATCGGCACGTCCACGGCCGCGCGCACCGCGGCGAACTCCTCGAGGGTGCGCATGGCCTCGGGGAAGATCGCATCGGCCCCGGCGTCGACCAGCTTGCGCGCGCGGTCGGTCGCGGCATCCAGTCCGTCGACGGCCCGGATGTCGGTGCGCGCCATCACGAGGAAGTTCGGGTCGCGACGGGCGTCGACGGCGGCGCGGATGCGCCCCAGCGCCGTACCCTCGTCGACGACCTCCTTGCCGTCGAGGTGGCCGCAGCGCTTCGGGTTCACCTGGTCCTCGATGTGCGCACCGGCGATGCCGGCGTCTTCGAGGGTCTGGATCGTCCGCGCCACGTTCATCGGCTCGCCGAAGCCCGTGTCGGCGTCGATGATCGCGGGCAGTTCCGTCGTGCGGGCGATCTGCTGGCCGCGGGCGGCGACCTCGGTGAGCGTCGTCAGTCCGATGTCGGGGAGCCCGAGATCGGCGGAGAGCACGGCGCCTGAGATGTAGACCCCCTCGAACCCCTTCCGCTCGATGAGCCGGGCCGACAGCGGGTTGAACGCGCCCGGGAACCGCAGCAGCTCCCCCGTCGCGAGCCGCTCGCGGAACAGGCGGCGCTTCTCGTGCGCCGGGGTCTGCGCGTACAGCATCAGCGAGCCTCCCTTGGGCCGGCGGGGCGTTTCGTATTCAGTCCCGACGTATCGCCCCCGTCGATACGTGCCCCCGAGTTGCGCGGTTCGAGGCCTCCTGCCGGCCGGACGCGTGAGCGCAGGGACTGAATACCGAACGCCCGACCCATCAGACCGGTCATCAGAACAGTCCCGTCGGGGAGGGAACGGCCTCGAGCACACCGGCGGCCGCGACGATGTCGAGCTGGCGCACCTCGTCGGCCGTCAGTTCGGGCAGCCGCTCCGCCAGCGCGAGGAAGCGGTCGATCTCGGCGGGCTCGAGCACGGGCTCGGCGAGCAGGCGGAACTTGCGGACGTAGTCCGCGCGGGTGAACGGCCGAGCACCGAGGGGGTGGGCGTCGGCGACGGAGATCTCGTCGATGACGGTCGAGCCGTCGGCCAGCGTGATCTCCACGCGACCGCCGAATGCCTTCTCGTCGGGGTCCTCGGAGTGGTAGCGGCGGGTCCACTCGGCATCCTCCGCGGTCGTCACCTTCTGCCACAGCTCGACGGTGTCGGACCGGCCGGCGCGCTCGGGCGCGTACGAGTCGACGTGGTGCCAGCCGCCGTCCTGCAGCGCCACCGTGAAGATGTACGGGATCGAGTGGTCGAGCGTCTCGCGGGAGGCCGTCGGGTCGTACTTCTGCGGGTCGCCGGCGCCCGAGCCGATCACGTAATGCGTGTGATGACTCGTGTGCAGCACGACCGACGCGATGTTCGCGGGGTCGCGGAGCTCCGGCCGCTCGGTGCCGAGCTTGCGCGCGAGGTCGATCCACGCCTGCGCCTGGTACTCGGCCGAGTGCTCCTTCGTGTACGTGTCGAGGATGCCGCGCTTCGGCTCGCCTGCTGCGGGGAGCGGCACCTCGTAGGCGGCGTCCTTGCCGTCGAGGAGCCAGGCGATCACGCCGTCCTCGCCCTCGTAGATGGGTGACGGGGAGGTCTCGCCGCGCATCGCCCGGTCGACCGCCTCGACGGCCATCTTCCCGGCGAAAGCGGGGGCATGCGCCTTCCACGTGGAGATCTCGCCCTTACGCGACTGCCGCGTCGCGGTGGTGGTGTGGAGCGCCTGGCCGACGGCCTGGTAGATCGTGTCGACGTCGAGTCCGAGGAGAGTGCCGATGCCGGCCGCCGCGGACGGGCCGAGGTGGGCGACGTGGTCGATCTTGTGCTTGTGCAGGCTGATCGCGCGGACGAGGTCGACCTGGATCTCGTACCCCGTGGCGAGTCCGCGGACGAGCGAGGCTCCGTCGGCGCCGACGTGCTGCGCGACGGCGAGGATCGCGGGGATGTTGTCGCCCGGGTGCGAGTACTCCGCCGCGAGGAACGTGTCGTGGTAGTCGAGTTCGCGCACCGCGACCCCGTTCGCCCACGCCGCCCACTCGGGGCTCGTGCGCGTCTCGTTCGACACGCCGAACACCGTCCCGCCGTAGCCGTTCGCCGACACCGGGTGCGAGAGCGCCTGCGATCGCGCCGCGCTGACGGGACGACGGGTGAGGGATGCCGCTGCCACCGCCGCGTTGTCGATGATGCGGTTGACGATCATGTCGACGACGTCGTCCTCCACGGCGACCGGGTCGACGGCGACCTGGGCGATCTTGTAGGCGAGCTGCTCCTCGCGCGGCAGGGGCTCGTCGCTGCGGTAGACGCGGACGTGGTGGGTGACGGTCATGTCGTTTCCTCCGGGGTGTCGGACAGGGAGTCGAGGATCGAGGTCAGCGCGTTGTGCAGGTGCACGTGCGTCGCGTGCGCAGCGAGGTCCACATCGCCGGCGGCGATCGCGCGCGCGATGAGGCGGTGCTCGGAGACGGATGCCGCGAGCCGCTCGGGCTTGTCGCGGGCCAGGCGCCGCACGCGCACGAGGTGGGTGCGGACGCTGCGGAGCGCGGACGTCAGATAGTCGTTGTCGACGGCGGCGTCGAGTTCGGCATCGAAGCGGGCGATGAGCGCGTAGTACGCGTCGGCGTCGGCGTCGGATGCCGGTCCGCCGGCCGTCTGCGTCGCCGCGAAGTCGGCTGCCAGCGCCTCGAAAACGGCGCGATCGTCCGCCTGGGCCGCGAGCCGAGCGGCGGTCTCCTCGAGCGCGCGGCGTACGGCGAACAGGGCCCGGATGTCTGAGGGCTCGATCCCGGTGACGACGGTCACCCGCGGGGAGGCCTGCTCGACGAGTCCGTCGGCGGCGAGACGCCGAAGCGCTTCCCGGAGCGGCGTCCGGCTCACGCCCAGCCGGGTGGCCTGCTCGACCTCGCCCAGCACGGTGCCGGGGCGCAACGTCCCGTCCTGGATCTCGCCCAGGAGCGTCTCGTACGCGCGCACGCCGGCGTACCGCGCGGGTGCATCGGTCATGACATCAGTGTATGCACAGCAGGGCCCACGGCGGGCGATCGGGGCCGGATTGCTGTTCTATGTATACACAGGCGTCGCACCGACGTCCCACGAGGCGACCGCGGTCACGACGGCCTCGAGGCTGCGATCCGCGGCATCCGGGTCGACCCTCGCGACGGCGAGCGCCGCGATGACGAGGGACGCGCAGACCTCCGACAGCGCCGCACGCGACCCCGCCGAGAGCTCGGGGCGCGCCGAGTCGACGCCCGCGGCGATCGCGGCGCGGAGCTCGTCGGTGTAGGCCGTGACGAGCGCGCGTACGTCGGGGTCGTCGTCGACGACGGGCGCGCACGCGGCATTGAGCAGCAGGCATCCTGCCTGCGCACGCGGGGTGCCGCTCGCGATCGCGGCCCGCATCTCGGCGATGTACAGCTCGAGGGCCTCGGCACCGGCATCCGGCCGCTGCAGACGCCCGATGCGGGAGCGCACGACCTCGTCCAGGTACCGCGCCACGACAGCCTGGAAGAGTCCCTTCTTGCTGCCGAACGCGTGGTAGATGCTCGAGCGCTTGAGGCCGGTCGCCTGCTCGAGCTCGCCGATGCCGGTCTCGGCGTAGCCGCGCGCCCAGAAGACGTCGCGCGCGGCGCGGATGACGTCGTCGCGGTCGAATGCGCTGGTGCGGCCCATGGTGGATCCTCTCGGTCACTCGTAGTATATTGTACCGATCGTTACACAATGACGCTTGGAGGAAACATGCGCGCAGTCACCCACCCCGTTTTCGGCGAACCGGCCGACGTCCTCGAGACCACCGAGACTTCCGACCCGACGCCCGGCGCCGGTGAGGTCCGCGTCCGCCTCCTCGCCTCCCCCATCCACAACCACGACCTCTGGACAGTCCGCGGCACCTACGGCTTCAAGCCGGAACTGCCCGCCCGCGCCGGCACCGAGGCCGTCGGAGTCATCGAGGAGCTCGGCGAGGGCGTCGAGAACCTGCAGGTCGGTCAGCGCGTCGCCACCGGCGGCACCTTCGGCGTGTGGGCGGAGCAGTTCGTCGCCCGCGCCGCAGGCCTCATCCCCGTCCCCGAAGGCCTTCCCGATGAGCAGGCCGCGCAGCTGGTCTCCATGCCCTTCAGCGCCATCAGCCTCATCGACTTCCTCGACCTGAAGCCGGGCGACTGGATCGTCCAGAACGCCGCGAACGGCGCCGTCGGCCGCATGGTCGCCCAGATGGGTCGCGCTCGCGGCCTGAACGTCGTCGGCCTCGTGCGCCGCAGCGCCGCCGTCGCCGAGCTCGCCGAGCAGGGCATCGACCGCATCGTCGCCGTCGACACCGACGACTGGCGCGACAAGGTCGCCGAGATCACCGGTGGTGCCTCGATCATCGCCGGCGTCGACTCCGTCGGCGGCGAATCGAGCGGGCACGTCCTCTCGCTCCTCGGCGAGAACGCCACGCTCGTCGTCTTCGGCGCGATGGATGCCCCGGTCATGGAGCTCGCCTCGGGCCCGGTCATCTTCCGCCACATCACGATCAAGGGATTCTGGGGCAGCAAGGTGAGCACTGAGATGGATGCCGCCAAGCGCGGCCAGCTGTTCGGGGAGCTCGCCCAGCACCTCTCGTCGGGCGTCCTCACCCTGCCGGTGTCGGCGACCTTCCCGCTCGAGCAGGCGCGCGACGCCGCCCGCGCGAGCCTGACGGCCGGCCGCGTCGGCAAGGTCCTGCTCCGCCCGTAAGGGACGGACATCGGCGGAGGGGTGGTGGCGCTCAGCGCTGCCACCCCTCCGTCATGTCGAGCGGTAGCCACCTGCTGGCCAAGAACTGGATGATGACACCACCGGCGGGCGCGGACGAGGCCACGTCAGCGAGTTCGGGGTGCTCGTGAGCGAGATCCCGCAGCACTGCTGTGCGGACGCGCACCGTCTGCGCCGCCCGATCCGGGCCGAGCGCAGCCTCGGCCTCGCGTTGCGCCCGAGCAGCACGCTCGGCCACAACCGGTGCAGCGTCCGCGTATGCCGTCTGAAGTGCCGTGTCGATGTCGCGGGTGCCCTCCGGGTCGCGTCGCCTAACGATCACAATCCACGCGAGAACGACGAGAGCGATCACTGCGCCGCCCGCCACAAGAGCCGCCCACCCCTCGACGGCACGCGCGAGCATCAGCCCCGCCGCGAGTCCTGTCGCGGCGACGGTCGGAACCTGCGCACGCACGAACGCCGCATTGAGCGGACGGCGCCCCGCGACGACCACCATCACGAGGCTCAACACCGCGACGGCCAGCCCCAGCAGTCCGCAGAGAGGCGCCGTCACTTGAGGATCGATCCTAAGTCCTGTCGCGGACACCGCAGCGAGCGCCGCGGCCAGCAGCGCGAGGAACGACGGCCAGAGCAACCACCCTCGGCGCGGGTTGAGTGCGCCGTGCCGCTCACGGAGGAGCCGTGCTGCTTCTTCTCGCGCTGCCTCTCCCGCCTCGAAGCCCGATTTCCACGTGCGATCAGCGAGTTCTTCCCCCGCCACAGCAACGAGGACCGCCCGCTCCACCATGGCAGGGTTCAGGTGGCCGCGGACGACACGACTCGACGCCGCGCGGGCTTGCGCGATCAGCTCGGCATCAGACATCGGCATCCTCCACCTGAACATCCACGGCGGAGAGAACCCGCTCGGTGTGCACGTGCGCAGCGGCGGCGGTCGGAGGGTTCAGCGGCGGGAGGACCGCAACGAGAAGACGTCCGCGGCAGCCCAGCACATACGCGGTTGCCACAGCCTCGGCGACGGCAGCGCCGCGCGCATCCGCGGCGCCGAGGAGGGCCGTGAAGCGCCACCCGCCGATGTGTCCTACCTCGATCTCGAGCGCCTCGAGCGCCCACTCGCTCTGGAGCAGCGGGCCCGCCACGCGCTCCGCCTGCGCCCTGTCAGCCGGGGGCGGCACATCGTCGAACGCGTAGATCGACAGCGACGCGAGGACGGCGTGACCGGACGCTGCGAGGAGGAGCACGATGCTCGGCCCGCTCCCGGCACGCTCCCGGAGCGCCAGCGTCGCGGCCGATGACGCGGCGGACCGCCCCTCGGGCGGGGCGGCGTCGACGAACGAGTCGAACCATGCGGCAATCTGCGGCTCGGGGGTGCGGTCGATGTCGGGGACGATCGACCACAGCGACGGATCAGGATGGACGAAGACCTCAGGCATTCTTCGGCCATCTCACGCTGGCGACGATCGCATCGCAAAGAGCAACCATCACAGCGACCGCCGGCTCGGGCACAGCGGCACCCTCGGCCTGACGGAGGATCGTAGAGCGAAACACGAGCGCTTGCGAGGGCCGTCCGGGCACGCGGAGGAGGTACCCGTGACCCGACACGTCGACCGAGCCACCCTCGATCACGGCCTGCTGATCGAGCGGCCACCGGAGGATCGCTGCGCCGTCGTCGAGGGGTTCGGCCCCGAATCGCTTCACGAGGTCGACTCCGAGATCGGCTGCGGTCGCCCCACGCGGCGCTGGGAGCCAGGACGCAACGAGCGCGACCGGGAGGACGTCGTCCGGCCCGGTGATCGTCGGCGTGAAGATGCGAATGATGTCGGCGCGGTCCGCTTCGGTCTTCGCGACGTCGAGCATGCGCATCAGCGTCGTCCGAGCTGCGGTTCGTGCCTCGAACGACAGCGCCCCGATGCGGTGCTCGGCCCGCTCGCGGGCCTCAGCGAACGTGCCGTCCGATGCCTCCCACCCATCCGGGAGGAGTAGAGCGAAGCCCGGCATGGACTCGGTCCCGCCGATCAACTCGGCACGTAACGACATAGCTCGCCTCTCGGTCGAATCGACGACTCACCCTACCGAGAAGGCAACAGGTCGGTGACGTTCTTGAGGGAGTCGAGCACATCGAGGTACGCATCCACCGATCCGCCGATCGCCTCGGCCGCGTTCGCGGGGTTACCAGCGAGCGCCATCCACCCGGCACGGATACTGCCGGTTCGGCCGAAGTTCGAGACGAGGAACTCAGGCGTGCGAATGGTCCGCATAAGGTTGATCGAGTTCAGCCCATGCTGCCCGCTGAACAGGGCCGGCATCCGCTGCGCCAAGAACCCATCGAGTGCCGCACCGTACTGCACGAACTCGTCGCCGCCGAGACGGAGCGCCCCCGACAGTCGCGGGAATCGCGATCCCGCACTGGCGAACTGGGCGAGATCGCCGAGCTTCGCAAGTTTCCCGAACGGGATGATGCCGATCGCGGCGAACGCGACGCTGCCCCAATCGCCGCGCCCGGCCGCCATCTTGCCGAGTTCGCCCACGAGCGACAGAACACCCGCCACCACAGAGAGAAGACCTGCGAGGAGTGCGAGTGGACCTGTCACGAAGAATGCGACGACGAGGAGGATGACGCCCACGACGGTCAGCACGACGAGCATCGCTTCGATGAACGGCATGGCGTCGTCCCAGAAACCGTCCTTGACACCGTTCTCGTTGGAGCCCTCGAGACTGTCAGCGGCGGCGGAGTAGGCACTCTCGAACGTCTCGACGGGCGCGTCGTACCCGCTCCAGTACGCCTCCCAGTCGGCTACCGCGGAGTCGAAGCGGGCCTGCTCGGCGCCGCTGGACGGGCGGGATCCGGCAGGCTCATCCCCCTCGGGGGCATTCTCCGCGGCCTCGTCGAACTCGGTCACTTCCTGCTGCGCGCCGAGAAGTGCTTGCGACGCTGCCCGCACCTCGGGCCATTCGCGCTCCGCACCTGCCACGCGCCAGTCGGTCGACCCCTGCACGCTGCTCAGCGCTCCCGCGTAGGTTCGCAGGGCCTCGCCGCTGGGCCGATAGCGGTCGGCAGCGACAGCCAGGTCGCCGTGGACCTCCTTGGCCTGCTCCCGAATCGCCTCGAAGGAGGCCCCCCTGCCGACGGTGCCGTTCGCGAACAGCTCGAGCGTTCTCGCGGCACGGGACATCTTCTCGGCCAGATCTTCGATTTCGGAGGCGCGCGTCAGGATGGTGGACGGCGTCCCGTCGATCGTCTGTACACGGCGACCGCCGTCAGTCTCGGGCATGTTCTCCGAGCGGTACATGCTCGCGTTCTCGACCATTACTCCGTCGCCTCCAGACTTTGAGCGAGCTCGAGATCGAACTGCTGCCACGCCTCACGCGACTCGTCGAGGCGCTTCTTCATCTCCTCGAGATCTCGGCGCTGCGTTTCGCGTTTGTCGTCCCAGTCCGATTCGAACTTCTCGGCGGCATTCGCTAACCGACTGTCTCCCTGCGGTTCGCCGATCGCGGCGATGAGTCGATCCGTCCGGCCCCCAGCCGCATCGAATTCTGCGATGATCTCCGTCAACGCGTCGCTGAGCGTCTGCATGGACTCCAGCGGTATCTCTACGTCATCGGCCATTGCTGCTCCCTCCCGCGGCGATGTCAGCATAAGCGGACCGACGTTCGCGTGGTGATGGGTAGCTCTCCCCATCGCCACGGATACACTCGTCACGCGGGTACCGTGGAGCGGTGACCGAAACCTCCCGCTATGTCGTGGCCACCGACGGCGCCTGCAAGGGCAACCCCGGACCGACGGGCTGGGCCTGGGTCGGCGAGGACGGCCACTGGGCGGCCGGCTCGGTCATCCAGGGCACGAACAACGTCGGTGAGCTGCTCGGACTCCTGAAGGCGATCGAGGACCACCCGGATGTCCGCGAGCTCGTCGTGCAGGCCGACTCGAAGTACGCGATCGACACCTACTCGACCTGGATGGACGGTCACCGTCGCCGCGGGTGGAAGACCTCGACCGGCGCGCCGACGAAGAACGTCGACCTGCTCGAGCAGTTGATCGTGGCGCGCGACGCACGTCGGGCTGCGGGCCTTCCCGACGTCGTTCTCGAGCACGTGCGCGGTCACCGCGGTCACGTGCTGAACGAGTGGGCCGATGAGCGCGCCGTGCGCGGAGCCGAACACGCGGCATCCGGCAAAGAATCTGCGTGGTCGTCGCTCGGCGGTAAGCACGAGAAGCTCGACGTGACCGAGGCGCCCAAGAAGAAGCGCTGACTATCGAGTGCGGCTCTTCGCCATCGCTGCGGGCAGCCACCGGTCGGGATCGGCCTTCGAAGCGATGATCATCGCGCCGGCCGGTACGTCCAGTTCGAGATCCGACAGCTCGGGTCTCCGGTCGCCGAACTCATCGAGCAGGCGCGTGCGCACCGCTATCAGCACGGCGGCCTCGCGCTGATCGAGGGCTGCGTCGATCTCGCGCTGCGCTCCACGGGCGACCTCGTCGACCTGGTCGATCGCCCGCTGATAGGCGCGTTCGACGCTGAGGTCGATGTCTCGCGTCGCTTCACCGCCGCGCGCGCGGATGATCGCGACGATCGCTGCGAGCGCAGCAGCAACCGCCGCACAAACGGCCACGATCCCGCCTGAGCCTGACATCCCGCGCGAGAACGAGAGCACTGCGGCCACCACGAGCGCAGCGACGACGAAGTATTGCATCCTGACGATGAAGCGGTTCATCGGACGCAGTCGCGATCCGACCACCACGACGACCTGCGCGAGCACGGCAGCGCCGGCGAGTGCGATCGCCCATGGCGCGAGCGCCGCTGGGTCACCCCGGACACCGGATGCCACGCCTGCCGCGAACGCACTCGCGAGCACAGCGGCGAACATGACGAACCCGAGCCAGCCGCGCTCCGGATTGCGCGCACCGAAGGTTCGGGTGAGATGCCGCTTGGCGTCGGCGACTGCGGCCGGACCGGCCGCGCGGACCCTTTCGGCGACGTGGTCAGCCAGGTCCGCGTGTCCGGCGACGTGGAACACGTTCACCTCGACCATCCCCGCAGAGAACTGAGGCGCGCGCAACGCGTTCTCGACGCGCGGTCGAGCGGAGTCCGTCAGCGATGCGATCCGGGTCTCGTCGGGTTCAGTCATGGGAGTACACCCCGTCCAGCAGCTCCACCAGCCGGTCGAGGGCGGGCCGCTGCCCCGTCACGACGCGTTCGCGGGCCCGGGCCAGGGGCATCCACTCGGCGCGATCAACCTCGGGGAACGATGCCATCCGGCCCGATCGCGGCGGCCACTCCATCTCGAACTCGCCGAAGGCGAAGTCGGATGTCGCGAACGCCGCGCCATCGGCGACGAAGACCGTCACCCGCTTGCCCGACGAGTACGAGAACGTGCCCAGCTCGGCGTAGTCGACCTCGGGCGGGCAGACGCCGAGCTCCTCGCGGAACTCCCGCTTCGCGGCATCCAGGGCATCCTCGCCGTCCTCGACCTCGCCCTTCGGGATCGACCAGGCACCCTCCTCTTTGTTCGCCCAGTACGGCCCGCCCATGTGAGCGACGAACGCCGACACCCCGCCCCGACCGTCGAGACGGTAGAGCAGGATGCCGGCGCTGTGCGTGGCCACGGACGGGCGGCGCTCGTCAGATCAGACGCGACTTCGGCGAGACCGAGTACGTCTCCTCCGGGTCGGTGACCGCGACCGGCGCGAGGGCCTCGTTGATCGCGGCGTACGTGTCGTCGTCGAGCCCGATGCCCGAGGCCTTCACGGTGTCCTCGAGCTGCTCGGGACGCGACGCGCCGATGATCGCCGCGGCGATGTTCGGGTTGTGCAAGACCCACGCAAGGGCGAGCTGCGGCATCGTGATGCCCGCGCCCTCGGCGATCGGCTGCAGCTTCTGCACGGCGGTGAGGGTCTCGTCCTTCATGAAGCGCTTGATCATGTCGGATCCGCCCTTCTCGTCCGTGGCGCGCGAGCCCTCGGGCGCCGGCTGGCCGGGCTGGTACTTGCCCGTCAGAACGCCCTGCGCCAGCGGCGACCAGACGATCTGCGAGATGCCGAGTTCCTCGGAGGTCGGGACGACCTTGCCCTCGATGACCCGCCACAGCGCGGAGTACTGCGGCTGGTTCGAGATGAGCTGGAAGCCCAGCTCCTTCGACAGCGCGTGTCCGGCGCGCAGCTGCTCGGCGGTCCACTCGCTGACGCCGATGTAGAGCGCTTTGCCCTGACGGACGATGTCGGCGAACGCCTGCATCGTCTCTTCGAGCGGGGTCTCGTAGTCGTAGCGGTGCGCCTGGTAGAGGTCGACGTAGTCGGTGTTCAGCCGCTTGAGCGAACCATTGATGCCCTCGAGCAGGTGCTTGCGCGAGAGTCCGTGGTCGTTCGGCCCCTTGGGACCGGTCGGCCAGTAGACCTTCGTGAAGATCTCGAGGGATTCGCGGCGCTGACCCTTGAGCGCCTCGGCGAGGACGGACTCGGCCGCCGTGTTGGCATACGCGTCGGCGGTGTCGAACGAGCTGATGCCGAGGTCGAGGGCTTTGTGGACCGTCGCGATCGCCGCGTCGTTCTCGACCTGAGAGCCGTGGGTGAGCCAGTTGCCGTAGGTGAGTTCGGTGATCTTGAGGCCGCTGTTGCCCAGGAATCGATAGTTGACCATGCGTTCGACGCTACTCCCGCAGCCTGCCGGGTCCTCGGGGCCTTGACAGCGTTACGCCGCGGGCAGAATGTCGGCATGGCCGACGTTCCCGCGATGCCCGAGACCTTCTGGCTGCCGCCGCTGCCGCGCGAGCTCGACACATGGTTCTCGTTCGTGCGGAGCGTGTCCGACGACGTCGAGCTGCGGCACGACGGGCGCCCGCTCGACGGCCTCGGAGTCGTCGACGAGCCCTCCGCGCTCGCCGCGCAGGCCGGCTACCGATTCGTCCTCGAGAACGGCGAGTGGGCGGATGCCGCGGCCCGCGGCGCGTGGCGTCCGGAGTGGATCGTGCTGGACTCGATCGGAGCGGACCCGTTCATCGCCGACATCTCGGCGCCCGGCATCCCGGTTCTGGAGGACCGACACGGCGAAGGCAGGTGGAATCCGTCTCCTGCGACGCCGACGCTCGCGGACTTCATCGGGAGCCTCGAACGACGCCGAATCGACGACACCGGTGCGGACATCGCTCTCGACTGGGAGGTCTGGGCGCTCGATTTCGGGCCGGAGCCGTTGCGGGCGCTTCTGGCCATGTCGAGGGCGCCGCTCTTTCCGGACTGGACCCGAACCGACCTCCTGCGGTTGCGCGCATCGGTTCCCGTGATCCTGCAGAGCGGGCTCACGGAACGTCTGGCCGCGGGATGCGTCGCGTTCGGAACACGTCACGGAGCGCGGCTGGAGGCATGGCGTCACTCTCCGGAGTGACCCCGGTTCGGCAAGGCAAGGCTTACCTTGCTACGATCGGTCATCGACGTCCCCCGGCCCCGACGAGAGACCATCGATGCCCTTCCCCCGCCGCTTCGCCCTGCTCGCATCCCTGACCGCCGCCGCCCTCGCCCTGTCGGGGTGCGGCGCCTCCGAGGTCGTGACGCAGAAGGCCGCCGCGACCGGCGAGCGATCGACCGCGTATCCGCTCACCATCGAGAACTGCGGGCGGGCGGTCGAGGTCGACGAGGCGCCGCAACGGGTCGTCTCGCTCGATCAGAACTCGACGGAGATCCTCCTGTCGCTCGGTCTCGCTGATCGCATCGTCGGCACCGCGTCGTGGACGGACCCCGTCCTTCCCTCGCTCGCCGACGCGAACGAAGAGGTGCCGCGTCTGTCCGACAACGCCCCGACCTACGAGGTCGTGCTCGGCGCCGACCCCGATTTCGTGACGGCCTCGTTCGGGCGCCACTTCGCCGAGGGCGGCGTCGTCACGCGCGATCGGCTCGACGAGACCGGGATCGGCTCGTACCTGTCGCCGACCGATTGCTCCGACGACCGGAGCGTCAACGCCGGCGGGACGCGCACCACCCCCCTCACGGTCGACGACCTCTACCGCGAGATCCGAGAGCTGGCCGAGATCTTCGACGTCCCCTCTCGGGGAGACGCACTCATCGCCTCACTGAAGAAGCGCGCGGCAGCGGCCGTCGACGGGGTCGATTTCGGCGGTGAGAAGGTCGTGTTCTGGTTCGCCGACACCCGCACGCCGTACGTCGCCGGCGGGATGGGCGCCCCGGCGATCCTCGCGCGGGACACCGGCATGTCGGGGGGGTTCGCCGACCAGACCGACGATTGGCCGGCCACGTCCTGGGAGGCGATCGTCGAGGCCGACCCCGACGTCATCGTCCTCGGCGACCTGCAGCGGGACCGCTTCCCCGGCGACCGACTCGACGACAAGATCGCCTTCCTCGAGAGCGACCCTGTCACGAGCTCGCTCGACGCCGTGAAGCACAAGCGCTTCATCGCGTTGCACGGGGCCGAGATGAACCCGTCGATCCGCTTCGTCGACGGTCTCGAGAAGATCCGCACATGGTGGGACGAGAACGAGGCGGGGCGCTGACCGTCACCGCGGCACTGCCCCGGCGTCGGGCCCGCCGCATTCCGCTCACCGTCGTCGCCACCGCGCTGTCGGTGGGCCTCGTCGTCCTGACGATCGCCGTCGCCTTGACCCTCGGACCGGCGAACGTGTCGCTCGTGAACGTCCGCGACGTGATCACGAACCATCTCGGCCTCACCGACATCCCGGTGCGCGTCGCCGCCGACGCGATCGTCTGGCAGGAGCGCCTGCCGCGGGCGCTCGTCGCCGCGGCGTGCGGCGCCGGTCTCGGGCTCTGCGGTGTCATCCTGCAGTCGCTGCTGCGGAACCCCCTCGCCGATCCGTTCGTCCTCGGTGTCTCGTCCGGCGCCTCGACCGGCGCTGTCCTGTTCGGCGTGTTCGGTATCGGCGGCGGCGTGCTCACCCTCTCGGGCGGCGCGTTCCTCGGCGCGCTCGTCGCGTTCGGGCTCGTCCTGGCCATCTCGCGCTTCACCGGGGGCGGCACCGCGTCATTCATCCTGGCGGGCATCGCCGCAACCCAGTTCTTCTCCGCGCTCACCTCACTGGCGGTGTTCGCCTTCGCCGACTCCGACGAGACGCGCGGCGTGATGTTCTGGCTTCTCGGCTCACTCGAGGGCGTCCGCTGGGACGACGTCGTCCTCTGCGCCGCCGTCGTCCTGGTCGGCGCGGTCGTCGCCTTCGCCTCGGTGCGTCCGCTCGACGCCTTCGCGTTCGGCGACGACGTCGCGGCATCCCTCGGCATCCACGTCGCACGCACCCGGATGCTGCTGCTCGTCCTGACCGCCCTGATCGCCGCGACCCTCGTCAGCGTCGCGGGAGCGATCGGGTTCGTCGGTCTCGTCCTGCCCCACGCCGCGCGCCTGCTCGTCGGCTCGCGTCACGCCCGAGTGATCCCCGTGACGATCGGGCTCGGCATGGTGTTCATGATCGCGGTGGATGCCGTGTCCCGCGTCGCGTTCGCACCGACACCGCTCCCGGTGGGGGTCGGCACCGCACTGATCGGGGTCCCGGTCTTCGTCGCCCTCCTCGTCCGACGTCGGAGGCGCGCATGAGCCTCCTCGCGGAGCACGTGTCGTGGCGCCGCGGCGGCACGCTCGTCGTCGACGACGTCTCGCTCGCGCCGAAGCCCGGGTCCGTCGTGGGTCTTCTCGGCCCCAACGGATCGGGCAAGTCGTCGCTCCTGCGCCTCTTGCAGGGAATCGCGAGGCCCGACGAGGGACGCGTCCTGCTCGACGGTTCCGACATCCGGCACCGCGGGCGTCGCGAGGTGGCGCGGAGCGTCGCCGCCGTGACCCAGCACGCCACGACGGAGGTCGATCTCACGGTGCGCGACGTCGTGCGCCTCGGCCGCACCCCCCATGCCTCGCTCTGGGGCGCGGACCGCGCGCGCGACGACGAGGTCGTCGACGCCGCCCTCGCTCAGGCGGGACTGACGGCGAAGGCCGACGCCCGGTGGCACACCCTGTCGGGCGGAGAGCAGCAGCGTGCCCAGATCGCCCGCGCGCTCGCGCAGGAACCCCGCGAGCTCCTGCTCGACGAGCCGACGAACCACCTCGACATCCGCCATCAGCTCGAGCTGCTGAGCCTCGTGCGGAGCCTGCCCGTCACCGTCGTCGTCGCTCTCCACGATCTCAACCTGGCGGCAATGTTCTGCGACGAGGTGCTCGTCATGGCCGGCGGCCGCGCCGTGACGGCGGGCCCTCCCGCCGAGGTCCTCACGGACGGCCTCATCGAGGAGGTCTACCGCGTCCGCTGCCGCGTCACGGTCGACGGCGGACGCCCGACGATCGCTTTCGCGCCACGGAGCTGAACCCGGTTTCATGGACGCCGAAAACGATCGTTCTCGGCGGGGACACGCCAGTCGGGTGGCGGATGGGTCGAAATGCCCGACGAAACGGTGCCTAAGCGGCCGGGTCGGTACAGAGCGCTTTGCAGGACTACCAACCCGTTGATTTGATTCAAATGGTGAGCTGTCGACGGTTCGCGAGACTCACCCGGTGGAGGCTAGGAGCATGACGTGGATCAGGAGCTAGAACGCAATCTTCGGACGCTCGGGCCGTACGGTGATTCGGATTTCGTGGTTGGACTCGCATGGCCCGCGGAAGGAACCCGAGGCGGGGGCCGGCCCCCGTTACCAATCGAGACCCTGATGAAGGCAGCCGAGTCAGGTCTGCCGATCGATCTCTACCCGACTCGACCCTTTGACCTGAACGACTTCGGGGCGGCGCTGGGAAGCATCCCGAGGTTGCGATGGCTTGGCGATGCGAAGTACATCCGCGGAGTTCAGGCTCTGACGCAGATGCGTTCGCTGACGCACCTGCATTTCCCCGCGATAGATGGGCAGGTAGACATTTCTCACCTGCCAGCACTGACACGCGTCGTGTTGGAGGGCGATGGGATGCTGAGCGCTCTGCGTGCGCCACATCTGACCGTTGCTGATGTGTCGCGAGTTCGGGCGTGGCCGACCTCTTTCGCCATTTCAGCAGGCATGGCGAATTTCAGGGCAGATGGGGTTTCGCTGCCGCCTGACGCGCTTCGTGAAGCTGTTTCGCTTGAACAGCTGTCCATTGAGGGAACACGCTCGCTAGATCTGAACGAGCTGCCGGAGCCGACGCGTCTGCAAGGCTTTGTCGCTATGCGCGTTCGGGATCTGAAGGGGATCGCGCGACTCATCGATCACCACCCGCTTGAGGCACTGTTTTTGTACCGTGTGGCACAGATCGACGATCCTGCCAGCCTCGAGCGCGCCGACATCGCCAAAGTCGAGATCGAGCTGTGCGACGACGTCGACGAGGCTTTCGCTGCAAAGCTCGCTGGCCTGCACCCCGACTGGTATCTGAGGCCTCGGCGAAAGAACGGGACAGCCAGACCGGGTTGGTGATGCCGGGGCACAGCGAGCCTATGACCCATCGTTGCTCACGCCCCAAGGCCGAGGACTGCGGTTTCCGCGAACCTCAGCGGATGCGATGTCGACGCTGGATCAGCGTCGTGCGCGAATGTAGACCCGAGGCTCGCATTGTGCCGAAAACGATCGTTTCTGGTGGAGCCAGCGGATGTATGGCAAAGCGGTCTCCGCAAACGGTGTCCGTAAGCGGGTTTCGGCAGAGATTTCCGGCGGAGCCAGCCGTCGCCGCGGCCGCCGATCATGAGGCGACGGTGGTGGCGGCTACGTGGCGGGAGCTTGGCGGCCGACTGGCGGGCGCGCGACGTGGTGGGGGCGGGAGAGGACGGCAAGTATGAGATCTATGAACACAACACGAATCGCGGATCTTCGGCAGACAGTCGGCTGGACCCAGGAGCGGCTCGCAACTGAGAGCGGCGTTGGTTTGCGAACGATTCAGCGCCTGGAAGCGGGAAATGAGGCGAGCCTGGAGACTCTGTCCCTGGTGGCGGATGCCCTGCGCGTGCCGGTGAGTGAGCTCTTCACCAAGATCGATGACGCCGACTTCGGCACTCGCGTGGAAGCGCTAGATTCCCGCGCTACCGATCAGCAGACTGCACGCGACCGCGCAACTTCGGCGTCGACGTGGCTGTACGTGGGGATTGGCCTAGTGCTGACCATGCTCAGCTTCACGATGGGTTCGTACGGGCTTGTGCTGTTTCTCGCCTATTGGACAGGTGGACTGTTGATCCTCATCGCACTCCGTCGGCTCATCCTCGAATCTCGTCTCGACGCCCGCTACCCGCTCTCGCGCAGCAGGCGGCAGCTTCGCGAGCAACGGCGTGCGCCCTCGACCAGGATGCCGGCGAATGTTGAGCCGGTATCGTGACGGCGCTCGACGGGTTCACACTCGCGGAGTTGTCCGTCACGGTGTTTGCATCCCCCGAAACCTTCACGGCGCTGTACGACGACATCATCGAGCTTCTTGAGACGAAGTATGAGCAGAGCACGTGGGAAGTTCACTCGCAGGACGATGTGACTGAAGACCCCGAGTACCGCGACGCACTCGATCGGCTTCGGGAAGAGGCAGAAGTCGCGAGTCGCTTTCGGTGAAGGATCTGCTGTCCATGCGGGCGTGCTCCCTGTCTTGTGATCGGCCCGCCGGAAACGATCGTTTGCGGCACCGTGCGCGATCAGCTGAGTGAGTGCGGCCGTAATCGTGTCCCGTATCGAAACCTAGTTGCGGGAGAATTTGTTTCGGGACACAGTTTCGGCACAGCTCTGCACAGGCCAATATGATGCGTCGCATGGGGACGTCGTATGAGCAATTTCTCGCGTGCTTACGGAACTCCACGGCTCGGAGCTTGCTCGGAATCGAAATATCGGACGGGCAGGCCGAGGTGCTGGCGGCTGACGCTTTAGCTGCGCGAGCGTTCTACGAGGTCTGGTCAACGAGCCAGGGCGGCTCCACGCTGGCCTCGACGAGAACCGTCCGGCAAGCCGGCTCGGCAGTTTCGGTCGAGCGGGTCCTCCTCGATGTTTCGACCGTCGGGAGAGGTGGAGAGCCCGCGAAGGTGCGGGTGTCCACTTCGCGCTTATTCATCTCCACAACTGGTGGGGTGTCGGCGTGGAAGGCATTCCTAGGTGTTGCAACGCTGGGGTTGAGCACCACCGTGACCGGAATTAACGCCGGAGTGGGAGGCGACCTCGATATCCCCGTGCACGCGGTCAGCGCAGCCCTGATCACCAAGACGGGAATGGCCTATTCGACGGTCAAACTCGTCGTCGGGGGAGATGCCATCGAGCTAGGGCTAGCAACAGTCGCGTCTAGAGCGATTGTCGAAGCTATCAACGCCGCGGTATCTGGCGGAGATCGAGCCCTGGCTGCGGCTGACGCATGGGCTATCTACGAGCAGGGGCGCGCGAAGCAGTGGCCGAGCGAGGGGGCACTGAGGAAGCAGCTACGAAAGGGGCAGATTGCTCAGCAGCGATTCGAGCACGACGCCGCGGTTGCCCGCACCCTTCAAGCTCTCGCAACGATCTGACGCATAGCGCCGCCGCGGACCCACTACTTGCCGCGTCTCTCGTCGATCAGTTGCTGTACAGCCTCGTCAACCTGCAGCTCGACTCTCTCAATTGCATCTTCCAAGGTCGTGAGCTCATGGTCTATCTCGGCCAGTCTCGCGAACGTCTGGAAGGCCGCTTCATCTGGCTCAGCACGAACCACTTCTTCTGCCCATGAATCGAGGGTGACCGTCGTTACCGGAGGTGCGAGGGAGTGCAGCGCTTCACCCACAGGCCATGGTTCGGGAGTCTGCGCGAGCCCGAGCCACATCTCCGTTGTGACCCCCGGCATCGCCATGTCGTTCCTGATCTGTTCAACGCGCCGCGCGACCTGCTCGATGCGCTCACGAAGGTTGCCCCCGAATGAAGATGTGACGTCACTTGCACCTTGTTCGATGCCGGCCCGAAGGCGATCAGCAAACGCGCCATAGTTGACTTGGCCGCTCTCATCGAGGCCAAGTAGCTCTCGCGCTTCGCTCCAATCGACCGGCGGGTACAAACGGTAGATCGGTCCCGAAGGCATCGACTCTAAGAGTGAGGCCATCACGGTCAGCTGGAGTTCTACGAGGACCCTCACCGTTCGGAGGTTGATCACATTCCGGTGGTGAGCCCCATTGCGATATTCGTGGAGGTGTTTCAGCGCCGTCCCCTCGTCCGGGCTCAGGGCGCCGAAAAAGACAGCAACATCGACGGTCGGGCCGAATTCGCGATCGAGACGGTCTTGTTGCCTCCGAGACAGGTAGATCGGCGAGAACGAACGATCGCCTCTGACGTCGGAGGGGAACGTCATGACATGAACGTCGTGAGGTGGATCTTCACCGAGTGCGGCTGCCTCGTTGTTCTGTCGGAACATGATCTGACCAACCCGAAACGAGAATTCTTTGTCAGCCACGAACCGGCGCAACAAAAGTTCCGCTGCGCCGTCCAGCACGATAAGCGCCAGGCGGGCATGCTCTGGGTGCCCGTCGTCGTAGAAGCGCCGAGCCGAGAGCAACGAGAGCCCGACTCGCACTATGAACTGTTCGTCTGAATCCATGGGCACACGCACATTGTCGAGCACTGGATGGCCTGTTGGCAGCCCTCGCTGCTCACCTGGCCGCCCGGAGGCGCTGGCCCCGGCGGGCGAGGTACCTCTGTCGACGCGAATGAGGTCGCGTTGTGGGAATCCTCAGGACGTCAAAACTGATCGTTTTCGGGACGGTCATCGCCGGCACCGCGCCGACGCCGACACTCCGTGCCGAAACCGTGTGCCGAAACCCGGTTGTGCCGAAACGTCCTATGGACCGTTTTCGGGCTAACGGCAGACTGGACAGACGACGAAGGGGGTTCATCGTGGCCGAGGCTTTCACTGTCGAGCAACAGTGGCCGGAGCTGTTCGCCCAGCTCGACGCAGCACAGCGCGACAACGTGCGCCAGACTCTCGCCGCCGGCTGGCACGAGGGGCTCACCCCGACGCGCGAGGACGTCGAGAACGTCACCGACTACGTGCGGGGCGCGATCGAATGGGACGAGTACACCCGCCGAGCCGACACTGCAGCTCGCCGCGTTGCCGATGTCGCCGCCGCCGGGGAGTGAAGAAGGCCGATTCCGAGATCGTCCGCCGCCCGACGGAACGGTGATCCCGGCGGTATAGAGCGGATCATCATCGAAACGCTGCACGACCTCGATCGTCTGGGAGGCGACCTGTCCCGCCCGAGGGCGACGTGACCACGGGTGCTCCGAGCGGTCAACAGTGACGACACGCAACCTCGACGAGCTCCGAGAGCCGATCGAACACCTGCTGATCCAACGGGCACTGCACTCCGACGGGGAAACCTACCGGCAGCCGCCGGGGGCTTCTTCACTGGTCCCGACCTCGCGCGGGTTGCCCGCGTCAACGGATTCGTGTGCCCTGCGATCACATTCAGCTCGTCGACCGTCAGGCCGGCCGATGCCGTGGTGTGTATAGCTCCGGTCAAGTTTCCAGGACCGGCGTGACCGGGGTCAGACGGATGCGGCGGCGACCTGATCGTCCTCGGTCGCCACGAGCTGACCGCAGGCGCCGTCGATCTCCTTGCCGCGGGTGTCGCGCAGGGTCGTCGGGATGCCGGCCTCATTGAGGCGCCGGACGAACTCGTTCTGCACGTCGACCTCGGACGAGGTCCAGATCGATCCGGGCGTCGGGTTCAGCGGGATGGGGTTCACGTGCACCCAGCCGCGACCGCGCTGGTTGAGCTTCTCGGCGAGGAGATCGGCGCGCCAGGCGTGGTCGTTCATATCCTTGATGAGCGCGTACTCGATCGAGACGCGACGACCGGTCTTCTCGAAGTACTCGCGCGCGGCGTCGAGGGCCTCGTCGACCTTCCACCGGGAGTTCACCGGGATGAGCTCGTCCCGCAGCAGGTCGTCGGGGGCGTGCAGCGACAGCGCGAACGTGACCGGGATGTCCTCGTTGCTCAGCTTGCGGATGGCCGGCACCAGTCCCACCGTCGAGACGGTGATGCCGCGCGCGCTCATGCCGAGACCGTGCTTCTTGTCGACCATCGTGCGGACGGCCTGCATGACGCGGGCGTAGTTGGCGAGCGGCTCACCCATGCCCATGAAGACGATGTTCGTGACGCGCTCGTCCTTGTGGCCGACCTTGCGGGGGTCGCCGAGGCCGCCGTCGGCGATGAGCCGGTTGGCACGGACGACCTGGTCGACGATCTCGGCCGCCGACATGTTGCGCGTGAGCCCGGCCTGGCCGGTGGCGCAGAACGGGCAGTTCATGCCGCAGCCGGCCTGGCTCGACACGCACAGCGTGATGCGGCCGGTGTAGCGCATGAGGACCGACTCGACGAGCGCGCCGTCGTGCAGCCGCCACAGGAACTTGATCGTGTCGCCGCCGTCGGTCTCGAGGCGGCGCACCTCGGTCATGAGGTTCGGCAGGAGTCCGCCGACCAGCTCCTCGCGGCCCGCCGCCGGGAGGTCGGTCATGTGGGCGGGGTCCGACGTGTAGTGCTGGAAGTAGTGCTTCTCGAGCTGGCCGGCGCGGAAGCCCGGCATCCCGAGCTCCTTCAGCTTCTCGACCCGCGCATCGTGGTCGAGGTCGGCGAGGTGCACCGGCGGCTTGCCGCGCTTGGGGCTCGCGAACTGCAGAAGCGGGCGACCCTCGGCATCCTTCGCCTGCGTCCACCCCTCGGTCGCGGGCCGCACCTGCTTGGGCGTCGTCGTACGCACGGCGGACATGCCCTCGGGGCGCGCGGAAGTGGACTCGGTCATGCCCTCCAGGCTACCGGGGCGGGCTGGACGGATGCCGGGCGGCCTAGAGCCGCGCGGCGAGCGCGGCGATGTCGGCGGGCGTCGTGCGGCAACAGCCGCCGACGAGGCGGGCACCGGCATCCACCCATGCCTCCGCCTCAGCGAAGGTCGCGTCCGCCTCGCCGCGCCAGGTGCGGGATGCCGCGTCCCACGTCTCGCCGCTGTTGGGGTAGACGACACCCGCGACGCCGGCTGGCAGCTGCGCGAGCACGGCGGGGATGAGCGCGGGCGGGCAGCAGTTCGCGCCGACCGCGACGACACCCGGCGCGGAGGCGGCCACGGCGAGCGCGGAGGCGTAGCCGGCGTCGTCGAACGCCGCACTGGCCGCGGACAGCGAGATCCACCCCGGCACTCCGACGCCGTCCAGGGCGAGGGCGATCGCCTCGACTTCGGCGGGAGAGGCGATGGTCTCGATCGCGAGCAGGTCGGGACCGGCGTCGGCCAGGACCTGGATGCGGCGGCGATGCCAGCGGGCGAGGTCGGCGACCGACATCCCGTACGCCCCGGAGTACTCGCTGCCGTCGGCTCGCACGGCTCCGAAGGGGCCGACGGATGCCGCGACCCACGCCTGCCCGTCGGCCGCCTCGCGGGCGAGCCGGACCGATGCCGCGAGCAGCCGGTCCACGGCGGCCTCGTCATGCCCGGCCGCCGCCAGGTTGTCGTAGCCGAGCTGGTACGAGGCGGTGGTCAGCACCTCCGCGCCGGCAGCCACGAACTCGGCGTGCACGCCGCGGACGTCGCCGGGCGCCTCGAGCAGGACACCCGCCGACCAGAGCGCGCCGGCGAGGTCGTGCCCGCGGGCTTCGAGCATGGTGCCGAGACCGCCGTCGAGCACGAGGGGACGATCGGCCATCGCGGTGCGGACATCGGGCATGCGGTCACTGTAGGCCCGCGGCCGCGGGCCGCCGAACGCGGATTACGCTGAACGAATGAGCACCACCCGCATCCGACCGATCTCCGTGGACGACGCCGGCGAGGTGCTCACGCTCCAGCGCGCCGCCTTCGTGCAGGAAGCGCTCATCTACAACGCGGTCGACATGCCGCCGCTCACGCAGACCCTCGACGAGGTGCGCGCCGAGCTCGAGGAGAATCTCGGCTGCGTCGCGCTCGACGGCGAGCGCATCGTGGGCTGCGTGCGGGCCCGCGTCGACGGCGACCTGCTGCTCGTCGGTCGGATCGCGATCGCCCCGGACCAGCAGGGATCGGGCCTCGGTACGAGCCTGCTCACGGCGGTCGAGGAGCGGGGCCGCGAGGCCGGGGCGACCACCGCGGAACTGTTCACGGGGTCGCTCAGCGAGGCGAACATCCGCCTCTACGAACGCGAAGGCTACGTCGAGAGCGAGCGCGTTCCCGGCGACGACGGCACCGACCAGGTCTTCCTGCGCAAGCAGCTCTGAACCGGGCGTCCCTCTCCGTCCGGGACAATGGAGGCATGACGCGCATCGCCTTTCTGGACGTGGACGGAACCATCCTGGAGCACGGGACGGCGATCGCCGACTCGACCATCGCCGCGATTCGGACGGCGCGCGAGAACGGGCACCTCGTCTACCTCTGCACGGGACGCGCGGCGGGCGACATCCACCCCAAGGTCCGCGAGATCGGATACGACGGAGCGATCACGAACGGCGGCGCCTACGCCGTGCGCGGTGACGAACTGCTCTTCGCCGACCCGATGCCCCGCGCGGACACCGACCGGCTGATCTCGTACTTCGAGTCCGAGGACATCGACTACTTCCTGCAGTCCGACCAGGCGGTGTACGCCAGCGAGGGCGTCGGCGCGATGCTCGACGTCTACTTCGCCGAGCGCCGCAAGCGCCACCTCGAGGACGCCCGCCGCCTCGGCCAGACCGACGTCGTCGAGCCCAAGCCGATCGTCACCTACCGCCCCATCAGCGAAGCGAACCTCGACGCGATCGCGAAGACGACGTTCATCAGCAAGCGCTCCGACAGCGTCGACAAGGCTCAGGCCGACCTCGGCGAGCGGTTCCACGTCATCCCCGGCAGCATCCCCCTGCCGGGCGGTTCCAACGGCGAGATCGGGCTGGCGGGAACCAACAAGGGGACGGCGATCGTGCGGGTGCTCGACATCCTCGGCCTCGACGCCGCCGACGCGATCGGCATCGGCGACAGCTGGAACGACGCCGAGATGTTCGACGTCGTCGGCTCCCCCGTCGCGATGGGCAACGCCGACCCCGCGCTCAAGGAGCGCGCCGGCACCGTCACGACCGACGTGCTCGACGACGGGGTGTGGAACGCGTTCGTGAAGCTCGGCCTGGTCTGACGCGCGCCGCTCAGTCGAGGAAGATGTCGGGGAACAGGTCCGAGTCGGGTGTCCCCGGCGTCGCGGCGTAGCTCGAGAAGTCGGTGACACCGGCATCCCGCAGCACGTCCTCGACGATGAGCGTCTGCCCCGTGTACTCGCGCGCCGGCTTGCAGAGCACCTCGTATGCCGCGTCGGCGTAGACCTCGGGCGTGCGGCTGACCTTCATCATTCGGTCGCCGCCGAGCGCGAACTGCACGGCCGCGGTCGCGATCGTCGTCTGCGGCCACAGCGTGTTGGCGGCGACGCCGTCCTTCGCGAACTCCGCGGCCATGCCGAGGGTCGCCATCGTCATGCCGTACTTCGCGAGCGTGTACCCGGTGTGGGCGCCGAGCCACTTCGGCGACAGATTGAGGGGCGGCGACAGCGAGAGGATGTGGGGGTTCGCGGCATCCTTCAAGATCGGCAGCGCCGCGCGCGACAGCATGAACGTTCCGCGGACGTTGACGTCCTGCATCAGGTCGTACTTCTTCGCCGCGAGCTCGAGTGAACCCGACAGGTCGATGACGGAGGCGTTGTTGACGACGATGTCGATGCCGCCGAACTCGCCCTGGGTCTTCATGACGGCCTCGGTGATGTCGCCGTCGTCGCGGACGTCGCCGACGATCGGCAGCGCCCGACCGCCGGCCGCGCGGATCTGCTCGGCCGCCGAGTGCACGGTGCCATCGAGCTTGGGATGCGGGGTGTCCGTCTTGGCGAGCAGCGCGATGTTCGCGCCGTCGCGGGCGGCGCGCAGGGCGATCGCGAGGCCGATGCCGCGGCTGCCGCCCGACATGAGGATGGTCTTTCCGGCGAGGGTCATGGGTTCTCCAGGAGTTTCAGGAACGACGCGAACGGGATGCCGCGGCGAAAGCAGCGACGCGGGCCTTCGATTCGTCGGTGTCGAACGCGGCACCGATCGTGCGGGCCTCGTCGTCGAGGTTGTCGACGAAAGGCCGCGCGGCGCCGGTGCGGACGAGGCGCTTCGCCTGGCCGAACGCGCCCGTCGCGCCGTGAAGCCAGTCCTGCGCGATTTCGTCGGCACGCTCGCCAGGCTGATGGACGACCTCGGCGACGAGGCCCCACTCGAGCGCCGTTCGCGCGTCGATCGTCGTGTCGGTGAGCAGCAGGTGAAGTGCGCGCCGCTGTCCGATCGCGGCGGGCAGCAGGGTCGAGACCCCGAGGTCGGGGGTGAGCCCGATGTTCGCGTACTTGCTGACGAACACCGCCGTCGACGACGCGACGATGTAGTCCGCCGTCAGCATGAGGCCGAGTCCGCCGCCGGCGACCGCTCCCTGCACCGAGGCGACCATGGGGATCGACGACTCGACGAACGTCCGGATGCCGTCGTGGATCACCCCGGCCATCTCGGTGATCGTGCCCCCGCTGCCGCCCGAGGTCGCCATCTGCACGACGTCGCCGCCGGCGCAGAAAGCGGGGCCCGCGGCATCCAGCACGATCGCGCCGACCGTGTCGTCGGCGGTGAGCTCGTGGGCGAGGTCGCGCCACCGGGTGCCCATCTCGAAGTCCATCGCGTTCAGCGAGGCCGGCCGGTTGAAGGTCAGCCGCGCCAGCGCGCCCTCGCGTCGCAGCAGAATCGTGTCGCTCATGGGGTCTCCACTCACTTCGGGGCCATGCGGATCGAGCCGTCGAGACGGATCGTCTCGCCGTTGAGGTAGCCGTTCTCGACGATGTGCTGCACGAGCGCGGCGTACTCGTCGGGCCTGCCGAGCCGCGCCGGGTAGGGCACCTGCTGACCGAGCGATTCCTGCGCCGCCTCGGGGAGCCCGGCGAGCATCGGGGTCTCCATGATCCCGGGTGCGATCGTGCACACGCGGATGCCGGAGCGCGCCAGCTCGCGCGCGATCGGCAGGGTCATCGCGTGCACGCCGCCCTTACTGGCCGAATACGCCGGTTGCCCGATCTGGCCGTCGAACGCGGCGACCGACGCGGTGTTCACGATCACGCCGCGGTCCCCGGATGCCGTGGGTTCGGTCGCGGCCATCGCCGCCGCCGCGTGTGCGACGACGGTGTACGTCCCGATGAGGTTGATGCGGATGATCCGCTCGAAGTCCGCCACGGGGTTCGGCGAACCGTCGCGCGCGAGGACCTTCGCGGGCGGTGCGATCCCGGCGCAGTTCACGGCGACGCGGAGCGGGGCGACGGCGGATGCCGCGGCTACCGCGGCCTCGACCTGGGCGGCATCCGTCACATCGGCGGCGGCGAAGGTACCCCCGAGTTCCGCAGCGATGTCGGCTCCAGCGGACGACGGCAGATCGACGATGACGACGTGCGCGCCCTGCGCGGCGAGGCGGCGGGCGGTGGCGAGCCCGAGCCCGCTGGCTCCCCCCGTGACGAGGGCGGATGCTCCGGCGATGTCCATGCGCTCTCCTTCGAACGGTATCGGGTCCCACGCGTGGCGCGACTGGGTGCCACAACGGGATGCCTCCAGGCTAGCGGCCCCGCGCTGCGGGCACGACACGGTCGGGCTCCGGACGGCAGGATGGGGGGATGTCGATTCCGCAGCAGGACGCTCCGGTGCCACCGACCGCGCGGCGACTGGCCCGCGGCGCGGCGCTGACACCGGTGTGGCGGAACATGCTCGGCGGGATGACGCTGCGCACCGACGACGAGCGGTACATCAAGGTCGGACCGGTCCACCTCGAGACCTCGATGGCCGACGAGGCGGAGAGGCTCGCATGGGCGGCCCCGTACCTCCGCGTGCCGACCGTCGTCGAGCAGGGCGACGACGGTGAGACCGAGTGGCTCGTCACCAGAGCGATCGCCGGGCTCTCGGCCGTGCACCCCGACTGGGTGGCGCGCCCCGAGACGGCGGTCCGGGCGATCGGCGAGGGCCTTCGCGCACTGCACGAGAGTCTGCCCGTGGCATCCTGCCCGTTCGACTGGACCGTGCCCTCCCGGGTCGCGAACGCGGCGCAGCGTGGTGTGGTCGTGCCGGCGGGACTTCGGGAGGGACCGCCGATCGACCAGCTCGTGGTGTGCCACGGCGACGCCTGCGCACCGAACACGCTGATCGGCGACGACGGCCGATGGAGCGGTCACGTCGACATGGGGCAGCTCGGCCTCGGTGACCGCTGGGGCGACATCGCCGTCGCCGCGATGAGCACCGGCTGGAACTACGGTCAGGGCTGGGACGGCCTGCTGCTCGAGGCGTACGGCGTCGATCCGGACGAGGATCGCCTGGCGTACTACCGCGACCTCTGGGCCGCGACGTGAGAGGTCAGCGCACCGCCGCGGGCGGCGTGTTCGCGGTCCCGCACGACACCGGCTTCGCGATCTGTGATCGGATGACACCATGTTCATCGAGAGCGCCCATGGCGGCCACTGGAACCTCCTGCTGTGCGTGAACTACCGGCGAGACAAGAAGGGGGTCCTCCACCTCGTCTTCCCGCAAAGCATGGGCGGTAACTTCAAGGTCACGCCCGCGCACCCGCAGTACCGGCAGATCGAGCGCCACCTGCTGGCGGCGACTCTTCCGCACGACAGCTGACCACAGGGTCAGCGCACCGCGGCGTCGAACACTGCGACCGCGAAGAGGTAGCCGGCGACGACGAGGGCTGTCGAGACGAGCGGCACCCAGGCGAGGTCCCGCCCGGTCCGCCACCCGACGATCACCGCGGACACGGTCACGACGACGCTCGCGCCGATCACCGCGACGAAGAGCATGCCCGCGGCATCCGCCGCCACCCAGTCGCACGTGGTTCCGCAGGCGCCGCCGGCGAAGACGGTGTGGAAGAACCAGAGCACCGCGGTGACGACGATCGCGACCATTTGCAGGACGCCGACGGCGAGGACCGCGCCCGCGCCGGTGGGACGGGGACGAGGGCGCGGAGCGGCGGTGCCGGCGGTCATACCGCGGACGCTACCAGCCGCAGGATTCGCTCGCGCCGAATGGCGGGCTTGCGGCCGGTGCGGTCGCCATATGGCGCGAGCCAAGACCGCCCGGCGTCAGGGCGCATAGGCTCGTCCGGTGAGCGAACGGACGAGCACCGGGTCCCGCATCCTCGAGGTCGCGTGGGACGACCCGCGCGCAACCGCGCTCCGCGACGAGTTGGATGCCGACCTCGGCGCCCGCTACGACGGGTTCCACGGCGACGAGCCGGCCGAACGCCGCGCCGCCCGTTCCCGCGCGCTCGCGATGCACCCGGACGAGATCGTCGCGACGCTGATCGCGGTGGATGCCGACGGCACCCCCACCGGCCACGTCATCCTCCGCCGCCTCGGCGACGAGTGGGAGGTCAAACGCCTCGTCGTCACCGCGGCTGCCCGGGGCCGCGGCACCGCGCGCGCTCTCATGAGGACAGCCCTGGACCGGGCACGCACGGGCGGCGCCGAGCGCGTCATCCTGCAGACCGGCATCCCGCAGCCCGAATCGGTCGCCCTCTACGAGTCGCTCGGATTCACCCGCATCCCCGTGTACGAGCCGTACGTCGAGACGATGCCCCGCTCCATCTGCTTCGCCTACGTCTTCTGACGTGCGACGGATGCACGACCCGAGGTGCAGGAGTCGATCACCGCGCCGCCGGCGACGACTCACGTAACGCCGATCGTGCAGATGTTCCGACGGCCGGGTCACATCCAGACGAAGCGGAACGACCCGACGACCACCGCCACGGCGATCGCCGCCGCCATGATCGCGAGCGCTCCGACAACAGCGACGGCGTCCCGCCGCGACAGCCGCGAAGTGCGGGCCCACGTGCGCTCGATCGGTGACCCGAACCCGCGGGCCTCCATCGCCGTCGCGAGCCGCGTGCCGCGCCGCACCGCGAACACGAGCAGCACGAACGCCATGGAGAAGAACCGTCGCACGGCGTTCCGGTCCCCCACGCCGCGCGCCCGACGTGCGAGTCGCATGGCCCGCCAGTCGTCGACGAACAGCCCGAGTGTGCGGGTGCCGGCGAGGACGCCGAGCACCAGACGCGCCGGCAGCCGCACGATCTGCGCCAGCGCGGCGGCGAGCTCGATCGGATCGACTCGGCTGAACAGCAGGATCGTGGGGAGGGCCAGCGCTATGACACGGATGCCGACGGCCACCGCGAAGGCGATGGAGTCGTCGCTGATCGTGGCGTACCAGAACGACGCGTAGACCCGCCCCCCGGGTTCCGCGTAGAGCAGCATGCTGAGTCCCGCGACCGGCATGAGGACGAGGATCGGCGCCATGCGGCGGACGACCGTCCCGAATCCGATGCCGGTGAGCGGGGTGCAGAGCACCATCAGGGCGACGGCGACCCCGGCGCTGACGGCGTCGATCGTCGTCAGGAGAGGAATCGACAGGACGAAGGCGAGCAGGATGCGGACCGCCGGGTTCACGCCGTCGAGCCAAGCGTCCCGCCTCGCGGTCTCGGTGTCGGCGCGCGCGAGCGTCATGACGCCACCACCCCGAGGTCGATGCGCTGTCCGCCCAGCAACCGGACGACGTCCTCGTCGTGGGTGACCGCGACGACCGCCCGGCCACCGGCGATCTGCTCCTGCAGGAGCGCGACGATGCCCGCCCACCCGCGGCGGTCCTGCCCGAACGTCGGCTCGTCGAGGACGATGACCTCGGGGGACGTGGCGAGAACCGTGGCGACCGACAGCCGCCGCTTCTGCCCGCCCGACAGGGTGAACGGATTCGCCCGCGCGAGCGCGGCGAGCCCGAGCCTGTCGAGCAGGCCGTCGACGACCGCATCGATCTCAGCGGCGGGCAGCTTCAGCGCGCGCGGACCGACCTCGAGCTCGGCGCGGACGGTCGATGCGAGGAATTGGTGCTCGGGGTCCTGGAAGACGGTGCCGATGCGGGTGAGCAGCTCGCGCGAGGTCCACCGCGACGGCCGCTGGCCCTTCCGTCCCGACGCGACGACGACGGCCTCGACCGTGCCGGCGAACTCGGGCAGGAGCCCCGCGAGGGTGAGGGCGAGGGTCGACTTGCCGACGCCGTTCGGCCCGGTGACGACGGATGCCGCGCCTGCCGACACGTCGATGTCGAGTCCCTCGCGCACCGGGGTCCGCCCGTCGCGCGAGACAGCGAGCCCGCGAGCGCGGAGGGCGACCGGACCGCCCGCCGCGGCCGACGGCAGCGCGGGGAGGTCGACGGGATGCCCGGGCAGCCACACTCCCGCCGCGAGGAGCGCGTCCGCGTGACGGGCGAACACCTCGGCCGGCGACCCGTCGGCGAGGAGCCCGCCGTCCGCGTCGAGCACGACGACGCGCGTCATCAGGTCGATCCAGACCTCCGTGCGGTGCTCGATCACGACGAGGGTCGCACCGGTGGCATCCACCGCCCGTCCCACCACAGCCCGGACCTCCCGCACCCCCTCGGGGTCGAGATTGGCGGTGGGCTCGTCGAGCAGGAGCAGGCCCGGGTCCATCGCCAGCACCCCGGCGATCGCGAGGCGCTGTTTCTGGCCGCCGGAGAGCTTGGCTGTCTCACGGTCCAGGGCCACGTCGAGCCCGACGGCGTCGAGCGACGCGCGCACGCGCTCGGGGATGCGCTCGGGCGGCACCCCGAGGTTCTCGCATCCGAAGGCGACATCGTCTCCGACGCGGGAGAGCACGACACCCGCGTCGGGGTCCTGCAGCACGAGCCCGACCCGGCCCCGCTGGGTGGACGGATCGGCGCCGTCGACGGTCAGCCGACCCGACGTCGTTCCGTCCTCGTCCCCGCCGAGGAGACCTGCCATGCCGGCCAGCAGGGTGGACTTCCCAGCGCCCGACGCACCGAGGAGCAGGACCCGCTCGCCGGGTGCGATGTCCAGATCGACGTCCTGCACGGCGGGGAGTCGGCGCCCGGCGTAGCGCCAGCCCCACCCCTGCGCACGCAGCCCCGCCGGGCGAACCTCCGCGGTCAGACCTCGTCCGCCTGTTCTCGACCCGCCGCGAAGCGGCTGAGCGCGCCGGTCTTCGCGAGCGCTCGCACCAGCAGCCATCCGACGACGCCGGCGAGCGCGATGCCCGAGACGATGACCGTGCCGAGATAGATGAGGTTGAACTCGAGCGTCTTCGCGATGTTGGGCGACGAGCCGAAGAAGAACTCGAAGATCCACGCGGCGACACCGGCACCGACGCCGGCGAGCGCGGCCGCCCCGATGCCGAAACGGCGGTAGAGGAAGACGGCGAAGATCAGCTCCGCGCCGAGTCCCTGAACGAGACCCGACAGCAGCGTCGACGGCCCCCAGATGTTGCCGATCGTCGCCGACACCGCGGCGGCGACCACCTCGACCAGCAGAGCGGCACCGGGCTTGCGGATGACGAGCCCGCCGATGACGCCGCCGATCAGCCAGATGCCGACGGCGAACCCGCCGAGGCCGGGGGTCGCGGCATCCATCACCTCGAACCAGCCGTAACCGATGCCGTTCCAGAACCAGAACAGGAGCCCCACGGCGACACCGAGGACGGCGGCGACGACGATGTCGACGACGCGCCAGCGGAAGCGGTTCGGTGACGAGGTCGTCGTGGTGTCGGTTGCGGACGCGACAGCGTGCATTGTTTCTCCTCCCTGCGCCGGCATGATCCGGATCAGGTTCGACGGTCGAAGCGTGGATCGCTTCCTCTCAGCCCGGCTCACCGGACTCCCGTGGTTGTGGCTCGAGTATAGCCGCAGCCTGGGCGCGCTACCGTGGTCCGGTGACCGTGGACGACGCCGCTACCCGCACGCTTCCCACGGGAGAGCGGGTGATGGCGCTCGGCTGGGTGGATGCCGACGGTCGATCCACCGTCACGGCTTCCCCCTCGACCTCCGCCTACGACCTGCTGCCGCCGATGCGGCGCCGTCGTCGCGTCCGCGGCAGCGCGATCGGCGTCCCCGTCCTGGCGGTGCTCGCCCTGGCCGGGGCGTACTCCGGCGCAATGCTGCTCTGGCCGCTGTCCGCAGTCGACGTGACGGCGAAGGCGGCCGACGCCCCGCGCCTGGCGGGTGCCCCCAGCGCGATCCCATGGCCGGCGGAGGGAGAGGCCGCCGTCGGCATCGACGGCTTCCGGTCGGCGTCGTCGTCGGAGGACCGGGTGCAGATGGCGAGCACCGCCAAGCTCGTCACGGCGCTCGTGATCCTCGACGAGAAGCCCCTCGCCTCCGGCGAGCAGGGTCCCGCCTACGACTTCACGTTCGCGGATCGGCAGGAGTACTGGCGCTACGTCTCGCAGAACCAGTCGGCCCTGAACGTCCCCGACGACGGATCCCTGACGGAGTACCAGATGCTCCAGGGCATGCTCATGGCGTCGGCCAGCAACTACGCGAACCGCCTGGCGAGCGACGCGTTCGGGTCCGTCGACGGATATGCGACGGCCGCGAACGCCTGGCTGAAGGACAACGGCCTCGACGGCATCACGGTGACGGATGCCTCCGGCTACAGTCGCGACAACCTCGCCACTCCCGCGGCCATGGTCGCCCTCGCCGAGAAGGCGCTCGACAACCCCGTGATCGCCGAGATCGTCGCCACGAAGACCGCGGAGCTTCCCGGTGCGGGGTTGTTCGAGAACACGAACGCGCTCCTCGGGGTCGACGGCATCGTGGGGCTGAAGACCGGCAGCTTCGCCGGCTACAACAACCTCATCGCCGCGAAGCGGATAAACGTCAACGGCATCCCCACGACGGTGTTCGCCGCCGTCGCCGGTCAACCCACCAGCAGCGCGCGTCGCGACGAGACCGAGCGCCTGCTGGACGCCGCTGCGTCCGAAGCCGCCGTCCCGACGACGCTCGCCGCAGGAACGGTCGTCGGCGAGGTCACGACGGTCTGGGGTGCGACGAGTCGGCTGCTCACCGAGAAGGATGCCTCGCTGCTGCTGTGGAACGGCGCGACGGCTGAGAGCGAGACGGCGTTCGATGTCGACGCCGATGCGACGGCCGGGTCGGACGCGGGGGCACTCACGGTGACCGGCCCCGCCGGGACGATCGAGGTCCCCGTCACGATCGAGAAGGCCCTGCCCGGCCCTGACGCCTGGTGGCGCCTGACCCACCCGATCGAGCTGACCGGGATCGGCGGCTGACGAGCGCGATCAGGCGAACCGGACGGTCTGCTGCAGCCGGGTCCGCACGTCGAACAGCTCATTGCCGCCGATCTCACGTGCCCCGCTGACCCCGCGCCGCAACACCGTCGCGAGCGCGCTGCGGGCGACGATGGCGACGGGCAGACCCTTCACCTTGCCGAGTTCTTCGATCGCGGTGACGACGTCGTCGTCCGGCAGGACGACGAGGGCCGCGCTGAACTTCACTTTCGCGGAGCGTCCGAGTCCTCGCGCCGCGAGCACGAGCTGAGCGACCGGCGAGCCGACGACCGCATCGCCCTCGAGCTCACCGCGACGGGTGCGGACGGGAGCCCCGAAATCCTCCGAGAGCACGGCGTACAGCCCGCTCGGTCCGAGCACGATGTGGTCGAGCTTGATGTCCGGGTCGCGCGGATCCGCGGCCACGTCGTGCCACACCGTGTACCCCATGCCGAGCTCCGCGACGATGCGGGCGGCCGCCTCTTCGGCGAGCGCATCTGCGAGCAGCCGTCGCACCTCGTGGGGAGCGCTCCGCACGAGCGCGGGGTCGTACGGGTCGGGCAGGTCGACGCCGCGGCCCGCCCATTCGCGGATCAGGTCGAGGTAGCGCTCGCGTCGCCACCCGCCGGGCTGCCCGAAGGAGCGGGCGCGCGGGCGGGTGTCGGCCTGGCGGGCGCGCGGGCGCCACTGAGGTGCGTCGGCGTCGGGGGCGTACGACACGGTGTCGGTGAACCCGTGGCCGCGGTCGTAGGCGGCTCGCGCCGGCGCCGTCCCGACCAGCTCCCACGCTCGCTGGACGCGGACGAACTCCGCGGCGTCGCCGCCGGTGTCGGGGTGCGTCTGCCGGAGCCGCAGACGGTACGCCTTGCGGAGATCGTCGTCGCTGGCGTCCGTCGAGACGCCGAGGACGTCGTACGCCGAGGCGGAGAGGGGACTGTCGAACACGTCAGCTCCAGAGCGGGGCGGTCGGGATGAACGACAGCGCCCGGTCGGCGGTGTCGGCGGGGACCTCCGACAGGCTCGCGGGCTGCCAGCGCGGCGAGCGGTCCTTGTCGACGAGCTGTGCACGGATGCCCTCGACCAGATCGGGCTGCGTGCGTCCGAACCATTCGACGAGCGCGTACTCCTGTGCGAGCGCAGCCCGGAGATCCGGAAGCCCCCGCGCGGACCGCACAGCCGCGAGGGTCACCGTGAGCGCCGTCGGTGCCTGAGTCTCGAGCAGGCCGGCGGTGGCCCCGGCATCCGGCTCGGAGCGTTCGCGCAGGCGAGCGATGATCTCCGGGACCGTCTCGGCGGCGAACGCGTCGTCGATCCATTCGCGGGCGGCGACGAGGCGCGACGGCTCCGGCGTCTCGTCGAACAGCATCGCGATCTCGGTCGGGGTGTCGGGGTCGGCGCGGGTCACGAGCGCGTGACGGACGTCGTCCAGTCGATCGGCGGGCACGACGTGGTCGGCGAACCCCGCGTAGACCGCGTCGGCGGCATCCATCGTTCCACCCGTCAGCGCGAGGTACTCGCCGACCCGACCCGGCGCGTGCGCGAGCAGCCACGACCCGCCGACGTCGGGGGTGAATCCGATGCGCGTCTCGGGCATGGCGAGGCGCGAGCGCTCGGTCACGATCCGGACCGAGGCGTGACCGGCCAGGCCGATCCCGCCGCCCATCGTGACGCCGTCGGCGAAGACCACGATCTGCTTCGGGTACTCGGCGATGCGGGCGTTGAGCGCGTACTCGTCGCGGAAGAATCCCATCGCCGCCGCGGCATCCCCCGCCAGGATCTGCTCCCGGAGCGTCCGGACGTCCCCGCCGGCGCAGAAGCCGCGGTCACCCGCACCGTCGAGCAGGACGAGACGGATGTCGGGGTGGTGCTCCCAACGGTCGAGCGCGTCGGCGATGCCGCGGATCATCCCGTGGTCGACGGCGTTGATCGCTTCGGGCCGGTGGAGCGTGATGCGACCGACACTCCCCTCCGCACGGACGAGCAGACGGGATGCCGGGGGTTCACTCACCCGGCCAACGTTACCGGGCGACTCACCGGGACCGGCCGAGACCAGGACCGGCCGAGAGCGGGGCCCGTCAGGCCTGGGCCGGTCGCGGCGCGCGTCGACGGGGTGCACGACCCGACGGGCTCGCCGCGGCATCCCCGTTCTGCACCGGGATCTCGGTCGTCACGAGCTGGACGACGTCGACGGGCTCGTCCTCGCCCTCGAGCCGCAGTGCCTGGACGAGCGCCAGCCCGTGGCGCGTGGTCAGCACGAGCCGCTGGAACTCCGGATCCCCCTCGAGATCGATCACGACCGACGGGCGACGTCGGCGGACCAGGACGAAGTCGTCTCCGCCGGCCGAGCGCCACACTCCCATCGCGACGGTCCGAGGAACGACCGTGCCCGGATTCGGGACACCGCGCAACCACGACCACGGATCGTCGACGAGCTGCACCTTCGCGATGTGCGCGCGCTCGACCCTGACGGCATCCTTCCGGAACGCCAGCACGCGCTCCGTGGCGGACAGCGCGACCTCCAGTCGCGACGAATCGAGCAGCAGCGTCACCATGGATTCAGTCTGCCAAAGAGGTCCGGCGGGACGGATGCCGGGGCCGCAACGATCCGGTCTCGACCACGTGCGTCAGCCTTGGATGCGGGGGAACGAACCGGTCGGGGGCGCGAGCTCGTCGATCGCGTGCGGGAGAGGGAACTGGCCGACGGCCGAGATGAGACCGGCGACCGTCTGCTCCTTGGCCGTCACGCTCACCCCGAGTCCTGCACGACGCGCATCCTTCGCGGTGCGCGGTCCGATCGCGGCGATGACGGTCGACTCGGGGATCTCGGGGAACTGCTCGTGCACCTGTTCGGCGACCGAGCCGCTCGTGACGAGAATCGCGTTGATGCGCCCCGACCGCACGTCGGTCGCGACCTTCTCGGTCACGGGGACGCCGACCGTCCGGTACGCGACGACACTGCGCACGTCGTGCCCCGCCTCTTCGAGAAGGCGGGTCAGGACGGGCTTCGCCAGCTCGCTCCGCAGTGTCAGGACGCGAGTGGGTTTCGGCTCGAGCGCGATGAGCTGTGCCGCCATCCCCGCCGCCGAGTTGTCGTCCTCGGGAACCAGGTCGACCCGGTATCCGACCGCACCCAGGGCCGCGGCGGTCGTCTCACCGACGGCGGCGACGCGGGTCGAGTGGGGGATCACCGCACGGTAGGCGTGCAAGACGTCGACGGTCGTCGAGCTCGTGAGCGTCACCCAGTCGAAGGCACCGGAGGCGAGGTCGCGGAGCGCGGACTCGAGGTCGGTGGGATCCTCGGAGGGGGCGAAGTTGATCAGCGGCGCGATGACCGGCGTGGCACCCTGCGCCCGCAGTGCGGCGGCGACGCTGTCACCCCACGGGCCTCCGCGCGGAACCAGCACACGCCAGCCCTTGAGGGGCTTCGGTGCTGTCGCAGCGGATGTGTTCATGGTTCGACTCTCGTGTAGGCGTCGGCCACCCCTGCGCGAGACGGCCGACGCTCAGCAGAATGCGCGCGATCGCGCACGTTCGGGACCGTGTCGTCGGCAGCAATCGCGCCGTCGCCGCTGCCTGAACCGAGCATACCCCCGGCGTCGGCACCGGTGACGCGGTGCTGCCTCAGCGGGTGTAGAGGCGGACCGCGCCCCACACGAGAAGACCGACGGCCACAGCGGCGCCCACGGCTGCGATCGCCGCACCCGAGGGGTTGCGGTCCGCGAACTCGCGAGCGGACACCTTGGCACGGCGACTCGCACGAGCCGCCCGCTTGGGGACGTTCGCCTTCTCCTCGATGGCGACCAGAGCCGCCTTCAGCTCGGCGCGGGCGCGCTCGACCGGGTCGGTGATGCCGAGCGGGACGGCGGTGCGGGGGAGATCAGAACTCATCGGCCACTTCCTTCACGATTCGGGCGTCGGTCGACAGGGCCTTCGCGGGGTTCTCACGATTCTTCATGCGCCGGACCCTCAGGAATCCGAGGAGTGCGGCGATGACGAAGAGCAGCAGTCCGAGCACGACGAGGATCAGGGCTGCCAGCCACGGCGCCATCCACGACGAGAGCCCGATGATGGTGAACGCGCCGATCGCCGGCAGGGTCCAGAAGAGGAAGAAGAGGGCGAGGACGAACCAAAGCGCAACGACGCCGGCATCCTTCCCCGTTCGCGTCGCCCAGGCCTTCGCCGCGTTGATCTCGGCGACGATGAGGTTCTTGACGAGCTCGGGCAGCTCTCCGACGAGGCCGAGGAGGCTCTCGTCGCGCCGATCCCGGAATCCGCGGGGAGTGCTCATGACTCGGTCGGGGACTTCTTGCCCGAGCCGCCCGTCGTGCTGGACGACGCCCGACTGGTCGACTTCTTGGCCGAGCCCGACACGGCGTCGGCGGTGGTCTTGGCGGCGTCCTTGACGTCCTCAGCCGCATCTTCAGACGCGTCCAGCGCGGCGTCGAGCTTCTGGCCGGGGGTTCCCGACGTGGTCGCGGCGCGCGTGACCTTGACGGCGCCGTTCCACAGGACGCTCGGCAGCGCGAACGCGGCGGACTTGCCGAAGCCAGCGACCTTGTCGACCTGCTTCTGGACGGCTGGCGTGTTGTAGACGCGCAGGTAGGCGTCCTTGATCTGCTCGTAGCGCTGGCGGCCCGCGCGGGCCCCGAGGACGTAGCCGGCGGTGAGTCCGACGACGATTCCGATCTTGCCCTTCATGGCGATTCCTCACGTTCGAAGCGATGTGGTGCCGAGCACTCAGCGTATCGGCGCATTCCGTTCGAGGCATCCACCCTTGACAGCGGGCTCAGGTCGAGGCACCCTCGCCGCCGGCGTGCCACAGCAGCCCCGACCGGATGCGTTCCGCTTCGGTCTTCGCATCGGCCGCGACCCGCGCGAGACCGGTGCCGTCGACCCAGGCGCCGACGACGCCGAGACGCTCGTGGACGCGGGCGGCGCGGCGCAGCTCGTCGCGCGCAGGCGACAGCGCGGACGAGGGGAGGGAGCGGGGCCACCGAGCGCGATGCGCCGCGCGAACGGCGGGAGCCTCGAGGGCGAGCAGCTCGCGTGCCGCCGCCGTGGCCGCGGCGATCGCGTCGTCATCACCGTCCTCGCTCGCGGGGAGCGTCACGCGCACGACGTGCGGATCGCCGGCCGCGTGCGGCCATGTCGCCGTCGCGTGCACGACCGCGAGCGCCGCGGCCTCGCCCGGAACCGCGTAGACCGCGTGACCTCGCGGCCGGTCATCGAGCGAGGGCGCGTCGAGGACGAGGGTCACGACATCGACGTCGTCAGGAGACAGCGGCGCACCGTCGAGGCCGCCCAGGTGGGGCGCGAGCAGGCGCCGCGCGGGACGCTCCGAGGTCGCGACGATCACCGCGTCGACCTCGAGCTCACCGCTCTCGTCGCCTGCTGTCCAGGCAAGCGACCATCCGTCGCCTGCGGACGCGATCCCGTCCACATCGACTCCGGTGCGGACGTCGGCCTCGAGGTCGGCCAATCGCTCGGCGAGTGCGGCGACGAACACGGACATGCCGCCGGCGATCGTCGCGCGGGAGGGGCGGGAGTCGGCGTCCGCGTCGGGGAGCTGCTGGGCGACGGCGCCCGACAGAGAGCCGGTGCGAGTGAGCGCCGAGTTGAGTCCGCGCGCGGCGCGGTCGACGTCGACCTGCTCGGGAGGCACGCCGTGGATGCCGTGGGTCAGCGGGGCGACCATTCGCTCGAGGACCCGGGACCCCATGCGCGTGCGCACGAGGGCGCCGAGGTTGCGCTCGGCGCCGATCGTCAGCGGCGGCCGCAGCCGGTCGACGTACGCCCGCCACGCGCCGCGCGAGCCGATGATCCGGCGCGCACGCGCGTCGAACGGGTTCGCCGGGATGCCGAGGATCGACGCAGCCGGCAGAGGTGCGACCCCGTGCGGGCCGGCGACCCACGTGTCGGCATCCCGCGCGGGAACGACGGCCCCCCGCAGGCCGAGTTCATCGATGAGCTCGGCGAGGGCTCCCGGGGCCACGCGGAAGCCGTCGGCGGCGACATCCGTCATCCGGTCGTCGAGGTCTGCCGACGCCACGATTCCGCCGAGCCGGTCGGAGGATTCGAACAGCGTGACGGAGATGCCGACCTTCGCGCACTGCAGCGCGGCGACGAGACCGGCGATGCCGCCGCCGACGACGGCGACGCGCGCGCGGCGCGCCTGCGAGATGAGGTCGGTGGCGGCGTCGGAGCTCATGCTCCCATCCTCCCCCACGGCTGCGCGGCGACGGTGGGAACATGGACTCATGGCCCTTCACATCACCGGCGACGAGGCCGCCGACGCGCTCCTCACCGACGAACCGCTCGCCCTGCTCATCGGGATGCTGCTCGACCAGCAGATCGCCATGGAGACTGCTTTCGCGGGCCCGTTGAAGATCCGCGACCGCACGGGAGGACTGGATGCCGCGCAGATCGCCGCAGCCGACCCCGACGAGTTCGCCGCCGCATTCAGTCGGACTCCCGCGGTCCACCGCTTTCCCGGGTCGATGGCGGGACGCGTACAAGCGCTCTGCCAGGCGCTCGTCGACGAATGGGGCGGCGATGCCTCGGCGCTGTGGATCCAGGGCGACCCCGATGGTCGCGCCGTCCTGAACCGGCTGAAGTCGCTTCCCGGCTTCGGCGATCAGAAGGCCCGGATCTTCGTCGCCCTGCTCGGCAAGCAGTACGGGTACGCGGGCGAAGGGTGGCGCGACGCCGCCGGCGCGTACGGCGAGGAGGGCTCGTTCCGCTCCGTCGCCGACATCGTGTCGCCGGAGTCCCTCACCAAGGTGCGCGAGTACAAGCGCGCGGCGAAGGCCGAGGCGAAGGCCGCGAAGAACTGATCGTCACCGCGCGAATACGTGCGCGCGGACGCCTCTCGCACCCGCGTGCCGCTGCCCGCAGGACGTATTCACCTGAATCCGACCCGCTCGTCGCGCACGTTCGTGCACGACGATTGAGTATCCGTCCCGACGCTCGTACTCTCGGTCCAGTTTTCGCGTAGCCGCGAGAACGTTTCCCGAGAGGACCCCTAGATGGCAAAGACGCCAGCCGACGACACCGTCGCCAGCGCACCCCACAACCCACGCCGCCCGTTCTGGCGCGACCGCCCGAAGATCGTCGCCGCGATCGCCGTCTTCCTGATGGTCGCGGGCAGTTACCTGGCCATGCAGATCAACACCGCCGGCGGAGCCACCTCCGTCAGCGAGGTGACGATCTTCAGCCCGACCGGCCAGCAGATCAGCGCGAACGTCTACAAGCCGGCGAACCTGTCACCCGACAAGACCGCTCCGGCGATCGCGATGTGGCACGGGTTGAACAACCAGAAGGACCACATGGAGCAGACGGCGCTCGAGCTCGCCCGTCGCGGCTTCATCGTCGTCTCCGCCGATCAGATCGGCCACGGTTCCTCGAACGGCGCGAACCAGGATGCCGGTTGCGGCGGTCCTGCCACGCTCGCCTACCTGCAGACCGTCCCCGGCGTCGACACCTCGCGGATCGGCCTCGTCGGCATGTCGCAGGGCGGCTTCTGCGCCGCGACCGCCGCGGCGCTGTCGCAGCCGGACGGCTACCGCTCGGTCTTCTACATGGAGTCCGAGCCCGGGCAGCCCGGCTCGGTCGACGTGTCCGCCATCAAGGGCATCCGCAACGCGGCCGTGCTGATCGGTCAGTGGACGGAGCTGCCCGGCCTGATCGCAGTCAGCCGCGGTCTCGACGCCCCGGAGTCTCCCGCGTTGAAGGCCTTCTTCGAGACGAACGACCGCATCGAGCCCGGGCGCGTCTACGGCTCCATCGAGGACGGCACCGCCCGCATCCTCTACAGCGAGTGGGAGGGGCACGCCTCGTCGACCGACGCTCCCGCCTCGATCGGCGACGCCGTCGAGTGGATGCAGAAGACCCTCACCGACGGATCGGGCCTCTCCCCCGCCGATCAGATCTGGCCCTTCAAGCTCGTCGGCACATCGCTGGCGCTGCTCGGCGGCATCCTGTTCCTGTTCGCCGGCGGCAGCCTGATGCTGCGCACCCGCGCGTTCGCCGGACTCGTCCGGGCCGTTCCCGAGTACCGGGGCCTGCGCGGACCCGGGTGGTGGATCGGTGCGATCATCACGACGGCTCTCGGCCCCCTGCTGTACCTGCCCGTGTGGAAGAACATGTTCTTCACCCCCGCGATCGGCGTCAGCACGCTCTGGCCGCAGAACTTCACGAACATCTACATGGCGTGGGGCCTGCTCGTCGGCGTCATCGCCTGGGCGCTCATCGCGCTGAACCACTTCGCGTTCACGCGCCGCACCGGCGGCGACTTCGCCGCCTACGGTGTCACCGAGCACCGCGGCGGCGGGATCGATTGGGGCAAGATCGGCAAGGCCGTTCTGTTCACCGCGGCGGTCGTGGCACCCGTCTACCTGATCCTGACGTTCACCGACGCCGTCTGGCACGTCGACTTCCGGTCGTGGGTCGTCACGCTCCCCCCGCTGACGCCGCCTCGCTGGGTTGCGTTCTTCGGCTACCTGCTGCCGTTCGCGTTCTTCTTCGTGGCGCAGGGGATCCTCTTCAACGGGTTCCTCCGCTGGCGTGCCGGGAAGGCGCCGCTGTGGCAGGAGATGCTCGTCAACTCGATCGTCATGACGCTCGGCGCGCTCGTGTGGGTGCTCATCGCCTACATCCCGCTGCTGGCCGGCCAGCCCCTGCCGTTCGGGTCCGACCCGCAGACGATGACGGCCGCGGGCCTCGGCGCGATCTACTACCTGCCCCTGCTCGTGTTCTGGCCCGTCGCGGCGTGCCTGTGGACGTACTTCTTCCGCAAGACGGGACGGACGTACGTCGGTTCGATCATGGTGACGGTGTTCATCGTCTGGAGCCTCGCCGCGTCGTCGAGCTTCCAGATGTGGCCGATCGTCGGCTGACGACCGATACACGAAAGGCCCGCCGACTGTGTCGGCGGGCCTTTCGTCGTGCGGGTCAGGCGCCACGCAGACGCGGGGCGAGGTACGCGTGGAGCTCGGACAGAGCCACACGCTCCTGCGCCATCGAGTCGCGGTCGCGGATCGTGACGGCGTCGTCGTCGAGCGAGTCGAAGTCGACCGTGACGCAGAACGGCGTTCCGATCTCGTCCTGACGGCGGTAGCGGCGACCGATCGCGCCGGCGTCGTCGAAGTCGACGTTCCAGCCGTTCGCGCGCAGGTCGTCGGCCACCTTGCGCGCCAGCGGCGACAGGCGCTCGTTCCGGCTCAGCGGAAGCACGGCGACCTTGACGGGCGCGAGGCGCGGGTCGAGGCCGAGGACCGTACGGGTGTCGGTGCCGCCCTTCGCGTTCGGCACCTCCTCCTCGCGGTACGCGTCGACGAGAAATGCCATCATGGCCCGCGTCAGACCGAAGGACGGCTCGATGACGTACGGGACGTAGGTCTCACCGGATGCCTGGTCGAAGTACGCGAGCTTCTGCCCGGACGCCTCGATGTGGCTCGACAGGTCGAAGTCGGTGCGGTTGGCGACACCCATGAGCTCGCCCCACTCCTTGCCCGTGAAGCCGAACCGGTACTCGACGTCGATGGTGCCGGCCGAGTAGTGGGCGCGGTCCTCCTTCGGCACGTCGAACTGCCGCATGTTCTCGGGGTCGATGCCGAGGTCGATGAACCAGTTCCAGCACGCCTCGACCCAGTGATCGAACCACTCGCCCGCCTCGGCGGGAGGCGTGAAGAACTCGATCTCCATCTGCTCGAACTCGCGCGTGCGGAAGATGAAGTTGCCGGGCGTGATCTCGTTGCGGAACGCCTTGCCGACCTGGCCGATGCCGAACGGGGGCTTCTTGCGCGATGCGGTGAGGACGTTCGAGAAGTTGACGAAGATGCCTTGCGCGGTCTCGGGACGCAGGAAGTGCAGGCCGCTCTCGTCGTCGACGACGCCGAGGTAGGTCTTCACGAGACCCGAGAACGACTTGGGCTCGGTGTACTGGCCCTTCGTGCCGCAGTTCGGGCACGGGATGTCGCCGAGACCGTTCTCGGCCTTGCGGCCCTTGCGGGCCTCGAAGTCCTCGATGAGCGTGTCCTCACGGAAGCGCTTGTGGCACTGCAGGCACTCGACGAGCGGGTCGCTGAAGGTGGCGACGTGGCCCGAGGCCTCCCACACGCGCTTGGGCAGGATCACCGAGGAGTCGAGGCCGACCATGTCGCCGCGCCCGCGGACGAACGTCTGCCACCACTGACGACGGATGTTCTCCTTGAGCTCGGTGCCGAGGGGGCCGTAGTCCCACGCCGACCGCGACCCGCCGTAGATCTCGCCCGCCTGGAAGACGAACCCGCGGTGACGGGCGAGGGCGATGACTTTGTCGAGACGGGACTGCTCGGCCACGGTGGCTCCAATGGTCGTTGTGAAGAGGGTGCGCGAGAGCGCGGATGCCGCAGCGCGCGGCATCCGTCAGTCTATCGGGGCGCCCCGGCCGATCCGGCGTGGCCGGACGGCGACGATCAGGAGACGAAGCGAATGCTGAGAGGCGGCGTGTACCACTGCCCCTGGTTCGCCTTCACGGCGGCGACGACCTCGATCACGAGGGCGTAGACGCCGACAGCGGCCAGGAGGATGAACCCGATGAAGACGAACATCAGCGGGATGCAGATCAACGAGGCGATGATCATCGTCAGCTGGAAATTCAGCGCCGCTGCACTGTGCGCGCGGACGAACGGCCCGCGCTCGCGGAAGACCAGGTAGATGATCAGGGCACCCCACGGGGAGAAGATGATTCCGCCGAGGTGCGCGAGAGTCGCCCAGAGCTTCTCGTCCTGCGGGCTGAGAGGCGGGGCGACGGCGTAGGGCGGCTGAGGAGGCGGGGGCATCGTCATGGCGCCAGCGTAGAGGTCCGCCGGCTGGTGACCGACCTCGTCACGCGGCTGGAGTAACCGATACGTTCGTAGCGGGCATGTTCACCGTGCCGCACACAGACATCGAGACTCGGGGGAATCACATATGGACGCACTCGTCACCGGCGGGGCAGTCGTCATCGGCGCGATCGCCGTCGTCGCCGTCATCGTCTTCATCATCATCTTCATGATCGTGCTGCGCGCGTGGTACAAGGTCGCCAAGGCCGACCAGGCGCTCGTGATCGTCGGACGCAATCAGAAGAACGCATCGGGGGATTCGTCGCGCATCTCCGTCATCACCGGCGGCGGCGCGCTCGTCAACCCGCTCACGCAGCGCGCCGAGATGATCTCGCTGCGCGCTCGCCAGATCAAGATGGAGCCGACGGCCCAGTCGTCCACCGGCGTCACGGTGAACGTCAGCGGTGTCGCTCTGGTCAAGATCGGGTCCGACCCCGAACTCGTCCGGCGTGCGGCCGAGCGCTTCCTCTCGCAGGACGGCGCGATCGAGCAGTTCACCACCGAGCAGCTCGAAGGTGCGCTCCGCGGGGTCGTGGCGACCCTGACCGTCGAGCAGCTCATGAACGACCGGCAGAAGCTGTCGGACCAGATCGCCGACGGCATCAAGAGCGACCTGCTGTCGCAGGGCCTGATCCTCGACTCGTTCCAGATCCAGGGCGTCACCGATAAGAACGGGTACATCGACGCACTCGGTGCGACCGAGGTGGAGCGCGTCCGTCGCGAGGCCGAGGTCGCCCGCATCAACGCGGCCCGCGAGGTCAAGGCGCGGCAGATCGCGACCGACGAGGCGAATCTCATCGAGCAGACGGCGTACGACAAGAACTCCGCTGCCGCCGCGGCCGAGGTCGGTCGCGCCCGCGCCGAGGCGGAGCAGGCCGAAGCCCTCGCCCGCGCCGAGCGCGAGCAGGCCGTCCTCCTGCAGCAGGCCGAGAACCGCCAGGCGCAGCTCGATGCCGACGTCAAGAAGGTCGCCGATGCGTCCCTCTACGAGCGCGAGCGCTCCGCCGACGCCGACGCGTACACGCAGGTCAAGGCCGCTGAGGCCCGTGCGCGGATCGCGGCTCAGGAAGCCGAGGCCACGCGCCTGCGCGCCGAGGCCGACGCCGCCGCCGTGCGACTCGAAGGTGAAGCGCGCGCTGCGGCGCTCACGGCCGAGGCACGCGCCCTCGCTGAGAACCAGCAGGCTCTGCTCGCACAGCGTGCGATCGAGTCGCTCGTCCCGCTCATGACCGAGTTCGCCCGCGGCTTCGACAAGGTCGGATCGATCACGGTCCTCGGCGGCGAGGGCGCCTCGAGCCACATCGCGGGCGAGAGCGCGTCGAGCATGCGCGCGACGTTCGACGCCGTCCAGGCGGCGACCGGGATCGACCTCCGCGGCATCATCCAGGGCCAGGCGACCGGTCGCGGCATCGCCCAGGGTCTGCAGAACGACCAGGGCCCGCAGAATGAGCAGGACGCCGCACCGCTGCGTCGACGCTCGACCGAGCCGGTCGCAGCGGCCGCCGAGCCCGCGGCTCCCGCCGAGTCGCCGGACGCGGTGTAAGAACACCTCCCCGAATCGGCCGCCCGTCCTCGACGGGTGGCCGATTCGCGTTCGGCGCGGAGCGCCCTCCCGAGGAGATGGCGGCTCCCGAGGAGATGGCGGCTCCCGAGGACCGGATCGGCCGGATGTCTCCTCTCGAAGCCGCATCTCCTCCCCAAGCCACACCCCGTGACGCGAGATGAGCCCCCGCCGGGCTACGGCGCAGGCAGAGCGCTGTCAACCCGGTGCCGGGCCCGCTGCCCGATTCGTACCGTCGAGACATGACCTTCTCCCCTCGACGCGCCATCGTGACCGCCTCCGACTCCGGGATCGGGCGCGCCACCGCCCTCGCCCTGGCCGATGCCGGGATGGACGTCGGCGTCACGTGGCACTCCGATGAAGAGGGCGCGAACGGCACCGCCGAGGAGGTCCGTCGCCGCGGCCGGAAGGCCGTCGTCGCGCAGTTCGACGCGACCGACCTCGAGTCCGTGCCGGGCGTCATCCGTCACCTCGCCGACGAGCTCGGCGGCCTGGACGTCTTCGTCAACAACGCCGGCGGAGGCACGGGCGGACCGTTCCTCGACATGGACATCGAGGGCTGGCGGACGGTCGTCGGTCTCAACCTCGACGGAGCTTTCGTGGGGATGCACACGGCGGCGACCCTCATGGCCGACGCCGGCCAGGAAGGGCGGATCATCGCCGTCACGAGCGTGCACGGATCGCAGCCCCGCGTCGGTTCGGCTGCGTACGTCGCCTCCAAGCACGGCCTCGAGGGGCTCGTGAAGACCATGGCGCAAGAACTCGGCGCGAAGGGCATCACGGTCAACTCCGTCGCCCCGGGCGAGATCGCGACGCCCATCAACGACATGGACGCCGAGGACGCCGAGAACACGCACCGCCCCGGCATCCCGATCCCCCGTCCCGGCAAGCCGGAGGAGATCGCCGACGTCGTCGCCTTCCTCGCCTCCCCCGCGTCGTCGTACGTGACGGGCGCCACCTGGGTGGTCGACGGCGGCATGCTCCAGATGGGTCCGCAGGCGGGCTCGCACATGGAGTCGGACGACTGGCGCTCCGCCGGCTGAGCCGCGCCGCGTCCCAGGCGCTCCCCCGCGTTTAATCTGGAGGGATGGCTTCGGACGACAGACGCAGACTCACCCGGATGCCACGACAGGGCGCGATCGTCGCGGTTCTGGCGATCGCGGGCCTGGCGTCGTCGTTCATGTTCACGCTGGTCGTGCCGATCCAGTCGAAGCTTCCCGAACTGTTGAACGCGTCGCGCGAGGACACCGCCTGGGTGGTGACCGCGACGCTGCTCGCCGCGGCCGTCTCGACGCCGATCGCGGGGCGCCTGGGCGACATGTACGGCAAACGCCGCATCGTGCTCATCCTGCTGGGGCTCCTCATCGTCGGGTCGGTCATCGCCGCGCTCTCCCCCGGCATCGGCGGGATCATCGTCGGACGCGCCCTGCAGGGCGCCGTGACGGGCGTCGTCCCGCTCGGCATCTCGATCATGCGCGACGTGCTGCACGAGGACCGGGTGGATGCCGCGATCGCCCTGATGTCCGCGACGCTCGGCGTCGGCGGCGCGGTCGGCATGCCGGTCAGTGCGATCATCACCGAGACGAGCGACTGGCACGTGCTCTTCTGGATGGCGGCGGGACTCGGCGCCGTGGTCTTCGTCCTCGTCGCCCTCGTGGTGCCGGCGAGCGTCCTGCGGACCGCCGGCAGGTTCGACTTCGCCGGCGCGATCGGCCTGGCGATCGGGCTCACGGGCGTACTGCTCGCGGTCTCGCGTGGCAATGAATGGGGCTGGGCTTCTCCTGCGACCCTCTCGCTCGGACTCGGTGGGCTCGCCGTTCTGCTCGTGTGGGGCTGGTTCGAGCTCCGCATCCGCGAACCCCTCCTCGACCTGCGGGTAGCCGCCCGGCCCGCCGTGCTGCTCACCAACCTCGCCTCGGTCGCGATGGGCTTCTCGCTGTTCGCCTCGAATGTGTCCTACCCGCAGATGCTGGAGCTGCCGGCATCCGCCGGCGGTTTCGGACTCACTCTCGTCCAGGCCAGCTTCATCGTCATGCCCGCAGGGCTCGTGATGATGGTGCTCTCCCCCTTCTCGGGTCGTCTCGCCCGGACGATCGGGCCGCGGGTGCTCCTGATCATGGGCGCGAGCGCGCTGATCCTGGCGTACGGCTACTCGCTGCTGTGGGCGTCGGAGGTCTGGCACCTGCTCATCGCCAACCTGCTCATCGGTGTCGGCATCGGCTTCGGCTACGCCGGCATGCCGATGCTCATCATGCGATCGGTGCCGCAGCACGAGACGGGTGCCTCGAACGGTCTCAATGCGCTGTTCCGCTCGCTCGGCACCTCGATCGCCGCCGCCGTCGTCGGCGCGGTGCTCGCCGCGCTCACCGTCGACGTCGGCGGAGTCGCCGTCCCCACCCCGGCCGCGTTCCAGCTCTCCTTCGCCCTCGGACTCGGCGCCGCCGGGATCGCGCTCGGCGTCGCGCTCTTCATCCCGCAGCGCCGTGACCCGCACGAGGCGCGGCCCTCGATGCCGCGCTGACGCAGCCGCGCCGTGGGCCTCGGGTACGGGGGTGTCGACCCGCCGGCTCCCTAGCACGACCGATCCTTCCGGACAGCCCCGTCGCGGCATCGCGTGACCCACGCGAGGATGGATCCATGTCCTACGCCACCGAACGCCGTTCCAACCCGACCGCCTGGGCTGCCTTCTGGGTCGGTCTCGCGGGCCTCATCCTCATGCCGATCCCGCTGTTCATCGGGTTCTTCGTCGGCGGCGGTTTGTCCATCGTCGCGGCGATCCTGGCCGTCATCGCCCTCTTCAAGGGACTCGCCCGCAGCGGCAAGGGCATCGGCCCGGTCGTCTTCGCGGCGATCTTCGTGCTGCTCACATGGGGCGGCATCTCTATCGGCGGCGGCATCCTCTGGTGACGCGCCTCACCGTCGCAGCGTCTCGCGCGCGACGGTGAACGCCTCGACCGCGTCGAGGTCGACCTCGACGCCGAGCCCCGGGCCGGTCGGCACCCGCACATGTCCGTCCTCGAGGACGGCGGGCTCGGTCACGATGTCACGCTCGTAGAACCGAGCGGATGCCGAGACGTCGCCCGGCAGCGTGAACGCGGGGTGCGCGGCGAGCGCGGCATTCGCGGCGCGACCGATCCCGGTCTCGAGCATGCCGCCGCACCACACCGGGATGCCGGCGGATTCGCACAGATCGGCGATGCGGAGCGCCTCGAGATAGCCGCCGACGCGCCCCGCTTTGACGTTGATGACCGTCGTCGCCCCCAGGGCGAGCGCGTCGCGGGCGGCCTTGACCGAGGTGATCGACTCGTCGAGGCAGACGGGTGTCTTCAGCTGCTGCGCGAGGGCGGCGTGGTCGACGAGGTCGTCCTCCTGCAGCGGCTGCTCGATGAGCAGGAGACCGAAGCGGTCGAGCTGCGCGAGCGTGTCGGCGTCGGCGAGCGTGTAGGCCGAGTTCGCGTCCACCTGCAGCGGGATGTCGGGGAATGCTGTGCGCACGGCATCCGTGTCACCGATGTCGCGGCCGGGCTTGATCTTGATCTTGATCCGGACGTACCCCTCGTCGAGGTAGCCGCGGACGGTCTCGACCAGGGCTGCCGGATCCGATTGGATGCCGACGCTCACCCCCGAAGGGATCGTCGCCGCCGTCCCGCCCAGGTACGACGCGAACGACCGCCCCTCACCCCGCAGGGCCGCGTCGAGCAGGGCGAGCTCGAGTCCCGCCTTCGCCATCCTGTGGCCGACGAACGGGTCGAAGACACTCGCGACGTCCTCGGGAGCGAGGTTGCCCCGCTGGAGGAGGGCCGGACCGAGCCAGCGCGTCGCGACGTCCCACGCGCCCTGCGTGTACTCGCTGGAGTACACCGGTGCGTTCTGCGTGACGACCTCGCCCCACCCCTCGCCCGCGTCGGTCCTCGCGCGCACGACGATGACCTCGCGGTCGATCATGGTGCCGAACGACGTCGTGAACGGGGCGACGAGCGGGATGCGGAGCACCCGGAGCTCGATCTCGTCGAGGCGGACGGATGCGGCGTGCGGAGCGAGCGGCATGGGGTCAGGTTACGGGCCGTTGCAGGACGGGTGCAGCGGCATCCGTGGATTCCTAGACTCGGCCCATGCCCCTCGAGACGACCACCTCCGGAAGCCTTCCCCGCTCGACCGCGCTGATCGAGGCGAACGCCGCGCGTGCGTTCGCCGACGACGGCTTCACCCTGCTGCCGAGCGCCGAGGCCGAGGAGCTGACCGCTCGCGCCGTCACCGAGGTCGTCGAGCGCCAGCGCGCCGCGGGGATCACTCTCGTCGGCGACGGCGAGTTCGGGAAGGCCATGACGAACCCGGTCGACTACGGCGCGTGGTGGGGATACTCCTTCCAGCGCGTCGCGGGGCTGTCGCTGACCGAGGTGAACGCGTTCACCGAGCCGCCCGTCCTGTCGAGCCCGGGGAACATCCGTCTCACGAGCTTCTTGGGCCGCCGGGATCGGCAGCGCTTCCCCGCGGTCTACGCCGAGGCAGTCGAGACGGGCCGCATCGCGTCCGCTTTCCCGACCACGACCGGCCCGATCTCGTACCGCGGCCACGACGCTGTCGCCGCCGACATCCGCAACCTGACGGCGGCGCTCCAGGACGGGGAGCAGGGCTTCCTCACCGCGATCGCCCCCGGCTCGGCCGCACGCGTCCACAACGACTACTACGCGACCGAGCAGGAGCACATCGACGCGTGGGCCGATGCCCTGCGCGAAGAGTACCGGGCGATCACGGACGCGGGCCTCATCCTGCAGCTCGACGACCCGTCGCTGGCCGAGAACTACGACCAGATCGACCCCGAGCCCTCGACCGCCGACTACCGGGCGTTCACCCGCATCCGGATCGAAGCGATCAACCGGGCCATCGAAGGACTCCCGAAGGAGCAGGTGCGCCTGCATCTATGTTGGGGTTCGTGGCACGGTCCGCACACGACCGACGTCGAACTGAAGGACATCCTCGATGTCGTCCTCGAGGCGAACGTCGGGTCGGTCTCGTTCGAGGCGGGCAACGTCCGCCACGAGCACGAGTTCGCCGTGTGGGCGGACGCCCGGATCCCCGACGACCTCGTCCTCGTCCCGGGCGTCGTCAGCCACGCGACCAACGTCGTCGAGCACCCCGACCTCGTCGCGCAGCGCATCCGCCGCTACACCGACATCGTCGGCGCCGACCGCGTCATCGCCTCGACCGACTGCGGCCTCGGCGGCCGCATCCACCCCGACATCGCCTGGGCGAAGCTCGAGGCCCTCGGTGAAGGAGCACGCCGGGTCGGCTGAGCGCCCTCGACGCCAGTCGCCTCAGCTCCGGACGAAGAGGTACCCCTCGCCGGTGCGGAAACCGCCCACCACGAGGCCGGCGTCGAGCTGCGCCCGGAACGCGTCGCGGACCTCGCGGCGGAGGCGGGCCGCGGCATCCGGGTCGTCCCTGCGGAGCGCCTCGATGTCCGGCGGGATCGCGACCGTCCCGACCACCTCGGATGCCGCGGGGGTCGGTGCCGGCGACGCCAGGTGCCACGCGACGTGCAGCCGATCGCTCTCGTCACCGCTGTTTATCGCGTCGCCCATGTCGCCGTAGTGGTCGACGAGGTAATCGGTGACGCGCCCGCCGAGCACCTCGAGGTTGAAGTGGGCGTTCCGGGCGATGAGCGGGTCGAAGGTCCACGTGATGGTGCCGACGTCGTGCGCGAACGCCCACTCGCGCTGGTGCGCCTTGAGCGCACGACCGACCCCCCGCGCCTGCGCCTCGGGCAGCACACCCGTCACATGCGAGTGCATGCTGCGGGAGCTCGGCGGACCGAAGAAGGCGGCGGATGCCGCGACCATCCGCTCGCCGTCGAAGACGCCCACGACGTAGTTGCCGGAGTGCTCCAACGCGCGCAGCAGGTTCGGCGGCATCCCGCCATCGGGCGATCCCCACACCGCCTCGAAGACGGCGCTGGCGGCGACCATCTCGTCGATCGTGTGCAGTTCGCGGATGTCGAGCGCGTCAGCCATGCCGACACGCTACGCCGATCAGCGTCGCCAGCGCTCCACGGTCGGGCGCAGCCGTTCGAGGGCGCCCCGGACGAAGCCGGGGTTCTGCCGGTACCACTCGAGGTGCGCCTCGCGGATCTCGGCCGGATCGACGACGGCGCCGTTCACGCGCCATCCCGACTCGGGAGGGGAGTCGAGGCTCCATGCCTCGATGACCCACGGCTCGCGCGGGGCGTGGACTGCGTCGAGCAGCGGCCGGCCGGGGTCGGTCGCTCCGCCGGGGCGTCCGAGCGCGCGGAGCACGCGGCTCCCGATCTCGAGGATGACCTCGTTCCCCGGATGGTTCACCGTCCGGACGAGGTCGAACCGGGGCTCGGCGAACAGGTCCGACACCGAGACATCGAGCGACCGCTCGCGCCGTTGCAGCTCCGCGAGCGAATCGGCGGCCTCGGCGCGCACGGCGTGGACGGGCAGGTGCTCGCGGACGGGGATGCCCGCCGCCTCGGTGAGCGTGCGGACGTCGTGATAGGCCACGAGCGGCGGGACCTCCTCCGTCCCCGGCACATGCAACGCGGCCTGGAACGGGTAGAGGCCCGTGAAGCGGACGATCGGGAAGGTGACCGCCCGACCCGAGGAGGGGAGGGATGCCGCGAGCTGCCGAGTCCCCAGCGGAAGGCCGTGGTAGTCGTCCTTCACCGGCTGCGCGATGAGCGCGGAGGCTCCGGCGATCACCTCGTGCAGGCGTGCGGTGTCGGCGGCATCCAATTCGTACACGGGCGGCACACGCAGGAGCGGGAGGTCGTCGGAATCGAGCACGAGGCGCACCGATTCGGCCTGGCAGTTGCCGACGACGACCCCGTAGTCCGTGCGGGGCAGGTCGCCGAAGAAGCCGGCGTAGTGGTCCCGTCGGGCAGTGCGCGCATCGGTGGTCATCGCTCGAGCGTCGCAGGCGGCATCCGTCGTCGCGAACGCTTGCGCGCGGGCCGCTCGCGAGCAAGGGGGCACGCGCAGGACACCTCGCGACCTAGGATCGTCGCCGTGCAGCTGAACGAGACCCGCGCCTGGAACCGCTTCTACGCCGCCGGCACGCCGGTCGACATCGAACCCGTGACGGGCTCCCTCACCGATCTGCTCGACGAGCGCGTGCGCCAGTACGGCGAGCGCGACGCGATCGCGTTCTTCGGGCGGGCGGTGACCTACGACGAGCTCGGCTCGCGGGTCGCGCGCGTCGCCGAGGGGCTGCGGAAGCTCGGCATCGGCGCCGGCGACCGGGTCGCGCTGATCATGCCGAACGCCCCGCAGCACGTCATCGCGTTCTATGCCGTGTTGCGGCTCGGCGCCGTCGTGGTCGAGCACAACCCGCTCTACACGCGGGACGAGCTCGAGGTGCAGTTCCGCGACCACGGCGCCCGCACGGTGATCGCGTGGGACAAGGTCGCGCCGCTCGTACAGTCGCTGCCGGCCGCGCTCGGCATCCGCGACGTCGTCTCGGTCGACGTGACCACCGCGATGCCGTTGAAGACGCGGATGCTGCTGCGCCTGCCCGTCGCGAAGGCCCGGGAGTCGCGTGCCAAGCTGACGGCGGCCGCGCCCGGCACGATCCCGTTCACGCGGCTCGAGAGCTCCGCGCCCATCGCCGCGGGGCACCCCCGGCCGGGGCGCGACGACCTCGCCTGCCTGCAGTACACGTCGGGCACCACGGGAGACCCCAAGGGCGCCATGATCACGCACGGCAACCTCTGGGCGAACGCCCGCATGGGCGCCGCATGGATGCCGGAATTCCGCCACGGCGAGGGCAGCATCTACGGGCTGCTGCCGATGTTCCACTCGTTCGGGCTGCTGCTGTCGGTCATCTACTCCGTCGAGACCGGGTCGCGTGCCGTGCTCTTCCCCACGTTCGATCCCGAACTGGTGGTGGATGCCGCGAAGCGATTCCCGCCGACGTTCATCCCCGCCGTCCCGCCGATGTTCGACCGGCTGGCCCGGGTCGCCCGCGACGGCGACCTCGACCTCACCCGCGTCGTGTACTCCATCTCGGGGGCGATGACACTCACGCCCGCCGTCGTCTCGCGCTGGGAGAAGCTCGCGGGCAGCATGCTCAACGAGGGGTACGGCCTCACCGAGACGAGCCCGATCGCCCTGGCCAACCCGTTCGACGAGTCGCGCCGCATCGGGGCCATCGGCATCCCCTTCCCCTCCACCGACATCAAGGTCGTCGACCCGGAGGAACCGACCCACGAGGTGGCGCAGGGCGAGACCGGCGAACTGCTCATCCACGGGCCGCAGGTGTTCGCCGGTTACTGGAACCGCCCCGAGGAGACAGCGGCGACACTGCTCGAGGGCGGCTGGGTGCGCACCGGCGATCTCGTGCAGCAAGACGAGGACGGCTTCGTCACGGTCGTCGACCGCAAGAAGGAGCTCATCATCACGGGCGGCTTCAACGTCGCGCCGTCCGAGGTCGAGCAGGTCGTGACCGGGACGCCTGGCGTCGCCGAGACGGCGGTCGTCGGCATCCCCCGCGGCGGCGGCGCCGAGGTCGTCACAGCGGTCGTCGTCCTCGAGGACGGTGCGGCGTTCGACGAGGCCGCCGCGCGCGAGCTGGCCCGCGAGCGCCTCGCGGAGTACAAGCGGCCGACGACCTACGTCGTCTGGGAGGAACTCCCAAAGTCCCTCATCGGCAAGGTGCTCCGCCGCCGCGTGCGCGACACCCTTGTCGCCGACCGGCACGCGACGCGCGCCGCCGACGCGGACTGATACACCCGCGCGGGATGCCGCACAACCTGGGTGCCTCGTCCAGGACCGGTGCCTAACCTGGGACGAATGCGGAACGTACCTCCCGTCGACCTCCCGTCCTCCGACGACACCGCAGCGCGCGACACCCGATTCTTCGGCCAGCCGTTCGCGCTCGCGCACGTATTCGGCGTCGAGATGTGGGAGCGCTTCAGCTTCTACGGCATGCAGGGCATCCTGCTCCTGTACTTGTACTTCTCCGTCACCGACGGGGGGCTCGGCGTCGACAAGACGGTCGCGGCGAGCATCGTCGGCGCGTACGGCGGCGCGGTGTACCTGTCGACCGTCCTCGGCGCCTGGATCGCCGACCGCATCCTCGGCGCCGAACGCGTGCTCTTCCTGAGCGCCATCGTCATCATGGCGGGGCACATCGCCCTCGCCCTCCTCCCGGGCTTCGCGGGCGTGACGGTCGGCCTGATCCTCGTCGCCTTCGGATCCGGCGGACTGAAGGCGACTGCCACGAGCGTCGTGGGCACGCTGTACGCCGCCGATGATTCGCGACGGGATGCCGGTTTCTCGCTGTTCTACCTCGGCATCAACCTCGGCGCGTTCGCCGGCCCCCTGCTGACCGGCCTGCTGCAGTCGACCCTCGGATTCCACTGGGGCTTCGGGCTCGCCGCCCTCGGCATGGCGCTCGGCCTGGCCCAGTACTCGTTCGGCCGCCGGAGCCTGCCCGCCGAGGCCCGCATCGTCCCCAACCCGCTGCCGCGCGGGCGATACCCGCTCTTCGCGGGGATCGGCGCGGCCGCCGTGGTGGTCATCGTCGTCCTGGTCCTGACCGGCGTCATCCGCGCCGACAACCTGGCGCTCATCGTCATCGGCGCCGTCATCGTCGCGGCCATCGCCTACTTCGCGGTCATCCTGCTGAGCCGGCAGATCACGACGCAGGAGCGCAGCCGGGTGTGGGGCTTCCTGCCGCTGTTCCTCACGTCGGTCGTGTTCTGGTCGCTCTACCAGCAGCAGTTCACGGTCGTGACGCTGTACTCGGCCGAACGCCTCGACCGGAACCTGTTCGGCTGGGAGATGCCGATCCCGTGGGTGCAGTCGATCAACCCGGTGTTCATCATCCTGCTCGCCGGTGTCTTCACCGCGGTGTGGTCGAAGCTCGGCTCCCGTCAGCCGTCGACGCCGGTGAAGTTCGCCCTGGGTGTCGCCGTCATGGGTGTCGCGTTCCTGCTCTTCCTGCCCTTCGCGGGCGGCGGGGCGAACTCGACGCCGCTGCTCGCGATCGTCGGCATCCTGCTCGTCTTCACGATCGCGGAGCTGATGCTCTCGCCGGTCGGACTGTCGGCAGCGACGAAGCTCGCGCCGGAGCGGTTCCAGACGCAGATGGTCGCACTGTTCTTCCTGTCGGTGTCGCTCGGCACCGCGATCGCCGGTCAGCTCGCGACGCTATACGACCCGACGAACGAGGTGCCGTACTTCGCGACGCTCGGCGGGATCTCGATCGCGATGGGCGTGCTGCTGCTGGTCTGCGTGAAGCCGGTGCTGTCGCTCATGAAGGGCGTGCGCTGACGGATGCCGCGCGTCACGCGGTCGGCATCCCTCAGCGCACAGGGCAGAATCGAGGGATGACTTCGCCCGTGTCGCAGCTCCACCCCGACCACGCCTGCCTCATCGTGCACGGCAAGGACAGCCCCGGCATCATCGCCGCGGTCTCGGCGATGATCACGCGGATCGGTGGCAACATCGTCCAGTTCGACCAGTACTCCGACGACCCCCGCGGCGGCGCGTACTTCCAGCGGGTCGTCTTCCACCGTCCGGACTTCGCCGGGCAGCGCCCCGCGATCGAGACCGAGATCGCCGACACGCTGGCGCCGTTCGACCTGGAGTGGTCGCTGACGGACCAGTCCGTGCCCAAGCGCATGGCCATCCTGTCGTCGAAGCAGGACCACTGCCTGCTCGACCTGCTGTGGCGCAACCGCCGCGGCGAGCTGCCCATCACGGTGCCGATGGTCGTCTCGAATCACACGACCTCCGCCGACGACGTCCGCTCGTTCGGGGTGCCGTTCTTCCACGTGCCGTCGACGCCGGGTCCTGACAAGTCGGCATCCGAGGCGAAGATCCTCGAGCTGCTCAAGGGCAACGTCGACTTCGTCGTGCTCGCGCGATACATGCAGATCCTGTCGCCGGAGTTCCTCGAAGAGCTCGGCGTGCCGGTCATCAACATCCACCACTCGTTCCTGCCCGCCTTCATCGGCGCCGAGCCGTATCGCAAGGCGAAGGAGCGCGGTGTGAAGCTCATCGGCGCGACGAGCCACTACGTGACCGGCGACCTCGACGAGGGCCCGATCATCGAGCAGGACACGATCCGCGTCACCCACGCCGACACCACCGCCGAGCTCGTCCGCCGCGGCGCCGACGTCGAGCGCCAGGTGCTCTCGCGCGCAGTGCGCTGGCACGCCGAGGACCGCGTCATCCGCCACGGGAACCACACGATCATCTTCTGACGGGGTCGGGCGCGGGTTCCGCGGGGCGTTCGAGGGACGCGAACGGTCGCTCGGCCGGGGTTGGGGCGACACGTCGCGTCCCCGGAACGCGATGAGGCCGCGACCCGGGGACGCGAACGGTCGCTGCGCTCCGCGCCAGGCGACACCTCGCGTCCCCGGAAACGGCTCGTCAGGCGACGGGCTGCTGCAGGTCGACGATCCAGCGCGAGCCCGGACCGTCGTAGGGCGTCTGCTCGTAGATCTCGCGCGAGGGGCCGTCGAATCGCAGCCCGCGGCGCTCGATCTCGGCGACGAGCGCCTGCCACGCGGCCTGGATTCCGCTGAGGTCATCGGCATCGAGACGGGTCGAGACGGCACGCGGATGCCGCGGCACCACCGCGCGCTCGAGGCCGTCGGGCACGGGCGCATCGCCGATCTGCTCCGCCGCGGCGGCGATCATGCCGTCGTCGACGGTCGTGTAGACGGCGACGCCGGGACCGACGCGGCTCGCACCGGCCGCCTCGATCAGAGCACCGACGCGCGCGAACATGCCGCCGATCTCCTCCTCGATCTGCGACATCTCGTCGACCTTCGCCGACAGCTGGACGATCGTCAGCTCGGGCAGCGCACCTTCGGTGTACTCGGACATGGGATTCTCCTTCTCGATCGATCGGAGTCTCGTCTCGACTTCGTGCAGGCGCTGCCGGTCCGCATCGATCTGGGCCGCGAGCTCGACCCGCCGCTCGCGCAGGAGCACGGCGACCTCGCTCGACGACATCCCGTCGTCGAGCATGACGCCGACCTGCTCCAGCGTGAAGCCGAGGCCCTTCAGCGCGACCAGTCGATTGGCGCGGTCCAACTGCGACGCGGCGTAGGAGCGGTATCCCGAGAAGGGATCGACCCGCTGCGGGCGCAGCAGACCGAGCTGGTCGTAGTGACGCAGCATCCGCACAGAGACGCCGGCGAGGCGGGCGAACTCTCCGATACTCAACATGGTGATCCCAGGCCACAGTCTGACACCGTGTGAGGGTCAAGCCCCGCCCCGTTCAGCCGAAAACGATCGTTTGCGGCTGCTTCGCCTTGATGCTGCTGAGATGCACGCCGGAAACGTGGATCGAAACCTGGTTCCGGCGGACGTTTTTGGTTCCAGGGCGACCCGTGATCGCCGGCGGCTCAATGATATCGATCAGTGGTGTGCTCAGCCTTTAGCTGAACGGTCGTGATGTGTTCTGCCGGGAGGCGTCGGTCGTTTCGCGCAGGTTCATCGCAGAAGGGGCCCGATGATTTCGGGCCCCTTCCTATCGATGTTCTGTGCGAAAACCGCTCATGGCCCAGGCATGACGCAGCCGGCCTTCTTCGCAGATCAGTAGCTGACGGTGACTTTATCCACGTTCAGGAAGATGGAACGGTCCCCGTCGGTGATGCCGTTCACAGCGGTGATCTTGAACCGATAGGTTCCCGACGACTGCCGCCCGAAGTCGTACGTTCCACACTTCTGCTTCTTGATGGTGAGAAGCGAGGTCCCGCGGTAAAGAGCGACCGAGACGGAGGTGATCGCTGTCGTCCCTGGTGTCTTGCCGGCCTTGTTCGCTTTGCAGTCAGTCAGGGTGATCTTCGTGGCGGCCCCGTCCAGGTTGCCGTCTCCCCATGTGCGGCTGAGGAAGCCTGGCTGCGCCTGATTGACAAACGAGGTGTAGGACCCCTCGGCGTGAGCCGCAGTCGGTACCGCGACCAGTACGCCGACCGCAAGTGCGCCGATTGCCAGCTTGCTCTTCCAACTTCGCTTCTTCGAACCCGCCTCGATAGTGCTCTTTCGCACGATGCCCCCCTACGTTTGAAACGGCTGAGTGCCGCCTGTGTGGCTCGAAAAGTAGGTGCTGCAGAGTTTCTCCACCAGTCTGTCAAATTGATGAGACAAGCCGTATGATCCGATTGTTTTCCGATCCCCATGACTACGGTGAGCATGTGAAGCTCGGTCGTTTTCTGATCCCCGCGGCCTCTCTCGTCGTGCTTCTTCTGGTCTGGGCGGCCCCGCTGACGCAGGCGCGCACTTGGCCCGGCATTGCATTCGTCGTGGCAGCCGACAGGCCCATCACCCTCGTGTTCGCCGTAGTCAGCGTCGTTGCGTTTGCCACCTGCATCTTGCTGCGACGCTTCCGCCGCGGGGCGATCATCCTTGGCATTGTTTGCTTAGTCGGCACTGCGATGTTCGGTCTGCGCGTCATCGCGCAGGGAGCTGCCGATGGCGAAGCTTCTCCTGCAAATGCAGAGTTCTACGGGATGGCCTGGAACGCTCGGGGTGAAGACGTGTCCGACGTTGCCAACGCGGTCGGACCAACATTCCATGGACAAGATAGGGCAGTGGTCGTCTTGCCAGAAACGCCATGGAAACTGGGTGAGGAGGTCGCCGACATCCTTCGCGCCGATGGGCATGATGTGGTCGCATTCGCTCCTGACTGGACTGCGACGTCCATCATCATGACGCGGGCGCTCGTCGACGACGGACAGTACAAAGTCGACGAGCGCACGCCTCCCTGGGCTGGGCTTGCACTCATCCCTACGACCCCGTCCTCACAGACGCCAATCATCGTGGGAACGCATATCCAGCAGCCTTCCCCGTCTGCTACCGACACGTGGCAGGAACACATCGACTGGGTGAACGAGATGTGCTCCAGAAGTCCCTGGGTTGTAGTCCTCGGGGATATGAACTCGACCCTCAACAATCTCGGTGGCGACCAGCTCGGAGATTGCAGCGATGTTGCAGCCGCCAACAATGCCGGCTCCTCACCCACCTGGCCAACCACACTGCCGCCATTCCTCGGAGCATCAATCGACCGATTCCTCGTGGGGAAGGGCTACACGGCTGCGGAGGCCACCTGGAAGGTCGACCGGAGTCTGCAGATCAGGCAAACGGACCATTGGCCAATCAAAGTATCCATTCCCCCGATCGATCGGCGGTGATGTGGCCGAGTGGACCCCGGTCCATAGCGTGGGGAGCGCGCTTGGCCCGGTACGTGGGAACCCGACACGAATCAGCGCCGGGTTCACCCTTCAGACCTAGCCGGCACGAGCAGCCGAAAACGATCGTTTTCGGCTTGGCCTTCATCACTGGAGCCCATGGCTGGCCCGCGGAAGGACCCACCGACACGAGCTCGATCGTCAAGCGGGTCACCGTCAATTCCCCTGCGTCTTCACCCATCTATCCAGACGGGCCAGGAACTGGCGGGGGACTTCGAGCGTTGAGGCTGGCAGTGAGTAGCTGATCCCCACAGCGACCGCGCTTATAGTCGCAGTTCTCGATCGCCCACCCGGAATGGACCATTCAAGCTTCGCGGTGCGCGGATCCTGGTCGACTTCCGTTATCTGCGCCCGAGCGACCCGCACGACGCGGAAGAAGTTGCACAACCGGACCTCAGCATCGTCGACGATCACGCGCACGCGGAAAACACGCGCCAGCCAGAAGCAACCGAAGATGACGACCGACATAGCAACAGCGGTGACGGCCACGTCACCTTCCGGCAGGGACCAGACCAGTGCGCATCCGCCCAGGAGCGGAAGCGTCGATGCGCCAGCGGCGTTCGTGAGGCGCCAGGCGAGCGTCGGTCGATAGATGTACACGCCTTGACCTTATGGTTCAGGGAGGCGTCCACCTGGCATCGCTGCCTCGCATCACGAGGTGCTCAACACTGTTCGGCGGCGACGAGGTTCTCTAAGTAGGCCACCACGTCGTCGTGGTTATGAGACCGCGCGTACTCTGCGGCAGTCTGGCCATCGATCTGCTTTGTAGGGTCGGCGCCCGCAGCCACGAGTGCGCGAACGCAACGCAAGCTGCCCGCCTCAGCTGCATCGACGAGCGGCGAATCATGATTGGGGTCCGCACCCGCCGCCAAGAGGAGGGTGAGGACCTCGAAGTTGTCCCACTCCGCGGCACGGCTCAGCGGGCACCAGCCATTGTCGATGTCCGATACTGCGACGTCAGCACCAGCATTCAGCAGCGCCTCGACGCTGGCGGAGTCTCCCGGGCCAGACGCATTGAGCAGCGGCGTGAAACCTGCCGAGTCTGTGACGTCCGGATCAGCGCCAGCAGCCAGCAAAGCGCGAACAATTTGCGGGTGCCGGCGTGTAGCCGCAGCATGCAGTGCGGTCCATCCTGTGGCATCTGCCTCATTGACCGACCTGCCGGCTGCGAGGAGCGCGCGTGCTCGTTCGAGATCGCCTGTTGCGGCAGCGCGAACAAGAGGGGGCAGCTGCTCTAGGTACGCCTGTTCCTGCTCTTCATCCTTCGGAGACATTCTGCGACTTTGGCACAGGTGAGCTCGTCAGTGGGTGAGAGCGTCGGATGCGGCCTTCGAGATTTTGACGCGACTCGCCAGCTGCGCCGAAAACGATCGTTTTCGGCGATCGCCGCCACAGTCCCCAATGTGGCGCACCGCAAACGGCACCCGCTACCGGGTTTCGGCGGACGGTTTCGGCTGGCCCGCAGCTGAGTGAGCAGGGGCGTCTCTGACTGGGTCGGCCTTGATGCGGGCAGCCGTCGATAATCATGTGTATGACGCCCAGGGACGCGAAGCGCCGCCACATGGTTGATCCTGCCTCAGTCAGGGTCTCGGCCGATGATGTCAGCACGGACCGGTCGTACGGCTTGGATGAGCAGCTGCTGCCGTTCGTGGAGTGGTTTCCGACTGAAGGGTGGCCTCTCTTCACGAGGAGGGGGTGGTTGGTGTGGCGGGGCGAGAAACGCTGGGGGGTGACCCCGGAGATGGTCGAACGCGCGTGGGCGATGTATCGCATCGGTGTGCGGGTTTCTGCTCCGTCGTCTGACCTCGCCGCGTTGCGCGAGCACCTACCCAGGATGCGTCTGCTCGAGATCGGTTACGAGGCGGAGCAGCTGAAGGGCTTTAACGAGCTGCGGCGAGCACGGATGCTGGAGGTTCTGGAGATCAATCCGGAGACCGGTGAGGAGGCTGACCTCTCCCGTCTGTGGCGGTTGCGGCGGTATCGCGGACCGTCCCATGGCAGTTGGCAGAGCGTTATGGCGCTGCCGCAGCTTGAGCGGCTCGATGTCGATCACGTCTGCGGCACGGTGGTGGGGCCGGTGCGAGATCTTGCGCTGCGATCCCGGACGACCTCACAGCTCCCCGAGCTTGGTCAGCCGGCGAAGCTCCGAGAATTGACCGTGTCCCCGACGAGACATTTCGACCTCGAATCCCTGGCCCCGGCTGTGGGTTTGAACGTGCTGACGGTGACCGCGGCTCATCTCGTAGGGCTGAAGGCTTTGGTCCAGATACGAACCCTGACCGAGGTGACGATTGAAGGGCGGACAGACGAAGACATCGAGGTTCTCGCGGATCTGCCCGCGGCGGAGGCGATCCTCATTCTCAAGCAGCGACCCGGGCCCCGCCTCACCGCCGCGATCATTGATCGCGGGTGGTCTGTGTTCGCGTCCGACGCGCAGGAGCGAGCCGCATACAAAGCCGCCGGACGGGTCTACCCGGGCGACCTGCCACAGCATCACGCTTGGTCCGAGGAGGCGGGCGACGTCCACTGGCACTTCGGTCCGCGACATGCCACCGCCACGTTTGTAAGCACAGCCGACGACCTACCGCCGGGTCTAAGCGGTATCGAAGCCGAACAGATCATCCGTGAACGGCTTCACTCGCGCTATAGCGACGAGAAGATCACAATCGAGGGCACCAGCACTAGCGACCGGCTCCAGCTCACATTCTCATTAGCGGATGTCGCCATCGTCTCCGAGGCAGCCGCCGCCGTCTTCGCGGAGCATCACCGAAGGAACTGACCGCGAGCTGTCTGACGCCGAGGCGTTGACGCGTGGATGCCTACAGCAGCCAGCCGAAAACGATGGTTTTCGGCACAACCGACCGAGGCATCGCAGACGACCGCGACACGCCGACGACGCACGCGCCGAAAACCCCCACCGAAACCGGATCGCGCCGAAACCTCTGCGGCACGCTTTCGGCGCAATCCCAGCTCAGCCCCCGAACTCCCCGAGCGCGGTGACGGTGGCGGATGCCGCATCCCACCGCCGTAGCCCGCGCGCCATCCCGGTGACCGGCTCACCCAAAAGCGGCAGCGCGCGCTCGAGGTCGGACACCTTGAGCCGGCGCGCAAGGGTGACGTGCGGCATCCACTCCCCGGGCGCGGTGTGCGGAGCATCGTCGCCCGGGCCGGCGGCCTCATGCAGGGCGGCGTGCAGGGCGAGCAGCTCGGCGGAGGGCACGACCGAGCGGGCCAGCACCCGGCGCTCCCCCGCCCCGAACAGCACCGGCGCGCCGAGAGCCACAGGGAACGCCGCGGGCAGCGGCACGGACGCCAGCGACACCGACGAACGCACGAGCAACGTCACGTGCGGTGCGTTCGAGGGCGCGGTGTGCGCGGCGAGGCTCGACAACCCGGCGTCGGCGAGCGCCTGCCATTCCACGCGCACGGCGCGCTCGGTCGCCGCATCGAACTCGAGCTCGATGCTGACGACCGGCGCGCCGCGCATGACGGTCACCAGATGGTGACGCGCTTGTCCTCGTCGAGCCAGAGCTCGTCCGCCGTGGTCACGTCGAACGCGGCGTAGAACTCGTCGATGTTCCGGACGATCTGGTTGCAGCGGAACTCGTTCGGCGAGTGCGGGTCGATCGTCAGCAGGCGGATCGTCTCGGCATCCCGTCCCTTCTGCTGCCAGATCTGACCCCAGCTGAGCAGCAGACGCTGGATGCCGGTGAGTCCGTCGATGACGGGACCGTCGGCATCCGTCGAGCCGGTCGTCTCCAGGTGCAGCCGATACGCCTTGATCGCGATGCCGAGGCCGCCGAGGTCGCCGATGTTCTCGCCGATCGTCAGCGCACCGTTGACGGTGTGACCCTCGGACAGGCCCTGCGGGACGAGTGCGTTGTACTGCTCGATGAGCGTCTTCGTGCGTTCGGTGAAGGCCGCGCGGTCCTCGTCGGTCCACCAGTCGTTCAGCGCGCCGGTGCCGTCGAACGCACTCCCCTGATCGTCGAAGCCGTGGCCGATCTCGTGGCCGATGACTGCGCCGATGCCGCCGTAGTTCGCGGCCGGGTCGCGCTCCATGTCGAAGAACGGGTGCTGCAGGATCGCGGCGGGGAATACGATCTCGTTCATGAGCGGGTTGTAGTACGCGTTGACCGTCTGCGGCGTCATGAACCACTCGTCGCGGTCGATGGGGGCGCCGAGCTTCGCGATCTGCTCGTCGTGCTGCCACGCGTTCGAGCGGCGGACGTTGCCGATGAGGTCGGCGGCATCGATCTCGAGCGCCGAGTAGTCCTTCCACTTCACGGGGTAGCCGACCTTGGGGGTGAAGGCCTCGAGCTTCTCGAGCGCGCGCTCGCGCGTGGCGGGCGTCATCCACTCGAGCGACGAGATCGACTGCCGGTACGCCTCGATGAGGTTGTCGACGAGGACGTCCATCTCCTCCTTCGCGCGGGGCGGGAAGTGGCGCTCGACGTAGACCTTGCCGACCGCCTCGCCGAGCGCCGCCTCGACGAGCGAGACGCCCCGCTTCCAGCGCTCGCGGTTGACGGGGACGCCGGTCATCTCGGTGCCGTAGAACGCGAAGTTCGCGTCGACGAAAGCCTGCGACAGGAACGGCGCGGAGGTGCGGATGACCTGCAGGCGCAGCCAGGCCTTCCAGTCCTCGAGCCGATCCTCGACCAGCAGCGTCCCGAGACCCTCGAAGAAGCTCGGCTGGTTGACGTCGACCTCCTCGATGATGCCCGCCTTGCCGGGGGCGACGGCATCGCGCCACGGGGCGAGGTCGACGCCGGTGAGCTGCACCGCGGCATCCCACGACATCAGGTTGTAGGTCGCGACGGCGTCGCGGCTGCGGACGTTGTCCCAGTGGTGGGACGCGATCTCGGTCTCGAGCGCGACGACGCGATCGGCCTGCGCCTCGGCGTCGTCGACTCCGGCGAGCGTGAACACCTTGGCGACGTACGCGCGGAACGCGGTGCGCGTCTTCTCGAAGTTGTCGAGGCGGTAGTAGCTCTCGTCGGGGAGCGACAGCCCACCCTGCACGAGGAACATCACGTAGCGCTCCGGGTTGCCCGGGTCGGGCTCGATGTACGTGCCGAAGACACCCGAAACGCCCTCTCGCTCCAGCGACCCGGCGGTGCTCAGGAAGCTCGGGATGCCGGTGACCCGGTCGACGAGCGCGAGCTGGGGCGCGATGGCGTCGGCGCGACGCTCCTCGATCGCGTCGGTGTCCATGAAGCTCGCGTAGAGGTCGCCGATCTTGCGGGTCTCGGTGCCCGGTTCGGCATCCGTCGACTCCTCGATGATCGTCTTGACGTCGCGCTCGGCCTGCTCAGCGATGAGGTGGAACGACCCCCACCGCGCCTTGTCCTCGGGGATCTCGGTGCGCTCGAGCCACGAGCCGTTGACGTAGCGGAACAGGTCGTCCTGCGGCCGGACGTCGGAGCTCAACTCGTCGAGCTGGATGCCGGAGGGAAGGGTGTTCTCGGTCATGCGTCCCACCCTATGGGCGCACTCGGACGGCCCGGCTCACTTCCGCGTGGTCGAGCACTCCTCGGGGCCCGGCTCACCCGCGAACCGGGCGGTCGTCCACTCGATGAGCTCGTCGAGCAAGGGCGACGGACGCTCCACGACCGCCGCATGCTCGTACCCGTCGTAGATGCGGTAGTCGACGACCTGCCCGGCCGCGCACATCCGCTTCGTGAAGGCGGTCTGGGTCGCGACGGGGATCACGCTGTCCGCCCCGCCGTGCGCGAGCAGGACCGGCGCGTTCTGCCGGAGCGGTGCCGCGTTCTCGCGCAGGTGCACGCCGAGGGTGCCGGATGCCGGGGGCTGCGAGAACAGCCGCGGATCGCCGCTCATGCCGAGCGAGGCGGCGACCGAGACGACGATCGACGGATCGGACAGACACCGTTCCGACATCTGCCGGAGGACGGTGTCGGCGCCCGGTCGCACGTACTCGTCGTACGACACGTCGTCATAGATGGATGAGAACGCCGCGAAGGCGTACGAGGCGAAGATGCTGCCGCCGGTCACGCTCGCGATGTTCTGCACGAGTGCGGGCGGATCGCTCGCCGGCGCGAGCGCCGCGACGCCCTGCACGTACAGCTCCGGTGCATACTCGCGCGCCATCGAGCCCGCCCAGAGCGCGGCAGCACCGCCCTGCGAGTGCCCCCAGATGACCGTGCGGGTGCCGAGGTCGGCATCCTGCAGCTCCCGCGCGGCGCGCACCGCGTCGAGCGACGCCGTCGCGCTGGGCGGGCCGATCAGGTACGGATGCGGCCCCTCGGTGCCGAGGCCGATGTAGTCCGTCGCGACGACCGCCCACCCCTGCCGGATGATCGTCGGCAGGATGTACAGCGCGCCCGACCAGAGTCCGCGCGGCTGCAGCGAGGGGGCGCAGCTCTCGGAGAACCCCGTCGTGCCGTGGTTCCAGTCGACGATCGGCCACTGCCCGTCGCCCTCCTTCGGCACGACGACCACGCCGCTCGCGACGCGCACCTCGCCCTTCACACCCGTGGTCGTGTAGAGGATCCGCCATGCGGTCGCTGAGACGGGGATGCCGGCGGTGAACGGCTCCGCACGGATCAGGCGCCCCGGTTGCCCCGGCATGTCACGGGGCGCGGCGTAGAAGTCGTCGACGACGGTCGAGCCTTCACGCAGCGGCACCGTCACGAGCGCGGTCGTCACGGCAAGCGCGACCGATACGAGCGCGGTCACGGTGCGGCCCCATCGGCGGAAGCGGCGGGGCCGGTGGAGGCGCTCGGCCTCGGTGTCACGGCGGCGACGCAGCCGCGTCCAGAGGTCGGTGACCCCGCTCATGATGAGACGGGCCCCGAACACCACGGCAACGACCAGCAGGGTGATGTCGGGCCAGAACAGCGCGAGGACGCCGAAGATCACGCCCGAGATCGAGAAGGCGGCATCCGCGATGCGGGCATCGAGCGTGCGACCCTTCGCGAACACGGCGACGAGTCCCGCGGCGCCCGCGGCGAACAGCAAGACGCCGACGAGCGTCGCGACGACCCGGACCGTCAGGCCGGGGGTGAGGAGCACGATGAGCCCGCCGACCACCCACGCACCGCCGGTGATCGTGCGCCAGCGGGGGCGGGCTCCTTCGCCGTCGCGTCCGGTGAGCTCGAGCACGCCAGTGAGGACCATGCCGCCGCCGATCAGCCAGGCGAGCACGCCGAGCGCCGTGGTCGGGCGGATGACGATGACGACCCCGAGGACCACGGCGGCCACCGCCACCACGATGCGGACCCACTCGGGCAGGCGCGCGTAGAAGCGCCCGAGCGCGAGTCGCTGCAGCAGCCGCATCCGGTCCCTCCTCCGTCGTCGGCGTGAATCCTCCACGCTAACCGGCGGGACGGATGAGCCGCCTCTCCTCGACAGCGGGTGACGACCCGTGCAAGGGGGTCGGACGGCAGGGGGCTACAGTGAGCGCCATGGGACGGGCCGGGACGATGCGTGCGAGCGTGCGCGACGTCGCCGCCCGAGCCGGAGTGTCGACGCAGACCGTCTCGCGCGTGCTCAACGACAGCCCGAACCTGCGACCCGAGACCCGCGCCCGCGTCGAGGCGGCGATCGCAGAGCTCGGCTACCGCGTCAACAACGCCGCGCGCTCCCTGGGCACCTCGACGACGCGCACCGTCGGCGTCATCGCCTCCGATGCGACGCTCTGGGGCCCCGGCGCCGGCATCGCCGCGCTCGACGCCGCGGCGCGTGCGGCGGACCGCTGGCTGGCGACGGCCTACGCGGATGCCGCAGACCCGGCATCCGTCACCGATGCCGCCCAGCGACTGCTCGCCCAGGGCGTCGATGCGCTGATCGTCGTCGCGGCGCACACCGCGACGCTCCCCGCCCTGCAGGAGGTCGCGGGACGGGTCCCGCTCGCCGCCCTGCACACCGGCGAGGGCGCCCAGCGGCAGCACACGGGCGCCGCCCTCGCGATCGATCACCTGGTCGCGCTGGGCCACCGCCGGATCGCTCGGCTCGCCGGACCGGCCGACTGGCTGGAGGCCACGGCCCGCGACGAGGGTGCGGATGCCGCGCTGGCGGCCGCCGGCATCCGTCCCGCGGCCGTATGGCGCGGGGACTGGAGCGCGGCGGCGGGCGCCACGGCGGCACGCGAGGTGGCGCGGGCGGTGCGCGGTGCCGACGGGCCGACGGCGGTCGCGGCGGCGAACGACCAGATGGCGCTCGGGCTCATCGCGGGACTCGTCGCCGAGGGGCTGCGCGTTCCCGACGACCTCTCGGTCACCGGCTTCGACGACAACGCGGATGCCGCGTTCTACACGCCCGCGCTCACGACGGTGCGCGTGGACACGGCCGGCGAGGCGCGGCGCGTCGTCGCCGAGGCACTGGGCCTTCCGGCCGCTGGAGCTGCGGCCGAACCGGTGCTGGTCGCCCGCGCGTCGAGCTCCCCGCCGCGCGGCTGACCGGGAGCGGGACCGGGGCGCGGTAGCAGCGCCCGGCGGCAACAACCGCGGACATCCGGCGCCCGGCGGCCCGCATCGCGGCCATCCGGCGCAGCCGCGCGCGGTTTCTCCGCGGTTCGTGCCGGGCGCGGCGGCCACCACCGGCATCCGGCTGTGGTGGATACCGGATGTTACCGATAACATCGACGGCATGACCGATCTCGATGAGGCGATCGCGAGCGTCCGCGCGGACGTCGCCGCCCTGCACGCCGAACTCGTCCGCTACGGCCTCGTCGTCTGGACCGGCGGCAACGTCTCGGGCCGCGTCCGCGTGGGCGAAGACCGCAGCGCCGACCTGTTCGTCATCAAGCCGTCGGGCGTCTCCTACGACGACCTCGCGCCCGAGAACATGATCCTCTGCGACCTCGACGGCAACGTCGTTCCCGGCAGTGCCGGAAGCGACCGGTCGCCCTCGAGCGACACCGCGGCGCACGCCTACGTCTACCGGAACATGCCCGAGGTCGGCGGTGTCGTGCACACCCACTCCCCGTACGCCGTCGCCTGGGCCGCGCGCGGCGAGGAGATCCCCTGCGTCATCACCGGCATGGCCGACGAGTTCGGCGGGCCGATCCCCGTCGGACCGTTCGCGATCATCGGCGACGACTCGATCGGCCGCGGCATCGTCGAGACGCTGAGCGGCCACCGCTCCCGCGCCGTCCTCATGCAGAACCACGGTCCGTTCACGATCGGCGTCAGCGCGAAGGATGCCGTCAAGGCCGCCGTCATGTGCGAGGACGCCGCCCGCACGGTGCACTTCGCGCGCCAGGGCGGTGAGCTCATCCCGATCCCGCAGGACAAGATCGACGCGCTCTACAACCGCTACCAGAACGTGTACGGCCAGAGCACGGACGCCCGCCGATGAGCGCCGCCTCCGTCATCGCCGGCGGCGGCGCCGCCCTGGGCATCGAGCTCGGCTCGACCCGCATCAAGGCGTGCCTCGTCGACGCGAGCGACCCGACCACCGTCCTCGCCGTCGGCAGCCACGAGTGGGAGAACGCCTTCGAGAACGGTGTCTGGACCTACGCCGAGGACGCGATCTGGTCGGGCCTGCAGGCGGCGTACGCCGACCTGATCGCCGGCGTCCGCCGCCAGGGCGCCGAGCTGACCGACCTCGCCGGCATCGGTGTCTCGGCGATGATGCACGGCTACCTCGCCTTCGACGCCGACGGCACCCTGCTCGTACCGTTCCGCACCTGGCGGAACACCTCGACGGGAGCGGCTGCTGCGGAGCTGACCGACCTGCTGGGCGTCAACATCCCGCTCCGGTGGTCGATCGCCCACCTGCACCAGGCCGTGCTCGACGACGAGGCGCACGTTGCGTCGATCGCGACCATCAACACCCTCGCCGGCTGGGTGCACGAGAAGCTCACCGGCCGCTTCGCCTTGGGCGTCGGCGACGCGTCGGGCATGTTCCCCATCGGCACCGACGGGCAGTATGACCGCGACCGCATCGCCGCCTACGATACGCACGCCGCCGGGTTCCTCGCCGGCCGCAGCCTCCCGGACCTGCTGCCCGAGGTGCTCCCCGCGGGAGCGGATGCCGGGACTCTCACCGCCGCCGGCGCCGCCCTCCTCGACCCGACCGGCACGCTCCGGCCCGGCGCGGTCGCCGCGCCCGCCGAGGGCGACGCAGGCACCGGCATGGTCGCCACGAACGCGGTCTCGCCGCGCACGGGCAACGTCAGCGCAGGGACGAGCATTTTCGCGATGGTCGTCCTCGAACGCCCCCTCGAGCGCGTCCACACTGAGATCGACCTCGTCACGACTCCCGCGGGAGACCCCGTCGCGATGGTCCACTGCAACAACGGTGCGAGCGAGCTGGCGTCGTTCGCCGGACTGTTCGCGCGGTTCGCCGCGGCATCCGGTCGGTCCCTCTCGACGGATGCCGTCTACGAGACGCTCCTGCGCGAAGCGCTCGAGGGCGCAGCGGATGCCGGTGGGGTCCTCGCGTACAACCATCTGAGCGGCGAGCCGATCGCCGGACTCGACGAGGGCCGCCCGCTCGTGGTGCGCACCCCCGACGCGGACTTCTCGCTCGCGAACGTCATGCGCGCGCAGGTCTACGGCGTCTTCGCGACGCTCGCGATCGGCATGCAGACGCTCGCCGACGAGGGCGTCGCGCTCGACGCGATGTTCGCGCACGGCGGGGTGTTCCGCACCGCCGGCGTCGCGCAGCGCTTCCTCGCCGGCGCACTCGATGCACCCGTCACCGTCGGTGACACCGCGGCCGAGGGCGGCGCGTGGGGCATGGCCGTGCTCGCGTCGTTCGCCGTCGCTCGTCGGTCCGCTCCGGGGACGCAGGATGCCGCCGGCGCGGTGTCCGGGCGACCGGATGCGTCCCGGCAACTGACCGCCTACCTCACCGACCACGTGTTCGCCGGCGCAGCCTCGGCCACCGTCGACCCCGACCCGGCCGACGTCGCCGGGTTCGCCGACTACCTCGCGCGCTACCGCGACGGCCTGGCCGTCGAGGGCGCCGCCGTCACCGCTCTGCCGCTGCGCGGCATCCGCTCATCGAACGAAGGAACAGCATGACCCTCTCCACCAGCCTCGAGCAGTACACCGTCTGGTTCGTCACCGGCAGCCAGAACCTCTACGGCGAGGAGACGCTGCGGCAGGTCGCCGAGCAGTCGCAGGCCGTCGCGGCGGGCCTCGCCGGCCTTCCCGTCACGGTCGAGTGGAAGCCGGTCCTGAAGGACTCCGACTCGATCAAGCGGCTCGCCCTCGACGCGAACGCGGACGACTCGGTCATCGGCGTCATCGCGTGGATGCACACCTTCAGCCCCGCGAAGATGTGGATCTCGGGGCTCGACGCGCTCCGCAAGCCGCTGCTGCACCTGCACACGCAGGCGAATGTCGAGCTGCCGTGGAACGACATCGACTTCGACTTCATGAACCTCAACCAGGCCGCCCACGGCGACCGCGAGTTCGGATACATCCAGACGCGCCTGGGCGTCTCGCGCAAGACCGTCGTCGGCCACGTCTCGAACCCCGTCGTCGTGCAGCAGATCGAGGACTGGGAGCGCGCGGCCGCGGGTTGGCAGGCGGTCAAGACCCTGAAGCTCGCCCGCTTCGGCGACAACATGCGCTACGTCGCCGTCACCGAGGGAGACAAGACCGAGGCCGAGCTGCAGTTCGGCGTCCAGGTCAACACGTGGGGTGTGAACGAGTTGGCGGATGCCGTGGCCCAGGCATCCGAGGCGCAGATCGACGCCCTCGTCGAGGAGTACGTCGCCTCGTACGACGTGGCCGACGAGCTGCTGCCGGGCGCGGAGCGGCACCAGTCGCTCCGCGACGGCGCGGCGATCGAGATCGGGCTGCGCTCGTTCCTCGAGGCCGGCGGCTTCGGCGCGTTCACGACGTCGTTCGAGGACCTCGGCGCGCTGACGCAGCTGCCCGGACTCGCGGTGCAGCGCCTCATGGCCGAGGGTTACGGTTTCGGCGCCGAAGGCGACTGGAAGACGGCGATCCTCGTGCGCGTCGCGAACGTCATGGGCTCGGGCCTGCCCGGCGGGGCGAGCCTCATGGAGGACTACACCTACGACCTCGTGCCCGGCAACGAGCGGATCCTCGGCGCGCACATGCTCGAGGTGTCGCCGTCGCTCACGACCTCGAAGCCGCGCCTCGAGGTGCACGAGCTCGGCATCGGCGGCAAGGCCGATCCCGTGCGGCTGGTCTTCACGGCGGATGCCGGTCCCGCCCTCGTCGTCGCGATGAGCGACATGCGCGACCGGTTCCGTCTCGTCGCGAACGTCGTCGAGAACGTCGACGCCCCCGACCTCCCGAAGCTCCCGGTCGGCCGCGCCGTGTGGAAGCCGTCGCCCGACTTCGCGACCTCGGCATCCTGCTGGCTCGCGGCCGGCGCCGCGCACCACACCGTCATGACGACGGCCGTGGGGATCGAGGTGTTCCGCGACTTCGCCGACATCGCCGGAACCGAGCTGCTCGTCATCGACGAGGACACGACGGTGCGCGGGTTCCAGAAGGAGCTCCGCTGGAACCAGGCCTACTACCGCCTCGCACGCGGGCTGTAAGACGCACGCAAGAACGCCCCGGTGCCGTTGTGGCGCCGGGGCGTTTCGCGTGTGCCGGGCCACCGGGGCTCGGATTCGGATGATGCGCTCGGTTTCGGACCGGCTTCCCCGTTCTCATCCGAACCCGGCGAAGATCTCCGAATCCGGCGACGGAATGGACCTGTGGATGCCGGGCGAACTCAGTGCCCGCCGTGGCCGTGGCCGGGCATGAAGACCTCGTTCACCGAGGCACCGGGAGCGTCGCTGCCGATGGGGGTTGCGGCCAGTGCCGGCGTCACGAGGCCCGCGAGCAGGAAGGCGCCGACGATCAGACCGCCGATGCTCGTGCGCGCCGCGGTCCGCGCCACCGGCCGGCTGCGGCGTCCGCGGCCGAGGCGTCGCAACGCGATCGCCGACACGACGCCGACGGCCAGGGACAGGGCGGCCGACACGACCACGGGGTAGAAGCTCACCTGCGCCGGGCCGACGAGCATCAGCCCGACGAGCAGGACGATCCCGGCCAGTGCGACGGCGACACCGGCGCGCGGAGTCGCGAGCCGACCCTTCGCCAGCGTCAGGACACCCCAGGTGAGCGTCGCCGCACCGCCGGTGGCGAGCAGGATGCCGATGCCGCGGTCGGCGGCATCGGCACCCTTCACGATCGCGCCCGCGCCCAGTCCGAGCTGCAGCAGCCCTGCTCCCCATGCGGCGAGAGCCGGCCAGGAGCGGACCAGGACGGACGGCGACATCAGACGGCCGCGCGGGTGGAGACCTGCTTGTCGGCGGCGATGCCGACACCGAGCAGCACGATCGCGCTCGCGAGGTGCAGGAAGTGGTCGGCCGTGTTCAGGGCGAGGATGTTCGCGGCGCTGCCGACGATGAAGAAGCCGACGATGCCGAGGAGCAGGTAGGCCGCGCCGACGACGATGTTCACGCCCTTGGCGGCGCGGACATTCGACAGACCGCCGATGAGCAGCGCCGCACCGATCAGCAGGTGCGCGATGTTGTGCAGCGGGTTCACCATGAAGATGCCGAGCAGGAGCCCGCCCTCGTCTGCCAGGAAGTCGACACCCCCTGTCACGGTGAAGCCGAGCAGACCGACGAGGATGTACACGGCGCCGAAGATGACGGCGACGAGGCGGTTGGGTGAGCTGGTCATGTGAGTGTCCCTCCATTGGTGCGACGGATGCCGCGGGCCGTGCGTTCAGGTGCTACACAGCATTCGGTGCGAGACCGGGAACGGATTGCGTCCCGGTCGTCGTCGCGACTGTAGGGATGCGCCTGCGCCTCCGCGCAGGGCTTGTGACGCTTCCGGGCCCCTGCTATGGAACCGCTACCGTGCTCGTCCGGTCGCACCGACGCGCAGCGGCGAGCCGCGTCGAGCAGGCCGCCGGCGTGGGCGATCCATTCGGCGCGCGACCACTCCCCGACGGGCGCCGACGTCCTCGGTCAGCCGTGCCGGCTCGCGAGGGTCCGGCCGGCGTCCCGCAGCCAGCGTTCCGGATCGGCCATCGACGCCCCGGCGCTGCCGGCCAGCTCGGTCGTCGAGACGGCGTGCACGAACCCCGACGTGTCGGCATCCGCTCCGATACGGCCGGCGACGACCGCCACCGGCACCGACTGCGATGCCGCGACCGCGCGGACGAAGGCGGGCACCTTTCCCGCCGCGGACTGACCGTCGTACGATCCTTCGCCGGTGATGACGAGGGATGCCGCGGCCACCGCGCCGGCGAGGTCCACGAGCTCGGCGACCCGGCCGGCGCCCGGCACGAGGTCCGCACCCCAGGCGGCGAGCGCGAAGCCCGTACCGCCCGCGGCGCCCGCACCGGGGAGCGACGGATCGGCGCCCGTGGCGTGACGGGCGATGCAGGCGGCGTACCGCTCGAGCACGCCGTCGACCAGCTCGACGTCGGCGGCGGTGAGACCCTTCTGCGGCCCGAACACCGCCGCCGCACCGGAGGGTCCGGTGAGCGGATTCGTGACGTCGCTGAGGACCGTCACCCCGCCCGCGGGCATCGGACGCACGTGCGTGAGGTCGATCGCCGAGACAGCGGCGAGTCCGCGCGCACCCGCGGGCACGTCCCGCCCGTCGGCGTCGACCATGCGCGCACCGAGCGCACGCAGCATCCCGCTGCCGCCGTCGGTCGAGGCCGACGAACCGATGCCGAGGACGAGTCGGGTGACACCGGCGTCGAGCGCCGCCGCGATCGCCTGCCCGAATCCCGTCGTATCGGCATCCCACGGCAGTCGGTCCTCGCCGAGGAGTTCGATGCCGCTCGTCGAGGCGAGTTCCACGACGCCCGTGCCGTCCGGCAGGAGAAGCCACGACGCGTCGACGGCGGTGCCGCGGGGCCCGCGGACCCGCACCGGCTGCCGCTCGGCACCGGGGACGGCGGCGGCGAAGGCGTCGAGCGTGCCCTCTCCCCCGTCCGCCATCGGCCGCAGGACGAGGTCCGCTGCGGGGTCCACCTCGCGCCACCCGGCCGCGACGGCTGCCGATGCGGCGGCAGCGGCGACCGAGCCCTTGAAGCTGTCGAGCGCGACGACGATGGTCATGCGCGCGGCGGGGTGCTCTCGCGCAGCAGCACATCGAGTTTCAGGTCGTCGGGGTGCGGCTCCCACTCGGCGTCCGTCGCCGCGCGGAAGGCCTGGTACCCGACCTCCTCGAGCGGGACGCGGACGGTCGTGAGGGCCGGGGTCACGTCGCGGCTGGTGGGGATGTCGTCGAACCCTGCGAGCGCGATGTCCGCGCCCGCCACCCGTCCGGCGGCACGGATCGCCGTCAGCGCGCCGATCGCGACGACGTCGCTGATGCCGAAGACGACGGTGCCGGTCTCGACGCCGTCTTCGAGTGCGCGCGTCATCGCCTCGTAGCCGGCCTCGCGGGTGAACCCGCGACGGTAGATGCGCGGCTGCGTCCCGCCGGCGCCGACGAACCCGGCGGTGAAGCCGTCGACACGGGAGTCGCTCGTCGCGGTCCCCTCTTCCGCCGCGAGGACGACGGCGTCACGGTACCCGCGCTCGACGAGCGATCGGCCGAGCGCCTCGGCGCCGCTGCGGTTGTCGAGGACCAGCGAGCGCACACTGCCTGCGCCAGGTCCGAGCGCGACCACTTGGCCGCCCATCGCGCCGAGCAGGTCGAGCTCGCGGGTCAGGTCGGGATCGGGCCCCGACGACGTGCGGGACGCGGCGAGGATCAGCCCGCGCGGCCGCTGACCGCGCAGAGCCCGGACGAGTCGCACCTCACGTTCTACGTCGCGCTCGGTGATCGCGACCGTCACGACGAGACCGGCCTCATCGGCGCCGCGGGCGACACCCGAGGCGATGAGCCCGAAGTACGGGTCCGCGATGTCGGCGACGAGCAGCGCGATGATCGCCGACGTTCCGCGGGCGGTCGCCTGCGCCGACAGGTTGGCGGTGTACCCGAGGCGGGCAGCGGCTTCCTGGACCCGCTCCCGGTACGAGTCCGCGACCTTCCGCGTCGATCCGTTCAGAGCGCGCGACGCGGTGGCGAGCGACACGCCCGCCTCGCGCGCGACATCGTCGAGGGTGACCGCGCCCGTGGGTGCGACTCGACGCAGGGTGCGGTCCGTCATGGTGCGCAGTCTACGGGCGGGGGTGCGAGCGGCACGGGAGGAACGTCATCGAGCGCCGAGGAAGGGCGACACGGATGCCGCGAACCCCTCGACCGTCCGTCGCACCGCCTCGAGCGGCTCGGTGGCCCACACGTCGGCGTTGAAGATCTCGACCTCGACGTCGCCCGCGTAGCCGGTGTCGGCGACCGCACGGGTGAGCCCCGCCAGGTCGATCACGCCGTCGCCCGGGTAGTGGCGGCCGAGGAGGACGTCGGCGGGGAGCGGCGTCTTCCAATCGCACACCTGGTACGTGGCGATGCGTCCTTCGCGGCCGGCGCGCTCGATCGAGTCGAGAACGTCCGGGTCCCAGAAGATGTGGAAGGTGTCGACGGCGACACCCACGACGGACGGGTCGAAGCCCGACGCCAGGTCGAGCGCCTGCCCGAGAGTGGAGACGACGCACCGGTCGGTGGCGTACATCGGGTGCAGCGGCTCGATGGCGAGGGTGACCCCGGCCTCGGCGGCGTGCGGAGCGAGCTCGCCCAGGGCGTCGCGCACCCGCTCACGGGCTCCGACCAGGTCGCGCGAGCCTTCGGGGAGCCCGCCGGCGACGAGCACGAGCACGGCCTCCGAACCGGGCGCTCCGGCGGCGGCGAGCGTCGCCGCCTCATCGATGGCGACGAGGTTGTCGTCGATCGAGGCGCGTCGCGCCGGTCCCTCGGGCATGGTGAAGAAGCCGGACCGGCAGTGCGTCGAGAACCGCAGACCCGAATCGGCCAGCATCGAGGCGGCCGTCGCGAGACCGACCTCCTGCACGGGCTCCCGCCACAGGCCGATGGACTGCACGCCCGCCTCGGCCGTCACGCGGAGCGCGGTCGCGAGGTCTGCGTGCTTGATCGTGCCCTGGTTGATCGACAGGCGCGGGTCGACGGCGCTCACGCGTCGAGACCGTTCATTCGCAGCATCCCGTTCCACCGCTCCGCGGCGAGCTCGGGGCGCTCGAAGGCCTTCGCCTCGTTCGCGAGCTCGACGATCCGGGACAGGTGCGGCAGGCTGCGCGCGGAGTGCAGCCCGCCCACCATCTGGAAGGCGGGCTGGTGCCCGTTGAGCCAGGCGAGGAACGCGACGCCCGTCTTGTAGTAGAACGTCGGCGCGGCGAACACCTGGCGCGACAGTGCCTCGGTCGGGGCGAGCACCTCCAGGTAGCGCGCCGGGTCGCCGGCGTCGAGCGCCTGGATAGCCGCGGAGGCGACCGGCGTCAGCGCGGCGAAAGCACCGAGCAGCGCGTCGGAGTGCTGACGAGCGGATGCCGGGTCCCGCGTCGGCTGCGGAGCGTCGGGCACATCCGCACCGCCGATGAGGCCGACGTAGTTGAAGTCGTCACCCGTGAACATGCGGACGGACTCCGGCAGGCGCTCGCGCACGGACACCTCGGAGGCCGCGTCGAGCAGGCTCATCTTGACGCCCGCGACCTTGTCGACGTTCGCCTCGATGACATCGAGCAGCACGGCCGACGCCGTCTGCCAGTCGGCTGCGCCGAAGTACCCCGCGAGCTGCGGGTCGAAGGCGGTACCGAGCCAGTGCAGCACGACCGGCGTCGTCGCCCGCGACAGCACCGCGTCGTAGACGCGCCGGTAGTCGTCGGCGCTTTCGGCGACGCGGGCGAGGTGGCGCGAGGCCATGAGGACGGGACCCGCCCCCTGCTCCTCGGTGAAGTGGAGCTGCTCGAGGTAGGCCGAGATGACCTCGTCGAGCGTGATCCGCTCCTCGTCGATGTGATCGGTGTTCACACCGACGGCGACGGAGCCACCCTCCTCACGGGCGACCTCGGCGGAGCGCGAGATCAGCTCGCGGGTGGCCGCGGCATCCAGTCCCATGTTCCGCTGCGCCGTGTCCATGGCGTCGGCGACGCCGAGACCCCACGAGTAGACGTTGCGGCGGAAGTCGAGGGTGGCATCCCAATCGATGTCGGCCGGCTGACCCGGGGTGTTGTCGGCGTGCGTCTTCGGCACGACGTGGGCGGCCGCGTACGCGACACGGCTGCGCAGCGGCCCCCCGGGGCGGGTGTATCCGGAGGTGTCGACGAGGGGGACGCGGCGGAGTGCGCCGTCCCCCGAGAGCAGGGTGAGGTCGGTCATCGATCAGTCCAGCGACAGCGCGTCGAGCTCGATCTTGCGGCCCTCGCGGCTGGAGCGGAGCCCCGCCTCGGCGAGCTGCACGCCGCGGGCGCCGGCGAGGAGGTCGAACTCGTAGTCCGTTCCCTCGACGTACGAGATGAGGAACTCCTCCCACTGCTGACGGAAACCGTTCATGAAGACGTCGTTCACCGGCACGTTCTGCCAGTCGGCGTCGTAGTCGTGGGTGTCCTCGAGGTCGGGGTTCCACACCGGCTTGGGGGTGGCGTTGCGGGGCTGGATCTTGGCGCCGAAGAGGCCCACCACGGCGGAGCCGTGCGTGCCGTCGACATGGAACTCGACGAGCTCGTCGCGGTTCACGCGGACCGTCCAGGAGGAGTTGATCTGGGCGACGACGCCGCCCTCGAGCTCGAACACACCGTAGGCGGCGTCCTCGGCGGTCGCGGTGTAGTGCTCGCCCTTCTCGTCCCAGCGGTCGGCGATGTGCACGGCGGCCTGGGCGTAGACGGAGTTGACGCCGCCGAAGAGGTTCTCGAGCACGTAGTTCCAGTGCGGGAACATGTCGACGATGATGCCGCCGCCGTCTTCGGCGCGGTAGTTCCACGAGGGACGCTGCGCGGGCTGCCAGTCGCCCTCGAACACCCAGTAGCCGAACTCGCCGCGGACCGACAGGATGCGGCCGAAGAAGCCCGAGTCGATGAGACGCTTCAGCTTCTGGAGGCCCGGCAGGTAGAGCTTGTCGTGGACGACGCCCGTCTTGACGCCGGCCTCGGCGGCGAGCTTCGCGAGCTCGAGAGCCTCTTCGAGCGACTCGGCGGTCGGCTTCTCGGTGTAGATGGTCTTGCCGGCCGCGATCGCCTTGCGCAGTGCTGTGGCGCGGGCCTTCGTCACGAGGAAGTCGGCGTAGATCTCCCAGCGGGGGTCTGCCAGAGCGGCATCCAGATCGGTCGTGTAGTCCTCGACGCCGTGCTTCGCGGCGAGCTCGGCGAGCTTGGCCTCGCTGCGGCCGACGAGCAGCGGCTTGACGGTGACCTTCGACCCGTCGGGCAGCTCGATGCCGCCCTGCTCGCGGATCGCGAGGATCGAACGCACGAGGTGCTGGCGGTAGCCCATGCGGCCCGAGACGCCGTTCATGATGATGCCGATCTCGCGGACGGCGGGGGCGGCGGGAGCAGCCGCGGGAGCGGGTGCGGTGATGGTCGTCTCTGACACGGTGTGGTCCTTGTCTCTTCTCACGTACGGTGCCGGCGCGGTCGTTCGACAGCGACCACGGCAATGGGTAAGCGCTTTCCCCCAGTGTGGCATCGGCCCGGCGATTGCGCAACAACCGCGTGATTCGTGCGAACAGCGCGGTCCGGGCGATCATGGACGAGGCAGTTGTCGCAAAGACGTTACATATCCGACACAGGTAAGCGCTTGCCGTCGCGAGTGTCCCCGGTTACCGTATGAGCACCCCTTGTCATGACATGCCGACAAATGCTCAGCACACCCGCTCATGACTCACCCCGCGCTCATCGAGGAGCGCATGCGAAGGAGAAGCAGTGAAGAGTTCCCGCACCATCCGGTCCGCCGCCGTCATCGCCGCCGCGGTGGGCGCACTCGTCCTCGCCGGCTGCTCGTCATCGCCCGGTGGCGACAGCAAGGACGTCACCCTCGAGTTCGTGCAGTCCGGTGACGCCGCCCAGGGTGGCGGCTACGCCATGCTGGCCAAGAAGTACGAGAAGGAGACCGGCGTCAAGGTCAAGGTCGTCGAGGTTCCGAGCGACGACCTCCGCACGCGCCTCCGCACCGCATCGCAGGCCAACGACCTCCCCGCCCTCGCCGCGGCACCCGACGCCGACCCGGCGTGGACCAGCCGAATGCTGGACCTGACCGACATCGCCGAGGACGCCAAAGTCCTCCCGGCGCTGCGCGTCGAGGACCCCGAGGACGGCAAGGTCAAGGCACTCCCGACGACCCTCACAGGCGTCGGCATGTTCCTGAACAAGACCCTCTGGGACAAGGCCGGCGTCGAGTTCCCGACCTCGCTCGACCAGAAGTGGACCTGGGACGAGTACGTCCAGAAGGCCACCGAGGTCGTCGACAAGACGGATGCCGAGTACGGCGCCGTCATGGACAGCTCGGCGCACCGTCTGCGCGCCTTCATGTTCGAGTTCGGCAGCCAGGGCGTCACCGAGCAGGCTGACGGCACCTGGGCACTGGACGCCGAGGGCGAGAAGGCCCTCGAGTACTTCAAGAAGCTGAACGACGACGGCTTCATGCCGAAGGCCGTTTGGGCTGCCGGCGACGACCCCAGCGCCACCTTCAAGAGCGGCCGCGTCGCCGGGTACATGTCGGGTGTCTGGCAGATCGCCGACTTCCAGGCCAACATCAAGGACTTCGAGTGGGTCTCGGTCCCGCTGCCGCAGCAGCCGGTCCGCTCCACCAACTACGGTGCCGCCTCCTGGATCGTCGCCTACGACGGCACGGGCGTCGAGAAGCAGACCCTCGACTTCGTGAAGTGGATGTACCAGCCGGAGAACTACAAGGAGTACTGCGAGATCTCGGGCTGCCTCCCCGCAGTCGAGGACGTCGACATCACGTACGCGAAGGACGCCTACGCGTTCGACCTGTACAACGGTGAGATCGCCGAGTCCCCCGAGATCGCTGCGCGTCAGACCGTCGACGGGCTGAAGAACAGCTACACCGGTCTCGCGATCGACAGTGAGCCGCTGAAGGACGAGACGATCAAGTACCTCAACGGCGAGCAGACGCTCGAGCAGACCGTGAAGGCCATCGACACGGTCTCCACCGAACAGATGAAGTAACCCCCCAGGGACCACATTCGCATGACTGCAACCATCACGCCGGACGCCTCCGCCCCCACGGCGGGGGCGCCCGGCGCGCCCTCCCTCCGCCGCAAGCGCGCTTTCGGCCGGTACCGGATGGCGCCGTTCCTCTTCACCGTCGTCACCGCCGCCCTGTTCGCACTGTTCTTCCTGTGGCCGGGCGTGCTCGGCCTGTCGTACTCGCTGACGGACTTCCGCGGGTGGGGCGACGCGAACTTCGTCGGACTCGACAACTACGGCAAGCTTCTCGGCGACCCGGACTTCTATTCGGCCCTCGGACGCACCTTCGTCTTCGCACTGTTCTCGGTGCCCCTCAGCTACGCCCTCTCCCTGGGCATGGCCGTCGCCATCAATGCGGCGCACGCCCGCGGCAAGACGGCGGCGCGCATCATCTTCTTCCTCCCGTGGCTCGTCTCGCCGATCGTGACCGGCGTCATCTGGCGCTGGATGTTCGGCGAGAGCTTCGGCTTCGTCAACTTCGTGATCGCCATGTTCGGCGGCGGGCGGGTGCCCTGGTCCTCGAACGCCGACCTGTCGCTGCTCGTCGTGATCCTGGCGTCCTCGTGGGCCGGCGCAGCGTTCAACATGCTGCTGTTCGTCGCCGCCCTCAACAACGTCCCGAAGTCGTACTACGAGGCGGCCGAACTCGACGGCGCGAACGGCTGGCAGCGCTTCCGCAGCATCACGCTGCCGTCCATCGCCCCGACCTCCGTCCTGGTGATCCTGCTGTCGACGCTCGGGCACATGAAGGAGTTCGCACTCGTCCAGTCGCTCAACGGCGGCGGTCCCGGAACGCAGAACCGGCTGATCGTCCAGTACATCTACGAGACCGGCTTCAAGCAGTCCGAGATCGGCTACGCCAGCGCGGCGTCGATGGTCCTCCTGGTGATCCTCATGGTCATCGCGATCATCCAGCTGCGCATCAGCCGGAGGAGCAACAACTCATGGTGACCACCTACGCCATCACCGTCCCCGACGAGAAGAAGCGGGAACGCTTCGAGCGTCGCCGCCGATCGAAGAACCTCCGCCGCCGTGCCGTGCTGCCGACCACCATGCTGTGGGTGCTGGCGCTTCTCATGCTGTTCCCCCTGGCATGGTTCCTGCTGTCGTCGTTCAAGCCCGGCAGCGAACTGTTCAGCTACCCGCTGTCCTTCTTCCCCAAGGAATGGACGCTCGGCGGCTACGAAGCGGCGCTCGAGCGCATCGACTTCGCGCGCTACTTCTTGAACACGGCGATCGTCGCGACGGTCTCGACGGTCCTCACCGTCTTCCTCTGCGCAACGACCGGCTACGCGCTGGCGAAGTACAAGAACCCGTGGCTGAGCGTTCTCGGGCTCTTCATCCTGTCGATGACGATGCTGCCGGGCGAGGTCATCCTCAACCCGATGTTCATCGTCATCCGCGACCTCGGGCTCTACAACCAGCTCGCCGGTGTGATCATCCCCTCGATCGTCACCCCGACCGGTGTGTTCATGTTCCGCCAGTTCTTCATCACGATCCCCGATGAGCTCATGCAGGCGGCGCGCATCGACGGTGCGAGCGAGTACGGCATCTTCTTCCGGATCATGCTGCCGCTGGCCCGTCCGATCGCACTCACGCTGGCGATCATGTCCTTCCAGTGGCGCTGGAACGACTACATCTTCCCGCTCATCATCCTGGGCAACCCCGACCAGTTCACACTCCAGATCGCGTTGCGCGCCCTCGTCGGTGCGGAGAACATCGAGTGGACGATCCTCCTGGCGGCATCCGTGCTGTCGATGATCCCGCTCGTCGCGCTCTACCTCGTGTTCCAGAAGTACGTGACCTCCTCGAACATCAACGCAGGACTCAAGGACTGATGCATTCACGGGACCACCTCGTCCTGGAACGCGTCGACCGCTTCGTCGGGGAGTACCTCGACCGCGCCGTCGTCGCCGACCGCACCCCTCTTCAGGTCTCCGCCTGGCAGGTCCCCGACAGGGGCGACCTGCCGGGCGAGCCCGTGTCGGTGGAACGGATGCGGCAGAGCGCCGCGTTCGCTCCGGTCGACCCCGGCCACCGCTGGGGTCGCGCCTGGGGGACGACGTGGTTCACCGTCGAGGGTGAGGTGCCGCAGGCCTGGGCCGAGCGCGACGGCCGCATCGAGTTGTCGCTCGACCTCGGCTTCTCGCAGGCCAAACCCGGGTTCCAGTGCGAGGGCCTGGTGCGGACGCCGGAGGGCGTCGTGGTGAAGGGCCTCGAGCCGCGGAACCATCACGTCCCCGTGTCGAACGGCCCCGGTGAGCGCGTGTCGTTCACGGTCGAGGCCGCCGCGAACCCCGACCTCTCGGGGGGCGACGACTTCAAGAGCCCTCTCGCCTTCTCGCCCACCCCGCTCGGCGACCCGGCCACCGCCGGAGCCGAGCCCCTGTACCGCCTCGGACGGATGGAGTTGCGCCTCGTCGACGAGACCGTGGAACGCCTCCGCCGCGAGGTCATCGTCCTGGTCGGTCTCGCCCGCGAACTCGTCGACTCCGACCCGCGCCGCGCGCGCATCCTCGACGGACTCGAGCGAGCGCTCTACGCGATCGACCCCGATGCGCCCGCCGAGGGCGCATCGGCCGCCCGCGGCATCCTCGCCCCTCTGCTCGCGGCCCCCGCCGCGGCATCCGCTCACCGCATCATCGCAACGGGCCACGCGCACATCGACTCGGCGTGGCTCTGGCCGAGCCGCGAGACCGTGCGGAAGGTCACCCGCACGTTCGCGAATGTACTCGAGCTCATGGACGCCGACCCCGACGCCGTCTTCGTCAGCTCCGCCGCGCAGCACTTCGAGTGGGTCCGCCGCAGCGACCCCGCCCTCTTCGAGCGCGTGAAGGCGCGCGTCGCCGAGGGCCGCTTCATCCCCGTGGGCAACATGTGGGTGGAATCCGACGTGAACATGCCTTCGGGTGAGTCTCTCGCCCGTCAGCTGTTGACGGGCACGCGGTTCTTCGAGGAGCACTTCGGTGCGCGCAGCGACGTCGGCTGGCTCCCCGACTCGTTCGGCTTCCCCGCCGGCCTCCCCCAGCTGCTGCGGGGCGCAGGACTCGAGTGGTTCTTCACACAGAAGATGTGCTGGAACGATCTCGACACGATGCCTCATCACTCCTTCGTGTGGGAGGGCCTCGACGGCTCCCGCATCTTCACGCACTTCCCGCCGAACAACACCTACAGCGGCGACATGCGGCCGACCGAGCTCGCCCGGAGCGTCCGCAACTTCGCCGACCACGCCGCGAGCACCCGGTCCCTGATGCCCTTCGGGTTCGGCGACGGGGGCGGCGGGCCCACCCGCGAGATGATGGCCGACGCCCGCCTGCAGGCCGACCTCGAGGGCTCCCCCGCGGTCGCCTTCGGCACACCGCGCGAGTTCTTCCTCGAGGCCGCCGCCGAACCCGTCGACCCGCCCGTCTGGTCGGGCGAGATGTACCTGCAGTTCCACCGCGGCATCTTCACCTCGCAGATGCGCACCAAGCGCGGTAACCGCCGCAACGAGGCGCTGCTCGTCGAGGCGGAGCACTGGAGCGCAGCCGCCACGGTGCGACGCGGCATCCCGTACCCCGCGGCCGAGCTCGAGGAACTCTGGCGCGAGGTGCTGCTGCTGCAGTTCCACGACATCCTCCCCGGTAGCGCGATCGCCTGGGTGCACCGCGAGGCCGAGCGCTCTCACGCCGAGACGACGGTGCGCCTGGAGCGGATCATCGCGGATGCCGTCGCCGCCCTCGTCGGCGAGGGGTCGCAGCCCCTGGCGCTCAACCCGGGCACGGCACCCGTCGTCGCGATCCCCGCCGGCGGCGCGGGCCCCGCGCCCATCCCCGCCCCGGTCTCGGCCGAGCGGACCGACGGCGGATTCCGCCTGCGGTCCGACCTGATCGACGTGCGCGTCGGCCCCGACGGCACCCTCCGGAGCGTGGTCGAGCTCGCCACCGGCCGCGACCTCATCCCCGCCGGTCACCGCGGCGGCCTGCTGCAGCTCCACGTCGACGCACCGTCGAAGTGGGACGCGTGGGAGCTCGACGCCTCGTACCGCCTCGCCACGACCGACGTCGACGGCGGCACGGCCGAGCTGGTCGACGCCGTCGTGCACGTCGTGCACCCGCTGCCGAACGGCTCCGTCGAGCAGTGGATCGACATCCACCCCGACGGCGGCGGTGTCCGCATCCGCACGCGCGTCGACTGGCACGAGCGGCACCGTCTGCTCAAGCTCGCCTTCCCCGTCGCGGTGCACGCGCAGGATGCGGCCTACGAGACGCAGTTCGGGCACGTCCGCCGGCCGCTCCACGCGAACACGTCGTGGGATGCCGCACGCTACGAGGTCTGCGCCCACCGCTGGGTGCACGTCGGCGAGCCGGGCACCGGCGCCGCGATCGTCAACGACGGCATGTACGGCCACGACGCGACGCGAACGAGCGACGGGAACGGGACGATCACGACCGTGCGGCAGTCTCTGCTGCGCGCGCCGACGTTCCCCGACCCCGACGCCGACCAGGGCGTGCACGAGTTCACGTCGCTCTTCGCTCCGGCCGAGACGACGACGGATGCCGCCCGCTGGGGCGCGGTCGTCGGCTCGCCGCTGCGCGAGCTCACCGGCGCGGAGACGGTCGCACCGCTCGTGTCGAGCTCGACCGAGGGCATCGTCGTCTCGGCGGTCAAGCTCGCCGCGGACGGCAGCGGCGACCTCATCGTGCGCGTCTTCGAGCAGCGCGGCGCCCGCACCGGCGGCATCCTGCACCTCGACGTGCCCACCTCGTCTCTCGATGTCTGCGACCTCGTGGAGACCGCGGGACGCGGCCGGGCCGAGGCCGCAGCGTTGACCGACGACCGCACCGTCGACCTCGACCTGCGCGCCTTCGAGGTCGTCACCCTGCGCGTCCGCCTGCAGAACCCGGAGCAGTCATGACCCCGTTCGATACCGACACGTTCGTCGCCGATGTGATCGCCGCGGCGGATGCCGAGGCCGCGGCCCTTCTGCTGGCGTCGACCGACGTGTCGCTCGCCCCGCTCGGCCCGCATCGGGAGTCGATGCGGCGCGCGAAGCTCCTGGTCGCGGTCTTCCTGGAGCCGTCATCCGCGTTCGCGGGCGACCCCGCTGTCGTGACCCGCGCCGAGGAGTACGCGGGGATCCTGCACGACCTGCAGTCGCCGACGGGGCTCTTCCTCGGCGGCGACAACGTCGAATCGCCGCCCGACACCGGTTTCACGATCAACGACGTCGGCGACATCCTCGAGCTCGCGCGCCGCTCGGGCGACACCCGCCTTGGCCGCATCGCCGAGGTGCTGGGCGGCATCGCCGATCGCGCCGCCCCCGCCCTGCTCGCGGGGGGTGTGCACACGCCGAACCACCGGTGGGAGCTCACCGCCGCGCTCAGCCGCCTGCACCGGCACCGCCCCGACCCGCGCCTCGAGGCGCGGGCGCGAGAGTGGCTCGCCGAGGGCATCGACATCGACGCCGACGGCCTGTACTCCGAGCGCAGCGCGAATTACGCGGTCTACGTCTCGAACCCCTCTCTCCTGGTCATCGGCGACGTCCTCGGCCTGCCCGAGCTGCACGACGTCGTGGCGCGGAACCTCGAGGCGACCCTCGGCCTCATCCACCCCGACGGCTCCGTCGAGACCGTGCACTCCCGTCGGCAGGACCAGCGCGAGACCCGTTTCCCGCTCGCGCCGTTCGCCCTGCACTACCGCCGACTCGCCCTCGAGACGGGCCGCGATGACTTCGCGTGGGCGGCGCGGGTCGCGGCATCCGCCCCCGTCATCGATCCGCAGACGGCTCTCGCGGACATGCTCCTGCACCCGGCGCTGCGCGAGCCGCTCCCCGCGGGCACGGCACCCGCCGACCGTGTGCGCCTCGTGTGGCCGGTCTCGTGTCTCGCCGTCGACCGCACCCCCGATCGCTCACTCGTCGTGTTCGGCGGGTCGGACTACGCCGTCGCGCGCCGCATCCGCTCCGGCCTCGCGACCAACCCGACCTTCCTCCGCCTGTTCGCCGGTGAGGCGGTGCTCGACTCCGTCCGCATTTCGCGGCACTTCTTCGGTCTCGGCCCGTTCCGCGCCGACGAGATGACCGTCCAGGACGATCGGATCGTGCTCGAGGAGAGGCTCTCCCCCGCCTACTTCGGACCGCTGGATGCCGGGCGTCGCCGCCCGGACGGCGACTATCGCCTCGTCGACGAGGGTCGCTTCTCGGCCGCGATGTCGTTCGACGAGCGTCCGCGCGACGAGGTCCCGCTGCGCACCCGCATCGACGTCGTCCCGACCGACGACGGCGCCCTGCTGACGATCGAGACGGACGGCCCTATCTGCGCGTGGAGCCTCGAGTTCGCCTTCCGCGCGGGCGGCACGTTCGAGGGCGTCGAGGTGCGTGCCGACGGCACCGCCGTGCTCACCGACGGGTCGGCCCGGTACGTCGTCGGCGATGACGCGCTCGAGATCGGCCCCGGGACGGGCTCGTCCGCGCCGGCCGCGTACCTCCCGGGTGAGGACTACGACTACCTGGGCGGCACGGACGCTCTCGGCGGTCCGCGGCTCTACGTGACCGGGACGACACCCGGTAGGGCGACGTTCACCGTCCGCCGCGTTCGCTGACTCAGCGTCGCCGCTCGGGAACCGCGACGACGGCGAGCACCGCACAGCCGAGGGCAGCCGGCAGCAGGGGCGGCAGCATCCACGTCAGGATGACGACGAGCGCAGCCGCCGCGATGTAGAACACGAGTCCTCGCGGGTCGCTCCGCACGATCGCCGGAACGCTGCGCACGGCTGCCCGCCAGCCGGTCCGCGGGTGCCACGCACCCGCCGCGATCAGGAGGCTCACGGCGAGGACTGCCAGACCGGTCCAGCCGACCGCTTCGATGACGACTCCCCCGGGCAGGAAGCCGGATCGCGCGAGATCGATGTCGATCACGAGCACGACGGCGATCACTGCCGCGATGAGCCCGATGACGCTGCCGCCCGCGATCCCGGCGCGCACATCGCTCCAGAACAGGGCGAGCCGCGAGTCTTCCGCGCCGATGTAGCGGGCCAGATGACGGATGCCGGCCGCGAGCGCGACCGGCAGGGTCACCACCAGCGCGCCGACGAGCACGACGAGGAGGCCCACCAGGAGGACCTCGCCGAAGAGCGCGAACTTCGCGGCGGCACCGGGGAAGCGGCCTGGGACACGCTCGTCGAGGACCGGGCCGCTGCCGGAACGGTCGGCGCGCACCGCAGCACGCGCCGCCCGCCGATCCGCTCGCATCGTGGCCATCGTCAGCCCTTGAGACCCTGGGTCGCGACGCCGTCGACGAGGAAGCGCTGGAACACGAGGAAGAACAGCAGCACCGGCACGAGCGCGAGGAACGACGCGGTCACGGTCGCGCCGAAATCGCTCGTCGAGGACTGGTCGTTGTAGAGGCGCAGCGCGATCGGGAGCGGGTAGTTCTCGGGGCTCGTGAGGTACAGGAGCGGTCCGAGGAAGTCGTTCCACGACCAGATGAACGCGAAGATCGCGCAGGTGATCAGCGCCGGCTTCACGAGCGGCAGGATGATCGCCCAGAAGATGCGGACGTGGCCGGCGCCGTCGATGCGCGCCGCCTCGTCCATGTCGCGCGGCATCTGCCGCATGAACTGGACGAGCAGGAACACGAAGAACGCCTCGGTGGCGAGGAACTTCGGCAGGACGAGCGGCCAGAACGTGTCGACGAGGCCCAGATTGTTGAACAGGATGTACTGCGGGATGATCACGACGTGGAACGGCAGCAGCAGCGTGCCGATCATCGCCGCGAACAGGATGCCGAGACCCTTGAACTGGATACGGGCGAACGCGTAGGCGGCCAGGGCGCTCGAGAGCACGGTGCCGACCACGGCGAGGACCGCGAGGATCAGCGAGTTGCCGAAGAACTGCCACAGCGGGACGCCGGCGATGCCGTCGAAGACCTTCAGATAGTTGTCGAAGGTGGGCTGCTGCGGAATGAGCCCCGGGTTCTGACCGAACTCCGAATTCGGCTTCAGCGTCGAGATGCCGAGCCACACGAGCGGGTACAGGACGAGGGCCGTCAGCGCGATCAGCACGACGAGCCAGATGACCGTCTGCCAGGTCTTGCGCTTCACGCGCCGACGGCGGGGCGGAGCGGCGATCGTCTGCTGCGCGGCGAAGACCGGGGTGGATGCCGCGCCCGAGGTCGTGGCGACGTTGGAGGTGCTCATCGGTTGTCTCCGGCGTAGTGCACCCAAGAACGTTGAGTGCGGAAGAGGATGAAGGCGATGATCGCGACGACGATCAGCAGGATCCAGGCAATGGCGGCGGCGTAGCCCATCTGGCCGTCCGTGAAGCCCCGCTTGTAAAGGTAGATCGTGACGAAGTTGGTCATGCCGGCGGGGCCGCCGGAGCCGTTCGAGATGATGTAGGCCGAGGCGAACACCTGGAACGCTCCGATGAGGCCGAGCAGCAGGTTGAAGAAGATGACCGGCGAGAGCATCGGCAGGGTGACCGCACGGAATCGGTGCCACGCGCCGGCGCCGTCCATCTCGGCCGCTTCGTAGAGCTCCTTGGGCACCTGCTTGAGCCCCGCGAGGAAGATCACCATCGTCGCGCCGAACTGCCAGATCGACAGGATGATCATGGCGGGCAGGACGAGGCTCGGGTTCCCGATCCACCCACCAAGGTCGATGCCGAGGGCCGCCAGCGACGAGTCGACGGGACCCTCCGAGCCGAACATCGCGCGCCAGACGATCGCGACCGACACCGATCCGCCGATGAGCGACGGGGCGTAGAACGCGGAGCGGAAGAAGCCGGCGCCCTTGTCGCGGTAGTTGAGCAGCATCGCCACGAGGAGCGCCGCGATCAGGGTGATGGGCGTTCCGACGAAGACGTAGATCAGCGTGATCTGCGCCGACTGGATGAACTGCGGGTCGTTGGTGAACAGACGGATGTAGTTGTCGAGCCCGATCCAGCGGGGCGGGGTGAAGATGTTGTACCGCGTGAACGACAAGTACAGCGAGTAGCCCATCGGGATGATCGTGAGCCCGAAGAAGCCGAGAAGCCACGGGACGAGGAACCCGTAACCCGCGAGCGTCTCTTTTCTCGCGCGCGAGCGCTGGGTCGGGCGGCTGAGGTTCTCGGGCCTCCGCTTGTTCGCGAGTGCGCGACGCCGCTTCTCGCCGGTGACGATGACTCTCGTCGCGGTTGTGCTCACGGGCTGCTCCAGATGTCGGGGGGACGGTGCGGGGTCCGGATGCCGCAGCATCCGGACCCCGCGATCGGTCACGAGTTGAGGGCGACGTCCATCTCGGTGAAGAAGCGAGACACAGCCTCATCGACGGTCAGCGTCCCGAAGTTGAGTTCCACACCCAGCTGACGGAACTCCTCCTCGAGGGCACCGTAGCCGACGATCGGGACGGGAGGCGCGTCGCCGAGACGGTCGGCGATGGACTCCTCGTACGCCTTGACCTGCTCGCTGAGCGGGTCGAGGTCGGCGGCGGCCAGCGCCGTCTCCGACGCGGGGAGACCGCGGTTGGTACCGAAGATCTCCCCCGCCTCAGGCGAGTTAACGAGGAAGTTCACGAGCGTCGCAGCGGCCTCGGGGTGGTCGGTGTTGGCGGCGATCGAGTGCAGCATCGAGGGCTTCAGGTAGAGGTCCTTCGCGCCTTCCTTGGTGACCGGGGGCGCGACCAGGCCGAGCTCGCTGTAGTCCGCGCCGAGGTTGCCGAGGTAGCCGGCGCCGAAGTTGTCCCACGTGAGTTCGCTGGCCGTCAGGGCCGTGTCGAACGGACCGAGCGGCAATGCCTCTTCGACGGTCTGCTGCGGCGCCCCGATGCCGTCGCGGATCGACTGCCCTTCCTCCCAGAACGCCTTCAGGCGCGCCTCGTCGAAGCCGGGCTTGCCGTCCTCGGTGAAGAGGTTGCCGCCCTCGGCGCGCAGCTGGAGCTCGAAGTTCTGGATGCGGCCCGTGTAGTCACTGCCGCCCCAGTACTCGCCGCCGCTGGCGTCGGTGACGGTCTTCATCCAGTCGGTGTAGTCGTCCCACGATCCGCCGGCGAATTCGTCGGCGCCGGCCTTCTCGAGGAGGACCGGGTTGGTGAACAAGCCCCAGGCGTTGGTGGACGTCGCGATGCCGTAGGTCGTGTCGTTGACCTTGCCGACGTCGAGGATGTTCTGCGGCAGCGGGTCGGTTTCGATGACGCCGCCGAGGTACGGGTCGAGATCGAGAAGGAGCCCGTTCTCGGAGTACTGACGCAGGTAGGAGTAATCGAACTGCATGACGTCGGGAAGGTTCTTGCCCGCTGCCTCGGTCTGCCGCTTCTCCCAGAACTCGGGGAAGGCGAGGAAGCTCGTGCTGACGGTGATGTTCGGGTACTTCTCGTTGAACGCCTCGATCGCCTTGTTGTAGAGATCGGCTCGAACGTCGTTACCCCAGAAGGCCAGGTCGAGCGAGACCTTCTCGTCGGGGTCGTACGTGCCGGCAGGCTCCGGCGATCCGGCGCAGCCGGCCAGGGCGATGATCGACCCCGTCGCGAGTGCGACGGCGGCGAGTGCGCGTTTGCTGAACATCTTTGTCCTCTCTCGAACGTCCGTGTTGCGAGTGCTGATGGACGTCATGGTCCGTGATTGCGGATTCCCTCGGTGCCGTGGGCAGTGCCCACAGGAAAGCGCTTGCCACGAGAGTAGCGACAATTGAAACGTTTTTCAAGAGGCGCCTGTTACCGGTCCCAAGGACCATCGTAGGCGCCGGCACCGCCCCGGATCCCGCCGAATCATCGGCGATCAGCGCGAGGATCAGAGGACGATCAGCTCGCCGTCCCGCACCACCAGCTCGACGCGCAGGACGGCGCATCGCCGGTCGTCGGGCGCACCGGGGTGCGTGAAGAAGTAGAACCAGGCGCGCTCCCCGTCGCGCACGGGCGCACCGTGATGGCCGAACCCCGGGCCCGGCACCGTTCCCGCGCCGAGGATGACGGCATCCGGTCCGCCCTGGCGGTGCCACGACACGGCGTCGTCGGAGCGGTACACGCCCATGCCGCGCCATTCGTCGACGATCATCCACCACGAGCCGCCGAGCTCGAACACCGTCGGACCCTCGTGAGGCCGTCCGCCGATCGCGGTGCCCTCCGACGTCCACGTGCTGAGGTCATTCGAGACGGCCGCTTTCGTGACCGACTCTGCTGCCTCGTCTTTGTACCAGAGGCGCCAGCGCCCGTCGGGGGTGCGAGCGACACCCGCGTCGATCACGCGGTCGCTGTCGAGAGCGAGCCCGCCGATCCGATGCCACTCGGACAGGTCCGCCGACCGGTACTCGACGATGTGGCGCGCGTACCCCGGCCACCGGTCGGGGACGCCGTCGATCTCGGTCAGATACATGCGCCAGATCTGCCCGTCGAACACGACCTCCGGCGCCCAGTGGGTGCGATCCGTGCGCGCGGGCGGGCCGGCGGCATCCAGCTGCAGTCCGTCGGAGGTCGGCTCGAGGGTTCCGGCGTACGACCAGTGGATGCCGTCCCTCGACCGCGCGACGCCGACGCGACTCCCGTGCACCCAGGCGACGCCGGGACCGGGGTCGGGATGGGTCGCGCGGCGCTGGGTGTAGAACATCCACCAGTCACTGGGACCGGCGATCACGACGAGCGGATCGGTCGCGCCGTCGTAGACGGGATCGCGGTAGACCTCGATCATGCGAGACCCGCCTGCGTGAGGTGGAGCTGCGCGTAGCGGCCGCCGCGCTCGAGCAGCTCGTCGTGCGAGCCGCGTTCGACGATCTCGCCCTTCTCGAGGACGACGATGACGTCGGCCTGCCTGACGGTCGAGAGGCGGTGGGCGACGACGAGGGTCGTGCGCCCCGTAATGAGGCGACCCAGGGCATCCTTCACGAGCTCCTCCGATTCGGGGTCGAGCGCGCTGGTCGCCTCGTCGAGCAGCAGGATCCGCGGGTCGCGGATGAGTGCGCGAGCGATGGCGAGCCGCTGCCGCTGCCCGCCCGAAAGACGCGCGCCGCGCTCGCCGACGACCGTATCCCACCCCTGTGGCTGATCCTGCACGAAGGCCCACGCGTTCGCGTCGCGGAGGGCCCGCTCGATGCGGGCGTCGTCGACGTCGCCGAGACCGTACGCGACGTTCTCGCGGATGGTCCCTTCGAACAGGACCGATTCCTGCGGCACAACCGAGACGAACCGGCGGACGGCGCGCAGATCGAGGTCCTGCATGTCGTTCCCGTCGAGGAATATGCGCCCGCCGGTGGGGCGGAGGAAGCCGAGGATCAGATTGAGCATCGTGGACTTCCCCGAGCCCGACGATCCGACGAAGGCGACGGTCGCGCCGGCGGGGATGCGCAGATCGATCTCGTGCAGGGCGTCCTCGGCTGCGCCGGCGTACCGGTGCGAGGCGCGATCGAGGAGGAGGCTGCCGTCGACGGCGTCGACCCGCCACTTGCCGGCGTTCTGCTCGAGGTCGGGGTCCGCCAGCACCTCGGCGATGGAGCGCACCGACTCGAGTCCGCGCGCGCCGACCGGGATGAGCATGAGCAACTGCGTGAGCCCCTGAGTGAGCAGGGTGAAGTACGTCGACAGCAGCACCACTTCTCCCGGGGTGATGGGCAGGATGCCGGTGAGCGAGAAGGTCGCCGCGAGCACGAGGCATCCCACTCCGAGGAGCTGCATCGCGACCCACGACACCGAGGCGACGTGACCGTTGAGCATGTCGAGGTGGAGCCCCGCGCGACGGACCCCGTCCGCACCGGTCGCGACGCGGGTGACGGCGGTCTGCTCGAGACCGTGCGCGCGGGTCACGGGGATCAGCGAGGCCATCTCGCCGACGCGGGCCGACAGCGTCTCGACCTCGCGACGGAACGACGCGTTGCGCGCGTGCGACCGTCGCCGCATCGCGTAGCGGATGCCGATGGCGATCGGGACGGCGAGCGCGTAGACCGGCAGGAATGCGGGGACGGCGATCGCCGTCATGGCGATCGCGCCGATCATGACCATGGTCGCGGACAGGAGCGGATGCGTGACCTGCTGCAGCATGAGCTCGACGTTCTCGACGTCGCGGACGACCTTGGTCTGCACGATCGACGAGCTGATGCGCGTGTGATAGCCGATCGACAGACTCTGCAGCCGCTCGGCGAGGGCGTTCCGGAGGTCGGCTCCGGTGTCGCGGACGACCGTCATGAAGCTGCGGGTGTAGAGGATGTGGTTCGGGTAGTTCTGCAGCAGCAGGACCGCCGCGACGATGAACCACCACATGACCTGCGACACGTCGCCGCGACCCGCCACGACATCGATGACCGCGGCAGTGATGACCGGCAGGAACCAGAGCGGGATCTCCTTCGCCGCGAACGCGAGGACGGCCACCGTCATCCGTCCCGGACGACGCGCGAGCAGACGCAGCACCGATCGGGCGGGACGGTCGCCGTCGATGAGGCCATCCAGATGGGAAAGCGTTTTCCGCGTCATGCGTCCCATCGTAGGGGCGAGGGTTCGGGGCCGGAACCCCCTCGCACGGTTGCGCCGCGCCGTGACGCGCGTGTTCCGGGGACGCGGGATGCCGCCTGCCGGGAGCCCGCGCGACCGGACGGGTCCCCGGAGTCCCGGGCCCGGGTGCTCCGGGGGCGCGGGATGCCGCCTGCCCCGGCATCCGGCGACACATCGGGTCTCCTGAGACCGTTGCCGCCCGCCGACGCCCGACGTACCGTGAATCATGGCGATCATGGCACTGCGGCGATTCGCGCCGCTGATCATCGGCGCGACCGGGTCAGCGGTCCTCGTCGTGGCGACCGTGCTCCGCGCGGAGGCGTGGGTGCTGATCGCGGTCCTCGCCGCGACCCTCGCACTCGCGGCGCTCACCGCTGCCCGCCGATCGACGCGAGGCCCGGTCGCGCCGGAACTGTCGGCGTCCGACGCGTACTCCGACGCCTACCTCGGCCGCACGCCGCCCACCCATCCGACGATCGAGACCCGGCCGCAGGTCCAATACGGTCCGGGCTTGCCACACGACCCCCTGCACCTGCCGGAGTCCGGCGACCGCCGCTGACACGTTCCGGGGACGCGGGATGCCTCCGAGCCACTGCATCCACGACACGCTGGGTCCCCGGAAGCCCAGCCTTGGGCGCCACAAAGCGCGGGTCTATCGTGGAACCGCCCGACCTTCCTCGACCCCGGGACCCGATGACCACGCCAGCACCCGCACACGATCCGCACGGCGAACTCCCGGTCGCCAGCGATCTCGCAGCGCCCGGGCGTCCGGTTCACCTCGCCGGGTCGTCGATCCTGCTCGTCCTCGTCGGCGGCACCGCGGGCACGGCTGCCCGCGAAGCGCTCTCGCTCGCAATGCCGGCGGTGGGCGGCATCCCGGTCGCCATCTTCCTGATCAACATCGTCGGCGCCCTCTTCCTCGGTGTGCTGCTCGAGGCGCTGTCCCGTCGCGGGCCCGACGTCGGCCGGCGCCGGTCGTTGCGGCTGCTGCTCGGGACCGGCTTCGCGGGCGGGTTCACGACGTACAGTGCGCTCGCCGTCGACACCGGGCTGATGCTGACGGGCGGCCACGCCGCGGCGGGGGTCGGGTATGCGCTCGCCACGATCGCGGTCGGAGCACTGGCGACGGTGGCGGGCATCGCCCTCGCGGCCGCACGCCACCGTAAGCAGGCCATCCGATGACGCCCCTTCTCTTCGTGGCGCTCTCGCTCGCGGGGGGCGTGGGCGCAGTGCTCCGCCTCATCGTCGACGGTGCGATCAAAACCCGCGCGCGGGGTGCGTTCCCCCTCGGCACGCTCATCATCAATGTGTCGGGCTCGCTCGTCCTGGGCTTCGTGACTCAGCTCGCCCTCAGCGGCAGCCTCGACGACGCGTGGCGCCTCGTGATCGGCACCGGCCTGTGCGGCGGGTTCACGACGTTCAGCACCGCGAGCTTCGAGACGGTCCGCCTCGTGCAGCAGCGCCGATACGCGCTGGCCTCGGTGAACGCGGTCGGGATGCTGGTGGCCGCCGTCGCGGCCGGTCTGTTCGGCATCGTGCTCGGCCGCCTGATCAGCGGATGACGATCGGGCGGCGCATGGGAAAGCGCTTGCTGGCATACTCGAAGGAGCCGACGAAGGAGTCCCCGTGACCGTCCCCCGACGAACCCGCATCGTCCTCGCCGGAGCCCAGGGCTTCGGCACCGTCCACCTCGAGAACCTGCGCCGCCTCGGCGAGCGCGTCGAGCTCGTGGCCGTCGCCGACCCCACCCCCGTCCCGGCCGAGAACCTGCCGGCGGGCACGCAGGCCTTCGCCTCGCTCGCCGACGCGCTTGACGCCGTCGATGACGTCCACGTCGTCATCGTCGCGACCCCGCTGCACACCCATGCGGCGCTCGCGGGACTCGTCGTCTCGCGCGGCATCGACCTCTACCTCGAGAAGCCGCCCGTGCTCTCGTCGGCCGACTTCGCCGTCCTGGCAGATGCCGCCGCGGCGACGGGCGCGCGCGTCCAGGTCGGGTTCCAGAGCCTCGGATCGCTCGCGATCCCCGCCCTCATCGCCGACGAGTTCGGGCTCGGCCCCATCCAAGCGATCGGCGCCGTCGGCCTCTGGTGCCGCGACCTCGCCTACTGGTCGCGCAGCCGCTGGGCGGGCCACCGCACCCTCGACGGGTTCCCCGTGCTCGACGGGGTCGTCGCCAACCCGCTCGCCCACGCGACCGCCACCGCACTCGCCGTCGCGCAGTCGACGGCGGCGTCGGACGTGAACCAGGTCACCGCCGACCTTTACCGCGCCAACGCCATCGAGGGGGACGACACCAGCGTCATCCGCCTGTCGACCGGCCGCGGGATCCGCGTCACCTCCGCGCTGACCCTGTGCGCCGTGCAGGACGAGGACCCGTACGTCCTCATCCGCGGCACCCGCGGATCGGCGAAGTTCTTCTACACGGAGGACATCGTCGAGACCGCGGACCGTCGCGTCGAGTTCGGCCGCGTCGACCTCGTCGAGAACCTGCTCGACCACCGCGACCACGGCACGCCGATGCTCGCTCCGCTGCACGAGACGGGAGCCTTCGTCCGCGTGATGGACGCCGTCGCCGACACCGAGCCCGTCGCGATCGACGCGGCTCATGTGACCTGGAACGACGCCGGCCCGTCGCCGCGGGCTGTCATCACGGGCGCGCGGGACGCCGTGGAGCGGGCGGTGGACGCCGAGGCGACCTTCGCCGAGCTGCACGTGCCGTGGGCAGCGAAGACCGAGCCCGCTGTGCTGGCCGACCTCGCAGCGTCGGGCGAGTCGCGGCATCCGGTCGCCGTCCTCGTCGACGGTGCGGACGTGACCCGCTCGTCGAGCCCGCGCCCCTACCTGCACCCGGTGCGCACCCCGAGCGGCGTGGTCGTGTCGGACACGCACCCCGCCGACCACGACTGGCACCTCGGCATCAGCGTGACGCTGCAGGACGTCTCGGGCGTCAACTTCTGGGGCGGCCGCACCTACACCCCCGGGCGCGACTACGTCTGGCGCGACGACCACGGACGCATCGTCGCCACGCGCGTCGAGGGAGCGGCATCCGCTCTCGAAGCCGAGTTCGCGTGGATCGGCCGCGACGGTGCGCACATGCTGACCGAGCAGCGGCGGATGACGGTGGCCGATGCCGGGCCCCGCGCGAGCGCCATCGACCTGACGTTCTCCCTCGAGACGCGGTCCGGCACGCTGCACCTCGGCGGGCCGGGCAGCAACGGCCGGGTCGGCGGCGGCTACGGCGGACTCGCCTGGCGCCTGCCGGCCGCGACCGACGTCGACGTGCGCACGGCTTCGGCGCGCGGCGAGGACGCCGTGCACGGCACCGTCGCGCCGTGGCTCGCCTGGTCGGCGGGGTTCCCGACCGGCACCGCGACCGTCGCGATGGCGCCGCTCGACGAGGCCTCCGCCGCCGACCCCTGGTTCGTCCGGGTCGCGGGCTACCCCGGGATCGGCGCCGCTTTCGCCTGGGACCGGGCGGTCACCCTGACGCCCGGCATCCCCGTCGCCCGCTCGTACCGCCTGCTCGTCGCCGACGGCCGCCTCTCCGACGCCGAGGTCGTCGCCGCCCTTCGCCTCAGGTGAGCCTCGCGCGCGCGCGGGCGCGGCGCGGGCCCGGGGCGGGGCGGCGTGAGGCGGCAGGGCGTGCGAGGCGCGCCGGGGCGGGCGAGGCGCGCCGGGACGGGCGGGCGCGCGCGAGGCGCGCCGGGGCGAGCGGCGCGAGGCGTGCGAGCGGGCGCGCGGGGGCCACTCCCCCGTGTCCACATCATGTGCTCGCGCCGAGAACACACGTTCTGCACCGTGCACGACGTGTGTTCTCGTCGAGAGGACATGATCTGGACAGCAGGATGCCGCCCACGCCCGAACCCCGCGCACGCCCGAACCCCGCACACGCCCCGAACCCCGCGCACCCCGCGAACCCCGCGCACATCCCAACCCCGCACACGCCCGAACCCCGCACACGCCCGAACCCCGCGCACGCCCCGAACCCCGTGCACGACGAAGGCGGCGACCCCGAGAGGTCGCCGCCTTCGCGTTCGGGCTTACTTGATGCCGGTGGTGGCGATGCCTCGGATGAGGAAGCGCTGACCGAACAGGAAGGCCAGGAACACCGGCACGAGCGACACGACCGACATCGCGAACATCCCACCGAAGTTCGATGCCCCCTGCGCCGACATGAACTGCCGGAGCGCCAGCGGCACCGTGAACAGGTCGGGGTTGTTCAGGTAGATGAGGGCGCCGAAGAAGTCGTTCCACACCCAGACGAAGGTGAAGATCGCCGTCGTCGCGAGGGCCGGGGTCATCATCGGCAGCAGGATCTGCAGGAAGATGCGTGCGTGTCCGGCACCGTCGATGCGGGCGGCCTCGTCGAGGTCGCGAGGGATGCCGCGGATGAACTGCACCATCAGGAAGATGAAGAACGCGTCGGTCGCGAGCGCCTTCGGCAGGATGAGCGGCCAGAACGTGTTCACCATGCCCAGCTGGCTGAACATGATGTACTGCGGCACGATCACGATGTGCACGGGGAGCATGATCGTCACGAGCATGATCGCGAACATCGTGCGCTTGAAGTGGAAGTTCAGCCGGGCGAACGCGTACGCCGCCATCGAGCACGAGATCAGGTTGCCGACGATGGAGCCGGCGACCACGACGATCGAGTTCCACAGGTACGTGCCGAACGAGGGCGAGAGGGCGTTCCAGCCTTCGGTGTAGTTCGACACCTCGAACGACAGCGGCCAGAGGCCCGGCAGGCGGAAGATCTCGTCGTTGGGTCGCAGCGAGCTGACGACCATCCACAGGAGCGGATAGAGCATCAGCGCTGACGTCGCGATGAGGAAGACGTGGCGGGCGACGACGCTCACCTTCGAGCGTCCGCCGAGGCCGGCGTTCTGCCGCCGCCGGATGCGCTGCCGTTCCTGGGCGAAGCGCCGGTCGCGGGTCGTGATCAGTTCAGTCGTCATAGAACACCCACAGCTTGGAGAGAGCGAAGTTCACGGCCGTGAAGCCCGCGATGATGGCGACCAGCAGCCAGGCCATGGCCGAGGCGTAGCCCATGTCGAACGCCGTGAACCCCTTCTGGTAGAGGTACAGCGTGTAGAAGAGGGTCGAGTCCGACGGTCCGCCGGATCCGCCCGAGATGATGAAGGCCTGCGTGAAGGCCTGGAACGCGCCGATCATCGACAGCACGAGGTTGAAGAAGACGATCGGGCTCAGCAGCGGCAGCGTGATCGAGAAGAACTGGCGCGCGGGGCCCGCACCGTCGACGGATGCCGCCTCGTAATACATGACCGGGATCTGCCGGAGGCCCGCGAGGAAGATGACCATCGGGGCGCCGAAGCCCCACACGCTCAGCAGGATGATGGTCGACAGCGCGGTGTCGGGGTTCGAGATCCAGCCCGGCCCTTCGATGCCGAAGACGGCGAGGAACTGGTTGACGATGCCGTCGACGCCGAAGATCTGCTTCCACAAGATGGCGACGGCGACCGACGAGCCCAGCAGCGACGGAAGGTAGAACATCGAGCGGTAGAACGCGAGCCCGCGCAGCCCCTTGTCGAGCAGCAGCGCGACGCCGAGGGCCGCAGCCATCGCGAGCGGGACGCCGACTAGCACGTAGACGAAGGTCACACCGAGGGATGCCCCGAGTCGGGGATCCTGCGACATGCGCACGTAGTTGTCGAGCCCGATCCACTCCGGAGCGTTGAACAAGTCGTACTTCGTGAACGACAGGTAGAGTGACGCGAGGATCGGCAGCACCGTCACGAGGATCAGTCCGAGCAGCCACGGGGCCAGGAAGACGAGGGCCGCCTTCGTGTCCTTCGGTCGCTCGCGCGGGCCGCGTTTGCCGCCGCCTCGGCGAATCTGCGACAGCTCGCTGATCGCGCTCATCCGGGTCCTCCTCGACACTTCCGACGATCGTCTGCGACCGCCGTGACCACGCTCAGAAAGCGCTTTCTGTGACGATACACTATCGAGCGGAGCGCACAAGCGATCCCCGAAGACGAGGAGCCGCGATGGCCGATTCCGCCCGTGACGACGAGCAGCCGCAGCGACTCGGCCCCATCGCCGGATACCCGGACTGGCCCGCCTTCCTCGAGCGCGAGCCGGTGCGGCAGAGCGGTCCTGAGATCCGCCGCGTCCTGGCTTCGGTGCTCGGCGTCCGCCACGCCGCGGCGAGCGGCATCCGGGTCGACCGGGAGTGGCGCACGGACGGCGTGCACGGCCGCGAGCTCTCGTGGCAGCTCCCCTACGGCCCCCGCACCCGCGCCTGGGTGCTGCGCCCCGACGACGACCGTCGCGGCCTCCCCGGGCTGCTCGGCCTGCACTGTCACGGCGGCGTCCGTTCGGTCGGCGCGGAGCAGCTGCTCGAGACGGACCAGGCGCCGCACCCGTCGGCATCCCGTCTGCGCGACAGCGTCTACGGCGGCCTCGCTCCCGCGAACGACCTGGCGCGCGACGGCTTCGTCGTCCTCGCGCACGACACATTCTCGTGGGGCAGCCGGGCCTTCGACCTGTCGCACCCGACTCCGCGCCTGTCTGGACTGATCGCGGCGCGCGAAGCGCTGTGGCGCGAGGAGGGCGTGACCCCGACCGAGGCGGAGCGGTTCGATGTCGTCTCGTCGCTGCACGAGGACTCCCTCGCCAAGGCGGCGGGCATGCTCGGCACCTCGCTCGCGGGCGCCGTGATGACCGAGGACATCGCCGCCCTCGACGTGCTCGCCGGCCTCGATGAGGTGGATGCCGACCGTCTCGGCACGTTCGGACTCTCAGGCGGCGGCGGACGCGCCGTGCTGTTGCGGGCGCTGGACGACCGCGTCCGGGCGACCGTGGTGACGTGCATGATGGCGACGTTCGCCTCGCTCGTGCCGCGCGAGCTCGACACCCACTCGTGGCTGCTCAACAGCCCCGGGATCCGGGCGGCGGGGGACCTGCCCGAGATCGCGGCATCCGCTGCCCCGCGCGAACTGCTGGTGCAGTACGGGACGCAGGACCCGCTGTTCCCGATCGAGGGCATGCGGGACGCGGATCGTGCGCTGGCCGGGACGCCGGGCTACCGCGGGACGTTCTTCGACGACGGTCATGTCTCGAGTCCCAGGATGCAGGACGAGGCGCGGACATTCTTGGCTGCGACGCTCGCGGCGTGACCCAAGCGAGATACAGCGGTCGTTGACAAGGTCGCGGCTCCGGCGCTACCGTCCGTCAGTAAGCGTTTTCTCAGTGGTGAGGGAACGCGCGAGAAAACGTTTGATCCGCGAAGGAGCGGCATGACCTCGATCACCTCCGGCCCGACCCGACTCGAACGCACGGCCGCCGGTCGATCGACACTCCGCTCTGCCCGGATCATCCCTGTCCTGCTGCGCGCCTTCCGCCGCCGCACCGTCTGAGAGGAACCCCATGAAGAACCGACGCCTCCTCGCCTTCGCCGCTGCCGGCGTGGCGCTGGCCGTCACGCTGACCGGTTGCGGCGGTGGATCCGGAGCCGGAAACGGCGACGAGCAGATCACCCTCCGCTTCGCCTGGTGGGGCAGCGACGAACTGAACGCCATCAAGGCCGAGCAGATCAAGCTGTTCGAAAAGGCGAACCCGAACATCAAGGTCGAGGGCGAGCCCAGCGAGTACAACGGCTACTACGACAAGCTCGCCACGCAGGTCGCCGGTGGCGGCGCCCCGGACGCGCTGCAGATCACGTACGACGCCCTGCCGCTCTACAAGAGCAAGAACGCGATCGCCGACATCACGGGCGACATCGATCAGTCGAAGTTCCAGGCGGGTTCGCTCGACGCCGGCATCATCGACGGCAAGCTCTACGCTCTGCCGACCGGTGTCGGCTCGCGCGGCATCATCGTCAACCCCGCTGTGTTCGAGAAGGCGGGCGTAGCGATCCCCGACGACACCTCCTGGACGTGGGACGACTACATCGAGATCGCCAAGGAGATCTCCGACAAGGCCGGTGACGGCACCTACGGCTCGTCCGCCATCTCGAACGACCAGTCGCTCATGGCGTTCGCACGCCAAAACGGCGAGGACCTCTACACCGCGGACGGCAAGTTCGGCGTCAGCGAGGCCACGGCCGAGAAGTTCTTCGAGTTCTCGAAGGATCTGCAGGACTCCGGCGGCTCGCCCGACGCGTCGACCGCTGCTGAGGACGCGTCGGCGTCGCTCGAGCAGAGCCTGATGGGTCAGGGCAAGGTCGGCATGACGTTCGCACCGCTGAACTTCATCGGCATCTACGCGGGCGCCGCGGGCCAGGAGCTGAAGATCCTGAACGTCCCCGGTGACAGTGCCGGCAAGGTGGGTCTCGTCATCCAACCGACCGTGCAGTACGCGGTGTACTCGAAGTCGAAGTACCCGAAGGAGGCGGCCAAGCTGATCGACTTCCTGCTGAACAGCGAGCAGGCCGGTCCGCTCAACAAGCTGACCCTCGGCATCCCCGCCGACCCGACCGTGCTCGAAGCCATCACGCCCGATCTGACCGACTCCGAGAATGAGCAGGTGGCCTTCATCGACCGCCTGTCGAAGGCCGGTGGCACGCCGCAGAACCCGATCGCGCTGCCGACCTCGCAGCTCGGCCCGATCATCACGAAGCTGCTCGACGACGTCACGTTCGACAAGACGACCCCCGCGGATGCCGCGAAGGAGCTCGTCTCGCAGGTCGAGACGGCACTCGCCGCGAGCTGATCGACGGATGCGGCGGTCGGGATGTCCCGGCCGCCGCATCGCCATGTGCGGGATGAAAGAGGGATGCCGATGACCTACCACCTGGCAGGAGACTCGACCGTCGCGCCGATGAAGGCGGGTGAGGAGCCCATGGCCGGCTGGGGCGAATGCCTCGACGAGTTCGTCTCGGAGGAGGTGCGCAATCACGCGTTCGGTGGGGCGACGACAGAGTCGTTCCTCGCGAGCGGGGCGTGGGATGCGCTGCTGACCGATGTCGTCCCTGGCGACACCGTCGTCATCCAATTCGGGCACAACGACCAGAAGCAGCCGGAGTCGCTCGCCTCGCGCGGCGGCTACACCGATCGGCTGCATCGGATGGTCTCCGAGGTCCGCGCTCGCGGGGCCCGACCGGTACTCTGCACGTCGTGCGAGCGGCGCTGGTTCGACGGGGATCGCGTGACGCCGACGCACGGCGACTATCCGAACGCGGTCCGCGACCTCGCTGCCGCCGACGGCGTCGACCTCATCGACCTCACGGCGTTCACGACCTGGCTCTACGAGGACCTCGGGGATGAGGCATCCGCTCGTCTGCTCTCGCACTACGCGCCGGGCGAGACCGCGGCCTGGCCGGACGGTCTGATCGACGACACGCACTTCCGCGTCGACGGGGCACGACGCATCGCACGGTTCGTAGCGCAATGCCTGCGTGCGATCGAGCGACGCGACGGGGATGAACCCGCGAAGGGGTCGACCTTCACGGCGTGACCAGCATGGCCCTATGGTGACAGCATCATCCACATCCCGGAGGAAACCCTGATGCGCACCATGGTCGGCACCGCCCTGATCCTCGTGGGCCTCGCGCTCGTCGTACTCGCGCAGGTGAACCTCTCCGCCCAGATGGACCGCGTCGACCGCGAGGGCACCGCGGGCAACCTCTTCGCGCTCGACGTCTTCTGGCTCGGCCTCGCCGGCGTCGTCGCTGTCGTCTTCGGCGTCGCAGCGCTCATGGCGCGCGGGCGCGCAGCTGCCTCGACGGCCTGACGTCGTCGGCGCCGGATTCGGAGATGTGTCTCGGATTCGGATGGCCGGGCCGGTTCTGATCCGAGCTCGACGCACGTGTCCGAATCCGCGGCGCGACGCCCACTCCGCGCGCCCGCGCCGCGCACGGCACTTCGCGCCCCGAACGCAGCCTCAGCCGAACGCGCGCGCCACCGGCCGCCGCACCCCGGCGAACTCCACCGTCGGCCACGCCGGATCCACCGTCAGCACCTCGATGCCCGACTCCGTGACGAGCACGGTGTCCTCGACCTTCGCGCCGGGCGCGCTCGGGTTCCATGCGAACGCGTGGTTCGACACGACGGCATCCGTCGTCAGGGTCGTCGCGCGGGGGTCGCGTCCGGCGTACCCGGTCGGTCCGCCCTGGTGGTGCTTCGTCCACTCGTCCGCATCGAACCCGGATGCCGCGTATCCGGCGGTCCCGGCCGCGAAAACGTCGTTCAACCGGGCACCTGGACGGGTCGCGGCGAAGAACGCCGCCTCGACCTCGAGGATGCGCGCATCGTCGACCCCCGCCTCGCCGACCCAGCGGGTCGCGTTCGCGATGAGCCCGTGACGCCGGCCGCACACGACGAGCATGGCGCGGCGCCCGAGCACGCCGACGGTGGGGAGCGGATGCCGGTGGGGCAGCCGCTCCTCCCCCGCGACGAGGATCACGAGCGGGTCGATTCCCCGCGCGGCGAGTCCTGACGCGAGCTCGGCGGCGGCGGCGCGTTCCGTCGACGACGCACTCAGCCCGGTGGCGACCGCCGTCAGCACCTCCGCCGTCTCTCGCCCCAGATCCCGGTAACGATCGGCCTCCGCGGGCAGGAGCGACGCCCGCGCCGCGCGCAACGCCGGAGCGACCTCGGCCTCCGTCATCCCCGACCCGGCCGCTTCGAGCACGGGCTGGTGCCACGGCACACGGACCACTCGGTCGGCATCTTCCGGCAGCAGTTCCTCCGCGATGAGACGGTCCGCCTCGTTCGCGCTCACGAACAGGGTGTCACCGTCGTCGTCGATGCGCACGGCGAGGACCGGCGGGCCGGCGAGGGACACGTGCGTGCGGGCGCCCTCGAGGTACCAGGCGAGCGCTTCGTGCGACGAGACCACGAGCGGGCGACCACCGGCATCCCGCCGCACACCAGCCATCCGCTCACGTTTCGCGGCGCGGTCAGCAGCAGATCCGGACATCGTCGTCTCCCGTCATAAAACGTTTCCTCGCATAGTATGGCCAGACTGGCGCACGCACGGCGCACGCCGGAAGGCGCGAAGGGGAGCCGATGGCAGGGCAGAAGCAGACCACGATCACCGACGTGGCCAAGCACGCCGGCGTCTCGCTGGCAACCGTCTCCCGCGTGATGAACGGCAATGCGACCGTCGATCCGGCTCTCGCCGAACGGGTCCGCGCCTCAGCCGCAGAGCTCGGCTACTCCGCGAACCCGCTCGCCCGCAGCCTCGTCCTCGGCAAGACCCAGACGATCTCGGTCGTCGTCCCCGACCTCTCGAACCCGACGTTCCAGGGCATGCTCCGCGGCCTCAGTCGCGCCGCCGTTGCCGACGGCTACCACGTGCTCGTCGCCGACTCCGATGAGCACGAGGACCAGGAGCGCCTGCTCGCCCTCGAGTCCCGCCGCCGCTCCGACGGCCTCGTGCTCTGCGCTCCCCGCATGTCGGATGCCGCCCTCGCCGAGGTCCTCGCCGAGGTGGCGCCCGTCGTGCTCGTCAACCGCGCCGGCGACGCCCCCAGTGTCGCGGCCGACTACCGCACCCCGCTCCGCGAGGTCATCGACCACCTCTACGGTCTCGGCCACCGCCGCATCGCCTACCTCGCCGGCGCCAAGCGCAGCGCGTCGAACGCGCAGCGCCTCGCCGCGCTCGACGACGCGCGGGCCACCCTCGACGGCTGCGAGATCGTCGAAATCCCGGCGGGCGTCGACTTCGCGGCCGGCGCAGGCTCTCTGGACGCCGTGCTCGACTCGGGCGCGACCGCCGTCCTGGCCTTCAACGACCTGTCCGCGATGGGCCTGCTCAGCGCCGCGACCGAGCGCGGCCTGTCGGTGCCGGGCGACCTCTCGATCGCGGGCTTCGACGACATCCCGTTCGCGCGCTACACCTCCCCCGCGCTGACGACCGCCGCCGTGCCGACAGCTGAGCTCGGCGCCCTCGCGTGGCGAGCACTCCGCGCCCTGCTGCAGGGCGAGTCGCCCGACGCGACGCACACCGTCGTCCCTGAGGTCATCCTCCGCGGAACGACTGCCGCGCCTGCTCGCTGAACTGGGCGCCTGAAACGATCCACAGGGCGCCGAGAACATTCCTCGCAGTCCTGTCGATATCCGTGCTACCGTCTGAGAAAACGTTTCCTGAGCCTATTTCCCGGCTCGGAGGAGTCCGGCACGAAGGAGAGCCATGACCACCCGGTACGCCCTCGTCGGCGCAGGCCACCGCGCACAGATGTACGTGGACGCCATCGCCGACGACTACCGCGACCGCGCCGACCTCGTCGCGATCTGCGAGCCGAATCCGACCCGCGCGCAGTTCTACGTTGACCGCCTCGCCGGCCACGGCCTCGCCGCTCCGAGCACCTGGCAGCCCGACCAGCTCGAGGAGATGATCCGCGCCGAGCGCATCGAGCGGGTCATCGTGACGGCGCGCGACGACCTGCACGCCGAGCTGATCGTCCGATCGATGGATGCCGGGGCCGACGTCGTCGTCGAGAAGCCCCTCACCATCGACGCGGCCAGCGCCGCCGCGATCGAGGCGGCCGCTGAGCGCACCGGACGGTCCGTCGTCCTGACGTTCAACTACCGCTACGCGCCGCGCAACACCGCCCTTCGCCAGGTCATCGCCGAGGGACGCATCGGTCGCGTCACCTCCATCGATTTCTCCTGGATGCTCGACACCCAGCACGGCGCGGACTACTTCCGCCGCTGGCACCGCGAGAAGGAGCACTCCGGCGGCCTTCTCGTCCACAAGTCCAGCCACCACTTCGACCTCGTCAACTGGTGGATCGGGCAGCGCCCGCGCCGTGTCTTCGCCTCGGGGGCCCTGCGCTTCTACGGCGCCGAGAACGCCGCCGCCCGCGGCCTCGGCGACCGCCCCGACCGCGGCACGCACGACGGCGAGCGCGATCCGTTCGAGCTCGACCTGCGCGGCGACGAGCGCCTGCGCGCTCTGTACCTCGACGCCGAGCAGCACGACGGCTACGTCCGCGACCGAGACGTGTTCGGCCCGGGCATCACGATCGAGGACAACCTCGCCCTCGTCGTCGACTACTCGGAGGGGGCGACCCTGTCGTACTCCCTGAACGCGCACGCCCCCTGGGAGGGGTACCGCGTCGCGATCAACGGCACCGAGGGCCGCGCCGAGCTCGAGGTCGTCGAGCGGGGCGCCGTCCTCGTCGGCGACGGACTCCACCCGGTCGTCGACCCCAGTGCAGTGCAGGATGCCGAGACGTCGAGCCTCCGCCCCATGGGCGAGCGCCTGCTCGTGCAGCGGCACTGGGAGGAAGCCGTCGAGGTCCCGATCGTCTCGGGCGAATCCGCCCACGGCGGCGGCGACGCCCTGCTCCTGGCCGACGTCTTCGCCGGCCCCGTGGACGACCCGCTGGGGCGCCCAGCCGACTGGACCGACGGCGTCCGTTCGATCGCCGTCGGCATCGCCGGCAACCGCTCGCTCGAGACGGGCCTGCCCGTGCAGGTCGCCGACCTCGGCGTCGCGATCCTCCGCGATCCTGCAGCCGGACACACCTCATGAGCCGCGTCGTCGTCACCGGCGGCTCCGGCAGGCTCGGCCGCAATCTCGTCGCCGGCCTCGCGGCCCGCGGGCACGAGGTCGTCTCGCTCGACCGCGCCCCCTCCGACGACCTGGACATCGACGGGGTCGAGCAGATCTCGATCGACCTGCTCGACGCTGAGGCGACCCGGAGTGTGCTCTCCCGAGCGAAGGCCGACTCGCTCGTCCACCTCGCCGCGATCGCCGTGCCGTTCAGCGCCCCCGAGGACATCATCATGCGCACGAACACGGGACTCGCGGTCTCCGTCCTCGGCGGAGCGGTGGATGCCGGCATCGGACGCATCGTCGCGGCATCCAGCCCCACCGTGCTCGGTTACGGCAACCCGTCGGGCTGGCTGCCCGACTCCCTGCCGCTCGACGAGGAGACCCCGGCGCGGCCGTGGAACGCCTATGCACTGTCGAAGCTCATGATCGAGCAGACCGTGTCGATGCTGCACCGCCGCACCGGCGACGACGTCCGCTACGCGACGTTCCGCCCCTGCTACGTCATCGCGCCCGAGGAGTGGGCGGGCGCCCCGACCCAGCAGGGCCACACGGTCGCCGAGCGCATCGCCGATCCGGCGCTGTCGGCTCCAGCGCTGTTCAACTACGTCGACGCCCGAGACGTCGCGTCGTTCACCGACCTGCTGCTGGCGGCGCTCCCCGACATCCCGAACGCCGAGGTGTTCTTCGTCGGCGCCGACGACGCGCTGGCCGATGCTCCCCTGGCTGAGCTCCTGCCCCGTTTCGTCCCCGGAACCGACGACCTCGCTCGCGCACTCACCGGAACCTCCCCCGCGTTCTCGAACGCGAAGGCCGCGCGCGTCCTCGGCTGGCGACCGCAACACTCTTGGCGCGGCGAGCTCGCCGCAGCGTCGTCCACCCTCGATCGAAAGGACGTGCCGGTATGAACTTCGACGGCATCCTCTTCTTCCCCGTCACCCCCTTCGACTCGGATGACCGCGTCGAGACCGACCTCCTCACGCAGCACGTGAGCGCAGGGGTGGATGCCGGTGCCGGCGGCGTCTTCCCCGCGTGCGGCACGGGCGAGTTCCACGCCCTGTCCGCCGGCGAGTCGGCGCTCGTGGTCCGCACCGCGGTCACCGCGGTCGCCGGTCGCGTCCCCGTCATCGCCGGAGCCGGCGGCCCTCTGGGCCACGCGATCGAGGTCGCGCGCTCCGCCGCCGACGCCGGCGCCGACGGGCTGCTCGTCCTGCCGCCGTACCTCGTGGGCGCCCCGCAGCGCGGGCTCATCGCCTACGTCGAGGCGATCGCCGCGGCATCCGATCTGCCCGTCATCGTCTACCACCGCGGGTCGGCGGCGTTCACGGCCGAGTCGATCCGCACGCTCGCCGCGAACCCGAAGGTCGTCGGTTTCAAGGACGGCGTCGGCGACATCGGCGCGACCCAGCTGATCGTCCGCGCCGTCGCGGATGCCGGGCGTGAGGATTTCGCGTTCTTCAACGGCCTGCTCACCGCGGAGCTGACGCAGGGTGCGTACCGCGGGATCGGCGTGCCGCTCTACTCGTCGGCCGCCTTCGCGATGATCCCCGAGGTCGCGAACGCCTACTACCGCGCGTACGTCGACGGTGACGAGGCGCGTCGGATGGCGATCCTCGACGGCTTCTACGCCCCGCTCGTCGCGCTCCGCGACGAGACCCCCGGCTTCGGCGTCTCGCTCATCAAGGCGGGACTGCGTCTCGAGGGGCTGCCCGTCGGTTCGGTCCGCGCTCCGCTGGTCGACCCGACCCCGGCGCAGGAGGCCCGACTGGCCGAGATCCTCGCGGCGGGCCGCGCACTGCTGTGACCACGATCGCCTCCTTCGACGCCCGGCTGATCAGGGTGCCGCTGACGCGCCCGTGGGCGGCGGACGTCACCTCGGTCGGCGTCATCGCGACCCACGTGGTGCGCTCGGACGGCGCCGAGGGGTGGGGCTTCTCGTGGACCCCGCAGATCGGCGCTGAGGCGGTGCTCGCACTCCTGCAGCACGACATCCCTGCCTTCGCCGTCGGCCGCTCGGCCGAGCCGGCGGAGGTGTGGCTCGAGCTGTGGCGACACCTGCACGAGGCGGGTGGCGGCGGTCTCACGACGATCGCGATCGCGGGGCTCGACCTCGCGCTGTGGGATGCCGCGGCGCGCGCCGCCGGCACCTCGGTGTCGACGTCGATCGGTCGGCGCCGTGAGTCGGTGCGCTCCTACGGGAGCGGCATCAACCTGCACTACGAACTCGACGATCTGCTTGCGCAGGCGCAGCGCTGGGTGGATGCCGGTTTCGACGCCGTGAAGATGAAGGTCGGCAGCCCCGACCTCGCCCGCGACGTCGACCGCGTCGCCGCGGTGCGTGACGTCATCGGGCCCGACCGGGCGCTCATGATCGATGCGAATCAGCGGTGGGACCTCACCCGGGCGACGACCGCCGTCGAGGCACTCGCGGCATCCGGTATCGCCTGGATCGAGGAGCCGCTCCGCGCCGACGACCTCGCCGGCCACATCGAACTCGCTCGTCGCCTTCGATCCGGGTCGGCCGTGCCGATCGCCCTCGGCGAGAACGTGCACACCCGCTACCGCTTCGACGACTTCGTCCGCTCGGGCGCTGCGCAGGTCGTGCAGCCGAACATCGTCCGCGTCGGCGGGATCACCCCGTTCCTCGAGATCGCGAGCGACGCGCACGCCGCCGGCGTCGACCTGCATCCCCACCTGCTGCCCGAGCTCTCGGGCCAGCTCGCAATGACCCTGCCGCAGGAGGTCCTCGTCGAGGACATCGAGGATGCCGCGTTCGGCGCCCTCGGTGCGCTCGACGCCCCCTCCCCCGTCACCATCACCGACGGAACGCTGACCGAGGTGCCCCACGAGGGTCTCGGCCTGCGCTTCACCGACCCGGAAGGACTCCGATGACCACGTCACCCGAAGAACTCGCCCGCCTCACCGACGCCGCCGCGGCCGCCGCGCCGATCTGGCGCACGTCGTCCGCCGACGATCGCGCGCGCTGGCTGACGGCCGTCGCCGACGCCCTCGACGCGCACGCCGACGAACTCGTCGCGATCGCCGACCGCGAGACCCGTCTTGGGGCCGTCCGCCTTCGCGGCGAGGTCGGCCGCACGACGGGGCAGCTGCGCCTGTTCGCCTCGGTCGTCCGCGAGGGCTCTTACCTCGAGCTGACCGTCGACGACGCGGATGCCGCGGCCACTCCGCCCCGGCCGGAGCTGCGTCGCCTGCTCGTCGGCGTCGGCCCGGTCGCCGTGTTCTCGGCATCCAACTTCCCGTTCGCGTTCTCGGTCTGCGGTGGCGACACCGCCTCGGCGTGGGCGGCGGGCAACCCGGTCATCGTGAAGGCGCACTCGGGGCACCCCGAACTGTCGGAGCGCACCGCCGCGATCGCGATCGACGCGCTGACGGCCGCGGGCGCTCCCGCCGGGTCGCTCGCTCTCATCGAGGGCCGCGAGGCGGGCAACGCGCTCGTGCAGCACCCCGTCATCCAGGCCGCCGGGTTCACAGGCTCGCTCTCGGGCGGACGTGCACTGTTCGACCTCGCGAGCGGGCGCCCCGACCCGATCCCGTTCTACGGCGAACTCGGCAGCGTGAACCCCGTCGTCGTCACGACGGGCGCCGCAGCGGCTCGCGGCGCGGTGCTCGCGACTGGACTCGTCGGCTCGTTCACGCTCGGCGCGGGGCAGTTCTGCACGAAGCCCGGTGTCGTGTTCATCCCGCGGGATGCCGGTATCGAGCAGCTCGTGGCGGACGCCGTCGCCGGTGCTGCCGGTGGACCGCTGCTCACCGAGCGCATCACGACGGCCTTCCCCGACGGCATCCGCGAGCTCGAGGCCGACCCGTCGGTCGAGGTGCTCGCCCAGGGCGCCGAGACGCCCGACGGTGCCCGCCCCGTGGTGTTGACGACGGATGCCGCGGCGGTCGCCGACCGTCCCGAGACGCTCATCGCAGAGGTCTTCGGGCCGGTCACCCTGCTCGTCCGCTACAGCGACGAGCACGAGCTCGTCCGCGCGCTGCGCGCCGTGCCGGGAAGCCTCACCGCGACCCTGCACAGCGAGGCAGGCGAGGACGTCGCCGAGGTGCTCGAGCTGCTGCAGCTGCGCGCCGGACGCGTGCTGTTCGCGGGCTGGCCGACCGGCGTCGCGGTGACCTGGTCGCAGCAGCACGGCGGACCGTGGCCCGCGACGACGTCGCTCCACACCTCGGTCGGCGCCACGGCGATCCGCCGGTTCCTGCGGCCGGTCGTCTTCCAGGATGCGCCCGACGCGCTGTTGCCCGAGGCGCTCCGTGACGCGTCGCTGGCGCGGCTGCCGCACCGCCGCAACGGCGTGCTGCAGGTGCCGTCCGCATGAGCGCGGCGTTCGACCTCGTCCGCGGGCACGTCGATGCGGGCCGGCTGCCGTCGGCCGTGCTCGGTGTGGCCACGGCCGAGGGGACGGTTGCGCTCGAGGGCTTCGGGGCCGCGGCATCCGATCGGTACCCGCTCTTCTCGATCACGAAGCCCCTGCTGGGGATCGCCGCGGCGCGGGCGATCGAGCGCGGGCTGCTGACGACCGAGACGCCGCTTCGGGATGCTGTGCCGGAGTTCGGCGCGGGGCGCGACGACATGGTGCTGCTGCGTCACCTCGCCTCGCACACCGCCGGCATCGCCGAGCCGCCGCTCGACCCCGTGACGCCGCTGCGTGAGGAGCTCGTCACCCGCGGTCGGGACTTCGCCGCGGGCAGCGCCTCGCGCTACTCGTCGCTCGCGTTCGAGGGCATCGCGGCGCTCGTCGAGCACACGACTGGTCGCGAGTGGGCGGATGCCGTGGGTCAGTGGGCCGGCGAGATCGGCGCCGACGGCCTCAGCCTCGACCACGCGGGCTCGGTCGAGGTCGTCGACGCTGCGGCGTCGGGCGTCGACATGGCCCGGTTCGCCGCGGTGCGGCATCCGGGCGCCGGACTCGTCGGCCGTGCCGAGGACCTGCTGCGGCTGGGGTCGGAGTTGCTGCGCATCGAGGGCGGGGCGACCGGCGGCATCCTGCAGCCGGCAACGCTGGCGATGATGCGACGGCCGCTGACCGGCGACATCCCGCGGCTCGAGCCGTACACCGCGGAGCGCGGGCAGGACTGGGGGTTCACGTGGAACCTCCGCTCGCGCGCGCCCGGCCTCATCGACCAGGACGTCTACGGCCACGGCGGCTGGGCCGGCACCGAGTTCTGGGTGCACCCGACCGCCGGCGTCGCCTGGGTGCTGCTCACGAACGCCGTCTCGCGCCCCGGCGTCGACCTCGACGCGATCGACAACGCGGTCGTGTCCGGGCGCTGAGGGTGTGCGCGTGGGCGCGGCGTCCTTCGCGTCCAGATCATGTTCTCTCGCCGAGATCACGTGTCGTGGACGTTCGTCGCGTGTGCCTTCGGCGAGAGGACATGATCCGGATGCCGCATGGCAGGCCCGGCGACAGCCACCCCGCCTTCGCTATCGGAAGGCGAAGACGAGGATCAGGACGGGCACCACGACCAGGTAGCAGACGCCAAACGCCAGGATGACGGCTGTTCGCCGCGAGGTCACCTCCCGCAGGCGCCGACCGTCATCGCCCACGCCGGGCGGCGGGGTGAGGACCTCGGGGATCTGCTCCCCCGCGGAATCCGTCCCCGCGAGGTTGTCGTCGCGCCACCGAGCCCACTGATCGACCTTCTTGCTGAGCGCGCGGACAGTGGCCAGCAGCCACGTCCACGTGTCGGGGTCGACGGTGACGAGCGGCCCTTTCGCGTACAGGAACAGCCAGTCGTCGATGATCTCGGCATCCAGTCGCGCCGCGGTGTCGATGAAGCGAGCCATGATGTCGGGCGCGAACAGGTACAGCGCGTCCCTCTCGTAGCCTGCCGGACAGTACAGGCCGAAGTGCTGATCGAACTCGCCCTCCAGACGCAATCGCTGGTCGGGGTCGGGGACGAACATCGATTCGCGGCCGCCGACCACACCGCGCTCGGCGAGGCCGTCGAGCACGATGTGCGGCAACGGAGCGTCGAGTCTGATGGCGACGTATCCACGTCCCGAGTAATTCGCGATCTCCACGAAGCGGCCGCCAGGAAGGTGGATCGTCGGATCGGCCGCCTTCGAGCGCCACTTCGTGAAAAGGATGCCGGGATATTGCGGCTCGTACTCGCGGCCTACGTAGATGAGTCCGTTCGCCTTGGTGAACTCGTGGACACGGTAGGGGGATTCCACTCGCGGATCCCAGGCGGAATTCACGTATCGCCACGTCACCGGGATGGCCACGGCCGCCAGGGCCGTGATCATGATCTCCCACAGCTCAGGCCAGGTCCAGAGGTCCAGGTGAGCGAGGATGAGCACCGGAACGAAGAACACGAACCACACCGCTGAGAGCGTCATCATGATCAACGCGACCGTCAGCAGCGGCGCCCCTCGCCCAACGGACCATCGCGGGATGTGCCTCTTGTTGTAGGCCTTCACCGCAGCTCGATCCACCGGGTCCGTGAGGGCCGAGAAGTCCATGCGGCCACGCTATCGAGGGACGATCCGTCATGCCCGCCTGAACCCTGGCCCTTGCGCACGAGCCGGCCCTGTGGTCAGGGTGCGCAGAGGAGTGGTCTCGGGACGCCACGGGGATTCGGCGAAGAATGCCGGCCGTGCCGGATCAGAGGCGCCGTCGGTCTGACGGGGCCGGAACGGGGCATGGCAGGGCTCCCGCGCCGCGACATTCCGTCACGGACGGTCGCTTCGCGCCGCGGCATCCCACCCTCCGCGACGGAATCTCGGCAGCTTCCCCCGCGTCGACATCATGTTCTCTCGCCGAGGTCACACATTCTGCGCGGGCGGAGCGTGTGCGTTCGGCGAGAGGACATGATCCGGAGGGGGTGCGAGCGGATGCCGCACGGTTCGGAAAGCGCTTCCCGGTGGCGCAGGATCTCGCTAGGGGGGGCGGGTGACTTCCAGGTTCGCCATCGGCGAGACCGACTTCCTCCTCGACGGTCAGCCGCACCGGATCATCTCCGGCGCCCTGCACTACCCGCGCGTACACCCCGACCTCTGGCGCGACCGGATCCGCAAAGCGCGGCTCATGGGGCTGAACGCGATCGAGACCTACGTCATGTGGAACGCGCACGAGCCCGTCCAGGGACGATGGGATGCCACCGGCGCGCTCGACCTCGGCCGCTTCCTCGACATCGTCGCGGAAGAGGGGATGCACGCGATCGTCCGACCCGGCCCGTACGTGTGCGCCGAATGGCACGGCGGCGGCCTGCCGACCTGGCTGACCTCCGACCGCGACCTGCGGCTGCGCAGCTCCGACCCGCGCTACCTCGCCGCGGTGACCTCGTACCTCGAGAAGGTCAACGCGATCGTCGCGCCCCGACAGATCGACACCGGCGGCTCGGTCATCCTCGTGCAGATCGAGAACGAGTACGGCGCCTACGGGTCGGACAAGGACTACCTCGCAGAGCTGATCCGCGTCACCCGCGCCGGCGGCATCACCGTCCCGCTGACGCAGGTCGACCAGCCCATCCCCCACATGCTCGAGGGCGGTGCGCACGAAGGGCTCCACAAGACCGGCTCCTTCGGCGGACGCATCGACGAACGGCTCGCCGTGCTGCGCGAGCACCAACCGACCGGGCCGCTGATGTGCATGGAGTTCTGGTGCGGCTGGTTCGACCACTGGGGCGAGAAGCACCACACCACGACCTTCGCCGACTCCGCCGCCGACCTCGACCGCCTGCTGGCGGCCGGCGCGTCGGTGAACATCTACATGGTCCACGGCGGAACGAACTTCGGGCTGACCGCGGGCGCCAACGACTCCGGCCGGTACCTGCCCATGGTCACGAGCTACGACTACGACTCACCCATCTCGGAGTCGGGCGACATCACCGAGAAGTTCCGAGCCTTCCGTGACGTCATCGCGAAGCACGCCCCTGTGCCCGACGAGCCCCTGCCCGAGCCGGTCGACGCACCGACCCCGACAGTGCGGCTCGAGGCCGTGGCGTCGCCCCTCGACCTCGTCGCCACGAGCCGTGGGGAGTTCGCGGCGCCGCCGACGATGGACGAGCTCGGTGCCGACGTCGTCCTCGTCGAGTACCGCGTCGACGCGCCGCTCGACCGCCCCGCCGTCCTGCGCGCCGAGGTGCGCGATCACGCCTGGGTGCGGCGGGACGGAACCCTCGTCGGCCGGCTGCAGCGGACGCTCGGCGACGACACCCTCATCGTCCCCGCCGGCAGCGAGCTCAGCCTGCTCGTCGAGGAGACCGGCCGCGTCAACTACGACACGAAGATCGGCGAACCGAAGGGCCTCATCGGCGACGTGCAGCTCGACGGGGCACCCGTCACCGGTCCGTGGCGGGTGCGGACGATCGACGTCCCCGCCCTGGCGGTCGCCGTCACCGCCGCGGACGCGACCCCGCTGGACGGCCCCGCCGTGGGCCCGGTCGGGCTCCGCGGCGCCTTCGAGTTGGCGGCATCCGCCGATCTGTTCCTCGACAGCCGCGGGTGGGGCAAGGGCTACGCGTGGGTCAACGGCTTCTTCCTCGGACGGTACTGGCGACGCGGCCCGCAGCGCACGCTCTACGTCCCCGGCCCGGTGACGCGCGCCGGGGCGAACCAGCTGGTCATCGTCGAACTCGAAGAGACAGCCGAACCGACGGCGCGCTTCCTCGCGCGCCCCGACCTGGGACACGAGGTGGAGTGATGGCCTACGCCGCTGCATTCGATCTGGTCGCACGCCACGTCACGGAGGGCCGACTGCCCTCCGCGGTGCTGGGCGTTGCGACCGCCGAGGGCACGATCGCCCTCGACGCCTTCGGCGCCGACACGGCCGACCGGTATCCGCTGTTCTCGATCACGAAGCCGCTCGTCGGGATCGCGGCGGCGCGCGCCGTCGAGCGAGGGCTGCTCACGGCGGAGACGCCGCTGTCGGCGGCGATCCCGGGATTCGACGGTGACCGCGAAGACGTCGTGCGCCTGCGCCACCTCGTCTCGCACACCGTCGGGATCGCCGACCCGCCGCTCGATTCCGCCATCCCGCTGCGCACAGAGCTCACCACACGCGGGCGGGACTTCGCCCCGGGAGCGGCCTCGCGCTACTCCACCCTCGCCTTCGAAGGCATCGCCGCGCTGCTCGAGCACACCACCGGCCTCACCTGGGATGCCGCCGTCGCGGAGTGGAGTGGGGAGCTCGGTGCGACCGGACTCAGCCTCGACCACGCCGATGCAGCGAACATCGTCGACGCCGCCGAGGCGGGCGTCGACATGGAGCGCTTCCGCGCCGCGAAGAACCCGGGCGCAGGGCTCGCCGGCCGCGCCGACGACCTGCTGCGGCTGGGAAGCGCGCTGCTACGCATCGGCGGGGGCGAGACCGGCGGCATCCTGCAGCCGGCGACGCTCGCGATGATGCGTCGGCCGATCACCGGCGACATCCCCCGCCTCGAGCCCTACGTCGCCTCGCGCGGTCAGGACTGGGGATTCACCTGGAACCTGCGCACCCGTGCGCCGGGACTCATCGACCGCGACGTGTTCGGGCACGGCGGTTGGGCAGGCACGGAGTTCTGGGTGCACCCGTCCGCGGGCGTCGCATGGGCGCTGCTCACCACCCGCGTGCAACGCGACGGCTTCGACCTCGACGCGCTCGACAACGCCGTCATCGCCGCCCGCTGAGCCGGCCGCACCCGCGCGGTCGCCCCGCGGAGGCGCGTCAGCGCCGGAGACGAAACGCCCGACTCGCGGCAGGCGTTTCGACTCGCTGCGCACGCTCAACGACCGGAGGTAAGCCTGCGGTCGCCCCGCGGAGGCGCGTCAGCGCCGGAGACGAAGCGCCCACCATCAGCAGGCGTTTCGTCTCGCTGCGCTCGCTCAACGACCGGTGGTAAGCCTGCGGTCGTTGAGCGAGGGAGCGCAGCGACCGAGACGAAACGCCCGACCCGACGTGGCAGCTCAACGACCGGTAGCCGCGGCGCGCCCCTCGAGCTGCGCGCGCTCGATCGCCGCGCCGACGGGCGCATCTGCAGGGAAGTGCACCGCCGCGGCCGGGGGACCGGGCAGAATCTCGACGCGCAGCGACGTCGCCCCGGCGCGCGCCTCGGCGGGGATCCGCCACGGCCGGCCGGTCCACAGCGCATCCGCCACGAGCCGATCGCCGTCCCACATCCGCGCGACGTCGCCGTGCCAGTCGAGGGCGAGTGTCCGGTCGTCGTCCGGCGCGACAGAGACCTGCACGACCGCGGCATCCGACCAGTCCAGCGGCACCGACGCCCGTCCCGACGCGCCGACCACGGCCGACGGCACCGACCCCGCCTCGCGTTCGATCGTGCAGGTCACGGCTTCGTCGTCGACGGATGCCGCGGGCGCGACCGCCCGCCACCCGGCATCCGTCAGCATCTCGATCTTCGACGGCCCGGCGAACGTGACCCGACCGTCAGCCGAGACCACACCACCGGGCGCCCACACGAGCTCGTCGTCGACGATCGCGACGGCGTCGGCGTCGACCTCGGCGAGCAGCAAGACCCGCGCGACGACCATGCCCCCGCGGGAGAGTTCGACGAGCCGACCACGACCGCCGGGCTCGACCTCGACGATGTCGGCATCGGCATCGAGCGCGCCGCGGATGCCGGGGGTCTCGGTCGCGACGAGGAGCGGCACCTCTCGCCAGACGAGCTCGGTGACCGGCTGCGCCGTCATCCAGGTGAGGGTCGCATCGCCGACAGCCAGTCCGAACGGCCACGCGAAGGCCGCGCCTGAGGGGATGTCGACGGCGGGGAAGGTCGCGATCCCGCCGATCTCGAACGCCACGCCCTCGTGGGGTGGGAGCTCGACACCAGGCTGGCGGTTCACGACGAACACGAAACCGCTGCGCCCGTCGGAGCGAACCGACCAGCGCAGGCCCGTCACGTCCGGCGAGTCGACCGCGTCCACGGGGAACGACGCCGGCATTTCGGCGAGCGCGGCACCCCAGCGCTTCAGCAGCAGATGCTGGCGCCGCAGCGCGAACCAGCTCGGGCGCACCATGCCGTCGACCTGCACGGGCGCGCCGAAGTCGTAGGCGAGCTCGACGAAGTCGTTCGGCGCGCCGGTCTCGTGCGACTCCTGCAGGTGGCGCCGCGGGTTCCGGCCGTCGGCGTACATGTAGTACCCCTGCCAGACGCTCCCCGAGGCGAGCTTCGCGAGGGCGAGTGCCGAGACATCGGATGCCGGGACGTCGAGCCGCCGGTGGTACGCCGAAGCCATCCCGCCGCCGAGCTCGCAGGTCGCGAACGGGTACGGCTCGACCGCGTCGCGGGCGGAGACGACTCCGCCCCCGCGGTGATCGGCGCCGATCGAGTCGTCGTCGCGCCGAGGTGAGGGGTAGAAGTTCGAGAAGCTCCGCAGGTCGGGTCCGGCGTCGGCGTCGGCCCAGAACGACTCCGGATAGCCGCCGTACACCGGCAACGCGCCGGCGGGCACCTGCGCGCCGCCCCACGCGGTGGCGGTCCAGATCGGCGCGCCGATCCCGTGCGCCTCGGCCATCTCGCGGAGCCGCTCGAGGTGCGCTGCACCGTCGTACAGCTCGTTGTCGACCTGCACCGACAGCAGCGGGATGCCGGCGACCTCGACCGCGAGCCGGGCGTACCAGGCGTCGACGACCGCGAGGTAGTCGGGGTCGTTCGTGCGCAGCGGCATCCCGGAGTCGGCGAGCCAGTCGGGCAGGCCGCCGTGCCGCGCCTCGGCGTGGGCGTAGGGACCGATGCGCAGGATCAGTCCGAGCCCTGCGCGCTGCGCTTCGACGGCGAATGCCCGCAGGTCGAGGTCGCCGGTGAAGTCGACCTCGCCGCGCTGCGGCTCGTGGTGGTTCCACAGCACATACGTGGCGACATGGGTGAGCCCGCCGGCGCGCGCCGCGCGCAGCACCTCGGCCCACCGCGCCCTCGGCACGCGGCTGTAGTGCATCTCACCCGAGACCGGGAAGACCGCGGCATCCGCTTGCCGAATCGCCCTCGTCGTGACCGTCACCCCCGACGCATCGCCCGCGCTCGGACGGACGTCGGCGGCGGGCGCCGGGCTCGGCACCGGGACATCGATCCAGTGGGTGCGTTGCTTCAAAACTTCCCGTGACATCGAAACCCCCATCGGCTCAGTCGCGATCGCGTCCCTCGAGCCTACGAACCGCGGATGCCGCTCCAGCGACGACCAGCGAATCGTCCAGGCATGCCGCGGCATCCGCCATGCCGGGTGATCGGCGCACGGGGCGAGCCTGACGAGCGGTCGTCGGAGCGAGTTCCGCTGACTCGAGCCCCAGGCCTATTGAGATCCTTCCCGCGTCGCCCGCGATCCCATCGATGAACGAGGCATCCCTGAGGCGGCATAGGGCTTCGGCGAAGACTGCGCGAATCGAACGTGCACGAGCCGCTACCAAACTCTGAACCAGATCCGCCCGCCTATTCCCGACGCTGATCCGCCACGCCGCCGGCGTGTCCCCTCTTCGGGGGACATTCGCGGTTTTCGATTGCAATCGGCCTATTCGGGCCTTTACGGTCAGGATCAGACGAGGTATCCCTCGTCGAAACCAAGCGGGGGGAAATTGTGAACAAGGCACGAATCAAGGCGTCTGCATTGGCTGTCGCGGCGCTGGTAGTCGGCTCGGTGGTGGCTCTTGGCGCACCAGCGTCGGCGAACTCCGACTCGAGCACGAAGAGCTACCCAGGCGGGAAACTCACCGCGTACGTGTACATCCAAGACTGGTCGGACGCAAACAATTGCGGTTCATTCACGACTCGTGCGTCGTCGACGAAGACACTGTCTTACATCAGCAACCACGTCGACTGGGATCCGATCGGGATCGGCGCAAGCGCGAGCATCAAGGGCGTCGGCAGTGTTTCAGTCTCTGGAAACAACGGAGCTTCTCCGTCAGCAACCGTGACGAACAAGTCGGCGAAGACAGCTGGAATCTCGGGGATCGTGTGTATGTCGTGGTCCACGATCTACCTTGGGGTCTTTTCGACGGCTGAGACCAAGGTGGGTGGCGTCCTCTACCCCATCTCCGCGCACGTCTAAGTGAGCCATCACCGACCCGGGAGGGTCCAGTCCGCCTGGGCCCTCCCCCTCATCGTCATCACCCTGTTCACGGGTTGCTCAGCGGAACCGGTGGTAACCGTGGATGCATCTCTCGCTCGCGTGCAGCAGACCTTGGCCGATGACTACGACGCCCTGCTCGACGATGTCGGGCTCGTATACAACCCGACGCGAAATCTGACTGAGCCGGTTGATCTCTATGGATCTGCGCTCCTAATGGAGGGACGCGCTCGCCTGGAGGACGGCCTCGATGGGGTTAGCATCGCTGCCCTCGCTGAAGAAGACATCACTGCATATCGGGAAACGACTCGTACTCCCGACGAATGGGTCACCAGTTCGCTCGCTCGCCTTGAGCTCGCGAGCGGCCAACGCCTCGAGCTCGAACCTGCTCCATTCGAGTTGGCTGTCGCCAGCGATCCCATCGATGAAGCAACTCATGTTTGGCTGTTGGCCCTCGCCGCCAAAGTGGACACATCGATCGCTCGACCCCCCATTCTGGAACGCGCGAGGGCGCTCGCCGAGCTGGGACGCGGCGGGGTGCTGGCTGCTTCACGAACGCTGTCGAGTTGTGAGCTTCTCGGCGGTTCCTGTGAATGGCACGGACAGCTCACCACCTCAATGGATTTCTCGACGATTGAAGGAATCCTCGAGGTCGAGGCCGCCGGAATTCTCGATGCGCGCGGCGAGGTCGTTGATGGGTGGGACGCAAGTGCCGCGGCTTTCGACGCTGACGCGGCCCTGCGCCAACTCCGCGAAGGAGAGGATCTCCTCGCCGCGAGCTTGTCCAGCATCCTCGATTCGGCGGGCGCCGACCAAGACTCTTTCGAAGCGTACTTGCAGCGAGCGGCCCCTCGCATCGACCCGGGCACGGGGCTTTACCGACTGGTTGTACATGAACAGGGGACCATCTACGGCACATACGAGGCGCTGGCAACCCTTGGGGATGAGTTTCGAGACCTGGTAGCCGACCAGCCCACGGCGGACTACCTCAAGAAGCTCCTAACGGATGGCACCAGTCTTTCCCCGGTAGACAGAGCTCGCGCGCTCGCGATAGTTGCTGCCATCGAGCCTCTCGACTCGGAGCTGCAACGCCAGGTGTCGGAAACGAGTGAGACCTACGCGGGCACCCACCTCGGCCGGGACAACGCGCGAGAAGTACTCGATGTCCTCGATGCTCTCGCATGGCTGGAGGCGCAGCCAGGAGATGTAATTGTTGAGCCGTGGCCGCTCGTAGAGGAAGACGAACAGACTATTGATGCAATGTTGATCACCGCGCAGGATGGAGTGTTCGCAAACTCCGATGAGGTACTCACGGCCTATGCCGATCATTTAGACGATCTTGTGGCGTCGACCATCGCGCTTCAGGACGATAGCCCCCTCTTTCTTCACCGCCTTAGCGTCATTGCTAACCAGCCCGACGCACTCACGGGATCGGATGTGAAACAGTTGCGGGCCCGACTCTCCGCGTTGAAGGGGTGCGACGTGTCTACGGAAATGTACCGAGTGACCCCAGACCCATCCTCTCCCTGTGAACTCCAGGTGACGCGAAAAGCAGTCAACTCCGGTTTTGGTCTATAGGGAAATCAATGCTCGAACTTCGCACAGTTAGTAAGTCCTACAATACGGGCGGCACGTATGTGCGAGCTCTTGCGGAAACATCCGTGCTGGCTCCGAACGGTGCTGTCGTTTGGCTGGCTGGCGCGTCCGGTTCGGGCAAATCGACGCTGCTCGGCATCGCCGGCCTGCTCACGCGGCCCGATTCGGGCACCGTGTTGCTCGATGGTGAGGACCTCACAGATGCACCGGACGCACGAAGAACGGACGCTCGCCAGCGGCTGCTCGGCTTCGTCCCCCAGCAGCCGAGGCTGTTTGGAGATTTGACGGTGGAACAGAACGTGTCGCTCGCCCACACGCGCACGCAGCACGACAGGATCGCGTCGTCCCTTGCGTTAGTCGGAATCTCCCATCGCGCCCGGAGCCTGGCCAAGACGCTCTCTGGCGGGGAGCAGCAACGGGTCGCGATAGCGAGAGCCGTACAGCATGCACCCGCCGCCGTGCTCGCGGATGAGCCGACGTCCTCACTCGACGACGAGAACGCGCAGACGGTGCTGGGATTGTTCCGGCGATTGGCCGACGAGGGGCGATGCGTATTGATCGCATCGCATGATGCTCGTGTCGGAAGTATCGCCGACGCGATAGTCAATCTCATGGCAGGTGCAAGGTGAGGCCGATTCGCCTCGCGGGGTGGCTCATTCCCGCAGCCGTGCGCCGCGCGGCAACCGCTCTCACCATTGGCGCCCTCAGCGTGGGACTGTTTGGCGTCGCGCTACCGGCCATCGCGCACTCCGCGACAGCCACCGCGGAACGATCCGACGGACTTGGAGCAGCCGTGCTTCGGACCGTCGAAGTGGGTGCGTTCGGCATGGAAGCCGACCCGAGACCGCTGACCCGTGAGAACCTCGATGCCCTCGCAAACAAAGACGGGGTGGAATCGGTACAGGGCTGGGTGCAGGTGGACTTCGTCATCACGTCTGCGAACGGGTCAGTCTCAGTATCATTGACGCCTCGAATCTCCGCGGTACAGCCACCCCTGATAGACGGGCGGGAACCTGCGGGCCCTGGCGAGGTCGTCATCTCGCAGGGGGCATCGACCGAACTTGGCGTCGCAGTCGGCACAACTGTCGAGACTCAACACATTCGGCGCGACGCTGGTGGTGTGGGATCCGGAGTCGACTCGACCGCGGAAGTCGTCGGCATCTACGACGACCGTGTCGCAGGCGTTGACGGCCCAAGCGCGGGCTACGCAATCGACAGAATGGTGATGGGCTCCGTAGCCGATGCCGGTGGACACACTCTCGATTGGGTCGACGCGAATTTCACCTACCCAAAGGCCTACGTCGTGTTGCGCGACGTTGCCAACGTCCCCGAGTTCGTCGGAGAGCTTCAGAACGATGGGTATGCTCCCTCAAGCCTCGCTTCCATGCTCACGGGAGTCACGTCCGCGCAAAGCTTCTTGCTGGGGCTTCGACCTATCCTCACGGCGGTCGTGGTCCTCCTCCTCGTGATACTCGGGTGGACGACGTCGGCGACCGCACTCGCAGCACGTAGAGGGGAAATCGGCGTGCTTCGAGCGCTCGGCTGGCGACGGCGCGAAGTCGTTGGTACTTTCATCCTCCAACTGGGCGCCCAGGGCGCCGCCGTAGGAATCATCGGAGCATTGCTGGCCGCATTCGGGGGCGCCACGCTTCACCTTGCCGGGGGCGTGACCTTGTTCGGGGTATCTGTGACGCTCCCGCTTGACGCTTCGTTCGCGGGAACGCTTGGGTGGCTCGCTTTCGGCGCGATCATATGTTTTACGTTAGGGGCGCTGGTCCCTGCGGCGCGCGCCTCCTCCTTCGAGCCCGACGAGGTTTTGCGCGACCTGCCGCGATAGCAGCAAGTGCCGCGCCCGCGGCATCCGCTCACCCCTTGCGGTGCTCCCGGTAGGCCGTCGGAGCCACCCCGTGAGTGATGCGGAACCGGCGGGAGAAGTAGAACGGGTCGTCCATGCCGACGCGGCGGCCGATCTCGGCGACGGGGAGGTCGGTGGTGTCGAGCAGGCGCCGTGCGCGCGCCATCTTCAGCGCGAGGTGGTGCGCGACGACGCCGCCCCCGGTCGCCTCGCGGAAGAGGGAGGCCAGGTGCGACGGCGACACCCCGACCATCGCGGCGAGCTCAGGGACGTGGACGCTCCCGTCGACGCGGTCCTCGAGATAGCGGAGCGCGCGCTCGAGTGGGGTGCCGTGCTCGGGGAGCAGTCGGTCGACCGCGAGCTGCGTGAGCAGCCGCCACGCCATGCCGGACGTCGCAACCAGACGCGCGGGCGTCGTGTCGCGCTCGAGCGACGTCGAGATCTCGTCGAGCATCGCCGTCGCCCGGTCGGCTCCGCGCAGCGACAGCGTCACGCGCGCCGGTGAGATGTCGGCTGCGTCGAGCAGCTCCGCGACGTCGGAACCGCGCACATGGCACCACCAGATCGTCCAGGGATCGTCGGCGGACGCACCGTATGAATGCGGGATGCCGCCGGGCAGCACGATCGCGGTCGACGAGCCGACGCGCGTGCGCTGTCCACCCGCCTCGACCCACCCGCTGCCGTCGACGCAGACGATCACGATTGTCTCGGCCGCGCCGTTCGGGCGGTGGCGCCCATGGTCGGCGGCGCGTGGGAAGTAGCCTGCATCCGTCACGACGATCCGACGCGTGACCGGCCTGAGCAATGCCGCCTCGACGAGCGGTCGCGGGACGACGCTCAACCTCTGCCGCTCGAAGCCTTCCGCCCGTTCCACGACCCCATCCTGCCACCCAGCGGCCACCGCGTCGCTGACCATCGGATCGTCCATGCCCACGCGGCGATCGGGCATGGAGCGCCGACCCCGCCGACCGTAGATTCGCCTCGTGACCGACGACGACACCCTGCCCCGCCGCGCCACCAGCCGGATCGACCTGCCTGCCGCGCCGGCCGACCAGCAGGCGATCCTCGACGCCGGCGGTGTGGCCTGCTGGGCGGACGACGTCGAGATCGACACGTACGAGCCCGGCACTCCCGACCCGTACCCGGCGTTCCTCGAACGGCGCGTCTATCAGGGCTCGAGCGGGAGGGTGTACCCGCTGCCGATGACCGAGACGATCTCGCACACCAAGCGCCCGCGCTTGTGGCGCGCGATCCACCTCGAGAACGCCTACGTCCGGTTGATGCTCCTGCCCGAGATCGGCGGCCGCATCCACATCGGCTACGACAAGGTCGCCGGCTACGACTTCTTCTACCGGAACAACGTCATCAAGCCCGCGCTCGTCGGGCTCGCCGGCCCCTGGATGTCGGGCGGTGTCGAGTTCAACTGGCCGCAGCACCACCGCCCCGCGACGTTCCTGCCGGTCGATTCGCGCATCGAGCGCGAGCGCGACGGCGGGGTCGTGGTCTGGCACAGCGATCTCGATCCGCTCCAGCGGATGCGTGGGCTCCACGGCATCCGACTCCGTCCGGGCTCGTCGCTCATCGAGCTCGACGCGCGCCTGCACAACCGCACCGACGTGCCGCAGACCTTCCTCTGGTGGGCGAACGTCGCCGCGCGCTCACACGAGCGGTACCAATCGTTCTTCCCCGACGACGTCCGGTTCGTCGCCGACCACGCCCGCCGCGCGATCACAGCCTTCCCGCGCGCCGACCGTCCGTACTACGGCGTCGATTACCCGGCCCTCGCCGCCGAGCGACCTGACGCCGACCGCATCGACGTCTACAGCAACATCCCGGTGCCGACCTCGTACATGATCACCGACACCGAGGACGGCTTCTTCGGCGGGTACGACCACACCGCGGACGCCGGGTTCGTCCACTGGGCCGACCCCGCAACCTCGCCCGGCAAGAAGCAGTGGACCTGGGGCGACGGACCCATTGGCCGCGCGTGGGACGACCAGCTGACCGACACCGACGGCCCGTACGTCGAGCTCATGGCGGGCGTCTACACCGACAACCAGCCCGACTTCGCCTGGCTCGTCCCCGGCGAGACGAAGACGTTCCGGCAGTACTGGTACCCGATCCACGCGACCGGTCCGGTGCGGCAGGCGACGACGGATGCCGCGGTGTCGGTGTCCGGTTCACGCGTCTCCGCGATCGCCACCAGCGCGTTCGACGCCCGCATCGCGATCACGCTGACCGACGGCTTGACGATCGACGCGGCGACGCCGCTCGGACCGGACGCGCCCTGGGCCACCGAGGTGGCCGGCGAGGTCGACGGGGTGACCATCCACGCCGACGACCGCGAGCTCGTGGCGTGGCGCCGCCGCGACGACGATGCCGGCGAACCGTGGGTCGCCACGGCACCGCCGCAGCCGACCGAAATCGACGCGGCCGACGAGCTGTACGCGACCGCGATGCACCTCATCCAGTACCGGCATCCGACCCGGTCGCCGCTGCCGTACCTCGACGAGCTGCTCCGCCGCGATCCGGGCGACATCCGCGCCCGCACCGCGCTCGGCGCGTGGCACCTGCACCGCGGCGCGTACGCCGCCGCGCGGGAGCACCTCGAGATCGCGGTGGCGCGCGAGACCCGTCGCAACCTGAACCCGCGCGACGGCGAGGCGCACGCGCTGCTCGCGCTCGTCCTCGAGCGGCTCGGCGACGCCGCCGGCGCAGACCGCAGATGGGGTCGCGCCGGCTGGAACGCGGTCTGGGCGGCGCCCGCGGCGCTCGGCCGCGCGCGCATCGCGCTTCGGGCCGGGCGGCCCGGCGACGCGCTGCGGCTCGCCGAGGCGGCGGCATCCATTCCCGAGGCGGGACGGGTGCGGGTCTTCGCGCTCCGCGAGCTCGGCCGCGAGGAGGAAGCCCGCGAGACGCTCGACGCGCTCGTCGCGGCCGACCCGCTCGACCCCGTGACCATGCTGCTCGCGGGAGCGGGCACGCCGGCCGACCCGCGCACCGCGCTCGATGCGGGCGCGGAGTTCGCCCGAGTCGGTGCATGGCGCGAGGCGCTCGAGGTGACGGCAACGACGACGACGGGGCCTGCCGGGTTCGGCAACGTCGAACCTACGCGCCGCCTTCTGCGCGCAGCATGGGCGGATGCCCTCGGCGACGCCGGCACAGCGGCGACCGAGCGTGCGGCGACCGATGCGCTTGACCTCGATGGCGCGTTCCCCGCCGGCCTCGACCAGTACGACGCGTTGGTCACCGGTGCAGCACGGGGGTCGATCGCGGCGGCGAGCCTGCTGGGCTCGTGGCTCATCGATGCCGGGCGCGACGCCGATGCTCGCGATGCCCTCCAGCGCGCGGTCGACGGCGGCGCCGCCGACCCCGTCACCCTCCGGAACCTCGCACTCGCGACGGTGCGCGCGGGCGGGGATCCCGCCGACGCCGCCGACCTCTACGAGCGGGCGCTCCACGCCCGCGTCGATGGACGGCTCGTCCTCGAGCGCGACCTCGTCGCACAGCTGATGGGGACGGATGCCGCGACCCGACTGACCCTGATCGAGCGGCACCGCGATGTCATCCCGGCGCGCGACGACCTGTCCGTCGTGCATGTCGGGCTGCTTCTCGACGCCGGGCGCATAGACGAGGCGTGGGCCATCGTGACGACGCGCACTTTCCGCGCGTTCGAGGGCGGCGAGGGTGTCGTCCTGGCCGCGTACGACCGGGCCGCGTGCGCGGTCGCGCGACGGCTCCTCGCCGTCGGCGACGCCGCCCCGGCGGTGGGTCTGCTCGAGGCGGGCGTCGTCGCGCCCGCGAACCTCGGCGAGGGGCGGCATCCGTCCGTCCCGCTCGCGGAACGACTCGTCCTGCTCGGCGACGCGCGCCGTCTTGTCGGCGATGCGCCGGGAGCGGATGCCGCGTGGCAGGCCGCCCGCGCTGCGACGCCGCTCGCGGTCGCGCCGCGACCCGCGGACGCCGCGACGTACTGGATCGGAGTCGCGCACACCCGGCTCGGCGAGCGCGAGCTGGCGGCCGCCGCCTGGGACGCCCTCGACGCGCGGGCCGCCGAGATCGACGCGGCGCCCGACGCCGTGGACTACTTCGCGACCTCACTCCCGGAACTGCTCGTGTTCGATCTCGACACCCCCGCGCGTCGCCGCGCGCACGCCGAGGCGCTGCGCGCTCTCGCTGCGCAGGGTCGCGCGGATGCGGCATCCGCGACAACACCCGAGAGGATGGACGCATGACCGAGCGCTACCTGGGTTCCGGCACCGTCGCCGCCGACAGGAGCGGCCTCACCGGTCCGGTTCCGGCGCACCTGCCGGAGCGCCTGGCCATCACGCTGTGGGACTTCTCCTGGTACACCCGCGCCGGCCACGGCGATGTCTACGCCGACCTGGATGCCGCGTGCGCCGACGCCGCCGCGCTCGGCTACAACGCGATCCGCATCTGCGCGGCGCCGATGCTGCTGTTCGGCGGGCTCGGGCTCGACGACCTCGCCCGGGACCTCGACGTCGAGGGGCTGGGCGCCGCGCCCGGCGGCGGGTACTACGGGCAACGGACCCGCTGGTACGACACCCCCGGCGGCTACCGGATCGACCTGATCACCCACCTGGCCGAACTGTTCGCCGCCGCTCGGCGTCACGGGCTCGTGCTGATCCTCGCGAGCTGGGAGTACCAGCAGTCGCCGTCGTTCGCGCGGTCGCCGCGGTGGTTCGAGGCGATCGACGCCGTCCCGCTCGCGGAGCGCTACCGGGCACTGGCCGACGCCTGGGACCGGATGCTCGCCTGGATCGATGCGCAGGGATTCCGCGACCTGGTCGCGCTCGTCGAGCTGCACAACGAGGTCGACTTCTCGATCCTGCCGGCACTGAAGGACGGCGGTGCCGACAAGGTCGCGCGCCTGCGATCGCGGCATCCAGACCTTCTGATCACCGCCAGCTACGGCAAGCCTCCGCACCTCGCGATGCACCGGGTGCCGGATGGGCTCGGCGCCGCGCAGTTCCACGTGTACAGCTACGGGGTGCTCGACGCGCTCCAGCAGCGGATCGACATCCGGTCGGAGGGAAGCGAGGGGTTCCCGAATGCGGAACTGCGCGCGCTGCTCCTGCCGGACGCGCCGACGACCGCCGAGTACGGCCGGCCGGCCGAGTGGAAGCTGCGGGCGACCGTCGTGACCGACCAGATGATCTACGGCTACGACTGGGTCGACGTCGACGCCTGGGATGCGTGGCTGGGCAGGGAGTATCCGCGGTACGCCGAAGTGATGCGCCGCGAGATCGAGTCCCGCGTGATCGCGATCGCGGAGTGGGCGCGCTGGCAGGGCGTCCCAGCGCTCGTCGGCGAGGGATGGGTCGGCTACACGCCCCTGCACGGCACGTTCGAGGAGGGCGAGGTCGGTCGCGGCCTCGCCGAACACGGCATCCGCACCGCCCTCGACCACGGCGTGTGGGGCGTCCTCCCCTGCTCGAACGCAGCGCCGCACCACCCCATGTGGCAGCTGCGCGACTGGCAGCGCAAGGTCAACGCCGTCGTCCGCGGAAGCTAAGCCCTTTCCACCCCGTCGACATCATGTCCTCTCGCCGAAGCGGCACGATATGCGCGCGCACGTCGTGTGCGTTCAGTGAGAGGACATGATCCGGACGGTGGGAGGCCGCGCACCCGAGTGCGCCCGCTCGTGCCGAACGCGCCCACTGTTGGAGGGCAACAATGGGCGCGTTTGGCATCAGGCGGCGCGCTCGGCGAAGGCCGGGCTCAGCGCCCGCGCTTCGATCCGAGCGGCACGTCCTCGAAGGACATGTCGGACGCCAGGTAGAAGTCCGTGTACGCGGGCTGGTTGTACGTCGTCTGCTGACGCGCGATCTCGGCCCGGTACTGCGGGTCGTGCATGAGCGTGTAGAGCTTGTGCTCGGTCGGCTCGGTCGAGACGTAGATGCGCAGGGCCGACGAATCCGCCGTGCGCACGAGCAGTTCCTCGCGCCAGTCCCCGAAGACATCTGCCACGAGGGACGGGTTGCCCTTCGTGCCGTTGTTGGTGAGGGTGCCTGATGCCGTGAGCATCGTCCCGCGCGTCCAGTCGTCGATCGTCGGGGTCGCGGTCTGCGCCCCGTTCACGATCTGCGTGGTCAGGTCGCCGGCCCACCGGATCGACATGTTCGTGCCGGGATTGGTGGGCTGCAGGATGTCTCCCGCGGCGGAGAGAAGACCCGAGGCATCCGTCCCTGCGGGCATGCTCGACCAGGCCTCGATACCCGGGACGTCGGGGCGGACGTCGCCGACCATGCCGCGGCCGGTGTCGCGGCCGGAGTAGGCGCCGAAGAGCACCTCGCCCGTCGCGGCATCCCGCATCGCCGTCCCGTACGGGGCGTACGCGCCGCCCTCGTGGACGGTAAAGATCTCCTTGCCGGGGCGGTTGGGGTCGAAATCGCCGACGTGCATCGCGTCACCGTGTCCGAGGCGCACGTTCTCGCCCGGAGTCGCACTGCCCTCGGGCATCGTGTCGAACGACGAGTAGAGCAGGCTGCCGTCGTCGTCGAGCGTCGCCGAGCCGTAAACGATCTCCTGCTTGCCGTCGCCGTCGACGTCCGCCGCGCTCAGACTGTGGAAGCCCTGCGTCGTCAGCGTGCCGTACTCGGGGTCGGTGCCGTCGCGGCCGTGCGGACCGTCGTTGAAAGGGTTCGTCATCGGGACGTGCCCGCTGTCGACGAACCAGCGCTTCGTCAGATGCTTGCCGTTCCAGTCGTACGTCGCGACCGTCGAACGTGTGTAGTAGCCGCGGGCGAACACCGCGGACGGACGCTTCCCGTCGAGGTAGGCGACCCCCGAGAGGAAGCGGTCGACACGGTTGCCGGGCTCGATTCGCGACATGGCGTAGTCGCCCCACAGCAGGCCGTCGTCACCGCGGCCCGGCTCGTAGCGCACGGTCTCGAGCTCCTTGCCCGTCTTGCCCTCGAACACCGTCAGGTACTCGGGCCCGTCGACGATGAAGCCCTCGAAGTTCCGCAGCACGTTGCGGGCCGAACGCGACGGGGCGTAGACGTCGATGAAGTAGTCGACGAGTTCCTCGGCGTCGGCGCGGGAGAGCGGGTAGTCGTGCGTCGGTTCGGTGCCGAGCGCCTCTTCGAGGGTCGCGGGCCACTGACCCGAGACGACCTCGGGCCGCTCCGACCAGCCCTGGAAGACATCGGCCAGGTGCGACGCGTAGTCGTCGGCGCTCAGCCGATAGTCGTCGGAGTGCGAGTAGCCGGCCTTACGATCGGCCTTCGGCATCGTGACGTATTCGGACTTCTTCGCCTTGCCCTTCTTGTACTCCGTGCTCTTGGTTCCCGGAGCCGTCTTCATCATGATCTCGGCCTTGCCGTTCCCGTCGAAGTCGTAGACGAGGAACTGCGTGTAGTGAGCACCGGCGCGGATGTTGACGCCCAGGTCGATGCGATTGAGCAGCGTGCCGTCCAGCTTGTAGGTGTCGATGTAGACCGGTCCGGTGTAGCCGACCTGCGAGACATCCTTGGAGTTCGACGGGTCCCACTTGACGACGTACTCGTACGCGCCGTCGCCGTCCACGTCGCCGACCGACACGTCGTTCGCCGAGTAGGTGTAGGCCTCACCCGCCGGCGTGACACCGTCGGCGGGCTTCGTGAGCGGGATGTCGAGGAACGGCGACCCCTGCACCGTCACCTTCTCCGACGGCTTGCCCTCGCGCTTGCCCTGCAGCGGCGAGACCGTGTAGCGCGAGCGTTCGGTGCCGTCCGGGTCGACGTACGTCGTCGAGTCGGTGACCGTCGCGATGCGCTTGCCGTCGCGCTTCACGACGAAGTCGGTGCCGGTGAGGCCGGTCGCGGAGGCGCCGGTCGCTTCGCTCTTGAACAGGCGCCACGTGAGGTGGATGCCGCCGTCGCCCGGCAGGGCGACGAGGCCGCGGTCGAGCTTCTCGAGCTGCGGTGAGGCGGCCGGCTTCGGCTTGCCCGGGCCATGGCCGGGGTGCGCGACCGCGGCCTGCGCCGGGACGACGAGGGCCGCTGCGGCGAGCGCGGCGACGACGGACGTGCGGACGGGTCTTCTCATGCTGTTCACCCTTGAACTCGTGATGGAATGCGTTTTCCCAGTCGTCCGCCGAGCCTAGGCGCGGTGTTGAATCGTGTCAATGGATGCCGGATTGTCGAACCGCGGGGGCGCGGGAGCCCCGGCATCTCGCACCCCTTTTGATCCAGATCATGTGCTCCCGTCGAGCGCACACGTTCTGTACGCGCATAGCGTGTGGTCTCGACGAGAGAACATGATGTGGACACCAGCGGCGGGTGGCAGGCCGCGCCGAGCACCCGGCTTCCGCGGACAGTCCGCGCCGCGCGTCAGCCCGCGGTGGACGCCCGGACGACGAGCTCGGGGCGGAAGCGGATGCGCTGCGGCGCGGCATCCGGATCCGACAGCGTCGCGAACAGCGCGTCGACGGCCGCGGCACCGATCTCGCGTGCGGGCTGGCGGATCGAGCTCAGGGGCACGACCGTCGACTGCGCGAAGTCGATGTCGTCGTAGCCGATGAGGGCGAGGTCCTCGGGCACGCGCAGCGAACCGAGGATGCCGGCACCCTGCAGCACCCCGACGGCCAGCAGGTCGTTCGCGCAGAACACGCCGTCCGGCCGCTCGGTCGCGTCGCGTCGGGCGAGCTCCTCGCCGACGAGGCGCCCCGCGAGCACCGTGAGCTCGTCGGTCGTCGCCACCTCGAGGGTCGCATCGGTCACCTCCGCGAGCGCGCGCCGCGCACCCTCGAGGCGGTCCGCCACCTGGCGGACGGATGCCGGGCCTCCGGCGAACAGGATCCGGCGGCGCCCCTGCTGCAGCAGGTGCTGCACGGCCAGGTATCCGCCTTCGACGTCGTCGACGGCCACCGAGGGCAGGTCGCCGTCGGCCTCGGCATCGACGAGCACGATCGGCACGCCCGCGGTCTCGAGGGCCTCAGCGCGCGCCTCGTCGAGGGCGAGCGGCGTGAGCAGCACGCCGTTGACCCGTTGCTCGCGGAACAGGTCGAGGTAGGCGTTCTCACGAGCCGCCTCCTGGCCGCTGCTGCCGAGCAAGACGGTCACCCCGTGCTCGGCGGCCCTCTCTTCGGCGCCGCGGGCGACCTCGGCGAAGAACGGGTTGGCCGAGTCGAGGACGACGAGCCCGACGGTCCGACTGCGTCCTGCCCGCAGTTGACGCGCGGCGTCGTTACGCACGAAACCGAGTTCGGCGATGGCCGCGTGCACGCGTTCCACCGTCGCCGGGGAGACTTTTTCGGGCCGGTTGAGGACGTTCGACACGGTCCCCACCGACACTCCCGCCGCGCGAGCGACGTCCTTCACACTGACTGCCACGTGACCTGCCTTGACGGATGCTTCGGACCCACGTTACTGTTCAAGATCTTGAATCGTTTCATGAAACGCTTCCCGATTCTCGACCTCGGCCTCACGAAGGAGTGACATGACCCGCGTCGCCTTCCAGCTTCAGATCGACCCCGCCCTCATCGACGAGTACGTCGCGCGCCACACGCCCGTGTGGCCCGAGATGCTGACCGAGATCGAGGCGGCGGGTCGGCGCAACTACTCGCTGTTCCTCGGCGACGGCGGCCGGCTGTTCGGCTACTACGAGGTCGACGACGACACCGCGGCGCAGGCATACCTCGCCGCCTCGCCGATCGCCGCGCGATGGGAGGCCGAGATGGCCCACTTCTTCATCGGGCTCGACGGCCGCCCGGATCAGGCGGCAACGCCGCTGGCCGAAGTCTTCAACCTGCACGACCAGCTGGCGACAGCCGCCGCATCCTCAGAAAGCGACTCCTCATGACCACGCTGTCCTCCGACATCCTCACCCAGCTCGAGGGGCAGGCCATCGAACTGCCCAGCTGGGCGTTCGGCAACTCCGGCACCCGGTTCCGCGTCTTCGCGACGGCCGGCACCCCGCGGGATCCGTTCGAGAAGATCGCGGATGCCGCCGAGGTCAACCGCTACACCGCTCTGGCTCCCACCGTCGCCCTGCACATCCCGTGGGACAAGGTCGACGACTACGCCGCCCTCCGCCGTCACGCCGAGGATCTCGGCGTGCAGCTGGGCACGATCAACTCGAACACGTTCCAGGACGAGGACTACAAGTTCGGCGCCCTCACCCATCACGACGAGGCGATCCGTCGCAAGGCGATCGACCACCACCTCGAGTGCATCGACATCATGCACGAGACGGGGTCGCGCGACCTCAAGATCTGGCTCGCCGAGGGGTCGAACTACCCCGGCCAGAACGACATGCGCGGACGCCAGGACCGCCTGCAGGACTCGCTGCAGCAGATCTACGCCCGCCTCGGCGACGCGCAGCGCCTCGTGCTCGAATACAAGTTCTTCGAACCGTCGTTCTACCACACCGACGTTCCCGACTGGGGCACGTCCTACGCCCAGGTGGCCGCTCTCGGCGACAAGGCGATGGTGTGCCTCGACACCGGCCACCACGCGCCGGGCACGAACATCGAGTTCATCGTCATGCAGCTGCTGCGCCTCGGGAAGCTCGGCTCGTTCGACTTCAACTCGCGCTTCTACGCCGACGACGACCTCATCGTGGGCTCCGCCGACCCGTTTCAGCTGTTCCGCATCCTCACGGAGGTCGTCCGCGGCGGCGGGCTGAACAATCCCGATGTCGCCTTCATGCTCGACCAGTGCCACAACATCGAGGACAAGATCCCCGGCCAGATCCGCTCGGTGCTCAACGTGCAGGAGATGACGGCGCGGGCGCTGCTCGTCGACCGGGAGGCGCTCACCGCCGCGCAGCTGGCCAACGACGTGCTCGGAGCCAACGGCATCCTCATGGACGCCTTCTACACCGACGTTCGTCCCGCTCTCGCCGAATGGCGCGAGTCGCGCGGGCTTCCCGCCGACCCGATGGCCGCGTTCGCGGCATCCGGTCACCTGCAGAAGATCGCCGACGAGCGCGTCGGCGGCACGCAGGCCGGCTGGGGTGCATGATCGACCGATGAGCGAGATCCCCACCCCCTACGGAGCCGCCGGCGGCCTCGTCCGCGTCTACCCCGCCCGCGTGCTCGAGCGCCCCACCCCGGGACTCGTGTGGCTGCACGGCGGCGGATTCGCCGCCGGCGACATCGACATGCCGGAAGCCGACCACGTCGCAGGCACGTTGGCGGATGCCGGGACCACGGTCCTCTCCGTCGACTACCGCCTGGCGCCGCTGCCCGACGGGTGGGAGGCCCCCGCAACGGAGCCCGGCCGCGAGCGCGCGGGGTACCCCGCGGCATCTGACGACACCCTCGCCGCCTGGGATTGGCTTCTGGCCGAGGCCGCGACGCTCGGAGTGGATCCGGCGCGGCTCGCGATCGGCGGAGCGAGCGCGGGAGCGAACATCGCGACCGGCGCCGTCCTGCGCCTCATCCAGAACGACCGGCACCTGCCCGCTCTCGTCCTGCTCGCCTACCCGACGCTCCTGGCAGAACAGCCCGCACCCGAGGGCGAGTTGCGCGCCGCGCTCGACGCCCGTCCGGCGGCCGACCGGTTCGGGCCGGATGCCGTCCGCGGCATGTACGAGAACTATCTCGGCGGATCGGTCGTCGACGCGCCCCTCGCAGCGATCCCCGGGCTCGCGTCAGCGGACGACCTCGCCGAGTTCCCGTCGACGCTGATCGTCGCGGGGGACGTCGACGAGCTCCGCGTCTCGAGCGAGCACTTCGCCCGGACGCTCTCGGCCGCGGGCCGCGACGTCGAGCACGTCATCGAGCCCGGCACCGACCACGGCCACCTCAACCGTCCCGATGAGGGGGATGCCGCCTCCCTCACGCTGGCCCGCTTCGCCGCGCGCCTGGCCGCCCTCACCCCGTGAGCGTCGCGCGCGGCACCGTCGCCGCCGTCGACCTCGGGGCGACGAGCGGCCGGGTGATCGTCGGTCACGTCGGCGCGGACACGCTCGAAACGGCGACCGTCGCGCGCTTCGCGAACGACCCGATCCGGATCGCCGACGGGCTGCACTGGAACGTCCTCGGCCTCTACGGCTCCGTGCTCGACGGGCTCCGCGAGGCGCTGCGCGGCGACACCGAGATCGCCAGCATCGGTGTGGACTCCTGGGCCGTCGACTACGGCCTGATCGCGCGTTCACGCCTTCTCGGGGAGCCGTTCCACTACCGCGACGAGCGCACCGCGCGCGGCGTCGGGGCGGTCCATGCGACGCACCCGCACGCGGAGCTGTTCGCCCGCAACGGCCTGCAGTTCCTGCCGTTCAACACGCTCTACCAGCTCGCCGCCGAGGACCGCTCGGTGCTGCGCCTCGCCGAACACGCCCTGCTCATCCCCGACCTCATCGGGTTCTGGCTCACCGGCCAGGCGCGCGCCGAACGCACCAACGCGTCGACGACGGGTCTCCTCCGGGCCGACACGGGCGAATGGGATGCCGACCTGACGGCCGCCCTCGGTCTGCCGCAGCACCTGCTCGCGCCTCTCATCTCCCCCGGCGAGCCCCTCGGACGCCTCACCGCCGATGTCGCCGCGAGCCTCGGCGGACCCCGCACAGCGGTGACAGCTGTCGGGTCGCACGACACGGCATCCGCTGTCGTCGCCGTTCCGATGGCGTCGAGCGACGCGGCGTACATCTCGTGCGGCACGTGGGGGCTCGTGGGCGTCGAAGTCGAGCGCCCGGTTCTCACCGACGGGGCCCGCGAGGGGAAGTTCACGAACGAGGGCGGCGTCGATGGCCGTACTCGCCTGCTCCGAAACGTCATGGGTCTCTGGATCCTCAGCGAGACGGTCCGCGGGTGGCAGCGCGACGGGCACGAGGTCGAACTCGGCGAGCTGCTCGCCGCGGCGGCCTCGGTACCCGGACCGGTCGCAGTGTTCGACGTCGACGACGCCCGCTTCCTGCCTCCGGGCGACATGCCGACGCGCATCACCGCGTGGTGCGAAGAGCACGGGGTCGCGGCGCCGCAGAGCCGGGCCGAGATCGCCCGGAGCATCGTCGAGTCCCTCGCGCAGGCCTTCGCCGACGCCGCGCACGAGGCCGGCCGTATCGGCGGGGTCGACGTGCGCGTCATCCACATCGTCGGCGGCGGTTCGCTCAACGAGCTCCTCTGCCAGCGCACCGCCGATCGGGCGGGCGTCCCCGTTCTCACGGGCCCGGTCGAGGCGACCGCGCTCGGGAACATCCTCGTGCAGGCGCGCGCCGCCGGTCTCGTGACCGGCTCGCTCGAGGCGCTCCGCACCCTCGTCGCCCGGACGCACGAGCCCCGACGGTACGAGCCGGCCGCGAGCTGACCGCCGGTGAGCCGGGTCGCCGGTCACCTCTAGGCTGAAAATCATGTCTGCGCCGACCCTGAACCGCGAGATCCTGCGCCTCGCCGTGCCGGCGCTCGGTGCGCTGATCGCCGAGCCGATGTTCCTCATCGTGGATGCCGCCCTGATCGGCCATCTCGGCGTCGTCCCGCTCGCGGGCCTCGGCATCGCCGGTGCGGTGCTGCAGACGATCGTCGGCCTCATGGTCTTCCTCGCCTACTCGACCACTCCCGCTGTCGCCCGCCGATTCGGAGCAGGCGACAGCAAGAGCGCCGTCAGCGTCGGTATCGACGGACTCTGGCTCGCCCTCGGCCTCGGCGCCCTGCTCGCGCTGTTCGGCACGCTCGCGACGCCGTGGCTCGTCGACCTCTTCGGCGCCAGCCGCGAGGTCGCCGAACAAGCGGTGACCTACCTCGCGATGTCGATGTGGGGCCTGCCCGCCATGCTCATCGTCTTCGCCGCCACCGGACTGCTGCGCGGCATGCAGGACACCGTCACCCCGCTCTGGATCGCGGGCCTCGGCTTCGGCGCGAACGCCCTGCTCAACTGGCTGTTCATCTACGGATTCGGCTGGGGCATCGCCGGGTCCGCCGCCGGCACCGTCGCCGCGCAGTGGGGCATGGTGGCGGCCTACGTCGTCGTCATCGGACGGCTCGCGCGGCGCCACGCGGCATCCGTCCTCCCCCAGCGCGACGGGGTGCGCGGGTCGGCGCGCTCGGGCGGCTGGCTCTTCCTGCGAACGGTGTCGCTGCGCGCCGCGTTCCTCGCCACGGTCGCGGTCGCGACGGGGCTCGGCACCGCGGAGCTCGCCGGCTGGCAGGTCGCGTTCACGATCTTCTCGACCGCGGCATTCGCGCTCGACGCCCTCGCGATCGCGGCACAGGCTCTCATCGGGCGCGGGCTCGGCGCGCAGGACGAGCCGTTCGTGCGACGCGTCCTGGGACGCACCGTCGCCTGGGGCGCGTGGTTCGGCGTCATCGTGGGCGTGCTCATCGCCGCGCTCTCGGGCGTGATCGGCCTCGCTTTCACGGGAGACCCCGACCTGGCGGCCCTGATCGTGCCCGCGCTCCTCGTGCTCGCGATCGCGCAGCCCGTGTGCGGCGTCGTGTTCGTCCTCGACGGCGTCCTGATGGGCGCGGGCGATGCGAAGTACCTCGCGATCGCGGGCGGCCTCAACCTGGTGCCGTACATCCCGGCGCTCGCGGTCGTCTCGGCGCTGCACCCGGGCGGATCGGGCGGACTCGCCTGGCTCGCCGCGTGCTTCTTCGGCGTCTACATGCTCGCACGCCTGGGCACCCTCGGGTGGCGAGTGCGCCGCTCGGAGTGGATGACCGCGACGGTCTGAGACTCCTCGTCAGCCGAGGACGGCGAACCCGAGCGTGTCGTCCTCGACCGAACCCCCCGCGAACGGGAAGGGCGACACGACGAAGAGCTCCCCGCTCGGCAGCGAGCCCGGATACCCGTACAGCCACAGCCACGCCTGACTGACGGCCACGGTCGCCCCGACGACCACGACGATGACCGTGACTGCCCGCGACAGGATCCGCCCGCCCTCATCCGCCGTCCGCGCCGTGCGGAGGACGCGGGCGATCGAGAGGACGAGGACGAGCGCGAGAACCGCGAACACGATCGGGCTCGGCTCGAGATGGATCGTCGCGCAGAACTCCTGCGGAGCGTTCGGCGGGATCGCCCCGACCCACCACGAATCCGGGATCGGCGTACACAACCGCCGGGACGTGCTCGTCGCCGCCCACACGACCGCGACGGCGGCGGCGGTGACGATGACTGCTCTGAGAACGTCGCGCACGATCGGTGCGCCGACGAGCGGCGAGCGCTCGGAAGACTGCAGTGACATCGCTCCCCCATACCCTGCGCACCCCCAGAGCACGCACGGTTCACCGTAGCGGCATCCCCCGCTCCGGGAACGCGGGGCCGCCCGGCCTCAGGCCATCAGCGGGATGGAACCGACGAGCACGCCCACGGCGAGCATCACGAGCGAGACGATCGCGGCGCGCCACAGGACCTTCTTGTGGTGGTCGCCGAGGTTGACGCCCGCCAGCGAGACGAGCAGCAGGATCGCGGGGACGAGCGGGCTCTGCAGGTGCACCGGTTGACCGGTGATCGACGCGCGCGCCATCTCGACGGGATCGATGCCGTAGGTGGTCGCGCTCTCGGCGAGGATCGGCAGGATGCCGAAGTAGAACGCGTCGTTCGACATGAAGAAGGTGAACGGGATCGAGAGGATGCCGGTGATCACCGCCATGAACGGTCCGAGCGACGGCGGGATGACCTCGGTGACCCAGCTGGCCATCGCCGACACCATGCCGGTGCCGTTCAAGACGCCGACGAGGACGCCGGCGGCGAGGACCATCGAGACGACGCCGACGATGCTGGGGGCGTGGGCGACGATCTCGTCGGCCTGCGTCTTCAGCCGCGGGAAGTTGACGATGAGCGCGACGGCGGCACCGACCATGAACACGTAGGCCAGCGGGTAGATGTCGAGCACGAGCATCACCATGACGGCGAGGGTCAGCACGAGGTTGAACCAGATGAGCTTGGGTCGGAGGGTCGCGCGGTTCGGATCGAGCAGGGTGTCGGCCATGGCGGTGTCGGCCGTGTCCACGAGCTTCGCGGCGTCGACCGCGGTGCGCGCACCGCGGACGGTGACGATGTTGCCGGTGCGGAGGTGCGCGAGAGCTCCGGGCTTGTTCTCCGCGCCGCGGAACAGGCGCGGCGCGCCGAGGCGTCCGTCGCCACCCGCACCCTCGAGGCGCGAGGTGTCGACCGTCCCGGCGAGGCGGCGTCGCTCGGAGAGGCCGAGGAACCAGGCGAACAGCAGCGAGATGACGAGGCCGGTCGCCAGCGAGGGCAGCATGGGGACGAAGATGTCGGTCGGCTGCAGGCCGAGCGCCGAGGCGGCGCGCACCGTGGGGCCGCCCCACGGGACGATGTTCAGCGTGCCGTTCATGAGGCCCGCGACGCAGGTCAGAACCACCGGGCTCATGCCCAGGCGCAGGTAGATCGGCAGCATCGCCGAGGTCGTGATGATGAACGTCGTCGACCCGTCGCCGTCGAGCGAGACGGCGCCGGCGAGGATCGCCGTGCCGAGCACGACCTTCGCGGGGTCGTCGCCCAGCAGGCGCGTGATGAGGCGGATGAGCGGGTCGAACAGGCCGACGTCGATCATGATGCCGAAGTACATGATCGCGAACATCAGCAGCGCGGCCGTCGGTGCCAGATCGCCGATCGCGTCGATGACCATATCACCGAGGCCGAGCCCCGCGCCCGCGAAGAGGCCGAAGATCGTCGGGACGGTGATGAGCGCGACCATCGGCGTCAGACGCCGCGTCATGATGAGCGCCATGAACGTCAGCACCATCACGAAACCGAGGATGACCAGAACGGTGTCCGGCGGCGTGAACGCCACGGGGTACTCGACTGCCTCGGTATGCACGATGCTCATCGCGACTCCTTCGTCGTGAAGCGGCTCCGGCGGGTTCGGTGCCTGGTCCCGCGATCGTAGGGATGCCGCGAGCCAGGGCGCGCGCTAAGGCTCATTCCCCCGCGTTGTGCGCGTAACGTGGCTTTCGCTCATTGTGCGCAGGAGGTGGTCGGGTGCGGTTCGGGAGCAGGATGCTGGTCCTCCAGTTCGTCACGCAGGTGTGCGTCGTGGCGGCGTGCGCCGGCGTCTTCCTCTTCCTCGGGGTGCAGCAGCTGCGCGCCGAAGCGGAGTCCTCGGCGCTGAACATCGCCCGGAGCGTCGCGGCGACCCCCGACGTCCGCGAGCTGGTCGCGGAATACTCCGCCGACCCCGGCACGCCGGATGCCGCGAAGCTTCGCGGCGGCCCTCTGCAGGGGTACGCCACCGCCGTCTCGGACCGTACGGACGTGCTGTTCGTCGTGATCACCGACGATCACGGCATCCGTCTCGCCCACCCCGACCCGGACCGGCTCGGCGATGTCGTGAGCACGAGCTTCGACGACGCCCTCGCCGGGCGCGAGGTCGTGACGTGGGAGTCCGGCACGCTCGGCGAATCCGCACGCGCCAAGGTGCCCGTGTACGCGCCCGGCGACGGCGACCGGCCGGTCGGAGAGGTGAGCGTCGGATTCGAGCGAGCCAGCGTGTTCCGCGATCTGCCCGCCCTCCTCACCGGCATCGCCGTCGCGGTCGTGCTGGCCCTCGCCCTCGGCGCGGTCGCGGCGCTGCTGATGCGTCGGCGGCTCGAGCGCGTGACGCTGGGCCTGCAGCCCGAAGAGCTCGCGGCACTCGTCCAGACGCAGACCGCCGTGTTCGAGAGCGCGGACGAGGGTGTCGTCGCGGTGGACCCGGACGGCACCGTGCGCGTGTGGAGCGAGGCGACGACGCGGATGCTGGGCGTCGCCGCCGCGCCTGGGACCGCCCTTCGCGACGTCCCGGTCGACCCGTCGGTGCGCGATGCGCTCACGGGGGGCGCGCCGTCGGGACTCGCGGTCGGCGACCGCATCGTCTATGTCGACGTCCGCCCGGTGCGTCGCGGTTCCCGCGCACTCGGCACCGCGGCGATCCTCCGCGACCGGACCGATCTGCTCGCCCTCACCGAGCGTCTTGACGGCGTCCGCACCCTGACCGACGCGCTGCGCGCGCAGCGCCACGAGTTCGCGAACCGCCTGCACGCGGCATCCGGTCTGCTGGACGCGGGCCGCGGCGAGGAGGCCCGCGACTTCCTGCGCGAGGTCTCGGGTCGCGGCGCCGTCGACCTGCGGGTGGCCGGGCTGGATGCCGTGACTGACCCGGTCCTGCAGTCGTTCCTCGGCGCGATGGCCGAGAGCGCCCGCGAACGCGGCGTCGAGTTGCGCGTCGGGCCCGACACCCTGCTGCGCAGCACGCTGCGCGAGGTGGAGGACACCCTCGCCGTGATAGGGAACCTCGTGGGGAACGCGATGACGGCCGCGGCATCCTCGTCGGCGGACGCCTGGGTAGAGGTGACCCTCCTCGACGAGCTCGACGGGGGCGAGCTCGTCCTGACGGTGGCGGATTCGGGAGGCGGCGTGACGGAGCCCGGCGACGTGTTCGCCGCGCGCACGGTGTCGGAGACCGAGACGGCGGTGCACGGCCACGGCATCGGGCTGCCGCTGTCCCGTGAGCTCGCGAGGCGACGCGGGGGCGAGGTCTGGATCATCGACGCGGGCGGCCGCGACGGCGGCGCGGTCTTCGGGGCTCGTCTGCCCGCGGTGATGGGTCCGGCGGGACCGGGTGAGATCGAGGAGAGCGACGATGAGTGACATCCGTGTGCTGATCATCGACGACGACTTCCGCGTCGCCGGCGTGCACCGCGACATCGTGACGGGGGTGCGCGGATTCACCGCGCTCGAGCCGGTCCGCACCGCGGCCGAGGCGCTGGCGGCCGTGCGGGCCGACACCCCCGACCTGATCCTCGCCGACGTGTACCTGCCCGACGGGGACGGCATCGAGGTGGTGCGCTCGTGCGGCGTCGACGCGTTCGTGCTGAGTGCGGCGACGGACGCGCGGACGGTGCGGCGCGCCTTCCGCGCCGGCGCCCTCGCCTACCTCGTGAAGCCGTTCGACGCGCGAACGCTGGCCGATCGCCTCGACCGGTACGCGCGCTACCGCAACCTGCTATCCGACGCCGCCCCGCTCACGCAGGACCAGATCGACCGCGCGGCGACGGCGATGCGCGCTGCCTCCGACCAGGCGTCGGTGTCGCGGTCGGCGACGGAGCGGACCATCCTCGGCGCCCTCGCCGACGGCGAGGCATCGGCGAGCGAAGTCGCCGAGCGCAGCGGCATCTCACGCGCGACGGCCCAGCGCCACCTCACCGCGCTCGCTTCGCGCGGGCTCGTGGAGATCAGCCTGCGATACGGCACGACGGGCCGCCCTGAGCACCGCTTCCGCGTGGCGGATGCCGCGGGCTAAGGTGACACCACGCCACGACGGCCGTGTCGCGCAGGAACCGCTCGGGGAACGGACTCCACCATGACGAACACAAGCCGGATCACACTCGCGACCGCTCTGATGGCCGCATCGGGTCTCGCACTGACCATCGGAGCCACGGCACTCGCGACCTACCTGCTGACAGCGGACGGCACCTTCGCCGAGCTCGTCGTGGTCGCCGGCGCCGCCGGCACCGCCATCGTCACCGGCATCGTCGGCGTGTGGCTGCACCGGTTGAGCACCGTCGTCTCCGCCATCGCGACGGTGGGATACCTGGTCGTGGGGGCGACGATTTTCCTCGGCGCCGTGACGACCCTCCAGGATGCTGCGGCGGGAGGATTCGCGAACATCGGAGCGGGACTGCTCCTGCTCGTCGGCTCGGTCCTCGCTGTGCCGGCAACCGCTCTCGCCGTGACGCTCGCCGCCTTCTACCTGCGGTCCCGCCGGTACGCCGTGGCCTGACGACGCGGGCTCATGCGAAGCGGCGGCACCATTCGTACATGACGACCGCCGCGGCGGCCGAGGCGTTGATCGATCGGGTCGAGCCGTACTGGGTGATCTCGATGACTCCGGATGCCGCTGCCAGCGCCTCGGGCGACAGCCCGGGTCCCTCCTGCCCGAACAAGAGGACGCACCGCTCCGGCAGGTCCGCCCGATCGACGGGCACCGACCCGTCGACGTTGTCGATGGCGAGGACGGGCAGACCTGCGGCATCCGCCCACGCGGCGAAGGTCTCGACGTCCTCGTGGTGGCGGACGTGCTGGTACCGGTCGGTGACCATCGCGCCGCGCCGGTTCCAGCGCCGCTTGCCGATGATGTGCACCTCCGCGGCGCCGAACGCGTTGGCGCTGCGCACGATCGAGCCGATGTTCATGTCGTGCTGCCAGTTCTCGATCGCGACGTGGAACGGATGCCGCTTCTCGTCGAGGTCCGCCACGATCGCCGCCATCGTCCAGTAGCGGTACTGATCGACGACGTTCCGGCGGTCGCCGTTCTCCAGCAGGTCGCGGTCGTAGCGCGGGTCGTCGGGCCACTCGTCCGGGCCGCCCGGCCACGGTCCGACGCCGACGGGGAGCTGCGGCTCGGCGTCGCCGGCGGCGGGATCGATCGGCTCTGGCACCGGTCCAGGTTAGTCGGGGGACACCGGCACGAAGACGGCGAAGCGGGAGCCGACGCCCACCTCGCTCGTGACCTCGACCGAGCCGCCGAGCGCCTGGCTGAGCCCCTGCACGATCGACAGCCCGAGTCCCGAACTCTCGCCCGACCGCGTACGCGCCGGATCCCCCCGCCACAGACGGTCGAACACGAACGGGAGGTCGTCGGCGGCGATGCCCTCGCCGTCGTCGATCACCTCGAAGCGGACGGTTCGCCCCATCGCCCGCGCGCCGACGCGCACGGACCCGCCCGGAGGAGTGTGGCGCAGAGCGTTGCCTACGAGATTGCTCAGGATCTGCCCGAGGCGCCCGGCGTCGGTGCGCATCGGCAGGGCGCCGTCGGCGTCGGCGACCAGCGTCACGTCGGCGTCCGCGGCCCGAGCCAGATGGGCCGCCACGACGCTCCGGACGACCTCGGCGGCATCCACCGGCGCGAGGTCGACGGCGAGGTCGCCCGTCTCGGCGAGTGCGAGCACCTGCAGGTCGCGCGTGATGGTCTCCATGCGTCCGGCTTCGGTGAGCACGAGACGCCGCAGCTCGGCGTCGCTCATGCCGAGACCGTCGTCGGCGGCCTCGACCCATCCGCGGATGTTCGTCAGGGGGCTCCGCAGTTCGTGGGCCACGTCGCCGAGGAGACGACGCCGGGCGGTCTCGTGACCGGCGATCTCCGCCGACATCCGATCGAAGGCCGCGCCGACGTGGGCGAGGTCGTCCTTCGCACCGAGTCCGCTCCGGCCTGCGCGTTCCCCTGCCGCGAAGCGGTCCGCGGCGGCTTCGAGCCTGCGCGCGCTCCGCAGGGTCGGCGCGAGGATGATGGCGGCCGCTGCGGCGAGGAGAGCGAGGAGCACGACGACGACGATCGCCAGCCGTGCGATCGTCCCCGGGCTCGCGTCGAGCGGGCCGCGGATGTTTCCCCGGAGGTTCGTGAGGACGACCTGGACGGTCGGCGCCGTGAACGCGGAGGCCTGCTCGGCCTGTGCGCGGAGGAGGCATTCGGCGGTGGCATCCGTCGCTGCGGGATCGGTGCGGAACGCGAGCTCCGTTCTCGCCGACGCGGAGGACAGGTCGAGGGCGATCCGATCGATCGCGGGTGCGCCGGCATCGAGCAGGCACCGGTTCGCGAGGTCGCGCAGCTCGTCGAGGGCGCTCTGCTCGGACGGCAGCGGGGTGTCGAGCCGGCTCCGCCCGCAGTCAGGCGCGTCGTCCGCGGCCCACACCACCGGGCGTCCCGTCGTCCAGACGGTCGAGCCGAGGACGGACTCACCCAGGCAGGCGCGGACATCGGCGGCGCGCTCGGTCAGCGCCGCCTGCTGCGCGTCGCTGAGGCCGAACGGCCCGACGATCCCCCGGTGCAGGCCCAACTCCAGGGTGCCCGGATCGGCGACCTCCTCGAGCGGATCGAAGGTCAGGGTCGACTCCTCCGGTCGCGGCAGAGTCGGAGCGCTGTCGGCGATCAGCTCTCCGTCACCGCCCACGAGCGCGATACGCCTCCCGGTGTCGTGCGCGAGTTCCAGTAGCTCCGGTCCGACGCCGTCCCAGGTGGGATGCCGGCCGGCCCAGAGCGTCAGTTCCTCGAGGATCTGCTCGTTCCGGGCGAGGGCGGCATCCGATGACTGCTGGTCGAAGCGGTACTCCGCCGTCTGCGCGAGCCACAGCGTACTGCCGACCGACGCGACGACCAGGAGGAGGCCGGCGGCGAGGTACCGCAGGAGCAGACGCGGCGTCCGTCGCCGCGTCGCCTGCTCATTCGATCGCACGCTCATCCCGTCGGCAATGCTCTCACCCGCCCCGCCTCTCATCCTGCAGCGAGCGCAGCGGTCGGCGATTGCCGTGCCGCATGGATCGACGGCGCCAGCCCGGCGAGAGCGCCTGTCACCAGGGATGCGGCGACGCCCAGGACGATCGTCGCTACCGGGATCACCACCGGCCACCCCTGCGTCGCACTCCACAGCACCGTGCCGAGCAGCCCGAGCGAGACCCCCAGGAGCCCGCCCATCGAGCAGAGGACCACCGCTTCGACGAGGAACTGCGCCCGGATCTGCCCTCGATGCGCGCCGAGCGCGCGTCGCAACCCGATCTCGCTCCGGCGCTCGAGCACCGAGACGAACATGGTGTTCGCGATCCCGATCCCGCCGATGAGGAGGGCGATCCCCGCCAGGGTCAGGAACAGTCCGTCGAGGTTCGCCTGCGCGGCATCCTTCGCGGCCAGTACGGCGGACGGACGACTGACCTGCACCATGCCCGCGGCTCCCGGCGAGAGCGTCGCCGCGACGACGGGGCGGAGCGCCTCGATCTGCGACTCGATGCCGGTGAGGTAGGCGACCGTGGGGGCGCCGTCGAAGTCGAGCCATTGCCGGGCGGCGGCGTCGCTGACGAGGACGGCCGACTGCAGGTCGGGAGCGAGAGGGGTGTCCTTCAGGACGCCGACGACCTGGAACGGGATGCCGTCGAGGTCGATCGACACCGCGCGGCCCGGGAGCCGCGAGAGTCCGAGCCGGTCCGCGGCATCCGAGCCGAGGACGACGACCGGCAGCGGATCGTCGCCGAGCCATCGTCCTTCCGCCAGCTCGCCGCGCAGCACGCCCAGCAGGTCGCCCTCGACGGCGAGGGTCGTGATGCCGCTCTCGACGTAGTCCCGGAGCGCGTTGCTCCGGACTCCCGCGTGAGCGTTCCCGACCGTCGCGGCATCCGAGACGGGACCGATCCGCTGCAGCATGCCGCGCGACTCGGGCGGGAGCGGAATCGGCTCACCGTCGACGCCCACCCTCGGGTCGGCGCGCAGCAGGTTCGCGCCGAGCTTCGTGAGTTCCTGATCGAGTGCGGCCTGCGATGACGCGGGCAGAGCGGTGACCGTCACGAGGGTGGCGATGCCGATGGCGACTCCGAGCGAGGCCAGCACGGCGCGCAGCGGGCGGGTGAACAGCCCCACAGTTCCGAGCGTGAGAAGATCCCGGATGCCGAGGCGAGGCCGACGTTCAGACATGAGCGACCTCCTCATGGACGGGCGCGGCGGTGTCCGACACGATCCCCCCGTCGCGGAGCTCGATGCGGCGCGGCATCCGTGCGGCCAGAGCCGTGTCGTGGGTGATGATCACGACGGTGGTGCCCTCCCGGTTGAGTCGCTCGAGGAGGTCGACGATGCGTTCGCCGTTCGCACTGTCGAGTGCGCCGGTCGGCTCGTCGGCCAAGACCACGAGCGGCTCGGTGACGATCGCGCGGGCTATCGCGACCCGCTGACGCTCCCCGCCGGAGAGGTCCCGAGCCCGGTGCGAGAGGCGGTGCGCCAGTCCGACCCGCTCGAGCGCCGCGCGGGCGCGATCGCGTCGGAGTCGCCGCGGCACGCCGCTGTAGAGGAGAGCCGTCGCGACGTTGTCCTCGGCGCTCAGACCGTCGGTGAGGTGGAAGCTCTGGAAGACGAAGCCGATCGTCCGCCCCCGCAGGGTCGAGAGCGCCCGGTCGTCGAGGTCGTCGGTGTCGATCCCGCCGACGCGGACGGTTCCGCTCGTGGGCCGGTCCAGGGTGCCGAGGACGTTCAGGAGCGTGGACTTGCCGGCACCGGATCGTCCGACGATCGCGACGATCTCGCCCGCGTCGATCCGGAGCGACACGTCGCGCAATGCAGCGACGCCGCCCGGATGGACGCGACCCACGCGATCGAGCTCGAGGGCGGGGGTGGTCATCGCGCGGTCACCACCGTCATGTCGGCGGTGATGCCGTCGCCGGCCACTTCGACGCGGCCGTCCGCGATGAGCCCGATCGTGACAGCGTGCAGCCGCCCGGACTCGTCCTGCAGCGCGTAACCGCCCTCGGCGAGCGCGATGAGCGCGGGGACGGGGGCGATGAGCACGTCGGTGACGGTCTTCGTCACGACGCGGACGACGACGGCCCCGGCATCCAGGTCGGCGACAGCCTTCTGGTCGGCGATCTCGACCGTGGCGCGCACCTGGGACTGCGCCCCCTCGCCCGCCGTGCCGACGTCGCGGATCGTTCCCTTCAGCACCCGGCCGTCAGGCAGCTCGATCTCCGCCGCCGCCCCGGCGCCCACGAGTCCCGCGTCGCCGGCAGGCACGGCCGCTTCGACGATCCTCGTGGTGGTCGACGCGGTGAACGGCGTCCCGGTCGCGGCGTCGCCGAGCCGCGCCGTCACCTTCGCGACGCGGCTGTCGGCGGTCAGGACGACGACGTCCGTCGGGGCGATGTCGCCCGTCCGCTCCAGACCGAGCGAGGTCTGCCAGGCGCGGACGGCAGTGCGGAAAGCGCCGTTCGTCCGCGCGTCCTTCGAATCGGCCCGGCGGAGGTAGCCGAGCTCCATGAGGTTCTCCGCGACCATGCTGACGTCGGCACCGGTCATGCCCCACGAGGTCAGGGGACGGTAGAGGGCGGTCTTCCCGATGAGCACCGGGACAGGGCGGTCGTCGACGCGGAGTGCCGTCGCCCCGCGACCGAGGTCGGAACCGGGTGCCGGCAACCAGGTGATCGTCCCCTTCGCTTTGACCGACACGGGCTCGGCGGCGCCGAACCCGATCGAGCCGTCCAGGGTCGCGGTCAACGACAGGTCGCCCCGCTCGATCACGGCGGTCGCGCGCTCCGTCTGCGGCGACGGCGCACCCTTCGGGGACTGCTCGGTCGCGCTCGTGACGGCGACCATCCCGCCCGCGGCGAGGAGGAGAGCCGCCCCGACGGCGGCCGCCGCGATGGCGAAGGTACGGCGTCGGCGGTCGCGGCTCATCGGGCGCCGCCCGAAACGTCGGCGACGCATCCGTCCACCTTCGCCATGCCGAGCGAGATCGACGCCGAGTCGTTCTGCTCGCCGCCGAAAGCGAAGTTGATCTGCCCGAACTCGTCCGCCGGGGTGATCTCCACGTGACGGACGCCCTCAGCGTGCAGGCAGTCGACCACCTTCTGCGCGAACCGCAGCGCGTCGGGATTCTGCGCGTCGAGCTCGTGCGGCGGCAGCGGCGCGAATCTCATGCAGAATGCCTCCGCCTCCGCAGCGGCCTCGGGGTCGTCGTTCGTCGCGACGCCCACGCCGCTGTCCTGGCCGCCCGTGATCGTCGCCTTCGGCATCCGATCGGCGAGGCATCGCTCGCGGGGCTGCCACGCCGCCTCGCCCTCCTCCTCGGTCATGTCGAGGCGGAGCCGAACCGGCTCGCCGTACTCGGCGATGAGCGGGTCCTCCGTCGCCGTCTTCTCGGGCGCCGCCGTCTCGAGACTGGCGATCTGATCGTCGGGAACAGGGGCGGCATCCTCACCCTGCGGGGCGGTGCCGGCTGCGCAGCCGGTCGCGAGCAGCACGGTCAGGGCGATGCCGACGAGGGCACCCAAGGGGCGGGTCGAATGGCGGGACATGATTCTCCGATCTCTGTCGTCGCCTTCAGCGTGATCGCCGGTTGTGAGCGGATTGTGAGGATGCCGTGCCGAGACCGTCGGCGCTCCGGTCGCCCGCCTACAGTCGATGGCGTGGCCCGCATCGTGATCGTCGAAGACGACGACCTGCAGTCCGAGCTCATCCGCCGCTACCTCGAGCGGGAACGCCACGAGGTGCAGGTCATCGGCGACGGAGCGGCTGCGCTCGCCGCCGTCAGGGAGACCTCGCCCGATCTGCTGATCCTCGACGTGATGCTGCCGGGGCTCGACGGACTCACCCTCTGCCGCACCCTCCGCGAGGAGATGTACGACCTGCCGATCCTGATCCTCACGGCCCGATCGACCGAGAACGATCTGCTCCTCGGTCTCGAACTCGGCGCCGACGACTACGTCACCAAGCCGTACAGCCCTCGCGAGCTCGTCGGTCGCGTCCGAGCGCTGCTGCGACGGGTTCTGCCGGTCGCCCCGACCCGCCCCGAGGTCGTCGTGGGAGACCTCGCGATAGACCCCGAACGCCGGACGGTCACCGTCGACGCCCGACCCGTGGAGCTGACGCGCGCCGAGTTCGATCTGCTGCTCGTGTTCGCCACTCAGGCGGGACTCGTCCTCAGCCGGTCGCAGCTCCTCGACCGGCTGCACGGCTCCGACCGCTGGATCGGGCCGCGCACCATCGACACCCACGTGAAGAACCTGCGGCTGAAGATCGAGAGCGACCCGCAGCATCCCGCGAAGATCGTCACCGTGCACGGCGTGGGGTACAAGCTCGAGTCCTCCTCGGCCTGAGCGCCGTCGGAGCGCACGGCGCTTCCCGGCATCCGCCGGTCCTGTTAGATTTTTCGGTATGCCGAAAAATCCCGCCGCCGCAGGCCCGCGCACGCGCGCGGCGTGGCTGCTCGGACCGGCTCTCGTCGCAGGCGTGGCCTACCTCGATCCCGGCAACGTCGCGAGCAACATGACCGCCGGCGCTCGGTACGGTTACCTCCTGGTCTGGGTCGTCGTCCTCGGCAACGTCATGGCGTGGCTGATCCAGTACCTGTCCGCCAAGCTCGGCATCGTGACGGGGCAGAGCCTGCCCGAACTCCTCGGCGCCCGGTTCCGAACCCACGCGGCCCGTCGCGCGTACTGGCTGCAGGCGGAGCTCGTCGCGATGGCGACCGACGTGGCCGAGATCATCGGCGGTGCGGTCGCACTCTGGCTGCTGTTCGGCGTTCCCCTCCTCTGGGGCGGGCTCATCACCGGAGCCGTCTCGATCGTGCTCCTGCTCATCCAATCCCGCCGCGGCGCGCGCAGCTTCGAGTTCGTGATCATCGGACTGATGGCGATCATCGCGCTCGGTTTCACGTACGGCGTCTTCATCGGCCCGCCCGACGCGTCCGGTGTCGCCGGAGGCCTCCTGCCGCGCTTCGACGGGACGGACTCGGTGCTGCTCGCGGCATCCATCCTCGGCGCGACGATCATGCCGCACGCCATCTACGCGCACAGCTCGCTCGCGCGGGACCGCTTCCGCCCGTCCGAGAACCGTCGGAAGGATGCCGCGGCCGCCGACGCGGCGATCGACACCCGCCGCGTGCTCCGCGCCACGCGCTGGGACGTGACGATCGCCCTCGCCATCGCGGGGACCGTGAACCTCTGCATCCTGCTGCTCGCCGCGGCGAACCTCGCCGGCGTTCCCGGCACCGACAGCCTCGAGGGCGCGTACGCTGCGCTGCAGTCCGGGATCGGGCCCGTCGTCGCGACGCTGTTCGCCGTCGGACTGCTCGCCAGCGGCCTGGCCAGCAGCGCCGTCGGCGCCTACGCGGGCGCCGAGATCATGCACGGCCTCCTGCGCATCCGCATCCCGCTCCTCGTGCGCCGCCTCGTGACCCTGGTCCCCGCCCTCGCGATCCTCGCCATCGGCGTCGACCCGACACTCGCGCTGATCATCAGTCAGGTCGTCCTGAGCTTCGGCATCCCGTTCGCCCTCATCCCCCTCATCGCGCTCACCGCGAAGACCGACGTGCTCGGCGCGTACCGCAACCGGGCGTGGACGACGGCCGCCGGCATCCTCGCGTCGGTCTTCCTCGTCGCACTCAACGGCCTGCTGCTCTGGCTGACCCTCTTCGGCTCGTGACGGGAGGCCGGTCGGCTGTCACCGCCGCCGGGCCGTCAGCGACTCCCAATTGCCGGAGCCGATCGCGACCTTCTGCTCGTGCGTGAACGGCGAGTCCTCGAGAAAGCTGCGGCCGACGCCGTCGGAGGTGTCGAGGAAGGGGAATCCGCCGGGGCGGCTACCGAACGTATAGGGGTAATCAGTGGAATAGACCATGCGCTCGGTGCCGACGACCTCCGCGGTCCAGCGCAGGTAGCGATCGGACACGGTGCCGCTCCCCGCGATCCAGAAGTTCTGCGTCCAGTAGTCCAGCAGCGGGCGCTCGAGGTCCGCGTTGTGAGCCATGATGCCGGTGTGATCGAGGTAGAACATCACCAACTCTCCCCAGTGCCCGGCGACGACCTGCAGATCGGGATGGCGGTCGAAGACGCCGCTGAAGATCATGCGCATGTACTGGATCCCGAGGTCGTAGTACCAGCCGAGGCCGGCGGTAGCGAGGCCCATGCCGGCCGGGCCGAGGCCCGAGTAATAGGACTCGATGACCCCGGGCGTGGGCACCTGCGGGTGGAAGTGCAGGGGCACGCCGAGTTCCACGGCCTTCGCGTAGAGCTCGTCGTGGGCGGGCGAGTCGGCCAGGACGTCGCCGGTCCTGCCGTACAGCATCGCTCCGACGAAGCCGAGCCGATCGACCGCCCGCTCGAGCTCGGCCGCGGCTGAGATCGGATCGGCTGTGGGGATGGCGGCCCACGCCTGGAACCGATCGGGATGTTCGGACACGATCTCGGCGAGGTGATCGTTCGCGTCGCGCGCGACGACGGGCGCGTCCGCCGCGGACAGGTTCTGGACCCCCGGTGAATTCAGGGACAGGACGGCCACGTCGATCCCCTGATCGTCCATGTCGGCCAGGCGCTCCGCACCGGTACTCCGGAGCCGCCTCGCGAACGGGTCATCTCCCCACCCCGAGTGCGGGTTCGGTCGGACTCCCGAACGCTCCCAGGCATCCAGCACGAGCGGGAGCGCGATGTGCTCTTCGAGCCCGACGATCTTGATCTTCTCTGCCATGACGACCTTCCCAGTGTGTAATCAGCGGTAACTCGATAGTGTTATCGCCGGTAATAGCGACAGTAACACCGGCGAGGTATCGTTGTGAAGATGGGCACGGGAGACGAGGAGACACAGCGGCATCGCGTACGGGAGACGATCCTCGCGGCCGCCAGTGAGCTCATCGCCGAGGGCGGCGCGGCCGCGATGACCACCCGCGCCGTTGCGGTGCGGGCGGGCGTGCAGGCTCCCACGATCTACCGCCTGTTCGAGGACAAGCAGGGGCTGGTTCGAGCGGTCGCCGCGCACGTCCTCGAGACCTACGCCCGATCGAAGGATGTCGCCGACGACGACGCCGACCCCGTCGTCGCTCTGAGGGCAGCATGGCGAGCGCACATCGACTTCGGCCTCGCCAACTCTGGGCTGTACCTCCTCATGAACGACGGCACGCGAGGGACCGAGCACCATGCGCCGTCGGGCATCCCCGATGTCCTCACGACGCGCGTGCGAGCGATCGCATCCGCCGGCATCCTGACGGTCCCGGAGGAACGCGCAGTCGACCTCATCCGCGCTGCGGGCGACGGAGTGATCCGCGCGCTTCTCGCCGCGCAGGCCGACGCCGAGCATGCGTCCGTGCTGTCGGACGACATGATCAACGGCGTCCTCGCGCAGATCGTCCACAGCCGGGGCGAGACCCCTTCGCGCCCCGTCGACACTCTCCTCATCCAGCTGCGAGCCGTGACCGACGAGCTGACGGACCTCAGCACTGCGGAACGCGCGCTCCTTCGCGAATGGGTCGGCCGCAGCATCGACCGGCGAGGATCAACGGCGCGGAGCGCTGCCTCCTCCGACGGCCGCTAGTTCTTCGCGCCCGGAGCGGCTGATCCGGTTCGGCCCGCGACAGGAGGCCGGATAATCTGGGGTCCGTGCCCGCGTCCACGGTCGACGACTACCTGAAGACGATCTACCACTACACCGAGTGGCAGAGCGATCCCGTCACCCCCTCGGTGCTGGCCGCCGAACTTCGGCTCGCGCCGTCCTCGGTCACCGAGATGGTCAAGAAGCTCGCCGCGCAGGGCCTCGTGTCGCACCGCCCGTACGGTCCGATCTCACTGACGGATGCCGGGACCCGCCGTGCCACCGCGGTGATCCGCCGGCATCGCCTCATCGAGACGTGGCTCGTCCGCGAGTTCGAGTACGCGTGGGACGAGGTGCACGACGAGGCCGAGGTGCTCGAGCACACCATCAGCGACCGGCTGCTCGCAGGCATCGACGCGCGCCTCGGGCACCCTCGGTTCGACCCGCACGGCGACGCGATCCCCGGCCCCGACGGTTCGGTCGAGCGCGAGCCGTTCGTCCTGCTCGCCGAGGCGACGATCGGACACACCGGTCGTGTGCTGCGGGTCTCGGACCGAGACCCCGCGCTCCTGCGCTCACTCGAGGAGGCCGGGATCGGCGTCGGCCACACCGTCACCGCGACGGGCCGTGACGCCGTGCAGATCGACGGCGGACCGACGATCGACCTGCCGCCCGCCGCCGCGCGGGCGGTGTGGCTCACCGCCTGAGCGCCGGCCCGCGCAGCGCCGCCGGGCGACGCAGCGCCGCGCCCGGGTGCCGCAGCGCTGCCCGGGTACGGTGACGAATGCACGACCGGTGGTGCGGGAGATGGATCGGCAGCCAGATGTGGCGACTCCTGCGCCGGCGGTCGTGCATTCGTTCGCGCACCGCGCGGTGCAGACGAGGCGAGGTCAGCGCAGGCGCAGCTTGCGACCCTTGAGATAGGGCCACTCGGCCCGCGTCGCGTGCTCGGCGTAGTGCCACATGCGGGCACCGACGTCGGGATCGATCGTGACGCGCGGGGGACGGACGAGCACCGGCGCGCCCGTGTAGGTGTGCGCCGGCCCCCAGTACTGGCCGCCCTCGGCCTCGGGGTCGACGAGCGCGCGGACCGGGGCCCACGCCCCGCTCTCCTTCGACTGCGAGACCGCGGCCTGCAGCCCGCCGACGAACCGCTTGCGCCGTGACGGGGCGCTGACCCCGGCGATCCGCCGGGTCCGCCCGCCGAGCGAATAGCCGGGGTGCGCGACGAGACTTGAAACGGGGACGGATGCCGCTCGCAGCCGCCGGTCGGCTTCGAACCCGATCGCCGCGGTCGCGACCTTCGACTGCACGTACGCGCGCCACGGGGTGTAATCGTCGACGAGTTCGGGATCCACGGGATCCCAGGGGAAGAGCTTCGTGGCGACGGAGCCGAGCCAGACCATGCGGCCGCGGGCCGCCGCGAGGGCGGGCAGAAGCGCTCCGGCGAGCGCGTAATGGCCGAGCGCGTTGGTCGCGATGACGAGTTCGTGGCCGTCGCGGGTGAGCTGACGCGTCTTGGGCGGGTGCACGATCCCGGCATTGAGCATGACGCCGTGCAGTCCGACACGTCCGCGCACGGTCGCCGCGGCCGCACGCACCGACCCGAGGTTGCTCGTGTCGAGCGCGAGGGTCTCGAGGTCGGCATCCGGCACCTGCGCCAGAATCGCCGCCCGCGCGCGGGACAGCTTCGACGGATTCCTGGCCGTCATGACGACGTGCGCGCCGGCTCCCGCGAGCTGCAGGCACGAGAAGAAGCCGAGCCCGGTGTTCGAGCCGGTGACGAGGTAGCGGCGGCCGCTCAGATCGGGGAGATCATCCGGATCCCAGTCGTCGCGCGCCACATGATCGACCCTACGCTCGGCGGCTGTGCGCGGCATCCCCTTGCGCAGCACGCGCTCCCCGAACGCTCGTCGCCGCGCCGCAGCGCGTGGGAGAGTGGACGCATGAGCGGACTCGAACAGAACCTGCTGTTCGCCGTCGTCGGACTGACGATGGTCACGTCGTTGGTGATCGTCGTCGTGCAGATGGTGAGGCGGCGCCGCGACGACGAGGACGACCGCAATCCCTGGGACGACCTCGAACCCAAATGAGCCGGGGTTACTGCGGCGCCAGCACCAGGTCGTCGAGGTCGATCGCGGCCAGCCAGGTGAGGCCCTCGGCCTCGATGGCGGCCTGAGCGCCGGTCTTGCGGTCGACGATCACGGCGACGGCAACGGGCTCGGCTCCCTCGCGGCGCAGGGCCTCGACGGCCTTCAGCGCGGACTGGCCTGTGGTCGAGGTGTCCTCGACGACGATGACGCGCTTGCCGACGACATCCGCTCCTTCGACCTGACGGCCGCGGCCGTGATCCTTGGGCTCCTTGCGGACGACGAACGCGTCGAGCGGAGCATCGGTGCGCGCCGACTCGTGCATGACGGCGTTCGCGATGGGGTCGGCGCCGAGCGTCAGGCCGCCGACAGCGACGATGCCGTCGACATCGCGGATGAGGTCGAGCATGATCCGCCCGATCGCGGGGGCTGCGCGGTGGTCGAGCGTGAGCTTGCGCATGTCGACGTAGTACGACGCCTTCTTGCCGCTCGACAGGGTGAAGTCGCCGTGGAAGACGGCCTCCTCCTGGATGAGCGAGATGAGGCGCTGGCGGTCGGCTTCGAGTGCGGGCGTGGAGGCGACGGTCACGGGACGAGTCTAGGACCGGCGGCGTCGGACGCCCGATCTAGGCTGGAGACCATGCGGCTTGCCACCTGGAACGTCAACTCCATCCGCGCGCGCGTCGTGCGCACCGTCGACTTCGCCGTGCGCGAGAACATCGACGTGCTCGCGATGCAGGAGATCAAGTGCAAGCCCGAGCAGTTCCCCTACGCGGCGTTCGAAGAGGCCGGGTACCACGTCGAGGCGCACGGCCTGAATCAGTGGAACGGCGTCGCCATCGCGAGCCGCTCCCCGATCACCGAGGTCGAGTACGCGTTCCCCGACATGCCCGGGTTCCTGAAGGGGCACGAAGGACCGGATGCCCCGCAGGAGGCCCGGGCACTGGGCGCGACGATCGACGGGGTCAAGGTCTGGAGCCTCTACGTTCCCAACGGCCGCGGACTCGACGACCCGCACTTCACCTACAAGCTCCACTGGCTCGAGGCTCTCCGCGCCTACACGCAGTCCACACTCGCGGCTCACCCCGACTTGCCGCTCGCGCTCGTCGGCGACTTCAACATCGCCCCGACGGATGCCGACAACGGCGACCCGACCGTGGTCGAGGGCATGACGACCCACGTCTCCCCCGAGGAGCGCACCTCGTTCCAGGCGCTGCTCGATGCCGGGCTCACCGACACGGTCCGCCCGCTGGTGCCCACCGGCTACACGTACTGGGACTACAAGCAGTTGCGCTTCCCCCGCAACGAGGGGCTGCGCATCGATTTCATCCTCGGCTCCCCGGCGCTCGCCGACGGCGTGGTGGGGGCAGCCATCCACCGCGAGGAACGCAAGGGCGAGATCCCGAGCGACCACGTCCCGGTCGTGGTCGACCTGGATCTGGACGGCGAGGACGACGACGACCGTCCGATGATCTTCTGATCGGGCGTCTCCCCCGCAGGACGGATGCCGCGACCCGCGGCCCCCTCTAGCGTGGAGAGCATGCCCGAATCGATGCTCCGCCGCGCGGCGACCGCGGCCGAACGGCGCCAGGACGTCTGGCTCGCCGCCGGACTGTTCATCGCCGCAATGATCAGCACAGCCTTGGGCTCGGTCTCGGGCGTCTACAACGGTGAACACCCCGACCTCATCTGGGGGCTGCTCTACTCGGTCGCGATGACGGCGCCCCTCGCCTTCCGGCGGCGGTATCCGATGACGGCCCTGATCGCGGTCTCGGTCGTGTTCTTCGTGGGAGTCTCGGCGCGCATCCCCGAGCTCTACGTCGGCAACGTCGCCCTGTTCGTCGGGATGTACACGGTCGGCGCCTGGGTGTCGGATCGTCGCCGCGCGGCGCTCGTACGCATCCTGCTCATCGTCGCGATGTTCGTGTGGCTCATGATCACGATCTTCCAGACCGCGGCATCCCCCGAAGAGGGCCTGTCTCGTGAGGGGCCGTTCTCGCCGTTCGCGGCCTTCGCGATGATCCAGTTCCTCGTCAACGTGGCCTTCTTCGGCGGGGCGTACCTGTTCGGCGAGCGCGCCTACACGGGCGCGATGGAGCGCACCGCCCTCGAGGAGCGCACCGCCGAGCTCGAGCGCGAGCGCGAGCGGACGGCCGCTCAGGCGGTCGCCCTCGATCGGGTGCGCATCGCCCGCGAACTGCACGACGTGGTGGCGCACCACGTCTCGGCGATGGGCGTGCAGGCGGGCGCCGCGCGCACAGTCCTCGACCGTGATCCGGATGCCGCGCGCAGCGCGCTGACCGGCGTCGAGTCCTCGGCGCGCCAGGCGCTGACCGAGCTCCGTCAACTGCTCGAGACGCTCCGCACCCCCGAGACCGAGGCTCCCGGCGGGTCGACCCTCCGCCTGGAGGCCCTGCCCGACCTGGTCGCGCACGCGAACGAGAACGGCCTGCCCACGGCGCTGTCCGTCGTGGGCGATCCGGTCCCGACGCCTGAGCTCGTGCAGGTGAACCTGTACCGCATCGCGCAGGAGGCCCTGACGAACGCCCGGCGCCACGGCGGCCCCGGCGCGACCGCCGACGTGCGCCTCCGGTACGCCGACGACGCCGTGGAGCTCGAGGTCTCCAACACCGGCCGCGCACCGATCTCCGGACGAGCGGGCCTCGGCCTCGTCGGAATGCGCGAACGAGCCGACTCCTCCGGCGGGACGCTCGAGGCGAGGCCCCGGCCCCGGGGCGGTTTCCTCGTGCGGGTGCGCGTGCCTCTGTCGCAGGCGGTGCCGGCATGATCCGGGTGCTGCTGGTCGACGACCACGCGGTCATGCGCGCCGGGTTCCGCATGATCCTCGAAGCGGCGGGCGACATCGAGGTGGTCGGTGAGGCGGGTGACGGTCGCGCCGCGATCGAGGCCGCGCGCACGCTCCAGCCCGACGTCATCTGCATGGACGTGCAGATGCCCGACATGGACGGTCTCGAGGCGACGCAGCGCATCGTGGCCGATGCCGGGATCGCGGCATCCGTCGTCATCGTGACGACCTTCGACCGCGACGACTACCTGTTCCAGGCGCTGTCGGCGGGAGCGAGCGGGTTCCTGCTGAAGAACGCCGGACCCGAGGAGCTCACGAACGCCGTCCGCGTCGCGCACTCGGGCGATGCGCTGCTGTCGCCGTCCGTGACCCGGCGTGTGATCGCACGGTTCGCCTCGACCGAGGCGGAGCCGGCGGCGTCCCTCCCCCCTGAGACGGATGCCGCGCCCGCCCTGCCGGTGGACCTCACCGACCGCGAGGTCGAGGTGCTGCGCCTGCTCGCGCAGGCGATGAGCAACGGCGAGATCGCTCGCGAGCTCTTCATCGGCGAGGCGACGGTGAAGACCCACGTGTCGAACGTGCTGCAGAAGCTCGGCGCCCGCGACCGCGTCGCCGCCGTCGTCTGGGCGCACCGCTACGGCCTCGCCTGACCCGAGAGCAGGCTTCGGCCGCACGAGAAACGGCCCCGCCCGAGTCGGGGCGGGGCCGTTCCCGTCGGAGCGACCGAGCGTCAGGCGCCTGCGGGCACCTTGGCGTAGCGGTCGACGAGGTCGTTGAAGGCCTCGAGGTAGCCGACGAGGAAGCCGGCCGTCTCGTCGTTGGTGACCTCGCCGTTGTCGGCGAACAGGCCGGGCGTGCTCTGGATGAAGCCCTCGGGCTGGCCGAGCGTCGGCGCGTTGAAGTGGCTGAGGATCGTCTTCAGGTGCTGCTGCGCGGCTGCCGTCGCGATGCCGCTGCCCGACGTCCCGATGACGGCGGTGGGCTTGAGGTTGAACGCGTTCTGGCCGTAGGGACGCGCGGCCCAGTCGAGTGCGTTCTTCAGGACGCCCGGGATGGAGCGGCTGTACTCGGGCGTCACGATGATGACACCGTCGACGTCGGCGATCGCCTGCTTGAAGTCCTCAGCGACCTGGGGGAAGTTCCCGTCGTGGTCGACCGAGTAGAAGGGCAGGTCCTTGATCGGGATCTCGACGAGCGTCGTGCCCTCGGGGGCGAGGCGCTTCAACGCCTCGGCGAGGCGGCGGTTGATCGAGGTCGACGAGATGCTGCCGACGATGTAGCCGATGGTGCGGTCCGTCATGAGTCCTCCAAGAAGTAGAGAAAGGGATGCCGGTGGGCATCGCAGACTCCAACGGGAGCCCCGGCATCCGTATTCCTATGAATGCACCGACAACGGTCTCCCCCGCGGGGAGGGGGCGAGTTCACCCGCCGGGGGGAGGTCGCCGGCGTCCGATCTCCCTAGCGTGGGACACATGCCACCGCCGGTGGCGCACAGACCACAGGAGGAACGGATGCTGCAGCTACGCGGGATCACCAAGAGCTACGGAACGAGGCGCGTCCTCGACGACGTCGCCTTCGACGTCGCACCCGGACGGCTGACCGGCTTCGTCGGCGGCAACGGCGCCGGCAAGACCACGACGATGCGCATCATGCTCGGCGTCCTCGGCCGCGACGCCGGCGAGGTCACCCTGAACGGGGAGCCCGTCACGGCGGCCGACCGTCGACTGTTCGGCTACATGCCCGAAGAGCGGGGGCTCTACCCGAAGATGAAGGTGCTCGAGCACATCGTCTACCTCGCCCGCCTGCACGGGTTCTCGAAGACGGATGCCACGACCCGCGCGACGGCTTTGCTCGAAGAGCTGGGACTCGGCGAGCGACTCGGCGACAACGTCGAGACGCTCTCGCTCGGCAACCAGCAGCGCGCGCAGATCGCCGCCGCGCTCGTGCACGACCCCGAGGTGCTGATCCTCGACGAGCCGTTCTCGGGCCTCGACCCGATCGCCGTCGACGTCGTCGCGAACGTCCTCCAGACCCGCGCGGCACGGGGCGTCTCGGTCCTGTTCTCCTCGCACCAGCTCGACGTCGTCGAGCGCCTGTGCGACGACCTCGTCATCATCGCGGGTGGCACGATCCGCGCAGCGGGCACCCGCGAGGGCCTGCGCGCGGAGCACGCCACCCGCCGCTTCGAGCTCGTCTCGGGAACGGATGCCGGCTGGCTCCGCGACGAGCCGGGCGTCGAGGTCGTCGACTTCGACGGCGGCTACGCGCTCTTCGAGGCCGACTCCGACGAGACCGTCCAGCGCGTCCTGCAGCGCGCGGTCGCCGCGGGCGACGTGACCACGTTCGCGCCGCGCCGCCCCACCCTCGCCCAGATCTTCACGGAGGTCATCCAGTGAACACGTCCGTCTCCCCCTCATTCGGCCAGAGCGTCTGGCTCGTCACCGAGCGCGAGCTCGGCTCGAAGCTGCGCTCGAAGTCGTTCATCATCTCCACCGTCGTCATGTTCCTGATCGTGCTGGCCGGTGTCCTCTGGGCGGGCTTCTCGGCCCAGAGCGACAGCCGCACGCCGATCGCGGTGACCTCCGAGACGGCGTCGGCCATCACCGATCCGAAGGCGTTCGACGTGACGGATGCCGCGACCGCCGAGGAGGCACGTGACCTCGTCCGCGACGGCACGGTCGATGCGGCCATCATCCCCGGGGGCGACGAGCCGCTCGGCTACACCGTCGTCTTCGACGAGTCGGTCTCGAACGGTCTCCTGCAGCAGCTCAGCATCGCCCCGAAGGTCGAGATCCTCGAGCCTGCGAGCACCGACGGGTTCCTCCGCTACATCATCGCGATCGCCTTCGGCGGCGTGTTCTTCGCCGCGGCGCTGACCTTCGGCACGACGATCGCGACGAGCGTCGTCGAGGAGAAGCAGACGCGCGTGGTCGAGCTGCTCATCTCGGCGATCCCGACCCGTGCGCTCCTGGCCGGCAAGGTGCTCGGCAACACGATCCTCGCCATGGGGCAGATCGTCGGCATCGCCGCGGTCGCCATCGTCGGGCTGACCGTGACGGGCCAGGACTTCCTCATCGCCGGTCTCGGCGGCCCCATCGCCTGGTTCGCGATCTTCTTCCTCTTCGGGTTCGTGCTGCTCGCGGCGCTGTTCGCCGCGGCGGGTGCGCTGGTGTCGCGCCAGGAGGACATCGGACCGACGATCACCCCGCTCACCTACATCGTGATGGCGCCGTACTTCCTCGTGATCTTCTTCAACGACAACCCCGTCGTGCTGACGATCATGTCGTACGTCCCGTTCTCGGCTCCGGTCGGAATGCCGGTGCGCATCTTCGTCGGCGAGGCGCAGTGGTGGGAGCCGCTGCTCGCGCTGGCCGTCATGCTCGCCGCGTGCGTCGGGGCGATCCTCGTCGGCGCGAAGATCTACGAGAACTCGCTCCTGCGGATGGGCGCCCGCGTCAAGCTGCGCGACGCTCTCTCGCGCTGAATCGCCTCGAAGCGAACCGCCCCGCCGCTTCTGCGGCGGGGCGGTTCGTCGTTCACGGCTTGTCCTTCGGACCCTTCTCGTCCTTCTCGGCTTCGCGCTCGGCGCGCTTCTGCTCCTCCTTGGCCGCCTTCTCGGCATCCTTCGCCGCTTTGTCGGCCGCCTTGTCGTCGGGAGCGGGAGCGGGATCGTCATCGGGAGCAGGGTCGTCATTCGTCGTCGCGACGGTCGGGGTCGGTGTCGGATCCGTCGAGACGACCTCGGCGGGGGCCGACTCCTGCGGCTCGGTCTGCGCGGGGTCGGTCGAGGCCGGCTGGGGGGACCCGGCGAGCGATCCCGCCCAGATGCTCCCCGCCGTGATCAGCGCGATCGCGCCGACGGCGAGTCCGATGATGAGCGGGCGACGCGACCGCCGCTTCTCCGGGCGGTCGCCCGAGGCGGGGAAAGCTCCACCGGCATCAGCATCCGCATCGGCATCGGCAGCAGCGGCACCGGTCAGCGCGACGGTCGCGGCGGTCGGGTAGCGCCGGGTCGGGGCATCCGCCGTCTTCTCGTCGCGGTGCGCGGGATCGGCACCGGGGACGGATGCGACCGGGATGCCGGCGGCCACCGCCGCACGGACGGGAGGCAGCGGCGGCGCGCCGTCCACCGGCTCGGTCCGCAGCCGTTCGGCGGATTCGACGACCTCGAGAGCCGTCGGCCGATCCTCGGGCTCGGTCGCCGTCATCCGCGACAGCAACGAGCGCCATCCTGCGCTGAGCGTGTCGGGGACGGCAGGGGGCGTGGTCAGGCGGGCGAGGGCGGCGCCGACGCCGTCGGTGTTCGGGTAGGCGCGCTCGCCCGTCAGCGCTTCGAGGAGCACGAGGCCGAGGGCGTACACGTCGGAGGCCGGCGCCGGGTCCCGCCCTTGCACCTGCTCGGGCGCGAGGTAGGCGGCGGTGCCGATGATCGTGCCGGGAGTCGTCACCCGCGCGCTGTCGAGGAGGAGGGCGATGCCGAAGTCGGCGAGTTTGGCACGCGGACGTCCGCCGGGCAGGTGCGGCGGAGCCAGCAGCACGTTGGAGGGTTTCACGTCGCGGTGGACGACGCCCGAGGCGTGGACGACGTGCAGCGCTTCGCCGAGTTCGGCCGCCAGGGCCGCGACCTCGACGGGCGGCACCGCTCCCTCGGCGATGCGGGCGCTGAGGGTGGGACCGTCGACGAACTCCATCACGAGGTACTCGGGTGAACCGGTCAGGTGGGCGTCGAAGAGCGTGACGAGCGAGGGGTGGTTGAGGGATGCCAGCAGAGTGACCTCGCTGCGCGCCCGCTCGGGGGTGCTCACCGCCTCTTCCACGGCGGACCGGAGCACCTTGACGGCCACGGTGCGGCCGAGCGCGGTGTCGTCCGCGCGGAAGACGCGCGCCATGCCGCCCTGCCCGATCTGCGCGACGAGGCGGTAGCGCTCCGCCAGCACGTCCCCGGGAAGTGTGTCGGATGTCTCCGTCATCGCGTCCTCCTCTCGCACGGTCGCCGTCGAGGCTACCGGTGGTCGGCCGGACCCGACATGGCCTTGACCGGGCTCAGGTGCGGTGCGCAGCGCGGCCCATGTGTCCGGCGAGCGCGTCCGCCGCGCCGACGAGCGCGAGGTGGCTGAGGGCCTGCGGGGTGTTGCCGATATGGCGGCCGGTCGCCGGGTCGTACTCCTCCGACAGCAGTCCGACATCGTTCGCGACGGCGCAGAGCCGGTCCATGAGGCGCGTCGCATCGTCGACGCGCCCTGTCGCCGCGTATTGCTGGACGAGCCAGAACGAGCACGCGAGGAACGGATGCTCTTCGCCGGGGAGTCCGTCGGTCCCCGCGGCCGTGCGGTACCGCATGACGAAGCCGTCTCGGAGCAGGTCCCGCTCGATGCGGGCCACGGTGGCGAGCATCCGCGGGTCGTCGGCGGCGCAGAAGCCGACGACGGGCAGGAGCAGCAGCGAGGCGTCGACCTCGTCGGTGGTGTCGTGCTGCGTGAAGTGGCCACCCGCGGCATCCACCCCCGTGTCATCGATGTCGGAGCGCACCCGGTCCCGCAGCCGCTCCCAGGTGTCGGCGTCTCCGGGAAGGCCGTGCTCGCGCACCGCGCGCACGCCGCGATCGAGCGCCGCCCACACCATCGCGCGGGAGTGCGTGAAGTGATGCAGGTCGCCGCGCATCTCCCAGATGCCGTTGTCGGGACGGTCCACCCATTCGACGACCTGCGCGAGGAGGGCTCGTTGCAGCGCCCAGGACGACGGCGTCTCGGCGACGCCCGCGAGGCGAGCGGCTTCGAGGGCGACGAGGACCTCGCCGATCACGTCGCCCTGGTACTGGTCGACCGCGCCGTTGCCGATGCGGACGGGCGCGGAACCCCGGTACCCGGGCAGGCTCGTGAGCTCGCGCTCGGGCAGATCGCGCTCGCCGCCGAGGCCGTACATGATCTGCACGTCGGCCGGGTCGCCGGCGACGGCGCGCAGCAGCCAGTCCCGCCACCGCCTCGCCGCGTCGGTGTAGCCGTGGGCGAGGTAGGCCTCGAGCGTGAGCGCGGCGTCCCGGAGCCAGACGAAGCGATAGTCCCAGTTGCGTGATCCGCCCGGGTCCTCGGGCAGCGACGTCGTGGCGGCGGCGACGATGCCGCCCGTCTCGGGGTGCGTCAGCGCGCGCAGCACGAGCATCGACCGCATCAGGGCCGCCTCCCACGCTCCCCCGCGGTCGACGCGCGAGGCCCACTCCGTCCACCACGACCGGGTGCGTTCGAGCGCCGCATCGACGTCGATCTCGACGGGATGCCGGTGGTACGACCGATCCGCCGTGAGGACCGAGTCGACGGTCTCGCCCGCGCGCACCGCGAAGGCCGCGCGGTGCGTCGTGCCGTCGGGACGCAGGCGCGGGCCGCGGACCGCGACGGCGTCGGGGCCGGCGATCGCGAGCAGGACCGGAGCATCGGAATCCCCGATCTGGCGGACCCAGGGCAGCGCGCGGGCGTAGTCGAACCGCAGCAGGAGCTCGCTCTCGAACGAGACCGTTCCCTCGATGCCGACGACGCGGCGGACCACGGCATCCGCCTCTTCGTCGACCGGCATGAACTCGACGACGTCCGCGACGCCCTCCGCCGTCTGCCAGCGCGTGACCAGCACGAACGTGTCGCCGTCGTACCGGCGGGTCGCGGTCGCATCGGGATCCGCGGGACGCAGGCTCCACCGGCCGTGCTGCTCGTCGCCGAGCAGTGCGCCGAAGATCGACGCGTCGTCGTAGCGCGGAAGGCAGAGCCAGTCGATGCTGCCGACATCTGAGACGAGAGCGCCGGTTCGGCAGTTGCTCAGCAGGGCGTAGGACTCGATCGGGGCGGACATCGTCGTCATTGTCACGCGCCGCGGGCGATGGGGCAAGAGACGACCCCCTCCCCGCTCCGACAGGTTCCGGCGGGTTAGTGTGACGCCCATGACGGCCGACACGACCCTGTTCATCCTCGGCGCTTCGGGGGACCTCACCTCCCGCTTGCTCCTCCCCGCGCTCGGCCAGCTGCTCGTCCACGAGCCCGAGCGGAAGGTCCGCCTGGCGGGTGCCGGTGCGGACGACTGGAGCGACGATGCCTGGCGCGACACCGTGCGGAAGGCGTTCGCCACGACCGGGTCCGAGTCGGCGTTCGACGCCTTCGCGGACACGACGTACACGAAGGCGGACATCACCGACCCCGACCAGCTGCAGAAGCTGCTGGATGCCGCGGAAGGCCGGCCCGCGCTCTACTTCGCCGTGCCGCCGGCGGTTGCGGCGAAGGCCTGCGATGCGCTCCGCTCGGTGACGATCCCCGACGGCACGATCCTCGCGCTCGAGAAGCCGTTCGGCTTCGATGCCGCCAGCGCCGAGCATCTGAACGCGACGCTCGCCGAGCTCGTCCCCGAAGGCCAGGTGTTCCGCGTCGACCACTTCCTCGGCCGCTCGACGGTGCTGAACCTGCTCGGCGTGCGCTTCGCGAACCGCCTGATCGAACCGGCCTGGTCAGCCGATCACATCGCATCGATCCTCGTGCAGTTCGACGAGCCCCTCGGACTCGAGGGACGCGCCGGCTACTACGACAAAGCCGGCGCCCTCACCGACATGATCCAGAGCCACCTGCTGCAGGTGATGGCGTTCGTGACGATGGAGCCCCCGGCCTCGCTCGGCGAGCGCGATCTCCGCGACGCGACCGGTGCCGCGCTCCGGGCCACGGCGATCTGGGGCGATGACCCCGTCGCATCGTCGAGGCGGGCGCGGTACACCGCGGGAACGGTCGAGGGGCGGGAGTTCCCGTCGTACGTCGACGAGCCGGGCGTCGACCCGAGCCGCGAGACCGAGACGCTCGCCGAGATGACCGTCGAGGTGCGGAACGCCCGGTGGCAGGGAGTCCCGATCACGCTTCGCTCGGGCAAGGCCCTCGGGAACGCCGAGGCCAAGGTCGAGGTCCGCTTCCACCCCGTCCGGCATCTGCCGGGCGGGTTCACGGGGGATCCGGGCCCGACGGTGCTCCGCTTCTCACTGGGCCCGGATTCGATCGCGCTGGATCTCAACGTCAACGGCGAGGCCGACCCGCTCGAGCTCGAGAAGGCGACCCTCGAGGCGCACCTCGGCAAGGGCGCCCTGAAGGCGTACGCGGAGGTCCTGTCGGGCATCCTCGACGGCGACGCCATGCTGTCGGTGCGCGACGACGCCGCGGTGGATTGCTGGCACATCGTCCAGCCCGTCATCGACGCGTGGCGCGACGGTCGCGTTCCGCTCGACGAGTACGCGGCGGGGACCTCGGGACCGGCGGACTGGGCCACATCCTGAGAGCCCCTCGACGCCGCGCTCTGCCAGCGGTGATGGAATAGACGGATGCCGAATCGCACCGCATCAACCGACGCACCCATCCTCGACGTCCTGACCGAGCGCTGGAGCACGCGGATCTTCGACGCGTCCGCGCCGATCGACGAGCAGGCCCTGCAGTCCGCTCTCGAAGCGGCGCGCTGGTCCCCCTCCGCGTCCAACACGCAGCCGTGGCGGTTCATCGTCGCGCGGCGGGGATCGGCATCCCATGCGAGCGTCGTGGACGCCCTCATGGGGTTCAATCGGGCATGGGCGGCGGATGCGGCGGCTCTCGTCGTCTTCGTCGCGACGACCCAGCAGGACGGCAAAGAGCTGCGCTGGGCGGCGTACGACGTCGGCCAGGCCGCGGCGCACTTCACGATCCAGGCGCACGCGAACGGGCTGAGCACGCACCAGATGGGCGGGTTCCACGCCGACCGCGTCGCCGAGGCCTTCGGTCTGGCCGACGACCAGCGCGCGATCACCGTGATGGCCGTCGGCCCGCTCGGCGACATCGACGCGGCCGGCGACGACCTGCGCGCCCGTGAGGAAGCCCCCCGCGAACGTCGCCCCGTCGCCGAATCGGTGCTCGTCGACGACTGACCGGTCGCGGCGCCCGCCGCTTCTCGATCATTCCGCCCCGATGGGGTCGCGTTGTTGGTTTAGTAGTCCCGATGGACGACGACGCCGCCGCCGAACTGGCCCGCCTGCGCGAACGCGCCTACGGGCGCACCGCTGACATCGCAGGGGATGCCGCAGCGCTGCAGCGCCTGCGCGAGCTCGAAGCGCGCGCGGTGCGGGCGCCGAGCGTCGCGCCCGGCGCAGACGACGAGGACGAGAGCGCGCCGGACGCCCCCGGTCCGGCCGAGACGGACCCGCCCGGCGCGCTCACCGGCGGCGATGCCGAGCGCCCGTATCTGACCCCACGGCGCTGGCCGCGCTGGGTGAGACCCGCCGCCGTGGCCGTGGGAGCCGTCGGACTCGTCGCGGCGACCGCGGCCGTCACCCTGTCGATCCCGCGCGACGTGCCGCGGTATCCGAACGCGACCGAGGTGACCCGACTGTCCGAGCTCGTGCCGTTGCGCCCGCAGAACGACTCCGACGATCGCCGGTACGCGGACTTCCGGGGTTTCTCGGTGTTCACCAACACCGTCGGGACCCCCGCCGACCCGAATCCCGTGCGGTGCCTCAGCATCGTGAGCCCCGAGGAGGCCGCCGACCCGACCATCGGCGAGACCCTCTCGACGTGCGGGGCTGGCCCGTTCCCCGTCTCGGTGACGGCCGTCGTCAGTTCGCTGAGCCCGCCCGCCGCCCGGCAGGCGTACGCGCCCGGGACGGCGATCAACTTCACCCTGGGCGAATCGGGCGTCGAAGTGTGGGTCGCCGATCGGTGATCGCGGATCGGCCGGAGTGGGATACCGTTCGGGTACCTGACGTTCGGTCGAAGGAAGGACGAGGCGACGGTGCCGCTGTTCGAGATGGAAGCCAGCCGATCCGGTCGGATGCGTGTCTTCATGCGTGCGCAACTGCCCTTCGCGATCGGTGTCGTCTTCATCGCCCTGGTGGGAGCGATCGCGCACCCCGACAGCCTGCGGACGGTCGCGCTGCTCACGGGGCTCGCCGTCGCGGCCGTGGCGACGCTCGCCGCGGCGGTTGTCCCGTGGGAGAGGTTGCCGCGCGCGTGGATGATCCTGATCGCGGTGGCCGACCTCCTCACCGTCGCCCTGTTCCGGGCCGAACTGATGCCCTTCGTCCCCGCGGTGACGATCCTCGCGCTCTTCCCGATCCTCTGGCTCGCCTACGGCTTCCCGTGGTACGGCATCGCGGTGGCGGTCATGGGCGCCGTCTTCGTCATCGCCTTCCGTTACGTGTACACGGGGGTCTGGCCGACGACGGCCGCTGACTGGGCGAACGTCTTCGCCTTCCCGATCCTCATCGTCGGCATCGCCGTCGTCGTGTTCCTCGCCGCCCGCCAGCTCCACCGCAACAGCGTCCGCCTCGCGGAGGCGTCGCGGGCGCAGGACGAGGCGCTCCGCGAGGCGAAGGATGCCGAGGCGATCGCGCTCGGCATCCTGAACACGGTCAACGCGGGAGTGGCCTTCTACGACAACGAGGGACGCCTCGACATCGCCAATTCGCTCGCCCACCGCATGGTCGAGATGGTCGGGTTCCATCTCGACGAACCGCCCTACGCCGGCGACGACGTGCTCGCCGCCGATCGGGTGAGCCAGATCCCGTACGACCAGCAGATCATCCCGCGGGCGCTGCGCGGAGAGGTCATCGACAACCACGTCGAGTGGCTGGGCCCGGCCGACTCGCAGGTCGCGATCCTTGCATCCTCGGGCCAGGTGCACAGGGAGGACGGACGCCTCCTGGGCACCGTCGTCGTCGCGTACGACGTCACCGAGCTGGCGGACGCGGTCGAGGTGCGTGAACAGTTCCTGCGCACCGTCTCGCACGAGCTGCGGACGCCGATCACGAGCATCACCGGCTTCCTCGACCTGCTCGCCGACGCCGCCGACCCGTCTGATGAGAAGCTGCAGCGCTACATCGAGATCGTCTCCCGCAAGACCGACGACCTCTTCCACCGCGTCGGCGACCTGCTGCACGCGACCGAGACGGTCAAGGAGCTCACGATCGCCCCCGTCGATGTCGCGGAGGTCGTGCGGCAGGCCGTCGGCGAGGCGCGGGTCGCCGCATCCGCCCGCGGAATGCGCATCGACATCGTCGGTCCGGGCACCGTCGTCGTCGAGGCGGACGCTCGGCAGCTGCTCGTCGCGGTCACCGAACTGGTGACGAACGCGGTCAAGTTCGGCCAGCCGGACGGCGTGGTGACGGTGGCCTGCCGCACCGACGGCGCAGTCGTCGAGATCGCCGTCACGAACCCGGGCGCGGGTCTCACCCACGCCGAGCAGCGGCGCGTGTTCGACCGCTTCTACCGCACGGCCGAGGCCCGAGCCCGTCAGGTGCAGGGATTCGGCCTGGGCCTGACGAACCTCCGGACCATCGCGGTCGCGCATTCCGGGAGCATCCGGGTCGACAGCGCCCCGGGCCGCGGGGCGACGTTCACCCTCCGCCTGCCTCTGCGACAGCCCACATAGGTCCGCCACGGTCAACCCGCGGCGCCACGCACGCCTCCGACGGTTACGGTGAGGCAATGACCACCCGGATCCTGTCGATCGGCACCGCCGTGCCCCGCGCCCGCCTGCGACAGGACCAGGTGCGCGATCTGTTCGCCGGGCAGCCCGGCGCCGACCGACTGACGAAGCGGCTCATCGGCGCCGCGTTCGACGCCTCCGCCATCGACACCCGGCACACGGTGCTCGACGATCTCGCGGCGGCCGCTGCGGCGACCGCGCTGCCGTCGCACGACGAGCGGTTGCCGACGGTCACCGATACGGGCGCACTGCTGTCTCCCTCGACCGGCGCACGCAACGACGCGTACATCCGCCTCGCACCTCCCCTGTTCGCCGAGGCGGCGCGGAACGCCCTGGCCGCGGCATCCGTCGACCCGGCCGACGTGACGCACGTCGTCACCGTCTCGTGCACCGGGATGTTCGCGCCCGGACCGGACTACCGGCTCGTCCGCGACCTGGGTCTGCCGACGACCGTCGCACGGTCGCACCTCGGGTTCATGGGATGCGCCGCCGCCGTACCCGCTCTCCGGACAGCGAGCCAGATCTGCGCGGCCCACCCCGACGCGGTCGTCCTGGTCGTGTGCGCGGAACTCTGCTCGCTGCACGTGCGAACGCCCGCCGACCACGACGAGATCGTGTCGTCCTCCGTCTTCGCCGACGGTGCGGCGGCGGCAGTCGTCAGCGCCGACGCCTCCCGGGCGACGGGGCCGACGTTCGAGCTCGACCGGTTCGCGACGGTGCTGACCGACGAGGGCGAGAAGGACATGGCTTGGACGATCGGCGACGCCGGATTCGAGATGGTCCTGTCAGCCGAGGTGCCGCGCATCATCGGTCGCGAGATCCGAGGTGCGGTCGAGTCGTTCCTCGGGGATGACGGCGTCGAGACGTGGGCCGTTCACCCCGGGGGCCGTAGCGTCCTCGATCGCGTAGAGAGCGGTCTCGGCCTGGCCGACGATGCACTGATGGTCTCACGTGACGTACTGCGCGATTACGGGAACATGTCGAGCGCGACGATCCTGTTCATCCTGAAGGCTCTGCTCGCGGAGGACCTCACCGACGGCGACCGCGTGGCGACCCTCGCGTTCGGCCCCGGCTTGACGCTCGAGGCCGCGCGCCTGACGTTCCGACGGGCCGCCGCGTGAACCTCCGCGCGCGTGACGCCGCGCTCCGGGAGTTGATGGACGACCCCGGCTGCGATCCCGTCGCCCTGGCCTCGACGCTGCGGCGCTTCGACCTCGTGAACCGTGCGATCGGCGGGTGGGGCCGGGTCTGGCGGCGCGGCATCCGTCCCCGCCTGCGAGAGCTCGGTCGTCCCGCGCGCGTGCTCGACGTCGGCAGCGGCGGCGGTGACGTGGTCGCGCGGCTCGCCGCCTGGGCGGAGCGCGACGGCCTCGAGGTGCAGTGGCTCGGAATCGACCCGGATCCGCGGGCGCTCGAGGTCGCCCGGACGCGCGAGAGCGCGACCGTGTCGTTCGCCGCGACGGATGCCGCCGGGCTCCGGGACGCCGGCGAGACGTTCGACCTCGTCCTCTCGAACCACGTGCTGCACCATCTGGACGCGGATGGACTCGCCGACTTCGCCGCCGACACGCGCGCGCTGTCCTCGGGAGCCGTCATGCACGCCGACATCGAGCGGGGCGCACTCGCGTATGCGCTGTACGGCATGGGAATCACGGCGCTCGAGCGGGGCACCTTCCTCCGGACCGACGGCCTGCGGTCGATCCGGCGGAGCTATCGGGCGGCCGAGCTCGAGCAGGCGCTCGGCTCGCCGTGGCGGGTGGCGTCGCCGGCACCGTTCCGACTTCTCGCGGTGGCGGCCGGCGATGCCTGAGGTCATCGTCGTCGGCGCGGGCCCGGTGGGGACGCTCCTGGCTGCCGAGCTCACGCGCTTCGGGGTCGACGTCGCGGTGGTCGAGCGGAGGCCGGCCGCCGGCGGCGGTTCGCGCGCGATCGGGCTGCATGCTCCGACACTCGCCGCTCTCGAGGCCGGCGGCGCGACCGAGCGGATCCTGACCCGCGCCGTGCGGGTGCGACGCGGGGAGGCGCGCAGCGACGGTCGGACGCTCGGTGTCGTCGACTTCGGCCGTCTCGACGTGCGGCATCCGTATGTCGCGACACTGCCGCAGGTCGAGACCGAAGCCGCGCTGCGGGGCAATGGCCCTGAGCCCGAGCGCGGCGTGACGGTCACTCGGATCGCTCCCGACGGTGCGCGGGTGCGTGTCGAGACCGATCAGGGTGAGCGCGCTGCGCCGATCGTGGTCGTGGCGGGCGGGGTGGGCGTGAGGGAGCTCGTCTTCCGGCCGGGCGCGTTGCGGCGGACCGCATACGCGGATCGGTATCTGATGACGGATGCCGCCTTGCCGCCTCGCGAGGACGACGAGACCGCGGTCGTCCATCTGGCTCCGGACGGGGTGCTCGAGTCCTTCCCCCTGCCGGACGGACGGCGCCGCTTCGTCGCGTGGGACGCGGGCGGGTCGCTCGAGCCGCATGCGCTGGCGGCACGGTTGCGGGGCGCCATGCGGGCCCGCGGTGAGGCGGGGGCGGCCGAGATGGTGAGCGGGGCAACCGGGTTCGGCGTGCGGCGGGTGCTGGCGCCCGCGATGCGCCGCGACCGGCTGTTCGTCATCGGCGACGCGGCGCACGAGATCAGTCCGATCGGCGGGCAGGGCCTCAACCTCGGGCTGCTGGATGCCGCGACCCTCGCACCCCTGCTCGCGGCCTGGACGCGTCTGGGGTCGGCACCCGAACCGGATCTGGCCGAGTGGGAACGCGATCGGCTGCGATCGGCCCGGGCCGCCGGGCGACTCGCGGCCGTGAACATGAGCCTCGGCCGCCCCGTGTCACGGCGTACGCACGCGATGCGGTCGCGTGTCCTGGGTTCCGTGCTCGCGGCGACGGGGTCCCTCGTCCCGCACGCCTACGCGATGGGCCTCGACGCCGCCGGACGGTGAGGGGCGCGGGCGCGACGGATCCCCAGGATCATGCTGCGCCCGAGGCCACCACGAGCTGAAGGGCGAGAACCAGGGCGGCGGCCATCACGAGCCGGAAGCCGGTGCGATCGGCGCCGCGGCGCCGCATCCGGACCAGGACGGCCACGTCGATCGCGGTCACGGCCACTGCGAACAGGATCATCAGGACAGGCGCGGCGCCCTCGATCAGACTGCCGACGAGCACGGCGACGGCGGCGACGACGATTCCGGCGACGGCGAGGAGGACGGATGCCGCGGGCCCGATGCGGTGCGGCAGGCCACGGACCCCCGTGCGCCGGTCGTCGTCGAGGTCGGGCAGCACGTTGGTGAGGTGCACGGCCGCACCGAGCATGGCTCCCGCGAACGCCGCCCAGAGCACTGCCGGCTGCGGCGACGGCCCGGACAGCGTCGCCAGCGAGGGGAAGATGCCGAAACTGACGAGGAACGGAACGATCGAGACGGGAGTCGCCTTCAGCCCGGCGTTGTAACTCCAGGCGAAGGCCAGGGCGATGACGTGCGCGATGAGCATCCCCCAGCCGAGGACGGCGGAGAGGATGACGGCCACCCCGAGGGCGACGAAAGCCGCGATCCACGCGGTGCGGACGCGGGTATCACCTCGGACCAGCGGCTTGTCGTCGCGGCCGACGGTCGCATCGCGGAACAGGTCGATCGCGTCGTTCGACAGGCCGACCGATACCTGACCTGCGAACACGGCGACGACGAGCACGACGATCCGCCACGGCTCCAGCCCGGCGGCGACGCCGAGAGCCAGAGACAGGACCGTGACGACGAGCGAGGGACCCGGGTGAGTGGCACCCCACAGGGCCCGAACGGTTCGCATGCTCGATCTTTTCACGCTCCGGGGACCACTTGGCTGGGCCTCACTCAGGTCCCGCGACGACCCCGCGAGCACGTGAGAGCTTTCTCATTCTCGGCGTTGTTCACAACGTGTGGTTTGGGCGCTCTTCGGGGTCTGGATGTCGGAGGTGGGTGGCAGAGTGCAGGTATGACGGACGCAGCGGAAACCCCCGATGGTGAGGCGTATCTCGCCGCCATCACGGGGATCGTTGCGGATGTCGAAGACGTGGGCCTCGAGTTGGCTCGCGTGCAAATCCGTGAGCTTCGCGTGCTCGCCGCCGCGGGAAGGTTGGCCGAGAAGCAGGGCGGGCACCCGCACATGAAAGTCCGGCTGAGCGACATGGTGCTCCGGTCGATCGCCGCCGAAGTCGGCGGCGTGATGCGCGTCGCGGACCGCACCGTGCAACGCCGCATCGGTGAAGCCCGGATGATCATCGAAGGATTCCCCGCCGCGGTCGCCGCGTGGG
>NZ_MAYO01000003.1:1154765-1947548 GCF_001691565.1 Microbacterium oleivorans
GTCACGCTCTTCGCTCGACTCCCGAACGAGACGGCACGCAACGAACAGAAGATCGTTGTCGGGCTCGTCACCACGGGCTTCGAGGTGGAGTCCCCATCCTAGACCACAAGGTCATGTTCTCTCTAGGAGAGCTTTGGGATGGATTTGGTTCTCCGCTTGAGGGGGCCGGAGGCCTTTCGGTCTCTCGCTCTTCCCTGTGGGGCGAACAAGTAATAAGTTACGCGGCTCCTGCAGGTCGGGCAAATCACGCCCGCATCCCGGGCGTGTCGCGCATGTTTCCGGGCGGGAACGCGAGAGGCCGCCCTCCCCTCCTCGGGTGGGCGGCCTCTCGCGCGTCGAACGTCAGGAGACGAACACGCCGGCCATCGTCTTCTTGCCGCGTCGAAGAACCGAGACACCACCGGGCAGCGATCCCGTGATGGCGTGTCCTTCATCGACGACCTTGACTCCGTCTACCGACACACCGCCTTGCGAGATCGCCCGTCGGGCTTCGCTCGCGCTGGAGACCAGACCGGTTTCCAGGAGCGCCTGCACGACCGGGATCTCCCCGTCGGTCGCAACGTGCGGCAATTCCTCGAGTGCGGAGCGAAGCGTCGGTGCATCGAGGGACGTGAGGTCGCCCTGCCCGAAGAGTGCATCGGATGCGGCGGCGACGGCAGTCGCGGCATCCATTCCGTGCACCGTCGTCGTCACCTCCATCGCGAGACGACGCTGAGCAGCGCGACGGAACGGCTCAGCGGCGACGAGACGCTCGTACTCCTCGATCTCGGCGCGAGTGAGAAATGTGAACACCTTGAGGCGGGCGACGACGTCGGCGTCGTCGGTGTTCAGCCAGAACTGGTACATCCGGTACGGGCTGCACATGTCGGCGTCCAGCCAGACCGCGTTGCCTTCGCTCTTACCGAACTTCGTCCCGTCGCTGTTGGTGATCAGCGGCGTGCCGATGGCGTGGACCGACGTCCCTTCGACGCGGTGGATCAGATCCGTGCCGCTCGTCAGGTTGCCCCACTGGTCGCTGCCGCCGGTCTGCAGGACACAGCCGTACTGGCGGTAAAGCTCGAGGTAGTCCATCCCCTGCAGAATCTGGTAGCTGAACTCGGTGTAGCTGATGCCCGCATCGGAGTTGAGGCGAGCCGCGACGGCATCCTTCTTCAGCATCGTGCCGACCCGGTAGTGCTTACCGACCTCGCGGAGGAAGTCGATCGCGCTCATCGGCGCCGTCCAGTCGAGGTTGTTGACGAGTCGGGCGGCGTTGTCGCCCTCGAAGCTCAGGAACCGTTCGACTTGACCGCGCAACCGTTCCACCCACTCCGTGACCGTCTCGCGGGTGTTGAGCGTGCGCTCCGCCGTCGGCCGCGGATCGCCGATGAGGCCGGTGGATCCGCCGACCAAGCCGAGCGGCTTGTGGCCGGCGAGCTGCAGACGCCGCAGCAGCAGGAGCTGGACGAGGTTGCCGAGATGCAGGCTCGGGGCCGTCGGGTCGAAGCCGCAGTAGTACGTGATCGGACCGCCCGAAAGGAGTTCGCGAAGCGATGCTTCGTCAGTCGACACGTGCACGAGACCACGCCAGACGATCTCGTCCCACACATTCGCGAAGGACGGGTCGTTGGCGGGCGCGAGAGCCGTCAGTTCGGCGCTCCTTACGGATTCAGACACGTCTTCCAGGCTATCAGCGGGGTTCCCGCCGATCAGTCCGGCGACACCTCGTCGTACAGGCCGATGATGTTGCCCTCGGAGTCGCGCAGGTACACCCATCGCGACCGCTCATCGAGGGGCTGGATATCGCCCATCTGCTCGCCGCCCGCGGCCACCGCGAGCGCAACCGTGTCTTCGATGCGCTCGACGGTGAAGACGACGGTGGGATGCGGCAGCACGCCCCGCACGTGCAGGTCCCCGTTCACCCCTTCGCCGTCGGGCTGCTCGATCGTCCCCATGTCGTCGCCCCAGGGGGTGTAGTCGAAGCCGAGCACGTCCTTGTAGAAGGCCTGGGCGCGAGGCATATCGTCGACCGGGATTTCGAAGTGTTCCATTTTCGCCATGAACAGAGGCAAGCAGATCCCCGCATCCGCGGCAAGGTTCAGGCGGCGGTGCCCCACCACAGGAGGAACGCGGCGCCGAGCGCGGTCACCCAGCTGACGAGACTGCCGATCAGGAAGTACTCCGCCCGCGTGCCGAGGTCGGTGTCGCGCGAGATCTCGGGAAAGCGCACGATTCCTTTCGCGGCGAGTACGGCGGCGAGGAGCGTGAACGCGCCGGTGGCCGTCAGGGCGAACACGAGAACGCGCTCGAGCGGACCGATCAGGCGCCCGCCCTTGAGGATCGTCGGGGCATCGGCGGCGACCTCGCCGCCGCGCAACGCCGCGCGGACGACGACGTTGCCCGACTCGCTCAGGAACACCAACGCACCGAGCACGAAGACGCCGACGTCGAGACTCACCGCGCCCAGGGGGGAACCCGTCGGCCAGAGCGCTCCGAGGGGACCCTGATCCGCGCGTACTCCGACCACCGCCACGGCGCTGAGGGACACGAGCGCGACGACGATCAGAGGCCACAGACCGGCTCGGCCGCCCGTCGATCCCGGGGTGGCGACCACCCACATCACAGCGAGACCGGCCGCCGCGAGCGCCCAGACCGCGGCATCCGCTCCCGCTGCCCCGACGAACACGACGAGGAACGCCACGACGTAGAGCAGAGTCCTCAGCCGCGTCGGCGCGTGGCGTCGGATGAGGTCGGCGAGGCCGACGGCGAGGAGGACGATGCCGGCGCCGATCACGACGGATCCTTCGCGAGGTCGGAGAAGCCTGCGACGAGGGCAGCCGAGCCGGCGGCGGAGAGCGCCTGGGAGACCGCCGGTTGGCTGATCCCTTCGGCATCCGCCAACTCTCGCTGGGTCCGTCCGAGACACCGACCGTAGGTGAGACGGCGAGTGCGGCCCGTCATCGCCGACACGAGCTCGTCCCGCGCAAGGAGGTACGCGTTGGCGAAGGCGATGCGATCGGTCATGACGGCATCCTGTCCCGCTTCGGTCGCGATCCGAGTGCGCGCGTGCGGCACGGCGCGGTCCTGCAGTCGGTGCGCCTGCTCGATCGCGGCTCGCGCCGCCCACCATCCGGGCCCGTCGGTGATGGCTTCGTCGACGGGCTCGACCGCGCCGACACCGAGCCCGAATCGAAGCTCGACGCCGTCGGGGAGATGCAACTGCAGCAGCAGCAGGGAGGTCAATGCGGACGCCAGGCCGGGGTACACCGCTTGGAACTCGTCACCGACCGTGGCCGTCAGCGGCGATGCAGCGACCGGGTGGTCGGCGTGGACCTGCTGCGCCGAGGCGACGATCGCGCGCTGCGCTCCGGCGCGATCGGTCAGCGCACGAGAACCGACGATGTCCGCGATGACGGCGACGCGAGAGGGCATGGAGGCATGGTATGTCGCTTATCTCTCGACCGCAATAAGCCTATGACTTATCTTGATGCGGATATAAGCGAAGAAGATCAGACCCGGAGATCGCGAGCCAGGTCCTGCACCCGCGACACCAGCGCCGCGCGCTGCTCTCCCACCCGGACGGGGGCGGTGCCGCCGACGCCGTCGCGGCTCGCCACCGAGCCCTCGACCGTCAGAACGTCCCGCACCGCGGGGATCAGATGGGGCGAGACTTGGGCGAGGAGCGCGTCATCCGCATCCTCGAGACCGATGCCGAGCTGCTCGCACGCCTGCACCAGCGCACCGGAGATCTCGTGAGCGTCGCGGAACGGCACCCCCTGCTTGACGAGCCAATCCGCCACGTCGGTCGCCAACGAGAATCCCTCCGGAGCGGATGCCGTCATCCGGTCGGTGTCGAAGCGGAGGGTCGCGATCATCCCCGCGAACGCGGGAAGCAGCACCTCGAGGGTCGTCACCGAGTCGAAGATGGGCTCCTTGTCCTCCTGCAGATCGCGGTTGTATGCCAGCGGGAGTGCCTTCAGAGTTGCGAGCAGACCCGTGAGGTTGCCGATCAGACGGCCCGACTTCCCCCGGGCGAGCTCGGCGATGTCGGGGTTCTTCTTCTGCGGCATGATGCTCGACCCCGTCGAGAACCCGTCGTCCAGGCGCACGAAGGAGAACTCCCGCGTGTTCCAGATGATGATGTCCTCGGCGAAACGCGAGATGTCGACGCCGATCATGGCGGCGATGAACGCGAACTCCGCCACCACGTCGCGCGCCGACGTCCCGTCCATCGAGTTCTCGGCCGGTCGCGCCAGTCCTAGGTCCTGTGCGACGGCGTGGGCGTCGAGCCCGAACGTCGCACCGGCGAGCGCTCCCCCGCCGTAGGGCGAGACCGATGCGCGGGCCGTCCAATCACGCAGCCGTTCGAGATCGCGCACGAGAGGCCAGGCGTGCGCCTGGAGGTGGTGAGCGAGCAGCACCGGCTGCGCATGCTGGAGGTGGGTCCGCCCCGGCATGATCGCCGTGGAGTGGGCCTCGGCCTGGGCAACGATCGCGTCGATGACGCGGACGATGTCACGAGCGATCACGCGCGAGTGGTCGAGGAGGAACAGGCGCACCAGGGTCGCGATCTGGTCGTTGCGGCTGCGACCGGCGCGGAGCTTGCCCCCCAGCTCGGGCCCGACCTCACGGATCAACGCGGCCTCGAGGGCTCCGTGGACGTCCTCGTCGGACGCCACGGCGACCAGGTCGCCAGACCGCACGGCGTCACCCAGCGCGTCCAACCCGGTGTGCATCCGCGCCTCTTCCTCGGCGGTGAGGTATCCGGCGGCGGAGAGGGCACGCGCGTGGGCGTGCGAACCTGCCAGGTCGTAGTGGGCCAGAGCCCAGTCGAAGTGCGTGGATCGACTCAGTTCGACGAGCTCCGGAGACGGGCCGGTGGCGAAACGTCCGCCCCACAAAGCACCCTGATTCGTCGCGTCGTTCTTGCTCTCACTCACGTGACCACCCTATCGGCGGGGTCGAGGTGCCATCCGGGCACCAGCTTTCGCGAGAGGAAGGCCAGCCCGCGTTCCAGGGGGCCTCGGCCGTTCAGGAGAGCCCACGACGTGCAGAAGACGACCGCTCCGAGGCAGAACCACCAGAAGAGACCGAGCTCACGGAACGCCGTGAGGTCGGTCGTGTCGTCGAAGACGCCGAGCGCGACGACGGCCCAGACGACGACCTGCCCCACGTAGGCCGTCAACGGCATGGAGCCCACGGCGCGCAAGGGGGCGACGAGCCACGTGATCGGCGTGCGACACAGGAGCAAGCAGGCTCCGAGGATCGCCAGGGCGAATCCCCCCGACCCGATGACTTCCGCGAGACCGCCGCTGTGAGCCTGTGCGGAGAAGACCGCCTCTCCGTAGGTCCCCGGCAATGCCATCCCTGTCACCTCCGCGACGATCGAGATGATGCCGCCGACGACCAGCGCGGCCACTCCCGCCGCGAGGATCGTCACCTGAACCGTCGTGCTGCGCAGATCGGTCCGTCCGAGTGCGATGCCGGCAACGATGAAGGCGATCCACAGCGGGAACGGGTACGCCCACCCCGTGAAGAGGAACAGGTCGCGCCCGGACTCCCCGTCCCACATCGGAAGCGCATCGAGGAACGGGAGAACCCACGGCATCACGAGCGCAACCGATGCCGCGATGGCCCAGAGCGTGCGGATCGACAGCGCGAGGAGCGGAAGCGCGAGGAGGAACAGGATGCCGTAGGCCTGGAGGATGACGTAGATCGGCACTCCCGACAGCGTGAGGATCACCCCGATCAGCCACAGCGCGACGGCGCGGACGGCGAGACGCCTGCGGCTCACGCCCAGCCGTGCGCCGCGATGCGGCATCCGCCCACCGGTCATGAGCGCGATGGAGACTCCCGCGAGGGTGGCGAAGAGGATCGACGATCGGCCGTTGACGAGGTCCACCCACGTCGACGGCTCCGTCAGAGCGACGGGCTCCTCGATGGTGAGAAGGTGCGCGGCGAGCATGCCGAAGACGGCGAGCGCCCGGGCCAGGTCGAGGCCGTGGAGCCTGGCGGGGCCGTTCCAGCTCAGCCAGGCGCGGTTCAGCTCTGCCGCAGCAGCCACACCAGCAGCGCTTTCTGCGCGTGCAGGCGGTTCTCCGCCTCGTCCCAGACGACACTCTGCGGCCCGTCGATGACCTCGGCGTCCACTTCGTACCCGCGATCTGCGGGAAGGCAGTGGATGAACACGGCGTCGTCCTGAGCGAGTGTCATCGTCTCCTGCGTCACCTTGTAGGAGCCGAGGTCCCGCAGGCGCGCGATCTTCTCCTCTTCCTTGCCCATCGACACCCACGTGTCGGTGACGATCACGTCGGCGCCGGCTGCCGCCTCGTTCGGGTCGGTGTAGAGCGTCAGCGAGCCGCCGGTCTCGGCCGCCCGGCGGTCGGCGTCGGCGACGACGTCCGCGCGGGGCGCATAGTCCTCGGGCGAGGCGATGCGGACGTGCATCCCCGCCGTGACGCCCGCGAGCGCGTACGAGTGCGCCATGTTGGAGAGTCCGTCGCCGAAGAAGGCGAGAGTGAGCCCCTTCAGTTCGCCCTTGTGCTCGCGGATCGTGAGCAGGTCGGCAAGCAGCTGGCAGGGGTGGAAGTCGTCGCTCAGGGCGTTGACGACGGGGACGCGGGTGCCTCTGGCCATCTCCTCGAGCCCGGCCTGCGCGTAGGTGCGCCACACGATCGCCGCGACCTGGCGCTCGAGCACGCGGGCGGTGTCGGACGGCGTCTCCTTGCCGCCGAGCTGGCTGTTCGCGGTCGAGATGATGAGCGGAGAGCCGCCGAGGTCCGCGATACCGACGGCGAAGGACACCCGCGTGCGCGTCGACGACTTGTCGAAGATGACGGCGACGGTCTGCGGGCCTGCGAGCGGCTTCTCCTTCCAGCGGTCGGCCTTCAGCTCGACGGCGAGGTCGAGGATCTCGGCCTGCTCGGCGGGGGTCAGGTCGTCGTCGCGCAGAAGGTGGCGGGTCATGCGGAAGCCTCCGGGGTGTCCTGGGTCGTATCGTCGAGCATGAGGGCGTCCTCGACCGTAGCGAGGGCGCGGGCGAACAGCGTCTGGAACTCGTCGATCTCGACGTCTCCGATGGTGAGCGCCGGAGCGAGACGGATCGTCGCGTCGTTGGCGGCGTTGATGATCAGACCGTGCTGTTGAGCCGCGGCGACCACGGCGCCGGCGACGGGATGCCGGAGGGCGACGCCGATGAGCAGGCCCTGGCCGCGGCATCCCTCGACCAGATCGGACCCGATCGCGTCCACCGCGTCGCGGATCTGATGCCCGCGCTCGGTCGCAGCCTCGACGAGCCCCGCGCTCTCGATCTCATCGAGGACGGCCGAGGCGACGGCTGTCGCGAGCGGATTGCCGCCGAACGTGGAGCCGTGGGTGCCCGGATAGAAGAGGTCGCTCGCGGCGCCGAAGGTGATAAGAGCGCCGATCGGGATGCCGTTGCCGATCCCCTTCGCGACGGTGATGGCGTCGGGGGTGATCCCGGTGTGCTGGAACGCGAACCAGGCCCCCGTGCGCCCGGCGCCCGTCTGGATCTCGTCGATGATCAGCAGCGCGCCGTGCCGCCGCGTGATCTCCCGCGCCGCGGCGAGATAGCCCTCGGGGAGTTCGAGGACACCGGCTTCGCCCTTGATCGGCTCGACGAACAGCGCCGCGACGCGATCGTCGATGGCCGCTTCGAGCGCCTCGATCGTAGAGTCGAGGAACTCGACGCCGGGGACCATCGGCTCGAACGGTCGCTGCATCGCGGGCTTGCCGGTGAGGGCGAGCGTTCCCATGGTGCGGCCGTGGAAGGCGTTCTTCAGTGCCAGGATGCGGGGCCGGTCCGTGCCGCCGTGGAGGCGGGCGAGCTTGAAGGCTGCCTCGTTCGCTTCGGCGCCGGAGTTGCCGAAGTAGACGCGACCGGTCTCGCCCGTGCCGGCGAGGCGCTTCAGCCGTGCCGCCAGGCCGAGCTGGGGCGGAGTGGCGAAATAGTTCGAGACGTGCCCCAGAGTCGCCGCCTGGTCGGCGACGGCCTGCACGAAGACGGGGTGGGCGTGGCCGAGGGAGATCACTGCGATGCCGCCCAGGAAGTCGAGGTAGCGGGTGCCCTCGTCGTCCCACAGGTGCGCACCTTCGCCGCGCACGAGCAGAGCGAACCGGTCACCCGAGTTGAGGACGAGGTCGCGCGACGCGTCGTCCTTCCAGCCCAACGTCGTCTGCACGGTCATCCCGCCACCACCTCTGTTCCGATCCCGCGTTGTGTGAAGAGCTCCACCAGCACCGAGTGGGGTTGACGTCCGTCGATGATGGCCGCGCGGTCGACGCCGCCGTCGACCGCGTCGAGGCAGGCCTGCATCTTCGGGATCATCCCCGATTCGAGGCTGGGCAGCATCGTGCGCAGCTCCGTCGACGTCAGGTGCGAGACGAGCGAATCGCGGTTCGGCCAGTCGGCGTACAGGCCCGCCACATCGGTGAGGACGACCAGCTTGACCGCGCCCAGCGCGACGGCGAGCGCCGCAGCTGCGGCATCCGCGTTCACGTTCAGGGAGCTGCCGGGTTCGTCGACGTCGGGCGCGATCGATGAGACGACGGGCACCCGATCGGCCGCGAGATGGTCGAGGATCGGCTGCGGATCGACGCCGACGACGTCGCCGACGTGCCCGAGGTCGTGCTCGGCCCCGTCGACCACGACACCGCGGCGGCGGCCCCGGAAGAGCCCGGCGTCCTCCCCCGACATCCCGGTGGCGAATGAGCCGTGCGCGTTGATCCGCGACACGAGCTGAGGGTTGATCTGTCCGGCGAGCACCATGCGGACGACCCCGATCGCCTCGGTGCTCGTGACGCGGTAGCCGCCCTTGAACTCACTGGGTATGTCGAGCCGGTCGAGCATCTTCGAGATCTGCGGCCCGCCGCCGTGCACGACCACCGGCTTCACGCCGACGTGGTGCAGATAGGCGATGTCCTCCGCGAAGGCGGCCTGCAACTCCTCGCTGACCATCGCGTTGCCGCCGTACTTGATGACGACGATCTGATCGCGGAAGCGTTTGAGCCAGGGCAGGGATTCGACGAGGACCGCGGCCTTGCCGGCGGCCTCCTCGGGTGTGGTCTGCTGGATGTCGGTCATGACGAGTAGGCGCTGTTCTCGTGGACGTAGTCGTGGGTGAGGTCGTTGGTGCGGATCGTCGCCGCCGCCTGGCCGACACGCAGGTCGACGAGGATGCGCGTCTCGCGCGGGGTCAAGTCGACCTCCTCGCGGGGACGGTCGGGACCACCCGCAGTGCACACACGCACCTCGTTGAAGGACACGTCGACGTCGTAGGGGTCGAAGGCAGCGTCGGTCGTCCCGATCGCGGCGAGGACGCGGCCCCAGTTGGGGTCGTTGCCGAAGATGGCAGCTTTGAAGAGGTTGTTGCGCGCGATGGAACGGCCGACCGCGACCGCATCGTCCTCGCTCGTTGCGCCGACGACCTCGATCGTGATGTCGTGGCTCGCGCCCTCGGCATCGCCCTGCAGCTGCACGGCGAGGTCGAGGCACAGCTCGGTGAGGGCCAGCGCGAACGAAGCAGGCTCGGGACGGATGCCGCTGGCTCCGCTGGCGAGGAGCGTCACCTGGTCGTTCGTCGACATGCAGCCGTCGGAGTCGAGCCGGTCGAAGCTCACCCGGGTGGCCTGACGCAATGCGGTGTCGGCCGCGGCGGCATCCAGGTCGGCATCGGTGGTGATGACGACGAGCATCGTCGCCAGGCCCGGCGCGAGCATGCCGGCGCCCTTCGCCATGCCGCCGATCGTCCAGCCGTCGCGCGAGACCACGGACCGCTTCGGGCGCGAGTCGGTGGTCATGATGGCGAGGGATGCCGCCTCTCCCCCGTCGGCGGAGAGGGCGTCGACACACCTTCCGACGCCGTCGAGGACCTTACCGCGGAAGATCTCGTCGCCGGTGCCGATGAGACCGGTCGAGCAGACGAGCACGTCACCGGCGCCGACGCCGAGGAGCTCGGCGGCCTTCTCGGCGGTCTGATGCGTGGTCTGGAATCCGAACGCGCCGGTGAAGCAGTTCGCTCCCCCGGAGTTCAGGACGATCGCCTCGACGACACCGTCCCCGATGACCTGCTGCGACCACAGGATCGGGTTGGCCTTGGCGCGGTTGGTGGTGAAGACGGCCGCACCGACCTTCTTGGGCCCACGGTTCACGACGACGGCGACGTCGTTCGCGCCGCTCGACTTGAGGCCTGCGGCGACGCCGGCCGCCTCGAATCCCTGTGCTGCCGTGACGCTCACGGTGCCACCCCGTTCACGCTCAGGCCCGTCGTCTCGGGGAGACCGAGGGCGATGTTCATCGATTGGATCGCGGCACCGGCGGTGCCCTTGACGAGATTGTCGACGGCGGCGACGACGACGACGCGTCCGGCGGCGCGGTCGATCGCGAGTCCGAGGAGGGCCGTGTTGGCACCCAGCACATCGGCCGTCCGCGGAAACGACCCCTCGGGCAGAAGGTGGACGAACGGCTCGTCGGCGTACGCGGACTCCCACGCGTCGCGGATCTGCGCGTCGGTGGCACCGGGGGCGATCGGAGCGGTCGAGGTGGCGAGGATGCCGCGGGACATGGGGACGAGCACCGGGGTGAACGAGATCCGGATGTCGGACGCGGCGGGTGCGGCGGCGGCGAGCGCCTGCCGGATCTCGGGGATGTGCCGGTGCGTGCCGCCGACGGCGTACGGGTTGGCGGTCCCGAGGATCTCGGACGCGAGGAGGTTCGTCTTGAGGCTCTTGCCCGCCCCGGAGGGCCCGACGGCGAGCACCGTCACGATGTCGCCCGGGTCGATGACGCCGGCGGCGACGCCGGGGGCGAGGCTCAACGAGACGGTGGAGGCGTTGCAGCCGGGGGCCGCGATGCGCCTCGCGCCGACGAGGGCGCCACGTTGCTTTGCCCCTCCGACCGCGAGTTCGGGCACCCCGTAGGCCCACGGCTCGGAGAACGCGCCCCCGTAGAACGCGTCCCACGCGGAGGGGTCCGTGAGGCGGTGGTCGGCCCCGGCATCGATGACGAGCGGAACATCCTCGAGCATCTCGGTGTACTGCGCGGACTGGCCGTGCGGCAGGGCGAGGAAGACGACGTCGTGACCGGAGAGGACCTCGGGGGTCGTGTCCTGCAGGGTCAGGTGCGCGAGCGAGCGCAGGTGCGGCTGGTGGTCGATGAGGGGCTGCCCGGCGTTGGAGTGCGCCGTGACGGTGCGGATCTCGACGTCGGGGTGCGACGCGAGGAGGCGGAGGATCTCGCCGCCCGCATAGCCGGAAGCGCCGGAGACGGCGACCGAGAAGGTCATGGGTTCAACCTTATTGTCTGGGGTGGATGGGCCGAGGACGGCGACACCTGCGGCTCGATCCGCGAAGTGCGGAGAGCGGGAGGGGTCGCCTAGCGTCGGCGGTCGCCCAGACGTCGACGCGCGCGGACCACCGTCGAGACGGTGAGGGTCGCGGGCGAGGACATACCGCGACGGTATCGTCGCGGCATCCGTCGTCGCAAATCGAGCTCAGCGCTGCGCGCGCAATGCCTCGATGAGGGCGAGCTCCTCGGCGCGTTCGAGACCGGCGGCCCGTGACCGCGCGACGCCGCGGGCCCGCTCGTCCGCGAGGACGCAGTCGATCGTCTCGGACAGGGGACGGATGCCGCCGCCCGCCGCCCGGTAGGCGGCACCGCTCCGCGACGCGAACCCCGGCACGTCGGCCGGGAGCCAGAGCGGGAGCGACCGCGGTCCCGCCCAGAAGGCGACGCCGTGGCGTTCGAGCCAGTCGGCGGGAGCGGTCAGCACCTCCCCGGTGTGGCCGGCGGCCTCTCGCGCGAGGGTGAGGACGCCGGCGAGGGGGTGGGAGTGACCGACCGCGTCGACGACGCCGTCGAATCCGCGCGCGCCCGATGCGACGACGAAGGACACGAGGTCGTCGACGTCGATCACCTGCGCGCGGAGGTCCGGGCCTTCGGGGACGAGAACGGGCTCCGTGCCGGCGGCGGCGAACCGCGCCGGCCAGTAGCCGAACCGGTCCGTCGGGTCTCCCGGTCCCACGATCAGCCCGGGGCGAATGATCGAGACACGAGCGCCGAGCCCCGCGGCGGCCCGCTCTGCCGTCACTTTGGCGCGGGCGTGATCAACGGGGTCGTCCTCGCCGAGCGGTTCGACCAGGTCCGCGTCCTCGTCGGCGCCCGGGGTGCTCGCGTCGGCGTAGACCGACACGCTGGAGAGGTACGTCGCATGCGGCGAACGGTCTCCGAGAACGGATGCCGCATGGGCGACGTGCGCCGGCACGGAGGAGACATCGACGATCTCATCCCATTCTGTGCCGACGAGTGCGTCGTAGGCGCCGGACAGCCCGCGATCGGTGACGACGAGGTCGGCGCCATCGGGAGCGGAGCGGCCGCCGCGAGCTGTCACCGTCACTCGCGCGCCACGGTCGATCCAGGCCTCCGCGATGCGCCGGCCCACCCATCCGGTGCCGCCCAGGACGAGGACCCGATCGCTCATGACGGCAGCGCCCGGATGCGCTCGAGAAGTTCAGGACCGGACCGGTCGAACGTGCGGCCTCCGATGACCACACCGAGCGCTGCGACCCCTCCGCCGACCACGAGCCCGGTCGCAAGGGTCGCCCACCCCCAGGAACCGACGCCCTGGACCATTCCGGTTGTCGCCAGGATGAGGACGGGGACCGACAGCACGGCGATGACGGCCCACACCACGAACACCAGCAGGCCGCCGACGAAGGTCTGCCCGGGAACACTCTTGAACGGGCTGTCCCCCGGAGCGGCGACAGGCGTGATGATCATCGCGGATGTCACAGCGGCGACGCCGTACCCGGTGAGGAGGACGCCGAGGGCGGCGCCGAGGACGAGCGGCAGACGGGCGGCATCCCCGCCCGCGACGCTTGTGACGACCGACAGGACGACCACCAGCGGGATGCCGACGCACGCCGATCCGAGCAGGCGTCCGAGGCGATCGTCCCGCCCCCGGACGCCGGTGGCCAGGACGGTGGCATAGGCCGAGCCGTCGTAGGAGACGTCGCTGTACCCCGCGATCGCGAGCACGAACGCCACGAGCACGGGCGACGCGGCGAAGAGGAACCCGTCCACGCCGCTGACGAAGGCGAACAGGATCGGGAAGATCGGGACCACCAACAGCTGGCGGAGATATCGCGGATCGCGGAGCCACGCGCTGAGCGATCGGGCCCAGGTCGCACCGACGCCGCCGGTCGGCATGACCCCGAACAGCCCGAGCCTGCCGGCGGCGACCTGCCGGCTCGACGGGCGGGGCGGCGACGCGGTCGCTCCGCCGACCGCACGCGACCAGCCCCACCACAGGACACTGAGACTGGCGAGGGCGATGGCGGCGCGTGCGAGCGCGATGAGCCCGTCCCCGGCAGCGAGTGCGGGAGCAACGCCCCAGGCGGCTCCGAGGGGCGTCCAGGGGAGGACCGCCGCGGCGGCACCGAGCCGTTCCCCGAGCGATCCGTCACCGCCGTCGAGCAGGCTCAGGACACCGGTGATGATGGGACCGGCGAGCATCGCCACGACGAGCACGACCGTGCCGATGAGCTCGCGCCAGCGACGGTTGCCGCCGACGCCCTCGGACAGTTCGGCGACGAGGCGGGAGGCGACGACGCAGATCCCCACGCCGACCAGCGCGGCGGCAAGACCCGCCAGGGCGGCGAGCGGCCACCGCGCCCACAGGATCACCGAGGTCAGGGCGACGAGGGTCGTCACGATTCCCGGGATGCCGGTCGCCCCCGTTCCGGCGAGCGCGAGCATCGTCTGACGACGGGTGAACGGGAAGGGCGCGAGACGCCGCGCGTCGATCGACGTGTCCATCCCGGCCACCACGATCGGTCCGACGATCCATCCGAGCACGAGCGCGCTGCCGGCGATGATGCTGACGCCCGCTGACGCCTCGAGCGACCCGAACAGGCTGAGCGAGACGATGCCGGCGACGACGGAGACCAGGATGCCGAAGCCCCACAGGACGCCGAAGATGAAGCCGACGAGCTGCCAGGGCCGACGGGCGAGCGTGTTGAAGAGCGCGCGATAGCGGAGCTTCAGGACTGTCGCAACCACTGCGGCCCCTCGCTCGTGTGACGGCCGCCGACCAGCTCGACGAAGCGGTCCTGCAGGCTGCGCCCGGCTCGGACCTCTTCGACCGTGCCCGCGGCGAGGACGCGTCCGGCTGCGATGACCGCGACGTGGTCGCACATGCGCTGCACGAGGTCCATGGAGTGGCTCGAGACGATGACCGATCCGCCCGAGGCGGTGTAGCTGCGGAGCACGTCCTCGATGTTCGCCGCCGACACAGGGTCAACGGACTCGAACGGTTCGTCGAGGACGAGCAGGCGGGGCGCGTGGACGAGGGCGCAGGCCAGCGCGACCTTCTTGGTCATGCCGGCGGAATAGTCCGCGACGACGGTGCCCGCCGCCGGACGCAGGTCCATGAGGTCGAGCAGATCCGACACCCGCGGCGCGATATCGGCCCGCGGCAGGCCGAACATCATCGCGGTGTAGGTGATCAGCTGCTCGCCGGTGAGGCGGTCGAAGAGGCGGTTCCCGTCGGACAGGTTGCCGATCACGCGCTTGGCGGCGACAGGGTCCCGCCACACGTCGATGCCGTGCACCCAGGCGCCGCCCGCGTCGGGCCGCAGGAGCCCTGTCGCCATGGACAGCGTGGTGGTCTTACCTGCCCCGTTCGGGCCGACGAGCCCGTAGAAGGACCCGGCGGGCACGGACAGATCGATGCCGGCGACGGCCGGTGTCGACCCGAACTGCTTCACGAGTCCGGAGAGCTGAAGGGCGGGAACGCTCTGTTGCTGGCTCACCCCGGCGAGCCTAGCGAACCGCGGTGTCGCGATGTCGACGCCACCTGGCAGGGTGAGGGGATGCTGCGCACGCTCGCCGTCTCCGGCTACCGATCCCTCCGCGACATCGTGCTGCCCCTGGGCGAGCTCACGGTCGTCACCGGTCCGAACGGGTCCGGCAAATCCAACCTCTACCGCGCACTGCGGCTTCTGGCTGCGGCCGCGCGCGGTGACCTGGTGGGGGCGGTCGCACGCGAAGGGGGTCTGCCCTCGCTCCTGTGGGCAGGACCGGAGGACGGGGGCGATCACGGCACCGTGCGGCGGAATCCGATCGCGGTGCAGCTCGGGTTCGCGTCTGACGAGCTCGGGTACCTCGTAGATCTCGGTATTCCGCAGGCGTCGCAGGACAGCGTGTTCGCCCGCGATCCCGAGATCAAGCGTGAACAGGTCTTCGCCGGCCCTCTCGCAAAACCCGCGACGCTCCTCATCGACCGGCTGCGCACCCAGACGCGGGTCCGCGACGAGGCGTGGGTCACCCTCGACCAGAAGCTCGCGCCGTTCGAGAGCATCATCACCGATCTGGCCGATGGCGACACCGCTCCGGAGCTCCTGGGGCTCCGGCGGATCATGAACGGCTGGCGCTTCTACGACCACTTCCGGGTGGACGCGGATGCCCCTGCCCGGCGTCCCCAGGTCGGTACGCGGTCGCCCCTCCTCGCCCATGACGGGTCCAACCTTGCCGCCGTCTGGGCCACGGTCCACGACATGGGCTTCGGCCACCAGCTCGACCGTGCGGTCGACGAGGCCTTTCCCGGCAGTCGCGTTCGCGTCGAGGCGACGGGCGGCGTGCTCCGGTTGACGGTGCGGCAGCCGGGGCTGCTCCGCCCCCTGGACGCGGCCGAACTCTCGGACGGGACCCTCCGTTACCTGCTCCTGTGCGCGGCGCTCCTGCCCGCCAGGCCCGCACCCCTCACGGTCCTCAACGAGCCGGAGTCGAGCCTTCACCCGAGCCTGCTCGAACCGTTGGCGCATCTCGTGCGGGCGGCATCCGAGCAGACGCAGGTCATCCTGGTGTCGCACGCGTCCGGGCTCGTCGACGCGATACCCGATGCCAACCGGGTCTCTCTCGAGCGGTACAGCAACGGCACGGCCGTCGAGGGATCGGGCCGATTGGACGGCCCGCCGTGGAACTGGGGCAAGCGCTGAGCAGTCCCCTCGACGGATAGCGTTACGGGATGCCGCCACTCGCCGTCCCCGGTCCGATCCCGACGCGCTCCGGGCCCGTCACGGGCCTCCGCGACGGCGACGTCATCCGCTACCGGGGAATCCCCTACGCGACCGCCGCCCGCGGAGAGGCGCCCGTGGCGGCGCAGGCCGGACGCACAGTGCTCAGCGCGGTGACTCCGGCACCTGCCTGTCCGCAGCCGTCGTCGCGGATCCTCGACACCCTCCTGGAGGGCGCCCTCGACGGTGTGAGCCAGTCGGAGGACTGCCAGCGCCTGTCGATCACGCTGCCGGCGGACCTCGATCCCCGTGAGGTCGTTCCCGTCATCGTCTGGTTCCACGGCGGCGGATACACGACCGGTGCCGGCGATCTCGAGATCTACGATCCCCGCGCCCTCGTCGCCGAACAGCGCGTCATCGTCGTCGCCGTGACCTCACGGCTCGGGCTGCTGGGCTTCGGCGGCGGCGGATCCGGGCCGAGGCACCCGCACGACGGACCGCCCGCCAACCTTGGCCTGCTCGATCAGGTCGAGGCGCTGCGCTGGATCCACGCGTCGATAGGCGCGTTCGGCGGGGATCCGGCAACCCTCACCGCGATGGGTCAGTCCGCGGGCGCCGACGCGATCCTGCACCTTTTGATCAGCGAGGGGGCGCGCGGACTCATCCGCCGGGCCATCGTGCAAAGCCCGCCCCTCGGTGTCACCGTCGGGCGGGAGCGCATGTTCCGAGCGATGGCGCGCGTGACGCGGGCGCTCGCCCCCGACGCCGCGACCGATGCGGTGCTTCAGCGGCAAGCCGGGGCGGAGCGCGCCTCCTGGGCCTTCGGCATCCGTTCGGGGCTTCCGTGGGGCCCGCGCTACGGGCACGCTCCCCTCCCGACCGAAGCGCAGCGGGATGCCGCGTGGCAGGCAGTCGCATCGGACGTCGACCTGCTCATCGGCACCACCCGGGACGAGATCGCGATGTATCTGCCGGCGCTCCCCGTGGTCGCGCCGCTCCTGCGGGTCCCCGTGCTGGGCCGGGGTCTTCGAGCGCTGCTCATGCGCGCGATGGTGGCTCCGCTGACCCGCGTCGTCTACACGCGGCCCGTGCGCGCATTCGTCGATCGCCACCGAGCGGCGGGCGGTCGCGCCGTTCGGTACCTGCTGGAGGCCGCGCCGGCATCCAGCCCGATCGGAGTGGGCCACACCGTGGATGTCCCGCTGGTGCTCGGCACCCGGGATGCCTGGACGCGAACAAGCCTCGTCCCACCCGAGGCCTGGGCCGAGGTCGACGCCCGCGGGCCCGCGGTGCGCCGGGTCTGGGCCGACTTCGCGCGGACCGGCAAGGTCGCACCCGACGCGGATGCCGACGCCTGCGGCATGCGCTTCGATCGCGGCTGACCGCGCACGCCCCGCAGGGCGGCCGGCTCAGTCGCGGATCGCCGCTCCGTGCCGCTCGGCCGCGACGGCGACGCCGGCGAGCTTCGCGTCCGTGGCCTCCGAAGCGGTCAGCGTGCGGTCGTCGGCGCGGAAGCGCAGGGCGAACGTGAGGCTCTTCGAGCCGTTCGGCAGACCGGTGCCCCGGTAGTCGTCCACGAGGCGGATGTCCTCGAGGAGAGGGCCGGCCCCGTCCACGAGCGCATCGCGCACCTCACCGGCGGTGAGGTCGGCGGGCACGACGAGCGAGACGTCCTGCGTGGCGGCCGGGTAGGTCGCGAGCGAGGGTGCGGCATCCGGTGCGGGCGTGAGGGCGAGCACCGCGTCGAGGTCGATCTCTGCGACGAAGACGCGGCCGTGCAGGTCGGCGGCCTCCACGACGGCGGGGAGCAGCTCGCCGACGTAGCCGACCTCGGTCTCCCCGACGAAGAGCGATCCGGCGCGTCCGGGGTGAAGAGCCGCGCGCTGCGACTGACGGACATCGATCGCGACGCCTGCCGACGCGGCGATCGTCTGGACTGCGCCGAGCGCATCGGCGAGGTCGAAGGCGACCGCCGGCTGGCCGGGGCGCTTCGCCTGGGCGTTGCCGTGCAGCAGGACGGCGACGTTCCGCGGCTGCGGCGGGATCGACGCGTGCAGGGCGACGAGCGTGGCTTCATCGGGCAGCTGCGCGAGCGGCGGCACGGTCGTGGTGCCGTACTCGACGCCCTCCACCGGCGCGAACACCGTGCCGGTCTCGAAGAGGGCGATGTCGGTGAAACCGCGCGACGCGTTGCGGTGTGCGATCTGCAGGAGCCCAGGCAGCAGCGAGCGACGGAGGAACGGCGCCTGACCGTCGAGCGGGTTCGCGAGACGGATCGACGGGACGTGATCCCCCGACGGCGAGCCGTGGAGGTCGTTCTGCTCCTCGGTCGTGAACGGGAACGCGACGACCTCGACGTGACCGGAGGCAGCCAACGCATTGGCGACGCGACGGCGTCCGCGCTGCGCCGCCGTGAGGCCGCGGCCTGAGGGCGGCGTCGGAAGGATCGAGGGGATCCGGTCGAGCCCGTGCAGGCGCGCCACTTCTTCTGCGAGCGTCCACCGGTCGGTGAGGTCGGGGCGCCACGAGGGCGGGATGACCTCCCAGCCGCCGTCGCCGTCGATGACCTCGCACCCGATGGTCTCGAGCGCGTCGACGATCTCTTCGGGCGTGTAGTCGACGCCGATCAGGCCGCCGACGAACGACTCGGGGAGGTCGACGGACGGGACGAACACCTCGGCGAAGAGGGCGCCGCCCGTGGTCGTGTCGAGCGTGCCGCCGGCGAGGTCGACCATCAGGTCGGCGACGCGCCGCGCCGCGACGAACGGGATGAGCGGATCGACGCCGCGCTCGAAGCGGCGGGATGCCTCACTGGGGAGCTTGTGACGACGCGCGCTCCGCGCGATCGACACCGGGTCGAAGATGGCCGCCTCGATGAGGACGTTGCGCGTGGCATCCCCCATCTCGGTCTTGCCGCCGCCCATGACGCCCGCCAGGCCGATGGGTCCGGACTCATCGGTGATGAGCAAGTCCTCGGCGTCGAGCGTGCGCTCCTTGCCATCGAGGGTCGTGAGCTTCTCCCCCGCCGACGCGCGGCGGACGGTGATGCCGCCCGTGAGCGTGTCGAGGTCGTAGCCGTGGATCGGGTTGCCGAGTTCGAGCATCACGTAGTTGGTGATGTCGATCAGGATGCCGAGGGAGCGGATGCCGGCGAGCGACAGGCGCGCGGTCATCCAGGGCGGCGTCGGCCGCGATGGGTCGACATCGCGCACGATGCGCACGACGAACTCGCTCGCACCGGGCTTGCCGTGGATCGGAGCCGTGTCGTCGACGGTGACGTCGAACCCGCCGGTGGGCTGCTCGAGCTCCTCGAAGGGGCGAAGCCCGGGGTCGGTGAACGTGCCGCCGGTCGCGTGCGCGTACTCGCGCGCGGCGCCACGGATCGAGAGGGCGTACCCCCGGTCGGGCGTGACGTTGATGTCGACGGCGACGTCATCGAGTCCGAGGAGGGCGATCGCGTCGGTCCCGACCTCGGGGTCGAGGCCCAGTTCCGTCAGGCGGAGGATGCCGGAGTGCTCGTCGCCCAGGCCGAGCTCCTTGGCGGAGGCGATCATGCCGTCCGAGACGTGACCGTACGTCTTCCGCGCCGCGATCGGGAACGGGCCGGGGAGCACGGCTCCCGGCAGCGTCACGACGACCTTGTCGCCCTCGAAGAAGTTCCCGGCGCCGCAGACGATGCCGCGGACACCGCCGTTCGCCTCGCCGACGTCGACCTGGCACCACCGGATGGTCTTGCCGTTGGACTGCGGTTCCGCGTCGAACGAGACGACGCGTCCGACGACGATCGGACCGGTGAGGTCGAACGCGTGGACGTCCTCCTCCTCGAAGCCGACCGAGACGAAGGAGGCGAGGACGTCCTCGGGGGTCGTGCCTTCGGCCACGTCGACGTACTCGCCGAGCCAAGAGAGCGGGACGCGCATCAGACCACCATTCCGAACTGCTCGCTGAAGCGGACATCGCCCTCGGCCATGTCGCGCATGTCCTGCACATCGCTGCGGAACATCAGGGTCCGCTCGATGCCCATACCGAAGGCGAAGCCCGAGTAGACCTCGGGGTCGATGCCGGCGGCGCGGAGGACGTTGGGGTTCACCATCCCGCATCCGCCCCACTCGATCCAGCGCGCGCCACCGGGGAAGGTGGGGTGCCAGAGGTCGAGCTCGGCGGACGGCTCGGTGAAGGGGAAGTAGTTGGTGCGGAACCGGGTCTTCGCCTCGGCACCGAAGAGGACCTTCGCCGCGTGGTCGAGGGTGCCCTTGAGGTGCGCCATCGTGATGCCCTTGTCGATCACGAGCCCTTCGAACTGCGTGAAGGCGGGCAGGTGCGTCGCGTCGAACTCGTCCGTGCGGTAGACCCGGCCCGGGCAGAGGATGTAGATCGGCACGTCGCGCTCGAGCATCGAGCGGACCTGCACCGGGCTCGTGTGCGTGCGCATGACCAGGTGCCGGGCGACCGGGTCGACGAAGAACGTGTCCTGCATCTGACGAGCCGGGTGATCAGGCGCGAAATTGAGGGCGTCGAAGTTGAACCATTCGTGCTCGAGTTCGGGCCCCTCCGCAATCTCCCAGCCCATGCCGACGAAGAGGTCGGCGATCTCCTCCTGGAGGAGGGAGATGGGATGCCGCGCCCCGACACGCCCGCGCGGGGCGATCGCGGTGATGTCGACGCGCTCTGCGTCGAGCTTCGCGGCGGTCTCCGCCGCGGCGAGCTCGGCCTCGCGTGCCGCGAGGGCCTGGTTGACGCGCCCGCGGGCCTGGCCGACGAGCTTGCCGAGGGCGGCCTTCTGGTCGTTCGGGACGTTCCGCAGCTGCGCGTTCAGCCCGGCGAGGGGCGACCCCTCCGCGGTGTGAGCCGATCGTGCTGCTTTGAGCGCGGCGGTGTCGGGTGCGGCGGCGAAGGCTGCCAGCGCGTCCGAGACGGCGGCATCCACCGCCTCGGGGGTGATCTCGGGTGCGTCGGACACGAGAGACGAGTCTACCGGCGGGCCGGAGTGCGGCCCGCCGGTAGGAAGTCAGAACCCCCGGCCGGTACCCGAGTCCTTCGAGCTCGCCCTCAATTGAGTGGCGATGAGCTCGGTGTCGGTCCTCTCCTGAAGAGGCCGAGCGGGCGCCGCGCCGGGGGTGCCCGGAGTGCGGCTGAGACGCTTCTCCACCAGCTTGGCCACACCGGACAGTGCCAGACACAGACCGATGTAGATGATCCCTGCGACGATCGTCGCCTGCACGATGGGTCGGTCGAGCGAGTTCTGCGAGCCGAGGTACTTCGCGTAGAAGAGGAGTTCCTCATACGTGATGATGAAGCCGAGAGCGGTGTCCTTCAACGTCACCACGAGCTGAGCGATGATCACCGGCATCATGGCCCGGATCGCCTGCGGCAGGAGGACGAGGCGCATGACGCCCGACTTGCCGAGGCCGAGGGCATAGCCAGCCTCGGATTGTCCTCGCGGGAGCGATTCGACCCCTGCGCGGATGACCTCGGCGAGCACCGAACCGTTGTAGACGATCAGGGCGATGACGACGACCCAGTACCCCTCGATCCGAACGCCGAGTACCGGCATCCCGTAGTAGAGGAGGAACATCGTCACGAGCACGGGCACCGCGCGCAGGAATTCGACGACGGCGGCGACCGGGACACGCACCCACGCGTGATCCGACAGACGACCGATCGCGAGGATGAATCCGAGGGCGAGCGCTCCGACCGCTGCGACGGCGAAGGCCGCCAGCGTCCGACCCGCGGCCATCAGGAACTGCTCCCAGATGCGAGTGTAGGTGAAAGCGTTCCACTTCTCCGCCGAGAACTGTCCGGTCACGGCGAGGCGCCAGACGAGGAAGCCGATGACGGCCGCCACCACGAGGACAACAACCACACCGATGATGCGGTTGCGTGCAATCGCCCGGGGGCCGGGGACGTCGTAAAGGACGCTGCTGCTCATCGCGCCACCTTCCATCGGTTCTCGAGTGTCCGCTGACCCCACGAGAGAAGCACGACAAGGGCGACGAAGATGACCATGACGCAGATGATGACGACGAGCTGGTTCTCGCCGCGCTCGCTCAGCCAATCGCGGGCGGAGCCGAGGTTCATGACCGAGAACCCGGCAGCGACGGTCGTGTTCTTCAGGAGTGCGATGAAGACGCTCATCATCGGGGGGATGACGGATCGGAACGCCTGCGGGAGCACGACGAGCGACATGACCTGCCCGAAGGTCAACCCCAGCGCGCGAGCGGCTTCCGCCTGCCCCACGGGCACGGTGTTGATCCCAGACCGAACGGTCTCTGCGACATAGGTGGCCGTGTAGATCCCCAGGGCTGCGACGGCGAACGCGACCTGAACGCCTCCGCTCGACCTGATGTCGAGGAGAGGCGGAAGCGTGAAGGCGAAGCCGAAGAAGACGAGCGTGAGGGGGGTGTTCCGGATGGTGTTGACGTACGCCGTGCCGACCGCGCGCGCGATGGGAACGGGCGAGACGCGCATCGCGCCCACGATGATCCCGAGGATCAGCGCGAGAAGCCCTCCACCGAAGAACAGCACCAGGGTGCCTCGGAGCGCTTCTCCCCAGAAATCGAGGTTGTCGGTGATGACGCCCATGCGGTCCTTTCGAACGTCTCAAGAAGGGGAACCCCGGGGGGCGAATCAACGCCGCCCCGGGGTATCAGGTCAGTCGACCTGGGGCTGCGTGGCCTCGACGCCAGCCGGCTCGAGGTACTTCTCGTACAGGGCGGTCCAGACGTCGCCGCCATCCGTGAACAACGTGTTGATGTGATCCTTGAGGACCGTGTCGCCGTCTGCGAGGCCCACTCCGTAGCGCTCCTCGCTGAAGGGCTTACCGGCGAGCTTGAGCTTGTCCTTGTCCTCCGCGACGTAGCCGGCGAGAATCGCCTCATCCGTCGTGATGGCGTCGACCTGACCGTTCAGCAGCTGCTCGACGCACTCGGAGTACGTCTGACGCTCCGTGACCTCGCCGTTGTACTCGTCACGGATGCGCTGCAGCGGGGTGGAACCCGTCACCGAGCACGTGACCTTGTCCTTGAGGTCATCCGGACCGTTGATCGAGTCGTCATCGGCCGCGACGAGCAGACCCTGCCCCGTGATGAAGTAGGGGCCCGCGAAGTCGATGACCTCGTCGCGTGCGTCCGTCATCGAGTAGGTGCCGACGTAGTAGTCGATGTTTCCGTTGACGATCTCCTGCTCACGATTGGCGGAGGGGATCGTCTGGAAGTCGATCTGGTCCTCGTCGAACCCGAGGGATGCCGCGATCCAGCGTGCGATGTCGACGTCGAAGCCCGTGCGCTCACCGGAGACGGCGTCCTCGTAGCCGAGGCCGGGCTGGTCGCTCTTGACACCGACGACGATCTTGTCGGCCTTCGACGCGCGGTCGAACGTCGGGCTGCCGTCGAGCTTCACGTCGCTCGCGACCTCCCACAGGCCCTTCGTGTCGTCGTCGCCGCCGGCGGCGCCGCCGGGGCTGGCGGGGCTGCCGCTGTTGCAGCCGGCGAGTGCGAGTGCCGCGATCGCGATGCCGGCGAAGGCGCCGGCGAGTCGTGTCTTACGCATGTGATCCTCCTGGTTTCGTGTCTTTCGTCGTTCGTCGCGCCGGTGCAGGGCGCGGACGTCTCAATGGGTGATGAGCTTGGAGAGGAAGTCCTTCGCGCGGTCGCTCTTGGGGTTCGTGAAGAACTCCTGCGGAGCCGCCTCCTCGACGATCAGCCCGTCGGCCATGAAGACCACGCGGTCCGCGGCCTTCCGTGCGAAGCCCATCTCGTGGGTGACGACGATCATCGTCATCCCGTCCTGCGCGAGGCCGACCATGACGTCGAGGACCTCGTTGATCATCTCGGGGTCGAGTGCGGAGGTCGGCTCATCGAAGAGCATCACCTTCGGCTTCATCGCCAGGGCGCGGGCGATCGCGACACGCTGCTGCTGACCGCCCGAGAGCTGGGCCGGCAGCTTGTCGGCCTGGTGCCCCACGCCCACCCGGTCGAGGAGCTCACGGGCGAGCTTGTCGGCATCCGCCTTCTTCATGCCCTTGACCCTGATCGGGCCGAGCGTGACGTTCTCGAGGATCGTCAGATGCGAGAACAGGTTGAACGACTGGAAGACCATGCCGACATCGGCGCGCAGCGCCGCCAGCGCCTTGCCCTCGGCGGGGAGGTCCGCTCCGTCGATCGTGATCGAACCGCTCGTGATCGTCTCGAGGCGGTTGATCGTCCGGCACAGCGTCGACTTGCCCGACCCGGACGGACCGACGACGACGACGACCTCGCCGCGGTTGACCGACAGGTCGATGTCGGTGAGGGCCTGGAAGTCGCCGTAGTGCTTCTGCACGTTCGTCAGGACGACGAGCGGCTCGCCTCGGCGGACGTCGATGTTCGACGTGCGCGGCGCAGGGTCGGCAGCAGGAGTGGTCATGATCCGACCCTATGGGTCATGACGACCCGAGACCCGCCTGGTTGCGCGGGGTTTACAGTTCCGTAATCATTCGGAGTCGTTGCCGGCGCGCTGCGCGAAGGCGGACTCGTAGAGACACACGCTCGCCGCCGTCGCAAGGTTCAGCGACTCCGCCCGGCCGTAGATCGGGAGTCGGAGCGACAGGTCGACGAGGGCGAGGGCCTCATCATCGAGCCCTCGTGCCTCGTTGCCGAAGACCCAGGCCGTCGGTTCGGAGAGCGTCGCACGGTGGTCGACGAAGTCCTCTCCCCCGACGTCGGCGGCAACGATCCGCAGCCCGGCCGAGCGGGCACGGCCCGCGGCATCAGCCAGTTCGATACCGACGGACACCGGAAGGTGGAAGAGCGAACCGGTCGTCGCGCGGACGACCTTGGGGTTGAAGGGATCGACCGTCCTGCCGGTGAGGATGACCGCGTCGGCACCGACGGCATCCGCTGCTCGGATGATCGTGCCGAGATTGCCGGGGTCCCGCACCTCTTCGCAGATGACGATGAGCTTCGGATCATCGGCGAAGATGTCGCGCACCGATGTCGGCACCTGGCGAGCCACGGCGATGATCCCCTGCGGGGTGACGGTGTCGGCCATCGCTTCGATGACTGCCTCGCTCGCGAACTCGACGTCGACGTCCGCATCGGATGCCGCATCGCGAATGTCCTGGTGCTTCTCCCATGCCGACGGGGTCGCGTACAGCTCGACGAGGGTGTCGGGCCGCCACACGAGGGCCTCACGTGCGGCCTGCGGACCTTCGAGCAGGTAGAGCCCGGTCTCTTGACGGGCTGCGCGCTTGGTCAGCTTCGCAACGGCGCGGACACGCGGCGATCGGGGGTTCTCGAGCACGTTCTCAGTGTAGGGCGCGGGTACGGCGGGCATGCGAAAGGGCGCCCTCCGAAGAGGGCGCCCTTTCTCAGAAGGTGACGCGATCAGGCCTTGGGGGCGTTGACGTCAGCCGGCAGCGCGGCCTTGGCGGTCGCGACGAGCGACGCGAAGACGGCGGGCTCGTTCACCGCGAGCTCAGCGAGCATACGACGGTCGACCTGGACACCCGCGAGGCCGAGGCCCTGGATGAAGCGGTTGTACGTGATGCCGTTCTGGCGAGCGGCGGCGTTGATGCGCTGGATCCAGAGGCGGCGGAAGTCGCCCTTGCGCTTGCGACGGTCGCGGTACGCGTAGACGAGCGAGTGGGTGACCTGCTCCTTCGCCTTGCGGTACAGGCGCGAACGCTGTCCGCGGTAACCGGAGGCGCGCTCGAGGATGACGCGACGCTTCTTGTGGGCGTTGACAGCCCGCTTGACTCTAGCCATTTCTTCTACTTCCTAAATCTGCGTCGGCGATCAGATGCCGAGGAGCTTCTTGGCGACCTTGGCGTCACCCTTGGCCAGGACCTGCTCCTGGTCGAGGCGGCGCGTGCGACGGGTCGCCTTGCCCTCGAGGTTGTGGCGCAGGTTGGCCTGCTGCTTCATCAGCTTGCCGCTGCCGGTGACCTTGAAACGCTTCTTGGCACCCGAGTGGGTCTTCTGCTTCGGCATATCTCTTCCTTCGTTGGGGATCCCGCGGACGGGAGTCTGTGGTGCGCTTACTCCGCCGGAGCGGAAGCGGGGGTCTGTTCGTCGTCGGCCTGTCCACCGCGCGCATCGCGCGCCGCCTGCTTCGACGCCGCGCGAACGGCGTTCTGCTCGGTCTTGACCTCGGACTTGTTCTTGTGAGGGGCTACCACCATCACCATGTTGCGGCCGTCGATCGTGGGGTTGGACTCCACGGTGCCGAACTCGGCCACATCCTCGGCGAACTTGCGGAGGAGGCGGACACCCTGCTCGGGACGCGACTGCTCGCGACCGCGGAAGAGGATCATCGCCTTCACCTTGTCGCCCGCCTGGAGGAACCCCTCCGCGCGCTTGAGTTTGGTTATGTAGTCGTGCGCCTCGATCTTCAGACGGAACCGGACCTCCTTGAGGACGGTGTTCGCCTGATTGCGCCGCGCTTCCTTGGCCTTCTGCGCAGCCTCGTACTTGAACTTGCCGTAATCCATGATCTTGACCACGGGGGGCTTCGAGTTCGGGGCTACCTCGACGAGATCGAGGTCGGCCTCCTGGGCCAGGCGCATGGCCACCTCGATGCGGACGACGCCGACCTGTTCACCCGCGGGTCCGACGAGGCGGACCTCGGGGACGCGGATGCGGTCATTGGTGCGGGGATCGCTGATGCGGAACTCCTCTTCGTGCGATGGACGGCCTCCGGTGACACGGAAAATGTGTCGCCGGGCGGAAGATCGTCACGTCCACCCCGCACGATGCATGCATCGGCGTTCTGTTCTGCACCCTGGACAACCTCGACGAGCGAGGCGGAGTGCGAGACCCGGTAGCCTGGAGCGGCAAGCGCGGGTGGGATGTGATCCTCTTTCGACACGGAGCAGAACACTCCGGTGCCCGCAGAAGTCTAGCAGAGAGCAGCACGTGAGCACTATTCCGGCCGACCACAGCGATCACGACCCCCAGCGCCTCTCGCGTTGGGACGAGCAGGAACGGGTCGCACAGTCCGCCACCCGAGACATCGCCGACGTCCCCGCGGTCGAGGTGATCACGACGACATCGGTCCACCTCATGAGCGCCGCCGCCGTCAAGCTCGGCCTCGCGGACGACCCCGACCAGCAGAAGGACCTCGACGAGGCCCGCAAGCTGATCAATGCCCTCGCGGGCCTGATCACCGCCGCCGCCCCCGAGGTGAGCGACATGCACGCCCGCTCGCTCCGCGACGGGCTGCGCACGCTGCAGCTCGCCTTCCGCGAGGCGTCGTCGATCCCCGACCCCATCGGTAAGGGACCCGGCGAGAAGTGGACCGGACCCGTCAACTGACACCGATGCGAAGGGGGATGCCGAGCGGCATCCCCCTTCGTCTTCGTCAGGCGCGGACGAGCTTGACCGTCAGCGAGTCCACGAGGACCGCGACACGGTCGTCGGTCGCCCATCTCGACGCGAGGCGCTGGAGGATGGCGTCGAGTGCCGCCTGGTCGAGACCGTCGACGAGGTGCAGACTGACGACGAGCTCGGGACCGCGCAGACGCGAGTGCGGATCGCCTGACGACACCGACAGGTCGAGGACGCCGAGTTCGGTGCCGATGGACTCCTGAAGCCCGGCGAAGACGTCTGGCGACACGTGCGGCGGCTCCCACGCCTGCCCCTGCCCGATCGCCCAGACGGCGGGGCGGCGGAGGACGAATTCCGTGTCGCTGCCCGGGTCGATGACGATGAGGTCGGTGTCGTCGGCCGCCGCAGACAACGCGGTACGGACGCCGTCGGCGGGGACCGGGCGGGCAGCGGCATCCCATTGAGACATGGTCGCGACCGACGTGAACACGGGGAGCACACGTCGTCCGTCGGGAGCCGCGACCGTCACGATCGACAGCTCTTGCGTCTTGTCGACCTTCAGCCCCGTCGGCCCGACACCCTCCTCGCCCTTCTCCGCGACGAGAGGGATGAGCAGGCGAGCCTCACGGTAGGCGTCGACGACGGCATCCGCCGATCCTTCGCCGGCGTGGAACGCAGTCAGCGCGGCGAGGAGGGCCGGATCGGCACTCCCGTCGTCGCCGCTGTGCGGATTGGCCTGGAAGCTGCGCCCCTCCCAGGGGACGCCCGCCGAGTCGGCTGCGTGGCCGGAGTGAGGGTCAGTGTCCGGCGACATCCAGCGCCTCGGCCAGCGTGAACGCGCCGGCGTAGAGAGCCTTGCCCACGATCGCACCCTCGACTCCGAGCGGCACGAGTTCGCGCAGAGCGACGATGTCGTCGAGGCTCGAGATGCCGCCCGAGGCGACGACGGGCTTGTCCGTACGCACGGCGACCTCGCGCAGCAGCTCGATGTTCGGACCCTGCAGGGTGCCGTCCTTCGTCACATCGGTCAGCACGTAGCGGCTGCAGCCGGCGTCCTCGAGACGGTCGAGGACCTGCCAGAGATCGCCGCCGTCGCGGGTCCAGCCCCGCGCGGCGAGGGTCGTGCCGCGCACGTCGAGTCCGACCGCGATCGCCTCGCCGTAGCGGAGGATGACGTCGGCCGCCCACTCGGGGTTCTCGAGCGCCGCAGTGCCGAGGTTGATACGGGTCGCACCCGAGTCGAGGGCGGCGTCGAGCGACTCGTCGTCACGGATGCCGCCGGAGAGCTCGACCTTCACACCGCGGAGCGACTTGATGACCTTGCGCATGAGGGACGCGTTGGAGCCGCGACCGAAAGCGGCGTCGAGGTCCACGAGGTGGATCCACTCCGCACCCTGTCGCGCCCACTCCTGCGCAGCATCGACGGGATCGCCGTAGCTCGTCTCGGTGCCGGCCTCACCCTGCGTCAGTCGGACGGCTTTACCGTCGGCGACGTCCACAGCGGGCAGCAGGGTCAGTTCGGGCGTGGATGCGAATTCGTTCATGGCTCCGGATGGGACGGTGTGCTCGCCGGGCGCGCGCACAAGGGGACAGGTTACTCCGACGCGGGGAGCGAGGAGATCCAGTTCGAGAGCAGGCGGATGCCGGCAGCCCCCGACTTCTCGGGGTGGAACTGCGTGGCCGAGAGAGGACCGTTCTCGACGGCGGCGAGGAACGGCCGCCCGTAGTCGCACCAGGTCAGCACCGGTTCGCGGAACGGCTTGATGACGTCGAGTGTCCAGTCCTGCGCCCCGTAGGAGTGGACGAAGTAGAACCGCTCGTCCTCGAGACCCGCGAACAGCGTCGATCCTGCCCCGGTGCGGACCGTGTTCCACCCCATGTGAGGGAGGACAGGAGCCTGGAGCTCGGTGACCGACCCCGGCCACTCCCCCAGACCCTGCGTGTCCACGCCGCGCTCGACGCCGAGCTCGAACATGACTTGCATCCCGACGCAGATGCCGAGGACCGGCATTCCTCCCGCCAGGCGACGACCGATCAGCTCGTCGCCCCGGCTCGCGCGGAGCGCAGACATGACGGCGGAGAAGGCGCCGACACCCGGGACGAGGAGGCCGGCGGCGTCGGCGATCAGCCCACGGTCCTTCGTCAGCCGAGCGTCCGCCCCCGCCTCGACGAGCGCCTTGACCGCGGAGTGGACGTTGCCCGATCCATAGTCGAGGACCGCGACCACCGGCGCTGACGTCACAGGGCGCCCTTCGTGCTCGGGATGCCCTGAACGAGCGGGTCGATCGCCTTCGCCTGGCGGAACGCGCGGGCGAACGCCTTGTACTCCGCTTCGGCGATGTGGTGCGGATCGCGTCCGGCGACCAGCGTGATGTGAACGGTCAGGCCGGCGTGGAAGGCGATGGCCTCGAAGGTGTGGCGCACGAGCGAGCCGGTGAAGTGGCCGCCGATGAGGTGGAACTCGTAGCCCTCGGGTTCGCCCGTGTGGACGAGGTAGGGCCGGCCGCTGATGTCGACGACCGCTTGCGCGAGCGCCTCATCGAGCGGAACGAGAGCGTCGCCGTAGCGCGAGATGCCCGCCTTGTCGCCGAGCGCCTGACGGATGGCCTGCCCCAACACGATCGCCGTGTCCTCGACGGTGTGGTGGGCGTCGATGTGGGTGTCCCCGCTCGCACGGACGGTGAGGTCGATGAGCGAGTGCTTGGCGAAAGCCGTGAGCAGGTGGTCGAAGAAGGGAACAGTCGTCTCGATCGTGCTGCGGCCGGTGCCGTCGAGATCCAGCTCGAGGTCGATCGTCGACTCGCTGGTCGCACGCCGGACGGCGGCGGTGCGGGGCGCGGGGGTGCTCATGCACCGAGTCTATCGACGCCCGGCATCCGTCCCGCCCGCGTGACGACGCGGTGGGACTCAGAGCGACGCGAGCGCTTCGAGGAACGCCGTCGACTCCTCTTCGCTTCCGGCAGACACCCGCAGTGTGTGCGGCAGACCGACGTCACGGACCAGGATGCCGCGTTCGTACAGACCCTCCCAGGTCGCCTGCGGATCCTTCACCCCGCCGAAGAGGACGAAGTTCGACCAGCTCTCGTAGGGCGAATAGCCGAGCGCGGAGAGCGTCGCCGAGATGCGGTTGCGCTGGGCGACGATGTCGTCCACCATCCCCAGCATGGTCGGCGCGTGCCGGAGAGCCGCGGTCGCGGCCGCCTGCGTGAGCGCGCTCAGGTGGTATGGCAGGCGGACGAGCCGGAGAGCGTCGATGACCGCCGGGTCGGCGGCGAGATAACCGACGCGCGCACCGGCGAAGGCGAACGCCTTGCTCATCGTCCGCGACACGACCAGACGCTCGCGCCCAGGCAGGAGCGCGAGGGCGGACGGCTCGTCGCGCGGGGCGAACTCCTGGTACGCCTCGTCGACGATGACGATACCTCGCGACGCCTCGTAGACGGCCTCGATGACGTCGAGGCGCAGCGGCGTGCCGGTCGGGTTGTTCGGCGCACAGAGGAACACGACGTCGGGCTGTGCTCGGTCGATCTGTTCCGCGGCGTCCGAGGCCGTGAGCGTGAAGTCCTCGCCACGCGTACCGCTCACGTAGGTCGCACCGGTCGCGCCCGTGAGGAGGGGGTACATCGAATAGGTGGGCGTGAAGCCGAAGGCCGTCCGCCCAGGCCCCGCGAAAGCCTGGAGGAGGTGATGCAGCACCTCGTTCGAGCCGTTCGCCGCCCAGATCTGCTCCGCCTGAAGGCCGTGCCCCAGGTACTCGGCGAATCCTTCACGCAGTCCGGTGAACTCGCGGTCGGGGTACCGGTTGATGTCTCGGAGCGCCTGCGCGACCGCATCGAGGATGTCGTCCGCGACGTCCTCGGGAACCGGGTGGGTGTTCTCGTTGACGTTCAGCGTCACGGGGAGTGACGCCTGCGGAGCCCCGTAAGGGATCTGCCCGCGCAGGTCGTCGCGAAGGGGTAGGTCGTCGAGACTCGCACTCACCCCGCCATCGTAAGACGTCGCGCCGACTACTCGGCCGCCAGGGCGGTGTAGCTGGTCGGGATGGCGAGCGACTGCCCCGCGTCGACCACCGACGAAGGCAAGGCGTTCAGGCGCACGATGTCGTCGATGACGTCACGGGGATCGCTGTCGGGAGCGACGTCCCGCGCGATCGTCCAGAGCGAGTCGCCCGGGTGCACCGTGACCGTCTCGAACGTCCCTGCTGCAGACCCCGCATCGCCGCTGGCGAGCGCGCCACCGCTGGAGAGGATGCCGACACCCAGCGCCACGACAGCCGGCAGCGCCGCGAACGTCGCGATGACACGACGACCGCGCGTCGTGAGCCGCAGACGCGTGCGGACGACGGGGCGGGCGGATGCGGGGGTGATGGTGGTGTTCGAGTTCATGGTGTCCTCCTCCTCGGGGCGACCCCGGTCAGATGAGATCTTCGCCCCCGCCCGTCGGCCGGGACGAGCGGGTGCGAAGTTCTCTTCCGAATCTATCTTCGATATTCGTACACTGTCAAGGGAGCGGTTATCCGCAGATCGATCGAAGACGACACGCGGTCGGCTGCGGCCCGATCTCATCGACACCGGATACGGTTTCGATGACCAGAGCCCATCACCAACCTCCGACATTCGAAGGCGAGTGCCCCCGGCTCGACGTCCGACGCCGGGGATCGGCGGGGACGCGGGACCGTGAAAGGAACGACATGAGCGACAAGCCGCAGACGCGTCGGCGAAAGAGCCTGAGCGACAAGCAGCTCGCGATCCTCGAGGTGATCCAACGGTCGATCGCTCGGTACGGGTATCCGCCGAGCATGCGGGAGATCGGCGACGCGGTCGGCCTGAAATCGCTCTCGAGCGTCACGCACCAGCTCAACCAGCTCGAGCTGAGCGGCTACCTCCGTCGCGATCCCGGCAAGACCCGCGCGATGGAGGTCCTCATCGACCTCCCGGGCGCCGCCGGCGAGAACCCGGCCGACACGGCACCTACCGTGGGCGACGCCGCGATGGTCCCGCTGGTCGGGCGCATCGCAGCCGGAATACCGATCACCGCCGAGCAGCAGGTGGAGGAGATCTTCCCCCTGCCCCGTCAGCTCGTCGGCAAGGGCGACTTGTTCATGTTGAAGGTGTCGGGTGATTCGATGATCGACGCGGCGATCTGCGACGGCGACTGGGTCGTCGTGCGTTCGCAGGCGGACGCGTCCAACGGCGAGATCGTCGCGGCGATGCTCGACGGCGAAGCCACGGTCAAGACCTTCCGCCAGCGCGACGGACACACGTGGCTCCTCCCCCGCAACTCCGCCTTCGAACCGATCCTCGGCGACGATGCCGTCGTGCTCGGCAAGGTCGTCGCGGTACTCCGCGCCGTGTGATCCCGAGGACGCCACCGCGTAGCGTGAGGGCATGACGACGATCGCTCCGTACGGTTCGTGGATCTCACCCCTGTCGGCTGCGGACGCTTCGACCGCCTCGGCCCGCTACGACGGCGCGCGCTTCGTCGGCGACGAGGTCTGGTGGGGTGAGTCACTGCCCGATCAGGGCGGCCGCTCGTCCGTCAGGCGCTCGGTCGACGGTGAGGTCGAGGATCTCCTCCCCTCCCCGTGGAGCGCACGCTCCCGCGTGCACGAGTACGGCGGCGGATCCTGGACGACCGATGAGGGCGGTCGGCTCTTCTTCGTCGAGAAGTCCGATCAGCGCGTTTGGGCCCTGAAGATCGGCGAAGAGCCGACGGCGCTCACCCCCGACGACCCGCAGGCCCGGCACGGCGGCCTGCGGTGGCAGCACGGTGCGCTGCTCGCGATCCGCGAAGTGCACGACGGCAGTCCCGTTCCGCGGCGTTCGATCGTGTCCATCCCCCTCGACGGCGGCGACGTGCGCGAGATCGTCGCGGGGAGCGACTTCGTCGCGCAACCGGCGCTGTCCGCAGACGGTACGCAACTCGCCTGGGTTGCGTGGGACCACCCCGACATGCCCTGGGATCGCACGCAGGTCCGGGTCGGCGATGTCGCCGACGGCGTCGTGACGACCTGGCGCTCGGTCACGTCGGGCGATACCGCGGCGCTGCAACCCGAGTGGGATGCATCCGGTCGGCTCGTCTACGTCGACGACCCGGTGGGCGGGCCCTACGCCGGTCGGTGGAACCTCTGGCGGCGGGACGCGGCATCCGATCCGCCCGCGGAGCCCGTCGCGCCGGCGGACGCCGACACCGGCGGCGGGCTGTGGGTTCTCGGTGTCCGGTGGTACGCACTCCTGCAGGACGGCGACATCGTCGCGGTCCGGACGCACGGGGCCGACGAGGTGGTACGCATCGACCCCGGCGGGGCCGTCCGAGCTACCGGCATCCCCGTCCGCTCGCGCGCGGTGGTCGAGGACGTCCGCGGATCCCGCGTGCTCGTGTCGGGGATGGCACCCGGGGTCACCGGGATCTGGCAGCTCGACGGTGAAAGCGACGTGACGCTGGTCGTGGGCTCGCGCTCGGCACTCGGCGACGAATGGATGCCGCCGGCGCGGCCGTTCACCGTGCGCGGTCGCCACGGCGAGGTGCACGCCTTCGACCACCCGCCGACCAACCCCGACCACACGGCCCCCGAGGGTGAACTGCCGCCCTACATCGCCCTCGTGCACGGCGGGCCGACCGCCCACGTCGGGGGCGTTGCCGACAGCAGGATCACCTTTTTCACGAGCCGGGGCATCGGCGTCGTCGAGGTGAACTACGGCGGCTCGACCGGCTACGGGCGGGAGTACCGCGACCGGCTCCGCGGTCAGTGGGGTGTGGTGGATCGCGACGACGTCGCGGCCGCGGCATCCGGCCTCGCCGCAGAGGGTCGAGCGGATGCCGCGCGCCTGGCGATCGCGGGAAGCTCGGCCGGCGGTTGGACCGTGCTGGCGGCCCTCGTCGGCACCGACGTCTTCGCCGCGGGGATCTCCCGCTACGGCGTCGGCGACGCCCGCCTGCTCGCCACCGACACCCATGACTTCGAGGCCCGCTACCTCGACGGTCTCATCGGGCCGCTCCCCGCGGCGGAGGCGTTGTACCTGGAGCGATCACCGCTCAGCCACACGGAGGGCTTCCGCGTGCCGGTGCTGCTCCTGCAGGGAACGGACGACGCGGTCGTGCCGCCGACGCAGGCGGACGCCATCCGGGATGCCCTCGCCGAACGCGGCGTGCCCCACGCCTACGTCCTGTACGACGGCGAGGGGCACGGGTTCCGACGAGCGGAGACCGTCGTGCACGCGCTCGAATCCGAGCTGGCCTTCCTCGGTCAGGTGTTCGGCTTCGAGACCCCCGGAGTCCCCGCGATCGCGCTCAGCTGAGGTCGTCAGCGCGCGTAGGGCGCGAGTTCCGCAGCCAGCCGCTCCGATACGTGGGCGTGGACGGCCGTACCGCCCTCCTCGTGACGGGTGGACAGGATATGACCGGATTCGTGGACCGCGCTGACGAGGTCACCACGGTCGTACGGGACGAGCGCGTGGACCTCGACGGCCGGCAGAGGCAGGGCGTCCTCGATCGTCGCACGCAGCTCGACGATGCCTTCGCCGGTGCGGGACGAGACGAAGTGCGCCTTCGGCTCGAGGCCGCGCAGCACGAGGCGCGTATCCGGATCGATCAGGTCGGCCTTGTTGAAGACGACGATCTCATTCGTCGATCGCGCCCCCACATCGCCCATGACGTCGCGGACGGTCGCCAGCTGTGCGGCGGGGTCGGGGTGCGAGCCGTCGACGACGTGCACGATGACGTCCGCGTCGCCGACCTCCTCGAGCGTCGACCGGAACGCCTCGACCAACTGGTGCGGGAGGTTGCGGACGAACCCGACGGTGTCGGTGAGCGTGTAGACCCGTCCGTCGGCCGCCTGCGCGCGACGGACGGTGGCATCCAGCGTCGCGAACAGGGCGTTCTCGACGAGGACGCCCGCGCTCGTCAGCTTGTTGAGCAGGCTCGACTTGCCGGCATTCGTGTACCCGGCGATCGCGACCGACGGGATCGTGTTGCGCTTGCGTTCAGCGCGCTTGGCCTCTCGGGCGGGCTTGTAGTCGCGGATCTGGCGCCGCAGCATGGCCATCCGTGTGCGGATGCGTCGGCGGTCGAGCTCGATCTTCGTCTCACCAGGACCACGCGACCCCATGCCGGCACCGCCCGCGCCGACCTGGCCACCGGCCTGTCGGCTCATCGAGTCACCCCAGCCGCGCAGGCGCGGGAGGAGGTACTCGAGCTGTGCGAGTTCGACCTGCGCCTTGCCTTCACGGCTCTTCGCGTGCTGGCTGAAGATATCGAGGATGACGGTGGTCCGGTCGATCACCTTGACCTTAACGACGTCCTCGAGGGCGCGGCGCTGGCTGGGTGCGAGCTCGGTGTCGGCGATGACAGTGTCGGCTCCCACGGCGACGACGAGGTCGCGGAGCTCCGCCGCCTTGCCACGGCCGATGTAGGTCGCGGGGTCAGGATGCGGACGACGCTGGAGCACGCCGTCGAGGACGACGGCACCGGCGGTCTCGGCGAGCGCGGCGAGCTCGCGCAGCGAGTTCTCGGCATCCTCCGTCGATCCCTGCGGGTAGACGCCCACGAGGACGACGTTCTCCAGCCGCAGCTGGCGGTACTCGACCTCGGTGACGTCCTCGAGCTCGGTGGACAGCCCGGGGACGCGGCGGAGCGCCGCGCGCTCTTCGCGGTCCCACTGGTCGCCGTCCGTGTCGCCGTAGGCGACGGTGCTCTCGTCCTGCAGCGCCTGTGCGGCGCCGAACACGCGCACCCCCGAACGCGACTCTGCTCGCGCGAGCACGCGGTCGACCGGGTCCACCGGCTCGTCCGTCGTGGCAGGGGTGGTGGTGTCTGTCATGTGTTCCTTTCGCGGCCTCGCGGCCATCCGTGCACTCTAGCTTCCCGCGGCTCGTACCGCCTCCGCTACGCTCGTCGCATGGGGAGCGATCATTACTTCAGCGCGTCCCCGTCCAGCTCCGAGAATCTCCGCCGCATCCGTGTGTCCCTCGCCGGTCGCGACGTCGAGGTGACGACGGCGGGCGGGGTGTTCAGTCCCGACCACGTGGATGGCGGAACGTCGGTGCTTCTGGCGAACACTCCCCCGCCCCCGGCGGGCGGTCATCTCTTGGACCTCGGATGCGGCTGGGGCCCCATCGCGCTGTCGCTCGCCATCGACGCACCTCATGCGACGGTCTGGGCCGTCGACGTCAACGAACGAGCACTCGACCTCGTCCGCCGCAACGCCGCGGAACTCGGCCTCGACAATGTCAACGCCGTGCTGCCCGAGGATGTTCCGAGCGATCTCGCCTTCCGCACCATTCGCTCCAATCCGCCCATCCGCGTCGGTAAAGACGTGCTGCACGGACTCCTGCAGACGTGGATCCCCCGACTGGCGGAGCGCAGTGACGCCTGGCTGGTCGTGCAGCGGAACCTCGGTTCCGATTCGCTGCAGCGGTGGCTCGCGGCATCCCTCGATCGCGGCTACACCGTCACGCGGGCGGCGACCGGGCGGGGATTCCGAGTGCTGAAGGTCCGCCGCCACGGCACGCCCGCGACGGGGACGATCACCCTTCCCTGAACGGCGTCAGGCGAGCGCGATCTCACCCGAGAACACGAGCGATGCGGGGCCGGAGAGCAGGACGCGTTCACCGGCATCCGTCCGCACGACGCGCACCCCGAGGCGCCCGCCGGGGACATCCACGGTCCACCGATCCGGCGCGCCGGCGCCCGCCCAGTGCCGGACGGCCAAGGCGGATGCCGCGACCCCGGTCCCGCACGAGAGCGTCTCACCGACGCCGCGCTCGAACACGCGCATCCGGATCGCGCCGACACCATCGGTGATGAGGGGCTCTTCGGGCACGACGAACTCGACGTTCGCGCCGGCCGCCGGTACGGGGTCGAGAATGGGCTGAACGGTCAGATCGAGCCCGTCGAGTTCGGCGATGCTCGAGAGGGCGACGACGACGTGGGGGTTCCCGACGTCGATGCCGAGGCCCGGGCGCGCGATCTTCAGACCGTGGGCGCGTACGAGGACCTCGTCGGAGGTCGGACGCCACAGACCGAGGTCGACTTCGAAGCCGTTGTCGGCGAGCGTGACGGTCTTCGTTCCCGCTCGCGTGCCGATGCGCAGGGTCTCGCCGGCGCCCAGCGTCGCATATCCCGCGCTCAGGAGGTACTTCACGAAGACGCGGACGCCGTTGCCGCACATCTCGGCGACGGAGCCGTCGGCGTTGCGGTAGTCCATGAACCACTCGGCGTCGGGAGTCTCTGCACCCGCGTCGATGGCCGTCGACCGGACGACCCGCAGCAGCCCGTCGGCTCCGATCCCGAAGCGTCGATCGGTCAGTGCGGCGATCTGCTCGCCGGTCAGGTGCAGCGAGCCGTCAGGGTCGGCGACCACGACGAAGTCGTTGCCCGTCCCGTGGCCCTTCGTGAATGCGATCGTCGACACCCGCTCAGTCTAGGCGCGGGTGGATGCCGCTTCGCCGGTCAGGACGAGGGTCGCGCACTCCGGAGCCCCACGTCCATGAGATCCAATGACCACGCAACGCTCTCCTCGACATCGACGTCCATCCGGAAGCCGTGCGCGGCATCCAGGACGGCGAACCCGTGGAGGACGCTCCGGAGCATGCGGATGGCGTGGACGTGCTCCCCTCTCGGCAGACCGTAGCTGTCGAACACTCCCCCGAGAGCGTCGAGGCTGTCGCGGAGCGCGAGAGCGAGCGGGTCGTCATCAGCGGACGGCTCGGCAGCGGCGGTCGCCGCGTATCGCCCGGGGTGCGCCTGCGCGTAGCGCCGGAACGCGACGGCCACGTCGGCGAGCGCGGGTGCACCCCGGTGTTCCGACAGCGCCAGGCGGAACACCTCCGCGAGGTCCCGCGCGGCGAGGGTCGCCACCCGATGGATGAGCTCGACGAGTCCGCCCGGGACGTGCTTGTAGAGCGAGGGCGGACGGACGCCCACCCGCTCCGCCAGCGCCGTCATCGTGAGGGCCGGGAGCCCCTGCTCGTCGATCAGGTCGGCTGCCGCACGCGTCACCGCGTCGACATCGAGGCCCGCCCTAGGCACCGGCCGCTCCCGTCTCGATCGAGAAGGCCGATCTCAGGAACGGGACGGTGAGCTCGACGACCTCGCTCGGCCGTTCGACGTGCGGATAGTGCCCGGCCCCGTCGATGACCGCCAGCCGACCGATGCCGGGCTGGAGCGCGGCGATGACCCCTTCTCCCTCGGCCCGGGGGTCCGCCCAGTCCGGGTCGGCCGTGCCCATCACCACGAGGACCGGCACGGTCACGTGCGGGAGCTGTTCCCCCGCATCGGCGGGACTTGTTTGCCCCATGGCCCGGAGCGCGGCCATGCGCGCGGGATCGTGGAGGTGACGGGCGGTACGGGCCTGCTCCTCGGTCCAGTCGGCGGGCTTCTGAGGAATGGCGAGGTCGAGGTAGCGGAGCCACGCGGGCACACTCCCCCGAAGCATCATGGCCGCCAGGCGCGTCATGCCCTTTCGGTGACGGGAGTGGCGGATCAGGCCGATCAGGTCGAACCGCTGCGCGCGGGTGAACGGGGCGAGCTCGACGACGCCGACGACGTCCTGGGGGGCGCGGGCGGCGGCGACCGTCGCAGCTCCTCCGCTGATCGACTGGCCGACGATGACCGCAGGCCCGCCCAGGTGACGGATGACGGCGAGGAGGTCGCCGGCGATGTCGCTGCGACCGTAGCTCGCCCACGTGGCGCTCGACTCGCCGCATCCGCGGATGTCGACGTTGGCCACGCGGAATCCTGCCGCGACAAGAGACGGAACCACGAAGCGATAGGAGCGGCGGGAGTCACCCATCCCGTGCGCCAGAACCACGAGGGGCCCCTCCCCGGTCACGTCGAACGCGATCTCTCCGCCTTGGACCTGGATCTTCTCGACCATCGGCGTCTCCTTCGCATCATGTTCGATACCGAAAGGCTACGGCTATTAGCTTTAGCTTGTCAAGCTGTCCAGCAGACGGATGCCGGGAGTCCCGGCATCCACCCATCGGAGTCCGGGATACCTCTTGAACCACGAGACCTGACGCCGCGCGTACCGGCGCGTGAGCAGCTGGGTCTCGGCGACGGCCTCTTCTTCGCCCATGCGGCCCGCCAGCTGAGCGAGCGCCTGCGCGTAACCGATGGCGCGGGGCGCGGTCGGACCGGACTCGAGGCCCCGGGCCCGGAGTCCGTCGACCTCTGCCAGCAGGCCGTCCCGCCACATCGCCCGGACCCGCTCGTCGAGGCGCTCGACCAGCTCTGCACGGTCCAGGTGGACACCGACGAGTTCGGTGGCGGGATGCCACAGCACCGGCACCTCGGGAAGCGCAGCGCCGTGGGTCTCCGCCCCTTGGAGGAGCACCTCGAGAGCCCGGATGACGCGCCGACCGTTGCGCGGATCGAGCCTGTCGGCTGCTCCCGGATCGACCTGGCGGATCCGCTCGATCAGCACCTCGGCACCGAGCTCGTCGAGATCCGCCTCGAGTCGTGCGCGCAGCGCAGGGTCACGGGGCGGGAAGCGGAAGTCGAAGACGACGCTCGAGACGTAGAGCCCCGACCCCCCGACGAGGATCGCGTCGGCACCGCGGTCGAAGATGTCGCGGATCGTCGCGCGCGCTCTCTCCTGGTAGACGGCGACGGCGACGTCCTCGGTCACGTCGAACTCGTCGAACAGATGATGCGGGATGCCGCGCCGCTCCGACACCGGGAGCTTGGCCGTCCCGATATCCATGCCGCGGTACAGCTGCATGGCATCGGCGTTGACGATCTCCGCCCGCCGACCACCGCGGATGAGCTCCTCGACGAGCTCCAGCGACAGCGAGGTCTTACCCGTCCCGGTCGCCCCGACGATCGCCCAGAGGCGCTCCGCGCCCACGAGGTCAGAGTCCGGGCGTCGCGGTGCGGATCATCGGGAGGCCGAGCGACACAGCGCGCGGACCGTCACCAGCGGGAGCCGGGACGCCGCAGGAGTCGGCCTGCGCCCGGTCCCACGCGTCGCCGGCGCGCGTGCGGCGGATGCGCAGCGGCGCGCCGCCCGAGCTGTCGGCGAGGAGGTGGAACGGGGCGGCGTGCGTGACGACCGTCGTGACCACGTCGCCGGGCCGCGGTGTCGGGGACCCCTCGGGGACCTCGAAGTGGACGAGGCGGTTGTCCTCGGCCCTGCCGGTCAGACGGTGGGTCGCGGCATCCTTCTTGCCCTCACCGGTGGAGACGAGGACCTCGACGGTGCGTCCGAGCTGAGCCTGGTTCTCCTCGAGGGAGATCCGTTCCTGGAGGGCGACGAGGCGGTTGTACCGCTCCTGGACGACCTCCTTCGGGACCTGGTCGGGCATCGTGGCGGCGGGTGTGCCCTCGCGGATCGAGTACTGGAAGGTGAAGGCACCTGCGAAGCGAGCCTGCTCGACGACGCTCATCGTGTCCTCGAAATCCGCGTCGGTCTCACCCGGGAAGCCGACGATGATGTCGGTCGAGATCGCCGCGTGGGGCATCCTCTCGCGTACGCGGTCGAGGATGCCGAGGAACCGCTCGCTGCGGTACGACCGCCGCATCGCCTTGAGGATTCGGTCCGACCCCGACTGCAACGGCATGTGCAGCTGCGGCATGACCGCGGGGGTCTCGGCCATCGCGTCGATGACGTCGTCGGTGAAGGCCGCGGGATGCGGGCTCGTGAAGCGGATCCGCTCCAGTCCCGGGATCTCGCCCGCAGCGCGGAGGAGCTTGCTGAACGCCTGGCGGTCGCCGAATTCGACGCCGTAGCTGTTCACGTTCTGGCCGAGCAGCGTGACCTCGATCGCCCCGTCGTCGACGAGCAGGCGTATCTCGTTCAGGATGTCGCCGGGACGACGGTCCTTCTCCTTGCCGCGCAGGCTCGGGACGATGCAGAACGTGCAGGTGTTGTTGCAGCCGACCGAGATCGAGACCCAGCCGCTGTGCGCCGAATCGCGCTTGGTGGGAAGCGTCGACGGGAACACCTCGAGCGACTCGAGGATTTCGAGCTCCGCCTCGCCGTTGTGTCGGGCGCGCTCGAGCAGGCTCGGGAGGGACCCCATGTTGTGGGTGCCGAAGACCACGTCGACCCAGGGCGCCTTCTGCTGGACGGCATCCTTGTCCATCTGGGCCAGGCAGCCGCCGACCGCGATCTGCATTCCGTCGTGCTTGTCCTTGCGGCTCTTCAGGTGTCCGAGGGTGCCGTAGAGCTTGCCCGCCGCGTTGTCGCGGACGGCGCAGGTGTTGATGACGACGACGTCGGCCTCGGCGCCCGCGTCGGCGCGGATGTAGCCGGCCGACTCGAGGGAACCCGACAGACGCTCCGAGTCGTGGACGTTCATCTGGCACCCGAACGTCCGCACCTCGTAGGTGCGGACGTGACCGTCGGCGGCGACGGCTGCGTCGGACGGGGCGATGAGAGTGGGGGCAGCGGAAGGGCTGGTCATGATCAGCCCATTCTACGAGCCGCCTCGCCACGGGATGCCCCGCGTGGCGTCAACGAAGGAGCGAGCGGATGCGGGCGGCCGAGATGGCGCTGAAGGTGACCGCGACGGCGATGAGCACTGTCACGGCGAGCCAGACGGGGACCATGTTCGAACCGACGAAGAGATCGATCCCGTAGATCTCCTTGAGGTCGCTGACAGCGCCGCTGTCACCGCCGGCGAGAGCGGTGATCGTCTCATCGGTGAACGGCCGGCGCAGGAGCATGGCTCCCTGGGCGAACGGGAGTGCGTTGATGGTCGACGCCACGCCATCGGGGAGCGACCCGACCGGGATGTACGAGCCCGCGACGAACCCGAGGACGGTACCCACAACCGTGGAGAACGCGGAGTACGCGCCGGTCGTCTTGAGGAAGGAGGCGCCGAAGGCTCCGAGGGAGGTGAAAGCGACGCAGCAGAGCACCATCGCACCGCTCGCCTGCAGAATCTCGAGAGGACCGAGCCATGTGTCGCGGACCAGTCCGAGCTCGAGCACGGTGAGGGCCAGGATGATGCCGGACATGATGATCGCCACGGACACCGAGGACAGCAGGTACCCGAGGACCAGCTGCGATCGACGGATCGGCGCGACGAGGAAATCGGCGAACCGTCCCGAGGCGCGATCGTCCACGAACACGGAGATCGCGCCGACCCCCGAGGTGACGGTCGTGAGCAGGACGATGCCCGACAGCATCCAACTGTCGACGAACGCCTCGATTTCGCCGCGGGACGCGCGCGGCAGAGTGCGCTCGAGGCCGTCGACTTGCAGCCGCGACAGGAAGAGCGTGTAGAGGAGGAAGAGGATGAGTCCGCTCAGCAGCGAGAAGAAGACGTTCATCCGGTCGCGGAAGAACAGCGTCAGGTTGCGGCGCACGATCGCCGCGATGATGTTCACGCCGCGTCCTCGGCCATCTCGCCGCGACCGGTGAGGGCGAGGAAGACATCGTCCATCCGGCCGTGCCGGAACTCGAAGTCCAGAACGTCCTCGCCATGATCGGTCAGAAGATGTCGAGCCGTCTGCGCGTCGGGGACCTCGATCGTGAGGATGTCGCCGTCGCGGCTCGAGCTCAGCCCGCCGCGGGTGGCGAGAGCGGACAGCGTGTCGGGGTCGCGCGTCGTGACCGTGAGGACGCTGCGACTGTGACGTGCCCGCAGCTCTGTGGGCGTTCCGCTCGCCACGACGCGGCCCGCGTCGATGATGGTGACCTGATCCGCCTCTTCCGTCTCGGCCATGTAATGGGTGGTCAGGAAGACGGTGAGACCGTGCTCGGATCGCAACCGATCGATCGCCCTCCACACCGCCACACGGCTGGCCGGATCGAGCCCTGCCGTCGGCTCGTCGAGGAACAGGGTCGACGGTTCGTGCATGAGCGCCCGCGCGATGTCGGCTCGGCGACGCTGTCCGCCCGACAGCCGCCCATAGGGACGATCGAGGAACTCGCCGAGTTCGATGAGGAGGGAGAGTTCGGCCAGCCTCGTGGCGAAGCGCCGACGGTCGATGAGGGAGAGTGTGGCACGTAGCGCCAGATTCTCCCGAACGGTGAGGTCGTCATCGAGCAACGATCGTTGGAAGACGACACCGATCCGCGACCGGACCCGTTCGCTGTGCGTCGACACGTCGTAGCCCGCGACGCGGACGGTTCCGGCGTCGGCGCTCAGCAGCGTCGTGAGGCATCCGATCGTCGTGGACTTCCCGGCACCGTTCGCACCGAGGAAGGCGAACAGCTGGCCGTCCGGGACGGCGAAGGAGACGCCGTCGACCGCGGTGACGGTCTTGTACGACTTCACGAGACCGTCGACCTCGATCATCATGCGCACACTCCTCCGGCCGCGCCCGGCGCGCGTAGGGCGAGTCTGTCAGATGGAGGCGACCGTGGTCACGGTTCGAAGCGAACCCCGTGCCGCGGCGGTGCACTGGTCTCGTCGAGCGCACGACGAGCCACCGACAGGGCGACGGAGCCGTACCCTCGCCGGGCCAGCTGCCCGGCGAGACGCCGGAGGGCCGTATCGCGGTCGAGGCCTTCGAGCCCCCGGGCCTTGGACCGTGCGAACTCGAGAGCTCGCTCGGCCTCGTCATCGGGGAGTTGGTCGAGCGCCTCGTCGATCACCTCACGGGGGATGCCGCGCTGCGACAAACCCTGTGCGATCGCCATCCGCCCCTGCGCTTTGCGAGACGTCGCCTTGTCGATCAGCTGCTCGGCGAGGGCGGCGTCGTCGAGGTACCCGAGCGAGACGAACCGCTCGACGATGCCCTCGAGCTCTGCCTCATCGAGATCGTGTTCTCGGAGCACCGATCGAGCCTCGCGAAGCGAGAGAGATCGTGTCCGGAGCTTGCGCAGAAGGATCCGCTCTGCCACTGCCGCGGGCGCATCCTCGCCCGCGGGGGCGACGACGGGGATGGTCCCCGTCGCCGGGTGCGCCGCACGAGCCGCGGACCTCTCGGATGCGGCACGCTCGGCGATCCACGTCGCGTGCCACGGCTGCGAGTCAACAGCGTCGCCTGCGGCGGACCGTCCGTCGTCCGCGGCGTCTGCCCGCCGTCCGAACAGCGGGATGACGGGGGCGAGCGAGTCCCGCTCGCCCCCGTTCGAGTCCGTCATGATCAGGCCGGGCGGCGAGCCGTCAGCTCGTCCGACACCGCGGCATCATCGGCGGCGGCCTTCGGCTGCCCGATCCCGAGCTTCTGCTTGATCTTCGTCTCGATCTCGGCAGCGACGTCGGTGTTCTTCAGCAGGAAGTTGCGCGAGTTCTCCTTACCCTGACCGAGCTGCTCGCCCTCGTATGTGTACCAGGCTCCCGACTTCTTCACGATGCCGTGCTCGACACCGAAGTCGATGAGGCTTCCCTCGCGGGAGATGCCGACACCGTAGAGGATGTCGAACTCGGCCTGCTTGAAGGGCGGCGCCATCTTGTTCTTGACGACCTTCACTCGGGTGCGGTTACCGACCGCCTCGGACCCGTCCTTCAAGGTCTCGATCCGCCGGATGTCGAGTCGCACGGAGGCGTAGAACTTGAGCGCCTTACCTCCGGCGGTGGTCTCGGGCGAGCCGAAGAACACGCCGATCTTCTCGCGGAGCTGGTTGATGAAGATCGCCGTGGTCTTGGTCTGGTTCAGACCACCGGTGATCTTGCGGAGAGCCTGCGACATGAGGCGGGCCTGGAGACCCACGTGCGAGTCACCCATCTCACCCTTGATCTCGGCTTCCGGAACGAGAGCCGCGACGGAGTCGATGACGACCAGGTCGATCGCGCCGGAGCGGATGAGCATGTCGGCGATCTCGAGCGCCTGCTCACCAGTGTCGGGCTGCGAGACGAGGAGGGCATCGATGTCGACGCCCAGCTTCTCGGCGTAGCTCGGGTCGAGTGCGTGCTCGGCGTCGATGAACGCGGCGATGCCGCCGGCACGCTGCGTGTTCGCGATCGCGTGGAGGGTCAGCGTCGTCTTACCCGAGGACTCCGGCCCGTAGATCTCGACGACGCGACCGCGCGGGATCCCGCCGATGCCGAGCGCGACGTCGAGGGCGATCGACCCGGTCGGGATGACCTCGACCGGTGCGCGCTCGTCGCTCCCGAGTCGCATGATCGATCCCTTGCCGAACTGGCGATCGATCTGGGCGAGGGCCGATTCGAGGGCCTTCTCGCGGTCTGCAGGTGAGGGCATGTCGTGCTCCTTGATACTCGCGGTTCCGTCGCCCGTAGGCTGTCGCGCTCGTCACCGACGGATCGGATGCTGCGACAGGGCGTGGGTGTCATCTGACGACATTCACGTTAGGAGGGGGCTCCGACATCGCTGACGGATCCAGCCCTTACGTGAACGACGTGTCTACGACACCCGTTGTGCAGGAGACTACGCCCGTGTCGAACGCATCTTCGATACGACACGCCGAGTCAACGACGCGGATCGAGCCTCCCGGCACCGTGCCGGCGGTTCACGGGAACGTCGGTCTCGGCGCAGAGGGCGTGCCAGACCTCACGCGGCGCGACACCTGCGGCCAGCGCTTCCTGGGCGGTGCGATTGCCGACGCCCGTCAACACCAGGTCGGAGACGAGGGCAGCGCCTCCCGACCCGAACTCGTCGGCGACGGCACGATCGAACTCGCTGTGACGCATCGCGCGATCAGCGCAGCGACAGCTCGGGGGCGGGGACGTCGTCGCCCAGCGACGCGAGATCGTCGGGAACGACGTCGGAGAGCGAGTGCAATCCCTCGAGCACCGAGATACGCTCGCCGACCTCGCGCATGATCGCGGAGATCGGGACGTCGAGGGCCTCGGCCACCGCGGCGAGGATTTCGCTCGACGCTTCCTTCTGACCGCGCTCGACCTCGCTGAGGTAACCGAGGGCGACGCTCGCCTTGCCCGACACCTGCCGGAGGGTGTGACCCTTCTGCAGACGGAAGTCGCGGAGCACGTCACCGATCTCTTGACGAACCAGGATCATGCGTGGGCCCTCCCTCTGCTGCGATCCACCGAAGCCCTTACGGGGGAACCACGGTACAACACGTTCGCTGTCACCCTAGACCCCGAGCGCTGGGGAATGGATGGGAATCACCGAGCCGTAACGTGCTCGGAACACGCGCTATTCCCGGCTCAGAGGGCCTCGACCGCAAGAGCGATGGCACGCGCGGCCGCCGCCGTGCGGATCTCGTCGCGGTCGCCCGACAGTGCGAGCGATTCGACCCGCGACCCCAACGGAGTGGACACCGCGATGTGGACGGTGCCGACCGGTTGCCCGTCGGAGGAGACGGGACCCGCGATCCCCGTCGTCGCGATACCCACGTCTGCAGGCTCACCCTCTCCGACAGCGCGGCGAACCCCCTCCGCCATCTGACGAGCGACGCGCGGATGGACCGGGCCATGCGCCTCCAGGAGGGTGCCGTCGACCCCCAGCAGGCGCTCCTTGAGATCGGTCGCGTATGCGACGATGCCACCCCGGAAGACCGCCGACGCACCCGAGACGGAGACGACGGATGCCGCGACCAGGCCACCGGTCAACGACTCCGCCACCCCGAGCGTCCACCCCAGCTCCTTGAGCCGTTCGACCAAGCGTTCCGAATCCGATCGAGGGCCCCGCGCGACGGCGGTCTCCTCGAGCTCGTCCGGCAGCTCGCTCGGCGTCCGCCGCATCATGCGCTCCGGACCCGGCGGCCGCGGATGGCCGTCACCACGTAGTCGACGCCGCTGGCGACCGTGAGCAGCACGGCGATCGTCATCGCGATGGTGTTGACCACGTGGATCCACTCCCCCACGACCGTCCACAGCGGCAGCAGTGCGAGCGCCAGCGCAACCGCCTGCGCGACCGTCTTCAGCTTGCCCATCCACGCGGCTGCGACCACGTGGTCCGTGGCCACGACGAGGCGGTGCACGGTGATGCCCAGTTCACGCAGGAGCACCAGGACGACCACCCATACCGGCAACTCGCCGAGGATCGAGAGGACCACGAACGCGCACCCCGTCAGCACCTTGTCGGCGATGGGGTCGAGCAGCTTGCCGAGGTCGGTGACGATCTCGTAGCGGCGGGCGAGGTATCCGTCGATGCCGTCCGTCGCGATGGCGACGATGAAGAGCACACCGGCCCACCACCGCAGGGCCCCGTCCACGCCCCCGTCGGCGAGGAGGAGCCACACGAACACGGGTGCGCACAGGATGCGCACGATAGTGATGGCGTTGGGCAGCTGCCGCGGGATCGTCACGGGACGAGCCTATCGAGCCGCACAGTCGGCGTCAGTCTCGACCGGTGAGACCCCAGGCATCCTCATCACCCTCGGACTCGACGACCTCGTATCCCTCGTACTGCTCCGTGACCGCGTCGGGGCCGTACGGATCCGTCGCGACGGCCGCTGCCGCGGGAGCGGCGGCAGGAGCGGCGTCCTCGGGGGGCTCTTCACCTCGCAGGCGGGCCAGAACGGCGGGGAGCTCGTCGGGCGTCACCAGCACGTCGCGAGCCTTCGACCCCTCGGAGGGACCGACGATCTCGCGCGCTTCGAGGAGGTCCATGAGTCGACCGGCCTTGGCGAACCCGACGCGGAGCTTGCGCTGCAGCATCGAGGTCGAGCCGAACTGGGTCGTGATGATCTGCTCGGCCGCAGCGAGGAGGAGCTCGAGGTCGTCGCCGATGTCGGCGTCGATCTCCTTCTTCTCCACGATCGCCTCGACGTCCTTGCGGTACTCGGGACGCGCCTGGTTCTTGACGTGACTGACGACCTTCTCGATCTCCTTCTCGGCCACCCAGGCGCCCTGCACCCGGACCGCCTTGGACGCGCCCATGGGGAGGAAGAGACCGTCACCCTGACCGATGAGACGATCGGCGCCGGGCTGGTCGAGGATGACGCGCGAGTCGGTCACACTCGTCACCGCGAAGGCGAGGCGCGACGGCACGTTCGCCTTGATGAGGCCGGTGACGACGTCGACGGACGGTCGCTGCGTCGCGAGGACGAGGTGGATGCCGGAGGCACGCGCGAGCTGCGTGATGCGAACGATCGAATCCTCGACGTCGCGGGGGGCGACCATCATGAGGTCGGCGAGCTCGTCGACGACGACGAGAAGGTAGGGGTAGGGCTTCAGGACGCGCTCACTGCCCGCGGGGAGCTGGATCTCGTTCGCGACGACGGCCCGGTTGAAGTCGTCGATGTGACGGAAGCCGAACGACGCGAGGTCGTCGTACCGCATGTCCATCTCCTTCACGACCCACTGCAGCGCCTCGGCCGCCTTCTTGGGGTTCGTGATGATCGGCGTGATGAGGTGCGGTACGCCGGCGTAGGACGTCAGCTCGACGCGCTTCGGGTCGATGAGGACCATGCGGACGTCCGACGGCTTCGCGCGCATCAGGAGGCTCGTGATCATCGAGTTCACGAAGCTCGACTTTCCCGAGCCGGTCGAGCCGGCGACGAGAAGGTGGGGCATCTTCGCGAGGTTCGCGACGACGTACCCACCGCCGACGTCCTTTCCGATGCCGATCGTCATCGGGTGCGTCGCCTGCTGCGCGTTGGGCGAGCGCAGGACGTCGCCGAGCGTGACGATCTCGCGGTCGGTGTTCGGGATCTCCACGCCGATCGCGCTCTTGCCGGGGATCGGCGCGAGGATGCGGACCTCGTTGGACGCGACCGCGTAGGCGATGTTGTTGGTCAGAGCGGTGATCCGCTCGACCTTGACGCCGGACCCGAGAGCGATCTCGTACTGGGTCACTGTCGGACCGCGCGAGAACCCGGTCACCTTCGCATCGATAGAGAACTGCTCGAAGACGCCCATGATGGCGCGGACCATCGCGTCGTTCGCCTCGGAACGGGCCTTGTGCGGAGTACCGGCCGCAAGCGCATCGGCGGACGGAAGGCGGTAGTCGGCGGCATCCGGGTCGACGGAGTCGAGGTTCGCGGCCACGAAGTCCGGCACCGGCGGGATGGGCGGTGCGTCAGGCGTGGCGTCGCGCTTGCGCCCCGGCGTGCGCGGGGCGGGGGGCGCGATGATCTCGGTGACCGCGTCGGGCATGACGGCGGGCGTCGGCGTGGTGACGGGGTTGTCGAAGCTGCCGTCACCGCTCGCTTCGAGCAGCGCGGTGAGGTCGTCGGCGCCGAGTCCGCCGTCGGCGTCCTCCTCGCGGCCCGACTTGTTGCGACGCCACCACGGCAGCGAGTCGCCATCGTCGTCGGGGGCGTCGAAGGCGACCGTGGGGCCGGTCTCGCCCTTCGCGAGAGCTGCGTCGCGCTCGGGACGCTCGGCACCGAACATCCAGGCGTACAGGTCTCCGAGGCGCTGACCGATGCGGTTCGGCGGTGTCTTCGTGAGGATGAGGACGCTCAGGAGCGCCAGCAGACCGAGGACGATGCCCGCGCCGATCTCGGTCATGACCGTGAGCGGCTCGCCGATCGCCCACCCGAACAACCCGCCCGCGCCGCTCAGCGCGGCGAGACCCTGGCTCGGCTGCGGGCGCCCCCCGGCGACGTGACAGAAGCCCGCCACCACGAGGACGAAGAGTCCCGCGCCGATGCCGATCCGACCGTTGTCATGGACGGACGGCGGATGCCGGAACAGCCACCCGGCGAGCAGCAGAAGGATGACCGGGAAGATGAACGCTTCCCGGCCGATGAGGGCACCGACGCTGTAGGCGCTGATATTCGTGCCCACATCCGTGCCGATGAGGAACCACTCCACGACGGCGCCGGCGACGGCCATGAGGACGAGCAGGAAAGGGAATCCGTCGCGTCGCTGATCCTTCTCCAGGGACTCCGACCCGAACGCACGGAACATGCCCCCGGCGACGTGCGCGAGTCCCAGCCACGCGCGGACGACGACGGGGGGACGGTCGACATCGTCGACGTAGCGGCGCGGGGCCGGCTCGGCCTTGCGCTTCGGGGTCGGTTCGGCCTTCTTGGCCCGCGCCGAGGAGCCCGACGCGGACGCGCGGGGTTTGCTGGTCGGACTGCTGCTCCTGGGCATAGCTTCCACGGTATGCGGCATGTCCGACATGTCGCCGGATTGACGCGGGTTTCGGCGTCAGCCGAGGCTCTTGACCATCGTGTCGCGCCCGATCCCGCTCCGCGTCACCGCGAAGCCCTCGGTCCGGTACAGCACCTGGGCGAAGTTGCCGCGCTCCACCGACAGGCAGATGCGCGCGCGGCCCTCCGCGCGCGCAGCATCGCACAGCCGTCGCAGGAGGGCGCGGCCGACTCCGTGCGATCGCCAGAGCGGCTTCACGCCGATGATGAGCTCCGGAACGCCGATTCCCACGTACCCGGACCCCGGGTCGGTGCGCGGCAGGGTGCGATACCAGGCCGCCCCGATCTCCTCCGCCCCGACGACGGCGACGAAGCCGACGTCCCCGGGACGCATCCATCCCGCGAGGTATCGGCTGTGATCGGGGTCTGCGAGCACCTCATGACGCGGACGCGGCGGCCCCTGACGCCAGTTGGCGGCCTCGACGACCATGTCGCCCAGGAAGACGCCGTCGGCCTGCGTGGCAGGGCGGAGCGTCCAGGACTCGGGCATGCCGGAATGCTAGAGGCCGCGCGAGCCCGTCACCGGGTCAGGCCTCGATGACCATCGGCACGATCATCGGGCGGCGACGCAGCGACTGGTTCACCCAGCGCCCGATCGTGCGACGGACGACCTGCTGCAGGGCGTGCTGGTCGCGGACGCCCGACTGGGCGGCCTCGGTCAGCGCCTGCGCGATCTTGGGCTTCACCGAGTCGAACACGGCGTCGTCCTCCGCGAATCCGCGAGCGTGGATCTCGGGACCCGTGATGATGCGGCCGGACGCGGCATCCACCACCACGATGACGGAGATGAAACCTTCCTCGCCGAGGATGCGACGGTCCTTGAGGTCGGCATCCGTGATCTCGCCGACGGACGAGCCGTCGACGTAGACGAAGCCGAGGTCGAGCTGGCCGGCAACGGTCGCGACGCCGTCCTTCAGGTCGATGACGGTGCCGTTCTCGGCGATGATCGTGTTCTCGGCGGGGATGCCGCTGTCCTGGGCGAGCTTCGCGTTCGCCATCAGGTGGCGGTACTCACCGTGGACGGGCAGCACGTTCTTCGGCTTCAGGATGTTGTAGCAGTAGAGCAGCTCGCCCGCCGCCGCGTGCCCCGAGACGTGGACCTTCGCGTTCGCCTTGTGGACCACGTTGGCGCCGAGCTTCGTCAGGCCGTCGATCACGCGGTACACCGCGTTCTCGTTGCCCGGGATGAGGCTCGAGGCGAGGATCACGGTGTCGCCCTCCCCCGGCTCGATCGCGTGGTCGAGATTGGCCATGCGGGACAGGACAGCCATCGGCTCGCCCTGGGATCCCGTGGACATGTAGACGATGCGGTCGTCGGGCAGGTCCTTCGCCTTCTTGTAATCGATGAGCACGCCGTCGGGAACGGTGAGGTAGCCCAGCTGCTCGGCGATCGTCATGTTGCGGACCATCGAGCGGCCGAGGAACGCGACGCGACGACCGTGCGCGGCGGCCGCGTCGATGACCTGCTGCACACGGTGGATGTGGCTCGAGAAGCTCGCGACGATCACGCGACGCGGCGCCTTGCCGATGACCTGGTCGAGCACCGGGCCGATCGCCCGTTCGAGCGGCGTGAAACCGGGGACATCCGCATTCGTCGAGTCGACGAGGAACATGTCGACGCCCTCTTCGCCGAGCCGCGCGAACGCGCGCAGGTCGGTGAGGCGGCCGTCGAGGGGCAGCTGGTCCATCTTGAAGTCACCCGTCGCCAGCACGAGGCCTGCCGGGGTACGGATGCCGACCGCCAGGGCGTCGGGGATGGAGTGGTTGACCGCGACGAACTCGAGGTCGAACGGCCCCACCTGTTCGCGCTGGCCCTCCTTGACCGTGAGCGTGTACGGCTTGATCCGGTGTTCCTTGAGCTTCGCCTCGACGAGCGCGAGGGTCAACTGCGACCCGATGAGGGGGATGTCGCCCTTGCGCTTGAGGAGGTACGGGACCGCTCCGATGTGGTCCTCGTGGCCGTGAGTCAGGACGACGCCGACGATGTCGTCGAGCCGGCCCCGGATCGCCTCGAAGTCGGGGAGGATCAGGTCGACACCGGGCTGATGCTCCTCGGGGAAGAGCACGCCGCAGTCGACGATCAGCAGCTTGCCGTCGAACTCGAAGACGGTCATGTTGCGACCGATCTCACCGAGTCCGCCGACGGGGGTCACCCGGAGGGTTCCGGGAGCGAGCTTGGCGGGGGCGGAGACGGTATTTGTCATCGAGTAGTTCCATGCACCTTCGGGAGGGCGCCGCCGGCAGCGGCATTGCGATCAGGTCGGAAGTTGGAGAAGTCGGCGCCGTCGACGTCCCTCACGAGCGCGAGTTCGTCCTCGATGAGGGCGGCCTCCCACTCCTCCGGGCCCACGAGCGGCAGGCGCACGCGCGGGCTCGAGATGCGGCCGAGGCCGTGAAGGATGTATTTCGCGCTGACGGTGCCCGGCACGTGCGTCATGACGGCGCGGACGAGGGGTTCGAGCTTCTGGTGCGCGGCGGTCGCCGTCGCGAGGTCACCGCGGTTGACGGCATCCACCATCACGCGGTACGGAGCGGACGTGATGTTCGCCGTGACGCCGATCAGGCCGGCGGCTCCGATGGAGAGGTGGGGCAGGATGTTCGCGTCGTCGCCCGAGAAGTAGAGCAGGTCGGTCTGATTCAGAACCCGGCTGACCTCGCTGAAGTTCCCCTTGGCGTCCTTCACCGCGAGGATGTTCGGGTGCTTGGCGAGGCGGAGGATCGTCTCGTAGTTGATGGGCACGCCGGTCCGGCCGGGGATGTCGTAGAGGATCACCGGCAGGTCGGTGGCGTCCGCGACGAGGCGGAAGTGCGTCAGGATCCCTGCCTGCGTGGGCTTGTTGTAGTACGGCGTGACGATCATGATGCCGTCGGCGCCGGCCTTCTCGCTCGCCTTGTAGAGCTCGATCGCGTGCGCGGTCTCGTTCGAGCCGCCGCCCGTGATGATCTTGGCGCGCCCGGACGAGACGGACTTGCCCACCTCGACGAGCTTCAGCTTCTCGGCATCCGTCAGTGTGCTCGTCTCACCGGTGGTCCCCGTGACGACGATGCCGTCGGCACCGCCCGTGATGACGTCGTCGATGTGCTTCTCTACGGCCGGCCAATCGACCTCGCCGTCGGCCGTCATCGGAGTGACGAGCGCGACCAGCACCTGACCGAACGGATTGGCGGAGTGCGTCATGGTTCCCAGGGTACCGGTCGCCGTCCGTCGGCCGTGTTCGATGTGGCGCGGACTGCGGCGGTGGTGCACGGGAGGTGTGGCGGATGACGGATGCACGACTGCTGGTGCAGGTGTCATCTCAGGTCGGTTCAATGAAGTCACCGGCACCGTGCGCCGTGCATCCGTCACCGGAGGCGAGCTAGGGCGGCGAGGATCGCGCGCTCGACGCGGGGCCAGTCGTAGACGATCAGCGCGTAGTCGAAACGAAGGGTCTCGTAGCCGGCGGCGGCGGCCTCTGCATCGCGAACGAGATCACGATGACGCAGGGACGGGCCGTCGTGGTTGAGTCGGCCGTCCACTTCCAGGACGATACGACCGGCGAGGACGAAATCGACCCGTCCGACGCGCGCGATGAGCACCTGGCATTCCAGCGGGATGCCGAGTCGCGACAGACGCAGCCGAAGCAGGGATTCGATACCGCTTTCGGCGTCCGGCCGAGCGATGTCGACGAGATATCGGAAGCGTGCCGGAAGGCCCTGACGCACGAGAGCCCGGTCGGCGCTCGTCAGCAGACCCATGTGCCACGCCGACTCGAAGGAGACGAAGAACGCTTCGGATCCGAGACAGCGAGCCGACTGGATGAGCGCCTGCACGACGGAGACGACACCGAAGGCAGCCCTGCCGTCCTCCCGGTGCGTGACGCACCGGCATCCGTCGTGTCGGTGCACTCGGGCATCGGGACCCACCCACACGTGCAGGCGTTCCGGGTCCTCCAGTGTCCAGACTCCGTGGTGACGCAGGGCGGATGCGCAGCAGAGTTCGCCCCCGTGCGCCGCGGCGGCACGAACCGTCGGGTCGAGGTAGGACACGGCGTAGACCCCGTTCCTCATCCGATCGACACGTCCCCGCGCGACCGCTCGAGCGAGCTGGGCACCCGTCGCACCGCGGCGGCGCAGTTGTGACGATCGGGCGATGCCCCCGAGGACTCGGAGATGGTGGGCAATGGTCGCGGCGTCCATCCTCCGAGCCTGTTCATCCCAGTATCGGCGCCGTGGAGGTCTCGGCTCGCAGTGGAGATCGCGAGCTCGGCGGGAGTTGGGGAGAGGGCGACGAATGCACGACCGGTGGGGGCGGTGTCGCCTCGCGCTCCCCCGCTCACCACTCGCGCACCGACGCTCGTGCATTCGCATCACCGAGGCCGGGCGCACGGCGGCGAGGCGAGGCGCGGCGGCGCGGCGGGCACCGGACCGGTCTATTGCGTCAGCGGCCGCGGGAGGCGGCGGCCACCACGAGCCGGTCGGGCAGCAGGCGGGACACGGCGACGAGCACCTTGTACCGGAGGGACGGGATGCTGACCGGTCGGCCGTGCGCGGCATCCCTCAACGACGCGCGCACCACCTGCGGGGCGGTCAGCCACATCCAGGGGGCGACACCCTCCTGCCCCGGCGGGAGACCGAGCCGCTCGTGGAAGTTCGTGTGCACGAAGCCGGGGCAGACGGCCGTCACGGTCACGCCCTTCGGCGCGTAGACCGCGTTCGCCCAGCGGCTGAAGCTCACCACCCACGCCTTCGCCGCACCGTACGTCCCCCGCGGGATGAGACCCGCCACGGAGGCGATGTTCAGGATGCGGCCCCGGCCACGCGCGAGCATGCCGGGGAGAGCCGCACGAGTCAGGCGCATCGTGACCTCGACGTGCAACTCGAGATGACGCGCCTCATCCTCGACGTCGCTCGCCGCGAATCCGAGCGACAGCCCGTAACCGGCGCTGTTGACGAGGAGGTCGACGCCCCGCTCGAGGCGCTCCTCGACACGGCGACGCTGGTCGGGATCCAGGAGGTCCGCGACGAGGACCTCAGCGCGCCCGCCGCGTTCCTCGATCTCGGCGGCCAGCGTGGTGAGCGCACGCTCGTCGCGGGCGACGAGGACGACGTCCGCGCCGCGGGCGGACAGCTGACGGGCGTACTCCGCTCCGATCCCGGAGCTCGCCCCGGTCACGAGGGCTGTGCGAGTCATGCGCGCCAGCCTAGGAGAGGGTCAGGGGGCGACGCGACCGTTCGCGTTGAAGGCCGCGTACGTCAGCGGCATCAGGTCGCGCCAGACGTTCTCCATCTTCTCGGCGCACATCTCGATCTCGCGCTGCGGGAATGACGGGAAGTGCGTGCCCTCGCGCGTGGTGCGGAGCGAGAGGAAGTTCATGAGCGACCGCGCGTTCACCGTGACGTACATCGACGACATGATGTTCAGCGGCAGGACGATGCGGGCGACCTCGCGGGCGATGCCGGAGTCCAGCATCCGCTGGTAGCTCTCGAACGCGGCGACGGATGCCTCCCGCGTCTCGCGGGCGACGAGATCGACCTGCTCCTCGGAGCCGGGGAGGAACTGGTACGCGCCGGGCTTGCCGACCTGGACCAGGTTCCGCTCGGGCGCGGGGACGTAGAACACGGGGCGCAGCTCGCGGTAGCGGCCCGACTCCTCGTTGTACGACGCCATCCGGTGCCGCATGAACTCGCGGAACACGAAGATCGGCGCCTGCACGTAGAAGGTCATCGAGTTGTGCTCGAACGGCGAACCGTGCCGGTCGCGCATCAGGTAGTTGATGAGGCCGCGATCACGGCCCGTCGCCTCGGACCCGTCGGCGGCCGCCGCGAGGGTCTGCTCTCCCTGCGTCGAGACGCGCGCCGCGAAGAGCACATCGCTGTCGGATGCGGACGAGCGCACCAACTCGACCGTGACATCGCTGCGGAACTCGATCTCGGGGCTTTCGGGGCGCTCACTCACGGCTCACACACTACCCGCCGGTGCTGTCGTGGATGACGCAGGGCGACGCGCGCCATCACGCGCAGGACTACTGTGGAGCGGTCATGGATCTCCTCCCCGCCATCCTCGTGCTGACCGCGCTCCTCGTGGTCACCGTCGGCATCGGTCTGACCCTGCGGTGGCGGCAGAATCGGCCGCGTCCGTTCGACCCGCGGGAGGTCATCGAACCGACCCGTCTGGGAGCCGAGCGACTCGGCGAGACCGCGACGCTCCTGCAGTTCAGCACCGAGATGTGCAGTCGGTGCCCCGGTGTCCACCGCACGCTGCGCGAGATCGCCGACGACCGCGACGGCGTCCTGCACCTGAACGTCGACCTCACGCACCGCGTCGACATCGCCCAGCACTTCCGCGTCCTGCAGACACCGACGACCCTCATCCTCGACAAGCACGGCCAGGTCCGCTCCCGCTTCGGCGGCGTGCCCGGGCGCCAGGTCGTCGAGATGGAACTCGACCGCGTGACGACGGGAGCCGACCGTGGCTGACGCGCGAGGGATCGATCCCCGGGGTCCGCGCTTCGCGGCATCCATCACGGCGGTGCTTCTGCTGATCGCGACACTGCTGGCCCTGCTCGGCGGCTCGACCGCCCACACGGACGCCGGATTCGGCTCGTTGAGCCCGCTCGGCGGCGGCATGTTCATCGTTCCCGCGCAGGGCTGGGTGCTCCCCTTCACCCCCGTGGACATGCGAGTCCGAGACCTCGGCTTCCTCGCCGTCCTCGTCATCGCACTGCTGTTCCTGTGGGGCGTCGTCTCGCCGCGCACCGCGCCGTGGGGCGTGCTCTACCGCCGGGCGGTCCAGCCGCGCCTCGCTCCCCCGACCGACCTCGAAGACCCGCGCCCGCCGCGCTTCGCGCAAGGGGTCGGACTGTTCGTCACGACCGTCGGCCTCGTCCTGCACGTCCTCGGCGTGCCGCTCGCCCTTCCCATCGCGGCGGCGCTCGCGTTCATGGCCGCGTTCCTGAACGCCGCGTTCGGCCTGTGCCTCGGATGCCGGTTGTGGCTGCTCCTGCAGCGCGTCGGGCTCGTCGGCCGCACCGCCTGAGTCCCCTACGCCACCGCGTCAAGACATATGACCCGCTCATTCGAGCGGCATATGCTCGGCAGCGATCGGTCACGACCACGACAGAGGAGACACCATGAGCGTCACGAGCGAAGCCACCACCAGCTGGAAGGGCACCCTGTTCGAAGGATCGGGCGAGGTCGCCCTGGAGAGCTCCAACCAGGGACCGCTTCCCGTGAACTGGAAGGCGCGCAGTGAGGGCTCGACGTCGGTGACGACGCCCGAGGAACTGATCGCGGCGGCCCACTCGTCGTGCTTCAGCATGGCCCTCTCCAACGCCCTGGCAGAGAACGGCACCCCTCCCGAGAGCGTCGAGACGACGGCATCCGTCACCTTCATCCCCGGGACCGGCATCACCGGCTCGCACCTGAACGTCAGCGCCACCGTTCCCGGCCTGTCGGCAGAGGACTTCGACCGCATCGCGAACGAGGCGAAGACGGGATGCCCCGTCTCGGCAGCTCTCTCGGGCATCGAGATCACGCTCGAGGCGACGCTTGCCTGAGCGTCGCGTCGTCGTGTCGGGTGCGTCCGGCCTGATCGGACGCGCCCTCATCGACTCGCTCACGGCCGACGGCTACACCGTCACGCGGCTCGTGCGACACCCCGCGCAGGGGCGGGACGAAGTGACCTGGGCGCCCGGCGAGAAACCGCTCGAACCCGCCGTGCTGGCGGGCGCAGAGGCGGTCGTCAACTTCAACGGCGCGACCATCGGCCGCTTCCCGTGGACGTCCTCGTACAAGAAGGAGCTGGTCTGGTCGCGCCTGCACCCGACGCAGACGATCGCCCGCGCGCTTCGCGAGCTCGGCGAGGACGCGCCGCTGTTCGTCAGCTCATCGGCGTCGGGCTACTACCCGCCCGACGGCCGTGGGCGCACGTTCGACGAGTCCGGTCCGCGCGGCGACGCATTCCTGTCCGAGCTCTGCGGCGAGTGGGAGGCGGCCGCGGTCGCATCGGGCGCCCGTACGGCGCTCCTGCGCACCGCCCCGGTCGTGCACCGGGAGGGCGTGCTGAAGCCGCTCCTGCTGCTCACGAAGCTCGGACTGTCGGGACCGCTCGGTCGCGGCACCCAGGTGTGGCCCTGGATCTCGCTCGATGACGAGATCCGCGGCATCCGTCATGTCATGGACCGCGGCATCACGGGGCCCGTCAACCTGACCGGGCCCGAGCGCGCCACGGCGAACGACCTCGGGTTCGCGCTCGCTCGTCGCCTGAACCGTCCGTACCTGCTGCGCGCACCGCTGTGGGCGATCCGGCTGGTTCTGGGTAGAGATGCCGTCGACGCGCTCCTCGCCACGGACTCGCACGTCGTGCCCGCGGTCCTCCTCGAGTCCGGGTTCGAGTTCCACCACCCGACCGTCGAAGACGCGGTGGCTGCGGCCATCTGAGGCTGCTCAGCGGTCGATCAGCGGCGGCGCTCAGTCCGCTCGCGCGAGATCGCGGTGCGGATCGCGCCGCGAGCGCGCCGGCGGTCGCCGGCACCGTCGTAGAGCAGCCCGAGGCGGTACCAGGCGCGCCAGTCCCCCGGATCCGCCTCGACGGCGTCACGGTAGGCGGGGAACAGCGCGTCGACCTCGGACTGCACCGGCCTGCCGCTGGGGCGGAGCGCGAGCTCCTCCGCGGGCAGGCCGCCCTCGGCCTCGAGACGTCGACCGAGACGCTCGGCGCCGGCGCCGAAGCTCAGCTCGCGCCACAGCGCCCAGACGGCGACGACGGGAAGCAGCACGAGCGCGACGCCCATCGCGATGCCCACGGCCTCTCCGCTCGTGAACAGCAGGACAGCGCGCTGCGCGACCAGGGCGATGTAGAGGACGAGGACGACGGCGACGATCCCGACGCCGATGCGCGTCCTCATCGGGTGGTCGCCGCCGCGGCCTGATCCGACGCGTCGCCGTCGACGACGGGTGCCGTGCGCCTCGGCTGCGGCAGCCGGATCCCGATGTCGATCATCGAGTCGAGGCCGAGCACGACGCCCGACGCGTCGCGCGCCGCCGCGAGGGCGACGCGGATACCGGGGGCATAGGCCGCGGCCGGGTCGATCGTGTCGTGGACGATGCTGAGCGACTCCCCCGGCCCCGACAGAATCGTCTCCTGTCGGGCGACGACACCAGGCCGTCGCAGGGAGTGCACCGGTACGCTCGCGATCTGCTGGCCGCGAGCGCGCTGGTCGACGTGCGGCGCCTCCACGGGACCGGCCTCGGAGCGGGCAGCCGCGATGAGTTCCGCCGTACGCACGGCGGTACCGCTGGGCGAATCGACCTTGGTCTCGCGGTGCGTCTCGACGATCTCGATCGACGGGAAGAACGGCGCGGATGCCGCAGCCAGAGCGGATCCGACGACGGAGCCGAGCGAGAAGTTCGGGATGAAGACCGCGCCGGTGCCCGCGGCATCCACCAGGGGACGGACGAGGGCGATGCGCTCCGCGGACCAGCCCGACGTCCCGACGAGAACGTTCTTCCCGCGTTCGATCGCGGCACGGACCACGTCGATCGACACCGCAGGGGTCGACGCGTCGACCACGAGGTCAGCGGCGTCGAGTTCCGAGAGATCGCTCGCGGAGCCGAGGACCGCCACGGTGTCGAAGTCCTCCGTCGCGTTGATGACCTCGGCGATGATGCTTCCGAGCTTGCCGGTCCCGCCCACGAGGGCCACGCGCGTCGTCATGCCTCCAGCCTAGGCGGGCAGGAACTCGGCGATCGTGTCCCACGCGAGCTTGACGACCAAGAGCCCGAGCACGACGAGGAAGACCACGCGGACGAAGCCGTTGCCGCCGCGGGTGGCCATCCGGGCTCCGATGAACCCGCCGGTGATGTTGGCGCAGGCCATCACGAGTCCGAGCGCCAGGATGATCTCCCCGTGGACGCCGTAGACGATCAGCGCGGCGAGGTTGGTGGTGAGGTTCGCGATCTTCGCATTGACGCTGGCCTGCAGGAAGCCGAATCCGAGGACCCCGACGAGCAGGATGACGAAGAACGACCCGGTGCCGGGACCGAGGATGCCGTCGTAGAAGCCGACGCCGAGCCCGATGAGGCCCGAGCGCCACATGACCGCGTGCCGTTCGGTGTGGCGCGGCTCGTGATGCAGGCCCATCTTCGGACGAAGGAGCGTGTAGACGCCCACCGCGACGACCGCTACGAGGACGACCGGCGTCAGCACCTCCCGGGGAACGTACCTCGAGAGCGCGGCACCCACGGCGGAGCCGGCGAACGCGCCGAGGACGAGCGGGATGAGGAGGACGAGATGGACCTTCACCCGTCGGAGGTAGACCCAGCTCGCCGACAGCGTGCCGAAGAACGAGCTCAGCTTGTTCGTGCCGAGGATGAAGGGGGTCGCCACGTCCTTCGGGACACCGATGACGAGGGCCGGGAGCTGGATCAGACCCCCACCGCCCACGACGGCATCGACCCAGCCGGCGACGCCCGCCGCGACCACGAGGAACAGCAGTGCGCTCGCGGAGACGGGGAGCCAGTCGGCGAGCAGAGGGCCGGTCAGCACCTCACACCGAGAGGATGTCGGGAAGCCCCGTCCGGAGCTCGACCGGGAGATGCGCGAGGTCGTTGTGAGCCACGAGGGACCACGGTCGCCCCGGACGCTGAGCGAGGACTGTCAGACCGCAGTGCGCCTGGTTGATCGTCAGCCAGCGCCATTCCGGCGCCTGCAGCACCTCTCGGACGAACCAGGCGATCACGAAGTTGTGCGTGATGAGCAATTCGTGCGCATTCGGACGGTGCGCGAGGAACTCCGCGCCGGCATCCGCCATCTGCGCCGCGCCGGCGTCGGCCTCCGCCTCGGTCACTCCCCCGAAGAACGGCTCGTACACGTTCGGAGTGTCGGGGGTCATCCCGCTCGGGACGCAGTCGAACAGCAGGGCGGTCGGTTCGGGATCGACGGCGGGGAGCCGCTCCGAGACGGCGCGCGCCGTCTCGGCGGCCCGCACCAGGGGCGAGTGCCAGACAGCAGTGAGCGGAACGCCGGACAACCGGTCGGCGAGGAGCTCCGCCTGCCGCCGTCCTCGCGGGGAGAGCGGCCCGTCAGCCAGCCCGTGCTCGGCGTCGAGGTGCTCGCCGTGCCGCACCAGGTACAGATAGTGCGTCACGTGGTCGCTCGCTTCGTCGTGGTTCCCAGGGATGTCCCCAGAAGATCCTCCGGGGCGTCTCCCAGCCTAACCGAGGCTCAGTCCGTGGCCCGGGCGATCTCGGCGAGATGTGCGCGGCTGAGGTGGACGCCGACGCCCTGGACGAGCTCCTCGACGTGCGCGACCGCGTAGGCGTTCACGATGGGGGCGACGACGACGCGCTGCGCGAGGAGCCACGCGATCGCGACCGCCGCGGGAGGAACGGCGAGTTCGCCCGCGATGTGATCGAGGGCTCGCAGGGTACGGGCTCCGCGGCGATTCATGCTGGCTGCCAGCTGCCTGCCGCGGACCGACCCGCCCACCCGGTCGCGAGCCCGGTGCACCCCGGAGAGGTAGCCGTGCTCCAGGGCCTGGGAGGGCGTCACGGCGATGCCCTGGGCGCCGGCGACGAGGCGGAGGTCGCCGTCGAACTCGTCGCGTCGCAGGACGTTGTACGGGACGTCCAGCACCGTGAACCGCGGATACCCCGCCGCCGAGAGGATGCGCGCCTCCACCAGCTGCGCGGCGCGGTAGCCGGCGGCACCGATCGCGCGCACCTTGCCGGACTCCACGAGCCACTCCGCCGTGGCAAGGGTGTCTTCGAGGATCGTGGTGCGGTCGGACGTCCCGTCGAGCGCCAGGACGTCGATCCGATCCGTCCCGAGCCGGATGAGGGATGCCTCGACGGCACGCACGAGGTTCACGGACCCGAGCCCCGGATTGTCCGCGCCGCGACCGACCTTGACGGTGAGAACGAGGTCGTCGCGATTGCGCCGCGCGGCCATCCACCGACCGATCGCGTGCTCGCTTCGCCCGGCGGCGTAGGAGTCGGAGGTGTGGACCGCGTTGCCACCGCGCTCGACGTACCGGTCGAGGATCGCGTGCGCCGCGGCGATGTCGACATGCCAGCCGAACTCGGCGCCACCGAGGATGAGCGGGAAGACGGAGAACCCGGTCTCACCGAGGGGGACCCGGATGTTGCGCCCGACGGGCGCGCCGTGGACGGGGAGCGGACCGGACGGGTGGATGCCGGGCACGGCCGTCGGCGACGCGTGACCCGCCGTGTCGAACGCTGCCATACCCGTCTCCTTGCGGAGCGCTCGAGGGTACGCGTGTCCACGCACCCTCTGATGCGCTCACTTCGAGGGTAGAACAGCCCTCGGACGCGACGCGGACGCACGCAGCGCAGCGGGTGACGTTTCCATAACGGTTCGATCACACCGCGCGAGGCGACGTTCCCGCACACGGCGAACGCCCGCCCTCCGAAGAGGACGGGCGTTCGTCAGAGCGTGGCTCAGGCCTCGGCGGGCGCCTCTGCCGGCGCGTCGCCGGCCGTAGCCGACTCCTCGACGACGGGCTCGAGCGAGAGCTTTCCGCGGTCATCGATCTTCGTGATGCGCACGAGGATCTTCTGGCCGACACCGAGCACGTCCTCGACGTTCTCGACGCGCTTGCCGCCGGCGAGCTTGCGGACCTCGCTGACGTGCAGCAGACCGTCCTTGCCGGGGAGGAGCGAGACGAATGCACCGAAGGTCGCGATCTTGACGACCGTGCCCAGGAACTGCTCGCCGACCTCGGGGTTGGTCGGGTTGGCGATCGCGTTGACCTGCGCGCGGGCCGCCTCTGCCGACGGGCCGTCGACGGCGCCGATGTACACGGTGCCGTCGTCCTCGATCGAGATCTGAGCACCGGTCTCGTCCTGGATCGCGTTGATCGTCTTGCCCTTCGGGCCGATCAGCTCGCCGATCTTGTCGACCGGGATCTGGACGCTGATGACGCGGGGCGCGGTGGGCGCCATCTCGTCGGGCGCGTCGATCGCCGAGTTCAGGACGTTCAGGATCGTGAGGCGAGCCTCCTTGGCCTGGGTCAGCGCGGCGGCGAGCACCGACGACGGGATGCCGTCGAGCTTCGTGTCGAGCTGGATGGCCGTGATGAACTCGCTCGTTCCAGCGACCTTGAAGTCCATGTCGCCGAGGGCATCTTCGGCGCCGAGGATGTCGGTCAGCGCGGCGTAGCGCGTCTGACCGTCGACCTCGTCGGAGACGAGACCCATCGCGATGCCGGCGACGGGGGCGCGCAGCGGCACACCCGCGTTCAGCAGGGAGAGGGTCGACGCGCAGACCGAGCCCATCGAGGTCGAGCCGTTCGAGCTCAGCGCCTCGGAGACCTGACGGATCGCGTACGGGAACTCCTCGCGGCTGGGCAGCACCGGCACGAGGGCGCGCTCGGCGAGGAAGCCGTGCCCGATCTCGCGACGCTTCGGGCTGCCGACACGACCGGTCTCACCGGTCGAGTAGGGCGGGAAGTTGTAGTGGTGCATGTAGCGCTTGCTCGTCGTGGGCGACAGCGAGTCGATCTGCTGCTCCATCTTGAGCATGTTCAGCGTGGTGACGCCCATGATCTGAGTCTCGCCGCGCTGGAAGACCGCCGAACCGTGGACGCGCGGGATGACCTGCACCTCGGCGTCGAGCGGACGGATGTCGGCGAGGCCACGACCGTCCATGCGGACACCCTCGGAGAGGATGCGGCCGCGAACGACGATCTTCGTGACCGACTTGTAGGCGGCCGAGAACTCGATCGGCGCCCCCGCGGGGAGCTGCTCGGCCTCGACGGCGGCGATGAGCTCGGCCTTGACGCGGTCCTTGACCTTGTCGTCAGCGGCCTGGCGCTCCTGCTTGTCGGCGATCTGGTAGACGTTCACCAGGTCGTCGTACGCGCGGCCGGCGACGAAGTCGTAGACCTCGGAGCTGTACGGCGCGAACACCGGGTAGACGCCGGGCTCCCGCGACGAGGACGCGGCCATCTGAGCCTGCGCCTCGACGAGCTGCTTGAGGAACGGCTTGGCGGCCTCGAGGCCACCGGCGACGATCTCTTCGCTCGGCTTGACGGCGCCGCCCTTGATGAGGTTCCAGCTGTTCTCGGTGGCCTCGGCCTCGACCATCATGATCGCGACGTCGCCGTCGGGGAGGACACGACCGGCGACCATGAGGTCGAAGACGGCCTCCTCGACCTGAGCCTGGTTCGGGAACGCGACCCACTGGTCCGCGTGCTCGCCGTGACCGGGGATGAGCGCGAGGCGCACACCGGCGATCGGGCCCGAGAACGGCAGGCCGGAGATCTGCGTCGACGCGGAGGCCGCGTTGATCGCGAGCGCGTCGTAGTACTCGCCGGGAGCGATCGAGAGGACCGTGACGACGATCTGGACCTCGTTGCGGAGGCCGTCGACGAACGACGGGCGCAGCGGCCGGTCGATGAGGCGGCAGACGAGGATCGCCTCGGTGGAGGGGCGTCCCTCGCGGCGGAAGAACGAACCGGGGATCTTGCCCGCGGCGTACGAGCGCTCTTCGACGTCGACGGTCAGCGGGAAGAAGTCGAAGCCCTCACGCGGGTGCTTGCCGGCGCTGGTCGCCGACAGCAGCATGGTTTCTTCGTCGAGGTAAGCGGCAACGGCGCCCTGCGCCTGCTGTGCCAGTCGTCCGGTTTCGAACCGGACCGTGCGGGTGCCGAAACGGCCGTTGTCGAGAACGGCTTCGGCGGCGGTGATTTCTGGACCTTCCAAGAGGTCTCTCCTTCTTTGTTTAGACTCGCACGCGCGTTTCGCGCACGAGATCGTGCGAAGGAGCAGGAACAGGCAGATATGGGCGCGCGGAGATATCCGCGAAGTCCGCCTGCGCTGGCCACCAGTCGAAGACCACCATCCGCCAGAACGGGATGGGAATCCACCACAGGGGACCAGCTTCCTGCCGGGCCTGCTCCATGAGCTCACTGTGAAGTTGAGCGGATGCCGCGAACAGAACCGCGGGCAACCCGAGCCAGCCTATCAGCGCACCCCCTTCGGTGCGTATCGTGGCGGGATGAGCGACGACGAGAAGACCGCGGACGCGGCATCCGATGACATGAAGCGGAAGTTCCGCGAGGCGCTCGAGAAGAAGAACTCGCAGAGCCGGAAGGGCGAGGCGCACCTCGACGGAGACTCCTCCGTCCACGGTACGCACGGCGCCGTCACCAAGCGCGAGTTCCGACGCAAGAGCGGCTGATCACGACATGACGAAGGCCCGGATGCCGAGCGGCTTCCGGGCCTTCGTCGTGAGCGTCGCGTGTCAGCTGCCGAGTTCGGCGCGTCGCGCGCGGGCCCGTTCCTCCTTGGCCTCCGCCTCGGCGAGCGCGGCGTCGTGCAGCCCCGAGGTGTCGACCGCACCGGTGTCATCCGAGACGCCGTGGGCCGTCAGGGTCGCCTCGTCGAACGGACGCCGCCCGGCGAGGACCGCCGCGACCTGCTCGCGGTCGATCTGCTTCGTCCACGTGCCGATGAGGAGGGTGGCGACGGCGTTGCCGGTGAAGTTCGTCAGCGCGCGTCCTTCGGACATGAACCGGTCGATGCCGACGATGACACCGACGCCGTCGACCAGGTCGGGGCGGTAGGCCTGCAGCCCGCCCGCGAGGGTCGCGAGTCCCGCTCCCGTCACACCCGCGGCGCCCTTGGAGGCGATGATCATGAAGACGAGGAGGCCGATCTGCTCGGGGATCGACATCGGGGCGCCGAGACCGGTGGCGATGAACAGCGAGGCCATCGTCAGGTAGATCGCCGTGCCGTCGAGGTTGAACGAGTACCCGGTGGGCACCGTGATGCCGACGACCGGCTTCGAGACGCCGAGGTGCTCCATCTTCGCGATCAGGCGCGGCAGGGCAGACTCGCTCGAGGACGTACCGACGATGAGGAGGTACTCGCGGCCGAGGTACTTCATGACCTGGAAGATGTTGACCCGCGCGACGGCGTAGAGGATCGTGCCGAGCACGCCGACGATGAACACGATGCACGTGATGTAGAACGCGATCATCAGGATGCCGAGGCTCACGATCGCCGCGAACCCGGTCTTGCCGACGACGGCGGCGATGGCTCCGAAGGCGCCGACCGGAGCGAGCCAGAGGATCATGCCGAGGATGCGGAAGACGAGCGCCTGGAGGTTCTTGACCGCGTCCATGATGGGCTCGGCCTTCGCGCCCATCTTCTGGAGGGCGAACCCGACCAGCAGTGCGATGAAGAGGACCTGCAGCACGCTCTCGCCGGTGAAGGCCGAGAAGAACGTCGTCGGGATGATGCCGAGGATGAACTCGGTCGTGGTCTTCGCCTCACTCGCATCGCCCGCGTCGTACTGGGCGTTCTGCATGTTCAAGCCCTCACCCGGGTGGATGATGTTGCCCACCACGAGACCGATCGCGAGCGCGAAGGTCGACATGGCCATGAAGTACAGCAGGGCGAGACCGCCGATGCGGCCGACGGTCGCCGCCTTCGCGATGGATCCGACGCCCACGACGATCGTGCAGAAGATGATCGGCGCGATCATCATCTTGATCAGGTTGACGAACGCCTTGCCGACCGGCTCGAGGGACTCGCCGAAAGCCGGCCAGACCAGGCCGACGACGCAGCCGAGGACCACGGCGATGATCACCGAGACGTAGAGCCACGTGTGCTTGTCCCACGCCTGCTTGCCACGGCGCGGGTTGTATCCGGGAAGCCGGAACGAGGATGTGAGGGCCATGATCTCTCCTGGGTGACAGTCGTTGTCGGAGTCGACGGCCATGTCGACGAGGATCAGCGTGCCGGGTGTGCACGCGACCGGGCAGTTGTGGTCGTATTGGTCGCAGACCGGCGAGAGGAGGCGATGTGGCCCGTTCCGTCGCCGCGAGCGCGGCATCCCGCGTGTTCCTGGCCGTCGCGGCGGCAGTCGTCGTCCTGTCTCTGGCGATCGCGGGCATCCTCCTCTGGGAGGGGCAGCGTGCCGCCCGGGCCGAGGCGGAGCGCGTCACCCGTGCCGTCGCCGAGACGATCGCCGACAGCACCGGGGTCGCCGATGCCCTCGCGCGCGGAGACCGCGCCGCCGCGACGCGCCTCCTGCAGCCCGAGATCCAGGCGGTCACGGCGGATGCCGACGTCGATTTCGTCACGATCATGGACCCGGCCGGCATCCGCATCACCCACCCGGACCCGGCGCGCATCGGTGAGGCCTACATCGGGACGATCCCGCCCGGGACGGCATCGCTCACGGAGGAGTTCACCGGCACCCTCGGGCCGTCGGTCCGCACGATCGTGCCCGTCCTGTCCGGGGGCGCGGTCGTCGGACGGGTATCGGTCGGCGTCACGATCGGCTCGATCACCGAAGCCCTCGGCCCGCGCATCCTCGTCGCCGTCGCCATCGCCGTCCTCCTGGCGGCGGCGGGGCTCGCGGGCGCGGTCTACGCCCGCCGGGTGACACGGCGGGTCGCGGGGGACCTGCCCGCCGGGGCCGTCCGCGACGCCGTCTCGTCCTACGAATCGATGCGGACCCTCGGCGACGCCCTCAGGGCGCAGACCCACGAGCACGGCAATCGCCTCCACACCGCCATCGCGCTCCTCGAACTCGGCCGCACGACCGAGGCCATCGACATCCTCTCGGAGGACGCGCGGCAGAGTCAGCTCCTCGTCGACCAGGTGGCCGCACGCCGTGAGGGCGATCCGACCGTCGGAGCGCTCCTGCTCGGCAAGGCGTCCCAGGCGGCCGAGCGCGGCGTGGAATGGCGCGCCCGCATCGACGCCGATGCTCCGCGCTCGGTCCTGTCCCCCGTCGACGCGGTGTCCGTCGTCGGGAACCTCATCGACAACGCTCTGGATGCCGCGGCATCAGGTCCTCCGCCGCGCTGGGTCGACGTCCAGATGACACGGACCACCGAGGACGAACTCGCTCTGGAGGTCGCCGACAGTGGAACCGGGATCCCCGCGGACGTCGCGGACCGCATCTTCGAGCACGGGTTCTCGACGAAGCCCGCAGGCAAGGCCGGAAGAGGCGTCGGGCTCGCCCTCGTCCGCGCGATCGTCGACGAGGCCGAGGGCACGATCTCCCTGCATTCCGACCCGACGACCTTCCGCGTGATCCTCCCCCGGGGTGACGCATGATCGGCGTCATGATCGTCGACGACGACGCTCTGACCCTCGAACTGCACCGCGGCTACGTCGAGCGGCTCGACGGCTTCGAGGTCGTCGCGGAGTGCACGGGCGCGCGCGCCGCCGTCTCCGCGCTCCTGGGCAGCCCCGGGGCGGGCGAGATCGATCTGGTCCTCCTCGACATGACGATGCCCGACGGCTCCGGACTCGACGTCCTCCGCCACCTGCGGGCGCGCACCGGCACCGTCGACGTGATCGCCATCACCTCGGTTCGGGATTCCGAGGTCGTCCGTCAGGTGATCGCCCTCGGCGCCGCGCAGTACCTCGTGAAACCGTTCACCTTCAGCGACTTCCGCGACCGGATGATGCAGTACCTGCGGTTCCGCGAGCGACTTTCGCTCGCGGCGGGGACAGCGACCCAGGCCGAGATCGATGCGATGGTGGGCGCCCTCCGCACCTCACCGACCCCCACCCTTCCGAAGGGGCTGTCCGCAGAGACGCTGGACAGGGTGAGCGCGCTCCTGCGGTCCGGACCCGCATCCGCGAGAGAGGCCGCCGACAGCCTCGGGATGTCGCGGGTCGCCGCGCGACGCTACCTCGAACACCTCGCCGAGGCGGGGCGCGCCGAGCGTGCGCAGCGCTACGGGACTCCCGGCCGCCCTGAGGCGGAGTACCGCTGGGTGCGCTGACCGCCTGCTACCGGCGGACGTCCGCACGACCCGCGGGCCGTCCGACGAGGACGTAGTCGGGCAGCTTCGCGGATCGTCCGTCCCCTGCCGTGCGGCCGCGCAGGCGGCGCCACACCCACGGGAGCGCGTCGCGGCGCAGCCACGTGCCGGGAGACGGCGGATCCTCGTCGACGTGGAAGGCCTCGTCGAGGTCCGCGAGGGCGTCGGCATGCGGCACACCGAGCGCCTCTGCCGCGCGATACGCGACGTAGCGATGACCACGGGACCGCAGGTGGACCTTGTCGTCGGCCCACAGGTCGGTCTTCGCGAGATCCGACTCCGCCGCGAGGTCGAGGAGGATCGCGCCCGTCCGGGTGGCGACATCCCGCAGCCGGGCGTTGTAGATCGCGAAGCGCCGCGTGAAGACGCGGGCCGCCGCGCGGTCGGGGAGGAAGATCGTGGCCAGCAGGACATCAGCCCCCGTGCTCTGGAGCCGCGTCACGGCATCCTCCACCGTCGCCGCGAGCGACAGCGGATCGCACAGGGGCCGCACGAGGTCGTTGGCGCCGATCAGGACCGACACGAGGTCCGGGCGCATCTCGAGGCAGCGCGGGAGCTGCTCGTCCACGAGGTGGGAGACCCGACGGCTGCGGACGGCGAGGTTCGCGTAGCGGAACGGCCGGGTCCCCCCGCCGCTCAACGCGAGCAGGTGCGCCAATCGGTCCGCCCAGCCGCGGAACGCGCCGGCCGGCATTCGGGAGGTGTCGCACAGCCCCTCGGTGATGGAGTCGCCGAGGGCGACGTACCGCGACCATCGACGCGCGGGCGCGGAGGTGACCACCGTGTCGGGCCGAGGCCACGCGACGACGCGGCGCCCGGCATCCCGTCGGTGAAGGACGGCCGCCCGGTCGTAGTGCTCCAGCAGTCGCTCGGCGAGCGCGTCCCAGGTGCGGCCCGCGACGGCGGTCCTCGCGGCATGGGCGAACGCACGGCGCTTCGCATCGTCGCCGGCGAGGTCGGCGACGCGCGCGCGAAGGTCGTCGGCGTCGCCGGGTCGGTACAGCCACCCGTCCACACTGCTGCGAACGAGATCGACCGGCCCGCCGACACCGGTCGCGACGACAGGGATGCCGCTGGCCTGCGCCTCCTGGATGGTCTGCCCGAACGTCTCGCTCTCACCGGGGTGGACGAAGACGTCGAAGGACGCGAGCGCCGTCGCCAGCGCATCCCCCTCGAGGTGCCCCAGGAAGACCGCGTCCGGGAGGAGCTGTTCGAGCGCCGGCCGGGCAGGACCGTCACCGACGATGACGAGGCGGATGCCGGGGGTCCCCCGCAGGGCGACGAGATCCTCGACCTGCTTCTCGGGCGCGAGCCGGCCGACGTATCCGACGATCACCTCTCCAGGGGCGATGCGGGCGCGCCACGCGTCGTCGCGCCGCTCCGGAGAGAAGCGCTGCCCGTCGACACCTCGTCCCCACAGCCCGACGCGATCGACGCCGAGCGCCGCGAGTTGGGCCCGCGCCGCCGCGGACGGGGCGAGCGTGAGAGTGGCCCGACGATGGAGTCTTCGCACCTGCGCCTCTGCGAGGGCGGCGGCTTGGGGCACGCCGTATCGTCCCGCGTAGGCGATGACGTCGGTCTGATAGACGGCGACGCTCGGCAGACGCTGCGACTCGGCGGCGATGACGCCCTGCCACCCGAGGAGGAAAGGCGACGCGAGGTGGACGACGTCGGCGCCGAAGCGCGCCAGGTCCCGCGCGATCGAGGCAGACGGCGGAACGGCGAGGCGGACGGCGGGGTACTTCGGGAGGGGGACGGACGCGACGGTGCGCCCCGGCATCCCGAGGTCGTGGTTCCGTACCCCGGGAGCGACGACGAACACGTCGTGCCCGCGACACTGGAGGTGCTCCCGGATCTGGAGGACGGATCCGGTGACCCCGTTCATGTGCGGGAGGAATGACTCGGTGACGACCGCGACTCTCACACGACCAGGGTGCCCGTGTACGCGCATCCGACGACGGCTCAGACACTCCGATCGCGGACTGTTCATGCACCTCTCCCCTGCGGGTCACCGGCGCGTTCCGCGACGGTTCCCCGTTCGCGCGGCGTTCATGTGCCGCTGGTACGCAGAGGGTGTGATCGGCGACCTCCTGACGAGCCTGGCCTCGAGCCCGTGGGCGCTCCCCGCACTGTTCGCCCTCGTCTTCGCCGACGCTGTCCTCGTCGTCGTTCCCGGGGAGGTGGCGGTGACCGCCACGGGGGCACTGGCCGCCGCCACGGGAACGCCCCCGCTCGCGGCTGTCGTCGCCGTCGCAGCCGTGGCCGCGTTCTGCGGCGACGCCCTCTGCTACGGCGTGGGCAGGGTTGCGGGGGTGGATCGGTGGCGGTGGATGCGGCATCCCCGCGTGCGTGCGACGTTCGCGTGGGCCGGCACCCGTCTCGCGCGGGGCACGGCGACGGTCGTCTTCACGGCCCGGTTCATCCCGTTCGCACGGCTCGCGGTCAACCTCACGGCCGGGGCCACCCGGGTCCCGCCCGGTCGCTACTTCGCGGCGGTCGCCGTCGCGGCGACCGCGTGGGCCGTCTACCAAGCCGTCATAGGCGCCGCGATCGGCACCCTCCTGCCGGGGAATCCGGCGGTGGCGGTGATCGCCTCCGTCGTCGTCGCGATCACCCTCGGGCTCGTGATCGACATGGCGGCGGCCCGACTGGCGGGCCGCCGCATGCGGTGATCGACTATTCGCCCGTCAGCCCGCCCAGCAGGTGGCCGAACGAGCCGCCCTTGCCGAGGTAGGACTCGGGGTCGAAGGGGTCGAGCGTTTCCTCCGCCGGGCGCCGAGTGACGGCATCCGCGAGTTCCCGGGCGCCGCGGTCGATCCGCGCCGACAGGGGCGACACGTCGTCCGCACGGGCGCCCCAGTCCGACGATGCGGCGAACACGCCTGTCGAAACGGCCTCGGCGTGCAGGTAGGCGAACAGCGGTCGGATCGCGTAGTCGATGGCGAGCGAGTGCCGCGCGGTGCCTGCATTCGCCCCGATCAGCACGGGCTTGCCCTGGAGCGCATCGGGGTCGAGCACGTCGATGAACGACTTGAACAGCCCCGAATAGCTCGTCGAGAAGATCGGGGTCACGACGATCAGCGCATCCGCCGAGACCACCGTGTTGATCATGGTCTCGAGGGCGGGCGGAGCGAAGCCCGTCAGCAGGTTGTTCGTGATGTCGTGCGCGTACTCGCGGAGCTCGAAGGTGTCGACGGATGCCTCCACCCCCCGCTCGCGCAGGTCCGCCAGAACGGCGGCCGCGAGCTTGTCGGCCAGCATGCGCGTCGACGAGGGGTTGGACAGCCCCGCCGAGACGACGGCGATGCGCCGGGCGGTCATCGTGCACCGCCCAGACCGAACGCGGCACCCACGGGCGTCGGGGTGTCCTGGTACGGGCTCGGACCCGACAGGTTGTCGCCGCGGTTCGCGCGGGGACGCGCCTCGCGGGCCGGCCCGTCTCCGTAGGTCGCGGCCACCCGCGCCGCGTGCGTGGGCGCGTCCGGGACGGATGCCGGGCGATTCTCTGCGAGCTCCTTGCGGAGGACGGGGACGACCTCACCACCGAGGAAGTCGAGCTGCTCGAGCACCATCTTCAGCGGGAGCCCCGCGTGGTCGACCAGGAACAGCTGCCGCTGGAAGTCGCCGAACAGATCGCGCATACCGGCGTAGCGGTCGATGACCTGCTGCGGCGAGCCGACGGTGAGCGGCGTCATCTCGGAGAAGTCCTCCATCGACGGACCGTGGCCGTAGACGGGGGCGTTGTCGAAGTACGGGCGGAACTGGGCGACGGCATCCTGTGAGTTCTTCGCCATGAACGCCTGACCGCCGATGCCGACGATCGCCGTCTCGGGGGTTCCGTGACCGTAGTGCTCCCAGCGCTGGCGGTACAGGCCGATGAGGCGCTGGTAGTGCTCGGCGGGCCAGAAGATGTTGTTGGCGAAGAAGCCGTCACCGTAATAGGCCGCCTGCTCGGCGATCTCGGGCGTGCGGATCGAGCCGTGCCAGACGAACGGGGCCACCCCGTCGAGCGGACGCGGTGTGGAGGTGAAGCCCTGCAGCGGCGTGCGGAACTTGCCCTCGAAGTCGACGACGTCCTCGCGCCACAGCTTGTGCAGCAGAGCGTAGTTCTCGATCGCGAGCGGCACGCCCTGACGGATGTCCTTGCCGAACCAGGGGTAGACCGGGCCGGTGTTGCCGCGGCCCAGCATGAGGTCCATGCGGCCGCCCGAAAGGTGCTGCAGCATCGCGTAGTCCTCGGCGATCTTCACCGGGTCGTTCGTGGTGATGAGCGTCGTGGAGGTCGAGAGGATCAGGCGCTCGGTCTGCGCGGCGATGTACGCCAGCGTCGTCGTCGGCGAGGACGACCAGAACGGCGGATTGTGGTGCTCGCCGATCGCGAACACGTCGAGGCCGACTTCTTCGGCGTGCTTGGCGATCTCGACGGTCGCCGAGATGCGCTCACGCTCGCTGGGCGTGCGACCCGTGGTCGGGTCCTGCGTGATGTCGGTGACGGTGAAGATGCCGAACTGCACCCCGGGCCAGCTGGCGGTGCTGTTGGTGTCGCTCACGATGTCTCTCTCGATTCCCGGACGGTTCGCGTCCGATTCATGCAAGTGAATATACCGGAGTCAACGTCTCAGCGTCCACGTTATTCCCGCAGGTACGCTGACCCGGATGAGCACCCCCGGCCGCACCCGCCGCGTGCCCATCTGGGACAACGCCCGGGCCGCCTGCATCCTCCTGGTCGTCCTCGGTCACGCGATTCAACGTCTGACCTACGATTCCGACATCGCGCAGAGCCTCTACTACCTGATCTACGCGTTCCACATGCCGGCCTTCGCGCTGATCTCCGGGTACTTCTCGAGGTCCGACCCGCCGAACCGGCGTCGGATGGTCCGCATCCTCACCGACATCGTCCTCCCCTACGTCGTCTTCGACGGGCTCTGGACTCTGACGAAGCTCCTCGTCGAGGGACGCACCAACCCCAACCTCACGCAGCCGTCGTGGACCCTCTGGTTCCTGCTCGCCCTCGCGATCTTCCGGCTCGTACTCCCCTACCTCGCGCTCCTCCGGATGCCGCTGCTCTGGACCCTCATCGCCTCGATCTCGGTGGGGTACCTCCCGAACGTCGACTCCACGCTGTCCTTGTCGCGGACGCTCGGCCTGCTGCCCTTCTTCACCCTCGGCTGGTGGCTGCACCAGCACCGGTGCCTGGAGCGGCACGGCATCCTGGAACGGCGCCGCACGTCGCTCCGGATCGCCGCCGGGATCGCCCTCATCGCGGCGGGCGTCTGCGCATGGCTCTTCGTCGACGAACTGAAGGCCATGCACCTCGGGCGATGGCTGTTCTACGAAGAGGACTACGCGGACCTCGGCGGGACGCAATGGTGGGCAGGCGGCATCCGCCTGCTCCTCCTGGCCGTCGCGCTCGTGCTGAGCGTGGCCTTCTTCCTCCTCGTGCCCCGCCGGGAGTACCGCTGGACGGCCATCGGCCGCTACACGATGTACGTGTACCTCCTGCACTCGTTCGCGCTGTACCCGTTTCGCGAGTCCGGGATCCTCCGCGGACTCGACCCGACGTGGCTGTGGCTCCCCCTCGTCGCCGTCCTGTCGGCCGCGATCACCGTGCTGCTCGCCTCGAAACCGATTCGCCGTGTCTTCCGTCCACTCATCGAACCGCGCCCGCGATGGCTCTTCGCCGATCCCGACCTGGTCGGTCCCGGCGACACACGTACCGACCCGACCGGGTCGAAGCGCCCTCAGGCCCCGACGACGGCGGGGTCGTAAGCCAGCCCGAAGGCCGCGGCGACACCCTCGTTGGTCACGCGACCGGCGCGGACGTTGAGCCCCTTCGCGAGCGCGGGATCGGCCGCGGCCGCAGCATCCCATCCGCGGTCGGCGAGCGCCGTGACGTAGGGGAGGGTCGCGTTCGTCAGCGCGCGCGTCGACGTCGCGGGAACCGCCCCGGGCATGTTCGCGACGCAGTAGTACACCGCGTCGTGGACCGCGAACGTCGGGTCGTCGTGGGTCGTGGGCTTGGATCCTTCGAAGCACCCGCCTTGGTCGATCGCGATGTCCACCAGGACCGCGCCCGCCTTCATCCCCGCGACCATGTCGAGCGTCACGAGCTTGGGCGCCGCCGCTCCCGGGATGAGCACCGATCCGATGACGAGATCGGCGGATGCCACCTGCTCGGCGACCTCGAAGCGGGTGGAGGCGCGGGTGTGGAGGCCCGCGTAGCGCTTCTCCAGTTCGCGCAGACGCGGCAGCGACACGTCCAGGACGGTGACGTCGGCTCCCATGCCGAGCGCATTGGCCGCCGCGTGCTCGCCGGCGACGCCGCCGCCGATGACGACGACCTTCGCCTTCGGCGTCCCGGCCACGCCGCCGAGGAGCGTGCCACGGCCGCCGGCCGCGCTCATGAGGGTGTGCGCACCGACCGTGATCGAGATTCGGCCCGCGACCTCGCTCATCGGCGACAGGAGCGGCAGTGCGCGATCGGCGGTCTGCACGGTCTCGTACGCGACGGCGGTGGTCCCCGCGGCGACGAGGGCGTCGGTCAGCGGCCGATCCGCCGCCAGGTGGAGGTACGCGAACAGGGTGAGGTCGTCGCGCAGGTGGGGGTACTCCGCGGCGATCGGCTCCTTCACCTTCATGACCAGTTCCGCCTGCCCCCATGTCGACTCCGCGTCGGGAGTGATGACGGCTCCGGCCGCGGCGAAAGCCTCATCCGCGATGCGCGACCCGGCGCCCGCGCCGGACTGCACGAGCACGTCGTGACCGCGCGCGACGAGCGCATCGACACCTGCGGGGGTGATGGCCACGCGATTCTCGTTGTTCTTGATTTCCGTAGGGATGCCGATACGCATGGCGTCACGCTCCTCGTCAGCGAGTGATGTGCGAAACATCCTGCAGAACATCCGTTACGACCGGGTGACAGTCGAAGATCCTTCGGCGAAAATGATTCAGCACCCCCGAAATGAGGATGAATCCCCGTGAGCACGTCTGATCCGACGAAGAATCATCGGCCTCCCGCCGACCTGGACGATGTGGACCTCGCCATCGTCGACGAGCTCGCGGCCGACGCCCGGCTCACGAACGCCGAGGTCGCCGCGCGAGTCGGAGTCGCGGCATCCACCGCCCATGCGCGCACCCGCGCGCTCGTGGAGCGCGGCGTGATCACCGGCTTCCACGCGAGCGTGGACCAGCGGGTCGCGGGCGCGGGCCTGCAGGCGATGGTGCACGTGACGCTGCGCCCGGGCTCCCGTCACGAGAGCATCACCGAGTTCGCACACGAGGTGCGCGGTCTCCCCCAGGTGATCCAGATGTTCTTCCTCGGCGGGTCCGACGACTTCCTCATCCACATCGCCGTCGCCGATTCCAGCGATGTGCGCGCCTTCGTCGTCGAGCACCTCTCAGCGCAGCGCAGCGTCGCGAACACGCGCACGAGCATCATCTTCGACTACCACCGCAACCGGGTCGCGGCTCCGTTCCACTGAGTCGGTAACCGCTTGAAACAATGCGCCGACCCCCTGAAACCTCTGCTTATCCTCGGACCATGTCTGTCCAGAGTCTCCCCGTCCTCGACCTGTCCCGCCTCGATGAGGGGCCGGATGCTGCGGAAGAATTCCGAGCCGATCTGCGCCGCGCGACCCACGAGGTCGGCTTCTTCTATCTGACCGGCACCGGGGTCTCGCCCGAGCTGGAGGATCGCCTCCACCGCGCCGCGCGCACCTTCTTCGAACTCCCCGACGAGGCGAAGCTCGAGATCGAGAACATCAAGAGCCCGCACTTCCGCGGGTACACGAGGATCGGTGGCGAACGCACCCAGGGGCTCGTGGATTGGCGGGAGCAGATCGACATCGGCCCCGAGCGACCCGCGATCGACGATCCCGACGCTCCCCCCTATGCCGCCCTCGTCGGACCCAACCTGTGGCCGAGCGCCCAGCCCGAGCTCCGCGAGATCGCCGACGAGTGGACGACGATCCTGTCCACCGTCGGTCGCAAGCTGCTTCGCGCGTGGGCAGAAGCCCTCGGCGCGCCGGCGACGTACTTCGACGATCACTTCGGCGAGGCGCAGACCCTGCTGAAGATCGTCCGTTACCCCGGGTCGAGCGCCCCCGAGCCTCAGCAGGGCGTCGGAGCGCACAAGGATGCCGGCGTCCTGACGCTGCTGTGGGTCGAGCCCGGCAAGGGCGGCCTGCAGGTCGAGAAGGACGGCGAGTGGCTCGACGCCCCCGCTGTGCCCGGGTCATTCGTCGTCAACATCGGGGAACTCCTCGAACACGCGACCGGTGGCTACCTGACGGCGACCAACCATCGTGTCGTCTCGCCGCGCGCACCCGAGGACCGCATCTCCGTGCCGTTCTTCTTCAACCCCTCGCTCGACGCGGAGCTCCCCGCGATCGACCTGCCCGCCGAGCTCGCGGCGCAGGCGCGCGGGATCTCCCAGGACCCTCGCAACCCGATCCACGGGCGCCATGGCGACAACGCGCTGAAGTCACGGCTGCGGGCGCACCCGGACGTCGCCGAGATCTGGCACCCCCACCTCGTCAGCGCGCGCGTCTGACCGGCAGAGACCGTCCGGGAACGATGAAGGCCGCCCCACACCGTGGGGCGGCCTTCTCAAGAATGTTCTGCGCGATTGAACGCTGGCAGCGATGCCTTATCGACGGAGGCCGAGGCGCTCGATGAGCGAGCGGTAACGGTTGATGTCGACGTCCTGGAGGTAGCCCAGGAGACGGCGGCGCTGACCGACGAGCAGGAACAGCCCACGACGCGAGTGGTGGTCGTGCTTGTGCTCCTTGAGGTGCTCGGTGAGGTCCTTGATGCGCTGCGTCAGCATCGCGACCTGCACCTCGGGGGATCCGGTGTCACCGGGGTGCGTCGCGTACTCTTCGATGATCGCCTTCTTGACGTCTGCTTCCAGTGCCATAGGTGATCCCCTTCCTCTTCGTTGCGCGGCGCCCGACGCCTGATGCGTGGGCTCTCTTTATCCGCGGCCGATCGAACGGCAACCACAGGAGTCTACAGGACGACGCGCCCCGCAGACGACCGAGGGCCCGGCCGCCGAAGCGACCGAGCCCTCGTATGCGTTGCGTCTCAGCCGACGGCGAGCAGATCGATGATGAAGATCAGCGTCTTGCCGCCGAGGAAGTGACCACCGGCGGGACCGTAAGCCAGGTGCGGCGGGATGACGAGCTCGCGTCGTCCGCCGACCTTCATTCCGGGGATGCCGTCCTGCCACCCCTGGATGAGGCCGCGGAGGGGGAACTGGATGCTCTCGCCGCGGTTCCACGACGAGTCGAACTCCTCACCCGAGAGGTACTCGACACCCACGTAGTGGACGGTGACGGTATCGCCGGGCTTCGCCTCGGCACCGTCGCCCTCGATCAGGTCGCGGACGACGAGGTCGGAGGGGGCCGGGCCCTGGGGGGCGTCGATCTCGGGCTTGGTGCGGTCTGCAGTCATGAGTCCATCCAAACCGAGCGGCATCCGGTGGTCAAACGGGGATCAGGCCTGGACCGAACCCTGGAGGTCCAGCTCGATCGTGACGTCCTTGCCAACGAGGACACCACCGGTCTCGAGGGCGGCGTTCCAGGTGAGGCCGAAGTCCTCGCGGTTGATGACGGTCTTCGCCGTGGCGCCGGCCTTGTAGTTGCCCCAGGGGTCGGTGCCGAAGCCGCCGAAGTCGACCTCGAACGTGACGGGCTTGGTGACGTCCTTGATGGTCAGGTTACCGTCGACGAGGAAGTCGCCGTTCTCGATGCGCACACCGGTCGAGGCGAAGGTGATCTCGGGGTAGGTCTCGACGTCGAAGAAGTCGGCGCTGCGGAGATGACCGTCACGGCCCTCGTCCTTGGTGTCCAGCGACGCGGCGTCGACCTTGGCCTCGAGCTTCGCGTCCAGCGGGTTCTCGGGAGCGATGAGCGTCGCTTCCTTGACGTTGAAGTGGCCGCGGACCTTGGAGATCATCATGTGGCGGACGCTGAAGCCCACCTCGCTGTGCGACGCGTCGAGGATCCAGGTCCCCGCCTTGTAGCCGGGGATGTCGAGAGTGGCGGTGGAGTCGGTCATGATCGTCCTTCGTGGAGGGGTTCCGGCGCGCGCCGGCGGTCAAGGGGGCGAAACGTCGCCGCACCCGATCCTATTCCCGTGAATGCAGATTCGATCGCACGCTACCCCTCTTGACAGCGCACGGGGGCGGCGGGATCATTTCTTTACACCAACTCAGCGCCCGGAAGACTCGCAGGCATCGCCGCGGCACCGGGCGCTGAGTCTTTCTCCCGGGGACTCGTCGCGTCAGCGCGCGAGGACGTCCTGACGCGCCCGGGTGGCGCGCTCGAGATAGACGCGTTCGTCTGCGGCGGCACGAGGATCGCGGCCGATGACGACGCGTTGCCGGGCTGCGGCGAGGGATGTCGCCTCAGCGATGAAACGGCGCATCGCGCCGACGCGATCGCCCGGCAGCGACCGCGCCCAGGCGATCGCGCGGGAGCGCCCGCCCCGAGTCGCCAGCATGTCGACCTCCGCGGGCGAGAACCATCCCACAGCTGCGTAATCGGCGAGGCGCAGGCGCGTCAGGCGCGCCTCCTCGTTGCGAAGCAGGACGATCCCGACGATGAAGGCGAGGAACAGCGGCACCTGCAGCGTGGCGTACAGGACGAAGAAGTCCGCGACGACCGCCGAGCCGTTCCACAGAGCGTGGAGGAAGACGGCGACCAGAAGCCCGACACCCCACCTGCCGAGCGCCGCGCCACCCTTCGCACCAGAGCGTGCGGCGAGCCCAAGAGCGAACCCGGTGGCGGCCGTGAACATGACATGGGCGAACGGAGAGAGGATGCCGCGCAGGAAGAACGTGAAGGCGGCTCCCTCCGCGCCCCCCGTGAGCAGGCTCTCGCCGAAGTAGAGGATGTTCTCGGTGAAGGCGAAGCCCGCTCCGACGAGAGCACCATAGACGACACCGTCGACGGGACCGTCGAACGCCCGGCGGGCAGCGACGAACAGAAGAAGGACTCCCGCACCCTTTGCGACCTCCTCCACGATCGGCGCCTGCACAACGGTCGATATCGTCTCAGGGAGCCAGGGTGCGGCGAGTGCGACCGCCAGGCCGACCCCCAGCGCCATCGCGACCGCAGCCACTGCTCCCCACACCAGCGCGAAGACGATGAGTCCGGGCGGCTCCGGCTCCCAGCGGTCGATGATCCGGATGACCGTCAGCACGATCGCGAACGGCACGAGAGCGAGGGCAGCCGAGACGATGGCGGCGGCCGGTCCGAGGAACGCCAGGAAGTAGATCGCGAGCCCGAGGGCGACGACCCCGAGCAGAATCGCCACGACCCACAGAACGACGCGCCCGCCGGAAGGCACCGGCAACGGGAGTTCGCGATGCGGCGGAGCCGGAGGTGGGGTCGCCGCCGTCGCGTGGACCGGCTGCGCGAGGGGCGACGGGAACGACATGGGGTCAGCCTAGGGTGACGTCGATCGGACCACGGAGCGGCAGGACGATACCCTGGAGCAATGCGCTTCGCCCACGTTGTCCCCGACGGAGTCGACGAGCCGCAGCTGGTTCTCGTCGAGGAGGATCGCGCCACCGTCGTGTCGCGTCTGTTCGACGGTGCACCGTCGCGGCTTCAGCAGCTCATCGAGGGAGGCGACGCCCTCCTCAACCGTGTGCGCGAGAGCGCACCCGCTGCCGAATGGATGCCGCTCGGCGCCCCCGTGTTCGCGTCTGCGGTCCTGGACACCCCGATCACGATCGCCATCGGGCTGAACTACTCGGCGCATTCGAGCGAGCTCGGTCTCAAAGCGGACGCCGCCCCGACGGTCTTCATCCTCTGGCCCGGCTCCCTCTCGGGCCACCGCCAGACGACGTCCTGGCCCCGATCGCTCAGCCAGTCGGTCGACTACGAGGCGGAGCTCGGCGTCATCATCGGACGACCCGCCCGCGACGTCGCGCGCGAGGACGCGCTGGACCACGTCTGGGGCTACACCGTGGTGAACGACATCACGGCTCGCGACATCCAGTTCTCCGAGGCTCAGTGGTCGCGCTGCAAGTCCTTCGACGGCTTCACCCCCACGGGGCCGTTCGTCGTGACGGCGGACGAGATCCCCGACCCGCAGGATCTGCACATCTGGGCGATCGTCGACGGGAAGATGGTGCAGGACGCCTCCACTGATCAGATGATCCACCCCGTCGACAAGCTCATCTCGTTCCTCTCCCAGTCCGCGACGCTGCTGCCGGGGACGCTCATCTCGACCGGGTCGCCCGGCGGCGCCGGTTACTCGCGCGACCCGCAGATCTTCCTCCGCGACCGCTCGACCGTCACGGTCGGCGTCGACGGCATCGGCGAACTCACCACCTTCTGCCGCATCCTCGACTGACGCCGCGCAGGAACGACGAAGCGGCGACCGCCCGAGGGTGGTCGCCGCTTCGCGGATCAGATCAGTTGTTGAGCTGGCTCTGGTCGAACTGCTCGCACGGGATCCGCTGACCGAGGTAGTCGACGAAGCCCGAGCCACCTGCGGACAGGCAGTTGGTCTGGTACTGCTGGTACAGATCGGTGGTCGAGTTGGCGAAGGCGGCCACGAGAGCGATGATGACGATGATCGCGATGATCATCAGGACGATGCTCACGATGATCGCCGCGATCGCCAGGCCGTTCTTCGCGCCGGCCTTGCGGCTCTGCACGAGGGCCACGATGCCGAGGATGAGACCGATGAGCTGCGTGCCGGGGATGATCGCCAGGATGAGGGCGACGATCGCCATGGTGCGACCCGGAACCGGCGCATTGGCGGGACCGCCCGCGTACTGCGGCGCGTTGCCGTAGGCCGGAGCCTCGTACGCCGGAGGAGCCGGCGGGATGTTCTGGGAGTTCGGCTGGTTGGGGTCGGTCATGGGGTGTCCTTCACATCGCTGATCGGCCGAGATACGACCATGACGCTAGCGTTCATGGTTCTCTCAGACAACCTGGAATCATTTCTGGTCCGCAGAGCCCGTTTTCGTGATAACCGGGATGGCTCGCGTCACCGCCTGCAGCCCCGACAGCCGTGCCGGCGACAGCTGCTTGTCGACCTCTTCGCGTGACATCAGGCCGGCTTCGACGACGAGGTCGCCGACGTTGCGCTTGGTCAGCAGAGCCGTCTTCGCCAGGGCTGCCGCCGCCGTGTAGCCGATGAAGGGCGTGAGCGCCGTGATGACGCCCACCGACGACCCCACCATCGTGCCGAGCCGCTCACGGTTGGCGGTGATGCCGTCGACGCAGTTGACGCGGAGGGTGCGCATGCCGCGCCGCATCCAGGTGATCGACTGGAAGATCGAGTGCGCGATGACCGGCTCGAAGGCGTTCAGCTGCAGCTGGCCGCCCTCGACGGCCATCGTGACCGTGAGATCGGCCCCGGCGACGGCGAAGGCGACCTGGTTGACGACCTCCGGGATGACGGGGTTCACCTTGCCCGGCATGATGCTGGACCCCGCCTGCCGGGGCGGCAGGTTGATCTCACCGAAGCCCGCCTGCGGGCCGCTGGAGAGCAGACGCAGGTCGTTGCTGATCTTCGACAGCTTGATCGCATTGCGCTTGAGCGAGGACGAGAACGACATGAAGGCACCGGTGTCGCTCGTGGACTCGACGAGATCTTCCGCGGTCTCGAGGTCGAGCTCGCTGATCTCGCGCAGGTGCCGCAGGACGGCACCGGAGTAGTCCGGGTGCGTCGTGATGCCGGTGCCGATGGCCGTTGCGCCCATGTTGATCTCGTAGAGGAGGTGGGCGTTCTCCCGAAGGCGGTGGTAGTCCTCCCCGAGCGTCGTGGCGAAGCCGTGGAACTCCTGCCCGAGCGTCATCGGAACGGCATCCTGCAACTGGGTGCGCCCCACCTTGAGGACGTCGTGGAACTCGTCGGCCTTCTTCAGGAACGACTGCCGGAGCAGGTCCAGCTCTTCGAGGAGCGACTGCAGGTCGAGCCCGAGCCCCACCTTGATGGCCGTCGGATAGACGTCGTTCGTGGACTGGCTGCGGTTGGTGTGATCGATGGGCGAGAGGAAGGCGTAATCCCCCTTCTCGCGGCCAGCCATCTCGAGCGCGACGTTGGTGATGACCTCGTTCGCGTTCATGTTGGTCGAGGTGCCGGCGCCGCCCTGGATGACACCCACGACGAACTGGTCGTGGAATTCTCCGTCGATGACGCGCTGGGACGCCTGATCGATGAGATCGGCTCGGGATGCCTCGAGCACCCCGATTTCCTTGTTGGCGCGCGCGGAGGCCTGCTTGACCATCGCGAGGGCGACGACGAGGTCGCGGTAGACCGAGATCGGTCGCATCGAGATCGGGAAGTTCTCCAACGCCCTCGCTGTATGGATGCCCCAGTAGGCGTCGGCGGGGATCTCCATCGATCCCAGGGAGTCGGTTTCGGTACGCGTCGTCGCGTCAGATGCCATGGCGGTGTCCTCATGGGTCACGGGGGTGGTGCGGGGATGGGACGAGCCTATCCCCGCACCCCGCGACCTCAGCGGTTCACGCTGGACATGTCGGCATAACGATCGCCCACCGCCGGGGCGACGTCGCCGAGGCGCCGCAGCTGGTCCTCGTTCAGCGTCAGATCGGCGGCGCCGATGTTCTCCTCGAGCCTCTCGAGCTTGCGCGTGCCCGGGATCGGGACGATGTCCTCACCCTGCGCGAGGAGCCAGGCGAGCGCCACCTGCGCCGGGGTTGCCTCCGCCTCGGCCGCGATCGCCTCGACGACCTCGACGATGCGGAGGTTGGCGGCGAGCGCCTCGTCCTCGAATCGCGGGTTGCTGCGACGGAAGTCGTCCTCGGCGAGCTGGTCGACCGAGCGGATGGTGCCGGTCAGGAAGCCGCGACCGAGCGGCGAGTACGGAACGAACCCGATGCCGAGTTCGCGCAGCGCCGGCAGCAGCTCCGCCTCGGGGTCGCGGGTCCAGAGGGAGTACTCCGTCTGCACGGCGGTCACCGGGTGCACCGCATGCGCGCGGCGGATGGTGGCTACGGATGCCTCCGACAGTCCGTACCCGCGGATCTTGCCTTCCTGCACGAGCTCCGCGAGCGCACCGACGGTCTCCTCGATGGGGACGCCCGGGTCCATCCGGTGCTGGTAGTAGAGGTCGATGCGATCGGTCTGCAGGCGCTGCAGCGCCCCCTCGACCGAGCGGCGGACGTTCTCGACGCTGCCGTCGACACCGGAGCGGCCGTCCGGGTGGCGGACGATGCCGAACTTCGTCGCGAGCACGACCTCGTCGCGGCGACCCGCCTCCGCGAGCGTCTTCCCGAGCAGCTCCTCGTTCGTGTGGGGGCCGTACATCTCTGCGGTGTCGAGGAGGGTCACGCCGCGGTCGAGGGCGCCGAGGATCGTCCGCACCCCTCCCGCATCGTCCTGGCCTGCGCCGGTGTAGAAGGCGCTGATCCCCATGAGACCGAGGCCGATGCGGCCGACCTGCGGTCCGTGGGCTCCGAGTGCGGTGTTCTTCATGATGGGCCGATCTCCTTGTCGTAGATGTCGATCTTGTGGTCGATGGCGGCGAGGCTGAGGGTGACCTCGTCGAGCTGGCGGCGGACGACCTCCCGGTGTTCGACGAGCAGCCGTCGACGCTCGGCGACCGTCGCCTCCCCATCACGGACGAGCTCCGTGTAGCGCCGCATGGTGGCGATCGGCATCCCGGTCCAGCGCAGCCTCGCGAGGAACCGGATCCAGGCGAGGTCGGCGTCGGAGTAGCGACGGTGGGACGATGACGCCCGGTCGACGGGATGCAGCATCAGCCCGGCACGCTCGTAGTAGCGCAGCGTGTGCGCGCTGACGCCGGTGGCCTCGGCCGCTTCGGCGATCGAGGCGCCGACGGAACCGGAGAGGAGGGTCATGCCTTCACGGTAGAACTTCGAGCGCGCTCGAAGTCAAGCGGTGGCTCAGGAAGGTTTGCGCGAGAAAGCTTCGAGGCGCTCCTGCGGGCTGAGCTCTGCCATCCTTTCGACCCACTGAGCCGAGAAGTAGTCCCCGGTGGGCGCTTCCACCACGGGCACGACCGTATGGGTGATCGTGTCGTCATACACGTGGACCAGATGGAACGACTGGCCGGCATCCATCCCGTTCACCCCGGTGGCGGGACGCTGCAGGTTCATCGTGTAGCAGGTCGCCGATGCGACGCTGACGGGAATCCCCGCGAACGTCCCGCTCGTCGAGTAGTGCAGGTGTCCGGCGAGGATGCCGCGCGCGTCGCTCCCCGCGATGACATCCGCGAGGGCGTCCTGGTCGCGGAGTTCGAGGATGTCGAAGAACGGGATGTGGCTCGGAAGCGGCGGGTGGTGCAGCGCGAGGAGGGTGCCGAGCGGTGCCGGCTCGGCGAGGACACGGCGGAGCCAGTCGAGCTGCGCCGCGTCGATCTCGCCGTGGTGCCAGCCGGGAACCGTGGAATCGAGCACGACCAGGCGCAGCCCCTCGAGGTCGTGCACCGCAGTGAGGGGTTCGAACGAGCCGGGCTCGTCGAAGAGCCCCTCGCGCATGGCGGGCCGCTCATCGTGGTTGCCCGCGACCCACACGACCGGCGCCTCGAGCCGCGCCGCGACCGGCTCCACGATCTCGCGCAGACGACGGTAGGCGTCGGGCTCGCCGAGGTCGGTGAGATCGCCCGTCACGACGAGGGCGTCGGGACGGATGCCGGTGCGCTCGATCGCGGCGAGCGCGGCCACCGCTCCCCCGGTCGAGTCGTACGTTCCCCCCAGACGACGATCGCCCGCGAGCAGGTGGGTGTCGCTGAGGTGGACGATCGAGCGATGGGCGGGCGCGTGCCGGCCGAAGGAAACGGACTGCATGCCGTCAGCCTATTGACGGTGTCCGACGGCGGGCGATCAGTGGTTGAAGAGGATGAGCAGGAGCCCGCCGAGAACGACCAGGCCGCACACCGCGAACGAGCCGTACGCACCCACGAGGGCAACGCGCTTCTGGGCAGGGCTGAGCGGGTTCTTCTTCGCCGCCTTCTTCGCGGCTTTCGCGGCCCGCTTCTGTTCCTTGGGGGTCATGACCGTCAGCGCGTCCGTGAAGGTCGCGGGAATCACGACGGGCACGCGGCCGGCACGGACGAGCAGGCGCAGGCCGATGGCGTAGAAGGACACGACCACCGACGCGGCGAGGAGCGCGGCGACGAAGACCTGGACGAAGGCGAGCCAGTCGATGGTGAGGTTCATCGGGCGTTCTCCTCGTCGGTCGCGGCGGCCGCCTGCGCGACGCGCTGCTGGCGGCGGGTGGGCGGCGGCTCCTCCGTGAGGTCGACGGCGGCGCCGGAATCGGCGACCTCGCTCATGGCGTTCGCCGCGGTGATCTCGTTACGGCGCGAGCGCAGGAAGATCGCCAGGACGATCGCGACCGCGATGACGGCGCCGATGATGACGCCGATCAGCTCACCGACGCCCTGGCCGAACAGGTTCTCGAACCCGACGATGAGGAAGGCTGCGAGCGCTCCGACGATACCGGCGGCCGGAAGGGTCAGCACCCAGCCGACGGTGATGCGGCCGACGGTTCCCCAGCGGACGACCGCGCCGCGGCGGCCGAGTCCGGAACCGATGACCGAGCCCGAAGCGACCTGCGTCGTGGAGAGGGCGAACCCGAGCGCGCTCGAGGCGAGGATCGTCGAGGCGGTGGATGCCTCTGCCGAGAAGCCCTGCGCCGGCTTGACGTCGGTGAGGCCCTTGCCGAGGGTGCGGATGATGCGCCAGCCGCCCATGTAGGTGCCGAGGGCGATCGTGAAGGCGCAGGCGAAGATCACCCAGAGCTGCGGGTCGGACTGGGTCTGCCAGCCGACCGTGATGAGCGCGAGGGTGATGACGCCCATCGTCTTCTGCGCGTCGTTCGTGCCGTGGGCGAGCGCGACCAGCGATGACGTGAAGATCTGTCCCCAGCGGAAGCCGTCGCGCCCGTCGGGCTTGTTGTCGTAGCGACGGGTCACGACGTAGGCGATCTTGGTCGCCACGAAGGCGATGATGCCGGCGGTGAGCGGCGCGATGAGCGCCGGGAGGACGACCTTCGAGAGCACGACTCCGGTGTCGATGGCGCTGATGGAGGCGCCGACGATCGTCGCGCCGATGAGGCCGCCGAACAGGGCATGCGACGAGCTCGAGGGGAGCCCCAGGAGCCACGTCAGCATGTTCCAGGTGATGGCTCCGATGAGCCCGGCGAAGATGATGGCCGGGAAGATCGATTGCGAGAGCTGGTCCTCGCGGATCATGCCGCCCGAGATGGTCTTGGCGACCTCGGTCGACAGAAAGGCGCCGACGAGGTTGAGGACGGCCGCCAGGAGAACGGCGACCTTGGGCTTCAGGGCACCCGTCGCGATGGGCGTGGCCATCGCGTTCGCGGTGTCGTGGAAGCCGTTGGTGAAGTCGAAGAACAGTGCCAGTGCGATGACTAGGACGACGATGAGTGCTGCGGTCTCCACAGTTCGCTTTCCGTCGGGAATCGGGGGAACGGGCGCCGCGGCGATCGGCAGTGCGAACGAAAAGTTCACCCAGACGTCAGCGAGTGTTCAGTCGGGCCTGGAAAATCCTCGCACACGTTGCGCCATGGCATAACCCGCGCGCGCCCGCGAGGGTCGGTTAGCGTTGTCGGGTGACCTCCGAAGCCGTGACACCGCCCGTCGCCGACCGCCGCCCCTTCACCCGGACCCATCACGGCGACGCCGTCTCGGATCCTTACGAGTGGCTGCGCGCGAAGGAGGATGCCGAGGTCGTCGGACACCTCGAGGCCGAGAACGCGTACACCGATCAGCGCACCGCGCACCTCGAAGGGCTCCGGAACCGGATCTTCGACGAGATCAAGGGGCGCACGCTCGAAACGGATCTCTCGGTCCCCTCCCGCCGCGGTCAGTGGTGGTATTACGGACGGACCCTGGAGGGCAAGCAGTACGGCATCAACTGCCGCGCCCCCATCGCGGACATCGACGACTGGACCCCACCGGTACTCTCCCCCGACACCGATGTCCCGGGCGAGCAGGTCCTGCTCGACGGCAACGTCGAGGCCGACGGCCACGATTTCTTCTCCCTCGGCAGCCTCGATGTCTCCAACGACGGCACGCGCCTGCTGTACGGCGTCGACGTCGCCGGCGACGAGCGCTACACCCTCCGCATCCGCGACCTCGCAACCGGCGAAGACCTGCCGGACGTCGTCGAGAACACCTCCTCAGGTGCCGTGTTCTCCCCCGACGGCCGCCACGTCGTCTACACGACCGTCGATGACGCCTGGCGCCCCGACACCGTCTGGCTGCACGAAGTGGGGACGGATGCGGCATCCGATCGGATCCTCTTCACGGAGCCCGACGAGCGGTACTGGGTCGGAGCCGGTTTCACTCGTAGCGACCGCTTCCTCGTGATCGGGGTCGGATCCTCCATCACCTCCGAGGAGTTCCTCGTCCCGGCCGACGATCTGACCGCGGAGCCCCGGTCCGTATGGCCCCGTCGCGAGGGCGTGGAGTACTCGCTCACCCACGCGGTCGTCGACGGCGAGGACGTGCTCTACATCCTCCACAACGACGGCGCGCTGGACTTCGAGCTGGTCCGGGTCGCGGCATCCGACCCGACGGGTTCGCGTCACATCGTCCTGCCGCACCTTCCCGGGCGTCGCCTGCTGGACGCCTCGGCGTACCGCGACTGGGCGATCGTCGAGTACCGACGCGAGGGACTCGCCCGGGTCGGCATCCTCGACTACGCGACCGACGAGGTGCGCGAGATCGCGTTCGAGGAGCCGCTGTACGCGGTCGGCGCGAGCGGTTCGTCGGAGTGGGCACCGCCGGTCATCCGGCTCGGCTACGCCTCGTTCGTGACGCCGGGCACGGTGTTCGACTACGAGGTCGCCACCGGTGAGCTCCTGCACCGCAAGAGCCAGCCGGTCCTCGGCGGCTACGACCCCGCCGACTACGGGCAGGAGAGGGTGTGGGCGCTCGCCGACGACGGCACGCGGATTCCCGTCTCCCTCGTCTGGAAGCGCTCGTTCGGCGAGCCAGGGGCCTCACTGCGCCCCGTCCACCTCTACGGCTACGGCTCCTACGAGCACTCCATCGAACCGGGCTTCTCGGTGGCTCGACTCTCGCTGCTGGACCGCGGCGTCGTCTTCGCCATCGCGCACGTCCGCGGCGGCGGCGAGATGGGGCGGCAGTGGTACGAGGAGGGCAAGCTCCTCCACAAGCGCAACACCTTCACCGACTTCGTCGCCGTGGGTCGCCACCTCGTCACCGCGGGGTACACCTCGCCCGACCGTCTCGTCGCCGAGGGCGGATCCGCCGGTGGGCTCTTGATGGGCGCCGTCGCGAACCTGGCCCCCGACCTGTTCGCCGGCATCCTCGCCGGCGTCCCCTTCGTCGATGCGCTGACCACGATCCTCGACCCGTCGCTCCCCCTCACTGTCATCGAGTGGGACGAATGGGGCGACCCGCTGCACAACGAGGACGTGTACGCCTACATGAAGTCGTACACGCCGTACGAGAACGTGCGTGACGGCGTCTCCTACCCCCGCATCCTCGCCGTGACCTCTCTCAACGACACCCGCGTCCTTTACGTCGAGCCGGCGAAGTGGGTGGCGCGTCTGCGCGAAGTCGGTGCCGACGCTCTCCTGAAGTGCGAGATGGTCGCCGGTCACGGCGGGGTCAGCGGCCGGTACAACTCGTGGCGGGAGCGTGCCTTCGAGCTCGCGTGGCTACTGGACGTGCTGGGACTCGCCGACAGCGAGTGACCGTCGCGATCGCGTCGCCCCGCTGGGTACGATTCCGCCATGGCCTCTGATCCTCGCTACCGCGCGTCGGTCCGGATCGATCTCGATCTGGTCTGCGCGCATCCCGACGACCTCCTCGCCGGCATCGACGATGCTTCCCGCATGTCGGCAGCGACGATGAATGCCGAAGACGCCCTGCTCTCGCTCCTGGACGTCGCGGTCACCCCGGGTGCGGAGCGCCTCGTCCGCGTCGAATCGACCAGTACGACCATCGTCGACTCCGAGTGGGAGGGAACATCGGGCGGCGTCCCGGACGGCTCATCCGACACGGCCCGGGTGGCCCGTGCGGGCGCGAGACTGGCGGGGATCGACTGGGCGCTGAACGAACTTTTCGGCGGCGCCACCGGTGACGCGACGGCATCCGAGCTGCGGCAGCGCACCATCATCAAGGGTCTCGTGTGGAACGCCTCCGTCATGATCGTCGACTGCCTGTTCGACGACGTCCTGCATCTGGCGGATGCCTCGGGGGATCACTCCGCATGGCGGGACACCCACGTCATCTCGCAACTGCCGCCGCAGTACGCGACCCATTACGACCGCGGATTCGCGCAGAAGTTCCTCGCAGCGACGATCGAGGTCACGTCCCGCCTGAGCGCGTCGCCCGTGTACCCGCCGACCGTCGCGCACGAGCTGGCGCTGAAGCTCGTCCTCGACGAGGCGGAGCGCAACGCCGACCGGCTGGGCGGCGACCTACCCGAAGGCTGGCGGGGACACCTCGACACCGTGCTGTTCCAGGATCTCGACGTCGACTCGCTGTTCGCCGAGCAGGACGAGACATCGAAACGGGATGCCGCAGCCGCGACCCCTCCGCTGGACTTCGCGAGCTGGTTCATCCCCTACGCGCACGCGCCGGCTCCCGCGCCCTACGCGAGTGACGACATCAAGGAGCCCGCAGGCCGCTAGCACGACGGATGCCGTCGGGGCAATTGTCAGTTTTCGCTTCCGGGATCCCATAAAATCGGAAGTCCCCAGGGGGAGTACTCCGATACGGTCGGTTCGTCATTACGGATGTGAAGGCGCATCCCGGACCACCGGTCTCGAGACATCGAGATGGAGAAGACTCTGGCGTCATTCGTTCACGCCATTGAGGAGACTCCTGTGGAAATCACGCCGCTCGTATGGGGCATCACGATCGCGGTCACGATCGCGTTCTTCGTCTATGAATTCTTCGCGCACGTCCGCAAGCCGCACGAACCGTCGATCGGGGAATCGGCCCGTTGGTCGGCGTTCTACATCGGTCTCGCTCTGCTGTTCGGTGTCGCGATCGGCTTCATCCCCGGATGGGGTTGGGTCTACTCGGGCGAGTACTTCGCCGGGTATCTGACCGAGAAGGCTCTGTCGATCGACAACCTGTTCGTCTTCCTCATCGTCATGACCGGGTTCGCCGTCCCCAAGAAGTACCAGCAGAAGGTGCTGATGATCGGCATCGTGATCGCCCTCATCATGCGCGGCGCGTTCATCGCCGTCGGCGCCGCCCTCATCGAGAATTTCTCGTGGATCTTCTACGTGTTCGGCGCCCTCCTGCTGTTCCTCGCCTACCGTCAGGCGTTCTCACACGGCGAATCGGACCCGGCCAACGGCAAGTTCATGCAGTTCGTCCGGCGGATCCTCCCCGTGAGCGACGAGTACAACGGCGACAAGCTGACGGTGAAGAAGGCCGGCAAGCGCTTCGTCACCCCGATGCTGCTCGTCATCGTCGCGATCGGCTTCGTCGACCTCATCTTCGCCGTCGACTCGATCCCGGCGATCTACGGTCTCACGAATGAGGCGTACATCGTCTTCACCGCCAACGCGTTCGCCCTCATGGGCCTCCGCCAGCTCTACTTCCTCATCGGCGGCCTGCTGGAGCGTCTCGTCTACCTCGCACAGGGCCTGGCCGTCATCCTCGCCTTCATCGGGGTGAAGCTCGTCCTGCACGCCATGCACGTCAACGAGCTGCCGTTCATCAACGGCGGCGAACCGATGCTGTGGGCCCCCGAGATCCCGATCTGGTTCTCACTGCTGTTCATCGCCGCGACGATCGTCGTGGCCACCGTTGCGAGCCTCGCCAAGACGCGGCGCGACGATGCCAAGGCGCTCGCGACCGGAGCCCCCACGGCCACCCCTGAGCAGACGAAGGAGCACAGCTGACCGATGATCAGCGACCATACGCAGGCGCCCACCGTTGAGGCCGACGCCATCGAGGTGACCCGATGAACGACCTGGCCCTGAACATCGCGCTCGTCGTGCTGTTCGTCCTGGTGGGCGGTGTGTTCGCCGCGACCGAGATGGCTCTCGTGACGCTCCGCGAGAGCCAGATCAATGCGATCGCCGCACGCGGCAAGCGGGGCGCCAAGGTGGCAGGGCTGGCGCGGAACCCCAACACGTTCCTTTCGGCCGTGCAGATCGGGGTGACGGTGGCGGGCTTCGCCTCGGCCGCCTACGGCGCCACGTCGATCGCCCCCTCCGTCGCCCCGCTCATCGAGTCGGCGGGTGCGGACCCCGGGTTGGCGCTGACGCTCGCGACGCTGATCCTGACCCTGCTGATCGCCTATCTGTCGCTCGTGCTCGGCGAGCTCGTGCCCAAGCGCCTCGCGATCCAGCGGAACGCTCAGTTCGCGTACGCCGTCGCGCCCGTCCTCGACGGGTTCGCGAAAGTCATGCGGCCCGTGATCTGGCTGCTGTCGGTCTCGACGAACGCCCTCGTGCGCCTGCTCGGCGGTGATCCTCACAAGACCGGCGAGGAGATGACCGACGAGGAGGTCCGCGACATCGTCGCGAGCCATGAGGGCCTTCCTGAGGACGAACGCCGGATCCTCGAGGACGTCTTGTCGCTCCGAGGCCGCCAGCTCAGCGAGGTCATGCGGCCGCGGCCGGAGGTGACGGCGTTGGACGACACCGCCACGATCGGCGAGGCCGTGGCCGAGGCACGGGAGCTGCCGTTCTCGCGTTACCCGGTCGCCGACACCTCCATCGACGACATCGTCGGCTTCGTCCACGTCCGCGACCTCTTCGAGGCGGTCGTCGAAGGACGGGATGCCCCCTTGTCGGGAATCGTACGCCCGATCCCCTATTTCCCCTCGACCGCCCGCGTCCTCCCCACGCTCACGAAGATGCGTGCCGAAGGCCATCAGATCGCGGTGGTCGTCGACGAGTACGGCGGGACGGACGGCATCGTCACCCTCGAAGACCTCGTGGAGGAGGTCGTCGGGGAGATCTTCGACGAATACGACACCGCGGTCCCGCCGGGCGGGGATCGCGAGATCGTCGACGGCCGATTGAACCTGCAGGACTTCTCCGAGGCGACGGGGATCGTCCTCCCCCGCGGCGCCTCCGACACGGTCGCCGGCTTCGTCACCGAGCGCCTCGGCCGCCTCGCGGTGGTCGGCGATGTGATCGAGGTCGACGGCGCGACGATCGAGGTCACGGCGCTCGACCGTCGCCGCATCTCCGAGGTGCGCGTCACCGCGCGGGATGCTGTCGAGGCGGGCCAGGGCTGACCGCGTGGAGCCCCTCTCGAGCAGATGTGGGCCGGAAACCACGAGATCCGCCGTGAACTATCGTCGGGCCATGGAGTCTGAGGACGGCGAGCGCGTCGCGGTGAAGACCTCCGCGCTGGTGTGGGGTTCGCTCTGGATTCTCGGCATCGGCCTAGCGGCGATCTTCTTCACTTTCGTCGCCGTCCAGGAGTTCGGCGAGGCCATGGGGCGATGGTCCGAAGTCACCGCAGCCGGCGCCAAAGACATTCGGATGCCACGCTGGATGAGGTTCTCGATGCACGCGGGCACCGTAGTCTTCTTCGCGATCTTCATCCTGGTCATGGCGCGGTTCGTCGTCCGCGAACTTCGCCGGCGTCGTAGGAGCTGAGCTCCCGAGCGCTGTCAGCGAACCGAGGAAGTCGAACCGCCCTTACGCGCGACGAGGCTTCGCACCTCAGCCACCGCTGAGAGCCCGAGCTCGAGGCTCTCCTCCTGCTCGCATCGCACGTCCGGGTGCAGGTCTTCCTCCGCCAGGATCTCGAGCGTGACCGCGTTCCCTTCTTCCAGTCGATCGAGGATGAACGGCAGATCATCCTCCATCAGCGGCACGTCGAACGGCGCGTCCTCGGGCAACGGTGAGGCATACGGCTGATCGTCGGCGGTCTCCTGGGCCGGCTCATTCACCCGCCGAGCGTCATCGATGATGTCCCAGATGCGTTCGAGTTCGCCGAGGATGCCTCGCGGATCCATTTCAACACGGTCACCGGAGGACTGATTCTCCATCTCGGCGCTGATCGCCAACGCGGTTCGGTAGGTCAAGAGCACAGAGCGGACAGTACATGGATCACCACCCGAATCGATGCACAGCGATTGGTGCCGGTTACAGGACGAGAACGTGCCACCCCGGTATTGCCGGTCGCAACTGGTGAGGGCTTGTCGGGAGTGGTGATCCCCGTGAGGTTCCGCGGCGTCCGGCGATCAAGGCGCTCTCGAGTGGTGAAGATCAGGGTGTGTTCGTGGCTCAGAACACGCTCGAGCCGAGATGACGCCGTCGTGTCAACCCTCTCCGGGTCGCGTGCGACACGGCGTTGCATGGGCGGGTCGAAAGGAGACATCATGAGCGATTCCATCCCCGACAAGCCGAGCCAGGCCGAGGGCGACATCGGCGACGACGACATCACGGCCGCCGAGCAGGAGTCCGAGGAACAGGACGACTGACCCTCGAATGGCGAAGAGCCCCCGCATCCTGGACAGGAACGGGGGCTCGACCCGTCGTGGTGCCGGCTACAGGACTTGAACCTGCAACCCCCGTATTACAAGTACGGTGCGCTACCAATTGCGCCAAGCCGGCAGATGGCCCAGTCTAACCGGGCCGCGAGCCTCACTCTGCGGGCGGCGTGGGCGTCGGGGAGGCGGTCTGGTCCGTGTAGAACTTGTCGCTCGCGCTCGTGAGCACGAACTGCGAGAACTCCGCGGCATCCTGCAGCGCACCCATGTACGGCTGGCCGTTGACGAGGATCATCGGGGTCCCGGCGAGCTGGAGACCGTCGGCATCGGGGATGCCGGCGATCGCGCGCTCCGTCGCGTCCTTCGTCCACTCGATGTAGTCGCCGTCCTCGATGCAGGATCGCACCGTGTCGGGGTCCGTCGCGCCGACGGCCTGCGCGAGATCAGCGAGCTCCGTGTCGGAGAAGCCGTCGGTGTCCATCGCCGGCTGACGGCTCAGCAACTCGGTGTTGTACGCGAAGAAGACACTCTCGTCGTGCGTCGCGACGCACGCGGCGGCGGCGGCGGCGCGCAGCGAGTACTTGGTGCCGTTGGACTTGGCGGTCAGCATCGACACGGGGTGGTAGCTGAGCGTCGCCGCACCCTCATCGACCCACGTCTTCAACTGATCCACGTTGGCGAGCTGCCACTCGCGTGCGCCCGGAGAGAGGTAGTCGACGTAGACGCGGATGTCGACGGGAGCAGCGGATGCTGTCGGTGCCGGCGCTGCCTTGTCGGATTCCGGAGTGGCCTCGACCGCACTGTCGTCGATCGCGCCTTGGTCACCCGACACACCTGCGACGTCACTGACGGCGAATCCGTCCGAGCTCGCGGTGTCCGGGGTCAGGTCCCGCCCACCCATCGTGGACGTCACCGACCAGACCACGACCGCTGCGACCGCAGCGACAGCGCCGGTCGCGAGGACACCCAGCGATAGGCGGCGCGCCAGACGGGCTCGTGACTGTCGAACGTGGACGCGCTGCGCTTTCTCGCGCACGGCCTCGCGACGATCGGTCGCGGATGACGGGGTGTCGCCGGAATCGGTGGACATGAAACCTCGGGGAGATCTGTGGTGCGGCCAGGGGCCCGGCGCCCGGGTGTGGCGCACTGTCCGATGTTAGTCAGACGCGCTGGAAAAAGGCTGACGAGGCGGCATCCCCCTGCTCCTCGCAGCCGTGGCATACTGAACACGCACCCGATGGCGGGTGTGCGGGGTGTCCCCCGCTCGCTTCACAACGGATCGTCCGGCACGTACCTGCCGGTGAAGGAGAAGAAAAGATGGCGTCCGTCACGTTCGACAACGCAACCCGTCTGTACCCCGGTGGCACCCGCCCGGCGGTCGACAAGCTCAACCTCGAGGTCGCCGACGGCGAGTTCCTCGTCCTGGTCGGTCCTTCCGGCTGCGGTAAGTCCACCTCGCTCCGCATGCTCGCGGGTCTCGAAGAGGTCAACTCCGGCTCGATCCGCATCGGCGACCGCGACGTCACCGACGTGCCGCCGAAGGACCGCGACATCGCGATGGTGTTCCAGAACTACGCGCTCTACCCCCACATGACCGTCGCCGAGAACATGGGCTTCGCGCTCAAGATCGCCGGTGTCGGCAAGGAGGAGCGCGCCTCCCGCGTTCTCGAGGCAGCCAAGCTCCTCGACCTCGAGGAGTACCTCACCCGCAAGCCGAAGGCCCTCTCGGGTGGTCAGCGTCAGCGCGTCGCCATGGGCCGCGCGATCGTTCGTCAGCCCCAGGTGTTCCTCATGGACGAGCCGCTGTCGAACCTCGACGCCAAGCTCCGCGTGCAGACCCGTACGCAGATCGCGTCGTTGCAGCGCCGCCTCGGCGTCACGACGGTCTACGTCACCCACGACCAGACCGAGGCCCTCACCATGGGCGACCGCATCGCCGTCCTGAAGGACGGCCTCCTGCAGCAGGTCGGCACCCCTCGCGACCTGTACGAGAAGCCGAACAACGTGTTCGTCGCCGGCTTCATCGGGTCGCCCGCCATGAACCTGTTCCCGGCCGACCTGGCCGAGGGCGGCATCCGCTTCGGCTCCGAGATCGTCCCCCTCGACCGCGACACGGTCGGCCGCGCAAACGGCAGCCAGGTCACCGTCGGCGTCCGTCCCGAGGACATCGAGGTCGGACCGGCCGACGGCAAGGGCCTCGCGGTCCAGGTCGACCTCGTCGAGGAGCTCGGCGCGGACGGCTACCTCTACGGCCACGTGGACATCAACGGCAAGCGCACCGACATCGTCGCGCGCGTCGACGGTCGCAACCACCCGAACGCGGGCGAGACGGTCACCCTGGCCGCCAAGCCGGGCCACGTGCACGCGTTCGACATGGAGTCGGGCGACCGCCTCAACGACAAGCCGGTCGTCTCGGCCTGATCGTCATCATCAGCAGGACCGCGGCGCGGGAAGGTCTCCGGACCTCCCGCGCCGCGGTGCGTGAGTCGGAGGTCACCGCGTGGTCCATTCCCTGAGCATCACCGCCAGCAGCGTCGACGCAGGGCTCCTGGCCCTGCCCTGGTCCACGCCTCTCGGCGAGTGGCCGAGCGACGCGATCGTCTCCCTCCCCAAGGGACTCTCCCGCCACCTCGTGCGCTTCGCGAGCCTGTCGGGCCGTGTCGTCGCGGTGAAGGAGACCACGGCCGAGATGGCCCGTCGCGAGTACGAGATGCTCGGCTCGCTCGCTCGCCTCGACGTGCCCTGCGTGAGTCGCGTCGCCGTCATCGACGGGCGCCGCACGCCGAAGGGCGAGCCGCTCCCCGCCGCTCTGGTCACCGCCCACCTGCGCTTCTCCCTCCCCTATCGCGCGCTGTTCACGCAGGTGCTGCGACCCGACACCGCTACGCGCCTCGTCGACGCTCTCGCAGCGCTCCTCGTCCGCCTGCACAACGTCGGCTTCTTCTGGGGCGACGTGTCGCTGTCGAACACGCTGTTCCGGAGGGATGCCGGGGCGTTCGCCGCGTACCTCGTCGACGCCGAGACGGGTGAGCTCCACGAGGGGGGTCTGACGCGCGGCCAGCGCGAGCACGACCTGGACGTCGCGCGCACCAACATCGCCGGCGAGATCATGGACCTCGAAGCCGGCGGACGACTCGAGGGCGGTGTGGATGCCGTGGCGATCGCCGACGGCATCATGTCGTCGTACCGGTCGCTGTGGAGCGCGCTCACCGAGACGGAGACATTCTCGGCCAACGAGACCTGGCGCATCACCGAGCGCGTGCAGCGCCTGAACAGCCTGGGGTTCGACATCGGCGAGATGTCGATCGACGAGACCTCCGACGGCACCAAGGTGCTGATCCAGCCGAAGGTGGTGGATGCCGGGCACCACCAGCGGCGCCTGCTGCGCCTGACGGGGCTCGACGTCGAGGAGAACCAGGCTCGGCGTCTGCTCAACGACATGGACGAGTTCGCCGCCCGCGTCTCACGATTGGGCAGCGACGAGGAGATGGTCGCGCACGAGTGGCTGACCCGCGTCTTCGAACCGGTGGTCAAGGCCATCCCGTGGGAACTGCGCAGCAAGCTCGAGCCGGCCGAGGTGTTCCACCAGGTGCTCGAGCACCGGTGGTACATGTCCCAGGCCCGCGGACGGTCGATCCCGATCGCCGAGGTCCTGTCCTCCTACATCGACGGGGTGCTGCGCCACCGCCGTGACGAGGCGACGGTGATGGGTCCGCCGACCGAGACGACGGCGCTTCCGGTGATCACCTCCGACGTCCCCGTCAGCGACGACGACGAGGACGAGGTCGACTGGCGCGACCTCGTCTGATCGGGCCCGTCAGTAGCCGACGGTGAACCGCTCGCGCACGTGGGTGGGCGACTCGATCTCGTCGAGGACGGCGATCGCGAAGTCGGCACCGGAGATGAAGGACTCGCCCTCGTCATCCGTGACGAGGACGTCTCCGCCGGTGCGGTAGGCGCCTGTGCGCTCGCCCGGCGCCCAGGCGCCGAAGCCGCCGGCCGGGTGGATGTAGAACCAATCGCGACCGCTGGTGTCGGCCTGGAGGTCCTCGAGGATGCCGATGGCTTCCATCGCCTCGGGCTTGATCTCCTCGGGGAAGCCGCTGTCGATGACGCGGGGACCGCCCGGGGCGACGAGGCTGCCACCGGCGCCGCCGATGACACCGACCCGCACGGACAGCGGCAGCGCCGCGATGACGTCGGCGACGGCATTCCTCATCTTGCCGACCATGTCGTCGCGAGGTGAGGTGGCGAACACGACGACCTCGGCACCCTCGATCTCCGCGGCCAGCGCGGGAGCCTCGAGGATCGACCCCTCGAGGTATGTCGCGCCCTCCACACGCTCTGCGGGGACCTTGCGGGCCACCGAGACGACGGTGTGGCCTCGGCGGACGCCCTCGGCGACGATGTTGCTGCCGGCGTACCCGGTGCCTCCGATGACGGCGATGCGGGTCATGGTGATTCCTCTCACTCCATCGACGCACGCAGCGTCGACACCTGGTACAGCGCGACGGATGCCGCGATGCCGGCGTTCAGCGACTCGGTCGCCGCATTGATCGGGATCGACACGATCTGGTCGCACGTCTCGGTGACCAGGCGCGACAGGCCCTTGCCCTCGGAGCCCACGACGATGACCACGGGGCGGTCGGCGAGCTCGAGCGCCGGGAGGGAGACGTCTCCGCCACCGTCGAGGCCGAGGATGAAGACGCCCTGCTTCTTGAACTCCTTGAGGGTCGTCGTCAGGTTCGGGGCGATCGAGACGGGGATGCGAGCTGCCGCACCGGCGCTCGTCTTCCACGCGGCGGAGTTGACGCCCGCCGACCGGCGCTGCGGGAGGATGATCGCCTGCCCGCCGAAGGCGGCCGTCGAGCGGATGATCGCGCCGAGGTTGCGGGGGTCGGTCACTCCGTCGAGGGCCACGAACAGCGGCAGCTGCCCGCGGTCGATGACCTGCTCGAGCAGATCCTGCGGGTGCGCGTACTCGTACGGCGGCACCTTGAGCGCGACGCCCTGGTGCACGCCGTCGAAGCCGGCCATGCGGTCGAGCTCCTGCCGGGTGACCTCGAGGACGGGGATGTCGCGGTTCGTGGCGATCGAGAGCATCTCCTTCACGCGATCGTCCATCTCGACGCGCTGCGCGATGTAGAACGCCGTCGCGGGGATCTTGGCGCGCAGCGCCTCGAGCACGCTGTTGCGGCCGGTCACGGTCTCCGTGTCGTCCCCGGACTTCGCCTTGGGCGCGCGCCCGCCGGTCGTCTGTCGGATCTGCGGCTTGCCGCCGGCCGCGGCGAAGCGCTCTTTCGCGGCTTTCCGCTTGCCTGCGGGGTGCCAGGCGCGGTCCTCGGCCTTGGGGGTCGGGCCGCGACCCTCGAGCGAGCGCTTGTTCTTGCCGCCGGTCCCCTTGGTGGGGCCTTTCTTGCCGCGTCCCGCGGAGGGGTTTCCAGGCTTAGCCATTGTTCAGACTCCAATGGGTCCCCGAGGGACCGTCTTCGAGGACGACGCCGGCCGCCGCGATCGCGTCGCGGATGCGGTCGGCTGCCGCCCAGTCTTTCGTCGCGCGGGCCTCCGCGCGCTGGTGGATCATGGTGGTGACGAGGCAGTGCAGCGCGGTCGCCATGGATGCCGCCGACCCTGCGGACCACTTCGCGTCCGTGGGATCGAGGTCGAGAACGCCGACCATCGCCATCACCTGGCGAAGGGCATCATCGGCGAGAGCGGAATCACCGGCGTCCAACGCTGCATTGCCCCGACGCACCGTCTCGTGGAGCACCGCGAGCGCCTGCGGCACGGCGAGGTCGTCGTCCAACGCGGCCGTGAACTCGCGGGGCAGATCCGCACCGGCGAACCAGCCGGCCGATCCGTCGCCGGCGCGGAACGCCCGCTGCAGGAAGGAACGGATGCGGCCGAGCGCGGCATCCGCCTCGGCGAAGGTGGACTCGGTGATGTCGAGATTCGACCGGTAGTGCGCGGAGATGAGCGCGTAACGGACCACGAGGGGATCGGTGTCCCGCAGGACGTCGTCGGCGAGGAGGAAGTTGCCGAGTGACTTCGACATCTTCTGATCGCCGACGGTGACGAGTCCGTTGTGAACCCAGTAGCGGGCGAAGCCATCACCGGCAGCCGTCGACTGGGCGAGCTCGTTCTCGTGGTGCGGGAAGCGCAGATCGAGGCCACCGCCGTGGATGTCGAACTCGGGACCGAGGTAGCGACGGCTCATGGCGGAGCACTCGATGTGCCAGCCCGGCCGCCCGGCGCCCCAGGGCGAATCCCATGCGGCGTCGGCGGGCTCACCCTCCTTCGCGCCCTTCCAGAGCGCGAAGTCACGGGGGTCACGCTTGCCACGCGGATCGGCATCGGTCGCGGATTCCATGGCGTCTACCGACTGATGGGTCAGCGCGCCGTAGGGCTCCCAGGATCGCACGTCAAAGTAGACGTCGCCGGCGGCGGCGTACGCGTGCCCCGCCTCGATGAGGCGCTCGATGAGCTCCTGCATCTGCGGGATGGATGCCGTCGCGCGCGGTTCGTACGTCGGGGGCAGGATGCCGACCGCCGCATACGCGCGCGAGAACTCGAGCTCCGTGCGGTAGGCCAGCGCCCACCACGGCTCCGCGTCCGTTGCGTTCGCCAGGACCTTGTCGTCGATGTCGGTCACGTTGCGAACGAACGTGACCCGGCCGAACCGGTGCGCCAGCCAGCGGCGGAGAATGTCGAAACTCAGTGCGGCACGGACGTGCCCGATGTGCGGACCGGACTGCACGGTCGGCCCGCAGACGTACATCGTGACGTTCTCGGGGTCGGCGGGCGCGAAGTCGCGCAGTGCCTGAGCCTGGGAGTCGTAGAGCCGAACCGTCACCGGTCCATGCTACCGGCGGGTGGCTTCGGCGCCCGCTCCGAGGCGATAGAAAGGACGGGTGCTGCACGTGTTCGCCGTCTTGGCCGCCGCCCTCCTGTTCGGGACGACCGGCACGGCTCGGGCGCTTGGACCGGCGGAGGCCTCAGCGCTGTCGGTCGGGGTGGCGCGTTCGGTGGTCGGGGGCACCGCCCTGGCCCTTCTGGCGTTCTCTCTTGCCGCGGCGCATCATCGCCGCTCATCCCACCGGCCACGGCCGACGCTCACCTGGCGATCGCTCGCCCTCATGGCCGTCACCGGCGTGGCGCTCAGCCTCTACCAACCGCTCTTCTTCCTCGGAACGCAGACGAATGGTGTGGCCGTGAGCACCGTCATCGCGCTCGGATCCGCGCCCGTGCTGGCCGGCATCCTCGAATGGGCCCTCTCCCGTCGCGCTCCGTCGCCGCTGTGGCTGGGTGCGACCACCCTCGCCGCCAGCGGTGTCGTCCTTCTCGGGATCGGCGGCGGAGCCGGCACGGGCGGTGTCGACGGGCTGGGACTCGCTGCGGCCGTCGGGGCAGGAGCGTGCTTCGCCGTCATCGCCAATGCGCAACGCCGCCTGCTCACCGCGGGGTGGGACGCCTTCACCGTCGTCGGCGCCATGGGTGTCGGCTCCGCGGTCGTGTGCGCGGCCGTCATCCCCTTCGTGGACCTGTCGTGGATCGTCTCGCCGCCCGGCGTCCTGATGGCGCTGTGGCTCGGACTCGCGACGATCGCCGTCGCCTACGCGCTCTTCACCTGGGGGCTGCAAGGACTCACGGCGGCCACCGCAGCGACATTGACGCTCGCCGAACCGCTGACCGCGACCGTCCTGGGGGTGACCGCGCTCGGCGAGACCTTGTCGCCCCTCGCGCTGCTCGGGCTCGCGATCCTGGCGGCCGGCCTCGTCACTCTTGCGTGGGGGACCCGCCGGCCCCGCGATCCCCGACCTTTCGCCGTGGAGGCCTGACATGTCCGCGTCCGGCGACCTCGACATCCGCATCGACGACCTGACCGGCGAGGCGACCGTCGCCCTCGTGCGCCGGCACCTGGCGGGGATGCACGAGCTCTCACCCGCCGAGAGCGTGCACGCGCTCGACGTCTCCGCGCTTCAGGACCCTGCCGTGACGGTGTGGTCCGCGTGGCGCCGAGGCGACCTGGCGGGGATCGGCGCGCTCGCGCGGCTGAGCGATACCGACGGCGAGGTGAAGTCGATGCGGGTTCACGCTACGCATCTGGGGACGGGAGTGGGACGGGCGATCCTCCGTCACATCCTCGCGGCCGCGAGGTCGGAGGGTCTCACCCGGGTGTGGCTCGAGACGGGATCGGATGCCGGGTTCCTGGCCGCTCGCATGCTGTACGCCAGCGAGGGGTTCACCGAGTGCGAACCGTTCGGCTCCTACCGTCCCGACCCGGCGTCGACCTTCATGACCCGTCCACTCTGACGAACCGCTCAGGCGGGCATGACGACCGCGACCGCGAAGGCCGCCACGCCGTCGCCGGTCCCGGTGAACCCGAGCCCGTCGGTCGTCGTCGCCGAGACGGACACCGGCGCACCGAGAGCGTCCGACAGGACCTGCTCTGCCTCGACGCGACGCGCGGCGAAGCGCGGGCGATTGGCCTGGACCTGGACGCTGACGTTGCCGATCACCCATCCGGCCTCCGCGGCGAGGGCGCGGGTCCGCGCGAGGAATGCCGCGGCGTGCGCGCCGGCGTACTGCGGCTGATCCGTTCCGAAGTGGGTGCCGATGTCCCCCAGGCCCGCCGCGGCGAGGACGGCGTCCACGATGGCGTGCGCGACGGCATCTCCATCGGAGTGCCCCTTCAGCCCGGGCTCGCCGGGCCATTCCAGGCCGGCCAGCCAGAGGGTGTCGTCCCCACCGAAGGCGTGCACGTCCGTGCCGATGCCGACGCGCGGGACCGTCGCGAGCGGCACGGGCACGACCGGCGGGATCGGCGCGACGAGAGCTCGCGCGCGCTCGAGGTCGGCCGGCGTCGTGATCTTGAAGGCGAGCTCGTCGCCCGGGACGGTCCGCACGACCGTGCCCGCCGCCTGGAGGAGCGCAGCGTCATCGGTGTGGTCTGCGGCCGCGTCGCGGTAGGCCTCGTCGAGGACCGCGCGCCGGAATCCCTGCGGAGTCTGCGCGGCGGCCAGGACCGAGCGGTCGACCGGCTCGACCACCGCATCGGCCTCGACGCGTTTGAGCGTGTCGACGACGGGGAGGACCGGGATGACGGCATCCGATCCGCCCTCGACGGCGTCGATCACGCGGGCGAAGACATCCGGAGGCGTGAGGGCGCGAGCCGCGTCGTGGACGAGGACGGTCTCGACGTCCGCCCAGACCGCCCCGAGCCCCGCCGCGACGGACGCCTGCCGGGTGTCCCCGCCCGCCACGACCGCGACGAGGTCCCTGCGCTCCCCCGCGGCGTCGAGAACCTCGGTCTGCGCGTCGCCGACGCGCTCCGCCGGCGCGACCACGATCACTTGGGCCTCAGGGCCGGCGAGCACTCCCCGCAGCGCGTGACGAAGGATCGTGTGCGAGTCGATCCCGACGAACGCCTTCGGCGATCCGCTGCCGAGGCGTGTGCCCGAGCCCGCGGCGACGACGATGACGGCTACACGCGGAACGGGGAGGAGGCTCATGCCTCCGAGCGTACCGAGCCGCCGCCGGCCGGACCGCGCCGCAGGAGGAGGACCGCGACTCCCAGGAGGAGGGCACCGACCAGTGCGATCGGCAGGTCGAGGAACCATTCCATGACGGCGAAGGGCGGCACGAACGCGCACACCCACGCGAACGCCACGACCCCCGTGGCCGGCGTGCGGCCGAGCGCGCCCAACGCCTCCCACTTCGCGAGCACGACCGAGAGCGCCAACAGGACTCCGAGGACGACGACGAACAGGACCGGACGCGACCACCACCATGCGGGTGATGCCGGTACGGGTGCGGCCCCCGGGATCAGCAGACTCACGCCGGTGAGGGCGAGCATGACGGGGAGATGCCAGAGGTAGATCGTCATCAGCCTCGAGCCGAGCACGAAGACGACACCCTGCATGGCCCGGAACGACATGAGACGGGCGAGCACCGGTTTCAGCAGCCGCAGCAGGCATGCCTGCGCGATCCCGAGGATGACGAGGGGCACCGTCGGCGGGTTGAGGTTGCCGAGCATGCTCATCGAGTACGGCCCGGCGGCGGTGAGCGGCCACAGCAGGAGATAGCACGCCGCCGCGACGGCGACGAGCGAGAGCGGATGCCGACGGTCGAACCATCCGTCCGCGTACCAGAAGCCGAACTGCTGGACGAGAGGCCATACGAACAGGAGGTTGAGCAGGCCGATCTCCGTGATCCCCGTGGCGAAGCGGGCGGCGTCGACCAGGACGACCCCTGCGGCGAGGACGACGAGCGTGAGCACCGGACGACGCGCGTGACATGCCGCCAAGAGCGGCACCGCCGCCTGGCAGAGCAGATAGGCCGCCAGGAACCAGAGCGGCGACCCCGCGCCGATGGCGGCATCGGCCACGAGTTCCTCGGGGAGCCCCGCTACCGTTGCGACGCCGAGGACGACGGCGAAGAAGATGAACAGCGGTAGAGCGGGCTGAGCGAGCCGGAGCGTGCGGGTCCGTACGAAGCCGGCGGCGTCTCCGCCTTTGGCCGTCCAGGAGCGCCACCCGGTCGCCGAGGCGAACCCGCCGACCACGAAGAACAGCGGCATGATCTGGCCCACCCAGGTCGCCGCGTTGAACCACGGCTGCTCCTCCGCGGGGCGGGATGCCACGAGCCCACCATCCGGACCGGGGCCGATGCCCACCTGCACGAGGTGGACGACGATCACGAAGAGGACGCACACCACCCGGGCGAGATCGAGAGTGAGGTCGCGGCGCGACAGATCGACGGCGGCGGGCGCGGAGCGGGTGGTCACGGCCACATCATGCCGTACGGCGTCCCCGAACCGCGGAATGCGGCTGACAACGAAGAACGGCCGGCTGATCAGCCGGCCGTTCTTCGTTGTGTCAGGAAGCGAGGACCTCGTCGAGGACGGTCGATGCCTTCTCCTCGTCGGCCTTCAGCGCCAGAGCGATCTCGGAGATGAGGATCTGACGGGCCTTGGCCAGCATCCGCTTCTCACCAGCCGACAGACCGCGGTCCTGATCGCGGCGCCACAGGTCGCGGACGACCTCGCTGACCTTGATGACGTCGCCCGACGCGAGCTTCTCGAGGTTCGCCTTGTAGCGACGCGACCAGTTGGTCGGCTCCTCGGTGAAGGGTGCGCGCAGGACATCGAAGACCTTCTCGAGCCCGTCCTTGCCGATCACGTCGCGGACGCCCACGAGATCGACGTTGTCCGCAGGGACCTCGATGATGAGATCGCCCTGGGTGACGTTGAGCTTCAGGTATTTCTTCGTCTCGCCCTTGATGACGCGATCCTTGACCTCGATGATGGTCGCAGCGCCATGGTGCGGATAGACGACGGTTTCGCCAACCTCAAAAAGCATGCAGTTGTGTCCTTTCGGCAACCTCCAGAATACCACAGGCGACATACGCTAAGGTTCGCCGCCCTCCTGCCCGACGCCACTCCCGTGACCCCATAGGATGAGAGGGTCGACGTTCGTGTCATCTGGAGGATCCGTGAAATCGCGTCTCATCGCGTCCCTGGCCCTGGGCGCCGCAGTCGTCCTGGGAACGACCGGCTGCAACATGCTGGCCCCGCAGGCGACGACCATCCAGTACTCCGCTTCCGACGGCGTCAACATCCCCGACTCCGGTCCGCTGAAGGTGCGCAACGCCCTGATCATCGCCAACGAGGACGGCACACTCGGCAACCTCGTCGCCTCGGTCGTGAACTCCACCGATGACGCCTTGGCCCTGAACGTCTCGATCGACGGACAGCCGCAGAGCGTCGAGGTCAGCGCGGGGTCATCCGTCACGCTCGGCATCGACATGGCGAACATGACGTTCGACAACGTCGGCAAGCCCGGCGCCAACGCCGAGGTCTCCTTCCAGTCCGGCGAGGGCGAGGGCGTCCGCGTCTCCGTGCCGATCATGGACGGCACCCTGCCCTACTACACGCAGTTCGTGCCGACCCCCGCCGCGACGGCGACGCCCGCTGGCTGACCCCGAACCATACGACGAAGGCCCCCACCGCCGCGGTGGGGGCCTTCGTCGTACCGGCCGCGTCAGGCCTCGAAGCGATAGCCGAGCCCGCGCACCGTGAGCAGCATGCTCGGGTCGCTCGGGCTCTTCTCGATGCGGGACCGGATGCGCTTGATGTGGACATCGAGCGTCTTCGTGTCACCGAAGTAATCACTCCCCCACACCCGGTCGATCAGCTGACCGCGGGTCAGGACGCGACCGGCATTGCGCATGAGGAGCTCGAGCAGCTCGAACTCCTTGAGCGGCATCGAGATCTCCTTCCCCTCGACCGAAACGGTGTGCCGGTCGATGTCGAGCGTGACCCGGCCGCCCTCGATGACACGGTCATCGACGTCGAGGTCGTCGTACTCGCTCCGGCGGAGGACGGCACGCATCCGCGCGAGCAGTTCACGCGACGAGTACGGCTTGGTGATGTAGTCGTCCGCGCCCAGCTCGAGGCCCACCACGATGTCGACTTCGCTGTCCTTGGCGGTCAGCATGATGATGGGGACCTTGGAGGTGGATCGGATGACACGGCACACCTCGGTCCCCGGCATCCCGGGCAACATGAGGTCGAGCAGCACGATGTCCGCACCGCGCGAGGTGAAGGAGTCGAGGGCGATTCCGCCGTCTTCCGCGATCTCCACCTCGAATCCCTCCCTGCGCAGGAGGTAGGCGAGCGGGTCGGCGAGGTCGGGCTCGTCTTCGACGATCAGGACGCGGGTCATGGTGTCTTCCTTTTGGCGGGCGCCTTCGCGCCGGTCTTCTTGGGCTTCTTCTTACGCGTGTGGGTGTCGCCGAGGCCGGCCGCAGCGACGAGCGGCAGCCGGATCGTGAACGTCGACCCGCGCCCGGGTCGAGACCAGAGCTCGACGGAACCGCCGTGACGCTGCACGGCATGCTTCACGATCGCCAGGCCCAGCCCGGTCCCGCCGGTGCGCCGCGACCGCGCCTGGTCGGCGCGGTAGAACCGTTCGAAGACGCGCTGCTGATCGTCCTCGGGGATGCCGATGCCGTGGTCGGCGACGGCGATCTCGACGGCACCGTCGGCCTCGCGCACGCCGATTCCCACCTGCGCCCCGCCGGGTGAGTACGCGATGGCGTTGGCCAGCAGGTTGCTGACGGCCTCGGTGAGGATCTGCGGGTCGCCTCGGACGAAGAGCCCCCTCTCCCCTCCCCTGGCGACCGTGATCTCCGCCGACTCCGCGGCGATCGCCTGGGATTCGATCGCCGACCGGACCACCTCGTCGACCGGCACGTCGCGCATCTCGGCGATCTCGTCCGCCGACTGCAGTCGCGAGAGGTTCATGATGCGGGAGGTGAGCTGCCCGAGACGGGTCGCCTCACCGCTGAGCCGTCGCACGAAGTGACGCACCTGATCGGGGTCGTCGGCGGCCGATTCGATCGCCTCGGCGAGGAGCGTGACCGCCCCGACGGGCGTCTTGAGTTCGTGCGAGGTGTTCGAGACGAAGTCGCGGCGCATCTGCTCGACGCGTTCACGCTCGGTGATGTCGCGGATCACGATCAGCGTGAGGCGCGGGGTGATCACACTGGCCCGCGCGGCGACGACCCGCGGCTCGACGCCGCGGTTGAGGGTCATGTTCTCGGCGGCCGGAAGCCCCGTCTGGCGGGCGTTTCGCACGAGGTAGCGCAGGCGCTCGGAGTCGAGCGTCTCGTTGACGGTGAGGGCGAACACCTCCGCCGTCGCGGATGCCGCCAGCACGAGCATGGACGGATCGACGACGACCGCCGCGTCGTCCATGGCCTGCAGGACGGATGCGGTCCCCTCGGGCATGTCCAGCGACGTGACGAGTCGCGTGCGCGCCCGCTCCTGCATCGCGTAGACCACGAGTCCGACCGCACCGGCGCCCACGAAGAGCCCCACGACGAGCGCCAGCAGCTCGAGCTGCGTCGAATCCATGACCCCAGCGTAAGGTGGTCGCACCCCCGCAATCGGACGGAAATCGGCCCGTGCGCCGCGCACCGCCGAGTGTTCACCGTGTCGGCACCGACCGTTAACCTGAGCACGGGAGGATCGCCGAGGTCTCTGCGCGACAGGTCGCGCCCCTCACCCGCCCCGCACGAAGAGAAGGTGCTCCATGCGCGAAGTTTTCCACCAGTCCCTCGAGGACGTGCAGACCCGTCTCGTCGAGATCTCCGACCTCGTCGCCGTCGCGATCGAGCGTGCGACCCGCGCGTTCGCGACCAGCGACGTCGCCCTCGCCGAGGACGTCATCGACAACGACAAAGTCATCGACGACAAGGCCATCGAGCTCGATGAGCTGGCGATCGAGATCCTCGCCCGCCAGCAGCCGGTCGCCCGAGACCTGCGCATCGTCGTCGCCGCTCTCCGCGTCAGCGCCTCGCTCGAGCGGATGGGCGACATCGCCGAGCACATCGCCCAGCTGACGCGCATGCGCTTCCCCGAGCGCGCCGTCCCCAAGGGCCTCAAGAACACCTTCACCAAGATGGGCGAGATCGACACCGAGGTGGCACGCACCCTCGCCGACCTGCTGCGGACCGAGGACCTGTCCCTGGTGAGCCGTCTGCACGAGCTGGACGACGACCTCGACGCCCTCCACCTCGCGGTGTTCGAGAAGGTGCTGAGCGACAACTGGCAGGGCGAAGCCTCCGCCACCGTCGACGCGACGCTCGCCTCGCGCTACCACGAGCGTTTCGGCGACCACGCCCTCTCGGTTGCGAAGAAGGTCTCCTACCTGGCAACGGGCACGTGGTCGGCCGACACCGAAGGCGTCGACGCCGAGGTCTGATCCCGGCCCGGGCGAGCCCCGGACGACGAAGAGCGGATGCCGTGAGGCATCCGCTCTTCGTGTTCCCGGGCGCGTGCCGGTTACTTCTTGCCCTGCGAGGCGACCGCGGCGGCGCCGGCGGCGGCGGCTTCGGGATCGAGGTACTCGCCCGGTCCGAGGGGCTCGAGGTCCTCGTCGAGGCGGTACACGAGCGGGATGCCGGTGGGGATGTTCAGCTCGGCGATGTCGTCGTCGCTGATGCCGTCGAGGTGCTTCACGAGCGCGCGCAGCGAGTTGCCGTGCGCCGTGACCATGACGGTCTTGCCGGTCTTGAGGTCGGGGACGATCTCGCTCTCCCAGTAGGGCAGCAGACGGTCGATGACGATCTTGAGCGACTCGGTGCGGGGAACATCGCCGTCGATGTCGGCGTAGCGTATGTCGCCGACCTGCGTGTAGGGGTCGCTGTCGGAGATGTCCGGCGGCGGAACGTCGAACGAGCGACGCCAGAGCATGAACTGCTCCTCGCCGAACTCGTCGAGCGTCTGAGCCTTGTCCTTGCCCTGCAGCGCACCGTAATGGCGTTCGTTCAGACGCCACGAGCGCTTGACGGGCACCCAGAGGCGGTCGGCCGCGTCGAGGGCGATGTTCGCGGTCTGGATGGCGCGGGAGAGAAGCGAGGTGTGCAGGATGTCGGGCAGCAGACCCGACTCCTTGATCAGCTCGCCGCCGCGCTGGGCCTCGGCCTTGCCCTGATCGGTGAGACGGACGTCCACCCACCCGGTGAACTGGTTCGACTTGTTCCACTCGCTCTGGCCGTGCCGGAGGAGGATCAAGGTGTAGGGGGCTGTCATGCCCGCAATCCTACCGGCGCGGTGGGTGCGATCATGGGGGCATGACGCGTTCCGATCCGGTCGTGGGGCAGGTGACCCGGGGGACGACGAACACCAATCGGCTGCGCCGGGTGGACCGCTGGATCGCGCGGCATCCGATCCTGCGACGGACGGCGGACCCGCTTGTCGTCGACCTCGGCTACGGGGCGAGCGGCGTGACCGCGTTCGAGCTCGAGGCGAGGCTCCGTCGCGCTCGCCCCGACGTCGAGGTGCTGGGACTGGAGATCGAACCCGCGCGCGTCGGTCGGGCCCGCGAACAGCTCGCGCGGGTGCGCGCCGGCGAGACGAGCTTCGCCCCCGACGCCCGCGTCTCGTTCGCGCGCGGAGGGTTCGAGGTACCGGTGCCTGGCGCTCGGCGCCCGGCTATCATCCGCGCCTTCAACGTGCTGCGGCAGTACGACGAGCACGAGGTCGCCGACGCGTGGGCGCGGATGGCATCGCGTCTGCGCCCCGACGGAATGCTCGTCGAGGGGACGTGCGACGAGCTCGGTCGGATCTCGACCTGGATCGAGGTGGGGCCGGATGCCGCGCCTCGCAGCTTGACCATCTCGTTGCGGCTCGCAGGACTGGACTCCCCCGCGATCGCCGCGGAGCGCCTGCCGAAGGCGCTCATCCACCGGAACGTTCCCGGCGAACGGGTGCACGATGTGATCGAGGCGCTCGACCGGGAGTGGACGCGCGCCGTCGCGGCCTCGTCCTTCGGGCCGGTGCAGCGGTGGCGCGCCGCACTCGACGCACTCGCGGGTGCGGGGTGGCCGGTCGGCGGGCGCGCGCGGTGGCGACTCGGCGAACTGACCCTGCCGTGGGATGCGGTCGCGCCGCGGTGAGCCCGGTTCAGACCCGGGGCAACCGCGCCCGCGCGTCCGCCGGGCTGAGACCCGTCGCGCACAGCAGGTCGGTCGCCAGCGGCCGGAGCGCCGTAATGAGCGTCTGGTCGCCGAGCGATCCGTCGGGCACGAGCGCGATCGGATCGAGCCGCGCGGCGACTGCCGTGAGCACCTCGCGCGCAGCGGGCTCGTACGTGATGTCGGTGAGGGACTGCTGCACGAGGTCGGCGCCGCGGATCAGCTCGACGAGCAGGTCGGCGGCGACGTCGCGCTCGCGACCGTCGTCGACGAGGTAGGCGGCGCGGCGTGCGACGACGCGGAGGTTCCGCACCGCGAGATCCATGCTCGCCCGCATCCGCTCGTACCGTTCCAGTTCGAACCGTTGCCGCCGCAGGAACGGCGAGATGCGGGCGATCGCCGCGCCGGATTCGACGGACGTCCTCCAGTCGTCGACGAGGCTCTGCAGCTCGCGGGCCTTCTCGAGACCGCGTTCGGTGCGCACCCGGCTGCCGCGACGCAGCCCCTGTGCGACGGTGCCGGCGGCTCCCTGGAACGCGGTGAACAGGCGGGCGGCATCCGTCCGCGCGGTCCGCAACGGACTGCGCGGGATGAGGGCGGTCACCAGCAGCGCCATGGCGCCGCCGATCAGCGCGTCGAGCAGGCGGAGGAAGGGCACCTGCGCCGGGACGACGACGACGATGATCGATTGGATCGCGGCGGCGATGGCGAATCCCGCCTGCGGCGACACGAAGCGGGCGATCGACAGACTCACCCCGAGCGTCAGCGCGAGCTGCCACCAGCCGTTGCCGGCGAGGAACACGACGAGCTCGGCGACGAACACGCCCAGCGTCATCCCGATGACGGTTTCGAGGACGCGCCACGGCCTCGCGTCTCGGACGAGTCCGAGGCTGGAGATCGTCACGGTCGCCGCGATCAGCGGAGCGGGATGTCCCAGCCCGTAATGGGCGATCGAGAACGCCGTGCTGGCCGCGACGACGAGCTGCAGGATGGCGACGGCCGAACCTCTGAGGCGGGCCCACCCCTCCCGCGGATACCGGCGGGCGGTGGGCACCGGAGCCGTGGCCGTCGGTTCCCCCGTCATCGTCAGCGGCGCTGAGACAGTCGTGGCAGGCGCGGGACGGATGCCGCGCGTCCCGCGTCCGGAGGCACGACGACCTCCTGCGCCGCAGCGATCTCCCCGTCGGGCACCTCGACCGTCAGCGCGGCGTCGACCGGCACGGACCGCTTCACGATGGCGAGGGCGATGGGCCCCTCCTCGTGATGACGGGCGACGGAGGTGACGGCGCCGACCTCGGCCCCGTCGAGCCGGACCGCGGCGCCGGGCGCCGGGAGTTCGGCATCCGATCCGTCCAGCTGCAGCGACACGAGTCGCCGCGGCGGATGACCGAGGTTGTGGACCTTCGCGACCGTCTCCTGCCCGCGGTAGCACCCCTTGTCGAGGTGCACGGCGGTGCGGAGCCAGTCGACCTCGTGCGGCAGCGTCCGCCCGTCGGCCTCGGTCGCGGCGCGGGGACGCCACGCGGCGACGCGGAGGGCGTCGGCGGCGAGGTATCCGGCGAGGCGCGCCTCGCCACGGCTCGCAGCGACGGCCAGCCCGTCGAGGACGGCTCGAGGCACGACGGCCTCCGCCCAGTCGAGGTCTGCTCCGGGGTGCGGGTCGACGGCGGCGTACCCCCAGCCGCCGATCCCGACGTTCGGCCACGGGTCGCGCCAGACGACCTCGCCACCGAGCGCGTCAGCGGCCGTGCTCGTTCCGGCGACGACGGCGAATTCCTCCGACACGTTCTGCGGATCGACGCGGAGGCGGAAACGCATGCGGGTCAACCAGGTGAGGAGCCCCTCGGCCCGGTCGCGATCGACGATGAGCCACGTGCGCTCCCCGTCATCGACGACGGATGCAGCATGCTCCACGTGCCCTTGCGGGTCGAGGACGAGAAGCTCGGTGCCCACGCCCGGAGCGAGCGCCGTGAGGGCCTGGGAGGTGATCGAGTCCAGCCACGAGAGCCGGTCCTCGCCCGCGACGGTGAGCACCGCACGGTCGGCGAGGGGCGCGACGGCCGATCCTGCGGCGAGGTCGCGCTGCTCGCGCACCGGGTTGCCGAGATGCGCCAACCCGCGCTCGTCGACGACGGCGCCCGGGACGGACGCGAAGCCGTCGGCGGTCACTGGACCCTGGCCAATCGGGCGGAGGCGTGCGATGACAGTGCGGTTCCCAACGCGGCGATGTCCCATGCCCAGAGCAGGTGGCCGTCGACGAGGCCGTACATCCGCGTCGCGGACGAGTATTCCTTCGCGCCGGCGGGGCGCACGATGGCGTCGGTCGCGATGTCGATGCGGGGGCCGCGAACCTGTCCGAGGTAGAGCTCGCTGATGCCGTCGGAGTGGACGAGTGCCACTTCGATCTCGAAGCCGCCGCCGTCGGCGCGCAGCGCCTCGACGTCGTCCACGGTCCGAGGCTCGTCGCGGGGAGCGAGGGCGGGCAGGAGCGCCGGCCCCGCATCCTGCTCCGTTGCGGGGCGCGCGAGGCGCCAGTAGCCGGTCTCGGCGACGAGGTCGTTGCGGTTGCCGTCGGCATCCTCGAACCAGGCGGACGCGGCGTAGTTGAGTGCGTTACCGCCGTCGTGACTGAAGCTCACCCGGTGCGAGAACTCGCCCGACATGGTCCGACCCTGCGCGTCGTACTCGAGGACTCCGGTGCCTTCCCAGACGCCGAGGAGCCAGGAGAGCGGGACCAGATCAGCCGGAAGGTCGGTCGGCAGATCGATCACGATGTCAGCGCTGACCGCGGTAGAGGTTCCACACCACGACGCCGGACACGAACGCGATCGCGAGCGATGCGAGGCCGAGCAGCCCGACGAAGAAGAGTTCGAGTGCGACGAGATCCATGCGGTCCACTTTAGCGGCCGCGGACGCGGGTGCGGTCGACGGATGCCGCCGGCTCAGACGGCGGCGAGGAGCTCGGCGAGCCCGAAGCCCGCACCGAGCAGGCCCATGACGACCAGGGCCCCGAGCACACTGGCCGAGATCCGCACGATGAAGCCCTGCGAGCGCCCCGAGGCGAGCTGAACGGCGAAGGCGACGAAGAAGCAGAGGCCGAGACCGACGAGCAGCCACGCACCGCGCCAGTCCGGGTCGACGAAGACGCCGACGGCGAGCGCGGCGAGAGCAGCGACGACCCAGACGGCCACGACACCGGCGATCCGACGACGGGGCAGGAGCTCGGGCGCGGTCATGCTCCCATTGTTGCGCACCGCCCGCGGACATGCGCGGGACGCGCACGGGCGGCGACACGGCGCGCACCGGGGCTACCCCTAAGATGAAACGGGTTTCCGAGTCTGCACCGGAGGGTTCTCCTTGGCACAGCTGCTCGTCTTGAGCTCCGCCCCCGGCGGCGACTCCGTCCTGCCCGCCCTGGAGCTCCTGAGCCACCGCGTCCGGCAGATCCCCGCAGAAGCCGCGCAGCTGGTCAACGCACCGAGCGCCGATGTCGTCTTCGTGGACGCCCGGAGGGATCTCGTCGGAGCGAAGTCCCTCTGCAAGATCCTCACGACGACCGGGCTCGACTCCCCGCTCGTGCTCGTGGTCACCGAGGGCGGTCTCACCGCCGTCTCCCCCGACTGGGGCATCGACGACGTCATCCTCGTCACCGCCGGTCCCGCGGAAGTCGACGCCCGCATCCGTCTCGCCGTCGGCAGGGTCGCCAAGGAGCAGGTGTCGACCCGCATCCAGACCTCCGGCATCAGCATCGACGAGTCCTCGTACTCGGCCAAGGTGCACGGCCGACCGCTGGATCTGACGTACAAGGAGTTCCAGCTCCTGCACTTCTTCGCGACGCATCCCTCCCGCGTCTTCACCCGCGAGCAACTGCTCAGCGAGGTGTGGGGATACGACTACTTCGGCGGCACGCGCACGGTGGATGTCCACGTCCGACGCCTCCGCGCGAAGCTCGGCGATCTCGAACAGCTCATCGGGACCGTTCGCAACGTGGGCTACCGCTTCAACGTGTACGACGACGATCAGCTGCCGGGCTCGCCCGCCTGAGGCCGACACAGCGGCATCCGTCCGTCGCGTTCACGCACGCGACACGTCCCCCTGCAATGATGTGGGGATGATCGACACCCAGGTTCACGACTCCGGACTGGGCGACGCGGACGACGACGACTTCGACGATGTCGTCGAGGCGTACGACTCGCAGCTCCCCGACAACCGCTACCTCGACCGCGAGCTCAGCTGGCTCGCCTTCAATCAGCGCGTCCTGGAGCTGGCGGAGGATCCGAACCTCCCGACCCTCGAACGCGCGAACTTCCTGGCGATCTTCGCGAGCAACCTCGACGAGTTCTTCATGGTGCGGGTCGCCGGGCTGAAGCGCCGCATCCTCACCGGACTCGCGATCCCCACCAACGTGGGGCGCGCACCGCTCGACGTGCTCACCGACCTCGCGACCGCCGCACACGCCCTCCAGGAACGCCACGCCGCGGTCTGGTCGGAGCAGGTGCGTCCCGCGCTCGCCGAGTCCGGCATCGAGGTCGTCTCGTGGGCCGACCTGTCGGACGAGGAGCGCGAGATCCTCTACGACTACTTCTCCTCGCAGGTGTTCCCGGTCCTCATGCCGCTCGCGGTCGACCCGGCGCACCCGTTCCCGTACATCTCGGGGCTCTCGCTCAACCTCGCGATCCGCATCCGCAACGCGCGCACCGGCCGCCAGGAGTTCGCGCGTCTGAAGGTGCCCCCGATGATGCCGCGACTCGTCGAGGTCAGGAAGGACGGGCACAGCGTCCGCTACCTGCCCCTGGAGGAATTGATCTCCGAGAACCTCGGCGACCTGTTCCCCGGCATGGAGATCCTCGAGCACCACACGTTCCGCCTCACCCGGAACGAGGACGTGGTCATCGAGGAGGACGAGACCGAGAACCTCATCCAGGCCCTCGAGGCGGAACTGCTGCGCCGCCGATTCGGGCCGCCGATCCGCCTCGAGATCACCGAGGACATGGATGACGTCACGCTCTCGCTGCTCCTGGACGAGCTCGACATCACCGAGAACGACGTCTACCGGCTGCCCGCTCCGCTGGACCTCCGCGGCCTGTTCTCGCTGTCGCAGATCGAGCGCCCGGACCTGCGCTACCCCGCGCATGTTCCGAAGACGGCGACGCCCTTCCAGCCCGCGGAGCAGAACGGCCGCGCGGACCTGTTCGCGGCCATCCGCAAGGAGGACATCCTCGTCCACCACCCGTACGAATCGTTCACGACGAGCGTCGTCTCGTTCCTGCAGCAGGCCGCGCGCGACCCGCACGTGCTCGCCATCAAGCAGACCCTGTACCGGACGTCGGGCGACAGCCCGATCGTCGAAGCCCTCATCAACGCGGCCGAGAACGGCAAGCAGGTACTCGCCCTCGTCGAGGTCAAGGCGCGCTTCGACGAAGCGGCGAACATCGGCTGGGCGCGCACACTCGAAAAAGCCGGCGTGCACGTCGTCTACGGCCTCGTGGGCCTGAAAACCCACTGCAAGCTGCTGCACGTGATCCGCGAGGAGGACGGCGCCCTCCGGAGCTACAGCCACATCGGCACGGGAAACTACAACCCCAAGACGAGCCGCATCTACGAGGACTACGGCCTGTTCACCTCGAACGAGCAGGTCGGTCGCGACCTCACGCGCCTGTTCAACGAGCTCAGCGGATACGCCATCGAGAAGAAGTTCAAGCGCCTCCTCGTCGCTCCTCTGCACCTGCGCAAGGGACTGCTCCGCCTGATCGACGCCGAGCGCCGCAACGCCCTGAACGGGAAGCCCGCCTACGTGCGGATCAAGGTCAACTCGATGGTCGACGAGCAGATCATCGACGCCCTGTACCGGGCGAGCCAGGCCGGCGTGAAAGTCGACGTGTGGGTCCGGGGCATCTGCTCGCTGCGCTCCGACCTGCCCGGGGTGAGCGACAACATCACGGTCCGCTCGATCCTGGGCCGCTACCTCGAGCACTCCCGCATCTTCGCGTTCGCCCACGGCGGCGAGCCCCAGGTCTTCATCGGCAGCGCCGACATGATGCACCGCAACCTCGACCGCCGCGTCGAGGCGCTCGTGCGCGTCACGGAGCCCACCCACGTGAGCGAGCTGCTCTCGCTGTTCGACCTCGCGATGGACGATGGCACGAGCTCGTGGCACCTCGGCGCAGAGGGCGAGTGGACGCGTCATCACCTGGCCGCCGACGACACGCCTCTCGTCGACCTGCAGGAGAAGACGATGTCCGACGTCCTGCGGCGGCGGCGCCAGCGGGCGGTGCGATGACGGAAACCGCGGTCTACGCCGCCGGCGGCGTGGTGTGGCGGATGCTCGACGGCAAGCTCCTCGTGCTCGCCATCCACCGCACCAAGTACCGCGACGTCACGCTGCCCAAAGGCAAGGTGGATCCCGGCGAGACCCTTGCCGAGACGGCCGTCCGCGAAATCCATGAGGAGACCGGCATCCGTGTGCACCTCGGTGTACCCGTCGGCATCTCGAACTACCGCCTGCCGAGCAAGCGGACGAAGATCGTCCACTATTGGAGCGCGCAGGCGACCGAGAAGGCGATCCGTGAATCCGCGTTCGTCCCGAACCGCGAGATCGCAGCGCTGGAGTGGATGCCTGCGCGCAAGGCTCTCGGGAAGCTGAGCTACCCGGTCGACGTCGAGATCCTGGAGCACTTCCTGCGCCTGGTCGACGACGGTGTGCTCGAGACCTTCCCCCTCGTGGTGCTGCGCCATGCGAAGGCGACGGCGCGGGAGGACTGGACGGATCAGGATGCCGCGCGCCCCCTGACCCCTCGCGGCAAGAAGCAGGCGAAGGCGATCGTCGGGCCGCTCCGGGCCTTCGGCGTGCGCCGGGTGTACTCGAGCGATGCCGTCCGCTGCGTCGACACGGTCGCTCCGCTCGCGAAAGCGCTGCGACGCGACGTCCGTCGTACGTCCGCGATCTCGCAGGATGCCTGGGATGCCGGGACCGCCGACGTCCGGACGCTCGTGGGCAAGCGCGTGCGCGCGCGCAAACCCGCCGTGATCTGTTCGCACCGGCCGCTGCTCCCCGACGTGATGCACGAGATCGCCCTGGCGACGGGCACCGTGAAGGGCTCGTACCTCGGCGATGCGTCGGCACTCGAACCGGCTGCCTTCTCGGTAGTCCACCTCTCGGCGACCAACCCCGGATCGGGGATCGTCGCGATCGAGACACACGTCCCCAAGGCGTGATCCGACAGACGAATCCGTTCGGACCGGGTTCGTTCACCTGTCGTTCACCTCCGGAGCGGAACCTGGTCACCGGCGGCTCTTAGCGTCGAGCCAGCCCCGCACCCGGGGTGTCCCGATCACCCGAAGGAAATCACACGTGAAGCTCAACCGCATCGCCCGCGTGGGCGCTGTCGCAGCAGTCGCCGTTCTGTCGCTCTCCGCTTGCGCGGCGAACGAGGGCACCCCCGCTGGCAGCAGCCAGCCCTCCGACGGCGGAACCGCTCTGTCGGGCACCGTCAAGGCCACCGGCGCCTCGTCACAGGGCGCTGCCCAGCAGGCGTGGACCGCCGCCTTCCAGAAGGCGAACCCGGACGTCACGATCAACTACCAGCCGACCGGATCGGGCACGGGCCGCGACAACTTCATCGCCGGCTCCAGCAACTTCATCGGCTCGGATCGCGCCTACACGGCCGACGAGATCGCCGCCGGCAAGTTCGGCGCCTGCGCGACCCCCGACATCATCGAGGTCCCCGCCTACATCTCGCCCGTCGCGGTCGTCTTCAACCTCGACGGTGTGAAGAAGCTCAACCTCACCCCCGAGGTCATCGCCGACATCTTCAACGAGAAGATCGAGAAGTGGAACGACCCGGCGATCGCCGACCTGAACAAGGACGTCACGCTCCCCGACCTCGCCATCACCCCCGTCTTCCGCGGTGACGAGTCGGGCACCACCGGCACCTTCACCTCGTACCTCGCCTCGGTCGCCCCGAAGGAGTGGCCGTACGAGGACGACGACGCCTGGCCCGTCAAGACGAAGCGCTCCGAGGCTGCGCAGCAGACTTCCGGCGTCGAGGCCACCGTCAACGGCGGCAAGGGCACCATCGGCTACATCGACGCATCGCGCGTCGGCGAGCTGGGCTCCGCCGCCATCAAGGTCGGCGACGACTTCGTACCGTTCTCCTCGGAGGCCGCCGCCGAGCTCGTCGCATCGTCGCCCCTCGAAGAGGGCCGCAACGGCGGCGACCTCGTCTTCCAGGTCGACCCCGCGAAGGCTCCCGCCGGCTCGTACCCGATCGCTCTCGTGAGCTACCTCATCGGTTGCGCCCAGTACGAGAAGCCCGAGACGGCCGACATCGTCAAGGCGTACTTCTCCTACATCGTCAGCGAGGAGGGCCAGAAGGTCGCCAACGAGGCCGCCGGTTCCGCCCCGCTGTCGACCGAGGTCGCCGAGAAGGCCCAGACCGCGATCGACATGATCAGCGCGAAGAAGTAAGACCCTCGCTGCTGGTGGCTCCCGCTCGTCGGGAGTCACCAGCAGCACTCACGTCCGCCCCGCTTCCGACCCGAGGACTGCGATGCCCCCCACCACCGAACTGGTCGCCGACCAGGACACCGCCCGGCGACCGATGCGTCGGCGCGGCGATCTCGTCTTCTCGAGCACCGCGCTGGGCGCGGGCATCATCATCCTCATCGTCCTCGCCGCCGTCACGCTCTTCCTCATCGTCGAGAGCGTGCCGGCCTTCACGGCGAACCCCGACGAGACCCAGTTCCTGAGCGGTGAGCCGTTCTGGCAGTACGTCTGGCCGTTCGTCTTCGGCACCCTCTGGGCTTCGGTGATCGCGCTCGTCGTCGCGACACCGCTCGCCATCGGGATCGCCCTCTTCATCTCGCACTACGCGCCGCGCAAGCTCGCCGCGGCGCTCGGGTACGTCATCGACCTCCTCGCCGCGATTCCTTCGGTGGTCTACGGCCTGTGGGGCGCCCTCGTGTTCTCTCAGCTCCTGCAGCCGTTCTACGTCTGGCTGAACGAGAACTTCGGCTGGATCCCCTTCTTCGCCGGTGCGGTCTCCCCCACCGGGCGCACGATCCTCACCGCATCTCTCGTCCTCGCCGTGATGATCCTGCCGATCATGACCGCGATCACCCGCGAGGTGTTCCTGCAGACCCCCGTGCTCCACGAGGAGGCGGCCCTCGCCCTCGGCGCGACGCGCTGGGAGATGATCCGGATGGCCGTCTTCCCCTTCGCCCGCGGCGGAATGGTCTCGGGCGCGATGCTCGGCCTCGGCCGCGCGCTCGGCGAGACGATGGCCGTCACGATGGTCCTCTCGGCCACGGGTGCGGTCACGTTCCAGGTGCTCAACTCGAACAACCCCACGCCGATCCCCGCGAACATCGCCCTGAATTTCGGTGAGGCGTACGGCGACGGCGTCAACGTTCTCATCGCGACGGGCCTCATCCTCTTCATCGTGACCTTCGCGGTCAACGCGATCGCCCGGTGGGTCGTCAACCGCCGTGCCGAGTTCTCTGGAGCGAACTGATGACCACCCTCACCCGCTCCGAGACCCGCACGCCCGTGGGCAACTCGCTCACCGCGGGACAGCTGCCCAAGTGGATGCCGTGGGTGCTGCTCGCCGGCGCGCTCGTGCTGTCCGGCATCCTGTTCGCCATCATGAACAGCGGCAGCGATGTGGCCGACTTCAACATCGCCGGTGCCACCTTCGTGGGCGTCGTCCTGTTCGCGATCGTCCTCGTCGTCCTGTCGGGCGTCGTCGAGACGCGGCGCCGCGCCGCCGACCGGCTCGCGACCGTGCTGGTGTCGATCGCCTTCACGATCGCCCTGCTCCCGCTCATCTCGCTGCTGTTCACGGTCATCGTCAACGGCGTCGCCCGGTTCGACCCGACCTTCTTCTCCAACTCGATGCGCAACGTCGTGGGCGAAGGCGGCGGCGCCGTCCACGCGATCTGGGGCACCCTCATCGTGACCGGCTGGGCGACCGTCATCTCGGTGCCGATCGGTCTCATGACCTCGATCTACCTCGTCGAGTACGGCCGCGGCCGGGTCGCGAAGCTCATCACCTTCTTCGTGGACGTGATGACCGGCATCCCGTCGATCGTCGCGGGTCTGTTCATCGTCGCCGTGTGCGCGCTGCTGTTCGGTCCGGGGCTCAACACCGGCTTCATGGGCTCGCTCGCCCTGTCGGTGCTGATGATCCCGGTCGTCGTGCGTTCCAGCGAGGAGATGCTGCGACTGGTTCCGAACGAGTTGCGCGAGGCGAGCTACGCCCTCGGTGTGCCGAAGTGGCTGACGATCGTGAAGGTCGTCCTCCCCACCTCGATCGCCGGCATCACGACGGGCATCATGCTGTCGATCTCGCGCGTCATCGGCGAGACCGCCCCGCTGCTCCTGACAGCCGGGTTCACCCAGTCGCTCAACATGAACGCGTTCGACGGCCCCATGATGACGCTCCCGGTGTTCGTCTACGACCAGTTCCAGAACCCCGGCACGAACATCCCCGCCGCGCTCGAGCGCGCCTGGGCCGGAGCGCTCACGCTCATCATCATCGTCATGGCGCTGAACCTCATCGCACGCTTCGTCGCGAAGAAGTTCGCCCCCAAGTTCGGCCGCTGACCCGCGGCATCCGACAGAAAGCACCCCGAAGTGTCCAAGAGCATCGAAGTCAACGACCTCAACGTCTACTACAGCGACTTCCTCGCCGTGGAGGGCGTGTCCCTCGACATCGAACCCCGTAGCGTCACCGCCTTCATCGGCCCGTCCGGATGCGGCAAGTCCACATTCCTGCGGACGCTCAACCGCATGCACGAGGTCATCCCCGGCGCCCGCGTCGAGGGCGAGGTGCTGCTCGACGGCGAGGACCTGTACGGTCCCGGCGTCGACCCCGTGCTCGTGCGCCGTCAGATCGGCATGGTCTTCCAGCGGCCGAACCCGTTCCCCACCATGTCGATCCGCGACAACGTGCTCGCCGGCGTGAAGCTCAACAACTCGCGCATCTCGAAGTCCGACGCCGACGCGCTCGTCGAGAAGTCGCTGCGCGGCGCGAACCTCTGGAACGAGGTCAAGGACCGGCTCGAGAAGCCCGGCTCCGGGCTCTCGGGCGGTCAGCAGCAGCGTCTGTGCATCGCGCGTGCGATCGCCGTCTCTCCCGACGTCCTCCTCATGGACGAGCCCTGCTCGGCCCTCGACCCGATCTCGACCTTCGCGATCGAGGAGCTCATCCAGGAGCTCAAGAGCGAGTACACGATCGTCATCGTCACGCACAACATGCAGCAGGCGTCGCGCGTCTCGGACAAGACCGCGTTCTTCAACATCGCCGGTACCGGCAAGCCCGGCAAGCTCATCGAGTACGACGAGACCGGCACCATCTTCACCAAGCCGTCCGTGCAGGCCACCGAGGACTACGTCTCGGGCCGCTTCGGGTGAGTCGGCTGTAGGGAGCGAGGGATGCTGTGCGGGAGCGCGGTGTCCCTCGTTCTGGTTTGTGGGGGTGTGCGGTGTGGGGTGGCGGGGGTGCGCGGTGGCGGATGCAATAGATCGCGGGCGACACGCGGCATCCCGAGCCTGAACGGCGGGGTGTCGCGGCGGGACTATTGCATTCACGGACTTCTCCCCCGCGGGGATGGGATGCCGGTTGTCCCCGGCATGAGCCAGGGCGGCTCGTGAGGGCCGAGAGCGGACGAGGCTCGCGGGTATGTGCGAGCTCCGGCATCCGATCGTCCGTCTGCGGCAGTTGTTCGATGCGGGGTGGTCGCAGCGGCGGGTGCAGCGGGCCCTGCGGCGCGGCGAGCTGGAGCGAATGCGGATCGGGGTCTACGCATGGCCTGAGACGTGCGCCGAGGCGCGACTCGCCGCGAAGCACGGCGGCTCGCTGGCGTGCGTGAGCGCGGCACGGCACCGCGGCCTCTGGGTGATGGCGGATGCTCGGATGCCGCATGTCTGGATGCGGCCCGGGCAGCGCACGTACGACCATCCGTGCGAGTGCACCGAGCATTGGGATGCCGCCGGCCCCGGAGAGGATCGTCGGGAACCGTCACTCGCTCGAATCCTGCGACAGATCCTCACCTGCTACGGCGGCGAGGCGTTCTTCGTCGCGCTGGAATCCGCGCGGCGTCAGGACCTGCTCGACGGCGACGACATGCGCTGGCTGAGCCGGAATGTGAATCAGGAGGGGCGCGATGCACTCGGGCTCAGCAGGGACGACGCCGACAGCGGACTCGAGTCGATGCTGCGGTGGCGGCTGCGCGACCTCGGACTGCGCGTGCGGACGCAGATGCGCATTGCCGGCGTCGGGGTCGTCGATGCGTTGATCGGCGACCGGCTGATCATCGAAGTCGATGGGCGCGACAACCACGATGGACCGTCGCTGCGACACAAGGACCTTGTGCGCGACGCCAACGCGGCCATGTGGGGCTACGTCACCCTCCGCTTCGACTACGCGCTCATCGTTCACGACTGGGACATGGTCGAGCGTGCGATCCTCGGGGCGCTCGCGCGGATGTGAGGGCTGGGTCGCGCGCGTGCGCGGATGTGAGGGCCGCGGCGCGTGCGCGGATGCAATAGTTCGGCGGCGACACGCGGCATCCCGAGGCAAACGGGCGGGGTGTCGGGTCGGGACTATTGCATCGGGCTACGGGGCGAGGGATGCCGGGGCGGTCCTGGGTCGCCGCGCGTCGATCCCCTGGCGCGTGCGCGGACGCAATAGTTCCACGGCGACACGCGGCATCCCGAGGTGGTTGGACGGCGTGTCACGGCAGGACTAGTGCATCCGCTGACGGGGCGAGGGATGCCGGGTGTCGAGCTCGTTGCGCCGCGCGCGAACGCCCGCCACAGGTCAGTCGCGCGGGCTGAGCAAGTACTGGTTGAAGGATGCCGTGAGCTCGGCGTCCAGGGCCAGGGGACGCTCGTCGACGGCCGTGATGGGCGCGGCGAGACGGACGCTCGAGACGAGCCAGGCGGCATCCGCTTCGCGGAGGGCCGACACGGGCAGGGTCTCGTAAGCGGTCTCGAAACCGCGATCGGCGAGGTGATCGAACAGGCTCAGCTGGGTGGTTCCGTGGAGGATGCCGCCGTTCGGCGCCGGGGTGACGAACGTGTCTCCGCGACGGATGATGAGCGACGCGGTCGGCGCCTCGAGCACGAAGCCGTCGGAGCTCACGAACACCGCGTCGTCGGCACCACGGCGCTTCGCCTCGCGGATCGCGGCCATGTTCACTGCGTACGACAGCGTCTTCGCGCCCAGGAGCAGCCACGGCGCACGCCCCGGCAGATCGATGCTGTATCCGCGGTCGAGGACGGCCACGGCGACGCCCTCGGTGCGCGCCTTCGTGAAGTCCGCCGCCGGCGCGACCGTCACCCACGCGGTCGGCGTCGGGCCGTGCTCCACGCCACGGCTCAGGATCAGCTTGATGACCGCCTCGCCCTCCCCCGACGAGGCCTGCGCGCGGATGATCGCCTCGCGCCACTGCTCGAGGTTCGGCGCCGGCAGCTCGCAGATCTCCGCGGAGTGAGCGAGCCGGGCCAAGTGCGGCTCGACCTCCTGCGCGTGACCGTCCACGACGCCGATCGACTCGAAGATCCCGTCGCCCCGCTGCGTGCTCAGCTCCCCCACCGTCAGCGCGGGGGTGGCGGGATCGATCTCGCTGAAGGTGTCGAGGAAGTCGGTACGCGGATCGTCGGATGCCGCGGGGTCGATCATGAGTGCGAAGCGCCAGGCCATGCCACGAAGCCTACGCGGCGGCATCCGTCGTCATCGGATGCAAGAGTCCGAGCGCGACACGCCGCCTGCCAGCCCCGGGATGCCGCGTGTCGCCATCGATCCATTGCATCCGCGCACGCGCCCCAAGACCCACACCCGACACGCCCGGCCGCAACGAAATCTCCGCTCGACCGGAATACCTCCGGAGCCCCTCCGTTACACTTTTCTAGCCGGGCCGCAGTAACCCCGGGCTCCATCTTCAGCCGCTGCGAGCGGCCACGCGCCGAGAGGCGTTCTGCGGTCCGGCACTTTTTATGCCTACGTGAGGCCGTCGCGTCGCCACAGCGCTGCGGCCGCGACGAGATCCCCCGCGTAGGTGTCGAGGCGCAGCGCCCGCGTCGTGAAGGTCGACGCCCGCACCGGTTCGCTCTCGTCGTAGTCGTCGGCGAGGTCGGTCGCCCCCGCCGCCACGACCCGGGAGAAGGATGCCGCCCGCTCGAGCGCGAGCGCGAAGTCGCCCGCGAACACTCCGCGCAGGATCAGGTCGATGAGCGAGACGAGCTCGTCAGGGCTCGCCGGAGCCGGCGCACCGGCGATCACGACATCCGCCGATGACAGACGTGTCCGTCCACGCTCGTAGAGCAGCGCCGCCGTCGCCGCGTCGTCATGGATCATCAGCTGCAGCAGGTACAGCCGCCACAGTGCGCCCGGCAGCGACCGCGCGGGCGAGTGCGCCCACAGCTCCGCGATCGTCGCGATGCCGTGCGCGTCGGTGAACGTGACGAGCCGGTCGATGACGTCGTCGTGAGGCTGCTCGCGAACGCGCGAGAGAAGAGCGGATGCCGTGGCGTGCGCTACGCGGCTGGCTTCAGCGGGATCGTCGGCGGCGAAGTTCCGGTCGAACGAGTCGGGTGAGCGGCGGACCGGCTTGTGGAAGTCGCGGGACGCGTCAGACATCGTTCCAGGCTACTCCGGGAGCAACGCACCCCGACCGGCCGGAGCCGAAGCGGGGTGCGGAGCGAAAGCTGTCAGGCCGTGGGGATCGCGACGATCGGCTCGGTGGTGGGCTTGCCGTCGGGCGACCCGCCCGCCTGCTCGACCGTGATCGCGATGACGTCGCCCGGCTTGAAGTCGCCGTCGAGGAGCGCGGTGACCTCGTCGGACGGATCGAATGTGCCCGCCGCGATTGGTTCGTCGCCACGGACGAACCAGAGTTCGAACGTGCGACCGTCCGCGATCTTCGGTGCGTCGTCGGTGGTCAGGACGACTTTCCCGAGCGAGGGCGACCAGTGCACCTCGGCCTCGCCACCGTCGGTGAACTGCCCCGTGGCGCTCTGCCCGTCGGGCGCCGCCTCGATCTGCTCGAGCGCCTGCACCTGAGCGGGCGTGCGCACCTGCTCCATGATCGAACCGACGCCCCAGCCGATGCCCACGAGGAGCGCGGCCGATGCGACGAGAGCGAACAGTCCGCGCGTCCAGTTGCGGCGCTGGACCGCCTGGATCGCCTCGGTGGGGGGTCCGGCGACGATCGGCTCGCGCTCCACGACGGGCTCAGGCGCGAAGGCGGATTCGGGCTGGACGACGTCTTCGGGAGTGGACGCGGCGGCCACCGGCATCCGCTGCGGGAGAGAGCCGATCTGCGCGAGGAGCCGGTCGCGGACGTGTGCGGGTGGGACCTCTTCTCCCGCACCTTCGGCGAGGAAGCCGGCGACCTGTGCGTCGGTGTCGACGAGCTCCTCCCATTCGGGGTGAGCGGCGAGGGCCTGCTGGTACGCCTGCTCGTCGTCAGCGGACAACGCGTCGAGCGCGTGCCCTGCCGAGAGTTCGGCGAAATCCTTCTCGTTCACAGCGTCACCCCCATTTCCTGTCGTAGGCGGTTCAATCCATCACGCATCCGTGTCTTGATCGTTCCGAGCGGCGCTCCGAGGAGTGCCGCGATTTCACTTTGGCTGTATCCCCCGAAGTACGCGAGGGTGATGGCTTCGCGCTGCGCGTCGGGCAGCGAGCGAAGCGCGCGTACGACGCGACGGCCTTCGATCCGCAACTCGACCTGCTCGGCGATGCCCTCTTGTTGTGTGTTCGCATCGCGAATGCCGACGCGAACGTCCCGGTCCACGCTGGACTGCGATGCGCGAACCCGGTCCACTGCCCGACGATGAGCCATCGTCAGGATCCAACTTCTTCCTTGCCCCTTGTTCGGAGCGAACCCAGAAGCGGATTGCCAGATCTCCAAGAAGACCTCTTGCAGCACTTCCTCGCTTTGGGAGGGGTCGACGAGGACCCGTCGGATCAGTCCGAACACCCGCGAGGAGAGCATGTCGTACAGCTCTGCGAAGGCCACCTGATCGCCGTCGGCGATGCGGACGAGCAATTCGCCGGCGTGATCCGCCGACTCCTCGTCCTCAGGGACGTCAACACCGTCGATAACCATTGCCCCCAGCATGCCACTCCCGCGCGCACGAACACGGATCACGGGGCGGGAATCCCTGGTGAGCAGGCCGGATCGAAAGGGATTTGTGACCCGCGTGACCCCCGGGAGATCGCCGATCCAAAAAAATCTCGACAGATGTGCAATCCGTTTGGCTAGCGGTTCCGAAGACCTGTCATCGCCGCCGCAGAGGGCGGTCCGAACACATGGAGGAAATCATGTTCAGCACGAAGAAGAAGATGACCGCAGCACTCTCTCTGACGCTGGTCGGTGCCTTCGCACTCGCCGGATGCTCGTCGAACTCGATGGACAGCGGCAGCGGCAGCGGCTCGAGCGAGGCTCCGTCCTCGCAGGCTCCCATGGAGTCCCCCGAAGCCTCGGACGGCGGCATGGACACCGCGTCGAACCTCGTCGGCCCCGGCTGCGCGGACTACGCGAAGGCTGTGCCGGACGGCGCAGGCTCGGTCGAGGGCATGTCGAAGGACCCGGTTGCGACCGCGGCATCCAACAACCCGCTGCTCAAGACGCTCACCGCTGCCGTCAGCGGCCAGCTGAACAAGGACGTCAACCTCGTCGACACGCTGAACGGCGACAAGTTCACCGTCTTCGCTCCCGTTGACGACGCGTTCGCCAAGATCCCGGCCGCCACGATCGACGGCCTCAAGACCGACTCGAAGACGCTGACGAAGATCCTCACCTACCACGTGGTCCCCGGTGAGATCGCTCCGGCCGACATCGACGGCACCCACAAGACCGTCGAGGGCCAGGACCTGAAGGTCACCGGCTCGGGCGACGAGCTCATGGTCAACGACGCCAAGGTCATCTGCGGTGGCGTCGAGACCGCGAACGCGACTGTGTACCTCATCGACACGGTGCTGATGCCCCCGATGTAATTCACGGTCTTTCTGACCGGCGGCGTCGTCGAAGCTCTGCGGGCTTCGGCGGCGCCGCCTCCTTTTGTTTCCGCCTTACGGGGGATGCCGATGGCCGACGCCCTGCGTAGCGTCGAGGGATGGCGAACAACAACATGCGGGGAATGTCGTTCGGTCTGTGGATCGCGTTTGGGATGCTCGGCGGCGCGATCGTCGGGATGCTCTTCCTCGACAACATCGGCCTCGGCGCTGCCTTCGGCCTGTCCTTCGGGATCATGTTCGGCATCGTCTTCAGCGCGCAGAAGAGCACGAAGTAGCGGATGCCGCCACCCTCGCCCATTAGGCTGGGTGGCTGAGGGCCTCTAGCTCAGTCGGTAGAGCATCGGACTTTTAATCCGCGGGTCGTGGGTTCGAGCCCCACGGGGCCCACCTCTGATGTACTGGGTTTGGACGTATTTCCGCGATCCTGGTCGACGACTTGCACCTCGCCGTGACGCACTCGTAAGTACATGTGCGCGGCTGCCACACAAGTAATATGCTCAGGTGACCGCACTGCCTCCTGACCCGATCACCCCCCCAGTGCGCGCGAACGCAGGGCGCCTCCGATTCTCGATGTTGGATGGTTTACGGTTCACCGCGGCGTTGGGAGTCGTCTTCTTCCACTTCACCGCTAAGCAGCATCAAGCCTGGGGTAGGCCGGTTGATGATGTATTTCCGACCCTCCATGTTCCCACGGCTCTGGGCTATTACGGCGTCCACCTTTTCTTCGTGATCTCCGGATTCGTCATCCTCATGACAGCGTGGGGAAAGGATCTCCCTTCCTACGTGTCCTCGAGGGTCAGCCGCCTGTACCCCGCCTACCTCGTTGCGGTCCCAGCCGCAGCGCTTCTGCTCGGAGTTATCTGGCTCAAGCAGAAGGAGATAACTCTTGAGCAAGTTGCGGTGAATCTCACGATGATGCAGGGAGCTTTTGGGGTGGACCACATCGACGGCGTGTATTGGACGCTGTGGGTCGAACTGCGGTTCTACGTGCTGATTGCGATCTTCATGCTGGTGGGGGTCACCAGACAACGCGTTCTCGCCTTCGCCGCCCTGTGGCCCACTGCGGCGGCCCTCGCACGAACCGCTAACGAGCGATTGGTCTCTGAAGCCTTGATCGCCGATTACGCACCGCTGTTCGCGGGGGGTATGGCAATCTACCTCCTTACGCGGGACCGGCGAGATCGTGCTGCCTGGGCGGTGCTCGCATTGTCGGCGATGCTGGCAGTCGTCGTTCCCGGCGAGCACAGCCAGGCGATTCTCAAGAGTTCTACAGGCGTCAGCTTCTCTGACTCAACGACGGCTGTAGTCATCCTCTGCTGCTTCGGCGCAGTCGCAATCGCAACGCTGACCCCTCTCGCTCGTGTACACCTCCGGTGGCTAACCGTCCTCGGATTGCTCACTTATCCTCTGTACCTTGTTCACCAGTGGTGGGGATGGTGGGTCATTCACCTCCTCTCCGGAAAGCTGCCCGACCTCATAGTCCTGGCTATCGCCATCGGTTTCGTTGTGTGTTTCGCGGCTCTGATCTACCGCTTCGTAGAGCGGCCGGTCGCCCCACGCGCGCGACGAGCCATCGAGAAGTCGCTCCGCCTTGGCGCCGGTCGAAGTTGATTCCCTGCTGAATTCGACGAGCAGCGCGTCCGAGGTGTTGGTACCGGATGGGCATATCACCGGCACTCTGCGCACGACCCTGGTCATGAGCCGAAGAGTAGCCCCGCGCATCTGCGCGCTCGTCGGAGTGAAGGAGGCTGCGTCGGAGGGGCCTGCGCAGCTATCAGAGGCAATGCCGCTCGAGTCGACGCTTTTCTCGTTCCAGTTGGTGCCTAGCGTCACCAACGTGCACACGAAGGACGAGATCGCGCGTTGAGTGGGATATCCGCCGGAGGCGGATCCGCACTTCTGTTGACAACCGCGGTGAGAGCGTTCCCCGAATCGACGACCTCGGTGGGGACCCTCCACCGAACGGCTGGGCGACAGCTCCCCCAACCTCATGGCCGGGGCGATCAAGAGATAGTCGACCGACCGAGCCAAATCCGCGAGCGCGATCCCTAGCCGACCGTCGAGCTAGTCGGGTTAGCAGCGCTTGACTACGTTTCGAGGCGGAACAACATCCGCGTTCACGGCGAGCCCGACATGCACACCCCAATCGAGTCCGAAACCCAGATGGCGCGATTGTCGCCCGGGCAGCGCATGTGTGATGTGCACGGGCTACCCGGGCTCGAGCTGCGTTTCGTCCCGTCGGACTACGCCATCCGGCCGAACGTAGCCTCGATGTCGGCCATCTCCATCGCAGCCGTCGCTTCGATGAGGGCCCGGAGCTCCTTGTCGGCTCCCGGCGAGAACTCTTCCGGACGCTCCGGCGAGATGGTCATGGGTGAACCTGCCGGTGCCTGCTCACTGGCATCCAGCTGCGTCCCGTCATTCGACGGCGACGCGCCCTGGAAGATGCGACCGGCTTCGGACTGGTTGCCCAGATCGAACGAGTACTGCTTGCTCTGCAGCCCGAGGTCGACGAGACGCTTGACCTCGGGGAACTGCTCGGCGTTCGTCTTCGGGATCGGGAGCGACGTACGCCAATTCACCCCCAGGGTCTCGAGAGCCTTGGCGTAGGCGTTCTCATGCGCCTGGTCCCGCACGATGAGGTACGAGATCGTGCTGCGCGCCATCTTGTTGTCGGTCATCTCGTAGAGGCGGCACTTCTGCAGGCGTCCCGTCGACTCGAGCATGAGGTTGTAGAGCAGGTCGAGCACGAGGTTGCCCGAGTTGTAGACGTAGCTGCCCATCCACGGGTTGCCCGCGGCATCCACTGGCAGCGCACCCTGCGCGCCGACGAGGTAGTGATGGATGTTGCTGTGGTCGACGGCGATGCTCAGCGGCGTCGCACCGCCCGCGCCAGGCTCGTCGACGGGATCGGTGGGCTTGCCCTTGTACCTGGGCGAGCCATCCAGCAAACGGGAGATCGTCGTGCCGATGAGCTCGACGTGGCTGATCTCCTCGGTGCCGATGCCCTGGATGAGGTCCTTGTACGGCTTCCCGGACGGGCCGCGGAAGTTGATGCTCTGGAACAGGTACTGCATCATCGTGCGCATCTCGCCGAACTGTCCGCCGAGACCCTCCTGCAGTGCGTTGGCGGCCGCGGGATCGGGCTCGTCCTGTGCGATCTCATTGATGAACTCTTGAACGTGGAAGTACATGGTTCCTCCGGGGGTTGGGAGCCCGACGATCCGCCTGTCTCCCCGCCCCGCCGCGCCCCTTGCCGACCTAGACGACACCCGCTACCTTCCGCCCGTGAGTCGATTCAGCCGACCCCGGCGATGCGTTCGTGGGTTGCGCGGACGAACGCGGCGTACCCTCCGGGTGTGCGCCCCCAGAGACGGCCGGACGTGACCACCTCGTTCTCGTCCGTCGCGACTACGCGTGCGCCGAGCGACCGTGCGGCGCGAACGAGCGCGACGTCCTCATGCTCGTCGAGATCGGGGAACTCCCCCGCCGCGACGTACACATCGGCACGCAGTCCGAGGTTCGCGCCGTGCACGTTGCCCGCAGGACGACCCCGCGGATGCGTCTGCAGCCAATGCTCCGCATGATCGAGAGTGAGGTCCGCGAAATCCGGACGGACGGTGCCGAGGACGACGTCGGCCCCCGCCGCGCGGAGGTCGAGCTGATGGCTGAGCCAGGTGCCGGGGACGACGGAGTCTCCATCCGTCGTACCGATCCAGACGTCGTCGGACGACCCGAGTTCGGCGAGGGCGGCGGCCACGCCGAGGCGTCGAGCCGTCCCCACATTTCGTGCGTCGATCTCGATGGTGCGCACCGGCCAGGACAGCGCGATCCGGGCCGAGGCATCCGTGCACGCATCGAGGACGACGACCGTCACGATCCGCGCTCCCGGGTGCGTCCGCCGAGTGTGCTCGACGGACGCGGTGAGCGCAGCGAGGCAGTCGTCGAGGAGCTCGGCTTCGTCGTGCACGGGGACGACGATCGCCACCGTGGGGCTGCCGGGCGTCACGGGACGAGCCGTGTCTCTGCGGCGACCGACCGGGCGCCCTCGAGTCCGTAGACCTCGAGGACGAAGTCCTCCTCTTCGTGCAGCACCAGGCGGACCAACCCCTTCGCCGCGCGCAGCGCCGCGTGCACGTCGTCGCCGGACTGCGGATATTCCGTGACGGGATGCCGCCAGTGGCAGGCGATGAGGTGGCCACCGGCATCCATGGCACCTCGTATGCGGTCGATGGCGACAGTCAGGTCAGCGGGGTTCCAGTAGTAGCCGACCTCTGAAAGGACGACGAGGTCGAACGTTCCGGCGGGCCACTCCCCCGGCAGCCCGAGGCGCTCGAGACGAACGTCGTCCCGACTGCCGAGGCGACGGCGTGCGATCTCGAGCGGAGCATCCGCGATGTCGACCGCGAGCACGGCGTCGCACCGGTCGACGAGGAGGTCGGTCAGGACACCCGTCGAGCAGCCCAACTCGAGGGCGGAGGCGTATCGTTCGCGGGGCAGGCTCGCCAGCGTCACGGCGCGCTTGCGCTGCTCGTACCAGCGCGACTCGAAGCCCCACGGGTCGTCGCCGTTGCGACGGTAGAAATCCTCGAAGAAGCCCTCCGCGAGGCTGGGCGCCGGTCGGACGAAGACCTCGAACGGGCGGTCGAAGTGCGCCTGCATCCTCTCGTGGAGCATCACCTCGTCGCCCGGTGCCGACGACAGCGGGGTGATCTGGCTGCGATGGTGACGCATCGCCGTGCGCTTGAGCTCGGCCGTCCACTCATCGAGCGTGACCACCTCGAGGTCGTCCCACGGCACGTCGTCCGTCGATCCCCAGTGCCAGAGCCAGATCGGATACTCCCGCCACGGGACGCCGAGCTCCGTACACACCTCGGCTGTCACTTCCGCAGCGACGCGGTGATCGCGGTGACTGTCGCCTGCCCAGGGCACGACGACGAGGTGCGCTCCCTGTCCCTGCAGCAGCGCGCGGAGTGCCTCCGCGATCGCGTCGCGATGGTCGTCCGTGCCGCCGTCCGGCAGACCGAGGAACCGAACGTCGATCGACGGGCTCAGGTGATCCAGCGCTGCGGCGACCTCGCGCCGTCGCACCGCGGCCAGGTCGGCGGGAGTATGCGACGGCGAGTCGGGGTGAGATCCCTCGCCGTCCGTCGCGATGAGAACCGTCACCTTCGCGTCACGGCTGACAGTGCGCGCCATCAGCCCCGCGACGCCGAGGGTCTCGTCGTCGGGGTGCGCCGCGACGACGACGAGGTGCTCGAAGGTCTCATCCAACGACGGAAGCGCGCGATCGGCGAACGCCTCACGCCAGACCTCTTCACCTGTTCCTGGATCGCGGTGACTGAAGCTCACCATGCGCCGCGCCCCTCCGCGATGTCGGCGCCGATGCGCGCCAGGTCGCGTTCGCCGTGGTGCTGACGCACATAGATCTCGAGGTCGGCCACCCGGCGGGCGTGAGCATCGTCAGCCACGAGGGGCAACGGTCCGAGGGCTCGGGCGGATTCGGCGAGCGCCGTCTCGACCGCACCCGCGACGACAGCTCGGACGCGTGCGGCGATTGCGCCGGGGTGGGATGCCGCCGGCAGCCCTTCCGTCTGATGCGCGGCCGATCGCAGTGCCAACCTCGCGGTCCACAGCGCGGCATCCACCCTGCCGAGGTGGACGCGCGACAGCTGATCGGCGCCCTCGCGCTGCGCTGCCTCGACGAGGGCGTCGCGGATCGGCAGGACGCCGCCCCACCAGCACGCGGCGACTCCAATGCCGCCGGCCGCGAACCCGGGGCGACGTAGGTACCACCCCGGTTCACCGACGGGCACGGCGGGAGCCGCCGCGAAGTCAACCGGCGCGCTGACGACCTGCGGGAGCCCTCGCGCGTGCCAGGGCCCCGTGCGAGCTGTCACCTCGGGGGTCTGCAAGGCCACGGCGAACAGGCGACGCTCATCGCCGACCCACGCGGTGACGAGCGCGTGGGTCAGGTGCTGCGCCAGCGAGCACCACGGTTTGGTCCCCGTCAGCCGCCACCCGGAACCGTCGTCGCGCGCCTCCAGCCGAGTCCCGGCACCCTCGGCGGCGAACACCCCCCACGAGGATCCGGAGTCCGCCTGGATCGAGGCGAGGTCGAGGTCGTACCCGTCGCGACGGGCCTGGTCGAGGATGTCGAGCGCGTCGAGGTGGGGTTCGAGGATGCGTGCCGCACCGACATCCCGGCTCGCGACCGCAGCGAGGAACGACCAGTCGTCGGCGAGCGAGCGCTGGTTTCCGCGCGCGTCGCCTGCGCCCACCGCCCAGGCGAGCGTGGCGGCAACGTCTGTCCCGAACGCGTCGACCCGGTCAGCCTCGTCGAGCGACCCTGCGGCCGCATCACCGAACGGGCCAGCGCTGAGGTGGAGGTCGGACGAGTGTTCTCGCAGGCGGGTCACCCCCGCAGTGTGCGCGCGGAGCGAGCTGTGAGGCAGAGCCTTGCGGTTCCGGCGACGTGTCAGGTACGGGACGCCGTCCGATTCCGCGACAGCCATGTCCGCTGCAGCCGTTAGGCTCACCCAGGCCGGATATCCGGCGATCACTGGGGGGAAAATGAAGATTCGTCACGCGCTCATCTCGTTCACTGCCGCTGGAGCACTTCTACTGGCGGGTTGCGCGGCTGTCGACGGTGAGGCGACAGCCAGTCCACCCGCCACGCCCGCCGCGGTCGAGGTCGACGAAAAACTGACGACGGTCGACGTCCGCGTGGCGAAGTCGATGCTCGACCCGGAAGGCGCGCTGTCCGACGATGAAATCATCGCGAGCGCGAAGGAGAACGGCCTCTCCGCGGTCGTCGAGGGCGACACGGTCGTCTACACGATGACGAAGTCTCAACGCGACGAGATGCTCGCCGGCATGCGGTCTTCAGCGCGGGAATCCGCCGATGATCTCGTCGCCGACGACGCAAACTCGGTCACCGCCGTCGACTTCGACGATGAGATGACGTCCTTCACGGTGTCGGTCGATCCCGCGAAGTACAGCGCGATGGAAGGATTCCTCGTGCTCGGCTTCTACATGCAGGGCGCGCTCTTACAGCAGTTCCAGGGAATCTCCGCCGACGACATCGACGTGACCGTCGACTTCGTTGACGACTCGACGGGCGAAGTGCTCGACTCTGGCTCGTTCCAGGACATGCGCAAGAACCTCGACCAGTAGGTCACCCCGTACGCCGGTCCGCCAGCGCTCAGCCTCCGATGGCGTTCATCCCTCGCGCGGGTTGCAGGAACGACGGGTCGTTGATCGCGTGACCCGGCAACTTGCCGAGCACGCACGCGTGAAGCGTCTCGGCGATGACACGGCGACGGTCGTCGGGCGCGGCGGCCACCGGCATCCCGCGCACAGCGCTCGTGACGTCGTACTCCGTCAGCGAGAAGAGGCAGTTGCGGAACTGACCGTCGGCGGTCAGGCGCAGGCGATCGCACGCTCCGCAGAAGGGTGCCGTCACCGACGCGATGACGCCGACCTCGTGCGGGCCGCCGTCGATCCGCCACTTCTCGGCGGGAGCACCGCCGCGGCCGGGGACCGGCTCGAGCGTCCATCGCTGCGACAACGCCTCGAGGATCTCCTCGCGCGTCACCATCGCGCTGCGGTCCCAGGTGTGCCCGGAATCCAGCGGCATCTGCTCGATGAAACGCAGCTGGGCCCCGACCTCCATCGCGAACGCCACGAGGTCCGCGAGCTGGTCGTCGTTCACGCCGCGCATCGCGACGGCGTTCAGCTTCAAAGGCTTCAGGTCGGATGCCGCGGCTGCCGCGATTCCCTCGAGCACGTCGTCCAGCCGGTCACGACGCGTGAGCGCGGCGAACCGCTCGCGGTCGATCGTGTCGATGCTGATGTTCAGCCGCGTCAGACCCGCATCGATCAGGTCGGGAAGCACCTCGGCGAGACGGATGCCGTTGGTCGTCATCGCGACCTCGACCGGACCGTCGGGTCCCGAGATCGCGGCGACGCGGCGCACCACGTCGACGATGTCGGTGCGGAGCAGAGGCTCGCCGCCGGTGAGCCGGAAGGTGCGGATGCCGAGGCTCGCGGCCACCTCCGCGATCTCGACGATCTCATCGGTCGTCAGGATGCTGGTGCGCGCGAGCCACTCGTTGCCCTGCTCTGGCATGCAGTAGGTGCAGCGCAAGGAGCAGCGGTCGGTCAGCGAGATCCGGAGATCGCGGTGGACTCGCCCGTGGGTGTCGACGAGGCCGACGGCGGGATCCGGAACGGCGCCCAGCGGGATCTGCGGCGCGGCGCGACCCAGCGAGATCGGAACGGCCGTCACCGCTCTCTCCCCTCGTGGCATCCCATTGTCCGAGCCTAATCGCCGCCACCTGCAGCCGGGGTGAGGAGGGCAGTCGCGGGCTGTGAAGTCGGCACCAATCCCCGGCTCAGTGCCAGATCGCACGCTAGTTTTCGGCACATGAGCCTCCGCCGCACCGCGCTACCACTCCTCGCGGCGACTGCACTTCTCCTGACCGCCTGCTCGCCGGCGGAGTTCGGCCGAGAGCAGACCGCCGCGGACCGACCAGACTCCGTCGTCACCGGAGCGGAAGGAAAGCTCGACGTCGCGACACTGCGCTACGTCGGCAAGGCCGACGCTTACGACGTCTACCTCTCGCGCGCGGCGGATGACGGAGACGCCTTGTGCCTGTCGCTCACCCTCGACGACGTCTGGCAGACCACCGAGTGCGAGAAGGACTACGTGTCCATCCCGATCAGCGACAGCGCCAGTGTCGCCGCCGACCTGAGCTACCGCAGCGGGGAGGTCCGAGACATGATCTCCGACAACGTCTGGGTCACCCGCAAGTAGCCGCGCGCCTCATCGCCACGAACAGCTTCGTAACAGCTCCCGACGTCTCACCGCCGCTCCAGCCGTCAGGGCCGGATGCTGAAGAAGAGAACGAAGGTCGTCGCACTCGCGATGATCGCAACGCCGAGTCCGAGAATCGTCCAGACCGCGATGCGACTCGCGCGCGACGGACGCTGCCCGCCCAGACCTGCATACGCCGCGGCGCACGAGAGGCCGACCCAGCCCAGGAGGCCGCCCACACCCATCGCTATCCCCAACGCACGTTCTGTGTCATCCGAATCGGACAGCTGCGCGACGACGAGACCGCCGTCCCAGTGGACGCCCGCCAGACCGAGCATGAGAACGCCGAGGAGCCCGACGATGGTGGCGACGAGAGCGAGGAAGAGGCTCCCGATGATGCGCATGACTCCATCCTTACGGACCGAGCGCTGCACGGAAGCTCAGCGCGCTGCGGCGAGGACGACCGGGTCCTCGCACCCCCTCGCGAAGCCTCGGATGCGCCGGTCCATGTCGAGCTGCAGCACGAACGCGCCGATCCGTTCGGCGAGCGGAGCGAGCCAGGCGGGGCGGCATGCGAAGTTGTACCGCCAGACGGCGAGCGTGCTGCCGGGCTCTTCGGCCACCGGCGTGAACTTCCACCCGCCGGCGAGACGCTCGAAGAACCAGGAGCCCTTCGTCATCTTCATCCCGACGTTCGACGGCGGGTTGTAGGAGACGTACTCGCTCTCCATCCGGAAGCCGAAGCGCTGCACGGTGAACGTGCGGACGCCCTTCCCCGGGGCGGTCGCGCCGTCGACGAAGTACTGACGGCGGATGAACGGATCCCAGCGCTTGCGGGTCTCGCCCGTGGTTTGCGACACCGCGAAGGCGACCTCCACCGGGACCGGCACGACGCAACGGGACTCGATGACGCGCATGGACTCATCGTTGCAGGTTCGACGGGCATGCCGGGACCGACGTCGTCACCCCCTGCCAGGATGAGCGCGTGAACACACTCGCGGGGTCTCGATGGGTCGTCACCGGCGCTGCCGGCACCATCGGAGTCGCCCTCCGCCGAGAGCTCCGGGCCGCAGGCGTCGAGCTCGTCTCGACCGACGTCAGAGACGTGGAGCCCGTCGACCGGACCGGCGATCGCGTCACCGTCGCCGACCTGGCCGACCTCGCCGCGCTCACGGCGATGTTCGAGGACGCCGACGGCGTGATCCATCTGGGCGGGTTGTCCGATGAAGCCGACCTCCACGACCTCGCGCAGGTGAACGTCGTCGGCACGTATCACGTGCTCGAAGCCGCTCGTCGGTCAGGCGTCCGCCGGGTCGTCTACGCGAGTAGCAACCGGGTCACCGGAATGTATCCCACGGACGCACTCGTCGACCCGGACATGCCCCCGCGACCCGACGGCTTCTACGGTGTGTCGAAGGTGGCGGCCGAGGCCCTGTGCCGCCTCTACTCCGACAAGTTCGACCTCAGCACGATCGCGCTCAGGATCGGGAGCTACGAAGAGGAACCCCGAACCCCCCGCGAGCGTGCAACCTGGCTCAGCCATCGAGACGCGATCGCCGCGTTCACCGCCGCGATGACGACCGACGAGCATTACGCCGTCTTCTACGCGGTATCGGCGAACTCGGAAGTCTGGTGGGATCGGGCGGCCGGGGAGCTCGTCGGTTTCCGACCCACGGACGACGCCGCGGAGTGGAACCTCCCCGGCGCCACCGTTGAGCCGCAGGGTGGGCCGTTCGCGACGCCGTCGTACTCGCTCGACCGGATGCGCGACTGACGCCCCTACTCACGACAGCGGCACGAACCGCACCCGCGACGGGTCGACCTGCAGCCAGACCGACTCTCCAGGCGACCACGACACAGTCGCGTCTGACACGTCCACCATCCCAGCCGAGGTGTGCACCCGCATCCCCGCCACCGTCGGCTCCACACGGACGACAGTCGCAGCCCACGCGTTCGACCCTGCCCCACCTACGATCCGCACGTCGCCCGGCCGGAACACGGCGGCGAGCGCGACGCCCTCGCGCGCGGCGGGTGCGGCCTCCGCCCCCGTCAGCACCCGGCCCGCGGCATCCGTCCACCCGCCGCGGGCCGAGACTCCCGGCATCCGGTTCATGTCGGCAACCGATGCGACGAAGGCGGATGCCGGAGCGCCCAGCACCCGCCGCACCGGACCGCTCTGCACCACGGCACCCGCCTCCAGGACGAACAGCCGCTCCGCCAGCGCGATCGCATCGCCGGCATCGTGCGTCACGGCGACCGTCGTCACCCCGGCGAGTTGATCCCGCAGCATCCCCCGGATCTCGGATGCCGTTACGGGGTCGAGCGCGACCAGAGGCTCGTCGAGCAACACCACCCGGGGCGAGGCCGCCAGCGCCCGCGCGATCGCGACGCGCTGCTGCTCTCCCCCCGACAGCTCGCGCGGCATCCGAGATCCCAGCCCTCCCAGGCCGACCCGGTCGAGCCACTCGTCGGCGTCGGCGCGCGCCTGCGGGGCGGGCGTTCCGCCGGCGCGCGGCCCGAAGGCGACGTTCTCACGCGCGCTCAGATGCGGGAACAGACGAGGGTCCTGGCCGAGCAGGACGACTCCGCGATGCATCGGCGGCGTGTGCACCCGGGGCGCGGTCGCACGCTCCACGGTCTTCCCGGCCACGACGACCTCGCCGCCGTTCAGGGGCACGAGCCCGGCAAGCGCGTCCAGCAGCGTCGACTTGCCCGCCCCGCTCGGACCCATGACCGCGACGGTCTCTCCCGCGCCCGCGTCGATCGCGACGTCCACGCGGAACCGCGGCCGGGCGACGACGACGTGCGCCTGCAGCCCGCTCATCGCGCCGCCCCGGGTCGCCACCCGCGCACCAGCATGAGGACGAGGACCGCGGTCGCGAGAAGCAGCAGGGCGAGGGCGACCGCGGTCCCCTGCGTCACCCCTGCGCCGTTGAACGCGGTGTAGATCGCGAGCGGCATCGTCTGTGTCACGCCGGGCCGATTGCCGGCGAACAGGGCCGTCGCACCGAACTCGCCGATCGCGCGGGCGAAGCACAGCACGACACCGGCGACGATGCCGGGTGCCGCGAGCGGCAGGGTGATGCGCCGCAGGATCGTCCAGCGCCCCGCGCCCAGGGCGGCGGCCGTCCGCTCGAAGTCCACTCCGGTCGACCGCACCGCGCCCTCGACGGCGAGCACGAGGAACGGCAGCGCCACGAACGTCTGCGCCACGACGACCGCCGGTGTGGTGAACGACAGCCCCCATCCGCCGAGCCACCCCTGACGACCGAACAGATACAGCAGGGCGATCCCGCCGACCATCGGCGGCAGCACGAGCGGAACGGTCACCGCCGCGCGCAGCACCGCCGCCAGCCGCGGACCCGACCGGGCGATCAGCAGCGCCAGCGGCACACCGATCAGGATGCACGCGACGGTCGCCGTCGCCCCGGTGCCGAACGACAGCCCGAGGGCCTCGAGGGCCGCGGACGAGGTCACATCGGCGACGAACGTCGACCACTCCACCCGCGCGATGAGGGCCAGCAGCGGCAGGATCAGGAAGGCGAGACCGACAAGCGCAGGGAATGCGAGGCTTCGCGGGACGTATCCCCGTGCGGAGCTCACGGCGCCCCGAAGCCGTGTCGCGCGAGGATCTTCTGCCCGGCCCCGGACCGCACGAACGCGATGAACGCGGCAGCCGCGTCGGGATTCGCGGCATCCTTCAGTGCGGCGATCGGATAACGGTTGACGACCTCATCGGCCCCCTCGGGCGCGATCGACGCGACGTCGCTGCGCCCGACGACATCGGTCGCGTACACGAGGCCCGCATCGGCTTCGCCCGCCGCGACCTTGGTCAGCACCGCCGTGACGTTCTGCTCGAGGCTCGCGGCGTCGACGGTCACGCCCGCTGCGGAGAGCAGCTTCGCGGATGCCGCGCCGCACGGCACTTCGGGAGCGCACAGCACCGTGACGAGATCCGCGAGGTCGGCCAGCGTCTCGACCTTCTTCGGGTTGCCCGCCGGCACCGTGATCACCAGCGTGTTAGAGGCGAACACCGCGGGGTCGAGCGCGAACGGCGACACCTTCGCCATCGTGGCCTCGTCGGCCGACGCGAACACGTCAGCCGGCGCACCCTCGGCGATCTGCGTCGCCAGGGTCGACGATCCGTCGTAGACGGGGCTGATCTCCACCTCCGGATGCTTCGCCGTGAACGCCTCAGCGATCTCGTCGAACGAGCCCTTGAGGGATGCCGCGGCATAGACCGTCAGCGAACCGCCGAGCTGGTCGCCGGAGGGCGACGGCACGGACGCCGCGCACCCGGTGAGGAGGAGCGCGAGCGCGCCGAGGGCGAGCGGCCGGAGCAGGGCACGACGCATCTCACTCCCCCGCCAGCTCGACGACGACGTTCGTCGCCTTGACCGAGGCCCGCGCGAGGGTGCCGACGTCGAGCTGCAGCTCGCGCACCGCCTCGGCGGACAGAAGCGAGACGACGCGATGGGGACCGGACTGGATGTCGACCTGCGCCATGACGCCGTCGATCTGCACGCGCGTCACGATCCCGACGAAGCTGTTGCGCGCGCTGGAGCGGTGCTCGTATCCGTCACCCGGGTCGTTCGCCACCGAGACCGCGAAGGCGGCGAGCGCCTCGCCGGGGATCTCGGCGGGCACGGCATCGGTCACCGGCAGCAGCCCCTGGTCGATCCAGCGACGCACCGAGTCGTCGCTCACGCCGAGAAGACGAGCGGCTCGCGCCACACGGTAGGTCGTCATGCGTCGATCATGCCGCATGCGCGGGTTGTGGAGGCGTTTGAAATCCGCATCCGCGGATTTCGAGCCGGGCGCGGATCCGATCCCGCGGCATCCACATCGCCGTAAACTCGGGACATGCGCCCCCTGGTCGATCCCGTGTCAGAGTTGGATCCCGACGAGCGCAGGCGGACCGCTCGCCACACGGTGCTCAAGGGCATCGGCGACGAGGGGCAGCGGCGTCTCGCGAACACGCGCGTCGCCGTCGTCGGCGCCGGCGGCATCGGGTCGCCCGCGATCCTGGCCCTCGCCGCCGCGGGCGTCGGTGCCATCACCGTGATCGACGACGACACCGTCGAGCTCCACAACCTGCAGCGCCAGATCGCGCACCGCATCGAAGACATCGGCGTCCACAAGACCGAGAGCACCGTGCGCGCCGTCGCGGCACTGTCGCCCGTCACCGTCGTCACCCCGGTCACGGCACGCCTCGATGACGACAACGCGCAGGAGTTCTTCGCGGGTGCCGACATCGTGATCGACACGAGCGACTCGTTCGCTACGCGTCGCGCCGTCGCGGCCGCCACCGAGGCGATGGGGCTCCCCCTCGTCTGGGGAGCGGTCCGCGAGTGGCACGCGCAGGTCACCGTGTTCTGGTCGCGGCCGTCCGAGGGCGACCCGGTCGTCCTGAACGATCTCTTCGCCGTCGGCACCGAGGGCGACCCGCCCACCTGTGCGCAGGTCGGGGTGCTCGGCGCCCTGTGCGTGCAGGTCGGCGGCATCCTCGCCACCGAGGTCGTGAAGCTCGCGATCGGCGTCGGCACGCCGCTGCTCGGCCGCATGCTCGTCCTCGACGCGCTCTCGAGCCGTCAGCACGAGATCCCGCTGCGGTCGGCCGCAACGGCTGCGGCGGCGAGCGCATGAGCGGGCTCCGCAGCGTCGAGGAACAGCTCGCGCGCGTCCTGGCCGCGGTCCGGACGCTTCCCACCGAGGTCGTCCCCGTCGGGACATCCGCCGGCCGCACGCTCGCGGCACCGGCCGTCGCCGCGCACGACATCCCCCTCTTCGACAACTCCGCGATGGACGGTTTCGCCGTGCGCGCCGCGGACGTGGCGGCGGCTGGGCCGGGGCATCCCGTCTCGCTGCGGGTCGTCGCGGACCTTCCCGCTGGGGTGTCGGACGACCCCGCGCTCTCGGAGGGCGAGGCGGCCCGGATCATGACGGGATCACCCACGCCCACCGATGCAGACGCGATCGTGCCGTTCGAGAACACCGCCGGCGGGCTCGCCGAATCGCTCGACGTCGTCGAGGTGCTCGAGGCTCCCGCCGCCGGCGCGTTCATCCGTCGCCGCGGCGCGGACCTGCGCGCCGGTGACGTCGTCATCGCCGCCGGCGAGCGGATGGGACCGTTCCAGGTCGCCGCTGCCGTCGCCGCCGGGATCGACGAGGTGATGGTCGCCCGCGCGCCTCGTGTCGCGGTCGTCTCGACCGGCAGTGAGCTGACGGGCCCGGGTGAGCCTGTCCGCCGCGGGCTCATCCCCGATTCGAACGGGCCGCTCCTCGAGAACCTCCTCCCCGGGGCCGATGCCGAGGTCGTGATGGTCGCCCGCGTCGCGGACGACGGCGACGCGGTCGCGGAGGCCACCGCCGATGCTCGCGCCGCAGGGGCCGACGTCGTCGTCTTCACCGGCGGCGTGAGCGCAGGAGCCTACGAACCCGTGCGGGCCGCGTTCGACGGGCACGGCGAGGTCGAGTTCGCGAAGGTTTCGATGCAGCCCGGCAAACCGCAGGCCTTCGGCACGGTGGGAGACGGATGCCTCGTCTTCGGCCTTCCGGGAAACCCGGTCAGCGTCGCCGTGTCGTTCGAGGTGTTCGTGCGCCCCGCACTCTTGGCACTGCAGGGCCGGTCGGTCATCCACCGCGCCCACCTGACCATGACGGCGGCGGAGTCGTGGACCACCCCGCTCGGACGGCGCCAGTACCTGCCGGCCGTGGTCGATCTCGCGGCGCAGACCGTGCGCCCCGCGACGGCGGGCGGCTCGGGCTCGCACCTGGCCGGCGGGCTGGCACAGGCATCCGCTTTCGCGATCATCCCCGCCGACGTCGCGAGCGTCGCCGTGGGCGACGCCGTGGATGTCATGCTGGTCTGATGAGCTTCCCCCACCTCGATTCGGCCGGCCGCGCGCACATGGTCGACGTCACGGCGAAGGCCCCGACGGTCCGCACGGCCACCGCGCGCGGGTTCGTGCGGTGCAGCGCCGACGTCGTCGCCGCCCTCCGCGACGGCACCGCCCCGAAGGGCGACGTGCTGGCCGTCGCACGCATCGCCGGCATCCAGGCGGCGAAGTCGACGGCGACGCTCCTGCCCCTCGCCCACGTCATCGGTGTGCACCGGGCATCCGTCGAACTCGACATCGTCGACGACGGCGTCGAGATCGAGGCGACCGTCGGCACTGCCGACCGCACCGGTGTCGAGATGGAGGCGATCACCGCGGTGTCCGTCACCGCCCTCGCCGTCGTCGACATGATCAAGGGCCTCGACCGCGCTGTGGTGATCGAGAACGTCCGCATCATCGCGAAATCGGGCGGCCGGTCGGGCGACTGGGTCCGGCCCGGCGAGGAGGACCCGTCATGACGCTCGTGCGCTACTTCGCAGCCGCCGCCGAGGCTGCCGGGACCGAGAGCGAGGAGCGCCCCGAGGCGACCCTCGCCGAGCTCCGCACCGCGATCCTCGACGAGCACCCCCAGCTGTGGTTCGTGCTGCCCGACTGCGCCGTACTCGTCGACGGCGTGCGGACCGACGGCGACACTCGGCTCGACGACGCACGCCTGATCGACGTCCTGCCGCCTTTCGCCGGCGGCTGACGCAGCGGCCGAGCCTCAGCCGCCGATGCCCTTCCACGCCGTCGTACCGTCGACCTCGAGCTGACGCTTCCAGACGGGCAGATCGGTCTTGATCGTCTCGATGACGGCGCGGCAGACCTCGAATGCCTCGGCCCGGTGCTCGGACGCGACGGCGATGACGACCGCGGCGTCACCGACGGCGAGGTTTCCGACGCGGTGGCTGACCGCGACGACGGCGCCCGAGGCGCCCGCCGCCTCGGCGGCGATACGGTGCAGGGTCGACTCGGCGTCGGGGTGAGCGCTGTACTCGAGCCCGATGACGGTGGTCGCGGCATCCGGATCGTTGTCGCGCACCCGGCCGACGAACGTCGTCACGGCACCGTACTTCGGGTCCTCGACGGCACGCAGGTGCGCATCGACGTCGAGGGCGGTCTCCTCGAGCCGGGCGATCCGAACGATGTTCACGAGTGGTCTCCGCCTCTCACCTGGTCGACCACGTGCGTGGCGACCGACACGATCACAGGGATGCCGGAGCTCACCGCGCGCGGCGACCCCGGCAGATTGACGATCAGGGCTCCCTCGGGGTCGACGACACCCGCGATGCCGCGGGAGATCACCGACAGCGGGGTGTCTCCCAGGCCGACACGACGGAGCTCCTCGGCGATGCCCGGGAGCGACCGGGTCACGACGCGTCCGGTGCCCTCGGGCGTCTGGTCGCGGGGACCGACGCCGGTGCCCCCGGTCGTGACGACGAGTCGGGCGCCGGTGGCGACGGCGCGGCGCAAGGCAGCCTCGACGGAATCGGCACCGTCGGGGACGACCTCGAGCCCGGCGACCTCAATGCCCGCGGCTTCGAGCAGCTGCACGGCGAGCGGGCCGCCGCGGTCCTCGCGCTCGCCCGAGGCGGAGCGGTCGGACACCGTGATCACGACAGCGCGAAGGGACGTCACGTGCTCACCCTAGGCCGTGTGGGTCACGACACGGTGACGAGCGAACGCTGCCAACCCGACGAGCCGTTCGGGGCGATCGCGGCGCGCTCCTCGATCTGCATGTCGCCGTTCTTGTTGATCGCGCGGACCGCCACGTAGTGCGTGCCGGGCTCGGCATCCCATTCGAGGACCCACTGCACCCAGGTGTCCTCGTTGATGGGGGTGGACAGCTTGGCCGGCATCCACTCGCCGTTGTCGATGCTGACCTCGACGCGTTCGATGCCGACGGTCTGCGCCCAGGCGACGCCTGCGATCGGAACCTTGCCGGCTTTCACAGGGCTGCCGCTCTTCGGGGTGTCGACGCGCGACGAGAACTTGATCGGCGCTTCGGCGCTGTAGCCGCGCGGGGTCCAGTACGCCTCGTCCTCGGCGAACGTCGTGATTTTGAGCTCCGTGACCCACTTCGTCGCGGAGACGTAGCCGTAGAGACCGGGGATGACCATACGGACGGGGAAGCCGTGCTCTGGCGGGAGCGGCTCGCCGTTCATCGCGACGGCGAGGATCGCATCGAGATTCTCGTCCGTTCCGGCCGAGAGCGGGGTGCTCGCGGTGTAGCCGTCGACGCTGGTCGAGAGGATCATGTCGGCGCCCGCCTTCGGGCCCGCCATCTTGAGGACCTCTCGGAGCGGCACGCCCTGCCAGATCGCGTTGCCGACGAGGTTGCCGCCGACCTCGTTCGAGACGCAGGTGAGCGTGATCGCGTACTCGTCGAGGCCCATGTCGAGCAGGTCCTGGAAGCTGAGCTCCACGCGCTTCTCGACCATGCCGTCGATGACGAGGCGCCAGGTCGAAGGGTCGACGTTGGGAACGGTCAGCGCCGTGTCGACGCGGTAGAAGTCGGCGTTCGGGGTGATGAGCGGGCTGATGCCCTCGACGTCGAGCTCCGCGCCCGACGGGATCGTCACCTTCGACTTCGGGGCGGGCAGCTTGAGGGCACGACGGATGGCGTCGGCGGATGCGGTGGCTGCGCTCACCGTGCGGGCGGCGATGCCGACGATGACGGCGGATGCCCCCGCGATGCCGGTCATCAGCAGGAAACGCCGACGATCCAGGCCGTCGTCACGGGTGTCGGCCGTCGACGTGCGCGCGTCTCGCCAGGCCCGCAGCCTGCGGCCCAGGAGGAACAGGATGGCCGCGCCGCCGATCGTGCCGAGCAGCGGCGGAAGGAAGGCGAGCGCAGTCGCTTCGGCGCGGGTGATGATGGCCGCGCCCGACAGGACTCCTGCCAGCACCAGCGCGATCGCTCCGAGCGGGGGCCGGACGTACTCGAGAATGCCGGCGATCGCCGAGGCGATCACGACCGCGAGGCCGAGCCCCGCGAGGAGCGCGATCTTGTCGTATTCGCCGAACGTCGAGATCGCGAACTCCTTCAGCGGACGCGGGACGATGTCGATCACGAACGCGCCGACGGCGAGGATCGGACTCGCCGTGCTCGCGAAGATCAGCGCGGCCAGCTCGGCGATCGCGAGGAAGACGGCGCCCCCGACCAGACCCGAGACGGCCGCCCAGAAGAAGAACCGCTTGCCTGTGATGTGAGTGCTCATGTCATCCCTTCAGGGTTTGTTCGTAGCGAACACCGATTCGGATGCACCGGGCTGCGGCGATGACATGCGTGACGGGCTTGCGCGTCTCACTCTGACGCAGATGGCGGCCTGAAACTCCCTCTTGCGGATGCGGGACGGATGACCTTCACCCCGCGAACGGCCACGCCACCGTCAGCCGCAGCGGCTCGTCGTCGCGCGGTGAGTTGTGCCAGATCTCCCGCGGCGGGCCGATGGGGGTGCGACCCGCATCCGTGATCCAGGCGTGCACCTCGTCGTAGAGGGCGAGGATCTCGGGGAAGTCGGTCTCGCGACCTTCGGCGTGACGGAGCGCAACCTGGCCGCCGGTCATCCGGTAGCTGCGCACGTCGTCGGCGCCGTCGATGAGCCCATCGACGGGCAGGACGATCTCGAGTGGGCCGTTCGAGTCGTCGGTGACGGGCGCGTGGAAGACCCCGAAGGCATCCCCCGTCACCTGCAGGCCCGCCCCCGCGGCGACCTGGCGCAGGTGGTGGACCTCGTCGTGAATGATCCAGTCCATCTCGTGCGGCGCCATCCGGCGCATCACGCTCAGGACGGGGCGATCGCCCTCGATGGCGGTGTCGACAGCGGACATCTGAGTCTCCTTCGTGAGATGAAGCCGCGCCCGAGCGAGCACGACATGGTGAGCCTGCGTCCGACTATCCATCGCCGCTTTCGCCTCGTCGAGCATGGCGACAGCGGCATCCGGATCCTCCTCGGACAGGCCGACGATCGCCGCGATCCGATCCAGCGACAGGTCGGCCGAGCGCAAGAGTGCGATCAGCCACCCCGTCTGAACCTGGTCCGCCGAGTAGTAGCGATACCCGGTGTCCGCATCCACCCGGCGGGGAGCCAGGAGCCCCCGCTCGGCGTAGATCCGGAGCGCCTTCGCCGACAGCAACGTCGACGCGCCGAACCGGCCGGCGGTCATCCACTCGTCGTCTTCTGCAGTCACAGGTTCACCTTCAGCCCTGCCCCAAGGGCGAGGTCAAGCGCCCGTTCGACACTCGGAGCATGGCACAAGGCCCCGCAGGCGCGCTCGGGTAGCGTGGATCTTCGGCGAACTCGCCGAGAGGTACCGCGCGGGGGGCGTAGGACATGCACACGGACGAACGACGTGCCCGAAGAGACTGGCTGACACGACTTCTGCTCGTCGGCGCGGGGCTGATCGCGGCCGTCGCGATCGTCTACATCGCCGGCCGCGAGCTCGGCTTCCTCGCGCGCTGGTGGCTGTTCAGCGGCGCGCTCGCCTTTCCCGGGTTCGTCTTCGCCGGGATGCTCGTCGGTTCTCTCGTCCTGACTCTTCTCGCACTTCTCCTCCGCCGACGCCGGAAGGTCGCGGTGCTCGGCACCGGGGGCGTGAGCCTCGGCCTTCTCGTCGCGCTCCTCGTGGTGGCGGTGTCGATGCCCGCCACCCTCACGCGCGACGCCGTCCCGGCTCGCCAGGACGGTCAGCTGCGAGTGCTCGGGTGGAACGTCCTGCAGGGCGCGGAGGATGCGGCATCCCGCGGTTTTCTCATCGCGACCCTGCAACCCGACGTCGTCGTCCTCAGCGAGCTCTACCAGGGAAACCTGCAGGCCGGCGACGTGCCGCCGGGGTATGTCAGCTACGGCGTGCGCGGCATCGCCGTGACCGTCCTCGTCGCCGAGGACCTGCCGCGCTACCGCGTCGTGGACGCCGACGAATCGGGCATGACGTCGGGCTTCGTCCTCGCGCCCGAGGTCGACGGCGCCGCACCCCGCATCGTCGCAGCTCACCTCGTGGCGCTCAGCTTCCGCGGCGACGCAGCCCCACGGGACTTCGGACTCGACTGGATCGCCGCGCACTGCGAATCCCCCGACACGATCGTCGCCGGCGACCTCAACGCCGTGCCCGCCAACATGCCCGGCGGCCGGCTCGGCACGTGTCGCACGGTCGGCACGTTCGCGCCGACCTGGCCGTCGATGGTGCCGCCCCTGTTCGGCGCTGCGATCGACAACGTCCTCGCGACATCGGAATGGGATGCCGCCAGGGTCGCGACCCTCGACATCGCCGACATCGCGACCGATCACCGCCCCATCGTCGCGGACCTCGTCCGCCGCTGACCGCCCGGACGGGCTTAGCCTCGAACGGTGCCCAACCCCGAGATCCTCCGCTACGCCGCCTTCACCACGCACCCGGACGGCGGCAACCCCGCCGGTGTCGTGCTCGACGCGTCCGCCCTCGACGATGCGTCGATGCAGCGGATCGCCGCGGACGTCGACTTCTCCGAGACGGCTTTCGTGACCGGCACCGACGTCGACGGCGCCCTGACGATCCGCTACTTCTCCCCTATCGCCGAGGTGCCGTTCTGCGGACACGCAACGGTCGCCACCGCCGTCGCCCTCGCCGATGTCGGCCGTGTCGACACCGGTGCCATCCGGTTCGCGACAGCCGTGGGCGTCGTCGAGATACGGGTGAGCACGGATGCCGCGGGTACGCACGCCTCGTTCACGAGCGTCGAGCCGTCGGTGTCACCGCTCTCCGCGGACGACCTCACCGCCGTTCTCGACGAGATTGGACTCGACCCGTCGGTCCTCGATGCGGAACTGCCGCCTCGGATCGCGCACGCCGGCAACCCGCATCCGGTCATCGTCGTCGCCGACCGTGCGGCGTTCGACGGCTTCACGTTCGACGCGGAGCGCATCCGCGCCCTCATGGACGACCGGGCATGGCCCGCGACGATCACGATCGCCCACCGTCTGGCACCGGACCGCTTCGTCGCTCGCAATCTCTTCCCCGTGGGGCGCATCACGGAGGACCCGGCGACGGGCTCGGCGGCGGCCTCGTTCGGCGCGTACCTGCGATCGCTCGACACCGTCGCACCTCCCGCGCGGATCGTGATCGAGCAGGGCGCGCACGTCGGCCGGCCCGGCGAGCTCACCGTCGACATCCCGGCATCGGGCGGCATCGTCGTCACCGGCGACGCGGTCCGTATGGACGTCTAGACGGACGCGCGGCGCAGCAACCGCAGGACGTCATCCGGCTGCTCAACTGCGGCGAAGTGCCCTGCACCCGGCAGCACCGTCTCCTCGACATCCCTGATCAGCGTCGAGAGCCCGGCTGCGTCATCTGGGCCCACGAATACGTCGCGAGCGCCGCGGACCGACCGCACCGGACAGCGGATGCCGCGCCACGACGACTCGTCGTAGGCGGCAGCCGCCCGCGAGGCGGCGAGGAAAGCCCGTGGCCGGATCTCATCGGCGAGCGTGTGCACGACCGACGGGTCGATCCGCCGAGGGGACGCGAAGAGGGGTGCGCTCAGGGGCCGCAGGAGACCGCCGCGGTCGAGCGCGCGCAGCAGCGGAGCGGACGCGTCGCCGAGGGCGCGGAGGATGCGCATCGCCAGCAGCATTCCCGCGAAACCGGGCAGGCGCAAGCCACCGCGCAGCGGCCGGCGCACCGCGTCGAACACGGCGGGTCCGGACGGCGAGACGAGGAACACCGACTCGGTCCGATCGGGGAAACGCGCGGCCAGGTCGAGGGCGAGCGCGCCGCCGAGTGAGTGCCCGATCACATCCCATCTCTCGTACCCCAGCTGCGTGACGACCTCGCGGATCGCCTCGCTGAACCGCCCGATGTCGACCCCATCGGACGGGAACGGGCTCTCGCCCCAGCCGGGCAGGTCGAGGGCCACGATGTTGCGCACCGGGTCGTGGCGCCGGGCGGCCGCCCGCAACAGCGGGGTCCAGGTCGTCCACGATCCCGCCGCGCCGTGCAGCAGGACGGTGGCCACCGGGCTCGCGGCGACGCCGACGCGGGCGATGACCGTCCCGACGGCCGTGGGAATCTCGATGCGGCGCAGGCCCAGGGCAGCGGCATCCGTCTCCAGTCGCGTCCGAGCGTGCGCGGATTCGGGTTGCCAGGTGATCGTCACGGAGGGTGTTCGGTGCCGACGCGGCTTCGGATCGGTCAGTCGACGCCGGTCGAATCACCCGATGCGCGTGCGGAGGGCGTCGGCATCCGTCTCGCCGTCGACGAGGACGGCGCGCGCGAGGTCGCGGGCGTCCTCGACGTTCCAGAGCAGCACGCCGACCGGCGCGCCGGATTCGTCGCGATAGTAGACGACGGTGCGGTCCTCGTCGAGGTCGACGACAAGGGGGTCCTTGTCGGGATCCAGCGCGCCGACGGCCTCCCATCGCACACCGAAGACGGCTGAGTAGAAGTACGGCGTGTGGGTGTACGGCAGCCGCTCCCCCGCCATCGACCGGCCGACGGCGGCGCCCATCTCGTTCGCGTTGTCGACGTGCTCGACGCGCGTGCGTCCGAGGATCGGGTCGGGGTACGAGGCGATGTCGCCGGCTGCCCAGATCGAGTCGTCGCTCGTGACGAGGTGCTCGTCGACGACGACACCCTCGTCGACCTGAAGACCCGCCTGCTCGGCGAGATCGGTCACGGGGTCGACGCCGAGACCCAGCACCACGATGTCAGAGGGGCGCTCCTCGCCGCCTTCCAGCACGACGTGCAGACGGTTGCCGGCGGTGCGCACCTCGTCGACGCGCGCGCCCGGCACGAGCTCGACACCGCCGTCGCGGAACAGCTGCTCGTATCGCTTCGCCAGCTCGGGCGGGAACGTGCCATCGCCGAGGACCTCGGACGGGAAAACGAGCTCGGTCTCGACACCGTTCTGCACGAGCGCTGCCGCGATCTCGGCACCGATGTAGCCGCCGCCGACGACGACCGCGCGCCCGCCGTTCGCCGCGAGGTCGCGGAGGCGCCGGTAGTCGTCTGCGGAGCGGAAGAACAGGATGCGGTCGTCCTCGGGAGCCGGGATCTCGCGGGGCTTCGAGCCGGTCGCGAGCAGCAAACGCCGGTAGGCGAGGTCGTTGCCCTCGCCGATCGACACGGTCTTCGCCTCGCGATCGACCCCGGTCACGAAGGTCTCGAGGCGGATCTCCGCGCCCGTCTCCTCGGTGCCCAGCGGCACCTGATCCCACGTGAAGTCCGGGTCGGTCCACAGCTTCTTCGACAGCGCCGGACGCGTGTACGGCGGGTCGACGTCCGCGCTGAGGATGCCGATCGTGCCGTCGGGATCCAGTTCTCGGATGCCGCGGGCCGCCGCATCCGCCACCATTCCGCCACCCACGATCAGATAGTCGTACGTCCGCATCACACGCTCCGTTCGCATCGTTTCGGCCACGGTATGCGCCTGCGGGTGGGCGCTGCGCGGGGTTGCGGGATGCGGCGAGGGGAGTTAGGTCGGGAGGATGAGCAGATGCACACCGACGTGATCTTCATCGGCGGGCGCTCCGGGGTGGGGAAGTCTTCCGTCGCCGCCGAGGCGTCTCGCCTGCTCGGACTCGCTGACATCCGGCACGCCGTGATCGAGGGCGACAACCTGGATCAGGCGCATCCGCAGCCCTGGCGCAGCGGCATCCCGCTCGCGGAGCGGAATCTCGCCGCGATGTGGGCCAACTATCGCGAGATCGGGTACTCGCGACTCATCTACACGAACACAGTCAGCGTGCTGCAGATCGCGGAACTCTCGGCCGCCCTGGGCGGTGAGGTCCGGTCGACCGCGGTGCTGCTGACGGCGACGGATGCCGCAGCCGCGGCGCGGCTCGCGAAGCGGGAGATCGGGACGGCGCTCGCGGCGCACGTGACGCGGAGCGCCGCGGCTGCTCGGCGCTTGGACGAGGGGGCTCCGGATGCCGTACGGGTCGCGACGGACGGGCGAGCGGTGGCCGAGATCGCGCGTGAGGTGCTGGAGCGAGCGGGGTGGATCTAGGAACCTCCGACGGGTGAGAGGTTTCTCATCTGCAGGCCTGTTCGCGACGTGTGATCTCGGTGGTTTTCGGGGTCTGGATGTCGGAGGCTGGTGCGATAGTGCAGGTATGACGGAAGCGATGGAAACCCCCGGTGGCGAGGCGTATCTCACCGCCATCACGGGGATCATTGCGGATGTCGAGGACGTGGCCCTTGAGCTCGCTCGGGCGCAGATCCGGGAGTTGCGCGTGCTCGCTGCCGCGGGCCGGTTGGCGGAGGAGCAGGGCGCGCCCCCGAACGCGAAAGTCACCCTGCACGACATGGTGCTCCGGTCGATTTCGGCCGAGGTCGCCGGGGTGATGCGGACGACCGATCGGACGGTGCAGCGTCGGATCGGCGAAGCGCGGCTGACGATCGAAGGATTCCCCGCGGCGGTCGCTGCGTGGGAGGCGGGGCGGATCGTGCAGGCGCACGTGAGGGCGATCGTCGACGCTGGGGTGAACCTGCCGGCTGAGTTGTGGGCGGAGTTCGAGAAGGTCGCGATCGAGCGGTGCGACGGTGAGACGCCGAATCGGGTTCGAGGTGAGCTCGAGATCCTCGCACATCGGATGCACCCGCGGGCCTTCGCGGAACGACACGAGGAAGCTGCGGCGGGGCGGTGCGTGCGGTTGATGCCCGGGCGGGATGGGATGAGCGATCTCATCGCGACCCTCCCGACAGTGATCGCCGAGGGAATCCAGGACCGGCTCACCCAGCAGGCTCGGGCGATCATCGACACCCGGGACGAACGCAGCACGGGCGAGAACGCCGACGCCGTCGCGACCGATGCGCGCTCGACCGATCAAGTGCGGGCTGATGTGTTCGCCGACCTGCTCCTAGCGGGAACCCCGGCGTTGGATGACACGCGCGACACCACCGCCGGGCCGCTCGGCGCGATCCGTGCGCGGGTTCAGGTGCTGGTTCCCGCGGCGACGTTGTCGGGTGCCGACGACGGACCGTGCGACCTGTCCGGCCGCTCCCCCATCGATCCCGCCACCGCCCGGATCCTCGCCGGCGACACCGGGGTCTGGGAGCGCCTGTTCCACGACCCCACCACCGGGGTGACCGTGTCGACGGATTCGTACCGCGTGCCCTCCGGGATGCGACGATTTCTGCAGGCCCGGGACCAGCATTGCCGGTTCCCCGGATGCCGGGTCGCCGCCATCCGGTGTGAGGTCGACCACACGCACGATCATGCGCTCGGCGGGCGGACAGAACTGTCCAACCTCGCCCACCTATGCCAACGGCATCATTCGATGAAGCAGTTCACCGCCTGGAAAGTGCGACAACTGAAGGGTGGTGTCCTCGAATGGACCTCACCCCTCGGCAGGATCTATCGCGAAGACGCACCCACCCCGGCCGTCGCCTTCACACCTGCCGCCACACACCCCGGCGACCCCGCACCCTTCTGAACCGCTCCGCCGCGCCCCGGATCGCATGCGCGGACCGGCGACCAGGTCGCACGCTCACGCGCCCTGCTCTGCGCGCCAGCCCTTCTCCTTCTCGATGTACTCGTTGTCGGCCAAGTCCGCGAAGTCGCTCTCGTCGGTCACCCGCCGCACCTCGAGCTTGCTGCCCGGCGTCAACGGTGCACGCTTCGCCCACTCCAGCGCCTCTTCGACGGTCGCCGTCTGCACGATCCAGAACCCGTTGAAGAGCTCGTGGATCTCGCCGTACGGGCCGTCGCTGACGACCGGCGTCTCACCGTCGAAGTCGACGACGAAACCCGGCTCGGGCGCGAGGCCGTCACCACCGACGAGGACACCGGCGGTCATCATCGACTCGTTGTACGCGCCCATCGCGTTGATCGCCGCCTCGACATCGGTCTCGGCGAACGTCTCGGCCGCAGCCTGGGTGCTCCGCATGATCAGCATGTGCTTCATGGTCATCTCCTGAGTTCCGGGGACGTTTCTCGTCCCTCTCACTATCGCGTCGAACAGGCGCGACCGGAATCGACATCGAGACCGAAAGAATCTCAGGCGGGCTCCGCCAGCACTGACGGGCGCGGCTCGATGACCGCAGCCACGATCGCCTCGATCGCGAACTCGGACGCCCGTCCGAGATCGACCGCCGTCGGGTCGAGCAGCCACTGCACCTGCAGGCCGTCCATCACGGCGAGGATCGCCGCCGAGCCGTGCTCGATCGAGCCGGGGTCGCTGATCCCGCGCTCCTGACACACCCGCTCGAACGCCTCGCGCAGGTCCTTCCGCAGCACGGTGTACCGGTGCACGAAGTACGGCCGCCCCGGATGGTCGTCGGTGACCGACTCCGCTGACAGCACGGCGTATGCCTGCACGATCCCGGCTCGCTGCATGTTCATGATCGCCGTGTGCACGAGGTGGCGGAACAGCTCCATTCCCCCCGGGATGCGACCGCCGTCGAGATCGACGACGTCCGTCTGATCCCGATGCTCGAGCACGTCGAGCAGCAGCTGATCCTTCGACCCGAAGTGATGGAGGATGCCGGCGTGCGTCATCCCGACCTGCTCGGCGATGTCCTGCAGGGTGCCGTTCGCGAAGCCCTTGGAGCCGAAGATCTCCTGCGCCGCGTCGAGGATCTCTCGACGACGGACGAGGGTCGCTGGACGCGACTTCGTCCGGTGTCGGCTATCGACCATGATCTGCCTTCTTCCCCAGATGCGGATCAGATCTTACGCAGATCGCGTCGCCCGCATCACTGGAGGGTTGTGAACTTACTTACTTGATTGTAAGTTTTCCCATGCAATCACACTCAGCGCCGAGTGGCACTCCTTCGGAGGTCTTTTCGCGGCGCCGGGACCACACATGAAGGAGAAGCAATGAGGCTGAAGACCTCCCTCGCCGCCGCCGGTCTCACCGCGGCACTCATCCTCACCGGCTGCGCCGCCGGTGGGGGCAACGACAACTCCAGTGGCAACGGTTCTGGAGCCGCTCTGACGATCGCGAAGCCCGACGGCGCGATCACCACCGAATCGCACAACCCGTACCTCACCGACTCGGCCGGCCAGCGCTACGGCTATGCCAAGGTCATCTTCGAGCCCCTCGCGCTCGTCAACCCGACCGGCGACCTCGGCACCACCCCGTGGCTCGCCGAGAAGGTCGAATGGAACGACGACTACACGCAGCTCACCGTCACGCCTCGCAGCGGCGTGAAGTGGAGCGACGGTGAGGACTTCACCGCCGACGACGTCGTCTTCACCTTCAACCAGTACCTCAGCGGAAAGCTGACCGACACCGGCGCGCTCGGCGTCACGGACGTCAAGGCCGACGGTGACACGGTCGTGCTGACGTTCGCCAACTCGAAGTTCACGGCGCAGGGTCGCGTCCTGCACACCCCGATCGTCCCGGAGCACATCTGGAAGGACATCGAGGACCCGAACACCGACCCCCTCACCGACGAGGGCAAGCTCGTCGGCACCGGCCCCTACGTCATGTCGAACTGGTCGACCGAGTCGGTCTCACTCAAGGCGAACCCCGACTACTGGGGCGGCGACCTCGCCGTTCCTCAGCTAAACTACGTCTCCTACGGCGACAACGCCGCCCTCACCACGGCGCTCGTCTCGGGCGACGCGGACTGGGCTCAGGCCTTCATCCCGCAGGTCGAGGAGAGCTACCTTTCGGCCGACCCGGACAACGTGTTCCTGGTTTCGCCCACGCCGGGCGCCGGCACGCTCTTCATGAACCTGCAGAAGAAGCCCTTCAACAACCCCGCGCTCCGCGAGGCGCTCGCCTGGACCATCGACCGCGAGGCCTACGTCGACATCGCCCGTGAAGGCGCGAGCGAGCCGATCTGGAACAAGACCGGCCTCAGCTCCGTGCTCGAGGACGAGATCATCGACGAGTACAAGGACGACAACTACTCCGTCGACGTCGACAAGGCCAAAGAGGTCCTCACCGAGGCCGGGTACACCTGGAACAGCGGGAAGCTGACCGACCCCGACGGCGAAGCCGTCGAGTTCTCGGTCTCGGTCCCCGCCGGCTGGAGCGACTGGAACACCGAGCAGGCCCTCATGTCCGAGGAGCTCGAGAAGGCGCTCGGCATCAAGGTGAACGTCGACCAGCCCGACTTCGGCGGCTGGGACGCCGGCAAACAGGAGGGCAACTTCGACGCGATCATCCACTGGCTCGAGGACACTGGGAACGCGTACGGCCTGTACACGTCGACCATGGACCCCAAGTGGATCGTCGACGGCAAGGCGTCCTTCAACTTCGGTCGGTTCGACGACCCGACCGTCACCGAGGCGCTGAACACCTACGCAAACGCGGCATCCGATGATGAGCGCGCCGAGGCCGGTGCAGTGCTGCAGAAGGCGTTCGTCGAGAACGTGCCCGCCATCCCGCTGGGCGCGCACCCGCTCCTCGGCGAGTTCAACACCCGTAACTACGTCGGCTGGCCCTCGGAGGACGACCAGTACGCCGCGGGTGACCCGACGCAGGCCGGCGTCGTTCAGATTCTCACGAAGCTGAAGCCCAAGGAGTAACCCGACCGACGATGGGGCGGATGCCGCATGGCCCGCGGCATCCGCCCCACCACCCCTGCTCCCCTCCACGAAAGCGAGCACGCACCGATGCGCGATTCGTTACTGTCCATCGACGACTTCTCGGTCGTCTACGACGTCGACCCCCCGGTCGAAGCCGTCACCCACGTCAGCCTCGAACTGCGCCGCGGCGAGATCCTGGGGCTCGCCGGCGAAAGCGGGTGCGGCAAGACCACCCTCGCCTACGGCGTCCAACGCCTGCTCAAGGCCCCCGCTGTCATCTCCAGCGGATCCGTCACCTTCCGCGACATCTCCGGCGAGGACATCGACGTCAACTCGCTCGGCCAGGAGGAGATGCGCCGGTTCCGCTGGGACAAGATCTCCATGGTCTTCCAAGGGGCCATGAACGCCCTCAACCCCGTCGCCACGATTGGGTCGCAGCTCGCCGACGTCTTCGAGGTGCACCGGCCCGACATGAACCGGGCCGCGCGTCGCGACGCCGTGAACGAGCTGCTCGAGATCGTCAAGGTCGGCGCCGCCCGTAGCCGCTCGTACCCCCATGAACTCTCCGGCGGCATGCGCCAGCGCGTCATGATCGCCATGGCGCTCGCCCTCCGCCCCCAGCTCATGATCATGGACGAGCCCACCACCGCGCTCGACGTCCTCGTGCAGCGCGAGATCCTCAAGCAGATCTCGCAGCTGCGTCACGAGTTCGGATTCTCCGTCATCTTCATCACGCACGACCTGCCGCTGCTGCTGGAGATCAGCGACCGCATCGCCATCATGCGCAAGGGCGAGATCGTCGAGATCGACACCGCCGAGCGCATCTGGACCGCCCCGCAACACGAGTACACGCGCACGCTGCTGTCCTCGTTCCCGCGACTCACCGGTGAAAGGGGGGTCGTCGTCCGATGACCACACTCGAATTCGACAGCGTCACGAAGGTGTACCACGTCCGCGGTGCCGGCCAGATGAAGGCCCTCGACGACGTCTCGTTCACCCTCTCGTCCGGCCAGACGATCGGCCTCGTCGGCCAGTCCGGCAGCGGCAAGTCCACGATCGCCAAGATCCTCACCCAGCTGGAGACGCCTACGAGCGGCGAGATCCGTCTCGACGGCACACCCATCCCGCGCCGCGGCAAGGGCCTGCGCGACTACCGGCAGCAGCTCCGCATGGTGTTCCAGGACCCGTTCGCCTCGCTGAACCCGTACCACTCGATCCGCCACCACGTCGAACGCCCCCTGCGGCTGGACAACGTCGTGCCGAAGAAGGAGGTCGAAGACGAAGTGCGGCGTCTCCTCGACCGCGTCCGGCTCGACCCCGACTCGGTCATCGACCGCCGTCCCCACGAGCTCTCGGGCGGGCAACGGCAACGCGTCGCGATCGCTCGGGCCCTGGCATCCCGCCCTCGGCTGCTCGTCGCCGACGAGCCGGTGTCGATGCTCGACGTGTCGATCCGCATGGGCGTGCTGAACCTCCTCGCCGACCTGCAGCGCGAAGAGGGCCTCGGGGTGCTCTACATCACCCACGACCTCGCGACCGCGCGCCACTTCAGCGACGAGATCCTGGTGCTCAACCAGGGCAAGGTCGTCGAGAGCGGCACCGCCGACGACGTGATCCTGCGTCCCCAGAACCCGTACACGCAGGAGCTCCGCGCTGCGTCGCCCGACCCCGAGAGCCACTTCGCCTCAGCTCCCGGACTCTCCGGAGGTGCCCGATGACCGCCGTCGAACCCCAGCTGCCCGTCGAGACGCCCGACGCGCTCGAGGTCGGCACGACCGCCACCACCGCCGTCAAGGGACGCTCCCGCATCCCGTGGCGCTTCCTCGGCAGCCGCGCCCTGTTCTACCTCTTCACGCTGTGGGCGGCCATCACGATCAACTTCTTCCTGCCCCGCCTCATGAAGGGCGACGCGGTCGACCAGTACCTCGCCCGCAACCGCAACGTCACGCCCGAGGCGGCCGACGCCCTCCGCGCGCTCCTCGGCATCGACACCGACAAGTCGATCTGGCAGCAGTACATCGACTACTGGGGCCTCATGCTCCGCGGCGACCTCGGCGTCTCGCTCCTGCACGGGCTCCGCCCCGTCGGCGAAGTCATCAGCGGCGCTCTGCCCTGGACGGTCGGGCTCGTCGGGTTCGCCACGATCATCTCGTTCCTCATCGGCACGATCGGCGGGGCCGTCATCGGCTGGCGTCGCGGCAGCCGCTCCGAGGTCATGATCCCGATCACGACCTTCCTCAGCACCATCCCGTACTTCTGGCTCGGCCTCCTCGCGATCGCCCTCTTCTCGGTGAACCTCAAGTGGTTCCCGATCGGGAAGGCGTACGGCGTCGGCTACTCGCCCGAATTCACCCCCGAGTTCATCGGGCAGGTGATCCACCACGGCACGCTCCCCGCGGTGACGATCATCATCGCCTCCCTCGGCGGCTGGATGCTCGGCATGCGCAACATGATGCTCACGGTCCTCGACGAGGACTACATCACGGTCGCGCAAGCCAAGGGCATGCCGAACTCCCGCGTGCTGTGGCGCTACGCCGCGCGCAACGCGGTGCTCCCCCAGATCCAGAGCTTCGCCCTGTCGATCGGCTTCATCGTCGGCGGCACGATCGTCATGGAGATGGTCTTCAGCTACCCGGGAGTCGGAAAGCTGCTGCTGGATGCCACCAACGGCAAGGATTACGCACTCATGCAGGGCGTCTTCCTGGTCATCACGCTGTCGGTGCTGGTGGCGAACATCCTCGCCGACATCGCCTACGCGTTCCTCGACCCGCGCACCCGCCAGACGGAGGCCTGACCATGACCACCACCGCCACCATCCGCATGGCCCGCACCGAGGACCCGACGCCCAACACGTTCTGGGCGCGCCTCGGATCGGCGTTCGCGATGTTCCGGAACGCCAAGTCGATCACGGGGCTCGCCATCCTCGGCTTCTTCGTCCTCATCGCGATCTTCGCCGACGTCCTCGCACCGTTCTCACCCACCCAGGTCGACAACACCGCACGGTTCCAGCCGCCGTCCGCCGAGCACTGGCTCGGCACCACCCACATCGGCGAGGACGTGCTCAGCCAGGTCATCTTCGGCACCCGCGGCGTCATCGTCGTCGGTTTCCTCGCCGCGATCCTGGCCACGGTCATCGCTATCGTCGTCGGGGTCGTCTCGGGCTACGTCCGCGGCTGGAAGAGCGAAGGCCTCTCGGCGCTGACGAACGTGTTCCTCGTCATCCCGGGTCTGCCGCTCATCATCATCGTCGCCTCGATGTTCGAGGAGCCGCCGCTCGTGCTCATCGCCGCTGTCCTCGGCATCACGGGCTGGGCCTGGGGTGCGCGCGTCCTGCGCGCCCAGACGATGTCGCTCCGCAACCGCGACTTCATCCAGGCTGCACGCGCCAACGGCGAGCCGCTTCGCCGCATCATCACCGTCGAGATGCTGCCGAACCTCATGGCGCTCATCGCCGCGAGCTTCGTCGGCACGGTGACCGCCGCGATCCTCGGCCTCACGACCCTTTCCTACATCGGCGTCATCCCGGTGAACACCTACAACTGGGGCACGATCCTCAACTGGGCGAGCGCGCAGGGCGCGTTCCGCCAGAACCAGTGGTGGTGGTACCTGCCCCCGGGGCTGTGCATCGCCGCCATCGGCGTGGCCCTGTCGCTCATCAACTTCGGCATCGACGAGTACGTGAACCCCCGCCTGCGCTCCGCCGGCGAGCGGGCCCGCGCGATGAAGAAGAAGGGTCTGAACGTCAACGACGCCGTCACCGTCGTCCGCAGCGTCGAGGTCCCCGCAACGCGCCGGGAGGCACGGGAATGACGAGGGTCGACACCGCCGAGGCCGCGTACCTGGATGCCACCCTGTCGGTGGACGAGCGGGTCGCCGACCTGCTGGCGCGTATGACGCTGCCCGAGAAGGTCGGGCAGATGATGCAGTTCGACGCCCGCGAGGAGCTCGAGCACATCGTGCTCGAGCGTCACGCCGGGTCGATCCTCCACACCTCCCCCGAGAAGGTGCTCCGCGCCGCGGATCTCACCGCGCAGACGCGGCTGGGGATCCCGCTGCTCGTGGCGGAGGACTGCATCCACGGACACTCGTTCTGGGAAGGCGCGACGATCTTCCCGACGCAGCTCGGCATGGCCGCGTCCTGGGATGCGGACCTCGTTCAGCGCGTCGCGAAGGCGACGGCCGCCGAGGTGGCGGCCACCGGCATCCACTGGACCTTCTCCCCCGTCCTCTGCATCGCGCGCGATCTCCGCTGGGGTCGCGTGGGCGAGACATTCGGCGAAGATCCGTTCCTCATCGGGGAGCTCGCCTCGGCGATGGTGCGCGGGTATCAGGGCGACGGCCTCGACGATCCCGACGCGATCCTCGCGACCGCGAAGCACTTCGCGGGGTATTCCGAGACGCAGGGCGGTCGCGATGCGAGCGAGGCGGACATCTCGCGCCGGAAACTCCGCTCGTGGTTCCTGCCGCCGTTCGAACGCGTTGCCCGGGAGGGATGCCGCACCTTCATGCTCGGCTACCAGACCACCGACGGCGTGCCGATCACGGTGAACGACTGGCTGCTCAGCGACGTCCTTCGTGGCGAATGGGGCTACACGGGCACACTCATCACCGACTGGGACAACGTCGGCCGCATGGTGTGGGAGCAGAAGGTGCAGCCCGACTATGCCAGCGCCGCCGCGGCGGCCGTGAAGGCCGGCAACGACATGGTCATGACGACGCCCGGCTTCTACGCCGGCGCCCTCGAGGCCGTCGAGCGCGGGATGCTGGCAGAGGCCGACATCGATCAGGCCGTCTCGCGAATCCTGTCGCTGAAGTTCCGCTTCGGCCTCTTCGAGAACCCGCGTCTGCCCGACCGGGAGCGCATCGCGAGCGTCATCGCCCAGAGCGAGCACTCGGACCTCAACCTCGAGGTCGCGCGGCGCTCCCTCGTCCTCCTCCGCAACGACGGCACGCTCCCGGTGGCGCCCGCGACGCAGCGGATCGCCGTCGTCGGTCCGCTCGCCGACGACGCGCAGACGCAGCTCGGCGACTGGGCGGGCTCGTCCGGACAGGTCGATTGGATGCCGCAGGGCCACCCGCGCGCGCAGATCACGACAATCCTCGACGGGCTGCGCGAACGCTCGAGCGCGGCGGTCGAGTACGCGCGGGGAGCGGAGATCCTCCGCCTGACCGACGACCCCGCCGGCGTCTTCCCCGACGGGCAGCCGCGACCGCCGATCGTCGCACCGAGCGAACCGGACGCCGAGCAGATCGCCGAGGCCGTCGCCCTCGCCGAGCGCTCGGACGTCGTCGTGGCCGTCGTCGGCGACCGCATCGAGCTCGTCGGCGAAGGTCGCTCGACCGCGACGCTCGACCTCATCGGCGGGCAGCGGGCTCTGCTCGACGCTCTGGCCGCGACGGGCACACCGCTCGTCGTCATCATGATGGCGTCGAAGCCGTTGATCCTGCCGGAGTCGGTCCGCGAGGCATCCGTCGTCTGGGTCGCCAACCCCGGCATGCAGGGCGGACGTGCGATCGCGGAGCTGCTGCTCGGCGAGATCGAGCCGTCAGGGCGCCTGCCGATCTCGTTCGCGCGGCATGCCGGTCAGCAGCCGACGTATTACAACCAGATCCGCGGCCAGCACGGCGACCGATACGCCGATCTCACGCAGGAGCCCGCATTCGCCTTCGGCGACGGCCTGTCGTACACGACCGCCGAGTACGGCGACGCAGAGGTCCTGACGCCCGTCGTCTCGGCCGGTGACACGATCCGCGCGCGGATCACGCTCCGGAACACCGGCGAACGCGCCGCGCACGAGGTCGTCCAAATCTACGTGCGCGACACGGTGACGTCGGTCAGCTGGGCCGACAAGGAGCTCAAGGCGTATCGTCACGTCGACGTCGCGGCGGGCGGCACCGCCACGGTCGAGATCGAGCTGGCGGCGTCCTCATGCACGATCGTGGATGCGGCGGGCCGCCGCATCGTGGAACCCGGGGAGTTCGAACTCCTCATCGGGCCGTCGTCCCGCGACGAGGTGCTGCGGGCGGTCTCGTTCGAGATCCGCTGACACGACGGAATCAGCGAGGGGCGGGTGTCGTGGTGTCACCCGCCCCTCGCTATCGTCAAGGCATGCGTGCCATCCCCGCCGACCTCGATCCGGACGTCGTCGCCGAGATCGACCGTCGACTCGCTGCGGTGTCGCGCGACCACGACGTCCGCATCCCCTGGGCGATCGAAAGCGGCAGCCGCGCGTGGGGGTTCCCCTCACCCGACAGCGACTACGACTGCCGATTCATCTTCGTGCGGCCACGTGAGCGCTACCTGTCCCTCTTCCCGGAGCGCGACGTGATCGAAACCCCGCTCGACGCCGTCTTCGATGTCAACGGCTGGGATCTCGCCAAGTCGGTGCGACTGATCGCGAAGGGGAACGCGACGGCCGTCGAATGGCTCCGCTCCCCCATCGTCTACGCAGGCGATCCGGCGTTCCGCGACGGCCTGCTCGATCTCGCCGACCGGATCGTCGAGCGCGGGTCCATCGGTCGCCATTATCTGCACGTCGCCCGTCAGCAGCAAGCGGGTACACGCTCGCTCAAGCGGTTCTTCTACGTCCTCCGTCCCGCTGCCGCCCTCAGATGGCTCGAGGTCCATCCGGCGCAGGCGGTCCCCCCGATGGACCTCCCGACCCTGATCGAAGAGGGGGACCTCGACGACGACGTGCGGATCGCGGTGCACGACCTCATCGCGCTCAAGGCGCAGACCCGTGAGCTCGGCACCGGGACTCCGCCGGCGGTCCTCGAGCGCTTCGTCACCGCGCAACTCGACCGGGCCGAACAGTACGAGAGCGTCGCCCCGGTCCGGGAGACCGACGACGTGCGAGCGATGGCCGACGAGTACTTCGTCTCGCTGCTCGGTTCTCCTTGAGGCCGGTCATCGTGATGCCCTGCACGAAGTAGCGCTGCAGGAAGAGGAACAACAGCAGGATCGGCGTGACCACGAGCACGGAACCCGCCTGCTCGAGATCCCGGCACCGCGTGAGGATGCCGCCGAGGAGCGCCGCTCTCCGGCTAGCCCTGAGTGAGCACCTCGGGTGAGGCGTCGTCGGACCCGTCCGACAGTTCGACGCGCGTCCACGGGACCGGTGCCTCCGCGAACACCGGCTCCAGCACGCGCCACATCTCGCCGGCGTCGTCGCCGTAGAAGAACACGTCGTAACCGCCGAGGCCCGCGCCACTGCCGTCCGTCTGACCGACACCGGCGTCGAGCAGCGCCTCGTCGGCGGCGAGCTCGGTCTCGAAGAGCGCGTTCATGAGGTCGACGTCGAACTCGCCTTCGGGCACCTCGAAGGAGACGATGACCCAGTCGTACTCGTCGGCTGTATCGATCTCCTCCTCGAGCTCAGCGGACGCGTCGGGTTCGGTCCGGCCGGTCACGTCCGAGAGCTGCATCTGGAGTAACGACATCGGCGAGCACGCGCTCAGCGCCACGCCCGCCGCCAGGAGCAGCATTGCGGCGGGCAGGGTGAGCGCGCGAGAGACCATGCCGCGATCGTATCGGCCACGGAGGCTCTCGCCCTCACCCCGGCGCGAGGCGATACAGCACCTCGGGACGACCCCGCTTGCCGTAGCGGTGCGAAACCGCGATCACGCCGGACTCCGCGAGGTGGGCGAGGTAGCGATGCGCGGTTGCCCGCGATATCTCGCAGGCCGCGGCGACCTCGGCGACGGAACGCCCGGCCCCGGCATCGAGCGCGGCCAGCACACGCTCCAGCGTCGGGGCGGCGAGTCCCTTCGGCAACGCCCGAGCCCCGCCGGCCGATGCCGCGACGGTGCGGATGCCGCCGGTCGCCAGCAGGCGGTCGATCTCCGTCTGTGCGAGGGGACGCTCACGCCCGGCGTCCGCTCTCGCGTCGCGCTCCTCGCGATACCGCTGGAGCCGCTCCCGCAGCGCAGGCTCGGTGAACGGCTTCACGAGATAGCCGACGACCCGACCGGCGAGCGCCTGACGGACGGTCGTCTGGTCCTGGGACGAGCTGATGACGAGGACGTCGGGACCGCCTCGCGCGACCGTCCGCAGCCGGTGCAGCACCTCGACGCCGCTGATGTCGGGCAGCCGCATGTCGAGGAGGACGAGGTCGACCCCCGAGGCTCCCTGCTCCAGAGCTTCGCGCCCCGTGCCGGCCGCGCCCGCCACGACGAACCCGGCCACCCCGTCGACGAACCGGCAGTGCAGCGCGCGGGCGCCGCGGTCGTCATCCACGACCAGCACGCGGATCGCCTGCCCGATCACACCCGCTCCATCTCGAACGCGAAGCGCGCCCCGCCCAGCGCGGACGCTCCGACCTCGATCGTGCCGCCGCGGGATGTCACCGTGCGCCGTACGGTATCGAGGCCGTACCCCCGGCCGAACCCGGTGGTGTCCGCTTTCGTCGAGAACCCCTGACCGAAGATCCGACCGATCACCGCCGGATCCACTCCGGGACCGTCGTCATCGACGGCGCCGATGAGGCGACCGTCGACGTCGCGCAGGACGCAGCGCACCCGCCGAGCCCCCGCCTCGCCCGCGTTGCGGCACAGGTTCGCGACGACCGACACGGCGCCGTCGTCGAGGTCCCCGTCGAGCGAGAGGTCGAACTCCGCCTGGGCACCGAAGTCGAGGAGCTCGGCGCGCACGGCGTGCACGGTTGCGGCGGCGACCGGCTCCCCCGCATCGTCGAGCCCGGCAGCGGAGCGGACCGGAGCGACCTCCTCGATGTAGCCGAGCGCCTCGGCGGTGTCGCCGCGCGAGACGAGCCCGTGGACGACGTGCAGTCGCGTACCGAACTCGTGCGCCTGCTCGCGGAGGGCCGCGGTCGTCCGCCGCATCTGCGCGTTCTCCGCCAGGGCGGCATCCGTCCGGCGGAAACGACGCTCGACCGCCGCGGTCAGTGCGGAACTCGCGAGCGACGCCACCACGAGCGCGCCGATCCCCCACGGCAGGAGCGCGGCGAGTGCGGCATCCCTGTCGGCGGCGATGCTCGACTCGAGCACGCCGACGGCGACCATGCCGACGACGACACCCCCGTCATCCCGCACCGGCACCTTCGCGCGCAACGACGGACCCGACGCTCCCCGCTCCGTGCCGAGGAAGGTCTCGCCCTCGAGCACGGGGCCGTTCGTGGTCTCGACCTGCACGCCGCGCTCCGACGCGAGCGGATGAGTGATGCGGACCCCTTCGTCATCGGTGATGACGACGTAGTAGACGCCGGCGGACTCCGCGACGAGTTCGGCGAGCGGCTGCAACGCCGACGTCGCGGCAGCGAGGTCGGCGGCGTCGGCGAGATCCTCCGGCCGACCGGCATCCGTCACGGTCGACAGGGTCGTCCGCACGTCGGCGAGGTCGGCGAGGCTCTGCGCGACGTCCATGACACGCTCGGCCGTCGCGTCGCGGATCGTGCGCTCCTGCACCGTCATCGCGACCGCGACCGTCCCCGACAGGGCGGCGAGCGTCACGACGGAGGGCAGGACGATCAGCACGAGCCGAAGCGCGCGGGGCCGCCGCGGAGACGCCATCGTTCACCACTCCCGTCTGTGCACGGTGCGTGAGCGTTTAAGAGAACAAAAGCCGGAGGATGCCGCTGCAGCACCGCGCGCTGTCATCCTATTTCGATCTCGCGGAGACGACGATGTCCGCGCGAATGGAGCAATGATGACCCAGACAGATACCCCTGCACCGCCGCCGAGCAGGCGACGGACCGTGATCGGCCGCGTGGTCGGCGGGGTGATCGCCGCCGCCGCGATCGGAACCGCGGCTGCCGGCTCGATCGCCTCGGCGAGCACCGGCAACGACATCAATGCGTCGATGACGATCGTCGCCCCCGCCGCCGCCGGCGGCGGCTGGGACGGCGTCGCCCGTGAACTGCAGCAGGCGCAGAAGGCCAACGGCCTGGTGAACAACGTGCAGGTCGTGAACATGCCGGGCGCCGGCGGCACGATCGCCCTCGGCAACGTCTCGGTCCTCGAAGGCCAGCCGAACAACATGCTCGTCGGCGGCACGGGTCTGCTCGCCGCCACGATCCAGTTCAACTCCGCCGCGACACTCGACGACGTCACCCCGCTCGCAGTGGTCGTCGAGGAGTACGACGTCATCGTCGTCCCCGCCGACTCCCCCTATGAGACGCTCGACGACCTCGTGGAAGGCTGGAAGAAGGACCCGAAGGCACTCCCGTGGACAGGCGGCGGCTCGTTCGACCAGCTCGTCGTCACCGACCTCGCCCTCGCTGCGGGGATCGAGCCGGTCGACACCACGTACATCTCTTCCGACGGCGGTGGCGAGGCGATCCAAGCGCTCCTCAACGGCACGGCGAAGGCCGCTGCCGGCGGATACCCCGACAACATCGACCAGATCGAGGCCGGTCGCCTCCGCGCCCTCGCCCTGGTCGCCAAGGAGCCGGTCGACGGCATCGACATCCCGACCGCCGCTGAGCAGGGGTACGACGTCTCGCTCACGAACTGGCGCTCGCTCTCCGCGCCGTCCGGTCTCGAGGACAGTGAGCGCGAGGCGCTCACGCAGCTCGTCCTCGACAGTGTCGCGACCCCCGAGTGGGCCGACGCGATGGACCGCTACTACTGGACCGAACGCATCATCACGGGCGACGAGCTCGACGCGTTCCTGAAGGACGAGGAGACGCGCATCCGCGCCCTGTACGAGGAGATGGGCCTGTGACCTTCCCCGCCAACCCCACCTCGGCATCCGCCGTCGTCGGCCAGCGCCTGCGGCTGGTCTCCGGCCCCGGTGCCGCGGCCCTGCTCAAGGGCCTCACCATGCCGGTGATCCTCGTCGCCTTCGCGACGTACCTCGTCGTCGGCATCGTCACGATGCGGGTCCCCGAGGGCACGGCGTTCCCCGGGCCGCAGTTCTTCCCCGGCATCATCGCGGCCGGCCTCTACATCTTCGCCGCCGTCCTCGCCGTCGGTGCGATCCGCGAGATCCGCGCGACGCCGGATGCGCTCACCGCCGAGATCGAAGCGGCACGCGCCGAGGCTGCGGGTGAGGAGCCCCCGGCGAAGCCCGTCCGCGTCGACATCCGCTCGTTCGCGTGGGTCGTCGTCTCGTTCCTCGCTTTCGCCTTCCTGCTCGAGTTCCTCGGGTGGATCATCGCGGCGGGCCTGCTGTTCTGGTGCGTCGCGAGGGCGTTCGGAGCCACGCGGTGGCTCATGAGCCTCGTCGTCGGGCTCACGCTGAGCTCGCTCGCCTACATCGGTTTCGACATGGCCCTCGGGATGCCCCTCCCGTCCGGCATCCTCGGAGGGTTCTGACATGGACGTCCTGACACTTCTCGGCGAAGGCTTCGCCGGCGCACTCACCCCCGCGAACCTGCTGTGGGTCCTGATCGGATGCCTCCTCGGCACCGCCGTGGGAGTCCTCCCCGGTCTGGGTTCCTCCATGGCCGTCGCACTCCTCCTGCCCGTCACCTTCTCACTCGACCCCACGGCCGCGTTCATCATGTTCGCGGGCGTGTACTTCGGCGGCCTGTTCGGCGATTCGACGATGGGCATCCTGATGAACACGCCGGGACAGGCATCCGCCATCGCCTCGACGTTCGAGGGACACAAGATGGCGCTGAACGGTCGCGCCGCGCAGGCGCTCGCCACCGCCGCCATCGGCGCCTTCATCGGGGGCATGGTCGCCTCGATCGTCGTCGTGTTCGTCGCCCCGGCCCTCGCCGACTTCTCGAGCCGGTTCGGCCCTGCGGAGTTCTTCGCCCTCGCCGTCTTCGCCTTCGCGGCCACCTCGTCGGTCGTCGCCGACAGCGCGATCAAGGGTCTGACGTCGCTGTTCATCGGCCTCGGCATCGCCGTCATCGGCATCGACGGCGTCTCGGGCGCCCCCCGGTTCACGCTCGACTCGCCGAACCTGTTCGACGGCATCTCGCTCGTGACCGTGACGGTCGCCATCCTGGCTCTCGGCGAGGTCATCTACGTCGCCTGCCTCGAACGTCATATGACGAACAAGGCGCTCATCAAGCCCACGGGTCGCCCCTGGCTCAGCCGTCGAGAGCTCAAGGAGGCCGCTCCCGCCTGGCTGCGCGGCACGGCCATCGGCCTGCCGTTCGGCGTGGTCCCGGCGGGCGGGTCGGAGATTCCGACCTTCCTGGCCTACGGCCTCGAGAAGCGCCTCGACAAGCGACGGAAGAACCCCATGTTCGGCAAGGGCGCGATTCGCGGACTGGCCGCGCCCGAGGCCGCCGGCAACTCGACCACCGGCATGGCGATGGGCGCCCTGCTGGCCCTCGGCCTCCCGATCTCGGCGACCGCCGCGATCATGCTCGCCGCCTTCCGGCAGTACGGTCTGCAGCCCGGACCCCTGCTGTTCGACCGCGCTCCCGACCTCGTCTGGGCGCTGCTGGCGAGCTTCTTCATCGCGATGGTCGTGCTCCTCATCCTGAACCTGCCCTTCGCGATGCTGTGGGCGAAGCTCCTGCTGATCCCCCGCCCGTACCTGTACGCCGGCATCACGGTCTTCTGCGGCCTCGGGATCTACGCCACCTCGGGCTCGACCTTCGACCTGGTGATGCTGCTGGGCATCGGTCTGCTCGGGTTCCTCATGCGGGCCCTCGACTTCCCGCTCGCTCCGCTCATCATCGGCATGGTCCTCGGGCCCCTGGCCGAGACGAGCCTGCGGGATGCCGCGATGAGCACCAACGGCGACTTCACCGTCCTCGTGCACGGCCCGATCTCGATCACCCTGTACGCACTGCTGGCGGCCGTCCTCGTGTTCTCGATCCGGAGCAAGATCGTCGCCGGGAAGCGCGCCGAGGCGGAGGACAAGGAGCTCGTCGACGCCTGACCCGAACACGACGAAGGCCCCGGCGCGCGATGCGCCGGGGCCTTCGTCATGGGGTCGTCAGGGCGTCGGCATCCCGCCGTTGACGTTGAGCGTCTCGCCGAGGACGTAGCTCGACTCGGGCGAGGCGAGGAACACGTACGCCGGAGCGAGCTCGGCCGGCTGGCCCATGCGCCCGAGCGGAGTGTCCTCGCCGAACTGCTCGAGCTTCTCGGGCGGCTGACCGTCGGTGACCTGCAGCGGCGTCCAGACGGGTCCCGGGGCGACCGCATTGACGCGGATGCCCTTCGGTGCCAACTGCTGCGCCAGCGCCTTCGTGAAGGCATTGATCGTGGCCTTCGTCGACGCGTAATCGACGAGGGTCTCCGACGGCGAGTAGGCCTGGATGGACGTGGTGTTGATGATCGTCGATCCCGCTGGGAGGTGGGGCACCGCCGCCTTCGTGATCCAGAACATCGCGTCGACGTTCGTGGTGAACGTGTCGTCGAACTGCTGGTCGTCGAGCTCGGTGATGTCCTTGCTGTAGATCTGCTTGCCGCCGTTGTTGACGAGGATGTCCAGGCCGCCGAGGCCCTCGACCGCCTGAGCGACGAGCCCCACGCAGTAGTCCTTGTCCTTCAGGTCGCCCGGCAGGGTGAGGACCTTCGCACCGGCCTCGCGGAGGATGCCGGCGATCCGCTGCGCGTCCTCCTCCTCGTCGGGCAGATACGACAGGGCGACGTCGGCTCCCTCGCGGGCGAAGGCAATCGCCGTCGCGGCGCCGATACCGGAGTCGCCGCCGGTGATGAGCGCCTTGCGTCCGGTCAGCCGGCCGGTGCCCCGGTAGGTGTCCTCACCGAGATCGGCCTGCGGAGCGAGGTCGGCGTCGAGGCCGGGCTCCTTCTGGTGGCCCTTCTGCGGTTCGATCTCCGCGTAGAGCTCCACCGGATTCGTGAACGTGTACTGGTCGCGTGCCATCGTGCTCTCCTTCTTCGTGGTGGTCCGGGGTGGTCGTCAGCGGCCGTCGGCGTCGTCGCCGACCAGCTCGCGGATCGTCAGGGCGGCGCGGATGAGCGCCAGGTGGCTGAGCGCCTGCGGCAGGTTCCCGAGGAAGGCGCCGTCCTCGGCATCGATCATCTCGGCGTACATGCCGACGTCGTTGCCCGCGGCGACGAGCTCGATCATCGCGGCGATGCCCTCGTCGTGGCGTCCGACGCACACGAGCGCGGCCGCGCGCCAGAAGCTGCAGGCCACGAAGGTCGCCTCCTCATCGCGCATGCCCGTGTAACGGAACAGGTGCGGCCCCTCGCCGAGCTCGCCCGTCAGCGCGTCGATCGTGCGCGACATCCGCTCCCCTCGGTCGAAGCCGCTGAGCGAGTGCAGCAGGACGGAGGCGTCGAGGTCGCGGCTGCCCTGCGCCATGACGTACGCACCGCGGGACTCCGACCACCCGTGCTCGTCGACCCAGTCGCGCACCAGCGCTGCCTCGGCCGCCCACCGCTCGCTGCTCCCGGGGATCTGACCGAGCTCCGCGAGTCGGACCGCGTCGTTGAGCGCCTGCCAGCATCCCATCTTGGACGAGGTGTAGTGCCGTTCCTCGGGGAGCTCCCACATGCCGGAATCGGGGTTCCGCCACGAGTCGCACACCTTGTCGGCGTACATCGAGAGCATCCGCCCCGTCTCGACGTCGAGCGCGTTCCCGGCTTCCACATACGCGCGGCAGATCGCGAAGAGGTCGCCGTAGACGCCGAGCTGGACCTGCTCCCGAGCCGGGTTCCCCGTGACGACCGGACCCACGCCGCGCCACCCGGGCACGTCGTACTCCGTGACGTGTCCGTCGAGCTCGCCGTCGAGGGTATACATGACGTGCAGTTCCGGACCGTGGCGGCGGATGGTCCGCAGCAGCCACGAGATCGCGGCATGGGTCTCCTCACGGAGCCCGAAGCCGATGAGCGCGTCGACCGTGTACGCGAGGTCGCGCACCCACGCGAGCCGGTAGTCCCAGTTCTTGCCGCCGGTGAGGTCCTCCGGGAGCGACGTGGTCGCTGCGGCGGCGATCGCGCCGGTCGGGCTGTGGATCAGCATCTTGAGCATGAGCGCACTGCGCTGGACGTCGTTCGCCCAGGGGCCGTCGTACGAGAACTCCCGGGACCACGCGCGCCACGCCTCGATCGTCCGATCGATGCCGCGATCGACGTTGTCGGGGTCGGGGAAGTGGATCGGCTCGTCGTGCGTACCGACGATGATCAGCAGGTGCCGGCTGCCCTGCGACGTCGTGAAGCCGCCCGCGAGTCCCGTCGCGATGCCGTCCGCCGAGGCGGCGGGCTCCGGGCCGTAGTCCCGGCCCGTGACGCCGATCGTCGTCAGTCCGGAACGGAGGATGCTGCGCTCGTTCGCGCGATCATGCCAGGGCGCAGCGGTCTTCAGCGAGGTCCCCGGCTGCACGCGCCACCGGAAGGCGACCTCGCCTTCGACGCCGTCGACACGACGCGCGAGCTCCGCCCACGGAAGCCGCCCGGCGACGCCCGTCACGAGCGCATCGGTCACGGTCGCTTTGCCCGACGCGGTCATGAACGTCGTGACGAGGACGTTCGTGCGCGGCAGGTACCGCCGCCGCACCTGGTACTCCTCCACCGGCTCGAGCTCGATGCAGCCGCCGGCGTCGTCGTCGAGCAGCCGCCCGAAGATCGGCAGGTCGTCGATGCCGGGAATCGGCATCCAGTCGATCTGCCCGCGGAGGCCGACCAGGGCGATCGTGCGCCCGTCGCCGATCGGCGCGTAGCTGCGCAGATCCTGACCGGGGGCGGTGTCGTCGAGGTGAGGCACCGCTCCACTCTCGCCGGGGCGGCGAGGGATCGGATGCCGGTTGACACCCCGCCGCCGATGTGTGACGAAACCGGCGGGTCAGGCTGCGGCCTCGGCGCGCTCGGCGACACCGTCGATCGCGCTGCGGTACTCCTCGAGCATGCGTTCCGCTCCCATGCGGGACCGCGCGGCGAGCGCGGCGGCGCGGTAGTCGGGCCGGCGCGAGATGACCCTCGCCCACGCGGATGCGACCGCCTCCGCATCACGGGGAGTCACGAGCCCGATTCCCGCGACCACCTGAGCCGAATCCCCCACCGCCGTCGTGACCGGGGTGGCCCCGCTCGCGGCGCCCTCGATGAGGCAGAGCGGCGACGCCTCGCCGAAGGCGCTCGTCAGCGCCACGATGTCGGCCGCCCGGTAGACGCGCGGCATGTCGTCCCGGATACCCAGCAGGTGGATGCGGTCGGCGGGCGCCCCCGCCTCCGCGATCGCCGCCACGAGCGCCCGGTTGCCGGCGGTCATCCCCGCGCCGCACATCACGTACTGCGCCCGCGCGTCGCGAGCGGCGTGCACGGCGACCGCGCGCAGGAAGAGCCCCGGATCCTTCATCGCGTCGAAACGGGCCGCGAAGAGGACCACGGGCACGTTCGGCGCGATGCCGAGACGGGTGCGCAGCGGCATCCGTTCGTGCGGTTTCGGACGGTAGCGCGCGAGATCGATGCCGTTGGCGATCACGAACCTGTCGACGGCGGGCGTGAGGAACCGCGAGTAGGCGTCGCTCGTCGATTCGGCGCACGAGATGGTCGAGGTGAGGCGACCGGATGCCGCCAACTCAGCCAGCCAGCGCACCGCGGCGCCCGAGTGCGTCGGGTCCGATCGGTGGAGGCACGCGGCGATGGGTACGTCGGGGAGGAGACCTCGCGCGTCGAGCGCGACCAGGAGGCCGAGCGGTTGCTCTTTCAGCGTCAGGATCGCGTCTGCGCGAGCGACGGCATCCGCGGCCACCTCGAGTTCCGCAGCCGTGAAGCTCTCGGGTGCGGCAGGGACGGCGCCCGCCTCACGGCCGAGATCGGACACCTCGATGCCGGCCTCGCGCAGCCACCGGTACCTCGTGTCGTCCACCATGTGCTGCACCGTGCCCTCACGCCGGGCCCGCGAGGCGACGGAGAGGACGGCGTGCTCGTGCGAACCGTCCACGTGCAGGCCTGTGATCACGTTCGTGTGCAGCACCCGGGCGCCACCGGCGAACAGGCCTTCGTAGAGCGAGAGGATGCGGGGACGACTCATCCCCCCATGCTCGGGCGACGGCGTCAGGGGACGATGAATCCCAGATGACCATCGCGTGAAGATCAACGAGCGGTGGTCACCGCGTTCCACGCCGCGTCGGAGAACACCGTCACCCAGACCGCGAAGACGACGAGGCCGAGCAGCGTCGCGGCGAGCCAGACCCAGAGGGGGGCGAGCCCTCGCCCCGTGCGGCGATGCACGACGACCGAGCGTCCGACGACGTAGACGCCCAGCGTGGCGACGAACGCCAGCGCTGCCCACCCCCAGGCGAACGGCTCATCGACCCCGCGGCGGCGGAGAGCGCGCCGGTCCAGCCACGCGAACACAATGGCGGACGCGACCAGCGCCAGATCGACGGCGAGGAGGAGAGCGACCCCCGCGGTGAGGCCTCCCGACGGCGTGAGTCCCTCGATCCGGGAGAGGGATGCGGCGTCGAAGAACACCCCCGTGTAGAGCGGGAGGACGGACGCGGCGATCGCGAGCCAGATCCAGACCGTGCCCCCGCGCACGCGCGAGGTCCTCGGCGAGGTAGGCGGCTGCGGAGCCGGTGCGGGCGTCGCGGCAGGGGCGGGCGCGGGGTCCTGCGGCGCTACCGTGTCGGTCGCCCAATCGGTGCCGTCCCACCAGCGCAGCTGGCCGGGCTCACCCGGATCCGCGTACCACCCTGCCGGCGCCTGGCGGGTCACGGGGTACCGTGGTGATCGTCGGTCGACACGGCGAGCTCCGCTCCGGCGTGGGCGAGCTCGGCGAGCGCGGCGTCACTGGGCGCGGGCGCGACGCCGGCGATGAGGTCGGTGAGGACGCGGACGCGGCGTCCGTGCGCGATCGCGTCGAGGGCCGACGCACGCACGCAGTGGTCGGTCGCGATCCCGGCGACATCGATCTCGACGACCCCGTGGGCGGTGAGGATGTCGGCCACTGTCCCACCGGCATCCGTCACCCCTTCGAACAGCGAGTAGGCAGGGACCCCCTGCCCTTTCTTCACGTGGTGGGTGACGGCACTCGTGTCGAGGCCCGGGTCGTAGTCGGCGCCGGGAGTGCCGGCTACGCAGTGCACGGGCCAGGAGTCGACGAAATCCGGCGTCGGTGAGAAGTGGCCGCCGTTGTCGCCCTCGCCGTCATGCCAGTCGCGCGAGGCCACGATCACGTCGTAGTCGGCGGCATGCGCGGCCAGATGCGCGGTGATCGCCGCCGCGACCGCGTCACCTCCGTCAACGCCCAGGGCGCCCCCCTCGGTGAAGTCGTTCTGCACATCGACGATGAACAGGGCTCGAGTCATGAGTCGAGAGTACGACGGGCGGGCCCGCGGTGCGCGCAGCCCACACGACTACCCTGACGGAATGGCCTCCCCCGAGCGCACCGCCCCCACGACCGGCAGGATCCTCGCGGCGTTCGGCATCGACGTCGCCCTCGTGGTGATCTTCGCCGCGATCGGACGGGCGAGCCATGACGAGGCGCCGATAGCCGGACTCGCGACGACGGCCGGCCCGTTCGTCGCGGCGCTCGTGGTCGGGTGGATCGCCTCCCTCGCGTGGCGGGCGCCGCGGGCGGTCGTCCGCACCGGCGTCCCCGTCTGGATCGTCACGGCCGCAGGCGGCATGGTCCTCCGCGCTGTGACGGGTCAGGGCGTGCAGCTCGCCTTCGTCATCGTCGCGGCATCCGTCCTGCTGCTCATGCTCGTCGGATGGCGCCTCGTCGCCGCGCTGATCGCACGGCGACGCGCCCGCTGATCAGTCGTCGACGCGCGCGAGCTTCGACGGCCACCAGATCCGCTTGCCGATGTCGTAGGCGAGGGCCGGCACGAGGAGCGAGCGCACGATGAACGTGTCGAGCAGGACGCCGAAGGCGACGATGAAGGCGAGCTGGACCAGGAACAGGATCTGGATGACGCCGAGCGCGGCGAACGTGGCCGCGAGCACCAGTCCGGCCGACGTGATGACCCCGCCCGTCGCGACCAGTCCGCGGAGGATGCCGCGACGCGTCCCGTGGTGGATCGACTCCTCCCGCACGCGAGACATGAGGAAGATGTTGTAGTCGATGCCGAGCGCGACGAGGAAGACGAACCCGTAGAGCGGGACCGCGGGGTCGCCGCCGGGGAACCCGAACACCTCTGTGAAGACGAGCGCGCTGACGCCGAGCGCCGCCGCGAACGACACGATCACGCTGAGGATCAGGAGAACCGGGGCGAGGATCGACCGCAGCAGCAGCATGAGGATGAGCAGCACGACCACGAGGATGACGGGGATGATGACCGTGCGGTCGCGGATCGACGTGTCGTTGGTGTCCAGATCGACGGCGGTCGTCCCGCCCACGACGGCATCGAGCGTCGTCCCGGAGATCGCCGCGCGCAGGTCTCGGACCGTGTCCTCGGCCGCGAGGGAGTCGGCGGCATCCGAGAGGGTCGCGACGAGCATGACGTCGCCGCCGTCGACCGTCGGTGCGGGTGCGGGCGTCCCGGGAGGACCCTGCGCGGTGAGCACCAGCGCACCGCCCTCGACGGCGACATCCGCCTGACCGGAGGGTGCATCGGCGGTCACGATGCCCACCGAGTCGATCCCCGCCTGGTCCGCCACGAGCTCAGCGGCCTCCGCTGCCTCATCCTCGGGCACGATCACGTAGAGCGGGCTTCCCGATCCGGCGGGGAAGTGCTCGGCGAGTACGGCCTGCCCGTCCCGGGCCTGCGAGGCACCGAGGACGAGTTCGCTCGCGGGAACACCGTCGGCCTTCAACTGGGTCACGCCGACGGATGCCGCGAGCAGCACCACCGTGGAGAGGATCCAGACGATCCGCGCGCGGCGCGCGACGAAACGCGCGAGTGTCGCCCACAGGCCGCGGGCGGGCTGCGTGAGGTCGGCGGGGAGCTCGGTCATGCCGGACTTGGGGATGAACGGCCAGAAGGCCGCGCGGCCGACGAGCGCGAGAAGCGCCGGGAGGAAGGTGAGAGCCGAGAGCATCGCGAACGCGATCCCGATCGAGGCGATGGGCCCGAGCGCGCGGTTGCTCGCGAGATCGCTGAGGAGCAGGCAGAGAAGCCCCGCGATGACCGTCCCGCCCGACGCGAGGATCGGTTCGACCGACCCCTTCCAGGCGTCCGTCGCGGCATCCCATCTCCGTCGTCCCGCGCCGATCGCCTCGCGGAACCGGGCGACGTACAGAAGGGCGTAGTCGGTCGCGGCGCCGATCACGAGGATGAAGAGGATGCCTTGCACCTGGCCGTTGAGGACGACGATCTCCGCCTTCGCGAGCCACCACACGCTCAGCAGCGCGACGCACAGGGCGAACACCGAGGTCAGCAGGACGAGGATCGGCAGCAGCGGCGATCGGTAGACGATCACGAGGATGACGAAGACGGCGCCGAGCGCCACGAGCAGCAGGAGGCCGTCGATGCCGGTGAACCCCGTCGCGAGGTCGGCGGTGAACCCCGCCGGTCCCGTCACCCAGGCGCTCAGCCCGTCGCGTGCATCGGCGGCGACGAGGTCCCTGACCTCGCCGACGACGTCGGTCACCTCGCCCGACGCGTCGATCGAGACGACGATCTGCGCCGCTTCACCGTCGTCGGACGGGATCGCGGGAGACACCTCCTGGACGCCCTCGAGGTCGCCGATCCTGTCGGCGACGGCCTGGACGTTCTCCAGCTGCGCGGTGTCGAGCGCGCGGTCCGCGTCGAAGACGACGAGCGCGGGGATCGCATCCCCGCCGAGGAAGTCGCCGAGACGCTCCTGCACCTGAGTCGATTCCGCGCTCTGCGGAAGGAAGCTCGATTGGTCGTTCGTCGAGACCTCGTCGACCTTGCCGAAGTACGGGCCGCCGAGGGAGCCACCGGCGAGCCAGATGACGACGAGGACGAGCGGCAGCGCGACGCGCAGCCAGCGGGAAGGCGTCGATGCGGGAGACATATGTCTAGATTATCTAGATATACGCTTTTTCAGCAATACGATCTTCAGGCGGATCCGACCCGGAGGAAGTACGCGACGAGCGAGAGCGCCGAGGCGAGGAGACCGAGGACCAGTCCGCCAACGGCCAACCCGGTGAGGAGCTTCAGCGCGGGGGGTCGGCGAGTGAACCGCATACGGTCGTGCCAGCCGTGCCGGTACCAGATGTGAGCCGTGTGCTCAGCGTTGACGCGATGGCGATCCTCGTCCGCGATCGGAGCCGAGTTCACCTCGCCGTCGCTGTCGATCCAGCGCACGGTGCGGCCGTCCTCGTCGAGGTATGCCTCTGCGGGAAGCCAGCTGCCGTCGGAGGCCCACACGATGACGGCAGCGACACCGACGGCGACTGCCGCGCCGAATCCGACCCACGTGAAGATCTCGAGAATCGCATCGAGGGCTTGTGTCACCCGTGTGTCCTCTGTTCTGGAGCCACCTAAGGGAATCGAACCCTTGACCTATTCATTACGAGTGAATCGCTCTGCCGTCTGAGCTAAGGTGGCGCGCTTCGCTCGCGCGTTGCACGATCATCGATCCTACAGGGTCCGGAGCCATGCTGCGAACGCGGGCCTCACGGCGCTTCGCATCGGAGGTCTCCCTCGGGCACCGTGTCGTGCTCGAAGTACGCCACGACGGCGTCGTCGATGCACGCGTTCCCCTTGTTGAAGCCCGTGTGCCCCTCCCCCACGCGGGTGAGCAGGATGCCCGAGCTCAGCTGTTCCGCGAGGGCCGCGGACCACTCGTACGGGGTCGCGGGGTCGTTGGTCGTTCCGATCACGAGGATCGGCGCAGCGCCCTCGGCGTGGATCTCGTCGCGGGTTCCCGTCGGCGGATACGGCCACGCGTCGCACAGGCTGACGTCGGAGGACCAGTACGGCGCGAAGGTCGGCGCCTTCTCCGCGACCTCGTCGTTCGCCCGGGTCACGACGTCCGCGGGGTCGGCGGGATAGTCCATGCAGTTGTACGCCGAGAACGCCTCGGTCGAGTTGTCGAGGTACGTCCCGTCGTATCGGTTGTAATACCGGTCGACGAGCTCGAACATCTCGTCCGGATCGCCCTCGAGGACGCCGGTGAGCGCCGATGACAGGACGGGCCAGTTGCCCTCGCTGTAGAGCGCCGAGACGACGCCGGTGACGAGGGAGTCGGCTCCCAGCATCCGACCGTCGCTCGCCGCGAGCGGGCTGGCGTCGACCGCTGCCAGCGCGTCACCCATCTGCTGCCGAGCGTTCGCGACCGTTCCGGTGAACGGACAGTCCGACCCCGTGAGGCAGCGAGCGAGGTAGGCGTCGAACGCCGATTGGAACCCCGCCGCCTGTCGGGCGCCGACGATCGCGCTCGGGATCGAGGGGTCGAGCCCGCCGTCGAGGACGACCCGACCGACGTTCTTCGGGAACAGGTCCGCGTACGTCGCGCCGAGGAACGAGCCGTAGGAGTACCCGAGGTAGGAGAGCTTCTCGTCGCCGAGGACCCCGCGCAGCAGGTCGAGGTCGCGCGCGGCGTTCTGCGTCGTGATGAACGGCAGCAGACCATCGCTGTTGACGTCGCAGGCGCGGGCGAAGGACTCCGCCGACGACTCCTGCTCGGACGTCCGCTCAGGCGTGCCCCGGGGCGCCGAGGGGATGTCGAACAGATACCGGTCCATCGCCGCGGGATCGAAGCATCGGACGGCCGTGGACCGCCCGACGCCCCGCGGGTCGAAGCCGACCACGTCGTAGCTGTCGAGGAGTTCGTTGCCGACGGCGAAGCTCGCCGCCTGCTGCACCATGTCGACACCGCTGGCGCCGGGGCCGCCGGGATTCACGAAGAGCGACCCTGTGGCCTCACCGCTCGAGGCGAGGCGGACGATGACCGACAGCCGGATGTCTTCCCCACCGGCATCCGACCAGTTCTCGGGGGCGGTGATGGACGCGCAGTAGTAGTCGCCGTCGTCGACGCCCCGGCAGCTCTTCCAGTCGACCTTCTGCCCGTAGTAGCGCTCGAAGCCGGCCGGAGCACCCTGGGTGACCGGGGTGCGGTGCGGCGACGGCGCCGGCGCCGGCGCGGACGACGTCGGCGTGCAGCCTGCGACGAGGGCGATGGCGGCGCCCGCGGCCATCACCGCGGCAGCGGCACGGCGCCACACCCCGCGGGTCACTGTGTTCGTCCCGTCGCGACGGTGATCAGCATGCCCTCGAGGGCGAGGGCCGGGGCCGCGTTGCCTTGGAGGTTGGTCCGGGTGAGCGCGATCGCGTCGAGCACCGTCAGTGTGTGCTGCGGCGTCCAGGCTGTCGCGAGCGAATCGATCTCGGCCGTGAGCTCGCGGTTGATGAGTTCGGTGTCGCGGCCGAACTGGCGCATGAGCGTGTCACGGTAGAGCGACTCGAGGTCGGTGAGCACGCGGTCGATCCCGTCGCGGAGGCTCCGCGTCGCTCGACGCTTCTGCTCGTCTTCGAGCGCACTGACCTGGCTTCGGACGGCGGGAGGCACCGCGCTTCCCGGCGAGACGCCGAGGGTCCGCAGCAACGCTTCGCGCTCGCTCTCGTCGCGCTCGGCCGTCAGCGCCTTGGCGTCCTCGGTCGCGGACTGCACGATCGCGGCCGCGATCTCGACCGCATCGCCGACGCCGCGGACACCCAGCACCCCTCGCAGGGTTCGTTCCCGGCGTTCTCGCGACGCGGCATCCGTCGCCAGTCGCTGCGCCATTCCGATGTGACGCTGGGCGAGCCTGGCCGACTGCTCGGCGACGGCCTCGTCGACTCCCGTGCGCTGCACGATGAGTCGCGCGACATCGGCGACATCGGGCTCACGCAGCCGGAGGATCCGCACACGAGAGCGGATCGTGGGCAGAAGATCGGCGTCGCTGGGTGCGCAGAGGATCCAGACCGTCTGCTCGGGGGGTTCTTCGAGAGCCTTCAGCAAGACGTTGCTCGTGCGCTCGACCATGCGGTCGGCGTCCTCCATCACCATGACGCGGTACCTGCCGAGGGACGGCGAGAAGTAGGAGCGCTCGACGAGCGAACGGGCGTCTTTGATCGAGATGATGACGCCCTCGGTGCGGAGGGCCGCCAGATCGGGATGGGTCCGGGCCATGACCTGGCGCATGGCGTTCTCATCGCCGGGTTCGGCGATGAGCGCCGCCGCGAAGGCGTACGCGAGGGTGGAGCGCCCCGATCCGGGCGGACCGGTGATGAGCCACGCGTGCGCCAGTTGCGAGGGGTCGGATGCCGCGGCCCGTAACTGCGCGACGGCCTCGTCCTGGCCCCAGACCTCGCCCCACGGGAGCGCGCCGACGGTGGTGGAGGTCATGCCGTTCAGCCTACGAGGTGACGGCGACGCTCAGGACGAGCGTGTGGACAGACACTCCGCCACTCGCTCGCGGATCGCCTCGGCTATGGCGTCGATCGGTTGCGTCGCGTCGACGACGAGGAAGCGGTCCGGTTCGGCGTCCGCCAGTGCGAGGAACGCGGAGCGGACCCGCTCGTGGAACGCGGTCTTCTCGGCTTCGAGCCGGTCGAAGGGCTTGTCGGCGGCATCCAGCCGCTCCCGCGCGGTCGCCGGGTCGACGTCGAGGAGCACCGTGACGTCGGGCAGAGCACCCTCGGCCGCCCACAGCGACAGGTCGCGGATCTCGCCGCCGTCGAGCACCCGCCCGGCACCCTGGTAGGCGACCGAGCTGTCGAGGTAGCGGTCCTGGATGACCACCTCGCCACGGGCGAGGGCCGGTCGCACGTGCATAGCGACGTGGTGCGCGCGGTCGGCGGCGTACAGGAGCGCCTCGGCGCGCGGGGCGATGTCGCCGCGGTGGTGCAGCACGATGTCGCGGATCAGCACGCCGACCTCGGTTCCGCCGGGTTCGCGCGTGCGGACGACGCTGCGACCCTGCTCACGGAGCCATTGCTCCAGCAGGGCCGCCTGCGTCGTCTTGCCCGAGCCGTCGCCACCCTCGAGGGTGATCCAGAGCCCGGAGGTCACTTCTTCTTCGCCGCCGGCTTGCGCGCGGCGGGCTTGCGGGTGGTGCGCTTGGGCGCCGGACCCTTCGCCCGTTTGTCCGCCAGCATCTGCACGGCGACCTCGAAGGTGATGTCGTCCGCCGTCTGTCCGCGCGGGATCGTGACGTTCGTCGTCCCGTCGGTGACGTAGGCGCCGAAGCGGCCGTCCTTGATGCGGATCGGCTTGCCGCTGACCGGATCGGCCTCGAACTCCTTGAGGGAGGTCGCGGCGCGGTTCGCGTACTTGGGCTGCGAGTAGATCTCGAGGGCCTGCTCGAGCGTGATGTCGAAGATCATGTCCTCGCTCGCGATACTCCGCGAGTCGGTGCCCTTTTTGATGTAGGGACCGTAGGGGCCGTTCTGAGCCGTGATGACGGCACCCGACTCGGGGTCGGTGCCGACTTCCCGGGGCAGCGACAGGAGCTTCAGCGCCGTCTCGAGATCGATGGTCTCGGGCGACATGCTCTTGAACAGGGACGCGCGCTTGGGCTTGGGCGCGACGGCCTTCTTCGCACCGCGCTTGGGCTTGACCTCCTCGGCGGGGGCCTCATGCTCGGGGAGCACCTCTTCGAGGTACGGACCGAAGCGGCCGTCCTTGATGACGACGTCGCGCCCGTTCTCGGGGTTCTGGCCGAGCACCCGATCGCCGCCGACAGGGGCGTCGATGAGCTCGCGCGCCTTCTCGGGGGTGAGCTCGTCGGGCGCGAGGTCCTCGGGGACGTTGATGCGACGCGGTGTCTCGGGGTCGTCGCCGGGCACCTCGAGGTACGGCCCGTAGCGGCCGAACCGGAGCACGGCGACGTCGCCGATCTTCGTCGAGTTGATCTCGCGCGCGTCGATGTCGCCGAGGTTGTCGACGATGTTGCGCAGGCCCACGTGGCCCTCGGAGCCGAAGTAGAACTCGCGCAGCCATGCGGCGCGGTTCTGCTCGCCGCGGGCGATCGCGTCGAGGTCGTCTTCGAGTGCGGCCGTGAAGTCGTAGTCGACGAGGTCGGCGAAGTGCTCCTCGAGGAGGCGCACGATGCTGAACGCGAGCCAGCTGGGCACCAGCGCCTGACCGCGCTTGGACACGTAGCCGCGGTCGAGGATCACGTCGATGATGCTCGCGAAGGTCGAGGGCCGGCCGATGCCGCGCTCCTCGAGCGCCTTGACGAGGGAGGCCTCGGTGTAGCGGGGCTTCGGGCTGGTTGCGTGGCCCTTCGGCTCGACGTCCGTCAGCGTCAGGGCGTCGCCGACGGCGAGCGCAGGGAGGGACTGATCGTCGGTGCGATCGTTGTCGTGACGCTTCTCGTCGCGCCCCTCCTCGTAGGCCTCGAGGAAGCCCTTGAAGGTGTAGACGGTTCCGGACGCCGTGAACGTCGCGGTCTTGCCTGCGGCATCCGCGTCGATCGTGACGGTCGTGGTCTCGTACTTGGCGTCGGCCATCTGGCTGGCGACGGTGCGCTTCCAGATGAGCTCGTACAGGCGCACCTCGTCGCGGTCGAGCCCGGAGGTGACCTCCTTGGGCGTGCGGAAGTGCTCGCCCGAGGGACGGATCGCCTCGTGGGCCTCCTGCGCGTTCTTCGCGTTGTTGCGGTAGCTGCGCGGGTTCGCGGGCACGGCCTTGTCGCCGTAGAGCGCGACCGCCTGCGTGCGCGCGGCGGTGACCGCCTGGGCCGACAGAGCGGTCGAGTCGGTGCGCATATAGGTGATGTAGCCCTTTTCGTAGAGCCGCTGCGCGACGCCCATGGCGTGCTTGGCGCTCATCGAGAGCTTGCGACCGGCCTCCTGCTGGAGGGTCGAGGTCGTGAACGGGGGCTTCGGGCTGCGCGTGCCGGGCTTGGCCTCGACGCTGACGACGGATGCCGTCGCGGACGCTTCGAGCGCTGCGGCCAGCTCGCGGGCCTGATCCTCGGTGAGGACGACGACGGCCTTCTTCAGCGCGCCGGTGTCGTCGAAATCGGTGCCTCGGGCCAGCGGTGCTCCGTCGAGGCGGGCGAGACGGATGGCGAAGGCATCCGATCCCTTCACCGCGGTGGAGTCGACGTCCCAGTACGAGGCGGAGACGAACGCCATGCGCTCGCGCTCACGCTCGACGACCATGCGGGTGGCGGCGGACTGGACGCGTCCGGCGCTCGTCCCCTGGCCGACCTTCCGGCGGGTGACGTCGGAGACGTCCCAGCCATAGAGGCGGTCGAGGATGCGTCGGGTCTCCTGCGCGTCGACGAGGGCGTGATCGAGTTCGCGGGTGTTCTTCACCGCGGCTTGGATGGCGTCCTTCGTGATCTCGTGGAAGACCATCCGCTTGACCGGGACCTTGGGTTTGAGAGTCTCGAGCAGGTGCCACGCGATGGCTTCGCCTTCGCGGTCCTCATCAGTGGCGAGCAGGAGTTCGTCGGCGTTCTTCAGGGCTCGCTTGAGCTCGGTGACCGTCTTCTTGCCGCGGTCGCTCTCCACATAAAGAGGAGTGAAGTCGTTCTCGATGTCGATGGAGTACTTCCCGACGGAGGTCTTCTTCAGATCCGCGGGGATGTCCTTCTTGTCGGCGAGGTCGCGGATGTGTCCGACCGAACTCATGACTTCGTAACCGTCACCTAGGTATCCCTGGATCGAGCGCATCTTCGTCGGAGACTCGACGATGACGAGCTTCTTGCCCTGTGCCACGTGGCGTCCTTTCTTCGTTGCACACCATACACACCGCATTGTCAAGAGTGCGCTGAGAGGGGTGGCCCCGCGCGTGCGCGGGCGCGCGCGTCCCACGCGGCGAAGGCGACCGAGACCTCGACGGTCGCGATCAGCCCGTCGAGCCGGCACGCGGTGAGGGATGCGCCCACGTGCGCCGCGACATCCGCCGCCTGCTCGCACGGCTCTCCGAGCACGAGACCCGATGCGGTGTCGGCTGCGGCGAGGGCTGCGGCGTCGGCAGCGCCGGCCGCACGGGCAGCCGTCGAGGCGGCCGCGCCCGCGGTGACGAAACCCACCGCGAGGGTCGCCGTCACCGCGAGGACACCGACCGTCGTCGCCGTCCCGGCCATCAGCCGTCCTCCGGCGCGGCGAGCGCGCACGACGTCGCCTGCAGATCCGGCAGCGGCAACGGCACCCCGACGCCGGCCGCCAGATCCGCACACACCAGATCTCCCTCTCGTCGGGTCCGCACCGAGGCACCCGAAGCCAGAGCGGATGCCGCGGCCCGCACCCGCTCGACGGGCTCCTCACGCGCCGCGAGGCGTGCAGCCTGCGCCGCTGCGTGCTCCAGACGCACCTGACGCGCACCCACGGAGAGCGCGGATACCGCCAGGACGATGACGAGGACGACGGCGGGGACCGTCACGGCGAACTCCGCCGCGACCGATCCCCGCTCGTCCCGTCTCATGAGACGGTGAGGGCGCGCCGGACCAGGTCGGTGAGGATGCCGCGCACCTCGTCCGAGCGCATGATGATCACCAGCAAACCCGCGAAGGCCACGGCGGCCATCGTGGCGATGGCGTACTCGGCGGTCGCCGCGCCGGACTCGTCGGCGAACAGCGCCGCCGCGCGGCGGCGGGTCAGGGTGGGCAGATCGTGGGTCGTCATGGTTCTCCTCCGTTGGGTTGCGAATGATGGGCACGTCGAGAGCTCACAGGGTGAGCGAGGTCGTGGTGAGCACGGAGAGCAGCATCGGTCCGACGCCGAGCAGCAAGAATGCGGGGAGCGTGCAGACCCCCAGTGGAAGCAGCAGCCGGCCCGAGAGCGTCGCGGCACGGAGTCGCCCCTCGGTGCGCGCCGCCTGACGGCGGGCCGCGGCATCCGCGCGCAGCAACTCGACTGCGGGGGCGCCGGCGGACCGCGACAGGGCGAGCACCGCCTCGGTGTCGGCCGAGGGCGCGAGACCGGACGCGGCCGTCGCCACTTCGACCGCCCGCGGGATGGACACGCCGCCCGAGAGCGCGATCGCGATCACCTCGGCATCGAGTCCCGGGATCTCCTCCCCCGGCTGCGCCCGCGCGACCAGGGCACGCGTCCACCGGTGGGTCACCAGCATGAGGAGTCCTCCCGCGACCAGGCAGACGGCACCGGCGGGGGTGGCGAGCACCGAGAACGGGTCGAACCCGAGGGCGGCGCCGAGGCCCAGCGCCACGAGGGGCAGCCACGCGATCAGACGCGCGGTCGTCTGAGGCTCGGCGAGCGCCGCCCGGACGTCGTCACGGGCCTGGTGCGCGTCGCGGAGCGCCTCGGCGAGTCCGCGCAAGCTCACCGCGAGCGGCGCCCCGACGACCGTCGCGACGCGCCAGGCTATGCCGATCTGCTGCCAGGCGCCCCCGCGCTCGGCGAGAGCAGACTCCGCCGAGCCACCGGCATCCCGGCGCTCGCACACGGCGATCGCGGCCGGATCTCCCCCGTCGGCGAGATGACGCCACGCGGCGTGGGGCGCGATCCCCGCCTGCAGAAGGACGGCGAGGCGCTGCACGACGGCGGCGACCTCCGCCGCGTCCGGCGACGGCGCTCGCACCTTTCGACGCATCACGACAGCTCCTCGATCTCGAGCCGGTCGGCTCTGACGACCGGTCGGGCGAGCCCGACGACGCGGCGCACGCCATCCGATCCGCGCTCCACATGGACGACGGCGCCGATCGCACTGGCCGTCTGCCGCGCAAGGGCACGATCGTCCATACCGGCGAGGGCTCCCAAGGCCTCGAGCCGTGCGGGCACGTCGGCGAGGCCGCTCGCGTGCACTGTCCCCGCTCCGCCGTCGTGTCCTGTGTTCAGAGCGGTGAGGAGCTCACGGATCTCCTCACCGCGGCACTCCCCCACCACCAGGCGGTCGGGACGCATGCGAAGCGCTTCCCGGAGCAGCCGTCCGAGCGGAATGGCACCGACGCCCTCGAGATTGGCCTGGCGCGCCTCGAGACGGACATGGTGAGGGTGGGAGATCCGGAGCTCCGCGACGTCTTCGATGGTGACGATCCGCTCCGAGACGGGTACACGCCCCAGCAGCGCGGCGAGCAACGTCGTCTTGCCTGCGCCTGTCGCACCCGTCACCAGGACGTTGCCGCGCCGGTCGACGAGCCTCTCCAACCGCGAACCGATCGCCGCGTCGAACGCGCCGCGTCGACCGAGGTCGTCGAGGTCCGGCATCCCCGTCGCCGGCAGCCGGATCGAGATCGTGGCCCCCGCGCAGGAGATCGGCGGCAGGACCGCGTGAACTCTGACACCGTGCTCCCACCGGACGTCGGCGCACGGAGTGGCGTCGTCGAGATGGCGCCCACCGAGCGCGATGAGGCCGACCGCGAGGTCACGAACGGCGTGCTCGTCGAGCCCCCAGTCCGGCACGCGCTCGGTTCCTCCTCCGCGATCGACGTAGAGACCGTCGCAGCCGTTGACGAAGACATCCGTGACGTCCGGGTCCGCAAGGTATCGCCGGAGCGGAGCGACCACGGGATGCCCCGGTACCGGTCGAGGCTGCGCGGCGGTGCCGGCACCTCGGCGGGCGACGATGAACGGATGCGGCATGTCGGCGACGCTAGGCGGCGGCATACCCCCACGGGCCCTGACGGCTCACCCACGTGCATGACGACCGCCGGAGCGGGCGTGTGCAGAAGACGGCGGGACCTCACGCCGAGAGAAAGAGGAGGGCGGCACCCAGTGGGGGGAAAGGGTGCCGCCCACGCGATCGCGCATCAGGGGGGATCAGTGCGATCGCGAAGCCGAATCGATGTTCGGGCGATAATGATCTTACGCTCATCCCGGACGCGACCGCGCCCCTGCATCTTGTGAATTCGCCCTCACCCACTATCGGCGGTAGTCGCGCGTCGGCGCCGAAAATTAGAGTGACCGCATCGCCGCACGAGGCCACGACGGCCGGGACGCAAAGGAGCGCCGCATGAGCAGCCAGATCGACCACCTCCTCACCGAGACCCGACGCTTCGCGCCGTCCGCGGAGTTCGCCGAGCAGGCCAACGCGCACGCCGATCTCTACGACGAGGCAACGGCCGACCGTGAGGCGTTCTGGGCCGAGCAGGCGCGCGCGCTCCACTGGGAGAAGCCGTTCACCAAGGCTCTCGACTGGTCGAACCCGCCATTCGCGACCTGGTTCGAGGACGGCGAGCTCAACGTCGCGTACAACTGCCTCGACCGCCACGTGGAGGCGGGTCACGGCGACCGCATCGCCCTCCTGTGGGAGGGTGAACCCGGCGATGAACGTCGCGTCACGTATGCCGAGCTCACCGACGAGGTGAAACGTCTCGCGAACGTCCTGACCGACCTCGGCGTCGAGTCCGGCGACCGCGTCGCGATCTACCTGCCGATGATCCCCGAGGCCGTCGCCTCGATGCTCGCCGTCGCCCGCATCGGCGCGATCCACTCCGTCGTCTTCGGCGGCTTCTCCGCCGACAGCCTGCGCTCCCGCATCGACGACGCCGGCGCGAAGCTCGTCATCACCAGCGACGGCGGCTACCGGAAGGGGAAGATCTCCCCCCTCAAGCCCGCCGTGGACCAGGCACTCGGCGACCGCGGACACGGCCCGCAGGAGACCGTGGAGCACGTCCTCGTCGTCAAGCGCACCGAGAACGAGGTCAGCTGGCAGGAGGAGCGTGACCTCTGGTGGCACGACCTCGTACCCGCGGCATCCGCGGATCACGTCGCGCAGCCCTTCCCCGCGGAGAACCCGCTGTTCATCCTCTACACCTCGGGAACGACGGGGAAGCCGAAGGGCATCCTGCACACGAGCGGCGGGTACCTCGCACAGGCGGCGTTCACGAACAAGGCCGTCCACGATCTCCACCCCGAGACCGATGTCTACTGGTGCACCGCCGACATCGGGTGGATCACGGGGCACACGTACGTCACCTACGGGCCGCTGGCCAACGGTGCGACCCAGGTGATCTACGAGGGCACACCCGACACCCCGCATCCCGGCCGGTGGTGGGAGATCGTCGCCAAGTACGGGGTGACGATCCTCTACACCGCGCCGACCGCCATCCGATCGTTCATGAAGCTCGGCCGCAGCATCCCCGAACAGCACGACCTATCGTCGCTGCGCCTGCTGGGCAGCGTCGGCGAGCCCATCAACCCGGAGGCGTGGATGTGGTACCGCCACGTCATCGGCGGCGATCGCGCACCCATCGTCGACACGTGGTGGCAGACGGAGACGGGCGCGATCATGGTGTCCGCACTGCCCGGCGTGACCGAGACGAAGCCCGGGAGCGCGCAGGTGCCCCTTCCGGGCATCAGCCTCGACGTCGTGGACGACCAGGGTCAGGAGGTCGGCAACGGCAACGGCGGTCTGCTCGTGCTGACGGAGCCGTGGCCGAGCATGTTGCGCGGCATCTGGGGCGACCCCGAGCGCTTCAAGGAGACCTACTGGGACAAGTTCGCCGATCAGGGCTTCTACTTCGCGGGCGACGGCGCACGCCTCGACGAAGAGGGCGACGTCTGGTTCCTCGGCCGCGTCGACGATGTCATGAACGTGTCCGGTCACCGCCTGTCGACGACGGAGATCGAATCGGCCCTCGTCGGTAACGAAGCCGTCGCCGAAGCGGCGGTCGTCGGTGCGTCCGACGAGACGACGGGTCAGGCGGTCGTGGCCTTCTGCGTCATCAAGGAGTCGTACATGAAGGCGAACTCGCTCGACGGGCTCGTCGACAAGCTGCGCGCGTGGGTCGGCGATCAGATCGGCCCGATCGCCCGCCCCCGCGATGTCTACATCGTGACCGAGCTCCCCAAGACCCGCAGCGGCAAGATCATGCGACGCCTGCTCCGCGACGTGGCCGAGGGACGCGAGGTCGGCGACACGACGACCCTCGCCGACACGATGGTCATGTCCACCATCAAGGGTCAGGTGACGCAGAAGAGCTGACCGGGTGCCCCGGCAGCCTCAGGAAAGGGAGAAGACGACCTCTACCTCGACGGGGCTGTCGATGGGCAGCGCCGCCACCCCGACGGCGGAGCGGGCGTGCCGTCCCGCGTCGCCGAAGATCTCGCCGAGCACGGTGCTCGCGCCGTTGATGACCGCGGGGTGTCCGGTGAACTCCGGCACGGATGCCACGAATCCCGTCACCTTCAGGACGCCGGTCAACCGGTCCACGCCTCCGACGGCGTCGGCCGCGGCCGCGACGGCGTTCAGGGCGCACTGGCGAGCGAGCGACGCGGCCTCGTCGGCGGACACGAGCCCCTCGCCGTCGCCGACCTTGCCCGTTGCCGGCATCGTGCCGTCGACCATGGGGAGCTGACCGGAGGTGTAGACGAGATCGCCGTGCACCTTCGCAGGGATGTAAGAGGCCAGCGGTGGGACGACCGAACCCAACTCGATACCGAGCTCGGCCAGCCGTGCGGTGACCGACATCAGCCCTGACCGAACTGTCGCGCGGCGACGGCCGCGGCATCGAGCCCGGCGTTCGCAGAACCCTCGCCGCCCGACGGACGCTTGAAGTAGCCGACGAGACCGCCCTCGGGGCCGGTGACGACCTGCACGAGCTCCCACCCCTGCTTGCCCCAGTTGTTGAGGATCGCGGCGGTGTTGTGGATCAGCAGCGGAGTGGTCATGTACTCCCACGTGGTCATTTCGGGTCTCCCGGAGGTCGTCGCGGCGCGGCCCTGGCGGGCTCGACATAGGGAGCGTCACCGAGGCATCCCCCAGCTATCTCCCTTACGATCAGCCTATGCCCCACTCGAAACGCACGGCCACCGGTGTGCTCGGAGGCCTCATGGGCCTCGTCGGCCTCAGCGCCGTCGCTGGCCTCCTCGTCTCGGCGACCATCACTCCCGCCATCGCGGTGTCCGGGTACGCCGCATCGAGCGCGATCCAGATGTTCGAGGACATGCCGAGCTATCTCAAGATCGAGAAGCTGATGCTCCCGACGACGATCTACGCCAAGAACGACGAGGGCAAGGACGTCAAACTCACCGAGTTCTACGACCAGAACCGCATCCCGGTCACCTTCGATCAGGTCGCACCGGTCATGTACGACGCCATCCTCTCGAGCGAGGACAAGAACTTCTACACCCACGGCGGCATCGACCTGATCGGCACGCTCGGTGCGCTCGCGCGCAACGCGACGTCGAACTCGAATCGCGGCGGGTCGTCGATCACGCAGCAGTACGTGAAGAACGTCCTGCAGCAGGCCTGTGAGGCGAAGGCCACCGATCAGGACCAGGTGTACGCCTGTTACAAGGAGACCACCGCCAACCAGGGCACATCGGGCTATCAGCGCAAGATCCAGGAGATGCGCTACGCGATCCAGCTCGAGAAGAAGTACTCCAAGGACGAGATCCTCATCGGGTACCTCAACATCGCCCACTTCGGCGGCTCGGTCTACGGCATCGGCGCGGCGGCCCGCCACTACTTCGACACGACGCCCGACAAGCTCACCATCGCGCAGGCCGCGGTGATCGCCGGCATGGTGCAGGAGCCGAACACCCTGCGCATCGACAAGCCCGGCGGCTCGGTCACCAACAAGGCGGGCGAGCTCATCAACAGCAAGGACGACGGCTACCGCCTGACCAAGGTTCGGCAGGACTACGTCCTCAACCGCCTGTTCGAAGACAAGAAGATCACCAAGGCAGAGCGGGACGAGGCGATCGAGGCTCCGATCGCTCCCAAGATCACTTCCCGCCCGCAGGGCTGCTCGGTGGCCAAGGGGTCGGAGTTCTTCTGCGCGTACGTCACGTCGATCATCCGGAAGGACGAGGCGTTCGGCAAGACCGAGAACGACCGACTGGCCACGCTGCGCCGCGGGGGTCTCAAGGTTTACACCACCCTGAACACCGGGTTGCAGGAGAAGGCGAACAAGGCGATCTCCGTCGTTCCGGCCAGCGTGAGCTACATGGACCTCGGCGCCTCGGGCGTGCAGGTCGAGGTGGGAACGGGACGCGTCCTCTCCATGGTGCAGAACCGCCCGTGGAGCGACCAGGTCGGCGAGAAGGGCACCACCCAGGTCAACTACAACGTCCCTGTGGCGAACGGCGGCGGCGGCCACTCGGCCGGGTCGACCTACAAGGTCTTCAGCCTCATCAACTGGATGCAGCAGGGCCACTCCGTCAACGAGATCTTGAACGGTCGCATCGGCAAGAAGTCGGTGGAGACCTGCGACGGCAACACTCAGACGGTGTGGACCGGCCCGGGCAAGGCGCCCGACGGCACCAACAAGATCGGCAACTTCGAACGGAATCCCGGATACAGCGGAACCGTGGCTCGCTTCACGAAGGACTCGCTGAACTCCGGCTTCCTGACCATGGCTGAGAAGATCTCGGTCTGCTCCACGAACCGGGTGGCGATGGATCTCGGAGTCACCACGGGCAACGGTGGACCGCTCGACGAGCAGAACCAGCCGTACGACGTGCTCGGCTCACAGGCCGTGGCCCCTGTCGACATGGCCAACGCGTACGCGACGATCGCGTCGAACGGCACCCTCTGCGCGGCGAAAGCCATCGATCGCGTCGTGGACGCGGACGGCAAGGATCAGCCCATCCCCGACACGAAGTGCGAGCGGAAGCTGAGCGAGGATGTGGCTGCCACGGCGGCGTACGTCCTGCAGAGCGTCATGTCCGCCAGCGGAACCGGTAGCGGCGCCCGGACGTTCGACGGCGTTCCCGTCTTCGGGAAGACCGGCATCCACGAGTTCATCCACACGTGGATGATCGGGTCGAGCTCGAAGGTCACGACCGCCGTCTGGGTCGGGAACGTCAACGCGAAGAAGAACAGCAAGGGCGAGTGGGTGAACGAACGCCTCGACGAGCACGTCGTGAGCGGCTACAAGCTCTCGCGCATCCGTAACTCCATCTGGCCCGCCATGCAGCGCGCAGCCAACGCGGAATTCGGCGGCTCCGCGTTCCCGAAGCCCTCCCAGGAGCTGACGAAGCGTTCGTACGCCCAGCTGCCCAACGTGGTCGGCTTGGACGTGGACGCCGCGACGAAGCGCATCGAGGAGGCCGGCTTCAGCGTCACCGTCGGCGACCCGGTGGCCTCGCCCGAGGCCGAGGGCACCGTCGTCGCGCAGAGCCCCGGCGCAGGTCGCGTCGTGTCCGGCACGACGGTCACGATCAGCCCCAGCGACGGCAAGGGAGTCGTGGTTCCCGGCGTGAGCGGAACCCCGCAACAGGCGGCTGCCGCGCTCACCGGGGCCGGGTTCACGAACCTGGAGCAGAGCTGCACCCAGGACGAGGGGGCTCCGCCCGAGGGCGTGGTGACCGGGACGGATCCCGCCGCCGGTCAGACCGTCGGCCGGGACGATGCCATCACGATCCAGTACCAGGCCAAGGACTGCGGCGGAAACGGCGGCGGTCCCGGGAACGGGAACGGGAACGGGAACGGCAACAACGGCGACGGCAACGGCCCGTGAGGCCTGCGTCACGGACCGCCCTCACCGCGTTCGGCGCGGTGGGGGCGGTCGGCGTCTCGGCGCTCGTGTGGGGCATGGGGATCGAGCGCTACCTCTTCACGGTGCGCCGCCACGAGCTCACCGTCCTCCCCGAGGGCAGCCCGTCGCTGACCGTCCTGCACCTGTCGGATGCCCACATGGCCCCGTGGCAGCACCGGAAACAGCGGTGGATCGCCGATCTCGCTGACGCCGTGCAGCCCGACCTCGTCGTCAACACGGGTGACAACCTCGGTCACGATGAGGGGATCCGCGGCATCCGAGCGGCCTTCGAACCCCTGCGCGGAGTGCCCGGCTTCTTCGTCCACGGCTCGAACGACAAGGTCGCCCCCAGTGGGCGGAACCCGCTCAAGTACTTCACCGGGCCGTCCGATCACCCCGTGCGCGGCCGCCGCCTCGACACCGACGCGCTGGACGCCTATCTGAGCGACCTCGGGCAGACAGCCCTCGACAACACGGCGGCGAGTGTCCGTGTCGCCGGCCTGCGCATCGATGCCCTCGGCGTCGACGACGCGCACCGGGAGTGGGACGACCTCGACGCTGCGACCACCGCCTTCGAGACGCTGCCCGACGACGGCGCCCCCCGCCTGCGCCTGGGTGTCACTCACGCGCCGTATCAGCGCGTCCTGAACGCCTTCACGGATGCCGGTTCCGATCTGCTGCTCGCCGGTCACACGCACGGCGGTCAGGTCCGCATCCCGTTCGCGAAGAAGGCGCTCGTCGCCAACTGCGACATCCCGCTCGATCAGGCCCGCGGGCGGAGCCAGTGGACCCACGGCGGGCGGACCGTGCCGCTGAACGTCAGCGCGGGACTCGGCCACTCCATCTACGCCCCCGTCCGCTTCGGGTGCCGGCCCGAGGCATCCGTCCTCGTCCTCCGCGCACGACGCGCCGACGATTCGCCCGTGGGGCGGTCGGCAGGGTAGGCTTGGAGGGTTGCCACGGGGTGTGGCGCAGCTTGGTAGCGCGCGTCGTTCGGGACGACGAGGCCGCAGGTTCAAATCCTGTCACCCCGACCGCAGAGAGGCTCCGCCGGATTCCGGCGGGGCCTTTCGCATCCCTCCTCGGAGGGGCCATCGCACCTTCCACGGAACCGGAGCACCATGACCTCTCCCCGCCTCGTCGCCTTCGATCTCGACGACACGCTCGCGCCCTCGAAGACCGCCATCGATCCGCGCATGGGCGACCTCCTCCTTCGCCTCGCCGAGCGTGTCGAGGTGGCGATCATCTCGGGCGGGCAGCTGCAGCAGTTCCGGACGCAGGTGGTGGAGAAGCTTCCCGAGACGGATGCCGCGACTCTCGCCCGCCTGCACCTGATGCCCACGTGCGGCACGCAGTACTACCGGCTCACCGCCGACGGGATCGACACGGTGTACGCCCTCTCCCTGACCGACGACGAGAAGTCACGGGCGCTGTCCGCCGTGGAGGAAGAGGCGAAGCGCCTCGGCCTCTGGGAGAGCGAGACCTGGGGCCCCATCCTCGAGGACCGCGGTTCCCAGATCACGTTCTCCGCACTCGGCCAGTCCGCTCCCCTGGATGCCAAGACGGCGTGGGATCCCACGGGCGAGAAGAAGAACGCGCTGCGGGACGCCGTGGCAGCCCGCATCCCCGATCTCGAGGTGCGCTCGGGCGGGTCGACGTCGGTGGACATCACGCACCGCGGCATCGACAAGGCCTACGGCATGCGCAAGCTCGCCGAGCAGACCGGCATCGCCCTCGACGACATGCTGTTCGTGGGCGATCGCCTCGACGAGCACGGCAACGACTATCCCGTGCTGGCCATGGGCGTCACCTGTCACGCCGTGGCGGGCTGGGAAGACACCGCCGAGTTCCTCGACGGGCTGATCCCGACCCTCTGAGCCCTCAGCGGAGCCGCTCGCCCGATTCGCGCAGGTAGCACCGCGCGCACATCGATTCGTAGGTGACGCGGTCGGGCGACAGCTCGTCGATCGCGACCTGATCGCCGTCGAAGACGAACCGTCCGCCGACGAGGCGCGCATTGAAGAGAGCTTTGCTGCCGCACCGGCAGATCGTCTTCAGCTCCTCGAGGCTGTGGGCGAGCTCCATGAGGCGAGCGGACCCGGGGAAGGCGCGCGTCTGGAAGTCCGTCCGGATACCGTATGCCAGGACCGGGATGCCGTCGCTCACCGCGATGCGCAGGAGGTCGTCGATCTGCTCAGGGGCGAGGAACTGCGCTTCGTCGACGAGGAGGCAGGCCACGTCGGTCCGCATGTCGGGAACGAGGGCGGCCTCCGCCTCGCGCTGGACGCGGCGGCGGTGCTCGGCGAACACCTCGCGCGCATCGTCGTCGGGGCCGATGAGGAAGTCGACCGTGCGTTCGACGCCGAGGCGGCTCGAGATCTGGTCGGCGCCCTTCGTGTCTATCTCGGGCTTGGCGAGCAGCACGCGTTGGCCGCGTTCCTCGTAGTTGAACGCCGCCTGCAGCAGGGCCGTCGACTTGCCCGAATTCATCGCGCCGTAGCGGAAGTACAGCTTCGCCACGGGCGCGTCTCAGACGTTGATCTGCAGCGCGGCCGCGGTCTTCTGCAGCACCTCGGAGGCCGTCTCGGGAGACGTGTTGAGCGTCTGACCGTACGTGGGGATGAGCGTCTTGAGGGTGGGCTCCCAGCCCGCCAGGCGGTCGGGGAAGCACGTCTTCAGCAGGCCGAGCATGATCGACGCACCCGTCGAGGCCCCCGGAGAGGCGCCCAGCAGGCCGGCGATCGACCCGTCGGCGGAGCTCACGACCTCGGTGCCGAACTGCAGCACGCCGCCTTTCTTCGGGTCCTTCTTCATGACCTGCGCACGCTGGCCGGCCTGCAGCAGCTCCCAGTCCTCGTCGCGCGCGCCCGGCATGAAGTCGCGGAGGGAATCGACCTTCTTGCCGTGGCCCTTCAGCAGTTCGCTGACGAGGTACTTGATGAGGCCCGGGTTGTCGACGGCGACCTTCAGCATCGGCAGGATGTTGCCGGGGCGCACCTGGGCGACGATGTCCGTCATCCGGCCGTTCTTCAGAAACTTCGGGCTGAACGTGGCGAACGGACCGAACAGCAGGGACGCCTCACCGTCGACGACACGCGTGTCGAGGTGCGGGACCGACATGGGGGGCGCACCGACGGACGCCTGCGAGTAGACCTTCGCCTTGTGCTGCGCGACGAGCTCGGGCTTCGAGGTCTTCAGCCACTGGCCGCCGATCGGGAACACGCCGTAGCCCGAGATCTCGGGGATGCCGGAGCGCTGCAGGAGCTTGATGGCCCAGCCGCCCGCACCCACGAAGACGAACCGCGCGCGCACCTTTCCGGGCGTGCGACCGACCGTATGACGGTAGGTGACCTCCCACGTGCCGTCCTTCTGGCGCTTCAGGTTCCGGACCTCGCGGTTGGTCTCGACGTCGACACCGGAAGCGGCGAGGTGCTCGAAGAGCTGGCGCGTGAGCGACCCGAAGTCGACGTCGGTGCCGGCGGGGACGCGGGTGGCTGCGAACGGCTCGCCCTTGCGGCGCTTCTGCATGAGCAGCGGCGCCCACTCGTTGATGACGCGGGAGTCCTCGGAGTACTCGATGCCGGCGAACAGCGGCTGCTCCCTGAGTACCTCGTAGCGCTTCTTGAGGAAGGCGACATCCTTCTCGCCGCGGACGAAGGTCATGTGCGGCGTCGCGTTGATGAAGGTGGACGGCTCATCGAGGACGCCGCGCTCGATGAGCGCGCTCCACAGCTGACGCGACTGCTGGAACTGCTCGTTGATGCCGATCGCCTTGGCCGGGTCGATCTTTCCGTCCGGACCCTCGGGCGTGTAGTTCAGCTCGCAGAGGGCGGCGTGACCCGTACCCGCGTTGTTCCACGCGTTGGAGGACTCCTGGGCGACCTCGGAGAGGCGTTCGAAGACGCCGATCTTCCAGTCCGGTTCGAGCTGCTGCAGGAGGGTGCCGAGCGTGGCGCTCATGATGCCGCCGCCGATGAGCAGGGCGTCGTAGGTGTCCGTCGGACTCACTGCGGCGGGGCCGGCTGCTGCGGCGTTCTCTGCGGCCTGATCGTCTGCTCCGGGATTGTCAGTCACGGTCATCCAGTCTACGTCGCCGCCACGGCGGGAGTCGCCGCCCGCCGCCGGTCGAGGCGGCAGGAAAGCGGGTTCTTTCCCCTGATGAAAGGCGGATGCCGGGTCTCATCACGCGGGGCGGGACCCGGCATCCGTCCTCAGACGCGGGCGGCCAGGTCGGCCGCGACGAGCTCGGCGATCTGGACGGCGTTGAGCGCCGCGCCCTTGCGGAGGTTGTCGTTGCTGATGAAGAGCACGAGCCCCTTGCCCTCGGGCGCGGACTGGTCGGCGCGGATGCGTCCGACGAGGCTCGGGTCAGCTCCGGCGGCAGCGAGCGGCGTGGGGACGTCGGCCAGGGCGACGCCTGCGGCGTCCGCGAGGATCTCACGGGCGCGGTCGGGCGAGATGTCCTGCGCGAACTCCGCGTGGATCGACAGCGAGTGGCCCGTGAAGACCGGAACGCGGACGCACGTGCCGGCGACGCGGAGGCCCGGGAGTTCGAGGATCTTGCGGCTCTCGTTGCGGAGCTTCTTCTCCTCGTCGGTCTCGTTGTCGCCGTCGTCGACGAGGCTGCCCGCGAAGGGGATGACGTTGAAGGCGATCGGCGCGACGTACTTCTGCGGCTCGGGGAAGTCCACCGCGGCACCGTCGTGCACGAGCCCGATGGCGCCGCCCTGGGCGACGACGGACTCGACCTGGCCGAGGAGCTCCTCGGCGCCGGCGAGGCCGGAGCCCGAGACCGCCTGGTACGTGCTGACGGTGAGCCGGACGAGTTCGGCCTCGACATGCAGCGGCTTGAGGACGGGCATCGCGGCCATGGTCGTGCAGTTCGGGTTCGCGATGATGCCCCTGGGGAGATCGTGGATCGCGTGCGGGTTGACCTCGCTGACGACGAGCGGCACCTCGGGGTCCATGCGCCAGGCGCTCGAGTTGTCGATGACGACCGCGCCGGCCTCCGCGAAGCGGGGAGCGTGGGCGCGGGATCCGGTGGCACCCGCCGAGAACAGGGCGATCTGGATGCCGCTGGGGTCCGCCGTCGCGACGTCCTCGACGACAATCTCGCGACCGTCGACCTCGATCGGCGAGCCCGCCGAGCGTGCCGTCGCGAACAGGCGCAGCTCGCGGATCGGGAAAGCGCGGTCGACGAGGATGTCGCGCATCACCGTCCCGACCTGTCCGGTGGCGCCGACGACGGCGACGGAGAATCCCGATTCGGAAAAGACGGTCATGGTGCGGTTCCTCGAGGGTGCGGCGCCGCGCGACGGGACGTCGCGGCAGGGCGCAGGAGAGCGGGTTCCGGCGATTCTACCGGCGCGCCGGGTACCGCGATCCGCATGTGTCGCCGCGGGGCGCTACGCCCAGGCTCGGAGCTTCTCGGGGTTCCGCATCATCCAGACGTCGGTGATCCGCTCGCCGTCGGTCGCGAAGGTCACCACCGCGGCGAGGACACCGTCCATCCGGATCGCGAACCCGAGCCCGTCCCCTGTGACGGCGGGCTCGTATGCCGCGGTCGGCTGCTTCGCTGCGAGTCCGAGGAGGAACCGCGCGACGTGATCTGCACCGCGGACGGGCCGCCGCGCGGCGGACACGATCCCGCCGCCGTCGGAGACCAGGACGACGTCGGGCGCGAGCACCCGGACGAGGGCGTCGAGACTCCCGCTCGCACTCGCGGCGGCGAAGGCCGCGATCAGTTCGTCGTGACGGCCCCGCGGGACGCCGGCGCCCGCGCGGCGCCCGACGTGACGGCGAGCGGATGCCGCCAGTTGCCGGCACGCGTCCGCCGACCTCCCCAGCACCTCGGCGATCTCGGCGAACGGCACCGCGAACGCCTCGTGCAGCACGAAGGCGACGCGCTCGGCGGGGGTGAGAGTCTCCAGCACCAGGAGGAGCGCGGTGGACACCCCTTCCGCCCCGACCACGGCGTCGGCGGGGTCTCCGGTCGACGTGCCGACCGGCACCGGCTCCGGCAACCACTCCCCCACATACGTCTCGTGCCGGACGCGTGCGGATCCCAGGACGTCGAGGCAGATCCGCCCTGTCACCCGCATGAGCCAACCGCCCGGATTCGAGACGGCCGCACGCTCGACATCGCTCAACCGCAGCCATCGCAGAAAGGCCTCCTGCACGGCGTCCTCGGCATCGGCGACCGTTCCGAGCATCCGGTACGCGGCCGCGACGAGGGTGCGCCGGTGGGCGTCGACGTCGCCGACGGGCTGCGTCGCGGCATCCGTCATGGCGATCTCCATCTCCGGCCTCACATTCGCGGAGGCTGCGTCGTCACCACAGTGACACACCTTCGAAAGGGGCGACATGAAGATCGCAGTGGCAGGCGGAACGGGCACGGTCGGAAGACTCGTCGTGCAGCAGGCGCGGGCGGGAGGACACGACGTGGTCGTCGTGTCGCGAGCGGCGGGGGTGGATCTGCGAGACCGGGCGGGTGTCGAACGCGTTCTGGCAGGAGCGGACGCGGTCGTGGACGCGGCGAGCGTCGGGACGACGAGCGCGGCGACCGCGACGGAATTCTTCCAAGCGGCATCCGGCGCCCTGCTCGCCGCCGCCGCGAACGCCGGGGTGGGGCACGTCGTGCTGCTGTCGATCGTCGGGATCGACCGGAATCCCCACGGCTACTACGCCGGCAAGGTCCGCCAGGAGCACCTCTACGAACAGAGTGCGGTGCCATGGAGCATCCTGCGGGCCACGCAGTTCCACGAGTTCGCCGGGCAGGTCGCGGTGCAGGCGCGCCTCGGGCCGCTTCAGCTCGCTCCGCGTGCACGGGTGCAGCCGGTCGCCGCGGCGGAGGTCGCCGCGCAGCTCATCGACCTCGCCGTCGCAGGCGCGCAGGGGCGGGTGCCGGACCTCGCCGGTCCCCGCGAGGAACGCCTGGACCGGATGATCCGGGCCTGGGTGCACCGCGACGGATCGCGGCGGCTCGTCATTCCGGTCAACATCCCGGGCGCTCAGATGCGCGGCATGCGCGACGGCCTCGCCCTGCCGGGACCGGGGGCGACCATCGCCGGGCCGAGCTTCGTCGACTGGCTCCGCACGCAGAGGTGACCCGTCAGCGACCCGTGCCCGCGTGGACGACGGCTTCGGTGTCGCCGTCGAGTCCGTAGGCGGTGTGCACGACACGTGCCGCCTCAGCGAGGTCGTCACCGCGGACGACGACCGAGATGCGGATCTCCGACGTCGAGATCATCTCGATGTTGACGCCCGTCGTCGACAGCGCCTCGAACAGCGTCGCGGAGACGCCCGAGTGGGTGCGCATGCCGGCGCCGACGACCGACAGCTTGCCGATCTGGTCGTCGTGGACGAGCTTGTCGAAGCCGACCGCGGTCTGCTCGACCGACAGCGCGCGGAGCGCCGTCGAGGCCTCGGCCTTGGGGAGCGTGAAGGAGATGTCGGTGCGACCGGTCGCGGCGGCCGACACGTTCTGCACGATCATGTCGACGTTCGCACCGGACTTCGCCACGATCTTGAAGATGTCGGCGGCCTTGCCGGGGACGTCGGGCACACCGACGACGGTGATCTTGGCCTGGCTGAGGTCGGTGGCGACACCGGTGACGATGGGCTCTTCCATCTCTTCTCCCTCTTCGTGGTCGGGGGCGGTCATCCCCGCACCGAGAACATAGGTGCCGACGCCCGAGCTGAAGGTCGAGCGGGCGTGGATCATGACGCCGTGGCGGCGGGCGAACTCGACGGCCCGGATGTACAGCACCTTCGCGCCGTTCGCGGCGAGCTCGAGCATCTCCTCGGACGTGACGGTCGCGAGCTTGCGAGCCTTCGGTACGACACGGGGGTCGGCGGTGAAGATGCCGTCGACATCGCTGTAGATCTCGCAGACGTCGGCGTTCAGCGCAGCGGCGAGCGCGACGGCGGTCGTATCGGAGCCCCCGCGCCCGAGCGTCGTGATGTCTCGCGTGTCGCGGCTGAAACCCTGGAATCCGGCGACGATGACGATGGCCCCCTCGTCGAGCGCCTCGCGGACGCGGACCGGCGTGACGTCCACGATGCGAGCGGCCCCGTGCGAGCTGTCGGTGATCATGCCTGCCTGGCTGCCCGTGAACGACCGCGCCTCGAAGCCCATCGAGTTGATGGCCATGGCGAGCAGCGCCATCGAGATGCGCTCACCGCTGGAGAGGAGCATGTCGAGTTCGCGCGGCGCCGGCAGCGGCGAGACCTGAGAGGCCAGGTCGAGCAGTTCGTCGGTCGTGTCGCCCATCGCGCTCACGGCGACGACGACGTCGTTCCCGGCACGTCGGGCGTCGACGATCCGCTTCGCGACGCGTCGGATGCTCTCGGCGTCGGCGACGGAGGAACCGCCGTACTTCTGGACGATCAGGGCCATGTCGGATACTCCCGGGTGGATGCCGGACGTCGCCGGCGGGCGGTGGCTCACGCCCGGGCACCATCCTACGGAGCGCCTCGTGCCGTCACCGCCATGTGACGCCGACCCTGTGACGGGGGACGCTCATTTAGGCTGGCAGGCATGGGACGACGCCAGTTCTTCACGTCGCTGCAGGCACTCGTCCGCTCCCCCGAGAACTCGACGCCGCACACCGAGATGCTCCCGGTGATCGACGACGCCTTCGCCGTCGGGGTCCTCGACCTCAGCATCCGCATCGGGGAGTCGATGCTCGCCTCGGGAGCTCCCGCGAGCGAGGTCACCCTGACGATCGTGCGCATCGCCGGCGTCTACGGGCTCGACCCCGTCCACGTCGACGTCAGCTACAACTCGATCACCGTCGCGCATCACCGAAGCGGCGCCGACAAGCCGATCACCCTCATGCGCGTCGTCCGCAGCCAGGCCCCTGATCACGCCCGCCTGCAGCGCCTCCAGGCCCTCGTCACCGAGATCCGGGGCGGGATGCCGGTCGACGCCGCCCGCGCGGAGTTCCGCATCGTGCGCCGCACGCCGTTCGCGTACCACCCGCCGGTCATCGTCACGGCTCAGGCGCTTCTCGCCGTCGGGGTCGCGGTCATGTTCGGGGCGAACTGGCTCGTCATCCTGCTCTCCTTCATCGCCGCGGGCGGCGCCGCGATCACGCAGTTCCTCCTCGGTCGGGCGCATGTTCCGTTCTTCTTCAGCCAGGTCGCCGGCGCCTTCGTCCTGACCCTCATCGCCGCCGTCGCTCCGAGTCTCGAGGCGACCGGGTGGCCGGTCGCGCAGGACATCAGACCGACGGTGATCGTCGCGTCGGGGATCGTCCTGATGCTCGCGGGTCTCACGGTGGTCGGCGCCGCGCAGGACGCGATCGACGGCTTCGCACTGACGGCGACGGGCCGCATCCTCGAACTCATGACGCAGACCCTCGGCGTCGTGATCGGCATCCTCGCGGGTCTCGAGACCGCCCGGGTGGTCGGCGCCGGGATGGACGTTCCGAACGACCCGCTGCCCTTCGGGCCGCTGCCGCTGCAGTTCGTGGGCGCGGCGCTCATCGCCGTCTCGGTGACCATCTACAACGGCGCCGGTCTTCGTGTCGTGGCGGTCAGTGTCGGACTCAGCGTCGTCGCCTGGGCGGGGTACACCGCGGCATCCGCCCTCGGTTTCGAGACGGCGGCCGCCAGCGGCGTCGGTGCCTTCGCGGGCAGCCTCGTCGGCATCCTCGCGGCCTATCGGCTGCATGTGCCGTCGGTTGCGATCACGACGGCGGCGATCCTCCCCATGGTTCCCGGTGCAGCCGTCTTCCGAGGGCTTCTCGGTGTCGTGGAGTCCGGGAGCAGCACGGCCCTGCTCCTGGAGGGGTTCACGACCCTCGCGTCGGCTGCCACCATCGGGATCGCTCTCGCCGTCGGCGCCTCGCTCGGGATCTACGTGGGCCAACCCCTGCGGGCCTCGCTCGGGACGGTCATCCGGGCCCGAGCGCGCGAGCGGTCCTGACCCCTCGCCTAGGCTCTGCGCATGAGCTCTGCGAGTGACGCGATCTGGAACCGCGCCGTCGACGACGACGTTCCCGCTACCCTCGCCGGCGACCTCGCCGCCCGGCGAGTGCTGACCTTTCACGGCACGGTCCACAACGGCGGCTTCTGGTACGCCGTCGAGGTGCACGCCGCTGACGAGGACTTCCCTCTCGACGCGGTCGCCGACGGCTACCGCACCCTCGGTCTCGAGCCGACGGCCGAGGCCGTCGACCGGGCCGCGGCCGAATACGAGGAGACCGCCGGAATCGGGGACGACGATGCGTGGGGCGAAGCCGAGGAGCGCGTGAACGACGAGTACCGCCTCGCGGACGAGGACATCCTGGCCGCCGTCGAACGCACGCTCGCTCACGAGCCGGAGCTGTTCGCCCCGACCGAGTGACCTCAGACGGCGCGACGGCCCTCGAACGCACGGCCGAGGGTGACCTCGTCGGCGTACTCCAGGTCGCCGCCGACCGGCAGCCCCGAGGCGAGCCGGGTGACGCTGATCTCGAGCGTCCTGAGGAGGCGGCTGAGATACGTCGCCGTCGCCTCGCCTTCGAGGTTGGGGTTGGTCGCGAGGATGACCTCGGTCACGGTGCCGTCGGCGAGGCGCTGCATGAGCTGCGCGATCCGCAGGTCGTCGGGCCCGATGCCCGCCATGGGGCTGATCGAGCCGCCGAGCACGTGATAGAGCCCCCGGAACTCTCGAGTCCGTTCGATCGCCGAGACGTCTTTCGCGTCTTCGACGACGCAGATGAAGGTGCGATCGCGGCGAGGGTCGCGGCAGATGGAGCACTGGGTCTGCTCGGAGACGTTACCGCAGATCTCGCAGAACCTGACGCGCTCACGGAGCTCCGACAACAGCTGCGCCAGTCGGGACACGTCGAACGACGGGGTCTGCAGGATGTGGAACGCGATGCGCTGGGCCGACTTCGGGCCGATGCCGGGAAGGCGCCCGAACTCGTCGATCAGGTCTTGGACGATGCCGTCGTACATGGGTCAGTTGAACCTCGTGGGAGGGGTGTACGGCTCTTCACGGACGAAGCGCGCACCCAGGAGTTGACGGACGGCGGCCTCGCCCACCCGTTCGATCCCGCCGGGGCGGGGCCCGCGAGCCGGCTCCGGTGCGGGACGCGGCGGAGGCGGGGAATGGACCGGCACCGGGGCGTCGGCATCCACCGGCGGCGGAACATCGTCCTCGTCGTCGTCGGGAGCTTCAGCGGGGAGGACGTCACCCTCGCGTTGGACGGTGAGCGTGCGAACCGGCGCAGGCGCGGCATCCTCCGGCTCGTCGTCCACCGGGAATTGGGCTGACGGACCGCCGTCGTCCGAGGGGATCGGCGCGACCGCCCACTCTGTCACCGGCGCGGCGGCGGCGGGCGCGGACCGCGGGGCCGCCGCGGGACGGGATGCCGCGGCAGGGGCGACGCCGTATCCGCCCTCGGGCGCGTCGGGCTCGGGCGGCACGTCAGGACCGACGCCCCCGGGCGGCGGCGGCGTGGGGTCGGTGTCATGGCGGGTGAGGTACTTCACCCGCACGCCGAGCACCGACAGGATCGCGCTGCGGAGGTCCTCGCTCGGCCCCTTGCCCGCGGACAGCTTCTTGAAGGACTGCACGTCGGAGTGGCTCTGGAAGGACAGCGTCAGGATGTCGCTCTCGGCGTAGGCGACCGGACGCGACGCCGTTGCGATCATCCACGAGGTGCGGCTGATGTCCTCGAGCCGGCGCAGGATCTCGGGCCACGAGTCGCGGATCTGCTCGAAGGTGACCGGGCCGGTCGGGACCGGCGGCTCGGGGGATGCGACGGGCTCAGGCGACGCCGGCTCGGGCGACGCGACGGGTGCCGAGGCGGGAGCCGGTGCCGAGGCCGGAGCCGGAGCCGGAGCCGGAGCCGGAGCCGAGGCTGGCGGAGTCGCCGCGGGGCGGGACGCAGCCGCCGGCGGCGAAGCGGCGGGAGCGGCCACCGGAACGGACGCTGCGGGTGCCCCGGCATCCGTCGCCGCGAGGACGCGCGCGACGAGGAGCTCCAGCTGCAGGCGGGGCGAGGTCGTGCCGGTCATGTCGTCGAGGGCCGTGACCACGAGGTCGGCGATGCGCGAGAGGCGGTCGGTGCCGAAGGCCGCAGCCTGGCGAGCCATGCGCTCGAGCTCGTCGATGGGCACGCCGCGCAGCACGGCGCGGGCGCCCTCGCCGGTCGCGGCGACGATGATGAGGTCGCGCAGGCGCTCGAGCAAGTCGTCGACGAAGCGTCGCGGGTCCTGACCGGTCTGCACGACGCGGTCGACGGCGCCGAACGCGGCCGCGGCGTCGTGCGACGAGAAGGCGTCGACGACCTCGTCGAGCAGCTCGGCGTGCGTGTAGCCGAGGAGCGCGACGGCGCGTTCGTAGCCGACGGCGCCGTCCTCGGACCCGGCGATGAGCTGATCGAGCAGCGAGAGCGTGTCACGGGGCGACCCGCCGCCGGCGCGGACGACGAGGGGCAGCACGCCCGGCTCGACCGAGACGCCCTCGGTGGCGCAGAGCTGCTCGACGTACTCGAGCATCGCGGCCGGCGCGACGAGGCGGAACGGGTAGTGATGGGTGCGCGAGCGGATCGTGCCGATGACCTTCTCGGGCTCGGTCGTCGCGAAGATGAACTTGACGTGCGCGGGCGGCTCCTCGACGAGCTTGAGCAGCGCGTTGAAGCCCTGCGCCGTGACCATGTGGGCCTCGTCGAGGATGAAGATCTTGAACCGGTCGCGGGCGGGCGCGAAGACGGCCCGCTCGCGGAGGTCGCGCGCGTCGTCGACGCCGTTGTGGGATGCCGCGTCGATCTCGACGACGTCGAGGGACCCGCCACCGCCGCGGCTGAGCTCGACGCACGAGTCGCACGTGCCGCACGGGGTGTCGGTCGGACCCTGCGCGCAGTTGAGGCAGCGCGCGAGGATGCGCGCCGACGTCGTCTTGCCGCAGCCGCGGGGGCCGGAGAACAGATAGGCGTGGCCCACGCGGTCGCTGCGAAGCGCCGTCATGAGCGGCTCGGTCACCTGGCTCTGCCCGATCATCTCGCCGAAGGTCTCCGGGCGATAGCGGCGGTACAGAGCGGTGGTCACCACAACAGACTACGGCGTGGCACCGACATCCGATCCGGCGCCCGCCCCTCGACCGCGGCGGCGATCGCGTCGCGGTCGGCACCGGCCGCAAGCATCGCCGCCAGCAGGATGCGGGCCTGCCCCGGGCGCAGCGTCGGCGAGTGCAGCGCACCCGCGGCGGCGAGGTCGGCTCCGCCCCCTCCCCCGCCGTACGACGGGACGAGCAATCCCCGCGGCACGCGGCTCGACACGATGACCGGGATGCCGTCCGCCACCGCATCGCGCACCGCGGCGACGACCGTGGGGGTCGTGTTCCCCGACCCGAGCGCCTCGAGGACGATCCCGTCGGCACCGGCGGCGAGGCTCGCACGCACGTGGATGTCGTCGGCGCCGGGCGGGAGCGCGACGACGTCGACCCGGACCGCGGAGACGTCGCCCGTCGCGTGCGGGGGCGTCGCGGCATCCCGTCGCGCATGACCGAAGGCGTCGGCGCGGTCCGTCGTCAGCTTCGAGAGCCCCCAGGTGGAGAGGATCCGCCCGCCGAAGGCGACCCATACGCCGGGAACGGCGGCGCGGGTCGCCGCCAGCGCGACGCGGATGTTGTCGGGACCGTCCGAGGCCGGGTCGTCGGCGGTGAACTGCGCGCCGGTGAAGACGACGGGGACCCGTGGGTCGCCGACCTGGATCGCCGCGAGCAGCGAAGTCTCCTCGAGGGAGTCCGTCCCGTGCAGGACGAGGACGCCGCGCACGGCGTCGTCGGCGACGGCGACGGCCACCGCGTCGACGATGTGCTGCATATCCGCGAGGGTGAAGGTCGCCGAGTCGGCGGCGAGCGCGTCCACGACCCGGACGTCGTCATCGGGAGCGAGCCCGTGGAGCAGAGCGCCCCCGCCGAGGACGGGAGCGCTCGATCCGTCCGGCGACCGGCGGCTCGCGATGGTGCCGCCGGTCGCGATGACGACCAGGTGCTGTGCGCTCACGCGCCGCCCTCGTCGGTGCGCTGGAGCGCGGCGATCGTTCCGGTCTGCTCGGCCGCCAGCGACCGGATGCGGTCACGCAGCAGGAACCACCCGCCGATGAGCGCCGGCACGATGACGATGAGCGATCCGACGGTGAACGTGCCGATCGGGAAGTCCAGCGCCATGAGGACGATGACCGAGGCGAGGAACACGAGCGTGATCCATCCGGTCCAGGGCGCCCCCGGCATCCGGAACGAGGGGCGCTCCATCACACCGGCGCTCGCCAGCCGCTGCAACTTGATCTGGCAGAGGATGATGACGCCCCAGGCGCTGATGATGCCGAGCGCCGACACGTTCAGGGCGATCTCGAACGCCTGCGACGGCACGACCGCGTTCAGTACGACCCCGAGCAGGGTCACGGCCGCGGTGACCGCGATGCCCATGTAGGGCACGCCGGCGCGGTTCATGCGCATGAGCGGTGCGGGAGCCGAGCCCGTGACGGCCATGGAGTGGAGGATGCGGCCGGTCGAGTACAGCCCCGCGTTCAGCGACGAGACCACGGCGGTGAGGACGACGAGGTTCATGATGACGTCGGCCCCTTCGACGCCGATGGAGCCGAAGAAGGTCACGAAGGGGCTCTCGCCGGACTTGTAGCTCGTGAACGGCATGAGGAGCGTGAACAGCAGCACCGAGCCGACGTAGAAGACCGCGAGGCGGAACACGACGGCGCGGATCGCCTTCGGCATGATCGTGCGCGCGTTCTCGGTCTCGCCCGCGGCCGTGCCGACGAGTTCGATCGACGCGTAGGCGAAGACGACGCCCTGCACGACGATGAGGGCGGGCAGGATGCCGTTGGGGAAGACACCGCCGTTGTCGGCGATCAGGTGGAAGCCGGGAGCGGTCCCGGCGACGGGGGTGCCGGTCACGACGAAGAAGATGCCGACGACGAGGAAGGTCACGAGCGCGGCGACCTTGATGATCGCGAACCAGAACTCGAGCTCGCCGAAGACCTTGACCGACAGCAGGTTCATGGCGAGGACGAGGACCAGTGCGACGAGGGCGAACACCCACTGCGGGATGCCGGCGAGCACCGGCACGTACTGCTTGAAGAAGTTCATGTAGAGCGCGACGGCGGTGACGTCGGCGACCGAGGTCATGGCCCAGTTGAGCCAGTACATCCAGCCGGCGGCGAAGGCCATCTTCTCGCCGTAGAACTCCCGGGCGTAGGAGACGAACGAGCCCGTCGACGGGCGGTGGAGGATCAGCTCGCCGAGCGCGCGCATCACGAGGAAGGCGAAGACGGCGCAGACCGCGTAGACGAGGACGAGAGCGGGGCCCGCCGTCGCCAGCCGCCCGCCGGCCCCCATGAACAGGCCCGTGCCGATCGCACCGCCGATGGCGATCATCTGAATCTGACGCGGCCGGAGGCCCTTGTGGAAGCCCGCGCCTTCGGCCTGCGCGATCGAGGCCGTACGGAGCATCGCGGCATCCGTCTTCGAGGAGGTGGACTCCGTCGTCATGGGTTCTCGCTTTCGTTGCCGCGCGGCATCGTCGCCGCCCGGGATGTGATATCTGCCTTACAGGTTCGGGAACACTGAACACCCGGATTCCGCTCGAGTCAAGTTCCGGTCGCAAAGAAATCGGAAATCTGTCTGATAGGTTTGCGCCGTTCGCCCCTCGAGGAAGAGACCGACATGACGATGACGCGCACCGAACACGATCTGCTCGGCCCCGCAGAGATCCCCGCCGACGCGTACTGGGGTGTGCACACCTCCCGAGCCCGCGACAACTTCCCTGTGACGGGCGTCCCGATCGGCACGTACCCGTTCCTGCTGCGGGGTCTCGCGTTCGTCAAGGAGGCGGCCGCCCTCGCCAACCGGGATCTCGGCCTCTTGGACCCGGCACGCGCCGACGCCATCGCGACGGCCTGCCGCGAGATCCGGGGCGGTGCCCTCGCGGACCAGTTCGTCGTCGACGTGATCCAGGGCGGCGCCGGGACCTCGACGAACATGAACGCGAACGAGGTCATCGCCAACCGCGCCCTCGAGATCCTCGGGCACGCCAAGGGCGAGTACGCCCACCTCCACCCCAACGATCACGTGAACCTCAGCCAGTCGACCAACGACGCCTACCCCACGGCCATCGACGTCGCGCTCGTCGAAGGCGTCGACGGACTGGATGCCGCGATGGGCGTCCTCCACGACGCGTTCGCGGCCAAGGCCGCCGAGTTCGGCGGGTACGTCAAGATCGGGCGCACGCAGTTGCAGGATGCCGTCCCGATGACGCTCGGCCAGGAGTTCGGCGCGTTCGCGGTCATGCTCGACGAGGACCGGCTGCGCCTGCGCGAGTCGGCCCGGCTGCTGCTCGAGGTCAACCTGGGCGCGACCGCCATCGGCACGGGGCTCAATGCGCCGGCCGGCTACGGACCGCTCGCCGTCTCGCACCTCGCCGCGCTCACCGGCCGCTCGTTCACCCCCGCGACCGATCTCGTCGAAGCGACGCAGGACCCGGGCGCCTTCGTGCATCTGTCGGGCATGCTCAAGCGCATCGCCGTCAAGCTCTCGAAGACGTGCAACGACCTGCGGCTGCTGTCGTCGGGTCCGCGCGCGGGCCTCGGCGAGATCACGTTGCCCGCACTCCAAGCCGGATCGAGCATCATGCCAGGGAAGGTGAATCCCGTCATCCCCGAGATGGTGACGCAGGTCGCCTACACGGTGATCGCCGACGACCTCGCCGTCACCCTCGCCGCCGAGGCTGGCCAGCTGCAGCTCAACGCCTTCGAGCCGGTCATCGTCCGCGCCCTCTCGCAGAGCATCGCGCACCTGACCGCCGCGTGCCGCCTGCTCGCCGAGCGGTGCGTCACCGGCATCCAGGCCCGTCCCGATGTGATGGCCGCACGCGTCTCCGACTCGATCGGGCTGGCGACCGCGCTGAACCCGCTCATCGGGTACCGCGCGGCGACCGAGGTCGCCGGCGAGGCGTTGCGCTCGGGTCGCTCGGTTCCCGACGTCGTGCTCGAACGGGGCCTGCTCGACCCGGCCGAGCTCGCGGCGGCGCTCAGTCCCGAGAAGCTGGTCCCTACGGCGTCAGCGGGCTGACGACGCGCTCGACGGCGCCGAGGTGCGCACGCATGGCCTCACGCGCCTCGATCGCCGACCCCAGGCCGATCGCTTCGGCGATGGCGCGGTGCTCGCGGGACGACGGTTCCCGGCGGTGGGCGATGAGGTTGACGACGCCCGACTGGTGGCTGAGGGCGTCGCGGATGTCGCCGACCGCTCGCGCGAACACCGCGTTGCCGGATGCCTCGGCCACGAGCACGTGGAAGCGCGAGTCGAGCTCGACCCACTCGGTCGGGTCGGTTGTGGCATCCATGCGATCGCAGAGGGCGACGAGGTCGGCACGCTGCTGCTCGGTCCGGCGTTCGGCGGCCAGGCCTGCCGCGGGGACCTCGATGTGCGGACGGGCCTCGCTGAGGTCGCGCGGGGAGAATCCGCCGTAGCCGAGGGCGAGCGCCGGCCGATCGGAGGCGACGTAGGTCCCGCTGCCGGTACGGGTACGGGTCAGGCCGAGTGCCTGCAACGAGCGGAGCGCTTCGCGCACGCTCGGACGGCTGACCCCGTACTGCTCGGCGAGCGCGGCCTCGGAGGGCAGCCGGTCCCCCACGCCCAGGCGGCCCGCCACGATGTCCTCGCGGAGACCGTCGAAGACGCCGTCGGCGGCGCGGGCGCCGACGGACGGCGCGCTCATCGAGCTCCCCCGGTCCGCCTCGTCACGCTTGCCATCCGGTCAGCCTAACGGGCGTGCGGCCGGGCCGGTCGAGCCGGGGAACACCGCCCCCGCGCTCGGCGTTGCAACGACCATGTCCCCCGCGCCCGTCGACGTTCTCGTCATCGGTGCCGGGCAGGCGGGCCTCAGTGCCGCGTATCACCTCCGTCGCCGCGGCTTCGTCCCTCTCGGCGACGCGGGCGGCTCCGCGACCTTCGTCGTGCTCGACGCCGAGTCCGAGCCCGGCGGGGCGTGGCAGCACCGCTGGCCGACCCTGCGCATGGGAACGGTGAACGGGATCCACGAACTGCCGGGCTACGCGGTGCCGCCGGCCGATCCGCGCGCCCCCAGCCGGGAGGTGCTGCCGGCCTACTTCGCCGCGTACGAGGACCGGTACGACCTGCGCGTGCGCCGCCCCGTCCGCGTCCGCGCCGTCGCCCGCGCCGATGACGATCCGCGCGGGCCGCTGACCGTCGAGGCGGAGGATGCCGACGGGACGGTCTCGTGGTCGGCACGGTACGTCATCAACGCGACCGGAACGTGGCGGAAGCCGTTCTGGCCCACCTACCCCGGTCAGCGCTCGTTCGCAGGGCGCCAGTTGCATGTGCACGACTACCGGTCCGCCGAGGAGTTCCGCGGTCGGCGCGTCGTCATCGTGGGCGCCGGGGTCTCCGCCGTCCAGCTGCTCGACGAGATCTCGCGGGTGACCGACACGTTCTGGGTGTCGCGCACGGAGCCCCAATGGGACGCGACCGGCTTCGACACCGCCGCCCGCATCCAGGCCATCGCAGGCGTCGAGGAACGCGTGCGCCAGGGGCTCCCGCCCGGCAGCGTCGTCTCGGTCACCGGCGCGCATTGGTCGCCCTGGGCGGAGGCCGCGGAGGACCGCGGCGCACTCGTCTGGCACCCGATGTTCTCCGCCGTCGAAGCGGACGGCGTACGTATGCCGGACGGCACGCTCGAACGCGCGGATGTCATCCTCTGGGCCACCGGTTTCCGCGCCGACATCGCGCACCTCGCGCCGCTGCGGCTGCGCACGACCGCCGGCGGGGTCCGCGTGCGCGACACCCGCGCGATCGACGAGCCGCGCCTGTTCCTGATCGGGTACGGCCCGTCGCAATCCACGGTCGGCGCCAACCGCGCCGGACGCGACGCGGTACGCGTGATCGTCCGCGATCGCGCCGCCGGCTGAGCTCAGACGCGCGCCGTGGCGTCCCCGGCATCGATGGTCGGGATCTGCTGCGTGCGCGTGTCGGGCTCTTCCCGAGCCTCTTCCGCGGCATCCGACGATGTCGTGTCCGCCGTGACGACCGGTACCGTGCCGGTGTGCACGGGAACGGAGGTCGCCGCCGTCGCGTCCGGAACCGAGGCGGACAGGAGTGTGCCGTCCTCGCGGAGCTGCTCGCCGATCTGCTGCAGCGTGGGCCGGCCCGGGATGACGGGGCCCTGGCCCTCGAGCGGCACGGTCACCGTCTCTCCGCCCATGACCGTGTACCCGGCGCCGCGGACCGTGAAGGACACGGCGTCGCCGTCACCGGCGCTGACGGTCATCTCGTCGCGGCGGACGGTGATCCGCAGACGCGTGCCGTGCCAGTGCAGCGTGTACGACAGCGACGGCCAGTCCACCGGTAGACGCGGATCGAAGGTCAGCGCACCGCGGTGGTCCCGCATGCCGCCGAAGCCCGCGACGAGCGCGGTCCAGACACCGCCCGCGGAGGCGACGTGCACGCCGTCCGACGCGTTCTCGTGCAGATCCCCGAGGTCGACGAAGGCCGACTCGCGGAAGTACTCCAGCGCGAGGTCCTGGTAGCCGACCTCCGCCGCCAGGATCGCCTGGACGACGGCGGACAGCGTCGAATCGCCCGTCGTCAGGGCGTCGTAGTACTCGAAGTCGGCGAGCTTCTCGGCGGGCGTGAACTGGTTGCCCTGCAGGAACAACGCCAGCACGACATCGGCCTGCTTGAGCACCTGGTAGCGGTAGATGACGAGCGGGTGGAAGTGCAGCAGCAGGGGGCGCTGCTCCGCCGGGGTGTTCTCGAGATCCCACACCTCACGCTCGAGGAACACGGCATCCTGCGGGTGGATGCCGAGAGCCTCGCTGTAGGGGATGTGCATGGCCTCGCCGGCGCTCTGCCACGCGAGCGGCTCGGCTTCGTCGAGGTCCAGCCGCTCGACCATGGCTCGGTAGGCCTCCGGCTGATCGATGGCCATCTCGCGGACGACGCGCGCCGCGTACCGGAGGTTGTAACGCGCCATGACGTTCGTGAAGAGGTTGTCGTTGACGACCGTCGTGTATTCGTCGGGACCCGTCACCCCGTGGATGTGGAAGCTCTCGGGCTCGCCGGTCTCGGTGAAGCGCCAGAAGCCGAGCGTCGCCCACAGACGCGCCGTCTCGACGAGGATGTCGACGCCCTCGCGGTACAGGAAATCGGTGTCGCCCGTCGCGCGCACGTACTTGCCGAGGGCGAAGGCGATGTCGGCGTTGATGTGGTACTGGGCGGTGCCCGCGGCGTAGTAGGCCGAGGCCTCCTCGCCGTTGATCGTCCGCCAGGGGAACAGGGCGCCCGCCTCGTTCAGCTGCCCCGCGCGCTTGCGAGCCGCGGGGAGCATGAGGTAGCGCATGCGGAGCGCGTTCCGCGCCCAGAGGGGCGTCGTGTACGCGAGGAACGGGAGGACGTAGACCTCGGTGTCCCAGAAGTAGTGGCCGCTGTAGCCGGAACCGGTGACACCCTTCGCGGGCACGCCGAGCGAATCGGCACGGGCGGCCGCCTGGGCGAGCTGGTACAGGCACCAGCGCGTCGCCTGCTGCAGGTCGTCGTGCCCCGCGATGACGACGTCCGAGCGCTCCCAGAACGCCGAGATCCACGCCTCCTGACGGTCGAACAGGTTCTGGATGCCTTCGTGCTCGACCCGGTCGAGGGTGCGCCGGCCGCGCTCGACGAGCTCGCGGGCGGGGACCCCGCGGGACGTGTGGTAGGCGACGGCCTTCGTGATCGTGACGGGCACGCCCTGACGGGCCTGCACCCGGAACACGTTCTTGGCGATGTCCGGCTCGATGAGCACCCGGGAGGAGTACTCGTTCTCGGTCTCGACGAGGTGATCGGCGACGACGGCGACAGTCATGCCGGACTCCGTCACCTTGTACGACAGGGCGGATCGATCACCGTCCTGCCAGTACTCCTCGGGCTGCAGCACACGGCCGTTGAACCCGTCGGCCTTGCGCGGGTCGAACCCCGCCTCGGCCTTCGCGCCGTGCGCGGCGCCGCCGTAGACGTCCTGGCCGTCTTGACGGTTGATCAGCTGGCAGCTGACCGTGACGGGGGCGTCGGCGTTGAGGACGGTCACGGAGATCCGCATGACAGCGACGTGCCGCTCCTCGAACGAGACCAGGCGCTCGTAGTCGATGACGACGTCCTTGCCGCTCGGCGTCATCCAGCGGACGTGACGCGTCTGGACACCGCGACGCATGTCGAGGGCGCGCTCGTACTCGCGGAGGTCGGCGATGTCGAGGGAGAGCGGCTCGTCGTCGACGTAGACGCGCATGACCTTGCTGTCCGGTGCGTTGATGATCGTCTGCCCCACCTCGGCGAACCCGAAGGCGCGCTCGGCGTGCCGAATGGGGAACACCTCGTGGAACCCGTTGAGGAACGTGCCGTGCTCGTGCGCGTGGCGCCCCTCGGGGTGATTGCCCCGCAGACCCAGGTAGCCGTTCCCCTCGGCGAAGATGGTCTCGGTGACGCCGGGATCATCGAGCGAGAACGACGTCTCGACGAGACGCCACGGGTCCACGGGGAAGCGCTGACGATCGATCATGAAGGGTCCATTTCGGGAGACAGGACGAGGAGTGAACGGGCTGCGGGAGCTCTGACGCGTCAGACGAACACGGCGAGGTCGTCGACGACGACGTGAGCCCCGGCCTCGCGCAGGGCGGCTTCCCCTGCGCCGCGGTCGACACCCACCACGAGACCGTACCCGGCGGCGGCGGCCGAGCGCACGCCCGAGTGCGCGTCCTCGACGGCGGCGCTTCGCGCCGGATCGACGCCGAGCATCTCGGCGGCGCGGGCGAAGACGTCGGGGGCGGGCTTGGACTCGAGATGCTCGGTCTCGGCGACGACGCCGTCCATGACGACCGGGAAGCGGTCGATGATGCCGGCGGCGGTGAGAACCTCGCGGGCGTTCTTCGAGCTCGAGACGACCGCGATCGGGATGCCGGCGGACCGGAGCTTCTCGACGAGGGCGAGCGACCCGGGGTAGGCGGCGATACCGTCGGCGCGGAGGACTCGCTCGAAGACGACGTTCTTGCGGTTGCCGATCCCGCACACGGTGTCGGCGGACGGGTCGTCCGCAGGGTCGCCCCACGGGACCTCGACGTCGCGGGAGCGCAGGAGGCTCGCCACGCCGTCGTAGCGCTTCTTTCCGTCGAGGTGCTCGAAGTAGTCGCCCTCGGCGTAGGCCGGTTCGATGCCCCAGGCCGTGAACAGTTCGGTGAACATGCTCTCCCAGGCGTGCATGTGGACCTCGGCGGTGGGCGTCAGCACGCCGTCGAGGTCGAAGAGGACGCCGTCGAAACGGGTGAGGTCGGGGAGGTCGGCCATCGTCACCGGACCAGCGTATCCGTCACGCCGTCGCGATCGCGTGAGCCTGGCGCGCGATCTCGAGCTCCTCGTCGGTGGGGACGACGAGGACGGTGACAGGTGAATCATCGGTCGAGATGACCCGGATGCCGCGCTCGCTCGACGCGTTGCGCTCGGCATCCAGTCGAACTCCCGCGAAGGCGAACGTCTCGAGCGCCGCCGCGCGCACCACGGCGGAGTTCTCGCCCACGCCTGCCGTGAACGAGATGACGTCGGCGCCACCGAGTTGCGCGAGGTAGGCACCGATGTAAGCGCGGAGCCGGTGGATGTAGACGTCGAAGGCGAGCTGCGCGTCGGCATCCCCCTCCCGGCGGCGTGTGTCGATGTCGCGCATGTCCGAGGCGCCGGCGAGGCCGAGCAGGCCGCTCCTCTTGTTCAAGAAGGCGTCCAGATCCCCCGGAGTCATGTCCTCGCGCCGGGCGAGGACGCCGAGGACGGAGGGGTCGATGTCACCGGACCGCGTCCCCATCACGAGGCCTTCGAGCGGCGTCAGCCCCATCGACGTGTCGACCGATTCGCCGCCGCGGATGGCCGTCGCGGAGGCGCCGTTGCCGAGGTGGAGCACGATCTGCGAGAGCTCCGAGACGGGCCTGCCGAGGAAGGCGGCCGCCGCCTCGCTGACGAACTTGTGGCTCGTGCCGTGGAAGCCGTACTTGCGGATGCGATGCTTCTGCGCCGTCTCGCGGTCGATCGCGTACGTGTACGCCGCCGCGGGCATCGTCTGGTGGAAGGCGGTGTCGAAGACGGCGACGTGAGGGACGTCGGCGAAGGCCGCCCGAGCTGCCCGGATGCCCTGGAGCGCGCCCGGGTTGTGCAACGGCGCGAGGGCCGACAGTTCATCGATGTTGATCTCGACGAGGGGCGTGACGAGGGTCGGCTCGAAGAAGCGCGCACCGCCCTGGACCACGCGATGGCCGACGGCGACGGGGCGAGCCTTCTCGAGCGACGGGCCGTGCGCGGCGAAGGCCTCGAGCATGACCGCGAAACCCGCCGTGTGATCGGGGATGGGCCGCTCGATGTGCGAGGTCGCCTTCGTCGCCGCGACCGAGGTCCCCTCCCCTCCGAGGAACACCGTGTGACTGGCCGCACCGGCGGCCTCGCCGATGCGTTCGACGAGACCCGAGGCGAGCGCGCGCTCGGTATCGACGTCGACGAGCTGGTACTTGAACGACGACGAGCCGCTGTTGATGACGAGGACGGGGCTCATGCGCGGGTCTCCGGGGCGACGGCATCCGTCGCGTTCTGTGCCTGGATCGCCGTGATGGCGATCGTGTTGACGATGTCCTCGACGAGGGCACCGCGGGACAGGTCGTTGATGGGCTTGTTGAGTCCCTGCAGGACCGGTCCCATCGCCACGGCGCCCGCCGAGCGCTGCACGGCCTTGTAGGTGTTGTTGCCGGTGTTGAGGTCGGGGAAGACGAAGACGGTCGCTCGACCCGCGACGTCCGATTCCGGCATCTTGGTCGCGGCGACGGCGGCGTCGGTCGCCGCGTCGTATTGGATGGGGCCCTCGACGAGGAGCTTCGGCGCGCGCTCGCGCACGAGCGCGGTCGCCTCGCGGACCTTCTCGACGTCGGCGCCGGAACCGGACTCCCCCGTCGAGTACGAGAGCATCGCGACGCGCGGGGAGATGCCGAACTGGTCCGCTGTCGCCGCGGACGAGACCGCGATGTCGGCCAACTGCGCGGCGGTCGGGTCGGGGATGACGGCGCAGTCGCCGTAGACGAGCACGCGGTCGGCGAGCGCCATGAGGAACACGCTCGAGACGACGTCGACACCCGGCTTCGTCTTGATGATCTCGAAGGCGGGGCGGATCGTGTGCGCCGTCGTGTGCGCGGCGCCCGACACCATGCCGTCGGCGAGCCCCAGATGTACCATCAGCGTGCCGAAGTAGGAGACGTCCGTGACGGTGTCGGCGGCCTGGCGGAAGGTGATCCCCTTGTGGGCACGGAGCCGCTCGTACTCGCGGGCGAACTTGTCGACGTGGACGGCGTCGAACGGGCTGAGCACCTCGGCGCCCTGGATGTCGAGCCCCAGCTCGAGAGCGCGCGCGCGCACCTCGATGGGCTCCCCGAGAATCGTGATGTCGGCGATCCCGCGTGCGAGCGCGGTGGCGGCGGCGCGCAGGATGCGGTCGTCGCTCCCCTCGGGCAGAACGATGCGACGACGCTCGCTCCGGGCGCGCTCGATGAGGCCGTACTGGAACATCAGCGGCGTGACGACGTTCGAGCTCGCAAGGCCGATGCGGCGCAGCAGATCGTCGGTGTCGACGTGCTGGTCGAAGAGCGACAGTGCCGTGTCGTAGCGGCGCTGCGAGTGGGCGGCGAGGCGACCGCGCGCGCTCATGATGCCGCGGACCGTCTCGTACGTGCCCTGATCGGTGGCGAGGATGGGGAGATTCGAGTCGAGACCGTCGATGAGACGCTCGACGTGTTCGGGCAGCTCGAATGGTCCGTAGAGCACGATGCCCGACAGCGAGGGGAACGTGCCGGACGCATTGGCCAGCAGAGCCGCGAGGAGCACCTCGGTGCGGTCGGCTGCCACGGCGAGGATCGCCGCCTCTTCGAGGCGCGGCAGGACGTTGTTCAGCGACATGCCCGCCACGACGACGTGCAGCACCTCTCGTTCGAGGAGGTCCTCGTCGCCCTTCATGAGCGTCGCGTCGAGCGACCGCGCGACGTCGCGGACCGAAGGCGCGACGAGGTAGGCGTCCTCGGGGATCGCCCATACGCCGATGTCCCCCTCGGCCGCCGGGACTCGTCGAACGGCGGCGACGATGTCGTCGAGACGATCCGGATCGGCGCGGTTCACGACGACGGCGAAGATGCCGGCACGCTCGTGCTTGAGCTCCGCCAAGGCGAGGGTGGCGAGGTTTCCCACCTGCTCGGGCGACAGACCCCCGGCATCCGTCGACCGCTCTCCGTCGGCGGGCTGACCCGACAGGACGACGAGGACCGGAGCGCCGAGGTTCGCGGCGATGCGCGCGTTGTAGCCCAGCTCGGCGGGGCTCCCCACGTCGGTGTAGTCGCTGCCGATGATGACGACCGCGTCGCACTGCGCCTCGACGGCCTTGTACCGTTCGACGATGCGGCCGAGGGCGGCCTCCGGATCGGCCCGGACCTCGTCGTAGGTGGCGCCGATGCACTCGTCGTAACCGAGGTCGACGCCGTCGTGGTCCAGGAGCATCTCGAGGACGTAGTCGCGCTCCTCGGTGGAGCGGGCGATCGCTCGGAACACCCCGACGCGCGGCGACCGACGACTCAGGGTGTCGAGGACACCCAGGGCGATCGTCGACTTGCCGGAGTGACCTTCGGCGGACGTGATGTAGATGCTCTGAGCCACACTCCCAGCCTAGGCTCGCGGCCCATGCGCCGGCTGGGTGACGTCCCATCTCGTCGAACGGGCGCCCGGGCAAAGAAAGACTCTCCGCGAACCCGGCAGAGCCTGGTTACCCTTGCTACGTTTCCGTCCTGGGGGAGTTGGCCTGGATGCCGTCTCGCGGAGAGCTGCTGCAAGTCTACCCGACGTCAGCCGTCCCCCTGCGACGCCGGGTTAGCATCGGTGCTGGCGCGCTGCTGCGCCGACCGCGTGAGGGGGACGGATGACCGACGACCAGACGACCATGACGGCGCCGGGAGGTGCGACCTCGGGGCGCGCCGCCGCCCGGGTCGACGCATCCGTGTTCTCGGAGACGACCGCCGCCCTCGTCGAATCGGTCTCGAAGGTCATCGACGGCAAGCCGCACGCCGTGCGTGCTGCGATCGTCTGCCTGCTCGCCGAAGGCCACCTGCTCATCGAGGACGTCCCCGGAGTCGGCAAGACGATGCTCGCACGCGCCCTCGGCAACTCGATCCAGGCGACCGTCCGACGCATCCAGTTCACGCCCGACCTGCTGCCCAGCGACGTGACCGGCGTGAGCGTCTACGACCAGTCCGAGGGCCGGTTCGACTTCAAGCCCGGCGCGATCTTCGCCCACATCGTCATCGCCGACGAGATCAACCGCTCGTCCCCGAAGACGCAGTCCGCGCTCCTCGAGGCGATGGAGGAGCGTCAGGTGACCGTCGACGGCACGAGCCGTCCCCTGCCCGACCCGTTCCTCGTCGTGGCGACGCAGAACCCCCTCGAGATGGAGGGCACGTACGCCCTCCCCGAAGCGCAACGGGACCGGTTCATGATGCGTATCTCGATGGGGTATCCGGATGCCGAGAACGAGGCGCTCATGCTCCGCCAGCGCGACACCGGCAACCCGCTCGATGCCGTTCTGCCGGTCATCACCGCGGAGCGCGTCGCCGCCCTCATCGCCTGGGCTCGGACCGTTCACGTCTCGCCCGCCGTCGAGGAATACGCCGTCGCACTGTCGCGCGCGACGCGCGAACACGGCGATCTGCGCCTCGGGGCCAGCCCGCGCGCCACGTTGCAGCTCATCCGCGCGGCGAAGGTGTGGGCGGCGTTGGAGGGGCGCGAGTACGTCATTCCCGACGACCTCGTGACGCTGCTCGAGCCTGTCTTCGCGCACCGTCTGATCGCCGCCCGCGGCGCGGCGGTCTCGCGCGGACGCGGCGGTGTGGATCTCGTCGCGTCGGCACTCGAGCAGGTCGTCCGCTCGGTGCGGGTCCCCGTCGCCGCTCGCTGAGCGGACGTTTCCCATGACACGGTGGCCGCTCACCCCGCGAGGCACGGGGGCGATCCTGCTCGCTCTTGCGGCGTTCGTCCTGGCCCCCGTGTTCGGTGTGCCGGCGCTCGTCTTCTTCGGCGTGCTGCTCATCGCGGCGGTCGCCTTCTCGTTCGCCTCGCTGTGGCTCGGTCACCGGGCAGACGGGGTCCGGCGATCGTTCGCCCCTCCCGTGGCATCGGTCGGAGCCGAGGTCGACGTGCGCGTGCGCGTCGAGTCGCGCTCGGTCCTGCCGACAACGGTGGGCATCTGGCGCGACCGGCTGCCGCGCGGGGTCGAGGGTGAGCCCGTAGGCGTCTACCCCGGCCTGCGTTCCGGCCTCGTCTCGGGCAGTCATCGCGTCGACATCGCGTACCGCGTGCGCGCCCGGCGTCGAGGCGTGCGCGCCATCGGACCGCTCGTGGTCGAGACCACGGACCCTTTCGGCCTCTCGCGGCGCCGTCAGGAGCTCGGTGGCGCCGTTCCCCTCACGATCGCTCCGGCTGTGGTGCCACTGGACATGCTCGACGATCTCCTCGGGGCGGCGGGCGGAACGATGCAGTCCGTCACCGACAAGCTGGGTCAGGGCGCCGACAACCTCATCCCCCGTGCCTACGCGCCCGGCGACTCGATGCGGCGCATCCACTGGCGGGCGAGCGCCCACCGCGGGGAGCTCATGGTCCGGCAGGAGGAACGCGAGTCGAACCCCGAGGCGGTCATCGTCTTCGATCGCGCCGTCGCGAGATGGAGCACGGATGCACTGCGCTCCCCCGGCGAGGACCTCGACTTCGAGGCCGCTCTGTCGACCGTCGTGTCGGCTGCCGCACGCTTCGCCCGCGAGGGCTACAGCGTCGCGATCATCGACGTCGACGGGACGGAGCTCGTCGATCCGATCGAGGGTGGTGACACCGCGGCACTCGACGCGATGACCACCTCGTTCGCCACCCTGACGGCCCGCCGCGAAGGAGCGCTCACGGACCTCGCCCCGCTCTTCGCCGGCGCGACGCTCGGCCCCGTCGTCGTCGTCACCGGCGAGGTGTACCCCGCGGATGCCGCGTCGCTGGCCCCCATCGTGAGCCACAGCAGCATGCCGATGCTGTTCGCCCTCGCCGGAGCCGGCGATGCCCTTCGCGTCGCTCGCGAGACGGGATGGCACGTGCACCGGCTCGAGCCGGAGGACGAGCTCGAGTCGCTCTGGTCGGGCGTTCCCGGTATGGAAGAAGTCCGCGGACATGTCGGCTGAGGGCATCGGATCCACGCGCCCTCGGCACGACGGGCTCTCTACGACGGCGCTGCTGCTTGCCCTGGTGGCGTCCCTCGTCCCTCTGTTCACCGTGATCGCCGGCGGTGCCTGGGCGGCGCTCGCGTTCGTGCTCGCAGCGATCCTGCTCGGCGCCGGATATCTGCTGCGCCGTGCACGGGTGAGCGCCGTGCTCGTGACCGTCATCCTCGTGGCGCTGTGGACCGCGATCATGACGGCCGTCTTCTTCTCGGACGTCGCCTGGCTGTTCGTCATCCCGTCGGGCGAGGCGTTCGCCCGCGTGCCTCGACTGGTCGAGATCGCGAGCAACGACATCGCGGTGGGTGTCGCTCCGCTCGAGGCGTCGGCGTCGCTGACCTTCCTCATCGTGGGCGCCGTCGGACTCCTCACCGTCGCCCTCGATCATGTCGTCCTGACGGCACGGATGCCGCTGCTCGCCGGGGTCGCGCTGATCGCCGTCTGGCTGATCCCGACCCTCGCCGTGCCGCAGACGGTCGATCTGTGGGCGTTCACGCTCCTCGCCCTCGCGCTCCTGTGGCTGCTGCGTACCGAGACCCGCGGACGCGACCGGACCCGGTCGACCTCCGCGCCGCGCGGAGGGGTCGGCGCCGTCGCGGCCGTGATCGCGGCATCCGCCGTCGTCATCGCCGTCATCGCCGCACCCGCCCTTCCCTCCCCTGCGGCGCCCAGCGGCGGGCTGGGCGGCGGCACGACGATCGACGCGTCCCTCAATCTCGGCGACGACCTGCGTCGTCCCGCCGAGGTGCCGGTCGTGAAGCAGTGGAGCGCGGCCTCCGCCCCGGCCTACCTCCGCGTCGCCACACTGACCGAGCTCGAAGGAGACTCGTGGCAGCCCGACCGGAGCCGCTCGGTGCCGCTCGACGAGTGGGCGCCGGAGGATGCCGCCGCCGAGGGGATCGAGATCGTCGAGGACCGGCGCACGGTCGAGGTGCTCGATCTGTCGTCGGCGCAGCTGCCGGTGCCTGCCGACGCCGTCTCCGTCGACGGGGTGACGGGGATCTGGCGGATCACTCCCGCCAACGGGACGGTCGTCTCCCCCTCGACCGCCGCGCGCCGTCAGCAGTTCGAGGTCGTCAGCCGCACACCCCGCCCCACCCTGGAGCAGGCGCGTGCAGCCGAGGCGCGTGGGGGTCCCGCTCGGGCCCGCGACCTGCCCGCCGACACTCCGCCCGAGATCGCCGCGCTCGCCACCCAGGTGACGGCCGACGCGTCGAACGACTACGACCGGCTCCTCGCGCTCCAGACCTGGTTCCGCGGACCCGACTTCGACTACTCGCTCGACGCGCCGGTCGAGGACGGGTTCGACGGATCGGGGATCGAGGCCGTCTCGACGTTCCTCCAGGTCCGATCGGGGTACTGCGTGCACTTCGCCTCGGCCTTCGCCATCATGGCCCGGACCCTCGACATGCCGTCGCGTGTGGTCGTGGGATTCCTGCCCGGCCTCCCTACCGGCGACGTCGTCGACGACGACCGGGTCTATCAGGCCACGACCGCCCAGCTCCACGCCTGGCCCGAGGTCTTCTTCGACGGCATCGGCTGGGTGCCGTTCGAGCCGACGAAGAGTCTGGGCGCCGCGCAGCGGTTCACGTCCGCGGAGGACACGTCGAATCAGCCCGAGCCGACGCCGACTCCGACCGCTGCAGCCGAGCCGACCCCCACCGCGTCGTCGGCGCCCCGCCCCGAGGAGGACCCGACGGCGGGAACGACTCAGACGACGACGTTCTCGATCCTGCGAGTCCTGCCGGCCCTCGGCATCGCTCTGGGGGCGCTGCTCGTGCTCGCCCTGCCCGCCCTCGTCCGCGGGGCGCTCTCCCGTCGACGCGTGTCGCAGGCTCGCCGCGGCAGCGCCGGCGCCGCCTGGCGTCTCGTTCAGGATGCGGCTATCGATCTCGGCATCCCGGTCCCCGACTCGGAGTCGCCGCGCGCTTTCGGCGAGCGGCTCCGTCGCGACCACGGCGCGCCGCCGGCGGCAGTGGACCGTCTGGTGAACGCGGTGGAACGCTCGAGCTACGCCCTGGCAGGGTCGTTCGGGGACGCGGACGGAACGGAGCTGACGTCGGATGCCGCCGCTGTCCGCGCCGGACTGTTCGCCGCGGTGTCCACGCCGCGGCGCCTCGTCGGCCGACTGCTCCCCCGGTCCCTCGCCATCCGCCCCGGCTCGACCTTCGCCGAGGCGATGCCGCTCGGGCGCTGACATCCGCGACACCGGAACGACGAAGCCCCGCACCTCGAGGTGCGGGGCTTCGTTCTGGCGGAAGCGACAGGATTTGAACCTGCGAGACGAGTTACCCCGCCTACATGGATTCCAGCCATGCTCCTTAGGCCGCTCGGACACGCTTCCAACGGGAGAGCCTACCACGCAGGGTCCGCCCGCCCCGCGCACCGGCCGCGGCATCCGTCCCGCGGAGTTCAGTTCAGCGCTCGGGTGCTCTCGGGGATGACGCCGTCTCGGTACAGGTCGGCGGCGAGGTCCTGATAGGCGGTCAGGGCGACGCGCTGCGTGAGAGGGCCGTACGAGATGCGCGCGACGCCGAGCTTCTCGTACTCCGCCGCGTGGAGGGCGCCCGGTACGCCGATGACGCTGAGGCGGCCGATCCCCTCGACGAGCCGGGCCGCAGTCTCGGCATCGAGCCGGCCGGGGACGAACACGACGTCGGCACCGGCGTCGAGGAAGGCACGGCCGCGCGCGATGGCATCGGTGATCGATTCCTCGATGGGGCGGTCTCCGCCGCGGACGACCGCGTCGGTCCGGGCGTTGAGGGCGAACGGGACGCCCTCCGCCTCAGCGGCGCGGACGGCTGCGGCAACCCTGGCGACGGATTCGTCGAAGGGCCGGAGCCGGTCCTCCATGTTCGCTCCGGCGATACCGACGCCGATCGCCCGGCGCACCGTCTCGGCGGTGTCGTCGTAGCCGTCGTCGAGGTCCGCCGACACGGGGACGTCGCCGGCTGCTGCGACGATGCGGCCGACCATGTCGAGGGTCGTCTCGAGCGGGATGGTGCCGTCGTCGTACCCGAAGGATGCCGCGATCGAATGCCCCGCAGTGGCGATCGCCTGCGTCTCGGGCAGCGCGAGAACGGCCTTGGCGGAGACGACGTCCCACACGTTGACGACGCGGAGGATCTCGGGGGCGGCGTGAAGGTCACGAAGGCGGCGAGCGCGGTCTTCGAGGGAGAGGATGGTCATGCTCCCACCGTGCCACGACGGCCCGGTGGAATGCACCACCGGGCCGCCTGGAGCAGTCGGACGAACCGACCGCTCAGCCCACGTCGCCTCTCCAGGCACCGGTTTCAGCGCCGCGGGATTCGATGAACTCCTTGAACTTCTGCAGGTCCTTCTTCACCGCATGGTCGTCGATCCCGATCGCGGCGCCGACGGTCTCGACGAAGCCCTCGGGCTTCCAGTCGAGCTGCACCGTGACACGCGTCTCGGTGTCGCTCAAGCGGTGGAAGGTCACGACACCGGCGTGATCCTCGTCGACGCTCTTCCAGGCGACGCGCTCGTCGGGATGCTGCTCGGTGATGTGCGCGGTGAACTCCCGCTCCACGCCGCCGATCTTCACGTTCCAGCGATTGGTCGTGTCGTCGATCTGCGTGATCGACTGCACGTAGCTGAGGAAGTGGGGGAAGGACTCGAACTGAGTCCACTGGTTGTACGCGGTCGACACGGGCACGGTGACGTCGACGGTTTCGATGATGCTGGCCACGGTTGTCCTCTCGTCGGAATGTGGGTCCCATCATCGAGCGGACCCGCACCCGGCAGCAGGGGCTTGCGCCTCCCGCGTGGGACCGATAGACGCCGGGTAGGCTCGTGCGCGACTTCGCCATCCCGACGCAAGGAGCCCCCGTGCGCACCTCTGCCCTGCCGATGTCCGTCGCCGCGATCGCGCTCATCCTCGCCCTGGCCGGGTGCACGGGTCAGACCGAACCCGCTCCTGCCGCGTCGTCCGCGATCGGGGCACCGGTCCCCTCGACGACGGAGACGGAGCCGGCGCCGTCACCGACGGCTGCGGACCCGTCCGTCGACACCGCGCCGGAGTGCGAGACCCTCGACCTCTCGGCAGGTACGGCCGCCGGGAGCGATCTGGGGCCCTGCATCCAGGCAACGCTGGTGCGCGATGACACGGGCAGCCTGACCATCGACGGCGACGAGCTGGCGGGCACGGTCGTCTACCGCTACGACCCCGCGTTCGAGTTCCGCGGAGACCTCGAGACCGGGGGCGGCCCCGTCGCGATCAGCTTCGTCGACGGAGTCATGATGCTCGATGACGGCGACGGGCCCGTCGTCGCCGACGTCGATGCATCCGACACCGCGTCTCAGGCCGCCGGCTCCACCGCCGAGGTGTACCGCATCTTCGCCGACCCCGGATTCATCGGCGACCTGGTCGGCGCCGGCGAGAGCTGGACGGTGTCGGATGCCCCGGAGGAGGTCGAGACCGCGGACGGCGGATCGGTCGAGGCCTACCGCATCGAGAGTCCGGCCGCGTACTCGTGGTACGACATCCCGATCGATTCCTACACGCTGTGGATGACCGCCGACGGGCGCCCTGTCGCCACCGAGTCCACGACGGATCTCCTCGGACGCACCTCGACGCTGACGCAGCGTCTCACAGGTTTCGGCGAACCCGTCACGGTCAGTCCGCTGTCGTAGGAGAGCGCAGCGAGTCGAACGGACTCAGCGCGCCGCGAGGGCGGCGAGCGCGTCACCGCTCATGCGCTGCGTCGTCCACTCGTCCATGGCCTCGGCACCGATCGAGCGGTAGAACCCGACCGCCGGGGCGTTCCAGTCCAGCACTGTCCACTCCAGACGCGGATATCCCCGCTCGAGCGCGACGCCGGCAAGCGAAGCGAGGAGCGCAGTGCCGTAGCCGCGGCCGCGATCGGACTCGTCGACGTACAGGTCCTCGAGCCAGATCCCGTGACGGCCGGTCCACGTGGAGAAGGTGAGGAACCAGACGGCGATGGCCCGGACCTCGCCGTCCCGCTCCACGACGTGCGCGAAGGCGTTCGGATCGTCGCCGAACAGCGTCGCGGTGAGATCGGCGACCGTCGTGCGGACGGCATCCGGCTCCTTCTCGTACGCGGCGAGAGCGTGTATCGCGGCGAGGATCCCGGCCTCGTCACCGGGCGCCGCAGCGCGGAGGACCGCGCCGTCGTCGAGCGTGCGGGAGGGGTACGAGGAGGCAGCGGGCATGCCACGAATGTAGCGGGATCGCCGCCGATCCGAGCGGCGCGCTAGTCTCGATCAACCGCCCTTGGAGCAAAGCAGGTTCACTCATGGCCAGACGCGGAGCCAACCAACCCAGCGTCGGTGGATACAACGAGGCCGTCGTGCTGGACCAGATCCGCCGATCGCACGGCTTCAGCCGCGTCGAGCTGGCCGATGCCACCGGGCTGTCGGCGCAGACGGTCTCGAACATCGTGCAGCGGTTGTTGGACGCCGGGATCGTCGAAGAGGCCGGGCGGACGAGTTCAGGGCGCGGCAAGCCGCGCACGACCCTGCGCCTGGTCGGCAGCAGCCGCTACGCCGTGGGAGTGCACCTGGATCCCGGCCTCATCACCGTCGTCCTGCTGTCGATCGACGGCGAGGTCATCGCACGCCACGCTCGCGCCACTCCGTTGACGCAAGACCCCTCCGACACCGTCGAGGTCCTGACGCAGGACATCGAGACCACGCTCGCCGACTCCGGCATCGACCGGAGCCGGATCGTCGGCCTCGGCATCGCGGCACCAGGCCCCATCGACGTCGAGCGCGGCATCGTCATGGACCCGCCCAACCTCTCCGGGTGGGACCGCGTGCCGCTGCGCGACTCGGTGGCGGGTGCCACCGGCCTCCCCGTCCTCCTCGAGAAGGACGTGACGGCGGCTGCGGTGGCGGAGAAATGGATCGCGGCTCCGGGCGGCGAGCAGAACTTCGCATTCCTGTACGTCGGGACCGGCCTCGGTGTCGGGCTCGTGATCGGCGACGAGGTCGTCCGTGGCGGCTCGGGCAACGCCGGCGAGATCGGGCACATCGTCGTCGATCCCGACGGCCTGCCCTGCGCATGCGGGATGCGCGGCTGCATCGCCGTGAGTTGCGCCCCGCTGCCGCTCATCGAGGAAGCGGAGCGGCGGGGCATCATCGACGCCGAGCGCACGGGAGACGATCCGACGGAACTGGATGCGGCGCTGGCACGCCTCGTGCGCCGCGCCGACGACGGCGATGACGCCGCGCAGGCACTGGTCGCGCGGTGCGGCGAGCATATGGCACGCGCACTCGCGGTCGTCTCGAACCTGCTCGACGTCGATCGGATCGTCGTGGGCGGCCCGCTGTGGAGTCGACTCGAACACGCCCTCGCAGAGACGGTGCCGCCGCGACTAGACGAGCTGCGTGCCGCGCGGGGCGTCCACCCGGTGACGGTGTCGGGGACGGCGCTCGGATCCGACGTCGGTGCGATCGGCGCGGCGTGCCTGATCCTGGACGAAGCTCTGACTCCTCGGCCGACGTCGCTGTTGGTGCCGACCGCCTGATGTCATTCGCGTCACGGTCGTGGAGGCCGCTTGACTCCGCTATCTCCACTCATTTGACTTACTGTGTCCGGACACGGAGTGCGGGCGTCATGGTTCGGAGCAAGGGGGCCCCATGAGAGTTCGCATCGCCGTCACATCCATCGCAGCCGCAACAGCCGCGGTCCTCGTTCTGGGCGGGTGCGCACCGGACGAAGGCGACGTGGGCGACACGGTCACCGTCGTCTACTCCAAGACCGACTCGTTCACCGTCCTCGATGACCTCATGAAGACGGCGAAGAAGGAGTTCGAGGCATCGCACAAGGGGATCACCGTCGAGCTGCAGCCGATCACGGCGACGGACGACGACTACAAGACCCGACTCCAGCTCTCGCTGGCCTCCCCCGACACCGCACCGGACGTCTTCTACGAGGACACCTTCGCCGTCCGCAGCGACATCGAGGCGGGCTACCTGTTGAAGCTCGACGACAAGCTCGGCTCGTGGGACGACTGGGAGATGTTCGACGACGCGGGAAGAACCGCGGGCCAGGGTGAGGACGGCAGCACGTACGCGCTGCCCCTGGGCACGGACACCCGCGTCATCTGGTACAACAAGGACGTCCTCGAGAAGGCGGGAATCAGCACGCCCTGGCAGCCCGAGAGCTGGGACGACATCCTCGCGGCCGCGGCGCAGATCAAGAAGAGCGATCCGAACGTGGTGCCCTTCAACATGTACGCGGGCACCGGGACGGGCGAGGGCACCGTCATGCAGAGCTTCTACGAGCTGCTGTACGGCACGGGTGACGGCACGGGACTCTACGACGACGACTCCGGCAAGTGGGTGGTCGGCTCCCAGGGCTTCGTCGACTCGCTGAGCTTCCTCGAGAAGCTCTACGACGAGGGCTACGCGGTCACCCCCGACAAGGCGCTCGACCCGAACGTGTGGCAGGCGGTCTTCGGCGAATGGTTCCCGAGGGGCACCCTCGGTGCGACGGTCGAAGGCTCCTACACGCCGTCGTTCTGGGCTGAGGGCGGCGACTTCGCCTGGCCCGAATACGCCGACACCATGGGGGTCGCCCGCTTCCCGACGCAGGACGGCCAGGAACCCGGCGGCGTCAGCATGTCCGGCGGCTGGACCCTCGCGGCGTCTGCGGAGACCGACGTCCCCGACCTCGCGTTCGAGTTCATGACCACGGTCCTCAACAAGGAGAACGCGCTCTGGTACGCCATCAACAACGCGCAGATCGCGGTTCGGACCGACGTGGCGCAGGAGCCGACCTACCTCGACGCCAATCCGTTCGTGAAGGCGGTGACGGATGCCGTCTCGGTCACCCACTTCCGCCCGGCGAACAGCGACTATCCGCAGGTCTCGGTCGCCGCGCAGGAGGCGACCGAAGCCGTGATCACCGGGCAGAAGTCGCCCGCTGAGGCAGCGGCCGCATACGACGAGGCCGTCCGCAAGATCGTCGGCGACGACGGAGTCGTCACCGGGTGACCGCATGACGACGACCCTCTCGCGGCGTTCCGACCCGGCCGCGTCCGAGCCGCGACGCGCCCGGACGCGGGTGGGGGCGCGCGTCACCCCGGTTCGGGCCCTGCCCGTGCTGCCGGCGATCGGGCTCCTCCTCGTCTTCCTCACCGGTCCCATCGTCTGGGCGATCGGAGGCTCGCTCACCGACCGGGCCCTCACCGGGGTGGGTGCGGCGAAGCCCGAGTACGTCGGGTTCGACAACTTCGCGAGACTGTTCGCCGACCCGGTCCTGCCGCTCTCCGTTCTGCTGACGGTGGTCTTCGTGGTGGGATCGGCGATCGTCGGACAGAACGTGCTCGGCCTCGTCCTGGCGGTGCTCTTCCGGGCCGGAAGCCGCGCCGTGTCGGGCACCGTCGGGGTGATCGTCGTGACCGCGTGGGTGCTCCCCGAGATCGTGGCGGCCTTCGTCGGCTACGCCTTCCTGTCGGCCGACGGGACGCTCAACGGTGTCCTGGCGCTGCTCGGTCTGGACGGCCCGAACTGGCTGTACACGCTGCCGATGGTGGCGATCATCCTGGCGAACACGTGGCGGGGGACGGCGTTCTCCATGCTCATCTATCGCGCCGCCCTCGACGACGTACCGCCGGAGATCACCGAGTCGGCGATGATCGACGGCGCGGGCGCGTGGCAGCGACTGCGGTTCATCACCCTGCCCATGATCTCGGGCACCATCTTCACCAACCTGCTGCTGACCACCCTGCAGACCCTCTCGGTCTTCACCCTCATCTGGGTGATGACCAAGGGCGGACCGGGCGACCTGTCCACCACGCTCCCGGTGTTCGCGTACTCGCAGGCGTTCTCGTTCGGGGACATCGGCTACGGGAACGCGATCGCCATCGTCATGCTTGCCCTGGGAGCCGTGTTCTCGTTCGCGTACGTCGTGTCGCTCCGCCGCCGCGGGGGCCTCTCGTGAGCGTCGCGGCGTCGCAGAGTCGGCCCCGTCGCGGCCTCAGCATCGCCTCCCCGCAACGGCGCGCGACGCGCTTCTGGGCGAACGTCGTGCTCACCGTCATCGGGCTGCTCTTCGCTGCACCGCTCGCCTGGGTCGTTCTCGCCTCGATCGACTCCGCCGCGACGTATCAGGTCGCGTGGCCCGCGGAGCCGACGCTGAACAACTTCGCCGACGTCCTCACACCCGAGCTGACACTGCGCCCGCTCCTGAACAGCCTGTTGCTGTCGACCGGTGCGGCGGCGGTGACCGTGGTGGCGTCCGTCCTCGCCGCCTACCCGCTCTCGCGCTACCGGTCCCGGTTCAACGGCCCGTTCCTCTACTCCGTGCTGTTCGCGAGCTGCCTGCCGATCACGGCGATCATGGTGCCCGTCTACAGCCTCTTCGTGCAGATGCGCCTCATCAATCAGCCCTGGGCGGTCGCCCTGTTCCTCGCGGCGAGCGCGCTGCCGATGGCGCTGTGGATGACGAAGAACTTCATGGACTCGGTGCCCGTCAGCCTCGAAGAGGCCGCGTGGGTCGACGGCGCGAGCGCGATGCGCGCCCTTCTCACCGTCGTCGTGCCACTCATGCGCCCGGCCCTCAGCGTCGTCTTCGTCTTCGTCTTCCTGCAAGCGTGGGGCAACTTCTTCGTCCCGTTCGTGCTCCTGTTGACCCCCGACTGGCAGCCCGCGGCGGTATCCATCTACTCGTTCTTCGGCCAGTACGGCACCGTCGCCTACGGACGCCTGGCCGCCTACTCGCTGCTCTACTCGATCCCCGTTCTCGGCCTCTACCTCATCGTCACCCGCGGCCTCGGGGGCTCCTTCGCCCTCTCAGGTGCCGTCAAAGGCTGACCGCACCGCACCTCTCCCCCGCCGAACCTCTCCCGAAAGACGTTCCCCATGCACCGCAACGATCGACTTGCTCTGCAGCGCATCGACCGGCTCGCCGGCGACCGCCTGCGCCCCGCTCTCTACCGCGAGACCGCGTCGCTGAAAATCACGGCGTGGGAGGTCCCCGGAGAGCCGGTTCCGTTCGCCGAAGCCGTCACGCAGACCTACACCCCGGCACCGGTGGGCACGGCCTGGGGTCGCCCCTGGGGCACGGTCTGGTTCCACGTCACCGGCAGCGTCCCGGCATCCTGGCGCGACGCCCCGGCAACCCGCCCGGAGATCGTGGTCGACCTCGGTTTCGACGGCTCCGGCCCCGGGTTCCAGGCGGAGGCGCTCGTCTTCCGCCCCGACGGGTCGATCGTCAAGGCGATCGAACCCCGCAACACCGCCGTCCCGATCGACGGAGACGAGATCGACCTGTGGATCGAGGCCGCCGGCAACCCCAGCGTCGCCGGAACCTTCACCTTCGCCGCGACCCCGCTCGGCGACCGGGCGACCGCGGGCGACGAGCCGATCTACCGGCTGCGGCGGCTCGAGCTCGGCTTGCTCGATGAGACCGTGTGGGAATTGCAGCAGGACATCTGGACGCTCCGCGGCCTCGTCGACCAGCTCGAGCCGGACCGCACCCGTCACGCGCGCGTGCTCGCCGCCCTCGGGCGCGCCGTCGACGCGGTCGACCCCGACGACGTGGCCGGCACCGCCGCGGCGGGGCGAGCCGAGCTCCGCGCCGTGCTCGAGTCCCCGGCATCCCCGTCCTCGCATCAGCTGACCGCCGTCGGTCATGCCCACATCGATTCCGCATGGCTCTGGCCGGTCCGCGAAACGGTCCGGAAGGTCGCCCGCACGTTCTCGAACGTCCTCGACCTGATGCGCACCGAGGACGACTTCGTGTTCGCTGCGTCGTCGGCGCAGCAGTACGCCTGGATGAAGGAGCACTACCCGGAGCTGTTCGCCCGGATGAAGGATGCCATCGCCGCCGGGCGCTTCGCCCCGGTCGGGGGCATGTGGGTCGAATCCGACACGAACATGCCGGGCTCCGAAGCCCTCGCGCGCCAGTTCGTCGAGGGCAAGCGGTTCTTCCTGGACGAGTTCGGCGTCGAACCGCTCGAGGTGTGGCTCCCCGACTCGTTCGGCTACTCCGCCGCGCTCCCCCAGATCATCCGCGCCGCCGGGTCCCGGTGGTTCCTCACGCAGAAGATCTCGTGGAACGAGACGAACCGAATGCCGCACCACACCTTCCTCTGGGAAGGCATCGACGGCACCCGTGTGTTCACGCACTTCCCTCCGGTCGACACGTACAACTCCGAGCTCTCGGCGTCCGAGCTCGCCCTCGCCGAACGCCAGTTCGCGGAGAAGGCGGATGCCTCGCACTCCCTCGTCCCGTTCGGCTGGGGCGACGGCGGCGGCGGACCGACGCGGGATATGATCGCGGCAGCGCGGCGCACCGCGGATCTGGAAGGGTCGCCGCGCGTGCGCCTCGGATCACCGTCGCAGTTCTTCGGCGACGCCGAGGCGGAGTACGCGGAACCGCCGGTCTGGTCGGGCGAGCTCTATCTCGAATACCACCGGGGGACGTACAGCGCCCAGGCGCGCACGAAGCGGGGCAACCGCCGCAGCGAGCACCTCCTGCGCGCGGCAGAGCTGTGGGCCACCATCGACGCCGTCCGCACGGGAGCAGCGTATCCCGCTGCGCGGCTGCGGTCGCTGTGGCAGACGGTCCTTCTGCACCAGTTCCACGACATCCTTCCGGGCACCTCGATCGCCTGGGTGCATCAGGAGGCCGAGGCGACCTACGCGCGCGTCGCCGGCGAACTGCAGGAGATCATCGACACCGCGGTGCGTTCGCTCGTCGGCGAGGGGGACCACGCGCTGACCGCGAATGCCGCGCCGATACCGCTGGCGGGTGTTCCGGCGCTCGGTGCCACAGCGGCGGCATCCGTGCTCCCGGTCGCGCCGGAACGGGACGGCGACGGGTGGACGTTCCGTCACGAGCGGTTCCACTGGGCGATCGACGCGCGCGGGCTCGTCGTGGGCGCCGTCGACCTCACCACCGGCCGGGAACTCGTCGACCCGGCGTTCCCCGCCGGCGTGCTGCAGATGTTCCGCGACACGCCCCGCGAGTGGGACGCCTGGAACATCGACGTGGAGGACGGCGCCCTCGGGACGACGCTCACCGATGTCGTCGGGATCGTCACGGACGGTCCGGACCTCGTCGTGCACCGTCGGTTCGGCTCCTCGGAGCTCGAGCAGCGGTACCGCGTCGACCCGTTCTCGGGTGCGCTCGAGATCGCCCTCCGCCTCGACTGGCACGAGCGGCAGAAGATGCTGAAGATCGCCTTCCCCCTGCGCGTGCGGGCCGAGCGCACCGAGTCCGAGATCCAGTTCGGTCACGTCTCCCGCCCTGTCCATGCGAACACGACATGGGATGCCGCCAAGTTCGAGACCGTCGCACATCGCTGGATCCGCGTCGTCGAGGGGGACTACGGCGTCGCCGTCGCCAACGACTCGTCCTACGGCCACGACGTGCAGCGCGCGCCGGGATCGGACGGCGGCGCCCGGACCGTCGCCCGCGTGACGCTCGTTCGGGCTCCACTGTTCCCCGACCCCGAAGCAGACCAGGGCACGCACGAGTTCCGGGTCTCCCTCCTCCCCTCCGCCGGCGTCGCCGCGGCGATCGGCGAAGGGCTGCGGTTGAACCTCCCCCCTGTCACCGTGCGGGGGGCGCACGAGATCGCGCCGGTGCTGACACTGGATGACCCGGGCGTGATCGTCGAGGCGGTCAAGCTGGCCGACGACGGTTCCGGTGACGTCATCGTGCGGCTTTACGAGGCGCTCGGATCGTCCCGCACGGCGCAGCTGACGGCAGGGTTCGCGGTGAGGGCGGTGATGCAGACCGATCTGCTCGAGCGGGAGATCGAGGCGACGGCGCTCCGCGAGACGACCGACACGGTCCGCCTCGACCTGTCGCCGTTCCAGCTCGTCACTCTGCGCCTGGCGCGCTGACCCGCATCACTCCAGCCCGCGGACCGGGACCCCGAGCCATTCGCCGAGGTCCCGGATCTCGGCGTGGATCATGTCGCGCTCGTCGTCGTCGATCGGTGCCAGTTCGTGGACCGCGGCGACGACGAGGGTCTCCTTCTTCTTGTCGAGAGCCGCGTCGAGCAGGGCGACGAAGCGGTCGCCCACCAGGATCGGATGGGCGAAATAGCCGTAGACCCGCTGATGTCTGGGCTTGAACTGCTCGAGGACGAAGGTGAAGTCGAACAGCTCCGTCAGCCGTGGCCGATCGAAGAGCATCCGGTCGTACGGGTTGAGGATCGCCGCCCGGCCGCCGGGGTCGTCACCCAGAGCCGCAACGGCCTCGGGATCTACGCGCCAGCGCCACGAGCTCCCCTCGACCTCGGCGTCCTCGCCCGCTGTGCCGACGCCCGACCACGGGGACTTCTGCCGTGCGATGCCGAGCGCCTGCAGACGCCGCCCCGCCAGCGACTCTTCGGCGTCGGTCGGGCTCATCGCGGCATCCGTCTTCCCGTACACGCGATCCGGCAGGTCCCACACGCGCTGCCGTCCGACGCGCCCGCTGATCGCGACGTCACCGAGGTACGACATGAGCTCGAGCATGCGCGGCACCTGGTTCGCGCCGTACCAGCCGCTCTCGTTCTTCGCCTGGACCGCGCTGGTGTCGGGGATCTCCGAGGCCTGCAGCGGGCCGTCCCGATCGAGGCGCCGGAGGATCTCCGACCGGAAGGCGGCGTTCGCCTCGAGGTACGCAGCCGTCGAGGCGCTCAGCCGGCGGTTCGGCATGAGGGCGCGGAGAGCCGGGAGAAGGGATGCCGGGCGGAAGTGCCCGTCGTACTCGAACAGCAGTCGGTCGACCTCGACGGCCTTCGAGAGCTGTCCGGGCTCGTACGCCCACCCGATCCGCGACCAGCAGATCGCCTGCTCGCTGGGAGCGATGACCGCAGTGGGATCGATCTTGATCGCGGCGATCTGCTCGGCCACTTCGACGACGTCGCCCGGCCGGTCGGCGTCGAGCAATTGCGCGCGGACCGCGATGCGGCGGGCCTCGTCCCTGGTGAGCCGGTGCATGGCACGAGGCTAGCGGGGGCGACCGACGCCGATCAGCCCGCGGGCTGGAGTGACGCGTCGACCGTCCGGCGCTCGTCGAAGACGAAGCACTCGCCGTCGAACCCGTCACCGCCGACGTGCTCGAAGTAGCCGAGGATGCCGCCCTCGAGCTGACGTGCGTCGATCCCGTCCTCGCGCAGGACGAGCGCCGCCTTCTCGCACCGGATGCCGCCGGTGCAGAAGCTGACGACGGTCTTGCCGACGAGCTCCTCGCGGTGGGCCGCGGCGGCATCCGGGAACTCGGTGAACTTCTCGATCCGCCAGTCCAGCGCCCCCGAGAACGTGCCGTGGTCGACCTCGAACGCGTTGCGGGTGTCGAGCAGCACGACCTCGCGCCCGTCGTCGTCGACACCGGACGCGAGCCAGCGCCGCAGGGTGGAGGGATCGACGCCGGGAGCGCGACCGGCCTCGGGGCGGATCGCCGGGCGGTCCATCCGGATGATCTCGCGCTTGTGCTTGACGAGCATCTTGCGGAACGGCTGCTCGTCCGACCAGCTCTCCTTGGTCGTCAGCGCCGCGAAGCGCTCTTCTGCGCGGAGCTCGGCGACGAAGCCGCGGACGTCGTCAGCGGGCCCTGCCAGGAAGAGGTTGATCCCCTCCTCGGCGACGAGGATCGTGCCGCGGAGTCCGCGCGCATCCGCCCGCTCCTGCAGCACGGGACGCAGCGACGCGGGGTCGGCGATGCGCGTGAAGAGGTAGGCGGAGATGTTCAGGACGGATGCCACTCCACCAGCGTAAACGGAGGCGGCCTCCGCCCTGTGGCCTCCCCTCCGGGCCTCAGACCGCGAAGGGAGCGGAGGCGTCGTCGAGCGCGGCGACCTCATCGGCCGTGAGCTCGAGCGTCGCCCCGGCGATCAGGCTGTCGACCTGGTCGACCCGCGACGCCGACGCGATCGGGACCGCGCCCTTCGCGCGGAGCCAGCCGAGTGCGGCGGATGCCGACGAGACTCCATGAGCGTCCGCGACCTCGTCGAGGGCGTCGAGGACCGCGAGACCGTCCGCAGTCACGTACTTCGCGGCCGCCCCCGCGCGGGGAGAGGACTGCCCCGCGGTGTCGGTCGAGCGGTACTTGCCGGTCAGGAAGCCGCTCGCGAGGGCGAAGTAGGGCACGACCGTCAGACCGAGCTCCTGCGCGGCGGGGACCACGTCGCGTTCGACGGCGCGGTCGACGAGGTTGTAGGCCGGCTGGGTGGCGATGGGCTCCGCGACGCCCTTCTCGCGAGCGATGCGGATCCACTCACGGGCGTTCTCGGCCGAGAAGTTCGAGATCGCCGGGTAGCGGATGAGTCCGTCGGCCACGAGCGCACCGAACGCCTCGACGGTCTCCTCCAACGGCGTGTTCTCGTCCTCGGCGTGCGCGTAGTAGACGTCGATCGTGTCGACACCGAGTCGCTTCAGCGAGGCCTCGGCGCCGGCGCGGACGTTGCTCGCCGACAGGCCCGGGAAGTCGGGGTGCTTCGACACCTTCGTCGCGACCACGACCCCCTCGGGCTTACGCGACGCGATCCACTCTCCGATGATCGTCTCGCTCTCGCCGCCGGAGTGGCCCGGGACCCATGCGCTGTAGACGTCGGCGGTGTCGATGAAGTCCCCGCCCGCAGCGACGAAGGCGTCGAGGACGGCGAAGGAGGTGTCGCGATCGGCCGTCCATCCGAAGACGTTGCCGCCGAGGGAAAGGGGGAACACATTCAGGTTGCTGGTACCGAGATCAGTCATGACCTCGATCCTGACACGATGACGGATGCCGGGGGCCGGCGCCGACTCAGCGCGAGACGATCTCCTCCGCGTTCGCCTGGATCCAGGTCATGAGGGGCATGACCCGCTCCATCAGCTCGACGCCGAGCGGCGTCAAGGAGTACTCGACGCGCGGAGGGACCTCCGGGTACGAGGTCCGCTCGACGATGCCGTCGGCGGCGAGGGTGCGCAACGTGGTGGCGAGCATCTTCTCGCTGATCCCGTCCACGCTGCGGCGAAGCTCCCCCCAGCGACGGGTCCCGTCGGTGAGCGAGAGGAGCACGAGGATGCCCCACTTGCTCGTCACGTGGTCGAGGACCGTCCGCGAGGGGCAGGCCTCGGTGAAGATTCCCGGCGACTCCTGCTGCATCTCCGCATAACTGACCGCCATGTGAGCAGCTTACCGAAAAGTGGGTACCCATCAGACGGAATGTTTCGACCTCTCGCGCGGGTTCCTCCCGGTGTCGCGCACTTCGCCCGATCATCGAAAGGACTCGCCATGACCATCCTCGTCACCGCCGCCAGCGGCCAGCTCGGCCACCTCGTCGTCGACGCCCTCCTCGCCCGCGGCGCCTCGCCCGACAGCATCGTCGCCGGTGCACGCACGGTGGCGAAGGCCGCCGACCTCGCCGACAGGGGCGTGCGGGTCGTCCCGCTCGACTACAGCGCACCGGAGTCGATCGACGCCGCCCTCGAGGGCGTCGACAGCGTTCTGCTGATCTCGGGATCGGAGCCCGGCAGCCGCCTGGCCGGACACGTCAACGTGATCGACGCCGCGGCCCGCGCGGGCGTGACGAAGCTCGTCTACACCAGCGTGTCGCACGCCGACACCGTCGATCTCGTCCTCGCCCCCGACCACAAGGCGACCGAGGAGGCCATCGCGGCCAGCGGCATCCCGGCGGTCCTGTTGCGCAACAACTGGTACATCGAGAACTACGCGGGCGACCTCGCCGGTGCCGCCCAGAACGGCGTGATCTCGGCCGCCGTCGGTGACGCCGCCGTGTCGGCAGCCGCCCGCGCCGACTACGCCGAGGCGGCTGCGGTCGTCCTGCTCGAGGACGGTCACATCGGCCGGACGTACGAGCTGGCCGGCCCCCGGGCGACCTACGCCGACATCGCTTCCGCGATGGGCGAGGTCCTCGGCCGCGAGGTCGCCTACGTCCCCGCGACGCCGGAGGAGCTGGCGGCGCGCCTGGCCTCGTTCGGACTCGACGAGGGAACGGTCGGCTTCGTCGTGGCGCTCGACGCCGGCATCGCGGGCGGCGCGCTCGACGTGACCGAGACCGACCTCGCCGATCTGATCGGCCGTCCCACCACGCCGTGGGTCGAGGCTCTCCGCGCGGTGGCACCCGCGAACTGAGGGCCCCGGCGGCAGCCGCGGCCGCGGCATCCATATTCACCGGAATGGATGCCGCGGCCGCGGTGTTGTCTTCGGTATGCAGAGTTTCGGAACGCTGTCCTTCGGCCACTACGGCCCCCTCGGCGGGGGTCGCGAACTCACCGCAGGCGACTCGCTGATGCAGGCGATCGACCTCGCGCAGGGGATGGATGAGCTCGGCGTCAACGGCGCCTACTTCCGCGTGCATCACTTCGCCCGGCAGCAGGCCTCGCCCATGCCGCTTCTCGCCGCGATCGCCGCGCGCACCTCGCACATCGAGGTCGGCACGGGCGTCATCGACATGCGGTACGAGAACCCGCTGTACCTCGCCGAAGAGGCCGCGGCGCTCGACCTCATCAGCGACGGCCGGCTCGCACTCGGCGTGAGCCGCGGCTCACCCGAGAGCGTCGTCCGCGGCTACGAGACGTTCGGCTACACCGGGTCCCAGGATCCGCGCGGCGCCGACCTCGCCCGCGAGCACTTCGACCTGTTCCTGCGCGCGATCGACGGCGAGGGTCTCGCCGAAAGCGATCCGCACAGCCCCTTCGGCGGCGGTCAGGGCTTGCAGCGCATCGAACCGCACTCCCCCGGGCTCCGCTCGCGGGTGTGGTGGGGCGCGGGCAACCGCGACTCCGCGGAGTGGGCAGGACGCATGGGTGTCAACCTGATGTCCTCGACTCTCCTCACGTCGGCGGACGGGCGGCCCTTCGACATCCTGCAGGCCGAGCAGATCGACGCGTTCCGCACGTCGTGGCGCGAGGCCGGTCACGCCGGCACGCCGCGGGTCTCCGTCAGTCGCAGTATCTTCCCGATCACGACAGCCGAGGACGCCATGTACTTCGGCGGACGCTCGGACGGTGACCAGATCGGCATCATCGACGGCATGCGGTCGACCTTCGGCAAGACCTACGCCGGCACGCCCGACGAACTCGTCGAGCAGCTGCAGCACGACGCCGCTGTGCGCGAGGCCGACACCCTCATGCTCACCATCCCGAGCCAGCTGGGGGTCGCGTTCAACCTGCGCCTCGTCGAGTCGTTCGCGCGTTACGTGGCACCGTCACTGGGCTGGGTTCCGACGAAGGCGGTGTCGACCGCCTGACGCCGGGCGAGGGGGATCGAGGCTCCCTCATCCGACGAGCGGGCCGCCTTCGCGCCAGTAGCCGAGGAACGAGACCCGGTCCTTCGGCACCTCGAGGCGCCCGGTGACCAGACGCCGGAGCGAGGTGACCGTGCCGGACTCCCGCGCCAGCCAGACGTAGACCTCAGCCTAACCATACGAAGGTGCTCGATCAGGCCTGCCCCCGACCGGCGCACCGCCCGGGCGTAGTGTGGAGGTATGCGTACCCGCGCGGACATCGAGTGCTGGCTGACCGACATGGACGGTGTCCTCGTCCACGAGAACACGCCGATCCCCGGTGCGGCCGAGCTCCTGGAGCAGTGGCGCCACGACGGCACCCCGTTCCTCGTCCTCACCAACAACTCGATCTTCACGCCGCGCGACCTCAGCGCACGGTTGCGCGCGTCCGGGCTCGTGGTGCCCGAGGAGTCGATCTGGACCTCGGCTCTCGCCACCGCGGACTTCCTCGCCTCGCAGAAGCCGGGCGGCACGGCCTTCGTCATCGGTGAAGCGGGTCTCACGACCGCACTCCACGAGGCGGGGTTCATCATGACCGAGACGAGTCCCGACTACGTCGTCGTCGGTGAGACGCGGAACTACTCCTTCGAGGCCATCACGAAAGCCATCCGGTTCATCGGCGCCGGGTCGCGTTTCATCGCCACCAATCCCGACGCCACCGGACCCTCGATCCAGGGCGTCCTCCCGGCGACGGGGGCGATCTCGGCGCTCATCACGAAGGCGACCGGCAAAGAGCCCTACGTCGTCGGCAAGCCCAACCCGATGATGTTCCGATCGGCGCTCAATCGCATCGGCGCGCACTCCGAGAACACCGGCATGATCGGCGACCGCATGGACACCGACGTCGTCGCCGGTATCGAGGCGGGGCTCCACACCGTGCTGGTGCTCACCGGCATCAGCGACGCCACCGAGATCGAACGCTATCCGTTCCGGCCCGACGAGATCCTGGACTCCGTGGCCGACCTCGTCCGCGAAGAACCCCTCGAGAGCGACTCACCGGACGTCAACCCGTCGCTCGGACTCTGAGGAGCCCTCACCTCACCGGCTCGGGGTCACCACCCCATCGAGCCCGGGGCGCCCTTGAACGGCCCCACCACCCGGGACGTGATCCACCCGCCGTAGAACCGACCCGGTTGCGGGGTGACGACCTCTCCCGCGACGGTGCACTCGTCCATCTGCTGCGCGTACACCGCGACGCGATCCGCGAGCTCCCCGTAGCCCGGCTCGGGGGTCGGATAGTTCCACGCCGCGGCCTCGCGCGTCTGACCGCCCCCGTGGACGTCGAGATACCGTGCACCGCCCTTGAACTCGCAGAAGGACGCCCCCTCGCCGCGTGTCAGCGCGCCGGCCACGAAGTCGGCGATCGGCAGGTAGTAGACCGGCGGATGACTCGTCTCGAGGACCCGCAGAGCTCCAGTCGTCGCGACGATGCGCTCGCCGCCGAGGGTGATCGTCACGGTACCGTCGACCGGTTCGACGCGAGGGGGCCGGGGATAGTCCCAGACACTCTCCTGGCCGGGTCCGATCGGTTCGGGAGTGGGATGCCGCATGCCCTCCAGATTAAGGGCGTAATCCCACCTGAGGGCCGTGCCCGGACAGGAGGCATCCCGCGATAATGAAGTCATGACGGCCCGGCGCCCGACGGCCTACAACGCGATCTCCACCTCTTCACGCGTGGAGATCCTCCACCTGCTGCAGACGACCCCGCAGCAGACCGTCGGCGAGCTCGTGGCGGCGACGAAACTGCACCCGAACACCGTCCGCGAGCACCTGCAGCGCCTCATCGAGCGCGGTTTCGTCGCGACCGAGGTCGAGAAGCGGACCGTGCGCGGCCGCCCACGCGTGTTCTACCGCGCCGTCGACGGCGTGAGCGTGTCGAGCCCGGAGCACCGTCGCAAGGTGCAGGCCGCGGTCGAACGCGGCGACCTCATGCGTCGCGTCATGCCCGAGACGGCCGGGTCGCTCACCGGCGAGGAGCAGCATCAGCTCGACGCCCTCGTCGAGCAACTGCTCGACGGCGGGTTCGCGCCGGAGATCGACGAGGATGCGCTCACGATCGACCTCACCCCCTGCGCGCACGCCGCTGATCAGGCGGACCACCGCGACACGCTCTGCGATGTGCACCTCGGCTTGATGAAGGGCGCCCTGAGCGAGGCCGGTGGCCCGCTTGCGGTGGACGGCATGAGGGCGTCGTGCGACCCCCAGCAGTGCGTCATCCAGCTGATGCGTCGACGCCCGGACGCCTGACCGACCGGCTCCCTCCCTCACCCCTGACCAGGTGATTCTTCCGGGCGCCATTTTGCACGGCCCATCCTCGGACGCGCTCCGTCGCCTCGTTCTACCGTGAGAGAACACCCGTGGAAGGACCAAACCCGTGGACTTTCTGGACCCGCTCATCCTGGCGCGCTGGCAGTTCGGACTGACGACGCTGTACCACTACCTGTTCGTTCCCTTGACGCTCGGCATGGCACTCACCGTGGCGATCTTCCAGACGATCTGGCACCGCACCGGCGACGTGAAGTGGCTGCACCTCACCCGCCTGTTCGGCAAGATCTTCCTGATCAACTTCGCCATGGGCGTCGTCACCGGCATCGTGCAGGAGTTCCAGTTCGGCATGAACTGGTCCGACTACTCCCGCTTCGTCGGCGATGTGTTCGGAGCCCCCCTCGCCTTCGAGGGCCTCATGGCCTTCTTCTTCGAGGCGACCTTCATCGGCTTGTGGATCTTCGGATGGGACAAGCTGCCCCGCCGCATCCATCTGCTCACCATCTGGGCGACCGCATTCGGCTCGATCCTGTCGGCCTACTTCATCCTCACCGCGAACGCGTTCATGCAGAACCCGGTCGGATACCAGCTGAACCCCGAGACCGGCCGGGCGGAGCTCAAGAACTTCTTCGAGCTCCTCACCAATCCGGTGGCGCTCGCCGCCTTCCCGCACACGATCTTCGCGGCGTTCATGTTCGCCGCGTCCGTCATCATCGCCGTCGCCGCCTGGCACCTGCGTCGCGGTCAGCACGTCGAGACGATGCGCCCCGCCCTGCGATACGGCATGTGGTTCATGATCATCTCCTTCGCCGGCACCGCGATCAGCGGCGACCAGCTGGGACTCGTCATGGTCGAGACCCAGCCCATGAAGATGGCGGCTGCCGAAGCCCTCTGGAACACCGCGTGCGGGGCCGACGCGTCCTTCTCGATCTTCTCCATCGGCACGCCCGACGGCACCGCCGAGGTCTGGTCGCTCCGCGTGCCCTACCTGCTCTCGTTCCTCTCCACGCACAGCCTCGACGGCTGCGTCGAGGGCCTCAACAACCTGCAGGAGCTCTACACGCAGAAGTTCGGCGCGGGCATCGACTACATGCCCGAGATCTGGGTCACCTACTGGTCGTTCCGCTGGATGATGGGCTTCGGCGGTATCGCGACCCTCATCTCGGTCGCCGGTCTCTGGGTCACGCGGAAGAAGGCCACGCGCCCCGTCGCCGGCTGGATGTGGCGCATCGCGATCTGGTCCGCACCGCTGCCGCTGTTCGGCAGTCTGGTCGGCTGGATCTTCACCGAGATGGGCCGCCAGCCCTGGATCGTCTTCAGTCTCATGCACACCTCCGACGGCGTCTCACCGAACGTCCCCGGGTGGACGGTGCTCATCTCGCTCGTCGCCTTCACCGCGATCTACGCGTCGCTCGCCGTCGTCGAGTTCCGCCTCATCCTGAAGGCCGCGCAGAAGGGGCCCGATCCGCTGCCCGGCCCCGATGACCCCGACCCGCGCGACCTGCCGGTCGACCAGACCCCCTCGACGGTCTACTAGGAGCACGCCATGGATCTCGCCTACCTCTGGTTCTTCATCGTCGGTGTGTTCTTCGTCGGCTACTTCGTGCTCGACGGCTTCGACTTCGGCGTCGGGATGAGCCTGCCGTTCCTCGGCCGCGACGAGGTCTCGCGCCGCCAGGTGATCAACACGATCGGCCCCGTGTGGGACCTCAACGAGACCTGGGTCATCGTCGCCGGCGCCTGCCTGTTCGCCGCGTTCCCGGAGTGGTACGCGACGCTGTTCAGCGGGTTCTACCTGCCGCTGCTGCTCATCCTGCTCGCGCTCATCCTGCGCGGCGTCTCGTTCGAATACCGCCACCAGCGCGAGGGCCTCGCCTGGAAGCGCGGCTTCGACCGGATGATCGTCATCGGCTCGGTCATCCCCGCGCTGCTGTGGGGCGTCGCGTTCGGCAACATCGTGCAGGGCGTCCCGATCGACGCCGACAAGAACGTCACGGGCACCCTCTTCGACCTGCTGAACCCGTATGCCCTGTGCGTCGGGATCACGACGCTTCTTCTCTTCTTCCTCCACGGCGTCTACTTCGTCGGTTTGAAAGCCGACGGCCAGGTGAAGGAGGACGCGCACCGGCTCGCACGCCGCGCCGCCCTCCCGACGATCGTCTTCGCAGCCGCCACCGTCGTCTGGACGACCCTCATCGCGATGGAACGCGACGCCCCGCTGATCGCGGCGGTGATCGGATGCGGCGCGGCCGCCGCGATCGCTCTGCTCGCCTCCGCGGTCGCCAACGTCCGGCGGCGTGACGGCTGGGCTTTCGCGCTCGGTGCCGTCACGATCGTCACCGCGGTCCTCACGCTGTGGTTCGCGCTGTTCCCGTATGTCATGCCGTCCTCGACCGACCCGGCGTTCTCGCTCACGATCGAGAACGCCTCCAGCACCGATTACACGCTGACGGTCATGACGTGGGCGGCGGTCATCTTCCTGCCCGGCATCCTCGCCTACCAGGCGTGGACCTACTGGGTGTTCCGCAAGCGCATCACGCGGGTGCAGATCGAGAAGGCGGATGCCGCGGCTGCTCACTGAGCACGCGGAGGGAACGAGCCATGTCAGACGACGCCACGCCGCGGCAGCCGCCGATCGACCCGCGGCTGTGGCGGTACGCGACGGCATCCCGATCCTTCTTCGTCGTCATCGCGCTCCTTTCCATCCTGCAGACGGCTGCGATCGTCGGGTTCGCCTTCTTCACGACGCGCGCGATCGTCGACGCGATAGCGGGCGAGGATGTCACGGGAACCCTCCTCGCCCTGGCCGGCGTGGTCCTCGCGCGCTCCGTCCTCTCATTCCTGCGTGAGCGGGTCGCGGCGCGGGCCTCCGCCCGCGTCGAGTCGCAGCTCAGGGACGCGGTGCTCGACGCCGTCGCACGGTTGGGCCCCGGCTGGACGGCGACGCGCAGCACCTCGCATCTCGCACTCATCGCAGGTCGGGGACTCGACGCGCTCGAACCCTACGTCGGCCGGTACCTGCCGCAGCTCGTCCAGACCGTGATCGCGACGCCGGTCATCGTCGCCGTGATGTGGTCCGCCGACGCGATCTCAGGACTCACGGTCGTTCTCACCCTCCCCCTCATCCCGATCTTCATGATCCTCATCGGCCTCGCGACCCGCTCCGTGCAGCGACGGCAGTGGGAGACCCTGACGCGGCTCGCGACACGGTTCTCCGAGACCCTTCAGGGGCTGTCGACGCTGACCGTGTTCGGCCGGCAGCGTCGCGCCGCCGACACCATCGAACGCGTGACCGACGACTACCGCCGCGAGACGATGACGGTGCTGCGCGTGTCGTTCCTGTCGGGTTTCGCCCTCGAGTTCCTCGCATCGATCTCGGTCGCGATCGTCGCGGTGGCGATCGGGTTCCGCCTGATCGACGGCTCGCTGACGTTGAGCGTCGGTCTGTTCGTGCTCCTCCTCGCGCCCGACGCGTTCCTGCCGCTGCGTCAGGTCGGCGTGCAGTTCCACGCCTCCAGTGAGGGCGTCGCAGCTACGCAGGATGTCTTCGCCGTTCTCGATGACGTGGCTGCGGCATCCGCCGGGCCCGCGCCGGGCCCCGCACCGACCGGGTCGGACCACGCGCTGCGCGTGGCTGGCGTGAGGGTGCGGGATCTGCCGCCCGTCGACCTCGAGGCACGATCGGGCGAGATCGTCCTGATCGAGGGGCCGAGCGGCGCGGGTAAATCGAGTCTGCTGCACGCACTCCTCGGGTTCGCGCCCGCAACGGGTCGCATCGAGTTCGACGGCGCCGCCGTCTCCTCGCTCGCACCGTCGGCGTGGCTCGCCTGGGCCGGCCAGCGCCCCGGTCTCGCCGCCGGCACCGTCGCGCAGAACATCCGCCTCGGCGACGCCGACATGCCCCTCGAGACCGTTCGAGAAGCCCTCTCCCTCGTGGGTCTCGGCGACCTCGATCCCGACCGGGTGCTCGGCGTGCAGGGGGCGGGACTGTCGGGCGGCCAGGCGCAGCGCGTCGCCGTGGCCCGGGCGGTCGCCCGTCACCTACGCGGTCACGCTCCCGTGCTCGCGCTCGACGAGCCATCCGCAGCCCTCGACGCGACTGCGGAAGGCCACCTCTGGCGATCGCTGCGTCAGGTGGCGGATGCCGGTGCCCTCATCCTCCTGGTCTCGCACCGCGAGAGCGCCCGGGCCATCGCCGACCGGGTTGTGCAACTGTCCGGCGCGGAGGTCACAGCATGACGACCACGCGTGACGTCCTCCGCGACGCGATCCCGACGCCTCGCCGGTTCTGGCACGCACTCGCGTCGGGATTCCTGTCGGAGGCGTCGGCCGTCGCACTGCTCGCCGTCAGCGCGTGGCTCATCGTCCGCGCCTCGGAGCAGCCGCTCGTCATGTACGTCACGATGGCGGTCGTCGGGGTTCGCGCCTTCGCCCTCTCGCGGGCGGTCTTCCGCTACACCGAGCGCCTGGCGAGCCACGACGCCGTCCTGCGGCAGCTCGCCCGCACGCGCACCGATCTCGTGCGGCGACTGCTCCCCCACGCCCCCGCAGGACTCGCCTCGTCGGCGCGCGGTTCCGCCTCGGCCGCACTCGTCGACGACGTCGATGAACTGCAGAACCTCTCTCTCCGCGTGATCCTGCCGCTCGTGTCGTCGGCGACCGTCGCGGTGGGATCGGTCATCCTCGTCGCGCTCGTGTGGTGGCCGGCCGCTCTGACACTCCTGGGGTGCCTCGTCGCGGCCGCACTCGCGTCGCTGGCATGGGGGTGGGCGGCAGGCGCCCGCGCGGAGCGATCGATCGCGCCCCTGCGCGCGCGACTGCGCGACGCGGTCCTCGACCATCTCTCGCGGCTCGACGTCCTCGTCGCCTTCGGTGCGGAGCGCACCTCGCGTGCCGCGGTCCGCGACGCCGATGCCGCGCTCCGCCGCGCCGTCCTTCGCCGGGCGGGCGCGCAGGCCGGCACGGCTGCTCTCGTCTCGCTCGCCGCCGGCGCCGCGACGGTCACCGCGCTCCTGGTCGCTGTTCCGGCAGTCGGGACCGACGGTCTCTCGGGTCCAGCTCTCGGCGTCGCCGTCCTCGTTCCGATGGCGGTGTTCGAGGTGTTCGCTGCCGTCCCCCTCGCCGCGTCCGCCTGGCGGCAGGTGCGGGCCGCGGCATCCCGTGTCGCGGGGGTCGTCCCCGCGTCGGTCCCCGTCGAGATCCCTGCGGTGGGAACGCCGACCGGCGAGGCTCCCTCGCTCGGCGAGGGGCTCAGATTGCGCGGCGTCGCGGTCCGCTGGCCCGGAGCGGGCGAGCCCGCGCTCTCGGACGTGGACCTCGATGTCCGTCCCGGAGAGCGCCTCCACGTCGTCGGAGCGAGCGGTGCCGGCAAGTCGACGCTCGCCCACGCGCTCGTGCGGTTCCTCGCTGTCACCGGCGAGTACACGATCGGTGGCCGTTCGGTCGACGAGATCGCCCCCGACGACCTGCGGCTGACCGTGGGGCTCTGCGAGCAGCATCCGATGCTCTTCGATGAAGACATCCGACAGAACCTGCTGTTCGCGCGCGACACCGCCACCGACATGGAGCTCGAGGCCGTGCTGGAGCGGGTCGGACTGGGCGACTGGCTCCGGGCGCGCGGCGGACTCGGCGCGAGGGTCGGCGAGCGCGGCGCGCTGGTCTCGGGAGGTCAGGCACAGCGCATCTCGCTCGCGCGGGCGCTTCTGCGCGGGTTCCCGGTCCTGATCCTCGACGAGCCGACGGCGGGGGTGGACCCGGCCGCCGCAGACGCACTGCTGGGCGATCTGCTGGGAGCCGTCGACCAGACGCACGCGGTCGTGCTCATCTCGCATGCGGAGGTGCCGGCATCCCTCGTCGATCGCACCGTGCGGGTCGAAGACGGCCGGCTGACGCCTGCCTGACCCCAGCCGGCCGTGGTTCAGGTGGTCGGAGCTTCGCGCTCCGCCGCCGCCGCGATGCGGTTCGCCATCCCCGTGAAGATGAAGCCGTGGAAGGGCAGGACGGCGAACCAGTACAGCCGACCGGCGAGCCCGGTCGGGAAGAAGACAGCCCGCTGGTCGTACCGCGATCCGGACCCCTCGGGCGTCGCGCGCAGCTCGAGCCAGGCGAGCCCGGGCACCTTCATCTCGGCGCGCAGGCGCAGGAGGCGTCCCTCCTCGACGGCCTCGACACGCCAGAAATCGATCGCATCGCCGGCAGCGACCTTGCCGCGGCTGCGACGGCCGCGCTGCAGGCCGACGCCGCCGACGAGGCGATCCATCCAGCCGCGGACGGCCCAGAGGAACGGTGACGAGTACCAGCCGTTCTCGCCGCCGATCCCGACGATGACCCGCCATAGCTGCTCGGGGCTCGCCGACGTCGTCGCGGACTGCTCGTCGGTGAAGACGAGCCGCCCCGCCCACTCGGGGTCGCTCGGCAGCGGGTCGCTCGGAACCGACGAGACCTCGGCGTCCTGCCAGCTCGTCTCCACGGCATCCGCTTCTACCTTGCGGAGCGCGAGTCGTACGGCTTCGCGGTACGGCGTCAATCCGCCTTCGGGACGCGGGAGCAGGTCGTCGACGTCGTGATCATCCATGATGCACTCGTTCTGCAGCGAGGCGATGAGCGGACGGGCGATCGCCCGCGGGACGGGCGTCACGAGGTTCACCCAGTGCGACGCGAGACCGGGAGTGAGCACGGGCAGGGCCGCGATCGCGCGCTGGCGGAGCCCGGCTTCGACGGCGTACCCGTTCATCATCTGGCCGTAGCGCAGCACGTCCGGGCCGCCGATGTCGACCGCCCTGTTGACCTCCGGATCCACGTGGGCCGCGGCGAGCAGATAGTGCAGCACGTCACGGACAGCGATCGGCTGGATGCGGTTGCGCACCCACTTCGGCGCCGGCATGTACGGCAGCACGTCGGTCAGGTGACGCACCATCTCGAACGAGGCCGACCCCGACCCGATGACGACACCGGCCTGGAGGACGAGCGTCGGCGTCCCGCTGTGCAGCAGCGTCTCGCCCACCTCGACCCGCGAACGCAGATGGGGGCTCAGTTGCACGCCCGCCGGGTGGAGCCCGCCGAGGTACACGATCCGACCGACGGATGCCTCGGCCGCGGCATCGGCGACGGTCTCCGCCGCGCGCAGATCCTTGGTCTCGAAGTCGTCGCCGCCGCCCATCGAATGGACCAGGTAGTACAGCACGTCGACGTCGTCGACCGCTCGGGTCACGGCATCCGCGTCCTCGGCAGCACCCTCGACGACCTCGACGTCGCTGCCCCAGACGAAGGCCGCGAGTCGCGCCGGGGTCCGGACGAGGACGCGTACGCGGTACCCCGCCGACAGGAGCCGCGGGACGAGCCGCCCGCCGAGGTACCCGGTGGCTCCGAGGACGAGCGCGCGCGGCGCGGAACCGTCCGGTCGGGGCCGTGCGACGAGGGCCGGTTCGCGACCGGTGGGGGCGGAGAGCTCGCTCATGTCGCCACGATAGACCGGTCCGGCGAGGGGCCGGGTCGGGCGCAACATCGCGGTTTTGTCAAGAGGCTGGTCCCGGCGTGCAGCGGTTCCGGCGACTGCCTACCGTGGAGAGATGGCCAGGTCATCCCGCCCCTCGGTACCCCCGTCCTCCGAAGCACTGACCCGCTCCGCTCCCCCGCCGCGCCTCGACGTCGACGACGTCGTCGTGGTCGACACCAAGCGCGTCCGCACGGCCATCGGCGGCACCGTCGTCGGCAACTTCATGGAGTGGTTCGACTTCGGGATCTACGGCTACCTTGCCGTGACGATCTCGGCCGTGTTCACGGCGGACCTCCCCGAGCCGTGGAATCTGCTGGCCGCGCTCTTCGGCTTCGCGATCTCGTTCCTGGTCCGCCCCCTCGGCGGACTCGTGCTCGGGCCCCTCGGCGACCGCATCGGCCGTCAGAAGGTGCTGTTCTTCACGATGGCGATGATGGCTCTGTCCACCGCGCTCATCGGCGTCCTCCCCACGAGCGCGCAGATCGGTCTGTGGGCGATCGCGCCGCTGTACCTCCTCAAGATGGTCCAGGGCTTCTCGACGGGCGGCGAGTACGCCGGCGCCACGACGTACGTCGCCGAGTTCTCGCCCGACAAGCGCCGCGGCTTCTGGTCGTCGTGGCTCGACCTCGGCTCGTACATCGGATTCGCCGCCGGCGCCGGGGTCGTCGCGATAACGACCGCCATCACCCAGTCGATCTGGGGAGAGACCGCCATGACCGACTTCGGGTGGCGCATCCCGTTCCTCGTCGCGATCCCGCTCGGCATCGTCGCGATCTGGTTCCGTCTCAAGATCCCGGAGACGCCCGCCTATGAGAACGCGGCCGACGAGGAGTCCGAGGTCGATGGCGACCGCGACGACCCGCTCGCCCGCCACGGCATCGGCGGCATCCTCCGTCACCACTGGCGCGAGGTGCTCATCGCCATGGCGATCGTGGCCGCGACGCAGACCGCGGGCTACGCGCTCACGAGCTACATGCCGACGTACCTCGAGACGGAGGTCGGCGTCTCGAACCTGGGCGCGGCGATCGCGACGATCCCGATCCTCATCATCATGTCCGCGTGCCTGCCGCTGATCGGCCTGCTGAGCGACCGGATCGGTCGACGCCCCGTCTACATGATCGCGGTGGGATCGACGCTCGTCCTCATGATCCCCGCGTTCGCCATCATGCAGATCGGACAGGAGTGGGCGGTCTTCATCGCGCTCGCGATGGTCGCCATCCCGGTCGCCTTCTACGCTGCCGTCTCAGCGTCGACGTTGCCCGCACTGTTCCCCACGGCCTCGAGGTTCGGCGCCATGGCCATCGCGTTCAACATCTCGGTGTCGCTATTCGGAGGCACGACGCCGCTGTTCAGCCAAGCGCTCATCAAGGCGACGGGGAACACGTTCATGCCGGCCTTCTACATCATGTTCTTCGCACTCCTGGGCGGCATCGCGCTGCTCTCGATGAAGGAGACCGCGAAGCGTCCGCTCCTCGGATCCGTGCCCACCGTCGAGACGCGCGAAGAGGCGATCGAGGTCGTCGCGCGTCAAGACGAGGACCCGCTCATCGACACGTCGACGATGCCGATCCCGGTGCAGCGGTCAGAGGTGGATCCCGTACGCCCGTGAGCCGGGAGAGGAGGGCAGCGGGCTGAATCCCAACCGGGTGTAGAACGCCATCGCCCCGGTGTTCTCGGCCGAGGCGACGAGATGGAGCCCCGGGACGCCGCGTTCTCTGAGCGTGGCGGACAGGGTCTCGATCAGTCGGCGCCCCGCCCCCCTCCCCTGCGCCTGCGGAAGCAGGTCGATGTGGAGGTGCGCCGGGTGATCGGTCGCATACCGATCGGGCTTCTCGCCGCGCCCGTAGGCGTAGAGCAGCGTGCCGTCCTGACGTGTCACCTCGGCCTCGGGCTTCGGCCAGCGGTTCGCGAACCGCGGCCACCACTGCGTCCGGAACCACTCCTCGAACGCGTCGGTGTCGTCGGTTGCTACTACGTAGCCCACCGGCGTACCGTCTTCGTCCTCGACCACGAAGGCGAGGTCCGGGTGCCGTTCCGCATACGGCAGCGCCCAGATGTGCCCCCAGATCGCGTCGTCCTCGAAGATCCCGGTCGCATCTCCCCCGGCATCCGCGGTCCGCAGGCAGATCTCCGCGAGGGCCGGCTCGTCGCCGGGACGGAAGGGACGGATGCCTCCCGCCCCGGTCATCGGCGGCGTCCGTTCCCGAACACACCGCGGATGACGCTGCCGATGATCGACTGGGTCGTCTTCGACCCGAGGATCTCCTCGAGCGGGGATGCCTGGCGCCGGCGGCTCGTCCGGGTGCCGCCGCCGGTGGTCCGGAGGATCCGCTCGTACTCCCGTTGGGCGTCGCGCTCCGCCTTCTGCTGCGCTTTGTCCGCGGCGGCTTTCTGCTTCGCGTACTCCGCGTCGGCCTTGGCCTTCTCGGCCGCCGCCTTCGCCGCATCCGCCGCGGCGTCCGCGGCGGCCATCTTCGCGCCGAGGATCTCGCGCGCGGACTCCCGATCGACAGGAGTCCCGTACGCGGCCAGGAGCGGCGAGGCGGCCACGACCGCCTGCACGGCAGCGGCGGGCGTCGGGGACATGAGACCCTGCGGCGCGCGCAGGCGCGTCCATGCGACCGGGGTGGGAGCGCCCTTTTCGTTCATCACCGTCACGATCGCCTCACCCGTGCCGAGCTCCTGGAGAACGCGTTCGAGGTCGTAGCCGGAGGTCGGGTACGTGCTCACCGTCGCGCGGAGCGCCTTCGCATCGTCGGGGGTGAAGGCCCGGAGCGCGTGCTGGATGCGCGAACCGAGCTGGCCGAGGACGTCGGCCGGGACGTCCTTCGGCGTCTGCGTCACGAAGAAGACGCCGACACCCTTCGACCGGATGAGCCGCACGGTCTGCACGATGGCGGCGGTGAACGCCTTCGAGGCGTCCCGGAAGAGCAGGTGCGCCTCGTCGAAGAAGAACACGAGCTTGGGCTTGTCGGCATCCCCCACCTCGGGAAGGATCTCGAAGAGCTCCGCCAGCAGGTACATGAGGAACGTCGAGAACAGTTCGGGCTTGTCGGCGATCCCCGGCACCTCGAGGAGCGAGATGACACCCCGCCCGTCGGGGGCCGTCCGCAGGAAGTCGCGCACGTCGAACTCCGGTTCGCCGAAGAAGACGTCCGCGCCGCCGTCGGCGAAGGTGATGAGTTCGCGGAGGATCACGCCCGCTGTCGCGGGCGACAGGCCGCCGAGGTCCTTCAACTCGGGCTTCCCCTCGTCGCTGGTCAGGTAGGTCAGCACCGCCCGCAGGTCCGAGAGGTCGACGAGCGGCAGGCCGTGCTCGTCCGCGTAGTGGAAGACGAGACCGAGGCTCGACTCCTGCGTCTCGTTGAGACCCAGGACACGGCTGAGCAGCAGCGGCCCGAAACCGGTGACGGTGGCGCGAACGGGGACACCGGTGCCGATGCCACCCAGCGCGAAGTACTCCGTGACGGATGCCGCCGGTTCCCACGCCTGCCCGATCGCCTCCGTGCGGGCCAGGAGCTTCGGATTCGACTCCCCCGGCGTGGCGACGCCGGTGAGATCCCCCTTGATGTCGGCGGCGAAGACGGGCACGCCTTTATCCGCGAGCTGCTCCGCGAGTCCCTGCAGGGTGCGGGTCTTGCCGGTGCCGGTCGCCCCCGCGACGAGGCCGTGCCGGTTGGTCATCGCGAGCGGGATGCGGATCTGCGCCTCCCGGACGGGGTCGCCGTTGACGAGCGCGCCGAGGTCGAGCGTCGCCTCATCGAAGGTGTACCCGCGGGCGATGCGTGCGACCTCCGAGTCGTCGAGCGGACCCGCGGAGTCCGCGACGGATGCTTGCGGCGGCTCCGACGGGGCAGCGGGTGGCGCCTCGGCCCGGGCGTCGGCCGGGGCCCTCTCGGCCGGCGCCTTCTCGGCGGACGCCTTCTCGGCCGGCGCCTTCTCGGCGGACGCCTTCGCCGGCGCCTGGTCGGCGGGTGCGGGATCCGTCTTCGACGCCGCGGCACGCGCTGCCGCCAGAGCCGCCTGGGCGCGGGCGAGCTTCAGCTCCGCCGCAGCGGCGGCGGCTTCCGCTTCGAGACGGGCGAGTTCGGCGGCGGCTTCATCGGCGCTCATGCCGTCAGCCTAGCGAGAGGCGGCGCTCGCGTTCCCGGACGACGGGGATCGTGAGCGCGGCGGCGACGAGCAGCGTCGTCGCGACCCCGAGGACCATCGCGCCGAGGGTGTCCGTGAGCCAGTGCGCGTGCACCTGGGTACGACTGAACGCCATGAGCAGAGTCCACGCGATCCCCACCACGGCCACCCAGACTCGCGGGAACAGGATGACCGCGACGGTGGCGATCACGGCAGCGTTGGCCGTGTGGCCCGAGGGGAAGGATCCGTGGTCCGAGATGACGAGGATCTCCTCCGGGCGCACCCGTCCGAACAGGCCCTTCAGCAGTTGGACGAGGAGGGCGCCGACGATGGATGCCGCGAGGAAGAACACCGCACCCCACGGCCGCTTCGCGAGCGCGAGCAGGGCGGCGCCGACGAGCGGGACGACGTAGGTGCCGACGACGCCCGCTCCCAGGATGTTCATGAGGAACGACACGGGACGGATGCCGGGCAGGAACGTCGTGACGTAGGTGTTCCACCACGCATCGAGGTCGATGAGCTCCGAGTCGGTGGATTCGACGGCGATGCCGGTCGCGACGGCGACCACGAGGAGGATCGCGCCGACGATCGCCAAGCGCAGGCCGATGCCGATCTCGTGTTCATGCGTGGGCACTGTCGTCATGGGCTCATCCTGACGGACGCCGTGCAGGAGAAGCTGCCCCTTGCGCCCGGGCGCCGGGGTGCCTCCACGTCACGAGACGCTATGAACGGGGCTCCCCCAGGACCCCCGCAGATGCAGGCGAATACACTCGAAGTGGCGCGCCCGCGCCTCCCCACCCCGACCGACGAGGCCACTCCATGACCCCGAACGATCCTGCCGGAAAGCGGACGAGCGGCAACCCCGCGACGCAGGCACAGCTCAACCTGAGCGTCAAGCAGCAGCGCGAGCAGCAGAAGCAGCAGAAGCTCGCCGAGTACCAGCGCCAGCTCGCGAAGCGTCGCCGGACCAAGGCCACGTGGTGGATCGTCGGTGCGACCGCCGCCATCGTCGTCATCGGGCTCGTCGCAGCCTCGTACTTCCTCACCCCGCGACCTGTCTCGATCGCCCGCGGCGACGGCGACGGCGCCGGCATCAGCGGTGTGCAGACCTTCGAACACACCGCGAACCACGTCGAGGGCGTCGTCGACTACGAGCAGACGCCGCCGGCCGGCGGCGACCACAACGCGGTCTGGCTCAACTGCGGCGTCTACGACCAGCCGGTCCCCAACGAGAACGCGGTCCACGCCCTCGAACACGGCGCCATCTGGATCACGTACGACCCCTCGAAGGTCGACGAGGCCGGGGTCGCCGCGCTCAAGGCGGAACTCCCCCGCGACTACACCGTCCTCTCGCCCTACGAAGGCATGGACACCCCGATCACCGTCAGTGCGTGGAACGCGCAGTTGAAGGTCGACGCGCCCGACGACGAGCGCATCGGCGAGTTCATCAAGGCCTACTGGCGCAACACCAACGGCCCGGAGCCGCTGGCAGCGTGCACGGGCGCTCTGGACGCCCCCGGCAAGCAGTGATGACCGAGACCGGCGGCACCGAGCGGGGCGCCGAGCGCACCCTCCCGCCGTGGTGGGTGGTCCTGCTCGTGGCCCTGGCCGTCGCCGCGGTCGCGTTCGCCATCGGACGCTTCTCGACGTTCGGGATCGCCGGCTCCACGCCCGCCGAGGGTTCGGCCGACGCCGGGTTCGCCCGCGACATGCAGGTGCACCACGCGCAGGCGGTCGACATGGCGATGACGATCTACGCCGAGACCGATGACGAGCACCTGCGCGCCCTGTCGTACGACATCGCGACCGGGCAGTCGTCGCAGCGCGGCGAGATGTTCGACTGGTTGGTCAGGTGGGGACTGCCGCAGTACTCCGATCAGCCGATGGCGTGGATGGCGGCATCCGGGTCGGGGCACGCCCACGGCGTCGCGTCGATCGCGCCGCAGAGTGACGACGAGGTCCGCGCGGCGATGGGCATGGCCTCCGACGAGGAGATGTCGGCCCTGCACGATGCCACCGGCCAGGAGGCGGACTGCATGTTCCTCTCGCTCATGATCCGCCACCACGAGGGCGCGATCCCCATGGCCGACGCCGTCCTCGAGCTCGGTTCCGACGAGCGTGTGAGGGTCTTCGCCGAGAACATGAAGAAGGGCCAGACCTTCGAGATCCAGGCGATGACCTCGATGCAGCAGCGGCTCGGCTGCAGCTGACACGAACGAACACGGAAGAGGGGGATGCCGGTGGCCACCGGCATCCCCCTCTTCGTCGTCCCGGGCGATCAGCCCTTCGTCGCGCCGGCCAGCAGGCCGCGGACGAAGAACCGCTGCAGCGCGAAGAACACGATCAGCGGGACGAGGATCGAGATGAACGTACCCGCCGACTGCAGGAACCACTTGTTGCCCCAGGTCCCCGACAGCGAGTTGAGGGCCTGCGTGATCGGCAGCGCACCCGGCGAGGCGAAGATGGTCGCCACGAGCAGGTCGTTCCACACCCAGAGGAACTGGAAGATGCCGAAGGAGGCGATCGCGGGAGCGGCCAGCGGCAGGATGATCCGGAAGAACACCTGACCGTGACCGGCACCGTCGACGCGGGCGGCCTCGATGATCTCGCCCGGGATCTCGGCGATGAAGTTGTGCAGCATGAACGTCGCCAGCGGCAGCGCGAAGATCGCGTGAGCGATCCAGACGCGAGCGAAGCTGTAGTCCACCTCGTTGAGACCGAAGCCCGGGAAGATCGGCACGTCGTTGATGCTCAGACCGTCCGAGAACAGGCTCAGCAGCGGCACGAGGGCCATCTGCAGCGGCACGATCTGCAGGGCGAAGACGAACACGAACAGTGCGCTGCGTCCCTTGAAGTCGATCCACGCGAACGCGTAGGCCGCGAGGGCCGCCATCACGATCGGGAAGACCGTCGCGGGGATCGTGATCGCCAGCGAGTTGACGAACGCCGAGGCCAGCGTCGTGGACGTGCCGCCCGAGTTCAGCGCCTGCAGGTAGTTGTCGAGCGTGAACGCCGGATCGGTGAACGCCGTCCACCATCCACTCGTCTGCGTGTCGCTGCCGGGGCGGAACGACGTCACGAAGAGGCCGAACGTCGGGATCGTCCAGAAGATCGCGATGACGGCGGCCGCGATCGTGGCGCCCTTCGACGTGAGCTTCTTGTGCGCGATGGCCTCGTTCTTGCGCGTGTCGCGCGCTACCTGGCGCGCGGTGCGGTTGTCGACCGGGGTGGTCGGGGCTGCGACGGTCATCAGCGGATTTCCTTCTGCTTGGCCATCGATCGGGCGTTGTAGATGATCAGCGGCAGGACGAACAGGAACAGCACGACGGCCAGCGCGGACGAGTGTCCGAAGCTCTGGAACCGCTGCTGCTGGTTGACCATCTCGAACCCGAGGACGGTCGTGTCATCGCGACCGCCGGTCATGACGGCGACGATGTCGTAGACCTTCAGCGAGGCGATGGTCACGGTGGTGAGGACGACGATCAGCGACGACCGGATGCCGGGCACCGTGACGTTGCGGAACCGCTGCCAGGCGTTGGTGCCGTCGAGCTCGGCGGCCTCCATCTGTTCGACGGGCACAGCCTTGATCGCGGCCGACAGGATCACCATCGCGAAGCCGGTCTGGGTCCAGATGAAGACGACGAGCAGCATCAACGTGTTGAGGATCGGCTTGATGGCGAGCCACTGGACGGGGTCGCCGCCGAAAGCCGTGACGATCGCGTTGAGGAGACCGATCTGGTCGCCCTGGCGGGCGTCGTACATGAACTTCCAGATGATGCCGGCGCCGACGAACGAGATGGCGACCGGCATGAAGACGAGCACCTTCAGCAGCTTCTCACCGCGTGCGCGGTCGATGAAGACGGCGTACGCGAGACCGATCGCCACCGAGATAGTCGGGGCGAGCAGTGCCCAGAGGATCGTGTTGACGATCGAGGCGGTACCGGTCGGGTTCGTGAAGACCCAGATGTAGTTCTCCAGGCCGACGAACTCGTCGCCCGTCTTGTTGAAGAACGACTTGAAGATCGTGGCGATCGCCGGGTAGACGAGCCCGAGGATGAGCATGATGCTCGCGGGCGCCATGAACAGGACGAGCTGGAACAGGTAGCCGGCGCCCTGCCGGGAGCGGAAGTCCGCGAAGAACAGGAGCGCACCGACGAGCAGGGCGATGGCCACGACGTAGACGACAGCGTTGGCGTACGGACGAAGCAGCAGGAAGGCGAGCACCGGGATCACCAGGCAGGCGACGAGCCGCATGACGAAGTAGCCACGGCCGGGTCGGGGCGCGAACTCGATGAGGACGAGGATGATGCCGACGACGATGCCGAACACCACCAGGATCACGGGGATCTGGATGAGCGGGTTCAGGGCGCCCAGCCACAGGAAGAAGCTGTTGAGTGAGAAGCCGATGGTGATGCGCGACGACTCTTCGCTGGACGCCGTGAAGGCGAGCAGGAAGGCGACGAGGGCGATGAGGACGAAGCCCGCGGCGACGACGATCTTCGTGATCGACCGTCCTCTGGGATCTTGAGCGTGGGTGGTGACGGCAGGTTCGGTGTCGACAGGCCTGTCGACGGTCGTCTGCGACATGCGGGTTCCCTTCTAGGTACGGCGGCGTACCCGTGCGGTACGGACGGGAGAAGCGGGGCCGGGCTTTCGCAGCCCGACCCCGCTCGGCTCAGCCGATCGTCAGGCGACGATCAGTTCTCGTAACCGGCCTGGATGTCGGAGAGCACCGTGTCGGTGTCCTTGCCGTCGATCCAGTCGACCATGCCCTTCCAGAAGGAGCCCTGGCCCACCGTGGCGGGCATCAGGTCGGAGGCGTCGAAGCGGAGGACCGTGGAGTCGTCCTGCAGCGTCGTCATCGCTTCCTTCAGGAACTCGCTCGAGGCGAGGCTGGGGTCGGCCTTCTTGTTGGCGGAGATGACGCCGCCGAGCTTGACGCGGGCGTCAGCGAACTCGGGCGATGCCATGAACTCCAGGACCTTCTGCGTCGACTCGTCGTCCGAGAAGCCTGCGACGAACTCGCCGCCGCCCTCGATCTGGAGCTCGCCCTCGGTGTAGCCGGGCATGATGAACGCGTAGACGTCGCCGTCGGGCGCGACCTCGGGGGTGTTGCCGTCCTTGGTCTTCACGTCGAGGAAGTTCGCCGACAGGAACGACGCCTGGTGGGTGAGGGCGCAGTCGCCGCTCGCCACGGCCGCCGCGACATCGCCGAAGGCGGTCGAGTTGATGCTCTTCACGTCGCCGTAGCCGGCGTTGACGTAGTCGGGGTTCAGGAGGATGTCGCCGACAGCGTCGAAGGCCTTCTTGATCTGCGGGTCGGTGAACTTCACGTCGCCGGCGACCCACTGGTCGTACACGTCAGCGCCGGACTGGCGCAGGACCAGGTCCTCGACCCAGTCGGTGCCCGGCCAGCCGGATGCCGCCTCGGACGAGAAGCCGGCGCACCACGCGGGCTTGCCGGTGGTCTCGACGATCTTGTCGGTGAGCGCGATCATGTCGTCCCACGTCTTCGGCGCCTCGACGCCCCACTCCGCGAACTGCTTCGGCGAGTACCAGACGTACCCCTTCAGGTTCGCGAGCATCGGGGCCGCGTAGAAGGTGTCGTCGAAGGTGCCGTACTTCTTCCAGTCGGGCGACCAGTTCGCGTCCACGGCCTTCTCGACCGCCTCGGGGGCCTTCAGCACCTTGCCGGTGTCGACCAGGGTCTTCAACAGACCCGGCTGCGGGACGACCGCGATGTCGGGGGCGTCGCCACCGGTCACCTTGGTGACGATGTTGCCCTCGAACGACTTGTCGCCGACGTACTCGACGGTGATGCCGGTGTCCTCGGTGAACTTGTCGAAGGACTTGTTCAGGGCGTCTGCCTCGCCGCCCGTGATGCCGCCGGAGATGCGGACGGTCTTCTTGGCCTCTCCGTCGCCGTTTCCGCTGCCGCCCTCTGCGCACCCTGCCAGCATCAGTGCGGCCGCACCCAGAAGCGCAACGGGGGCAAGAAGACGGTGTCGCTGTGACAATGCCATGTACTTCTCCTCTTTCGGGATCATCGTCCGCCCAGAGGAGCCTTGGCCGCATCCTTGGGGAACCGATTCCAGGACAACCTACTGGCGCGACGGGCCCTCGCACAACAGCGAAATATCAAGGTTCTGCAACCATTGTCCCGTCGGCTATGATCCGCATGGGAGCGGTACCACAAAAACGCGATGGAACCGGTTCCCCTCTCAGCATCCCACCGGCTACGCTGGGTGCGCTTTCTGCAGTGACGTCGAGGACCTGGTCGAGGAGGACCGATGAGCACCATCGCCGACGTTGCGCGCGAGGCCGGCGTCTCCAAGGCGACCGCGAGCCGAGCACTGAGCGGCAGCCCGCAGGTGTCCGCCGCCACCCGGCAGCGCGTTCTCGATGTCGCGCTCGAGCTCGGCTACGCGCCGTCGACCAGCGCCGTCAGCCTCGCGACCGGCCGCACCCGGAACATCGGAGTGATCCTCCCCCACGTCGACCGGTGGTTCTTCGCCGAGGTCCTCGAAGGCATTCAAGAGTCGCTCCTCGAGCGCGGATTCGATCTCACCCTCTACGACGCGACGCCGGGCAGCATCGGCCGGGAGCGGGTCTTCACCGAGCTCCTCGCCCGAAAGCGGTTCGACGGCCTGATCGCGGTCGGCCTCGAACCTGCCGTCAACGAGCTGCAATCCCTGCTGTCGCTCGGTCGGCCGGTCGTGAGCGTGATCGGCACCGAAGAAAGCACGAGCCTCGTCGCGCTCGACGACAGCCACGCAGCCGGGCTGGCCACGTCCCACCTCGTCGCCCTCGGGCACCGTCGCATCGCCTTCCTCGGCGGCACGTCTTCGACGCACTGGCCCCACGTCGAGTCGGCCCGGTACGAAGGGTATGAGCGCGTGATGCGGGAGTCCGGTCTCGACGCGTACGTCTCGAGGACTCCTGCCGAGTTGTCGATGCCCGCGGGCTACGAAGCCGCCGTCGACCTGCTGAGCGACTCGTCGCAGCGCCCGACGGCTGTGGTGGGAGCATGCGACGAAGTGGCGATCGGGGCCATCATCGCCGCCCGGCGTCTCGGCCTGCTCGTCCCGTCGGAACTCAGCGTCATCGGCATCGACGATCACGTGAACGCGGAGATGTTCGCACTCACCACGTTGCGGCAGGTCCCGCGCGAGCAGGGCGCGACGGCCGTGGAACTGCTCATGCGCCATCTCGACGATCCGACGCTCGAGCCGATCGCGATCTCCATCCGGCCCCGGCTCGTCGTGCGCAACTCGACCGCCGCGCCGTCGGGAGCGACCCCCGCGGCGGTGCGCGACTCAGGGCTCTCCCGCGTCACGAACGCCTGAGCGCGGTTCGCACCCGCCGTCGTCAACGCCGGAAGGCTCCGGATGCCGCGGCATCCGGAGCCTTCCAGTGAAGGGATTCGCCTTACTTGACGGAAACCGTCGCGCCGGCGGCCTCGAGGGCCTCCTTGGCCTTGTCGGCAGCTTCCTTGTTCGCGCCCTCGAGCACGGCCTTGGGAGCACCGTCGACGACGGCCTTGGCCTCGCCGAGGCCGAGCGAGGTGAGCTCGCGGACGACCTTGATGACCTGGATCTTCTTGTCGCCGGCAGCCTCGAGGATGACGTCGAAGGAGTCCTTCTCCTCAACCTCTTCAGCAGCAGCGCCACCGCCGGCACCGGCAACGGCGACGGGGGCAGCAGCGGTGACGTCGAACTTCTCCTCGAACGCCTTCACGAACTCGCTGAGCTCGACGAGGGTGAGGCCGGCGAACTGCTCGAGCAGCTCCTCGGTGGAAAGCTTCGCCATGATGTATCTCCTAGATAGATGGGGTTTGTGTAAAAGAGCTCGCTCGTCGCTTACGCGGCGTCAGCGGTCTCCAGCTTTTCGCGAAGCGCGTCGATGGTGGCGGCAGCCTTGCCCATCGTCGCCTTCATCATGCCCGCAGCCTTCGCCAGCAGAACCTCACGGCTCTCGAGCGAGGCGTACTTGTTGACCTCGTCGGCAGTGAGGGCGTTGCCCTCGAAGATGCCGCCCTTGATCACCAGAAGCGGGTTGGCCTTGGCGAAGTCACGCAGAGCCTTGGCAGTGGCGACGAAGTCACCGTGCACGAAAGCGACGGCCGAGGGACCCTTGAGGTCCTCGTCCAGAGCCGTGATCCCCGCGCTGTTCGCGGCGATCTTGGTCAGCGTGTTCTTCACCACGGCGTACTGCGCGTCCTGACGGATGTTGTTGCGCAGCTCCTTGAGCTGGGCAACCGTCAGACCGCGGTACTCGGTCAGCAAGACGGCGTTCGAGTTCTCGAAGTTCTTCGTGAGCTCGGCGACCGATGCATCCTTCTGCGCCATGGTCACTCCTTGATGTGTACGAGACGTCCCGCGGCAGCGGAACATCGACCTCGACGGTCGGGCTGCATGAGAAAAGCTCCGGCGCAAGCGCACGGAGCTTTGAGCCCGGTTTCCCGGAAGTCTGTCGTACACCTGCGCGGGCCCCTGCGATGCAGAGCTTCGATCGATGTGCGCGGGCGCACGCCGATGACCGACGGTCTTTGGCTTGTCCCCAGTGTACGTGCCGCAGACGCACCCGCCAAATCCCGGCATCCGTCGCGGCGACCCGGGCTTGCGGGGTTGTCCACATCATGTGCTCGCGACGAGAGCACATGATGTGCACGGTTCACGAGATGTGTCATCGTCCGGAGGACATGATGTGGACGACGGGCGGGCGGCGGCCGGCGCGGTCATGGACGACGGGCGGGCGGCGGCCGGCGCGGTCAGGGGCGGGGTGAGACGTGGAATGCGGCCATCCGCGCCGCGAGCACCTGCGGAGAGTCGAGGTCCGCCCACCCGATGCGCACGAGTCGCTTCTGCGTCACGCCTCGGATCCAATCCTCGCGCTGCTTCTCCCGAAGCAGGATGTCGTCCAGGTGTCGACCGGCACGGAGCGCATCGTCGCGGTATTTGACCGCGCCATCGAACTCGACGAGGACGGCCTCGTCCTCGAGCTCGATGTCGACGCGGTAGTCCGAGCCGGCGGGCCCGCCTACCGGGACCTGCAGGCGGAATCGCGCGAACCCGATCTCAGCCAGCATCCAGCGCGCGATGCTCTCCCCCGTGCTCTCGGCGAGACCGTTCGCGAAGGCGATGACCGCCTCGGCACGTGCCGCTCCTCGAGAACCGCGCTTCCGCCGGCCGATGTCGAGCACGCTCTGACGCCAGCGCTCGCCCACCTCGGGATCGCCGCCGGAGTCGGACGCCACGATGCGCAATGCCGCGTCCGCAGCAGCGACACCGCTGGACGGCGGTAGCACTCGACTCAGATCCCAGACCGTGCGAGCCAACGTCGTGCACGGCACACCGAACCGGTCCGTCATCTCGGACGGGTCGAGCCGGTCCGCGTGTCGGCGTAGCGCCGGACGACTGGTCATCCGATCATCCGCCGGCATGCTCACGTGAACCGCATCGGGCACGTGCCGCGCGAGCGGCAGCCCCCACAACACCGCGGCGGATTGATACGAGAACACGCCCGTCCCGTCTTTACGTTCGCCATCAGCGGCCGCGACCTCGACGAGGTGGCGCGCTTCGGGCCACAGATCATCGAACCGCTCGGCGAGGACGTACCGATTGCGTTGGATCCTCCGCATCCGACCGTCCTTCACGGCGTCCGTGATGTCGCGCGACCGCCACCCGGCGCGTTCCAGAGTCGCGCGATCCAGAACCGACCGGCGCGCTTCGGCGAACGAGATGTGACGTGGCATGCGGCGAGCCTCCACAGGCCGGCTCGGCCGGAGGGGGATCGCGCGCCGAATCGGGGAGGGGGCCGAGTTCCGGGGTGCAGTGGAGGAAGGGGCGAGGTCCACATCATGTCGACCGTTCGAGGACACACGTTCCGCGCCGTTGACGACCTGTGGTGTCGATCGGAGGACATGATGTGGACGGCAGAGCGGATGCCGGGGCCCGCCGCGCGCCCCGACACCCGACGCGTGCCGCGCTCCCGCGCAGGCGAGCGCCCGGGTCAGTGCGAGGAGAAGGCGGCGTCGAAGGCGGCGGCGGACGGCTCGTACGTCGAGAGGCGGCGGACGAAGGCGAGCGCCTCGGGGGCACCGACGAGGCGGTCCATACCGGCGTCCTCCCATTCGACCGAGAGGGGACCGGTGTAGCCGATCGCATTCAGCATGCGGAATGCGTCCTCCCACGGCACGTCGCCGTGCCCGGTGGAGATGAAGTCCCAGCCGCGCCGGGGATCTGCCCAGGCGAGATGCGACGACAACCGGCCGTTGCGCCCGTTGCCGAGGCGCTGCTTCGTGTCCTTGCAGTGGACGTGGATGATGCGGTCGCGGAAGTCCCAGAGGAACGACACCGGATCGAGGTCCTGCCACACCATGTGACTCGGGTCCCAGTTCAGACCGAACGCCTCGCGATGACCGATGGCATCGAGGGCGCGATGGGTGGTCCAGTAGTCGTACGCGATCTCAGACGGGTGCACCTCGTGGGCGAACCGCACACCGACCTCGTCGAACACGTCGAGGATCGGATTCCAGCGGGCGGCGAAGTCCTCGTAGCCGGCGTCGACCATGTCCTGGGATGCCGGCGGGAACATCGCGAGGTACTTCCAGATCGAGGACCCCGTGAAGCCGGTGACGATCTTCACACCGAGCTTCGCGGCCATCCGAGCCGTGTCCTTCATCCCCTCCGCGGCGCGGCGGCGCACTCCCTCGGCGTCGCCGTCTCCCCAGACGCGGTCGGAGAGGATGTCGCGGTGCCGCTGATCGATCGGGTCGTCGCACACCGCCTGGCCCCCGAGGTGGTTGGCGATGGCGTGCACCTGCAGCCCGTTGCGCTCCAGGATCTCCTTCCGGCTGCGGACGTAAGCGGCGTCGTCCCACCGGGACACGTCGAGATGATCACCCCAGGAGGCGATCTCGAGCCCGTCGTAGCCCCACTCCCCCGCGAGGCGCGCGACCTCCTCGAAGGGCAGGTCGGCCCACTGGCCGGTGAACAGGGTGATCGGTCGCGCCATTGCGATTCCTTTCTCGGATGCGGGGGTCCCGCGGTCAGTCGTTCGTCCGCACCCAGCGGCTCTGGTCCGCGGAGCTGCGTTCCACCGCGTCGAGGACGCGCTGCACGTGCAGGCCGTCGGCGAACGACGGACGGGGTGCGGTGCCCTCGGCGATGGCCGTCGTGAAGTCGACGACCTGGTGGGAGAAGCCGTGCTCGTAGCCGAGCATGTGCCCGGTGGGCCACCACGGCGCGAGATACGGGTGGCCGTGCTCGGTGACGAGGACGCGACGGAAACCGAGTTCGGTCTCTGGTGCGGTCGCGTCGTAGAAATCCAATTCGTTGAGCCGCTCGAGGTCGAACGAGAGCGCACCGCGCGTCCCCGACACCTCCACCCGCAGCGCGTTCTTGCGCCCCGTCCGGTACCGGGTCGCCTCGAAAGAGGCGAGCGCACCCGAGCTCAACCGCCCGGTGAAGAGCGCGACGTCGTCGACGGTCACTTTTCCGCGTTCCGCGCTCGCGGTCCCCGAGAGCCCGATGCCGTCCGCCAGAAGCGGACGGTCCTCGACCAGGGTCTCTACGATGCCGGACACGCTGTCGACGGTCTGCCCGGTGATGTACTCCGCGAGGTCGACGGCGTGGGCCCCGATGTCGCCGAGCGATCCCGAGCCCGCCTTCGCTCGGTCGAGGCGCCAGGTCATCGGCGCCTCGGCATCCATCAACCAGTCCTGCAGGTACTCGGCGCGCACCTGGCGGATCTCGCCCAGTCGGCCGGCGGCGACCAGGTCGCGGGCGAACGTCGCCGCCGGGACCCGGCGGTAGGTGAAGCCGACCATGGACCGGATGCCGCGCGCCTCGGCGCGGGCCGCGGCCTGCGTCATCGCCTCGGCCTCGGCGACGGAGTTGGCCAGCGGCTTCTCGCAGAGAACGTGCTTGCCGGCCTCGAGCGCGGCGATCGCGATCTCGGCATGGGTGTCGCCGGGGGTGACGATGTCGACCACGTCCACATCGTCACGGGCGATCGTCGCGCGCCAGTCGGTGGAGGACTCCGCCCAGCCCCATTTGGCCGCCGCCGCCGCCGTCGCCTCGGCGTCGCGACCGGTCACGACGTGCAGAACGGGATCGAGCGGCAGGTCGAAGAACCTCGGCGCGACGCGCCAGCCCTGCGAATGGGCGGCACCCATGAAGCCGTGGCCGATCATCGCGACCCGGAGCCTTGTCGTCATGACGATGTCCTCTCGAAGAAGGTGGGGGCGCCCACGCACCGGGCGCCCCCGTGGTGATCACTCGAAGGCGAGATCGATGTACTGGTCGACGTTCTCCTTCGTGACGACCGGCGCGTCGAGGACGATCCGGTTCGGGATGCCGGGGGTCACGATGTCCCCGAGGGTCTTGCTCTGCGCAATGAGACGGGCCAACGCGACGCCGTCCGCCGCCTGCGTGGAGGGGTAGATGACGGTCGCCTTGAGGACGCTGTCGTCGTCCTTGATCGCTTCCATCGCGGCCTTGCTGCCGGCGCCGCCCATCATGAAGAACTCGTCGCGGCCGGCCGAGGAGACGGCCGCGAGGACGCCGATGCCCTGGTCGTCGTCGTGGTTCCAGATGGCGTCGATCTTCGGGTTGGCCGACAGCAGCTGCGATGCGGCGGACTCGCCGCCGGCAACGGTGAAATCGGCGGCGACGCGGGCGGAGACGTCGAGGCCGCAGTCCTTCAAGGCGTCGGCGAAGCCCTGCGATCGGTCCTGCGTGAGCGGAAGCGAATCGATGCCGGCGATCTCGGCGACCACGGCGTCGGTCTTCCCGTCGAGCTGTTCGCAGATGTAGGTGCCTGCGGACACTCCCATGCCGTAATTGTCGCCGAGGACCGTGGCCCGGGCGGCGAAGGGGCTCGAGAACTCGCGGTCGACGTTGATGACGGGGATGCCGGCGTTCATCGCCGCGATCGCGGCTTCGGTGAGGGCTGCGCCGTCCGTCGGCAGGAGGACGATGGCATCCACCTTGTCGTTGACGAACGTCTCGACGGCGGCGATCTGGGCGATGGGGTCGTTGGTCCCTTCCGCTGTCTTCAGTTCGACGTCATCGAAGCTCGCGGCGGCATCAGCCGCACCCGAGTTGATGGCGCCGAGCCACCCGTGATCGGCTGCGGGGCCGGAGAAGCCGATGGTCACGGTGTCCCCGCTCTCCGCGTTCTCCTCGGTGGTGGTGCCCTGCCTTTCGGCGCCGTTCTCGTCGGCCCCGGTCCCCGTGCAACCGACCAGCAGGCCGATCGAAGCGGCGGCGGCGACGCCGGTCAGGACGAGGCGCGTCCGCGCCGTCATGCGTGAGCGCATGTCTTCCTCCTTGAATGTGATGCAGCTCTGGTGTGAAGCGACCAGCGCACCTCTCGGCGTCGAGAACGCACAGGAGGAGGGTCAGCGCTGACGGGACGAAGATAACAGAACCCAGCCTCTCCGCGTCAACTTTTGTTTTCTACTCGCCATAAGTCTCCCAGCGTGGAAACCGCGCCGAATCGAGGGCCGGCCCGCCGGAACGAAGATGGGTAACGGTGATTTCGCGAAAATCTCCCGTCGCGTCCGAGGATTCCGTCGTGTTATGTTCGCGGCGTGATCAAAGTCGACCATGAATCGTCATTACTCGACGTCCGCGGCGTGACGAAGGCTTTCGCCGGCGTGCGCGCGCTTCGAGGAGTAGACCTCACGGTCCGAGCCGGCGAGGTGCACTGCATCCTCGGTCAGAACGGTGCCGGTAAATCGACGCTCATCAAGACTCTCGCGGGCGTGCATCGCCCCGACGATGGCGAGATCCGCTGGGGCGGGGAGCTCGTCGAGATCGCGGACCCCGACGCCGGGCTCGCCCTGGGCATCGCGACGATGTATCAGGAGCTCGACGTCGTCGACGGCCTCAGCATCGCCGAGAACATCTTCCTCGGCCACGAACTCGCCCGCGCGGGGTTCACGCGACGCAGCGAGGCCGCGGCTCGGACCAGGGACCTCCTGACACGCCTGGGCCATGGCTCGCTCTCGCCGAACCTGGAGGTCGGTCAGCTGAGCGCGGCGAACAAGCAGATCGTGGCGATGGCGCGGGCTCTATCGCACGACGTGAAGTTGATCATCATGGACGAGCCGTCGGCCGTCCTCGACGCCCACGAGGTGCAGAACCTCTTCGGCGTCGTGCGAGAGCTCACCGCCGCGGGCATCGCTGTGGTCTACATCACGCATCGCCTCGAGGAGATCCGGCAGATCGGCGATCGCATCACCGTCCTCAAGGACGGTCGGACGACGGCGACCGGGCTCCCCGTCGCCGGGACCTCCACGGCAGAGCTGATCCACCTCATGACCGGTCGCGAGGTCGCCAACGTCTTCCCCGCCCCGGCCCCCCTCCCCGACGATGCTCCCGTGGTCCTCGACGTCGACGGCCTGTCGCTCCGGGGTGTCTTCGGCGATGTCTCGTTCCGCGTGCGCGCCGGCGAGGTGGTGGGGCTGGCCGGCCTCGTGGGGTCGGGCCGGTCGGAGATCCTCGAGACGGTCTATGGCGCGCGACGCGCCACGTCCGGCTCGGTCTCCGTGTCGGGACGCCCGCTCCGGCGGGGCTCCGTCGTCGACGCGGTCTCCGCCGGCGTCGGACTCTCCCCCGAGGAGCGTAAGAGTCAGGGACTCGTTCTCGATGAATCGATCGCCATGAACGTCACTCTGCCGTCCATCCCGGAGTTCGCCCGCGGCGGCTTCGTGGACTTCCGGGCTGAACGAGCGGCTGCTCGCGCCCAGATCGACGCCCTCGAGCTGCGACCCGCCGACCCCGACCGGCCGGCGCGCACACTCTCCGGCGGGAATCAGCAGAAGATCCTGCTGGCCAGGTGGCTCGTTCACGGCACCCGCGTCCTCCTCCTCGACGAACCCACACGCGGCGTCGATGTCGGCGCCCGAGCCGAGATCTACGCCCTCATCCGACGGCTGGCCGCAGAGGGGAACGCCGTCGTGGTCGTCTCGAGCGAGATCGAAGAAGTGATCGGCCTGTCCGACACCGTTCTCGTCGTCGCGGAGGGCCGGATCCTCTCCACCCTCCCGTCCTCCCAGATCGACGAGCACGGTGTGCTCGACCTCGTCATGAAAGGAACCGCCGCGTGAGCGAGCAGACCACCACGGGAGCGGACACACCGCTGACCCCGACTGAACCCCCGGCGACCACATCGACTCTCGCGGCTGACGCCACCCCGATGTGGCGGCGCATCCTGTCCGGATCGGTGGGACGGAACCTCGGCCTCGTCCTCGCTCTCCTCGTCCTCGTGATCGTGGGCGCTGCGACGGCACCCGATACCTTCCTCGGCCTCTCCAACATCATGGTCATCCTGCGGCAGGCGTCCATCGTGGGCGTCATCAGTATCGGGATGACACTGGTCATCATCGCGGGCGGGATCGACCTGTCCGTCGGTTCCGTCCTGGGGCTCGCCTCCGTCGTCGGAGCGCTCGCGGCCGTGCAGGACCTCGCCGATCAGACCCATTGGATCGTCATGGTCGTCGTCGCGATGGCCGTCGGCGTCTTCGCGGGACTCGTCAACGGAATCGTCATCGCCTACGGCAACGTCGTCGCCTTCATGGCGACACTCGCCATGCTCGTCGGCGCCCGCGGTCTGGCCGAGATCCTGGCCGATCGACGGACCCTGCAGGTCGGCGGTCAGCGAGACTTCATCACGTTCATGAACCTCGACATCCTCGGGGTCGACATGCTGATCTGGATCTTCCTCGTCGTCGCGGTTCTCGGGTGGGTCCTTCTGAACCGGACGACCTTCGGACGGAGGACGGTCGCGATCGGCGGAAACCGCGAGGCGGCGCGCCTGGCCGGTATCAACGTCAAGCGGCACGTGCTCTACCTCTACGCACTGTCGGGGCTGTGTGCGGGGATCGCAGGAGTGATGATCCTCGGCCGCACCACGGCGGGCACCTCCGTCAACGGGCAGCTCTACGAATTGGACGCCATCGCGGCGGTCGTCGTGGGCGGAACGCTGCTGATCGGCGGACGCGGAACGATCACCGGCACCGTCCTGGGCGTCCTGATCTTCCAGACCCTGACGAACGTCTTCATTCAGAACAACCTCACGTCCTCGGTCCAGGCGGTCGCGAAGGGCGTCATCATCGTCGTCGCCGTGCTCCTGCAGCAGCGGTTCGCCCGCCCGTCCGGCCGATCGTCCTGACCCGACGCGATCAGGGGCGTCACATGCAGGGCGGCCCTACGAGCGCGGGGGACAATGGACGCGCGTCGAGCCGTGCGGTCGACGGCAGGACCCGGAAGAAGTGACCCGATGACAGACACCACCACCCTCACCTCCGGCGTCGGCGAGCTCTTCCAGTTGCTGCGGGACGGCGTACCCCGCACCCGCGCCGAACTCGCGAAATCGACGGGGCTGGCGCGCTCGACGATCGCGGCACGTGTCGACGAGCTCATGCGGATGGGACTGGTGACCGCGGTCGCGGACAAGGTGTCGACCGGCGGGCGCCCACCGTCGCAGTTCGCCTTGAACCCCGGCGCGAGGGTGGTCATCGCCGCCGACCTCGGTGCATCGCACGCGACGGTGGCCATCGCTGATCTGGCCGGGACGATCCTCGCGGAGTCCTCGGAGCACATCGACATCGCCGACGGGCCGGATGCCGTGCTGTCATGGCTTCTCGACGGCGCGCGCCGCCTGCTGGCCGAGGTCGGCCGCGACGATTCGTCGGTCGCCGCCGTCGGCATCGGTGTCCCCGGCCCGGTGGAGCATTCCAGTGGACGGCCGTCCACTCCCCCGATCATGCCGGGATGGGACGGATTCGACATTCCCGGGTGGCTGCAGGAGCACATCGCCGTCCCGGTGCTGGTCGACAACGACGTCAACACGATGGCGCTCGGCGAGCGCGCCGTCGCTTGGCCCTCCGTCGACAACCTTCTCTTCGTGAAGATCGCCACCGGGATCGGAGCGGGTCTCATCTCGGACGGCCACCTCCAGCGCGGCGCCCAGGGCGTCGCGGGCGACATCGGACACGTGCACGTGTCGCGGGGAGGGGAGGTCCCCTGCACCTGCGGCAACCGCGGCTGTCTCGAGGCCCTCGCCTCCGGCCCCGCCATCGCCCGGAGCCTGCGCGCGATCGGCGTCGAGGCCCACACCGGCAGCGACGTGGTCGACCTCGTCAAGAGCGGCAACGTCGATGCCATTCAAGCCGTGCGGCAGGCCGGGCGCGACATCGGCGAGGTTCTGACGACGTGCGTCAGCCTGGTCAACCCATCGGTCATCGCCATCGGCGGGTCCATGGCCCGGGTGGGCGAGCACCTCATCGCCGGGGTGCGAGAGGTGGTCTACGCGCGGTCGGCCCCGCTGGCCACGGCGCACCTCTCGATCGTGCAGTCCGCGACCGGGGCCGAGGCCGGTGTGCTGGGGGCCAGCATCCTGGCCGTCGAGCACGCCCTGTCCCGTGACGTCCTCGCTGCGAGCGCCGCGGCGTCGTGACGAGGCGGCAGCGGCGGGTCGGAGCCGGCGTGCGGGAGGGGCGACTTAGGATCGACAGGTGACTCCCGAACTCGCTGCCCGGATCGTCGCGGACTCCCGCGACCGGGTCGCCTGGATGCGGGCTCGCTCCCGCGGGATCACCGCCACGGACGTCGCGTCGCTCACGAGCGAGCGGGCCATCCCGCGGGCTGCCGAGGCCAAGCTCAACGGCTCCGGCTTCAGCGGCAACGCGTACACGGATCACGGTCGGCGCCGCGAACCCGAGATCGCCGCGTGGGTCGCGGCGACCCACGGCATCCTGCCCTCGTCGGCCCTGTTCCACGCCGAGGTCGAGAAGCGGCACCTCGCGACTCCTGACGGGATCATGGTGGATGCCGGGGGCCGCGTCCTCCTCGCTGAGATCAAGACGACCAACAAGACCTGGAAGTCCATCCCCCGCACCTACCTGCGTCAGGTGTGGTGGCAGCAGCACGTCCTGGGCGCCGAGCGCACGCTCGTCGTGTGGGAGGAGCACCAGGACTTCGTTCCCCTCCGCGACGAACCGCGCTGTGCGTGGATCGACCGCGATGATGCCGAGATCGGTCCGCTGGTCCGTCTCGCCACGGCCCTCATCGACGAGCTGTATCACCGCACGACGGGCAACACCCCGCCGCGACGCGAGCAGACCGCACCGGTCAGCCGCCGCGAGCAGCTGCGTGAGCGCGACATCTTCCGCGCTCTCGCCCTCGCAGACTGAGACGCGGACTCGATCCGGGCCGTGCCCGGTGTCATTCGCGCGCCCGTCGACCGATAGTTGACAGGGATCAAACATCGACATATAGTTGACCTCTATCAATTTTTGACGTGCGTCAACCATATGGAGCTGTACATGACCACCACCACTCCGACCCGGCGTCGAGTGCTCGCCCCACTGTCAGGCCTCCTCCTCGGCATGTTCGTCTCGATGATCGCCTCGACCGTCGTGTCGACCTCCCTGCCGGTGATCATCCACGACCTGAACGGCGACCAGAGCGCCTACACCTGGGTCGTCACCGCCACTCTGCTCACCACCGCCATCTCGACCCCCATCTGGGGCAAGCTCGCCGATCTCATGGGTCGCAAGACGCTGTACCAGATCGCCCTCGTCATCTTCGTCCTCGCGACGGCGGCCGCCGGGTTCGCGCAGGACCCCGGCACCCTGATCGCCTTCCGCGCGGCACAGGGCATCGGCGCCGGTGGCCTCGCGGCCCTCAGCCAGGTGCTCATGGCCGACATCATCAGCCCCCGCGAGCGTGGGCGCTACATGGGCCTGTTCGGCGCCGTCATGGCCGTCGCCACCGTCGGCGGACCGCTCCTCGGCGGCGTCATCACCGACGGATTCGGCTGGCGCTGGAACTTCTTCGTCTCGCTCCCGGTCGCCGTCGCGGCGCTCATCATGGTGCAGCGCACGATCCCCGCGTCCGCACCGTCCACCCGTCGGCCGAAGATCGATTACATCGGCATCGTCCTGCTGTCGACCGCCGTCTCGCTCCTGCTCATCTGGGTCACCAGCGCCGGCCGCGACTACGACTGGTGGAGCACCGAGACGATCCTCATGGTCGGCGGCGCCGTCCTGGCCGCGATCCTGTTCGTCATCGTCGAACTCCGCACCTCGGAGCCCCTCGTCCCGCTGACGCTGTTCCGCGACCGCACCTTCACCCTCGCCGTGGTCGCCTCCATCGCGACCGGCATCGCGATGTTCGGCGCATCCGTCTTCCTCGGTCAGTACATGCAGATGGCCCGCGGCGCGACGCCGACGGAAGCCGGCCTCATGACGATCCCGATGATCGCCGGCCTCCTGCTCTCGTCCGTGGGCGTCGGTGCTCTCATCACCCGCTACGGGCACTGGAAGCCGTACCTCGTCGTCGGCAGCGTCCTCCTGACCGCGGGCGCCGCGCTCCTGTCGACGATCCACTACGACACCGACTTCTTCCTCGTCTCGGTCTACATGTTCCTCCTCGGCGCCGGCGTCGGCATGACGATGCAGAACCTCGTCCTGGCCGTCCAGAACAGTGCCAAGCCGAGCGAGATCGGCGTCGCCAGCTCGGGCGTCACGTTCTTCCGCAGCCTCGGCGGCACGATCGGCGTCTCCCTCATGGGCGCCGCCCTCGCGTCGCGCGTCACGGACCTCTTCACCGGTGCGCACGATCGCCTCATCGAGACCCTGACCGCCCTCGGCCCGTCCGGGGCCGCATGGGGTAAGCAGCTCAGCTCGGGCACGCTCCCCCGCGTCTCCGAGATGCCCGAACAGCTCCGGGTCATCGTCGAGGACATCTACGCGCAGGGCATCTCGTCCGCGTTCCTGATCGCCGTGCCGTTCGGCATCCTGAGCATCCTCGCGGTGATCTTCCTGCCGAACCGGTCGCTCAGCACGATGACCACGTCGGAGCGTCGCAACGCCTCGGAGGCGGATCTGGCCACCGTGTCGGTTCCCGCCGGCATGGACAGCATCACCGCGACCGGTGCCGTGTCCGTCACCGACCCGGACGTCGACACCGACGCCGAGGCCGAGGCGACGCCCCGCCGATAACATGGGCGAGATGTCCACGCAGTCCGATCGAGAGGCGCGCACCCTGGCGGTGCGCGCCCTCGAAGGCGAATTCAGCGATCTGATCGCCCTGTTCCGCCGTCGGATCATCGAGAACGCCAACAGCGTCAGCCCCGGCATGCTGCCCGGTGCCTACAAGGTGTTCACGACGATCGCCCGCCACGAGCCGATCACGCAGTCCGCCCTCGCCGAGATGCTCATCCTCGACAAAGGACAGCTGAGCCGCACGGTCCGCGAACTCACCGATCTGGAGCTCATCGAACGCACCCCCGACCCGACCGACGGTCGTTCCAGCCTGCTGACGGCGACCGACCACGGCCGGGAACGGCTCGCGGCGGCCCGCGGACCGCAGGAGGGGGCGCTGCTGGAGGCCCTGCGTGACTGGCGCGTCGAGGACATCGAGAACCTCGCGCACCTGCTGCACGCCCTCGTCGCCGGATCGCGGCCCGACAGCGGCCCCACCGCGTAGGCCGCCGTCGGGCTTCTCGACCCGGTGATGCCGATGTAACACCGCCGAGACAATGACGCGATTGACTGGTCGTCCACCGAGCACCCCCAGCGCCCGCCGTCGAGCGCTGGTGAGAAGGAGCAGCCGATGCGATTCCGGCCGCTGCGATCAGCAGCCCCCACCGCGAGCGAGGTGGTCGAGGTGACCGCCCCTCCCTCGGTCATGCGCGCCGTCGTCTACGACGCGCCCGGCGAAGCGGACGTCCTGCGCGAGGCGCAGGTCCCGGTGCCCGCACCGGCGATGAGCGAACTCCTGGTGCGCGTGGTGGCCGCCGGGGCGAACCCCATCGATGCGAAGACCCGCTCCGGCCGGGGCGTGACGAGCCAGATCCCCGGCTACCCCACCACGCTCGGCTTCGACTTCAGCGGCGTGGTGGTGGGGAGCCCTTACGAGACTCACCCGCTGCAGCCGGGCGATCCGGTCTTCGGCATGGTGCCGTTCCCCCGCTCGGGCGGCGCCTACGCCGAGTACGTGGTCGTCCCCAGCCTGTCGGTCGCCCGCAAGCCGGCGTCGCTCTCGCACGTCGAGGCGGCCGGAGTCCCTCTCGCGGCGCTCACCGCATGGGGGCTCGTCGTCGAGACGGCGCACGCCCACGAGGGGCAGCGCGTGCTCATCCATGCCGGATCCGGCGGCGTAGGGCACTTCGCGGTGCAGCTGGCCGCCTACTTCGGCGCGCATGTCACGGCGACCGGATCCGCGGCGAACCTCGGTTGGCTCCGGGAACTCGGGGCATCCGTCGTCGTGGACTACTCGACGACGCGCTTCGAGGACGTCGTGGGCGAGATGGACGTCGTCATCGATCTCGTCGGCAATGTCCACGACGACACCGGTACCCGCTCGCTGGGAGTCCTGCGACCCGGCGGCCTCTACGTCATGGTCCCGACGGGCGCCTGGTCCGGATACGCGGATGCCGCAGCTGCCGCCGGTGTGCGCGCGACGTCCTACAAGGTCGTCCCGGACGGATCGGTGCTCGCGACGCTCGGGCGCCTGCTCGACTCGCGGTCGATCCAGGTCTTCATCGACCGCGTCTTCGACCTCGCCGACGCTTCCGCAGCCCACCGCGAGATCGAGCGGGGCCACGTCCGCGGCAAGGTCGTGCTCACGGTGGCGGACGCGTGATGCGCCGCATCAGGCTGGTCGTCCGCGGCATCGTCCAGGGCGTGGGGTTCCGCTACTCGATGCAACACGTCGCCCGCGGTGCCGGCGCGACGGGGTGGGTCCGGAACCTCGCGAACGGCTCGGTGGAAGCCGAGGTGCAGGGGGATGCCGCGGCGGTGGAGTCCGTCGTGGACTGGGCCGCGACCGGGCCGCGCGGAGGAGTCGTCGACGACGTCGCGATGACCGAGCTGTCGCCGGTGGACGCCGAGGTGGGATTCGAGATCCGCCGCGACGCGTGAGCGTCAGTCTTCGAGGGGCCGCAGGATGCGGTCGAGGAAGCGGCGCGTACGGTCGTTCTCCGGCGCCGTGAAGATGTCGCGGGGGTGCCCCCGCTCGACGATGACGCCGTCGTCGAAGAACACCACCTCGTCGGCGACCTGGCGCGCGAATTGAAGCTCGTGGGTGACGATGACCATCGTCCATCCCTCGTCGGCGAGCTCCTTCAAAACGAGGAGCACCTCGCCGACCAGCTCCGGGTCGAGCGCGCTCGTCGGCTCGTCGAACAGGAGCAGATCAGGCGCGAGGGCGAGGGCGCGGACGATTCCGACCCGCTGCTGCTGGCCGCCCGAGAGCTCGTGCGGGTACGCGTCGCGTTTCTCGGCGAGTCCCACGCGAGCCAGCAGTCGCTCGGCCTCGGCGATCGCGGCATCCTTCGCGACCCCGCGGGCGTGGACGGGCCCCTCGATCACGTTCTCGAGCACGGTGAGGTGGGGGAAGAGGTTGTTCTGCTGGAAGACCATGGCGGACCGGTCGCGAAGGGCCGCACGCTGCTCCTTCGCCGCCCTGCCCCTGGCGGGCTGCGCGAAGTCATGGCGCTGCCCGTCGGCGAAGGCGACCACGCCGGCGTCGGGCGCCTCGAGCCCGTTCAGGCACCGGAGGACCGTGGTCTTGCCCGACCCGCTGGGACCGATGAGGCAGACGACCTGCCCGGGCGCGACCGAGAAGTCGACGCCGTCGAGGACGACGTTGTCGCCGAACGATTTGCGGAGCCCGGTGACGGACAGGAGGGGTGCGTCAGTGTGCGACACGGCGGTCGAGCCTCCGTTCGATGCGGTCCTGCCCGAACGACAGGACGAGGCAGAAGAGCCAGTAGATGAACGCCGCCTCGATGTAGATGACCAGGAAGTCGAGGCTGAAGGCGGCGATGTTCTGCGCGACGCGGAACATCTCGGCGACGGTGATGGAGGCCACGAGCGACGTGTCCTTCACGAGCGAGATGAAGGTGTTGGACAGCGGCGGGACCGAGACGCGTGCCGCCTGCGGGAGGATGATGCGCCGGAGCGCCGTCGCCCGCGGGAGCCCGACGGTGAACGCCGCTTCCCACTGCCCCTTGGGCACCGAGAGGATCGCTGCGCGGATGACCTCGGCGGCGTATCCGCCCACGTTCAGCGACAGGGCGATGACCGCCGCGAGGTACGCGTCGATCCGCACTCCGATCTGGGGCAGACCGTAGAAGATGACGAAGATCTGCACGAGGAGCGGCGTGCCCCGGATCGCGGAGATGTAGAAGCGGGCGATGCCCGAGAGCAGCCGGTTGCCGGAGATCCGCATCAGAGCTGCGGCGATGGCGAGGACCAGACCGATCGCGAAAGAGATCAGCGCGAGCGGGATCGTCACGGTGATCCCGGCGCTGAACATCGGCCAGAACGAGGTCAGGATCAGGTGCCATGTATCGGTGTCCACCGGCATCCTTTCGCAGAACGGGGAACGGGCCCGGCAGTCGCGTCACCGCGCTCCGCCGAGCCCGTCGGGGCTGGTGTCACTCGGTGACGTCGGCTCCGAAGTACTTGTCGCTGATCTTGGCGAGGGTTCCATCTTCGCGCAGGTCGGCCAGCGCGCCGTCGATCTTCTCGATGAGCGCCTTCTTGTCCTTCGTGGTGACGACCGCGCTCTTGGCGGGGTCGGTCTCGGCCGCGATCTTCAGGCCCGTCGGCCCGTCGGTCTTCTCGTAGTCGAGGAACGTCAGCTTGTCGTTGACGGTCGCCTCGACACGGTCCTGACGCAGGAGCTCGACAGCCTGTGCCCAGCCCTCGATCGGGGTGACGTCGGCGCCGGCCTCCTCGGCGAGCTTGTAGAAGTTGCTCGTCAGGGACTGCGCGGTCTTCTTGCCCTTGAGGTCGGCGAAGCTCGAGATCGAGTCGTCGCCCTCCTTGACCACGACGACGCTCGGCGAGACCGTGTACGGCTCGCTGAAGAGGTACTTCTGCTCCCGCTCGGGGTTGATCGAGACCTGGTTCGCGATGACGTCGACGCGGCCCGCGTCGAGACCGGCGAAGATGCCGTCCCACTGCGTCTCCTGGAACTCGATGTTCAGATCGAGCTTCTTCGCGACGGCTTCGATGATCTCGACGTCGTACCCGACGAGCTTGCCGCTCTCATCGTGGTAGGTGAAGGGACGGTAGGTGCCCTCCGTCGCGACCGTCAGGGTTCCCGCCTTCGCGAGACCGAGGTCGTCGCCGGCGCCCGAGCCGCTCGTGCTCGAGGAGCAGGCGGTCAGAGCCAGCACGGCGCTGAGGGCGAGGGCTCCGAGGGCGGCGATACGGCGACGGGACATGGGTCTCCTTGGTAAGGGTGGCTGAGGGTCGGCACACGGGCGCGGTGGCGCACGAGGCCCCTCAGTACAACACGCATCCGACTGAATGATTCCCGCCGGTGACGGACTGTTTCAGTGCGGGCGCGCCGGAATCCCCGCAGCCAGCTCCGCGAAGACCTCCTCCGCATCCTCGGAACGCGACAGGCCCGCCGCCTGGCCCGCCCACATGGAGATGAGGTCCGCGTCGTTCGGCGCCGCCGCGCGGAACACCGCGGTCAGCCAGTTCTGCGCGGGGAAGGGCGCGACGGCATCCGCCTCCTCGATGGCGCGAACCGCGCGATTCGGGATGCCGCGGGCCAGCCGCCCGCTCATGGCACGAGTGAGGACCGTGTCGGTGTCCGCCGCCGCCCGCAGCGCGGTGCGGTGCGCCTCGGACGCCGCGGACTGCCGGGTGCGGAGGAACGCGCTCCCCACCTGCACGCCCGCCGCGCCGAGCGCGAAGGCCGCCGCGACACCCCGGCGGTCGGCGATCCCGCCGGCGGCGATGACCGGCACATCGACGGCGTCGACCACCTGCGGGACGAGGGCGACGGTGCCGACGAGGGACTCCTCCGCCCGCCGCAGGAAACTCACGCGATGCCCGGCGGCTTCCGCGCCGCTCGCGACGATCGCGTCCACTCCCCCAGCCGCCAGCGCAACGGCCTCGGCGACGGAGGTCGCGGTCCCCACGACGCGGATGCCGCGCCGATGCGCCTCGGCGACGGTCTCGGCCGCCGGCACGCCGAACACGACGCTGAGGGCCGCAGGCGCGGCATCCCACACCGCGTCGAGCTGCTCGTCGAGGGGAGGCAGGAAGGACTCCGGCAGGGGCGGCGGGGCGACCCCGGCGGCGCCGAGGAGCGGGGCGATCGCGGCGCGGGCGCGAGCGAGGTCGGTGTCGCCGGGTTCGACCTCGTCACCCGTGGGAAGCCAGAGGTTCAGCGCGAACGGACGCCCGGTGGCGGCGCGCAGAGCCGCGGCGGTCTCGCGGATGCGTTCACCCGGATACCCGTACAGGCCGAACGATCCGAGACCGCCCGCCTCGCTGATGCTCGCGGTCAGGGGGATGGAGGACATGCCGCCGAAGGGCCCGAGCACGATGGGTGCGTCGATGCCGAACAGTGTCTCGAGGTCGCCGGTCACGCGACGACGCTACCAAGGCGGGAACGACGAAGGGGCCCCACCCGGAGATGGAGCCCCTGCTGTCTGGACGACTCAGACGAGTGCGTTGACGTCCAGCGGGATGCCGGGACCGAACGTGGTCGAGATGGCGCCCTTCTGGATGTAACGGCCCTTCGAGCTCGAGGGCTTCAGACGCACGATCTCTTCGAGAGCGGCGGTGAAGTTCTCGTTGAGCTGCTCGGCCGAGAACGAGGCCTTGCCGACGACGAAGTGCACGTTGGCGTGCTTGTCGACGCGGAACTCGATCTTTCCGCCCTTGATCTCCTCGACGGCCTTGGCCGGGTTGGGGGTCACGGTGCCGGTCTTGGGGTTCGGCATGAGGCCGCGGGGTCCGAGGACCTTTCCGAGGCGACCGACCTGGCCCATGAGCTCGGGGGTCGAGACAGCCGAGTCGAACGCGGTGTAGCCACCGGCGACCTTCTCGATGAGCTCGGCGCCACCGACCTCGTCCGCACCAGCGGCGAGAGCGGCTTCGGCGGCGGGACCGGTCGCGAACACGATGACGCGGGCGGTCTTGCCGGTGCCGTGGGGCAGGATGACCGTGCCGCGGACCATCTGGTCCGCCTTGCGCGGGTCGACGGCGAGCTTCAGCGCGACCTCGACGGTCGAGTCGAACTTCGCCGAACCGGTCTCCTTGGCGAGGGCGACAGCCTGCTCGGAGGAGTAGAACGCGGAGCGGTCGATCTTGGCCGCTGCTGCTTCGTAAGCCTTGGACTTAGCCATTGTTCTGTTCCCCTCAGCTCTCGACCGTGATGCCCATGGAACGGGCGGTGCCGGCGATGATCAGCGAGGCGGCCTCGATGTCGTTGGCGTTCAGGTCGGGCATCTTCGTCTCGGCGATCTGGCGAACCTGATCCTTGGTGAGCTTCGCAACCTTGGTCGTGTGCGGGGTTGCGGAACCCTTCGCGACGCCGGCGGCCTTCTTGATGAGCTCCGCGGCGGGCGGGGTCTTCAGGATGAACGTGAAGCTGCGGTCCTCGTAGACGGTGATCTCGACGGGGATGACGTTGCCGCGCTGCGACTCGGTCGCGGCGTTGTACGCCTTGCAGAACTCCATGATGTTGACGCCATGCTGACCGAGCGCGGGGCCGATCGGCGGCGCCGGGTTGGCTGCACCGGCGTTGATCTGAAGCTTGATCAGGCCGGTCACCTTCTTCTTCGGTGCCATTTCCTCTTCCTTTCACGAGCGAGGCGAATGCCTCGTTCTCCCACGGTCCCGGCGGATCCGGCTCGTGGTGGTGTCCGCGCGCACGACGAAACGGCGCACAAACCACATGAGTCTACCGCATCCGGCATCCCACGGCATGACGAAGGCCCCGCCGGAGCGGGGCCTTCGTGAGTCCTGCGGCGTGTTACTGCTTGGTGACCTGGTCGAACGAGAGCTCGACCGGGGTCTCGCGCTCGAAGAGCGAGACGAGCACCGTGAGCTTGCCGCTCTCGGGCTTGATCTCGGAGATCGACCCGGGGAGGCCCGCGAACGAGCCCTCCTTGATCGTGATCGTCTCGCCGATCTCGAAGTCGACCTCGGTGATGACCGAGCGAGCCTGCGTCGCGGAGCCTTTGGTGGCGGCGGCGCCCTTGGCGGGAGCGACCTCCTTGGCTTCGACGAGCGGCTTCAGCATGTTGAAAGCCTCTTCGAACCGCAACGGCGTCGGGTTGTGGGCGTTGCCCACGAAGCCGGTGACACCGGGGGTGTGACGCACGACCGACCAGGTGTCCTCGTTGAGCTCCATGCGCACGAGCACGTACCCGGGGATCCGGACGCGGTTGACCATCTTGCGCTGGCCGTTCTTGATCTCGACGACGTCCTCCATCGGGACCTCGACCTGGTAGATGTCCTCCTCGACCTCGAGCGTCGACTTGCGCTGCTCGATGTTGGCCTTCACCTTGCGCTCGAACCCGGCGTAGGAGTGGATGACGTACCACTTGCCCTCGAGCGAACGGAGCTCCTGGCGGAACGCCTCGTACGGGTCGTCCGAGGTCTCGTCCTCGTCATCGCCGAGCTCGGGACCGTCGTAGGGGGCCACCTCGTCGGCTGCGGCCGCGGCGCGCTCGGCCTCTTCGTCGGCGAGCGACTCGGTGAGCACCTCTGCGGCGGCCTCGGCCTCGTCGGCCTGGTCGATCTCGAGCGCGTCGTTGACGATGCGGTCGGCTTCGGGGTCCTCGATCACGACGGCGTCCTCTCCGGTGGGCTCGTCCTCGACGGGCTCTTCGTCTTCGATGTGCAGCGCGGCGTGCTCGGCGGACTCGGCGGAACGCTCCTGGCCGGCCAGGACGTTGCCCTCCTGCGCCTCGTCGTCCTCACTGGACTGCTCCGCGGCGGTCGACCAGTCGGCGTCGTCGACATATCGTTCGGTCACGTCATTCACTTCCCTGCAGATTCGGCTTCGATGTTCGACGGCAACGCGGCGGGCGGTTCAGATGATCCGGGATGCCGTCCGTCACCGCGACGGATGATCGTCCCGACGTCACCTTGGAACGTCGAAGACGATGTTCGTGATCCAGGTGAAGAACAGGTCGAGCCCGTAGACGATGGCCATAACGACCACGACGAATCCGAGGACCACGAGGGTGAACTTCACCAGCTCCTGACGGGTCGGTGTCACGACCTTGCGGAGCTCGGCGATCACCTGGCGGATGAAAAGGGCGATCCGCTGGAAGAAGTTGAGCTTCTTCTCACGGGTGGCGCCGCTGCTGGCAGCGACGACCTCGCCGTTCGGCTCATCCTGGACCATTCAACCCACCTGTTGCTCGGTTCGAGTCAGCTGACGCTGACGCGCAGGGCGGACAGGAATCGAACCTGCAACCTGCGGTTTTGGAGACCGCTGCTCTGCCAATTGAGCTACCGCCCTAAGGTCTTGCGACCCGGGGATCCGCATTCCGTCCGACCCATGGGCACGGCAAAAGAATGCAGACAACTGCGTGGACAAGCATACGGCATGGCTCGGAGGGTGGCGAACGCGCGGCATCCCTCGCCGTCGTCCGTCGCCGTCGCTAGGCTTGATCGGCCGTCCCGCAGCCGGCGCATCGGGGGGCGCGGCATCGGACGAACGACGACTACCGAGGAGCGCGGTGACCGACAGTACTGCCGCCCAACAGTTCCAGGTCGACCTCCGCGGGGTCATCGACCTGTTGAGCCGCCACATCTACTCGAGTCCGCGCGTGTTCCTGCGCGAGCTGCTGCAGAACGCGGTAGACGCGATCGCGGCACGACGTGCGGTGGACGGTGGCGGCGGACGCATCCGCATCACGCCCGTCAGCGACCGTTCAGCGGAGTTCGTGATGCGCGACGACGGCGTGGGGCTCACCGAGGCCGAGGTGGCGGATCTCCTCGCGACGGTGGGACGCAGTTCCAAGCGCGACATCTTCGACCTGCCGCGAGGTGACTTCCTCGGTCAGTTCGGCATCGGGATGCTCTCGTGCTTCATGGTGTGCGACACGATCGTCATCCGTTCGCGGAGCGCCGCGGGGTCCGCTCCTGTCGAATGGACGGGGCACTCCGACGGGACCTTCACGGTTGCGCCGTATCCCGAGGACATCCCGGTCGGCACGAGTGTGCACCTCACGCCGCGCGCGGACACGCGATCCCTGCTCGGCACGAGCACGGTCATGGAGCTCGCCGAGGCATTCGGACGGTACCTGCCGCACGCGGTGGTGGTGGACCTCCCCGGCGGCGGCGAGACGACCGTCACCGAGCCCGCCCCCTTCCTCGACGGGGACCCGGAGCGCCAACTGGCGTACGGGCGTCAGCTCATCGGGGCGGAGCCGCTCGATGTCATCCCCCTGCACGTCCCGGGCACGCAGACACGAGGGGTCGCCTTCGTGCTGCCGTACGCCCCTCCCCCGTCGGCTCGTCAGAGCACCCGCGTCTACCTGCGGCGGATGCTGTTGACCGAGCGGGCTGACGAGCTCCTCCCGTCGTGGGCCTTCTTCGCTCGTGCGGTGGTCGACTCCGGCTCGCTCCACCCGACCGCCAGCCGGGAGTCGCTCGTCGACGACGACGCGCTCGAACAGACCCGTCAGGAGATCGGCGAGGCGATCCGCCGCTGGATCCTGGAGGTCGCGCTGCAGGACCCGGTGAGGTTGTCGCAGTTCGTCTCGATCCACGAGGTGGCGCTCAAATCGCTCGTCCGTCACGACGACGAACTGGCGCGGTTCATCGTCCGGTGGCTGTCGGTCGAGACGACGGCGGGTCGCCTGCGTGTGGAGGAGCTCGCCAGTCGGTTCCCTGTCGTGCGTTACGCCGAGACCGTCGACGAGTTCCGTCAGGTCGCCAGCATGACCTCGGCCGGTGGCATCCTCGTCAACGGCGGCTACCTCTACGACGCCGACCTCGTCCGCCGCATCCCGGAGCTGTTCCCCGGCGTCGAGGTGGAGCGCGTCGACGTCGTGGGCGAGATCGACCGACTCGACCTCGCGCCCCTCGACGACCGCGCCGCGGCGACAGCCCTCGAGGAGCGCGCCGCAGCGGCGCTGGAGGACGTCGACGTCGCGGTCCGCACGTTCGAGCGCGCCGACCTGCCGGGGCTGTTCGTCGCCGACCCCGAGGTGCTCCGCGCGCTCGATCGGGGCCGCGCGCGCAGCGCCGGCGGTGCGCTGTGGGGAGGCGTCCTCGACCGCGCAGCGAACATCGTCTCGGGCGGCCGCAGCGCGGACGCCCTCGCCGCGCGCCTGTGCCTCAACTGGACGAATCCGATGATCCGCAAGCTCGCCGCTACCCCGCCCGGTCGCGTGTTCGATCTGAGCGTGCAGCTGCTCTACGTGCAGTCGCTGCTCGCGGGGCACCATCCTCTCGGCCCCCGTGATCGCACGATGATGTCCGCCGCCCTCTCCGAGCTCGTCGATCGCGCGATCGACACCGACACCCCGCCCGCGGCAGAAGGAGCCTCATGACCGGTTACGCAACCCGCATCCGATCCCTCTTCGACGAGATCGACAACACCCCGTGGGGCCCGCAGGAGCAGGCGCTCGTCGCGCAGGCGGTCGCGCTCGCGCAGGAGAGCGGCGACGAACGCCTCGAATACGAGGCCCGCCTGCGGCAGACCTCGAGCGCGAACATGGGCGGCGACACCGACCTCATGCTGACGTCGTTCGCGTGGTGCCTGGCTCACCACGACGCCGACCCGGAGCGGTTCCCCGCCGAGGTCGAGGGCGCGGGCGACGTGCTCTGGCAGTACAAGTGGATGGCGAGTGCTCTCGGCAGCTCGCCCGAATTCCCGGCGGAGCAGATCGCCGCCGTGCTCGACGACATGGAAGCGCACTACCGACGCGCCGGTGTCGGTCCGAGCGGCGTCCTCATGGCTCGCTTCGAGGACGCTTGGGCCGCCGGTCGCATGGACGAGGCCGCCGAGCTGCAGCGCACGCTCGAGGCGACGCCCCGCGACGACTACAGCCACTGCGACGCGTGCGTCCGCAGCCAGTTCGCCGGGTTCTTCATCGAGACCGATCGGGAGGAGGAGGCGATCCGTCTCGTCGGCGAGATGATCGAGAACGGCTTCTCGTGCGGCGAGGAGCCCGAGCACGCCCTGGCGCGGATCCTCCTCCCCTACCTGCGGGCCGGAATGCTCGACGAGGCACGTACCGCGCACCTCCGTAGCTACCGCCTCGCGAAGGACAACCCCGACAACCTCGCGATCGTCGCCAAGAACGTCGTCTTCTGCGCCGTCACGGGCAACGAGGCGCGCGCCCTCGCGCTCGTCGAACGCCACCTGCCGTGGCTCGTCCACGACGGCCTCGACGCCGATGCGCACGCTGCGGCCCTCGGCGCCTTCGGGCTCACCCTCGACGCCGTCGGCGCCGCAGGCCATCCCGGACTCACCGTCCGCGGCTCGGACGCGGAGGCGCTGGTCCCCGTCTTCGGTGCGCACGACGGCCCGTGGCGCGTCGACGACCTCGCCGCAGCCGCCTGGCAGGCCGCCGGCGACATCGCCCTGGCATTCGACCGCCGCAACGGCACGGACGCCCACACCCGGAACCTCGAGCGTCTGCGCGAGGTCGGCGGGGAGCGCTACGACGTGCCGATCCGCTCGCACGACTTCTCGACGGTGGTCGCGCCCTCGCCCGTCCTGACGCGAGAGGACCGTGTCGCGCGCGCCGTCGCCCTGGCGCACGCCGGTTCGTCAGCCGCGATCGACCCGCTCCGCGAGCTGTTGACGGATGCCGCTCCCGCCGAGCGTGTGGTGCTGTCCTCGCACCTGCTGGGTGGCCTCGTCGCGACCGGTCGGATCGCCGAGGCCGAGGCGTTCCTGCCGGAGCGCCTGACCATCCTCCGCGCGGCCGGTCAGCCGGAGCAGGCTGATCTCGAGGAACGCCTCGGCCTCGTCCTGTTCGGGAAGGACCTCGCCGAAGCAGGCGACGCCCTCCGCGCCGAGGTGACGGCCGCAGCCGGAGCCCCCGCGGCGGTCCGGGCGGACCTCGTCGCGACGCTCGCGGTCGCGAAGATGTACGAGGGGTCGCACGCCGAAGCCCTCGAGGATGCCCGCGGGGCGGCGCGACTGTTCACCGAGGCGGGCGACGCGGTCCGCGCACAGGGGGTGCGACTGCTCGCGATCGACGCCGCCGCATCCGCTTCGCTGTTCGACGACGCGCGCGCCGATCTGGCCGCCCTCCTGGCGGAGCCGATCAGCGACGGTCGTCGCGCGCGAGCCCTGGCGGTGCAAGCCCGCCTGCACGGCGTGGCCGAGGAGTTCGCCGAAGGCGCGACCGCCGCCGACGACGCGGCGCGGCTCCTCCTCACGCTCGGTGCGGACGATGTGCGCATCGCCGAGGCGTTCGTGCTGGCCGGAGCGCTCCACGAGGATGCAGGAGAGGCATCGCTCGCCGCCGGCCGCTACCGCACCGCGGTCGAACGGTACGAATCGGCGGGCGCTCCGACGGCGGATCCGCGCTACCGGCTGGGGCGTGCCATGATCACCGCTGGGATGCCGGAGGAGGCCGTCGACGCGCTCCACCAGGTCCTCTCCGACGAGATCGCCGCGGACGTGCCCGCCGGATCCCGCGCCATCACGGTGGGGCTCCTCGCCCGGGCCTACGAGGGCGCCCGCGACTTCGGCAATGCCGTGGGTGCGTGGGGCTTCGCCGCCGACCTCCATGAGGAGGCCGGCGAGGCCGAGGGCCAGGCCTTCGCGCTCGTCGCGCAGGGCCGCCACCTCGGCAACTTCGGCGAGTACGACGACTCCGTGATCGCGCTCGAGACCGCCATCGGTCTGACCGGCGGACACGAGGACCGGATCGGCCTGCACGCCGAGGCGCTGCACCTCCTCGCGCAGGCGAAGATGCAGCGCGGCGACGAAGACGCGTTCGAGGTCATCGATCAGGCGCTGGCCCTCGGGCGCGCCAACGAGGCGCACTGGTACGTCGCCGATGTCCTCGACACCCGGGCGCGCCTGCTGGCTGCCCGCGAGCGCACCGATGAGGCGGTGGCGACCGCGCTCCAGGCCGCGGACGGATTCGCTCAGGCCGGCGACGCCGGCTCTGGGGCCGGATCCGAACTGCTCGCCGCGCGGCTGCTCGTCGGCGCCGAGCGACCGGCCGACGCCGTCCCGCTCTACCGATCCGCGATCGAGCACGCGGCCGAGAGCGAGAACGAGCCGCTCCGCCAGCAGGCGGCGCTGGAACTGGGCGACGTCTACGAAGGCCTCGGCCGTCACGGCGAGGCTGCGGAGATCCGCGCCACGACCTCGGCCTGATCCGCGAACGGTGAGGGGCGACATCCGATCGGATGCCGCCCCTCACCGTTCGTTCATCCGATGCGGACGAGCTTCTTGTTGACGAACTCCTCGGCGGCCAGGAGGCCCAGCTCACGACCCGTGCCGCTGCGCTTGATGCCGCCGAAGGGCAGGCCCGGCTCGTCGGCGAGGACGAGGTTCACGTAGACCATGCCCGCCTCGATGCGGTCCGCGACGCGGGTCGCCTGATCGGGGTCGGTCGTGTACACGTACGAGCCGAGACCGAACGGGGTGTCGTTGGCGACGCGGATCGCCTCGTCTTCATCGGCGACGCGGTACACGACACCGGCGGGGCCGAACAGCTCCTCGCGGTACACGTCCATGTCGGGAGTGACACCCGTGAGGACGGTCGGCGTGAAGAACGCCCCGTCGCGCGTGCCGCCGGTGACGATCGTCGCGCCCTGGGCCGCGGCATCCTGGATCTGCTTCTCGAGGCGCTCGGCCGCGGCGACCGACGACAGCGGGCCGAGGACGGTGTCGGTGCTCCACGGGTCGCCCACCGACGCCGCCGACATCTTGGCCGTGAACGCCTCGAGGAACGCGTCGTACAGGTCGTCGACGACGATGAAGCGCTTCGCGCCGTTGCAGGACTGGCCGGTGTTGTCCAAGCGCGCGTCGACGGCGGCCTGCGCGACCGCGTCGATGTCGTCGGTCGCGAGAACGATGAACGGGTCCGAGCCGCCGAGCTCGAGCGCGACCTTCTTGAGGTTCCGTCCGGCGACTTCGGCGACGGCGGCGCCGGCGCGCTCCGAACCCGTCACCGAGGCACCGTGCACGCGCACGTCGGCGATCACGTCGGCGGCCTGCTCGTTCGTGAGGTACACGTTCGTGTAGACCCCCGCCGGGAAGCCCGCGTCGCGGTAGATCGCCTCGATCGCGGCCGCCGACTCGGGGCACTGCGGCGCGTGCTTGAGCAGGATGGTGTTCCCGACCGCGACGTTGGGGGCGGCGAAGCGAGCCACCTGGTAGTACGGGAAGTTCCACGGCATGACGCCCAGCAGCACACCGAGGGGCGCTTTGCGGATGACGGCGGTCCCCTCTCCCTCGATCGGGATCTGTGCGTCCGCGGTGATCTCGTCGATGTGGTCGGCGTAGTACTCCGTGATGTCGGCGGCGAAGTCGACCTCGCCGAGGGCGCCGTCGATCTGCTTGCCCATCTCGCGGACGATGATCTTCGCCAGGTCCTCGCGCCGCTCGCGGTGCAACTGCGCCACGCGGCGAAGCAGGTCGGCACGCTCGGCGGGAGTCGACGTCCGCCCCCACCCCCGGGCCGCGTCGTCGGCGGCCCCGAGGGCGCGCTCCACCTCGTCGGCGGTGGCCGTCGGGTATGTCGCGTGGGTCTGGCCGGTGGCGGGGTCGATGACGGCGTAGTCGCTCATGGTGCTCCTCTGTACTTCCGTTCGGTCAGGGGTTCCGGTCAGGCCGGGATCAGGGTGTACTTCACGTTCAGGTACTCGTGGATGCCTTCGAGGCCGCCCTCGCGGCCGATGCCCGATTGCTTCACGCCGCCGAAGGGCGCTGCCGCGTTCGAGACGACACCGACGTTGAGCCCCATCATCCCCGTCTCGAGACGGTCGATCATGCGGTGCCCGCGCGCGAGGTCCTGCGTGAAGACGTAGGAGACGAGGCCGTACTCGGTGTCGTTCGCGAGACGCACGGCCTCGTCCTCATCCGAGAACGTGCTGATGGCGAGCACCGGGCCGAAGATCTCCTCGCGGAGGATCGCACTCCCGGGAACGACGCCCTCGACGACGGTCGGCTCGTAGAACGTGCCGGGTCCTTCCAGGGCGTTGCCGCCCACGACGACGCGGGCTCCCCGCTCGACGGCGTCACCGACGAGGTCCTTCGCCTTCGACACCGCCCGGTCGTCGATGAGGGGACCGATCTGCACACCGTCCTCCGTACCGCGCCCCACCGTCATCTCGCGGACCCGGTCGGCGACGCGGCGCGAGAACTCGGCAGCCACGGACTCGTGGACGATGAACCGGTTCGCCGCCGTGCAGGCCTGACCGATGTTTCGGAACTTCGCGAGCATGGCGCCGTCCACCGCCTTGTCGAGGTCGGCGTCGTCGAACACGACGAACGGCGCGTTGCCGCCGAGCTCCATCGACACGCGGAGGACGCCCTCGGCGGCCTGCGCGATGAGCTTCTGCCCGACCGGCGTCGATCCGGTGAACGAGAGCTTCCGCAGGCGCGGGTCGGCGATGATCGGGCCGGAGACCGCGCCGGAGGACGCCGTGGTGATGACGTTGACGACACCGGCCGGAACGCCCGCTTCGGCGAGCAGCTCGACGAAGAACAGGGTCGTCAGCGGAGTGAGCTCGGCCGGCTTGACCACGACGGTGCAGCCGGCGGCGAGCGCGGGGGCGATCTTGCGGGTCGCCATCGCGAGCGGGAAGTTCCACGGAGTGATGAAGAACGACGGTCCGACGGGGCGCTGCGAGACGACGATGCGCCCCGTCCCCTCGGGGTTCATACCGTACCGACCCGAGATGCGGACCGCCTCTTCGCTGAACCAGCGGAGGAACTCGCCGCCGTAGGCGACCTCGCCGCGCGACTCGGCGAGGGGCTTGCCCATCTCGAGCGTCATGAGCAGCGCGAGGTCCTCCTTGCGCTGCTGCACCAGGTCGAAGGCCCGGCGGAGTATCTCGCTCCGCTCGCGGGGGGCGGTCGCCGCCCACGCCTCCTGCGCGGCGACGGCGGCGTCGAGGGCGCGGATGCCGTCGGCCGGGGAGGCGTCCGCGATGCTGCGGATGACCTCGCCCGTCGACGGGTCGACCACGTCGAGGGTCTTCGCCCCCTCGGCATCCACCCACTCACCCCCGATGAAGAGCTGGTTCGGGATGCGGGACAGGAGGTCGGACTCGCGGGAGGTCATCGGTGGTTCTCGCTTTCTGCGCGCAGCTTTCGCGCGCTGGGGGGTGCGTCGAGGGACAGGGTCTGACCGCGGAAGAACGCGGGAGCGACGATACGCATCACGATCATCAGCACGATGCCGAGCACGATGATGCCGAGACCGAGGAAGAACACGATGCCGATGCCGAAGATGTCTTTGCCGCTCTCGGAGTACTCCGGGGCGGCCGAATCGATGAGCGTGGTCACGAACAGCACGGCCAGGATGATGCCGCCGACCAGCGGGAACAGGAAGGTGAAGAACACGTTCCGCACCGAGTCGAACCATTGGTGGCGGAAGTACCAGACGCACGCGAACGCCGTGATGCCGTAGTAGAAGCAGATCATGAGGCCCAGGGTGAGGATCGTGTCCCAGAGCGCGTTCTCACTCACCGCACGCATCACCGCGTAGAAGACCGCGGCCACGACCGCCGACACGACCGTCGCGAAGCCGGGGGTGAAGAATCGCGGGCTCACCCGGGCGAACTGCTTCGGGAGGGCGCCGTAGTGCCCCATCGCGAGGAGCGTGCGGGCGGGGCTCACGAAGGTCGACTGCAGCGACGACGCCGAGCTCGTCAGGACGGCAAGCGACACGAGGAACGCCAGCGGACCCAGGATCGGACCGGACAGGAAGAAGAACACGTTGTCCTGGATGTCGGCGTTGCCGAGCCCCAGCTCCCCGTCACCGGTGCCGGAGTACATGAGCATCGCGACGGCCAGCAGCAGATAGATGGTCACGATCGTGACGACGGTGATCGTCGCCGATCGCCCCGGGGTTCGCTCCGGGTCCTTCGTCTCCTCGTTCATCGTGAGGGTGACGTCCCAGCCCCAGAAGATGAAGATCGACAGCGACAGGCCTGCAGCGAGCGCGCTGAACGACGACACCGCGAACGGATTGAACCATTCCAGGTCGAACGGTTGGAAGTCGAAGCCGCCCCCGCTCACCGCCGCCGAGATGGCGGCGACGGCGAAGAACACCAGCACGATGACCTGGAAGCCGACGAGCACGTACTGCAGCTTCTGCGTCGTCTGCATGTCGCGGTACGAGATGAAGGTCGCCCCAGCGATGAACAGCAGGCAGACCACGATGTTGAGCTCGGGGATGCCGGCGAGATCGGCGATCGAGGGATCGCCCGTGATCTGCGACACGAGGAGGAAGAGGAAGTCGACCGCGACCCCGGCGAGGTTCGAGAGGACGAGCACCGTCGCGACGATGAGCCCCCATCCCGCCATCCACCCGATCCAGGGGCCGAAGGCGCGCGTCGCCCACGTGAACGACGTCCCGGCGTCCGGCATCCGATTGTTCAGCTCTCGATACCCGAAGGCCACCAGCAGCATCGGGATGAACCCCACGAGGATGACGGCGGGGATCTGGGCACCGACCGCCGATGCGGTCGGGCCGATCGCCGCCGTGAACGTGTACGCGGGCGCGATGCAGGAGATGCCGATGACGACGGCACCGATGAGGCCGATCGTCCCGGCACTGAGGCCCTTCTTCGAGAGGCCGCCGTCGGCGACGGGGGCTTTCTCGGCTGCGTGCTGGCTCATCGTCGAGCTCCTTCGGGTCAGCGGGACGAGTCGGTGGTGCGGGTACGGGGGACGACGACCATCGGCACCGGGATCTCGCTCAGCAGCTTCGCAGCGACGGAGCCGAGGAAGAGGCGCCGCGGCTGGGCGAGGCGGCTCGACCCGACGAGGATCAGCTCGCCCGGCAGCCAATCGAGGTGCGCCACGGCATCCTCGATGCTGTCGCCCTTCGCGGTCACGATGTCTGCGCGAACCCCCTCCGGGATCGCGGCGAGCACGTCGGCGAGCACCTTCTCGGCGTGCGCCGCGCCGGCGAGGCGGATGACGCCGGTGTCGACGGATGCCGGGAGGTCGACCGTCACGAGCGAGACGAGTCGCAACGAGGCACCGGTCGCCGACGCGAGGGCGACGGCCTCCTCGAGGAGGACGTCCGCTCCGGCGCGGGTGCCGACGGCGACGGTGAGTCGCGGGACACCGGCATCCGTCACCCGCTTGCGGGCACCGCGCGGGACGAGGACGACCGGCACGTCGGAGGAGTGGAGCAGCTGGCTCGTGGTGGAACCGAGCCGGTGCCGCCCACGGGCGCCGCCGTCGGCCGCACCGACGACGAGATGCGTCGCGCCGAACTCGTCGGCGGCCTCGACGAGCCCCTCGGCGAACGACTCGGCGTAGCGCGCGTGCTCACGGTGCACGACGCCCGTCTGCACCGATGCGGCGGCCTCGGCGAGCCAGGACTCCGCCTGGCCGAGCAGGTACCGGTCGTACGAGGCGTCCGGCGGGGTGATGACGCTCCGGCCCTCGCCGGGCAGGACGAGGACGATGTCGAGTTCGGATCCGGATGCCGCCGCGATCCCGCCCGCGACGGCCACCGCGTCGCGGCCCGCCTTCGTCGCGGTGTACCCGACGACGATGCGGCTCGTCATGCCCGGCCGTCCTCGAGGATGTTCCGCGCGGCGAGGCGACCCATCCGGATCGCGCCGTCGACGTGCTGGTAGCCGGCGCCGGCGATGTCGCTGCACGCGAACTGGATCGGACCGACCGGGGTGCGGACATCGGCGCCGTAGCGGTGGAGTCCGCCGAGGTCGAAGCTCGCGGCGTACGCGCCGCGCGTCCACTCCTCGGTGCCCCAGTCGCTCTCGTAGTAGACGACGGGGTCCTTCGCCTCGGGACCGTAGTAGTGCGCCAGCGATTCGAGGATGCGCTCCCTGCGCTCCTCGGCGCTGAGGCGGAACATGTCGTCCGCGTTGCGATCCGAGACGAAGCCGACGAGCGTCCCGCGCGGATCGTCGTGGTTCGTGTTGTCGTAGGCTTCGTGGCAGATCTCGTACGGGCTGAAGGCGGTGCCCGAGAGCCCCTTCTCACGCCAGAACGGCGTCTCGTAGACGGCGTGCACCTTGATCACGAAGCCCATCGAGATGTGCTGGTGCATCTGGTGCTGCAGGCGCGGCATCGGCGGGACGAACGAGATGCGGTTGTAGAGCACGGGTGCGACGGCGAGGACCGCGCTCCGGGCGCGGACCGTCAGCCCGTCGGCGTGCGCCGTGACCCCGGCATCCGACCACTCGACGGTACGGACGGGACGGTTCAGGAAGACGTCGTCGCCGAGGCGTTCGGCGAGGAGGACCGGAACCTGCTGGAGTCCGCCGACGACGCGCTTGTCGAGGATGAAGTCCGCGTCGACGAGGTGCGAATAGCTGCCCGCGCTCGCGGCCATGAGGAGCGACTGCAGCAGCGAGAACGCGTGGGTGGGCTTCGTGAGCATGGCGGATCCGGTCGCGAACGCCAGGTTGCGGACCGCCTCGTCGTCGTCGGTCTGCTGGCGCAGCCACGCGTCCCACGTGATCGTGTCCCACTCGGCGGCCTTGGGATGCGCGAAGGGACGGTCGGGGTCGATCTCGGCGACCATCGCGTCAAGGCGTCGGGTGATCTCGTCGATCGTCCGCTCGGTCTCGGGGCTCACCGGGAACATCTCCCCCGTGAAGCGCGAGACGGTGCCGTCCGGGCCGACGTAGACGCTGTCGCCTTCCCGGTAGCGGCTGAAGGTGTCGAGGCCCAGCTCGGCCACCGTGTCGATGAGCGCGTCCTGGTCGGGTGAGACCCACTGGCCGCCGAGCTCGAGCATCGCGCCCTCGACGACGTCGGTCCACAGTCGCCCGCCGACGCGCTCGCGCGCCTCGAGGACGGCGACCGACAGACCGGCCTTGCGCAGTTCGTTCGCGGCGGTGAGGCCGGCGGCGCCGGCGCCCACGATCACGACGTCTCGGGTGATCTCAGTCATTCACGACTCCTTCGTTGGAGGGGATGCGCTCGTTCGACGCGTGGTCGGGACGGCGACGGAGGTTGCGCCGCACGAGCGGCCAGAACACGAGCAGCACAGCCGTGGCGATGAGACTCGTCCACACCTGCGACCGGCCGGACTCGGACGTCAGCATGACGGCCACGACGGCGGCGATGGCCGCGATGAGGAGGATGTTGAGCCACGGGTGCAGCCATACCTTGAGCTTCAGCTTCGCGACCTCGTCGGGGGTCATCTTCTGCCGCAGACGCATCTGCGTGAGAGCGATGAAGACGTAGACGAACAGGGCCACGAGACCGGCCGAGTTCATGATGAAGTCGAAGATTCCCGAACTGGGTGCGACGAAGTTGACGAGCGTCGCGATCAGTCCGCCGATGGTGGAGGCGAGCAGCGCGATGACGGGGACGCCCGTTCGCGAGCGGGTCGCGACGACCTTCGGGGCGAACCCCTTGTCGGCGAGGGCGGCGAACATACGCGACGCCGAGTAGAGCCCCGAGTTGAGCACCGAGATGACAGCCGTGAAGATGACGAGCTGCATGATGACGTCGGCTCCGGGGATGCCGAACTTCGCCAGCGCGATCGTGAACGGCGCATTCGCGACGTCGGTCGGCACGGGGAGCTCGTCCCACGGGACGACGGTCACGATGACGAGGACCGAGCCGACGAAGAAGAGCAGGATGCGCCAGATGATCGTGCTCGTGGCCTGCCGGATGCCCTTGGCGGGATCGACCGATTCGGCCGAGGCCATGACGGCGATCTCCGTGCCGAAGTACGAGAAGATCACGAGCGCGACGCCCGTGAAGGCCACGCCGATGCCGTTGGGGGCGAAGCCGCCGTGCTCCCACAGGTTGGGGACGGCGACCGTCGCGTTCGGCCAGAGCCCCAGGGCGAACAGGATGCCGGCGCCCAGGAACACGACGATGGCGAGCACTTTGATGCTCGCGAGCCAGAACTCCACCTCGCCGAAGGTCCGCACCGAGATGACGTTCGTCCCCACGAAGATCGCGATGAGAATGAGCGACCACGCCCAGGACGGCAGGGCGGGGATCCAGGTGTTCATCGTCTCGCCGCCGAGCACCGCCTCGTAGGCGAGGACGCCGACCCAGAAGTACCAGTACAGCCAGCCCACGAGGTAGGCGGCCCAATCGCCGAGACCGACTCGGGCGTACTCCATGAACGAGCCGATGGCGGGGCGGGATGCCGCCATCTCGCCCAGCATCCGCATGGCGAAGAAGACGAGCAGGCCGCCGATCAGGTACGAGACGATCGCGGCGGGTCCGACCTCGCGGATCACGTTGCCGGATCCGACGAACAGACTGGCCCCGATGATCCCGCCGAGGGTGATCATCGTGACGTGTCGCGAGCGCAGCTTGTTCGAGCGTGCCTTCGTGACGGCGCCGAGCCCCGCCGACGTCTCGGGCGAGACGGGGTTCGACCAGTCGTTCGAGCCCGCCACGTTCAGGCCTTCCCGAGCGCCTCAGCGACGACGTCGAGGCCCTCCGCCAGGAGCTCGTCCGAGATCGACAGCGGAGGCAGGAACCGGATGACGTTGCCGTACGTTCCGCAGGTCAGGACGATGACGCCCGCCGCGATGCACGCCTTGGCGATCGCTCCGGTGAGCGCCGCATCGGGGGTGCCCGTGGTCGGGTCGACGAACTCCGCGGCGATCATGGCGCCGAGTCCCCGGACCTCGCCGATGCGGGGGTCGGATGCCGCGAGTTCGCGCAGCCGCGCCGTCAGGATCTTCTCGATCTCCTGCGCCCGCTCGATGAGGCCGTCGTTCTCGAACGCGTCCATCGCGGCAAGAGCGGCGGCGCAGGCGACGGGGTTGCCGCCGTAGGTGCCGCCGAGGCCACCGGTGTGCGTCGCGTCCATGATGTCGGCGCGTCCGGTGACCGCGGCCAAGGGCATTCCCCCAGCGATGCCCTTGGCCGTGGTGATCAGGTCCGGCACGATGCCGAAGTGCTCGCTCGCGAACATGGCGCCGGTCCGGGCGAAACCGGACTGCACCTCGTCGGCGATGAAGACGACGCCGTTCTCGCGACACCAGTCGACGACGGCGGAGAGGAATCCGTCGGCGGGGACGACGAAGCCGCCCTCACCCTGGATGGGTTCGATGATGACGGCGGCCAGGTTGTCGGCACCGACCTGCTTCTCGATCATCGAGATCGCGCGGGCCGCGGCATCCGCACCCGACAGCCCGTCGCGCAGCGGGTAGGAACCCGGCACGCGGTAGATCTCGGAGGCGAACGGACCGAAGCCGCTCTTGTACGGCATCGACTTGGCGGTCAGTGCCATCGTGAGGTTCGTGCGGCCGTGATAGGCGTGGTCGAAGGCGACGACGGCCTGCTTGCCGGTGAACTTGCGGGCGATCTTGACGGCGTTCTCGACGGCCTCGGCGCCGGAGTTGAACAGCGCGCTCTTCTTGGCGTGGTCGCCGGGAGTCAGCCGGTTGAGGGTCTCTGCGACCTCGACGTACGACTCGTAGGGCGAGATCATGAAGCAGGTGTGGGTGAGCTGGGCTGCCTGCGCCGCGATCGCCTCGACGACTTTCGGGTGGGCGTTGCCGACGGTGGTGACGGCGATGCCCGACCCCAGGTCGATGAGCGAGTTGCCGTCCGCGTCGAGCACGACGCCTCCGCCGGCGGCGACGGCCGCGATCGGAACGGTGTGCCCCACGCCCGCGGCGACGGCATCGGCCTTGCGCGCGAGGAGCTCCTGCGAGCGCGGGCCGGGGATCGCGGTCTCGAGGCGGCGTTCCTGCGGAAGGGAGGGTCCACCGAGGGGCGTGCTGACGGAGGCGATCGAGGTGCTCATGCGGCGAGCGTAGAGGTGTCCGCGCGTGCGGTCACTCTCCGCTGCGTCTATTCTCGGCACCAGACTATACACGCCGTACAAACAGGAGGTTGCGCATGGTCGCTCGGGACGCCGACCCCACGCTGCGCGCCCTCCTCACCCGCCGGGAACTCCGCCTGCGTCTGGCGGGCGCGGAGGACGACCTGCCCCCCGGTGCCCTCGACCGGGCGACGCGATGGGTGCACAGCTCCGACCTCGACGACCCGACCCCGTTCCTCGCCGACGACCTCGTGCTCCTCACGACCGGCACGCAGTTCCCCACCGGCATCCGCTACCCCTTCGACACCTACGTGCGGCGACTCGTCGACCGCGGCGTAGCCGCACTGGGGTTCGGGACGGAAGTGGCGCGCGACGGCATCCCGCCGGGACTGGCCTCCGCATGCCGCCGCGCGAACCTGCCGCTGTTCGAGGTGCCGTACGACACGCCCTTCATCGCCGTCGCGCGCGCCAATGCCGAGGCGGTCGCCGCCCAGGCGTACGCGCGGCGCAGCTGGGCACTGTCGGCGCAGCGTGCGATCGCGCTCGCGGCGCTGCGGCCCGACGGGCTCGACGCGACCATCGCCGAACTCGCACGTCAGCTCGACACATGGGTGGGGATGTACGACGCCGCCGGCGAGCTCGTGCGCGAACATCCTGCGAGCACGCTCACTCCCGAGGCGGCGGCGGTGCTGCGGGTCGAGGTCGACGCGGTCCTGCGGCGCGGCGCCCGGGCGGGCTCGTCGCTGCGCTCCGACACCGACGCGTTCACCCTGCAGACCCTCGGGCGGGGCGGGAGCCTCCGCGGCGTCCTCGCCATCGCCGCGAGCGAACTCGACCAGGCGGGACGCGACGTCGTGACCGCCGTGATCGCGATGGCGGGACTCGCCCTCGAGCAGCACCAGCGCCTCTCCCGCGCCCGCACGGCGCTCCGCTCCGGAATGGTCCGCTCGCTCCTCACCGGCGACCCCGCCCTGGCTCGGCAGATCTCGCGCGACGTCTGGGGGCCGTTGCCGTCCGCGCCGATCGTCGTGGCGGTGACGGATGCCGGGGGCCCCCGCACACACGCCCTCATCGACGTCCTCGAACTCCGCGCCGACGAGCGGCACGGCGCGCTGCTGTACGGCACCCTCGACGACGACGTCGTGATCGTGGTCCCCGCCTCCGCCGCAGCGACGCTCGAGGAGATCCCGGCGCGCTTCGCGGTCCGAGTCGGGGTGTCGGAACCGGCGGGATACGCCGACGTGGCCCGCGCCCTCGATCAGGCACGCGCCGCGCGGGGCCGCGCCGCGGCCCCCGGACTGTCGCACTTCGCGCAGGTGCAGACCCGCGGCATCCTCTCGGCGCTGTCGGCGGGCGACGCCGCCACCGTCGCCGCCGGGTACCTCGCGCCGTTGCGTGCGCACGACCGCGACACCGGCGGCCGGCTCGAGGAGACGCTGCGCGCCTGGCTCGAGTCCGACGGCTCGAACGAGCGCGCGGCGACGGCCCTCGGGGTTCATCGCCACACTGTGCGCACACGGCTCGCCGCGGCCGAGAAGGCGCTCGGCACGGATCTCGGCTCGTTCGCCGCGCGGGCGGAGCTCTGGGCGGCGTTCCACCTCGAGGGGTGACACGGCCCCAACGCGCACCGTCAGCCCACGGTCACCGCCGCGCGGCCCTGCTCGAGGCTGATCGGGGCGGTGTGCAGCCCGCGATAGATGTACTGCTCGTCCCACCCGTGGAAGACGAGCACATCGCCGTCCGGGGTCGCCACCACGTCCTGACCGCCGGGACCGCGGAACGCACCGTCACTGCCCGACGTCGACAGGATGGGGTCGCTCTGCTTCGCGTACGGGCCGGTCAGCGTGTCGGACCACGCCGCACCCACGGCGTAGGAATCCCCGCCGTAGTCGTTCGCGGAATAGAGGAGCGCGTAGCCGCCGTCCCGTGCGACGAGCGTCGGCGCCTCGACGAGCTTGTCCTCCCACGGCTGGTCCTGGGTGAGCAGCGTCACGGCGTCGCCGGTGAGAGACAGCCCGTCCTCGGACAGCGGCGCCATCCTCAGATGCGTGTCGAGGGCGCAGCAGTTGCCGTCGGTCTTCCACAGCAGGTAGCGCGTGCCGTCCTCGTCGTCGAACGTGGCTGCATCGATGGCGCCGCCCTCGTCGACGGGGCAGACGAGTGGTTCGTCGGATGCCGGAGCGAACGGTTCGTCGAGGGAAGCCGAGGTGGCCACCCCGATGCACTGCCGCCCGGACGCCGTGTGCTCCGCCGTCACGTACATGACGTATCCCTCGCCCAGCGGCGCGACCTCCGGCGCCCACGTGCGTCCGGTCGACGCCCAGGCGGGGAGGGTCGGGAGCGCGTCGCGCCTGTCGACCGTCCATGTCGCGAGATCAGGAGACGTCGCGACACGGATGTTCAGCCCGTGGCTCCCGGTCGCGAAGGCGACGTAGCCGTCATCCGTCGACACGACATCGGGGTCGGGGAAATCCTCGTCGAGCACGAACCCGGTTGCCGCTGCCGCGGACGGTTTAGACGGAGCGGACGCTGGGGCACCGCATCCGCTGATCAAGACGGCTCCGGCGAGCGCCATCGCAGCCGCGACGACCCGCCTCATCCCTTCACCGCCGCACCGGCCACGGAATCGACGATCTGCCGCTGAGCGAAGGCGAAGAGGATGAGCACGGGGATCGAGGCGATCGCGGCACCGGCCATGACGATGCCGAAGTGGGTGCGGAAGGCCCCCTGCAGCATGGCGAGTCCCGGCTGGAGCGTCATGTTCTCGGGCGAGAGCAGGACGTAGACGGGCCAGAGGAAGTCGTTCCAGTTGCCGAGGAACGACAGCACGGCCAGGGTCGCGAGGGCGGGTCGCGCGAGGGGGAGCGCGACCTGGAAGAAGATGCGGAAGTCCCCCGCGCCGTCGATGCGGGCCGCTTCCTCGATCTCGGGCGGAATGCCGAGGAAGAACTGGCGCAGGAAGAAGACTCCGAACGCGCTCGCCGCCCCCGGCACCGTGATCGCCAGGATCGAGTCGAGCCAGCCGAAGTTCTCGACCAGGAGGTAGTTCGGGATGAGGAAGACGACCGGCGGCACGAGGAGCGTCGCGATGATGAGCCCGAACACGATGTTGCGGCCGGCGAACTCGAGCCGGGCGAGCGCATAGGCGGCCATCGACGCGGTGACGAGGATGAGGACCGTCTGCAGCGTGGCCGCCGCGAAGCTGTTCCACAGCCAGAGGAAGATCGGCTGCTGACCGCTCAGAAGCAGTGTCTGATAGGCCTCGAGCGAGGGCGGGTCCGGAAGCGCGTACGGGTTGCGGACGGCATCCGCGTCGGTCTTCACCGAGGTCAGCAGCATCCAGATGAGAGGGAAGATCACGACGAGGGCGAGGGCGCCGAGAACGGCATACGAGGTGAGGTCACCCGCCCGGCGCGGAGATCGGCGGCGCGCGGGGCGCGCGTACGTCGGGGCGGGACGGACGGCGGTGTCGGTCATGAGGCGGCTTTCTCGCTGCGCTCGCGCTGCAGGCGGAAGTTGACGACGCTGATGATCGCCAGGAACGCGAAGAGGACGTAGCTCATCGCCGAGGCCGGCGCCATGTTGTTCTGGGACAGGCCCTGGTCGGCGATGTACATGATCGCGGTGCGGGTCTCGTTGCCGGGACCGCCGTTCGTCAACAGGAACGACTGTCCGAACATGTTCGCCGAGGCCAGGATGGTCGTCGTCGTGATGAAGATCATCACGGGGCGCAGTCCGGGCAGCGTCACACTGAAGAACGTGCGGGCGGCTCCTGCGCCGTCGAGAGCTGCGGCCTCGTAGAGGTCGGTGTTGATGCCCTTGAGTCCGGCCAGGAAGATGACGGTGTTGAGCCCGGCCGTCCACCAGACGGTGACACCGACGAGCGAGACCCACACCCACGGCGTGTCGACCACCCACGGGGTGTCGCTCGGGAGACCGAACAGCCCCAGCAGATGGTTCAGGATGCCGGACTGCGTGTCGAAGACGTAGCTCCAGATCACACCGACGATCGCGACACCGAGCACGTAGGGCGCGAAGAACACGGTCCGGAAGAAGGTGGCTCCCCGGAGCTTGCGGTTCAGGAGGACGGCGATGAACAGCGGCACGACCACGAGGAACGGGACGCTCAGGACGACGAACAGCCCCGTCGCCCGCATCGAGTTCCAGAAGTCCGCCGAGGTGGTCGAGCCCGCAGTGAAGAGGTCGAGGTAGTTCTTCAGGCCGATGAAGTCCTGGCTGTCGCGGAACGGTGACCAGTTGGTGAGGCTGATCCACACGCCGAACACGGCCGGCACGATGACGAACGTGACGAACAGCGCCAGGAACGGTGCGAGGAACAGGTAGGCGATGAGGGTGCGGCGCCGACGAGCGGCCGGACGACGGCCACGACCGCCCGGCCGACCGACGATGCGGTCGGCCGGGACGGCCGTCGTGGCGGCGAGGTCAATCGCCATACTTCTGCTGGTTCTGTTCGATGATCGCGTCCGCCTTCGCCTTCGCGTCGTCGAGCGCGGCCTGCGGCGTCTTCTTGCCGGTCAGCGCCTCATTGATCGCGGTGGTGATGAGCGCGTTGGCCTCGTTGATGCCGGGCGACACCGTCTCGTAGTGGGCGTAGTCGAGCTGCTCCATGAAGGGCTCGAGGTTCGGGTACTTCTCGAGGATGGTCGGATCCTCGCGGACCGTATTGGCCGCGGGCAGCTCGCCCGTCTCGGCCCAGCCTGCGGAGTTGTCGTTCATCCACTTCACGAAGGTCGCGGCGGCCGACGTCTCGTCGGCGCTCTGCCCCTTGTTCGCGGGGAACACCCAGTGCGTCGAGCTCGACCAGACGGCCTTCTCGTCGCCGATCTGCGGCACGGGGGCGGCTGCCCAGTCGAGGTCGCCGAAGGCGGTGTTGGTCGTCTGCCACACGCCGTTCCAGTTGAAGGCCGTGTCCCCGGCGAGGAGCGCCTTGATGTTGCCGTCCTGCGCGACGTTCTTCGGGCTGTAGCCCTTGTCGACGAGGTCAGTCATCCAGGTGAGCGCTTCGACGCCCGCCTCCGAGTTGAAGGTCGCCTCGGTCACGTCGTCGTTGTACAGATCCCCGCCGAACTGCCAGAGGAGGCTCTGGAACTCGAACGTCCCCGTGAAGACGTAGCCGTCGACCCACTCGCCCTGAACGCCGGCTGCCTTCAGCTTCTCGAGCGCATCGAGGTAGCCCTGACGGTCCGTCGGCACCTCGGTGAGGTCGGCCTTCTTCATGACGTCCTTGTTCGCGAACAGTCCGAGCGGCGTGACGCTCCACGGCACGGCGTACTGCGCGTCGCGGAAGTCCCCCATCTCGAACACGTCGGGCGGGAAGTCGCCCTCGCTGTAGCCGAGCCCCTCGATGATCTCGTCTGCCGGCTGCAGAAGGTTCTGCGCGGCATAGGTCGCGAGATCGTCGCCGTGGAGGACGGCGACGTCGGGCCCCTTGCCCGCCTTCACGGCGAGCGGCATCTTCGAGTTGATGTCGGCCCACTCCTGCGGGACGTTCTTGACCGTGATGTTCTCGTGCTCGGCGTTGAACTTGTCGATCAGCTTCGGGACGATGGTCGGCGCGGCGCCGCCCGTCCAGCCGTGCCAGAAGGTGACTTCGACGGCGGGGCCGTCGTAGTCCTCACCCGACACCCCGCCCTCGCTGGAGTCCGATGCGCCGCAGGCGCTGAGTGAGACGGCGAGCGCCGCAGCGACGCCGAGACCGAGGCCCCGCGAAAGTCGCGTAGTCATGTGATTGCTCTCCTTTGAGTACTCCCCGCCCGGAAGCCCGAGCGCGCTGTGTGAGTGCCGTCGAACTTACAGCGCTAGAAATTTCATGTCAACGGGGTCGGCTGTCGCCTGCCCTGGTGAGCGGGTCTGGCGCTGTACTGTGGCCCGCGAGCCGTTGAAGGGAGCCTCATGCGAGGACCACGCCTGCAGGACGTCGCCGAGCGGGCGGGCGTGTCGATGAAGACCGTCTCCAACGTCGTCCGCGATTACCCCCACGTCTCCGCCGCCATGCGCGAGCGGGTGCAACGGGCGATCGACGAACTCGGCTACCGCCCCAACGTCGTGGCCCGGCGCCTGGCGACCGGCCGGACGGGGTTCGTCGCCGTCGCTTTCGCGGATGTCGCGATCCCCTACTTCGCCGAACTCGCGCACGTCGCCTCCCGCCGGGCCCAGGATTTCGACTACCGCGTCCTGCTCGAGGAGACCGACGACACCCTCGAGGGTGAGCGTGCGCTGATCGCGAGCTCTGAGGCCGGCCTCGTCGACGGCATGCTGTTCCAGCCGTCGAAGATGAGTGCGTCCGAGATCGCCCAGCACCGATCGCAGATCCCGATCGTGCTGCTCGGCGAGATCCCGGCGCCGCTCACGATGGACCACGTCATGATCGACAACGTGGCGGCGGCCCGTGAGATCACGACGCACCTGCTCGATTCCGGCCGACGTCGCATCGGCTTCGTCGGGCACGAGACGACCGCCCTGAGCGAGACATCCCGCCAGCGCATCATCGGCTATCAGGAAGCATTGGCTGCGGCGGGCTTCCGTGCAGATCCGCGGATGCTCGTCGCCACGGCATCCATCGATGCCGCCGATACGGCCTCGGCCGTCCGTCAGGCGCTGGACGAGGGGTGGGACGTCGACGCCGTCGTGTGCCGCGACGACCTCGCCGCGATGGGGACACTGCGCGCCCTGCACGAGCGCGGAATCCGGGTGCCCGAGGACGTGGCGGTCACCGGGTGGGACGACACGCGCCTGAGCGCGGTGACCTTTCCGAGCCTGACGAGCGTCAGTCCCGACGTCGACGCTCTGTTCACCCGCGCGATGGAGCTCCTTCTCGAGCGCGTCGCGGGCTACGACGGCGTCGGTCGCCATGAGATCGCGCCCCACCGCATCGCCATCCGGGAGAGCGCACCCTCGGTTCGGACCACCTGAACGCGTCGACCGATTTCCAGGTTTACAGCGCTGCATGGCATGAGGCATGCTGGACGCCATGATCGATGACGACCACGGCGCCGTGCGTGCCAGCACGCAGGACGGCACCTACCCGAGGCCGCAGCTCGTCCGGCCGGCCTGGGCCGATCTCACCGGCACGTGGGCCTTCGCCCACGACGACGCCGACGTGGGTCTCGCCTCGGGGTGGCCGGCATCCGGCGTCACTCAGGGCGACATCGTCGTCCCCTTCCCGCCCGAGTCGGCCGCGTCGGGCGTCGCGGACACCGGGATGCACCGCGTCGTCTGGTACTCCCGCGACGTGACGGATGCCGACCTGCGGGCCGCCGGTCACGAGTCGGGCCGACGGCTTCTGCTGCACTTCGGCGCCGTCGACTACCGCTGCGACGTCTGGGTCGACGGCTCCCTCGTCGGGTCGCACGAAGGAGGTCACACGCCGTTCGCCCTCGACATCACCCGCGCCGCGCGGGCCGGGTCCCGCCTGGTCGTGCGTGTCGAGGACGACCCTCTCGACATCGCGCAGCCGCGCGGCAAGCAGGACTGGCGCAAGGATCCGCACGTCATCTGGTACCACCGGACGACCGGCATCTGGCAGCCGGTGTGGCTCGAGAGCGTGCCGCCCATCCACGTCGCCGCGCTCCGGTGGACGACGGACCCCCGCGCCGGGATCGTCACGGCCGACCTCGAGCTGTCCGGTCGGCCGATGTCCGCGACGGATGCCGCGATCTCGCTGTCGTTCGACGGTCGGCAGCTCGCGGCGATCCGCACCGTCGTGACGGAGAACGAGGCGACCATCGTCCTGCCCATCGCCGAGCTCCGCAACGGCCAGTCGTACGAAGAGCTCCTGTGGTCCCCCGAGCACCCTCGTCTCATCGACGCCACGGTCACGGTGGGCGACGACACCGTCGCCTCGTACCTCGGCATCCGTACCGCCCACGTCGCCCGCGGACGCTTCTGGCTCAACGACCGCCCCTGCTACGTCCGCTCCGTCCTCAACCAGGGGTACTGGCCAGACACGCACCTCGCCGCCCCGTCGGCGACGGCGCTGCGCGACGAGGTCGAACTGATCCGCTCGATGGGCTTCAACGCGACGCGTGTGCACCAGAAGTTCGAGGATCCGCGGTTCCTGCTCGCGGCGGATCAGCTGGGCCTGCTCATCTGGGGCGAGGCGCCGGGCACGTACACGTTCACGCAGACCGCGATCGAACGGACGACGCGGGAATGGCTCGAGGTCGTCCGACGCGACGCATCCCACCCCTCGATCGTGACGTGGGTGCCGCTCAACGAGAGCTGGGGTGTGCAGCACATCGCGAGCGACGCACGCATGCAGCATTTCGCGCGCGCGCTCGTGTCGCTGACGAAGTCACTCGATCCGACGCGTCCCGTCGTGTCGAATGACGGCTGGGAACAGGTCGACACCGACATCGTCGCGATCCACGACTACGAATGGCGTCCCGACGTCGTGCGGGAGCGCTACCTGACGGATGCCGGCATCCGTCACCTCCTGGAGACGACAGGCCCGGCGGGTCGCGATCTCATCCTCAGCGGCGACGTCTCGGACGCGCCCGTGATGCTCACCGAGTTCGGTGGCATCTCGTTCGACACCGACGCGGCCGACGGCGCGTGGGGCTACTCATCCGCGACATCGCCGGACGACTTCGCGGAGCGCTTCGAGGGACTCATGGCCGCTGTCCACGCGAGCGGGGTGCTGGCCGGGTTCTGCTACACGCAGCTCGCCGACACTCTGCAGGAGACGAACGGCCTGGTGACCGCCGACCGCACGCCGAAGATCCCGGTCGACCGCATCCGCGCCGCCATCACCGGGGGTGTCGACGGCTGAATCTCGCGGTTCTCGGGCGCGGGCAGGCCGGCGTGGCGCGAGCGTCAGCGGATGCAATAGATCCGGCGCGACACGCCGGACGATCAGTCCGGAGTACGGCGCGTCGCCCGCGAACCATTGCATCCGCGAACGCCGCGCCGCGGCATCCGCCCTGCCGGAGCAGGACCTGCCGAGCGGATGCCGTCAGTCGCGGCCGTGGCGCGGCTTGCGCTCCGGCCGGTCGTCGTACGAACGCTTGGGCCGGTCGTCGAACGAGCGCTTCGGACGCTCGCCGCCGGGACGGCCGCGGTCGGCACGGATCTCGATGAGCTGACCCGAGATGCGGGTTCCCTTCAGCCGCTCGAGGACCGAGGCGTCCATCGACGTCGGGAGTTCGACGAGCGAGAAGTCGGGACGGATCGTGATCGCACCGAAGTCGTCGCGACCCAGGCCGCCCTCGTTCGCGAGCGCGCCGACGATCTGACGGGGCTCGACACGGTGACGACGTCCGACCGCGATGCGGTACGTCGTGAAGTCGCCCTTGCCGCGACGCTCGCGCGGTGCGTCCGAGCGCGCCGGGCGGTCCTTGCGCGTGCCGCGCTCGGCGTCGGCGGCCAGCGTCTTCGCGAGCTGGTCGGATGCCGGGTCGAGCAGCAGCGGGGTCTCGCCCTGCGCCACGACGGCGAGGGCGGCCGCGACATCCTGCTCGGGCACGTCGTGGTTGCGGACGTAGTGCGCGATGACGTCGCGGAACCCGGCGATGCGGTCGGTCTCGGCGAGCGCGGCGGTGATCGCGTCGTCGAAGCGGGTCAGACGCGTGGAGTTGATGTCCTCGGTCGTCGGCAGCTGCATCTGCGTCGGCGCCTGGCGGGTCGCGCGCTCGATGTGGGCGAGCAGGTAGCGCTCGCGCGGCGTCACGAAGCTGATCGCGTCGCCCTTGCGGCCGGCACGCCCGGTGCGACCGATGCGGTGCACGTACGACTCGGTGTCGGTCGGGATGTCGAAGTTCACGACGTGGCTGATGCGCTCCACGTCGAGACCGCGGGCTGCGACGTCGGTCGCGACCAGGATGTCGAGCTTGCCGTCCTTGAGCTGCTGGATGCTGCGCTCGCGCTGCGGCTGCGGGATGTCGCCGTTGATGGGCGCCGCGCTGAAGCCGCGGGCCCGCAGCTTCTCTGCGAGGGTCTCGGTCTCGTTCTTCGTGCGGACGAAGATGATCATCCCGTCGAAGTCCTCGACCTCGAGGATGCGCGTGAGAGCGTCGACCTTCTGCTGGTACGACACGATCAGGTAGCGCTGCGTGATGTTCGTGTTGGTGGAGGTCTTGGTCTTGACCGTGATCTCCTCCGGGTCGCGCAGGTACTGCTGCGCAAGGCGACGGATGGATGCCGGCATGGTCGCCGAGAACAGCGCGACCTGCTTCTCCGCCGGGGTCTTCGCGAGGATCTGCTCGACGTCCTCGGCGAAGCCCATCTTCAGCATCTCGTCGGCCTCGTCGAGGACGAGGTTCTTGAGCTGCGAGAGGTCGAGGGTGCCCTTCTCGAGGTGGTCCATGATGCGGCCGGGGGTGCCGACGACGATGTGGACACCGCGGCGGAGGGCCGACAGCTGCACGCCGTAGCCCTGCCCGCCGTAGACGGGGAGGACGTGGACATTCTTCATGCGGGCGGCGTACGACTCGAACGCCTCGCAGACCTGGAGCGCGAGCTCACGGGTCGGGGCCAGGACGAGCGCCTGCGGCGTCTTCTGCGTCAGGTCGAGGTTCTCCATGATCGGCAGGGCGAACGCGGCGGTCTTGCCGGTGCCGGTCTGGGCCATGCCGACGACGTCGCGGCCGCCGAGGAGGACGGGGATGGTCGCGGCCTGGATCGCGGAGGGCGTCTCGTAGCCGAGGTCCTTGATGGCGGCGAGGACGGGACCGGTGAGGCCCAGCTCGTCGAAGCCGGGAAGGGCGGGGGTGTCTGCGGGTTCGGTCGGGGTCTGGGGGTCACTCACCTATCCACCGTAGTGGAGCGGGCTGGGAAGCGCCCGGGGCGCTCGACCCGTTCGAGGACCCGACGACCTCACCGGCATGGCGGAACCCTCCCGACCACGCCTCATCACGCGGACGTATGATTGTCCGTTGCGCCTGCCGACCGAACGGACTGCCTCGTGATCGAGATCCTCACCCCTGACCAGATCGACCGCGCCCGCACGACGGGCGGACTCGTCGGCGACATCCTCCACGGCATCAAGGAGCGGGTGAAGCCGGGCACGAACCTCCTCGAGATCGACGCATGGGCCAAGGACATGATCCTCGGCGCCGGCGCCGAGTCCTGCTACGTCGACTATGCGCCGTCCTTCGGCAGGGGCCCGTTCGGCCACTACATCTGCACGGCCGTCAACGACGCCGTCCTCCACGGCCGGCCTCGCGACCAGCGCGTCGCCGCGGGCGACCTGCTGACCCTCGACCTCGCGATCAAGACGAGCGGCGTGGCTGCGGACGCGGCGATCAGCTTCACCGTCGGCGGCGGCGCCCACGCCGAGAACGACCCGCTCATCACCGCGACCCAGGAGGCCCTGGCCGCCGGCATCGAGGCGGCGCAGCCCGGCGCGCGGATCGGCGACATCTCGGCCGCGATCGGCGACGTCCTCACCGCGGCGGGCTACCCCGTCAACACCGAGTTCGGCGGTCACGGCATCGGCACCACGATGCACCAGGACCCGCACGTGTCGAACATCGGCCGCGCCGGCCGCGGGTACCGCCTGCGCCCGGGTCTCATGCTCGCGATCGAGCCGTGGGTCATGGTCGACACCGACGAGCTGAAGGTCGACGAGGACGGCTGGACGCTCCGGAGCGCCACGGGATGCCGCACCGCGCACACCGAGCACACGGTGGCGATCCTCGAATCGGGCAACGAGATCCTCACGCGTCCCACGCGCTGACCCGCGTCGCACCTCTCGCCCGAGCGATGCCCGACGGTACGCTCGGAGGGTGACCGAACGCGCCCCCGTCTCCCGCAAGCTCTCCGCCATCGCCGAGTCCGCGACCCTCAAGGTCGATGCCAAGGCCAAGGCCCTCCAGGCCGCCGGTCGCCCGGTGATCTCGTACGCGGCCGGAGAGCCCGACTTCGCGACGCCGCAGTTCGTCGTGGATGCCGCAGCCGAGGCCCTGCGCGACCCCGCTAATTTCCGCTACACGCCCGCCGCCGGCCTGCCGGTCCTGCGCGAGGCGATCGCCGCGAAGACGCTCCGCGACTCGGGTCTCGAGGTCGCGGCCTCGCAGGTCATCGTCACCAACGGCGGCAAGCAGTCCGTCTACCAGGCCTTCCAGGCCGTCGTGAACCCGGGCGACGAAATCCTCCTTCCCGCCCCCTACTGGACCACGTACCCCGAGGCGATCGCCCTCGCCGACGGCGTGCCCGTCGAGGTGTTCGCCGGAGCCGACCAGGAGTACAAGGTCACCGTCGACCAGCTCGAGGCGGCCCGCACCGACAAGACGACGGTGCTCGTCTTCGTCTCGCCGTCGAACCCGACCGGCGCCGTCTACACCCCTGACGAGGTCACGGCCATCGGCGAGTGGGCCCTCGCCCACGGCATCTGGGTGATCAGCGACGAGATCTACCAGAACCTCGTCTACGAGGGCGCCCGCGCGCAGTCGATCGTCGAGGCCGTGCCGGAGCTCGCCGGCCAGACGATCCTGGTCAACGGCGTGGCGAAGACCTACGCCATGACCGGCTGGCGCGTGGGCTGGATGGTCGGCCCCGCCGACGCCATCAAGGTCGCCGGCAACCTCCAGTCGCATCTGTCCTCCAACGTCAACAACGTCGCCCAGCGCGCCGCCCTCGCCGCCCTGACCGGCCCGCAGGACGAGGCCGAGAAGATGCGACAGGCCTTCGACCGTCGTCGCGGCCTGATCGTCTCCGAGCTCGCGAAGATCGCCGGGGTCACGGTCCCGAACCCGCTCGGTGCGTTCTACGCGTACCCCGACGTGACCGGTCTGCTGGGCCGCGACTGGGACGGCGTCCGCATCGACACGTCGCTCGAGCTCGCGGACTTCATCCTCGAGCGCGCCGAAGTCGCGGTCGTCCCGGGCGAGGCGTTCGGCCCGTCGGGCTACCTGCGCCTGTCGTACGCACTCGGCGAGGACCAGCTGCTCGAAGGCGTCCAGCGTCTGCAGCGCCTGTTCGCCTGACGTCGACCTCCGTCGACGATCGTCGACGTCCCACTCCGGCCGGGAATGCGCACGCAGTTTCCGGCCGGAGTGGGACCTCGGCGCCGAGACCCCGAGTCAGAGCTCGACGTCGAAGAGCACCGGCTCGGGTTGCAGGAGCACACCGAACTCGGACTGCACGCGCTGCTGGATGAGACGCGCGAGAGCGGCGACCTCCTCGGCCGTCGCGCGGCCGCGGTTCGTGAGCGCGAGCGCGTGCTTGGTCGAGAGCGATGCCTGCGACCCGGGCAGGCGGAAGCCCTTGCGCATGCCGGCGTGCTCTATGAGCCAGGCGGCACTGATCTTGACGGGCGCGGGTCCCCCGGCCCGCGGCGGGATGAACCCGTCGAACCGGTCGAGCGGGATCACGCGGTCGGCCTCGAGGGCGGGCGCCATCGACCACCGGGGAGCCTCGGCGGGGAGGCTCGCGGCGAACTGCGCCGACACCACCGGGTTCTGGAAGAACGAACCGGCGCTCCACGTGTCGTTGTCGTCCGCGTCGAGGACCATTCCCTTGCGGGATCGGATGTCGAGGACCGTCTCGCGGATCCACGCGAGCGAGACCGCGGCATCCGCGTCGAGTCCCAGCGCCGACCGCAGCTGCGCTCCGCGCACGGGAACGGCGCCGTGGCCGACCTGCGCGAGCTCCAAGGTGACCGACAGGATGACGGCGGAACGCTCGGGTACCGAGCCGTAATGCTTCTTCAGGACCGAGGTGCGAAGCCCCAGACCCAGATCGGATGCCGGGACCACCGACACCTCACCGGTGGACTCGTCGATGAGCTCCACCTCGACGAGGGTCTCGACGATCTCCTGGCCGTAGGCGCCGATGTTCTGGATGGGTGCCGCGCCCGTGGTGCCGGGGATGCCCGCCATCGCCTCGATGCCGCTGAGTCCCGCCGCGACCGTCTGCGCGACGAGGTCATCCCAGGAGTGGCCCGCCTGCACCTTGAGTCGCACATGACCGGGGTTCGGCGAAGGCAACCGCTCGATGCCGGTCGTCCGGACGAGGATCACGGTGCCGTCGAACTCGTCGTCGGCGAAGAGCAGATTCGAGCCGCCGCCGAGCACCAGCCACCGCTCCCCCGCGGCCCAGACGTCGCGGAGCGCGTCGGCGACCTCGTCGGTCGAGCGCGCCTCGACCATGCGATGAGGCGTTCCACCGACGCGCAGCGTTGTGAGCTGCGAGAGGGGGACGGGCGTGATCTCGGGCATCAGGATGCCGCGCGGACGCGCACCTGCGCTTTGCCGAGGACCGTCGTGCCGTCGTGGCTGACGGTCAGATCGATGCGCACGGCGTCATCGTCGACCGCGCCGACCTTCGCGACGACGGTGACGTCGGCGCCGGTCTCGGTGTCGACGACGACGGGGCGCGTGAAGCGGACGCCGTACTCGAGGATGCGGCCGGAGTCCCCCAGCCATTCGACGATCGTCTCGACGGCGAGGCCCATCGTGAGCATGCCGTGGGCGAGGACGCCGGGCAGGCCGACGCGCGCGGCGACGGCGTCGTTGTAGTGGATGGGGTTGAGGTCCCCCGACGCGCCCGCATAGCGGACGAGGGAGGTCCTCGTCAGGTGGACGGTGCGCTCGGCGACGACGGTGCCGATCTCGAGAGTGGTCATTCGTCTCCTCCGACCAGCAGGACGGAGGTCGCGGTGACGACGTGATCGCCACCGGCATCCGTGATCTCGGCCTCGCTCGTCACCATCGCGCCCTTGCCGAAGGCGCGGATGCCGGTGACCGTGAGACGCCCGGTCAGCTCGTCGCCGGCGACGATGGGCCGCGTGTAGCGGAACCGCTGCTCGGCGTGGACGACGCGCTCGAGCACGATGCCGGAGCCCGGTTCGCTCAGCAGCTGCTGCAGCGTGAGGTCCTGGATCACCATCGCGAAGGTGGGCGGCGCGACGACGTCGGCGTAGCCGAGATCCCGGGCAGCGGCGGGGTCGTCGTGCTGCGGGTCGGTGGCGAACACGGCGCGGGCGAACTCGCGCACCTTCTCGCGACCGACGAGGTACGGGGCGGTCGGCGGGAACGCGCGACCGAGCAACTCGGGATTCACAGGCACCGGACGATCCTACCGTCCGGGTCCCGAGCGGGCTCAGCGCGCGCGGTGTGCGCGCACCGCCTTGATCCCGAGCTGGATTGCGATGAAGGTGAGATAGATCGCGAACAGGACGTTCGCCGTGAACGGATCGACGAGCGTCGCGAGCCACGCGCCGAGCGCGGTCGTCGTGCAGGCCGCCACACCGATGACGGCGGCCGCGACGAGGTCGACGTTGTGGCGTCGGAGGTTGCCGACCGTGCCCGAGATGGCGGTCGGGATCATCATGAGGAGCGACGTGCCCTTGGCGACGAGATCGCTCGTCCCGAAGAGGAACATGAGCGCCGGCACGACGATGACGCCGCCGCCGACGCCGAGCAGGCCCGCCATGATCCCGGTGAAGACTCCGAGAACCGCCAAGCCGGCCCCGATTCCCCAGGTCAGCGGCAGCTCCGCCTCGCGCGACGGGACGACGATGAAGAGCATCACGATCACCACGACGAGGAACGCGATGAACCCCCAGCGGATGACGTTCTGAGACAACCGCGCGAGCAGCCACGTGCCGATCTGCGCCCCGACGACCGCGCCCGCGGCGAGGATGATCGCGGGGATCCACGCCACAGCATCGACGACCGCGTAAGAGATGACGCCGACGGCCGCCGTCGGCACGATCGCCGCGAGCGACGTGCCTGCCGCGCGGCGCTGATCGAAGACGAGGAGCGTCAGCAGGAGCGGGACGATGACGGTGCCGCCGCCCACGCCGAACATGCCCGACATGAGCCCGGCGAGCAGGCCGATCGCGAGCGCGCCGAGGTAGTAGCGGGCGTTGCGGTCGGTCGTTGCGGGCGCGGTCACGGGAGCAGATCCGACTCGAAACGCATGCGTCGACCCTACTCCCGGGCGGACGCGGCGCCGCTCGCGGGGAGCGGCATACGATCGATCCATGTCGTCTTCACTCGTCCTCGTGGCCAACGCCGGTGACTCGTCGATCAGCACCTTCCGCGTGACCGATGACGGACTCCAACGGCTCGCCGTCACCTCCGGGACCACCGGCTGCTCGAACTTCGCCGTCGATGCGGAGCGGGGCCTCGTGTACGCGTCCGTGAAGGCCGACGACGACGACGGGGATGCCGGCATCCTCACCCTCTCCCTGAATCGGGAGACCGGCGAATTGACCAGTCTCTCTCGGGTTGCGTTGCCGGGCGGGGCCATGAACTACCTCTCTCTCACCCGCGGCGGATCGGCGCTCCTCGGCGCTGCGTACTCGGGCGGGTACGGCATCGTGTGCGGCGTCGACGACGCCGGCGTCGTCTCCCCGCCTGTCGCGGAGGTGCACCTCCCCCGGCTGCACTCCGTGCTCGCGAGCGGCGATGGCCGCCACGTCTACTTCGTCTCGCTCGAGACCGACCTCGTCGCCCAGTGCACGCTGGAAGCGGACCTCGCCCTGACCCCGCTCGACCCGCCGACCGCGGCCGCCCCGGACGGCAGCGGCCCGCGGCACCTCGCGTTCAGCGACGACGAGAGAAGCGTCTACGTCCTCACCGAGTTCACCGGCGAGGTCCTGCGATACCGTCGCGACCCGTCGACGGGAGCGCTCGACCTGGTCGATGCCACGCAGGCCCACGACCCGTCCGAGAAACTCCGCCACAGCGTCATCGACGAGGACCCGCGCGAGAACCATTACGTCTGGGGCGCGGACATCCACCTCACGGACGGCGTCGTGTGGGCGTCGGAGCGCACCGCGAGCACTCTCGCGGCTCTGCGCATCCTCGACGATGGGTCGCTGTCGGAACCCACCGGGTTCGTCGCGACCGAGACGCAACCGCGCGGGTTCGCCGTCAGCCCCGACCGCCGACTCCTCGTCGCCGCCGGTGAAGGGTCGACGACCGTGTCGCTCTACCGCGTCGACGGAACCGACCTGCATCTGCAGGGACGGTACGAGACAGGCCGCGGCGCGAACTGGGTGCGCTTCGCCTGACCCCGCTCAGCGGGACAACCCGCTCAGCGCAGGAACTGCTCGGGGTCGAACTCGTCGATCGGGATGATCCGCACGCGGGGAAGCTGCGCATCGAACGCGCTCGCGTCGTACTCGAGATCGAAGAAGCGGATGCCGGGGATCTGAGCGAACCCGGCGTTGCGGAACTCCTCGAAGGCCAGCACGCCGACGCGACGCGAGCCGTCGGCGAGGACGCCGAGATCGTCGACGAAGTCGCCGTCGTGGCTGACGAGGACGACGTCGTCACCGTGGCTCTGAAGCGCCTGGAGCGTCCGCTGGATGGCGAGGTCGACGACCTTCTCGTCCGCGTCGCCCGACAGCGGGACGGGCTGGTAGCCGAGCGCGAGCAGCGCCTGCACGAACGACATCGGCAGGTTCGTCGAGGCGTTGAGGAAGAACAGTCCGCGCGCGTCCTGATTCCACTGGTCGGCGACGAAGGAGAGGATGCGGTCCCACCGGGGCCGCTCGTCGGGCTGAGGACGTCGCCCCAGGATCGATCCGCCGAGGGTCGCGTCGATGTTCTCACCGTCGACGAGAATCCAGGTCCTCCGATTGCCGGCCATGCCGCCTCCTCCGCGCGCTCCGGAGCTGTGCCGGCGCGCCCGACTCATCCTAGGCGGCGGGCCGGCCCCCGCCTTCTCGTCACCAGCGCCGGCCGAACACCCCTGCCAGGAGCGCATGCCCGAGCGGGAGCAGAGAGCCCGTCATCAGCACCCCGCCCAGGACCGGGTCCTCCGGACGCAGCGTCGCACCGCCGATGAGCAGCGCGGCGAACACGAGGCCCGAGAGGGTGCGCCTGCCCAGCTGCTCCAGCCGGGCGACCCGCCGCTCCAGCGCCGGATCGGGGAACGAGACCCGACGGTCCTCGATCCGCGTGAGGAACCCGTCCACCCGCCCCGGCAGCCGTGACGCCGTGGTGATGCCGGTCACGGCGCGGCGCAGGACGTCGGCGACGGCGTTGCGACCTTCCTCGCGGACGAGCCGCGAGGCGTAGGGCTCGACGGCGTCCCAGAGGTTGAAGGCCGGATCCAGCGCACTGCAGACGCCCGACGTGAGCGACATCGCGCGCACGATGAGCAGGAAGTTCTCGGGCAGCTGGAACGGCAGCGACCGCACGACGTCCTGGAACTCGATCGCGAACGCGCGGAACTCCCGCGGGTCCACCTCGCGGAGCTCGGCGAAGCCCATGCCGCCGAAGCGGGCGAACAGCTGCGTCATGGCGCGCTCGAGCTCGGTCGTGTCGGCGCTGGGCAGGAGGACGCCCACGTCGCGGATGCTCTGGACGAGCGCGACGCCGTCACGGGCGGCGACGGCGATCATGAGGCGGCGAAGTCCGTTGCGCAGGCTCGGCGGAACCTCGCCCATCATGCCGAAGTCGATGAAGGTGAGGCGCCACGGCGGAGCGCCGGCACCGGCGGCATCCGTCCCCGTCAGCGGCGTCACGAAGATGTTGCCCGGGTGCGGATCGGCGTGGAAGAAGCCGTGGGTGAAGACCTGATCGAACATGACCGAGGCGAACACCTGGGCGACCTCCGCCGGGTCGATCCCCGCCGCGAGGAGCGCCTCGTGATCGGTGATCTTGATCGCCGTGACGTCCTCGAGCGTCAGGGTGCGTCGCGAGGTCCGCTCCCAGACGACCGCGGGGACCCCGACGCGGGGGTCACCGGCGAAGTCCGCCGCGAAGCGTTCGCCGTTGGCCGCCTCGTGCAGGTAGTCGATCTCCTCCAGGCTCGTCTCGGCGAACTCTTCGACGAGCTGCGGCGCATCGACGCGGTCCGAGACGATGCGGACGTGGCTGAGCCAACGACCGACGCGGCGGAGTGCGGCGAGATCCGTGTCGACGATCCGCTGGATGCCGGGGCGCTGCACCTTCACGACGACCGCGTCGAGTCCCGTGAGGGCGGCATCTTCCTCCGCCAGCCGAGCCCGATGGGCCTGACCGAGGGATGCCGCCGCCACCGGTACCGTCTCGACGCCGGCGAAACCGCGGTCGAGCGGAACGCCCAGCTGTCCTTCGGCCTCGGCGCGGATCTCGGGGAACGGGACCGCCGGAACCTCGTCCTGCAGTCCCTCCAGTTCTTTCGTGATCTCGGGCGGCAGGACGTCCAGGCGCGACGACATGAACTGGCCGACCTTGATCATCAGGCCGCCGAGGTCGATCGCGAGCCCGTGGAAGCGGCGCGCGATGCGCTGCATGCGTGCCGAACGCCCTCGCACGCCGATCCAGCCGAGGCCGATGCGTGGCAGGAAGAGCTCGAACCACCACGTGACGACGAGTGCTCTCGCCGCGAAGCGGAGGATGCGTCGGTAGCGCGCCCGCGCGTGGCGGTCGTCGGGAAGGTTCTCGCCTTCCCGACGCCGTGCTGCCACGCGGATCAGCCCTGCGCGAGCAGGGCGTAGAGCCGGCGGCGAGCCTCGTCGAGGATCTCCACGGCCTCCGCCACCTGCTCGGGCGACCCGGTGCGGGCGACCTGTGCCGCTGCCTGAGCCAGCTCGACGCCTGCCTTGGGCAGCGCAGTCGCACGGTGGTGGTGCTCCTTGGCGGGCGCCGCCGTCTCCCATGGGGCCGACCCCGTCGCCTCTTCGGCGACCATGCGGCCCGCGTCGGTGAGGGAGTACGTCTTCCGACCGCCCGCCTCCTCGGCGACGATGAGGCCCTCATCGGCGAGCAACTGCAGCGTGGGGTAGACCGAGCCGGCGCTGGGCTTCCACGATCCGCCGCTACGGGAGTCGATCTCCTGGATGATCTGGTATCCGTGCATGGGCTTCTCGACCAGGAGTGCGAGGACAGCGGTGCGCACGTCACCCCGGCTCATGCGTGAGGGCGTGGGGCGCTGATCGAAAGACGTTCGGAACTGCTCGAAGGCCTCCATGAGACCGGCGCCGAGGTTGCCGAGATCGAAGCCCTGCGGCCCCGATCCGAACCCGCGGCCGGTGCCGCCGAAGCCGCCCGAGCCGAAGCCCTGCGAACCGAATGAGCTGTTCATGATGTCTCCTTCAGGTGGTGACCGATACCCAACGATATATCGTTCGAAACTGTCACGACCCGACCTCAGGAACTTGCCAGGGTTCGTGATCAGGTCTTTTCCCGGCGGGGCGCGGATCGTCGATGCGCAGATAACGTTCGGGTAACGCTCAGGTTCGTGCACCAGAGTGGGCGACTCGTGCCCGCCCGAACGGTCACGCACGCTCCCTGGGGGCGTGTCCTCGCTACACGGAACCATTACTTCTGCATGCCTACTGACTCGAACTCCCCCGCCACACGCCGATCCATCCGCTCCACCCGAACCGAAGAACGTCGGCTCCGCCGCCGCCCGGTTCTCGTCCTCTCGACGCTGACCACAGCGTTCGTGATCGCCGCAAGCGCGACGGCCATGACACCCGCTCCGCAGGACGCGCAGGCCGAGACCACGGCTCCCGCCATCGCTCTCGCCTCGTTCTCGCGGACCCTCCCCGACTCCCTGACCGACGGCGTCGCGACCTCGGCGCCGCAGTCCGAGATCCGCTCGACGCTGGATGAGGCGAAGGCCGCGGTGGCCGCATCCACCGACGTCACCGCCGACATCGCAGCGTCGAAGCTCGACGTCGGGACGAAGGACACGACCGTGTCCACCGATGGCTTGGCGAAGGCCGTCGACGAGTTGGAGTCCGTCTCCGCTCTTCCTCTCCTGCTCGACACCCGCGATGCCACCGAGGCCGTGGAAGCCGAGGTCGCGACGGTGACGGAGAAGACCAGCGCGCTGCGCGGCCGTCTCGACGCGGCCGTCGAGAAGGAGAAGGAACGCGTCGCCGAGGAGAAGCGCAAGGCCGAGGCCGCCAAGAAGGCCGCCGCCGAGAAGAAGGCTGCCGAAGAGGCCGCCCAGGCCAGTGCCTCGCGCTCGGCGTCCTCCTCGTCCGGGTCCTCCTCGTCCGGCTCCTCCTCGTCCAGCTCCTCCTCGTCCAGCGCCGCTCCCTCCAGTGGCGGCACGTCGGCCGCGGCCGCCAAGGCCACCGCTCGCGCCATGCTCGGCGATTACGGCTGGGGCGACGACCAGTACTCCTGCCTCGTCTCACTGTGGAACAAGGAGTCCGGTTGGAACTACCGCGCCTCCAACCCGTCCAGCGGTGCCTACGGCATCCCGCAGGCCCTCCCCGGCAGCAAGATGGGAAGCGTCGCGTCCGACTGGCGCACCAACCCCGCCACCCAGATCGCGTGGGGCTTCGGCTACATCGACAGTCGCTACGGCAGCCCCTGCGGCGCCTGGGGCCACTCGCAGTCCGCGGGCTGGTACTGATCGCGGCCTGACACATCACCTGTGACACCGCGGATGCCGCGGGTCCCCGACATGACGTCGGCGGGCCCGCGGCATCCGTCGTTCTGCCGGACTCAGGCGGTGAAGAACGCCTCCGCCACGCGCGACAGGTCGTGCAGGTCGCTCACGCCGGCGAGCTCGCGCGCGGAGTGCATCGACAGGATCGGGATGCCGACGTCCACCGTCGCGATCCCGAGCCGGGTCGCCGTGATCGGACCGATCGTCGAGCCGCACGGCACGGCGTTGTTCGAGACGAACTCCTGCGAGCCGACACCGGCGGTGTCGCACCAGCCGTGCCACGCCGCCGCGCCGGCCCCGTCGGTCGCGTAGCGCTGGTTCGCGTTGATCTTGAGGATCGGGCCCGACCCGAGACGGGGCTGGACGACCGGGTCGTGCTTTTCTGCGTAGTTCGGGTGCACCGCGTGCCCGACGTCGCTCGACACGCACCACGAGGCGGCGAGCGCACGCAGCTGCTGCTCGCGATCGGCGCCGAGGGCGAGCTGGATGCGCTCGAGCACATCGGCCAGGAACGGGCCGGCGGCGCCCGAGCGGGTCGCGGACCCGACCTCCTCGTGGTCGAACACGGCGAGCATCGCGATGCGCTCCGCGTCGAAGCCGTCGGCTGCCCGCTCGAGGGCCACGACACCGGCGTGCACCGAGGCGAGATCGTCGAGGCGGCCCGAGGCGAAGAACACCTCGCCCTTGCCGAACACGGCGCCCCGGGCGGCGTCGGCCGTGACGACGTCGTACCCGCGGATGCGCGAGGCGTCGACACCGGCTTCTGCGGCGAGCTCGGCGAGCAGGTCGGCGGAGTCGGCGTCGCCGAGACCCCACACAGGCTGGGTCTGGCGCTGCTTGTCGAGGGCGAGGCCGTCGTTGACCTCGCGGTCGAGGTGGATGGCGAGCTGCGGCAGCCGCAGGAGCGCGCCGGTCGCGGCGAGGACGCTCGTGCCGTCGTCGAGCACCAGGCGGCCCGCGAGACGCAGCTCGCGATCGAGCCACGAGTTCAGGAGCGGCCCGCCGTAGACCTCGACGCCCGCCTGCAACCAGCCGAGGCTGCCCGTCGTCGGGCGGGGCTTGAGTTTCAGGGCCGGGGAGTCGCTGTGCGCGCCGAAGACATGCACACCGGTCGCGGCATCCGCTGCGTCCGGGACGACCCACGCCAGCACCGCACCGTCGCGCACGACGAAGAACCGCCCCCCGGGCTGGGCGGGCCACGCGTCGCGCTCGTCGAGCTCGTGGAATCCCGCCTCGCGAACTCGACGAGCGACCTCCGCCGCGGCGTGGTAGCTCGAGGGCGAGGCGGCGACGAAGTCCGCCAGGTCGGCGGCGTGGTCGAGCGCAGCCGAGCCGGTCAGGGGCGTGGACATGGGTGTACCTCCAGAGAAGGATGCCGGGCGGGACCCTCTGATCGTAGTTCGACCGCGTCCGCGCAACCCCGTGGCCCACGGGCACGCGCCGCGGTAGACCGGGCGCATGGCGAAGAAGGACGACGCGGTCACCCTCGAAGTCGACGGGAACGAGGTGCGGCTCTCGAGTCCCGACAAGGTGGTGTTCCCGGAGCCCGGGATCACCAAGCGCGAGCTCGCGGAGTACTACCTCGCGGTGGCTGACGGGGCCGTGCGCGGCGTCGCGGACCGGCCGATGGTGCTGAAGCGTTTCGTGAAGGGCATCGATCAGGAGGCGTTCTTCCAGAAGCGCGTCCCCGAGAATCGCCCCGACTTCGTCTCTTCTGCGACGCTCCGCTACGCCTCGGGAACGAGTGCGGAAGAAGCAGTGATCCGGGATGCCGCGGGCCTGGTGTGGGCGGTGGGACTCGGATGCCTCGACCTCAACCCCCACCCCGTCCGCGCCGACGACCTCGATCACCCCGACGAACTGCGCATCGACCTCGACCCGATGCCCGGCGTGGAGTGGTCGCAGATCGTCGACGTCGCCTTCGTCGCGCGCGATCTGCTGACGGACGTGGGGCTCGTCGGATGGCCGAAGACGTCGGGCTCGCGCGGCATCCACATCCTCGTCCGCACCGATCGCGCGCACGACTACGCGCAGGTGCGGCTCGGGGCGCAGGCGTTCGCCCGCGAGATCGAGAACCGCGCTCCGGGTCTCGCGACGGCGCACTGGTGGAAGGAGGAACGAGGCGAGAGCGTGTTCGTCGATTTCAACCAGAACGCGAAGGACCGCACGGTTGCCTCGGCGTACTCCGTCCGTCCCCTTCCGGATGCCCGCGTCTCGATGCCGATCGAATGGGACGCGCTGCGGACGGTCCGTCCAGAGGAGTTCACGGTCCGCACGATGCCAGGTCTCTTCGCGGAGCGAGGCGACGCTCACGCAGGCATCGACGACGCTCCCGGGTCTCTCGAGAAGCTGCTGGCGCTCGCGGACGAGCTCGGCCCCGCCGAACGCGCGCCGCGCGGCGGGGACGGATCGGGACGGCGGAAGTCGACGATGCCCCTCATCGAGATCTCCCGCGCAGCGACGAAGGACGAGGCTCTCGGCGGTCTCGACCGGTGGCGCGCGCGGCACCCCGAGGTCGCGGCGCATCTCTCCCCCGCCGACGTGATGGTGGACGGCATGCGCGGGTCGAGTTCGCTCTGGTACCGCGTCCGCGTGAACCTGCAGCACGTCCCCGACGCCGAACGCCCCACCCAGGAGCCGCTCGAAGTGGACTACGACCCGTGGACGCGCCCCGCCGCTCGCGACTCCTGAGCCTCGTCATCACGGCGCCGGCCGGCTCCGAGGGCGAACGTCGCACCCAGACCGATCACGAGGAAGCCCGCCGCCGTCAGAGCGGATGCGCGGGTGCCGTCGGAGAAGGCGGTGCGCGCGGCATCCGCGACCTGTGCCTGCGAGGGGTCCGCTTCGAGACCGGCGATGGCTGCTCCCGCGGAGTCGACGACGGCGGTGACCACCTTGTCCGCGGCGGCGGACGGGACGCTGGCATCGTCGAGGGACGCCGCCAGCACACCGCCGGTGGTGGTGAACAGCACCGTCCCGAGGATCGCTACGCCGAGTGCCGAGCCGACCTGGCGAGCGGTGGACTGCATGCCCGAGCCCTGCCCGGACTTCTCGACGGGGACGTCCTGCAGGATGACACCCGTGAGCTGCGCGGTCGCGAGCCCCACGCCGAACCCGTACACGGCGAGCGCGGGGATGAGCCAGCCCCAGGCGGCATCCGGTCCGATGATGAACCCGGCCCAGGCGATGCCGATGATCTCGGCCAGGATGCCGACGCGTACCACCACGACTGCGGGCACCTTCCCGCTGGATGCGCCCGCGGCGCCGCTGGCGACGAACGATCCGCCGGCGAGCGCGAGAAGCAAGAGACCCACCTGGAGCGCGTCGAAGCCGAGGACGAACTGCAGCCAGAGAGGCAGCGCGAGAATCAGGCCGAACTCGCCGAGCGAGACGACGAGGGCGGCTATGTTGCCGTTCCGGAACGACGAGATGCTCAGCAGCGAGAAGTCGATGAACGGATCCTGGCCCCGGCGACCGCGACGCAGGCCCCACCAGACGAACAGCACGAGCGCGACGAGGGTGATCCCGAAGGCGAAGGGAATGGGCGAGACGGAGAGCGGCCACTCCCAGCCGCCGATCGTGAGCCCGTCCTCCGCGGTCCACCAGCCGAACGTCCGCCCCTCGATCAGACCGAAGACGAGCGAGCCGAACATGATGACGGACAGCAGCGCGCCCACCCCGTCGATCGACCGCTTCCGGCTCTCGCGCGATTCGGCGACCGTCAGGAGCACGCCGATCACGATGATGATGCCGAGGGGGATGTTGATCCCGAAGGCCCAGCGCCATGAGAACGCCGTCGTCAACCAGCCGCCGAGGAGCGGGCCGACCGCGGCCATGCCGCCGATGGTCGAGCCCCAGACGGCGAACGCGATACCGCGCTCGCGGCCGCGGAACGTGGAGTTGATGAGCGAGAGCGTCGTCGGTAGGATCATCGCCCCGCCGACGCCCTGCACGAAGCGGGCGAGGATCAGCAGCTCACCCGTCGGCGCGAAGCTCGCCAGCACCGAGGAGGCGGCGAAGATCGATACGCCGAGAAGCATGATCCGCCGCCGCCCGAAGCGGTCCGCGAAGGCACCGAAGAGCAGCAGGAGCGAGGCGAAGACGAGGGTGTAGACCTCCTGCACCCACTGGACTTCGGTCGAGCTGATCTCCAGCTCTTCGACGATGGACGGGACCGCCACGTTGACGATGGTCGAGTCGACGATGATGAGCGACACCGCGACGCTGATGAAGACCAGACCCAGCCACCGACGGGAATCCTTCGCCATGAGATTTACCTCGCTTTTCTAGCAATCCGACAGCGATAGTACTCCTCCGACGACGGGGTGCAACCCGTCAGATGCTGCGGAGTTCGACAGTGCGGATGCCGCCGTCCGCCACCTCGACCACCATCAGCGTGTGATCGGGCTGCCGCCTGCGGTCCGTGGGCGATCCTGGATTCAGCAGACGCATCCCGCTCATCGCGGTCGTGTCCCAGGGGATGTGGCTGTGGCCGAACACGAGCAGGTCGGTCTCAGGGAAGGCGGCATCCATCCGCTCCTCGCGGCGCTGCTTCTGACCGGTCTCGTGCACGACCGCGATGCGGACTCCCTCGACCTCGCGCCGGGCCACCTCCGGCAGGACCGACCGCAGATCCTCGCCGTCGTTGTTCCCGTACACCCCGAGGACGTCGCCGTGCTGCTGCAGGTCCGCGAGGACGGATGCCGCGACCCAGTCCCCCGCATGGATGGTGAGGTCGGCGGCATCCGCTTCGCGCCGGACCGCATCCGGCAGGGTCCGCGCACGGCCCGGGATGTGCGTGTCGGAGATCAGCAGCAGTCGCGTGGTCACCGCGGCAGGGTAGCCCAGCCGGGCCCGGGGCGACAGCCCGTGCGCGAGGTGGACCGACGGAGCGAAAGTGGATGTCCATCACCTGGCGCCCCGTGACCCCCGGGCGCAGCCATCCGACGGAAGGAACCCCATGAGCACTCCCGATCAGCCCGCCGACGACGGCATCCGCCTCGACCCGAGCGACGCCCCCACCGAAGACACCACCGTCGGTGACACCGAAGCGGCCGATGCCGAGTTCGAGGGCCGTCTGCCCGACGACATCGAGACCCCGGCGGACCCCGGTGAGACGTATGCCGATTCGGGCATCCAGCCCGAGTCCCAGGGCGAAGACCCTGTGATCGTGGAGCTCGGTGAGGAGGGCGAGGGCGACCTCTCCCCCATCGACGTCTGATCTCCCGTCGGCATCGTGCCCGCCGATGCAAGGGATCGGGAGTGACACGCCGCCCATCGACTCGGTGAGGCGGCGTGCCGCGTTCGATCCCGTGCGTCCGCCGACGGATCAGGATGCCGGGCTTCCGGCGCCGCTGACCCGCGGCGCGCAGAAGGTGCTTGCCGCAGCGAGCCGGCTCTTCTACGAGCGTGGTATCGCCTCTGTCGGTGTCGATGCGATCGCCGAGCATTCCGGCGTCACCAAGCGCACCCTCTACGACCGGTTCGGGTCGAAGGACGCACTCGTGCTCGCGTATCTCCGCGAGCGGGATGCCGCGTGGTCGGCACGGTGGGAAAGACGCATCATGTCCTCCCCCGGGCCGCGGACCCTGACGGTCTTCGACTCCTACGCCCACGACGTAGACCCGGTCGGCCACGGCTGCGCGTTCCTCAACGCGGCCGCGGAGCTGCCGCCTGACCACGCCGGGTGGAGCGTCATCCGCGACCACAAGGCCAGGGTCGCGCACCGCGTCGGCGAGCTGGTGGCCGAAGATCTCGGCGAGGATACCCCCGAGATCGCGGGGACGATCTTCCTCATGCTCGAGGGCGCCATCGCGCATCAGCGCGTGGACGGTGATTCCCGCCGACTCGCCGACGCGCGCCGGCTCGCCGATACGCTCCTGACCAGCCACCGGTGGCACCGTTCCCGATCGATCTGTGACAGATTCGGTCCATGATGGCCAGAGCCGGACGCCGAGTCCCTTTCTCATTCGTCGATGTCACCGTTCACACCCTCACGACGTGGGCTCTCGCATCGATCCTCGTGAGCGCCTACTGGGTCGTGGAGTTCACGGCTAACGGCAGCGGAGGTGACTACCTCGGGGCGTTCATCACCGCCAGCATCCTCGCTGTGTTCGTCTTCACGTGGTTCGGGTCTCCACTGGCCTGGCTGACGGGGCGTGCCCTGCGCTCCGTCACGGCGAGATGGGTGCACGTCGCCGTGTTCTGGGCGCTGGGCGCACTCGCGTCCGTGCCCGTGATGTGGCTCATGATCCCGTGGACCGGGCTCGACGGCGAGCCGCATCTCGGGCCTCGGATAGTGGGAGCGGCCGCACTCTGCGGCGCATTCGCTGCGGCAGGGCGCGCACTGGCGTTCACCGCTCGCGCACGCCGCGAGCGGCGGCCACCGCGCCCCGCTGACCCGGAGGATGTGCTCCTCGACGCTCAGGAGTCGGGCCGCTGACCTTCGCCCGTCCGCCCCGGCGAGCGGAAATAGACAAAACCCCCGGGTGGAGCCGGGGGTTTTGCGTAGCGGGAGCGGGGCTTGAACCCGCGACCTCACGATTATGAGTCGTGCGCTCTGACCAGCTGAGCTACCCCGCCGTGGCGCATCTGAAGGATGCTGCGAGCCCCGAGTCAGGATTGAACTGACGACCCCTTCCTTACCATGGAAGTGCTCTGCCACTGAGCTATCGGGGCGTGCTGCCCGCAAGCGGGCAACTAGAAGAGGATACCAGAGTCGCGGCATCCCTCTGTAACCGGGTCAGCCTCGCGTGTGCTCCTTCAGCCACGGAAGCGGATCGATGCGCGTGGTGCCGCCGATCAGCACCTCGAGGTGCAGGTGGGGGCCGGTGGACTTGCCGGTACTGCCGACCTGTCCGATGACCTGGCCGGCCTTCACGGTCTCGCCGGGCGAGACGCGAAGGGACCCGTACTCCATGTGCCCGTAACGGGTCGACACGAGCTGACCGTCGATGATGTGGTCGATGACGACGGTCACACCGTAGTCGCCGCCGGCCTCGGTCGCGATGCGGACCGTTCCCGCGGCGACCGCGTGGATCTCGGCTCCCCGGCCGGGGGTGAAGTCGGTGCCGTGGTGGGCGCGCGAGAACTTCGAGAGGTAGGACGTCGAACCGAACTGCGCCGAGATGGGCACGCCGACGGGGAAGGGCCACTGCACGGCTGCCGTCGCGTCGTTCACCCAGGTGCCCGCGAACTTGGTGACACCGGAGTCGGCGGCGACGTCGGCCATCGACTCGATGTCGTACTCGTCGGATCGGGCGAGATCCTTGGCCGCCGTGGCAGAGCCCGCGACGTACGCCTGGATCTCGGGGGCATCGACGTCGGTCGCATCGCTGGCGAGCGTCATGTCGCCGCGAACCTCCTGGCCGAACGCGCCGACCGCGGCGACGGGCGTGGTGGTACCGATCGCGAGAAGGCCCACCACGCCGACGACGCTGACCGAGAAGGATGCCGCGGCGACACGCTTGAACATGACCCGGCCGCGGCGGGGTCGAGCGGGCTGGTCGGCCATGCGCACCCGGGTCGTGGGCTTCGGCTGCTCGTCGGCCTCCGCCGCCGCTCGGGCGACCTGGATCGGGGTCTCGCCGGTGAAGGAGAACACCTTGGCGGCGAGCTCGAACTCGTCGATGCTCGACGTCGCGTCGTGAGCGGACGAGTGAACAGAATCCGCGGCCGGGAGGACGATGGTCTCGTCGAGGAACTCCCGCACGGGAACCTCGGGGACCGGGACCGCGGGGGCGGCCGGCCGGGACGATCGGCGACGCCGCGGAAGAGCGGCTGCAGCTGCCTCTGCGACGACGGATTCAGCGATCGACGCCCGCACTTTGGTCGCCTCCGGCTCGACAGCGACGGATGAGGCGAAGACAGGTCCCGAGAGGGCCGGCTCTGCCGCGCCGGCGTCGACGACGGAAGAAGCGTCGCGCGAGCGGCGACGGCGCAGGATGGGAGCCTCTGCCGCGTGAACTGTCGCGGCGGCCTCGCCTGCGACGCCGGACCCGTCAGCCTGTCGCCGGTACTCCGCGCGGGTCAACGGCGCGGAGCCGGACACAGCGGGTCGCCGGCTGCGACGCGCTGCGGGCGCGTCAGTCGGGGTGGCATCGAAAGTCAAACGTGCGGGCTCTCGCGTAGAGCGGCCGGGGGCCGCGGGCTTCAGGGGTCGATCTCCTCCGCTCGGGCAGCGAAGGTAACGATCAGATAAACACGCTACACGACGGAGGCTGAGAATGGGGTCCCTGTTCACACACCGATCGTCGCGACCAGCCGTTCGAAGAGCTCGGGACCCGCAGCGATGGTCATCTCGCGGCCCGGGGCGCCGCCGGGAGCCCCCGTGATCAGTCCGCCCGCCTCGGCGACCAGCAGCCCACCTGCCGCGTGGTCCCAGGGATGCAATCCCCGTTCGAAGTAGCCGTCCAGCCGGCCGGCGGCGACGTAGGCCAGGTCGAGCGACGCAGCTCCCGCGCGTCGTAGGTCGCGCAGAAGCGGCATCACGGCGGCGACCCGGGCGAGGTCTTCAGCGTGGTGCTTCGGGTCGTACCCGAACCCCGTGGCGACGAGCCCACCGGCTTCGCCCACGCTCGACGCGGAAAGCCGGTGCTCGCCCAGCCACGCACCGCCGCCTCGGATCGCGTGGAAGGTCTCGTCGACAGCCGGGTTGTGGACGACCCCCGCCAGAGCGGTCCACGTCGGCGGCGTCGGGTCGCCCGACACCGCCGCGATGCTGACGGCGTAATGCGGCATCCCGTAGGCGTAGTTCACGGTGCCGTCGATGGGGTCGACGACCCAGGTGATGTCGGAGGTCCCTCGCTCGGCGCCGGACTCCTCGCCGAGGAAACCGTCGTCCGGCCGCTCCGCGGCGAGACGGGCACGGATGAGCGCTTCGACCTCACGGTCAGCCTCGGTCACGATGTCGGCGAGCGCCGACTTGGTGGCGGCGATCGCGACGCCTTCCTCACGGCGCGTGCGGGCGAGTCGGCCCGCTTCGCGAGCGATGTCCAGAGCGAGATCGGCGAGCGCGGCGGCATCCATCCCTCCACGGTACGCCGCCGGGGGCCGACTCCCGCGGAACGCGGAACCGCCCGCGACATCCGGCCGATGGCGAGGTGTCACGGGCGGTTCGCGCCGTGCTGGTCAGTAGCGCGGCGGCGGCGGAACGTCCGGCGTCCCCGGAGCCGGGGGCATCGGCGGCGCCGGCTGGTCGGGGTGCGCGGGCGGAGCAGGCGGCGCGGGCGGAGCAGGCTCGCCGGGTGCGGGCGGAGTTGGGCCCTCGTTGTGCTGCGGAACCGGAGGCGCGGGGGGCACGTCACCGCTCGCACCGTAGGCCTGCTGCGGGTAGGTCGGCTGGCCGGTGTAGTAGGCGTTCCAGTCGGGGCTGCCGTCGGGCATCACGGGAAGCGGGGTACGACCGTCCGCATAGGTCGGCCAGGCCTGGACGGGTGCCGACGGCGCGGCGTCCTGCGCCGCGTACGGCAGCTGCTGCGGGTAGCCCGGTGCACCGTATCCCGCAGCGCCGTAGCCGATGGCCTGGGGGCGTTCCTTCTTCGGGGCGAAGAGGGCGTTCACGAGCGGGACGAGTGCCGTACCGACCGCGGCGAGGATCGCCGCGGAGACGAGCACGCGCCAGTAGATGTCGCGGAAGTCGACGAACTCACCGAGCATCAGCGGGATCACGAGCATGAACGCGAGGATGACGACGAGGCCCATCGTGACGTACGCCACGATGCTGGTGAACGTCGTCTGGTGGCGCGTGAACGACTTCACGTAAAGACGGATGTGAAGGAGAGCTCCCTGCAGGACGAGCAGGATGACGATGTACTTGAAGAACCGCTCGACGCCGACGCCGTAGTTGTCGCCCGCATCCGGCATCCAGATCAGGAACGCGCCGATGATGAGCGCGATCACCCACGACACGATGCTGGCCAGCGCGAACCACGCCGGTCGGCGAGGGGCGAGGGATGCCTCGAGGATCGACAGTCCGGCGAAGGCCGCCAGCAACAGGATCGTGAGGAACGCCCGCCCGACGATGCCGGCGGAGTCGCCGACGATGACCCAGACGACGCAAACGATCGCGGCAGCGATCAGCGCGCCGATGGCGACCCAGATCGCTGCTCTGAAGATCTTGCTCGAACTGGGGGCGGTGATCGGTTCGCTCATCCTCGACATCCCTTCGGCGGAGGCCTCCCCCCGCCCTCGCTCCCATCCTGTCAGACCGCGCCGTCCGTCAACGGAATGTCCACAGGGGTTGCTCGACCCGCGGCGGGAATGAGAAAGAGCCACGGATTGCTCCGCGGCTCTTCATGAGGTGGTGGCGAGTGAGGGATTCGAACCCCCGAATGCAATGCAGTCTGATTTACAGTCAGATCCCTTTGGCCGCTTGGGTAACTCGCCAGGTGCGCACCCGCCCGGCTTTCTCAGTCGACCGGAGGCGCGATCACCGATACTACCCTCCCCGAGGGCTTGTCGAAAACCGAGCCGTCAGGCGGCCGTCGCGACGCGCTCGACGAAGGATTCGAGGCGGTGTCGAGTGCCGTCGATCCGCCGATCGACGCTCGCGCGGATCTCGCTCGGCGCGAGCGGCGCGGCGATCCGCACGTTGTCGTGGCAGGTCAGATCGGCGCACACGTAGGTGCCGACACTGTCGCCGCGATCACCGGCATCCCCCGCACGTCGCGCGGTGAACATCGTCACCTGATTGCCCGGCTGCATCGTGTGGCAGATGTTGCACATCGCCGAGCGCGCGTGGGCGGCGCCGTTCGCGGCCCGCAGGACGATGCCCGTTGGCTCACCGCCGATCTCGGCGACGACGTAACCCCGGCTGCGCGTCGTGGGGTCTCGCCAGGCGAGGAAATCGAGGTGATCCCACTCGAGGATCGGAAAGTCGTGGGGCAGTTCGAGACGTTCCCGCTCGTCTCTCGTCGCATTGACGAGCACGTCGCGCAACTGGTCCTCTGTCAGCGGCCGCATCACTCCAGTCTACGAAGCGGGGGATGCCGCGGCTCCGTCGTCAGCGGCCGATCGCGAGGATGATCGACGCGGCGCCGACGAGTCCGATCCCCAGGACCGTGCCGATCGCGGGCCAGACGAACCCACTCCGACGGACGCCGGCGAAGACAAGACCGACGATTCCGGCGAGCATTGCCGCCGAACCGCCCGCGACCAGCATCGCGAAGGTGACGATGAGAAGCCACCCGTACTGCTCGTCCACCGTCGCGACAAGGAAGAGGACCAGGAAGGTAGGCAGGACCGACAGGACAACGATGACGCCAGCCGCGATGCCCCAGGCACGCTGCGCGAGCTGAGGGGATGCGGGCGTGCTCACCTGGTCAGAGTAAAGGCGCGAGCCGCGCGGTCATGTTCGGCGCGCGGTGGTCATCCCTTCGCCTCGATCGACCGGCTCGTCGGGCGAAGCTGCACGCGGTCTCCAGGTTGCAGGACGCGCTCCGGCCCGCCGGCCTGATTGAACTGCTGCACGGTGATCGCGTCGACGCAGAACCGGTCGCCGATGCCGCGATACGTGTCACCCGGCTGGACTGTGTAGAACGTCGGTGCCCCGTCGACCTTCTCGACCGGCCCCTCCGCGTACTCCCCCACACCCGAGTCGACGAGCTTCCCCGTCATGCTCACGGCGATCCGACCGGACGAATCGGGCTCGGACAGCTCGATGCGCGCGATGCCGTCGCAGTCCTGATGAGTGCGGTAGCCGCCCTTCTTCGCCTCGTTGAGAGCCAGCGCGGTCTCCATGCCCTCGGGGAGGATCGCGAGGTAGTCGCCCTCGTAGATGTCGCCGGCCCCGTCGAACGCGTTCGCGGCGTCGAACTCGCCGCTGTCGAGGCAGAACCGCTCGACGATCGCCCAGTACGAATCGTTCGACACCACGCGGTAGACGGTCGCGAGCCCCTTCGCGTTCGACCGCTCGACGACACCCGTCGCTCCGGGCGAGATCGACCCGCGATCCTTCCCGGGTGCGACGCCGAGGCATTTGCTCTCGGGCGGGGCGGGAGTGGTTTCGACCGGGGCGGGCTCGGAGGGCTCCGGAGTCGGCGTGGGCGTCGGCGTCGGGGTCGCTATGCGCTCCGGGGTGGCAGACGACGACGGCGCTTCCGCGACCACCTCGTCGGTCGGGATCATGCCGATGACCGCCGGCGCCGCGAGCGCCAGCAATACCACCACGGCCCCCACGGCGATTCCGAGCATGATCTTCCCCCGACGATCCATGCCTCGACGCTAGCGGTCCCCGATCACGGGCGCGCAACGATGCGGATGCCGGGACCCGCGGCATCCGCTCGGTACAGCGGTACCCTCGAACGCATGGCATCAGACTCTTCGTTCGACGTGGTCAGCAAGGTGGATCGTCAGGAGGCGGACAACGCCCTCAACCAGGCGCGCAAGGAGGTCGAGCAGCGCTACGACTTCAAGGGCACCGGCGCCTCGATCGAGTGGAGCGGCGAGTCGATCCTCATCAAGGCGAACAGCGACGAGCGGGCGAAGGCCGTGCTCGACGTCTTCCAGTCGAAGCTGATCAAGCGCGGCATCTCGCTGAAGAGCCTCGAGTCCGAGGACCCGCAGCCGTCGGGCAAGGAGTTCCGTCTCGTGTCGACGCTCAAGGAGGGCATTTCCTCCGAGGACGCGAAGAAGATCACGAAGCTGATCCGCGATGAGGGACCCAAGTCGGTCAAGGCGCAGATCCAGGGCGACGAGCTGCGCGTGCAGTCGAAGTCGCGCGACGATCTGCAGGAGGTGCAGCGGATGCTGAAGGCTGCCGACCTCGACGTCGACCTGCAGTTCATCAACTACCGGTAGCGCTACCCCGCTGACCTGGGGTTCTTTGTTCTCGGTCCGCAGCGAGTCCGCAGGACGCACCACAGAAGCCATGAACTCGGCCGTCGCGGCTCTGGTGCGGTCCTCGGCGGAGGGCCACAGGTGGCTGTAGACGTTCAGGGTGATGCTCGGCTGCGAATGGCCGAGAGCGCGCTGAACGGTCACGACGTCGCACCCGGCAGCGATGAGATTCGACGCGAAGGTGTGCCGCAGGATGTGCAGCGTCACATCCTGTGGAAGCCCGGCTTCCTCGCGGACGCGGCGCCACTCTTCGCCGGCGCTGTTGCGCTGCCAGAGTCGCCCGAGGGGCGTGCGGAAGAGTTGCTCGCCCGGGTCGCTCAGCGACGCTCGAACGACGTGCACGCTGAGCGAGGCGGTCAGTTCGGCGGGCACGCAGATCGTGCGCTCACTGCCGTACTTCGGCGGCACTAGCGTCGCTGACGTGTTAGTCGCGCCCTGCACCTGTCGGCGCACGTCGATCGCGCGAGCAAGGAACTGCACGTCGCCGACCTGTAGGCCCGACGCCTCACCCAGCCGCAGGCCAGCGAAGAGACACACCTCGACGAATGGCCGGAAGTCCTCCGCCACGTCTAGGATCGCCCGGATCTGATCGAGGGTGAGGGTCCGCATCGCGACGTACGCACGGCGGGCTCGAGGCGCCTTCACGGTCCCGGCCAGGTTCGAGGAGATCACGCGGTCGAGCACGGAGCGGGCGAATACCGCGTGTGGGCTGAGGACGAGACCGGCGGCGAGGCGTATATTCCGCTGCACCCGTCGAAGCGTCGGCGGTCTGAGCAGATCCTGGCGGACACCGCACGCCGGTTCGGCGGCACGTACGTCTCCGGCGACGCAGCATCTTACGCGCAGTGCGCCGTGGTCGGCGAGACGGCATCCGCCGGGCACCTCCTGCCCAACATCACCCAGAAGATCGTCTTCGTCAACCCGACCGTGCGTGACCCCGAGAAGGACGCAGCGAAGGCCGGGCGCGTGCTCGGCGGCATGGTCATGGGAGGGATGCCGTGACGTGACGACGCGCCATCATGGACTAACGAACCACCCCCGCTCCGCCTCACGGCTGGGCGGGGGCGGTTTCGTCGGTTTCAGCGGAGCCGTGGCGCGCTCTGGAGCATCAATCGCGGCGAAGGCTCCCACAGACGTGCAGAGAGCGCCGACCTGCATGGCGCGCGTCAGCGACACAGACCTCGACAGCGTGCCTCCCGGATATACGCTCCGGATATACGCTCGCCTTTGGAAGGGACGATGACTGCGGTGAACATCAGCAGCTCGCAGGTGAACAAGGCCGGGTCAAGGATCCGGAAATTCTTGCGCGGCGAACTCGAGGACCGGGCACAGCTCGACCACGCCATTCGGGTGATCGAAGCCTTCCGGGCGGCGCATCAGTACCCATTGGTCAAGGCCAACAACGGCCTCCGTTCGATGATTTCAACCGAACGTTGCCAGGTAGAGGTGTCCCAGCGAATGAAGCGCTTCATGACCATTCTCGACAAGCTTCACCGCGAACCGACGCTGGCTCTCTCTCGCATGCAGGATGTCGGTGGGTGTCGCGCGATCTTGTCTAGCGTGGATGAGATCAGGCGAGTGGAGGCCCGCCTGCGCAAGCGGCGTCCGGTGGTGGGTTACAGCGACTACATCAGCAATCCACGGGCTTCGGGGTATCGCGGAGTGCACGTCGTGGTGGAGTATGATAGTAGATGTATCGAGATCCAGTTGCGTACCCGGCTGATGCATCTGTGGGCAATTACGGTCGAACGTCAGTCAGCACTGATCGGAGAGAATCTCAAGCAGGACGGTTCACACGACGTGCAGCAGTTCATGGCTGCCATGTCCGAAGCGATGGCCCTTGATGAGTCCGGACAGGCTATCCCCCAAACGCTCCTAGCTAGTATTCAAGACCTTAGACTTCGAGCAGACCCCTACCTCGCGAAAGGAACCGTGTAATGGCCGCGATCCAGCACTTCATCTTGGTGTTCGATCACACGAAGGGACGCCTGATACAGGACCCGCTTGCGTTCGGTGAGGACAGCAAGAGTGCTCTGGCTCACTACTCTGACCTGGAGCGCACCTACCGGGAGAACCCGAACATGGACATCGTCATGGTCGGTTCCGACTCGATTGAAACCGTGAAGGTTACCCACGCGAACTACTTCGACGGGACTGCGGCGTTCGCCAAATATCTCAGGGAGATCGAGCTCAGCCGCTCTGTCTGAACCCCCAAGGACGAACCGCCCCCGCTCGGCCTCACGGCTGGGCGGGGGCGGTTTCGTTGTCACACGACCGCGAGGAGCACAAGCTTCACAATCTCGACGATGCCTCGGACGATGGTCCGCACGTTGCGGTGGTTCATGCCATCACCTCCATTTCTGCCGGCAACCCGGCAGCCGTGAAGTCTCTATTATTGGGAGCTCACGAGGGCGGGGATGCTGGCACGAATTACCCTGCGGCGACTGCCGTGTCGGCGATCGGCGTGAGGATCGGCGGATGCCCGACTGGCACCCGATGCTCGCGACCGAGGAGCGCACCCCGGGGGTGTGGACGATGGTCGCGCCCGACGGTGTCGAGTATGGCCGGGTCGAGATCCGCCGGGCCGGCAACGCCGTCTTCTATCGGTGCTGGTTCCGCGACGTCGAGCTCGAGCCCACCCACACTCTGCGCAACGCCGCGGCGCGCGTGCACCATGCGTTCATTGGGACGATGGCCCCGGGGTATCAGCCGGGGAAGACGCACCCCGGAGCGTAGCCCCCGCGCACCTAGGCTGGCCGCGTGCAACTCGACGATGACCTCGACGCCGGCGCTCAGCCGACGTGCCCGACCTGCGGGACTGTCATGCGGGAGACTGACGGTTTGTACGAATGCGCCCGGGGTGGCGCGACGATCGATATCCCGTTGGTTGAGCGGCCACGTGGCGGTGACGGACTGCCCGCGGTCTGCTGCGGTCTATTTCTCAGCACCACCGTGTGTGCGCTCCGTCAGGAACGCGGCCAACGCATCTTCGCCGACGCGTTGATTCTTGCGGGTGTCGCCGAGTTCGATCACTGCGAGCTCCCCCTGCTGAATGCGAGCGTAAACCCAATCGACGCCGGCGCCGAGCCGTTCGGCGACTTCGACCACCTTGAACAGGCGTGGGACGGAGCTCACAGGTGCCTCCAGTGCATGGGGTGCCGGTGGGTGCGTTTGCAGCCAAATCCTGGCGTACTCCTCGTATGCCTCGACCAGGCACTCCTCCATCGTCGGAGTGCGATTCTCTCTGACGTACGCCGGAACACTCAAGCGACGGCCTCGACCTTGGTGCGCGTGAGAAGGTGCGCGAGATGACCGGGCATCAGGCGCGGGTGTAGTCGGGTGCGACGCCCGGAGACGACCGCGGCACGTCATCGGGATCCGAGGGCCGGCCGCCCAGCGCGTGCACAAGCCACATCCCGTACTCGGGACGCCAGACGAGCGTGAGCCACAACGCGGGATACACGACACGATCCGCTGTCTCCTGTCGTGCCTCAGGCTCGTTGCGGAGGATCTTCACGTAGGCGACGTCAGGCGCATCGGCGGCGGGTTCGGGGTATGAACCCATCCCCCAATCCTGGACGGCCTCGACCGCCGCCTGCGCCTCGCTGAAGTCCCCCCAGGCGGCGAGCGACTCTGGGGTCACGACATCGGAGAACTTCTCGACGTCGAGAGGGTCCTGCTGGATGAGTTCCATGAACGCGAGAGCGGGAAGGAAAGGCTCTGTCAGGCCATAGCCCGCGATGGAAGCAGCAGCGTCGTCGGAGGCGTCCCAGGAATCGCTCATGCGGCCGATCGTAGCGGCGGAGTGGAGCAAGAGATCTGCACGCCACCCCGGCTCACCCACTTACTTCAGTAGCCCTCTTCGGCTTCGGCGTTTTTCGCCTTCGTGGGGAGCGGGACAACCTGGACTGCGGGATCGCCGCGCTTGACGACTGACTCGGAGGCGTCGATCTCCTTCTCTGCGAATCCATCGCTGGACCGGAGCGTTTCTACCACCTGCTTCTCCGGTTCGTAATTGTCCATTCCGAGCAAGCTCGCTGCTCGGTACACCGAGAAGCGATTCCCGACCTCCGGGATCGTGATCGTGCGAAACGTCCTCCCAACCGCCATGTGCGGTTGCACGCTCACGACCTTGACCTCAGTCTTCGGCCACTCGACGTTGCCCAACGGCTCGTTCGTGTCTGGGTCGGTGATCTGGATGCCGCCCGGGTAAAGGATCTTGAATCGCATGCCGATCTCTACCCCCTCCTCCGCGCCGACATTCAGCACCAGCTCGCGCTCGTTGAGAACAGTTGCGACCTTTCCCTCGATGCGGCTCATTGGTCCTTCTCCTGGAGTTTCTTGATGGCTTCGGGATGGAACTCTGCCCAGTCGAGAGCGGCGCTGGCAACACCTTCTTCGATCCCGGCTAGCTCGACTGTGAGCAGGCCCATGCTCGACTTCATCTCGCTCGCGGTGGCATTCTCGTACGCCGTTTCAGCTCGAACACGAGCTCGTTGGGTGGTCGCAGTCAAGTCAATCAGCCGACGGACGGCTGTTCGAGCGAGCGAGGGGTCGGCCCGGCCAATGCTGCCAAACGTGAACGCGCTGCCGCCTTGAAGCACGGCAGCGAGGATGACCAGAAGCGCACTCACGAGGGGAGTGCTCACCGTGTCTTGGGGCAGGCAGGCGAGGAAGATCGTGACGCCCACTCCGGCAGCGAACAGTGCGACGCCGAGTACGACGCGCCCACTCGGCCGCTTCTTCGATGGCTGATCGTTCCCCACTCGCTCATGATGACGCACGGCGAGGAGCGCGTGCGAACAGACTCGCGGGGCAGTCCGCACTCAGTCCGCAGGATCCTCAATGTCGAGCAATCACATGTAATTAGTCGCAATCAAGAAATCCCTTGCCTATCGGCAGTCGATGACCTGGCCAATCATCAGCAATCATCGGGTTGCGATTCATCAACTACCGCTGACGCGCGGGGAAGTACCTCGTCGGGGTTGTCAAGCCCGGGTGGACCGCCCTCCCCCTCGCCTACCGTGGCTAGTCAGCACCACGAGCAAGTGAGGTTTCCGTGCCCGAGCACCACTCAACCCCCGGCACGGTCTGGGCCCGCGTCGAAGACGGCTTCCACGTCGGCAGCCGCGACGGCAACTTCCTCGGCTACATCGAGCGGGGCACCGACGGTCGGTACGCGGCCTTCGACATGCGGTCGGCTCTGATCGGAACGTTCGCCGACCTGGTGTCGGCGATGCGCACGCTCTCGTCGGCTCCGACGTCCGCACCGGGCGCGAACGGCATCCTCACGATCCGGGAGAACCGATGACCACCACCGACGACACCGTGTTCTCCGTCGTGTACTCCAGTACCGCGACCGAGCCGTTCAGCGACGAGGCACTCGGTGACCTGCTCCAGCAGTGCCGGGACGCGAACGCGGAGCGGGACATCACCGGGATGCTGCTGTACCGGAACGGCCGCTTCATCCAGATCCTCGAGGGTCCTGAGCAGGCCGTCCGCGAGACGATGGGCAAGATCGAACGCGATCCGCGCCACGACCATCTGCGCGTCCTCATCGACGAATTCATCGAGGAACGCAACTTCGCCGAGTGGACGATGGGCTTCGAGCCCATCACCATGCCCGACAAAGACGCTCCCGAGGGCTTCCGCGACACCTTCGACGACCTCGAATCGCACGGCGATCCGTCGGCCACCCTGCGCGCCGCACGCGAACTGAGCCTCTGGTTCCGCGTACGCGCGCAGCAACCGCGCTGACGAACGAACGACGGCCCGGACCCCTGCGAGGGGATCCGGGCCGTCGCCCTGTCAGCTGATCAGAGCGTGCTGGCGAAGGGGTCGAAGTCGACCGGCACCGCGGGCACCGGCGCGACCGTGCTGTCGATCTCGAGGTACTGGCCGGTCTCGGCCGAGTCCTGTGCCGACAGCAGCACATCGAGCACGTGGAAGCCGAGCTCGCCGGTCGCGACGTGCGTGCGGCCCTCCGCGATCGCGCGGACCATGTCGAGGACACCGAGACCACGGCCGACGACCGTGCCCTTCTGCTCGACGTCGATCCACTCCTGCTCGGTCTTCATCCCGTCGCGGAAGACGCCGAGCGGCTTCACGTAGCGGGTCGGACCGTCGAAGCGGTTGGGGTCGGGCAGCACGATCGAGCCCTCGGTGCCGTGGATCTCCACGACGCCGTGACGCTCGAGCGCCGAGTCGAAGCTCAGCAGGTGCGTGCCGTGCTGGCCGCCCTCGAAGGTCGACAGGACCTGCACCGACGAGGGCACCTCGACGGGGAAGGTCTCCCCCGCGCGGGGACCCGTGTGGATGTGACGCTCCGTGCGGAAGCGCGATCCGCGGGCCGCGACACCGGCGATCGGTCCGAGCAGGCTGACGAGCGCCGAGAAGTAGTACGGCCCCATGTCGAGGAGGGGACCGGCACCCTCCGCGAACAGGAACGCAGGCTCGGGATGCCACAGGTCGGGGCCCTGCGTCTGGAACGCCGTCTGCACGAACAGGGGCGTACCGATGACGCCCTCGGCGATGGCGCGCTTCGCGGACTGGAAGCCCGGGCCGAGGATGGTGTCGGGCGCCGAGCCGACGCGGACGCCGGCAGCGTCGGCATCCTTCAGCAGCTGACGAGCACCCTCGCGGTCGAGACCCAGCGGCTTCTCGGTCCACACGTGCTTGCCGGCGGCGACCGCCTGCGACGAGACCTCGATGTGCGACTCAGGGATCGTGAGGTTCACGACGAGCTCGACCTCGGGGTTGCCGAGGACGTCCTCGAGTGTGCCCCACGAGGGGACGCCGTGCTCGTCGGCCTTGGCCTTGGCGCGCTCGGGGATCAGGTCGCCGATGGCGACCACCTTCACGTCGGGGAACGACGTGAGGTTCTCGAGGTAGGTCTGGCTGATGACACCGGCACCGACGATGCCGACTCCGACGGGGCCGGTCATGCGATGAACCCGCCGTCCTTCAGGAAGGCGTACGACGCGGCGATGTCCTCGAACACGTCGCCGGGAGCCTTGTCGTACTCGATGACGGCGTACTGGATGCCGGTGCCGGCCTTCAGCGATGCAGCGAGCGGGACGTCGCCGGTGCCGGCGCGCAGCTGCTCGAGGGAGTCAGAACCGAACTCGGCGGCGCCGGGGGCCCACGGGTTGGATGCCGGTGCGATGCCGTCCTTCACATGCACGGCGATGAGACGGTCACCGAGCTTCTCGACGAGGGCCGGCACGTCCTGTCCGCCGGTGAGCGCCCAGAACAGGTCGAGCTCGATCTGGACGCGGTCGTCGGTGAGCTCGAGGAAGCGGTCGTAGGCGGTCTGCCCGTCGAAGGACTTCACGAACTCCTGCGCGTGGTTGTGGTAGCCGACGGTCATCCCGAAGCCGGCGGCCGTTTCGACGAGGCGGTTGAGCCGCTCGGCGATGTCGGCGACGCCCTCCTCGGTGAACCAGCGCTCTGCGGGCACGAACGGGTCGATGACCGTGGTCATGCCGATCTTCGCTGCGGCCTCGAAGACGACCTCGGGAGCGGGAGTGGGGATCGAGCCGTCCGGCGTCCAGAGCTCGTCCGACAGCAGGGGCGCGTGGCCGGTGGGCGAGGCGAGGCCGCTGGCGTCGAGCGCCGCGCGGATCTCATCGGGACGGCGGACGAAGTCGAACGCTTCGACGTTGCGCAGGCCGAGAGCAGCCAGCTTGTCGAGCGATCCGGACATGTCCTCGCTGAACTCTTTGGCGAGCGTGTAGAGCTGGACTGAGGCGAGTGGCAGAGCCATGGGCCTTCCTTCGTAACGTCGTTGTCGGATGCCGCGGGGCGGCGTGGCCACGACGATATCAGAATTAACCTCCAGGTGGAGGTTTTCTTCCCGCCGCCCTACTCTGTCCCCATGGGCGCAGACGAAGACGCGGTGATCGGTCGCCGCGGATCGCGGCCGAAGGGCGTCGCCCGTCGGCAGGAGATCCTCGACCGCGCCATCGAGGTGTTCCGCGAGCGGGGCGCCAGCGGCACATCGCTCCGCAAGATCGCCGAGGCCATCGGGGTGTCCCACGCCGCTCTCCTGCACTATTTCGACTCGCGCGAGCAGCTGCTCGTCGCCGTCTACGCGCACGCCGAGCAGAACCACGAGAATCCGCCCGAGCTCCGCCCCGGCATCGACACGATGATCCACGCCGCACGGCGCAACGTCGACATCCCGGGTCTCGTGACCCTCTACTCCACGCTGCTCGCCGCGTCCCTCGAGGACGAGGAGGGCGTCGGACGGGACTTCTTCACCGCCCGTTTCGAGGGACTCCGCAGGTCCATCACCGAGAGCCTGCGGGTCCAGCAGCGCGAAGGCCTCGTGCGGGACGACGTCCCCGCCGAGCACCTCGCGGCCCTTCTCATCGCGGCATCCGACGGTCTGCAGATCCAGTGGCTGCTCGACCCCGACGTCGGGCTGGAATCCACGCTCCGAACCCTCGGCGCGCTGCTGCGCCCACCGGCATGACCCCGCCCCAGCTCACCCGAGGCCTCGTCGTCGTCCTCGGGTTCCTGTCTGCCGTCGGCCCCTTCGCGATCGACATGTACCTCGCATCGCTCCCGCAGATCGCCGACGAGCTCGAGGCCGCACCCGCCACGGTCCAACTCACGCTGACGGCGTTCCTTCTCGGCCTGGGGGCCGGACAGCTCCTCCTCGGACCGCTCTCGGACATGTGGGGTCGCCGTCGCGTCCTCCTGCTCGCAACGACCGCGTTCACCCTCACAAGCGTCGCCCTCATCGCCTCACCGAACATCGAGGTGTTCATCGGCCTGCGCCTGCTGCAAGGGCTCTCGGGCGCCGCGGGCGTCGTGATCGCGCGCGCCATCGCCGTCGATCTCAGCACCGGGCGGACCGCCGTGCGGGCGCTCAGCCTCATCGCGACGGTGGGCGGGCTCGGCCCCCTCGTCGCTCCCCCGATCGGCGGCCTCGTCGCGTCGTTCTCGGGGTGGCGCGGCGTGCTCACGGCCCTCGCCGTCATCGCCGTCCTCATGCTCCTGCTCGCCTGGCTCGTCGTCCCGGAATCGCTCCCCGGGGAACTCCGGCACACCGGTGGCCTCCGGGCCATGCGATCCTCGTTCGGCCACTTCCTGAGGGATCCGATCTACCTCGGATACACCGGCGCCTACGTCTCCGGCTTCGCGGGCCTGTTCGCCTACGTCGCGGCATCCCCCTTCGTCGGCCAGGTCATCCTCGGCATGCCGCCCCTTCTCTACGGGCTCGGCTTCGCCGGCGGCGGTGCCGCGCTCCTGATCGCCAACCTGATCAACGCGACGTATGCGCCACGGATCGGACCGGAGCGGATGCTGGTGGTCGGCGCGTCGCTCGGTGTCGCATCCGGGGCGGTCATGACCGCGGCGGCGGCCGCTGGCATCCTGTCCATCCCGCTCTTCCTGGCCTGCGCGTTCACGACGATGGGCGCAGCGGGGCTGACGTTCGGGAACGCCAACGCCCTGGGCCTCGCCCGCGCGACGGCGAGCAACCGCGGGGCGGGAGCGGCGCTCATGGGCGCGTGTCAGTTCGCGGTCGGTGCGCTCGTGACACCGGTCGTAGGTCTGTGGGGCGAGGAGACGGCGCTGCCGATGGCGTGCGTCATGCTGCTCGGCGCGGTGATCAGCCTGACGCTCGGGCTCGCCTCGAACCGCGCGAGCGGCCGAACACACCCCGCATGAGCCAGCGCTCGAGGCTTCGGTAGGCGTCGGCCCGTGGAGTGGGGCGCGAGAGGAAGATGTCGTGGATGCCGCCCTCGATCCGCGCGAGCGTCACGTCCCGCCCGATGCGGGTCGCCGCACGGGCGATGTCGTCGACGACGAGGACGGAGTCGCTGCCGGTCATCTCCGCGTTCCACGCGAAGGGGTTGGTCGATTTCGTGGAGAGGATGACGATCGTCGGGCAGCCGACATCGACGCCCGCCGACACCCGCCGGTGCCCCTCGACGATCGCCGCCAACCAGCCGGGGTGCGTGGGGAAGCCGCGTTCGGGTCGCCATTCGCGCCGGTACCCACGCACCGGGAGAGCGCCGACCTCGGTCTGCGCGCGGGTGTAGAAGCCGAGGTCGACGACGGGGTGCGCACCCATCGGGTCCACTCGGGCGCGCATCTGGACGAGCGGCGACAACGCCTGTCGGCCCAGGGTGCCCAGCTGCAGTTCCAGCCACGGGCTGTTGAGGACGAGTGCGTCGAGCCGGCCGTGATGACGTGAGGCCCAGAGCGTCGCGGTGAGCCCGCCGGTGGAATGTCCCATCATCACCAGTCGGCGACCGCCACGAGGTTCATCGAGCGGATGCCCCATGGCCGCCAGCGCCGCGGCGATGTCGGCGTCGTAGACGTCGAGCGAGGTGACGAAGCCGGGCGTCTGACCGGGGCGCAGACTCCGACCGTATTTGCGGAGGTCGAGGGCGTGGAATCGGGCTCCCAGCGACGCCCAGAACCGGGCGAGCTCCACCTGGAAGAAGTAGTCCGACCAGCCGTGGAGGTAGATCACGTCGACGTCGCGCAGCGGACCGGTGAGGCCCGCGAGCCTCGGCGGATCGAGACGGACGAGCGTCGCGACGACCTCGCCTTCCTGGTCGCTGCCCAGCGGCAGCGTGAGGCGCTCGAACGGACGCCCCAGGACGTCCTGCTCCCAGCCGCCGGTCATCGCGTGATCACTCCCCGCGCGAGACCCGCACCATCTCGTCGCGGTCGACGACCTTGATGCGCTCGCGCTCGTGCGGGGCGCCGAGGGCGACCTCGTGCTCGTCGAGTCGGTGCCAGCCGTCGAGATCGGTCCAGGCGACCTGACGCTCGGCGAGCAGGGCGATGATCGCCTCGTCGGACGGGTCCTCAGGGCTCCACCACGATGCCTGGTCGTTGATGAGGTGACGGATGGTCTCCATCGCGTCGGACTTGGTGTGGCCGATGAGACCCACCGGTCCGCGCTTGATCCACCCGGTCGCGTAGACGCCGGGGACACGCTCGTTCGAGCCCTTCTCGACGACCTGACCCTCGTGGTTCGGGATCACGCCGTGGCGCTTGTCGAACGGCACGTCCGGCAGCGGCGAGCCGAAGTAGCCGACCGCGCGGTAGACCTGGCCGACGGCGATCTCGCGCATCTCGCCGGTTCCCTCAACCCCGCCGGACCCGTCGGGACGGGTGCGCTCGGTGATGATCGAGGCGACGCGGCCGTCGGCATCCTTCGTGATCTCCACGGGACGCGCCCAGAAGTGGAGGTGGAGGCGGCGGCTCGCCTCGCCGCCGGCGTTGTTGACGCTGGGCCGCTTGCGCCACGACTGCAGCACGCGGTCGATGACCATGACCTGCTTGTTCGACGCGATCGCCGTTTTCGAGGCCTCGTCGTAGTCGAAGTCCTCGTCGTAGACGACCATGTCGACGTCGTTCAGCTCGCCGAGCTCGCGGAGCTCGAGAGGGGTGAACTTCACCTGCGCGGGACCGCGCCGACCGAAGACGTGCACGTCGGTCACGGGAGAGGCCTTGAGCCCCTCGTAGACATTGGCGGGGATCTCGGTGGGGAGGAGGTCGTCCGCGTGCTTGGCGAGCACGCGCGCGACGTCGAGAGCGACGTTTCCGTTCCCGAGGACCGCAACGGATGCCGCATCCAGCGGCCACTCGCGCGGGAAGTCGGGGTGGCCGTCGTACCAGCTCACGAAGTCGGCGGCCCCGAAGGAGCCCTCGGCGTCGATGCCGGGGATGTCGAGATCGGCGTCCTTGATCGCACCGGTCGCGAAGATGACCGCGTTGTAGTGCTTCTTGAGGTCGGCGAGGGTGATGTCGGTGCCGAAGCGGACGTTGCCGAAGATGCGGATGTCGCCGCGGTCCAGCACGTCGCGGAGGGCGTTGATGATGCCCTTGATGCGCGGGTGGTCGGGCGCGACGCCGTAGCGGACCAGTCCGTACGGGGCGGGCAGGTGGTCGAACAGGTCGATCGAGACCTCGAACTTGCGCTCGGCCTTGAGGAGGATGTCCGCCGCGTAGATGCCGGCAGGTCCTGCGCCGACGATGGCCAGCCGAAGCTTGGTCATGGGTGTCCTTTCCGAGAGCCCGCGTGCGGGCCTGACGAAGAAGCGGCGAATCCGCCGGGTTTCAGCTGGAGCGGTCGACGACGACCTGGGCGAAGCGTGTCAGCGCCTCGCGGACCTGACCGTCGGGCAGGGGCGCGAGAGCGGCAACGGCACGGTCCGACCACTCATGCGCGAGCCGGCGGGTCGCCTCGGTCGCGGGGTGCACGCGAAGCTGCGCGAGCGGCTCGTCGAGGATCGCGGGGTCGGCACCGTCGGAGATGCGAGCGACACCCTCGTCGATCGTGACCTTCAGCGCCTGCGAGGCCGGGTCGGTCGCGCGACCGAGGAGCAGGTACGGCATGGTCGGCACGCCGGCGCGCAGGTCGGTTCCGGGCACCTTGCCGGTCTCGGCCGGATCGGCCGACAGGTCGATGACGTCGTCGAGAAGCTGGAAGGCGACGCCCACGCGCTCACCGAACTCCCGGACGGGGGCGGCGTATTCGTCGGATGCGTCGGAGAAGACGACCCCTGTCTCGGCGGCGGCGGCGATCAGCGAACCCGTCTTGTCGCTGAGAACCTGCAGGTAGAACTCCACCGGGTCATCGCCCGGCTGGGCACCCACGGTCTCGTGCATCTGTCCGAGGACGAGGCGCTCGAACGTGTCAGCCTGAAGCCGGATCGCCCGCTCGCCCACCTGCGCCATGAGCTGGCTGGCGCGGGAGAACAGCAGGTCGCCCGTGAGGATCGCGACGCTGTTGCCCCACACGGCGTGAGCGCTGGGGACGCCGCGACGACGGTCCGCTTCGTCCATGACGTCGTCGTGGTACAGCGAACCGAGGTGGGTCATCTCGAGCGCCGTGGCGCCCGCGAGGACGTCGTCGGTGACCCCGGAGCCGAGCTGCGCCGTGAGGATCGCCAGCATCGGCCGCATCCGCTTTCCGCCGGCCTCGTAGAGGTAGCGGGACGTGACGTCGGCGAGCGAATCGCCGACCTTCAACTCACCGGCGAGGCGGGCTTCGACGAGGTCGAGCCCCTCTTCGACGGTGGTGAGGAGCTTCCGCATCCGCGGTCCCACGAAAATGCGTTCGGTGACGCCGAGTCGGCTCGCGATCTGCGAGCCCGGAGTACCGGGTCGGGGGGTCATGGCTCCAGCGTACCCGTCGCGCTCTAGGCCTGGTCCGGGGTTGCGGGCTTGCGCGCCCGGTGCAGGGCGACGATCCCGAAGCTGAGGTCGCGCCAGGCCACCTGCTCCCAGCCCGCCTCGCGCATGCGACCTGCGAGGGCACGCTGGTCGGGCCAGTCGCGGATCGACTCGTTCAGGTAGTCGTAGGCGGCCGCGTTCGAGCTGAAGGCGCGGGCGACGACGGGCAGGATGCGGTCGTTGTAGAAGCGGTAGAGGCCGCGCATGAGCGCTGCCGGCGGGTGTGAGAACTCGCAGATCACGAGCGTGCCGCCCGGCTTGGTGACGCGCAGCATCTCGCGGAGCGCCTTGTCGGGATCATTGACGTTGCGGAGGCCGAACGAGATCGTGACGGTGTCGAACTCCTCGTCGGCGAAAGGCAGGGCCGTCGCATCGGCCTCGACGAACGACAGGTTCGGGATGCCGCCGTGCCGCCGCTTCCCCTCCGCGATCATCCCCGCGGAGAAATCGCCCGCGACGACGTCGGCGCCGCTGCGGGCGAGGGAGACCGAGCTCGCCCCGGTCCCGGCTGCCAGGTCGAGGATGCGCTGACCGCGCCGCGGTGCCACGGCTCGCGTCGTCGCGATGCGCCACAGCTTGTCGTTCCCGAGGCTCAGCACCGTGTTGGTGCGGTCGTAAGCGGGCGCGACCTCGTCGAACATGCCGCTGACGCGGGCGGGATCCTTGCCGAGATCCGCGCGGGTGGACGGGGTGCGGGAGGGCTGGTCGGTCACGTACCGAGCCTAATCGCGGCGGACTGCCCGGGGGTGCGAGGCCGGGGTCAGCGGCGGCCCCGCCGACCGGTGCCGGATTAGGCTGAGCGAGTGACCTCGTCTGCACTCGGCATCCCGCGGCTGCGTGCCGTCACCCGCCGGATCGAACCGGTCGATGAGCCGCTCGTCTACGCCTCTCCCGACGACCCGACCGTGTGGTCGCGCCGCGGTGACCTGCTCGTCGGCGTCGGTCGTGCGGCAGAGCTCCCCGCCGGCACGCCGGCTGCGACGTGGTGGCGCGACGTCGCCGCCGCAGCGGAGATCGACGACAAGGTGGGGATGCCGGGGTCCGGCCTCGTCGCCTTCGGCACGCTGCCGTTCGATCCCGCGCACAGCTCGGCCAGCGCTGCCCTCGCCGTGCCGCGCATGATCATCGGCCGTCGCGGCGACACGAGCTGGGTCACTCATGTCTTCGTCGAGGGCGAACCCGAGCGCGACGAGCCCCAGGCGGTCACCCTGGGACCGCACTGGTCCGCGACGGTCGGCCCCGGCGCCTGCACGCCCGACGGCTACCAGGGCGAGGTGCGAGCGGGCCTCGACGCGATCGCGTCCGGCGAGGTCGCCAAGGTCGTCCTGGCCCGCGATCTGGTGGGCACCGTCCCCGCCGGCTCGGACCTGCGGCGCCTCGTCCGCGCGCTCGCGTCGTCGTACCCCGACACCTGGACGTTCGCCGTCGACGGCATGATCGGGGCGAGTCCCGAGACCCTCGTGACCGTTTCGGGCGGTACGGTCACCGCGCGCGTGCTGGCCGGAACCGCCGCGCGTGGAGCTGACGCCGATGCGGACACCGCGGCATCCGTCGCTCTCGCAACGAGCCCCAAGGATCTCGACGAGCACCGCTACGCCGTGCAGAGCGTGCTGACGGCGCTGCGTGATCACACGACCGCGCTGGTCGCCGAGCCGGAGCCGTTCATGCTGAAGCTGCCGAATGTCTGGCATCTGGCGACCGATGTCGAGGGCTCGCTGTCGGGGCACGCGTCCTCCCTCGACCTCGTCGAGGTGCTGCATCCGACCGCGGCCGTCGCGGGCACGCCGACGCAGGCCGCCCTCGAGGTCATCCGTCGGGTCGAGCCGTTCGATCGCGGTCGTTACGCCGGTCCCGTCGGCTGGATCGACGCCGCGGGCGACGGCGAGTGGGCGATCGCCCTGCGATGCGCGCAGTTCGACGTGCACACGGATGCCGGGGCCGACATCCCGCTCATCGCTCACGCGGGCGCGGGCATCGTCGCCGGCAGCGACCCGGAGACGGAGATGCTCGAGACCCGAGTGAAGTTCCGCCCGATCGTCGACGCGCTCGCCTGACGGGCGCCCTCGCGTTTCTGCGACGCCGTTGATCCTGGATCACGGCACAACCCCGACTTCGCGTCGCTGGAATCCGATGAAGTCACCGAGCTCGCATTGGTCGCACAGGCCGCGGACCGCGCGATCCGCACGGTGTTCGCGGCGACCGGGAGGGTGTGCGCTGCGCGCCGCCGTGGGGTCCCGCGCTCCCCGGCTGACGCTGTGATCACGGGAGTCCGTCGCTCTCCTCGGACAGGGCGATCAGCTCCGCGATGACGCGGGGGTGCGCCAGCACGCGGAAGTGGCCGCCGGTCTCGAGCCGAACGTTCTTCGCGGCGCCCGGCAGCTCGCTCCCCTCGGGGATGTGAGGGTCGAACCGTCCGTAGACCGAGACGATGCGGCCGTTGACCTCGTGCTCCTTCGAGAGCGACACGATCGTCGCGCTCCGCGGTGAGAAGATCCGGAGCGACGGCACGACCATCGCCCGCCCGTAGCGCGATCCGCCGAACGGCGTCGCGACGGCGAGCATGCTCGCGATCCGACCCTCGGCGGCATCCCGGATCATGACCCGCTTGCCGACGAGTCCACCCTTGCTGTGCGCCAGCAGCACGCAACCCCGCAGGTCGTGGTGCGCGATGTACTCGACGACACTCGCTGCCGCCTCGTCGACGGGACGCCGGTTGCGTCGCAGGACGGGCAGGACATGGACGGGATGCCCCCGGTCGTGCATCGCGGTGATGAGGGGAATCATGAACCGCCAGGTCTCGTACACGCCCGGCAGGATCACCACGGGCGTCAGATTCCCCGTCGCGAACTCTCGCGGATCGGTGCGGCTGAGTGCGGCATTCACCTGCCATCGGAGCGCGTAGAGGTAGTCGCGGGCCCACCAGGCGGCGTTGCGGAGGAGCCGGATCATCGGGAGACCCGGGGAACCGGTGGCGTCCGCGCCGCTACGAAGGCGCGGATGGCGTCCGCGGCATCCTTCGACGATCTGTCCTGGACGACATGGAAACCCCTCGAGATCTCGGCGACGGCCGCATCCGGGGCAGCGGCAGCCAACCTGCGGCACCACGCTCCGCCGGCCACGGGATCGCGCGCTCCTCGGAGGACGAGCAGGGGCTGCGAGAGGGACCGGACGCGCTCGTCCAACGGGTAGGCGAGCATGTGCCGCAGCTGCCGCGAGTACCAGGGGATGCCGCATCGGAGGTAGTCGGTGAGCACCAGCCAGTTCGCCCTGGGCGACTCGCCGAACATGTCCACCGCGAGCGCGCGGGCCTGCGCGAAGGCCGTCCGGTGACGGTCGTCGGCCACCGGTCCCATCGCGACCGTGAGAGTGATGAGGTCGGGACGTTGCAGCGCCACCTCGACGACCCATTGGCTCCCCATCGAGTGTCCGACGGCGATGACGTCCCTCAGCCCGAGGCGGTCGAGCAGTCCCGCGATCGCCGCAGCCATGGCGACCACGTCGAGGTCTCCGTCCGGTGTGGGCGTTCCTCCGAACCCGGGCAGATCGATGGAGACGACCGCGTCCGTACGCGCCAGTTCGGTGTGCATCCGACGCAGATAGCGATGCGACATCCCGATCCCGTGCACGAGGAGGAACGTGCGCGTCGCGGCGGCGGGCTCTGAGCGCACGACGCGGAAGACCCGTCCGTCGACCGCCACGTCGTCGGCGATCGCACCGTGGGGTTCTCTCACGCGTTCCCTCTCGCCTGCCCGGTCCGCCGGGGAGCCTCACGCTAGCCGCCGCAGCGGCAGGGATGCCGGGGGTTGACCTACCGCAGGCGACGCGTCAGGCGGACGGTCACCGTGTCGCCGATGTCCTTGCCCAGCTTCCGGCGGACCCCAGCGTTCAGGGAGACCATGTGCCCACCCGTGCCCGTCACCATCAACCCGACGTTCGACATCTCGACATCGTCGACGGTGAGGTCCACCCGGACGGAACGGCCGGTGCCGAAGAAGTCCGCCGAACCGGGCATCTCGACGCAGGACCAGGTCTCACCCTTGACCTCCACTCCGATCGGGGCCGTGAAGGTGTGGTTGAGGGCAACGGGTTCGAAAGGCAATGGATCTCCTCAGGTCAGCGGGCGGGCGACCGCAGTTCGACGCCGATGAGCGTGAGTCCCGCCGCGATCGCGGCCGTTCCGATGGCCGCGATGATCAACCCACCGCCGAGAGGCAACAAGATGCCGAAGGCCGCCATGGCGACACCGACGATGAGCAGGATCGCGATATAGGCCTTGATCATGCCTTCAACCTACGGGGTGCCGTCCGCTCCCGTCAGGAAATCGCGAACGTGCTCCGTGTCCGTCGGCGTCGCTAGCCTCGTCGCATGACTGTCGTCTTCCTGCACGGTTGGCCCGGACTCCCCTCGGACTACGACGACGTGGTGACCCACCTGAGCGGGCAGCGGGTGATCGTCCCCGACCTCTCAGGGTTCGGCGCAGGGTTCGCCAGCACGTCGGCCCCGTTCGATGCGACGGCCGCGGCGCACGCCGACCGGCTCCTCTCCTTGCTCGACGATCACGGCGCCGCGGACGGGATCGTCATCGTCGGGTACGACATCGGCAGCCGCATCGCGCAGGCCGCCCTCCGCACGGCTCCGCACCGGTTCCGCGGCGCGGTGCTGACGCCCGCCTATCCGGGCATCGGCGACCGCGCGGCATCCCCCGCCCTCGCCTCGACCTTCTGGTACCAGCACTTCCACCGCGAGCCCGTGGCGGCCGCCCTCATCGACGGCGACGAACGGGCCGTTCGCACGTACCTGACCTACATCTGGGAGACCTGGCGGGCGGGGGCCGCCCCTCCCCCGAACCTCGACGAGATCGTCGCGGCGTACGCGCGGCCGGGCGCGTTCGCCGCGAGCCTGCAGTGGTACGTCGCCAACCGGGGATACGCGGCTGGCGAGGGGCCGATCACGGTTCCGACGACCATGCTCTGGCCCGACCGTGACCCGCTCTTCCCGGTGGAATGGGCGGACGAGCTTCCGAAGCATTTCTCGGACGTCCGTCTCGAGATCGTGCCGCGCTGCGGGCACTTCGTCCCGGTGGAACGACCGGATGCCGTCGCCCGCGCGGTCCGCTCCCACCTGCCCTGACCGGCTCGAGTCGATGTCGGAGGTTGGTGACAGAGTGCAGGTATGACGGACGCGACGGAAACCCCCGATGGTGAGGCGTATCTCACCGCCATCACGGGGATCATTGCGGATGTCGAAGACGTCGAGCGAAAGATGGCGGCGGTGCAGATCGCGCAGCTTCGTACGCTCGCCGCGGCGGGTCGGTTGGCGGACGAGCAGGGTGGGCATCCGCACATGAGAGTGCGACTGAGCGACATGGTGCTTCGATCGATCTCTGCGGAGGTCGCGGGTGTGATGCGGATGACCGACCGGACGGTGCAACGCCGGATCGGGGAAGCCCGGCTGATCATCGAAGGGTTCCCGGCGGCGGTGGCCGCGTGGGAGGCGGGTCGGATCGTGCGAGGTCATGTGCTGGCGATCGTGGATGCCGGTGCGAACCTGCCCGCAGGGCTGTGGGCCGAGTTCGAAGCCGTCGCGATTGAACGGTGCGAACGCGATACCCCCAACCGGGTGCGAGGTGAGCTGGATATCCTCGCCCACCGGATGCACCCCCGGTCTTTCGCCGAGCGACACGACGAGGCTGCTGCCGGGCGATGCGTGCGACTCGTTCCCGGGCGGGACGGGATGTCGGATCTAGTCGCGACCCTGCCGACCGTGATCGCGGAGGGGGTCCACGACCGACTCACTCAGCAGGCACGGGCCATCGTCGATACGCGGGAGGAACGCGCCTCGAAGTCCGATGTGGTTGCGACCGATCAGCGGTCGACCGATCAGGTCCGCGCGGACGTGTTCGCCGACCTCCTCCTCGCCGGCACCCCCGCACTCGACGACACCCGTGACACCACCGCCGGACCGCTCGGCGCGATCCGCGCGCGAGTGCAGGTCCTCGTTCCCGCGGCGACGCTCACCGGCGCGAATGACGGGCCCTGCGACCTCACCGGCCGGTCCCCCATCGATCCCGCAACCGCCCGCGCACTCGCAGGTGACACCGGGATATGGGAGCGCCTCTTCCACGACCCCACCACAGGCGTCACCGTCGCCACCGACTCGTACCGCGTACCCTCCGGGATGCGCCGGTTCCTGCAAGCCCGCGACCAGCACTGCCGGTTCCCCGGATGCCGCGTCGCCGCCATCCGGTGCGAAGTCGACCACACCCACGACCACGCCCTCGGCGGCAAGACCGAACTCTCGAATCTGGCCCACCTGTGCCAGAGGCATCATTCGATGAAACAGTTCACCGCCTGGAAAGTCCGACAACTCAAGGGTGGCGTCCTGGAATGGACCTCACCCCTCGGCAGGACCTACAGAGAAGACGCACCCACCCCGGCCGTCGCCTTCACTCCTGCCGCAGCACTCCCCGGAGACCCGGCACCCTTCTGACTCGTCATGTCGCGGCGAGCCGCGCCTTCTCCGCCTCGACATCGAAATCAGCCGCCGGCCACTGCGGATCGATGCGTTCCAGCACGTCGATGAGAAGCGCCTGCACGGCGAGTCGCGCGTACCACTTGGCGTTCGCGGGGACGACGAACCACGGCGCCCGATCCGTCGAGGTCCGCTCGAAGAGCGTCTGGTACGCCTCCATGTACGCGGGCCAGAGCTCACGCTCGTCGACGTCGCCGGGGTTGTACTTCCAGTGCTTGTCGGGGCGTTCGAGCCGCTCCGCGAGCCGCGACTTCTGCTCGTCGCCCGAGATGTGCAGCATCACCTTCACGATGTGGACCCCGCGCTCCACGAGCCGCTGCTCGAAGTCGACGATCGCTCCGTAGCGACGGTCGATCTCGTCCGCGGGTGCGAGCTGCCGGACACGACCGATCAGAACGTCTTCATAGTGCGAACGGTCGAAGACGCCGATGTACCCCGGCTCGGGCACCTCCCTCTCGACGCGCCACAGGAAGTCGTGCGCGAGCTCCTCCGGCGTCGGCTTCTTGAACGCTTTCAGATGCACGCCCTGGGGGTCGGTGGCGCCGATCACGTGCCGAACGATGCCGCCCTTGCCCGCGGAGTCCATCGCTTGCAGCACGAGCAGGACCGACGGGGAATCGGGCTGCGTCCGACTCTGCGCGTACAGCCGCTCCTGCAACTGATCGAACTCCCCGGCGGCTGCGGCCAGGTCAGCCTGGCCCGCCTTCTTTCCGCCGTCGTATCCGGGCGTCGAATCGGGATCGACGTCCGCCAGCCGGAAGTCCGCACCGACCCGCAGAAGCGTCGTCGGCGAAGCAGTCCAGTGGCCGCGGGAAGGGTGGCGCGTCGCAGTCATGCGGCTCATCCTGCCGTGCGGCGCAGGATCACGCGATGGACTTGCGGATGCCGCCGCTACCGCTCCAGGGGGACGTCGATGATCTGGCGACCCCCGACCGGCGACGTCAGCGCCTGATCCAGCGCGCCGCGCGTGGTGACCCGGCGATACTCCCAGCCGTACGCGGTGGCCAGCTCTTCGATGCGCGCGGTCTGCGGCGTGTACTGAACCCGGTCGAAGGCCTCTGCTCCTGCGACGCGCGCGACTTCGAGACCGTCGAAGATGGTGCCGCCCCCGTCGTTGCCCACGATGACCTGGATGCGCGGCTCCGCTTCGGCCGACGGATGCAGAAGCGCCCCGACGTCGTGGAGGAACGCGAGGTCGCCGAGCAGCACCCTCGTGACGCCGGGAGCAGCCCCCCGCTGGGACGCCGCGGCGATGCCGAGCCCCGTCGCGACGGTGCCGTCGATCCCGGCGAGCCCGCGGTTCGCGTGAACGGGAACCCTCTTCCCGCCCAGGACCTCGTCGGCCACCCGCACGAGGCGGGACGAACCGAACAGCAGCCGGTCGTGCGGCCACGTCGCGCGCCACAGGGCATCGACGAGACCGGCCCGGTCGAGCGGTGCGCGGATCGCGCCGAGTTCGGCGGAGATCGCCCCCAGACGCTCGGCGGGAACGGCCGACGACAAGGCATCGGCATCCGGGGCAGCCGGGCTGAGGTCCACGATCTGGTCCCGCGACGCGCGCATCCACGCCCCCAGCCAGTCGCGGTTGCCCCTCGCGGCGGTGACCGCGTCGACCGGGACGGTCGCCCCGTTGAGGTTCAGGTTCTCCCCCGGCCCACGCACGGCGAACACCTCGACGTCGCCGCGGCTGAGCAGGCGCGCGACCTCACGGCTCAGCGTGGGGTGCCCGAAGACCACGACGCGTTCGATGCGCCCGCCGAGGTCCGGATCGGAGAGCAGCCGACGGTAGCCGTGCACGAGGTGCCGTCCGTAGCGCGCCCCGCTGACGATCTCGGCGATGAGGGGGAACCCGCCGTCATGGGCGAGCTGCTCGGCATCCGCCCCCGCATCGGCCCCTGCGACGACAACTGTGCGCGGACCGGCCTCGAGGACGACCGACTCCGACTCGACGGTCTCGACCGCCGCGCCGACGCCGCCCCCGCCCTGATAGTGCGCGCCCCATTCCGCGTCGGCGGCCCCGGCATCCTCCGTCACGGCGTCCGCCGTCACCGGGGACTCGGATGCCGACACTCCGGCCGACGCGGACGGCAGCCACCCGGGCGCCTCACCCGCGAGGGGTTCTCGGAACGGGACGTTGAGGTGGACGGGCCCCGAGACCCGGGAACCCGCACCGACCGCGGCATCCCATCCGTCGTCGGCAGCGGTGCGGAAGGGGGTGACCTCGTCGGCCTCGAAGGAATCCGCCACGACCTCTGCCACCGGGAGGTCGGCTTCGTGGCGCACGAACCCGGAGAATATGCCGGGCTGGCGCGTGGCCTGGTTCGCTCCGATGCCGCGGAGTTCTGGCGGACGGTCCGCCGTGAGGAGGAGGAGCGGCACGCCGGAGTGGTGTGCTTCAAGAACAGCGGGGAGGAGGTTCGCGACCGCCGTCCCCGACGTGCAGACGACGGCCGCCGGCATCCTGTCCTCGCGACCGATCCCGAGCGCCGTGAAGCCCGCCACGCGCTCATCGATGCGGACGTGGAGGCGGACGAGACCGCGGGCCTCGAGCTCTGCCGCGACGAGGGCGAGTGCCTGCGACCGCGATCCGGGCGAGACGACGATGTGGCGAAGTCCCCGCTCGACGAGACGAGTGAGCAGCGCCGCCGCGGCGTCGGTCGCCGGCGCGCGTCCGGGTCCGGCAGTCGCCATGTCAGGAACGCGAGCCGCGGGGCTGCTCGCCCGTGTCGTCGTCGGACTGCGGGTCGACGGGTCGATCACGCGGGTCGGGAGACTCGGAGTCGAGGGCGGCCAGTTCCTCTTCGAGCCGGCGGATGCGCTCGTCCTGGTCGCTCGAGGTTCCGATGCGACCGAGGAAGTCGGGGTCGTCGTCGGGAGCGCGGAAACTCACGCGCTGCGACGACGCGCGGGCGCGGCCGATGACGAACCAGAGCACCCCGCCGACGACGGGCAACAGGATCACGATGAGCAGCCAGATCGGCTTGCTCACCCCGCGGTGACGGGTGGGCGGCTGCAGCGCGCAGTCGACGATGCTGTAGACCCAGAAAGCGGCGAACAGCAGCGCCAGAACGAGGTACACGCGCGCCATTCCTCCATCCTAGGCGCGCCGTCGCACCCCGAGGCGGCGCGGCGGCCGCTCAGACTGGTCGCCGTAGAATGTGTGCATGCGTGCCCGGTCCGCCCTCGTCTACGCGCTGCTGCGGCTGCTCGCCTTCTTCGTCCCGTTCGGGATCATGATGCTGTTTCCCGTGCTCCGCGAGCAGTACTGGCTCGCTGCGATCTTCGCAGCGCTCATCGGCCTCAGCCTGTCGATGCTCTTCCTGCGCCGTCCGCTCGACGACGTGTCGATGGGCATCGCCGAGCGTCGCGAGGCACGCCGCCGAGCCGACAGCGACGAGGCCGTCGAAGACGCGTTCCGCGATGAGGATGCCGCGTCCGACGGCACCGTCCGCTGACCGTCAGACCGCGACGTAGGCCCAGAGGATGAACCCGCTCCACGCGAGCGAGGCGACGGAACTCAGCTGGAGGGCGACGATCAGTTCGCGCGCGGTCCGGTAGGTCCAGACGATCAGCGTGGCCGACAGCGTCACCAGCAGCACGAGCAGCGACAGCCACGCGACCGGGTAGACGACGCCGAGGACCGGCACGACTGCGAACGGCACCAGCATGAACACGGTGTAGAGGACCTGCGACGCGCGCTTGCCGATGAGAACCGTCAGCGTGCGTTTGCCCGCGACGCGATCCTGAGCGATGTCCCGCAGATTGTTCGTGATCAGCACGCCGCAGGCGAGGGCCCCGACCGCGATCGAGGGCACCCAGGACTCCTGCGGCACCGACCCTGTCTGCACGTAGGTGGTCCCGATCGTGGCGACGGGGCCGAAGAAGACGAAGACGAACAGCTCGCCGAGGCCGAAGTAGCCGTACGGTCGCTTGCCGCCGGTGTAGAACCAGGCGGCGACGATGCAGACGACTCCGACGGCGAGCAGCCACCAGAACTGCGTCCGGATGACGACCGCGATACCCACGAGCGCGGCAATCGCGAAGAAGATCAGGGCAGCGGTCAGCACGGCTCGTGGCGTCACCCGCCCCGACGCGGTCAGGCGGGTGGGCCCGACGCGGTGGTCATCGGTGCCGCGGATGCCGTCGCTGTAGTCGTTGGCGAAGTTCACCGCGATCTGCAGTGAGACCGCGACGACGAGGCAGCACAGCGCGAGAACCCAGTGGAACCCCGCACCGACGGCGATCGCCGCACCCGTGCCGACCAGGATCGGGCTGATCGCGAGCGGCAGAGTCCGAAGGCGCGCCGCACCGATCCAGTCGCGAGCGGTCACCGGGGCCGGCTTGGGTGGCGCCGACGACACGCGCGCTTTCGCCGGGTTGCCGCGCGGCGCGGAGCGCTTCGCGGCGGGCTTGCGGGAGGTCTTTCGGGAGGCGGCCACGAGCAAGGATCCTATTCCCCGCGCGGCGTGGGCTCTTCGTCGTCCGCGAGTAACCGTCGCAGGAGCGACCGATCGGGCTTGCCGGTCGAGGTCATCGGCACCTGATCGAGCACGAGCATCTGCCGCGGGCGCGCCGGCCCACCCACGGCCTCGGCGACGACGCGGCGCAGCTCACCGAACAGATCGGGTTCGGCGTGGTTCCCGAGCGCGCGGCGCGAGAGGACGACGACGGATGCCTCACCCCACCGCTCGTCGCGCGTCGGCACGACGACGGCGCCCTCGAGGCCGGCGATCGTCCGGACCGCGTGCTCGACGCGATCGAGCGAGACGTTCACACCCCCCGAGACGATGACGTTGTCGCGACGACCCGTGATGCGGAGGACCCCGTCCTCGAACGACCCGGAATCGCCCGTGCGGTACCAGCGCGCACCGTCGCCGTCGCGGATGAACGTCTCGGCCGACCGCTCGGGATCGCCGAGGTAGCCGTCGGCCAGTGTCGGACCGCCGAGCTGGACCTCGCCGTCCTCGACGCGCAGCCGCACGCCCTCGAGCGGACGCCCGTCGTAGACGCATCCGCCGCTCGTCTCGGTCGACCCGTAGGTGCGGACGATGCGGGCGCCGAGAGCTGCCGCGCGGTCGGCGAGCCCGGGCGGCAGCGCCTGCCCGCCGACGAGCACGGCGTCGAACGAGGCGAACGCGCGGGCGACCGCGGCATCCGTCTCCCCCGCCTCGACCAGGGTCTGCACCTGGGCGGGGACGAGGGACGTGTAGGTCGGGACCCGGTGTCCGCCCTCGCTCGCGGCCATCGCGGACGCTGCGGCCGTGAAGGTCTGCGCTGTGAAGGAGCCGGCCAGGATCGCCGGGTCGCGACCGGCGACCAGTGCCCGCACCATGACCTGGACGCCGGCGACGTAGGTCGCGGGGAGGGCGAGCAGCCACGACCCGCTGCCGATCCGGCCCGCCGTCGCGAGCGCCGACGACGTCAACGCCGACCGGCTGAGCGCGACGGACTTCGGGTACCCGGTCGACCCGCTCGTCGTGACGACGACGGCTGTGCCGGCGGGAACGTCTGCAGGAAGATCGGATGCCGCGCCGAGAGCGACTGCCGGTCCCGCACCGAGGACCGCGGCTCGAAGCGCACGGAGGACGTCACGCGGATCCGCGGAATCGAGGCGGCTCAGCTGCATGGCGCGGACTCAGTAGTGGTACGGGTACGGCGACCAGTCCGGGTCGCGCTTCTCGAGGAAGGCGTCGCGCCCCTCGACGGCCTCGTCGGTGCCGTAGGCGAGGCGCGTCGCCTCACCGGCGAACACCTGCTGGCCGACCATGCCGTCGTCGATCGCGTTGAAGGCGAACTTCAGCATGCGGATCGCGGTCGGGGACTTGCCGAGGATCGTCCGCGCCATCGAGATCGCCTCGCGCTCGAGGTCGGCGTGCGGGACGACGCGGTTCACCGCGCCCATCTCGTACGCGCGCTGCGCGGAGTACTCCTCGGCGAGGAAGAACACCTCGCGGGCGACCTTTTGACCGACCTGGCGAGCCATGTAGGCCGAGCCGTACCCGGCGTCGAACGAGCCCACATCCGCGTCGGTCTGCTTGAACTTCCCGTGCTCGGCGCTCGCGATCGACAGGTCGCAGACGATGTGCAACGAGTGCCCGCCCCCCGCCGCCCAGCCCGGGATGACGGCGATGACGACCTTGGGCATGAAGCGGATGAGGCGCTGCACCTCGAGGATGTGGAGCCTCCCCGCGCGCGCCGGGTCGGGGGCCGTCGCATCGTCGGCGGCGTACGTGTAGCCGTCGCGGCCGCGGATGCGCTGATCACCGCCGGAGCAGAACGCCCAGCCGCCGTCCTTCGCACTCGGGCCGTTGCCGGTGAGCAGCACGACGCCGATCTTCGGGTCCTGTCGCGCGATGTCGAGGGCGCGGTACAGCTCGTCGACGGTATGCGGTCGGAAGGCGTTCCGCACCTCGGGACGATCGAACGCGATGCGGGCGATCCGCCCGTCGGTCGAGACGTGCGCGGTGATGTCGGTGTAGCCCGTGGCGCCGGGCGCCTCGGTCCACTCCGACGGGTCGAAGAGCTCGGAGACGGTCACCCGGCCAGCCTACGCGCGGGCCCCATCCGGGTGCCGATCGTGCGAAGCTTGTCGGGCGGTCCTCACCCCCGACGAGGGCTGCAGAGAGACCCCCGCATGAAGATCACGAGATCATCCGACTGGCGGGACGCTCTTCCGTTCGAGGTCCCCGTCCTCGCCGCCGACGCCGTGCCCGGCGAGCCGACGCGCTGCGTGAGCTGCCCCGCAGGCAGCGAGCCGCGGGACCGGACCGAACTGTGGGCCGTCAAGCACCGGCATCCCAACAATCACGCCGGATTCGTGCGCTATTACTGCGCCGAGCACAGCCCGAAGACGCCGCCGCCGCCCCCGGCCTCGGTCGCGAGCCCCGGTCGGGCGCGCGGCGCGGCTCCCAAGGCCCGCCCGGAGCGGACCGTCGCCCCGAAGCGCCCCGCGGCCTCGCTCGATGTCGTGCGGGCGATGTGCCCGAACTGCTTCGTGGAGGTCTCCGCGACCGGCGAGTGCGGGATGTGCGGCCAGCAGGTCGCCTGAGCGGGGATCACCTGCGGGGCTCGCGGCTGAACGCGGTGACGGCCTGCGTCCGCCACCACTCTTCGGCGGCGTTCACGCTCTCTTCCGGGAGCAGCGACGATTCCGTGGCTGTCAGCCCCACATCATCGCCCGACGTGGCGACAGGACGCGCACTGCGGACGACGACGACATCGCGGCCCTTCACCGAAGCGACGACCGTCGGCTCCGTGCCCTCGAAGACACGTACCCGGCCATCGTCGCCGACCTGCGACGACGCGCACGCGACGAGCGCGTCGAGGATCGGTGCTGCCTGAGCCTCCGAGGGCGTCGCGAACCGCCACGCCTGCATCCCGATGACCATGTACTCCTCGGCTGTCGTGCGCCCGACGACGTAGCCGGCGATCTGGCGCTCCGCGCCCGCGGCGAACATGTACTCGAGGGGACCGCTGGAAAGAGCCCGCGCGACGTCGTCGAGGGAGGCATCCGGCGCGGTGCAGGTTTCGACGGTGCCCACCGGCTGCGTGGAGACAGGCGCGCACGCGCCCTCTCCCCTCACGGTGTCGTCGCCGGATGCCGTCCACCCGGCCATCGGGTCCGCCGGCTCGATCACACCGAGCACCTCGTCGAGGTTGATGAGCATCGTCGTGTCGCCGGCCCACTCCGCGCACCGCGGCGGCTCGGCGACCTCCTCCGCCGCCGCGGCGGGCGTCCGCTCGGCGGAGGGCGTCGGGGTCCGCTCCGACTCGAGGCTCGCCGTGGAGACGCATCCCGCCAGCGCCATCGAGGTGAGGAGTACGAGCGCGAGTCGAAGTGGACGCATCTTCGCAGTATGTCGTGTCCGAGCCCTCGCCTACCATCGGCGCGGTGACGGAACCCGTGCGGTGGTGGTGGGAGCGTCGGCAGTTCTCCCGGGGCGTCGACGTCCCCTACGCCGTCGGGACGTACCGCTCGACCTGGGCTGCGTATCCGGAGCTCGTCCGGCAGTACCACCCGGATCTCAACGCGGGCATCGTGCTGTCGCAGATCCCGCCGGCTGCCGACGTGTGGCTGTGCTGGGAATGCTCCGCGGGCCATCGCTTCGCCGCGACGCCGACCGAGCAACGTGAACGGCCCGGGCGCGTGCGTCGCCGGTCAGCCTGGTGCCCGGAGTGTTCCGCCCTCGCGGCGCCCCGTCCTGTCACGGTCGTCGAACGCATCGACGCGGGTGCGGTCCTGGCCGCAGTCGAACGTGCGAAGGCCGTGCGGATGCCGGTGGCGACCACCCCTGCTGCGCCCCGGAAGCGCGCGGCGCCGGCCGTCTGCGAGAAGACCCCGGACCTGCCTGTGGGCGAGCCCTTCACCAGCGAGTGCGCTCCCCCACCGGCATCCGCTGCCGAAGCGCGATTGCGCGCGGATCTGACCGCCGCGGTCCTGTTCACCGAGGGGATGACCGCGGTGCGGGTGGCGCGGCCGTTCTTCCGCCACCGCGAGGTGTGGCCCGACATGCTGCTGCCCGAGCTGCGGGTCGCGGTGGAATACGACACTCCGGGACGCCACGGGCTCGAGCACGTGGGAAAACGGGAGGCATCCGATCGCCGGAAGGATGCGCTGCTGCGCGCCGCAGGCTGGGAGGTCGTGCGGGTGCGCACCGGCGGGCTCGAGCCGTTGGGGCCGCACGACGTCGTGCTGCGGACGGCGGGAACGCGAACGGTTGCCGCGATCGTGGACGCGCTTCGCGAGATCCGCGGGCCGCTGGTGGTCGACGCGTATCTGCGGTGAGGTCCGCCCGGTGCCGGCTCAGAGCGGCTCCTGCGATCACCGCGAAGACCACCACCGCCACCGCACGCTTCATCCTGACCCCCTCACCCGAGAGTGTCGCACCTGCGGCATCCGTCTCAGCCGAGCGCGACCGCCGTCCACGACACCGGCGGGAGCGTGATCGTCAGCGCGCCGCCGTCCAGAGCGGCGGACTCGTTCGGCCGCGGAGCGACGCGCTCGCGGTCGGCGAGGGTGTTCTTCGCGTAGACGTCGTCGTCCGAGAGGGTGTGCGTCTCGGCGATCGAGGCGGCACCCAGGCCCGACACGTCGACGGTGACCTCGATCGACTCGGTCGTGCTGCGGTTCACGAGGAAGACGGCGCTCTGGCCGGTCGCGTCGTCACGGGTCGCCACGGCGTCGACGAGCGGCACCTCGCCGAAGACGGCGGTCTCGTACGACGGCGCGTCGACCAGGACGCGCATCGCGGTCCCCTGCGCGAGGCGCGAGGTGATCGAGAACGGGAAGAACGTCGTCTGTCGCCAGGCGGGACCGCCGGGCTCGGTCATGATCGGCGCGATCACGTTGACCAGCTGCGCGAGCGAGGCGCTGGCCACACGGTCGGCGTGCTTGAGCAGCGAGATCATGAGGCTGCCGAAGACCACGGCATCCACCACCGAATACACGTCCTCGAGCAGGCGCGGCGCGACGGGCCAGTTGTCGATGCCGTCGATCTTCTCGACGTTCTCCCACCGCGACAGGTACCAGACGTTCCACTCGTCGAAAGAGATGTCGATCTTCTTCGACGAGCGCTTGATCGCGGCGACGTGGTCGGCGGTCGCGACGACGGTCTCGATGAAGCGGTCCATGTCGACAGCCGAGGCGAGGAAGCTGTCGATGTCGCCGTCCTTCTCCTCGTAGTACGCGTGGCACGAGATGAGGTCGACGTCGTCGTAGGTGTGCGTCAGGACGACGCGCTCCCATTCGCCGAACGTCGGCATCGTCGCGCCCGACGAACCGCAGACGACGAGCTGGATCGACGGGTCGAGCTGCCGCATCCCCTTCGCGGTCCGCGACGCGAGCTTGCCGTAGTCCTCGGCGGAGCGGTGGCCGAGCTGCCAGGGGCCGTCCATCTCGTTGCCGAGGCACCACATCCGGATGCCGAACGGGTCCGTCGCGCCGTTGGCGACGCGCTGGTCGCTGAGCGCGGTGCCCGAGCGGATGTTGCAGTACTCGAGCAGGTCGATCGCCTCGAGCGTGCCGCGCGTGCCGAGGTTGACGGCCATCATCAGGTCGCTGCCGACCTTGTCGAGCCACGATGAGAACTCGTGCAGGCCGACCTGGTTCGTCTCGGTCGAGTGCCACGCCAGGTCGAGGCGACGCGGGCGCTCGGCGACGGGCCCGACCGAGTCCTCCCAGCGGAAGCCGGACACGAAGTTGCCGCCGGGGTAGCGGATCGTGTCGACCCCGAGCTCCTTGACGAGGTCGATGACGTCGGTGCGGAAACCCTCGGCATCCGCTGTCTCATGACCGGGCTCGAAGATGCCGTCGTAGATGTGACGGCCGAGGTGTTCGACGAACCCGCCGAAGATCTTGCGGCGGACCTCCCCGATGGGCGATGCGGCGTCGACGATGAGGCGTGCGGAGGTCATGGGCGTCCTTGTCCGAAGAAGGTAAACGTTGTAATTCATGATGACGAAAGGGATGCCGGGCGTCAAGGTCCGGGAGCCGCGATCAGCGCCGCGGCAGGCCGGGCGCGGACTCCCGCACGCGCAGCGTGAAGTCGGCCGCCAGCACGCGGGGGCCGCCGGGGGCCGAGTCGGCGACGCGGCCGAGCAGCGTGTCGACGGCCGTCTGCGCGATCCACCGCCGCCCCGGATCGATCGTGGTCAGCGACGGGATCGAATACCGCGCCTCGTCGAGGTCGTCGAACCCGACCACGGCGACATCGTCGGGCACCCGCCGCCCCGCTTCCTGCAGCGCGCGGATCGCCCCGAGCGCGAGGGTGTCGTTGAGCCCGAACACGGCGTCGACGTCGACGCCCCGAGCGAGGAGGTCGCGCACGGCGTCGGCACCGCCGGAGCGATCCCAGAAGCGCGTCGCCACGACGAGAGCGGGGTCGAAGGCGACCCCCGCGGCGGCGAGCGCGGCGCGATGCCCCTGCAGTCGCAGCCCTGCGGCTCCCTCACCGTCGTCCTCGTGCGCTCCCAGCACCGCGATACGACGCCGGCCCGACGCCAACAGATGTGACGTCGCCGCCTGGGCCGCGTCGATGTTCCGCATCGTCACGTGGTCGATCGCCGCGTCGAACACCCGCTCACCGAGGAGCACCGTCGGGTACGCACCGGGGCGCGCGGCGAGGTCGGTCGCGTCGAGCCCCAGCGGGCTCAGGATCAGACCGTCGGTGAGGCCGAGGCGAGGGCTGCGGAGCAGCTCTCGCTCGCGCTCCCGCTCGCCGCCCGTCTGCTCGACCAGGACGACCACGCCCCGCTCCTCGGCGCGCGCGATGACCATGCCGGCGAGTTCGGCGAAGTAGCTGAGCGAGAGGTCCGGGACCGCGAGCGCGATGGCCCCGGTCCGGCCGCTGCGGAGGTTCCGTGCCGTCAGGTTTGGCGTGTAGCCGAGCTCGGCGACGGCCCGCTCGACGGCAGCCCGGGTCGACGGCCGTACATGCGGATGCCCGTTGACCACGTTCGAGACGGTCTTGATCGACACGCCCGCGAGTCGCGCGACGTCGTGCAGTGTCGGTGCCATCCGCCCTCCCGGGCGTCACTGTACCGTCCGCGCAACCCCCGCGCGGACGCGCGATGCCGTCACTACGCTCACGGGATGACCTCCTCGGCCACATCCGCAGCGCACAGCGCGAAGAACAGCAGAGCAGTGCACACCGTCGCGCGTGGCGGCTTCGCCGCGAGCGGTGTGGTGCACATCGTCGTCGGCATCATCGCCATCTCCCTCGCGTTCGGCCAGGCGGGCGGCGAGCAGGCAGACCAGTCGGGCGCCCTGGCGCAGCTCGCGGCGGCGCCCGGCGGTGTCTTCCTGCTCTGGGCGGCGGCTCTCGGCCTGGCGGCGCTGGGCGTCTGGCACCTCCTGAGCGCCGTCCTCGACCGGAGCGCCGACTCCGGCAAGGACCGCGCCGTCCACATCGTCAAGAACGGCGCGAAAGGCGTCGTGTATCTCGTGATCGCGTTCTCGGCGGCGACCTTCGCCGCCGGAGGATCCACGAGCTCGGCGGGATCGACGCGCTCCCTCACCGCCGATCTGATGTCGACACCCGGCGGGGTGTTCCTCGTCGTCGCGATCGGGATCGTCGTCATCGCCATCGCGGCGTACCTCGTCTTCAAAGGAATCACCCGTCGCTTCGAGCGCGACCTGTCCATGCCCGCCGGCTCGACGGGCCGGATCGTGCGCATCCTCGGAACGGTCGGGTACATCGCCCGCGGTGTGGCCTTCGCCGGCGTCGGCGTGCTGTTCGTCGTGGGCGCAGCCACGAACGACCCCGAGAAGTCCACCGGGCTCGACGGGGCGCTCCGGTCCTTCGCCGACCTTCCCGCCGGCAAGGTCCTGCTCGTGGTGATCGGCCTCGGGTGGATCGCGTACGGCGTCTACGCGTTCTTCCGCGGCCGCTACACGCGACTCTGACATGCGACCGCCGCACCTTCCCCGCGACGGCGGCCGGGCGGGCCAGGATGGGGTCATGCTCCTCCCCCCGCTCGCCGACCTCCGCGCGACGGCGCGCGTCGTGTCGCTCCCCCTCCACACGCGCTTCCGCGGCATCGACGTCCGCGAGGCGTTGCTCCTCGAAGGGCCGGAGGGATGGACCGAGTTCTCGCCGTTCATCGAGTACGACGACCCCGAGTCCGCCGCCTGGTTGGCGGCCGCGATCGAGTACGGCTGGCAGCCGAGTCCTCCCGCCGTTCGCGATGCGGTTCCGGTGAACGCGACGGTGCCGGCGGTGGCCGCGGCATCCGTTCCGGGAATCCTCGCGCGCTTCGACGGATGCCGCACCGCCAAAGTGAAGGTCGCCGAAGCCGGCCAGGTGCTCGCCGATGACGTGGCGCGCGTGCGGGCGGTGCGAGAGGCGATGGGCCCCGAGGGCCGCATCCGCGTCGACGCGAACGGCGGTTGGAACCTCGACGAGGCGGAGCACGCCGTACACGCCCTCGCCGAATTCGATCTCGAGTACGTCGAGCAGCCCTGCGCGACGGTGGCGGAACTCGCCGAATTGCGCGGCCGGATCCGCTACATGGACATCCCGGTCGCCGCAGACGAGAGCGTTCGGAAAGCGGACGACCCGCTCGCGGTCGCGAGAGCCGAGGCTGCGGACCTGCTGGTGATCAAAGCCCAGCCGCTCGGCGGCGCGCGGCGCGCCCTGTCCCTCGTCGCCGAAGCCGGGCTCCCCGCGGTCGTCTCGAGCGCCCTCGACACCTCGGTCGGCCTCGCGATGGGCGTCGCCCTGGCGGCATCCCTCCCCGATCTCGACTACGACTGCGGGCTGGGAACGGCCTCTCTGCTCGCGGCGGACGTCGCCGCCGCGCCGCTGCGACCGCGGGGGGGCATACTCCCCGTCGGACGGGTGACCGTGGATGCCGCGCTCCTCGACGCGCACGCGGCATCGGCCGAACGGACGCGATGGTGGCTCGACCGGCTCGGCCGGTGTCACGCGGTTCTGGCCGCGACCTCGTAGCGCTCAGGTGGACGCGATGAGCAGCGGCACGACCTGCTCGAGTCGCGACTGCATCGCCCTGGCGGCCTGACGCTCCGTCAGCCGTTCGAGCGCGGACTGCACGCTGCACTGCTCGGAGACGTCGAGCAGCAGCGCCGCCGCGTCGGCCACCGGCATCCGAAGCGGCAGCCCGCGGAGCTCGCTCACCTCGCGGATGATCGTCTCGACCCGGCCCAGTATCTGCGCCCGCCACGCGAGGAACGCCTCCGCCAACCGCGGATCGCGTAGCGCCTGCGTCCGCACCTCGCTGAGCAGTTCGGGCTCCATCCGCTCAGCGAGCGACATGTCGGCGATCTGGCGGACGAGGTCGATCGGATCCTCGGTGCCCGAGAGTCGCTTCACGCGGACCGACACCTCGTCGAGCTTGTCTTCCGAGAGCTGGGTGATGAGCGCGAGGAAGAGCTCGTCCTTCGACTCGAAATTGGAGTAGAACGCACCGCGGGTGAAGCCGGCGCGTTCGCAGATGGTCTCGACGGATGCCGCGTCGAGCCCGACCTCCGCGAACACCTCGTGTGCGGCTTCGAGCAAGCGAGCCCGCGTGTTCTCGCGACTTCTCGCCATCTCACACCCATCCTTCAGACTCGGCGCCCACGTGCGGGTCTACGATACACATGTGTATCGGATACAGCGCTGTATCGAACCCGTCCGACTCTGATCCAGGAGCGCCCGTGTCCACCATCCTCTTCACGCTCGGCCGATGGGCCTACCGTCACTCGTGGCGCGTGCTCATCGCCTGGATCCTGCTGCTCGGAATCGTCGGGGGCGGCGTCGCGCTCTTCATGAAGGGGACCGACAACTCCTTCGCGATTCCCGGTACCGAGGCCCAGCAGGGGCTCGAGCTGCTGAATCGCACCTTCCCGCAGGCCAGCGGAGCGAGTGCGCAGCTGATCGTGGTCGCCCCCGAGGGTGAGAAGGTGACCGATCAGCCCCTCCGCGGCGAGATCGACGACCTCGTCGCGGCGCTGGGCGACATCGACGGCGTCACCTCGGCGACCTCTCCCTTCGACAAGATGGTCACCGGCCTCGTCGCGGATGACGACCGCGCCGCTCTCGTGCAGATGCAGTTCGACGGGAACTCCACCGAGGTCTCCGACGCGACCATCGACGCGGTCGAGAAGGCGGCCGCCGACTTCCACGAGGCGCTCCCCGCCGGTGCGGAGTCCGCCCTCGGCGGCGACCTGTTCGCGGCATCCATCCCCGCCCTGTCGATCGTCGAGGTCATCGGCGTCCTCGTTGCCCTGTTCGTCCTGATCGTGACGTTCCGCTCGTTCGCCGTCGCGTGGTTCCCGCTCGTCAGCGCGCTCATCGGCGTCGCTCTCGCAATCGCGCTCATCTTCCTCGCGACGGCGGTGACGACGATCTCGTCGACGACGCCCATGCTCGCCGTCATGCTGGGTCTCGCCGTCGGCATCGACTACGCGCTGTTCATCGTGTCGCGACATCAGGATCAGGTCCGCGGCGGCATGGATCCCGAGGAATCCGCCGCCCGCGCCGTCGGCACGGCCGGGTCCGCCGTGGTGTTCGCCGGCGTGACGGTCATGATCGCCCTCGTCGGACTCAGCATCGCCGGCATCCCGTTCCTCTCGACGATGGGCATCGCCGCCGCCGTCGCCGTGGCCGTCGCCGTGGCCGTCGCCGTCAGCCTCACCCCGGCGCTCCTCGGCTTCGCGAAGGGCCGCGTCGTCGGCTGGGGCGGGAAGATGCTGCAGCGCGGCGTGGCGACACGTCGCCGTCGCCGCGGATCTGACGCGGACGACGCCGACGAAGATGCGCCCGAGCCGGAGCCCGCACCTTCCGCCGGCCCCGTCGCCCCGGCACGACCCAACCGCTGGGTGATGCTGGTGACGCGGCATCCGATCATCGCCACCGTCGCGGTCGTCGTCGGACTGGGCGTCATGGCGATCCCGTCCGCGAATCTGCATCTCGCGCTGCCGAACGCCGGCGTCCAGCCGCCGTCGAGCCAGGCGCGTCAGGCCTACGACCTGAACGCGGAGTACTTCGGCGCCGGGTCGAACGGCCCGCTCGTCATGACCGGCACCATCGTCACGTCCACCGATCCACTCGGGCTCATGGACGACCTCAAAAAGGAGGTCGAGGCGATCCCCGGCGTCGAGCGCGTCGCCCTCGCCACCCCCAACGAGACCGCCGATACGGGCCTGATCCAGATCGTGCCGACCACGGCGCCCGACGATCCCGCGACCGCGGACCTCGTGCGCGAACTCCGCTCGCACCACGACGAGTGGCAGAAAGAGTACGGCGTCGACCTCAAGGTGACGGGCTTCACCGCCGTCGGCATCGACGTGTCCGACCGTCTCGGCGCCGCCCTGCTGCCCTTCGGCATCTTCGTGGTCGGCCTGTCGTTCATCCTGCTGATGATCGTCTTCCGCTCGATCTGGGTTCCGCTGAAGGCGACGCTCGGCTACCTGCTATCGATCCTCGCCGCCTTCGGCGCCGTCGCTGCGGTGTTCGAGTGGGGCTGGCTCGCCGACCTCCTGCATGTGACACGTACAGGCCCGGTGATCAGCTTCATGCCGATCATCCTCATGGGCGTGCTGTTCGGACTCGCGATGGACTACGAGGTCTTCCTCGTCTCTCGCATGCGCGAGGACTTCGTCCATGCCGTGCGCGCCCGCGGCGGACGGGCGAGCCGCGAGACGGCGATCGCGGCCGTACGCTCCGGCTTCACCGCCTCGGCGCGCGTCGTCGTGGCTGCAGCCGTCATCATGTTCGCGGTCTTCGCCGCCTTCGTCCCCGAAGGCGACAGTTCGATCAAACCGATCGCCCTGGGTCTCGCCGTCGGCATCGCCGTCGATGCCTTCCTCGTCCGCATGACCCTGACCCCGGCGGTCATGGCTCTGCTGGGCGAGAAGGCATGGTGGATGCCGCGCTGGCTCGAGCGGCTGCTCCCCAAGGTCGACATCGAGGGCGAGGCGGTCGAGCACGAACGCGCCCACGCCCACTGGCCCGAGCCCGATTGGAACGGTGCGCTCGCGGCGGAGGACCTCGAGGTGCGAGCCGAGTCGACCGGCACCGACGTCGTCCTCTTCTCGGGTGCGAGCGCTCGGGTCGCGGAGGGCGGCACGCTCCTCGTGACGGCCGCCGATCCGCATGCTTCGCGGGCATTCCTGCTGACCGTCGCGGGTCGCATCGCGCCGACCGCCGGCCTGCTGCGCGTGTCGGGGCATCTGCTGCCGGGCCGTGCCGCATGGGTCCGCGCGCACGTCTCCGTCGCCGACCTCAGCGGCGCCGACGCTCCGCTCGCCGACCTCCGCCGCGCACTTGCGGGCCGCACCCGGTTCGTCGTGATCGTCGGCCTCGACGCCCTCACCGGCGCCGCCCGCGACCAGGCCGCCGCGCTCCTGCGCGACGCGACCAACGCGGTCGCGGCGAAGGCCGGCGCACTGACCGTCGTCACCTCGGCCCGCGACGTCGAATCGGCCCGCGGCATCCTCGCGGATGCCTACCGACCCGATCCGGACCTCGTGCGACTCGCCGTCTCCACCCCCCTCGCCGTCGACACCCCCACCCAGGTGACTCCCTCATGACTCTCTCCATCGAACGCGCGCAGACCCGGCGCCCCATCTCGTGGCTCACGCTCCTCGGCGTGCTCCTCCTGCCCGCTGTCATCGGGGGCCTCCTCGTGGCGGCTCTCTACAACCCCACCGAACGCCTCGATGCACTGAACACCGCGATCGTCAACAACGACGAGCCGGTGGAGGTCAATGGGCAGACGACACCGCTCGGGCGCCTGCTCACGGCGGGGCTCGTCGAAGGCTCGAAGGACCTCGAGAGCAACCTCACCTGGACGATCTCGAATTCGACGGACGCGAAGGAAGGCCTCGAAGACGGCACCTATGACGCGATCGTGACGATCCCGAAGAACTTCTCCGCGGCCGCGACCTCGACGGCTCCTGGAAAGACCCCCGAGCGGGCGACGATCGAGCTCACCTCCTCGCCCGACGCGCGCATCGTCGACGACGCCATCACGACGCAGGTGACCTCGACCGCGGCATCCGTCCTCGGTCAGCAGCTCACCACGGGCTACCTCGAGAACGTGTTCCTCGGCTTCACGACCCTGAACGAGCAGCTGGGCAAAGCAGCCGACGGCGCCACCCAGCTCGCCGACGGCGCGAAAGGGGCAGCCGACGGCGCCTCGAAGCTTGCGGACGGCGCCTCGAGCGCGGCCGATGGCGGGTACTCGCTGGCCGACGGACTGCGGAAGCTCCAGAACGGCGCGAACCAGCTCGCCGGGGGTGCCGCAGCCACGTCGAAGGGGCTCTCGGAATGGTCGGCCGGCGCTCGTCCGATCGCCGACGGAACGCAACAGCTCGCGGACGGGCTGACCCAGGCCGCGGAGCAGACCTCGGCGATCCCGGCGATCCCCTCCGACGTCGTCGAAGGCCTCAAGGCCCTCACCGCAGACGGCGAGCAGAACCGCGAGGCGGTGACGGGCATCGTCGACACCCTGACCGCCGCGGCGAATGCGTGCGACCCCGCGCAGGCCGGCGCGGAGCTCTGCGACCAGCTGACGGATGCCGCGGCTGACGCGACGTCCGCCCTCCCGGCCCTGCAGGCCACGGTCGGCGACTCGAAGAAGCTTGCCGAGAACATCGACGCGCTCGCGAACTTCGGTCCGAGTCTGACCGAGGGTCTCCGCACCTCGGCCGCCGCCGCCGAGAAGCTCGCGGGCGGCATGGGCAAGCTGGCCGACGGCGCAGAGCAGCTCTCGTCCGGCGCAGGTCAGCTGTCGACGGGTGCACGCGACCTCGCGACCGGTGCCGGCGCCGCGGCGGAGGGCGGCGACAAGCTCGCGGCCGGTGTCGACGCGCTCGCCGGCGGTGCCGGGGAGCTGTCGACCGGTGTCGGCAAGCTCGCCGACGGCACGGATGACCTCGCCGGCGGCCTCGACAAAGCGGTCGACGGCGTGCCGTCGTACACGAAGAACGAGGCGAAGGACCTCGCCTCGATCGTCGCCGACCCGGTGGTGGCCGACGGTACGGGCAGCTCGCTGTTCGGCGCATCGGCCGTGCCGCTGCTGGCCACCCTCGCCCTGTGGTTCGGCGGTCTCGCGTCGTTCGTGGTCCTGCGCGCAGTCCCGCGGACCGCGCTGTCGTCGCGTCGGTCCTCGGCCGCCCTCGCGCTCCGCGCGCTCGCACCGGGCGTCGTGATCGGCGCGCTGCAGGGCGCCCTTGTGGCCGTCGTCGTCCAGCTCGCGGCCGGATACGACGCGGACAGGTGGTGGCTCTTCGCCGCCATGTGCGTGCTCGCCGGTGTCGCGTTCGCCGCAGTCAACCACGCGCTGGTGGCACTGTTCGGGGGCATCGGCCGCTGGATCTCGGTGCTCGTCGGCGTCATGGCGCTGGCGACCGGCATCGTGTCCACCGTGCCGGGCACCCTGCTCGATGTCGCGGGGCTCCTGCCGACGGCACCGGCTTACACGTCCATGCTGGCGGCGCTGACGGATGCCGGCGGGGGCGCGACGGCCGCGGTGGGCCTCGTGCTCTGGACGGTGCTCGCCATCGGCGCGGGCATCCTCGCCGTCGCGCGGCACCGCTCCACCTCGGCCCGGGCCGTGCTGACGCAGCCGGCCTGACCCCGGTCGGCCGCGGGCGGGCGCGCACGAAAGGCGCGCCCGCCCCGCAGGCTCAACGGGAGACGGTGACCGACGTCGTCATGGTGAACTGGATGCCGCCGGGCACCCCGCTCGCTTCGAGAGCGACGGTCAGCCGCTCGATCTGCGCGAGGGACGTCAGGTGCGTCCCGCCGCACGGGAGTTCGACAGGGCCGCCTGGCAGTTCGCAGCGCCACGACCGGCGGCCGGCGAGCGTGTGATCGTCGCGGTGGATGCCGATGCCTCCCGACGAGCCGGCCCACTCCGTCAGCGTCGCCTCGATGCGCTGCTCGAGGGCGCGCAGATCGTCGAGGGCGCTCGGATCGAAGCCCTTCTTCCGCAGTGACTTGCCGACGCGGTAGACGTCGGTCGAGCCGTACGACGTGATGCGGGAGGTCTGGATCGCGAGCATGTCGAACGCGGGGTGGCCGGCGGCATCCGTCGTCACATCTTTCGTCCACGCGTCCGAGAGGGCGGCGTCGAGGGCGAGGGATGCCAGGTGGCAGGCCGTATGGCCGGCGGACAGGGCGGCGCGCAGCTCGGGGTCGACACCCGCCTCGACGCTCTCCCCGACGGCGGGACCCGGCCCGTCGACGACGTGCACGACGACGAACGTCCACCCCTCGGTCCCCATCCGCACCGGCAGGTCCGAGCCGACGACCAGCTCTCCGTCGTGGACTCCCCCGGTCAGGGTCGCGACCACCGGGATCTCCCCGTCCGCGGTGCGCAACACACCGACGTCGGCGGGCTGGTCGGGCCAGGCGGTGTCGACGGGGTGGAACGGGGTCCGATCGAGGAGCACGCCCGTCCGGCCGCCTTCGAGCGGCACGGCGTGGACGACGGTCGCCGTCCCGGCGACCTCGCCGTCGGGGTAGGTCACGACGGTGGCGGGGATCTGCGCCACGAGGATCAGCTGAGGCCGCTGTAGGAGTGCAGCCCCTGGAAGAACTGGTTCACGATCGTGAAGTTGAACAGAACGGCGGTGAAGCCCACGATCGACAGCCAGGCCGAGCGCGTGCCGCGCCAGCCGCGCGTAGCGCGGGCGTGGATGTAGCCGGCGTAGACCACCCAGATCACGAAGGTCCACACTTCCTTCGTGTCGAAGCCCCAGTAGCGGCCCCACGCGTCGTTCGCCCAGATGGCGCCGGCGATGAGGGTGAAGGTCCACAGGACGAACCCGATGATCGCGAACCGGTAGGCGAGCGACTCGAGCACCTCGGCGCTGGGGAGCGTCCGCAGGAACGGCAGACGCGTGCGGGGCGCGGCATCCGTTCCCACCGCTGCCAGCGCGATGCGCTCGCGCCGGGACTGCAGCAGCTGCACGACCGACAGCGCGAACGCGAGCGCGTAGAAGGCCGACGCGAGCGAGGCGACGAACACGTGGATGACGAGCCAGACGCTCTTCAGCGGGTCGGACAGCGGAACGACCTCGACGTAGTACGCCAGCGCGGCACCGCCCAGGAGGACGACGATGAGGCCGTTGATGAACGCGCCGAGGAAGCGCAGGTCGTACTTCACCAGCACGGTGAGGAACACCATCACGACGAGCATCGTGCCGGTGAGGGCGAACTCGTAGTTGTTCGACCACGGCACGCGGCCCGCGGCGATTCCGCGCGTGACATCCGCGCCCACGTGGAAGAGGAAGGCGATCGTCGTCAGGACGACCCCGAGCCGTGCGAACAGGTACCGGCCTCGCTGCGAAGGAGCCGCCTCGAGCGCCACCTTGGCGGCCGCCTCTTCGGCACGGATGTCCTCGATGGTCTGCCCCCCGCCGGCGGCCACGAGCGTGCGCGCCTGCGTCTTGGCGTCCTGGGCCTTGATCGCGAGCTCGGAGCGGCGGGCGAGGTCGACCGTGAAGGCGAGGAAGCCGAGCGTATAGATCGCGATGGCCGTCCACAGCAACAGCACGGAGATGTCATCGAACGACATGGGGGTCCTCCGGAGGAGATGGGTGGGTTCAGTTTACGTTCGCTGCCGACGCGGGGGCGGATGCCGGTTCGTCGTCCAGCGCCCTTCCGTGCCGTTTCGCGAGCTCGGCGACGGCCACGCCGATTGCGGGGTCCTCACCGCGCGCGAGGCCCGCGTACTCGACGCGCACCCGGTCGCCGTCGGGGGTCGCCTTCACCCACATGCGACGACGCGGGACGAACAGCGCCGTGAAGAGGCCGACCATCGCGAGGACCGCGAACACGAGCACCCACGTGGCGCTCGAGTCGTTGTGGATCGACAGCGAGACGTAGCGCTTCACGGACTCCGGCGCGCCGGTGCGCGTCTCGTCCTCGAAGGTCACGGTGCCACGCCCGCCCGGCAGATCGACGGTCTGTCCGGGTGAGAGCTCCAACGACGGGGAGGGAGCGTTCCGACCGGCGATCTCGGTCATCCCGTCGGTGTCGAGGGCGTAGACCGAGCGCGGGGTACCGTCGTCGATGCCGAGGTCGCCCTCGTAGACGAAGAACGTCAGTCGGGGGTCGAGGAGATCGCCGTAGCGGGAGGTCAGGGCACCGCTCGACAGCTGCGCGACCGTCGGGTAGAAGAACCCGACGAGCCCGAGCTGCTTGCCCCCCGTGTCGGGGATCTTCACGACGCCCTGCGAGGTCATCGTCGGGCTCTGCGGCAGGAAGGGCACGGACTCGCTGAAGACGACGTCGCCGGCCCCGTTGCGCACCGTGATGGTCGGCGCGTAGCCGTTGCCCATGAGGTACACGCGATCGCCCGCCATGGTGATCGGGTGATTCACCTCGATCACCTGATCCTCGGCCTTCTGCCCGGGGAAGCGGGTCGTGACGTGCGCCTCGAAGTCGCCCGCCTGCCCGGACGGTGGCGCATACGTCACGTCGAAGCGGTCGAGGGTGATCGAGTACGGCGTCAGCTCCTCCGTGTCGACGAAGCGACCGGGATTGAAGGAGGTGTAGCCGAGACCGAGCGAGTTCACGAAGCCGTCGCCCTCGGTGATGACGGTCTGCCCGGTGTACGTGAAGCCGCCGCCGATCCCGACCGAGATGAGAACGCCGACGAGCGCGCCGTGGAAGAGCAGGTTGCCCGTCTCGCGCAGGTAGCCGCGCTCTGCGGACACCGAAGCGACGCCGTTCCGGTCGTAGCGTTCGACGCGGTACCGGGCGGAGCGCAGCTGCGCCTCGGCGAGATCGACCGCGTGCGCCGCGTGGCCCGCGGCATCCTCACCATCGGGGACCGCGACGGTCGTTTCCGCGTGATCCGACAACCGCGACAGGCGGGCGGGAGTGCGCGGCGGACGAGCGCGGAGCGCCTTCCAGTGGTGCTTCGTCCGCGGCAGGACGCAGCCGATCAACGAGATGAACAGAAGGATGTAGATCGCCGAGAACCACACCGACGTGTAGACGTCGAAGAGCTGGAACGCGTCGAACGTGGGGTACAAGTCGGGGTTGGTGGCCCGCCACTGGGTCACGCCGTTGGGGTCGGCGCTGCGCTGCGGCACGAGCGAACCGGGGATCGCGGCGATCGCGAGGAGCAGGAGCAGGACGAGCGCCGTGCGCATGCTCGTCAGTTGCCGCCAGCCCCAGCGGAGCCATCCGACCACGCCGAGAACCGGCTGGCCGCCGGAGAAGGCGGGCTCGTCGTCGCCGGTCTTGTCGAGGTGGTCGCTCGGACGGAGCGGTCCGTCGACCGCCGGGGCGTCGTCAGAGGAACGTCGGGACACCGGAGACCACCCCCTGGAACGCGGACATGAGCGAGGTCCAGACACCGGTGACCATGAGCACGCCGAGCGCGATCAGGAGCGCGCCGCCGACGATGTTGACGACGCGGATGTGGCGGCGGACGAAAGCCACCGACCGGGTCGCCCAGCCTGCGCCGAGGGCGAGGAGGACGAACGGGATGCCGAGGCCCAGGGAGTAGGCCACGGCGAGCGTTCCCGCCCGAACAGGGTCGGCCTGGCTGTAGGCCATCGTGAGGATCGCCGCGTAGGTGGGTCCGATGCACGGCGCCCAGCCGACGCCCATCGCGATACCCAGCAGCGGAGCCCCGACGAGGCCGACGTTCTGCTTCAGCTGCGGCCGATAGATCTTCTGAGCGAAGCCGAAGACGCCGATGAACACGAGGCCGAGCGCGATGACGACGAGACCGAGCACCCGTGTGATGAGGTCCTGGTACTCGATGTACACCCGGCCGAGGACCCCGGCGAAGACTCCGAAGACCAGGAAGACCACCGTGAATCCTGCGATGAACAGCGCGACGCCGAGGAGCAGGCGGCCGCGAGGCGGAGCTTCCGCGCGGGTGAGCGTCGTCGTGCCCGCGGCCGCGGCATCCGTCGACCTCTTCGGCTCGCGCGGCGCGACGGCGCCCCCCAGGAAGCCGAGGTAGCCGGGGACCAGCGGGAGGACGCACGGCGAGAGGAACGAGGCGAGCCCCGCGAGCGCCGCGATCGGGATCGCGATCCAGAGCGACTCGCCCATCACGATCGACCCGGGGTTCATCCCTTCTCCGCGAGAGTGTCGTCGACGAGGTCGCGGAGGGTCGTGGCGTCGGGCAGCTGACCGAACAGGCGCGCGGCGACCCGACCCTTGCGGTCCACGACGAGGGTTGTCGGAGCCGCCTGGAGCGAGGTCCAGTCCGCGAAGGCGAGCTTCAGATCGACGTCGCCTCGGGCGAGGATCGACGGGTACGTGATCTTGTACGTGTCATCGAACGACGTCGCCTGCTCGGGACCGTCGTAGATGTTGACCCCGAGGAAGTGGGCACCCTCGGCCTTCGTGTCCTGGTAGGTCTGCTCCAGGACGGGAGCCTCGGCGCGGCACGGACCACACGCGGCGTACCAGAAGTTGAGAACCAGCACGTCGCCGGCGAAGTCGGCGCTCGAGACGGTCGAGCCGTCGACATCGGTCCCCGTGAACGACAGTGCCTCGCCGCGCTGTGCGGCGGGGATCGTTTCGACCCGGCCGTCGCTGGAGATGAAGCCCTGCGTGTTGCCCTCGCGATACAGGTCCGACAGGTTGTCGTTCTCGCTCGAGCAGGCAGCGAGTCCGGTGACGAGGGTCACGGCAGCGAGAGCGGCGAGGATGCGGCGTCTCATACTGCCCCCACGTCCACGGCGCCCGCCGTCGCGGCAGGCTCGGCGTACTCGACCTCGCGCCAGACGTCGCCCTCGAGCTCGAAGCTCGTGACGCTCGACAGGTCGCAGCGTCGTCGCCGCGGATCGTGGCGGAGCGGGAGACCCGCGACCGACAGATGCGTGATCCAGATCGGGAGCTGATGCGAGACGATGACCGCGTCGCCGGAGGGCGTGCGGTTCCATGCGTCGAGCATCGCGGCCTGCATGCGCTCGACGACCTCGAGATAGGCCTCGCCCCAGCTGGGCAAGGCGGGAGTGCGCAAGTGCCACCAGTTGAGCGGATTGCGCAGCGCGCTCCGCATCCGCTTGCCTTCGAAGACGTTGGTCGGCTCGAGGACGCGGGCATCGATCACGGGGGTCAGCCCGAACAGTTCCGCGATGGGAGCCGCGGACTCTCGTGCACGCTCGAGCGGCGACGAAACCAGAGAGCGGACCGGACGTCCCTGCGCCTTGAGGTGCTCGGCGGCCGCGCGGGCCATACCGCGACCGTCGTCGCTCAGATGGAAGCCGGGAAGCCGCCCGTAGAGCACGCGGTCGGGGTTATGGACCTCCCCGTGGCGCACGAGATGGAGGCGGGCAGCAGGCACCCCTCCAGTCTACGTGAGGGGGTCCTATGCAGGGCCTGAGCGCAACGTGCGAGCGGGCCTCAGCCCGCGGCATCCTCCGCGGATTCACGTCGGCTGCGGATGGCGGCACGGACACGGACGACGACGAACCACACCACCAGGACGACGACCACGACGATCACGATGTTCTGGAGCACGCCGGCGTACTCCTCGACGATGTGCCAGTTCTCGCCGAGGAAGAACCCCGCCAGCACGAAGATGGAGTTCCAGAGGAGGCTGCCCGCGGCCGTGAGCAGCCCGAACTTCCACCAGGGCATCTTCGAGACCCCCGCCGGGATCGAGATGAGGCTGCGGAACAACGGGACCATCCGGCCGAAGAAGACCGCCGCGCCCCCGTGGCGCTCGAACCACCGGACGGTCTTGGTGATGTCCTCCCCCTTCATCAGCGGCAGCTTCTCCGCGATGCGCGTCAGCCGCTCGGCGCCGAGGACACGGCCGAGCACGTAGAGGATGTAGGCGCCGAAGACCGACCCGAAGGTTGTCCACCCGATCGCCTCGGCGAGGGTGAACGACCCGCGCGACGCTGCGAGGCCCGCCAGCGGCAGGACGACTTCGCTGGGGATGGGCGGGAACAGGTTGTCGAGGCCGACGGCGACGGCCGCGCCCGCCGGACCGATGGTGTCCATCAGCGAGACGACCCAGTCGGCGAGGGCGGAGAGCCAGGACCCGTCTCCGGTGGAGGTGGCGGCAGTGTTCATGACGGTCATCGGGTGCTCTCTCGCGCTCGGTGATCGGATGCCCGGCCGGGCCCCCCGTCGGGTCAGCCTACGGGGCGGCAATCCGCGCAACCTGGGTGCCGCGTAGACTCGACCCTCGTGAGTGAACGCACCCTCGTCCAGCAGCTGCAGTCCCGTGAAGACGGTCCCGTCTCGGTCTCCGGATGGGTCGAGACCGTCCGTGATCAGAAGAAGGTGCAGTTCGTCATCCTCCGCGACGAGACGGGCGCCGTCCAGCTCGTGAATCCCGCGACCCGTCCCGCCGAGGACGGCAGCGAGCAGGATGCCGCGGCCCTGGCGCTCACGGACCTCATCTCGAACCTGTCGACGGGCACATTCCTCACCGCGACCGGTGAGCTCAAGCACGACGAGCGCGTCAAGCTAGGCGGCGTCGAGATCAAGATCGGCGGCCTGGACATCGCCGCTGCTGCCCTACCCGAGACGCCGATCGCGGCGGACTCCGGGCTCGACAAGCGCATGGACTGGCGCTTCATCGACCTGCGTCAGCGGCGTAACAACCTGGTGTTCCGCATCCAGACGACGCTCGAGCACGCGATGCGCACCTACTGGGTCGAGCGCGACTACATCGAGGTCCACTCTCCCAAGCTGATGGCCTCGCCGTCGGAGTCCAACGCCGAGCTGTTCGAGGTGCCGTACTTCGAGGACAAGACCGCGTACCTGGCGCAGAGCCCGCAGTTCTTCAAGCAGATGGCCCAGGTCGCCGGCTTCGGCAAGATCTTCGAGATCGCCCCCGCCTTCCGCGCCGACCCGTCGTTCACCTCGCGCCATGCGACCGAGTTCACCTCGATCGACGCCGAGATCAGCTGGATCGACTCGCACGAGGACGTCGCCCGCATGCAGGAAGAGCTCCTGCAGACCGCGATCCGCGCCGTCGCCGAGAAGCACGGCGACGAGATCAAGGCCCTCTTCGACATCGACGTGGTCGTCCCCGAGCTGCCGTTCCCCCGCATCCCGCTCGCCGAGGCACGCGAGATCGTCGCGGCCCGCGGGTACGAGATCCCCCGCACCGACGGCGACCTCGACCCCGAGGGCGAGCGTCAGATCGCGGCGCACGTGCAGGAGACCTACGGTCACCAGTTCGTCTTCATCACCGATTACCACCCCGAGATCCGTGCGTTCTACCACATGCGCGACGAGGAGACCGGGCTGACGAAGTCGTACGACCTGCTCATGAGCGGCGTCGAGATCACGACGGGCGCGCAGCGCGAGCACCGCGTCGACGTCCTCATCGAGCAGGCGAAGGAGAAGGGTCTCGACCCCGAGCACCTCGACTTCTACCTCGACTTCTTCCGCTTCGGCGCCCCGCCGCACGGCGGATTCGGCATGGGCCTCGCGCGCGTGCTGATGCTGCTGCTCGGCCAGGACTCGATCCGCGAGGTCACCTACCTCTTCCGCGGGCCGACGCGCCTCGCCCCGTAACACGCGATCCCCTGCTCCAGACAACCGCTCGGCTCCGGCCGGGCGGTTGTCGTATGGTGGCTCATTCCGCGACGGAAGGAGCAGCTGCATGTGGGATGGATGGGTCGAGTTCGGCATCGCCGCACTCATCGGGACGGGCATCGCGATCGTCGTCGCCGTCATCGCGACGATCGTCCTGGCGGTGATCGCGCGCCGCCGCCGGTGGGCGGGAGTCCTCAGCCGGCAGTCCCGCGCGCCGTTCCGGATGCTGCTGCTCGTCGTTGCGCTGTGGGTCGCCGTCCGGGTGGCGTTCCCCGATGAGACGTGGCGCGGCATCCTCGGTCAGATCCTGACGATCCTGATCATCGCCGCCAGCGCGTGGCTCCTCGCCTCTCTCGTCGTCGTGGCGACCGACGTGGCCCTCGGTCGGTACCGCATCGACGTGCCCGACAACCGGGTCGCCCGCCGCATCCGCACGCAGACGCTGGTCGTACGGCGCCTCGCGATCGCGATCATCGTCATCATCGGGATCGGAGCCGCGCTTCTGACGTTCGACTCCGTGCGGGCCATCGGCGCGAGCGTGCTCGCGTCGGCGGGCATCGCGTCGATCGTCGCGGGTCTCGCAGCGCAGTCCGTGCTCGCGAACGTGTTCGCGGGACTCCAGATCGTCTTCAGCGACGCTCTGCGCGTCGATGACGTCGTGGTCGCGGACGGCGAATGGGGGCGGGTCGGCGAGATCACCCTGAGCTACGTCGTGCTCGACCTGTGGGACGACCGGCGCCTCGTGCTGCCGTGCACGTACTTCACGACGACGCCGTTCGAGAACTGGACCCGCAAGGGATCGGAACTCCTCGGCGCCGTCGAGATGGATCTCGACTGGAACGTGTCGCCCGCCCTCATGCGCTCACACCTGCAGCGCGTGCTGGAGCGGACGGACCTGTGGGACGGCCGCACGGCGGTCCTGCAGGTGACGGATGCCGTCGCGGGGTATGTCCGCGTCCGCATCCTCGTGACCGCGAAGGATGCGCCGACCCTCTTCGACCTCCGCTGCCTCGTCCGCGAGGCCATGGTGACGTGGGTGCAGGAGTCGATGCCGCAGGCCCTCCCCGTCCAGCGCGTGCTGATGACGGATGCCGCGGCCCCGGCCGTGCGGACCGCCACCGATCCGACGCCGACCCGTGACGGCCTGTTCACCGGCAGCGCCGACGCGGAGCGCCGCGCGAGCACCTTCACGAACGCGATCCCGATCCTCCGGGAGGACGATCCGCAGCCGTCGCCGTGACGCGGTGAGATTCGTCAGACCTCGAAGTCCACGGCCATCCGGCCGTCCGTGACGCTGCGGATGTACCCGGCGACCTCCTGGTGCGCGGGGTGCGCCTGGTAGGCGTCGAGCGCGTCCAGGTCGTCGAGGTCGATCACGAGGGCGACGTCGGCGTTGGTCTCCGGAACGGCGACGTTGACGCCGACGCTGAGAGAGCGGATGACGGGTACGACGCCGACCAGACCCTCGAGCAGGCGGGCGACCTCTGTCGCGTGCGCGGCGCGCGTCTCGGCGTCGTCGGCGGCCATCTTCCACATCACGATGTGGCGGATCATGCGGTTGCGCTCTCGGTCAGGGCCGCGCGCAGGCGGTCGGCCGACACACGCCAGTGCGCGTGCAGGTCGCCGTCGATCAACACGACCGGGATCTTCTCCCACCAGGTCGCGTAGAGCTCCGCGTCGTCGGCGATGGACAGCTCCTGGACGTCGACCTGCCCCTCCGGGAGGTCCGCGACGACCGTGTCGACGATCTCACGCGCGACGTCGCAGAGATGGCAGTCGGGTTTGGAGATGAGGGTGAGTGCGGTCACAGCATCCATTCTCACCTGGGAATGGACGCCGCGGACGCAACACGAAGCGCCCCGACGACCGGCGAACCGGTCGGGGGCGCTTGGTGTGCGATTGCCGCTTACTTCTTGTTGCGGCGCTGGTGGCGAGTCTTGCGAAGCAGCTTGCGGTGCTTCTTCTTCGCCATGCGCTTGCGGCGCTTCTTGATGACTGAACCCACGGTAAACCTCACTAAGTCGGGGTCTGGACGCGCGGTGTCGGCGTCCGGGAACGGCAAGACGGAAAAATGCCTCGGATCAGTCTAGCCGACGTCAGCGATCGGACGTTGCAAAGCGGCCGCGACCGCCGTTTCGGGAACGCGATAGCTGCGACCGAAGCGGACAGCGGGGAGTTCACCCGAGTGCACGAGGCGATACACGGTCATCTTCGACACGCGCATGAGGTCTGCGACCTCGGCGACGGTGAGAAAGCGCACATCCGAGATGTCCGACATGTCTGTCCCCTTATGAATATGCGATCCCCCGCAGATGCCTCCACATTAGGGCTTCGGCGGGACGCGTGTAAACCTGTGTGACTCGTGGGACGGACGGGGCTCAGCGGCCGGGGAGCTTGTTGAAGACGCTGGTGACAGCGTGCTTCGCCGAAGCGGCCGCACGACCCACCACCTCGGCGGCATGTACGGCGCTCTCGGTGAGGGCGTGGGAGGTCGCTCCGTCCTCGTCGCCGACGGCGAAGAAGGGGAAGAGCCAGTCATCGACGGCGTCCAGCGGCGCCGGGGAGAGGCTGTAGTAGCGGTGCTGGCCGTCTTCGCGGACGGACACGAGGGAAGCCTCCCGCAGCACTTTCAGGTGCTTCGAGACCGTCGGCTGGCTCACTCCGAGCGCCGACACGATCTGGGAGACGCTCGTCCCGTTCTCCCCCGACGCTCCTCGTTCACGGAGGAGCTGGAGGATGTCCCGACGGGTTCCGTCGGCGATCACGTCGAAGATGTCCGCCATGGCATTAGGTTAGCCCGCCCGCGCGCGGGAGTACCATGACAACGATCCGAACGAGGAAGGGGCGCTGATGACGGGCCTGGCCGTCGACGAGCGCGCCCCCCGGCGCGGACCGGCGTGGCATCGCCGCGCGTTCTCCGCGATGCGCGACCTGGCGACCGCATCGCCGTCCCGCTTCGCGGTCCTCATCTTCTCAGCGCTCATCCTGTTGTTCACGGCGATCTTCTCCCTGCCGGTGATGGCATCGGACGGGCGGGTCACCCCGCTGCCGGACGCGCTGTTCACCGCGGTGTCGACGATCTGCGTCACCGGGCTCGCCACGGTCGACATGGCGACCCACTGGTCTCCGCTCGGCCACGTCGTGGTGTTCATCGGCGTCAACGTGGGCGCGCTCGGCGTCCTCACGCTCGCCTCGATCCTGGGGCTCGTCATCTCCAAGCGGCTCGGCCTGCGGGCCAAGCTCCTCGCCGCCGGCGACAGCAATCCGATGCGCGCCCACGGCGGGCCCGTCAACGAGGGTCAAGCGGTGCGCCTCGGCGAGGTGGGCCAACTGCTCTCGACCGTCGCCCTGTCGACCCTCGTGATCGAAGGCGCCCTGGCGCTCCTCCTCTACCCGATGCTGCTGTCCAGCGGCGTCGATGCCCTGACGGCTCTGTGGGAGGCGCCGTACTACGCGGCGATGGCGTTCACGAACACGGGCTTCTCCCCGAACGCCGAGGGGCTCGCACCGTTCGCTCAGAACTACCTCCTGCTGAGCGTCCTCATGGTGGGCGTCTTCCTCGGCTCGATCGGGTTCCCCGTGATCTACGCCCTGTGGAAGCACCAGTGGCACGTACGCAAGTGGTCGATCCACGTGAAGCTCACGCTGATCACGACCGCCGTCCTGTTCGTCGCCGGAGCGATCGCCTTCGTCATCCTCGAGTACGGGAACCCGAAGACCTTCGGGACGATGGATGCCTGGGACACCACTTTCCAGGCGCTCTTCCTGTCGGCCATGACACGGTCGGGCGGCTTCTCGATCATCGACATCGGCGAACTGCACGAGTCGTCCATCGTCGTCGGGTCGATGCTCATGTTCGTCGGCGGCGGTTCCGCCTCGACGGCGGGCGGCATCAAGGTCACGACCCTGGCCGTCCTCGCCCTCGCGGTCTGGTCCGAGGCGAAGGGACGTCCGAGCGTCTCGGCCTTCGGCCGCCGCATCCCGAGTGACGTCCAGCGCGTCGCCCTGTCGGTCGTCGCGTGGGGCGCGACCATCGTCGCCCTGTCGACCATCACGATCGCGCATCTGACGAAGGCTCCCCTCGACGAGGTGCTCTTCGACGTCGTATCCGGCTTCGCGACGGTCGGGCTGTCGACGGGGCTGACGCAGGAGCTGCCGGACCCCGCCGTCTTCGTCATGGCCCTGACGATGTTCATGGGCCGCGTTGGTACAGTCACACTCGCGGCCGCCGTGGCCGCGACCAGTCGAACGCAGCACTACGCGCTGCCCGTGGAGAGGCCCATCGTTGGTTGAGCAGTTGCGCAGCGATTCGCCCGTCCTCGTCATCGGACTCGGTCGCTTCGGCGCCGCGTGCGCCGGCGAACTCGACCGTCTGGATCGCGACGTCCTCGCGATCGACGACAGTCTCGACCTCGTGCAGAAGTGGTCGGAGCGGGTGACGCACGCCGTCCAGGCCGATGCGCGCAACATCGAGGCGCTGAAGCAGATCGGTGCGCAGGACTTCCAGGTGGCCGTCGTCGCCGTGGGGTCCTCGATCGAGGCATCCGTCCTCATCACGGCGAACCTCGTCGATCTGAAGGTCCCGCAGATCTGGGCGAAGGCGGTCTCGCAGTCCCACGGCAAGATCCTCGCCCGGGTCGGCGCGAACCACGTCATCTACCCCGAGCGAGAAGCCGGCGAGCGCGTCGCCCACCTCGTGAGCGGCCGGATGCTCGACTTCATCCGCTTCGACGACGACTTCGTGCTCGCCAAGATGTACCCGCCGCGCTTCATCCGCGGCGTCGGCCTCAACGAATCCGGTGTCCGGTCGAAGTACAACGTCACGGTGGTCGGCGTGAAGAGCCCCGGCAAGCCGTTCCGGTACGCGGAGGCGACGACGGTCGTCACCAACCACGACCTCATCATCGTGTCGGGGACGAACTCCGACATCGAACGGTTCGCCTCGCTCGACCGCTGAGGGGCCGCCGGGATCCCTCGTCAGATCTCGCGCTGCGCGTTGGCGAGGAGACGAGCGAGCAGACCCGCGAGGGTGTCGCGATCGGCCTGCGAGAACCCGTCGAGCAGGCGCTCGTCGTGAGCGAGTGCGCGGGGCATCTCGTGTTCCACGACGGCACGGCCGGCATCCGTCAACGACAGCTGCACCGCCCGACCGTCGCGGTCGGAGCGTTCGCGGCGCAGCAGGCCGACGGATTCGAGCCGCGTGGTGAGCTTCGTCGTCGCCGCCCCGCTGAGCATCGTCTCGGCCGTCACCTCGCTCGCACGCAGCGGGCGATCCATACGGGCGAGGACGCAGAGGACGTCGAACTCCGACCGGGAGACGCCGCTGTCGGCGAGGAGCCGCTCGATCTGCGCGGTCGCGAGCGCGCTCGTCCGGTTGAGCCTCCCCCAGACGTCGATGGGCGAGGTGTCCATGGCGGGCATCGACGACGCCCAGGCGGCGCGGATGCGGTCGATCAGGTCGGCGCGCTCGGTCACGGCTCCACTGTAGCTGTCACCGCTTATTTAATTCACTAGTAAATCATCGGTGTACAATCGGAGGAATGACCGCCCTCGACACCGGAACCGCAGCGACCGCCCCCGACACCGAGAGCACCGCGCCGCGTCTGCTCTCGCAGCCGCCCGCCGTGTGGGCCATCGCCTTCGCCGCGATGATCGCCTTCATGGGGATCGGGCTCGTCGGCCCCATCCTGCCCACGGTCGCCGCCACCTTGCACGCGGCCCCCGTCGAGACCTCGTTCCTGTTCACGAGCTACCTCGCGGTCACCGCCTCGGCGATGTTCTTCACGAGCTGGCTCTCGACGCGCATCGGGACCCGCGCGGTCATGATCCTGGGCCTGTCCGTCATCGCCCTCGCCGCCGTCGGCTGCGCCCTGTCGCCGACGATCGGCGCCCTCATCGCCTGCCGCGCGGTGTGGGGACTCGGCAATGCGCTGTTCCTCTCGACCGCGCTCGCATCGATCGTCTCGGCATCCGGTGGGCGCAGCGAAGACGCGGTCATCTTCTACGAGGCCGCGCTCGGCATCGGGCTGGCCGTCGGCCCGCTCGTGGGCGGCCTGCTCGGGGAGATCGGCTGGTTCGCCGCGTTCTGGGGCACGGCATCCCTCCTCGCCGTCGGCGTCGTCGCCCTCCTCACCCTCGTCCGCGACCCCGGGCGCGCCGCGCAGCGCAGCTCGATCGGAGCGCCCTTCCGCGCCTTCGCCGACCGGGGGCTGCTCGCGATCAGCGTCGTCGCCTTCCTCTACAACGCCGGCTTCTTCGTCACCCTGTCGTACACGCCCTACGCCCTCGAGCTGCCGGCGGTCGGCATCGGCCTCGTCATGATGGGCTTCGGCATCGGCCTCGCCATCGCCGGCGTATTCATCGCCCCGCGACTGACGAAGCGGTACTCGGTCGTCCAGGTGCTGTTCTGGTTCCTCGCGGCCTTCGCGGCGACCCACGTCGCGGCCTCGCTCAGCGCCGGCTCGCGTCCCCTGCTCGTCGCCTGTGTCGTCCTCCTCGGTGTCGAGATCGGCGCGGTCAACACGATCCTCACCGAAGCGGCGATGGAGGCGACGACCCTGCCGCGTGCTGTCGCGAGCTCGGCCTACTCCGGATTCCGTTTCTTCGGCGGCGCGATCGGCGCACCCGTGGGGACCGCCCTCGCGGTCTACGGCGTCGGCGCCCCCTATGCGGCCGCTGCGGTCTCTGCCGCGGTCGGCGCAGCGATCCTCTTCGCCGTGCGCCGCGTGGTGGGCCGGGCCGACCACACGACGGTGCTCAGCGAGCGCACGACGGCCGAGGACCTCACCCTCGGCGACGCCTGAGCGCGGGCGTCAGACCCCGGTCGCGAGCTCGCGCGCGCGGGCCAGTGCGGCATCCGTCGCCTGCGAGAAGAGACCGTCGAGGTTCCCCGTCTGGAGGACCCCGATCGCGCGCTCCGTCGTCCCCTTGGGACTCGTCACGCGTCGGCGCAGTTCCGAGGGATCCTCCCCGGATGCCGCGAGCAACGCGGTCGCGCCGATGAAGGTCTGCTCGGCCATGAGACGCGCGTCGGCCTCGTCGAATCCCTTGCCTCGCGCCGCCTCGGTGAGGGCCTCGACCAAGAGGAACACGTAGGCGGGCCCAGACCCCGAGATCGTCGAGAGCGCGTCGATCTGCGCCTCGGGAACCTCGATGACGACACCGCACGTCTCGAACAGCCGCCGCACGAGGTCGATGTGTTCCGGAGTCGCCGTCGATCCGGCAGCGAGACCCGTGACTGCCTTGCCGACCACGGCCGGCGTGTTCGGCATCGAACGGATCACGGGGATGCCGGGCCCGACGATCGCTTCGAACGTCTCGATCGTGACACCCGCTGCGAGACTCACCACGATCGTCCCGGGACGCAGCGCGCCCGCGATCTCGCGCAGCATGTCGGGGACCATGGCCGGCTTCACGCCGATGAGGACGATGTCGGCGGATGCCGCGGCATCCGTGTTCGCGGTCGGTTCGTCCGCCAGCGCGAGGCTCGTCACCGCGTCGAGCCCGTCGAGCTCGCGAGCCTTGGCGGCGGTCCGGTTGGTCACGACGACCGATGTCGCCTCTCCGGAGCGTGCGATGCCCTGGGCGATCGCACCTCCCATCGAACCTGCTCCGAGAATGGCGACGGGAGGGAGGTGGTGCGTCATGCCCCCATCCTGTCATCGACCCTCTCGGCACGGATAAGGGCCCCGGCCTATCATCGGGTCATGACCCTCCTCGACGGAATCTCGTCCCGCATCATCGACACGGACCGCCTGGGCGTCAACATCCTCGAGCGCACCGGCGACGACCCCGGCACCGCACCCGACCGCACCGTCGTCCTCCTGCACGGTGCGCTCTCATCCGCCCTCGTCTGGCAAGAGCTCATGCAGGATCTGCCGGCGGAGTTCCGCGTCGTCGCGATCGATCTGCGGGGCTTCGGCGGAACCGAGCACATGCCCGTCGATGCGAGCCGCGGCGTGCGCGACCTCAGTGACGATGTCGCTGTCGCGCTGGTCGAGCTCGGCATCGACGCGCCGCATCTGGTCGGCTGGGACCTCGGTGGAGCGGTCGCGCTGCAGTACGCACTCGACCACCCGGTGCGGACGATCCTGCTCGAATCGCCCGTCCCCCCCTACGGTCTCGGCGGCACGCGCCTGGACGGCACGCGGCTGACCGACGACGACGCCGGCTGCGGCGCGGGCATGGCCAATGCGGACTTCGTGCGTCGACTCAACGCCCGGGAGTCCGGCGATGAGGCCCCCACCTCCCCGCGCAGTGTGTTCCGCGCCTCGTTCGTGGCGGAGGACTTCACCGCAGAGCACGAGGACCTCTGGGTCGAGGCGATGCTGTCCACCTCCACAGCCACCGGCAACTACCCCGGCGAGTCCGTCACGAGCCCGCACTGGCCCGGCTACGCGCCCGGCCGATTCGGCGTGCTGAATGCGCTCGCGCCGTCGAACTTCGACGTGTCCGCGATCGTCGACCTGCCGGTGAAACCCCCGATCCTGTGGGTGCGCGGCGTCCTCGACCCGGTCGTCTCGGACACGTCCTTCTCCGACCCGAATCACCTCGGCGCGCTCGGGATCCTCCCCGACTGGCCCGGCTCCGACGTCGCCCCCGCCCAGCCGATGGTCTCGCAGACCCGCGAAGTGCTCCGCCGGTACACGGATGCCGGGGGCACCGCGACCGAGCTCGGCCTGCCCGGCGTCGGCCACACGCCCCACCTCGAGCGCCCCGCCGTCTTCCGTCGCGCGCTCCTCGAGCTGACGGGGTACATCGGCTCTCCGGCATCCCCCGCTCCGCCGACCGAGGCGATCATCCTCAGCTCATCGGACTGACGGAGCCGCTCAGCGCTTGCGGTCGAAGAACGCGCGCAGCAAGGCAGTCGACTCCCCCGCGCGCACCCCGCCGAGGACTTCGGCGCGGTGCGGCATCCGTCGATCGCGCAGCAGATCATGGACCGAGCCGGCGGCACCTGCTTTCTCGTCCCATGCGCCGAAGACGACCCGACCGACGCGCGTCTGCAGGATCGCACCCGCGCACATGACGCACGGCTCGAGGGTGACGACGAGGGTGCAGTCCTCGAGGTTCCAGGACCCCACAGCGGATGCCGCGGCCCGCAACGCGACGACCTCCGCATGAGCAAGGGGGTCGCCGTCGCGCTCGCGCAGATTGCGGCCTTCGCCGATGACTTCGCCCGCCCGCGTGACGACCGCCCCGACGGGCACGTCGCCGTGACAGGGAGCGGATGCCGCCAGTTCCAATGCCCTCGTCATCGCCGCATCATCGGCGGCGGGAACGGGCAGACTCACGAGGTCAGCGTAGCCCCGGTACCCTTGGGCTCATGCGTGTGCACGTCGCCGACCACCCCCTCATCACCCACAAGCTCACGGTGCTGCGCGACAAGCGCACCACCTCACCGGTCTTCCGCCAGTTGACGGAGGAGCTCATCACGCTCCTCGCCTACGAGGCGACCCGCGGCGTCCGCGTCGAGGAGATCGAGATCGACACCCCGGTCACCCGGACGACCGGCCTCAAGATCAGCGAGCCCCGCCCGCTGGTCGTCCCGATCCTCCGCGCCGGCCTCGGCATGCTCGAGGGCATGACGACGCTGCTGCCGACGGCCGAGGTCGGCTTCCTCGGCATGGCTCGCAACGAGGAGACCTTCGAGCCGTATACGTACGCCGAGCGGCTTCCGGACGACCTGAGCGACCGGCAATGCTTCGTCCTCGACCCGATGCTCGCCACGGGCGGATCGCTCGGCGCCGCGATCGACTTCCTCTTCGCGCGCGGCGCGCAGGACGTCACCGCGGTCTGCATCCTCGCCGCCCCCGAAGGCGTGGCGGCCATCGAGAAGCAGGTCGGCGACCGTGACGTCACCCTCGTTCTGGGGGCGATGGACGAGCGCCTCAACGAGAAGGGCTACATCGTGCCCGGCCTCGGCGACGCGGGCGACCGCCTGTACGGCACCGTCTGAGGCGAGACGATCTGCGGCGGCACCGTCCCCTCGGACGGCGCCGTCCCGACCAGCCGTGCGAACGCGCTGAGGCGGGCCACCCCGTCGGGCGTGCGCGGCAGGTCGTCGAGCAGGCCCGTGCCGTAGACGACGTACGCCGTGTGCATGGCACGCGAGACGGCGACGTTGATGCGGTTCTGCAGCAGGAGGAACTCGAGTCCGCGGGGCGCGTCGCGCCCGGATGACGCCGCGAGCGACACGATGACGACGGCCGCTTCCTGCCCCTGGAATCGATCGACCGTCCCGACGCGCACGCCGGGGAACCCGGCGGCGACGAGCGCCTCCTCGACGAGCACCTGTTGCGCGTTGTAGGGCGTCACGACGATGACGTCCTCGGGTGCGAGCGGGCGGGCGGTGCCGCCGTCGGACCACCACGGAGTGCCGCTCAGGTCCCGGACGATCCGCACGACCTCATCTGCTTCTTCGGGAGACTGCGTCGCGTTGCGGGTGTGGGCGATCGCTACGGGGATCACCCCCGCCGGCACGCCCTCGAGGCGCCGCAGAGCGGTGTCGGGGTGCGCCTCGAGCCGGCCCTCGTAGGCGAGCTGTGAGACGGGTTCGGCCACCTCGGGGCGCATCCTCCGCGTGCGGGCGAGGAAGTAGCCGCGATCGGCGGGGATCACGGCGTGGCCGTCCATGACCCATCCGAGAGCGGATGTGTCGACCGGCTCGGGATGGGTTCCCTGGCTCACCTGCGGTAGCTGCTGCGGGTCGCCGAGCAGCAGCAGGCGCTTCGCGGCGGCCGAGACCGCGATGGTCGAGGCGAGCGAGAACTGGCCCGCCTCGTCGATCACGAGAAGGTCCAGCGAGCGACGGGCGACGCGCCCGGAATGGGTGAGATCCCACGCTGTGCCGCCGATCACGAACCCGGCAGGCTGCGCATCGATGTAGGCGGCGAGCTGGTTCTTCGCGATGACGGTGAAACGCTCCCGGCCCGTGGCGGGTCCCTTCGGAGCCTTGGCGACCTGCGCGGCATCCACCCCCGCCTCGACGATCCGATCGAGCATGTGCTCGACGACGTTGTGCGACTGCGCGACGACGCCGACGCGGAAGCCGCGCTCGCGCACGAGGCGCGCCACGACGTGCGACCCGACGTACGTCTTGCCCGTCCCCGGGGGGCCCTGCACGGCCAGGTAGCCGTCGGTGGCCTCGGCGAGCGCCGCGGCGATGTCGGCGACGTCGTCACCTGTGCGCGGCAGCGGGGACTCGCGACGCGGCGGACGGCGCAGCAGCAGGTCGGTCGCCGGATCGGTCGGCATCGCGGGAGCGGATGCCAGGACCGCATCGGCCCAGGCGTCGATGGCGGCCTGCTGGCTTCCCGCTCGCGGCGGCGCCGGCGGGGTGAGGGCGACGGGGAGTTCCTGCCAGGTGAACCCTTGGTACGCGTTCTCCTCGATCACGACGCCGTCCTCGAGGACGTCGACGACCGAGATGGACCGCGCCGCGTGGATCCACCGCGGGCTCGTCTCGATGGGGAACGGCGCCGGCAGCTCGTACACGGCGTACGGATTCTGACCGACGGTGATCCGGGTGCCCGGGGCGAACTCGCCGCGGATCTCGACGACGCGGCGGACGGCGGTGAGCCCTTCCGGGCGGTGCCAGTCGGTGAGCACGCGGCAGCGGTCGCGGTCGACGACAACGACGTCCCGGGTGTCCTCCCACACCGACACCGGCTCACGCAGGCGGAGGAAGTGCGTCGCCCAGAACGTCTTCGCCTCGCGCGGGTAGTAGTCGATCGCGGCGGCTCCGAGCCGGAGGGCCTGAGCGACGGATTCGTCATCGGCATCGGCGGCGAACCGGGCGAGTGCGTCGGCGCGCGGCGATGGCTCGTAGACGGCTTCGCCGGCGTCGGGCTCCTGGGAGGGCACGAGCTTCGCCTCGCGAGCACGGTCGACGAGCCAGTCCCGCAGGCGCCGCGTCGACACGCAGTCGTAGCAGTTGTAGTCGGCGAGGTCGTCGAGGATCACCCTCGCGGCCGCGTCGTCGCCGGCATCCTGCAGAGACCGTGCCTCGACGTAGCGGACGATGGAATCGTCGCCGCGCTGGACGTCGCTCGTGCGGACCTCGTCGCCCATGTAGAGCGGTTCGAGCTTCTTGATGGAGTACGACCGCGAGCCGACGCGCAGCGCACGCCGGACGATCGGGTAGAGATCGACGAAGACGCCGTCGCGCAGGAGGCGGTCGACGGCGGCCTCGCCCACGCCGTGCCGTGCGGCCATCGCGAGCAGGTGCGTCGGCTCGTACGGCGCGTAGTGATAGATGTGCATGCCGGGATGTGCGCGGCGCCGGACCGCGATGAACTCGAGGAAGTCCTCGAGAGCGCGCTTCTCCTCGGCGAACGAGTGAGCCCAGAGCGACGAGTACTGCTCCGTCTCGTCGACCCAGCCGAAGAGGTAGTCGATCCCCCACTGCACGGCAGCACCCTCGGTGTAGAGCGGATCGCCCTCGAAGTCGAAGAACAGATCGCCGTGGTCCGGTCGCGGGAGAGCGCCCAGGGCCTTGGGGAAGACGACGTCGAACGTCGGGATCGCCGGTTCCGTGCCCGGGAAGGCGTCGTCCACGCCGCCGGCCGGGCTCTCGAGCTGCAGCCGCGCCTGCGTGCGGAGCCCCGAGAAGGTGTCCCACGACATCCGCGGCGGTGCCTCGCGGGACGCCGCGAGGTCGTCGATCGTGGCGACTCCCGCAGCGCGGAGACGGTCTCGCTGCACGGGACGCATCCCGGCGACCAGGAGCAGATCCCGCTGGGCGACGACCTCGAGGTCGCAGGTCGCGCACCGCCCGCACGCGACGACGCGGAGATCACCGCGGTCGTCTCCCCAGGGGATGGGCTCGCCTGCGGCCCCGGCGGCGAGGTCCCGGTCGGCGATGAGGGCACGGAGACGCTCGCGCCGCAGCGAGAAGACCGGCATCAGGTCGCGGACCGCGTGGGTCGAGGTCGTGCCGTCACCGAGGAGGAGCTGCACCTCGTCGGCGCGCGGCACCCCGAGCCGGTCGAGCTGATCCACGTATGCCGCGAGCTGCATGAGGGCCGTGACGCGCGCGTGCCGAGCGAGCTTGGTGTCCTGCACGATCCACCGCCCGTCGTCGTCCCGGACGAGGAAGTCCGCGAAACCGACGAATTCCTCGGTGGAGAACGCCGCCTGGTAGACGACGTGGACAGCGGGGTCGGCGAGCGCCGCATCGGTCGCGGCGACCGCGGCAGCCATGCCCACGGCATCGGACGACCTGGTCTCGGGGATCTCGACGACCGCACCCGGATGCGCGTCCCGGTAGGCCTCGTAGACCCGCCGCTCGTGCTGCGTCCCGAGGCGGCCCGCCCGCTCGAGGGTGAGGTCTGCGGGGTCCTCGACCGCCGCGATCCGGCCGAGCTTCGCGTCGATCGCCCGCAGCCAGGCGAATTCGCACTCGGCCGCGGCCTTCAGGTCGCTCGCGCTCCAGACGATCCGGCCGTCGTCTTCGATGTATCGCATGATCCCCTTCCGGGAATCGACACTATCCGCGGTCTCCGACACTCTCGCCGAGCATGCCCCGGCGCCAGGAGTCCATCCGTTGCTGAGCGAACGTCGTTCCGAGCTCGTTGCGCATCTCGGGATGCTCGGCCCAGAACCGGATGGACGCGTAGATGAGCCACGCGTGTGCCCGGAACCCGCTGATGTTCAGATCGAGGAGGATCTCGTCGTCGACGGCCCGGACTTCCACGGAGGGGGTGAAGTCCCCCGTCTTCTCGTCGACGGCGGACACCGTCGGAACAACGCGAGCGATCCGGGACCACTCGATGTCGTCGGTGTCGTCGAGGTAGTAGCGGGTCACGCCCGATGGTCCGATCCCGACACCGATCGGCAGCCGCCCGAAGGATGCCGCCCGCCAGGTCGAGACGATCGCGAGGGCGCCGGCCAGCAGCAGCACGAGGGCCAGCAGGAGGAGCGGGATCAGCCAGATGAGCGCGAATGCGGCATCCGTGATGACGGAACGGACGATCGCCCACCCGAAGATGACGGCTCCGACCGCACCCGCCGCCGTGAAGCAACCGCTGAGCCACGCACCGGCACCCCGCTCGCGGAAGAAGTGCACCCACGAATCGCGCGGCCGTTCCTTCGCGCGGGTCAGCGCTACGGCGTTGAGGAGTTCGGGCAGATCCCGCTCCCCGCCCGCACGCTCGAAATGCACACCGAAACCGGCCGTCGCCGCCAGGAACACGAACGCCCGCCAGGTCGCCGCGCCGATGTCGTCCGCCAGCACCGCGACGACCGACGCCGTCGCGCTGACGATCACCACGACCGAGTAGGCGACGACGGTCCAGGGACGAATGCGAGCGGGGATGCCGACCCGCCAGTCCTCCGGCAGCGGATACGGCGGCGGGAGCGGCGGGTATCCGGCGGCACGGGTGGGCACCAGACGATGAAAGCACAGGCTGCCGCACGCCGACGGTCACCTGACAGACTGGGGTCGTGACCCAGGACCTTCCGTTCGAGAACCCTTATCGGCACGGTTTCGCGCGCGTCGCCGCGTGCACGGTGCCGGTCGCGATCGCCGATCCGGCGACCAACGCCGAGGCGGTCCTCAAGAGTGCGCGCGCCTGTCACGACGAGGGAGTCGCCGTCGCCGTCTTCCCGGAGCTCTGCCTCTCGGGCTACGCGATCGAGGATCTCGTGATGCAGGACGTCGTCCTCGATGCCGTCCTCGCCGCCATCGAGCGGATGGTCGCGGCATCCGCCGACCTCTCTCCGCTCCTCGTCGTCGGCGCGCCGCTGCGGATGCAGAACCGGCTCTACAACTGCGCGGTCGTGATCCACCGCGGGCGCGTGCTCGGCGTCGCACCCAAATCCCACCTGCCCACGTATCGCGAGTTCTACGAGTCCCGCTGGTACGCGCGAGGCGACGGCGCCCCGGACACGGTGATCCTCGCGGGCGACGAGGTGCCGGTCGGCACCGACCTGCTGTTCGAGGCGACCGACGTGCCCGGGCTCGTCGTCCACGCCGAGATCTGCGAGGACTTCTGGGTGCCGGTGCCGCCGTCGTCCCACGCCGCCCTCGCCGGCGCGACGGTTCTGCTGAATCTCTCGGGCAGCCCCATCACGATCGCGCGCGCCGAGGACCGACGCATCCTGGTCCAGTCGCAGTCCTTCCGCTGTCTCGCGGCCTACGTGTACGCCGCCGCAGGTCAGGGCGAGTCCACCAATGACGTGTCGTGGGACGGGCAGACGATCATCTACGAGAACGGCACCCTGCTCGCCGAGACCGAGCGCTTCCCCGACGGGCCGCGCCGCGCGATCGCCGACATCGATCTCGACCGGCTCCGCCAGGACCGTCTGCGGCAGGGCACGTTCGAGGACAACGCCCGCAGCGAATCCTCGTGGCCGACCCGCATCCCGTTCACGGTGGAACCCGCGGCATCCGTCCACGGCCTCCGTCGCCCGCTGGACCGGTTCCCGTTCGTGCCGGACGACCCGGCCCGCCTCGACCTCGACTGCTACGAAGCGTTCAACATCCAGGTCTCCGGTCTCGAGCAGCGGCTCCGGGCGATCGGACAGCCCAAACCCGTCATCGGCGTCTCGGGGGGCCTCGACTCCACGCACGCTCTGCTGGTCGTCGCGCGAGCCATGGACCGGATGGGACGGCCGCGCAGCGACATCCTCGCCTTCACGATGCCCGGCTTCGCGACCGGCGAGCACACGAAGTCGAACGCGATCGCTCTGGCCGAGGCGATCGGAGCAACGATCGAGACGATCGACATCCGTCCGATGGCGACGGAGCTGCTGACGGGGCTCGGGCATCCGTTCGCGCAGGGCGAGCCCGTCTACGACGTGACCTTCGAGAACGTGCAGGCCGGTGCCCGGACCGATTTCCTCTTCCGCCTGGCGAATCAGCGCGGGGGCATCGTCATCGGGACGTCCGACCTGTCCGAGCTCGCGCTCGGCTGGGCGACCTACGGCGTCGGTGACCACATGGCGCACTACGGCGTCAACGCGGGCGTGCCGAAGACGCTCATCCAGCACCTCATCCGCTGGGTCGTCGCGCACAGCGACGAGTCGGGAGCGACCCTCACTGACCGTGCCAAGGAGGTGCTGCAGGCCGTCCTCGACACCGAGATCAGCCCGGAACTCGTTCCGGCCGGCCAAGACGGCAAGGTGCAGTCCACCGAGAGCACCATCGGCCCCTACGCCCTGCACGATTTCACGCTCTTCCACGTCCTGCGCTACGGCTTCCGTCCGTCGAAGATCGTCTTCCTCGCCGAGCAGGCCTGGTCGGACGCGGATGCCGGGGCCTGGCCTCCCGGCTTCCCCACCGACGAGCGGTTCGCCTACGACCGCGCGATCATCGTGAAGTGGATGCGGGTCTTCCTGAAGCGCTACTTCGGGTTCGCGCAGTTCAAGCGCAGCGCCGTCCCGAACGCACCGAAGGTCTCGCCTGCGGGCTCGCTCTCGCCGCGCGGCGACTGGCGCGCACCGTCCGACGGCAACGCGACAGCGTGGCTCGCCGAGCTCGATGCGGCTTTCCCGGACGAGGTGCACTGACGCACGGATGGGATGATGGTTCGGTGAAGCTCCTCGTCGCCGCTCTTGATTCCGAACTCGTCGCCTTCCCTGAGGAGCTCCCGGGCTTCGACCGGCTCGTCACCGGCCCCGGCAAGATGCAGGCGACGTACGCGCTGACGCGTGCCCTCGATCGGGCGGCTTACGACGAGATCGTCGTCGTAGGTACGGCCGGGTCGGTGGACGCCGAGACGGTGGGCGTTCACGAGGTGACCACCGCGCTGCAGCACGACGTCGCGAACGTCGACGGCGTCGCCGGCCAGCACGTCTCGCTGCCCGCGACCGTGTCGATCGCCGGCCGCGAAGGCACGACGATCGCAACGGGAGACCATTTCGTCGACGATGCCGACACCGTGGAGCTGATCCGCACGCTCGGCGGCACGCTCGTCGACATGGAGGCGTACGCCTACATCTGGGTGGCGCAGCAGTTCGGTGTGCCGATCCGCATCCTGAAGGCGGTCTCGGACAGCGCACAGGACGATGCGATCACCGACTGGCGTGACGCCGTCGCGATCTGCAGCGGGCAGTTGCGCGAGCGGATCACCGAGCTCTACGGCGTCTGACGCCGGCTCAGCGGCCCCGGCGTCAGGCGTCGCGGCGGCTGAACAGCGAGCGCAGGATGAAGAAGACGATCAGCGCGACGACGGCGACGATGAGGATCTTCCCGAAGAAGAAGACCACCTTGAGCGCGATGTCCACGACGATCCACGCGATGATCACGGCGACGACGACGCCGAGGATGGTCCAGATCGTGCCTTTTCTCATGCTCTCAGCCTAAGCGCTGGGTCACGACGTCCTGCCGGACGATGCTCGGCCCCTCGGGGGTCGCCTCGACGACGAGCTGGGCGGGGATCTGCTCCTTCATCGCCTCGACGTGGCTGATGACGCCGACGATCCGGCCGCCGGCGCGCAGCTCGTCGAGGGTGCGCATGGCGAGCTCGAGCGTCTCGGGGTCGAGGGAGCCGAAGCCTTCGTCGATGAACAGGGTGTCCAGGCGGATGCCGCCGGCCCGGGACGTGACCACCTCGGCGAGTCCCAGGGCGAGAGCGAGCGAGGCCAGGAAGGTCTCACCGCCCGACAGCGACTGCGGCGAGCGGAGCCTGCCGGTGTGCGCATCGAGGACCTCGATGGACAGACCGGATGCCGCGCCCCTGGCCTGCTTCGCATCGGAGTGTCGCAGGGTGTAGCGGCCCGACGACATCTCGGCCAGCCGCAGGTTCGCCGCAGCCACGATCTCTTCGAGCTCGGCTGCGAGGACGAACGTCTCGAGGTCCATCTTCATCGTGTTGGGCGCCCTGCCCGCGACGGTGTCGGCGAGACGCGTGATCGCTGCGGCATCCTCGGCCTGCGTCGCGACCGCGCCCGCGGCGTCGTCGATGCGCTCGACCAGGTCGCGCAGGCCCTTCGCGAGGCCGGTGGCATCGGCCTCCGCCGTGATCGCGGCGGACCGGGCGGCGTCCGCCTCGGCCGCGACGCGGGCAGCGGCCGATACGGCATCGGGTTCGACCGTCTGGTCGACGGTCTCGAGTTCGAGCTCGAGCGCGCGCGCTCGTGCGGCGGCGAGCGCGGCCGCATGCTCGTCGACGCGCCCCGCGAGCCGGCTCGCCTCAGCGGGCGGCAGGAGCGCGTCGAGGACGTCGTCGGGAGTCTCGAATGCCGTGTCCGCGATGCGGGCGTCGCGATCGGCCTCCGCGGCACCCGCGGCCTCGCGACGGGTCTGTTCGACGCGGCGAGCGTCGAGCAGTCGCGTGGCGAACCCACGGAGCTCGGTGTCCGCAGCGATGCGGGCGGCGACGCTCTCGTACTCTCCGCGCGCCGCATCCACCGCCTTCCGCGCCGTCTCCAGGGCTCCCTCGGTCATGGCGAGCTCCTCGCGGAGGATGCTCGCACGCTCGCGCAGGGCGGTGGTCTCGCGCACCGCTTCAGCCTCGAGGGCGTCGATCTGCTCGGCATCGCGCGTCAGGTCGTCGACGCGGGAGCGCGCCGCGACGGCGGCCGCCAGCCGTTCGTCGAGGTCGGCGACGGCCGCGGCCAGCTCGTCGGCCTCACGACCGCCCGACGTCGCCGCCGCAGCGGTGACGTCCTCCCGCGCCGCTGCGGCTGCCTGCGCAGCGGCCCTCTCGGCGAGAGCGGCGTCGTCGCGCGCCTTCTCCGCGGCGGCGAGATCGTCGTCGGTCACGGGCTCGCCGTCATGCGTCGCCGGGCGGGGGTGGGCCGTGGATCCGCACACCGCGCACGGTTCACCCTCGATGAGGGATGCCGCGAGTTCGCCCGCGTAGCCGCGCAGGCGCCGGCGGAGGAGCTCTCCGACGTGCGCGGATGCCGCGGCGGAGCGCGCGTTGGCATCGGCGTACGCCGCGTCGGCCTCGGCCGCGAGAGGAGCCAGCCGGTCGAGAGAACGGGCGGCATCGAGCCGGGCGACGAGGTCGGTGCGCGAGGCGGCGAGGTCGTCGTGCCGCCCGGCGACGGCGCGGGCTTCGGTGAGCCGACGGGCCGCGTCCTGGCGCCGCTCGGGAACGGCCGCGAGGACGGTCTCGAGGTCGCGGAGAGCCTCACCGAGACCGTCCAGCTCTTCGCGGCGCACCCGCTGCGCGTCGCCCAGAGCCGCAGCATCCCGTTCCGCTTCTGCGGCGGCCTCGGCGCGCGCGACGCGTCCCGTCAGCTCGTCGATCACGGCGGGAAGGTCGTCGTCGGCCGACCCGCCGACGTCGACCCAGGCACCCTCCGCAGCGTGACGGGTCTCCTGCGCCGCCGACCACTCCGCGCCTGCACGGATGGCGTTCTCGACGGACGCCCGCAAGACCTCCGCCGCGCGCGCCCGCGCGAGGCGTTCTCGCAGCCCGTCGATCTCTCGGGTCTCCGCCTCGCGCGCCGCGAGGTCGGCTCGAGCGCTCTGCAGCTCGGCCAGACGCTGCGCGATCTGGCGGAGTCGCTGATGTTCGGCCGCCGCCTGCTCCGCCCGGGTGGTCGCGACGGCTCGCTCGTTGCCTCGTGCATCGACGCGGTACTCGGCCCGAGCGAGAGCTCGTTCGACGGCCTCTTTCCGACCGAGGACGTCCGCGTCGAGGGGCGCGGCGCCGGTGTCCGTGCCGAGGAGGTCGTTCGCCGAGATCTCGCGCTCGGCGACCTCCAGCAGCGTGCGCACACGGGCGCCGTTCTCGTCGAGCCGCTTCTGCGCCTCTCGGCGGCGCTCGTCGAGCACGTCTTTGTACGCCTCGAAGCGCTTGGTCCCGAAGAGCGTCCGGAGCAGCTGCTGGCGCTCGGCGTTCGCGGCCAGCAGGAATCGCGAGAACTTGTTCTGCGCGAGCAGGATGACCTGCTGGAACTGCTGCGCACTGAGCCCGAGCACCTCGTCCAGGGCGATCCCGACCTCGCGCTGCTTGGCGGCACGGCCGACCCACCGGTCGTCCACCCACTCTTCGAGCTCGGCACGTGCCGGCTCGAGAGTCAGCCCTCCCCCGCGCTTGGCGGGCCGCTCGTACTCGGGCGCGCGGGTCACCCGCCACCGGGTGCCGCCGACGGTGAACTCGAGACGCACCTCGGTCGGGTCGGTGAGGAAGCTGTGGTCGCTGCGCAGCCGCCGGTCGCCGCCCTCGTATCGCGGCACCGACCCGTAGAGCGCGAAGCTGACCCCGTCGAGGATGCTGGACTTGCCGGCGCCCGTGCGCCCCGAGATCAGGAAGAGACCGTCGTCGTCGAACGCGTCGAAGTCGACGGTCTGACGCTCGCGGAACGGCCCGAACCCGGTGAGTTCGAGGCGGTGCAGCTTCACGCCATCGCCTCCTGGCGCACTCGTTCGTCGAGCACCTCATCGATGAGGCCGGCTTCGCGCTCGGTCGCCCCCTGCCCCTCGCGCACGTGCTCGAGGAAGGCCTCGACCAGCTCGCGGTCGGAGCGGGCGGCGCGGACGCGCTCGACGTAGGTGGCGGTGTCGCCGGTGCGGACCCTCGACGGTGCGTGCACGACCTTCGCGCAGAAGGGAAACCGCTGCTGCAGCCGACGCAGCGGGTCGGCCTCGGGCAGATCGTCGGTGTACTCGACGCAGACCCACGCATCCTCGTCAACGGCGTGGACCTCGTCGGACAGGATCTCGGCGAACGGACCGCGGAGGGTCACGAGGCGGCGGGGCACCGGCAGAGCAAGCCATTCGACGGCAGTGATGCCGTCGGCATCCAGATCGATCAGCCAAGAACCGCGGGGCTTGTCGCCCTCGCCGAAGCTGTAGTGCAAGGGCGCGCCGGCGTAGCGGACACTCTCGGAGAGACGCTGCCGCCCGTGGATGTGCCCGAGGGCCATGTAGTCGACACCGTGGAAGGTCGACAGCGGCACGACGTCGAGACCGCCCTGCTGGATGTCGCGCTCGAGCTGCGGCGTCGGCTCGACGCCCGCGGCGAAGCAGTGCGCGATCGCCACCGACCGCCCGCCCCGCTCGGCGAGGTCGGTGCGGACGAGGTCCATCGCTCGGCTGAGGACGGCGGCCTGGGTCCGCACTCCGTCCCACCGGTGCCGCAGGAGCGCCGGCTCGAGGTACGGGATGCCGTAGAAGTGGACAGGTCCGTGGGCGTCGTCGATCGTGAGCGGGGTACCCACGGCATCCGGATCGGTCAGGACGTGGATGCCGTCGCGCAGCAGCCCTGCCTGGAACCCGAGCCGCGCCGCGGAGTCGTGGTTGCCGCTCGTCACCACGACGCGCGCGCCCGCGTCGGCGATACCGCGGAGGACGTCGGACAGGAGCGTGTACGACGCGGCGGCCGGGGTGGCGGAGTCGAACACGTCACCCGCAACGATGACGACGTCGACGCCGTGCTCACGGACCTGGGCGGTCAATTCGCTCAGCACACCGCGGAGCGCATCGAGCGTGGAGTGACCGTGGAAGGTCCGCCCGATGTGCCAGTCGGAGGTGTGCAGGATGCGCATGCTCACACGCTAGGTCGAGGCTCCGACATCGCCGCCGAGGCGTGCCGCGCAGGCGTCACTCGGAGGCGGGTGACACCGCTCCTCGACGACGCAGGTTGATCAGGTCGACGACCGAGATGAGGGTCGCGATCGCCAGGAAGAGCCCGACCGCCGCCATCCCGTAGGCGTACGCGTCGTGGAAGACCGCGAGCGATTCGAGGCCGGCATCCGATTCGCGGTAGATCGTCGCATAGAACAGGGACAGCCCGATGGCCGTACCGACCGCCGTACCCACGCGCTGGCCGAGCTGGCCCACGGATCCCGCGAGTCCTCCTTCGCGGACGGGGATCTCGGACAGGGTGAGGGTCTGGTTCGGCGAGACCACGAGGCCACCGCCGGCGCCGGCGACCAGAAGTGCGGCTGCCATGCCGTAGGCGACCGTCTCGGGCGGCATCGTGTACGCCACGATCGTGAGCGCCACGACGCTCACGAGGACGGTCAGCAGCCCGATCGTCACCAGCTGGCGCCCGAACCGGTGGACGAGCAGGCCGCCGTAGTACGACGAGACGGCGCTGGCGACCGCGAAGCCGATCGAGACCATCCCGGCGAACACCGGCTCGAGACCGACGCCGATCTGCAGGAACAGTGTGCCGAGCAGGAACATCGGCGGGATCGCGGTGAAGTACGCGACCACCACGAACGTGCCGTTGCGATACGAGGGGATGCGGAACATCCGGAACGGGATCAGGGGCTGACGACCGGATGCCGCGTATCGCCTCTCCCACCAGAAGAACAGCGCGGCGAACAGGACGAACGCCGTCAGCAGCCACCAGCGGTTGGGGTCGTCGTCCGGCGAACCGGTGGTGAACAGGAACGGCCACATCAGGGAAACGATCATGAACCCGAACAGGACGATGCCCATCGGATCGAGCTGAAGAGGCTGGCCGGTCGCCTTCCGGGTCTGCGGCAGCAGCCAGATGACACCGGCGAGCACGAGCAGGCAGAGCGGCACGTTGAACCAAAAGATGCCGCGCCACCCGTCGGTCTCGCCGCCCAGGGCGATCATGAGGCCGCCCAGGGTGGGGCCGAAGGCGGTGGCGATGCCGATCGTCGCGCCGAACAGACCGAAGGCGCGGCCCCGCTCCTTGCCCGTGAAGAGCTGCTGGATCGTGCCCATCACCTGAGGCATCTGGATGCCGGCCGCGATGCCCTGGACGAGACGGGCCGCCATCAGGATCTCAATGCTGGGAGCGAGCGCACACGCGGCGCTCATGACGGTGAAGAGGCTGAGCCCGACGATGAACAGCGCCTTCCGCGACCGCTGGTCGCCGAGGCGCCCGAACGGGACGAGCGCGAGACCGAAGGTCAGGATGTACCCCGAGACCACCAGCTGCAGTTGCGTCGAGGTCGCATCGAGAGACGACTCGATCGCCGGAAGTCCCACGTTGACCTTGCTGAGGTCGAGGATCGTGAACGCCGCGACCGACACGCACACCCAGAACGCCCGCCAGCGCTGCGACGAGGACAGGGGGATGCTGGCGGTTACAGGCGATGTCATGACCGTCCCACGCTACCGGCCGCCCGGCGGACGCGGCTCACTCGGCCCGACGATCCGCCTGCTCGTCCGTGAGCACGTCGGGGTCGAGACCCTGCTGGATCTCGGCGCTCTCGACGAACGGGTCGGGAGCGGCATCCGGCATCGGAGCGCCCTCACGGCGTCCCCGGTCGGCCTCGTCCTCGGCTTCCTTCTGCTCGTTCGTCACGGCACCGGAGGCGACGACGGGAGCATCCTGCTCCGACCACCCGCCGGCAGGTGCTGCTTCGCTCGTGCGGTCGTCTGCGTCGTGCTCCATGGCCGTCTCCTCATCGTGGTCGTCACTCATGGTGACCCGCGGGCGACATGCGGCACACGGGCTTGACCGCATCGGCTCGACGCGACTACGAACGAGGAGGCGGCACAGGAAGGGGAGCGGATGTCGGGACACGGGCGCGACACGGCGAGCGGGCCGTTCGTGGTGACACTCGTGGTCGATCTGCCGATCACCAAGCCTGATGCGCTGGAGACGATCGCCTTCGCGTGCGACGGCGTCGTCGAGCATGCGCGGACCGCCTATCCGCGGGTGAGCCTCTCCCCCGGCGCGTGGGCGGAAGTCCAGATCCCGAAATTCGCCGACCCGCCGCCGCTGGCCATCGACGTCTGCTCCGACGAGTCGACCGCCGTCGCCCGCGCCGCAGCAGACAGGCTCAAGGGAGCACTCGAGAACCTGGGGTGGCGGATCCGCGATCCGAAGCCGGGCGAGGCCTAGGCCGTTCGCCGCTCCTGCAGCAGGGACTCATGGCCCGGGTTCGCGTCGAACCAGTCGGCGACGTACCAGCAGACGGGGATGACGCGCCGATCGCCGCGACGCTCGAGATCGGACACCGCACGCCGCACGAGCTCCGCGGCATAGCCCGAGCCGCGGAAGGTGGGGATCGTGTACGCGCGGGTCAGCGCGATCGTCGTGCCGTCGTCGTTGTAATCGAGGATGCTGACGAGATCCTTGCCGCGGTGCAGGCTGTACCGGGCGGCATCCTTCTCGTCGGTGAAGATCAGCTCGCTCATGCGCTAACGCTACGCCGAGCGCCGGGTGTCGCACACGATCTCCGACGGATTGAGCAATCTGTCACATTCCGTCATGCGGAGCTCCTCGGGGGCGGGCGGTTTGACACATCCCGACGCGGTTCGTCATAATCGGCCACATGACTGACTTCGCACGCACTCTGTCCGCCCGGGAGGCGAACGGAACTGCCGGCATCATGATGCCGCAGCGTGCTGTCATGTGTTGCCGAATGTGTCGCTGACACGGTGATCCCCGCCGGGTCGCGCCGCCGTTTCTGAACACGGCGAACCGACCCCCGAGACTCCGGCCCTCCCGCCCACAACGCGGATGCCGGCTTCTCGCACATCGGCCTATGCGAGGCCACCCGCGCAACACTCTCGAACCCGCGTCCCGCTCCGGGTTCCCCTTCGAAGGACATCGCCATGTCGACCTCCGCTCTCCTCTCCGCCCCCGCCGCTCCCCGTCACCTCCGCGCCGTCGAGGACATCGCCACCTCGCCTGTGACGGAGCGCCCCGCTCCCAAGGGACTCCCCGCCGGCACCGCTCCGCGCGGCTTCGCCCTCTACGTCGGTCTCGACGAGCTGAAGGCGGCCGCTGACGGCGTCAGCCTCTCGGTGATCGTCGATGCCCTCCGCCGCACGATCGCCGAGCTCGCCCCGTCTGCCGAGACCCACGCGACGGTCGCACTCGCCCCGGTCGGCGCCGGTGGCCGCGACGTCGACGTCGTCCGACTCGCCCTCCACGAGCCCGCCGCCGTGGCCCGCACCAAGCCCGAGGAGCCCCTCGACGAGCACGTGCCCGGAGGCGTGACGATCGACATCTCCCGTCGCCGCGTGCACATCGACGGCGAGACGGCGTCGCTGACGTTCAAGGAGTTCGAGCTGCTGCAGTACCTCGTCCTCCGCGAGGGCCGCACGATCGAACGGACAGAGCTCGTCTCGTCGCTGTGGAGCCACGCCGACGACGGGGAGACCCCCGGCGAGCGCACGATCGACGTGCACGTCCGCCGCCTGCGTTCCAAGCTCGGCCGTTACGAGGACATCGTCCGCACGGTGCGCGGCATCGGCTACCGCTTCGACCGGCACGCCGATGTCGTCATCCGCTACGGACACGGCACCCCCTCCCCCGACCGCTTCTGATCAGCCTGCTGTCGGCGCCCGGACGTAGGGTGTCGGCATGAGGTCGGGACTGCGTGAACGGATGCCGCATCCGTCGCCGTCCCCGCACCTGAAGCCGCTCGAAGCGGAGTACCGCCCGAAGGTCCCTACCGACGTGCTGGGCGCCATCCGGTACCAGCAGCGCGGTGCGCACGACCCGTCGCAGACCACGGTCGACGGCGTGATCTGGCGCGCGACCCGCACTCCCGAGGGGGTCGCGACGATCGCGATCCGCCCGGGACTGCGGACGGTGCGGGCGGCCGCCTGGGGGCCGGGTGCCGCATGGACGCTGGACCAGCTGCCACGGCTGTGCGGCTCGGGCGACGACCCCGGCGAGTTCGATGCGTCGCGGCATCCGCTCATCGCGGCGACCCACCACCGCCGGCCCGACCTGCGGATCGGGGCGACCGACCTCGTCTTCGACGCCCTCGTCAGCAGCATCTTCGAGCAGAAGGTGACCGGGCTGCAGGCCTTCGGGGCATGGCGCTGGATCCTGACGAGGTACGGCGACCTCGCGCCCGGTCCGACACCGCGGCCGATGTACGCGCCGCCGGCCGACTGGCGGATGATCCCGAGCTGGTCGTGGCACCGCGCCGGACTCGAGCCGCCGCAATCGCGCACGATCGTGGACGCTGCCCGCCGTCGCGCGTCGATCGAGCGCGCCGCCGAGGCTGCGACGACCGGGGACGACCGCGATCGGGTCTTCATGAGCCTGCCGGGCGTGGGCGTCTGGACGAGCGCCGAAGCGCGCATCCGCGCGTTCGGCGATCCCGACGCGGTCAGCTTCGGCGACTATCACGTCGCCCATCAGGTCGGGTATGCACTGACCGGCTCACGCGTCGACGACGACGGCATGGCGGAACTCCTCGAGCCGTGGAAGGGCCAGCGGCAGCGGGTGATCCGCCTCATCGGGGCGAGCGGTGTCGTCGAGCCGCGCCGCGGACCGCGCCTCGCACCGGAGGATCATCGGAACCGCTGAGGTCAGAGGCCGCGGAGCGCAGCGAGCGCCGTCGGCAGATGGTCGAGGACCGCGATGTGTCCGACGTCGGGGATCCGCACCAGCGTCGCGCGAGTGATGCCGCCGGCGATCGCCGCCGCATGTGACGGCGGGATGACGCGATCGAGCTCACCCTGCACCACCACCACCGGGGCGACGACATCGGCGAGCGCGAACCCCCAGGGCCGGGTGAAGGCGACGTCATCGTCGACCAATCCGTCAGACCCCCACTGCGCGGAGGCAGCGACGTCCTCGCCCAGCGACGCCCATGTCCCTTCGAGCGCGCGGTAGTCCGCCTCCACGAAGCTGTTCGGATCGAACTGCTCGACCTCGAGATGAACGCCCTACGGTGCGAAGCGCGAGCGCCGGGCGACGGGAACCGTAGGCTGGCCGCATGGCGCAGCGACAGCGGGGACGCGGGTTCTGGATCCTCGGGACGGTTCTGCTGTTCGCCGGCGGCATTCTGTTCGGACTCGTGTGGCAGAACATCTGGGTCGGCCTCGTCCTGGCGGCCGCGATCTCGATCGGCTGGCTCATCGCCTACGAGTCGCGCCGCGGACGGAATCAGGGCATCTACGACCGCGACGACGACGGCGCCCAGCTCTGACCCGGGCGCGGGGAAGGATCCTCCGGTGAACATCGGACCACTGCGTGAGAGCGATCTGACATCAACTCCCGCCTGGACGGCCGGACACGAGCTCCGACCGGATCTGTGGCGAGGCGAGCACACCCGGGCCGTGGTCGCGGAAACCGATGGGATCGTCGCGGTCGGGTTGATGTGGACGAGCCGCGTGCACGGTGACCGCTACTGGGTGAACGTGGTGGTCGACCCCGCGCATCGCCGCCGTGGGATCGGGACGGCGATGGTGCAGCACCTCACGTCGCTCCGCGCCGCGCCACTCCCCCTCATGACACGCGGATACGTGGACGACCCCGCACTCGCCTTCGCCGACGCGCTCGGCGCACGGACGATCCAGGTCGTTCCGCCTGCACAGACGACGACGGCGGCGCGGACCGCGCTGCGCGCAGGCCCGGCCGCAATCGCCGTCGGTGCCGTCGACCGCGCGGTGATCGAGGCCACCAACGCCCGGATCTACGAGTGGACGCACGCATCGTGGAGCCCGGTCGGGCCCGGGTTCGCCGACGCGCTCAACGAAGACCTGTGGGACGAGATCGACACCGAGGCATCCTCCGTCGTGGCGGATGCGACCGGTCGGATCCTCGCGCTCGCCCTCGTCTACGTCGACGGCGAGACCCCGCTGCTGACGGCGGAGACGACGGATGCCGCGGCCCCCGACGGCGAGCGCCTCGTCGAAGCCTGCATCCTCCGCTCGCTCGATGTCCTGTCGAGCCGTGGCGTCGTCGGCGTCGAGTTCGACGGTCACGTCAGCGACCCGCACTTCCTTCCGGTTCTCGCCCGGCTGCAGCCGACCGGCCGCTGGTTCCGCCTCGTCGAGATCCCGGTGTGATCGCCGGGCGATCCGCTCCGGTTCAGAGGGTCACGACGATCTTCCGAGCAGAGACCCCCGCGCGCTGACGATCCAGCGCCTCCTGTATCGCACCCACCCCGTCGCCGGCCACGAACGCCTCGGGCAGCGGACGGACGGTGCCGTCCGCCAGCCACTCCGGCAGCAGCCGCCCCCACAGCCGTCGTCCGACCTCGTCGTCGCGCAGGCTCGTCCCCCAGATGAAGGCGGCTCGGATGCCGGCGCGACGCGCGCGAGCGTTCAGCAGAAGCGTCCTCAGCCCCAGGCGCGAGAACACGGGCAGCATCGCCGGGAAGAGCCGGCGGCGCCCGGCGAGCTCAGCGAGCGAGACGGGCATGCTCGCCATCGCGAGCACCGAACCGCCTGTCCGGCGCAGCACCTCGAGGCATCCGGCGGTCGATGTCTCGCCGAGGGCCACGGCACCGACGACGGTGCGACCGCCGATCCCCGCCACGAGATCATCGACGGCGCCGGGGGAACCGTGGTCGACGACGACGTCGGCACCCAGCGACCGTACGAGGTCGGCGTTGCGCGGCGACGCCGTACTGACCACGTCGTATCCGGCCGCGCGGGCGAGCTGGATCGCGTTCATGCCGACGCTCGTCGACCCGCCCCACACGACGACGACCCCGCGGTCGCGAGGACGCGCGTCGGCGGGGTCGTGGATCGCCAGTCCGAGGTGGCGCGGCTGGAACAGCGCGCACGCGGCGGTGGAGACCCCGAGGGGAAGGACGGATGCCTCCACGTGCGAGATGCCGTCCGGGATCGGGGCGGTGAGGTGTTCCAGGAGCGTCGTGTACTCCTGGAACGCGCCCTCGCGCCGGGAGTCGCGACCGCGGTCCGTCCCCGTCGCCAGCCCGAAGACGCGATCGCCGATGCGGAACCGCGTGACCTCGGAGCCGATGGCGACCACCTCGCCGGCGACGTCGGAGCCGAGTACCGCCGGCATACGCAGCCACCGGTAGGTGACCGATCCCGTGCCCTGGATGACCCAGTCGATCGGGTTGATCGCGACGGCGCGGACGCGCACGACGACCTCGCGTGGCGCCGGGTCGGGCGTCGGCATCCGCTCGACGGAAAGACGCGCGCGGGGCGTTGCGAGGACGGCGGCGGCGTGGTGTCGGGGCATGTCGGTTCCTCCGGTCGTGATGTCACGTGGTGTCATCACTGTACCTCACATGACACAGGGTGTCGTCACTATGCTGTCCGGATGGCCAGATGGGCACCGGACACCCGGGAACGACTGCGAGCGGCGGCGCTCTCGCTCTTCGAGGAGCGCGGTTACGCGGCGACCACCGTGCCCGACATCGTCGACCGGGCCGGTGTGACGCGTCGCACGTTCTTCCGCCACTTCAGCGACAAGCGCGAGGTCTTCTTCGACGACGACGAGATCCCGCAGCGCGCGACCCGCATGATCGCCGAGGCGACGCGGGACGCGCAGCCGATGCAGGTAGTGATCGACGGTCTCCGGGTGCTGGCGCGCGAGCGCTTCGAGCCCCGGCGTGCCGAGATGCGCTTCGCCCGCCAGGTGATCGCGTCCGAGCCGGCGCTGCGCGAGCGGGACCTGCGCAAGCAGGCGGATCTGCGGGACGCCATCAGGGAGGGCTTCCGCCGTCGCGGCGAGGACGAGGCGACGGCGGCGGCGATCGCCGGAATCACGGTCGAAGCCCTGCAGTCCGCCCTGGACGCCTGGGCATCCGAGCCGGCGGGCGCCCCGCTGACCGATCATCTCGACGAGGTGCTCCACCGGATGCGGATGCTGCTGCAGTCTTCCGAGAGCACACGAGGGTGATGCCGTGAGCATCGTCATCCCGCTCGCCCTGGATGCCGATCCGGACCTGCGCGACGCGATCGCGGTGCGGGTGGTCGCCGAGATCGAGCGGCCGGTGTTCGACCTCGAACCGAATGCCGCCGCACCCTCGCTGCTGGGGCTCGACCTGCTGCGCCGGCTGGTGGGGCTACCTCGCCTGAGCTCTACCCCACGCGGGAGCGACGGTCGGCGGCATCCTCGCTTCCGTGGCGCGCGGCGAGCCGCACGATCCAGTAGATCCCCCAGACGATCAGCGCGATCATCAGGACCACTCCCAGGAGGATCAGGAGATGCCAGCCGACGAGTCCACCCATGCGGCCACCCTCCCACACGTCGCAGCTATGCGCACGATCGACCTTTGACGCGACACGCCCGGGCCGCTAACGTGGCAGGGCTGTGCCGACCGGCGCGGCGATACCCCGGAGGATGCCATGACCACGCAACGGCGTGATCTGCTGCAGCGGAATGAGACCCAGGTCCCGTTCCGCTACCAGCCGTACCCTCCGGCGCGCGCCGTCTGACGCCATCACCGTCCGACGCCCCGCACCGCACAGGTCCGGGGCGTCTTCTCGTGTGTTCCTCTCCGCACGAAGGCCTCCCGGGCCCTCCACGAAGGAAAGGAACCATGGAGAAGCTCTCGAACAGGCTGATGTCGTGGGCGAGCATCATCGACGAGAAGACCGTCGAGCAGGCTCGCACCTCGTCACGGATGCCGTTCATCCACCCGCACCTGGCACTCATGCCGGATGCGCACCTCGGCAAGGGGGCGACCGTCGGATCGGTCATCCCTACGCTGGGCGCCATCATGCCGGCTGCCGTCGGCGTCGACATCGGATGCGGCATGATCGCCGTCCGGACGCAGTTCACCAAGGCGCAGCTCGTCTCTCGTGACCTGACGACGCTCCGGCAGCAGATCGAGCGGGCGGTCCCGCTGTCGGCGGGCCATGACAACCGGACCATCGTCCTGACCGCTGAGCCGCGCATCGCCGAGCTGGAGGAGCTCGCGGCCAAGAACGACTTCGACCCGGCGTCGTACGCGGGTCACTGGCGGAACCAGCTCGGCTCGCTCGGGTCGGGCAACCACTTCATCGAGATCTCGGTCGACGAGGCCGACGCGGTCTGGATGTTCCTCCACTCCGGTTCGCGGGGCGTGGGCAACAAGATCGCCACCCACCACATCGGCGTGGCGCAGCGGCTCGCGACGCAGTGGTGGATCGACCTGCCCGATCGGGACCTCGCCTACCTGGCGGAGGGCACGGACGAGTTCTGGGCGTACATCCGGCAGCTGAGGTGGGCGCAGCACTTCGCGCTGCTGAACCGTGAGGAGATGATGGACCGGGTCGCCCGGCAGCTGTCCGAGACGATGGGCGAGGACGTGATCGAGCAGGAGCGGATCAACTGTCACCACAACTTCACCGAGCGCGAGAAGCACTTCGGCAAGGAGGTGTGGGTGTCGAGGAAGGGCGCCATCCAGGCGGACAAGGGGCGGCCCGGTCTCATCCCGGGATCGATGGGCACGGCGTCGTACGTCGTCTCCGGACTCGGGAACCCGCTCTCGCTCAACTCCTCCCCGCACGGCGCTGGTCGCGAGTACTCGCGGTCGGCGGCGCGGCGCACCTTCACGCACGAGCAGCTGCGGGAGGCCATGACGGGCATCGAGTTCCGGGACACGGACGCGTTCATCGACGAGATCCCGCAGGCCTACAAGCCGATCGACCGGGTGATGGCCGACGCCGGTGACCTCGTCGAGATCCGGCACACGCTCCGGCAGCTCGTGAACGTGAAGGGCGACTAGACGCGGACGGCGGCCCCTACATCTCCTCGTGGGTGTCGGGGTCGCCGTCCCACAGCCGGCCGCGCTCGAGCGCGGAGATCGCGGCGACCTCGTCGGCCGTGAGCGAGAACCCGAAGACGTCGGCGTTCTCGGCCTGGCGTGCGGGATCGGCGGACTTCGGGATCGGTGTGGTCCCCAGCTGCACGTGCCAGCGGAGCACGACCTGGGTGGGCGTGACGCCGTGGGCAGCGGCGGCATCCGTCACCACCCGTTCACTGAGGAGCTCCGACCGCCGCGCGAGGGGGCTCCAGCTCTCGGTGCGGATGCCCTGCGAGGCGTGGAACGCGCGCAGGTGCGCCTGCGGGAAGTACGGGTGCAGCTCGACCTGGTTCACGGCGGGCACGACGCCGGTCGCCTCGATGATGCGGGCGAGCATCGGCTCGGTGAAGTTCGAGACGCCGACCGATCCGACGCGCCCATCCTTCTGCAAGTCGACCATCGCGCGGTAGGTGTCGACGTACTTGTCGACGCTCGGGTTGGGCCAATGGATGAGGTAGAGATCGATGCGGTCGAGTCCGAGGCGCTCGAGCGAGCCCTCGGCGCTGCGACGCGTCTCGTCGTACCCGTGGTCGCGTCCGGGCACCTTCGTCGTGACGATGAGCTCGTCGCGGATGCCGCTGCGTCGGACGGCCTCGCCGACCTCGCGCTCGTTCTCGTAGTTGACCGCCGAGTCGAGGAGCCGGTAGCCGCCCTCGATCGCCGTGACGATCGCCTGCGTCCCCTCCTCGCCCCGCAAGTTGTACGTGCCGAGACCGAGCTGCGGGAACGCGGTGCCGTCGTTGAGGGAGACCGTGGGGATGCTGACCATCCCGCCACCGTACGCCCGATCCCGGCCTCTGGGGGATAACCCGAAACGAGGTCTCCGGTCGGCCCCGATGTGAGGGGCGGACCCCGCCCCTAGCGTGGGTGACATGACTTCCGACACCTCCTCGCCGCCCCGACGGCTGCGGCCGCTGCGGCGCCTCGGCGCGCTCGCGCAGCTCGCCGCCGTCGCCCTGGTGGGCATCGGCATCCTGACCACCGTCCTCACCCTCTTCGGCACCGGTGTCGGACTCGCCCTCGTCTTCGGCATCGGCATCCCCCTGATGATCGCCTCCGTCTACCTCGTGTGGGCCGGCGCCTGGCTCGAGCACGAGCGCGCCGAGGGACTGTACGGGCACGGAATCCCGCCGCTGACGATCCGCACGAGCGGCGAGCCGGGCTTCCGCGGATTCCTCCGCACACTGTGGCTCCAGTTCATCGACGGGGCGATGTGGCGCGGCATCGGCAGCTTCGCGATCGCCGCCGTGCTCGGCTGGATCGTCATCGGCGCCACGTCCGCCGTCGTCACCGGGATCGGCCTCGCCGTCTCGCCTCTCGGCGGCGCCGCAGGCGGGCGGGTACCGGTTCTCGGCATCCCGGTCACGGGCGGCTGGGCGGTTGCCGGCGGCATCCTCGCGGTCCTCGTGAGCCTCGGCATCCTGTTCGGCATCTCGCTCCTCGACGACCTGCTCACCCGGTCGATCCTCGTCCCGTCGCGCGAGGCCGTCCTCGCCGAGCAGGCGCGTGCCGCCGGCGCGCAGCGGGCCGGCGCGGTGCGGGCCAGCGAGGTCGAGCGCACCCGCATCGAACGCGACCTGCACGACGGCGTCCAGCCGCGGCTCGTCTCGGTCGGCATGACCTTGGGGCTCGCGCAGCAGAAGATCGACTCCGACCCGGTCGCCGCGAAGGAACTGATCGACGAGGCGCACACCTCGACGAAGGCCGCCATCACCGAGTTGCGGCAGCTGGCCCGCGGCATCCACGCCTCGGTCCTCGACGACCGGGGACTGGATGCCGCCCTCTCAGCCCTCGCGGCACGGTCCCACGTCCCCGTCGCCCTCGACGTCCGTCTCGACGAACGCTGCAGCGCGACGTCGGAGGCGGCGGTGTACTTCGTCATCGCCGAGTCGCTCACGAACGCCGCCAAACACGCCCGCGCCACCGAGGTGCGCGTCGTGGTCCGAGGCCGCGGTGACGCCGCTACCGGCCGCCTCATCTGGGCGCGCGTCGAGGACAACGGCATCGGCGGAGCCCGCGTGCTGCCCGGCGGCGGTCTCGACGGGATCATGAACCGGGTGCTCGCCGCCGGCGGCACCGCGACGCTCGACAGCCCGGCCGGCGGGCCGACCGCACTGGAGGTGACGGTCCCGTGCGCATCCTGATCTGCGAGGACTCGACGCTCCTGCGCGAGGGCCTGGTCCGCGTGCTCGAGGACGCCGGTCACACCGTGGTCGCCGCCCTCCCCCACGCCGACGGCATCGTCGAGACGGTCACCGAGACGGCGCCGGAGCTCTGCGTCCTCGACGTCCGACTGCCGCCGACGTTCACCGACGAGGGCATCCGGGCCGCGCTGACGCTGCGGGCGCAGCATCCCGCCCTCCCCGTGCTGGTGCTCAGTCAGTACGTCGAGGAGCGCTATGCGAGCGACCTCATCACCGGCCAGAACGCGGCCCTCGGATACCTGCTGAAGGATCGCGTGGCGGACGTGAGGGACTTCCTCGACTCGATCGATCGGATCGCCGCGGGCGCCACGGTCCTCGACCCCGAGGTCGTCGCCCAGCTGCTGACGCGCCGGGCACGGGACGAGCGGATGTCGCGCCTCACCGACCGGGAGCGCTCCGTCCTCGCGCTCATCGCCGAGGGGAAGAGCAACGCAGCGATCGCCGCCGCCCTCTTCGTCTCGGAGGCGAGCGTCGAGAAGTACATCACCTCGCTCTTCCAGAAGCTCGGCCTCGAACAGGACGAGCACGGCAACCGACGGGTGCTCGCGGCACTCGTCCACCTCGAACACGGCACACCGCCCGCCACCGGGCATCCCGATCAGAACGGAACACTCCGATGAGCATCGACCTCACTCCCCCGCCGACGGCTCCCGCCTCGCCGGAGCAGCAACCGCCGCGACAGCCCACCCGCTCGTCCGCCCAGATCGTGTCGATCATCGCGATGAGCGTCGGCGGCCTGCTTCTCCTCGGCACGCTCGTCTCGGGCGTCGGCTCGATCGCCTGGGCGGCCACCGATCGCGGCGAGGGCGGCCGCACGGCCGACGCGGCGGGAGTCACGGGCCTGTCGCTCGACGTCTCGGCCGGCCACCTCGTGGTCGAGTACGCCGACGTCGACGAGGCGATCCTCACCGTCGACGGGAACCGCGACTGGACGCTCGAACGACGCGGCGAGACCCTCTCGCTCTCGAACTCGCGCCCGTGGTGGGCACTGCAGGTGGGCTTCGATCCTACGGAGAACCGGGCCACGCTGACCCTCCCCGCGGTGATGGCGGACGAGAAGCTGGCTGCCGACTTCGACGTCGCCGCGGGATCGATCACGGCCGACGGGACGTACGGCCGCCTCGACGTCTCGGTCGGTGCGGGTGACGCCACCGTGACGGGCACCGCCGACGATGTGTCGGTCGATGTCAGCGCGGGCGATGCCGACGTCACGATCGACGGCGCGCAGCGCGCGAACCTGACGATCGGCGCGGGTCAGATCACTGCCGACCTCCGCGGCGACTCCCTCGACGCCGTCCGTGTGGACGTCAGCGCGGGCACCCTCCTGGCATCGCTCCCCGACGAGGCCTACCGCGTGACGTCCGACGTCTCCGTCGGGACGTTCGACAACCGCCTGCAGACCTCGACGAGCGCCAGCCGCACCATCGACGCCCAGGTCTCCGCCGGCACGGCCACCCTCCGCCCCGGCGAGTAGCCGTCACGCACCGCGAGCCGACGCGAAGTGCGCTCCCGAAAGCAGGGAGACAGCACTTCGCGTCGGCTCGACGACGTGCGGGGGTGTCAGCCGACGACGGCGATCTCGTTCGGGACGTGGTCGAGCTTGACGGTCTTCGCGATCTCGTCGCTCGTCAGGTCGACGACCACGATCTCACTGTCGGCGGGGTCGGTCACGTACGCGAAGTCGCCCGCGACCTTTACCGACGGGTGCGGGTCCTGCCACTCGGCCGGGCCCTCCCACGGGTCGACGACGGACAGGGACGAGACGATCTCACCCGTGGCCGGGTCGATCGAGTGCAGCTTGCCGTCGGTCCCGATCAGGACCGCCTCGGCGTCCGGACCGCGGCCGACGCCGCGGTAGGTGTACTCGACACCCTTGGGCAGCGCGACCTTCTCGAGCGTGTTCGCCTCGGTGTCGATCAGGGTGATGTTGCGCAGGAGGTACCCCTCGGCATCCGGATCGTCCTTGTAGTCCATGACCACCAGCGGGCTGTTCTCAGAGACGTAGGCGTTGCCCATGCGGCCGTACTCGTCTGGCGAGGCGAGCTTCGTGATCTCGCCGTTCTTCACGACGAGGGCGCCGTTCTCGCAGCCGAACACGAGGGTCTCGCCCGTCGCGGTCCCCTCGCCGTGGACGCCGGGGCACTCGTCGTTCGACGCGATCTCGTTGCGGTCCTGGTCGAGGACGCGGATGCCGGTGCGCCCCGACTCGTCGCCGACGGTCGTCAGCAGGGTGCCGTCCTCCAGCTCGACCGAGACGCCGTGGTGCGCCGTGACGCCGGGGATGACCTCGGCCTTCGGGAGCGCATCGCTCGTCTTCGCCAGTTCGGCGGAGTCGAAGATCGTCGTGTCGCTCGTCGCGTCGTCGTACAGCACCGTCTTCCCGGCGTGCGAGACGACGTGACCCGCGGTGTCCGCGGGGACGACCAGGTCGGTCAGCTCGGGCTGCTGAACGTCCAGCAGCTGGAAGCCCTTCGACGTGGTCACCATGACGTGGCGGCCGTCGCCGGCCGAGTTCAGCCGGATGAAGTCCTCGGAGTCGAACTCGCCGAGGTTCTCATAATCGTCACCGCCGAGGACGAGCACGCCGCCCTCGTAGGCGACCGCGACGCGCGGTCCGGCCGGTGCGGTCTGCGCGGCGCTGCCGGCGGGGTCGGATGCCGGCTGCTCGGCGGACGCGCAGCCCGCGAGTATCAGGGCAGCGCCGCCCGCCAGGGCGGCGAACTGCAGGGTCTTCTTCATGGGTTTCCTTTCCAGGGAATGCCTCATGGGGTGAGGCCGTCGGCGATGCTCTGCAGGTTGCGTCGCATCATGTCGAGGTAGGTGCCGCCCGGCGAGCCCTCCGGGGCGAGCGATTCGGTGAACAGCGAGACGACGTCGACGTCGCGGCCGGCTTCGTCGGCGAGAACCCGCATGAGCCGGTCGGGCTGCGAGGAGTCGGCGAAGATCGTCGTCACGCCGGCCTCGTCGATCGCGTCGACGAGGCTCTGCAGGTCCGACGCGCTGGGAGCGGCGAGGGTCGTTCCGCCGGGGATCGCCGCGCCCAGGACCCGCACGTCGTAGCGCCGGGCGAGGTAGCCGAAGACGTGGTGGTTCGTGACGAGCGCGCGATGCTCGGCGGGGATCGCGCCGAGGGTGTCGGCCATCTCGGCATCCAGCGTCTTCAGCTCGTCGAGGTACGTCGCGGCCGCGTCGTCGACGACGGATGCCTCGACCCCGTCGATGCGTGCGAGCTGCGGCGCGAGCGCCTCGACGACGCGGGCGGTCTGCGTGGGATCGGTCCAGAAGTGGGGGTCGACGGCATCCGAGTCGGCGTAGTCGAGCGGCTCGATGTGCTCCCCCGCCACGAACGACGGGACGCCGTCGGCGATCGCCGCGTCGACGTGGTTCTGCACGCCCTCTTCAAGCCCGAGCCCGTTGGAGACGAGGAGATCGGCGGTGCGCATCCGCGCGGCTTCGCGTGCGGACAGCTCGAACGAGTGGGGGTCGCTACCGCGCGGCATGAGGGTGACCACGTCGACCTCGTCGCCGACGAGATTCGCGGTGATGTCGCCGAGCAGGTCCGTCGTCACGACGACGGTCGGGCGGTCGGGTCCCGCGGCTGCGCACCCGGCGAGCGCGGCGACGGCGGCGACCACGACCGCCGCGAGCGCGCGCCTCATCGACCCGTCTCCGCGACGAAGGCGGGCGCGTCCGCCTCGAACGTGCGCGCGATGCGCGCGGAGTCGGCGTGGTCGATCTCGAACATCAGATTCTCGGCGGGTCCGTTCAGGTAGGTGCGGTTCGCATCGATCTGCAGGGTCACACCCGCCGCGAGGACGGGATCGGCGAGGGATGCCGCCACGAGTGGCTTCGTGCGGGCGAGGGTCTTCCCGCTCTCGCCGTCGATCACGAGCACCTCGCCCTTCTCCGTGAGGGCGACGACGTGCTGGTCGGCGTCGTCGACCGCGGCGACGCGGGCGAGCGGCTCGCCGGCATCGATGCGGGTCCACGTGCGTTCGCGGGTGTCGAGCAGCCAGAACCCGTTTCCGCCGGAGAGGCCGGCGACGGTCGGCCGGCTCTCGCGCGCCGCGAACGACACGGCGCGGTCGGCGCCCGCGGGGTAGGGGATCCGCTCGAACGTGGTGCCGTCGGCCTCCGTCACCGCCAGCACCGCGCCGTCGGCGCACCCGACGACGACGCCCACGTTCGTGGCGATCGAGCCGGCGGGGTCGTCGCAGGAGACGGTCTCGACCTCGGCGCCGGTCGCGTCGACGTGTCGGAGACCGTCGGCATCCGTCACCAGGGCACCCGTCGGGAGCGGGACGACCATGCCCGCGCCGGCCGGCACGTCGAGCCGGAAGCGCTCCTCGATGCGGCCCTTCTTGAGCGCGTCGAGGTCGAGGAGCACCGACTCTCCCCCGTCGAAGTACACGCCCGCGCCGAGGTCGCTCGCGACGACGGTCGGGTCGCCGTCGCCGGCGAGGTCGCCGAGGACGGCCGCGGGAGCCTCGTAGTAGTGGAAGTGGTCGACGTGGTTCCACGTCCAGACGCCGCTGTCGACGATCCCCACGCCGCCGTCCCGGCCCGCGTAGAGGAAGCGACCGTCCGTCTCGAGCGAGGTCGGCGGGGCGATCTCACCGAGGGTCTCGTTCGTCTCGTCGAGCAGGTCGAGGTGGTGCACCTCACCGGCCGGGGTGACGCTCGTGAGGTGCAGCGCCGGCTCGGCGAGCTCGGTCGCGCCGGCGATGGCGCCGTGTCCGTCGCCGGACGGTTCGGGGGCGGACGCCGGCGTCGACTGGCAGCCGGCGAGGGTCAGGGCGAGGAGGGGTACGAGGGCGATAGGGACGCGGCGGTTCATGCGGTCCTTTCGTCGAAGGTGGGGCGGGTGGGACGGATGAGAGCGCGGATGCCGGTGGACACCGCGCCCGAGCAGATAGCCGCGAAGGCGACGGTGGCGCCTGCGGCCGTGCCGAGGTGCCACGACAGGATCAGGCCGACGGCGACGGAGACCGTGCCGATGACCGCGGCGAGCGCCATCGTCGGCACGATGCGGCGGGTCCACGCGCCGGCGGCGACGGCGGGGCCGAGGAGCATGCCGACGACGAGCAGCGATCCGACGGCCTGGTAGGCCGAGACGACGGCGAGGGTCACGAGACCGACGAGAAGGATGTGCGCGAGGCGGGGCCGGAGACCGAGCAGCTGCGCCTGCCGCGGATCGACGGCGAGGGCGACGAAGGAGCGGTGGCCCGCGGCGGCGACAAGCAGGGTCACGGCCGCCGCGACGGCGAGGAGCACGAGGTCGCCCCGCTCGATCGCCAGGATGTCGCCGAAGAGGATGGCCGAGGCATCCGTCGCGAAGCTGCGCGAGGCCGAGATGACGATGACGCCGAGCGAGAGGCTCGCGACGAAGAGGAGGCCGATGCTCGTGTCGGCCGAGAGCCGTCCGCGACGCTGGAGGGCACCGACGCCGACCGACATCGCGGCGGCGCTGACAGCGGCGCCGGCGACGGGCGGGACGCCGGTGAGGGTGGCGATCGCGATTCCGGGGAGCATGCCGTGAGCCATCGCCTCGCCGAGGAAGGCCATTCCTCGGAGGACGACCCAGGTGCCGACGACGGCGCAGACGACGGCGACGAGGGCGCCGCCGATGAGGGCGCGCTGGACGAAGGCGACGGCGAACGGATCGAGGAGGACGGACACGGTGCCCGACTGTACACGTAATTGAGAACGGTTTTCATTTGCAATACTGGACGGATGCACAGCTCGGATCCGGTCATCCGCCTCCGCGACGTCCGCGTCGACGTCGAGGGGCACCGCGCCCTCGACGGCGTCGACCTGGACGTCGCCGCCGGCGCGCTGACGGCGGTCGTCGGGGCGAACGGGTCGGGCAAGTCGACGCTGGTTTCCGTACTCGCAGGGCTTCGCACGCCGACCGCAGGCTCGGTCGACATGCGCGAGGGGACGGCGATCGCGCTCGTCCCGCAGCACACCGCCGACAGCGCACGTCTGCCGCTGACGGTCACAGATCTCGTGTCGATGGGTCGCTGGCGTGAGCGCGGCGCGTTCCGTCCGCTACGGCGGAGCGACCGGGCGACCGTCGCCGAGGCGATCGACGCGGTCGGGCTGACGCGGTTCGCGTCCCGTCCGCTCGGCGCCCTCTCGGGAGGCCAGCGTCAGCGGGCGTTCCTCGCACAGGCCCTCGCGCAGCATGCGGATCTTCTCCTTCTCGACGAGCCGACGAGCGGTCTCGACGACGCGTCGCGGCGAGCCGCGGCATCCGCTCTGCGCGTCGCGACCGACCGCGGCGCGGCGGTCGTCGTGGTGACGCACGATCTCGGCGAGCTCGGAGACGTCGACGCCGTCGTGACGCTCGCGGCGGGTCGGATCGTGGATGCGCCGACCGCGCACGACACGCGGGCGCGGAGGGGGTGGAACGTGAGTAGCGTTGAGGGGTGACCAACGCTCCGATCGATGCCACCACCACGTCCGCCTGGGCTGAACTCGAGTCGCTGAAAGCCGACTTCACCCCCGATCTGCGCGGCTGGTTCGCGGCAGACCCGGAGCGCGTCGCCAAACTGACGCACGACGTCGCAGACCTGCACGTCGACCTGTCGAAGAACCTCGTGACCGACGAGATCGTCGCGGCCCTCGTGCGCCTCGCCGAGCAGGCCGGCGTCGCCGAGCGGTACGCCGCGATGCTCGCGGGCGAGCACATCAACACGACCGAGGACCGAGCCGTGCTGCATACGGCGCTCCGCCGTCCCACCGACGCGACGCCGAAGCTGACGGTCGACGGCCAGGATGTCGACGCCGATGTGCAGGGCGTGCTCGACGCGATGGCCGAGTTCGCCGGCCGGGTGCGCAAGGGCGATTTCACCGGCATCACCGGCAAGAAGGTCGAGACGGTCGTCAACATCGGCATCGGCGGATCGGACCTCGGCCCCGTGATGATCTCGGCGGCGCTGGAGCCGTACGCGGATGCCGGCATCTCGGCGCGCTTCGTCTCGAACATCGACCCGTTCGACATCGCGTCGAAGACGAAGGACCTCGACCCCGAGACGACGCTGTTCATCGTCGCGTCGAAGACGTTCACGACCCTCGAGACGCTGACGAACGCGCGTCTCGCCCGTGACTGGCTGTGGGAGGGGCTCGCGTCGGTGGGGGCGATCGACGGCAGCGACGAGCAGAAGAAGGATGCCGTCGCCCACCACTTCGTCGCCGTCTCCACCGCGCTCGACAAGGTCGCTGAGTTCGGCATCGACACCGCGAACGCCTTCGGCTTCTGGGACTGGGTGGGCGGCCGGTACTCCGTGGACTCGGCCATCGGGCTGTCGCTCGTGATCGAGTTCGGGCCCGACACGTTCCGCGAGCTGCTCGCCGGCTTCCACGCCGTCGACGAGCATGTGCGGACGACGCCGCTGGCCGAGAACGTTCCGGTCCTGATGGGTCTGCTGAACGTCTGGTACACGAACTTCCTCGGCGCGCAGTCGCATGCGGTGCTGCCGTATGCACAGCAGCTGAGCCGGTTCGCCGCGTACCTGCAGCAGCTGACGATGGAGTCGAACGGCAAGTCGGTGCGGTGGGACGGCTCCCCCGTGACGACCGACACCGGCGAGGTGTTCTGGGGTGAGCCCGGGACGAACGGGCAGCACGCGTTCTACCAGTTGATCCACCAGGGCACGCGGCTGATCCCGGCGGACTTCATCGCGTTCGCGAACCCCGCCTACGCGCTGACGGACGGCGACCGGGATGTGCACGGCCTGTTCCTCGCGAACTTCCTGGCGCAGACGAAGGCGCTGGCGTTCGGCAAGACGGCCGAGGAGGTCGAGGCCGAGGGCACGACCGGTGCGCTGGTCGCGGCACGGACGTTCCCTGGCAACCGTCCGACGACGTCGATCTTCGCGCCGTCGCTGACGCCGACGGTGCTGGGTCAGCTCGTCGCGCTCTACGAACACATCACGTTCACGCAGGGCGCGATCTGGGGCATCAACTCGTTCGATCAGTGGGGCGTCGAGCTCGGCAAGCAGCTCGCCATGCAGATCGCGCCTGCGATCGAGGGCGACGACGACGCGTTCGAGTCGCAGGATCCCTCGACCAAGTCGCTGCTGGAGTACTACCGCGACCACCGGGCCTGAAGCTCAGGCGTCGTGCGGCGCCTCGAGGTCGAGGTCGGCGGCTGGGAGCACGGCTGTTGTGGCCCTGAGCTCGTCCGGTTCACGAGGGTGGAATGGACGGTGACCGTCGCGCCTGACGGCCGCCTCATCGAGACGCACCACGACCTCGAGGACCTCGACGTGACAACGGTGATCGGCACGATCGTCGATCTGGAGGCTCTATCCGCCGGTGGATCCCGCGCCCGGATTGCGCGCGTACCCAGTGGGAGTGCGCTCGGCGGAATGGATGGAGCCGACCCGGGAGAAGTGGTCGAACTGAACACGGATCGACCAGTCGATGTCTCGGAGAACCGCTTCATCGTGACGGTCGACGTCGCGGACTGAGGTCGAGCCGCCACGGTGGGCGGCACCGTTCGCCGACCCTCTGCCTCTCGCTTCGGCACGTCCGCTGACCACTAGAACGGTGGCGGTCCGGGCGGGTCGGTGGTGAAGTGCGGGATGCGTCGTTCGGGGTGGACGAGGTAGACCCGGCCTGCGGGTGAGGTCCATTCGAGCGCGCCGCCGGATTTCGCCTTCACCCGCCAGTCGGTGTGGTGCTTCAGGGTGTGGTGCCCTCGGCAGAGCGGGGCGAGGTTGTTGGCGGCGGTCTCGCCGCCGTGGTGCCAGTCGATGGTGTGGTCGAGGTCGCACCGGTCGGCGGGGATCCCGCATCCCGGGGCCATGCACCGGGCTGCCCGCCACGCGACGAGGCGGCGAAGGTCGGCGGGTGGTCGGTACTGTTCTCGTCCGACGGACAGGACGACCCCGGTTTCGGGGTGGGTGAGGACCCGCATCCATCCGGATGCCGCCCCGCAGAGTTCGCGTGCCCGGTCGAGGGGGATCGGCCCGACGCCCTCGACCTGCGCGGCCGGGCCGTCGCCGGTGAGCAGGGTGAACGCGGGAACGGTGACCGCCACTGTCGGGCGGATGCCGCGCGCGGTGTCAGGGAGGGATCCGGTCTCCCCGTCGATGAGCAGATCCCCGAACACGTCGGCTCGTTTCTGGTCGAGAGACCGCTCATCGCCGGGCGCGTCGAGGGTCTTCGCGATCGCGGTCAATCGTCCGTGGATCGCGTGCGCTTCCACGGCGGGCAGATGCGCAGTCAGCCACGCCATCCCGTCCACACCGGCGTCGACGCGCACATGCCGGTGGGCGACGGCGGTGGCGTGCCGCTCGGTGATGGTCGCTTCCCGCTCCCGGTCGACGATCCGCTTCACCGTTCGCCGGAACGGGCCGGTCGGCATCTGCTCCGCCCGTTCGAGCACCTCGGACACGAGCTCATCGCGGACGATCTCGAGTTCGTCGAGGCCGTCGACGAGGATCGTCGCGTGCGTGTCGGTGATCCGCGCGCGACTCATCGCCTCCCACACCCGTGGGTACCGGTACACGAGCGCCCGCCCGATCCCCATCAACCGCCCCGCGGCGTGCTCTGTGATCCGCAGCGCGGACGCCACTTCCAGGCGCACGGATCGTTCGACCAGGACCGACGCCCCCTCATCCCGATTCGCGGCTCGGATCGCGTCATCCCACAGGTCCACGATGCACCGGTACCGTTGCGCCGCGTGGATGGTGGCCATGTCCGCGCTCATCACCACCCAATCCAGGGTCGTCGGGATCCCCTCGGGGACCTCTTCGACGAACGGGGATGGGCTGGACATAGTCCCAGACTAGGAGGGGGTTCCGACATCGCTTTCAGCGCGATACGGCCGCCGGCCCGACCGCGCTCCGACCTCACCCGGTAGCGTTCAGGCATGCGCGGACGCAGACTGACCTGGACCATCGGCGGCGCCGGACTGATCGCCTGCGGGGTGGCGGGCATCCTGCTGAGCGTGACCCTGGGCACATCGTTGACCGACGTTCTCGCCTTCTCCGTCGACCTGCTCTGGGCGGCTGCGGTCCTCGTCTTCGCGATCGGCACCTCGTCGCACGACAGCGTCGTCGCTCGTCGCCCGCTCGGGATGATCACGCTCGCGCTCGTCGCCCTCTGCCCCCTCCTGGTGCGGGGCGTCGGCCTCTTCCAGAACCCGGACGACCCGACTCCCCTGATCCCGTGGGCGGTGACGACGTTCGTTCCACTCGCGCTCAGCCTCGTCGCCGTCGTGCAGATCGGTCGCGCGGGGGTGGTGTCGAAACGCTGGCGCTGGGCTCCTGCCGTGGCCCTCGGGGTTTCGCTCGCGTGCGATGGGCTCAGTGTGGTCGCCATCGCAGGGCCCGACCAGGCCACTGCCGTTCAGTTCGTCGGGCTCTCATCCGCGCTCGGCGTGATCGGCTTCCTCACCCGCACACTCGGACTCGGGATCGTCGCTCTCCTCGCCGTCGCGTCGGAGCGACCGGCCTCCGTCCCCGTCTACTCGTCGCCCTCGGAGCCCGCGCCGGGCTCCTGACCTGCGCCGCCCGCCGCCGCGCGGAGATCCTCGTTCCCGAGGACGTTCGGCGCGCGCAACCTCCGCCCGGACGCAGATCTCCGCTCGAACACAGAACTCCGCTCCAACGCAGATCTCCGCGCCGACGCAGACCCCTGCACCGGATCACACCTGAAACCACAGCGCGCGAACCGAGCCCGACCCTGGACAACCGCGGCCACGAGCGCGACCCTGGTCGCACCCCCGGACGAAGGAGACGGCCATGTTCCAGAACGACGGCCCGTACAGCGGATTCGCCGTCGACGACCTCGATGCGGCGCGAGCGTTCTACGCCGACACCCTCGGCCTCGACGTGTCGACGCTCGACAGCGGCTTCCTGCAGCTGAACCTCGCGTCGGGCGGCACGGTGCTCGTCTACGGCAAGCCGCACCACGAACCCGCGAGCTTCACGATCCTGAACTTCCCCGTCGACGACGTGGAGGCCGCTGTCGACGACCTCAATGCCAGAGGCGTCGAGACCGCGATCTACGACGACATGCCCACCGATTCGAAGGGCATCATGCGCGGTCACGGCCCGACCATCGCGTGGTTCCGCGATCCCGCAGGCAACGTCCTCGCCGTCCACGAGCGCTGAGGCTCAGGGCTCCCAGAACCCGACCGCGCAGAGCAGCCGCGTCTCGTCATCGGCATCCGCCGGCGGATCGATCGCGGGCGGGAACACGCCCCACTGTCGCCACTCGTCGGCGTGCGGAACGACGTTCTCGTTCAGCCCCGCGATGAGCTCGGGCGACAAGTTGAACGGGATGCCGAGATGCTTCGCGATCAGCCACGCCTGGAACGCGCGGTACGTCGCCAGATGCGCGAACCCCTCCTCGGCGGAGTAGTCGCCGTACTGGAAACGGAACGTCGTCGCCGCATCACCCTCGCGCACGGCGGCCGTCGCCGTGTCGTTCAGGCGGTCGTACGACGCGATCGGATTGTCGCCGAGCAGGTCGGCGTTCCGGAATTCGTCGCCGTCGGCGAGCGACTTCCCTGCGAGCACGTCGGGAATCCAGGCCTCGTCGTACGCGTGCGCGAAGACGATGTCGCGGAAGGTGGGATCGGGAGTGGACGTCCACTCCTTCGGCGCCGGCTTCGACAGGTCGGCCGGGTCGATGCGATCGATGACGGAGCGCAATGCGGCATCCGCTTCGAGAAACAGTTCGTCGGTTCTCATGGCGACACCGTACGACCGGCCGCCGACACTGTCACGACCCGTGCACGTGAATGCGCTCGCCCGATGCGCTGAAGATGCTCACCACCTCGGCAGGGCCCTCGGCGGTGGCGCTGATGCTGTGCGGCAGGCGGGTGTCGAACTCCGCCGCCTCGCCCGCGCCGATCCGGTGCTCCGCACCGTCCAGCATCAGCCGGATCGTGCCGCTCAGCACGTAGAACCACTCGACCCCGTCGTGCACCTTCGGCGGCGGAGCAGCGGAGGCCGCGGCGTACCGGATCTTGTAGGTCTGCACCGGCGAGTGCTCGAGCGTCAGCGGTGCGACCACCATCCCGTGGCGGCGCTCGGTCGCACGGCGTACCCGCGGGTCGACGGGCTCCCCGCGCACGAGGTCGTCGAGACGCAGGTCGAGCACGGAGACGACCGGAAGCAGCAGTTCCAGGGATGCCTGCCGTCGCCCCGCCTCGAGCCGGGACAGCGTGCTGACCGACATTCCCGCCTTCTGCGCGAGGTCGGCCAGCGTCCAGCCGCGCTGCTGCCGCGCCGCGCGCAGCCGCGGCCCCACCCGGGTCAGATCCGTCGTCATGACCTTGATTTTGCCATTTCCGCAAACCACGTTGCTGGATGAGCCCAGAACGAGGGACCGTGGAGTCATGACAGACACCTTCTACGACGCCGTCATCGTGGGCGGCGGCACCGCCGGACTCAGTGCCGCGCAGATGCTCGGTCGCGCGCGCCGCCGCGTGCTCGTGATCGACGCCGGCGCTCCCCGCAACCGCTTCGCTGCGCACATGCACGGCGTGCTCGGACACGACGGCCGCTCCCCCGCCGAGCTGCTGCGCACCGGCAGGGCCGAGGCGGCGGCGTACGGGGTCGAGTTCCTCGACACGACCGTCACCTCGATCGACGACGCCGGCGGCCACCTCTCTGTCGCGTACGACGGCGGCATGCTCGCCGCGCGCGGCCTGATCCTCACCACCGGCGTCGTCGACGACCTCCCCGACGTCGCGGGTCTGCGCGAGCAGTGGGGGCGAGGCGTGATCCACTGCCCGTACTGCCACGGCTACGAGGTCGGCGGGCGCCGTCTCGGCGTGCTCGCCACCTCGCCCGCGAGCCTGCACCAGATCGAGCTCGTCCGGCAGTGGAGCGACGACGTGACCGCGTTCACGGCGGGTCTCGGCGCCGTCGACGACACGGTCACCGCTCGCCTGGCGGGCCGCGGCATCCGCCTCGTCGACAGCCCTGTCACCGAGCTCCGCACCGAGGGCGACGTCGTCACGGGGGTGCTCACCGTGGACGGCGCAGCCCACCCGATCGACGCGCTCTTCGTCGCACCGACACCCCGTCTGCACCTCGACTACGCCGCGAACCTGGACCTCGCGATCTCGAGCGAGCCGGGCGAGGGCCTCCACGTCGACGTGCGCGGCGCGACGAGCCACCCGCGCGTGTTCGCCGCCGGCAACATCGTGACCCCGTTCGGCAACGTTCCTCTCTCGATGGGTCAGGGATCCATGGCGGGCGCGGGGCTCAACGCGGCGCTCGTGATGGAGGACGCCGCCTCAGCCCTGCGCGACTCAGCGACCCTGCGCGCCTGAGGCGGCCTCGGCGGCGCGGGCCAGCCACGCCGGCGGTTCGCCATAGCGCTGGAACGGCACGAGCCTGCCCGCCGCGCAATCCGCGACCAGCATCGCGAGCCGGTCGGCCCGGGTCTGCTCGCGCTTCGCACTCTGCAGCCAGTTCGCCACGGCGCGTCGGTACGAGGGGATCGCTTCATCCCAGAACGCCTGAGCGGCCGGGTTCGCGGCGAGGGATGCCGCCTGCTCGGGCGTGAGCTCGTTCCGCTGCTCGTGCGAGTAGACGCCCGACAGGCCCGCGGTTCGTCGCTCGAAAGCCGCGAGCCCCGAGGGGTGCATCCGCCCCTCGGCCTGCAGCCGCTCGATGTGCGCGATGTTGACGGCGCTCCAGATGGACCGGGGCTTTCGGGGCGTCCACCGCTGGATGCGCGCGCCGTCGCCGATGCCGCGGCTGACGGAGTCGATCCAGCCGAACCGCAGCGCTTCGGGCACCGCGTCCGCCCACGTCAGTCCCTGCCGCGGATCGCCCTTGCGGTAGAAGATCGTCCACACCTCGGCGGCCGTCTCATGATGGGCCTCGAGCCAGTCGCCGAACTCCGTCGCCGAGGCGAAGAAGATCGGGTCGGATGCCGGTTCCACCATGGTCGCGACGGTATCACCGGCATCCGACGCGGTCAGCGCAGCTGCAGGCTGTTCCAGGCGCCCGGCTCGTCGAACTCGCCGTAGACGACCTCGGCACCTTCGGCGGAGACCGATCCCGCGCAGACGAGGAGCGACAGCGTCGGGTAGCCGTGCGGGCGGTTGTCGCGGATGATGGCGCGGTCGTCGGTCGGTTCCAGCGTGGTGGTGCGCTCGAGCGCGCCGAGCCACTCCGCGATCCAGTCGTCGCCGGTCGGCGCCGCGAATGCGTCGTGCCACGCGACGATGCGTGCGGTCTTCGGGTCGTCGACGTCGTCGTGCGCGATCATGTGGACGCCCGGTGCGAGATCGACCGTGCGGACGGACTCACCGTCCCACATCGCGACGCGGGCATGGCCCGGGGTGACCGTCAGCAGGTTGAAGCCGTGCGTCGATGGGACCTCGGGCAGCCCTCGCCCGGCCGCGGCGTCGAGCACGATGTGCCCGCGCGAGCCGGTCGCGAGCGAGTCGTCGATGAGGTCGGCCCGGTTGAGCACGACGGCGAGGCGGGATGCCGACGGGTCAGCGGCCAGCCACGCACCGCCCGCTCGGGTGTCGCGCACGCCGATGACTCCGGGCAGGTCGGGCCACCAGGGGCCGAGGGGATCCCACGCTCGCGCCGGATCCTCGTCGCGGACGGCCAGAACGCGGATCGCCGCCGTGGCGTCCTCCGGAACGTGGACGATCACGGTGCACATCGTGGTGGCCTTTCACGTCCGACCCCGTGGGAGGATCGGACCATGTTCGTCGTCGTGGGCGTCTCGGGCGGCATCGCCGCATACAAAACGGTGCAGGTGGTCCGTGCACTGGTGACGAACGGGCACGAGGTGCACGTTGTTCCCACCGCGGACTCGCTGCGCTTCGTCGGGACCGCCACGTGGGAGGCGATCAGCCGCCATCCTGTCACGACGAGCGTGCACGACGACGTCGCCGAGGTCCGCCACGTCGCCCTCGGCACCAGCGCCGACCTCGTGATCGTCGCCCCCGCGACCGCCAACACGCTCGCCAAGATGGCCGCCGGGATCTCCGACAACCTCCTCGGCGTCACGCTCCTCGCGACGACCGCCCCGGTCGTCGTCGCCCCCGCGATGCACACCGCCATGTGGGATCACGCGGCGACGCAGGCGAACATCGCGACCCTCCGCGAGCGCGGCGTCCACATCGTCGGGCCGGCCGACGGCCCGTTGACCGGCGGCGACAGCGGACCCGGGCGAATGGTCGAGCCGGACGAGATCGTCGCCGCCGCTCTCGCCGCTGCCAGACGCTTCGCTGCCGCCGGCGCCCCGGCATCCGATCTCGCGGACCTCCGCGTCGCGGTGTCGACCGGCGGAACGCGCGAACCGATCGACCCCGTCCGCTTCCTCGGCAACCGGTCCAGCGGAAAGCAGGGGGTCGCCGTCGCCCTCGCCGCCGCCGACCGCGGCGCGTACGTCCACCTCGTCGCCGCGCACGTCGACGACGGCGTGCTCGAGAAGGCCCTGCACCACCCGCGGATCGCCGTCGAACGGGCCCTGACCGCTGTCGAGATGGATGCCGCGATGCGGGCCGCGAGCGCAGAGGCCGACGTCGTCGTCATGGCCGCTGCGGTCGCCGACTTCTCTGTGCCCGAGGTCTCGGACGTCAAGATCCGCAAGGAGGACGGCACCGTCACCCTCGATCTCGTCGAGAACCCCGACATCCTCATCGGGCTCGTGCAGGACCGCCGCCCCGGCCAGACGATCGTCGGGTTCGCGGCCGAGACCGCCGACGACGACGCGGAGCTGCGCGAGCGCGGCATCCGGAAGCGCTCACGGAAGGGCGTCGACCTGCTCGCCGTGAACCGCGTCGGCTGGCAGGAGGGTTTCGAGACGGCCGAGAACCGGGCGCTCTTCGTCGACGCCACCGACGAGGTCGCGTCGCACGCGGCGGGTACCAAGCGCGTCGTCGCCGACGCCCTGTGGGACGCGGTCCTGCGGCTGCGCTGAACCTCGCGCTCGCGCGCAAGATAGCGGCATCCGATTCGGTTCGGGCTCCGAATCACCTGTGTGCCGCAGATACACACTCCCCTTCTCGCGCCCGTGGACGGGCACCGCAACGTCACGGACCTGCTCGTTCGCCGTGCCGAGAAGGCTCCCCACCACGCCGCGTTCGACGTCGCCACCGGCGACGGCACCTGGCGGCAGGTGTCGACCGTCCGCTTCCTCGGCGAGGTCCGCCGCCTCGCGAAGGGCTTCATCGCCGCAGGCGTCGCCCCGGGCGACGCGCTCGCGATCATGGCCTCGACCCGCTACGAGTGGGCCGTCACCGACCTCGCCGCCTGGTTCGCCGGTGCCGTCGTCGTGCCGGTGTACGAGACCTCGTCGCCCGTCCAGGTCGCCGGGATCGTCAGCGACGCCGGCGTCGTGCTCGGCGTCGGCGGGACCGAGACGCAGACCCGCCGCCTGGCTGACGCCTTCGCGGAGACCGGCGCCGGACGCCTCGGCGCCTACGCGATGGACCGGGCCGACCGGGTGGCCGGCGGCATCCGGACCCTGGACGACCTGCGCTCGCTGGCCGACGACGTGACGGATGCCGACCTCGAGCGGCACCGCACGGCGGCCGACCTCGACGCGCCCGCGACCATCGTCTACACGTCCGGCACGACCGGGGAACCCAAGGGCGCCGTGCTCACGCACCGGAACTTCCTCGGCCAGGTGCTGAACATCGCCGCCGCGTACGGCGAGGTCGTCCACGAAAAGGGCAACACGATCATCTTCCTGCCCCTCGCGCACGTCCTCGCGCGCGGACTGCAGCTCATCTGCCTCGCGAACGGCATGCGCATCGCGCACCTGAGCGAGCCGAGCACCGTCGTCGAGACACTGTCGGTCCTCCGGCCGACCTTCCTCGTCGTGGTGCCGCGCGTGCTCGAGCGCATCCAGGCCGCCGCGGCGCAGAAGGCCGAGGCCGCGCACCTGACCCGGCTGTGGCGCACCGCCGTGGCGACCGCCGTCTCGGGTGGACGCGCGGCCGAGCAGAGCACGGACGGGCGGGCACCGGCATCCGTTCGTCAGCGCCTGTTCGAGGCGCTGTTCTTCCGCAGGCTGCGCGCGGTCATGGGCGGACGCGTCGACTACATCCTGTCGGGCGGCGCCCGGCTCGACCCCGAGGTCTCGCTGTTCTTCCGCGGCATCGGGGTGCCCGTCATCGAGGGGTACGGCCTCACCGAGACGACCGCCCCGCTCACCGGCAACCTGCCCGGGGACATCCGGGCCGGAACGGTCGGGCGTCCGCTGCCCGGCTCGACGGTGCGCATAGGCGAGGACGGCGAGATCCTGGCGAAGGGCATCGGGGTCTTCCGCGGGTACCGCGATCCCGCGCACGACGCCGACGCATTCGTCGACGGGTTCTTCCGCACCGGCGACCTCGGCCGCTTCGACGCCGACGGCAGGCTCATCATCGAGGGCCGCTCGAAGGACGTGATCGTCACCTCGACCGGCAAGACCGTCGTCCCGGCGCCGTGGGAGTTCGCGGTCGAAACCGATCCGCTCGTGTCGCACGCCGTCATGGTCGGCGAGGGGCGGTCGTACCTGAGCGCGCTGATCGTCCTCGACCCCGAGGAGGTCGCGCGGCAGGGCGATGCGCCCGTCGCCGGCCAGCTGCGCGAGATCGCGGACGAGGGCCTGCGCGCGCGGATCCAGCGGAGCGTCGACGCCGCGAACGCGCTCGTCTCGCGCAGCGAGCAGGTGCGCCGGTTCACGCTCATCGCCGCCGACCTCGCCGACACGACCATCGTCACGCCGACGCTCAAGATCAAGCGCCGCGTGCTTCTGGAGCGCGGCTCCGACGTCGTCGCCGCCCTCTACCGCTGACTCCCGCCCCTTCCGAAAGGCCACCATGTCTCCGCAGAATCGTTCCGCCGTCATCACCGTCATCGTGGGGCTCGTCATCGGAGCGCTCGTCGCGCTCGCGGGCAGCCAGGGCGGAGCGACCGTCGGCGGCATCCCGGTGTTCGCCCTCGCCGTCGCCGCCGCGTTCGCCGTGCAGGTGCTCGTCTACATCCCGTCGGCGATCGCCCGCACCGAGCGCTTCTTCGACGCCACCGGCAGCGCGACCTTCGTCCTCGTCACGCTCGGCGTGGCGCTGCTCTCACCCTCACCCGACGCCCGCTCGCTCGCCCTGGCGGCGATGGTGATCATCTGGGCGGCCCGGCTCGGCTCGTTCCTCTTCATCCGCATCCACCGGTCCGGCAGCGACGACCGCTTCGACGAGATCAAGGTGAACCCGCTGTCGTTCCTGCGCGTCTGGATCATGCAGGGCCTCTGGGTGAGCATCACCGCCGCCGCGGCATGGATCGCGATGGCGACCGAACCCGCCGACCGCGTCTCGTTCGACGTGTTCGCCGGCATCGGCATCGCCGTGTGGATCATCGGCATGCTCTTCGAGATCGTCGCCGACCTGCAGAAGAACGCGTTCAAGGCCGACCCCGCCAACAAGGGCCGCTTCATCCGTACCGGGCTGTGGTCCCGCTCGCGCCACCCCAACTACTTCGGCGAGATCCTCGCGTGGGTCGGCGTCGCGATCGTCGCCGCACCCGTCTTCGACGGCTGGCAGTGGATCGGTCTGCTCTCGCCGGTGTTCGTGATCCTGCTGCTGACCCGGGTCAGCGGCATCCCCCTCCTCGAGAAGAAGGCCGACAAGCGCTGGGGCGGCGACGCCGACTACGAGGCGTACAAGACCGCGACGCCCGTGCTCGTGCCGACGCTCGGGCGGGTCGAGGTCGCCGCGCGCTGAGCCGCGGCCGGGCGACGCCGGTTCCGGGTGAGGGCCGCCGCGCGCTGAGCCGCGGCGGGGCGACGCCGGTTCCGGGTGACATCTGCACGACCGGTGGTGCGGGAGTTCACTTCCGGGGCTGGCGACGTCACTCGGGCCCCACCGATCGTGCGCCTGTCGACACGACCGCGGAGGGGTCGCGGCATCGAGCGGGCCGGGTGTCTCGAATCGGGCCCGGCGCCTCACCACGAGTCCGGGTGACACGTGCACGACCGGCGGTGCGGGAGTCAGCTCCGGGCGCCGGCGGGGCTGAACCAGCATCACCGATCGTGCATACGTGACGCCCGCGCGGCGCGTTGACTCCCCGCGACCCGCGCGCCCCCGGAACGAGGGATGCCGCGACGCGACCTCCATGCGACGGCCGCGTCCCCGGAACCCGGCTCAGCCGAGTCCGGCGACTCCCGGCGCGGGTGTGCCGTGTACGTGCTCGCCGAGGAAGCCGAACACCGTCTCGTACCAGACGACGGCGTGCTGGGGCTTCAGCACCCAGTGGTTCTCGTCGGGGAAGTACAGGAACCGGTGAACCGTCGTGCCGTCGTCCTCGCCGAAGTGCTCGTTGAGTTCGGACCAGAGGCGCAGGCTCTCGCCGATCGGCACGCGGTAGTCGCGGTCGCCATGGATCACGAGCATCGGGGTCGAGATGTCCTCGACGTAGCGGTGCGGTGAGTTCTCCACCATCGCCTCGGGCGTGAAGATCTCCTGCCAGTACGACGAGCTGTCGGTCGTCCCGGCGAACTGGTCGAGGGCCCACAGGCTCGCGTGAGTCACGATCGCGCGGAACCGATCGGTGTGGCCCGCGACCCAGTTCGCCATGTAGCCGCCGAACGATCCGCCCATCGCGGCCGTCTTCGTCTCGTCGATGTCCGGGCGCCCGACGGCCTCGTCGGTGATCGACATGAGGTCGGTGTACGGCTTCTCGCCCCAGCTGTTCCAGCCGCGCGCGATGAAGTCGAGGCCGTACCCGGTCGACAGTGCGGGATCCGGCAGCAGCACGGCATACCCGCGCGCGAGTGCGAGCTGCGGGCTCCAGCGCCAGCTCCACGCGTTCCAACTGTTGAGCGGTCCACCGTGGATCCACAGCAGGAGCGGAGCAGGGGATGCCGCGTCCGTCCCCTCCGGCAGGAGCAGCCAGCCGCGGACCCGGGCGCCGTCCTCGGCCGTCGTCTCGACCTCGGTCATCGTGCCGGCGGGCGTCGGCAGCGGAGCCGGCGTCGCGAGCGCGGTCACGGTGCCGTCGGGGTCGATGCGGACCGGGTGCGGCGGCACCATCCACGACGAGCGGAGCGCCACGAGCGCACCCGTCGCGCGATCCACCGACACGTTCGAGTACGCGTGCTCGTCGGTCGTCAGCTGCACGGGAGCGGCGCCGTCGAGCGGCACGCGGAAGATCGGTCCGCGACCGTCCTGGTCGGCGGTGACGATGAGCGCGGTGTCGTCGTGCGCGAACGCGATGCTCGTCGGCCAGCGGTCCCAGCCCTCGGCGAGCCGGCGCGGCTCGGAACCGTCGATGCCGGCGACCCAGAGCTCCTGATCGGCGGGACCGGTGGGGTCCGAGAACGCCGCCCGTCCGTAGGCGATCGACCGGCCGTCGTGGCTGATCGCGGGCGACTCGAAGTACGTCGAGCGCTCCTCGAACAGCGTCGTGCGCTCGCCCGAGGCGACGTCGATCGACACGATCGCGAACCGCTCCGCGCGGCCCTGCGGCAAGCGCATCGCGGCGATGAGGGTGCGTCCGTCAGGGGTGAGCGCCGCGCCGGCGGTGTCGGCCGTGCGGCCGGGCGTCGGCGTCAGGTCGCGCGGGCGCGGAAGCGACGCGGGGTAGGGGGTCGTGGCATCCGGTTCGTCCTCCGCCGTGTCCGAGGCGGCGAGCGACCCGATCGTGTCGGCGAGCGCGTCGAGGTCGAGCGAGAGCAGGTGCGGCTCGGCGGGTCCGAGATCGTGGTCCCAGTAGCGGACCGGGTAGGTCGTGTGCAGGATCGCGGACAGCTTGCGCTTCTTCCGCTCGGCGCGCAGCTTCGCGTCGGCCTCGAACGAGTCCGCGGACGGCAGCAGATCGGCGGCGAGGACGGCGACGGATGCCGCGTCCGCGACGGCGGCGATGCCCGACACTCCCCCGGCCAGGCGCGTGATGGCGCGTGCGTCACCGCCGTTCGCGGGCAACAGCCAGAGCTGCGCCGCCTCGTCCTCGCCGTCACCCTCCGCGTCGGGACGGGCGCTCACGAACAGCAGGTCGCCGTCCGCCGTAAACGCGGCGCCCTGCTCGCCCTTCGCCGAGCGGGTCAGACGACGGGGCGTGCCGCCGCCGGTCGCCGGGACCTCCCAGAGCGCCCGGTCGTACCCGGTCTTGTCCTTGTTCAGCGTCGCGACCGTGAGGACGGCTCGCGTGCCGTCGGGCGAGAGTGCGACGGCGTCGATGCGGGGCAGGGCGATGTAGTCCTCGAGCGAGGCGAAGGGGTTCTGCGGCATCCCTCCACGCTAACCGCGGACCCCGTCGCGGCGACAGGGGCCGTTCAGCTGAGCAGGTCGGCCGTCGAGCAGACGGTGGCGAACTCGCCGTCGAGGTTCGTCGCCGTGATCGCTGCAAGGGTCGCCGCGGGGATGACGGTGCCGTCGGGCGCCGTCCGGTCGAACGAGTGGGTCGCGTCGAGGGCGAAGTACACGTCGTAGCCGAGGTTGCCGCCCACCCGGGCGGTCGTCTCGCAGCAGTGGTTCGTCGAGATTCCGGTGACGACGATCCGCTCGATCCCGTTCGCGCGCAGCCACGCGTCGAGGTCAGGCGAGCCGTGGAACGACGAGTTCACGCTCTTCGTGACGAGAAGGTCCGGGATGCCGGTGACCTCGGGTTTGAGGTCGTTACCCGCCTGGCCGGGTCGCAGCGGTGAGGCATCCGAGGTCGAATCGTGCCGGACGAACACGACCGGCCACCCGCGCTCGCGCCAGCGGTCGAGGAGCGCGGCGATGTTCGCCTCGCAGTCGGGGTTGTCGCGCTCGCCCCAGTGCGCGGTGTCGTCGAACCCGCGCTGCACGTCGATCACGACGAGCGCGGCGCGGTCGAGGGCGAGGTGTCGCGGCGGGATCTGCACACATCGAGCCTGGCATGGGGTGTTGCCGAGCGGCGGTCAGGGAGCGGCGGGATCCTGCCAGGTGGTGGGCTATCGACGCACGCGGGCGGTGGCCGCGCTGGACCGCGAATGCGTGGCGTACCCGCTCTTGCTGCCCGTCACCTTCACCGAGATCTTGTCCCCGACGAGGCCGGAGGTGAGCGTCAGCGACGAGCGAGTCGCTCCCTTGATCCGAACTCCGTCGGCATACCACTGGTACGTGAGCGACGTCCCACGCGTCCAGGCGCCGGGCTGGACGGTCAACGTCTTGCCGCGAGCGGTCGCCCCGGTGATCCGCGGGGTAGACGAGGTCAGGGTGCCGTAACCGACCGCCTTCGCCGCGCTCGTGCGGGACGCAGTGGCGTAGCCCGCCTTCTTCCCTGTCACCGTGACGGTCAGCTTCGCACCACGGTCGGCTGCGACCGGCGTGTAGGACGACTTCGTGGCCGAGGCGATCGGCTTCCCGTTCCGGCGCCATTGATACGTGACGGTTGTCCCGGACGTCCAGCCGGTGGTCCTCGCGGTCACGGAGCGTCCGACGGTCGGCGCCGCGGAAAGGGTCGGTGTCGGCGTCGCGAGCACCCGCGTGAGGGCTACGTCCAGCGTCGAGATCCGGCGGTTCACACCGGTCACTTGCGTCGAGTACTTCACCGTCGTGGTTCGGGCGGCGACCTCGACCGTCGTCTTGTGCCCGCCTTCGAGCCACGCCTCGAACCGTCCGGATGAATCCGTGCGCACCGTCACGGTCTCGGTGCGACCCCTCACAGTCACGACGGCCCCCGGAACGGGAGCACCGCTCTCCCGGACGATCCCGCGCAGTGTCGCGTGGTTCGGCTGATCCGTCTCGTCCGGCATCTTCTCGTCGACCCGGACGGTCTGCCCCTCGGCGAGGGTGAACACGCGCGAGGTCCTCCAGTCACCCTCCGAAGCCAGCCACACGGGGGCCACACCGTCCGTCCAGCGGGGATGATCGTCCATCTGCAGGTGGTACCGGCCGGGGAGCAGGCCGACTATCTGGAAACGTCCCTTGGCATCGACGATGCCGGTGCCGGCCCGTGCGACGGAGTTCCTGGTCTCCGCCCACGCGATGACTCGCGCGCCCTCAAACAATTCAGGCAGCTTCGAAAAGAGGGTGCCGACGATCGTTGCCGACTCCGACGGGAGCGTGCGCGCAAGCGTCGGCCTGACACTCGTCGTCTTGCCGGCGTCGACGCGGATTCGGGTGGCGTCCGCGAGGTCGCTGCCGCCCAACCATGTCGTCGTGTAGTGGTAACGATGTTCCGACGTGCTGTCCGCGAAGCGCAGGCGGTAGTCGCCGGGCGGGAGGGCGGGGAACGTGACCGAGTCGACCTGCAGAAGATCGCGCCCACGAACCACACCGTCCGCGTCGTACAGCCAGACAGCCGAATCGGTCACGGGTTCGCCCCGCGGTCCGACCGCGGCGACGGAGATGCTTCCGCTGTTCGCCGCCGTCGCCACACTGAGCCGGTAGTCGACCGGCGTGACCTCTCCGGGCACAACGGTCACGGTCCGCGCTCCCGCGCTGGTCGATGCGCCGTCGTACCAGCCGCCCAGGATGTCGCTGCTTCCGTCCGCGCCCAAGAAGTACTCGCCGGCGTCGAGGTCGTCGAACGTCACTGTCTCAGACAGGCCACGCTCACTGAGCTGCCGCTTCGCGATGAGTTTCAGGTCGCCGTCGTAGAGCGACACGGTCCGGCCGACGATCATCTCGTCAGCGCTAACGGTCACGGACAGAGCACCCCGCGGCGAGAGGGCGATGTCGAGGGGCGTCGTCTCGCCGAGCTGAACCCGCGCGGTCGTCGACAGACGTGAGTGGCCATTGCCCGACGACGTGATCCGGTACTCACCCGACCGCAGAGCGAGGATCCGATACCGGCCGTCACCGTCCGCCTGCGCCCATCCCGCTTCGACACCCGCGCTCGTGTATGCCGTGACGTAGGCTCCCGCAACCGGTGCGCTCGTTCCTGCGGATACCACCCTGCCCTCCACGACGCCACCCCGAACGAGGTCGGCCGTGATCTCGGTCGTCTGCCGAGAACGGATCGTGATGATCCCGGCATCAGCCCGCGTTTCGCCGGCGGGCCACCAGGTCTCGACGAAATCGTGCACGCCGCGCTCGGGGCTGATGCGCAGGTGATAGTCGCCTGGCGGGAGGTCCTCGGCGTTGACGACGTTGCTGCCGGTAGGTGCGTGGATCTCCCGCTCCTCGCCCACGGGGATCAGATCGGCCCGTACCGAGGAGTATCGCCCCGTGGTCACACGCAAGGTGCCCGTGGGCTCGGCGGAGACGGACCACGTCGTGAAACCTTCCGACACGGTGAGCGACGTGGTCGCGACGACGTAATCGCCGTCAGAGGGAGAGTCGACCCTGACGTCGTACTCTCCGGGCGGCAGCATCGAGAACCGGTAGCGGCCGTCACGGTTCGTGGTCTCCCATGTACGAAGAGGCCCGTCCAGCGAGACGCTCGCCCCCGCGACCGGCTGTCCCGTCAGCGCATCGGTCACGATTCCTGTGACCCCCGGGCCGACGGCTCCGAGCTGCCACGACGTATCGATCGTGCGGCCCTCCGTGAGGGAGACGATCTGAGCCTCTCCCGCGGTCCCCACGCCCGGGTACCACCGGGCGCCGTACGCCTCGCGCGCCGGATCGTGATGCGAGGACGCGGACACCCGATAATCGCCCGCGGGCAGAGTGCTGCCGAACCTCCCGTCGACGTCAGGGGACGTGTCCGACACGCGCCCGGTGTCGACGTTCTCGAACCGGACGGTCACGTTCCGGACCACGTCGCCGTCGACGTTGGTGAGCACCCCGGTGATACGCGTCGGTGCAACCTCGGCGGCCTGTGCGGGGAGACCGGTGAACACGAGCGCCACGACGGCGATCAGCGCGCCGACGAACCGAAACTGAAACCGCATGCGTCCCCCAGGATGACGTGCCGAACCCCTCGACCGGCATCTGAATACTACGGGCGTGTCAAGGGTGTCCGCGGATGCCGTTTCCTCGACGACCGTGGAAGGATGCCACGCCGCTCCACCCCTGCATCGTCCGCCCCCGATCGCGCCGAGGTGGAGCGCGTCGCCGCCGAGCGGTTCCGGCTGACGCACCTACGGCCTGCGCAGCTCGACGCGATCGAAGCGGCAGCCGGTGGGCGCGATGTGCTCGTCGTCTGGGCGACGGGATCGGGCAAGTCCGCCGTCTACCAGGTGACCGCCGCCCTGCGGCCGGGCGTCACCGTCGTGGTCTCTCCGCTGATCGCGCTGCAAGAGGACCAGCTCGCCGGTCTCGAGCACGCCCCCGATGCGCCGAAGGCCGTGGCCCTCAACTCCGGGCGGGGCGAGAAGGCCCGCGCCGAGGCGTGGCGCCGCCTGCGCGAGGGCGAGGCGACCTACGTGCTCCTCGCACCCGAGCAACTGGCCAACGACGAGGTCGTCGCCGAGCTCGCCACCCTCGACATCGCGCTCCTCGCCGTCGACGAGGCGCACTGCATCGCCTCGTGGGGGCACGACTTCCGCCCCGATTACCTCGGTCTCGGCGAGGTCGCCGAGCGGCTTGGACGGCCGCCGATCCTCGCGCTGACCGCGACGGCATCCACCCCCGTCCGCGAGGAGATCGCGGCCCGCCTCGGACTCGACGACCCCTCGATCCACATCGGCGACGTCGACCGGCCGTCGATCCGCCTCGGCGTCCGCCGCCACGGCGACGACCGGGAGAAGCGCGCCGCCGTCGTCGACGAGGTCGCTTCGCTTCCCGTGCCGGGGCTGCTGTATACATCGACCCGCCGCTCGGCGGAGCAGTACGCCGACGACCTGACCGAGCGCGGCAAGCGGGCGCGGGCGTACCACGCGGGGCTCCCGTCGAAGGAGCGCGCCGAGGTGCACCGGCAGTTCCTCTGCGACGAGCTCGACGTCGTCGTCGCGACGAGCGCGTTCGGCATGGGGATCGACAAGGAGAACGTGCGCTTCGTCATCCACGCCGACGTGCCCGAATCGATCGACGCCTACTTCCAGGAGCTCGGCCGCGCCGGCCGCGACGGCGAGGAGGCCCACGGCACGCTGCACTACCGTGCCGAGGACCTCGCGCTGCGGCGCTACTTCGCGACGAAGAATCCGGATGCCGCCGAGCTCCGCCGCCTCATGCGGGCGATGTCGACGCGGGCACGCCTGAAGTCCGCTCTCGCGAAAGAGTCCGGACTCTCGCCGCGCCGCGTCACGGGACTGCTCACCCTGCTGATCGACACCGGATCGGCGCGCGCATCGAAGTCCGGGGTGTCGCTCCGGCGGAACCTCGACGAGCGCGCCGCGGTGAAGGCGGCGTTGGAACGGGTCGAGGAACGCGAGCGCATCGAGCGCTCCCGCATCGAGACGATGCGGGAGTACGCCGAGACGCGGCGCTGCCGCCGCCAGGTGCTGCTCGGCTACTTTGGACAGGACCTCGACGAGCCGTGCGGCAACTGCGACACGTGCGCCGCGGGGGCATCCGACGTCGTTCGCGACCCGGCATCCGTCTCGGACGCCGGATTCGCGATCGACGAGAAGGTCTCGCACCGCGAATGGGGCCCGGGCACGGTCGTCTCGATCGACGAGGACCGCATGCGGGTGTTCTTCGACAGCGAGGGCTACAAGGTGCTCTCGCTCGAGATCGTCGAACGAGAGCACCTGCTCAAGGCCGGCTGACCTCGCCCTCGGATTCGAACGAGGCCGCCGGATTCGGACCGGGGAACGCTTCCCGGTCCGGATCCGCGGCACATCTCCGAATCCGAACGAACCTCAGACCTCGATGCCGACGGCGGCGGAACAGCGCGCGAGCTCGTCGTCGGAGAGCTCGAGGTTCCGCGCCTGGAACGAGTCGGTGATGGATGCCGCGCGGCTCGCCCCGGGGATGGGGATGACGGTCTCGCCGAGCGACAGCTCCCACGCGAGGACGACCTGCTGCGGGCTGACGCCGTGCGCCTGGCCGATCTCGGCGAATGCGCTGAACCGCTCGCCGATGGAGCCGGCGCCGCCGATGCCGCCGAGCGGGCTCCACGGCAGGAAGGCGATGCCGTTCTCGGCGCAGTAGGTCAGTTCGCCGTAGCTGCCGGGATGCCGCGGCGAGAACTCGTTCTGCACGCTCGTCAGATTCCCCTCGCCGAGGACCTCCTGCGCGATCTGGATCTCCTCGACGCTGGCGTTCGAGATGCCGACCGTGCGGACGAGCCCCTCGTCCTGCAGGGTCTTGAGGTTCTGCATGACCTCGCCGTAGACCATCCAGCGGTCGGGGCGGTGGTACTGGTACAGGTCGATGACGTCGACCTGCAGGTTCTTGAGCGACTTCTGGACGGCGCTGCGCAGGTATTCGAGTGAACCGTCGCGGCCGAAGTCCTTCTCAGCTGTCCGCGTGATGCCGCCCTTCGTGGCGACGACGATCGACGACCGGTCGCCGTCCCAGCCGGCGAGCGCGTCGGCGACGATGCGCTCGTTGTGGCCCATCTCGTCCCAGCTGGGGGCGTAGATGTCGGCCGTGTCGATGAGCGTGACGCCCGCGTCCAGCGCCGCGCGCACCGTCGCCACGGCGTCGTCGTGCGAGGGCAGGCCGTTGCCGTTCATCGACACCGGCATCGCGCCGAGTCCGATGGCCGAGACGGTGAACGGTCCGAGAGTGCGCTGCGACATGGGTCTCCTTCGACGGGGTGGGGTGCGGCATCCACCCTGCCAGTCGGCACCGTCCGGCGCGACGACCCTTGACAGATCAGCGCGGGCAGATCAGCGCGGACGGATCAGCGTGCGGTGAGCTGCTCCCGCACCTGCCGGCGGAGCACCTTGCCGATCTGCGAGCGCGGCAGGTCGTCGAGCTGCACGACCCTGCGGGGCACCTTGTAGGCCGCGAGGTGCGAGCGGGCGAAGTCCTTGAGAGCGGATGCCTCGAACGCCGTCCCCGGCTTCATCACGACGGCCGCGACCACGTCCTCGCCGCCCGCCGGCCGGGGCACGCCCACGACCGCGGCGGAGTCGACGTCGGGGTGCAGGGTCAGGACCTGCTCGACCTCGCTCGGGCTGACGTTGAAGCCGCCGGTGATGATGAGCTCCTTGACGCGGTCGACGACCGTGACGAAGCCGTCCTCCGACACCGTGACGATGTCGCCGGTGCGGAGCCACCCGCCGTCGAGCAGCACGGCGGCGGTGTCCTCGGGGCGGCGCCAGTACCCCTGGAACACCTGCGGCCCGCGGATGAGCAGCTCGCCCGCCTCGCCCGCGGGCCGGTCGACGGTCGGGTCGTTGGGGTCGACCACGCGGATGAAAGTGCTCGGGAACGGCACGCCGACCGTGCCCGGGCGCCGTGTCGGACCGATCGGGTTGCCGAGCGCGACGGGCGACGTCTCGGTCATGCCGTAGCCCTCGACGAGCAGTCCGCCCGTGACCTCCTCCCACCGCGTCACGGTGGGGACCGGCAGGCTCATCGCCCCCGAGATCGCGAAGCGGATGCTGGACAGGTCGACGCCCTTGCGGGTGCTCGCCCGCGAGAGCGCGTCGTAGATCGGCGGGACGCCGGGCAGGAACGTCGGCGGCGACTTCTTCAATGCACCGACGACGAGGTCGACGTCGAACTTCGGGAACAGCACGATCCTCGCGCCGATCGACACGGCGAAGGTCAGACAGAGCGTCAGGCCGTAGGCGTGGAACATCGGGAGCACGGCGTAGAACGTCTCAGCGCCTTCCGTGAGCCCCGGCACCCACGCCCGCCCCTGCTCGGCGTTCGAGCGGAGGTTCCGGTGCGAGAGGACGGCGGCCTTCGGCATCCCGGTCGTTCCGCTCGTGAGCTGCAGGAGCGCGGTGTCGTCGAGGACGGGACGTGCGTACTTGCGCGGCAACCGGCGCGTGTTCGTGAACTGCGACCAGCGGATGACGCCGCGGGCGGTGGGCTTGGAGGTCATCGCCTCGCGCCGCTCGCGGAGCGCGGGCACGGGCACGCGCAGCGCGGTGCGCATGGCCCACGGCAGCGCATCGGTCATGTCGACCGCGACGATCGCGGCGGGTGCCACGTCGCTCGGGAACTCGGCGACCATGTCGGCGACCTTGTCCCAGACGATCGCGACGACCGCCTCGTGCACCTCGAACTGGTGACGGAGCTCGCGCGCCGTGTACGTCGGGTTGTGCTCGACGACGATCGCGCCGATCCGCAGCGCCGCGTAGAACGCGACGATGTGCTGCGGACAGTTGGGCAGCACGAGGGCGACCCGGTCACCCGCGCTGACGCCGAGCTTGCGCAGCGCGTTGGCTGCGCGGGAGACCTGTTCGCCCAGCTCGGCGTAGGTCGTCTCCGCGCCGAAGAACTCCGTCGCCACTTTCGAGCCGTAGCGGGCGACCGAATGGTCGAGCAGGTCGACGAGCGTCTCGTCGACCGGGTCGATGTCGGTCGGGACGCCGGGCGCGTAGGCCGCGAGCCAGGGGCGTTCCTGCAGATCGGATGCCGGCGGTGTCGAAGTCATCGTCGTGTCCTCCTCGGTGTCCCGCCAGCGTAGGGCGGTTTTTCGATGCATCTCCTGTGCGTCCGCTACGCGCGTTCGAGCCCGGCGAGCCCGGTGGAGAAGACCCGGATGACGTCGTCGACGTGGTCGTCGTCTCCCGTGGCGAGCCACCAGGCCGCGAGGCCTTCGGCCGCCGCGTGGATCACTGCCACGAGGGTCGAGGTCGGGACGGTCAGCGCCGCGGCGCGGGACGCCGCCCAGGCGTCGACCAGCCGCTCGACCTCGCTCCGCACCGCGTCGGTCTCGGCGTGCGCCGCGTCGACGAGCGCATCGGACGAGCGGGCCATCGCGGTGAGCTCGGCGAGCCGCTCGTGCCGCACGCGGTCGCGCCGCAGTTCGCCGATGAAGGTGTGGAGTGCCGCGGCGACAGCCTCGACGAGCGGGGCCGGGGCCAGCGGCTCGGCCCAGAGCCTGCGCGTCAGGAGCTCCGATTCGCGCTGCAGCAGAGCGGTCACGAGGTCGGCCTTGGAGCCGAAGGCGTAGCTGACGACACGATGCGCCACGCCGGCGCACTGGGCCACGGTGCGCAGCGACAGGGCCGCCACCCCGTCGTGCACCATCACCTGCACCGCGGCATCGAGCAGCTGCCGACGTCGGTCGTCGACGTCGAGATAGGTCCGGCGAGGTGAGGGTTCGTTCACAGCGATCTCCGAGCGTGCAGCACGTGGGCCTGTCCATACTAGTTTTATCCACTCGGACCAATTCAGGAGGAATCATGATCAGCGTGACCCCCGCCCGCGCCACCGACCTCGCCCCGGCCGCTGCGATCCTCGCCGAGGCCTTCTCGCAGGACCCGGTGATGTCGAGCGTCGTCCCGGGTTCGACGCGACGACGCGAGCGGCTCACCGACCTGTTCCACGCGCTTCTGGCCAGCGGCCCGTACGCCACGGGCACGGTCGACCTCGCCCGCGATGCCGACGGCACGATCTTGGGCGTCGCCGCATGGGAAGGACCTCACGCCGAGCGGGGAGCCTTCGGCCGTCAGGCGGCGGAGCTGCCCCGATTCGCCCGGGCCCTCGGCTGGCTCGGGATGCCGCGGGCCCTCGCCCTGCTCTCGCGCCTCGCCCGCCACCGGCCGCGCGCTCCGCACTGGTACCTCGCGGAGATCGGCGTGAGCTCCGCGGCGCGCGGCAGGGGCGTCGGCAAGGCTCTGCTGTCTGCGCAGCTCGAGACCCTCGACACGACGCGCCAGGTCGCGTACCTGGAGTCGTCCACGCCCGACAACCGGCGGCTCTACCGCCGCCTCGGATTCGAGGAGCTCAGCCCGATCGAGGGGCTGCCGGGAGCGCAGCCCGTCGCGATGCTGCGCCTGCCCGCCGCGCGATAACGTGCTGGCATGGACCGATCCGGCGATGACAAGTGGCGTCCGCTCGTGGCCGCACTCGCGAACGACCGGGTCCGCGAGGCGTTCGCCCGGCTGACGCTCGGCGCCAGCGCTGACGACGCTCTCGAGGGCCTGTCGCCGTCGCGTCGGCGCCACGTGGTCGACACGCTGCAGCGCGCCGGACTCGTCACGGACGACCTGCGGGCGGACGGCGGTGTGTTCGCCCGCGTCCTCGCGTCCGCTCCGGCGGCGCCGAGACCGACCGGTGTCGAGCGCCACCTCTCGCGAGAGGGGCGTCTCACCGGCTACCCGTCGAGCCCGACGGAGCGTCGTGAGCTGCTCAGGGTCCTCGCCCACCGGGTGCTGCGCCCGGGGGAGGTTCTCGACGAACGCGGGATCAACGAGCGACTCGCAGCACTCACCGACGATGTGGCCGTGCTCCGCCGATATCTCGTCGACCACGAGCTCGTCGAACGCACCCGCTCCGGCACCGAGTACGCGCTGGTCGCCGACCCTTCTCAGTCGTAGGAGGCGAGCACGCGCCGCTCGATGCCGTCGAGCCGCATCGTCCCGCCGTACGGCACGATCCACTGGGGGCGGGTGTGTCCGAAGGGCACCCCGACGCAGACGACCGCGTCGGGGTTGTACCGCTGGACCAGCTCGGTGACCACCTCGCGCTGCGCGTCGCGTCGCGCGCGGCGGGTCTCGGCATCCGGCTCGTCGTCGAACGCGCTGACGGGCGGACGCGCGACCAGCACGCCGGCGGCGGCGCCGAGGATGCCGCGCTCCCCCAGCGCTCTGACCCACCGGGCGACGAGGCGAGGCGAGGGCAGTTCCTCGCTCGTCTCCAGCAGCAGGATGCCGCCGCGCAGGTCCTCGGGATCCGGCATCCGTCCCGCCACGCCGATCTCGTCGAGCACGTCGAGGCACCCGCCCCAGGTGCGCCCTTCGACGACGCGTTCGGCCCCGGACCACGTCCACGGTTCGGTCGCGCGGCGGTCGCCGTACGAGGTGAGTGCCCGCGGGTCGAGCCAGTCGACCCCGATGTCCTCGGACTCGCCCGGCTCCGTGAGTTCCACTTCACCGCCGTCGAAAAGAGCGGCGCGCAGGGACTGCAGATGGATGGCGTCGATTGCCGGCCCCGCGCCGATGTGCACCTGCGTCGACCCGCCGTAGAAGCCGGGGACGCCGGCCTGCCAGAGCGCATTCAGCAGGTGCGTGTTGTCGCTGTAGCCGACGAAGGGCTTCGGGTCGGCGAGCGCGTGGCCCACGTCGACGTGCGGAACGACGGTGATCTGGTCGTCGCCGCCGATGCTCGCGAACACCGCACGGACATCGGATGCCGCGAATGCCGCCTCGACGTCGGCCGCGCGGGCGCGCGGGTCGGCGCCCAGCATCCGCGTCGTCGGGTACTCCACCGGTTCGAGCCCGAGGTCGTCCCGGATCCGACGAAGCGCCTGCTCGTGCACCGCGGGCGCGAAGCCGGGCGCGGCGAACGACGGCGACAGCACGGCGACGCGGTCGCCACGACGGAGTTTCGGGAGGGTCCGGAACGGGCGAGGCATGCCCCCATCGTGGCATCTGGACGACCGTCACCCGGTGTTCACCGGCGATTCACCGCGTCGCAGGAACGCCGACGGATCCTGGAACGGATCTGCACGAGAGGACCCCCCTGTGACCACTGTGGAACCCCCCACCACCCGCACGAACCTGCCGCTCGCCGCCCACGCCGTCGGCAAACGCTCCGCGGTGACCTGCCAGTTCAAGTGCGCCAACGCGTGCCTCGGCCCGGAGTGCAACGGGTCCGACAACCCGACGTTCCGGAGCATCGCCGAGATCGCGCTCTCGCGTCGGATGCTGATCGGTGCGGCCGCGGCGAGCGCCGTCGTCGTCGCCACTGACGCGTTCGGTGTCGTGAACCCGACGTCAGCCTCGGCGCACCCCGGTGGACCGGTCGAATCGACGTGGGGCTGGGGACACCACAGCCTGCCGTTCCAGCCGATCGCCCCGGTCGCGGCATCCGTCGATGCGCTCACGGTGCCCAAGGGATACACGTGGTCGCCGATCATCCGCTGGGGCGACCCCCTGTTCTCGGATGCGCCGACGTTCTCGCTCGAGGGCCAGAGCCGCGCGTCGCAGGAGCGGCAGTTCGGCTACAACAGCGACTACCTCGACATCCTCGCCGATCGCAGCGGCAAGACGGGCGTGCTCGTCAACAACCACGAGTACGTGAACCCGAACATCATGTTCCCGCCGTCGACGGATGCCGCCGAGCTCCGCCGCCGCGGCGAGGTCTACAAGGCCGCGCAGGGCATGTCCGTCGTCGAGATCGAGCGCCGTCGGCGCGGCAAGCCGTGGCACTACGTCGTCGACGGGCGCCGCAACCGGCGCATCACCGTCGAGACCGTGTTCGAGCTCACCGGTCCCGCCGCCGGCTCCGATCTCGTGAAGACGGCCGCCGACCCCGAGGGCCGCTGGGTCCACGGCACGCTCGGCAACTGCTCGGGCGGCACCACCCCGTGGGGCACGATCCTCTCGGGCGAGGAGAACTTCACCGGATACTTCGCGTGGGCGGCGGACACCGCCGGCCAGAAGCGATACCAGGCGAGCGCCTCGCGGACGACCTCGACCGGGTGGGAGCAGTACGACCCCCGGTTCGACTCGTTCGACCCCGGCTACGTCAACGAGCCCAACCGCTTCGGCTACATCGTCGAGATCGACCCGGACGACCCCACCTCGACGCCCAAGAAACACACCGCGATGGGCCGCTTCAAGCACGAGGGCGCGAACGTCATCGTCGCGGAGGACCGCCGCGTCGTGGCCTACATGGGCGATGACGAGCGCAACGACTACCTCTACAAGTTCGTGTCGAAGAACCGCATCAGCTCGTCGCGCAAGAAGAACATGATGCTGCTCTCGGAGGGCGACCTGTACGTCGCGCGGTTCCGCGGAGACTCCCCCGCGAGCCAGATCGACGGGTCCGGAAAGCTTCCCGCCGACGGTTCCTTCGACGGGACCGGCGAGTGGATCGCACTGACCCGCCACGGCAAGAGCGTCGTGCCCGGCATGACGACCGAGGAGGTCCTCGTCTACACGCGCCTCGCCGCCGACAAGATGGGGGCGACGAAGATGGACCGCCCCGAGGACGTGCAGCCGAGCCTGCGCACGGGCAAGGTCTACGTCGCCCTGACGAACAATTCCGACCGCGGCAAGACCTCGATGGTGGATGAGGCGAACCCCCGCACCGGAAACCGCTTCGGCCACGTGCTCGAGATGACCGAGCGCCGCGGGCAGGCGGGCACGTCATTCGGGTGGAGCATCCTGCTGCAGTGCGGCAATCCCTCGGATCCGAGCACCTACTTCGCCGGGTACCCGAAGGACAAGGTGTCGCCGATCTCGTGCCCCGACAACCTCGCGTTCGACGAAGACGGCAACCTCTGGATCTCGACGGACGGCGCTCCCAGCACCATCGGATTCAACGACGGACTGTTCCGGGTCCCTCTCACCGGACGGGAGCGCGGGCGCGTGCAGCAGTTCCTCGCCGTGCCGCGCGAGGCCGAGACGTGCGGCCCGGTGATCCACGCGCGCGAGAAGCTCGTGTTCGTCGCCGTGCAGCATCCCGGCGAGAACGGCACCGTCGCGGCGCCGACGTCGCTGTTCCCCGACTACGGCTCGACGCGTCGCGGCGACGTACCGAACGCACCGCGTCCGTCGGTCGTGCAGGTGTACCCGGGCTGATCGCACGGGAGACGCGAAGGGAGGGGGTCGACGTCGCGTCGGCCCCCTCCCTTCGTCAACGGACGACGCCGATCGGGTCGCCGGTGCGCGCGAGGTCGGCTTCGAGCTCGCGGACGATCGGGATGACCTTCTCACCGAACGCCTCGAGCTCCTCCTGGAAGTGCAGGAAGCCGAGCAGGAACAGGTCGACGCCGCGCTTCTTGTAGGCGATGATGCGCTCGGCGACCTGCTCGGGCGGGCCGAACAGCTGGGTCCGGAAGCCGTCGTTGTACTGCACGAGGTCCTCGAACGAGGAGTCGGCCCACATCCCCTTGCGGTCCGCGGTGGATGCCCCGGCCTGCTGCACGGACCTGCGGAAACCCTCGACCGAAGCCGGATCGGCCTGCGCGATGATCTCGCGCAGCTGCTCGCGGGCCTCAGCCTCGGTGTCGCGGACGATCGCGAACCCGTTGAGCCCGAACCGCACGGTCCGGCCGTGCTCCGCGGCGACCCGCGTGACGTCGTCGTACTGCTCGGTGAAGCCGTCGAAGTCCTTCCCGTTGGAGAAGTACCAGTCGGCGTGCGCACCGCCGTTGAACCGCGCGGCCGTCGAGTTGCCGCCCTGGAAGATGTCCGGATGCGGCCTGCCGGGCACCGGGTACGGCCCGGGGCGCAGCGTGAAGTCGTTCACCCGGTAGAAGTCGCCGTGGAACTGCACGTTCTCCTCGGTCCAGAGCTTCCGCAGGACCTGGATGAACTCGGCCGAGCGACGGTAGCGCTCGTCGTGCTCGAGCCAGGGCAGGCCGAGCTTCGTGTACTCGTCCTTGAACCAGCCCGAGACGACGTTGACGGCAGCGCGACCCTTCGAGAACTGGTCGGCGGTGAGGATGAACTTCGCGAGCACCGCCGGCTCCCAGAGGCCGGGGTGCACCGCGGCGATGACCTTCAGCTTCTCGGTTGCGAGCAGTAGGGCGAGGCTGATCGAGGTCGACTCGTGCTGCTGCGCGGCGCCGTAGCTCGACAGGTAGCGCACCTGGCTCAGCGCATACTCGAACCCGACGCGCTCGGCCGTCTGGGCGAGCTTCACGTTGTACTCGTAGTCCCAGGACGTCCGCTGCTCGATGTTCGAGACCACGAGGCCGCCGCTGACGTTGGGTACCCAGTAGGCGAACTTCGGCGGCTCGTGGGTCGAGGCCGGGTCGAACGAGGAGGTCTGCTCGGTCATGGTGTTCTCCCTGGGCTGGCGACGCGGTCGGGCGACGCGATCGGATGGGTTCCCCGGAACCTTCCGCCCGGGCGCCGGGCAGTGTCAATCGATGTGAACGCGTGTGTCGGGGCGTGACGGTGTGTGTCGGCCCGTGACGACGGGATGCCGCGATTCACGTCACAAACGCGCCTCGCGCGGATTCGGCGAGTAGCAAGGGTGCGACGACCACGACCCCACTGCTGAGAGGCGACGACATGACCCGGCATCCCGACCCCGCGCTCCACGACGAGCTCTCGCTCGGCACCGACTACGAGACGCTCGCGGCGCGGTTCCGGCCGCTGTTCGCGCAGATCACCGACGGCGCGGTGGACCGCGAGAACGACCGTCGGCTGCCGCGCGAGGAGATCCGGCTGCTCACCGATGCCGGGTTCGGCGCCGTCCGTGTCCCGCGTGCGTACGGCGGATCCGGGGCATCCCTCCCCCAGCTGATCGAGCTGCTCACCGAGCTCGCTGCCGCCGACTCCAACATCCCGCAGGCGCTGCGGGGCCACTTCGCCTACGTCGAGGACCGCCTCAACCAGCACGCGACCGTCGACCAGTCGGCCTGGTTCACGCGCTTCGTCTCGGGCGAGATCGCCGGGAACGCCTGGACCGAGATCGGCGAGGTGAAGGTCGGCGACGTCAACACGAAGGTCACCCGTCGCGGCGACGACCTCGTCGTCAACGGCACCAAGTTTTACAGCACCGGGAGCATCTTCGCCGACTGGCTCGACGTGTACGCAGAGCACGACGGCGTCCCCGTGATCGCGATCGTGCGCGCCGATCAACCCGGAGTGACCGTCCACGACGACTGGGACGGCTTCGGGCAGCGCACGACCGGCAGCGGCACGACGATCCTCGAGGACGCCCGCGTCGATCCCGACGACATCACCGTCTTCGCCGATCGCTTCCGCTACCAGACGGCCTTCTACCAGCTCGTCCACCTCGCCACGCAGGCCGGCCTCGTCGCGGGCGCGGCGCGGGAGGTCGCGGCACACGCCCGCGCCCGCACGCGTGTCTTCAGCCACGGCTCCGCCGGAACCTGGGCCGAGGATCCGCTCGTGCAGCAGACCGTCGGAGTCGCGACCGCGCAGGGATTCGCTGCCCGGGCGGTCGCGGTGCGGGCGGCCGAATCCGCGCAGGACGCCTACGTGGCGCGCTTCGCGGGCGATCCCGAAGCCGAGGAACGCGCCAATCAGCGCGCCGAGATCGAGTCCGCCCAGGGCCAGATCGTCCTCACGTCCCTCTCCCTCGAGGCGACGAGCACCGTGCTCAACGCGCTCGGCGCGTCGGCTGTCTCCGAGACGAAGCGCCTCGACCGCTTCTGGCGCAACGCCCGCGCCGTGTCGTCGCACAACCCCGTCATCTTCAAGCAACGCATCGTCGGCGACTGGGCGATCAACGGCACGCCCGCCCCCTATGTGTGGGCGATCGGGCAGCAGCGGACGACCGCCGCCGCGGCGCGGTGAGGGCCACACCGGACACCGAGCTGGCTCATCACAGATTGATAACAGGAATCTCTTGCCACCGTTATCTCGTCGTTATACAGTCATTGCACGGTAGTTGTTTTGCTGTGGCAGCTACCGACATGTGATTGCAGGACACTCTTGGTGCAAAGGGACAAGGGCCGGCTGGATGCCTCTCCAGCCGGCCCTTACTGCGTGACGCGTCAGGCGGTTCCGCTCCGGCGACGACGAATCGTCAGCACTGCACCGAGGGCGAGGAGAGCCGTTCCGACGCTTCCCGCGATCCACAGCGGAGCCGACTGACCTCCGGCCGAGGCTAGCTCCCGGTCGACGATCGCGGCAGCTTCGCCGTCGGCGACCGTCACCGCAGCCCAGCCGACGAGCTCGCCGGACTCATCGACGACCGCGACGCGATGCGTCCCCGCTTCGAGGTCGGCCGGCAGCGCGAAGGTAACGGAACCCGAGGCATCCGCCGTCACCTGTCCGAGTGCAGTCGGTGTCGAGTAGATGAACCCGTAGTACTTCTCGCCCGCCGTCAGCCCGGAGACCACGATGCGATCGCCGCGCACGGATGCCCGGATCCGCCCCTCCGCCGCGGTGGGGAGGTTGTCCCCGTTCGCGACGGGGGCGCTCGGCGCGCCTCCGGCCGAGGGCAGCGTGGGCTGAGGGGCAGGGGTCGGCTCCGGTTCCGGTGCGGGATCGGGGTCCGGGGTCGGCTCGGGGTCGGGGGTGGGCTCGGGATCCGGCGTGGGCTCGGGGTCGGGCGTAGGGGTGCCGTCGCCTTTTACGATCACGACGGAACCGTCCTCGCGAACGGTGACCTTCGCGGCCATGGCGGCGGCGAGGTTCATCCGCTGCCAGCTCTCCTGCTCACCCACGTCGAGCGGGTTGCCCGAGTCCGTCGCGGTCAGGGCGAGCACCTGGCGGCGCTGCTCCGGGGTCAGTCCGGGGTGGGCCGAGACGAGCAGCTCCTCCGCACCCGCAGGCACGACGACGGGAACGCCCTTCGGGCCGGTGGCGGGGAATCCGTAGCCCAGGTGCTCCTGGTAGTAGGCGAGAGCCTTGTCGGTCGTCAGGTACGGGACGTCCTTCGAGATGCAGTTCGCGAGAGTGTCGCCGCAACCGCGCTCGAGGACGCCGCGGAGCTCGTCGGCGGCCTCGTCCACGAGCTTGCGCATCGCGGGGTCGGCGAGACGGAGTGCGATGATCTTCTGGCCCATCATGCGGCCGCTGATGACGTCGAGCGGATAGTGAGCCGCCATCACGATGCGGTTGTTGCCGGCCTCGGCCGTGCGCGCGAGGATCTGCGGCGCGAGCTCGGGCAGCATCTCGGCGAGCGCCGTGCCCTGCCAGTACGCCTGCGACGTGTGCCCCGACGGGAACGACCCGCTCTTGGAGCCCCACGCGTCGCCGCCTTCCTTGTCCCGGTAGACGAGGTCCTTCGTGGTGTCGAGCCGCAGATAGGGACGCTTGTAGTCGAAGTAGTTCTTCGGCGGGTTGCTCGACGAGGTCGATCCGAGCTTGCCGCCTTCCTTGTTCAGGAGCCACGTCAGCTTCGGCAGCTCGCCGTCGGCGATGGCTTCGGCGTAGATCGCCCCGAGCTTCTCGCCGAAGGCGTCGCCCATGCTGACGGACATGTCCTGGTACTGGTCGACGATGGCGCGCTGCACCTGAGCATCGGATGCGGTGAGGTTGATCTCGCTCGTCAGCTCGTCGTTGTAATCCATGACGGCTGCGTTGCCGCCCTCGCCGCGATCCGTGCGGAGATCCTCGAAGACGTCCATCATCTGCACCGACCAGTTGTCGGCGCTGGGTGCCTTCGAATCGCCGGTCGACGCGGTGGCGTCCGACGCGTAGGTCGCGGTCTTCTGCTCTTCGGTGAAGCCGGCGGCCGCGAACGCGGGCCCGGCCGTCAGGGTGCAGGCGACGAGGACGCCGAGTCCGCCGATCGCCATTCCGGCACGAGTGCCTCGTCGTCTTGTCTGTGTCATCACGCTCACGGGCGCGCCTCACTTCCATCGGTTGCGGGAGTCGTCGCAGACTATCGATGACAGGGGTATTTGTCAGGACATAGCTACAACGCGGTTCATGAGAATGCTCTCCTCAAGGGGGAAACGCGATGTGACGTGCGAGTGACCGCGAGGCGACCGATGGCGCTCGTCGCGGGGGCACGCGGCGATACAGTTGACGCCATGACCGATCGACGCCTCGCCATCGCCGCGTGGGAGAGCCTCTTCCGCGCGCAGCACGAGGTCATGGCCGAGATCTCCCGGGACTTCGACGACGATCAGCTGTCCGGTGCCGAGTACGACGTCCTGCTGACGGTGACGCGCTGCGATGAGCACACCGCACGCCTGCGCGACGTGACCGCCAACATGCTCATCAGCCAGCCCAGCGTCTCGCGGCTGGTCGACCGGATGGTGGCACGCGGGCTCGTCTCCAAGCAGCCCGACCCGCAGGACGGCCGCGGCGCGATCCTCCGCGCTACCGACAAGGGCGCGACGATGTTCCGTCGGCTGGCGACGGTGCACGGCCGGACGATCGCCGAACGGATGTCGGTCCTCACCGACGACGAACTCGCACAGCTCGAGAAGCTGACCGCGCGCCTCCGCGGCGTGTGACGCACGCGAATCGCCCCGCATCCGAGACGGGATGCGGGGCGATTCGTCACAGCGGGAGCGCCGAACCGATCACTGGTCGATCGGCTGCGGCTCGCTCTCACGGGCGGCGATGGTCGGGGCAGAGCCCTCGGCGACCACCTCGACCTTGCGCGGCTTGGCCTTCTCGCTCACCGGGATGGTGACGGTGAGCACACCGTTGCTGTAGGTCGCCGTGATGGCGTCGGTGTCGATGCCCTGGCCGAGGTTCAGCTGGCGCAGGAAGCTCGCGGTCTCACGCTCGCGCGTGATCCACTTCACCCCGTCGGCCGCCCCCACGGTGCGCTCGGCGCGGATGGTGAGCAGCTGGCCGTCCACGTCGATGTCGACCGAGCCCGGGTCGATGCCCGGCAGGTCGGCGTTCAGGACGTAGTGGTCGCCGTCGCGGAACAGGTCCATCGGCATCCGTCGCGGGCCGCGGCGCGTGTCGAAGAGGGTCGACGCCAGGCGGTCGATGTCACGGAACGGGTCGTAGGTCGCCATGATTCTCTCCTTCGGTGATGTGGTCTTAAAGTTGAGCCCCTGCGGCTCAAGTACGTTCAGATTAGCACTCTGACCCTCCGAGTGCCAACGGTTCTCGCACGGCGAACGCCCACGTCGGAGACGGCCTTAGGCTGGCGACATGAGCGCCCACGAGACCGCCCCCGAGCCCGCCGACCCGTTCCTCTGGTTGGAGGAGATCGACGGACCCGAGGCCCGCGCCTGGGCAGCCGAACGGACCGCCGAGACCGAGGCGGCCTTCTCGGGCGACACCCGCACCGCGCTCGAGCGCCGCTTGACAGGCATCCTTCAGGACCCCGATCGACTCGTCGTCCCGAGCCGCCACGGCGATCTCATGTACGACCTGTGGCGGGATGCCGCGAACCCCCGCGGCCTGTGGCGTCGAGCTTCGCGCGCCTCGTTCGCGGCGGGAGCCCCGGTGTGGGAGGTCCTGCTCGACGTCGACGCGCTCGGCCGCGAGGAAGGCGTCGCCTGGGCGTTCGCGGGCGCGGCTCACGGACCTGCGGGCAGCGGCCGAGCGCTCGTGCGCCTGAGCCCCGACGGCGGCGACGCCGCGGTGGTGCGCGAGTTCGATCTCGAGGCGGGTCGCTTCGTCGACGACGCCCCCTTCGTCCTCGACGCGGAGAAGTCCATGATCGCGTGGGTCGACCGCGACACGCTGCTCGTCGCCACCGCCCTGCACGGCGGCGGCGTCACAGACTCGGGCTATCCGATCAGCGCCCGTGCGTGGCGACGCGGTGAGTCCCTCGATGACGCACCGCCCATCGTGACGGGCGTCGCGTCGGACGTGGGCGTGTTCGCGCACGTCGACCACACCGGCGGCACGGCGACGCCGATGGTGGTCGTCGCGCACGACTTCTTCCGCTCCGAGTCCTGGGTCTGGCACGGCGATGAGCCGCGGCTCATCGCCGTGCCGCAGGATGCGAACGTCGACGTCCACGGTGAGCTCGTCACCGTTCGCACGACGACCCCATGGCAGATCGGCGACACGACGCATCCATCGGGCACCCTCCTCATCGGACCGCTCCACACCGTCACGGAGGGCGACGGATCGGGACTCCGCGTCGCGTTCGCGCCCACCGACACCGCCGTCCTCGAGACGTGGACCTGGACGCGGAACCGACTCGTCCTGACGATCCTCGACCGCGTGCAGAGCCGCCTGGTGTCGCTCGACCCCGACACGCTCGTCGGTGTCGACATCGATCTGGGTCTCGGCGACGCCGACCTGTTCAGTGCGACGATCGCGACCGCCGACGACGACGAGGACGACGAGCTCTGGGTGGTCGCCCGCGGCTTCCTCACTCCCCCGACACTCCTGGTCCTCGCGCCCGGTGCGCAGCCCCGCGTCGTCGACCGCAGCCGTCCCACCTTCGACGCGTCGGGGCTCGTCGCGGAGCAGCACTGGGCGACGTCGGCCGACGGCACGCGTGTGCCGTACTTCGAGGTCGGCCCGCGCGAGCGCTCCGGCGCCCTCCCCGTCCTCATGAACGGCTACGGCGGGTTCGAGCACGCGCTGACGCCCGAGTACCCGACGATCGTCGGCCCGGCCTGGCTCGAGGAGGGACGCGTCTACGTCGTCGCGGGCATCCGCGGCGGGGGCGAGTTCGGTCCGGAATGGCACCTCGCCGCCCTGCGCGAGAACCGCCATCGTGCGTACGAGGACTTCGCCGCTGTCGCGCGCGACCTCGTCAGCCGGGGCGTCTCGACGTCCGACCGCATCGCCTGCCACGGCCGCAGCAACGGCGGGCTGCTCGTCGGAAACATGCTGACCCAGTACCCCGACGACTTCGGTGCGATCGTCTGCGGCGTGCCCCTCCTCGACATGAGGCGGTACACGCGGCTGTCCGCGGGGGCCAGCTGGATCGCGGAGTACGGCGACCCCGACGACCCGGCCGACTGGGAGTTCGTGAAGACCTTCTCGCCGTACCACCTGATCGAGCCCGGGCGGCGGTACCCGGCATCCCTCATCTACGCGGCCGCAAGCGACGACCGGGTCGGTCCCGTGCAGGCGCGCAAGATGGCGGCGCGGTTGGCGGACGAGACGGATGCCGAAGTGCACTACCTCGAGCCCATCGAAGGCGGACACTCCGGGGCGATCGACGCGGCCTCGACCGCCGCACTGCACGCGACGATCCACGCGTTCCTCGACCGCACGGTGGCGCGCGCCGACTGAGCGGCGGGGGCCCGCCCTCTACGCTGGGGGCGGGAGGTCCACCGCATGAGCACCATCGGGGCCGTCGAGGATGACCTCGCGGCGACGCTGTCCGCCGTCGCGGAGCGCGTCCGCATCGACGACGCCGCGGCCGAGCGGATCCGCCGGCACGTCCCGGATCTGCGCACGGCGCTGGCCCGACGCGGATCGTCTGCCGATCTCGTCGACCTCGTGACGGCGGCGGTCATCGCCGCGAACGGTCGCTCCCTCGACCTCAAGGTGCACGGCGAGCAGCGTGCCGCGAACCCCGCGCGCACGAGTTCGCGGTTCGCCCTCGGTGCCGCCTGCTACGCCGACCGGTACGCCGGCAACCTCGCCGGTCTCGGTGACGAGATCCCCGCGCTCCGCGACCTCGGCGTGAGCGTCCTGCACGTGCAGTCGCCGTTCGCCCGCCTGGAGGACGGCACGATCGACCTCCGCCGCGGCGACCCGGGCCTCGGATCGATCGACCGCCTCTCCGACCTGACGGGCCGGCTTCGGCTGTCGGGCATCTCGCTCGCGGTCGACGTCCCCGCGCGCGACGATCTCGCAGGGCTCGTGGACGATCTCCTCTTCCTCGCCGGACGCGGTGTCGAGGTCTTCCTCCTCCCGGCTCGCGACACGGTGGACGTCCTCGCCCCCGTGCTCGCGATCGGTGCACCGGGGGTCGATGTGCTCCCGGCATCCCCCGGTTCCGCTCCCCTCTGGCACGCGCTCGCCACGGGCGACGCGGCACCCCTGCAGCGCGCGCTCGAGGCACGCGACGGCAGTCTCGACGTCGCCGCGGTGCGGGATGCGGACGCGGTCGTGTGGCAGACGGATGCCGCCGAGCTCACCACCCGCTACACGGACGGCTCGTCGTTCGGCCGCGGCCTGCCGACGGCGGACGGCGTGGCCGGGACGACCGCGTCGCTCGCCGGGGTCGAGGCCGGCGACCCGCTCGGCGAAGCTCGCGTGGCCCTCGCGCACGCGTTCGTGCTGAGCGTGCCGGGCCTGCCCATGCTGTGGCTGGGCGACGAGGTCGGGCAGCTGAACGACCCGACGTTCCGCGACGATCCGGAGCGTCGTGACGACCCGCGATGGACGCACCGAGGTCAGAAGCCGCGCGATCGCTACGCGCAGCGGACGGATGCCGCAACCTCGGCCGGCCGCATCCACCGCGACCTCACGAAGCTCATCGCCGTCCGGCACACGACCCCGGAGTTCGACGGGTCGCGCCTGGTCGGTTTCGGGGTACCCGCGGCATCCGTCATCGGGTACCAGCGCCCAGGGAACGGCACCGTCGTGCTGGTGCTCGCGAACGTCGGCGCAGAGCCGGCGCACGTCCCCGCGGTGACACTGTCGGGCTTCGCCCATGTGGCTCTCGACCTGGTCGAGGGTGTCGAGGTCGGAATCGACGAAGGGCTCACGCTGCCCGCCTGCGGTTTCCGCTGGCTGCGCGTGAGCCCTGTCGTCTGAGTCAGGCGGAGGTCAGTCCTCGACGACCGTGACGGTGACCTCGATGTTGCCGCGCGTGGCGTTCGAGTAGGGGCACACCTGGTGTGCGGCGTCGGCGAGCGCCTGCGCCTGGTCGTGCGGGAGGTTCGGGATGACGACCTCGAGCTGGACGGCGAGACCGAAGCCACCCTCGCCGTTGGAGCCGATGCTGACGCGCGAGCCGACGCTGGTGTCCTCGAGGGTCACCTTCTGGGCGCGGGCGACGGACTGCAGGGCGCTGTGGAAGCACGCGGCGTAGCCCGCGGCGAAGAACACCTCGGGGTTCGGAGCGCCACCGGCGCCGCCCATCTCCTTGGGGACGCGCACGTCGGTGTCGACGAGGCCGTCGACGGTGCGGACGTGACCGTTACGGCCGCCTCCGGTAGCGAGTGCTTCTGCGGTGTAGAGAGCTTCCATGATGTCCTTCGGGTCAGGAGGCGATTGCCTCGTCGGTGGTACGCATGACGCGGTTCAGGTCGTGGACCACGTCGAGCAGCATCCGCGCCTTCTCCTCGTCGAGTCCGGTGCAGCGCGCGATCTCCGCGCCGACGACGGACAGCTCCGAGCGGAGCGCACGGCCGTCGTCCGTCAGCGAGACCTCCACGACGCGGTCGTCGTGAGGGCTGCGCGAACGGGAGACGATGCCGCGCGCCTCGAGGCGGCGGATGAGCGGCGACAGGGTGCCCGAGTCGAGGAAGAGCTCTGCGCCCAGCTCCTTGACCGACCGGGGCTCCTTATCGCCGAGAGCGACGATGACGAGGTACTGCGGATACGTCAGCTTCCACGGCGCGAGCACGCGCCGGTACGCCTGCCCGAAGGCGTGGCTGGCCGAGTACACCCCGAAGCACACCATCTGGTCAGTCGCTCTCATACCGATATGGTTGCACGCAATCGAGTTGCTCACAACTTAACTGAGGGTGAACGACGGTCGCGGCCATACTGAGGTCATGGGGACGACGGATGCCGCGATGGCCGACGCGTTTAAACGGGCGGAGATCGTCGGCACCGGCCGCGCTGCCCGGCCGTTGCGGTCCGCCCTCGAACGCGACCCTCACGACGCCGACCTGAGAACCGCGCTGGTGGTGCTCTACCGCGCCGGCGGAGCGCGCGAGCAGGCCGGTCGATACTCCGTCGCCGCACCCGACGCGGACCCCGACGAGGTGTCCGCCTACCTGCGCTGGGCGATCGCACAGGGAGCCGATGAGGCGCGCGTCCGGCGCCTCAGCCTCCTCGATGACAGCCAGCCGCTGCCGGAGGGCTTCGTCGCGGATCTCGCGGCCGGCAGGGCACGACGCACGCCCGCCGAGGCGTGGGACGCGCAGGGCGGTACCGGGATGTTCGTTTTCGGAGCACTGATCGCCGTCACGTTGGTCGCGACGTTCGCGGCCGTGATCTTCTGGGCACCGGCCGCGCCCTTCATCGCTCATCTGGGGTCGCGCCTGGTCGCGCTGGCGTGGGCCGTCGCCTTCGCCTGCTTCACTGTCGGCGACGCCCTCCGACACCGGAGGTGGGATGCCGCGTGGAAGGGCGTCGCATCCGTGGTGCTGTTCACCTTCGGCGCGGCGGGTCTGGTGAGCCTGTTCACCGGTGGGGTCTGAGTGAGCCGCGTCCTCGTCTTCTCGGGCGGAACGGATTACGCCGACCCGTGGCATCCGTTCGCCGAAACGAGTGCGATCGTCGCGGACGTGCTCCGGGAGGAGGGTGACGCCACGGTCGTCGACACGCTCGAGGACCTCGCCGCGCGGATCGACGCTGCGGACCTGCTCGCGATCAACGCGGGCGGCGGCACCGCGCCGCATCCGCTCGACGCGCGCCTCGCCGAGATCCTCGTGCGCTACAGCGGTCCGCTGCTCGCCCTGCACGTCGCGGCGACGCTGCTGCCGGAGCACGCGGCGTGGGAGGCGCGTCTCGGCGGACGCTGGGTGCGCGACGTGACCTTCCACCCCGAGCGTGGACCGCTGCGCGTGCGTGCCGTCTCGGCATCCGTGGCGGATCTCACTGCTCTCGACACGGTGGACGAGGCGTACACGGCACTGCGGGTCTCCCCCGAGGCCGAGGTCCTCCTCGTGCACGACGACGCCAACGGGGTCGCGCACCCGCTCGCCTGGACGCACGAGAACAACGGATGCCGCGCCGCCTACAGCGCGCTCGGTCACGACGCAGAGGCCTACGCGTCGCCGCTCGCGCCGGAGATCGTCCGACGGCTCACCCGCTGGCTACTGGGCTAACGGGCGGAGAACAAGAAAAGCCCCGCCGAAGCAGGGCCTTTCTCAGACTGTCTCAACACAGTGTGCGCCCGAAGGGACTCGAACCCCTAACCTTCTGATCCGTAGTCAGATGCTCTATCCATTGAGCTACGGGCGCATGGCCTGTTTCCGGGCCGAGGAAAAGCATACGTCACGACCGGCCCCAATCCGAAATCGAGCCGCTACTCCAGTTCGCCCGGGTCGATCCCGGCGGGATCGGACTCGAGGATCGGCTCGGGTTCGGCGCCGCCGTCGCGGAGCGCCTGCTGCTTCGCGACGCTCCGACGGTGCGCGCGGAGCTTCGGCAGGTCGACGAGGCGCAGCGCCTGCATCCGGGCCACCCGCATCCGCTCGTAGTCGGCGTCGAGGTCGGGACGGGCGGCAGCGATCCGCAGCGAGCGGTCGATGTTCTTCGACACCTCGGCCCAGGCGGCATCGCGTGCATCGGCGATGAGCTTGCGCAGCTCGTCCTGATCCTCTGATCGGGCGCGCAGCTCCTTCGCGACGTGGAGCGACTGCTTGCGGCGTCGGCGCAGGTTGCGGACGTCTCGGCTGCGGTAGTCGTGCGTCCCGCTCGAGTCGGAGTACCGGTTGCGGGCGGCCTTGCGCTCGCGCTCGGTGCGCGCGGCATCCGCTTCGGCTTCTTCGGCGAGCGAGATGAGGATGTCGCGGGCATCACCGAGGAAACGATCCGAATCGAAGTCGTCGCCGTCGACGAGGATGTCGACGAGGATGCGGTTCTTCAACGCCAAACGTGTCGCCGCGGACGCGATGTAGAGCCCCTCGGCGACGACCTCTCGGGTCTTGACCCGTTCGTTGTCCGTCACGCTCACCCCTCGCCTCCCAGTCTATCGAGACAGGGGTGTCGGATGCCGGTCAGCCGAGCGTCGGCAGCGCGTGACCCGCCGGCCCGTCGCCGCGCAGCGGCGGGAACCGCCAGGCGAGGGATGCCGGGCCGTTCGGAGCGATGTCGACGTGAAGGGTGTGCGGGGTCTGGATCATGCGCAGCCGTGCGTGCCACGCGCCGTCGGCACCGACGCCGGCGACAGAGCGGAACGGCACCGCGTCGAGCCCCTCGGCGGGCGCGGGCCACTCCCCCGCGGCCCAGTCACCTCGCCCGACCGGCAGCGTCACGTCGACCCCGGCGCCCAGGAATCGGACGTTCCAGCCTCCGTCCGCCTCGGACACCTCGACGCGCTCAGCGCCGGGAACCGGCCCGTTGCTCGTGAAGGGTCCGGGAGGGTAGACGGCCGCGTCCACGTCGAACGTTCCCGAGAAGCCCGTGCCGCTGTCATCGGGCAGCGGCAGCGCCAGCGACGACAGCCGCTCCGCGAGGGCGGCATCCGCGTCCGCGGACCCGGCACCGGCCATCGCCGGACGCAGGTGCTCCGTGATGAGGTTCAGGAGCGTCTGCATGTCGATCGTCTCGGCCGTCGTGATGATGACGGCATCCTCTTCGGGCCACACGACGATGAACTGCCCGTACGCGCCGTCGCCGCGGAAGCCGTTCCGGTTCATCCAGTACTGGAAGCCGTAGCCCTGCTGCCAGTCGATCGGATCGGGGGCTCCGGGACCGCGGTGCGCCGTGTCGTTGTCCATCTGCTTCGACGTCGCGGTCGCGACCCACTTAGGGTCGAGGATCTGCTCGCCCTGCCAGCGGCCGCCGTCGAGCATCAGCTGCCCGGTCTTCGCGAGCGACTCCGTGAACACGTGGATGCCGCTGAAACCCATCTCGACGTCGCCGAGCATCATCCACTGGGCCTCGTGGATGCCGAGCGGCTCGAGCAGCCGCGGCCGCAGGTAGTCGAGGATCGTGCCACCGGTCGTCTTCGCGACCAGACGCCCGACGCCGTAGATCGTCGGCTGACTGTAGGCGAAGACCGTACCGGGCTCGCGGTCGGGCGCGACGCGGAAGAACCCGCCGAGCACGTCGCCGCCGACCTCGCGCGAGGCGGCAGCCGCACGATCGAGCGCTTCGCTCTCGTGGCCGCTCGCCATCGTCAGCGCATGACGGACGAGGTAGCGGCGGTACTTGTCGTCGAGGTCATCGGGGACGAGCTCGGGGAAGTGATCGACCATGACGTCGTCGAGCCCGAAGCGGCCCTCCGAGATCGCGAGGCCCGCGGCCGCCGAGGTGAACGTCTTCGACAGCGAGTAGACGAGGTGCTTCAGGTCGGGCGCGAACGGCGCCCACCAGCCCTCTGCGATGACGTGCCCGTGCCGGAGCACCATGAGGCTGTGCATCTCGGTGTCGGTCTGACCGATCGCGTCGATGAGGCGGTCGACACCGGCGGCATCCACCCCCTGCGCGGACGGAGTGGACCGGGGCAGGGAGGAGGACGTCGACGTCATGCGTCCATCGTAGGGACGGCGGGCTATCAGACCGCCGAGATCCGCCAGGATGCCGCGAACGTCGCCCCGGGCGCCAGCACGAGCAGTCCCGCGTCGTAGTCGTAGGCGCTCGCGTTGAACGCATCGGGCGCGCACGTCATCGGCTCGACGGCGAGTCCCTTCCGGTGTCCCGGGTGGGCGGCTCCGGTCGGCTTGTCGGCGGTGTGCACCTGCACCCACGGGCACTCGGCGCCCCACGAGACCTCGACGCCGACACCCGACGGGTCGGTGACGCGGACCGTCGCGGTGCCGTCGGCATCCGTCTCGATGCCGGTGAACGCGTGGTCGAGCTCCACCTCGCCGAGGACGCGCGGCGAACGACGGTCGAACCGGTCCGGCTCGTAGTCGGTGACGGCGTGAACGGCGACGGGGCTGAGCCGGTCGGGCGTGACCTCGAGGACGGATGCCGCGGGCAGCGCGAGCGTCCATTCGTCCAGTGGCGCCGGGCCGGCGACGACGTAGGGGTGCGGGCCGGTGCCGAACGGCGCCGGCGACGTGCCGAGGTTGCGCGCCCGGACGGTCTGGGTCAGGCCGTCGGCGGCGAGCGCGTACGTCGTCTCGACGCGGACCCGCCACGGATAGCCGGTCTGCGGCTCGATGACCGCGGCGAGCGTCACGCTGTCCTCGGAGCGCTCGACCTCGGCGAACTCGAGCCACGCGACGAGCCCGTGGAGCGCGTGCGAGCGGTTCGGCTCGGTGAGCGCGGTGACGAACTCCTCGCCGTCGAAGGTGTAGGTGCCGTCGACGATGCGGTTGGGCCAGGGCGCGAGGGTCGCACCCCGGTAATCGGGTCGCACCTGGTCGGCCTCGAACGGAACGACGAGGTCACGGCCGTCGTGGCGCAGCTCGCGGAGCGTCGCTCCCACCGAGGCGATGACGGCGTCGTAGGCGCCGGAGCGCAGCGAGAACTGGACGCCCGAGAGCGGGGCGGGGGCTGAGGTCACGGGCGGAGCATCACTTTCAGGGCGGCGCGGTCATCCATCAGGCGGTAGCCGTCGGCGGCCTCGCCGAGGCCCAGCTCGCGATCGAAGACGGCCCCGGGGTCGACTGTACCGTCGAGGACTCCGGGCAGGAGGCGGTCGATGTAGGCGCGGACCGGAGCGACGCCGCCGGTGACGGTGATGTTCTTCTCGAACTGCACGCGCTGCAGCGGAGCGTCGGCGTACTGCGGCACACCCACCCGCGTCACAGTGCCCCCGGCGCGCACGGCGCCGAGCGCCTGCTCGTAGGCGGGGAGGTGCCCGACGGCGTCGATGACGACGTGCGCCCCGAGGCCGCCGGTGAGCTCGCGGACGGCGGCAACACCCTCGTCACCGCGCTCGGCGACGACGTCGGTCGCGCCGTACCGGCGGCCGAGGTCGGTGCGCGCCTCGTGCCGCCCCATGAGGATGATGCGCTCCGCGCCGAGTTGCCGCGCCGACAGGACGGCGAGCAGGCCCACGGCGCCGTCGCCGATGACGACGACGTCCTTGCCGGGGGCTGCGCCGCCCGTGACGGCGGCGTGCCATCCCGTGCCGTACACGTCGCTCAGAGTGAGGAGCCCCGGCATCCGCTCGTCGTCCTCGGCGACGTCGACGCGGTAGAGCGTGCCGTCCGCGAAGGGCGCGCGGCGGCGCTCGGCCTGCGCACCGCCCGCGCCGGTGGGCTTCGTGGTGCCCGCGTGGACGCAGGAGGTCTGCAGACCCGCGCGGCAGAACTCGCACTCACCGCACGAGAAGACGAACGGGACGATGACGACGTCTCCGGGCGACACGGTGCGGACCTCCGCACCGACCTCTTCGACGACACCGACCATCTCGTGCCCCATCGAGCGGCCCTTCTCGCTGGGGTTCATCGAGTGGTACGGATGCAGGTCGCTGCCGCACACGCAGGCCACGACGGTGCGGAGCACGGCGTCGGTGGGCTGTTCGATCCGGGGTTCGGGTGCGTCGACCACTCGGACGTCGCCGGGGCCGTACATGTAAGCAGCTCGCATCCTCCGATTCAACTACGGATGCCGCTTGCGCGGGCTGTGCGAGTCTGTCGCCATGACCGCTCCCCACGATGTCGCGATCGTCGGTGCGGGCCTCGCGGGGCTCCGCGCCGCGACCCTGCTCGCCCGTGCCGGACGCGACGTCGTCGTGCTCGAGGCCGGCGACGACGTCGGCGGACGGCAGCGGACCGACGTCGTCGACGGTTTCCGTCTCGATCGCGGGTTCCAGGTGCTGAATCCCCGCTATGACGCGCTGGCGCGAGCGGTGGACCCCGCAGACCTCGATCTGCGCCCGTTCCCCGTCGGCGTCCGCGTGGTGCGCGGTTTACGCTCGGACGTCCTCGCGCACCCGCTGCGGCATCCCGGGATGCTGCCCGCCACCGTCGCGGGCGCGTTCTCAGGACTCGTGTCGTCGGCGGACGTCGTGGCCGCGGCGCGGTGGCTGCTGCCCGCGATCGTGCGACCGGCATCCGTCGTGAACGGACCGGACAAGACGCTGCACGAGGCGTGGGACCGCGCCGGTCTCACCGGGCCGCTCCGCCGTGCGGTGCTCGAGCCGTTCCTGACCGGGGTGCTCGCCGACGACGGCGACGCGACCTCGGCGGCGTACGCGACACTGCTCGCGCGGCTGTTCGCGCTCGGACGGCCGGGTGTTCCGACGGCGGGCGTCGCCACGCTGCCGCGGCGGCTCGCCGAGCTCGCCCGCGCGGCGGGTGCGGACATCCGGCTGTCACGGCCGGTCGAGAGTGTGACGGTGCGCGGCGACCGCGTCGACCTCGGCGGAGCGGAGCCTCTGTCGGCGCGCGAGGTGATCGTCGCGGTCGGCGGCGAGGCCCTCTCGGGGCTGACGGGCGAACCGGCGCCGCCGATGCGTGGGCTGCAGACGTGGTGGTTCGGAACGGGGGCGGAGGCACCGGCATCCGCTCTGCTCACGGTCGACGGCGAGCGCTCGGGTCCGATCGTGAACAGCGTCGTGATGTCGCGCACCGCTCCCGGGTACGCACCCGCGGGGAGGCACCTCGTCGCGGCGAGCTGTCTGCTGCGGGATGCCGCCGATGAGAGGACCGTGCGGGCGCAGCTCACGCGCATGTGGGGCGGCGAGGCCGCGTCGTGGGAGCTGCTGCGCCGCGACGACATCCCGCACGCGCTGCCCGCGCTCGCGCCGCCGATGCGGCACGCGTCGCCGGTGAGACTGACGGAGCGGGTGGTCGTCGCGGGCGATCACCGCGAGACGCCGTCGATCGCAGGCGCGCTCGTGTCAGGCGAGCGGGCGGCCGCAGCGGTGCTCGGTCAGGGCTGATCGCCGGTCGCGACGGGTCGGTCGGGGTGGTTCGACCACTGGCTCCACGAGCCGCCGTACAGCGCGGCGTCGATGCCCGCGAGGCTGAGCGCGAACGCCGCCTGCGCGGCCGAGACCCCCGAGCCGCAGCTCACGCCTACGGCGGTGTCGCCGGCGACCCCGAGCGCCTCGTAGCGCGCACGGAGCTCGTCGGGTGAGCGGAACCGCCCGCGCTCATCGACGTTGCCGCCGGTGGGCGCGTTCACCGCGCCGGGGATGTGGCCCGCACGCGGATCCATCGGCTCGACGTCGCCCCGGTACCGCTCCGGCGCGCGGACGTCGAACAGGATGCCGGTGGTCGGCAACGCGGCGGCCTCGTCGATGTCGAGGCGGGTGAGGTGTCCCGGGGTGAGGGCGACGTCGCCGCGGGCGGCGTGGACGGGTCCCTCCTCGAGCGGCAGACCGGCGTCGCGCCAGGCCTGCAGACCGCCGTCGAGAACGCGGACGTCGGGCACACCGGCATCCGTCAACACCCACCAGGCACGCGCGGCGCCGAACGTCTGCCAATCGTCGTAGACCACGACGGTGTCGCCCTTGTCGACGCCCCACCGCCTCGCCGCCGTCTGCAGGTCGGCGATCTCGGGGAGCGGATGCCGCCCGTCTTCCGGCGCGCCGTGGGCGGCCAGTTCGTCGTCGAGACTCACGTACACCGCGGTCGGGATGTGTCCCGCCTCGTAGTCGTCGCGTCCGTCGGGTCGGTCGAGGCGCCACCGGACGTCGAGGACCGTGAGCGCAGCGGCATCCCGGATCAGGTCGTCGAGCTCTGCGGGGGTGATCAGTCGCGCACGCGTCATGCCCCGACCCTACGTCGGCGGCCATCGACGCGGCGGTTCGGCTCGGCTCGGGAACCTCGACACGTCTCGGATGGTCGCTCCCGGCCCGGCGCGGCGACCACCTGCGACGTCTCGGCGACATGACGATGCCGGGACCCCGATAGCGGGGCCCCGGCATGTCGGGGATGCGGGATCACCGCATACGGGTGATCAGTTGCCCAGGACGCCGTCGACCAGGTCGTTCACGCTGGAGGACACGTCACCGACCGTGCTGTCGACATCGCTCGTGATGTCCTTGACGAGGTCACCGGTCTTCGACGAGACGTCGGTCTTGGGAGACACGTCCGTGTTCGGCGAGACGTTCGTGTCGTTGCCCGAACCCACGTCGTTGCCGTTGCCGACCTCGTTGCCCGAACCGACGGGTGCGTCGACCGAGGTGTCGTTGCCCGAACCGACCGGCGCGTCGACGCTGTTGCCGGATCCGATCGGCGCGTCGTTGCCGGAGCCGATGTCGCCGACCGACAGGTCACCCGTCGACACGTCGCCCAGCAGCTGGCTGTCGAGGAGCGACGAGACCGACGCCGCGAGATCGTTGTTCGCGTTGAGGAAGTCGGTGAAGCCCTCCGCAGCGGTGGTGGTCGTGGTGGTGTCCTCGCTCTGCGCGGCGTTCGCCGGAAGGGCGAATCCCGCGGTGAGGGCGACGGCCGCGAGGCCGGTCGAGCCGAGGACGATCGTCCGCTTCAGGTTGGTACGCATGATCTGTTTTCCTTCCTTGAGTGCGGCTTTCGCACGATGGGTTGTCCGGACAGCCCCCGAGATCGGATTGGATCGGATGCCGATTCATCGCCCGCTGAGCTCGTCGCACGCCCCCGCGATCCGCGTCGAATCGGGGCTGAACGGGGAAACCTGGAAGGTTCTTATGAGTGCCGTCGGGCGGCATCCGTCGACCCGACGCGATGTGCGCGAACGGATGCCGAATGACAGCAGTTCGCGTCGGGTCGAGACGTCGCAGGTCAGGCGAGCGCGCCGGGCGACACGCCCAGCAGGGCCGCGAGCGCGCGGCGGGTGAGGTCGGTGCGGGCCGGATCGGCGCGCCACCGCACGAGCCCCTGAGCACCGAGCCCATCGATGACGGCGAGCAGGTGCCAGGCGATCGCGTCGGCGTCGACGGCACCGAACTCGCCGCGCTCGCGCCCCCGCTCGATCTCGGCGGCGAGCGCGCGCTGCCACGCGTCCATCTCGGCACGCACGCGCGTGGCGAGCTCCTCGTTGCGGGTACCCAGCGCCCACCCCTGCACCCAGACGAGCGTGACGTCGTTCGGCTCCTCACCGAACACGGTGTCGAGCAGGATGCCGAGACGCGTCGTCGCGGCATCCGTCACCCGCATCGCGGCCAGCACCGTCCGCAGCTCCTCGGCGACGACAGCACCGAACGTGTCGGCCACGAGCGAGTCCATGCCGCCGACGTGGTGCGCGACGAGCCCCGGGGCGACGCCCACGCGGGCGGCGACGGCGCGCAGAGTGACGGCGTCGAGACCCTCGATGAGGGCGATCTCGCGCGCGGCGACGGCTATCTCATCGCGCCGCTCGGCGGGGCTCTTACGGGCCCGGCGGACGGTTGACGCCTGCGTCATGGACTCGATACCCTCCCCTTGTTGATCAAACGATCAATAAACTACCCGACACCCGAGGGGGACGCCATGGCCTGGCGCATGCCGAGCGAGACCGCCCCTCACGAGCGCACCTGGATGGCCTTCCCCCGCGAGGGCTTCACCCTCGGCGGCACCGACGCCGCCCGCGACGAGGGCTACGCCGCCTGGACGGCCGTCGCCGCCGCGGTCGCCCGCTTCGAGCCGGTCACCATGGTCGTCGATCCGACCGAGACGACCCGCGCGCGTCGCATGCTCCCGGGCGACGTGACGATCGTCGAGGCTCCCGTCGACGAGTTCTGGATGCGGGACCACGGCCCCACCTTCGTCGTCGACGACGAGCGGCCCGGCGCCCTGGGCGCCGTCGACTGGATCTTCAACGGCTGGGGAGCGCCCGACTGGGCCGAGTGGCAGAAGTCCGCCGCGCACGCGCGCCTGATCGCCGGCGAGGTCGGCGCGGAGCTGATCCCCTCCGACATCGTCAACGAGGGCGGCGGCATCCACGTCGACGGTGAGGGCACCGTCCTGCTCACCGAGACCGTGCAGCTCGACCCGCGCCGCAACCCCACCGCCGACCGCGCCCGCATCGAGGCCGAGATGGCCCGCACCATCGGCACGACGCGAGCCGTCTGGCTGAGCCGCGGCCTCACCCGCGACTACGACGACCTCGGCACCAACGGCCACGTCGACATCGTCGCGACGATCCCCTCACCCGGCCGAATGCTGCTCCACGATCAGCGCGACGCATCGCACCCCGACCACGCCGTCACCGCGCAGCTGCGCACCGAAGTCGAGGCGCAGACGGATGCCGTCGGCCGCCGCTTCGAGATCGTCGCCCTCCCCGCACCCGAGGCCCTCACCGACGCCCACGGTCCCGTCGACTGGAGCTACGTCAACCATCTCGTCGTGAACGGCGGGGTCATCGCGTGCGGTTTCGGCGAGAAGAAGGCCGACGCGCGGGCCCGCGCGATCCTCGCGGAGGCGTACCCGGGACGCGAGGTCGTGACGGTCGACGCCCGTCCGCTGTTCGATCGCGGCGGCGGTATCCACTGCATCACGCAGCAGCAGCCGAAGGTCACCCGATGATCGACGTCGTGGAGGCGCCGATCGCCGACCTGCGCGCCGCCCTCGAGTCCGGCGAGGCCACGGCGGTCGAGCTCGTCGACGCCTACCTCGCGCGCATCGACGCGTACGACGGGCCCGCCACCGAGACGGCGTTGAACGCCGTCGTGGTGCGGAACCCTGACGCGCGCGCCGAGGCCGCGGCATCCGATGATCGTCGTGCTCGCGGCGAGACCCTCGGACCCCTCGACGGCATCCCCTACACGGCGAAGGACAGCTACCTCGTGCGCGGACTGACCGCCGCGGCCGGGTCGCCCGCCTTCGCCGACCTCGTCGCGCAGCGCGACGCGTTCACGATCGAGCGCCTGCGCGCGGGCGGCGCGATCTGCCTCGGCCTCACGAACATGCCCCCGATGGCGAACGGCGGCATGCAGCGCGGGGTCTACGGCCGTGCCGAGAGCCCCTACAACGCGAACTGGCTCACCGCTCCGTTCGCGAGCGGCTCGTCGAACGGCTCGGGCACCGCGACGGCCGCGAGCTTCGCCGCGTTCGGTCTCGGCGAGGAGACCTGGTCGTCCGGCCGCGGCCCCGCCTCGAACAACGCGCTCTGCGCCTACACACCCTCGCGCGGTGTCATCTCGGTGCGCGGCAATTGGCCGCTCGTCCCGACGATGGACGTCGTCGTGCCGCACACCCGCACGATGGCCGACCTGCTGGAGGTGCTCGACGTCGTCGTCGCCGACGATCCCGAGAACCGCGGAGACTTCTGGCGGGCGCAGCCGTGGGTCGAGCTCCCCGCAGCCTCGCAGGTGCGGCCCGCGTCGTACCCGGCGCTCGCGCAGGACGCCTCGCTCAACGGGGTGCGCCTCGGCATCCCGCGCATGTACGTGAACGCCGATCCGGATGCCGGGACCGGCACAGGCATCGGCGGCCCGACCGGTCAGCGCATCGAGACCCGGGAATCGGTGCTCGAGCTCTGGCGCGCGGCGCGCGAAGACCTCGAGGCCGCCGGAGCGACCGTCGTCGAGGTCGGCTTCCCCGTCGTGAGCGACTACGAGGGCGACCGATCCGGTGCGCCGACGATCGCCGACCGCCTGCCCGAGGGCTACCTCGACCGCGAGATCCTCGACCTGTCGGCCTGGGCGTGGGAGGACTTCCTCGCGGCGAACGGCGACCCAGCACTGTCGACCCTGGCGGGCGTCGACGGCGCGACGATCTTCCCGCTTCCGTCCGGCACCCTGCCCGACCGGTACACCGGCTTCGATGACGACATCTCCGAGTACCCCGACTGGGTGCAGTCGCATCCGGACGCCACGCTCGACGACATGCCCGAGCTCGCCGACGGCCTCCGCGCCCTCGAGAACATCCGCCGCACCGACCTCGAACAGTGGATGGATGCCGCCGGCCTCGACGCCGTCGTCTTCCCCGCCGTCGCCGACGTGGGCGCCGCCGACATGGACGTGAATCCCGCCTCGGCCGACCTCGGGTGGCGCAACGGCGTATGGATCGCGAACGGCAACCTCGCGATCCGACACCTCGGCATCCCCACCGTCACCGTCCCGATGGGCACGATGACCGATATCCGGATGCCGGTGGGCCTCACCTTCGTCGGGCGCGCCTACGACGATTCCGCCCTGCTCCGCCTCGGCGTAGCCTTCGAACGTCTGGGTACCCGCCGGACGCCGCCGCCGCGCACACCCGCGCTCCCCCGCACCACCTCGGAGACCCGATGACCCAGCCTGCACGCATGCACGACGTGACCGACGAGACCCGTCAGATCGTCGACCTCGTCCTCGACTACTCCCGGCAGCGGCTGCTCACAGACGACAACCCGCTCGACAAGCCGCTGCCCCCGGCCGAGCTCGCCCGCCTCGCGGGTGTGACGATCAGCGAGCAGGGAATCGGCGCGCGCAAGGCGCTCGGCATCTTCGAGCACGTGCTGGCGCCGGCGTGCATCACGACCGACGATCCGCGGTACCTGTCGTTCATCCCGAGTGCGCCGTCGAAGGCCGCAGCCGCATTCGACCTCGTCGTCTCGGCGAGCGCGCTCTACGGCGGATCCTGGCTCGAGGGCGCGGGCGCTGTCCACGCCGAGAACGAGGTGCTCCGCTGGCTCGCGAACGAGTTCGGTCTCCCGGCGACGGCGGGTGGAGTGTTCGTGCAGGGCGGGACGCTCGGCAACCTTTCGGCGCTCGTCGCCGCGCGGGAGACCGCCCGGGAACGCGGCATCCGTCCCGACCGCTGGCGTGTGGTCTGCTCGGCCGAGGCGCACTCCTCGATCGCGTCGGCGGCCCGCGTCATGGATGTCGAGGTCGTCCCCGTCGCTCCGGATGCCGGGGGTGTGCTGCGCGGAGATGCGGTGCGCGCCGCGCTCGAGGAGCACGGCGACAGCGTGTTCGCCGTGGTCGCGACCGCCGGGTCGACGAACTTCGGGATCGTCGACGACATCGCGTCGGTCGCCGAGGCGACCCGGGAGTTCGGCGTGTGGCTGCACGTCGACGGCGCCTACGGACTCGCGGCAGCGCTGTCGCCCGAAGCGCGGCACTACTTCGCCGGGTTGGAGCACGCCGACTCGCTCATCGTCGACCCGCACAAGTGGCTGTTCGCGCCGTTCGACGCGTGCGCGCTGCTCTACCGCGACCCCGAGCTCGGCCGCCGCGCGCATACGCAGCACGCCGAGTACCTCGACACCCTCACCGAGACGAGCGACTGGAGCCCGTCGGACTTCGCCGCGCACCTCACGCGCCGAGCACGCGGCCTGCCGCTGTGGTTCTCGCTCGCGACCTATGGCGCCGAGGTCTACCGCGAGGCGATCACGTCGTCGATCACCCTCGCCGAACGGATCGCCGCCGAGATCGAGTCGCGCGACGAGTTCGAGCTCGTGCGGCATCCTCAGCTGAGCGTCGTCGTCTTCGAACGGCGCGGGTGGACGAAGGACGACTACACGGCCTGGTCGAACCGCCTGCTCGACGACCAGCACGCCTTCGTCACGCCGTCGAGCCACGCCGGCCGCACCAACGCCCGCTTCGCGATCCTGAACCCCCGCACGACGTTCGAGGACCTCGTCGGGATCCTGAACACGATGCGCTGAGCGGAACGACTCGGCTCAGGCGATGACGTTGCGGCGCGTGAGCTCGGGCTCGCGCGGAGGCACGAGCCAGTTCACCGCCGCGATGCCGAGCGGCAGCGCGACGGCGAGCGCCGCGAGCAGCCACCACGGGATGTCAGCGAGATCCAACGGAAGCCCGGCGGTCTGCGACTGCAGCCAGAACCCGATGGGCGGAAGGATGCCGGCGGCCGCCCCCGCGAAGGTGCCGAACCCCGCGATCACGAGACCCTGCCACAGTCCGATCCGGCGCCGAAGCCCCGGCGTGCCGCCGACCGCGGCGAGCGTCGCATCATCGGGCCGCCGCTCGAAGCGGGCAAGACCGAGGGCCACGGCACTCGCGCCGAGGACGAGGACGGCGACGGCAGCCAGGAGCGGGACGAGCCAGACTGCCGGACTACCGGGTCCGGTTTCGCGCCAGAGTGAGACCTGATAGTCCTCAACCATGAGACCGTCGGAGAGCTCGTACAGATGGTCGTTCGAGTTCATCTCCGATCCCTCGGGGAACGCGGCGAGCACCCGCCTCGGCACTACGTCCACGCCCCAGGCTCGGGCGGTCTCCGGGGTGATGGCCGCGACGATGCCCTGATGAGGCGCGGTGACCGCGATCGCCGGGGCCGTGCGTTCCCATTGAGGGTCGGAGACGCCGTCTTCGGCCCGCCAGATGTTACTAGGCACTTTGCCTTCGAGGTACTCGCGCGCCCTCCAGGACGCCGCGGTGATCCGGCCACCGGTGATGTACCTGCTATCACTGACGATCACCGCACCAGCGACGTAGTCGGCGCGCTGAGCCGGATCCAGAGTTACGTGCATCGCTGTCTCGAGATCGTCCACGGCCACGATCGAGAGGTTCTCAGAGGGGTAGCCGTTGTAGGAGACCGCTCGCCCGTCGTCCTCGCCGGGCGGCAGCAGCGATTGTTCGGGCGCGACGAGCATCGCGCGATCGAGATCGGCAGGGAGGTCGGAAGGCGCCCCGACGTAGATGTCCGGCTGTGCGCTTACCAGTGCCGTGGATGTCGCACCCGACGCGATGAACATGCGCTCGACGTCGTTTGCGGCCTCCTGGCCGACTTCTGCGGTCAGGAGTGGTTCGGACATAGGGGAGATATCGCCGACGATTGTGCCCGAGGGTGCGGTGTACGTGTAGCTCCGGGCCCCCTGCTCAGCCGACATCGTGCCCATGGAGACCGCGAAGACAGCGACGAACACGGTCGCCCCGATAGCGGCGAAAGCGGGGACGGTGCGAGCCCCATTCGCGACGGCGTCCCGAGAGGCGAGACGGGCAGCGAGTCCTACGCGCGATAGTGCCCGTGACGCGAGCCAGAGCAGCCAGCGACCGGAGAGGAGGATACCGATCTGGGCGAGCACCGGGCCGCCGATGATCCCCACGATCGGAATCCAACGGAGCGCTGAGTCCCAGGCGATCGTTGAGCTGACGGCCACGGCGCCCGCCGCGATGCCCGAGACGACTGTCAGTGCCACGCCGACCAGGATCAGCAGCGACCCCCACAACGGCCGCGAGGCTGTGACAGTCAGGGGGCGGCGCGCTCCGCGCAGAGCAGAGATCGTGTCCGACTTACCGACCGCACGTGCGGGCATCCAGGCTGACGCCGAGCCGACAACGACCGCGAACATGAGGACGCCCCCCAGCAGTAGCCACGGCACATGGAATCCCCAGAACCTCGTCGCGGAACCATCATCGAAGACAGGAATCAACACGGCGGCAAGCCCGACACCGAGCCCCAGGCCCGCACACCCGCCGACAAGCCCCAGAACCGCCCCCTGGAGGAGGACGACTCGGCGAAGGTCGCGCGGCTCCGCGCCGACGCTCGCGGCGATAGCGAGGGCTCGCTGTTGACGCCGAGCGCTGACAGCAAAGGCCGCGCCAGCGAGCAGGACCACCATGTACCCCGAGGCGAGACCGCCGGCCCCGATGGCGCCCGCTAGAGCGAACTTTTGTTGCTGCTCCTGCTCCGCCGCGGTGGGACTTCCGTAGTCGTCCCCCACGGGAGAAGTGAACGGCGGTGGGGTCAACACGAGCTGCCGCGAGTAGACGCCGAAGCCCGACGCATTCAGCGCCTTGAGCTGCGAGATCCCGATGTCGGCTTCGGGCAGATAAAAACGCACAGGGGCGTATCGATCGGAGTCGGCGAACGCGAGGGCGACCTCGTCGGCGGCCACTTCGGCATCGCGGAACGTCCCCGTGATCGTGAACTTCTGACCACCGGCGAGCGACAGCGTCTCGCCGATGCCGACGCCCGCGCGGGTCAGAGTGGCGGGCGTGACGAGCACCTGTCGGTCATCAGTCGGCGCACGTCCCTCAGCGAGAGCGAAATGCCCCACGAAGCGTGGGTCCGTGACGTCGCCCGCCCACGCCTTCACTCGGGCGATCCCCGCGACGGTCTCGACACGTTCCTCCCCTGAGGAGAGGGGCACGATCTCCGTCCCCGCAGCCAGCGCATTCGTGGGGTCCGTCGGCATCTCCCCCGTCTCGTCACCCATCGCCCCAGAGCCCCAGGTGGACTCGTTGCCGTGCGTGTACGGATCGTCCGGCACCTGCCAGAACCCGGACTCGGCCGGCCACATCGGTTCGACCCAAGCCGACATCCGCCCGAGTTCGACATTCACCCGCTCGGCAGCGGTCGAAAACGTGCTCGAGACCAACACCGCCATCCCCGCCATCCCGGCGATCGGCAGGGCGATGAGCGACATGATCAGCAGCGATGACACCCACGCCCGGCGCACCTGACGCCGCGCGATACGGACGGACACCCGCACGCGCGCCGCGCGCGAGGGCTTCGGCTTCTCGGCGCGACGCCGCGCCCCGGCATCCGCTCGGGGTCGGTCATGCACCGCGGTCATCGCACGTCCGACAGGAGCGCGTCGGCGCCGCGGCGCTGGGACTCGTCGACGATCCGGCCGTCGCGGAGGAAGACGATGCGGTCCGCCCACGCCGCGTGCCGTGGTTCGTGTGTGACGAGGATGCCGGCTGCCCCTTGGTCGACGCGGTGCCGGATCATCTTCATGACCGCCTCACCCGTCACTGAGTCGAGGGCGCCCGTCGGTTCGTCGGCGAGGATCAGCCGGCGGCCGCCGACCACGGCACGGGCGATCGCCACGCGCTGCTGCTGGCCTCCCGACAGGTCGTCGGGGTAGGAATCGAGCTTGTCCTCGAGCCCCACCGAGGCGAGGGCATCCCGACCCGCACGGCGCGCCACCCGGGCTCGGAAGCCGTCGAGCTCGAGCGGCAGCGTCACGTTCTCGACCGCCGTGAGGGTCGGGATGAGATTGAAGTCCTGGAAGACGAACCCCAGGGAGCGCCGCCGGAGCTGCGCGAGATCGCGACGTGTCGCCGTCGAGAGGTAGGTCCCCTCGACGACGACTTCGCCGCTGGTGGGCTTCTGCAACCCGCCTGCGATCGACAGGAGCGTGGATTTGCCCGAACCGGACGCTCCCATGATCGCGACGAGCTCACCCTTGTCGACCGTCAGATCGACGCCCGACAGTGCTGAGACGCTCGTCTCGCCCTCGCCGTACTGCTGCGTGACCCCCACCAGCTGCAGGACGGCGGCGCTCATCCGACGACCGCCTCGGTGTCGCTCGCCTCGGATTTGGCGGGCCTCCCCCGTTTGGGAGTCTCTGTGGACAGCTCGAGCCCCATCGTGCGGTGCGGATGCCGCGCGAGGCGCTGCTCGGTGTGATCGAGCCATCGGGTCTCGGCCTCGGCCGCGAAGATCATCGAATCGACGACGAGCGACCAGGCGAGTTCTTCGGGACCGTCCGGATTCGAACCGGCGTACTTCGCCCGGTTCAACTCCTGGAGCTGGCGCAGCGACGCGGAACGCTGTCGCTGGATGACGGCGCCGAGGTCGACGCCGGGCAGGGTCGCGGCGACCGCGAGCTTGATCGCGAGTTCGTCGCGGGTTCCCTGCGCACGCTCGACGGGCGCGTCGAGCCAGGCCTGCACCTCGGCGGATCCGGCATTCGTGATCTGCCAGTAGACGTGGCCCTGCTCGTCGACGTCGCCCTTCTCGACGAGGCCGTCGCGCTCGAGTCGGTCGAGGGTGTTGTAGATCTGACCCACGTTGAGGGGCCAGGTCGACCCGGTGCGGCGGTCGAACTCCGCGCGCAGCTGGTAGCCGTAGCAGGGACCCTGATCCAGGATCGCCAGCAGGCTCTGTCGTACCGACATCGGAACTCCTCGCTGCATACCGGGTATGTGTTTTCTGAGTATATGCATACCGAGCAACATCCACGCAACGCCGTGCCGCCCTACGCTGGAGGCATGGCCGATGACCGCGCCGCGAGCGACGACCCCCGCCTCCGTGCGGCGCGGTATCGCGTCGAGCAGGCGGCACAGGAGAACGGCGAGGAGCCGCCTGTCGAACCGGAGCGTCACACAGGGACGCCGACCGGCACGGAACGGGCGATGTACGTCGAGACTGCCATCCAGCAGGCGATCCGTCGCGGCGAGTTCGACGACCTGCCCGGCGCCGGGAAGCCCCTCGAGGGCCTCGGCGGCTCGCACGATCCGGACTGGTGGATCAAGCGCAAGATCCAGACCGAGCAGCTCTCGGGCCTCGGCCCACCGGCGCTGCGTCTGCGCATCGAGCACGCCGAGTTCGAGGACCGGGTCGACGCCCTCCACCGCGAGGAGGACGTCCGCGAGTACACCGCCGACTTCTCCCGCCGCGTCGTCGAAGCGCGTCGGCAGCTGCAGGGCGGACCGCCCGTCGTCACCCCGACGCGCGACCCCGACACCGAGGTCGCCGCGTGGCGGGAACGCCGCGCGGTGCGGGCCGCGGCATCCGCTCCTCCCGAGGAGACCGCGAAGCCGCGCCGTCGCTGGCGGCGTCGGTGAGACTCAGCCGATAGCGGCGCGCCACTCGGCAAGCAGCCGCGCGATCGTCTGGGTCTCGGCCCAGGGCACTTCGGGCGCCTCGGTGCGCCCATCGCGGAGCGCGCGGATCGTGGCATCCGCCTCGGCCGCCATCGGCTGCACCGTCGGCACCTCGATCTCCTCGCGCGTGCCGTCGGTGCGGATGAGGGTCGCCGCCTCGGTGCTGTCGGTGCGACTCCCCCACACGTTCGGGATCTCGAGCGTCGCATCGCGCCCGACGATGCGCGTCAGCCGCGGGAGGTCGTGCACGATCGCGGTGCGGATGTTCGCCGACGCGCCGCCCAGATCGATGGATGCCGCCGCGCTCACGTCGACGCCGGTCTCGCCGATCGTGCCCGCCGCCGCCGGCACGGCCAGCTCCGACAGGTCGCGCCCCGTCCAGGCCGCGACGCCGACGACGAGCGACAGCGGGTAGCAGCCGACGTCGAGGATCGCACCGCCCGCCGTCGCGGGGTCGAACAGCCTCCCGGTGTGGGACCCGGCGGCAAACCCGAGCGAGGACTCGATCTCGACGAGGTCGCCGAGCGCACCCCCGCCGACGAGGTCGCGCAGACGGTCGGCGAAGGGGCCGAAGCGGTACTTGAACGCTTCGACGAGCGGGAGTCCCGCGTCGCGCGCGGCGCGGATCGCGGCATCCGTCTCCGCCGGCGAGACGCCGAGCGGTTTCTCGCAGAGGACGGCTTTGCCTGCGGCCAGGGCCTGCTGCACGAGCTCGGTGTGCGTCGTGTGAACCGTGCCGATGTAGACGGCGTCGATGTCGTCGCGGTCGAGGATCTCGTCGTACGTGCCGACGACGGCTGCGCCGTGAGCTGCGGCGAACTCCTCCGCCCGCGAGATGTCACGCGCGCCCACGGCGTAGAGACGCCCGAGCTCCGAATCGGGGAGCGCGTGGGCGAAGTCCCCGCTGATCGCTCCGGCACCGAGGATGGCCCAACGTGCGTGTGTCATCCGGCCACGCTATCGCTCGCGCGGCGGACCGAATGCAGGTTCAGGAGCGCTTCGGATGCCGGTGGCGCCGCGATCACACCGTTCTCCCTGCACTCGGCACACGTGGCACCACGCCGCCGCGCCGCCGTCGTCAGGCCTCGAGCGCCTGCTGAATGTCGGCGAGCAGGTCGTCGATGTCCTCGATGCCGACCGACAACCGGACGACCTCGACAGGTACGGCCGCCTCGGTGCCGCGCACCGAGGCATGGGTCATCGCATCGGGATAGTTGACGAGCGACTCGACGCCGCCGAGCGATTCGGCGAGAGTGAACAGCCGCAGCGACTCAGCGAAGCGCCGCGCCGCCTCGCCCGATTCGAGCGCGAGCGACACGATTCCGCCGAAACCCGACATCTGCCGCGCCGCGAGCTCGTGGCCGGGGTGCGACGCCAGGCCCGGGTAGTAGACCTTCGCGACCCGGTCGTGTCCGTCGAGGAAGGATGCCACCGCCATGCCGTTCTCGCTGTGACGCTGCATGCGCACGGCGAGCGTCTTGATGCCGCGCGTCGTGAGCCACGCGTCGAGCGGGCCCGACACGGCGCCGACGGCGAACTGGATGAAGCCGACCTTCTCAGCCAGCGCGTCGTCGTTCATGACGAGCGCGCCGCCGACGACATCGGAGTGACCGCCGAGGTATTTCGTGGTCGAGTGCACGACGACGTCGGCGCCGAACGAGAGCGGACGCTGCAGCGCGGGCGTCGCGAACGTGTTGTCGACGACGACGAGGGCTCCGACGGAGTGGCCGACCTCGGCGAGGCCGGGGATGTCGGTGACGCGAAGCAACGGGTTGGACGGCGTCTCCACCCACAGGATGCGAGGCGCCTTCTCGGCGACGGCGGCACGGACGGCGTCGAGGTCGCTCATGTCGACGACGCGGAGCTTCACTCCCCAGTCGCCGAGGACGCGCGAGATCAGGCGGAAGGTGCCGCCGTAGACGTCGTTGCCGAGGAGGACCTCGTCTCCCGGGCGCAGCACGGCGCGCAGCAGCGCGTCCTCAGCCGCGAGGCCGGAGGCGAACGACAGGGCGTGCGAGCCGCCCTCGATCGCGGCGAGCTGCGTCTGCAGCGCCGTACGGGTCGGGTTGCCGCTGCGGCCGTACTCGTACCCGCCGCGGAGGCCACCGATGCCGTCCTGCGCGTAGGTCGTCGAGAAGTGAACCGGGGGGATGACGGCGCCGGTGGCGGCGTCGGGCTCCTGACCGGCGTGGACGGCGAGGCTCGCGAAGCCGCGAGCGGAGGACTGTGCACTCATGCGAGGCTCCCTGTGGTCTCGGTTTCGGTGGCGACGGAGAAGCCGTGGGAGGTCATCCACTCGTCGTCGTAGATCTTGCTGAGATAGCCGCGGCCGTGGTCGGGCAGGAGCACGACCAGGACGTCGTCGGCGCGCAGGTCGCGGGCGACGCGGAGCGCCGCCACGACCGCCATGCCCGACGAACCGCCGACCATGAGCCCCTCTTCACGGGCCAGTCGTCGCGTCATGGCGAACGCCTCGGCATCCCCCACCCGCTCGTACGCGTCGACGACGGTCGGATCGAAGGTTGCGGGCATGAAGTCCTCGCCCACCCCTTCGACGAGGTAGCCGTGGATGTCGCCGCCGGAGTAGATCGACCCCTCCGGGTCGGCTCCCACGACAGTGACCCGCCCCGACGACGCCTCTTTGAGGAACCGCCCGGTGCCGCTGATCGTCCCGCCCGTGCCGACGCCGGCGACGAAGTGGGTCAGTGCGCCGTCGGTGTCGCGCCAGATCTCGGGTCCGGTCGTCTCATAGTGTCCGCGCGGCCCGTTGAGGTTGGCGAACTGGTTCGGCTTGAACGCGCCGGGAATGGATGCTGCGAGCCGATCCGACACGCTGTAGTAGGAGTCGGGGTGCTCGGGCGGAACGCTCGTCGCCGTCATGACGACCTCGGCACCGTACGCCTTGAGGACGGCGACCTTCTCGCCGGCGAACTTGTCGGGGACGACGAAGATCATGCGATAGCCGCGCTGCTGCGCGATGAGGGCGAGGCCGACACCGGTGTTGCCGCTCGTCGGCTCGACGATCGTGCCACCGGGTTTCAGATGACCGTCACGCTCGGCGGCGTCGATGATGTTCCGCGCGATGCGGTCTTTCGCCGAGCTACCGGGGTTGAAGTACTCGACCTTCGCGAGGACCGTGGCGGCGATGCCCTCGGTGACCTTGTTCAGGCGGACGAGCGGTGTGTTGCCGACGAGATCGGCGATGGAGGTGGCGTAACGCACGAGTTTCTTCCTGACGGGATGCCGCACGCGCAGAGGTGCGGTCGCTGTGTGGGGTCGCGGATATCGCCGGGGATCCGGCGGTCAGCGACGACAACAGCGAAGGGTCAGCACCCGACCAGAGTAGCGGACCCCCGGCATCCGCGGCGGTCGTCATCTGCCGCAACAGAAGGAAAGGTTCGGACACATGACCCTCGCTGCCGCTGCGCGAACGTAGGTTCGTCGTATGACTTCTCCCGCACACGCCGCACCGGACGACCGGGCCGTCTCCGGGTTCTCGGAGTCGCTGTCCCCCGACGAGTTCAAAGCCGTGTTCCGCGGTCACCCGGGCGGCGTCGCCGTCATCACCGCTGACGCCGGGGACGGTCCCGTCGCACTCACGGCGACGTCGGTGTCGTCGGTCAGCGCCGACCCGCCCCTGCTCATCTTCTCGGTGTCCGCGCAGTCGTCCGCCGCGCCCGTACTGGCCGCGGCGGAGACCGTCGTCGTCCACCTCCTCGATTCGGACGACCTTCGGGTCGCCGAGGTGGGCGCCACGAGCGGGATCGATCGTTTCGCCGAACTCCCCTGGTCGCGCCTCGTGACGGGCGAGCCTGTGTACAACGGGGTCCGCGCATGGGTGCGGTGCGCCGTCATCGATCGAATGGATGCCGGTGGCTCCACCGTTATCGCGGCTCACGCCATCCAAGCCAACATCGCGCGCGAGACGTCGGCGCCGCTCGTCTACCACAGCCGCACCTGGCACCGGCTGGGCCCCGACACCGCCCTGTGACCGGGCCCTAGGCCGTCGTCACGAGCGTCGTGCGAGCTCCTCGAGAGCCGCGGCGATCCGGCGAATGGTGTCCGCCGTCGTCGCGGCGTCCTTCTCGTCGAGGTTGTCGATCACCGAGACGACGGCCGCATGGTGGGCGCCGTACACCTCGTCGACGAGATCGCCTGCCGACTCGGTCGGCACGAGGTAGTGTGCCCGGCGGTCGGTCGGGTGCTGCTCGCGCAGGACGTATCCCTTGCCGACCAGACGCTCGATCACGTTGGTGACGGTGGCGCTCGACGTACCGAGCATCACGATGAGGTCCTTCGGGCTGATCTCGCGCTCTTCGCGACGGGCCTGCACCAGATAGCGGAGCGCTGTGAGGTCGATCCCACCGAGACCGGAGATCCGCTGCGACCTGTCGGCTTGGACCTGCTCGGCGTGGCGGAGCTCGAGGATGGCACTGCTGAGACGCCGGCCCGACTCTGTCTGAGGCTGGGCAGCGTAGAGGTGGGTGTGCTCGTGTCGCACGATGGATTGAGGCATGTCAGCTCCTCGGCTCGTGACGGGTGTCCAACATCATCCGATCGCCGCCCGAGCCTCGGCCGCGTCCGGATATGTTCCCACGAGCCCCCCGGCGTGATCGCGGGCGATCCAACCGGTACGACCTTTCTCGACGGTTCCTACGAACCGTCCGTGGGTGTTGCCGACCCAGAAGCCCTTCTCCACTTCGTGCCACGTCGCGGTCTCCTCACTGACGTCCACGGAGCTGAACAAGTCGAGCACCTCCATCGGCTTCACCACCTTACATGTCTAAGTCTGTGACAGTTCGTGTCCTTGTCGAAATCAATGATAGACATGACTTATGAAATCTACTAGATGTATTGTTTAGCTAGTAAATAAGGAACGGATCGATGACACCCACACCCGCACACCCCATCCCGGCGCCGTTCGCGGCGATCGGCGTCGCGCTCATCCCCGAGCCGCGTACGGGCCTGCGGGACCGCATCTTCGATGCGCTTTCACGACAGCGCCCGCACCGCACAACGGCTCGGGCCGTCGACCACTAACCCTCACCCACCCGCACCCACACCAGGAGAACGTCATGGGAAGCCTCTACTACGGGAACGTCGAATCCCCCATCGTCATGCCCGACCGCATCCTCGCCCACCTCGCCGCGATCGCGACGACCAAGCTGCGCCGGAGCGAGAGCTTCGTGGTCTCCTGGAAGGGAACCGGGGACGACGGCGAGGGACGCACCACGCTGTGGTTCCAGCCCGCTATCCCCCTGCGTTTCGTCTACGAGCAGTCGGCAGCGATCGCTCTGAACCCTGCGACGCTGCGAGAGATGGCTGACCAGGCGACATCCAACGGCGGACTCGTCCTCGACGCCGATCTCGACATTCCCGAGATCTCCGCGGCGCGCGCCGAGACGCGACGCGCGGTGGTGGCCGCATGAGCCATCCCGACCTCACCGACGAGGCGGATGCATACGAAGACGCGCTCGCCGCGGACTTCACCGAGCGATTCGGAACTCCGCCGCTACTCGTCTGACCCGGTCGTCGGCCAATGACTCGTGCCGCCCCGTCCACCGCCCCCCCACGGTGTCGACGGGGCGGCATGTTTTTTACGCGAAGCGGATGCCGCGCCTCAGGCGCCGGCGTCTGCCTCTCCCGCGTCCGCGGGCTCGGGCACCAGATGAAGACCCGCCGGTGAGTTGGCTGCGTACATGAGCGCCTCGGACCACGCGCGGTTGATGCGCGACTGACGGCTGCCGTAGTACTTGAAGACGAGCGACGCGTGCGGGTGAAGCCAGACGGAGGTGCGCCCCTCGCCGATGCTCTTGTCATCGCGCCACGTGAAGTGGAACGACTCGCCGCGACGGAGCTTGTTGCCGATCACCTGCTGCAGGTGCGCCAGCGTGCGGTCTTCGAAGTCCACCTTGATGGAATCCTCATAGATGAACTTGCCCACAACGGCTCCTGTCTTGTCATCTCGATCGCGAGACGACGCCCTCCCATTATGGTGTCCCCATGGGCCTGATCTACTACGGCGGCTCGGCGATGCCCATCCGCATCAACGACCGGGCGCTCGCTCACCTGAAGGTCGTGGTGGCGACCAAGCTCCGCCGCGCGGAGAGCTTCACACTGTCCTGGCAGCACCCGGACGACTCGCCGGTCGGGCGGACCACCATATGGCTGCATCCGGCGATCCCGCTCCGGTTCGTCTTCGACGAGGCTGAGCCGCCGACACTCGACCGTGCGTGGATCGAGGAGCTCGCGGCCTCGGCCAGTTCTTCCGGGGGAATCCAGCTGACATCGCGGATGTTCGACGACGAGGCGGACACCAGTCGCACGGAATGACAAAACGCCATCGCGGCGAGTCCCCGTGCGGTGGGGGCTCGCCGCGATGTGAGTGCTACAGGCCGTGGAGTCCGGGGGTCACCGGGGCGTGCGGTTCTCCGCACTGATCATCCACGCGAACTGCTCGAGGCTCTCGAGGATGCTGTGCAGGATGTCCGCGCTCGTGGGGTCTTCGTCGTCGACCTCGTCGTGCACCTCACGGCATGTGCCGATGACGGCCTCGAGGCGCTCTGTCACCAGATCGATGACGTCGGCGGTCAAGACCTCGCCGTGGGGGAACTCAGGAAGCGTGGTCGTCTCGGCGACCGTGTCGCTGCGACCGTCGGGAACGGCGTGGAGCGCCCGCATCCGCTCGGCGACCGTGTCGCTGAACTCGCGCGCCGCGTCGATGATCTCGTCGAGCTGGAGGTGCGTGTCGCGGAAGTTCTTGCCGACGACGTTCCAGTGGGCCTGCTTGCCCTGGATCGCCAGTTCGAGGAGGTCTACGAGGACTGCCTGCAGGTTGTCGCTCAGCTTCTTCGAGGCGGTGAAGCCGCGTTCGGCGTTCTGCTCGTCGGTCAGCTGCGCACCCGACTTCGCGGGGCGGCGCTTGTTTCGGGTGGCGGGCTTCGTCTGCGTGGTCGTCATGGGACACACCCTTCTGTCGCGGAACGTGGTGATCCCACGCTAGATCGAAGGCACGGGGTCGTCAGCGGGTTGCGCGGCCTCGGAACCGGTGATAATTCGGAGTCTGGATCAGGCCTGGACGCGGGCGACGGCGGCAGCCATCTCGTCGTCGGTGAGGTCGAGGCCGGCATCCTCAAGCCGCTGTACGAGCACGCTCGCACCATCGAGCCCTTCCTGACCGGCGAGGTCCGCACGCGTCTGGACGACGATGCCGTCGAGCTTCTGCGCGGCGTCAGCGGGGTTCTGCGACATGGCGGGCTCGGATTGGACCGCTTCGCCGGGACGACCGGCGTCTTGTGGATCGCTCATGACGCCAGTGTGGGCGTAGGCATGAGCAGCGGTCATCCCCTTGACCGGTGCCGTGGAGGTGGATATGCCTCAGTGGAGGCGGGGCCGGTCGGGGTGGATGGTCGGGCCGTTCCACAGCGGCGCGAACCCTTCGTGCTCCGTGTCCTCGAAAGCGGCGACGTGTCCCTCCGCGGGGGTCTCGCGGGATTCCGGCACGGGGATGACCGCGATGGGTACGCCGGGGGTGATGAACAGGTAGGCCGGGCTGGCGCTTCCTTCACCGTCGTTGACGGCCAGCCAATGCTGGCCATCGCGAGCGCCCTCTTGAATCTCACGGTGCACGTCCTCGAGGGTCCGGTCGCCGACGCTGTACCACTGGCCGCCGTAGGAGATGTCGATGCGGGTCATCTCGTCCTTTCGGCTTCCGTCGGGTTTCCGGCATCCAGCTTCCGGCCTCTCCGGCCGCGTGTCACCTTCTTGACAGGTCACGGGGCTCGGGGTTAGGGCGACCTCACAAGGCCGCGAGAGGCGGCCGATGAGCGATCGGCTTCGGCTTCCGTCGTCGCGACGCGCAGGCGGCGAGGTGCTGGGCCGCACCCACCAACAGCTCGTCCATCCCGCGGAACCATGCGGTTCCTGCACCGCCGTGGACCCATGTGACGTCGTAGCCGCCGCGTTGCGACTCCTCCACGTAGGCGAGCACACTCGTGGCGTCGGAACGGGCGACACGCGTGTCGCAGAGACGCCACGTCGTCGGCGACAGCGGCTCCAGAGAAAGGTGAGGGACGGGGTCCGCACTCATGATGCACCTCCGAGGTGACGCGCGCAGGGGTCGACGATGACCACCGCAGGGCGAGGCTTGTATGGCCCTCACCATCTCCCCGCATCGCACGGGAACTGAGGGGCTTGACACCGCGCGAGAGCGGGGTTAGCTGCGCGGATGAACTAGCAGATTGCTGCTGCCGGAGTCAATGGCCCCGTCGGGATTTCCTGGCGCACGTACGGTGATAACCGCAAGGTAAGTAGGCGAACGGTCGAGACGTGAGGTGTTCGGGTCACCGATCCTCTCCCGCGCTTATGACAGGCCCCGGCGATCGGGCTTATCGCCGGGGCCTCACCTTCGCAAGGCCCTCCGCCTCGAACGCTCCGCCGCATACGTTCGGGGGAACGAGAGGAGCACTCATGACCGATCACGAGGCCGTGCCCGACCCGGACGCCCCCATCCCGGGCGGCGACCTGCCCGACGAGGATCCCATCGAGGCCGTGTCGCACGCCGCCGCGAACGACGACGCCGTTCCGATCGAGCAGGTGGAGCCGGGGGTCGACCCCGACTCGGCGGACTCGAGCAGATCACTCAACCGCAGAGACTGACGACCTCGACCGAAGGCCGCACCTCGAAGGTGCGGCGTTCGGCGCGTCAGCTGACGGCGACGCTCTGCGCGTACTGGTTGGCGCGGGTCGCGACGTCGTCGATGTAGCGGGTCAGCGGGTTGTACGTGAACACGGCATCCCGCCATGCGGCCTCGGTCGTCATCGGACCTCGGCGACAGAGATAGCGCGCGGCGGCGAGCGCAGCGTCGTCGATCTGGTTCGGGTCCCGAACACCGTCGGCGTTACCGTCCGCGCCCCATCGGCGCCAGGTCTCCGGGATGAACTGCAGCGGGCCGACGGCCCGATCCCACTGGTCGTCGCCGTCGAGGTCACCGCCGTCGGTGTCGTCGATCGCCGCCACCCCGTCGCCGGTCAGGCGCGGCCCGAGGATGCGCGGCGACACCAGGCCGTCCTCGCCGAGCCGAGCACCTCCGTAAGACCCGTGCCGGGATTCCACCGACCCGATTCCGGCGAGGGTGTTCCAGGCGATGGCGCACGAGGGCTGTTCGTGCGCGACGGTGAGATCAGCTGCCGCGTAGGCGATGACGGCACGACGGGGGATGCCGGTGACCTCCGCGACCCGCGACGCCCACGCTCCGTCGACGAGGTCGACCGCCGGCGCGTGTGAGGGGTCCGCTCCCGTGACCGCGAGCGCCGGGGACGGGGTGTCGGCCCACCGCGAGGACACCGGCGGGAGCGGGGTTCCCTGCGGTTCGGATGAGCCCCCCGCTGCGGGCAGGCACGCGGCGAGGAGGATGATGATCGTGGCCGGCGCGACGCCGATTCCGACGGCGAGCGCCGCGAGTCGTCGCCTCCCCGTGCGCGCAGAGGAGCGCGTCCGGCGTCGTGCCATGCGCGTCCTCCCCGGGTTCGATGCCCGTCAACGCTAACCCGCATCCCTGTGCACGCGTCGCACGCGACGGTTAGCCCGCCAAGGCCCCTCACCGACTTTGTCGCGGGTGCCTACGGTCCCGAAACGCGACGTCGATGCATCCGGCATCCTCCTGCGTCGCTCGGACCGGACAGGAGACCGCGACCTGCTCTACGGCATCGGCGCGGAGGAGTTCGGACACGTCGAGATGCTCGCGATCATGATCGCGCAGCTGCTCGAGAAAGCCCCGGTCGAGCAGAGCGAGGCCGCTGCGGCATCAGACCCGGTTCTCGGCGCCGTGATCGGCGGCATGGATGTGCAGGCGGCCATCGTCGCGGGCGCAGGCGTCAGGCCGGTGGACAGCAACGGCAACCCCTGGCAGGCGTCGTACGTCACGGCGAGTGGCAACATGCTCGCCGACTTCACGGCGAACGCGAACGCCGAGATGCAGGGTCGCCTGCAGGTCGCGCGGATCTACAACATGACCGACGACCACGGCGTCCGCGAGATGCTCTCATTCCTGCTCGCACGCGACACGATGCACCAGAACCAGTGGATCCGGGCCGCGCAGGAGCTCCGCGAGGAGGGGGTCGAGGACATCCCCGTGCCCCTGAACTTCCCGCTCTCCAACGAGGCGCGCGAGCACTCGTACGAGTACATCACCTTCTCCGACGGGCATGCGGCCGCGGAAGGCTCGTGGGCGAGCGGCCCGACCCCCGACGGCAAAGGCGAGTTCACCTACCTCGACGGTCCCGATACCTCCGCGCCGATGCCGCCGCCGACGCAGCCCGACCCGCGCTTCTACGGAACGGACGCGAAGCCGAATCTCCTCGACAAAGCCGAGGGCGTCATCAAAGACAAGCTGTCCTGAGGCGTCAGGGATGCCGGGCGGCGTGGCCCGGCATCCCTCGGCTCAGATCGTCTCGATCGCGCCCGTGCCTTCGTCGTGCGGTTCGGACATGATGAACAGCCCGCCCGTCGAGTTCGCCGCGTGCGCCAGCTTCTCGAGCCACGTCCGGTTCAGGGCCGGCGCGCGGGACCCGTAGTACTTGAAGTCGAGGTCGGCGGACGGGTGGATCCAGACGGATCGTCGTCCGTCGCCGATGCTCGCGTCGTCTCGCCACGTGAAGAAGAAGGATTCGCCGCGGCGGAGCTTGTTGCCGATGACGACCTGGAGGTGGGCGAGCGCCCTGTCCTCGACTTCGGCCTTCACCTGGCTGCTGTAGTTGAATCGGCCCATGGGCGGCCCTCCGGCCGAGGAGCCCTCTACCGACCGCGAACACACCGCGCCAGCAGCGCTGCGGATCCGCGGGGCGGCGCTCCTCCGTTGAACAGCCACGTTCCTCGCCTCCGGCGCACCCCGCAACCCCCGGCGCGTCATGCGCCGGGAGTTGATGTCGGCCCGGGCGTGTCGCCCGGGCCGGCGTCAGCGGCGGGATGCCGGTACGAACGCCGCGCGCGCGATCCGGACGACGACGACTGCGGCCACAACCCACGGACCCACGACGAGGAGCGGGTCCATCCAGGTGTGCTTCACGTCGACGCGGCGTCGCCCGAACCTCGACGCGATCGGGCGCCGCCCGCGTTCGCCGAACACCCCCGACTGGGAGAACGGATCATCGGGATGCCGCGAGAACAGCGATCTCACGTGCGCACCGGCCGACTCGACGCGATCGCCGAGGATCAGCAGCATCCAGTGCGGGGTCTGCCCCTCGCTGTAGCGCGCGTACGCGATGCGACGGATGACGCCCGACAGACCGTGGAGCGGTTGGGCGGTGCCGAACACCGGCGTGAGGCGTCGGTGTTCGATCGAACGCTCGCGACCGGCACCGCCGGGCTGCTGCTCGGGGATCTCCCAGTGCGCGCCCGTCTCGATCCCGGGCTGCTCGCGCGGGAAGGCGGGTCGGTCCGCCGGGTCGAGGTCCGCGCCCCACCCGGGGATGCGACGACTGAGCTCGTCAGGATCGGGGGTCTGGCCGGGCTTGTCTGCGGTGTACGGCATGGTTCCTCCTCGCTCAGGCGCCGAACGTGACGACGGGCTTGACGATGCCGTCGAGTTTGGACGAGAACACGTGGTACCCCTCGGCGATGTCCTCGAGGTCGAAACGGTGGGTGATGAGTTCGCGAGGGGCGATGTGACCCGCTCGGATGTGCTCGAGCAGCCGTGGCCACTGCCGCTTGACCGGCGCCTGATTGGCTCGGATCGTGAGTCCCTTGTTCATCGCGTCGCCGAATTTGATGGCGCTGAAAAGCGGACCGTACGCCCCCATGACCGAGACGGTACCGCCCTTTCGGACCGCGTCGATCGCCCAGTTGAGCGCCACGGGCGAACCGCCCTGGAGCTTGAGCTTCGCGGCCGTGACGTGCTGCAGGACGTGTCCGTCCGCCTCGGCGCCGACGGCATCGATGACGGCGTCCGCGCCGAGCCCGTCGGTCATCTTCTTCAGCGTCAGCACGATGTCGTCGACCTCACCGAAGTGCACGGTCTCGGCGAACGCGAACTCGCGTGCCTTCTGGAGGCGGTAGTCGAGGTGGTCGACGACGATGACGCGTCCGGCGCCCATCAGCCAGCACGAGCGAGCGGCGGCGAGACCGACCGGGCCCGCTCCGAGCACGACGACGGTGTCACCCTCGACGATGTCGGCGAGCTGCGAACCGAAGTACCCGGTCGAGAACGCGTCGGTGAGCAGCAGAGCATCCTCTGACGCGATGTCGTCGGGGATCACCTGGGGGCCGACGTCGGCGAAGGGCACGCGCACGAGCTCCGCCTGACCGCCGTCGAACCCGCCGGTGGAGTGCGAGTACCCGTAGATCCCGCCGATCGCCGTCGCGTTGGCGTTGACGTTGTGGCAGTTGGAGTACAGCCCACGCGCGCAGAAGAAGCATGAGCCGCAGTAGATGTTGAAGGGGACCATGACCCGGTCGCCGGGCTTGAGGGTCTGCACGGAGGACCCGACCTCCTCGACCCACCCGATGAACTCGTGCCCGAAGGTGTGGCCCACCCGGGTGTCGGGCATCATGCCGTGGTACAGGTGCAGGTCGGAGCCGCAGATCGACGCGAGCTCGACGCGCACGATGGCGTCGTTCGGATGCGCGATCACGGGGTCGGGCTTGCGGTCGACGCGGATCTTGTACGGTCCGCGATAGGTCATGGCCTTCATCGGTCCTCCTCAGGTTCCGGGCGAGCCTGGTCGCCGGGCACGCGAGGAGGGAGGGGGTTGCGCAGTGCGCGCGGACGTGTCAGCCCGCCGAGTACGCCCCGAGCTCGAAGCGGTATCCCATGCCGGCCTCTGTGAGGATGTGCCGCGGCTGGGCCGGATCCTCCTCGAGCTTGCGCCGCAGCTGCGACACGTACAGGCGGAGGTACCCGGTGTCGCTCACGTGCTCGCTCCCCCAGATCGTCGTGAGGATGGTCTGCCGGGTGACGAGCTTGCCGGGGTTGCGCAACAGGATCTCCAGCAGTTGCCACTCCGTCGGGGTCAGTCGAACGCGCTCCGTGTGATCGCCTGTCGTCTTCGTGACGCTGCGCGCGGCGAGGTCGACCGAGATGGCACCGAACTCGGTGATCGGGTCGGGCTCCTGCTGCGGCGCCCGGCGCGTCAGGGCGCGGATGCGCGCGAGCAGCTCATCGATCGAGAAGGGCTTCGTGACGTAGTCGTCGGCGCCGGCATCGAGAGCGTCGACCTTGTCGGCTGCTCCGGTGCGGCCCGAGACGACGAGGATCGGCGCCTCGGACCAGCCTCGGATCGCGTGGATCACCTCGATGCCATCGAGCTGCGGCATGCCCAGATCGAGCAGGAAGATGTCGGGATGGTGATCCACGGCGGCGGAGATCGCCTGCGCGCCGTCGGCTGCCGCGAACACCTCGTAGCCGCGGGCCGAGAGCGTGATGCGGAGCGCCCGGACGATCTGCGGATCGTCGTCGGCGATGAGGATTCTCATGCGTGCTCCTCCTCGGCGGCGAACGGCAGCGAGACCACCATCGTCAACCCTCCGCCCGGCGTGTCCTCGGGGGTGAGAGTACCGCCCATCCCCTCGACGAATCCCTTCGAGAGAGCGAGACCCAGACCGAGACCGGTGCTGTTGTCCGTGTCACCGAGACGCTGGAAGGGCACGAAGACGTCATCGCGCCGCTCGGGCGGGATCCCCGGGCCGTGGTCGATGATCCGGATCTCGACGACGCCACCGAAACTGCTGGTCGCCACCCGGACCTTCTCCCCCTCGGGAGAATGGCGGAGCGCGTTGGCGAGCAGGTTCACCACGACGCGCTGCAGCAGGACGGGGTCGGCGAGGACGGCGGCATCCGGTTCGAGATGTATGTCGACGGATGCCGGGCCGGCATCCAGCTCCTCGAGAGCCGGGAGGATCGCGTCGGCGGGATCGATCGCGAACAGCGAGACGGCGAGCGCTCCCGCCTGCAGGCGGCTGACGTCGAGGAGGTCGGTGACGAGCGAGGCGAGCGTGCCGAGGGACTCGTCGGCGGTCTGCAGCAGCTCGTCGCGATCACGGTCGCTGTAGGTGCCGCTGCGGAGACCGCCGACGGCGGCTGTCGCGGCCGCGAGGGGACGGCGCAGGTCATGGCTGAGGGCGGACAGCAACGCGCTTCGCACCCGGTCGGACGCCTCGAGGGGCGCGAGGCCGCTCGCGACCTCGGCGAGATCCTGACGCTGCAGCGCGGCATCGAGCTGAGAGACGATCGCGGCGATGATGCGGCGCTCGGAGGCCTGCAGATCGTGCCCGTGCAGCTCGAGCACCGCCCGCTCACCGATCGGCAGCGCGGTGTGATGTCCGTCGCGCAACGGCTCTCCGCTCGACGCGAGCGTCGTCTCGCCCGCCACCAGGCGGACCCCGGCCAATCGGAACGCCTCCCGGGTCCACTCCACGAGCGCCTCGATCGCGCCGCCGCCGCGCAGGACGCTGCCGGCGACGGCCTGCAGGAGCTCGGCCTCGGCCGCCGCCCGTCGCGCGACGCGTGTCGTCCGGGCGGCCCGGTCGACGACGACGCTCACGAGGATGCCGATGATGACGTAGAGAGCGAGGGCGAGCACCTCGCGCGGCGATTTCACCTGCACCGTGTAGAGCGGGTCGACGAAGAAGTAGTTGAGGGTCACGCCGCTGAGCACGGCGGCCCACAGAGCCGGCCACATCCCGCCGATGAGGGCGACCACGACGACGAGCAGCTGATAGCTGAGCACGTCGCTCGTGATCGACTCGGCCGAACGGAACGTCACGAGGAGCCACGTGAGCAGCGGCCCGCCGAGGAAGGCGAGCGCGAAGCCGGCGACCCGTCGGCGCATCGAGAGGGCGCCGCCCAGCCGCGGCAGAGCGAACCGGCCGCCCGCGGCGGAGTGGGTGACGATGTGGACGTCGATGTCGCCGGATTCGCGGATGACGGTGGCACCGATGCCCGGACCGGTGACGAGCGCCGCGAGTCGACTGCGGCGGCTCACTCCGAGGACGAGTTGCGTCGCATTGACCGACCGCGCGAACTCGACGAGCGCCGTCGGCACGTCGTCCCCCACGACCTGGTGGAAGGTGCCGCCCAGTTTTTCGACGAGCGCCCTCTGCTCGGCGAGGGCGCTCGGGTCGGCGCTGCGCAGGCCGTCGTTGGTCGTGACGTGCACGGCGAGCAGCTGGCCGCCGGCGGATCTCGCCGCGATGCGAGCACCCCGGCGCAGCAGGGTCTCGCCCTCGGGACCGCCGGTGAGGGTGACGACGACACGCTCGCGCGCCTCCCACCGACTGTCGATGCCGTGTTCGGCACGGTAGGAGGTGAGCGCCTGGTCGACTTCGTCGGCGAGCCACAGGAGCGCGAGCTCGCGGAGGGCCGTGAGGTTGCCGAGGCGGAAGTAGTTCGAGAGGGCGGCATCCACCCGCTCCGCCGGATAGACGAGCCCGCCCGAGAGCCGGTCGCGGAGAGCCTGCGGAGCGAGGTCGACGACCTCGACCTGGTCTGCGGTGCGGAGCACCTCGTCGGGAACCGTCTCCCGCTGCGGGGCACCCGTGATCTGCTCGACGACGTCGTTGAGGGACTCGATGTGCTGGATGTTGACAGTCGAGATGACCGAGATCCCGGCATCCAGCAGCTGACGCACGTCCTCCCAACGCTTCTCGTTCACCGACCCCGGCGCGTTGGTGTGGGCGAGTTCGTCGACGAGGGCGACACCCGGACGCCGGGCGACCACCGCGTCGAGATCCATCTCCGTCAGCGTCACGCCGCGGTGAGTGACCTCGCGCCGGGAGATCTGCTCGAGGCCCTCGGTCATGCGCGCGGTCGCCGCGCGGCCATGCGTCTCGACGACGGCGATGACGACATCGGTGCCCTCGGCGGCCAGTCGCCTGCCCTCCTCGAGCATCGCGTAGGTCTTGCCGACACCGGGGGCGGCGCCCAACAGCACGCGCAAGCGTCCCCGTCCACCCACTGTCAGCCTCCTAGCCGGTCGAGGGCGAGATTGAGCTCCACGACGTTGACGGTCGGATCCCCGAGGTACCCGAGATCGGGTCCCCGGGTGTACTCCGCGACCAAGTCGCGGACCTCCGAGACCGGGAGCTTCCGGGCGGTGGCGACGCGCTCGACCTGGATCGAAGCGTACGCGGGGCTGATGTCGGGGTCGAGTCCGGATGCCGAGGCCGTCACCGCGTCGGCGGGGACCGCGGACTCGGGGACGCCCTCGAGCTCGGCGACGACCTCCGTGCGCTCCTCGATGGCAGCGACGAGGTCGGCGTTCTCGGGGCCGAGGTTCGAGCCCGACGACGCACCGGCGTCGTAGCCGTCACCGGCTGCGGACGGCCGGGTCTGGAAGTACTGCGCGAGCGCGGCACCGTCGGCATCCGTGAAGGACTGACCGATCAGGGACGACCCGACGACTTCGCCCGAGGCGCCCCGCAGGAGCGAACCGTTCGCCTGTCCCGGCAGGGCGACCTGCCCGACGAGGGTGATGAGCGCGGTGTAGCCGACCCCGAGGACGACGGTCAGGACGGCCATGGCGCGAACGGCGACGAGGACGGTGCGCCCGGTGGCGCGGGAGGAGCTGTTCATGATGGGGAGTCCTTGTCTCAAAAACCGGGGAGGAGGCGGACGAGCAGGTCGATCAGCCAGATCCCGACGAAGGGGGCGACGACGCCGCCGAGGCCGTAGACGGCGAGGTTGCGGCCGAGGATCGATGAGGCGCCGCCCGCCCGGTAGCGCACGCCGCGGAGGGCGAGCGGGATGAGGACGATGATGATGAGCGCATTGAAGATGATCGCCGACAGGACCGCGGATGCCGGTGAGTGCAGGCCCATGATGTTCAGCGCCCCGAGCTGGGGGAAGACCCCCATGAACATCGCCGGGATGATGGCGAAGTACTTGGCGATGTCGTTCGCGATCGAGAACGTCGTGAGAGCGCCGCGTGTGATGAGCAGCTGCTTTCCGATGCGGACGATGTCGATCAGCTTCGTCGGGTCCGAATCGAGGTCGACCATGTTGCCGGCCTCCTTCGCGGCCGACGTCCCCGAGTTCATCGCGACGCCCACGTCCGCCTGCGCGAGCGCGGGAGCGTCGTTGGTGCCGTCGCCCGTCATCGCGACGAGGTTCCCGCCCTCCTGCTCGGTGCGGATGTAGGCGAGCTTGTCCTCGGGCGTGGCCTCGGCGAGGAAGTCGTCGACACCGGCTTCCTTCGCGATCGCCGCCGCGGTCAGCGGGTTGTCTCCCGTGATCATGACGGTGCGGATCCCCATCGCGCGAAGCTCGGCGAAGCGCTCGCTGAGCCCATCCTTCACGACGTCCTTCAGGTGCACGACGCCGAGCACACGCCCTGCGCCGGCGGCATCCTTCGTCGCGACGACGAGAGGAGTGCCGCCCGACTGCGAGATCGCCTCGGCGCGCGCGGTCAGATCGGCGCGGATATCGGAGGCCAGCAGCGTTCCGCCCTGTTCGAGCCACCCGATGATCGCGGAGCCGGCGCCCTTGCGGATCGACGAGCCATCCGGCAGGTCGAGGCCGCTCATGCGGGTCTGCGCCGTGAACGGGACGATGACGCCCTCGGTCTCCCCGGTCACGTCGACGCCGCGACGGGTGGCGAGGTCGACGATCGAGCTGCCTTCCGGGGTCGGGTCCGCGAGCGAGGAGAGGGCCGCCGCGCGGGTGAGCTCGGCCTGGGCCATCCCGTCGAGCGGGACGAACTCCGCTGCCTGACGGTTGCCGTAGGTGATGGTGCCCGTCTTGTCGAGGAGCAGCGTCGTCACGTCGCCGGCCGCCTCGACCGCACGGCCCGACATGGCGAGGACGTTCCGCTGCACGAGACGATCCATGCCGGCGATGCCGATGGCCGAGAGCAGCGCGCCGATCGTCGTGGGGATGAGGCAGACGAGGAGCGCGACGAGGACCGGAATGCTGACGGGTGCCGCCGCGTAGGACGCGACCGGGTTCAGGATCAGCGCCACGACGACGAAGATGATCGTGAGGCTCGCGAGCAGGATGTTGAGGGCGATCTCGTTCGGGGTCTTCTGGCGAGCCGCCCCCTCGACGAGCGCGATCATCCGATCGACGAACGTCTCGCCGGGCTTCGACGTGACCCGCACCACGATGCGGTCCGACAGCACACGGGTGCCGCCGGTGACCGCGCTGCGGTCGCCACCGGATTCGCGGATGACGGGGGCCGACTCGCCCGTGATGGCGGACTCGTCGACTGACGCGATGCCGTTGACGACGTCGCCGTCACCGGGGATGAGGTCGCCCGCCGCAACGACGACGACATCACCGAGGGCGAGTTCCGCCGACGAGACGTCGTCGATCGTGACGCGCTCGGCCGCGGCATCCGTCTGCTCGTCGTAACCGGCGACGCGGTGGGCCACGGTGCTCGTGCGGGTCTTGCGGAGCGTCTCGGCCTGGGCCTTGCCCCGCCCCTCGGCGACCGATTCCGCGACGTTCGCGAACAGGACCGTGAGCCACAGCCACACCGCGATGATCGCGGTGAACGAGACCGGGACCGGCGTGCCGCCCGACTCCCCCGGTCCGCCCAGGAGGGGTTCGGCGACCGCGAGGACGGTGGTGAGGGCCGCACCGAGCCAGACGACGAACATGACGGGGTTCCGCCACTGCGCGCGGGGGTCGAGCTTGCGGAGAGCACCGGGGAGGGCGGCCGCGACGGCGGCGCCGTCGATGCCGCGCCGAGCAGCGGGGGTGGTTCCGGCTGCCAGTTCGGAGGTGGTGAGTGTGGACATGGGTCAGATCAGTCCTTCTGCCAGGGGACCCAGCGCGAGTACGGGGAAGTAGGTGAGAGCGGTGACGATGACGATCACGCCGACGAGCAGGCCCACGAACAGCGGCCGGTGCGTCGGGAGGGTGCCCGCCGTCGCCGGGACCTTGTCCTGCGCGGCGAACGATCCCGCCAGGGCGAGCACCAGCACGATCGGCAGGAAACGGCCGAGCAGCATCGCGACCCCGAGAGCCGTGTTGAACCACGGCGTGTTCGCCGTGAGGCCCGCGAACGCGGAGCCGTTGTTGTTCGCCGCGGACGTGAAGGCGTAGAGCACTTCACTGAAGCCGTGGATGCCGGGGTTCCAGATCGACGTCGACGTGACGTCCTCGCGGACCCCGGGGATCGCGAAGCTGAGCGCGGTGCCGGAGAGCACCAGGATCGGGGTGACGAGGATGTAGATGCTCGCGAGCTTGATCTCACGGGGACCGATCTTCTTGCCCAGGTATTCGGGAGTGCGTCCGACGAGCAGACCCGCGATGAACACCGCGATGACCGCCATCACGAGGATGCCGTAGAGACCCGATCCGACGCCGCCGGGAGCGAGCTCCCCGAGCATCATGTTGAGCATCGGCATCATCCCGCCGAGCGCGGTGTACGAGTCGTGCATGGAGTTGACGGCGCCGGTGGAGGTCAGCGTGCTCGTCGACCCGAAGATCGTCGAGCCGACGATGCCGAACCGGACGTCCTTGCCCTCCATCGCCGCTCCGGCGAGTTGGGGCGCCGTGCCGCGACCGGCGAGTTCGAAGGCGGTCAGCGCGAGCGTCGACGCGAGGAAGAGCACGCCCATCGCGCCGAGGATCGCGTAGCCCTGCCGCGCGGAGCCGAGCATCGTCCCGAACGTGCGGGGCAGCGAGAACGGGATGATCAGCATGAGGACGATCTCGAAGAGGTTCGTCCAGCCCGTCGGGTTCTCGAAGGGGTGAGCCGAGTTCGCGTTGAAGAAGCCGCCGCCGTTGGTGCCGAGGAGCTTGATCGCCTCCTGCGAGGCCACCGGACCGCCGGGGATGCTCTGCGTCGCGCCGGCGACCGTCGTCACGTCGGTGAAGCCCGCGACGTTCTGGATGACACCGCCCGCGAGCAAGACGATCGCAGCGATGACCGAGAGGGGCAGGAGGAGACGGAGGGTGCCACGGGTGAGGTCGACCCAGAAGTTGCCGATCGTGCCGCTGCGCCGGAAGGCGAGACCGCGGACGAGGGCGACCGCGACGGCGAGACCGACGGCGGCCGACACGAAGTTCTGCACCGCGAGGGCGGCGACCTGCACCGTGTAGCCGAGGGTCGCCTCGGGCGAGTAGGACTGCCAGTTTGTGTTCGTGACGAAGGAGACCGCGGTGTTGAACGACAGCGCCTCGCTGGGAGCCGGGAGCCCCAGCGACCAGGGCAGCCACTGCTGCACGCGCTGCAGGCCGTAGACGGCGAGGACACCGATCGCCGAGAACGCCAGCACGCTGCGCGCATACGCCTGCCACGTCTGGCCGGACGCCGGGTCGACGCCGATCAGCCGGTAGAGACCGCGCTCAGCCCGGGCATCCTTCGGCGCACTGTAGACCCAGGCCATGTAGTCGCCCAGGGGGCGGTACGCCGCGGCGAGGATGAGGGCGAGAGTGGCGAGGGTGAGGACCGCGGGAAGCCACGCCATCAGAACTTCTCCGGCTTCACGAGAGCGACGAAGAGGTAGGCGAGGACGGCCACGCCGAGGACGGCGGCGGTGATGTCGAAGATGCTCACAGCCGGTCCACCGCCTTGGCGAACAGACCGATGATCACGAACAGGGCGAGGACGCCCAGGACGTAGACGATGTCGAGCACGAGGGAGGCTCCGTTTCGAGGACCGCAGGCCCTACTCGGGCCGTCGCGCCGGTGTGGCGCATCCCCGATGGAACACCTCGGCGAGGGCCCGTCCCGCGGTCCTCACGGAATCCATACGCCCCCGGGCGCGCTCCTCACGGGATCCTCATGCGAGCTCCGCTTCGCTGCCGAGCTCGACTCAGTGCACGTCGACTCAGTGCACGTCGACTCAGCGCCCGTCGACTCAGCGCAGGTCGACTCAGTGCAGGTCGGCGTCGGCGTCGCCGCGGCGCCAGGCGGTGAAAGGCACCGTCAACCCCGCTCGGGAAGGCGCACACACGAACGGACCCGCCGACGCCTCGAGATCCGTCGCGAACGGGACGACCCGCACGAGACGCAACGCCTCCCCCGCGGCACCCGCCCGGACCGTCAGCGCAGTCCCGTCGCGGCTGATGCGCACGGTGATCCTCCGCCCGCTCCACTCGGGGACGGGGGCGAGCGACCAGTCCGACATGCCGTCCGTCACCACGGCGCCCAGCTGGAGAGCGCCGTCCGCGTACTCGATGCCCGCCTTCACCCAGCGGGTGTCGTCGACGCGGACGAAGAGCCCCGCCTGATCGAACTGCGCCTCGAACGGGATCTCGAACTCGACCTCCATCGCCGAGCCGTCCGGCAGCGGGGCGACCAGCGCGTGCTCGGTGTCGTGCACGAACCCGTACGAGGTGAGCCGCCACGCGTCGCTCCCCGCCGCAGCGGTGACGAGCAGCATCCCGTCGCGCGCCTCGACCGCTGCGGGCGGCGTCGTCCAGGCGCCTTCGGACCTGTCGATGGACGCGGTGGCTCGGGCGATCTCGCTCATCCGGCCAGGCTAGCGGGGCCGGTCAGCCCAGCCGGATACCGGCGGACTCGAGTGCACGGACCGCGGTGTCGAGCACGGCGGCGCTGTGGTCGAGACGCCGATCGCGCTCGGCGACGTCGTTCTCTTCGATCATGCGGACGAAGGCACGGAACTCCGCCAGCATCCGATGCGGCTCGTCGTCGAAGGTGAGGCGCTCGCTCGATCCGTCGCGCAGCTGCACCTCGACCGCCGGGATCTCGTTCGGCGGGCCCTCGAACACCATGACGCCGTCCACGCCCTGGATCTTCGTGCGAGAGGGACCCGGAGAATCCTTGGCGCATACGCACACCGCCGTGAGATCGCCGTAGCCGAGGACCGCCACCCCCGAGGTGTCGACACCTCGCTCCCAGCGCGGCGTGTACGCGACCGTGTCGGGTGCGCCCAGCAGACCGACCACGAGGTGCAGCGTGTAGATGCCGAGGTCCATCAGCGCCCCGCCGCCCGCGGCGGGGTCGAAGGCCGGGGCGACCGTCCCGGCACGGAAGGCGTCGTAGCGGGAGGAGTACTGCGAGTACTCGCACTGCACGAGCCGGAGCTCGCCGAGGCGCGGAAGGTTCTCGCGCATCCATTCCACGCTCGCGAGGTATTGGTTGTTGATCGCCTCGACGAGGATGAGTCCGCGCTCAGCGGCGAGCGAGTGGAGCTCGGCGAGGTCGTCGGTGCGCAGCACGAACGGCTTCTCGCAGATCACGTGCTTTCCCGCCAACAGCGCCCGACGCGCGACGTCCGCGTGCAGCACGTTCGGCACCGCGACCCACACGGTGTCGATGCGGCCGTCGGCGAGGCACTCCTCGAGGTCGGTGAAGACGAGAGGGATGCCGTGCGCGGCCGCCAGATCGTCGAGCTTCTCCCGGCTCGCCTCGCGACCGACGATCGCCGCGACCGTCAGCCCGGGAATGCCGGAGGCGTGGGGAAGGAACTCGGCGACGATCTTCCCCGCGCCGACGACGGCGAGCTGCACGTCAGACGGCCAGCCCGATGGCGAGCAGCACCACGCCGATGAGGGGCGCGGCGAGCTGGATCAATGCCGCGCGCGCCTTCGAACGGTCCGACAGGAGGAGCACGAGACCCGCCGCGACCATCGACCCCGCGCCCACGAACACCAGGGTCGCACCGACGGCGGTCGACCCGGTGGCGACGAAGACGATGCCGAGGAACACCGCGATCGCCAGGAACAGGTTGTAGAAGCCCTGATTGAAGGCGAACGGTTTCGTGATGTCGACCGTCGCGTCGGTCGTCCCGAAGGTGCGCCGCGCAGCAGGCCCGGTCCAGGCGATCGACTCGAGGAAGAAGATGTAGACGTGGATGGCGGCGCCGAGCGCCGCGAACACCAACCCGGCGATGATCATGGCGTCATCCTCTCAGATGACAGCCGCGGCCTCCAGGAGAGCTCGTGCCGGCAGCGGGTCGGTGATTCCCATCGGCTCCGCGCCGGTCCCGGGAGATCCGAGGAAGGCCAGCACGACCGGCTCGCCCGCGCGGTCGCGGACGACGCGGCCGGCATAGTGCGGCGCGGCGAGAAGCAGACTCGCCTCGTCGACCGGGGCCCCGCGGGGCACGGCATCCGTCCGGACGGCCCAGACGCCCTCGGCACCGTCCGTCGTCCTGGGGGCGCAGAAGAGCAGGACGGGCGTGCCGTCGACCTCCGTCACCTGGAAGACCTCGAGGTGGGCGAAGGTCTGCGCCGGGCCGCTCAGCGGGGGCTGCACCGTCCAGGTGTCGAGATCGGGCGACCAGGCGTGCCCCACGACTCCCCCGGTGGACGTCGTGCCGCCGGCGCCGCGGGCGGTGATCAGCATGTGCCAGCCGTCGCCGGCGGGGTCGCGGAAGACCCACGGGTCGCGCCAGGCCTCTTCGGGCCACGCCGTGTCGCCGAGTTTCTCGTAGTACTCCCCCGCGGCGCGCAGGACGAACGCCTCGCGCTTGTCCCACCGGTGCAGGTCGGTCGAGGTCGCCATCCCGATCGACTCGATGTTCCGGGTGGAGCCTTCCTCGAGGAAGACCGAGCCGGTGTAGAACATCCGCCACAACCCGTCGTCTCCCTGGACGACGCAGCCGGTCCACGTGGCGGTCGCGTCGAAAGCGCCGGGTGCACCGGGGCCGAGCACTTCGCCGTGATCGGTCCAGTCGGTCAGATCCGTCGAGGTCGCGTGGCCGATGCGCGCGTGCCGATGACGCAGCTCCGGGTCGCCGAGCGACGTCGGCGCGCGCAGGTAGTAGAGGTGGAAGATCTCCCCGTCGTCGGCCACCCAGAAGTCCCACACCCAGTGGGTGTCCAGCGCAAAGGCCACCTCAGCCCTTCAGCGAGCCCTGGAGCAGCGCCGAGACGAAGTGGCGCTGGAAGACGAGGAAGATGATGAGCGTCGGCGTCAGGATGAGGAGCGACCCGGCGCACAGGAGCGGGATGTCCGTCCCGTACTGGCCCTGGAATGCTCCCAGCGCCCCGGCCATCGTCCGCTTCTCGGGATCGTTGACGAGCACGATCGCGAGCAGGAACTGGTTCCAGGTCCACAGGAACAACAGGATCGCGAGCGAGGACAGCGCCGGCACCGACAGCGGGATGTGGATGCGCCAGAAGAGCTGCCACGTGGTGGCACCGTCCATGCGCGCCGCCTCGGACAGGTCCTGCGGCATCGTGATGAAGTGCGCGCGCATCCACATGACCGCGAACGGCATGAAGAGGCCGATGAGCGGCAGGATGATCGCCCAGCGGGTGTTGAGGAGGCCCATGTCGCGGATCTGGAAGTACAGCGGCGTGATGATCCCCTCGAACGGGAGGGTCAGCCCGAGGATGAACGCGACGAAGACGATCCGACCGCCCGCGGGGCGCAGCTGGCCGAGGGCGAATCCGGCGAGCGTCGCGAAGAGGACGGCGGCCGGGACGACCGCGATCTCGATGAGGAAGCTCGATCCGAGGAGGGCCGCCATGTTCGCGGACTGGAACGCGGTGACGAAGTTGTCCCACCGGGGTTCGGCCGGCCATTCCAGACCGCTCGGGTAGGTCCCGGGTGCGTGGAGCGCCGTCACGAAAAGGCTGACGAACGGCATGACGGTGACGAGCATGAGGACGACCAGCAGGATGCGGCCGACCCATTTCTCGCGGGCGCGGACGATCACGATTCTTTCCCTCGGAGGATGCGCTGCAGCGGGAGGACGATGAGCAGGACGAGGGCCATGAGGACGATCGCGAACGCCGACGCCGTCCCGACCTCTCGCTGGTAGAACGCGAGGTAGAAGATCTGGAGGCCGGGGACGAGCGTGCTGTCGCCCGGACCGCCCTGCGTCGCGATGTAGATGATGTCGAAGCTGGCGAGCGCGGCGATGACCGTGACCGTGACGCAGACGGCGACCTCCTGGCGGACGCCGGGCAGCGTCACGCTGAGGAACTCGCGGAGGGGGCCGGCGCCGTCGATGCGCGCCGCTTCGTAGAGAGCGGGGTCGATCTTCGTCATGCCCGCGAGGATCAGGACGAGGCAGAGCCCGACCTGCACCCACGCGCCGATGACGCCGACGGCGGGCAGCGCGGTCGAGAAGTCGCCGAGCCAGGCGCGGGTGAGTTCACCGAGGCCGAAGAGCCGAAGGAACTGGTTGACGACTCCGTTGGTCGACAGCTGCCAGCTCCACATGATGCCCGCCGCGACCAGCGGGATGACCTGCGGCAGGAACAGGACGGTCCGCGAGATACCGGCCAGACGGCTCGCGGCGATCGCGCGGATCATGTTGGCCGCGATCAGCGCGATGCCAACCGGGATGATGCTGAAGTAGATGATCAGCTCGAAGGCGTTGAGGATCGCTCCGGTCAGCTTCGGGTTGCTGAACACCTCGACGTAGTTGGCGAATCCGACCCAGGTGGCGGGGCCGATGCCGTTCCAGTCGTAGAACGAGTACTGCGCCGAGAGCGCGATCGGGCGCAGCACGAAGAAGACGTAGAAGCCGGCGGCGGGGAGCACCAGGAGGTACGCCGCGAGGCTCGCCCGGAGCTTGCGCCGGCGGCGGCGCTGAGCCGCCGCCGGGTCGAGCGCTGCTGCGCCGGTGGCGACCACCGGCGCAGCAGCGGGAGGAGCAGAGACCATCACTCAGTTCCCGATTTGGCTCTCGTAGTCCGACTGCACCGACGACAGGAGACCTTCCGGCGTCTGCTCACCGGCGACGAGCTTCTGCAGGTTGGGCGTCCAGCTCTGCGCGTAGATCGCACCGGTCGCGTTGGCGATGAAGTCCATCGCGCCGTTGGCCTTGCTCAACTCGGCGCCGGCGGCGAGGGTCGCGGCGGTCGTCGATCCCTCCTCGACGGGCGGCATGAACGCGTCGGCCGGGCCCATCGGGTGCGAGCCGCCGACCTCGACGCCGATCGTGCGCGCCTTCTCATTGGTCGCGGTCCAGTTGAGGAAGAACGCGGCGCAGTCGGCGTGCTTGGCCGTGGCGGCGACGCCGAAGGTCAGCGGCGCCGACATGGCGCCGATCTGGCCGCCCTCTTCACGCGGGGGCATGAGGAAGAAGCCTGCCTCGCCCGGCATCTGCGTGTCGAGGTTGCCCGACTCCCAGTCACCGTCGAACATGAACAGCGACTCGCCGCCGATGAAGCGGCTCATCATCTGGGAGTAGTCGAGCGAGTTGATGTCGTCGGCGAAGAAGCCCTCGTCGATCCACTTCTTCAGGTGCGTCGTCGCTTCGAGGTTCTCGGGGGTGTCGATCGTGGCGTCCGGCTGCTGGAAGATCCAGTCGTTGATCTTCGCGGGGTCGCCGTACGAGGCCATGAGCGCCTGCAGCGGGAAGGCGAGGCCACCGGTCGCGCCGCCGTTGAACTGGGTGATGGGGGTGATCCCGGCATCCTTCGCGGCCTTAAGGTCCGCGTCGAACTCGTCGAGCGTCTTCGGCGCCTCGGTCATGCCGATCTTCTTGGCGAGGGTCTTGTTGTAGAAGACCCCCGTCATCGAGTAGTTGAGACCCAGTGCGTAGAGCGGTCCGTTGCCGCGACGACCGTCGGCGTCGACGCGCAGCTGCTGCAGCTGCGAGGCGGGCCAGTCCGTCCACCCGAACGCCTCGGCGTACGGGTCGAGGTTCAGGAGCAGACCGTCCTTCGCGAGCTCGGACATCTGCGGCAGGCGCATGAGGTCCGGCGGCGAGTCCTGCAGGACGCGCGGGGCGTTCTGGGTGATGACGGCGAACTGGTCCTCGCGGATGTCGAAGGTCACGTTCGGGTACTGCTTCGTGAACTCGGCGGTCAGGTCCTTCGGGAGCGGGAAGCCGGTCTCGAAGTAGCCGCTGAGGACGACGTCCTCGTCGCCGCACGTCGGCCCGTTCGCGCCGAAGTCAGCGGTGGAGGATGCCTGGGGTGCGGCGGTTCCCCCCGGAGGGGCGCACGCGGTGACGGCCACCGCGAGCGAGGTCAGGACCCCGGCGAGGATCAGCGGACGGAGAGGGCGCTGTGTGAGGCGAGACATCACTGTCTCCTTTCGGAAAACCACGGTGTTCGGGACGGAGACTCCGACGAGTCTCGGTGCTAAATCGCGTTAGCAAGGTCATGATGCGGCACACCGCCCGGCTGTGTCAATGGGCGCGGGGCGTGTCCTGCCTGCGACTTCCCGGCTCGGTCGGCCGTCCCGGCACCCCGTTAGGATCGCGGGAGACAGGAGGTCGCCGTGACGAAGAACCGCGTGACGCTCGCCGACGTCGCGCGCGCCGCCGGCATATCGCGGACGACGGCGTCGCTCGTCCTCTCGGGTCGCGGCGACGAGATGCGGATCGCCGAAGCGTCGCAGGAGCGCGTGCGCCTCGTCGCCGCCGAGCTCGGCTATCGCCCGAACATGATCTCGGCCGGGCTGCGGAGCGGGACGAGCCGGACGCTCGGCTTCATCTCCGACTCGGTCGCCACCTCGCAGCTCGCGGGCGACATGATCAAAGGCGCCCTCGAGGGGGCGCGACGCCACGGGCACATGCTGTTCATCGGCGAGTACGAGGGCGACGAGTCCGAAGCCGAGCGCCTCGTCCACGCGATGCTCGACCGCCAGGTCGACGGCGTCATCATGGCCTCGATGTTCACGAGGGAACGAGCCGTACCGGCAGCACTCGCCCACCGGAACGTCGTCCTGCTCAACACGCTCCCCGACGGTCCGACGACCCGCGCGCACGCGATCCTGCCCGACGAATTGGATGCCGGTCGTCGCGCCGCGCGCCTCCTGCTCGACCACGGGCATCGGGACATCCATCTCATCGGCGCCGGCCCCACACTGGCGGAGGTCCCCCGCGAGACGGTCGCGGGGCGCGAGCGGCTGGAGGGGATCCTCGAGGAGTTGGCCGGGGCGAACGTCGCACCGGCATCCGGTCGCATGCTGAGCATCTGGCTACCGGCCGACGGGTGGAAGGCGACCGCAGACCTCATCTCCTCCGGCGTGCGTTCGGGCGCCATCATCGCCTTCAACGACCGCATCGCGTTCGGCGCGTACCAGGCGATAGCCGAAGCGGGCCTGACGGTACCGGGCGACTTCTCGATCGTCTCGTTCGACGATCATCAGTTGGCGAGCTGGGTGCACCCGGGTCTGACCACGTTCGCCATCCCCCACTTCGAACTGGGGCTGCAGTCGGTCGAGACGCTGCTGACCGCCTCTCCCGACGCGCTCGCCTCCGTCGAGCGGGTCCCCATGCCGCTACGGACCCGCGGGTCGGTGCGCTCCGCCTCCGCCTGAGCGCACGTGGACACGCGTGATCCGCTATCGTCTCAGCTAACGCGATTTAGCAGGGCTGCTCGGGTCGCGTCGAGAGGACCAGCATGGAGCATCGGAGCCCCCACTCGACCGGCATCCGGCACCCCCGCCCACCCTTCGACCCGGACGTCGAGCGCGCGCTCGACGAACGCGACGACGTCGTGACGGGCCTCGCACCGGAGGACATCGCGGCCCTCCGCGCGACGGCTGTCCTGCCCTCCCGAGACGCGTACACGCTCGGCGGCAGCTTCGAGGACCACGAGCACGAGACCGTGGCCGCCGACGGCGCTCGCGTGCGACTCGTCGTCCTCACCCCGGCTGGTCGGCCCGGGCCGTTCCCGGTGCTCTTCCACATCCACGGGGGCGGGATGATCGTCGGCAGCGCCTACGACGTCCTTCCCGATCTCGGCATCTCAGCTCTAGAGCTCGGCCTCGCCATCGTCTCCGTCGAGTACCGGCTGGCTCCCGAGCACCCCTACCCCGCCGCCCTGGACGACGTCTTCGCGGGCTGGGAATGGGTCGCCCGCGAGGGGGCGGCGCACGGGTTGGAGCCCGACCGGGTCATCGTGCAGGGCGTGAGCGCCGGGGGCGGGCTCGCCGCCGGCGCGGTCCTGCTGGCCCGGGACCGCGGGGGCCCTGCGGCGATCGGCCAGATGCTCGTCTACCCGATGCTCGATCACCGCAACGATTCGGCATCCGCCCGTCAGATGGAGGGTGCCGGCGCGTGGGACCGCCGCGCGAACGCAACCGGCTGGGCGGCCTATCTCGGCGGCCTGGATCGGGGAGCAGTGCCGGCCTACGCCTCGCCCGCCCTCGCCCAGGACCTGGGCGGACTTCCGCCGACCTTCCTCGAAGTCGGCTCGGCCGAGACCTTCCGCGACGAGGACGTCGACTACGCGCGGCGCATCTGGGCAGCCGGCGGCGACGCGGAACTGCACGTGTGGCCGGGCGGAGCGCACGCGTTCGACGCCCTCGTACCCGACGCACCGCTCTCGCACGATGCCCGTGAGGCCCGCGTCCGCTGGCTTCGCCGCGTGCTGGGACGCTGACCGGCCCGAACGGCCGGACCGAACGGCCCGCCTCGACGACGCCGAGGCGGGCCGTTCCGGATCGATCAGGACGCCGGGACGAGGACGCGGTCGATCGTGTGGATGACCCCGTTGGAGGCCTTGATGTCGATCGCGCGGAGGACGAGCTTCGGGTTCTTCAGATCCGGGGTCTCGTCGCGGAGCACGATCCCGCGCGGCTCGATGGTGCCGCCGTTGGCCATCTCGATCTCGTGCGAGAACAGCACCTTCACCGGCGACAGCTTCTTACCGGCGACCACGTGGTAGAGCAGGATGTCCGTGATCTGCTCGCCCGTGAACGTCGAGGTGATGGTCTTCAGCGCGGCGGCCTCCGAGGCAGGGGCCTTGCCGGTCAGGTCCGTCACCAGCCGCTCGAAGGCGCGGTCGTTCGGCGCGAAGACCGTGAACGTCGACGACGGGTCGTCGAGCGTCTCGTCCAGGCCGGTGGCCACGAGCGCCTGCACCAGGATGTCGTAGTCCGAACCGTTCGCGTCGGGGGTGCCGCCTCCGGATGCCGCGACTGCGACATCCACGACGGTTCCCTTCGGCGCGGCGGCCTGGTGGGCGGATGCCGGCGAGGCCGTGAAGGCGAGCGCGCCTGCGACCACGGTGGCCAGAGCGGTTCCGAGCTTCTTGTTCATCACGTTGCTCCTTCGATGAGAAGAGTCGCGCCCGGCGGACATGTCGGGCGCCAGTGATGTATTCGTGCCGATCCACCCGAACGGATGCACTCTCCGCAAGATTTCTCGTGCGCGGTCACCCGAACAACGGCGCCACCGGCACATCGAGGTTCGCGCCGCCTCGATAGCGCGCGGCGACGTGGTTCTCGGGCAGGCGCGGTCCGCGCTCGAACAGACGCTCGCGCAGGGTCGGGCCGCCCTCGAGGAGTCGCCCGCGCCGGCGCAGCTCGGGCACGACCAACTCGGCGAAATCGCGTGCCGTGTCGAAGGAGTGGTACTGCCGGAGGTTGATGCCGTCGATGCCGTCCTCATCCAGCCACCGCTCGATCTCGTCGGCGACGACGGTGGGAGTACCCGCAACGAAGAAGCGACCCTCCCGTCCCGTCGCGATCCCGTCGAGGAGCTCGCCGATCGTCGTGCGGGGACCGACCGTCGGCACGGCGTCCGCGGCGACCCCCGACTGCGCCAGGGCATCGCGGACGAGGGTGTCGCGGGCGAAGGGGGTCGGGTCGAACGGGAATCCGGCGTGGGCGAGGATGCCGTCGACGCTCGTGTTCTCGCGGTAGGTCCGCCACTTGTCGGCCGCTTCCTCCTCGGTGCGCCCCACGACGACTCCCGCCTGCACGATGAAGCGCAGGTCGTCCGGGCCGCGGCCGTGTCGAGCGGCCGCGGCGCGCATCTGCTCGACGTTGCGGACGAAGTCCGCCGTCGTGCGCCCGCCCGTGAAGACGAGCTCCGCATGGCGCCCGGCGAACTCGATGCCGGCGGGCGATCCCGTGGCCTGGTAGAGCACGGGAGTGCGCTGCGGCGACGGCTGGCTCAGGTGAGGACCCGCGACGCGGAAGTTCTCGCCCACATGGTCGACGTACCGGACCTTCGACGGATCCGTGTACGTCCGGGTCGTGGCATCCGCGATGACCGCGTCGTCGTCCCAGGACCCCTCCCACAGTTTGTAGACGACGTCGAGGAACTCGTCGGCGATCGCGTAGCGGCGGTCGTGCGGGATCTCCTCCGCCAGACCGAAGTTCCGGGCCGCGTTGGGCAGGTACGAGGTGACGATGTTCCACCCCACCCGCCCCCGGGTGAGGTGGTCGAGCGTCGACATGCGGCGCGCGAACGAGAACGGCGGCTCGTAGCTGGTCGAGAACGTGACCCCGAAGCCCAGGCGCTCCGTGACGGCGGCCATCGCGGGGATGACGAGGAGCGGGTCGTTGGAGGGGATCTGCAGCCCCTCGCGGATCGCGGTCTCGGGGCCGCCTCGGAAGACGTCGTACGCACCGACGACGTCGGCGAGGAAGACCCCGTCGAACCCGCCGTGCTCGAGGATCTGCGCGAGCTCGATCCAGTACGAGATGTCGTTGATCCGGTGCCGGTTGTTGCCCGGCAACGACCACAGCCCGTGGGTGATGTGGCTGACCGTGTTCATCTCGAACAGGTTGAGGATGAGCTTCTTGCGCTCCGCCATGCGGGTCCCTTCTGGACGGTTCGGGCTTCTTTGCGACTTCAGGCTTCGCCGGTGCTCCACCACCCGGGGACGGGGGTGTCGTTGAGCAGCAGGTCGCCGAGTGCGCGCGCTTTGAAGGCGAGCGGGTTGTGGGATGCCAGGGTCCGGGCGTTACGCCAGTGTCGGTCCAGGGCGAGGTCGGTGTCGACCGCACTGGCCCCGCCGACCTCGAAGAGCAGAGTGGCCGCCTCGAGCACGGCGGGGAGGACGACGAGCTGCGCGCGGGCGGTCGCCGCCTCGACGGGGGCGATCACGGCGCGCAGGGCATCGCCCGAGACGCCGGCCGACTGGGCGGCGGCCGACTCGTCGAGTCCTGCGACGGCGACCGTGAGCGCGGCATCCGCCGTGAACGACAGCGCCGACAGCCGGCCGACGGTCTCCTGCACGAGCGGATCCTCGCGCGCCGTCGCCGCCGAGGCGTGACTGTAGGTCCGAGTGCGTTTCCGGACGAAGGCGACCGCGTCGTCGACGATCGCGCGCCCGATACCCGCGGCAGCGGCCAACAGGACCAGCTGGACGAACGCCCCACCGTGCGACGGACCGTCGACGGTGCGGCGGGCGACGGCATCCTCGTCGACGACGACCGAGCGGAAGACGGTCGTCCCGCTGCCGGTGAGGCGCTGACCGAAGCCGCGCCAGTCGTCGAGGACATCGACACCCGCAGCCGCCGTCGGCACGAGCGCCGCGACGAGAGCGCCGTCGTCGTCCTGGGCGGCGACCGAGACGAGGTCGGCGAAGAGCGTTCCGGTGCTGTAGTACTTCGTACCGTCGAGCCGGAGTCCTCCGGCCGACTCCGTCAACGTCGTCGACAGCGTGCCGACTTTCGCCCCCGACCGCTCGTGCGTCGCGTTGCCGATGATGGCGCCGCCGGCGACCAGGGCGAGTCTGCGCGAGCGCTCCCCGGAGCCGGGTGAGAGGACTGTCCGATCGACGAAGGAGAAGTGCGAACGCAGCAGCTGTGCGAGGTTCGGATCGCGCCGACCGAGTTCGGCGAGCAGGGCGAACAGGACAGAGGGCGGCTCGCCGCCACCGCCGAACTCCGTCGGCACCGTCACCCGCGTGAACCCGGCATCCCGGAGCAGGGCGACCTCGTCGTGAGGCAGCCTGCGCGCGAGTTCGCGGGCGACGGCATCCCGTCCCACCTCGTCGAAGACGGGGGCGAAGCGTTGCACCGCATCGGCGATCCGGGTCATACGAGCGCGACCTCCGCAGGACGGGAAGCCTCGGCGCCCGGCGCCTGCCACCCTGGCAGCCTGCCGGTGAGAGCGACCTGACCGAGCGCCCGCGTGCGCTGGATGACGGGATTGTGCGAGGCGATCGTGCGGACGTTGCGCCAGTGACGGTCGAGCGCAGGGCCCCTGCCCACCGCCGATGCGCCGCCGACCTCGAACAACCTCGTCGTCGCGTCGAGCACGAGCCGCGGCACGAGCTCCTGCAACCGGAAGACGTCGAACTGGATCTCGCGCATCTCCGCTGCGGTCGCTCCACGATCGGCGGCCGCGCCCAGGTCGGCGGCGACCGAGAGTACGAGCCGACGCGACGTCGCCGCCACGACGTCGAGCTCCCCCACCACGAGCTGCACGAGTGGGTCCTCGCGCGGGAGCGTCTCGCCCGCGAAGCCGAAGGTCCGCCGCCGCGGGGTCACGAACTCCACCGTGTCGTGGAGGGCTCGCTGGGCGACGCCGGCGATGACCGCGAGGAGGGTGAGTTGCAGGATCGCCCCCAGGTGATGTCCGCGCGCCTCAGCGCCTTCGGCCGGCGACACGAGGATGCCGTCCTGGCCCATCGGCACACGGTCGAACACCGTCGTCCCGCTTCCCGTGAGCAGCTGCCCGAACCCGTCCCAGTCGTCGGTCGACCGAACGCCCGGGTGGTGGGCCGACACCGTGACCGCGACCCGCTCGTCCCCGTCGAGAGCGGCGAGGTGGATCCAGTCCGCGTAGATGCTGCCGGTCGTGTAGTACTTCGTCCCCGACAGCAGCGGCTCGCCGCTCGTGCGGTCGATCCGGGTTTCGAGGTGCGCCGTGGCGTGCCGCTCGGACTGCGCGTTGCCGACGAAGTCCCCCGCGAGGACACGGTCGAACCACGGCTGCGCCTGATCGATCGGTTGCAGTCGGAGCGACTCGACGAACGCGAGGTGACCGCGCCAGACGTGGCCGAGGCTGGGGTCCGCGGCGGACAGCCGGATGAGACGGGCGAACTGCTCTTCGAGCGCGATCGGCGATCCGCCGGATGCCGCGGGCACCCGCCACGTGCCGAAGCCGATTTCGCGCAGCTCGGCGAGCTCCGCGGTCAGCAGGCGCCGCTCGCGCTCGCGCTGCGGCGCGTCGACCGCGATGCGCGCGAGGAGGTCGTCGAAACCCCGGGTCACCGGTGCATCACTTTCCGCGCCACAGCGTTGCCGAGGAACTGGGCGAGCTGGACGAGCACGATGAGGGCGAGGACGACGATACCGACCGAGATCCAGTCGAAGCGCTGGTAGCCGTAGTTCATCGCGAGCGACCCGAGCCCGCCGCCGCCGAGCACCCCCGCTACTGCCGTCGCGTCGACGAGTGCCACCAGGATGTAGGTCAGCCCCAGTGTGAGTGGGCCGAGCGCCTCGGGCACGACGATCGTGAACAGCACCCGTGCGGGGCTCGCCCCCATGGCCGCACCCGCCTCGATCGACCCGGGACTGACCGCCACCAGGTTGGATTCCGAGACACGGGCGATGGCGACGCACGCGACCATGATGAGCGGAATGGTCTGCGGCAGGGGGCCGAGCCCCGTGCCGAAGAGGGAGCGCGTCAGCGGGATCAGGGCGATGGCAACGATCAGGAACGGGATGGGCCGGATGACGTTGATGATCAGGTTCAGAATGGCGAAGATCGCCCGGTTCTGGAGGAGGTTGCCGGGGCGGCTCGCGTAGAGCAGCAGCCCGAGCAGCACGCCGATGACGGCGGCGCCGGCGAAGGCGACGACCACCATGATCCCCGTCTCGCCGACGGCGACCCAGAAGCGAGGGAAGAAGGCGTTCGGGTCGAAGTCACGCATGGACGACCTCCTTCCGGGCCGCTTCGGGCCCGGGGATCTCCGAGACGGTCGCCGTCCGGCGCAGACCCTCGATGGCGGCCTCCACGGCGGCATCCGTTCCGAGCAGCTCCACGGTCAGACTGCCGAACAGACGCCCCTGCAGCTCGTCGACGCCGCCGAAGACGACGTTGACGTCGACGTCGTGCTCGCGCGCGACCCGCGAGAGGAACGGGTGGTTGGTGTCGCGGTCCTCGACGTGCAGCTGAACAAGCCTGCCGTGATGGACGGCACGGATCTTCTCCAGCGCCGCGGCCGACGGCAGGTGGTGCAGCACCGACGCCACGAACCGCCGGGTGGTGGGATGCCTCGGCGACGAGAACACGTCGTAGATCGAACCCTGTTCGACCACCGCGCCGTCCTCCATGACCGCCACTTTGTCGGCGAGTTCGCGCACCACGTCGATCTCGTGCGTGACGAGCAGGATGGTGACGCCGTACTCCTCGTTCACCCGCCGGAGGAGGGCCAGGACCTCCCCGGTCGTCTGCGGGTCGAGCGCGCTCGTCGCTTCGTCCGAGATGAGGACGTCGGGTCGGGTGGCCAGCGCGCGGGCGATGCCGACGCGTTGCTTCTGGCCGCCCGACAACTGCGACGGGTAGGCGAGGGCCTTGTCTGTGAGTCCGACGAACCGCAGCAGCTCCTCCACGCGATCGAGGGTCTCCGCCTCGGACAGGCCCGCGAGCCGCAAGGGGTACGCGACGTTCTTGTAGACGTTCCGCGACTCGAGCAGGTTGAACTGCTGGAACACCATGCCGATGCGCTGGCGCGCGGCGTAGAGGGCGCGGCCCTGCAGGGCCGAGATCTCGCGCCCGTCGACGACGACCCGGCCGCTCGTCGGCCGCTCCAGCGCATTGACTGTGCGCAGCAGGGTCGACTTGCCGGCGCCCGAGAAGCCGACGATCCCGAAGATCTCCCCCTTCTCGACCGTCAGGCTGACGTCGCGGAGGGCATCGACCCTGCGTCCCTTCGCTGTGAAGGACTTGGAGACGTTCTCGAAAGCGATGGCGGTGCTCATGGGTTCCTCATCTCAGCCGGTCGCGGTCGCGGAGGGCGGCCGTCAGTTCTTCGCGGCCTGCGTCTCGAGGTCGGCGAGCTTCGTCCGGAGCTGCTCGACCGGGACGTCGACGAGCACGACGGAGCCGTTGTTCTCCTTCTCGTTGGCCGCCGCCACGCGCTCGTCGGCGTAGACCTCCTTGAGGATCTTCCACGCGGGGTCGTCCTTGTTGTCCTCACGGGTGGCGATGACGTTCACGTAGGGCAGGTTCTGCTCGGAGAGCGCCTTGTCGAGGAAGAGCGCATCGTCGGAGCCGATGTTCTGGCTCGGGTCGAAGTACGACGTGCCCACGACGACCGCGGCCAGGCTCGGGTCGGTGAACTGCTGCGCGATGGACTTCGCGGGGATCTCGGTGAACTGGAGCTTCTTCGGGTTCGCCGTGATGTCCTCGACGGCGGGGAAGTCGCCCTTGTCGGCCGAGAGGGTGATGAGGCCGGCGGACTCGAGGATGTTCAGGGCTCGGCCTCCGTTGGAGGGGTCGTCGGGGATGGCGATCTTCGCGCCGTCTGCGATGTCGTCGAGGGACTTCGCGGTCGCGGAGAAGATCCCCCACTGCGTGATGATCGTGGAGAAGACGGGAGTGAGATCTGCGCCGTTCTCGGTGTTGAAGGCGCTCAGGTACAGGATGTGCTGGAAGGCGTTGGCGTCGACCGTGCCGGCGGCGAGTTCGGTGTTCGGCAGGACCCAGTCCTGAACGTTGACCCACTCGATGTTCAGGCCCTTCTCGGCGGCGACTTCTTTGATCGCGTCCTGGAACGGGCTGTCCTCCGACACGGCGATCTTGACGTCGATCGGCTCGGTCGGGACGGCACCGCCGGCCGCGGCGGCATCGGCGGGCCGGAGCGCCGGGAGCGCGAGGGCGACTCCGCCGACGATCGCGCCGACCGCGACGACGGCGATCGCGATCGCGATGCCGATGCGGGTGCGCTTCTTGTCACCCGCGACAGCGGCGCGGAGGTCGCTCTGCGGGGTCTGGTTCTGGTCGGACATGGGGTGGTCTCCTCGTGGTGAGTCGGGCGGGGATGTTCGCTGTGACTGCGACATTCCTAGCCCGACGCGACCTCGACGACGACGTGCGAGACGCTCCGTGACCGGTCGTTACCTTCCTTGACGCGCACGCACGCCAAGGGTCGACATCCGACCCCGCATCGTGGTAATCGCGTGCGCGCTCCAACGGGGTTACAGCGAGAGATCGACCTCGAGCCGGTCGAGGAGGATCTCGAGGGCGGTGTCGAACTCCGCCTTGCTGTGGTCCTCGCTGAGCAAGGGGCGAAGACGACGCACCTCGGGCGCGTCGTCCAAGGAGGACATCTGCGCCTCACCGGCGGGGACCGGACCGGTCTCCGTCTGACCCGCGACGGTTCCACCGACGTCGGCGCCGCGGACGGCGGCTTCCAGCAGAAGCTGGCCGATGAGGAAGCTGCTGAAGCCCCGGTAGGCGCCGACGGCCTGCTCGTCGGTGAACCCCTGCGCCAGGAGAACCCGCAGGAAGATGTCGACGGCTTCGATGCTCCGCAGCGGCGGCCGGAGCCACGGTGCGGCAGGATGCCTCGTCGCGATCAGCGGGAACGCTTGGGGGTGCGCGACGGCGATGTCGCGCACGGCATGAGCGACGTTCTGCAGGAAGGTCTGCCAGTGGGCCTCCGCCTCGCGCTCCATGACGGCGACGAGCTCGGTCGTCAGCTCATCGACGACGCCTTCGAGGAGATCTTCCTTCCCGTGCACATGACGGTAGAGCGACATCGCCTCGACACCCAGCTCGCTGCCCAGCGCGCGCATGGAGAGCCCCGCAGGTCCCTTGCGGTCGACGAGACTCAGCGCGGCGTCGATGATCGCGTCGCGACTCAACCTCGACCCGGACGGTCGATCAGACTGACTGCTCATGGGAGCCTCCACTCCGATCCTCCCCCCTCGTACGCTCTTTTGTCTGCTTACGCCGTAAGCTTGGTGGAATGGGACGCTTGGCCTTCGGCAGCGAGACGGTCACGCTCGATGACCGCCTCCTCGGTCATCTCGAGGTCGTGATGGTGACGAAACTCCGGCGTCGTGAGCCGTTCATCCTCACGTGGACCGTCGACCCCAGCCTCGGCAGCGGGCGCGTCTCGCGCTGGGTCGGCGTGTCGACGAGCTGGGATATCCGCTATCACTCGCGCGCGATCGGACCACTCAACCCCGAATGGATCGACGCGCTCATGTCGACGGCCAACTCGCCCAGCGGGCTGCGGATCGTTCCCGAGCCCGGTCAGGACGACGCCGCCACCGGCTGATCCGACTGCCGACCACCGACGCGCGCTCAACCGGAGTCGGTGACTCACGAATCTCAAGAACAGAAAAGCCCCGGCGAACCGGGGCTTTTCTCGTATGGCGGAGACGGAGGGATTTGAACCCTCGGTCCCCGTGAGGGGACTCCACCTTAGCAGGGTGGTGCACTAGGCCTGACTATGCGACGTCTCCAGGCATCCGACCGCGAACGGCGCGAACGCACCACGCAAGCATAACGGGTGCGGGACGCGGATCCGAACCGGGCGTCACTGCTGCGCGACGGTGCAGGTCACCTCGTTCGCCGACTGGCCCGTGATCTGGCTCGGAAGGTCGACGGTGCCGGCCTCCTCACCCGAACCGGGTGCGTCAGTGGCGCCGGGCGTCGCCTCACCCGAGGCTTCGCCGGTGGCTTCCGGTGTCTGCGTCGGCTTCGAGCCGCCGGGCTCACCGGCCTCTCCGACGACCTCGACGCCGTTGCCGCCGCTGGCTTCACCCGTCACTCGGATGGGCTTGTTCTCGGACAGCGCCGTGAACAGCACATCCGCTGCCGACGTGACGGGCAGGACGCGCCCGCCGCCGGGGGCGTAGACCGTCGGGTACTGCACGAAGACGATGTCCTTGTACGGGACGTCGGCGACGGCCATCGCGATCTGGACCATGCGCTGCGGGTTGGCGAGAGACTCGCTGAGGACCAGCTGCTTCTCGTTCACCTGCCGAACGGCGGTGTTGGCGAGGTTGAGCAGCGCGGGGTAGTCCGAGAGCACCGCACCGGACTGGAGCTTGCGCACGAGCGAGCTCATGAACTGCTGCTGGTTGGAGATGCGACCCAGGTCGGAGCCGTCGCCGATGCCGTGTCGGATGCGCAGGAACTGCAGCGCCTGCGCTCCGACGAGGTTCTGCTCGCCCTTCTTCAGGTGCAGTCCGGTGTGCCGGTCGTTGATGTCGGCGCTGAGGCAGACGTCCACGCCGCCGATCGCGTCGGACATGTTGATGACCCCCGTCCAGCGGATCGCGCCCGCGAACTGGATGTCGACGCCGGTCAGGGACTCGACGGTCGCGACCGTGCAGCCGAGTCCGCCGTAGCCGTAGGAGGCGTTGATCATCTGCGCGCTCATCGCCGAGTACGAGCCGCCCTCGGGGTTCTTGCACGACGGGATCGGCACGATCATGTCGCGCGGGAACGACACGACGGTGACCCGTCGAGGCGCATCGCTGATGTGCACGAGCATCGTGACGTCGTTGCGTTCGCCGCCCTTGTCGTGCGCACAGCGCGGGAACAGCTTCAGATCCTGGCCCTCGCACGAGTCGGTGCCGACGATGAGCATGTTGACGCCGCCCTCGATCTCGCCGATGTGCGGCGGGAGGGGCTTGTCCTCATCGCCGATCGAGACACCGTTGTCACTGAGGCTGCGCGCGGCATCCCACACGTAGAACCCGCCGATCGCGGCGGTGCTGACGAGCACCACTGCGACGACCGCGGCGAGGATTGTGAAGACCTGACGAAGCGGATGCGGGGAGCTCAACGCTCCGTGACGGGCTACGGGTTGGCGGCGGAACTTCGTCGCCTTCGCGTCGTGCCTTGCGCTCACGGATCACCTTTCGGAGTATGCGGAGGGTGTGGGATTCGAACCCACGGGACATTGCTGCCCACCGGTTTTCAAGACCGGATCCTTCGGCCGCTCGGACAACCCTCCCGACGGCGCCGAACGGCACCAGTCGAACAGGCCGAGTCTAGCCGACCCCAGAACCCGTCCATTCTCGCGGGATCGCCTGGATGAGCCCTGAACGAGCCGATCAGAGGGCCTTCAGCACCGCCGTGACGCCACCCTCGGTGACGGATGCCGTGAGCTCCGACGCCTCCGACAGCACCTCGTCGGGACCCTGGCCCATGGCGATCGCGCGACCGCCGTGGGCGCGCGCCCATCGGAACATGCCGATGTCGTTGCGTCCGTCGCCGATGACGACGACGTTCTGCGGCTCGACGCCGAGCCAGTCGCGGACGAGTTCGAGGCCGGTCGCCTTGTCGACGCCCTGCGGGGCGATATCGAGCCACGCGGACCAGCCGACGGCGTACGACACCTTGTTGAGTCCGATGCGGGAGACCAGGTCGACGAAGTCCTCATCGGTGTTCTGCTCCGACACCACGACCACGCGCGAGACGGGATTCGCCGACAGCTCTTCGAAGCTCACCCGGTCGGCCTTCGCGAGGCTCCAGTCGTCCATGTGGTGCGTGAAGAGGCGACGGCCGCTCGGGAGCTCCACCATGTAGCGCGCCGTGGGGAGGTGGTCGCGCAGAAGGGTGAGGACCTCGGTCGCGTCGAACTGCTCGGTGTGGAAGCGTTCGTACGCAGGGGACTCCGCCGGGCCGGTGCGCTTGAGGATCACCGCACCGTTGGAGCAGACGACGTACTCGGGCGAGATCGCGAGGTGCTCGACGATGCGCCCCGTGCTCTCCCACGACCGGCCCGTGGCGAGCATGACTTCGTGGCCGGCGCGCTGGGCGTCGGCGATCGCCTCGACCACGCCGGGGCTGTACGTCTCGTCCTCGAGGAGAATCGTGCCGTCGACGTCGAGCGCGATGAGGAGGCGCTCGCGCGGAGGCTCGGCGGCATCCGTCGCGATCTCCTCGACGACCTCGGCCGCCTCGTCCGCAGAGAGACTCACGCGATCGGCTCCGCCACCTCGAGGCCGCCCAGGTAGGGGCGCAGGACCTCGGGGATGACGACCGAGCCGTCTTCGCGCTGGTGCGTCTCGAGCAGCGCGACGATCCATCGGGTCGTCGCGAGCGTGCCGTTCAGGGTCGCGACAGGAGCCGTGCGACCGCCCTCGGGCCGGTAGCGGATGTCGAGACGGCGCGCCTGGTACGTCGTGCAGTTCGACGTCGAGGTGAGTTCGCGATACGCGCCCTGCGTCGGGACCCACGCCTCGACGTCGTACTTGCGGGCGGCAGAGGAGCCCAGATCACCGGCGGCGACGTCGATGACGCGGTAGGAGAGACCGAGATCCTGCAGCATCCGCTCCTGCATCTCGACGAGACGCAGGTGCTCGGCCTCCGCGTCGTCGGGCGTCGTATAGACGAACATCTCGAGCTTGTTGAACTGGTGGAGCCGGATGATGCCGCGGGTGTCCTTGCCGTACGAACCGGCCTCACGGCGGTAGCAGGTCGACCAGCCGGCGTAGCGCCTGGCGCCGGGCTCGAGGTCGAGGATCTCGTCCATGTGGTAGCCGGCGAGCGGAACCTCGCTCGTGCCGACCAGGTACAGATCGTCGTCGTCGAGGTGGTAGACCTCGTCGGCGTGCTGGCCGAGGAATCCGGTGCCGCGCATGACCTCCGCGCGCACGAGGGTCGGAGGGATCATGGGGATGAAACCGGCCTCGAGGGCGCGCTGCATGCCGAGGTTCATGATGGCGAGCTCGAGGCGCGCACCGATCCCGGTGAGGAAGGCGAACCGAGCGCCGGAGACCTTCGCGCCCCGCTCGGTGTCGATCGCACCGAGCATCTCGCCGAGGGCGAGGTGATCGCGCGGCTCGAAGTCGAAGGCGGCGGGCTCGCCGTGGGTCCGGAGGGTGACGAAGTCGTCCTCGCCGCCGGCGGGGACACCCTCGATGACGATGTTCTCGATGCGCGCGAGCGCAGCCGACGCGGCATCCTCCGCGGCGGTCACGGCCTGCTGCGCGGCCTTCACCCGCTCGCTCAGGTCCTTCGCCTCGGCGACCAGCGCGGCCTTCTCGTCCTTCGGGGCTTTCGCGACGCGCTTTCCGTGCGCGTTCTGCTCGGCGCGGAGCTCCTCGAAGGCGGTGATCGCGGTACGACGCTCCCGGTCGGCGGCCAGGGCCTCGTCGACCGTGTCGGGCGACTCGCCGCGAGCCTCCTGCGAACGCTTCACGAGGGCAGGGTCGTCACGGAGGAGGGCGAGATCGATCACCCGTCGAGTCTAGTCGCGGCCTTCCCGCCCCTGCCCTGGTGCGCAACGGACTCGAGCGCAAGGGGTCTCCGACAGGCGGATGCCGAGCCCTATCCTGTACGCATGGCGACCGACCCCGGCACGACGCACCGCTCCGACGACGCGCACGATCCGGCCACCACAGCCGAACCCGACGGGGTGATCCGCGAGCCGGACGACGTCTCCCCCGACACGCAGGACGGCGAGACCGGAGAGGCGCGCCGCGTCGACCGGAGCGGGTCGACCGAGCCACTGCCGGACACGGACGGCCGACCGAGCCCCAAGGCGGCTCTGGTGTACAACCCGATCAAGGTCGACGGCGACGAGCTGCGCGAACAGGTGGCCCAGGCGGCGAAGGAAGCCGGCTGGTCCGAGCCCCTCTTCTACGAGACGACGGTCGACGACCTCGGCGACGACGTCGCGCGTCAGGCGCTGGCGGAAGGCGTCGATGCCGTGCTCGTGGCGGGTGGCGACGGCACGGTCCGTGCCGTCAGCGAGGCGATGACCGGCTCGAGCGTGCCCCTCACGATCGTCCCGAGCGGCACCGGCAACCTCCTCGCCCGCAACCTGCGGCTCCCCCTCACCGACCCCGCGGCGATGATCGCCGCGACCTTCGATGGCGACACCCTCGCGATCGACGTGGGCCTCGCGCAGTTGCGGCGACCCGACGGCGAGACCGCCGAGCACGCCTTCGTCGTCATGGGCGGCATGGGTCTCGACGCCGCGATGATCGCCAATACGAACAGCGACCTCAAGAAGAAGGTCGGCTGGGTCGCCTACGTCGACGGCGCCGCCCGCTCGATCGCGCAGGCGAAGCCGTTCCCCGTCGTCTACCAGGTGCCCGGGCACCGCATCCACCGCGCGGACGTGCAGAGCGTCCTGTTCGCGAACTGCGGTTCGCTGCAAGCGGGGCTCGAGCTCATCCCCGAGGCATCCATCACCGACGGTGAACTCGACGTCGCCATCCTGCAGCCGCGCTCGGCCTTCGGTTGGCTCCTGGTCTGGCGCCGACTCGCGTGGGACAACAGCGTGCTGCGCAAGTTCCGCGCCGGGCGCAAGATCCTCGCGGTGCGCACGGCGGATAATTCCGTTCGCTATTCGCGCGGCAAGGGCATCGATCTCGCCGCCGAGGAGGCGCACCCGGTACAGCTCGACGGAGACGAGTTCGGCGAAGCGACCCGGATCGCCGTGCGCATCGTCGCCGGCGGCCTCACCCTCGCCATCCCCCGCGGGCATTCGGTCGAGGCCGTTTGAGTCCCGGCGCTGGGAGACTCGGCGCCGGATTGCAAGGGGCGGAATCTCGACGCCCCGACGGTCAGGATGAGGGGATGCCGTCCCCTTCGATCGTCTGGTTCCGCGACGACCTCCGCCTCGCCGACCATCCGGCGCTCCGCGCCGCCCTCGACCGGGGCGAGCCGGTCATCGGGCTCTACGTGCTCGACGAGGAGAGCGACGGCATCCGTCCCCTCGGCGGTGCGGCGCGCTGGTGGCTTCATCATTCGCTCGCGTCCCTGGCCGACCGACTCGCCGACCGCGGTTCGCGGCTGATCCTCCGCCGTGGTCCGGCCCACCGGGTCGTGCGCGAGGTAGTGGAGGATGCCGGTGCGGGGGCGGTCTTCTGGAACCGCCGCTACGGCGGGCCCGAGCGCGAGATCGACGCGGCGCTCAAGTCGGACCTGCGGGACGGCGACGTGGAGGTGGCGTCGTTCGCGGCATCCCTCCTGTTCGAGCCGTGGACGATCACCACCGGAGCGGGGAAGCACTTCTCCGTGTACAGCCCGTTCTGGCGCGCGTGCCTCGCCCAGCCGGCTCCCCGCGCTCCGCTACCTGAGCCACGCGAGGTGCCGGGACCGTCGCGGTACCCCGCGTCGGACGACCTGGACGCCTGGGAGCTGCTGCCGACCGAGCCGGACTGGGCGCAGGGCCTGCGCGACACGTGGGAACCGGGCGAGCCCGCCGCGAAGGCGCGGCTGAGGGAGTTCCTTGAGGAGGACCTCGGCCACTACGACGACGCGCGCGACCGCCCGTCGGCGGGGGCGACCTCGTTGCTGTCGCCGCGACTGCGCTGGGGCGAGCTGAGCCCGTACAGCGTGTGGCACGCGGCTGTCGAGGCACCGGGCGCCTCGGGCTTCCTCTCGGAGATCGGGTGGCGCGAGTTCGCCTGGCACACGCTGTACCACTTCCCCGATCTCGCGACGAAGAACCTCCGGCCCGAATTCGACGCCTTCCCGTGGCCGCGCCTCAAGCCGGCCGCTCTTCGGGCCTGGCAGAAGGGACAGACGGGGTACGCGATGGTGGATGCCGGAATGCGCGAGCTCTGGGAGATCGGCTACATGCACAACCGCGTGCGGATGATCACGGCATCCTTCTTGATCAAGAACCTGCTCATCGACTGGCGCCGTGGCGAGGAGTGGTTCTGGGACTGCCTGGTCGACGCCGACGGCGCGAGCAACACGTTCAACTGGCAGTGGGTCGCGGGCTCGGGCGCCGACGCCGCCCCGTACTTCCGCGTCTTCAACCCCGAGCTGCAAGCCGACAAGTTCGACAAGCGCCGCGAGTACATCGGGCAGTGGGCACCCGAGTACACGGATGCCGACGGCCAACCCCCCATGCCCATGGTCGACCTGAAGGCGACCCGGCAGAACGCGCTCGCCGCCTACGAGAAGGTCAAGCAGGCCTCGCGGCAGGCGTGATCCGCACACGCGACCGCGCCGCGGATCGGAGCCCGAAGGCCCGACCCGCGGCGCGGATGAGTGGGTGTCAGCGAGCGGTCACTCGGCGACGGGGATGGACTGCGCCTTGAGGGCGTCGACCGTCTTGGTCTGCGCGGACTGCAGCGCCTCGAGCAGGGTTCCCTGGCCGCTGGCGGCCTTCTGGAAACCGTCCGAGACGTCGGCGTAGGTCTGCGTCATGGTCGGGCCCCAGACGAAGTCGGGGTTGACCTCGGAAGCCGCCTGAGCGAAGACGTCGTAGATCTTCTGTCCGCCGTAGAACTCCACGCCCTCCTGCAGCGAGGCGAGCTTGAGGCCCTCGGTGGTGGCGGGGTAGATGTTCGCCGACTTGTTGAGCGCCGTGAGGGCCTCCTCGGACGTGTTCAGCCACAGGGCGAACTTCGCAGCTTCGTAGGGGTGCTTGGAGCCCTTGAAGACGGCGACGGACGAGCCGCCCCAGTTGCCGGAGGCCTTCTCGCCTGCAGCCCACTGCGGGGAGGGCGCGACCGACCACTTGCCCGAGGTGTCAGGAGCGCCGGACGAGATGGAGTTGGCACCCCAGACGGCCGAGTTCCAGCTCCAGACCTTGCCCGAGTTGTAGGCGTTGTTCCACTCCTCGGTCCAGGCCGGGTAGGTGGAGACGAGGTCTTCCTTGATGAGGTCCTGCCAGTAGTCGGCGACCTTCTTGGACTCGTCGCCCGTCAGGTTGACCTTCCACGCCTCGCCGTCGTTGGAGAACCAGTCGCCACCGGTCTGCCAGACGAGACCGGCGAACTGGTTGATGTCAGCGGTCGAGAAGTTGGTGATGTAGCCACCGGCCTTGCGGACCTCCTTGGCGGCTTCCTTGTACTCGGCCCACGTCGTCGGGACGGCGATGTTGTTCTCCGTGAACAGGTCCGAGCGGTAGAACAGCGCCATGGGGCCGGAGTCCTGCGGGATGCCGTACACACCGTCGGTGCCGAGGGTGACCTGGTTCCAGGTCCACGGGATGAACTTCTCCTTCGCCGCGACGACGTCCTCGCACGCGGACAGGTCCTCGAGACCGTCCTGCACGCGGAAGCTCGACAGCGCGTCGTACTCGATCTGGCCGAGGTCGGGCGCGTTGCCGGCCTCGAGCTGGCTGAAGAAGCTCGCGTAGGTGCCGGAGTTGCCGTTGGGGCCCGTCTGGACCTTGACCTGGATGTCGGGGTTCTCCTCGTTCCAGATCTTGGCGACGTCCTCGATGCCGGGGATCCACGACGTGAAGTCGAGGGTCACCTTGCCGTCGGAGGGAGCGCACGCGGCGGGGTCGGCTGCGGAGCCTCCGCCGGTGTTGCCGCTGCCGCCGGCGCAGCCGGCGAGGGTGAACGCAGTGAGCAGTGCGACGCCGGCGACGACTGCCTTCTTGGTGTGCTGCATGGGTTTTCCAATCTGATCGTTGATCGGGTGACAGGTAGTGGTACTGCAGGGATGCCGCGGGGTGCGCCCACGGCAGGAGCTCACTTCACGGAACCGGTGCCGAGTCCGTTGCGCCAGAAGCGCTGAAGCAAGAGGAAGGCGATGATGAGGGGCACGATCGAGAGGAACGCGCCGACCAGGACGTAGGTGCGCAGCTCGGGGATCTGGTTGAGCTGCGTGTTCCACGTGTAGAGGCCGTAGGTGACCGGGAACAGGTCCTGGCTGCGGAGCATGATCAGCGGCAGGAAGAAGTTGTTCCAGATGGAAACGAACTGGAACAGGAAGATCGTGACGAGGGCCGGGGCCATGAGCCGCGTCGAGACGGTGAAGAACGTGCGGACCTCACCCGAGCCGTCCAGGCGTGCGGCTTCGATGAGCTCGTCGGGCACCGACGACGAGGCGTAGATGCGGGCGAGGTAGACGCCGAACGGGCTCACGATGCTCGGCAGGAGGACCGCCCAGAACGTGTTCGTCAGGTTGACCTGGCTGAACAGCAGGAACAGGGGCAGCGCGAGCGCCGTCGCCGGAACGAGCACGCCGCCGAGGACGATGTTGAAGAACGCCTCGCGGCCGCGGAAGCGGTACTTGCCGAGTGCGTAGCCCGCCATGCCGGCGAACACGGTCGCGAGCAGTGCACCGAGCCCGGCGTAGCCGAGGCTGTTGAGCAGCCAGCGGAAGTAGATGCCGTGGTTGTAGGAGATCAGATCGCCGATGTTGGCGAACAGGTTCCAATCGGCGAACCACAGCGCGTTGGTGGTCAGGAGCTGACCGCGGTCCTTCGTGGAGGCGATGAACAGCCACCAGATCGGGACGAGGAAGTAGAGGGTGAAGATGCCCATGATGAGCAGGGCCGCACCCCGCGACAGGATGGACTCCCGCGGCCCGCGGGTCTTCGGGAGGTCGGTCGCCAGGGCGCCGTTGGTACGGGTGAGGAGGCTCATTGCTCGGCCTTCCGCTGGGTGAGCTTCAAGAACGCGAACGACAGGACGCAGGTGGCCAGCGCCAGGACCACGGAGAAGGCCGCAGCGAGGTACGGGTTCGGCACCGCGCTGGTCGCGTAGATCGTCATGTTCGGCGTGAACGAGGACGAGACCGCCGTGCTGAACGAGCGGAAGACCTGCGGCTCGGCCAGCAGCTGCAGCGTGCCGATGATCGAGAACACCGCGGTCAGGATGATGGCGGGCGCCACCATGGGGATCTTGATCGACCAGGCGATCCGGATCTGCCCGGCGCCGTCCAGGCGCGCGGCCTCGTAGACCTCGGCGGGGATCGCGAGGAGGGCGGAGTAGATGATCAGCATGTTGTAGCCCACGAACACCCACGTCACGACGTTGGCGATCGACCAGAGGACCATCTCGGGCGAGAGGAAGTCGACCGAGTTCGTGAGGCCGGTGAACGGCGACAGGTTCGGCGAGTACAGGAAGCCCCACATGATCGCCGCGATGACGCCGGGGACGGCGTACGGCGCGAAGAAGGCGAGACGGAAGAACCGCTTGCCCTTGAGGACCGGCGAGTCCAGCAGCAGCGCGAACAGCAGTGCGAGGCCGAGCATGACCGGCACCTGCACGACACCGAACAGCAGCACCCGGCCGACGGACTCCCAGAACGGCGCGTTCTGGAACACCTGGATGTACTGCGTCAGTCCGCCGAACACCTCGGTCGGCTCGCCGTACAGTCCGTCGCGCTGGACGACCAGCAACGACTGCCAGATGGCGTAGCCGATGGGCAGCAGGTAGAAGAGCAGGAAGAGGATGCCGAACGGTCCCAGGAAGACCGCGATCGCCCCCTTGTGCGGGGTCTTGGCCCGCGGGATCCGCTTCGCGCGCGGCGGCTTCGCCGACGAACGCGTCACGAGGACTTCCGTGGCGGTCATGCAGCCGCCTCCTCTCTGATGATGCGCACCGCACCGGCGGGCACGGTGGCGCGACCGGCGACGGGCGTGCCGGTCACGAGGTCCACGCCGTCGGAGTCGACGTGGACGTCGGTCTCGCCGTGGTTGATCACGAAGAGATAGGACGCGAGCTCCCCGCGTCGGCGGACGATCTCGAGATCGCGCGAGCGGGGCTCGACGACTGCGGCAGGAGCCACTCCGGCCGCCGCGGCGACACGCGCGACGAGGTCACGGTAGTCGGCTTCGCTGGGAAGCGTCGCGAGGTACCATGCGGCACCCTGCCCCCAGTCGTTGCGGGTGAGAGCAGGCATCCCCGCAGCGGGACCGTCGGTGAAGGATGCCTCGACCTCGGCGGTGACGGTGCGCGAGCGCTCGGACCACAGCCGGGCCGTCGAGCCGTCGCTCAGGGTCAGCGAGACCTCCGGAGCGACCGGCGCGAACTCCTCGATGTGGAGACCGAGCGCCTCGCGGAGCGGACCGGTGTAGCCGCCGGTGTAGACCCGATCGTTCTCGTCGACGATGGCCGTCGAGAAGGTCACGAGGGCGGTACCCCCGTCGCCGATCCAGGCGGTCAGGACCGCGGCATCCGCTTCGCTCATGAGGTGGAGCCCCGGGACGACGACCATGCGATAGTCCGAGAGGTCCGCGCCCGGCGCCACGACGTCGACGGTCAGCCCGTTCGCGTGCAGCGCGCGGTACGAGGCGTGCACCTGGTCGAGGTAGCCGAGAGCCTGGCTCGGGCGGGTCTCGCTCTGGGTCGCCCACCACGACTCCCACGAGAAGAGGACGGCGACCTCGGAGACGACGCGGGAGCCGGCGACCTCGGCGAGTCGCTCGACGATGCCGCCGAGCTCGACGACCTCGCGCCACACGGCGGAGTCCGTCCCGGCGTGGGGAAGCATCGCGGAGTGGAACTTCTCGCTCCCCTGCACCGACGCGCGCCATTGGAAGAAGCAGACGCCGTCGGCGCCGCGCGCGACGTGGGTGAGCGAGTTGCGGATCATCTCACCCGGTGCCTTGGGCTTGTTGAGCGGCTGCCAGTTGACGGCGCCGGTCGAGTGCTCCATGAGGATCCACGGGGATCCCTGCGCGAGGCCGCGGGAGAGGTCCGCGGCGAACGCGAGCTCGGACCGCGGGTCGCCGAGGCGGTGATCGAGGTAGTGGTCGTTCGCGATGACGTCCATCTCGCCCGCCCACGACCAGTAGTCGAGGTTCTCGATGTGGGCGGTCACCATGAAGTTCGTCGTGATCGCGATCTCACTGTGAGCGCGGATGGCCGCCGCCTCGGCGCGGTAGTGCGCGAGCAGGGCGTCGCTGCTGAAGCGGTGGTAGTCGAGCATCTGCCCGGGGTTGCGGCTGGACAGCGTCGCTTTCGGGGTGAGGATCTCATCCCACTCGTAGTAGCTCTGGCTCCAGAACGCGGTCCCCCACGCACGGTTGACGGCCTCGACGGTGCCGTAGCGGTCCTGCAGCCACGCGCGGAAGGCGGCGGCGCTCTCGTCGCAGTGGCAGAGGGCGTTGTGGCAACCGAGCTCGTTGGAGACGTGCCAGAGCGCGACGGCGGGGTGCGAGCCGTACCGCGCCGCGACGGCGTCCACGAGCGCGAGAGCGGCGTCGCGATAGACGGGTGAGCTCGGGCACCACGCCTGACGCCCGCCGGGGTACCGGCGCGTGCCGTCCTCGACGACGGGGAGGATCTCGGGATGGGCGGTCGTCAGCCAGGCCGGAGTCGAGGCGGTGCCGGTGCCCAGGTTGATCCGGATGCCGGCGGCGTGCAGCCGGCCGACGATGTCGTCGAGGCGGGCGAAGTCGTATTCACCGGCGCGAGGCTCGATGTGCGCCCAGCCGAAGATGTTGATGGCGACCAGGTCGACGCCGGCGTCGCGCATCAACGCGATGTCCTCGTCCCAGACGTCGGGCGTCCACTGTTCGGGGTTGTAATCACAACCGAACGCGATGCCGTCGTGCGCGAAGGGGCGGGCGGGGACCGACATGTTCTCCTCTGAATCCTGTGAACGTGCACAGGATCAAGCGGTGTTCCTCCGCGTTGAGGCTCTGTGAACGTGTACAGAGTAGGCAGAGCAAATCGCGGATGTCAACACGACCCACGCCCCGGCCCGGATTTGCGCGGAATCGCGGGAAGAGGGGTATCCGCTCCGCAGCGACTCGCTCTCCCCGGGGACCGCGGAGAGTGTGTGCGTGCACATACGATGAACGCGTGAGCAGCGACCGCACGGATGTCATCGGCCGACGTCGTCGCGCGACCGTCAAGGACGTGGCCACCGAGGCGGGGGTCTCGCGCGGGACGGTCAGTCGCGTGCTGAACGGCCAGCCCTATGTCTCGGACGAGGCCCGCGAGGCCATCGAGGCGGCGATCGCGAAGGTGGGGTTCGTCCCGAACCGCGCCGCGCGCAGCCTCGTCATGCAGAGCTCGCAGGCGATCGGGCTCATCGTCCACGAGCCCCATTCCCTCTTCGTCGAGGATCCGAACATCGGCTCGATCCTCCTCGGCGCGAACGCGGCGCTGTCGGAGGCGGACTACCAGTTGTCGTTCATGATCGCCGACACCACCCGCGACATCGAACGTCTCGCCCGCTACCTGAGCGGCGGTCTCATCGACGGCGTCATCATCGTCTCGGCGCGCGTAGGCGATCCGATCACACGCGCGGTGGCCGAACTCGGCCTCCCCGCCGCCTTCGTCGGTCACCCTCGCGACATCGGCGACGCGGCGTACGTGGCGATCGACAACCGCGGCGCGGCGCGCGAGATCACGAACCGCCTCGCTGCGACGGGCCGCCGCCGCATCGGGATGATCGCCTCGGCCCTCGACCGCGACTCGGGCTCCGACCGACTCGCCGGCTTCGTCGACGCCCTCGGCAACCGGTTCGACCCGCAGCTCGTCGAGCGGGTGCCGCTGTACTCCTACTCCGACGGACAGGACGGCATGCGCGCGCTGCTCGAACGTGCGCCCGACATCGACGGCGTCTTCGCCTCGAGCGACGCCGTCGCCGCCGGGGCGATGGACGTCCTGCAGGCGGCCGGCCGCGTCGTGCCGGACGACGTCGGCATCGTCGGATTCGACGACAGTTCGTGGGCTCTGCGGTGCGACCCGCCGCTCTCGACCGTGCATCAGCCCGCCGGGGAACTCGGCCGCGCGGCGGCGGAGTCCGTGCTCCGTCAACTCCGCGGCGAGGCCCCGGGGACGAGCGGGCGCGTGCTCGACTGTCCCGTCGTCTGGCGCGCTTCCGCCTGACATCCGTCGCGGCTTGACGCCCGTCGGTGGTGGAGGCGTGCACATATGCGCACGTTGCACGCGTCCCGTTGACAGTGCCGACATCGCGGTGCCACTCTCTGTGTGCACGTTCACAGCACATTCATGCTCGATGCCGTGAACGTGCACAGTCACACCGGGCAGCGACGCCCGGCATCCCACAAGGAAGTAGGAGTCCGTGAATCCTCACGCCCCTCGACGGCGCCGCCTGGCCGCCGTCACCGCCGCGGCCGCGGTGGCGGCATCGCTCTGCATCGCGACCCCCGCTCTGGCCGCCCCCGCGGTCGGACCGACGGCCGCCAGCACCTCGACGACGAGCGCCAGTGTGTCGCTCGACCTCGGCGGTACCTGGAAATTCGCGACGGGCGACGACCCGTCCTACGCCTCGCCGGAGTTCGACGACTCGTCATGGCAGGACATCACCGTGCCGGGGGACGGCACCCCCTTCGCTGATTACGACGGCTTCGGCTGGTACCGCCTGACGTTCACCCTGCCCGCGGATGCCGCCGGCACGAACCTCGTCGCATCGCTCGGCTTCCTCGACGACGTCGATGAGGCGTACCTCAACGGAAAGCGGATCGGCGGCTCCGGCACGATGCCGCCGGCCGCGAGCAGCCAGTGGTTCGAGAAGCGGCTCTATCCCGTCCCCGCCGACGCGCCGAACTTCGGCGGCGAGAACACCCTCGCGGTCCGCCTGTACGACATGAACGGCGGCGGCGGCTGGTACGAGGGTCCCGTCGGGATCTATTCGAAGGATGCCGTCCGCGCGAACGTCTACGGCATCACCGGAGCGCGCGCCTCGGCCGCGCAGTCCGAGGCGGTCGCGGCCGTCCTCGACGCCCAGCGGAAGGCCCTCGCCGCCGGCGACGTCGACGCCTACCTGAAGACGCTCGACAAGACCTACTTCCACGACGGCCGGTCGAAGGATCGCCGCGCCCGCGAACTCCGGGACTGGATGACCGAGTCCGGCACGCTGACCCTCACCGACAGCGAGGTCGAGGTCGTCATGGGGGAGGACGGCGCTCTCGTCGTCGACACGAACCGGACGATCTCCGGCACGCGCGACAGCGAGCCCTACACGTTCCAGCCCTCATCGCAGCAGTTCCTCCACATCGACGGGTCCACGCTCCGCGAGACCGGAAACGATTCCCGGTTCTTCCGCGAGACGGTGGACTCCGAACTCGAAGGACAGCCGCGCGAGTTCGCGACATACCTGCCCCCGTCCTACCTGAGCGAGCCCGACCGCGAGTACCCGGTCGTCTACCTGCTGCACGGTATCAACGGCGGCAGCCGCGAATGGGAGCCGCGCGACATCGACGACGTCCTCGACGGCCTGTGGAAGCAGGGTCTCGCCGAGTCGATCGTCATCATGCCCGACGGCGAATCGCTCTGGTACTCCGACCAGCCGAACGGCGGCACCCCGTGGCGCAGCATGTTCCTCACCGAGATGGTGCCCCTCGTCGACAAGGAGTACCGCACCCTCGAGGGGCGCGACTTCCGCGCCCTGACGGGTGTCTCGATGGGCGGCTTCGGCGCCTGGTCGCTGGGGCTCTCGAACCCCGGCATGTTCTCGTCGATCGCCTCGCACATCGGTTCGCTGAGCTACTCCGGCTCGGCTCTGCCCACTCCGCTGAAGCAGGCCGGTGACATGACGGCGGCGCAGCTGAAGAAGTTCGACCTCTACTTCGACGCGTGCGAGTTCGATGAGTACCGCTTCGACGACGCGGCTCGCTCGATGGACACGATCCTCACCGGCAAGGGTGTGCCGCACACGTGGGCCGTCTACCCCGAGGGTCGCCACAACGACGCCTGCTGGATGCCCCACCTAAAGGATTCGTTCGGCGTGCACTCGACGCACTTCCGCGAGGCCGGCCTGCGCGAGGACTACGTGAAGCCCGAGATCAGCGTCCCGGCATCCACCACCGTCCGCTTCGGTTCGACTTTCGACCCTCTCGCGGGGGTGACCGCCCGTGACGCCGTCGACGGCGACGTCACGGCGTCGGTGAGGGTCCGCGGCACGGTCGACACGACGACGCTCGGCACGTACACGCTGCGGTACGTCGTGAAGGATGCCGCGGGCAACCGGGCCCGTGTCGACCGGGTCGTCACGGTGACACCCGCCGCGCTGGCCGCCGGCACGCCGACGGTCTCGGGGACGGCGAAGGTCGGCTCCACGCTGACGGCGAAGCCCGGCACGTGGACGAAGGGAACGGTGTTCGCGTACCAGTGGATGCGCGACGGCTCGCCGATCCGCGGCGCGGTCACGGCGACGCACCGACTGACCGCTTCCGACGCGGGGGCGCGCATCTCGGTGCGTGTGACCGGCACCCTCACCGGGTACGCGACCGCGGCGAAGACCTCGGCTGCGACGGGGAAGGTCGCCAAGGGGACCCTGCGCACCGCGCCGCCGATCATCACGGGCACGGCCAAGGTCGGCAAGACCCTCACCGCGCGCCCCGGCTCGTGGACCGAGGGAACGCGGCTGGCCTATCAGTGGCTGAACAACGGCAAGCCGATCGCCGGTGCGACGAAGGCGACCTACACGGTCGCACGCGGCGACCGCGGCGACGGGATCTCGGTGCGCGTGACGGGCAGTCTCGGCGGCTACGACACGGCGAGCCGGACCTCCGGAACCGCCCGCATCGCCCGCTGAATCGGCAGCGGCGCGGAATGCGCCGCGCCCGGCCGGGGTTGCAGTGTTCGTTATGAGCACCGCGACCCCGGCCCTTTCCGTTCTCGACCTCGTCCCCGTCCGCACGGGGCAGACCAGCAGCCAGGCGATCTCCGCGTCGATCGCGGTGGCTCAGCGAGCCGATGAGCTCGGCTATCGGCGGTACTGGTTCGCGGAGCACCACAACATGCCGGCCGTGGCCTCGACGACGCCCCCGGTCCTCATCGCGGCCACCGCCGCTCGGACCCGCCGCATCCGCGTCGGTTCCGGTGGTGTCATGCTGCCCAACCACTCCCCGCTCGTCGTCGCGGAGCAGTTCGCGGCGCTCGAAGCCCTCGCGCCGGGACGCATCGACCTCGGCATCGGGCGGGCACCGGGCTCGGACCCGGTCATCACTCAGCTGCTCCGCCAGTCGGGGACCACGAGCGATGTGGAACGCTTCCCGAACCACGTCACCGACATCCGCTCGCTGGTCTCGCCCGACGGGGCGACGCTTCGCTTCACGTCGGGCGGCACCTACAACGTGACCGCCACGCCCGCCTCGACGAGCGCTCCCGAGGTGTGGCTGCTCGGGTCGAGCGACTACTCAGCGCAGCTCGCGGCGGGCATGGGCCTCCCCTACGTCTTCGCCAACCACTTCTCCGGCGATGGTCTCGAGCGCGCTCTCGACCTCTACCGCGGCCAGTTCCAGCCGTCCGAGACGCTCGACGCGCCTCGGACCTTCGTCACGGCCAACGCGGTCGTCGCCGACACCGATGACCAGGCTCGCGCCGCCGCCCTGCCGCAGGCCCGCATGATGGCCCGGCTGCGGGGCGGAAAGCCGCTCACCGCGCTCGAGACCGTCGAGCAGGCCGCGGCAGCCGAGGCATCCGATTCCCTCGCCGCGCCCGTCTTCGACGCGATGATGACGCGCTGGTTCGTGGGGACCGGGCCTGACGTCCGCGCGCGTCTGGCGGAGTTCGCGGCCCGCCACGGCGTCGACGAGGTCATGGTGTCGCCCGTCGCCGGCGCGACCGATGCCGAGCCGATGGACGCTGCGCCGTCCCGCATCCGGACGTTGGAGCTCCTCGCCGCCTGAGGCGCCGGGTCAGGCGCCGGGTTCGCCGGAGACGAGGCCGCGGAGCCAGTCGCGGGCCTCGACGAAGACCTCGTCGGAGTACCGCTCGGGGTAGCGGACGATCGCGCGGTCGGCGCGCGGGTACGACCCGAGGTACAGGACCCGCGGCGAGAAGCGGCGCAGGCCCAGGAGGGCGTCGGCCATCCGCTCGTCCTCGATGTGCCCGTCGGCGTCGATGACGAACCGGTATCGGCCGAGTTCATCGCCGATGGGCCGCGATGCGAGCAGCGACAGGTTGATCCCGCGCGTGGCGAACTGTTCGAGGAGCTCGAGCAGGGCACCCGGGTGATCCTCGGGCAGCTCGACGATGAGCGAGGTCTTGTCGGCGCCGGTGGGCGCGGGCGGCGGCGCGGTGCGGCTCACGAGGACGAAGCGCGTGACGGCGTGGGCGTTGTCGCCGATCTTCTCGGCGAGCAGCTCGAGGTCGTACAGCTTCAGGATGCCGGGCGGGGCGATCGCGGCGTCCGCGTCGATCACGCCGTCGACGATGCCGACGGCGGCGGCGACGTTGCTCGCGGCGGGGATGTGCGAGTGCTCGGGCAGTGCCTGGGTCAGCCAGGTGAGGCACTGCGCGTAGGCGACGGGGTGAGCCGCGATCACCGAGACGTCCTCGAGACGGACGCCGGGCTTCGCGACGAGCACGAATTCGACGGGCACGAGGTACTCCCCCACGATCCGCAGGCCCGGGACGGTCGCAAGGGCGTCCTGGGTGGTCGAGACGCCACCGTCGACCGAGTTCTCGATCGCGATCATCGCGGCATCCGATCGACCCTCGATCACGTCGGCGAGTGCCTCGCCCACGTTGCGGACGGGTCGCCAGTTCTGGTCGCGCGCTTCGGGAACCTGCGCGAGAGCGGCTTCGGTGAAGGTGCCGGCGGGGCCGAGGAAGCTGTACGTGCGACGGGTGGGGGCGGCCAGGGGCTCGGATGTCACGCGGACAGCCTAGTGGGCACCCCCATGAGCCCGATTGCCCGCGGCACACGCTGACGACGCCGGATGCCGCTGACCAGCACGCCCCCGACGAGGACCGCCCCGCCGATCACCTCTCCGAGGCTCGGGGCCTCGCCGCGCAGCAGCGCAGCCGAGGCCATCGCGACGACGGGTGCGAGCAGGATCCAGGGCACGACGGCTGCCGACGGGTTGCGGCCGAGCAGTCCGTTGAAGACGGCGTACGCGAACAGCGTGCACAGGCCCGCGGTGTAGAGGGTCGAGATGACGGCCTGGGGCCCGATGGCGGCGAGTCCTGCTCCGATCGCGGCGGGACCGTCGACGACGAACGACAGGGCGAGCGCGGGGATCGGCACGACCAGCGACGACCAGACCGTCAGCGACAGCGTGCCGCCGCGGCCGATCCCGGTGACGACGCCCGCGCGGCGCGAGATCACGTTGCCGACGGCCCACGACAGCGCAGCGGCGAGCGCGAGGCAGACGGCGAGGACGGGAGCGTCGCCGCCGCGGAAGAGCGCGACGATGGCGAGACCGACGACGCCGAGTCCCACCCCGATGATCTGCATCGCGGAGGGGCGCTCGCGCAGCGCGATCGCGGCGATCACGATCGTGAAGACCGCCTGCGCCTGCATGAGGAGCGCGGCGAGTCCGGGGCTCAGCCCCAGGGCGAGGGAGGTGTAGAGCAGCGCGAACTGGCCGAGGCTCATGAACAGACCCACTCCGACGATCACGCGCCACCCGGTCTGCGGCCGGGGCACCACGAGGACGGCGAGCGCGACGACGGCGAACCGGATCGCCGCGAACAGCAGGGGCGGGATGCCGCTCATCCCCCAGTCGATGACGACGAAGTTCAGGCCCCACAGCGAGGCGACGAGAGTGGCGAGGAGCATGTCACGGCGGGTCACCGGACCAGTCGACCGCACTGCATCCATGAAGGACAAGCGATCATTTGACCACGCGAATCGGTAGCATCGCTTCATGATCGATCTCGAGGCCGTCGTCTCCCTCCGCGCCGTCGCCACGGAGGGGAGCGTCGCCGCCGCTGCGACCTCGCTGGGCTTCACACCGTCGGCCGTGTCCCAGCAGATCAAGCGCCTCGAGCGCGACACCGGCGTGGCGCTGCTCGAGCGGGTAGGGCGGGGTGTCGTGCTCACCGAGTCCGCGACGCGCCTCGTCGTCTCGGCGACGCCGATCCTCGCCGATCTCGAGCGCGTGCGCGCCGATCTCCACGGGGGCGGCGAGCCCGACCGGGTCGCCGGCGAGATCCGCATCGGCGCGTTCTCCACCGTCGTCCGCGGCGTGATGGTGCCCCTCATCGCGGACCTCGGCCGGCGGCATCCGGATCTGCGGGTGCCCCTGCGAGAAAGCGAGCCGTGGGAGACGGTCGCCCTCGTCGCGTCCGGTCAGCGCGACCTCGGCATCGTGCACCGCTGGGGGAACGTCGCCCTCTCCATCCCCGACCACCTCGTCGAGACCCCGCTGTTCACGGATGTCGCCGACGTGATCCTGCACCGGAGCCACCCGCTGGCGGACCGTACCGAACTGCGCCCCGAGGAGATCGGCGGCGAGCCGTGGGTCGCGACCTTCGAGTCGACCATCTGCCGCCAATGGCTTCGACGCCTGTTCGACGGCGTCGGCGGAGCGCCTCGGATCGTGCACGAGTCGATGGAGTTCGAGAACCACCTCGAGATCGCCCGGGCCGGGATCGCCGTCGCGCTCGTCCCCCGGCTCGGCCGTCCTACCCTGGGGCCCGACCTCGTGGCGATCCCGACCGTCTCGCCGGAGTCCATCCGCGAGGTGTCGGCGATCCACCGGCGGACTATGTCGGACTCCCCCGCCCTCCTGACGGTTCTCGACGCCCTGGCCGAGCGGGCCGAGGGGATGACGACGGATGCGGGGCGCCTGCCCGCCTGAACAACCGATACGGATCCGCGACACGCAGGCGCTCACATCCCACTTCCCTGGCAGACTGGGCGGATGAGCCGCGCAGGACAGCCCGCCGAATCCTCTGATCTCATCGATGTGGACGCGCTGATCAACGCGTACTACGACCTGAAGCCCGATCCGGCGGTCACCGCCCAACGGGTCGCGTTCGGCACGAGCGGCCACCGCGGCTCGTCGCTGTCGCGCGGCTTCAACGAGGCGCACATCCTCGCCACGACCCAGGCGATCGTCGACTACCGCGCGGCGCAGGGCATCTCGGGCCCCCTCTTCCTCGGCCGCGACACGCACGGCCTCTCACTGCCGGCGGAACAGACCGCGATCGAGGTCCTCGTCGCGAACGGCGTCGACGTCCGCGTCGACAGCCGTGATTCGTGGGTGCCGACGCCGGCCCTCAGCCACGCGATCCTCACGTACAACAAGGGACGCGATGAGGCGGATGCGGGTCGTGCGGACGGCATCGTCGTCACCCCCTCGCACAACCCGCCGCGCGACGGCGGTTTCAAGTACAACCCGCCGCACGGCGGTCCGGCCGACACCGACGCCACCGGCTGGATCGCCGACCGCGCGAACGAGCTCATCGAGGCCGGCCTCGAGGGCGTCAAGCGGGTCCGCCACGCGGACATCGACGACGCGACGCTCGGCAAGTACGACTTCCGCGAGGGCTACGTCGCCGACCTCGCCTCGATCATCGACACCGAGGCGATCGCCCGTGCGGGCGTCCGGATCGGCGCCGACCCGCTCGGCGGCGCCTCGGTCGAGTACTGGGCCCTCATCGGCGAACGCTACGGCCTCGACCTCACCGTCGTGAATCCCGAGGTCGACCCGACCTGGAAGTTCATGACGCTCGACTGGGACGAGAAGATCCGGATGGATCCGTCCTCGCCCTCGGCAATGGCCTCCCTCGTCGCCCGACGCGATCAGTTCGACATCCTGACGGGCAACGACGCCGACGCCGACCGCCACGGCATCGTCACGCCCGACGCGGGCCTCATGAACCCGAACCACTTCCTCGCCGTCGCGATCGACTACCTGTACGCGCACCGCGAGGGGTGGCCGAAGGATGCCGCGATCGGCAAGACCCTCGTCTCGTCGATGATCATCGACCGCGTCGCCGCCTCGCTCGGCCGGACCCTCCTCGAAGTCCCCGTCGGCTTCAAGTGGTTCGTCCCGGGGCTCCTCGACGGCTCCGTCGCCTTCGGCGGCGAGGAGTCCGCGGGCGCCTCGTTCCTCCGCAAGGACGGCACGGTCTGGACGACCGACAAGGACGGCATCCTGCTGTGCCTGCTCGCCGCTGAGATCCTCGCGGTCACGGGCAAGACGCCCTCGCAGCGCTACGCCGAGCTCGAGGCCGAGTTCGGGGCATCCGCCTATCAGCGCGTCGACGCCCCCGCCTCTCCCGAGCAGAAGGCCGCGCTGTCGAAGCTGTCGGGCGACGCCGTGTCGGCGACCGAGCTCGCCGGCGACCCGGTGACGGCCAAGCTGTCGCACGCCCCGGGCAACGGCGCCGCGATCGGCGGCCTCAAGGTGCAGACCGAGTTCGCCTGGTTCGCCGCGCGCCCCTCGGGCACCGAGGACGTCTACAAGCTGTACGCCGAGAGCCTCAAGGGCCCCGAGCACCTCGCGCAGGTGCAGGAGGAGGCCCGCGCCGTCGTCGCGGCAGCGCTGGGATCCTGACCGCTCGCAGCGCTGGGCTCGAGGGCAGGAGGGTCGGTCCCGCGCCAGTAGGCTCGGGACCATGAGTTGGCTCGTCACCGGAGGCGCCGGGTACATCGGCGCGCACATCGTCCGCGCTCTCGCTGAGGCGGGTCTCGACCCCGTCGTCCTCGATGACATCTCGAGCGGGGATGCCTCGTTCGTGCCCGAGGGGGTGCCCTTCGTCCAGGGAACGATCCTCGACCAGGAGCTCGTCGCGAACACCCTGCGCGAACACCGCGCCGAGGGTGTCATCCACGTCGCGGGCTTCAAGTACGCGGGCGTCTCGGTCCAGCGTCCCCTCCACACCTATGAGCAGAACGTCGAGGGAACCCGCGTCGTCCTCGCAGCGATGGCGGATGCCGGTGTCTCGAACCTCGTGTTCTCGTCCAGCGCCGCCGTGTACGGCACCCCGGATGTGCCCCTCGTCACCGAGGACCTGCCCAAGCGCCCCGCATCGCCGTACGGCGAGTCCAAGCTCATCGGCGAATGGCTGATCGCAGCTCAGGGCGTCGCGACCGCGGCATCCGATGCGCCCCTGCGTCACACCTCGCTCCGGTACTTCAACGTCGTGGGCTCCGGCGACCCGTCCGTCTACGACATGAGCCCGCACAACCTGTTCCCGATCGTCTTCGAGATGCTGATCGAGGGCAGGACGCCGCGCATCAACGGTGACGACTACAACACCCCCGACGGCACGAATGTCCGCGATTACGTTCACGTCGCCGATGTCGCCGCCGCGCACGTCGTCGCCGCGCAGCGCCTGCGCGCGGGCGAGCCCGTCGAACCGGCGTACAACCTGGGATCGCAGAACGGCCTGTCCGTCCGCGAGATCATGGATGCCGTCGCCCGCGTCACGGGCATCGAGTTCACGCCCGCGGTCGGCCCGCGCCGGGCCGGCGACCCCGATCGGATCGTCGCGACCGGCGAATTGGCCGCACGCGACCTCGACTGGAAGATGCGCTACACCCTCGACGAGATGGTGAAGAGCGGCTGGGAGGCTCGCCGCAACGCCGGGTGACGCCCCCCCGCCTCGTTCCGACCCCACCCCCCTGCGCTCCGCGCGGGCAGGGTGGGGTCGTTCGTTTCAGGCGAGTTCGCGGCGTCAGCCCGAGGCGCGCGCGATGAGCGCCGTCGGGACGACGGTCCGGGTCGCGGGGGCGCCGTCGAGGGTCGCGGCGAGGGCGGCGACGGCCGCTTCGCCGAGGGCATCGAAGTCCTGCCGGACGGTGGTCAGCGGCGGGCGGTAGTCCGCGGCGTCCGCGACGTCGTCGAACCCGATGACGGCGACGTCGTCGCGGCCCGCCTCGGCGAGGGCGCGCAACACTCCGAGCGCCATCTGGTCGTTCGCGGCGAACACGGCGTCCACGGCGGGGTCCGCGGCGAGGACCTGTCCTGCCGCGTGCCCGGATGCCGCGCCCCAATCCCCGCGCAGCGGCTCCAGCGTCGTCGCGCCGTCGTGCGCCGCGCGCCACCCGCGCTCGCGCTCCGCCGCCGCGAACGAGCCTGCGGGACCGGCGACGTGCGCGACGGTGCGACGCCCGGCATCCCGCAGCCGACGGGTGGCTGTTTCGGCGCCACCCGCGTGATCGGACTGGACCGTCGCGAAGGCGCTGCCCGGCGAGTCGATGGCGACGAGGGCGAGACCCGCGGGCGGCGTGACGCCTGCGGCGATCGCGGTCGCCTCGTTGAGCACGATGGCGCCGTCCACACCGAGGTCGTGCAGCCGGTCGAACGCCGCGGCGATGTCGGCCCGCGCCGTGAGGGCGACGAGCGTGACGGCGAGATCGCGCTGAGCGGCCGCGGAGGCAACCGCCTCCAGCATCCGCGAGTTGCCCACGGTCGCGAGGGTCGCCACGATCACGCCGATCGTGCCGGAGCGCCCGGTACGCAGGGCGCGGGCGGCGCGGTGCGGCCGGTAGCCGAGGACGGCCATCGCCGACTCGACACGGGCCCGGGTCTCCGGATCGACGCGCGGACTTCCGTTGACGACGCGCGACACGGTCTGACCCGAGACACCCGCAACCGCGGCCACGTCGGCCATCGAGACGCGTCGCTGCACGGCATCCTCCCTCCCCCGGATCTCGGCCCGCGAATGCGTACTCAACTCCGGAGAATCGCGCGATGTTGACGATAACATAGCGGTTCGGTTACCGTGTTGACGTGAACACACCGGAGAACGGCACGCCCGCGCCTGCCGAGACGAACCACCTCGGCGCCGGCGTCGTCAAGCGCAGTACCCGCCTGGCCGACGGCCGGGAACTCATCTACTTCGACGACCCCGGGACGACCCTCGGCGCCGACCGCGCGGTCGACACGCGCGACCTGGGCGGTCGGCCCGAGACCGCCACCATGCGCCAGGACGTCCTGACGGGCGACTGGGTCTCGATCGCCGCGAACAGACAGAACCGCGCCTTCCTGCCGCCCGCCGAACTCGACCCGCTCGCGCCGCAGACGGCGACGAACCCGTCCGAGATCCCCTCGGTCTACGACGTCGCCGTCTTCGAGAACAAATCGCCGTCGTTCGGCCCCGCCCTCGCCGAGGCCACGGCCGACGTCCCCGCCGCGATCGACCCGCCCCGCGGACTCGACGACCTCGCGCACCTCGGCCTCGGCCGCACGCGCACGAGCGTCGGCCGCACCGAGGTCGTCTGCTTCTCGCCCGAGCGCACCGGCTCGTTCGGCACGCAGACCGTCACGCGCGCACGCACGGTCATCGAGGCGTGGGCCGACCGGACCGCGGCGCTGTCCGCCCTCCCCGGCATCGAGCAGGTGTTCCCGTTCGAGAACCGCGGCGAGGCCATCGGGGTGACGCTGCAGCATCCTCACGGCCAGATCTACGCCTACCCGTACGTCACCCCGAGGACGACCCGCCTGCTCGACTCGATCGATCGGACCGCCCCCGATCTGTTCCAGCGCATCCTCGAGTTCGAGCAGGCCGGCCCGCGCGTCCTCCTGCGCGGCGAGCACTTCACCGCGTTCGTGCCGTTCGCCGCGCGGTGGCCGCTCGAGATCCACATGCTCCCCCACCGCCACGTCGCCGACTTCGCGGGGCTCTCCGACGCCGAGAAGGACGAGCTCGCCCCGATGTACCTGCGACTACTACGCGGTGTCGACGCGCTGTACGAGTCCGAGACCCCCTACATCGCCGCCTGGCACCAGGCCCCCGTCCACGTCGGCCGCGACAGCGTGCGCCTCAGCCTGCAGCTGACGAGCCCGCGCCGCGCCGCCGACAAGCTCAAGTTCCTCGCCGGATCCGAGGCCGCCATGGGCGCCTGGATCGGCGACGTCCCCCCGGAGGACGCCGCCGCGCGTCTTCGCACCGCCATCGAAGGAGTCACGCTGTGACCGCTGCCGCCGAGGCCCAGGGCCTCTTCGCCACTCTCACCGGTTCGTCGCCGGCCGGCCTCTGGTCGGCGCCCGGTCGCGTCAACCTGATCGGCGAGCACACCGACTACAACGACGGCTTCGTCTTCCCGTTCGCGACGCCGCACCGCACGCACGTCGCGCTCGGCCGCCGGACGGACGGTCGCATCCGCGTCGCGTCGACCTTCGACACCGAGCCGGTCGAGGTCGCCCTCGCCGACCTCGACGACCTCTTCCCCGAGCGCCGCGACGAGATCGTCGAGTGGGCCCGCTACCCGCTCGGTGTCGCCTGGGCGCTGCTGCAGGCGACGGGGACGGATGCGGCATCCGTCACCGGTGTCGACCTCGCGTTCGCCTCGGACGTCCCCGTCGGCGCAGGGCTGTCGTCGTCGGCGGCCATCGAAGGCGCGACCGGTTCGGCGCTGAACGACGTGTGGGGGCTCGGCCTCGACCGCGTCGCGCTCGCGCAGGCCGGCCGCCGAGCCGAGAACGAGGCCGTCGGGGCCCCGACCGGGATCATGGACCAGATGGCGTCGATGCTCGGTGCGACGGATGCCGGGACCTTCCTCGACTGCCGGAGCCTCGAGGCCCAGGTGGTCGAACTCGGCTTCGACGCGGCGGGCCTCGAGCTCATGGTGATCGACACCCGCGTCGCCCACGCCCACTCGACCGGCGGGTACGGCGAGCGCCGTGCGGCCTGCGAGCGCGGCGCCGAGGCGATGGACGTCCCCGCGCTCCGCGACGTGAGCGTGGATCAGCTCCCCCGCGTCGAGGAGCTCGTCGACGAGCAGACCTACCGCCGCGTGCGCCACGTCGTCACCGAGAACCAGCGCGTGCTCGACACCGTCCGCACCCTCCGCGAGAAGGGCCCGCGCGCGATCGGCGAGCTGCTCTACGCCTCGCACGCCTCGATGCGCGACGACTTCGAGATCTCGGTACCCGAGCTCGACCTCGCCGTCGAGACGGCGCGCGCGAACGGTGCGATCGGCGCCCGTATGACCGGCGGCGGCTTCGGCGGCTCGGCGATCGCCCTCATCGAACGCGACGCCGTTCCCGCGGTGCGCGAGGCGATGCTCGCGGCGTTCGCGGCAGCGGGCCACACCGAGCCGCACGTGTTCACGGTCCGTCCCTCCGCGGGCGCCCGCCGGGACGGCTGACGGACCCCGGGTCGTTACGGCTGGGTAAAGCCGTGCGATCCACCGGTGCGCCGGCGGCGGGTGGAGGGCAGGATGGGTCCATGCCCTTCGAGACCTCCCCTGCCCCCGGCGCGCCTCTTCTGCAGGTCCGCGACCTCGCCGTCGAGTTCCAGACGATCGACGGACCCGTGCGGGCGGTCGAGGGCGTCGACCTCGACCTTGCCGCGGGTGAGACGGTAGCGATCGTCGGTGAGTCCGGCTCGGGCAAGTCCACGACGGCGATGGCCGTCATCGGACTCCTCGCCGGGAACGGCCGCGTCGCACAGGGCAGCATCCGCCTCGACGGGCAGGAGCTCGTCGGCGCGTCCGAGTCGACGATGCGCGGCGTCCGCGGTGCGCAGATCGGACTCGTCCCGCAGGACCCGATGTCGAACCTCAACCCGACCTCGAAGATCGGCACGCAGGTCGCCGAGACGCTGCTCGCCCACGGTCTCGCGACGAAGAAGGACGTCGATCGCAAGGTCGTCGAGACCCTCGCCGCCGCAGGCCTGCCGAACGCCGAGGACCGAGCGAAGCAGTACCCGCACGAGTTCTCGGGCGGCATGCGCCAGCGCGCGCTCATCGCGATCGGTCTCGCCTGCAACCCGCGCCTGCTCATCGCCGACGAGCCCACGAGCGCGCTCGACGTCACCGTGCAGAAGACGATCCTCGACCAGCTCGGCCGCATGACGACCGAGCTCGGCACGTCCGTCCTCCTCATCACGCACGACCTGGGACTGGCCGCCGAGCGCGCCGCTCGCGTCGTCGTCATGCACCGCGGCCGCATCGTCGAGCAGGGCCCCGCGCGGCAGATCCTCGAGGACCCGCAGCATCCCTACACGCAGTCCCTCGTGCAGGCGGCGCCCTCGGTCGCCGTCGCGCGGTTGCGTCCAGAGGCCTTCACCGCGCCGACTCCGGATGCCGCGCCGAAGCCCGTCGACAACATCGTCGAGGTCGAAGGGCTCACCAAGCTCTACAACGTCCGTGGGCGGAAGGAGGACTTCGCCGCCGTCAAGGACGTCTCGTTCTCGATTCCGCGCGGCGAGACCGTCGCGATCGTGGGCGAGTCCGGCTCCGGCAAGACGACGACGGCGCGGATGCTGCTGAAGGTCGTGGACCCCACGGAGGGTGTCATCCGCTACGACGGCTCCGACGTGGCATCCCTCAAGGGACGACAGCTGCGCGAGTTCCGTCAGAAGGTGCAGCCGATCTTCCAGGACCCGTACTCGTCGCTGAACCCCATGTTCACGATCGAGCGGATCGTCCAGGAGCCCCTCGACTTCTACAACCGCGGGTCGGCGAAGGACCGCGCGGCGCGGGTGCGGAAGCTCCTCGACGACGTCGCCCTGCCCGAGTCGGCGCTGCGCAGGTACCCGTCGGAGCTCTCGGGCGGCCAGCGTCAGCGCGTCGCGATCGCGCGCGCCCTGGCCCTGTCGCCGGAGCTCATCGTCTGCGACGAGCCGGTCTCGGCGCTCGACGTGCTCGTGCAGGACCAGATCCTGACGCTCCTGCGGGACCTGCAGACCGAGTACGGCCTCAGCTACCTCTTCATCTCGCACGACCTCGCCGTCGTGCGGCTGATCAGCGACTACGTCTGCGTCATGAAGGACGGCGCACTGGTCGAGGCAGCCTCCAGCGAAGAGATCTTCACCAACCCGCGCGACCCGTACACGCGGAACCTGCTGTCCTCGATCCCCGGCAACGAGCTCGACATCGCCGTCTGACCCGCGGGTCCCGCGCCGATACGCCCCTACGCGCGTTCCGTATTCAGTCTCGCGACGATCGGCGAGGACGTTTTCGCACGTCATCTCGAGCCCTTCGTCCCCTCTCCGCGCCGCAGACACTGAATACGGAACACCGGCACACCCGCCCACTCGCGATCCCCGAGCAGCGAAGCGCGGTACCAGCGGTGTCAGCCGCGCTCCTGCAGAAGGTCAGCGCCCGCGGGTGCGCGGGTCCATGGCCTCGCGCAGCGCCTCACCGAACAGCGTGAAGCCGAGCGCCGTGATGGCGATGCAGATGCCGGGGAGGAACGCCAACCACGGCGCGATGGCGAGCTCCGCCTGCGCGTAGGTGAGCATGCGCCCCCACTCCGCGGTCTCGGGGCGTCCGCCGCCGAGTCCGAGGAACGACAGCGCGGCCGCGTCGATGACGGCCGTCGCGAGCGACAGGGTGCCCTGCACGATGACCGGTCCGACCGCGTTGGGCAGGACGTGGGTCATGGTGATGCGGCCGCGACCGAGGCCGAGGGTCTGCGCCGAGAGGACGTAGTCGGCCGAGCGCTGCTGCAGCATCGAGGCGCGCAGCAGGCGCGCGAAGATCGGCACCTGCGCGACACCGATGGCGATCATGACCGAGTTCTGGTTCTGGCCGAGGATCGCGGCGATCGAGACCGCCAGCAGCAGGCTCGGCACCGACAGCAGGATGTCGACGAGGCGCATGATGACGTTGTCGACCCAGCCGCCGAACGTGCCGGCGACGAGGCCCAGCAGCATCCCGCCGATGAGGCCGTAGGCCGTCGACACGACGCCGATGAGAAGGGATGCCTGTGCCCCCCAGATGAGCTTCGACACCACGTCTCCGCCGAAGCGGTCGAGACCGAGCGGGAACGCGGCGATCTCGCCGGGGCCCGGGATGTAGGTCGGGGTGATTTCGCGCGCTCCCGGCAGCGCCGTCTCGGGATAGGGCGCGAGCAGGGGTGCGAGGAGGGCGACCACCACGAAGAGCAGCACGATGGCGAGCCCGACCCACGCGGTGGGGCTGCGGCGGAGCCTGCGGAAGACGTCGTGCCAGAAGCCGCCGCGCGGGGCCCCGCCGGTGCCCGCGGTGAGGACGGCGACGGTCGAGTCGTCGGCGGCGCTGCCGCCTGCGGCGGGGGGAAGGACGGTGCTCATGAGACCCTCACTCTCGGGTCGATCAGGCTGTACGAGACGTCGACGAGCAGGTTGATGAGCGCGTAGACGATCGCGATGAAGATGATGAATCCCTGCAGGACCGCGAAGTCGCGGTTGAAGATCGCTCCCGAGAGGAACGATCCGATGCCGGGGAACGCGAAGACCGTCTCCGTGAGGATCGCGCCCGACAGCAGCAGGCCTGCCTGCAGGCCGATCGTCGTGATGACCGGGAGCATGGCGTTGCGGAGGATGAAACGGTTCCGCAGGAGTGCGCCGGGGACGCCCTTCGCCTTGCCGGTGCGGACGTAGTCGGCGTTCTGCACTTCGAGGACGGATGCCCGCGTGATGCGCACGATGATCGCGAGGGGGATCGTGCCGAGGGCGATCGCCGGCAGGATCAGGTGCAGGATCGCGTCCCACGCGGCGTCGAACTCACCGGTGATGAGCCCGTCGAGCACGTAGAAGTTCGTGTAGTGGGTCGCTTCGATGCGAGGGTCCTGGCGGCCGTCCGACGGGAGCCACCCGAGCTGGACCGCGAACACGTACTTCAGGATGAAGGCCAGGAAGAACACCGGCACGACGATGCCGAGGAGGCTGAAGACGACGGCGGTGCTGTCGGCGGCCTTGCCGTGGCGCCGAGCGGCCCAGTAGCCGAGGGGGACACCGACGCCGACGGCGATGATGAGCGCCGCGACCGAAAGCTCGATCGTTGCCGGGAACCGGCGGAGGAATTCGTCGAGCACGGGCTGGCTGGTGCGCAGCGACGTACCGAAGTCGCCCGAGAGCAGCCGCCCGATCCAGGTGAAGTACTGCTCGATAAGAGGACGGTTGAAGCCGTAGAGCTCGTTGATCCGAGCAACGGCTTCGGGAGTGGCCTTCTCACCCAGGAGAGCCTGGGCGGGACCGCCGGGGAGGGTTCGGACCCACCAGAAGAGCAGGATGCTCAGGCCGAGGAGGGTGGGGATCAGCAGCAGGAGCCTATTGCCGATGGTTCGCAGCACGGGTGTCGCTTTCGTGGAGGTCGGTGCGGGGCGGGAGGTCTTCCCGCCCCGCACCGGTCAGGCGGCTGGGGCCGCCTCGATCGGCTTACTTCGTGAGGACGATCTGGTTGAACACCTCATCGTTCACGGGGCTCGCCGGGTAGCTCTCGACCCGGGAGTCGAAGGCCAGCGTGGGAGCCGGGTGCGCCAGCGGGACGCCGGGGATGAACTTCGCGACCTCCTCGTTGATGTCCGAGTAGAGCTTCGTCTGCTCGTCGAGGTCCGCGATCCCGCGGGCGTCGGTGAGGTCCTGGAAGAGCTCGGGGTTGTCGAAGCCCCACTCCGCCGACTTCTGACCGAAGAAGACACCGAGGAAGTTGTCGGTGTCGTTGTAGTCACCGGTCCAGCCCAGCAGGTGGATGCCGTGATCCGTGCCGCCCGTGATGAGGTCGAGGTACTCGCCCCACTCGTTCGACTTCGGCGTGGCCTCGACTCCGACGTCCTTCAGCTGCGAGGACAGCACCGTGAAGATCTGCTCGGGGTCCGGCATGTAGGGACGCGAGACGTTGACCGGGTAGTTGAAGGTCAGCTTCAGGGGGTTGGCCTCGGTGTAACCGGCCTCGGCGAGGAGCGACTTGGCCTTCTCCGGGTCGTAGTCGTACGTCGTGACGTCGGCGTTCCAGCCGTTGACGCTCGGCGGCATGAACTGGGTCGCCTTCTCGGTGCCCTCGGGGAGGACCTGGGAGATGAGGGCGTCCTTGTCGACGGCGTACGAGAGCGCTTCACGGACCTTCGGGTCCTGCAGTTCCTTGACCGCCTGGTTGAAGGCGAGGTACAGGATCGTGAAGGGCGGGCGCGACACCATGGTGAAGCCGGCGTCCTTGAGCGCGCCGGTGTCGGCGGGGCCGACGAGGTCGTACCCGTCGATCGAGCCGGACTCGAGCGCCTGGCGACGCGCGGTGGGGTCGTCGATGGTGCGGAAGATGATCTTGTCGATCTGACCCTTGTCGCCCCAGTAGTCGGCGTACGAGCTCAGGGTGACCTGCTCGCCGCGGGACCACTCGTCGAACTTGTAGGGGCCGGTGCCGACGGGGTGCCCGGTCGCGTACTCGCTGAGGGTCGGAGCCTCGGCGGTGCCGCCGACCTCATCGGCCTTGTACTCCTCGAGCGCCTTCGGCGACTGCATCCCGAAGGCGGGGAGCGACAGCGCGGCGACGAAGCCGGCGAACGGCTTCTTGAGGGCGATGGTGACGGACGAGTCGCCGTCGGGCGTGCACGAGTCGTACACGGCGGTGTCGGGGCTCGACGCGTAGCCCTTGAAGAGCTTGTTGTAGTAGTAGCCGAGCGCCTCGCTGGCGGCCAGCCCCTCCCAGTTGTACCAACGGTCGAAGTTGACGCAGACGGCCTCGGCGTTGAACGGAGTGCCGTCGTGGAACGTGACGTCCTTCTTGAGGGCGAACGTGTAGCTCAGCCCGTCATCCGACGGCTCCCACGACTCGGCGAGGAGCGGCGCAGGGTCGGCCGTGCCGGGCTTGGTGCCCACGAGGCCCTCGAAGATCTGACGCGAGACGCGGAACGTCTCGCCGTCCTGGGCGAAGGCCGGGTCGAGGCTGGCGGGGTCGGACGAGGCCGCGAAGACGAACGTGCCGTCGACGTCCGCGGGTCCTTCCGCGTTGTCGTCGCCGCCTCGCTGACTGGCGCACGCGCTGAGCGCGAGCGCACCGATGACGAGGGCCGCGGCGCCCGCGACCACCCGCTTCCGGGAAATGGGGAGCATTGCTGTGCACCTTCCGATGGGGCTCGTCGGCGGCGCGCCGGGAGGCGGCGCTGCCGAAGGGATGCGGCTGACGCTACCGTCCACACTGCCGGTAAGCGGTTACAGCTGTATCTCGATCGTGTTTCTTCCTGCGGGCTACCGTAGTCGGATGGCCCGTTCCCGCGCCCCCCTCGACCCGCCTGTCGCCAGACTGTCCGACGGGAGGCAGGCGCGCATCATCCCGGGCCGGTTCGCCGGCGGCTGGGAGCTGGTCGTCGAGACCACACCGCAGTCGCACGTCGATCTCGACGATCCGTCGCACCTCCACTTCGAGTACGTCGCCCGCATGGGGGCCGTCATCGACCAGATGGGGATGCCGGGGGAACCCCTCACCGCGGTGCATCTCGGCGCGGGCGCCATGACCCTCCCCCGGTACGTCGAGCACACCCGACCGGGGTCGCGGCAGCAGGTCATCGAACTCGAGCAGGCGCTCGTCGACCTCGTGCGGGAGCACCTGCCGCTCCCCCGCACGGGTCAGCTGCGCGTACGCATCGGCGACGCCCGCGACGTCGCGGCACGCCTCCCTCCGGGCATCGTCGGCAAGGTGGACCTCGTGGTCTCGGACGTGTTCGCCGGCGCGCAGACGCCCGCCCACATCACGAGCGCGGAGTACTACAGGATCCTCGCGGGGCTCCTCGCACCGACCGGCATCCTGCTCGTCAACATCGCCGACGGCAGCGGGCTCGCCTTCGCTCGTCGGCAGGTCGCGACGGTCCGCTCCGTCCTCGAGCACGTGGTCGTCCTCGCCGAGGTGCGTACGCTCAAGAGCGGTCGCTTCGGGAACATCGTCATCGCGGCCTCGCCGTCGGAGTTGCCGATGGAATGGCTGCCGCGTCTGATGGCGGCCGGTCCCCACCCCGCGAAGGTCGCGCACGGCGCGGAGCTGGAGGCATTCGCGCGCGATGCGCGGATCATGACGGATGCCGATTCCACCCCGTCTCCGGCACCTGCGGCATCCGTCTTCGACCGCTGAGGCCACGACGCGCGGCGCGCCCTCAGCGCATTCCGGGCGAGCCGCGGCGACACTGGAGGCACACGTTGCAGGGTCGGAAGGAACAGCTGTGGGCTTCATCAAGGGATACGACCCGGAGACTCTCCGAGAGATCGTCGACCTCGACGAATGCCAGGCCCGCCTCGTCGAGCTCGGCGAGCAGCGGAGCCTCGCCGCGATGCTCGAGAAGGTGTGGCTGCTGAAGGTCCTCGGACGCCTCGACGACGCGCTCGTCGTCTCGGAGGAGTCCGTGCGCGTCGCCCGCATGGCGGGCACCCGCAAGGATCTGCTTCGCGCCCGGATGCTGCACGCGACCGTGCAGCAGTTCCGCGGCGCCTACGCCGCCGCGATCCACGAGCTGAACACGTGCGTCGAGGAGGCCGAGGGGCAGGGCTGGTCGGCGGTCGCGGCCTTCGGGTGCCAGCACCGGGGCAAGGTCCACTTCGACGCGGGCGACGACGCCGCCGCGCGCGCCGATTTCAAGAAGGCGCTGTTCCTGCGACAGGAGGCGGGGGCGCCCGAGGATCAGCTCGAGTCGACGCTGCTCGCCATCGACGCCGTCGACCGCCGTCGCAACAGCGCGACGGTCGCCGGCTGAGGCCTTCGACCCGAGTGTCGTACCTGGGTTCTATCGTGCTGGCATGAGCGACCTCATCGACGTACGCCGCGAGGCGGAGTCGCTGCTACGGCAGCTGCTCGACGACTCGTGGAGCTTCGCATTCGACAACGCCAAGCGCCGCGCCGGTGCGTGCGACTACCTGCGCAAGCGCATCACGCTGTCGCGATACCTGGCCGCGCGCTACGACACCGAGACGAACCGCCAGACGATCCTGCACGAGATCGCCCACGCGATCGCGGGCTCAGCCGCGGGGCACGGTGCAGAGTGGAAGCGCATCGCGCGATCACTCGGATACACCGGCGGCGTCACCCATCGCGGCGAGACGGCGACGGAGCTCGCGCCGTGGGTCGGCGAGTGCCCCGCCGGTCACGTCGCCTACCGCCACCGCGCGGCGACGCGGGCCACCTCGTGCGCGCGGTGCGCGCCGACGTTCGACGAGCGCTACCTGATCACCTGGCGGCGACGCGAGATCACCGCTGCCACCCGACGCGAGGCCCTCACGCCGCGCTGATCGCCTCGTAGGCGCGCCACACGCCGTCACGGAGGACGGGAACCGTCTCGTCCGCGTCATGGACCGCAGCGGCGAGCACCTCGTCGCGGCGGCCGGCGTCGAGGAGCTCTTGGCCCGAGCCGCTCGCCGTGAGGAGGTGGCGGACGGCGGACCGAAGCCCACGGAACGCCTCGGATGCCGCTGCCGCCTCCGGCGACGAGTGGTCGAGGCCTATCGTCTCGAGCGCTGCGAAGACCGCCCCGGCACCGAGGTGGTCCTCGACGGAGAAGCGCAGGACCGCGGCATCCCCCGATCCGTGCAGTTCGCCGGCGGCGACGATGCTCACGCTCGTGCGTGCCGCGCGGCGGTTCTGCTCGGCGAGGACTGCCTGCGCGACCGCGGTCGCATTCCGGAGGCTTCCGAGGAAGACGGTCGCGCCCGTTTCGGCCGCAGCCGACGCGACGGCAGCGCCGTTACGCGACACGGCACGAGCGGCGTCGTCGTGCGGCACCGTCTCACCGGCGGCGACGCGCGCCGAGACCGTCGACGAGAACCGCAGCACGTCGACGACGACGATCACGTCCGCGGGCGCGAGCCGGGTCAGCCCGTCCCGCCCCCAGTCGAAGCGCAGCTGGTAGCGGGACTGATCGAACGGGCTCGCGGTCATCCCTCCAGCGTACGAGCGTCGACGACCGGCTTCAGCGAGATGACGAGGCCGAGGACGTTCCGTGCGGTCCGCTGGAGTTCGCCGCGCGTGATCCCGTCCTCCCGGGCGAGCGAGTCGAGGATCGTCGTGTCGGCCTGCGCCTGGGGCGCGGCATCCCGTTTCACACCGCCGGGCATGAGGACGTCGACCTGGGCACGGACGCGGTAGGCGTTGTCCTCGAGGGCGGGGAAGTCGGGATCGACGGCGTTCTCGATCCACCAGTCGGTGATGACGGCGCCCTCGTAGCCCCACTCCTCGCGGAGGATGACCGTGGCGAGGTCGTAGTGATAGTGCGCCCACACGCCGTTGATCTGGTTGTACGACGTCATGATCGTGCGGGGCGCCGCCTCGCGGACGCAGATCTCGAACCCGCGGAGGTAGATCTCGCGGAGAGCCCGTTCCGAGACGCGCGAGTCGTTCCGCGTGCGGTTGGTCTCCTGGTTGTTCGCAGCGAAGTGCTTGGGGCAGGCCGACAGGCCCGTGCTCTGCACCCCGCGCACGACCGCTGCGGCGATCCGCCCCGTCACGACCGGGTCCTCGCTGAAGTACTCGAAGTTCCGCCCGCACAGCGGGTCGCGGTGGATGTTCATGCCCGGGCTCAGCAGGACGTCGGACCCCTTCCGCAGCATCTCCTCGCCGTGGAGCGCGGCGAGCTCCTCGATCAGGGCGGTGTTCCAGGTCGAGGCGAGCGCCGTCCCCGAGGGAAGCAGCGACGCGTACGCCGAGAGACGGATGCCGCTGGGTCCGTCCGTCGTCGTGACGGGCGACACGCCCTTCGCGCGGAGCGACTCCGAGACCCCGCCGAGTACGCCGGCGTTGCCGGCGGCGCCCAGCGGGCTGTCCATCGTCACGTCGCCGCGGGCGAGGAGCGAGAGCTCCTCGTCGGTGAGCTGAGCGACGAAGTCGTCGAGGGATGCCGCGCCGCGAGCGACGTCGGCGAGGTCGATGCCCCGGTCGCCGGTCTGCGGGATCTCCACCGGCAGGGAACCGAGGACGCGTTCGGCGCGGAGGACGGTGCGGGTGGGAACGGTCTCATGCGAAACGAGGGCGGAACCGTCGTCCGCGCGGGCCACGGTGAGGCGCTCGAACGCGCGCACCGGGGCTGCGACCTCGGTCGCGGTGCGGACGACGCGCGTCTCGGGCACCTCGAACGCGGCGACGCGCGAGGCCGATCGGACGTCGGTCCCGACGTACACGGGGTATGCGCCCGCCTCCAGGACCCAGGCGCTCCGGGCACCCGTCGCGCCGCCGTCGTCGTACGACGCGAGCTCGTCGAGGCGGACCTCCAGCCGGATGGTCTCGCTCTCACCGGGGGTGAGCAGACCGGTCTTGGCGAACGTCGCGAGGTGGCGGGCGGGCTTGCCGAGGGCACCGTGGGGCGCCCCAGTGTAGACCTGCACGACCTCTTTGCCGGGGCGCGCGCCGGTGTTGGTCACGACGACCTCGAGTCGGACCGTCTCGGCATCCGTCGTCGCCGCGGTCGCGAGATCGAACGTGGTGTACGAGAGTCCGTGCCCGAAGGGGAACAGCACCCGGTCGGGAGCGAAGGTCTCGAAGTAGCGGTAGCCGACGAAGACGTCCTCGGCGTACACGTTGACGTGGAGGTCACCGAAGTTGGGTGCGCTCGGATAGTCCTCGTAGCTGCGCGCGATCGTGTCGGTGAGCTTGCCGCTGGGGCCCGACTCTCCTGCCAGGACGCCGGCGACGGCGCGGGCGCCCTCCATTCCGCCCTGCCACGCGAACAGCACGGCGCCGATCCTGTCGCCGTAGTCGACGACCCAGGAGAGGTCCATGACGTTGCCTGCGTCGACCACGACGACCGTGTGGGCGAAGTGTGAGGTCACGGAGTCGAGCAGCGTCCGTTCTTCGGCTGTGAGGTAGTAGCTGCCGGGCTCGAGGATGCTGTCGCGCGCTTCACCCGCGGCGCGACCGATCGCGACGACGGCGGTGTCCGCACGGGATGCCGCGGCTGCGACGTCGGCGTCGGCGATCGCCATCTCGGGGAAGTGATGCGGCCACTCGCCCCACGTGGCGGCGAAGGCGGGGCGGTTCGCGGCGGACCACGTGGAGTAATGCGCCGCCAGCTCGTCGTCGACGCGGACGCCCGCGTCGCGCAGGCCCGCGAGCAGGTTCCAGATGTAGGGCACCTTGACGTCGCCGCCCGAGCCGTAGCCGACGGCGAACCAGTCGATCTGCACGCGCCCGAAGACCGCGACCGGACGCTCGCCCAGCGGGAGCGTGCCGTCGTTCGTGAGAAGGACGACTCCTTCGGCAGCCGCCGCCCGCGCCGCTTCGGCGAGCACCGGGTCGAGGGTGGGATCGGTGTCGAGCAGCATCGAGGAGATCTGCGCGACCGACTCGACGGGGGCCAGGGTGTGCGAGCGGTCGCCGGATTCGATGGCGGGTTCGAGAGGCATAGCGGTCTTTCCGAGGGGTCGACGATGACGCCGAGAGGATGGGAGCGCTCCCAACGTATCGAGTGCCGCCGAGGAATGCGAGAGTGGTCCGATGCGGATCCTCCTGAAGCTCGAACTCGACTGCACCGCGGATGCCGCCTGGCGAGCCCTCCACTCGCCTCGCGCGGTCACCGAGCTCTACGGTCCACTGCTCACCATGTCGCCGATGGCCGGCGAACTCCCGACGTCGTTCGAACCGGGAACCGATGTGCCGGTCGAAATCCGCGCTCTCGGCGTCATCCCCGCCGGCCAGCAGCTCATCCACGCGAGCGACCGTGTCACGGAGGACGCGAACGGTCCGGTGCGGATCTTCCGAGACAGCGGCATCCCGCTCACCGGCGCACTGGCGACCCTCGATGTCTGGGACCACCAGATGGCGGTGAGCCCCCTGCCGGGCGACCCGACGAAGACGCTGTGGCGCGACCGTCTGACGATCGGTGGACCCGCTGCCCTGCCGCTGTGGCCCGTGCTGTGGGCGGCGTGGCAGTACCGGGGGCTCCGCCTGCGCGCGCTGGCACCCACGTGGTCGTACGACCCGCCCGCCGCCGAGACCGACTGATGAACGGAGGCCGCCCCGCCACGTCCGTCGAGGGCGTGGCGGGGCGGCGCCGCGTCACTCCGACAGCGCCTCGACGGGAGCCGTGCGCGTCGCGATCCGCGTCGGAGCGACCGCTGCCGTCAGGGTGAGCGCCGCGGTCGCGACGATCACGATCGCGACCGGGAGCAACGGGATCGCGGGGGCGACGAAGGTCGGCGACATCCACAGCGGCGGCATGGCGACGGATCCGAGCAGTGACTGCGCCGCGACCCAGCCGTACAGGACGCCGAGGGTCAGGCCGAACAGCAGTGCCGTGACGGTGACGTGCGCCGCCTCGATGAGGACCATCCGGCGGATCTGCGCGGAGGTCAACCCCAGGGCGCGCAGGAGACCGAGCTCCCGCTTGCGCTGCACGATGCCGATCGTGAGGAGGTTCACGAGGCCGACGGCGGCGATCACGGCGCTGACGGCGACGAGGCACATCATGACCGTCGAGAACACGTCCATCATCTCGTTGAAGCTCGCGTCGGGCTCACCGCCGGCGGATGCCGCCACGAGGGCCTTGGCCGACTCCGCCGCGACGGCGAACATCACGACGAGCGCAACACCCATGACCACGCCGATCGCCATGCGGCTCGAACGCTCCGGGTAGCGGACCGCGTTCTCCGCGGCCAGGCGCGCGGTCACGGACTTCCCGAACAGTCGTCCGGTGGCCTTCAGAAGCGGCGGCATGACCGATACCGCGCTGATCGACACGGCCGTGAAGGAGAAGAGTCCGCCGAAGAACGCGACGAGCACGCCGGCGGGGCTCAGCAGGCCGAGGAGGAGTCCGCCGACAAGGAGCACGACACCGATCGACCCGAGGACGACGGCGCCCGCCCGGCGTCCCCGCTTCTCGGCGATCTCCTCGCGCGAACGCTCGACCGAGCCGCCCAGCGCCTCGAGTGGCGTGACCGTCAGAACGCGGCGCGACCCCGACCACGCGGCGATCCAGGTCGTGAGTGCGACGGCGACTGCCGGCAGGAGCAGCACGGGCTGCACGGGCGACCAGTCCGAGGTGACCTCGAGGGCGCGGTCGAGCATGGGGACGGCCACGACGACGCCGACCGTCGTCACGACGAGACCGAGGACCGCGCCGATGGCTCCCACGATGAGCCCCTGTGTCGCGACCTCGCTGCGCTGCGAGCGCGCGGTCGCCCCGATGAGGCGCATGAGGGCGATGCGGCGGGTGCGCCCCGCGATGATCGTCGAGAACGTGTTGGCGGTGACGATCGCGGCGACGTAGACCGCGACGGCGAGGAGGATGCCGCTCAGCAGCGCCAGCACGACGATCATCGTGTCGGACGACCCGTAGTCCGGATTGGAGCCGAGAGCGACGCCGAGGTACCCCGTGGCGGAGAGGAGAACGACGCCGAACGCCGTCGAGATGGCCGAGACGAGGATCGTCGCACCCATGCCGCGCTCGCGCAGCCAGGCGAAGCGAGGCGTCCGCGCGGCTTCGGGGACGATGGTGTTCACGGCGGACGGGGCGAGGGCGGTCACGCGGTCACCTCCGTGCTGAGCATGTGAGCGGAGATCTGCTCGGCGGTCTGCCGGGGCTTGTCGGCGACGATCCGACCGTCGCCGAGGAACAGGACGCGGTCGGCGTACGAGGCCGCGACAGGGTCGTGGGTGACCATGGCGATCGACTGGCCGTGCTCGCGGCTGGCGGCGGCGAGGAGCGAGAGCACCTCGCGCCCCGAGCGGGAGTCGAGGTTGCCGGTGGGCTCGTCGGCGAAGACGAGGTCGGGCGCGGTCGCAAGGGCGCGGGCGATCGCGACGCGCTGCTGCTGGCCGCCCGAGAGCTGGTGCGGGCGGTGCCGCAGCCGGGGCCCGAGACCCAGCGTCTCGACGAGACCGTCGATACGGGTCCTCTCCTGAGACGTGGGACGACGTCCGTCGAGGTCGAAGGGCAGCGTGATGTTGCCGATCGCGTCGAGGGTGGGAACCAGGTTGAAGGACTGGAAGACGAAGCCGACCCGGCGGCGGCGCAGGATGGTGAGCTCGACGTCTGACAGGCCGGTGATCTCGGTGTCGCCGATCCAGACGGAGCCGGAGGCGGGGGCGTCGAGGCCGGCCATGATGTGCATGAGCGTCGACTTGCCCGATCCCGACGGGCCCATGATGGCGGTGAACTCGCCACGACGGATGCCGACGGTGACGTCGTCGAGCGCGCGGACGGCGTTCTCGCCGCCGCCATAGGTCTTCGTGAGGTTCTGGACGCGGGCGGCGAGGCCCATCTCGGTGGTCGTGATCTGCATGTCTCCGACGCTACGGAGCACCCCCGGGGCGCCGCGTCGGTCGCTCGTCTCGACCGACTACATCGCGAGGATGATCCCGTGTGCGCCGATCAGGCGAGACCGTGCTCGAAGGCGAAGACGACCAGCTGGACGCGGTCGCGGAGCGAGAGCTTCGCGAGGATCCGGGAGACGTGCGTCTTCACCGTCGCCTCCGAGAGGAACTCGCGCGCCGCGATCTCGGCGTTCGAGAGCCCGCGGGCCGCGAGCGCGAAGATCTCGCGCTCGCGGTCGGTGAGCTCACCGAATGCCGGCGGGACGGCGCGGACGGGCTCGTTCAGCTGCGCGAACAGCTCCCGCGTCGCAGCAGCGGCGATGACCGACGACCCGGCGTGGACCGTCCGGATGGCGGCGAGCAGGAATTCGGGATCGGCGTCCTTCAACAGGAATCCGCTGGCGCCGCGCTGGATCGCGCGGGCGGCGGCCTCGTCGAGGTCGAAGGTCGTCAGCATGACCACCTTGGGCGGATCGGCGTCGACCAGCAGAGCCTCGGTCGCGGCCAGCCCGTCCATCACCGGCATCCGGATGTCCATGAGGACGACGTCGGGTCGCGTCTGGCGGACGACCTCGATCGCCTGTGCGCCGTCGGAGGCCTCGCCGACGACCTCGAGGTCCGGTTGAGAGGCGACGACCATCCGGATGCCGGCGCGGAACAAAGCCTGGTCGTCGACGAGGACGACGCGGATGACGCTCACCGAGCGCTCCTCTCGAGGGGGTCGGGTTTCTCGGACGCGGCGCCGGTCGGCAGCGACGCTTCGACGGTGAAGACGCCCCCGGCGGCCGCGGCATCCAACCGACCGCCGATCAGCTGCGCGCGCTCACGCATGCCGATCAGGCCGTGGCCGCCGGTGCGGCGCTCCGTTCCTTCGGGGATCGGAGCGATGTCGTTGCGGACCCGCAGGTCGACACGGTCCGGGTGCCACGCCAGCGTGACGTCGACACCCGTTCGGGCGCCGTGTCGGAGGGCGTTCGTGAGGGCTTCCTGCAGGATGCGGTACACCGAGAGCTGCACGGATGCCGCGACCTCGCCGCGCGGGGCCGGATCGACGTCCACGCGCAGCTCGACACCCGCCGCGCGCACCTGCGCGTACAGCTGCTCGAGATCGGCGAGGGTCGGTTGGGGGCCCTCGGCCTGCGAGTGGCGCAGCTGGGTGAGGAGCAGGCGCACGTCCGACAGGGCCGACCGCGCAGTGGACGAGATGGTGCCGAGCGCCGCGGCCTGCGCGGCGGGATCGGATGCCGCGGCGTACCGCGCACCGTCGGACTGGGCGATGATGACGGCGAGGGAGTGCGCGACGATGTCGTGCATGTCACGGGCGATGCGGGTGCGCTCCTGCTCGGCGACCGTCTGCTCCTCGGCGCGTGACTGCGCGGCGCGGTTCGCGCGGGCGCGCATCGCGGTGCGGACGAGGGCGCCGGCGGTCCACGAGAGACCGAGTGCGAACAGTGCCGCCAGCAGGACGAAGATCAGCGTCGGGACGTCGGAGAGCGACCCGCTGCCGAGGAACGCCCATCGGAAGAGGTAGATCGTGATCGTGCCCGAGCCGACGACGACCGACGCGAGACCGAGCCAGAACACCAACCTCGTGCCGTAGGCGGCAGTCGCGAAGAGCACCGCGAAGATCGCCATGTCGGCGAACCCGGGTCCGCGTCCGAGTCCCATCTGCACGATCGCGCCACCCCAGGCGACGGCGAGCGCGAGCCCCGGCGAGAACCGGCGGAGTCCGAGCGCGGCGGAGAGGAGCAGGACGACCGGGATCGCTCCCCATCCGCCGATGTCGTAGGACGAACTGGTCGACGTTCCCAGCTCGTACGGCAGGGACACCAGCGCGAACAGCACCGCGACGGACGCGTCGACGGCGACCTGGTACGGGCGGAGCGAGCGGAACACCCTTGAACGCTACGCGGTCACGGCAGGGCGGGACATCCGTCTCGGGATGTATCCGCGCTCACCGGGCGGGCAGGTAGACCCGCAGCCCGTCGGGGACCGCCCGGACCCGCAGCCGGAAGCCGTCCTGGCCCACGTCCTCGAGTTCGCCGTCGTGGACCCAGATGTCAGGAGCACTGCCGGCGCGGACGTCGATCTCGAAGTCGTCGTCGAGGATGCGTTCGATGTCGGACGCCGGGGGCATCACGCGGAGCGCCCGGAGGACGGTGACCGTCTTCCGGCCGAAGGCGAGCGAGGCGATGGCCCGAGCCCGCGTGCCGCGCGCATGGTGCACGCGGATGTCGATGGTCGGATCGCCGAGGGTCGCCCGCTGCATCGTGGCGATGCGGCCGGGATCGTTGCGGCCGACGCCGGCGAACACCGACCAGACCGAGGCGCGCCTGCCGCCCCGGGCGATCTCGACGGCGTGCGCGTCGTGCATCTCCCGCCACGCGGCGACGGCGCCGCCCCACCACTTGCCGAGGCTCGTGCGGCGCTCGCGCTCGGCCAGGAACTCGGGATAGGCGCCGAGCGAGACGGCGTTGAGCACCGTGATGGGCTCCGCCCCGTTCACCGACGCCTCGGCGACCGCCACGGACCGGATGTCCGCCGCCGCGTAGGCGTCGAGTCCGGCGTCGACATCGGGGATGCCCGCCGACCGTGCGAAGTGGTTGAACGTGCCGTTGGGCAGGACGAGCAGGGTGAGGTCGTGCCGCCGGGCCAGGTGCGCCGCGCGCGAGACCGACCCGTCGCCGCCGAGGATCGCCAGCACGGTGGGCGGGTTCTCCCCGGTCATCGCGTCCGCCACGACGTCGTCGAGGGTCTCATCCCCGGCGAGCTCGTGGACGGTGGCCCCCGGCATCCGCCGACGCACGTCGGGAACCCGGTCGGGCCGTCCCAGCGAGGCGCCGGATCGACTGTTGGCGACGACGAGGACCTCGCGGCCGATGGGGGTGTCGCTCATGCCTCCACGGTAGGCAGGCCGAGCGGGGCGCGCCGCCTCTTGACAGCGCGCCTCGTGCTCTGCGGTCAGGCGGGCGAGATCGGGCGGTGCTCGAAGAAGGTCTGCAGCACGACCGTGGTCCGGGTATTGACCGATGCAGCGGACCGGATGTCGCGGATCAGCCGCTCGAGGTCTCGCGGGGTGGCGACGCGGACGAACAGCATGTAGGCCGCGTCGCCCGCGATCGAGTGACAGGCCTCGATTTCGTCGAGGTGCGCGATGAGTTCGGGGGCGTTGTCGGGCTGACCGGGGTCGAGCGGCGTGATCTCGACGAAAGCCGCGAGCGGCTTGCCGGCGACCTCGGGATCGATGACGGCGCGGTAGCCCGCGATCAGCCCCCTCGCCTCGAGCCGACGCACGCGCGCCTGCGTCGCGGATACGGACAGACCCGCAACGGCCGACAGCTCTGCGAGCGTCGCCCGGGCGTTGCTCGACAGCGCGGCGATGATCGCGGAATCGGCGGGGTCGGTCTCGTCTGCGGGCACGCTCCGACGGTACCGCAGACAGGTTGCACACGAGATCCTTACGGCCTTACGCTGAAATCACCGGAAATCTTCCCGCACTATCGCGAGGAGACCGTGAGGAACCGATAGGAGGTCCGCCATGAGCACCGTCACCACATCGACGATCATCGGAATGCCCGAGGTCGTCGAAGACGCCCGCCGGGCCGAGACTTCCGCCGCCTGGGTGATGCTGCGGGATGCCGCGACCGCCCTGCAGGATCTGCAGATCGCCGACGGCTCGGTGCCCGACACTGCCGACCGCGACGCGGCCCGCGAGCACGTCGAGGCGATCACCGCCGGCATCCGCGCCCTCTCCCCCGCCTTCCCGCACGACACCGCCTACCTCGAGGCGAGCATCGCCGATTTCGACCGCTGGGTGTCGGAGGGCTTCGGCGTCCCGGACTTCCTCGACTCGCTCATGTCGTTCCAGCCGCAGGAGAACCGCGTCGACGGGCTCCGCCACCTCGTCGTGTTCCCGATGTACACGCAGAACGGAACTCGCGACCGCAAGGTCGAGGCCGTCCTCGTCGAGACGATCTGGCCGGAGTTCATCGCCGAGCTCGAGCAGACGTACACGAACCGCCTGTTCGTCTCGTTCCGCCTGCTCGACTTCACGCCCGGGTACGACACGAACTCCGCCGTCCTCTTCCCCGAGACGGTCGCCATGCGCGAGGTGCCGACCTTCACGTGGGGCGCGATCTTCCAGGACCGCGAGGCCGCTCGCTACCGCCGCGTCGTGCGCGCGGCATCCGAGATCACCCGCCTCGAGCTGCCGGAGGCCGCCGCCCGTCTGCTGGGCGATCAGCGTCTGGCCGAGAAGACCTTCGTCATGTGGGACCTCATCCACGACCGGACGCACATGCGCGGCGACCTGCCGTTCGACCCGTTCATGATCAAGCAGCGGATGCCGTTCTTCCTGTACTCGCTCGAAGAGCTGCGTTGCGACCTCACCGCGTTCCGGGAGTGCGTCGCGATCGAGAAGGAACTCTCGGCGAAGGCGTCGCTGACGGATGCCGAGGGCGAGATGCTCGAGCACGCCGGACTCGTCCAGTACGCCGTGATCTTCGACCGCATCTTCCGCTTCGCCATCACCGGAACCCGCGTCCGCAACTACGACGGTCTGGGCGGTCAGCTGCTGTTCGCCTGGCTGCACCAGCGCGGCGTGCTGCACTGGACCGACACGTCGCTCGCGTTCGAGTGGGACCGCGTCGCCGACGCCGTCATCGCGCTCAGCGACGCGATCGACCGGCTCTACTGGGAGTCGATCGATCGACCCAAGGTCGCGCACTGGCTCGCAGCGTACGACCTCGTCCGCCGGACCGTGACGCCGCACCCGGCCTCGCAGTGGGCCCGGGGGCTGTCCGACGACATTCTCGGCGGACCTCCGAAGGGGTACACCGACGCCGTGCTGGACGACGAGTTCCCGCTGTCGATGTTCTTCGAGGCGCTCGAGAAGAAGATGCGCCCCGTCATCGCCGGCGTCGCCGGCATCCGCGCTTCCGACGCCTGAGGCGTTCGGAATCCACTTCGGCGCCCGGGCTCTGGGGGACTCGGGCGCCGAAGCCGTCTCGGCCCACGCCGTCAGTCGCCCGCGACACCTCCCGCCGCTTCCCGGGACGACGAGGGGATGCCGGGTGCGGCGTCCGGGACCGCGGCATCCGCTTCGGCCGTCTGGGGTGCCTCCCGATACTCGTCAGAAAGCGTTCGATACGACCGCGTCAGGAATGCGGCGAGCGCTGCAGCGACCATGATCAGTCCACCGACGAGGAAGATCAGCGCGATCCCGCGCATCTCACCCTCGCCGAGCAGCCACGACCACGTCCGCTCGCCGTCGTCGGTACGGAGGTACGGGATGATCCAGAACTCCGCGATCGGGGCGATCGCGAACGAGGTGATCGGACCGGTGGAGACCTCGAGCGCGGTGGCCGCCCCGAAGACCCGGCCCTGACGTTCGAAGGGGACGACCTTCTGGATGACCGTCTGCTCCGCCGACTCGATCACGGGGACGAGTGTCATGTACGCCCAGATCCCGACGGCGTAGAGCCACCACCACTCCCGCAGCGTGAAGACGGCGCCCAGCAGGCCCATGACCGCGACTGCGAGCAGCAGGGTCCGGATGGGGTTCCTGCCGAGACCCTTCGCCGCGACGATGCCGCCGCCGATGAGGAAGCCGGTGGCGGTGATGGCGAGGACGACGCCCCACATCTTCACGTCGAACAGTTCCAGACCGTAGGGATCCATCAACGCCATGTAGAGGCCGCCGATGAGGTTGTTGAAGGTCGAGAAGAGAATGAGTGCGAACAGGCCCGGCACTGCCCGGATGGCCGCCGCGGCCCCGCGGATGTCGAGGATCTTCGACCCGGGATCGGGCGTCGGCGCATCCTCGCGGATCCGCACGAACAGCAGGTGGACGAGTGGTACGGCGGTGAAGGCGATCGCGACCCCGAGGGTCCAGCCCATGCCGACGAGTCCGATCGCGAGGCCCGAGAGCGCGCTCGTCACGATGAAGGCGATGCCCTGCACCGTGCCGACGAGACCGTTGGCGTTCGCGTGGCGCTCGGTCGGCACGAGGAGGGTGACCGTCGTCGACAGGGCGATGTTGCGAAGGTTCTCGACGACGGCGCCGGTCAGGATGATGCCGGAGAACAGCCAGAACCACGGGCCGCCGAGGTCGAGGATGGCGGACTCCGGCTGCGAGACGTAGATCGCGCCGGCCGCGAGGAAAGCCGCAAGCGTGAAGACCCCGGAGAACACCATGACGGCGTGCTTGCGGAACCGGTCGACCAGCGTGCCGAAGACCATGCCGAAGATCGCCAGCAGCAGCATGTAGGCGCCGCCGATGATGCCCGTGGCGAGAACGGATTTCGTCTCGAGGTACACCCAGAAGGTGAGGGCGAACCACAGGAAGCTCGTCGTGACGTTCGCGACGGCGGTGTTCACCAGGACGTGCAGGAACGTGCGCATCCCGCCCGGAGGAACGGTGCGCGACGGCCGTGTCGCTTCGCTCATGCGGCGAGGGTATCGCCGGGCTCCGACACGGGAAAGGGGGACCGCGCGCAACCTAGGCTTAGGGGGTGACGACGCTCCACGACCCGACGATCCGTTCCTTCGCCAGCGACAACTACTCCGGGGTCCACCCCGAGGTGCTCGCGGCCATCGCCGCCGCCAACGACGGCCACCAGATCGCCTACGGCGAAGACGTGTACACCGCACGCCTGCAGGAGGTCTTCGCGCGCCACTTCGGCGACGACGCGCAGGCGCTCCCCGTCTTCAACGGCACCGGGGCGAACGTCACCGGCCTCCAGTCGATGCTCCCGCGCTGGGGCGCCGTGGTCGCGGCATCCACCGCCCACATCAACGTCGACGAGGGCGGCGCTCCCGAGAAGGTCGCGGGCATCAAGATCCTGAACGTGCCGACCGACGACGGGAAGCTGACGCCGGAGCTCGTCGACATGGAGGCCTGGGGCTGGGGCGACGAGCACCGCGCGCAGCCGCTCGTCGTCTCGATCACGCAGTCCACCGAGCTCGGCACCCTGTACACGCCCGACGAGATCCGCGCCCTCGCAGACCACGCGCACTCCCGCGGCATGCGCCTGCACCTCGACGGCGCGCGCCTCTCGAACGCCGCCGCGGCCCTCGACCTGCCGATCCGGTCGTTCACGAAGGATGCCGGCGTCGACCTCGTCAGCGCGGGCGGCACGAAGAACGGCGCACTCGCGGCCGAGGCGATCGTCGTGCTCGACCCCGCGGCATCCCAGGGCCTGCCCTACCTGCGCAAGCTGAACATGCAGCTCTCGTCCAAGATGCGTTTCGTGTCGGCGCAGCTGGTCGCCCTGTACGAAGGCGACCTCTACCTGCGCAACGCCCGCCACGCCAACGCCATGGCGGCACGACTGCGTACGGCCGTCGAGGCGGGGCTGGCGGACGGCTCCATCTCGGGCGTGCGCTTCAGTCAGCCGACGCAGGCGAACGGCGTGTTCGCGGTCCTTCCCGACGGCGTCGCTGAGAAGCTCCGCGAGTCGTTCCGCTTCTACGACTGGGACGCTTCGAAGAACGAGGTGCGCTGGATGTGCTCCTTCGACACCACCGAATCCGACGTCGACGCGTTCGTCGAAGCCCTGTCACGCCTCACGCGCAGCTGACGCGGCGGAACGGGTCAGCGCAGGGCGCCGACGGAGGCGAGGGCCTGCCGCACGAGAGTCGAGCGGCCGCCCTCCATCTCGGCCGCGAGGGCGTCGGACGAGGCCTCTTCGGGCGACATCCACGTGACCTCGAGGGCGTCCTGACGCGGCTCGCAGGTGCCTGTGACGGGAACGACGAACGCGAGCGAGACGGCGTGCTGCCGGTCGTCGTGGTAGGCGCTCACACCGGGGATCGGGAAGTACTCCGCGACCGTGAACGGAGCCGGCTGCGGCGGCAGCAGCGGGAACGCCATCGGCCCCAAGTCGTTCTCGAGGTGCCGGAACAGCGCATCGCGGACCGTCTCGCCGTACCGCACACGCCCCGACACGATCGTGCGGGAGATCTCGCCCATCGGCGTCGCTCGCAGCAGGATGCCGACCTCGGTCACGGCGCCCATGCCGTCGAGACGCACGGGCACGGCCTCGACGTACAGCATCGGCAGGCGGCGTCGCGCCTCGGCGAGCTCGACGTCGCTCAGCCACGCGGGGTTGCCCGCGGACCCCGGACGGCCCATCGACGACCCCAGCCCGCGGAGCGGATCACGCGAGGCGCCCTCGTCGCCCTGCTCGTTCGGGTCGGGGTCGGGAGTGCGGACGGCCATGCCTCATGTATACCCGAGCGGATGCCGGGGCGCCCCGCCCGTGCGACCTCGTCCGTTTCCCTCGCCCGTGTCGGGGGGCTGGGGCAGGATGGACGCATGGTGGCCGCCTCCTCGCTCGATCCCGATGTCGTCCTGTGGTCCGCACCCGCCGAGGAACGGGCCGACCGTCCGCTCCTGGTGCTGCTGCACGGGTACGGGTCGAACGAGGCCGACCTCTTCGGCCTCGTGCCGCACCTTCCCGACGAATTCGTCGTGGCGGCGGTCCGCGCGCCGCTCGCGCCGCGTTTCCCGATGCCCGGCTACTCCTGGTTCACGATCGACGGCGTCGAGAGCCGGGACCACAGCGAGGTCATCGCGTCGACCGAGGCGGTCTGGCAGTGGGTCGACGACGTGCGGGGAGGCGCGGCATCCGTCGGTCTTCTCGGCTTCTCGCAGGGCGCGGTCATCGCTCTGCAGATGATGCGCAGGCGACCGCAGGGTGCCGCGTTCGCCGTGAACCTTGCCGGTTACGCCTTCCCCGAACCCGCCGACGGGGACGCGGAGCTCGCCGACGTACGCCCGCCGGTGTTCTGGGGGCGCGGCGCGCGCGACGAGGTCATCCCGCCCCGGTTCGTCGATCACACCGCGCAGTGGCTGCCGAGCCACGTCGACCTGAGCGGGCGGGTCTACCCGGACCTCGCACACAGCGTCTCGACCGAGGAGCTCGGCGACGTCCGGGTGTTCCTCGAGAAGCAGGTGGCGAAGCCGAAGGACTGACCGGACCCCTGGCATCCGCTCGCCGACGTGGCTAGCATGGTCGACGTCCTGTCCCGAGTGTGAGGAAGAGCCGTTGAAGGCAATCGACGCGATCGCGCTGTGATCCCGCGCTGACCCGTCGACCCTCCTCGAGGACGATTCGACGGTCCGCCCGGTGATCGATTCACCGACCGGCGCGGACCGTCCCCTTCGACGCAGCACATCGTGCTGCCCGGCCGCACCGAGCGCTGCGGATCGGGTCGTCGACGCCGGCGTCCGCGCACCCCGAACAGGGAGGCGCCCATGCCCACCACCCTCACCTCCGCGGTCACCCTCGACCGCGTCACCTTCGCCTGGCCCGACGGCACGGTCGCGCTGAGCGACGTCACGGGAGCCTTCGGCGGCGGCCGCACCGGCCTCGTCGGTCGCAACGGCTCCGGCAAGTCGACACTGCTGAAACTCATCGCCGGGACCCTCGACCCGGCATCCGGATCCATCACGACCGCCGGACGCGTCGATCTGCTGCCCCAGCAGCTGACGCTCGATACGGCGCGGCGCGTCGCGGACCTCCTCGGTATCGCCACGATCCTCGACGCGGTGCGCGCGATCGAGCGCGGCGACGTCGACGAGCGCCACTTCGACACGGTCGGCGACGACTGGGACGTCGAGGCGCGCGCGACCGCGGCTCTCGCCGAGGTCGGCCTGCCCGACGGCGCACTCGACCGCTGCGTCGGGGAGCTCTCGGGAGGCGAGGCCGTCCTCGCAGCCCTCGTCGGCGTCCGACTGCGCGGCGCCGAGATCGCCCTGCTCGACGAGCCGACGAACAATCTCGACCGCGACGCGCGTGTGCGGGTGCACGACCTCGTCCGCTCGTGGCGCGGGACGCTGATCGTGGTCAGCCACGACACCGCGCTGCTCGACGAACTCGACGACACCGCCGAGCTCTACGGCTCAGAGCTGTCGGTCTTCGGCGGCCCGTACTCGGCCTGGAAGGCGTGGCTCGACACCGAGCAGGCCGCGGCGGCGCACGCGGAGACGGCTGCGCGACAGGTGCTGCGGCGTGAGAAGCGCGACCGCCAGCAGATCGAGTCGGCGATCGCCACGCGCGACGCGCACGGCAGGAAGCTCGCGGCACGGAAGGCGGCGCCGAAGATCGTGCTGGGGGCGATGAAGCGGTCCGCGCAGGTGACGGCGGGCAAGCTGCGCGTCGAGGCGAACGAGAAGGTGGATGCCGCGCGCGCCGCCGTCGACACCGCCGGACGCCGTGTGCGCGACGACGACACGGTTCGCATCGACCTGCCCGATCCGGACGTCGGCACGGGCCGCCGCATTGCGACGCTCGGCGACGGCGAGCGCTCCTGGATAATCCAGGGGCCGGAGCGCGTGGCGCTGATCGGACCCAACGGTGCCGGCAAGACGACGCTGCTCGAGCGACTCGTCGCGTCGGCGGACGGCAGGGTTGTTCCGTATTCAGTCTTCCCGGTCTCATCATCGGCGGCTGCCCCCGAAACAGCGGGGATCCCAGCCGTCCCGAGATCGCCGAGACTGAATACGGAACGCGCGGCGGCAGCGACCTCGGAGCCGTTCTCCGGTCAAGAGGGTTCGGGCCCGGCTCGAACGGGTGCGGATGCGGCGTTCTTCCGGAGTTCGATACGCGCCGAGGCGCACACCGATCGGATCGGCTACCTGTCGCAGCGGGTGGACGGTCTGGACGAGGGTGCCGCGGTGCTCGAGAACATTCGCGCCGCCGCGCCCGGGGTGGGTGACGTCGAACTGCGGAACCGACTGGCGCGGTTCCTCATCCGCGGCGACACGGTGCACCGCCCCGTCGCGGCACTGTCGGGCGGCGAGCGGTTCCGCGTCGCACTGGCACGCCTGCTGCTGGCCGACCCGCCGCCGCACCTGCTGGTGCTCGACGAGCCGACGAACAACCTCGATCTCGACACGGTCGACCAGCTCGTCGATGCACTGTCGGCCTATCGGGGCGCGGTGCTCGTGGTGAGTCACGACGATGCGTTCCTCGAACGCATCGACCCCGACCTCACCCTGGAGCTCCGAGCCGGTCGGATGACGGAGGTCTGACGACCGGGCCGGGGCGCAAGCCCCGGCCCGGTGTCGGTGGTCCGCGCGATGATGGGACCATGGCGGACGTCCTCGAGCGGTTCAGCCCTGCGACGCAGGACTGGTTCCGCAGCGCCTTCCACGCGCCCACGGCTGCGCAGGCCGGCGCGTGGCAGGCGATCTCCGCCGGCAAGCACGCGCTCGTGGTCGCCCCGACCGGCTCCGGCAAGACGCTCTCGGCGTTCCTCTGGGCGCTCGACCGCATCTTCCGCGACCGGGTGGCCGAGAAGCCCGCTGCCGACGACGAGAAGCCCGCTCGGGGCAGGAAGAAGCGAGCGGATGCCGCGCCTCCCCGCACGCGCGTCCTCTACGTCTCGCCGCTCAAGGCGCTCGGCGTCGACGTCGAGCGCAACCTCCGCTCCCCGCTGGTGGGCATCGGGCAGTCGGCCCGTCGTCTCGGCATGCCCGCGCCCGATGTGACCGCGGGTGTCCGCTCCGGCGACACGCCTTCCGGGGACCGTCGGCGCCTGCTCGCCGATCCCCCGGACATCCTCATCACGACGCCTGAGTCCCTGTATCTGATGCTGACCTCGCAGGCGGCCGAGACGCTCCGCGGCATCCACACCGTCATCGTCGACGAGGTCCACGCGGTCGCCGCGACCAAGCGCGGTGCGCACCTCGCCGTGAGTCTCGAGAGGCTCGACGCGCTGCTCGACACCCCGGCGCAGCGCATCGGCCTCTCGGCGACGGTCCGCCCGATCGATGAGGTTGCCCGGTTCCTCGGTGGAGCGGCTCCGGTCGACATCGTGGCGCCGAAGGCGACGAAGGCGTTCGACCTGTCCGTCGTCGTGCCGATCGACGACCTCACGAATCCCCCGCCCCCGCCCGGTGCGCCCGAGGAGGAGGAGCCGGTGGCCGTCGACCCGGACGACGACGACGGCGACGGGGGCAACTGGTACACGCCGCCGCAGTCGTCGGAGATGACCGGGTCGGTCTGGCCGCACGTCGAAGAGGCGATCGTCGACCGCATCCTCGCCCACCGCTCCACCATCGTCTTCTCCAACTCGCGGCGTCTCGCAGAGCGTCTGACGGGGAGGCTCAACGAGATCTACGCGGAGCGGGTCGGCATCGACGTGCCGGACCAGACGGTGCCGGCGGCGATGAGGGTCCCGGTAGCAGAGGCTCCGGGTGTCGAGGCGATCCTCGCGAAGGCGCACCACGGCTCGGTGTCGAAGGAGCAGCGCGCGCAGGTCGAGGACGAGCTGAAGTCCGGGGCGCTGCGCTGCGTCGTCGCGACGAGCAGCCTGGAGCTCGGCATCGACATGGGCGCCGTCGACCTCGTGATCCAGGTCGAGGCGCCGCCCTCGGCGGCATCCGGTCTGCAACGCGTCGGTCGCGCCGGTCACCAGGTCGGCGAGGTCAGCCGCGCCGCACTCTTCCCCAAGCACCGGGGCGACGTCCTTCATACAGCGGTCGTGACCGAGCGGATGCTCGCGGGGCAGATCGAGGCGATCTCGGTGCCGCAGAACCCACTCGACATCCTCGCCCAGCACACGATCGCCGCGTCCGCCGTGGCCGTCCTCGACGTCGAGGGCTGGTTCGAGACCGTCAAGCGCTCGGCCCCGTTCCGCTCCCTGCCGCGGTCCGCGTACGAGGCGACGCTCGACCTGCTCGCGGGGCGGTATCCCTCCGATGCCTTCGCCGAGTTGCGGCCCCGCGTCGTGTGGGATCGGGATGCCGGCACCATCACCGGCAGGCCGGGTGCGCAGCGCATCGCGGTCACCAGCGGCGGGACGATCCCGGACCGGGGGCTCTTCGGCGTCTTCATCTCGGGCGAGGCGCGCAACGCACGCGTCGGCGAGCTCGACGAGGAGATGGTCTACGAGTCCCGTGTGGGCGACGTGTTCACTCTCGGCACGACGAGCTGGCGCATCGTCGAGATCACCCACGACCGGGTGAACGTCCTCCCCGCCTACGGTCAACCGGGAAAGCTGCCGTTCTGGCACGGCGACGGACTCGGCCGACCCGCGGAACTCGGCGAGGCCCTCGGCAAGTTCTCGCGCGAGCTGTCGACGGCGAAGCCCGAGAAGGCGACCGCGCGGCTGCGCGAGTCCGGCCTCGACGACAACGCGATCGGCAACCTGCTCGCCTACATCGGCGAGCAGCGCGAGGCGACCGGCAGCCTGCCGACCGACAAGACCCTGACCGTGGAGCGGTCGCGCGACGAGGTGGGCGACTGGCGCGTCATCCTGCATTCCCCGTACGGCATGCACGTGCACGCCCCGTGGGCACTGGCCGTCAACGCCCGGATCCGCGAGCGTCTCGGTGTCGAAGGCTCGGCGGTCGCGAGCGACGACGGCATCATCGCCCGCGTGCCCGACACGGATGCCGAACCGCCCGGAGCCGAGCTGTTCGTCTTCGACGCCGACGAGCTCGAACAGCTCGTCACGTCGGAGGTAGGCGGGTCGGCTTTGTTCGCTTCGCGGTTCCGCGAGTGCGCGGCGCGGGCGCTCCTGCTCCCCCGCCTCGACCCGAACAAGCGCTCGCCCCTGTGGCAGCAGCGACAGCGTTCCGCGCAACTGCTGGAGGTCGCGAAGGAGCACCCCACCTTCCCGATCATCCTCGAGACCCTGCGCGAGGTCCTGCAGGACGTCTACGACCTCCCGGCCCTGCTGCGGATCGCACGGAGCATCGCGGACCGCCGCATCCGTCTCGTCGAGACGACGACCAGCTCTCCATCCCCGTACGCGCGCGACCTGCTCTTCGGATATGTCGGCGCGTTCATGTACGAGGGCGACTCGCCCCTCGCCGAGCGCCGAGCGGCAGCGCTGTCGGTCGATCCCGCCCTGCTGAGCGAGCTGCTGGGCAAGATCGAGATGCGCGAGCTGCTCGATCCCGGCGTCATCGAGCAGTACGAGCGCGAACTCCAGCGACTCGAGCCGACGAGGCGCGTGCGCGGGGTCGAGGGCGTCGCCGATCTCCTGCGCCTGCTGGGCCCTCAGTCCGTCGTCGAGGTCGCCGAGCGGCTCGAAGGGGCATCGACAGACCCCGATGCTCCCGCCCCCGCGGCCACGGAAGCGGATGCCGCGGCCCTGCTCGACGAGCTCGTCGACGCCCGCCGCGCGATCCGCGTCACGTTCGGCGGCGTCTCCCGCGTCGCGGCGATCGAGGACGCCGGGCGCCTGCGCGACGCGCTCGGAGCGGCGCTGCCCGTCGGCATCCCGACAGCCTTCCTCGAACCGGTCGCCGACCCGCTCGCCGACCTCGTCGCCCGCTACGCGCGCACGCACGGCCCGTTCCGGACGGCCGACGTCGCGACGCGCCTCGGCGTCGGCGGCGCCGTCGCGCGTCAGACCCTGCAGCGCCTCGAAGCACAGGGCCGTCTCGCGAGCGGATTCTTCCTCCCCGCGGACTCCGCGCACTCGGACGACCTCGAGTGGTGCGACAGCGAGGTGCTGCGCCGCATCCGGATGCGTTCGCTCGCCGCGATCCGCGGGAGCGTCGAACCCGTCGAGCCCGAGGCGCTGGGGCGGTTCCTGCCCGTCTGGCAGCACCTGACGCGTCCGCTCGAGGGAGTCGACGGCGTGCTCGCCGTGGTCGAGCAGCTGGCCGGCGTGCCGCTCCCCGCAAGCGCCTGGGAATCGCTCATCCTGCCGTCGCGCGTGCGGAACTACTCTCCCGCCCTGCTCGACGAACTCACTGCGACGGGCGAGGTGCTCTGGTCGGGTCACGGGTCTCTGCCCGGACGCGACGGCTGGATCGCGCTGCACCCCGCGGATGCCGCGACGCTCACGCTGCAGATCCCCGAAGACGAGGTGACGCCGTTCGAGCAGTCGCTCCTCGACGCGCTCGGCGCCGGCGGCGCTTACTTCGCCGGTCAGCTGGTCGGCATGGTCGAGGCGCCGAACGAGCAGTCCGTCATCGACGCGCTCTGGAACCTGACCTGGTCGGGGCGCGTCACGAACGACACGTTCGCGCCCGTCCGAGGGCTCCTCGCCGGCGGATCCCAAGCGCATCGGGTGACGCGGCGGACACCCCGCACCCGCATGTTCCGCGGCACGCCGATCGCCGCCGCGGCGCGGCCCGCACCGCAGCGCCCGGCGATGGTCGGCGGCCGCTGGTCGCTGCTGCCCGTCCCCGATGACGACGCGACCCTGCGGGTGACCGCGACGGCGGGCATGCTCCTCGAGCGCTACGGCGTCGTCACCCGCGGCTCGGTCCAGGCCGAGGGGGTCCCGGGCGGCTTCGCGCAGGTGTACCGGATCCTGGCGGGATTCGAAGATGCCGGGCACTGCCGGCGCGGCTACTTCGTCGAGAAGCTGGGTGCCGCCCAGTTCGCGACCTCGGCGACCGTCGACCGGCTCCGCGAGTTCGCCTCGGTGCCCGAGCCCGCTCCCCTCACCGCGCGGACGCTCGCCGCGACCGATCCCGCCAACCCCTACGGCGCGGCGCTGAACTGGCCGTCGATCGAGGGAGTGAACCACCGCCCCGGCCGCAAAGCCGGCGGACTGGTCGTGCTCGTCGACGGCACCCTCGTGCTCTACCTCGAGCGCGGCGGGCGCACCGCGCTCGCGTTCACCGACGACGAGGACGTCCTGGTCGCCGCCGCGCGCAGCCTCGTCGAGACCTCGCGCGCCCGTGGCCTCGACACCCTCACGATCGAGCAGGTGAGCGGCGCGTTCGTCTACACGACCGCCGCCGGCCGCGCCCTCCGCGACGCCGGCTTCGTCGAGTCGCCCAAGGGTCTCACCCTGCGGCGTGGCGCACGGGAGCCGCAGCATGCCTGAGGGCGATACCGTCTTCCGCGCTGCGCGGAAGCTGGACGAGGCGCTCGCGGGCCATGAGGTGACGCGCTTCGAGGTCCGTGTGCCGCGGAGCGCCACGGTCGACCTGCGCGGTGAGACGGTGCGCGAGGTCGTGCCGCGCGGCAAGCACCTGCTCATGCGCATCGGGACGCAGACCCTGCACTCCCACCTCAAGATGGAGGGCCGCTGGCACGTCTACCGACCCGGACAGAAGTGGCGCGCCCCCGCGTTCCAGGCGCGGGCGATCGTCGGCACGCGACCCGCGAATGCCGTCGGCTTCGAGCTCGCGATGGTCGAGGTCCTGCCGACCGCCGAGGAGGACCGCGTGGTCAGGCACCTCGGGCCCGATCCGCTCTCCGCCGACTGGGACGCGGCGCAGGCGGTGGCGAACGTCGCAGCCGACGAGCGTGCGATCCACGTGGCGCTCCTCGATCAGCGGAACGTCGCCGGGTTCGGCAACGAGTACGCCAACGAGCTGCTGTTCGTGCGCGGCATCCGTCCCACCGCCCTCGCGAAAGAGGTCGACGTCGCGGGTCTCATCGACACGGGCGTGCGGATGATCCGCGCGAACCGGGATCGGCAGGGACGCACGTTCACAGGCGACAACCGCCCGGGGAAGCAGACGTGGGTCTACGGACGCGGCGGCAAACCGTGCCGACGCTGCGGCACGCTCATCGAGGGATCGGAGCTCGGGGCGCGTGCGACGAGCGAGCGGATCGTGTTCTGGTGCCCCGTCTGCCAGCCGTGACCGGCCGACCGGTCACTCGTCCGGCGTGAGTCCCTCGACGCGGTAGCGGCGCTCGATCCCCGCCGTCGCGCGGCCCCACTCGCTGTCGGCGGCGCGTCGCTGGTGCTCCCGGAAGGCCGGGGCATCGGTCCAGAGCTCCTCGACCGACCACGCGCGGCCGCCCCCGAGCGGCCTGATCTCGAACAGCAGGCAGCCGTCTTCGGCCCGCGTGCGCTCGATGTGCGCGTCGAGGTGGCGACGCACGGCATCCGCTTCGTCCTTCGACGCGCAGATCATCCTGCCCGACAGGCGTACTCCTCCGATGTCGACCATCAGTGGCCGATGTACCGGCCGGGCCGGTGGTTCAGAGCGAGGACGAGGTTCAGCACGACGGCCCCCGCCGCGCTGAGCAGAACGAACTGCCAGGGGACGACCAGGAGGGCGAGCAGGATGACGAGGACATCGAAGACCATCATGGTCCACCCCACGCGGATTCCGGTCGCATCCTGGATCACGAGGGCGACGACGTTGATCCCACCGAGGCTCGCGCCGTGCCGGAAGACGATCAGCAGGCCGATCCCGGCGAGGAGGTTGCCGGCGATGGTCCCGAAGACGGGATCGATCCGTTCGACGAGGAAGAAGTGCTCGATGAGGACGGAGAAGCCCGACACGGCCCCGATGCAGACGAGGGTGCGGAGGGCGAAGTTCCACCCGCGCTTCCAGACCGCCAGGACGCCGAAGGGCAGGTTGACGACGGCGAACAGTGCCGCGAACGGCCAGTCGAGCGCATAGTTCAGCAGCAGGGACAGGCCCGCGGTGCCGCCGGTGACGGCCATGCTCATGTGCAGCAGGAACAATCCCAGGGAAACGGTGAACGTTCCGGTCGCGAGTCCGACGATGTCGTCGAGCCAGGTGTGCGGAGCGGCCTTCTCCTCGAAGACGAGCGACGGGCCCGTCTCGGGGGCGGCGGGGTCGACCATCTCTTCGTGCGCTGTCACCGAATCAGGTTACCCAGCCGCGGTCAACCCCGTGATTTCGGGTGCCATTCGGGAATGAAATGCCCTGTGGGACGTTGTATCCGTCAAGGAGGACCCGTGGGCAAGAACTACATCGACATCGAGAACGACCGAGGCGAGACGCTGCGCTACCGCAAGCACGCCAACGGACGTGGCTTGATCGCGAACGGAGCCAAGGTGCACCCGAGCGCGATCGTCGAAGCAGGAAGCTACGTCGAACCCGGAGCGCAGATCGCCGCAGGCGCCCGCATCGGACGCGGAGTGTGGATCGAACCGGAGGCCGTCATCGGCCCGAACGCAGAGATCGCACCCCACGCGCACATCGGACCCGGAGCAGCCATCGGTGCCGGCGCGAAGATCGGCGTCCGCTGCTTCGTCGGCGCCGGAGCGCGGGTCGCACCGGAATCCCTCATCGGCGACGACGAGAGCATCCCCGAAGGCGAGCGCGTCGCGACCGACCGTCGCGGCCTCCGCTTGGCGGCCTGACCGCCCCCTCACACGTCTGCAAGGCCCGATCCCTCTCCAGGGGTCGGGCCTTCGTCTGTGGCTGGGGTTAGCCTCGGCGCATGACCACCCCGCGCCGCTCGACCCGCGCCGTCGTCGCGGGGTTCGTCGGTGCGCTCCTGCTGGCGGGGATCTGGGTCGCGGCATCCGCTCTGCGCGGGTCGACGGGTGAGGGGATGCCGGCGGGAGCCGACGTGATCACGGTGCAGCGCGTGGTCGACGGCGACACCCTCGTGACTGCGGACGGTACTCGAGTCCGTCTGATCGGCATCGACGCTCCCGAGGCGCATCCCGAACCGGAATGCGGAGCGGATGCCGCGACCGCCCGGCTGCGCGACCTCGCGCCCGAGGGCGCCCGCCTCCGGGCCGTCGCCGACCAGGAGGACCTCGACCGGTACGACCGCGAACTCCGCTACCTCTGGACCGAGGGCGGGACCTTCGTCAACGAGGCGCTCGTCGCCGAAGGTCACGCCGAGACGATTCGTGTCGCACCGAACACCCGGTACGCCGAGAGATTCGCCGATGCCGAAGCCGCCGCTCGGGCCCAGGGCGCCGGACGGTGGGGCACCTGCTGAGCCGCGGCATCCCCGTGGCATCCCGAAGCGTCCCGAGGCGCGCGGCTACGCTGGCAGGCATGGCGACACGCGGCGGACCCCAGCGCAAGGGCGGCCGTCCAACGCCGGGGAAGGGCCGCGCGGGGGGCACCAAGCCGACTCCGAAGCCCACGGCGAAGCGGAAGCCGGCACCCACGCAGGCCGCGCCGGTACCCGCACCGCCGCCCGGCCCGTTCCGCCTCGGCGCGATTCCTGGCGCGACGCCGGGTAAGTGGATCGACATCTGGAAGACGCGGATGCCGCGCAATCCGCTCGAGCTCGTCCCCCTCACGGTCGCGGAGCAACACGCGGCGTTCGCGCGGGGTGACGTGGATGCGGCGATCGTCCGGCTGCCGATCGACCGCGACGGTCTGAACGTCATCCCGCTCTACGAGGAGACGACGGTCGTGGTGTGCGCTGCCGACTCCCACCTGACCGCGGCGGACGAGCTGACGGCCGACGACCTGGTCGGGGAGGTCCGGATCGTGCCTGACGACGACGTCCTGTCCTTCGAGGTCGCGGGGACCGAGGCGCCGCGCTTCGCGGCGCCGGCCACGACCGGCGAGGCGGTCGAGATCGTCGCCGCTGGCGTCGGGATCGTCCTCGTCCCGATGTCCCTCGCGCGTCTGCATCACCGCAAAGACGTCGCGTTCCGGCCGCTCGCGGAGGCCCCGGCATCCGCCGTCGCGCTCGCCTGGCCCGTCGACGGGGCGAGCGAGCTGGTCGACGCGTTCGTCGGAATCGTCCGGGGGCGCACCTCGAACTCGTCGCGCTGACGCGCGGCGTACGGCCTCGGACCGGGCATTTAGACTCGAGGAATGGCTCCGCTCGTCTACCTGTGCGTTCGCCCGCAGGTGGATGCCGCGGACGGCGAGTACGCGTCGTTCCATCAGGCGATGGGCGTCGGCGAGAGCGGCCTGGAACGATGGAACCTCGTCGACGACGATCTGCCCGCCGAGGCGTTCGATCGCTGGCGCAGTTTCGTCGTCGGCGGCAGCCCCTTCAACACGACGGATGCCGACGACTCCAAGTCCGCTCAGCAGGTGCGGATCGAGGCGGGGCTCAGGGCCGTGGCGCAGGCGGCCGCGGCGGGGCGGACCACGGCGCTGTTCACGTGCTTCGGGATCGGCGTCGCCTCACGCGCCCTCGGCGGCGAGGTCACGCGCGAGTACCCGGAGGGGACGGGGCCCACCGGCATCCACCTCACCGACGCCGGTCGGAGAGATCCGCTGTTCGGCGGGCTGGCGGCGGAGTTCACCGCCCTGACGGCGCACAAGGAGGCCATCGAGCGTCTCCCCGAGGGCGCGGTGCTCCTGGCGACGAACGAGGACTGCCCCGTGCAGGCCTACCGGTTCGGTGAGCGCCTGTACGCGACGCAGTTCCACCCCGAGCCGACCGGTGTCGCGTTCACGGAGCGGATGACGACCTACCGCAACCACGGCTACTTCGACGCGGACGAATACGACACCGTCGCGGCGCGCGTGATCTCCGCAGACCTCGACGAACCGCAGCGGCTCCTGCGCCGGTTCGCCGAGATCTTCTGAGGCTCAGCTGCGCGCGAGGGCGAGTTCGCCGCGGCGTCCGCGCGCCCAGAGAACGAGCGGGACGATGACCACGATCGCCGCGGCGATCCAGGCGGTGATGGCGATCGGGGTGGATTCGGGCTCGGTCGCGAAGCGGCCGATGCCGATCCACAGCAGTCCCCAGGCCGAGGCCAGGGCCGGGGCCAGGCGCCCACCGGTCCGGACGGCGGTCGCCGCGGCGATCAGGACCACCACGATGATGACGGCGATGCCCCACGCGGTGGCCGCGTCGCCCCACGATCGCGGGGCGACCTCGGCGGTGAGCCACGCCGTCGTGTTCGCGACGGTGGCGAGGGTGACCCAGCCGAGGTGGAGGCCGACGGAGACGTCGGTGAAGAACGTCTCGGCGACGGTGCGGGGCGGGGTGAGCACGAGGATGCGGATCGTCCACCCGAGCGCGACGAGGAGCGCGACGATCGTCAGGACGGTGATGAGAAGCGTCGTGTACTGGGCGGCGAGCAGCCACAGTCCGTTGAGGACGGCCGTGACGGCGATCGGGTAGCCGACCTTGCGCTGGCGATCGCTCCCGCGCTGCGACGGAAGCGCCTGCCAGATCGTGTACGCGATCATGAACAGGTAGATGACGCTCCAGATCGAGAAGGCCTGCGCCGCGGGAGCGAGCACCGTCGACGTCGCGGAGAGCGCGCCGTTCTGCAGGTCCTGAACCGGAGTCCCGCCGAGGACGCCGGCCCCGAACAGGGCGGCGATCAGCATGAACGTCACCGCCGAGATCACGACGATCTGGCGGGTGAGGTCCGACGAACGGGATGCGGTGGAGCTCATCATGCCGTCACGGTACGTCCCCGTGGCGCGCGGCGGCGACCTCTTGACAGGCTTCGAGGGGTGGCTTGAGGGGGGGTGAAGGTCGGGTGCGGTGTCGGGTGCGTATTCGCGAGTGAGAGGTTTCTCATTTCGGATCTGTTCGCGGCGCCTGAGTTCCGCCGTTTTCGGGTCTCGATGTCGGAGGCTGGTGCGATAGTTCAGGTATGACAGAAGCGATGGAAACCCCCGGCGGCGAAGCATATCTCGCCGCCATTGCGGGCATCGTTGCGGACGTCGAGGACGTGGAGCGGCGGATGGCCGCGGTACAGGTCGCGCAGCTCCGTACGCTGGCCGCGGCGGGACGGCTGGCGGAGGCGCAGGGCGCGCACCCGAACGCGAAAGTGACCCTCCACGACATGGTGCTCCGGTCGGTTGCAGCAGAGCTCGGTGGGGCGATGCGGACGACCGACCGGACGGTGCAACGCCGGATCGGGGAAGCCCGGGTGACGATCGAAGGATTCCCGGCGGCGGTGGCGGCCTGGGAGGCCGGACGGATCGTCCGCGGACACGTGAAGGCGATCGTCGAGACCGGGCTGAACCTACCCGCAGAGATGTGGGCTGAGTTCGAAGCCATTGCGATCGAGCGATGCGAAGGCGAGACCCCGAACCGAGTGCGGGGTGAGCTGGAGATCCTGGCGCACCGGATGCATCCGCGATCGTTCGCCGAGCGGCATGAGGAAGCTGCGGCGCGGCGGTGCGTCAGGTTGATCCCGGGCCGGGACGGGATGTCGGATTTGATCGCGACCCTGCCGACCGTGATTGCGGAGGGGATCCACGACCGGCTCACACAGCAGGCGCGGGCGATCGTCGACACGAGAGACGAACGCTCCGAGAACTCGGAGGTCGTCGCGACCGACGCGCGATCAACCGATCAGGTCCGCGCCGACGTGCTCGCCGACCTGCTCCTTGCCGGCACGCCGTCGCTTGATGACACGCGCGACACGACCGCCGGGCCACTGGGCGCGATCCGCGCGCGCGTGCAGGTGCTGATTCCCGCAGCGACTCTGACCGGTGCCGATGATGGACCGTGCGATCTGACCGGCCGCTCCCCCATTGACCCTGCGACCGCCCGCCTTCTCGCCGGTGCGACGCACACGTGGGAGCGCCTGTTCCACGACCCCACCACCGAAGTCACCGTCTCCACCGACTCGTACCGTGTCCCATCCGGGATGCGACGGTTCCTGCAAGCCCGCGACCAGCACTGCCGGTTCCCCGGCTGCCGCGTCGCCGCCATCCGGTGCGAAGTCGACCACACCCACGACCACGCCCTCGGCGGCAAAACCGAACTCTCCAACCTCGCCCACCTATGCCAACGACACCATTCGATGAAGCAGTTCACCGCATGGCGGGTCCGACAACTGTCGGGTGGCGTCCTCGAATGGACCTCACCCCTCGGCAGGACCTACCGCGAAGACGCACCCACCCCGGCCGTCGCCTTCACCCCTGCCGCCACACATCCCGGAGACCCGGCACCCTTCTGAGCACGGCGCGTCGCGACAGGGGAACGCGGACTACGCCCCGACGACGACCGCGGAGTCCGGGGCCACGACAAGCTGCTCGCCGGCCGACGTCGGCTCGACGGACGCGATCCAGACGTCCCCACCGGCGACCTCCCACGGCTCGGACGACAGGTTCACGAGAACCCGCGCCGCGCCGCGGTGCAGAACGTACCGGGGACCTGTCGAGGTGGTCTGCACCTCGGCATCCCGCCCACCGGGACCCGGGTGCGTCAGCTCGGGCCGCGAGCGCCGCAGATCGGCCAACTGCCGGTAGAGATCCAGCAGCCGCGCGTGATCACCCTGCGACAGCTCCGACCAGTCCAGCTTCGACCGCTCAAACGTCGCGGGGTCGTTGGGGTGCGGCACGATGCTCTCGTCCCAGCCCATCTTCACGAACTCCGCGATCCGGCCCTTCGCCGTCGCCTCGGCGAGCTCCGGCTCGGGGTGCGAGGTGAAGAACTGCCACGGCGTCGACGCGCCCCACTCCTCGCCCATGAACAGCATCGGCGTCCCCGGCGCGGTCAGCGTCAGCACCGCCGCGATCGCCAGTCGATCCGTCGACAGCGTCGCCGTCAACCGGTCGCCCGCCGCACGGTTGCCGATCTGATCGTGATCCTGCGCGTACGTGACGAGCCGCCAGGATGCCGCCTCATCGGGCACCGGCTGGCCGTGATCGCGCTCACGGAACGACGAGTAGGTGCCGTTGTGGAAGAAGCCCTCCGTCCACACCTTCGGCAGCGCCTCAGGATCGGCGAAGTCCTCGTAGTACCCGACCGCCTCGCCCGTCAGCGCGACGTGCACGGCGTGGTGCCAGTCATCCGACCACTGCGCGGTCAGGCCGTAGCCGCCCGCCTCGCGCGGCAGGAACATCACCGGGTCGTTCAGGTCGCTCTCGGCGATCAGCGTCAACGGCCGCCCGACGTGCGCGCTCAGCGCGTCGGTCCGCTCCGCGATCTCCTGCAGGATGTGCACGGGCTGCTTTCCCGACTCGTGCAGCGCGTGCACGGCGTCGAGCCTCAGACCGTCGACGTGGAAGTCGCGCATCCACATCAGCGCGTTCTCGACGATGAACGACCGCACGGCCGCCTCGTCGAGGTTGAGGCTGTCGCCCCACGTGTTCCGCGACCCGTCGCGCAGGTACGGACCGTACTCGGGCAGGTAGTTCCCGCTCGGCCCCAGGTGGTTGTAGACGACGTCCTGGATCACCGCGAGGCCCGCCGCGTGCGCGGCATCCACGAAGCGCTGATACGCGGCCGGACCGCCGTACGTCTCCTGCACGGCGTACCACAGCACGCCGTCGTAGCCCCAGTTGTGGGTGCCGTTGAAGGCATTCACCGGCAGCAGCTCGATGTGCGTCACGCCGATGTCGATCAGGTGGTCGAACCGGGCGATCGCGGCATCCAACGTCCCTTCGGGCGTGAACGTCCCGAGGTGCAGCTCGTAGATCAGCCCGCCGGCAAGCTGCCGGCCGGTCCACGCCTCATCCGTCCACGAGAAGGATGCCGGGTCCACCCACGCCGACGCGTCGTGGACGCCTCGCGGCTGCCGCCGCGACCGCGGGTCGGGACGGAGGTCGTCGCCGTCACCGAGGACGAAGCCGTACTCGTCGCCGTCCGCCAGCGCGACGTCGGTGCGCCACCAGCCGTCACCGGCGGCGGTCAGCGCGACGTCGTCCGCATCGGGGCGGCGCAGCCGCACCCGCTCGACACGCGGAGCCCAGACCTCGATCACGATGCGTCCCCTTCGATGACGTCCGCCGGCGCGAGCAGCGCGACGGGGTAGGTGTCCAGCAGGTCGGCGAGCCGCAGACGACCGCCCTCGAACCGGCGCCCGGTCAGCACGTCGACCGTCGGGCCGACGTGCGTCAGCACCTCGGTGTCGCCCCAGCCGCCGCGAGCGGCGAGCCCGGCCGGCAACCGCGTCGCCACCGCCACGACGCCGCCGCGGTCGAAGGCGACCGCGTGGTCCGCGGCCTCCCCCGCGACCGTCATCGGCGTGTACCGCGTGAACAGCTCCGGATGGTCGCGCTTCAACCGCAAGGCGCGCGACACCACGAGCAGCTTCGCCGCGCCCGACGCGTCGACCGGCGGCATCCACCCCTCGTCGAGACGTGCGAGCAGGCGCCGGCGTTCCGCAAAGTCGACCTCGCGACGGTTGTCGGGGTCGACGAGCGAGTGGTCCCACAGCTCGGTGCCCTGGTAGACGTCCGGGACGCCCGGGCCCGCCAGCTGCAGCAGCTTCAGCGAGAGCGAGTTCGACCGGCCGAGCGGCGTGATCTCGTCGACGAAACCCTCGACGATCGCCCGCGCATCGCCGAAGGCGGCATCGACGAGGTCGTGCATCTTCTCTTCGAAAGCCTCATCCGGGTCCGACCAGGTCGTGCTGTTCCCCGCTTCGCGCGACGCCTTCTCGGCGTACGCGTGCAGACGCTCTCGCGATGCGGGCCACGCGCCGACGATCGCCTGCCAGAGCAGGTTGTCGAACGGGCCGTCACCGGTCGAGGCGACCTGGCGCAGCTCGCCGAGGACCTCGGTCCATCGATCGGGCATCTCGGCCAGCACGGACAGGCGCGCCCGGACGTCCTCGCTGCGCTTCGTGTCGTGCGTCGACAGCGACGTCATCGCCGCCGGCCACGAGGCCTGACGACGAGCGGATGCCGCATGGAACCCGTCGACGTCGACCGCGAATTCGGTCGGGTCGCCGCCCACCTCGGTGAGCGTGCCGAGCCGGGTCCAGCGGTAGAACGTCGTGTCCTCGACGCCCTTCGCCATGACGGGACCGGTCGACTGCATGAACCGCCGCGTGAACTCGCTGTCGGGGCCGGCCGTCAGGCGCGCCGCGATCGTCTCGAACGCGTCGCCCAGCTCGGGACGGCGCGACGACGCCAGCGCGACCGCCTCACCGACCTCTTCGACGCCGGCGGGAAGGTAGGCGCGGTACACCGGGAACGCCGCGAGCAGCTCGGCGAGCGCGTCGAGCCACTGCTCGTCGGACGCGCCGTTCCGCTCACCGGCGGGGACGAGCGCCGCGAGCCGCAGCACCTCGGCATGCAAGCCGTCGGTCGCCCACGCGAGCTTGGCCTCGTGCATCATGTCGGCGTAGTCGGCTGCCGCACCGTCTCGCAGCTGCGTGTCGAGCAAGGTGAGGCCCTGCTCGCCGGACGGGTCGACGAGCACGCGGTCGAGGACCGCCATCGCGTCGTATCCGGTCGTGCCCTCGGTCGCCCACCACGACGGCAGGTCCTCGCCGTGCTCGAGGATCTTCTCCACCAGCACGTACGCGCCATCCGTGGCATCCGCCAACAGGTCGAGGTACCCGCCCGGGTCGGCGAGGCCGTCCGGGTGGTCGACCCGCAGACCGTCGGCGAGACCCTCGTCGATCCACCGCACGATCTCGACGTGGCTCGCATCGAACACGGCCGGGTCCTCGACGCGGACGCCCGCGAGCGTCGTCACGGCGAAGAAGCGACGGTAGTTGAGTTCCGCGTCACCGCGGCGCCAGAACAGCAGCTCGTAGTGCTGCGCCGCGAGGACGTCGCGGACGTCCCCCTCGCCGGTGCCGTCCGCGAGCGGGAACTCGTGGTCGAAATACCGGACGACGCCCGCCTCGGCGTCGATCGTGATCTCGCCCGCCTCGACGGCGGCATCGAGCTCCGACCCGAGCACGGGCAGCCGCAGCCGTCCGCCGAGCGCCCAGTTCACGTCGAACGCCGCCGCGTGGGGCGACGCCTGTCCCTGGCGCAGGACGTCCCACCACCACGGGTTCTGCCGCGGATCCGACACGCCCTGGTGGTTCGGCACGATGTCGATGAGGATGCCGAGTCCCGCCTCGCGTGCCGCGGCGGCGAACCGCGTCAGCCCCTCGGCGCCGCCGCGCTCCGGGTCGACGACGGTCGGGTCGACGACGTCGTAGCCGTGATCCGACCCGCTCGTCGCGGCCAGGATCGGTGACAGGTAGGCCCAGTCCACGCCGAGGTCGCGCAGGTAGTCCGTGAGTTCGGCCGCGGCATCCAGGTCGAATCCGGTCCGGATCTGCAGCCGGTACGTCGAGCGCGGCGTCGCGTGCGCGTTGGCCATCAGTGGGGCAGTTCCGTGTGGGGCGCCTGCGCGGGGATGACGTCGATCGTGCCCGTCATCGCGGCGAGCGAGGCCGCGACCGATGGGTCGGACTCGACCGTGTCCTCCTCGTGGTCGCGCAGCACGACGAGCGCGCGACCGCCGACGGAGACGCTCGCGCCCTGCTCGACGACGGGCGAATCGGCCGCCCCGCCGGCGGTGTCGACGATGATCTCCCATGTCGGGCTCGCCGACGCGGTCGGCACCGTGAACTCGACCGTCTCGTCGCCCGCGTTGAAGAAGACGAAGAAGTGGCGGTCGTGGATCTCCTCGCCGCGGCGGTCGCGTTCGCGGATGCCGTCGCCGTTGAGGAACACGCCGACCGCACGGCCGAAGCCGGAGTCCCAGTCCTCGGGCTGCATCTCGGAGCCGTCGGGACGGATCCACGCGATGTCGGGGAGCGGCGCCCCCTCCTCGCGTCGGACCGGACGGCCGTCGAAGAAGCGGCGACGGCGGAACGTCGGGTGGTCGCGGCGCAGGCGGGCGAGCACCGAGGTGAACTCGATGAGCGGCTGGTCGATCGAGGTCCAGTCGATCCAGGTGAGCTCGTTGTCCTGCGCGTACCCGTTGTTGTTGCCGTTCTGCGTGCGGCCGAGCTCGTCGCCGTGCGAGATCATCGGCACGCCCTGGCTCAGCAGCATCGTCGCGAGGAAGTTCCGCTGCTGCCGCGCCCGCACCCGCAGGATGTCGGGGTCGTCGGTGGGGCCTTCGACGCCGTGGTTGTACGAGCGGTTGTGCGATTCGCCGTCGTTGTTGTCCTCGCCGTTGGCCTCGTTGTGCTTCTCGTTGTAGGAGACGAGGTCGCGCAGGGTGAACCCGTCGTGCGCGGTGACGAAGTTGATGGATGCCACCGGCCACCGCCCGTCCTGCTCGTACAGGTCCGCCGAGCCCGTGAGGCGCAGGGCGAACTCGCCGAGCGTCGACGGCTCGCCGCGCCAGAAGTCGCGGACGGTGTCGCGGTACTTGCCGTTCCACTCGGTCCACTGGGGCGGGAAGTTGCCGACCTGGTACCCGCCGGGGCCGATGTCCCACGGCTCGGCGATCAGCTTCACCTGGCTGACGATCGGGTCCTGCTGCACGAGCTCGAAGAACGCCGACAGCCGGTCGACGTCGTAGAACTCGCGGGCGAGGGTCGAGGCGAGGTCGAAGCGGAAGCCGTCGACGTGCATCTCGAGCACCCAGTACCGTAGCGAGTCCATGATCAGCTGCAGGGTGTGCGGGTTGCCGACGTTGAGGCTGTTGCCCGTGCCGGTGTAGTCCGTGTAGTACCGCTTGTCGTCATCCTCGAGCCGGTAGTAGGCGAGGTTGTCGATGCCGCGCATCGAGAGCGTCGGGCCCATGTGGTTGCCCTCGGCGGTGTGGTTGTAGACGACGTCGAGGATGACCTCGATGCCCGCGGCATGTAGGGCGCGCACCATCGCCTTGAACTCCTGCACCTGCTGACCGACGCCGCCGGCAGCCGAGTAGGTGTTCTGCGGCGCGAAGAAGGCGATCGTGTTGTACCCCCAGTAGTTGGAGAGGTCCTTCTCCTGGAGGGTCGAATCGTTCACGAACTGGTGCACCGGCATGAGCTCGAGCGCCGTGACGCCGATCTTCTTCAGGTGCTCGATGACGACGGGGTGCGCGATCGCGCTGTAGGTGCCGCGGATGTCCTCGGGGATGTCGGGGTGCGTCATCGTGAGGCCCTTGACGTGGGCTTCGTAGATGACGCTCTCGGCGTACGGCGTCTTCGGCTGGCGGTCTCCCTGCCAGTCGAAGTACGGGTTCACGACAACGCCCTTCATCATGGCGGCGGCGGAGTCGTCGTCGTTCGTCGAGTCGGGGTCGCCGAACGTGTAGCTGAAGACCGACTGGTCCCACTCGATCTGACCGTCGACGGCTTTCGCGTACGGGTCGAGGAGCAGCTTGTTCGGGTTGAACCGCTGACCGTTCTCGGGGTCGTACGGACCGTGGACGCGGTAGCCGTAGCGCTGCCCCGGCTGCACGGAGGGCAGGTAGGCGTGCCAGACGAACGCGTCCACGTCGATGAGCTCGACGCGGGTCTCCTCGCCGTTCTCGTCGAACAGGCAGAGCTCGACTTTCTCCGCGCACTCGCTGAACAGGGCGAAGTTCGTCCCATTGCCGTCGAAGGTCGCTCCCAGGGGGTAAGCGGAACCGGGCCAAACCTGCATGCGAACTCCTGTGATAGGTGGAAGGCAACAGTACCCAGGCAGGGTTTCCGGCCCCGGGCCCTTGACAGTTCAGCGCAGCGACAGCATGTCGTCGAGGTAGTCGGCGAGGGGTCTCGGCGGCCCGGTGTGACTCCACGCGACGTGCGGCACGCCGCCTCGCAGCGACAGGATGCCGGAACTCTCGCCACGGTCGACGGCGGCGGCATCCATCTCGGTCCAGCCCAGGTGGAGCACCTCCCCCTCGGCGAACCCGCCGCGGAAGGCGGCGGCGGCCCGCTCCGACCGCGCGCGCTGGGCCTCGGCGGTGTATCCGCGGACCGCATCGTGTCGCGCGCGGAGGACCTCCCCGGTCGCGAACACCCGGTCCTCGCTGATCAGGAGCGCGCCGAGGTGCCAGGCCTCCGTGACGGGAACGATGCGGGGAGCGCGCCCGATGCCCAGGATGCGGCGGTTCGCGGCCCACTCCCCCAGGCGCTCGCGCGGCGAGCCGGCCAGGCGCTCCCGTGCCGCCTGCAGCAGGCTGGTGACGGTCGCCACCGTCAGACGAGGCGCGTCGGCGCGGTCGCCCCGGCGCCGCGGATCTGCTGGTGGAGGCGCGTCATCCGGGCGTCGAGCTCGGCGGCCGCATCGGCGGCATCCTTCAACTGCCCCAGCAGACCGTCGGGCACCTGTCGCTCGTACTTGTAGTAGATCTTGTGCTCCAGGCTCGCCCAGAAGTCCATGGCGATCGTGCGGAACTGCACCTCGACGGGCACGTCGACGCGGCCGGTCGAGAGGTAGACGGGGACTTCGAGGATCGCGTGCAGGCTCTTGTAGCCGTTGCCCTTGGGGGTCGCGATGTAGTCCTCCACCTCGCGCACGGTGATGTCGTCCTGCGCGCTCAGCAGGTCGAACAGGCGGTACACGTCGTTCACGAAACTGCAGGTGATGCGGATGCCGGCCACGTCGGTGATGTGCGCACGCACCGACTCGAAGTCGGGATCGATGCCGCGGCGCTGGATCTTCTCGACGAGGCTGTCGGGCGACTTCACGCGGCTCGAGACGTGCTCGATCGGGTTGTAGTCGTGCATCTCATGGAACTCCTCGCGGAGGATCGAGATCTTCGTCTCGATCTCCTGCAGGCCGAACCGGTACTCCATGAGGAAGCGCTGGAACTCATCGCGCATGCTCCGAAGAGAGGAGGCCGACACCGTGATCTGCTGCTCGTCGAGCGGAGTGGACATGAGGCGACGCTATCGGGAACCACTCCGAGCGCGCTGGGAAGGATTTCTCACCCCGCCGTGGGCGCCGCCGTCGTCGCTCGGGGTACGAGCGCGGTCGGCAGTCGCAGGTGGGTCGCCGCGGGCGTTCCGCCGCCCATGAGCTCGAGCAGCATCGTGACCGCTTCGGCGCCGAGACGCTGCATCGGCTGACGAACGGTCGTCAGAGCGGGCACCGACTGCGAGGCGTCCGGGACGTCGTCGAACCCCACGACCGAGAGGTCCTCGGGCACCGACAGACCGTGCTCGTGCGCGACGCGGATCACCGTGAGCGCAGAGACGTCGTTGGCGGCGAACACGGCGGTGGGCCGATCGGGTCGTCGCAGCAACCGCGTCGCCGCCTCGCGCGAGATGTCCTCGACGTAGCGTCCGACACCGACGAGACCCGGATCGAACGGGATGCGGGCGTCTTCGAGTGCGCGCCGGTACCCGCCCTCGCGGAGCATCGAGGAGCGGAGGTCCGGGCGGCCTGCGACGAAACCGATGCGGCGGTGCCCGAGCGAGACGAGGTAGGCGACCGCGTGCCGGGCGCCGGCGAAACTGTCGGACTCGACGGTCGGGAGATCGGCGGGTCCCGTGTGCGGATCGATCGCGACGACGGGGACCTCCGCCGTGACGTTGACGACCGTGGGGGTGACCATGATGACGCCGTCGACGAGGGTGCCGCTGAGCCGACTCAGCGATCGCCGCTCCCACCCGTCGCTCGAGACCGCCCGCGACCCGCTGTAGGCGAGGAGGTCGAGCCGGGAGTCGCGGAGAGCGGCGCCGACGCCCTTGAGGACCTCGGCGGAGAAGGGCTCGAAGTCGGCGACGAGGACCCCGACGACGCCGGTCTGCCGGGCGCGCATGCTGCTGGCGACGAGGCTCGATTCATAGCCGAGTTCCTCGACGGCGGTGAGCACGCGCTGCACGGTCGCAGGCGCGACGCCGTATCTGCCGTTGACGGCCTTCGACACGGTCGCCACCGAGACACCGGCGGCGGCGGCGACGTCGTGGATGGTGGCTCGGGTTCGCATGCGTCGAAGCGTATCGCCATGGAAAACATTTTCGAAAACGTTTGACGTGGCCGACAACAATTCCGACACTGGGGACCGAACCCCGGCACGCACCGCCGGGACCACCCGCACCTCGAGGACCGAGCGTGCACTCAATGAGGAGATTGGTGATCACATGAGGACCAGAAGGATCATGGCGGGGCTCGCGGCGATGGCCGCGGCGACACTCGCGCTCAGCGCCTGTTCCGGCGGCACCGGCGGCGGCAGCGGCGACGGCACCGTCGAGATGACGCTGTGGCAGAACTCGACCACGGGCCCCGGTCAGCAGTTCTGGAAGGACGCGATCGCGGCATTCGAGAAGGAGAACGACGGCGTCACGATCAAGATGCAGTCCGTCCAGAACGAGGACATGGACGGCAAGCTGCAGACGGCGCTCAACGCGGGCGACCCGCCCGACATCTTCCTGCAGCGCGGCGGCGGCAAGATGACCGCCATGGTGAACGCCGGCCAGCTGATGGACCTGACGGGCCTCATCTCGGACGACATCCGCGGCGAGATCTCCGAAGGCTCCTTCGCGGCCGAGACCTACCAGGACAAGGTCTGGGCGATGCCGCTCTCGGTGCTGCCCGGCGGCTTCTTCTACAGCCAGGACGCTTTCGACGCGGCCGGCATCTCCGACACCCCCGCCACCATCGATGACCTGAAGAGCGACGTCGAGGCCCTGAAGGGCACCGGTATCGCGCCCATCGCCCTCGGCGCGAAGGACGCGTGGCCCGCCGCGCACTGGTACTACTTCTTCGCCATCCGCGAGTGCAGCCCGAAGGTCATCGAGGAGACGGGCGACTCGAAGGACTTCAGCGACGAGTGCTGGACGCGTGCGGCTCAGGACCTCGTCGACTTCGCCGCCGTCAAGCCGTTCAACGAGGGCTTCCTCACCACCGCCGCGCAGCAGGGCGCCGGCAGCTCGGCAGGTCTCGTCGCCAACCGCAAGGCGGCGATGGAGCTCATGGGCGCGTGGGACCCGGGCGTGATCGCGTCGCTGACCCCGGACGAGAAGCCCCTCCCCGACCTCGCCTGGTTCCCGTTCCCGGAGATCTCGGGCGGTGACGGCGAGCCCGGTTCGATGATGGGCGGCGTCGACGGCTACTCGTGCTCCGCACAGGCACCCAAGGAGTGCGCCGACTTCCTGAACTTCATCGCCGGTTCCGAGCAGCAGACGAAGTACTACGAGGCCTTCCAGTCGCCGCCGGTGAACTCCGTCGCGCAGAAGTCCGTGAAGGAGCCGTACCTGCAGCAGATCCTCGAGGCCTACAACAGCGCCCCGTTCGTCTCGCAGTGGCTCGACACCGTCCTCGGCCAGAACGTCGGCAACGCGCTGAACGTCGCGGTCGTCGACATGCTCGCCGGTGGCAGCGACCCGCAGAAGTTCATCGCCGCCGTCAACGCCGCAGGCGCGCAGGGCTGAACATGACCGTTCGCGAGATGTCCGCTTCGGACACCCCTGTTCTCGCGGCGCACGCCGGGGGCGGCGACTCGTCGCCCCCGGCTCGGCCGCGGTCCCGCCGCCGGCGGGGCCTCGGCTGGTCGGGGCGCCTGGAGGTCCTCCTCCTCGCCGGACCCGCCGTGATCTTCTTCGTCGGGTTCGTCATCCTGCCGGTTCTGATGGCCGCCTACTACGGCTTCTTCCGGTGGTCCGGGTTCGGGCCCGCCACCGACTTCGTCGGTCTGAAGAACTACATCACGATCTTCAGCGACCCCAACTTCCAGAGCGCACTGCTGCACAACGCGTTCATCGTCGTGATGTCGCTCGTCCTCCAAGGACCGATCGCGATCCTCCTGGCCCTCTTGCTCAACCGCAAGATGCGGGGCCAGTCCGTCATCCGCGTCCTCATCTTCGTGCCGTACGTCATCGCCGAGGTCGTCGTCGGCACCGGGTTCAGCCTGCTGCTGTCGACCAACGGCGCCGCCAACGGGATGCTCGACAAGCTCGGCCTCGGCGGCCTGACCCAGGACTGGCTCGCCGACCCGGCGATCGCGATCTGGACGCTCATGGCGATCCTCACCTGGAAGTACGTCGGCTTCGCCGTCATCCTCTTCCTCGCGGGGCTCCAGGGCATCCCCGAGGAGCTCTACGAGGCCGCCGCCATCGACGGCGCGTCCTACTGGCAGATCCAGCGACAGATCGCCCTGCCGCTGCTCGCACCGACCCTGCGCATCTGGGCGTTCCTGTCGATCATCGGCGCCCTGCAGCTGTTCGACCTCGTCTACATCATCTGGGGCCAGTACGTCTCGTCGGTGGCCGGCACCAACACGATGGCGATCTACATGGTCGTCACCGGCCGCAACGCCGGCAACTTCGGCTACGGCAACGCGGTCGCCGTCGTCATCTTCGTCATCTCGCTCATCGTCGCGCTGTTCTACCAGCGCTTCGTGCTCCGTCGCGACACCGCGGGAGCCATCACAGAGAGGGGCGTGCAGTGAGCGCCACCATGACCCTCGTCACCGCGCCGCCGGCCAAGACCCGTGCCCGCCGCGCTCCGAAGCCGACGCTGCCGTGGGGCTCGCCCGTCGTCTACTTCGTCGCCCTCGCCGTCATCGCGCTCATGCTCGGCCCGGTGATCTACATCATCATCGGAGGCTTCCGCTCGAACTCGGCGATCACCGTCGACCCGGCCGGATTCCCCGACCCGTGGAACGTCGACAACTACGTCGGCGTCATCACGAGCGGCCAGTTCTGGGGACAGGTCGGCAACTCGACCTTCGTGGCCCTCGCCACCACGATCGGCGCGGTCGCCCTCGGCATCGCCGCGAGCTACGTGATCGCCCGGTACAGCTTCAAGGGACGCGGGTTCCTCTACGCCCTGTTCGCGTCGGGCCTCATGTTCCCCATCACCGTCGCGATCACGCCGCTGTACATCGTGATCCGCTCGCTCGGACTCATGAACACCCTGCCGGGCATCATCCTCCCGCAGATCGCGTTCGCGCTGCCGACGACGATCATCATCCTCGTCCCGTTCCTGCGAGCGATCCCCGACGAGATCCAGGAGGCTGCATCCATCGACGGCTGCAGTCGTCTCGGTTTCTTCTGGCGGATGGTGCTGCCGCTGGCCGTGCCGGGGGTCATCACCGTCGGCATCCTCGCCTTCATCGGCAGCTGGAACGCGTACCTGCTCCCCCTGTTCATCCTCAACAACGAGGCGTCCTTCACGCTCCCGCTCGGGGTGCAGGCGTTCTCGTCGCAGTACTCCGTCGACACGGCGCGCGTGCTCGCGTTCACCTCGCTGTCGATGCTCCCCGCACTGCTGTTCTTCAGCCTGTTCGAGCGGCGCATCGTCGGCGGTCTCACCGGAGCCGTGAAGGGCTGACATGACCGTTCCCCACCCGCAGGCCTCGGCCCGCGTGCACGATCTGCTCGCGCAGATGACCCTCGAAGAGAAGGCCGCGCAGCTCGTCGGCTACTGGGTCGACCAGGGCGGCGAGGTCGTCGCTCCCCTGGCCGACGAGATGGTGACGACGACGAAGTACGCGGATGCCACGGCTCATGGCCTCGGCCATCTCACCCGTGTCTACGGCACGCGTCCCGTCGACCCGGTCGAGCGGGCGGCCTGGCTCTGGGAGGAGCAGCGGCGTCTGCGCGCCGACACCCGGCTCGGGATCCCCGCGATCGTCCACGAGGAGTGCCTGACCGGACTCGCCGCGTGGAAGGCGGCGACGTATCCGACGCCGCTCGCGTGGGGCGCGTCGTTCGATCCGGAACTGGTCGCCGAGATGGGCGCCGCGATCGGCGACTCGATGCGCGAACTCGGCATCCACCAGGGTCTCGCCCCCGTGCTCGACGTCATCCGCGACCCCCGCTGGGGACGCGTCGACGAGTGCATCGGCGAAGACCCCTACCTCGTCGGCACGGTGGGGACGGCGTACGTGCGAGGGGTCCAGTCGGCGGGTGTCGACGCGACGCTGAAGCACTTCGTCGGGTACTCCGGCTCGCAGGCGGCGCGCAACCACGCCCCCGTGCACGCCGGTCCCCGCGAGGTCGCCGACGTGCTGCTGCCGCCGTTCGAGATGGCGATCCGCGACGGCGGCGCGGCATCCGTCATGAACTCGTACGCCGAAATCGACGGCGAACCCGTCGGCGCCAGCTCGCACTACCTCGACGAGGTGCTGCGCGGCCGGCTCGGCTTCTCGGGCCCGGTCGTCTCGGACTACTTCTCGGTCGCGTTCCTGCAGACCACCCACGGCGTCGCCGGCGACCTCGGCGAGGCCGCCGAGCTCGCCCTCCGCGCCGGCATCGACGTCGAGCTGCCGACGGGCGACGCGTTCGCCGCGCCGATGCTCGAGCGCATCCGCTCGGGTGAGATGGACGCCGCGCTGCTGGATGCGGCCGTGCTCCGCGTCCTGGCGCAGAAGGAGCGCCTCGGCCTGCTCGACGAGACGTTCGAGACCCCGCCGACCGAGGTCGACCTCGACGACGACCGCCACCGCGACCTGGCGCGCAGGCTCGCGGCCGAGTCGGTCGTGCTCGTGAGCAACGACGGGACGCTGCCGGCGGCATCCGCTCGTCGCATCGCCCTCATCGGTCCGAACGCCGACTCATCCGAGGCGCTGATGGGCTGCTACTCGTTCGTCAATCACGTGCTCGCGCACCACCCGGGGACACCTCACGGGATCGACCTGCCGACCGTCCGCGAGGCCTTCGTCGCCGAATACCCGGACGCCGAGATCACCTACGCCCGCGGCTGCGGCGTGGCGGACGACGACGAGTCCGGCATCGGCGACGCGGTCGACGCCGCAGCGGCGGCGGACATCGCCGTCGTCGTCGTCGGCGACCGGGCGGGCCTGTTCGGGCGCGGCACCGTCGGAGAGGGGAACGACGTCGACGACCTGGAACTCCCCGGCCTGCAGCGGCAGCTCGTCGAGCGCGTCGTCGCAACGGGCACCCCCGTGGTCCTCGTGATCCTGTCGGGCCGCCCGTATGCGATCGGGTGGGCCCTCGACGGCGAGCGCCGCGTGGCGGCCGCGCTGCAGTCCTTCTTCCCCGGGGAGGAGGGCGCCGACCCGATCGCGGGCATCGTCTCGGGGCGGCTCTCCCCCTCGGGCCGGCTCCCCGTCACCCTGCCGCGGTCGGCCGGTGCGCAGCCGTACAGCTACCTGCACCCGCGGCTCGGCGGACCGATCGACGTGACGAGCGCCGACCCGACGCCGGTGCGGCCGTTCGGACACGGGCTGACCTACACGACGTTCACGCACGAGGATCTCCAGTCCCCTGCGACCGCCGCCGCCGGCGACACCCTCGAGGTCTCGGTCGTCGTCCGCAACACCGGCGAGCGGGCCGGCGCCGATGTCGTCCAGCTCTACGCGCACGACCCGGTCGCGAGCCTCACGCGCCCCGTCGCGCAGCTGATGGCCTACCACCGCGTCGACCTCGAGCCGGGCGAGAGCGCGCGCGTCGTGTTCTCACTGCCGACGGCGCGCTTCGCGTTCACGGGGCGCGACGGCCGCCGCATCGTCGAGCCAGGACGGATCGACCTGTGGGTCGGCTCCTCCTGCGACGACCGCGAGACCGTCGCCGCCGTCGAGGTGACCGGCGAGCACGTCGTCACCCCCGACGACGCCCGGATCGTGCCCGTGCGCGTCGTGGCGGCCGCCGAGCTCGTCAGTCCGTGACGGTGAGGGTCGTGCTCGCCTCGAGCGCGTCGGCCGAGGGACCCGCCGCGAGGCGGTAGTCCCCCGGTTGCACCCGCAGCGCCTCGCCGTCCCAGACGGCGAGGCGCTCGACCGTGAAGCGCACCTCCGCCGTCCGCGTCTCGCCCGGCTCGACCCGCACCCGGGCGTACCCGAGCAGCAGCCGGCGCGGCGCCGCGACCGGCAGCTCCGGTGCGATCGCGTAGAGCTGCACGAGCTCCTCGACCGCGCGCTCCGACGGGTTCGCGACGGTCACCCTCGCGGTCACGATGAGCTCGTCGTCGCGAGGGTCGAGGGCGGGATGCCGCCGGGTGGGCGCCGGGGCCGTCACCCGTCCGGCATCCGCCTCGACGGTCTCGTAGACGACGTGGCCGTAACCGAGCCCGTGTCCGAACGCGAAGGCGTACCGCTCGGGCTGGTGGCGGTAGGTCGCCTGCTGGCGCTGCGTGTCGTAGTCGAAGAGGTCCCCCGCCTGATCCGGGTGCGCCGGCCAGGACTGCGCGAGGCGACCGGTCGGCTCGCGGTCTCCGCTCAGGACGTCGAGCAGGCCGTGTCCGAGCTCCTGCCCGGCGTGACTCGACCAGACGACGGTCGCCGCATCAGCGGCATCCGCCAGCACGTAGGGGAAGCTCGAGACGATCGTGAGGACCGAGCGCGGATTGGCCGAGCGCGCTGCTCGCCAGAGGTCGGTCGCCGCGGTCGGCAGCAGGAGGTGCGGGCGGTCCGCGGTCTCGCGCCCCGACAGGTGCGGGTCGTTGCCGACGGCGACGAGGACGACGTCGGCGGATGCCGCGGCCCGGGCCACCTCGTCGAGGCCCGACGCCACCGTGTCGATCCCGAAGCGCGCGGCGTCGTCGAGGATGACCCCCTCGGCCACGAGCAGACCCACGTCGCGGACGACGCGCACCCACCGGCCCGAGCCGAGGTGCAGCAGCGACCAGGATCCGTCGTCGTGGACGTGGCGGCGGAAGCTCTCCTGCACGACCCAGCCGCCCACCCGCTCGGCGTCGGCCCGCATCGGCCAGACGCCGCCGGTGAGCAGGCGTCCGCTCGCGCGGGACCGGAGCGTCAGGATGCCGTCGCCCCAATCCGTGACGTCGAACAGGGCGGCGTCCGTCCGGGTGTCCGCCACGGCGTCGACGACTCCGTCCGCCGTCGCGGCGACGTAGCCCGACGAGGCTCTGAGCACGACGGTGTCGGCGCCGGTGACCACCTCGACGGCGGCGGTCGGGTAGCGGTCGCGCACGCCCTGAGCGAGGCCGACCGTGTACGGCGGGGTGCCGGAGTACCAGTCGGTGAGCACGACGTCGGCGAGCGGACCGATCACGGCGACGCGAGCGGGGTCGATCAGCGGCAGGATGCCGTCGTCGTTCCGCAGCAGCACGACCTGACGAGCGACCGCCTCGCGGGCGAGCTCGCGGGCGGCGGAGGTGTCGATCTCGTCCGCGCCGATCGCGGCGTACGGATCGTCGTCGCCGTCGAACTCGCCCGTGCGGATGCGCATCTCGAGGAGTCGCAGCACAGCGGCATCCACGTCGTCGTCGGTGAGGAGCCCCTGCGCGAGTGCACCGCGGACGGCGTCGAGGCTCGGTGTCGGGTCGGGGCCGTCGTCGGTGAAGGAGTCCATGCCGCTTCGCACGAGCGCGGCGGCACCGTGGATCTTGTCGGGCTGCGCGCGCTGGATCGACACGAGGAAGCTCGGGGCACCGGCATCCGAGACGACCGCGATCGACTCGTCGCTCCAGCTGCGCGCCTCGGCGACGAGCTCGGGCTGGGTGTGCGCCGGCACGCCGTTCACACGGTTGTAGGCGAGCATCATGCTGCCGGCGACCTTCTGCTCGATCGCCGGACGGAACGCGGGCAGCTCCTCTTCGTGGAGGGTGCGCGGCGACATCTCGGACGAGGTCGTGGAACGGTCGGTCTCGTTGCTGTAGCCGAGGAAGTGCTTCAGTGACGGCACCGTCTTCCACACGCGCGGGTGGTCCCCGCGGAGCCCGCGGCTGTAGGCCGCGCCGAGCTGACCCGTGTAGTGCGGGTCCTCGGAGTACCCCTCCTCATTGCGGCCCCAGGCCGGATGCCGGAGGGTGTTCACGACCGGCGCCCACACGTTGAGGTCGACGTCCGCACCCGAGGCGCGCTCGGCCCGCACCTCGGTCGCGACGAGGTCACCGACCCGCGTGACGAAGTCCGGGTCCCACGTCGCCGCGAGCCCCACCGGCTGAGGGAACACCGTCGCGACGCCCACCCACGCGAGCCCGTGCAGGGCCTCGCACCCCGTGTGGAACGGACGGATGCCGAGACGCTCCACCGGCGGCATGGCCTGGTGGAGCATCGCGATGCGCTCGTCCGGGGTGAGCCGCTCGAGCAGGTCGCGGGAGCGCTCGGGCAGCGGCAGGTCGGTGCGCCGGAAGGCCTCGATCACCATCAGACGACCTCGAGCGAGACCGTCCCCGCCCCCACGACCGACGCCGTCCGCTCACCGATCTGCAGGCTCCACGGCGCTCGGGCGTCCGTCGACTCCGCGACGATACGGCCGCCCTCACGACGCACGCGGAACACCGTCGCCGCGGCCCCGTCGTGCCCCGGAACGACCGTCTCGGCGTCGTACCCGTCGGGCAGCTCGAAGCACCGGAGCGTCACACCGTCCGCCCAGTCGTAGTCCGGCCGGTCCTCGCGTGCGCCCCACGGCAGCACCGTCCCCGGGCGCACCCGCAGGGGGACCGACTCGTAGCCGTGACGCTCCGCGTGCCACGTCCGCCCCTCCGCCACGTCGTGGGTCAGGAGCGAGGTCCACCGCCCCTCGGGCAGGTAGTACTCGACGCTCCCGTCCTCGGCGAACACAGGCGCCACCATGAGCGAGTCGCCGAGCATGTACTGGACGTCGGCGTCGTGCGTCGACCGGTCGCCGGGGAACTCGAGCACGAGGGGACGCATCATCGGGATGCCGCCCGTGTGCGCCTCCTCCGCGATCCGGGCGAGGTACGGCATGAGCCGCAGCTTCAGCCGTGTGAAGCGGCGCGTCACCTCGACCGCTTCGTCGTCGAACGCCCACGGCACGCGCACGGTGCCGGAGCCGTGCAGGCGCGAGTGGGAGGACAGCAGACCGAACGCGAGCCAGCGCTTGAAGACACCGGCATCCGGTGTCCCCTCGAAACCGCCGATGTCGTGGCTCCAGTAGCCGAATCCGCTCATCGCGAGCGAGAGTCCGCCGCGGAGCGTCTCTGCCATCGACAGGAGGGTCGAGTCGTTGTCGCCGCCCCAGTGCACCGGGAACTGCTGTCCCCCGGCCGTCGCCGAGCGGGCGTAGAGGACCGCCTCGCCGACGCCGCGCTCCTCCTCGAGCACGCGGAAGACGATCTCGTTGTACAGCTGCGGGTAGTAGTTGTGCATGCGCTGCGGATCGGAGCCGTCGTGCCACACGACACCCTCCGTCGGAATGCGCTCGCCGAAGTCGGTCTTGAAGCTGTCCGCTCCCTGTCGCACGAGACGGCGCAGGTGCTCGGCGTACCACTCGGCGGCCTCGGGGTTCGTGAAGTCGACGATCGCCATGCCGGCCTGCCACATGTCCCACTGCCAGACGCCGCCATCCGTCGTCTTCAGCAGGAACCCGCGCTCCGCTGCCTCGGCGAAGATCGCGGAGCGCTGCGCGATGTACGGATTGATCCACAGCGAGACCTTCAGCCCCCGCTCCCGCAGCCGCGCGAGCTGCCCGTCGGGGTCGGGGAACATCCGCGGGTCCCAGGTGAAGTCGGTCCACTGGAACTCGCGCATCCAGAAGCAGTCGAAGTGGAAGACCGACAGCGGCAGGTCGCGCTCGGCCATGCCGTCGACGAACTCCGTGACGCTCGCCTCGTCGTACGCGGCGGTGAAGGAGGTCGTCAGCCAGAGCCCGAACGACCATGCCGGCACGCGGGCGGGACGCCCCGTGAGCGCCGTGTACCGCCGGAGCACGTCCTTGGGCTCGGGCCCGGCGATCACGTAGTAGTCGAGGGTCTCGCCGGGCACCGAGAACTGCACACGCGAATTGATCTCGGACCCGACCTCGAACGACACCGCATCGGGGCTGTCGACGAAGACGCCGTAGCCGCGACTGGTCAGGTAGAACGGGACGGACTTGTAGGCCTGCTCGCTCGAGGTGCCGCCGTCCGCGTTCCACGTCTCGATCGACTGCCCGTTCTTCGTGAAGGCGCCGAAGCGCTCTCCGAACCCGTAGACACGCTCCCCCGGTTCGATCGACAGCTGCTGGTGCACCCAGGTTCCGTCCGGCCCCGTCATGTGCCCGATCGAGCGCGGCAGCGACGTCGTGAGCACGCGGTCGCCCTGCTCGAACGCGACCCGCCACGCGCCGTCACGCGAAACGCGGACGCGGAGGTCACCGGCATCCAGCACCGCCTCCGCGTCGTCGACCGACACGGTCGGCGTGTACCCCTCCTCGCCGGTCACGGCGAAGTCCGGACCGCGGTGACGCGCACCGGCGTGACGCTGCACCCGCACCTTGACGACCCCCGGCGCGGGAGCCGAGATGGTCATCGTGATCATGGCGCGGTTGAGCGTGTCGCCACGGTGGCGGATGAGGGCGGTCGGAGCGAAGACCGTGAGGCTGCCCGCCTCGGAGTCGACGCGCACGTCGTCCACGGTGCTCGCGTACAGGCCGGTCACTCCGGGCCGCATGAGCCAGTAGCCGTCGGTGAACTTCATGTCCTTCGCCTTTCTGTCACGACGCGCGCATCCCCCCGGGGAATCGTCACGCGGTCGTCGATCTCGTCATTCGTCAACAGGTCGATCCAGGCTCCAGGCAGCGGGATCGTCGCATCGTCGTGGCCGCGGTTCAGCAGGAAGAGCGCGTCCCCCCGGCGGACGGCCTCGACCCCGTCGACCGGGTCGGCGAGCGCACCGTCGACACCCGCGGCATCCAGGACGTCCGCGATCACCGCGTCGAGCAGGTCGCCGGCGACGACGGCGCCCACGTACCAGGCCGCGCCCATCCGGGTGACGACAGGGCGCCCCGCGAGGTCGCCCGAGGCGAAACTCGCCAGCACCTCGGCACCGTCGGTGCGGAGGTTCTCGCCGAGGGTGTGAGCGACGGATGCCGCCCACCGCCCGTCCGTCGACGCGACGGCGACGCCGCCGTCGGGGAGCCCGACCCACTCCTCGCCGCTCACACCCAGGAGGTCGCGCAGCAGGACGGGCGACCGGCCGGCCAGGATGTGCCCGCGCTCGTCGGCGACCCCGCTGAACGGGCCGACGACGACCTGCGCACCGCGCGCGGCCGCCTCGCCGAGGCGGGCGGCGTCCTCGGGACGCAGGACGTAGCCGTGCGGCAGGAGCACGAGGTCGTAGGCCGACAGGTCCGCGCCGAAGGGTACGACGTCGACCGGGATGCCGCGCCGCCACAGCGGGCGATAGAACCGTCGCATCTGCTCGAGACCGTCGAAGCGCGACGTCGGCCGGGCGGGCTCGCCCGACGCCCACCACGACGGCCAGTCGAAGAGCACCGCCGTTCGTGCGGCGATCCGGCCGCCCACCACGGGCCGCAGCCGCTGCAGGTCGCGACCCTGACGGCAGACGCCCTCGAAGACCTCGGTGTCGGCCCCCGCGTGGGGCAGCATCGCGGAGTGGAACCGCTCCGCTCCCGCAGTAGATTGCCGCCACTGGAAGAAGCAGATCCCGTCGGCGCCGCGCGCAACCGCCTGCAGCGTGTCGAGCCGCGCCCGGCCGGGCGTCTTCGGGAGGTTGTGCGCCCGCCACTGGACGGCGCTGATCGCCTGCTCCATCAGCATCCACGGCCGGCCGGCGCCGAGTCCGCGCATGAGGTCCTGCACGAAAGCCGCGTCGAGCGGGCTGTCGGGGTCGGCGGGGTCGGGGTACTGGTCGTCGCTCACCACGTCGACGTCGTCCGCCCACGACCAGTAGTCCACGTGCGCGAACGCACCCATGAAGTTGGTCGTGATGGGCTGCGTCGCGCCCGCCTCGCGGATGGTGTCGCGGAGCTCGCGATAGCAGTCTCGGAGCTCGTCGGAGGTGAACCGGCGGAAATCGAGCGACTGGGTCGGGTTGATCAGGTACGGCGCGCGCCGGGGTGGCAGGATCTCGGCGACGTCGGAGTATCGCTGCGCCCAGAACGCCGTGCCCCACGCGCGGTTGATCTCGTCGATCGATCCGTAGCGGCGCAGCAGCCATTCGCGGAAGGCGCGCGCGGCCTCGTCGCCGTGGTCGATCTGCCCGTACTCGTTGCCGACGTGCCACATCCGCACGGCCGGGTGCTGCTTGTAGCGCGACGCGAGATCCGCCGTGATCGCGCGGGCCGCCTCGCGGTACACCCGTGACGACGGCGAGAACTGGTTCCGGGAGCCGGCGACGAGCCGTACGCCGTCGCGGTCGACCGGGAGGGTCTCGGGATGCCGGATCCCGAGCCACGGCGGCGGCGAGGCGACCGGCGTCGCGAGGTCGACGGCGATTCCGCCCGCATGCAGGAGGCCGAGGACCTCGTCGAGCCACGCGAACTCCCGCGCTCCCGGGGTGGGTTCGATCTCGGCCCAGCTGAACACGCCGACGGTGACGAGGTTGACACCGGCGCGCTGCATCAGGGTGATGTCCTCGCGCCAGACCTCGGGCGACCACTGCTCGGGGTTGTAGTCCCCACCGAAGAGGATGCCGCGCTCGGCCGGCAGGGCGCCGAAGGCCGAGTCGGGGGCGGATTTCATACGGGACGGGCCCTTCAGCGATTGTGGACGACAGTGTCGAAGCGCTTCAACGATCTCAACCTATACTAGCGATAACGACCGTGTCCATCGGCCCGCAGGGGCCACCTCGGAGCGGCCGAGCGAGCCGATACGCTCGATCCATCCGCGGTGTCGAGGTCGACGCCGCGGGAGAAGGAGGGGTCCATGACCACGATCGCCGACGTCGCTCAGGCCGCGGGGGTCTCGATCTCGACGGTGTCGTACGTGATGAGCGGTAAGCGTGCGATCTCGCAGGAGACGCGCGAGCGCGTAGAACAGGCGATGGCCGACCTCTCCTACAGCCCGCAGGCCAGCGCGCGCTCGCTCGCCTCGCGGTCGACGAGCATCCTCGGGCTCCAGGCGCCCATTCGAGCGGGCGTCGACGTGCACGTCGTGATGCAGGTCGTCGCAGGCGCCCTGAAGGAAGCCCGGGCGCACCACCACGACATCCTGCTGCTCACGAGCGACGACGCCGCCGGTGTCGAGCGCGCGGCACGGGCGGGCATGGTCGACGGAGTGCTGATCCTCGACGTCGAGACGAGCGATCCGCGTGTCGGTTCGCTCGCCGACCTCAGCATCCCGAGCGTCCTCATCGGTCTCCCCGACGCGGCCGACCAGCTCATCTGCGTTGACTTCGACTTCGAGGCCGCCGGCCGCCTCGCCGCCGAACGCCTCGCGGAACGGGGACACCGAACCGTCGCCCTCCTGGGCGCCCCGCCGCAGGTGCAGGCGCGGCACACCTCCTACTCGGACCGCTTGACCCGGGGCTTCCTCGCGCGGAGCCGCGAGGTGGGGCTCGCCGCGACGGTGTATCCGTGTCCCGCCGGCCCCGGAGCGACCGAGGTCGTCGACACCCTGCTCGCCGGCGCTCCCGCGACGACGGCGCTGTTCGTCCACAACGAGGCTGCGCTGCCGTTCATCGCGGCACGGTTGATGAGTACCGCTTCCGCGTCGCCGATCGAGATCGTCGCCCTGAGCCCCGCCGAACTCGCCTTGCACGTACCGGGGGTCTCCGACGTTATCGACCTCCCCGCCGAAGAGCTGGGCGCCGCAGGCGCCCGCACCCTGCTCGCCGCGATCCGCGGTGAGCGGCCCCTCGGCCCGGAACTCCTCGCCCCTCGATTCGCGCACGCGCCGGCGGAACCGGCGACGGTCTGAGATATGAAGATCGACCCCGAGAACCGCGCCGTCCAAGGCCTGTCATCGTTCCTCGAGTTCGTCGCCCTCAACATCCTCTTCCTGCTCTGCTGCGTCCCCGTCATCACGATCGGAGCGGCCACGAGCGCACTGTTGGAGGTGACCCGACGCTACGCCGACGAGGAGGGCGGTCGGCCGCTGCGCGACTTCCTCCCCGCCCTGGCGCGGAACTTCCTGCCCGCGACCGGACTCAGCCTCATCCTGCTGACGGCGAGCGTCGCACTCGCGTTCAGCGGCGTGTTCTGGCTGTCGGCACCCGAGCCGCTCCTCACCGGTCTCGCCGCCCTCGCGTTCGCCGGAGCCGCCTATGCCGTCGCTGCCTTCATCCACGCGATGGGGCTCGTCGCCGCATACCGGGCCCCGTTCCCCCAGACCCTCAAGAACGCCGTGCTCCTCCCGGCCGCGGAGCCGCTGCGCACGCTCGCGCTCATCGTGATCCCCGTCACCGTCGTGTGCCTCGTTATCGTCTTCCCGCCCACGATGTTCCTCGTCGCGACGATCGGCTTTTCGGTCGGGGCCTACGGCTGCGCGTTCCTCTTCCGGAGCATCTACCGCCGCCGCTCCGGCACCGTCGCCTGACGCCTCGCCGCGCTCAGAACCGCCATCGCTTCCAGGATGGTTGCCCTATCGCTCCTGACGTTGGCTCACAGGGAGCCACAGCATCGTCTGCTCCTGGATGATGAACCCACCGGGGGGAGTATCGGGGTCGTCGGCCTGCATCGAGCCGCCACCTGAGCGGAGCTGGGCGATCGCCGCGCTGCGCCGCCGGACCAGCTCGGCGCCGTCGGGGCGCTTCTCGAGCTCGCGCGTGAGCTCGGCAGTCATCCGCTCGCGCTCGGTGGCGATCTCCGCCGCGACGTCGAGATGCGCCATTTCCACCCCGTGGTCGATGTCCGTCGTCATCGAACGACCGCGTGCCCGCACGACACGGACGACGATCGCCGCGATCGCCGCGAGCGCGGCGCCGACGAGATAGGCGATCCGCACCCAGCCGTCCGCGACCACCCAGGCCACGCCCGCGGCGACGATCAGCAGGATGGCGAGCAGCGTGCTCTGCAAGGCGACCGGTCGTCCGAGCGGTCGCCCCCCAGCAGCTGCCACCGCCGCGACGACCCCGGCTCCCACGACCACGCTGACGATCGCGCCGGGAACCACGGTGTTCTCGATCCCGAGGCGGATGCCGTTGAGCATGCCGATCGGTAACACGGAAAGCAGCAGCAGGACGAACACGACGCGCAGGATCGCTCCACTGTGCGGGTCGCGCGCGCCGAAGCGCTCACGAAGATGCGCTGTGACGCTCCGCCGTGCCGCGCTGCTGGCCGCCGCGCCTTCGCGCCAGAGCCGGTCGACCAGGTCGCCGAGTCCCGCCGAACGCAGAACCGCGGCATCGACGTCCGCCCGGGTGAGTCGCTGGGGTGCGCGTGCACCGAAATCGAGGCCGGAGAGGCCGTCGGGCGACGAATCGGAACGTGACTCAGGCATCCGTGGCCCCGATGCTCGCGAGGAGCTGTTCGGCCACCGGCATCGCGAGAGCCAGCACAGGAGCGGAGAGAGGCGACATCCGTGCGACCGCGAGTTTGCCGTCGAGCGCGAAGACATACATGGTGCGGAGCGACATCGGAGACCCTTCTGAGAGGTGGCGCAGTGGAGCCTATCGAGCTTGCGATGCGGGTCCGGCCAGCACTTGTTTCCCCAGTTGCCCGTCCACGTGATGGTCTGCCACGCCGCCTGCGGCCCGAGGACATTCGGAACATGTTGCGGGTGTTCACCCCATGATGTGTGAACGCGTCCGGCAGACGGGTGCGGAACAGGAGATCGTCGATCTGAGCGAAGCCTGCACGGGCATCGATGAACTCCGAGAACGTGAGGCGCATCGTGCGGGTGAACCAGGAAACGTCTCCGGCGGCGTCGAAACAGGCCTTCGAGCGCTGCGGCGAGCAGGAAGCGATCCGCCACCGAGATGGGCCCCGCCGAAGCTCAGCGGGGCCCATCTCTTTCGCGTCGGTGTGCGGTCAGCCGCCGAACTCCGCCGAGACCGCCTTGCGGGCGGCATCCTGCGCTTCGGCGTTGGCCATGTCGACCTCGAGCACCTTGTCGTACCCGAGCCCCTTCGCGGTCTCCTGCATCGAGGCGAGAAGCGAATCGAACTGCGCGTCGCTCTCGGCGAAGACCATCTGCCACGAGGTCTGCACGATCGTCGCCTTGACCTGGTTGCGGAGCGTCTCGATCTCGGAGGAGTCGGTCGGCGCGGTGAAGCTGGCGCCGGCGCCGACCATGAGCTGGTCCTTGTCGCGGAGGTAGTCCATCGTCGTCGGAGCGCCCATCTTGGCCGTCCAGTCGTCGGTGAGCGGGTTGCTCGTCTCGGCCTGGTAGCTCGGCCACATCTTGTAGCTGTAAGGGAAGCCGGTGTTCGGGTCCGTGTCGATCGGCAGGACCGCGCTGATGTTCAGCTGCGATGCGCCGTCGATGTAGCTGCCGCCACCCCACTCGGCCGGAACCTCGGCGTCACCCTCGAAGAAGATCTTGTGACCGAGCTCGGTGAGCTCGGGCTCCTTGTCGGCGTTCAGCTCCCACGTCAATCCCTCGGGACCGGCGGCACCCTGGGTCTGGCTGTTGTTGGCGAGGGCGCCCTCGGGCGAGAAGAGCCAGTCGACGAACGCCGCGATGCGTTCGGGGTCCTCGGCCTTGGCGCCGATCGCGAACACCTGCTTGCCGCCGTACGCCTCGGCCCCGTACGAGAAGATGTTCATGTCGTCCATCGGCGCCATCATGAAGCCGCGACCCTCGTCGACGTTCTTGTCGGTGTTGTAGGCGGCCTGCCCCAGCCACGGCCAGAACGAGAAGAGCACCTGGCCGTTCTGGTACTTGTTCCAGAGGGTGTCGTAGTTCTGCGTCGTCGAGTCGGGGTCGAGGATGCCGAGCTCGTTCGCCTCGTGGAAGAAGCGGAGCGCGCGCACGTACTGTCCGTCCTCGTCGAGGATGCCCTGGAACTGCGATCCGTCGCCCTTGGCGAGGGCGAAGCCGACCTCGTCGAAGCCGTAGTAGGTGGTGGGCTGCTTGGCGTTGTTCAGCATGTTGCCGTCCCAGTCCTTGAACAGCGAGACCGCGTAGGTCTTCTGCCCGTTGGGAGCGGTGGGCTCGGCATCCTGCATCTTCTTCAGCACCGGGAGGAGGTCTTCGAGCGTGCCGACCTCGGGGTAGCCGGCCTCTTTGTAGAGGTCCCAGCGAAGGTAGGGGCCGAACGTCGGATCGAGGCCCTCGGAGGGCTCGGTCGGCTTCAGCGAGGAGACCTGCGAGGGGAAGGCGTACGTGCCGTCGGCGCCCTCGTTGATCTTGTCGACGGCGGCGTCGAAGCGGCCGACGTTCTTCATGGCCGGGTAGAAGCTCGCCGAGTCGAGGAGCAGGCCGCCCTCGCGGAGCTCCTCGAGACGCTGGCCCTTGTCGGTGATGATGAGGTCGCCGAGATCTCCCGCAGTGACGCGCGTGTTGAAGAGCGTGTCGCCGCCGCCGGCGACGTTGGGGGCGATGATGTTCAGCTTCATGTTGAACTTCTTCTCGACGAGGTCGCCGAACCACCCCTCCTGCATGCCCATGTAGTTGGCGAGGCCGTCGAAGACGTCGATCGTGATGGGTTCGTCCCACGAGGTCGGGAACGCGGTGATCTCCTCGCGTTTCTCGGTGGGCGCGGGACCGGTGCAGGCGCTCAGCAGCCCGACCGTCGCCAGAGCGGCGACGGCGCCGATGGCCTTGCGTGATAGCTTCATTGCTTTCCTCTCGGTGGTGTGACCGTGATGGTCGGGTTCAGCCCTTGACCGCGCCGAGCATGATGCCCTTGACGAAGAAGCGCTGGAACAGCGGGTAGACGAAGATGATGGGCAGGATGACGATGACCGAGATCGTCATCCGGATCGAGGTCGGCGTCTGACTCGTGGCCGCGTCGACGATCGAGCTGATGTTGCCGCCGTTCTGCATGGCCTGAGCCAGGCTGTTGGCCTGGTTGATGAACATGTAGAGCAGGTACTGCAGGGTGTAGAGGCTCTGGTCGGTGATGTAGATGAGGGTGTCCTGGAAGCTGTTCCACTGCGCGACGGCCGAGAAGATGGCCACGGTCGCGAGGATCGGCGTCATGTTGGGCAGGTACACCCGGAAGAAGATCTGCAGGATGTTCGCGCCGTCCATCTCGGCCGCTTCCTGGAGTTCGCTGGGCATCGCCTCGACGTAGGTCTTCACGAGGATGATGAAGAACGGCTGCACCACGAACGGCAGCACATAGACCCAGAAGTTGTTCGTCAGCCCGAGGTTCCGGATGATGATGAACACCGGGATGAGGCCCGCACTGAAGTACATCGTGATGATGACGAAGCGGTACCAGAACCGGCGCCCCCACATGCGGCTCTGCGTGAACATGAAGCCGAGGAAGGCCGAGGCGAGCACCGCGGCGACCGTGCCGAGGACGGTGCGACCGACCGAGACGATCGCGGCCTGCGTGAGCCCGCCGAGCTGGAAGACCTGTTCGTAATTGGAGAGGTGGATGCCGGTGGGCAGCCATCGGACCTGGCCGAGGGCGGCGAGGTCGTTCGAGCTGATCGAGTTGATGATCAGGTAGTAGAACGGGTAGGCGCAGATGAAGGCGAGCGCCAGGAACACCGAGTAGTTGACGATCGCGAAGACGACGCGACCCGACAGATCGGCGTCGCGCCGCACGACACGGCGGCGGCGGGTGGGAGTCGTGGTGACCATGGTCGGGGCTCCTGACTCAGACGATGGATTCGCCGCGGACGCGCTTGGCGATGCCGTTGACGGTGAACAGGAGGATGACGGAGATGAGGCTCTTCAACATGCCGATAGCCGTCGCCATCGACAGGTTGTTGCCCGTCATGCCGATGTTGTAGACGTACAGGTCGAGGACCTGGATGTACTCCTTGTTGAAGGCGTTCTGGAAGACGAAGTACTGCTCCATGCCGTTGTTGAGCAGGTTCGCGATCGACAGGAGCAGCAGCACGAGGTAGGTCGGCATGAGCTGCGGCACCGTGATGTACCACATCTTCTGGAAGCGCCCGGCGCCGTCGATCTCGGCCGACTCGTAGAGCGACTGGTCGATGCCGGCGATCGCGGCGAGGTAGATGATCGCACCCCAGCCGAGCCCCTTCCACACCGACCAGAGGGTCATCGTGAGCCACACGTTCTGATCGGTGTCGAGGAACTTCACCGGTGTCGTGATGAGCCCCGCATCGCTGAGCACGCCGTTGACGAGCCCGGAGCTCGAGAAGAGCGAGAAGGCGATCATGTAGACGAGCACCCACGAGATGAAGTTCGGCAGGGTGGTCAGGGTCTGCACCGCGTTGCGGAACCACGGCGCCCGGATCTCGTTGAGGAAGATCGCGAAAGCCAGCGGCAGGACCGAGGTCGCGATGCCGAGGAAGCTGATCGCGAGCGTGTTGGTGAGGACCTGCCCGACCTGCGCGACCTGGGTGGGCGAGCTCACGAGGAGCTGGAACCACTGCAGCCCGACGAAGTCGCTGCCGGCGAGCCCGAGCGCCGGACGGTAGTCGTACAGCGAGTAGATCCACCCGTAGAGCGGGAAGTACGAGAAGAGGAACACCAGCGCCAGGAACGGCACGATGCACAGGAACATCCGGAACGAGCGACGACTCTTGGAGGTTCGGCGCTCGGCGCGCGGGGGCGTCTTGTCTTCGATCGTCGTGGCCGCGACCTCGGTGACGATCGCCTGCTGCGTCATCGGTCGCGCCGTTCGAGGCGCTCGCAGGTATGCCGGGTCATCTCACTCCTTCGTGATCGAAGCGCTTCCGCGACGGGCAGTCGAACCGCTTCGATATGAAGATAACGCCCCCGGGTGAGGGCGTCAAACATCACGTTCCGGTCACACGAGAACGCCGCCCCTGCCAATGGGCGGGGCGGCGTTCTCGAGACGGCGGGGCGGGTCAGCCGCCGATGCGCGTCCACTCGGCGGCAGCGGTGAGAGGCACCAGCGGCGGCCGTTCCACCGTCGTGCCGATCACGAGACGGCGTCCGTCGGCGGAGGAGCGCAGCAGGCTCTCCATGATGTCGAGCACGTGGAGCGCGACGGCGCCGCTGGCCCGGCCCGCACCGCCGGACGAGACGGCGTCGATCAGTCCGACACCCCGCCCGGCACTCTCGTAGCCGGCCGACGCCGGGACCAACCGCCAGCCGTTTTCACCGAGCGCGGCGAGGCGGACCTCGCCGTCGAACATGTTGGGATCGGGCACCGCCAGCGACCCCTGCTCGCCGTGCACCTCGATCGGCGGGGCGGCCGTCCGGGCGGCGTCGAAGCTCGTGACGATCGTCGATACCGCGCCGCCCGCGTGCTCGAGGAGCCCGCTCACGTGGGTGTCGACCTCGACCTCGATCCGCTCGCCGGCCCGCGGACCCGTCGCGATCGTCCGCTCGGCTCGGGCGCGGCGGGCGGCTCCGGTGACGGCGACGACCGGTCCCAGGAGATGGATGAGGCTCGTCAGGTAGTACGGCCCCATGTCGAAGAGCGGCCCGCCGCCGGGCGCGTAATAGAACCCGGGAGCGGGATGCCACAGCTCGTGACCCGGCGACACCCATGTCGCGCTCGCCGCGACCGGCCGCCCGATCGCACCGTCGTCGACGAGGCGGCGGGCGGTCTGGATGCCGGTGCCGAGCACCGTGTCGGGCGCAGCGGAGACGTGCACGCCGGCCGCGGCGGCGGCATCCATCACCGCACGTCCTTCGGCGACCGTCAGCGCGAGCGGCTTCTCGCCGTGGACCGACTTGCCGGCGACGATCGCGGCGTGAGCGACCTCTGCGTGCGCGGCGGGGACGGTCAGGTTCAGGACGGTCTGCACCTCGGGGTCGGCCATGAGCTCGTCGACCGTCAACGCCCGCGCGCCGGGGATGGCCTCGGCGACCTCCGCAGCCCGGCCCGGCATCAGGTCGGCGACCGCGGACACCCGGATCGAGGGGCTCTGTGCGAACAGGTCGAGGTACTGACGCGAGATGACGCCGAGTCCGACGATCCCTACGGCGTGCGGGCTGCCCACAGGAGTCCCCTTTCGACGATGGTGCGGACGTTCGGATCGGCGAGGACCTCGGGCGCGTGACCCGGCGTCGCGACGAAGACCCGACCCGCACCCCAGAGCCGGGTCCAGACAGCGGGACTCACGATCGGCCGGTGCCAGGGGTGGTACTCCTGCGTCGGATGCGTCGTCGTCGCGAGGACGTCGATCAGGTCGTCGTGGAGCACCCAGTACTGCTCCGTGTGCAGCGTGAAGTCCTCGATGCCGGCCGTGATCTCGTGCGTCCGGCCGAGCTCGCTGATCTCGACCGTGTAGTCGAGGTAGTTGTCGCGCTCGTCGCCGGGACGCTCATCGGGACGGCGTCCCGGATGCGTCGCGAACTGGCCGCCGACCAGCTGCAGGTAGTCCGAGCTGTTCCGGTACGAGTCGGCGATGCCGCCGTGCCACCCGGCGAGCCCGGTGCCCGCCTCGACCGCAGCGCGGAGCCCGCGGAGGGCATCATCCGAGATCGACGACATCGTCACCGCCTGCACGATGAGGTCGACCCCCGGCATCCGTTCGACGTCGGCATAGACCTCGTTCGATTCCTCGACGTCGACGTCGAACCCGTTCTGCCGGAGGAACGGAACGAACATCTCGGTCGCAGCAATCGGATGGTGACCGTCCCACCCGCCGCGGACGATGAGCGCACGACGGGTCATCGTGCTTCCTCCGCCCGCCGGGCGGCCACGGCGTCGTAGCGCTCGCGGACTTCCGGACGGGGGTCGGATGCCGCGTCCCGGTCCATCGCGACGGCCCAGTCCGGCCAGGCACCCGCGAGCACCGCGGCCGCCTGGCGCGCGGCGCCCTGCGCGACGTACTCTCCCGGCGCGGGGACCGCCACCGGAACGTCGAAGACCTGCGCCGCGACGGCCGCGACCGCGGCGTTGCGCGCCGCGCCCCCGACCAGCAGCACGCGTTCGGCGGTGACACCCAGACTGCGGATCGCGTCGAGACCCGTCGCGAGCCCCGCGAGCATGCCCTCGATCGCGGCGCGCGCGAGGTTCTCGCGCGTCGTGTTCCCGAGCGAGAGCCCGTCGATCGACGCACGCGCCGCCGGCAGATTGGGTGTCCGCTCGCCCTCGAACCACGGCACGAGCACGACACCGCCGGCACCGGGCTCGGCCGCCGCGGCGAGCTGGGTGAGCCCGTCGTGATCGACGCCGAGGAGGCGTGCCGTGGCATCGAGGACGCGCGCGGCGTTCAGGGTCGCGACCAGGGGCAGGAACCGTCCCGTCGCGTCCGCGAAGCCCGCCGCCGTTCCGGTCGGATCGATCGTCCGGGTGTCGCTGACCGCGAAGACCGTCCCCGATGTGCCGATCGACACGACGACGTCGCCCGCCGTCGCGCCGACACCGAGGGCGGCCCCCGCGTTGTCGCCCGCACCGGGACCGACGCGGCGACCACCGGCATCCGTCACCCACTCGAGGGGACCGAGCACCCGCGGCAGGACCGCGTCATGGCCGAGCGCCGCGGCGAGCAGCTCGCGGTCGTACTCGCCGGACTCGGGGTTCCAATACCCTGTGCCCGACGCGTCCGAGCGGTCGGTGACGAGCTCGTCGAGGTTCGGGTTCTCGGGTCCGAAGCCGCGGAGCCGCCAGGTCAGCCAGTCGTGCGGCAGTGCGACGGCGGCCACGCGCGCCGCGTTGTCCGGCTCGGCATCTCGCAGCCACCGGAGCTTGGTGATCGTGAACGACGCGACCGGCACGAGTCCCGTGCGCCGCGCCAGTTCCTCAGCGCCGAACTCGATCGCGAGATCGGATGCCGCCGGCCCCGAGCGCGTGTCGTTCCACAGCAGCGCGTCGCGCACCACCGCGCCGGAGGCGTCGAGCGCGACCATACCGTGCTGCTGGCCCCCGATCGACCACGCCTCGACGTCGTCCAGACCCCCGGCATCCGCGATCGCGCTCTGCAGCGCGGACCACCACGCCTCGGGATCGACCGAGGTCCCATCGGGATGCGACGCGCGACCGGAGCGGACGATCGCCCCGGTCGCGATGTCGACGATGACGACCTTGCAGGATTGCGTCGACGAGTCGACGCCCATCACGAGGGTCACGTCAGCGCGCGCCCAGCAGGTGCTCGGTCGCCAGCTGCTGCAGACGCACGAACCCGGCGCCCTTGCCGCCGAGGTAGGCGCCCGCGTCGAAGTCCTCGTAGGCCGACCGGTCGGCGAGGAAGTCGTCGTAGCTCTCGCCCGGGTTCAGGGTCGGGGTGGAGAGCTCATCGACCTTGGCGGCGGCGAGTGCCTCCTGCACCTCGGGGTCGGCACGGAACGCCTGCGCGCGCTCCTTGAGGAGCAGGTAGGTGCGCATGTTCGCGGCGGCGGAGTCCCAGACTCCGGTCTCGTCCTCGGTGCGGCTCGGCTTGTAGTCGAAGTGGCGCGGGCCGTCGTAGGCCGGCACACCGCCGGGGCCGCCGTTCTCGAGCAGGTCGACGAGCGAGAACGCGTTGTGCAGATCGCCGTGACCGAACACGAGGTCCTGGTCGTACTTGATGCCGCGCTGACCGTTGAGGTCGATGTGGAAAAGCTTGCCGTGGTACAGCGCCTGGGCGATGCCGGCGGTGAAGTTGAGCCCCGCCATCTGCTCGTGGCCGACCTCGGGGTTCACGCCGAACAGCTCGGGACGCTCGAGCGAGTCGATGAACGCGATCGCGTGGCCGAGGGTGGGAAGCAGGATGTCTCCGCGCGGCTCGTTCGGCTTCGGCTCGATCGCGAAGCGGATGTCGTAGCCCTTGTCGGTGACGTACTGACCGAGCAGGTTGACGGCCTCGCGATAGCGCTCGAGCGCCTGGCGGACGTCCTTGGCGGAGTCGTATTCGGCACCCTCGCGGCCGCCCCACATGACGAAGGTCTTGGCGCCGAGCTCGGCACCGAGGTCGAGCTGACGGAAGACCTTGCGGAGGGCGAAGCGGCGCACGTCGCGGTCGTTGGCCGTGAAGCCGCCGTCCTTGAAGACGGGCGCGCTGAAGAGGTTCGTCGTGACCATCGGGACGATCATCCCGGTCGATTCGAGCGCGCCCTTCAGGCGGTCGATCTCGTGCTGACGGTCGGCGTCGCTCGAGCCGAAGGCGAACAGGTCGTCGTCGTGGAATGTGAGACCGTACGCGCCGAGCTCGGCGAGCTTCTCGACGGCGTGGACGACGTCGAGCGGGGGACGGGTGGGGCCGCCGAACGGGTCGGTGCCGTTGTAGCCGACGGTCCACAGACCGAAGCTGAACTTGTCTGCGGGGGTGGGGGTGACCATGACGCTCCTTCGCGAGCCGGACAAAATGTTGTTATCAGCAACGTATACCAGGCGCGCCGCCGCGACAAACCCCTTCCGGTGGCTATGGTGGGGTCGTGAGCGAGCAGGGGCGAACCGTCGAATCCGTGCGACGCGCGAACCTGGGCAGCATCCTCGGCATCGTGCATCGAGAGGGCCCGCAGTCGCGCGCCGCCCTCACCGAGTCGACCGGGCTCAACCGCTCGACGGTCGCCGACCTCGTCGGCTCGCTCGTCTCGTTCGGACTCGTCACCGAGCGCGCACCGGACCCCTCGCGCCGCGTCGGACGCCCCTCCCCCGTGGTCGCCGTCGACCCGGCCGTCGTCGCGATCGCCGTCAACCCCGAGGTCGATGCGCTCGAGGTCGCCGCCGTCGGCCTCGACCGCGAACTCCGCGCCGTCGTCGTCCTGTCGCAGGACCACCTCCTCACCCCCGAGCGGACCGCGGAGCTCATCGCGACGCAGATCGTGACATGGCGCCGCGGCGATCTCGCCGACGCCCGCATCCTGGGCGTCGGCCTCGCCGTGCCGGGCCTCGTCCGCATCGAGGACGGCCTCGTCCGCGACGCACCCCACCTCGGGTGGGTCGACGTGCCCCTGCGTGACCTCGTCGCGGCGGCCACCGGCATCCCCGTCGTCGTCGGCAACGATGCGACCCTCGGCACCATCGCCGAGCACCTGTTCGGCGCCGCGCGCGGCATCGACCACGCGGTCTATCTCAACGGCGGCGCGAGCGGCATCGGCGGCGGGATCATCGTGAACGGGATGCCGGTGGTCGGCGCCGGCGGCTACGCCGGCGAGATCGGGCAGAACCGACCCGGCATCGCGACCCTCGCCGACCGCCGCGCGCGGGACGGCGTACTCGAGGACGAGGTCAGCCGCGCCCGGCTCCTGTCGGTCGTGGGGCTGACCCGCGGCGACGACCGCGAGCTCGCCGATGCGCTCGCGGCGCACAGCGACACCCCGTCGGTCGCGGGAGAGGTCGACCGGCAGCGCCGCATCCTCGCCACCGCTCTCGCGAACGCGGTCAACGCCCTGAACCCCTCGGCGATCGTGCTCGGCGGGTTCCTCGCCGTGCTCGCAGGCCTGGACGTCGCCGCGCTCGAGCAGGCTGTGCGGGCGCAGGCCATGCCCGCCTGCGGCGAGGACCTGCAGATCCTGCCCGCCGCCCTCGCCGAGCACCGGCTGCTCATCGGCGCCGCCGAGGCCGTGTTCGAGGGTGTGCTGGCGAACCCGCAGGCCGTCTGAGCGGCGCGTGGTTCCCGTGGAGGGCAGAACACGTTCCGTAATCAGTCTCGAGCGATGATGCAGGTGCGCGAACTCGCGCATTCGCGGTGTCGAGAGATCCGTACCGCGCCTTCGAGACTGAATACGGAACGTGGGCCGGGCCACATCCCGGCGACACTCACCCGACTGCATCAGTCGCCGAGACGCCAGGTGACGAACGCGATGCCGGCGACGCCGTCACGCGTGCGGTCCGTCGCCCGCCAGCCGCGCGCGGCGTAGAAGTCCTTCGCCCGCGCGTTGCCGTCCCAGACCTCGAGCTCCGCCGGGCGACCGCCGCGTATCTCCTCGAACCGGTCGTGGAGTGCCGACCCGATCCCGCGACCGAACATCTCCGGCAGGACGTAGATGCTCACCAGTTCGAGGGTCTCCCCGAGCCGCACGTGCAGGAACCCCGTCGGCCCCTCATCCTCGGCGACGACGGTGACCCGCCCGTCCTCGCCGACGAGTCGGCGCCACATCGGCTCGCGATCGCGCGCCGCGTCCGCCGGATCGAGGTGCTCGCCGTAGTACGCGGCGCGCGAGGTGACGTGGATCGCGGCGATCGCCGCGGCATCCGCCACCGTCGCCATCCGGAGCATCGTCAGCGCGGGCCGGGCTTGACCGACAGGTCGGTGATGGCGGCGTCGCGCGGCAGGTCGAGGGCGGTGAGAACGGCGGTCACGACGGATGCCGGCTGGATCCAGGCATCCGCGTCGTAGTCCTTGCCCTCCTGCGCGTGCACCTGCGCCTGCATCGGGGTCGCGGTCCGGCCGGGGTAGACGGTCGTGACGCGCACGCCGTGCTCGGCCTCTTCGCCGCGGAGCGCATCGGCGAGCGCCTTGAGCCCGTGCTTCGACGCGGCGTACGCGGCCCACTGCGGGTGCGCCGTCAGCCCCGCGCCGGAGTTGACGAACAGCACCTGCCCGCGCGCGGCGCGCACGCGCGGCAGCAGCAGGCGCGTGAGCTCGGCGGGAGCGACGAGGTTGACGGCGAGCTGGTCCTGCCAGGACGCCACCGTCAAGTCGGCGACGTGCCCGAGGTCGACGACTCCCGCTGCGTGCACGATCGCGTCGATCTCGTCGGGAAGATCGGATGCCGCGACCGCCGCCGCCAGCGATGCGGGCCGCGCGAGGTCGGCGACGATCGCGCCGGCGCCCGGGTGCCGGGCCTGCAGGTCGGCGGCCCGGTCGGCGTCGCGCGCGACGAGGACGAGCCGGTCCCCGCGCTCGGTCAGGCGCTCGGCGAGGAGCTGTCCGATGCCCGATCCGGCACCGGTGAGGACGATGGTGTGCGGCATCCCCTCATCCTGTCATCGCGGCCCGCGTCAGTCGCCCAGCAGCGCGCGACGGGCCATGCCGGCCAGGATGCCGCCGGCCCGCTCCCCGCTGGGCGCGGCCGAGTGCGGGGTCGAGTTCAGCAGCCCGAACGCGGCGAGCAGCCGGGTCTCGCGCTGGGCGTCGTCGAGGTCCGGCCGGAGCGCGGCGAAGGGTCGATCCCACTCCTGCACGTACTCGCGCTGCAGACGGCGCACCTGCTGATTCACCTCGGCGGGAAGGTTGGCGAGCTCGCGGTCCTGCACCCGGATGACGTCGGCGTCGCTCGTCGCGAAGTCGAGGTGGAACGCGATCAGCGCGTCGAAGACCTCGCGCGCCTCACCTTCCGAGGCCGTCAGCGCACGCCCGCCCTCGAGCAGCCGGTCGCTCGCATCGACCAGCAGGTCGCACAGCAGTGCCTCTTTGCTCGCGAAGTGTCGGTAGAGGGCCGGACCGCTCATCCCGACGGCGTCGCCGAGGTCGGCGGTCGACACGGCCGCGAAGCCGCGCTCCGCGAAGAGGCGTGCCGCCGCGGTCATGAGCTCGGCCCGGCGGTTCGCCTTCTGCGTCGCCCGCCAGGTGGTCATCGCGACAGGGCCCGCCGTGCCTGCCGCAGCACCGGCTCGTCGATCATCCGGCCGCGGAACCGGAACACCCCGGGCTGCCGCGTCGCCTCGTCGAGCACCGCCTCGGCCCACTCGAGCTCGTCGGGCGTCGCCGCGTAGGCACGCCGGATGACCTCGACCTGGGACGGATGGATGCAGGCGGTCGCCGCGAACCCCGAGGCCGCGGCATCCGTCGCTTCGGCGAAGAGCCCCAGGGTGTCGGCGATATCGAGGTGGACCGCGTCGATCGCGTCGATCCCCGCGGCCGACCCCGCGATCAGCACGCGCGAGCGGGCGTAGCGTGCCACGTCGCGATACCGGCCGTCGCCCGTGCGGCTGGACCGCCCGCCGATCCCGGCGACGAGATCTTCGGCACCCCACATGAGTCCGTCGACGAGCGGATGCCGCGCCAGTTCGCCCGCGTTCTCGACCCCGCGCGGCGTCTCGCACAGCGCGATGACCCGGTACCCGTCGAGCGCGTCGACCTCGGCCGCCTCCTCGGCCTTCGCGAGCATCAGCCGGAGGAACGGCGTCCCCCGGAGCGCCGCGAGGTCGCGGTCGAGCTCGGGAGTGGCCGCCGGGTTCACCCGCACGATCACGCGTGAGGCGTCGACGTCCGCCGCCACGAGCGCCTCGCGCGCGCCGGCTTTGCCCTCCGGCGCGACGGCGTCCTCGAGGTCGAGGATCACGGCATCGGCCGCGGCGAGAGCCTTCGCGTATCGCTCGGGCCGGTCGGCGGGGCAGAACAGGAGCGCGGGACCGAGGCTCATGCGGGCGTCTCCGGCGACATCCGCATCAGGGTCGAGCGGCGCGCGGTCGCGACGACCTGGTCGTGCTGGTTGCGCATCGTGTGCACGAACTCGACGACGCCCTGGCCGGGCCGCGAGCGTGATTCCCGCTTCGCGGCGACGACGGTCTCGGCATAGAGCGTGTCGCCGTGACGGACGGGTGCCGGGAACGACACCTCGGAAAAGCCGAGGTTGGCGACGATGGTCCCCTGCGTGAGCTGCGCGACCGAGAGGCCGACGAGGGTCGACAGGGTGAACATGCTGTTGACCAGCCGGTCGCCGAACTCGGTCTGCTCCGACCACGCGGCATCCAGGTGCAGCGACTGCGTGTTCATCGTGAGGGTCGTGAACAGCACGTTGTCCGCCTCGGTCACGGTGCGGCCGGGGCTGTGGACGTAGACCGCGCCCTCCTCGAGCTCGTCGAAGTACAGTCCTCGCTGCACGATGCGCCGCGGGGTCTCCTCGCTCATCCGTCCTCCTCCTCGCGGTTCGGGCTCACGACGGCGAGCGTCTGCCCGCGGCCCACACTGTCGCCGGTCGCGACGCGCAGCGTCACGGTGCCGGCGACCTCCGCCCTCACCACATGTTCCATCTTCATCGCTTCGACGACCACCACGGCGTCACCGACGGCAACCTCGGCCCCGTCGGCCACCGAGGTCATCACGACGACACCGGGCATCGGGGACACGAGCTCCGGAACCGCCGACGCATCCGCGTCGCGACGGTGGTCGAGCCGCACCCGCCGCACCTCGTGCGCACGCCCGTCCGCCGCGAGCCGGACGACGTCGCCGTCGACAGCCGCGACGACCGAGACGCTCCGCTCCCCGATCCGCACGATGAACCGGTCGCCGGCGGAACGGACGGATGCCGGGACCTCCGCCCCATCGACGATCACCCGATCGCCGACCAGCTCCACGGTCCGCTCCTGCCCGCGGGACACCAGCCGGTATCGGCGCGCCGCAGGAGACCCCATGCGCCACCCGTCGGCGCGCCGCCAGGGATCGCCCGCGCGCGGGACCGCGGCATCCATCAGCAGCGCGGCCTCCACGAAGGGAACCTGCTCGTTCGTGGCGACGAGCGCGTCGAGTTCCCGCGCGATGAGCCCCGTGTCGAGATCGCCTGCCGCGACCGCGGGCAGCTCGAGCAGCGCCCGCAGGAACGGCACGTTGGTCTCGAAGCCGAGCACCGCCGTCTCGCCGAGGGCCGCGACGAGTCGGCGTCGCGCCTCGTCCCGCGTCGCGCCGGTGGCGATGATCTTGGCGAGCATCGGGTCGTAGTCCACGGACACGTCGAGTCCGTCCGCGAGGGCGCTGTCGACCCGGATGCCGGGACCCGCCGGGTGCTGCACGCGAACGACGTGCCCTCCGGTCGGCAGGAAGCCGGCGGCCGGGTCTTCGGCGTAGACGCGCGCCTCGATGCTGTGACCGGTGAGCACCACGTCGTCCTGCCCGAATCCGAGCGGCTCGCCCGCCGCGATCCCCAGCTGCGCGGCGACGAGGTCGATGCCGGTGACCTGTTCCGTGACGGGATGCTCGACCTGCAGACGCGTGTTCATCTCCATGAAGAAGAACTCGTCGGGGCGGTCGGCAGCGACGATGAACTCCACGGTCCCCGCGCCCCGGTAGTCGACGCTCCGCGCCGTTTCGCACGCCGCCTGCCCGATGCGCGCGCGGGTCGCCGCGTCGAGGAGCGGCGACGGCGCCTCTTCGATCACCTTCTGGTGCCGGCGCTGCAACGAGCACTCGCGCTCGCCGAGGTGCACGACGTTCCCGTGCGCGTCGGCCAGCACCTGCACCTCGATGTGCCGCGGGGTGTCGACGTACCGCTCGAGGAACAGGGTGTCGTCGCCGAAGCTCGACCCCGCCTCGCGGCGCGCGGCGGCGAGCGCGGCGGGAAGGGCCGCGGCATCCGTCACGACGTGCATGCCCTTGCCGCCACCGCCCGCGGACGGCTTGATGAGCAGCGGATAGCCCACCTCGGGGGCCGCCGCGATCAGCTCGTCGTCGGTCATGCCGGCGCGCGCGACACCCGGCACGGTCGGGACGCCGCGCGCCTCGACGGCGTGCTTCGCGGCGATCTTGTCGCCCATCGTGCGGATGGCGTCGGCGCTCGGCCCGATGAAGACGATCCCCGCCTGCTCGCACGCCGCGGCGAACGCGGTGTTCTCGGAGAGGAATCCGTACCCGGGGTGGATCGCCTCCGCCCCCGTGGCTCGGGCTGCGGCGATCACCGCGTCGATGTCGAGGTAGCTCTGCGCGGCGGGCGCGGGACCGAGCCGCACGGACTCGTCGGCGAGCGCGACGTGGCGGGCACCGGCATCCGCGTCGCTGTAGACGGCGACCGAGCGGATGCCGAGCTCCCGCAGCGTGCGGATGACGCGGCAGGCGATCTCGCCGCGGTTGGCGACCAGAACAGCAGAGAACAGGACTGTCGAGAACATGCGCATCACATCCGGAAGACGCCGTAGCCCGGCGCGTCGAAGGGGGCTCGGAGGCAGACGTCGAGGGCGAGACCGAGCGCGTCGCGGGTCTCGGCCGGGGCCAGGATGCCGTCGTCCCACAGGCGCGCCGTCGAGTAGTACGGGCTCCCCTGCTCCTCGTACTGCGCCCGGATCGGCGCCTGGAAGGCCGCCTCGGCGTCGGCGGACCACTCCTCGCCGCGCGCTTCGATCTGCTCGCGGCGGACGGTCGAGAGGACGGATGCCGCCTGCGGGCCGCCCATGACCGACACCCGCGCACCGGGCCAGAGCCACAGGAACCGCGGCGAGTAGGCCCGGCCGCACATCGAGTAGGTGCCGGCGCCGAACGAACCGCCGACGACGACAGTGAGCTTCGGGACGGAAGCGCACGCGACGGCGTTCACCATCTTCGCGCCGTGCTTGGCGATGCCGGCCGATTCGTACTCGCGGCCGACCATGAAGCCGGTGATGTTCTGGAGGAACACGAGCGGGATGCCGCGCTGATCGCACAGCTCGATGAAGTGGGCACCCTTGAGAGCGGACTCGCCGAACAGCACGCCGTTGTTCGCCACAACGCCGACCCGGTGTCCGTGCAGGCGGGCGAAGCCGGTCACGAGCGTGTCGCCGTACTCGCGCTTGAATTCGTGCCACGAACCGCCGTCGACGAGGCGGTCGACGATCTCGCGGGCGTCGTACGGCGTCGTCAACTCGACCGGAACGACGTCGACGAGGGTCGCCGGATCGGCGACGGGCGCGACCACGGGCTCCGGCTCCTCGGTGAGGGGAGCCGGCGCGGGGAACGTCGCGACGATGTCGCGGACGATCTGCAGCGCGTGCTCGTCGCTCTCGGCGAGGTGGTCGGTGACGCCCGAGACCTTCGTGTGCAGGTCGCCTCCGCCGAGGTCCTCGGCCGAGACGATTTCTCCGGTCGCGGCCTTCACGAGCGGCGGTCCGCCGAGGAAGATCGTGCCCTGGTTCCGGACGATGACCGTCTCGTCGCTCATCGCCGGCACGTACGCGCCCCCCGCCGTCGACGAGCCGAGCACGGCGGCGATCTGCGGGATGCCGTCGCGCGACATCCGAGCCTGGTTGTAGAAGATGCGCCCGAAGTGGTCGCGGTCGGGGAACACCTCGTCCTGCATCGGCAGGAACGCCCCGCCGGAGTCGACGAGATACACGCACGGCAGTCGATTCTCGGCGGCGATCTCCTGCGCGCGCAGGTGCTTCTTGACCGTGATCGGGTAGTACGTGCCGCCCTTCACGGTGGCGTCGTTAGCGACGACCATCACGTGCCGGCCGTGGACGACCCCTACGCCGGCGACGACCCCGCCCGAGGGACAGTCGTCCTCGTACAGATCGAGCCCCGCGAGCGCGCCGACCTCGAGGAAGGGACTCCCGACGTCGAGCAGAGTGTCGATGCGATCGCGTGCGAGGAGCTTGCCGCGCGCGGTGTGCCGCTCGCGCGCTCGCGCGGGGCCGCCGCGCGCAGCGTCGGCGCGACGGCGCTCGAGTTCGGCGATCAGGTCGGGATATGTCGTGGGGGCTGTCATCGTCGACCGCACCTCCGGGAGAGTGCTTCAGTTATCGATTGATAACTCAGACGAACGATAACACCGCGACCCGGGCACGGGAAGGCCGGTCAGCGATCCAGGATCGTTCGGAGCATCTCGAGGTCCGCCTCGATCGCCGCGGCATCGTCGGCGAACTCCGCGTCCGTGACCCCCCGGCGGCGGAAGAGCGTGAAGACGACCTCGCTCCCAGCGTCGTTCCGCAGGACGCGCAGCGGATTGTGCACGACCGTGCCGTCGGGAAGCGTCACTTCGTGATCGAGGACGCCTGCCTCGACCGGCCCGACGAAGGCGACCTCGATGTCCCCCAGGGGCGAGTCCGCGAGCCAGTGACCGCCCTCGTTCCGGATGCCGCTGCTCAGCCCCGCCGCCCAGCGCGGCAGGTTCGCGGGGTCGCCCGCGAAGGCGATCACCTCGCGTGGCGGGGACTCGATCGTGCGGGTCAGGTGCAGGACGGGCCATGTCATGCACCGGACGCTACTCCGCCTCGGCGACACCCGCCTCCGGAGGAGCGAGGATGGAGGGATGGCGACGTTCGACGATCCGGTCCTGCAGGCGATGGCGACGCGACGGTCGCTCGCGAAGGTCGGACCGGGCGCGCCGAGCGACGACGAGTTGCGGGAGCTGCTCGCGGCGGTGACACCGGTGGCCGACCACAAGGCCCTCCGACCCTGGCGTCTGCTGACGCTTCGCGGAGATGACCGAGCACGTCTCGGACGGGCCCTCGACGCCGCTGCGAACGTCGAGCGCGAGCCGGGCCAGGCCAACATGAAGCCCTTCCGCGCCGATCTGCTGATCGCCGTCGTCGCGAGCCCGAAGGCGCATCCTGCCGTCCCGGTCTGGGAGCAGCATGCGACCGCCGCGGGTGCCGCGCATCTCCTCGAACTCGCGCTCTGGCGCGCCGGGTGGGGTGTCATGTGGCGAACGGGCCTCGCCGTGAATTCGCCCGAGGTCCGCGCGCTGCACGGGCTCGCCGACCACGAACTGCTCATGGGCTGGCTCTACGTCGGCAGTGTCGACGCCGAGCTCCGCGCCCGGATCGACGAAGCGCCGAGGAAGACGCTCGATCCCGAACCCTTCCTCGGCGCTCTGCCCGGCTGAACCCCAGCCCTCGAGACGTCAGCCCCGGCGGAACTCCGCCGTCATGGGGCAGTCGAACGGGTCGCGGGCGGCCAGGCCGACGCGGTTCAGATAGTCGATCACGATCGCGTACGACCGGCCGAGGCTCGTCTCGGTGTACGGAACGCCGAGGGTCGCGCAATGCTCGCGGACGATCTCGCGCGCCTTCGACAGGTGCGGGCGGGGCATGTTCGGGAACAGGTGGTGCTCCACCTGGTAGTTCAGCCCGCCCATGAGCCAGGTGGCCCACCAGCCGCCGCGGATGTTGCGCGAGGTGCGGACCTGCTTGCTGAAGAAGTCGAGCTTCGCATCGGGGGCGATGACCGGCATCCCCTTGTGGTTCGGGGCGAACGACGCGCCCATGTACACACCGAAGACGGCGAGCTGCACGCCGACGAACGCGAAAGCCATCCCGAGGGGCAGGAGCAGGAACACGGGGACGAGGACGACAGCGAGGCGCAGGGCGATCATGCCGATCTCGAGCCAGCGAGCCTTCACGTCCTTCTCGGTGAAGAGGAACTTCAGCCCGAGGAAGTGCAGGTTGAGGCCCTCGAGGGTGAGGAGCGGGAAGAACAGCCACCCCTGACGCTTGGTGATCGCGCGGCGCAGGCCCCGGGCAGAGGCGGCATCCGTCTCGATGAACGAGATCGTGTCGATCTCGATGTCCGGGTCCTTGCCGACCCGGTTCGGGTTCGCGTGGTGCCGCGTGTGCTTGCCGGTCCACCAGGCGTAGCTGATGCCGACGACACCTGCCGCGAGGATGCGGGCGAGGCGATCGTTGGCGGGGCCCGAGCTCAGGATCTGCCGGTGCGCGGCCTCATGGGCGAGGAAGGCCACCTGCGTGAAGATGATGCCGAGGGCTCCGGCGATGAGCAGCTGGAACCAGCTGTCGCCGAGGAGGATGAATCCCGTCACCGCTCCGCCGAAAGCGAGCGTCAGCGCGATGCCGACCATGACGTAGAAGGCATGGGTCCGATGCAGCAACCCCGTCTCGCGGACGATGCGGGAGACGTCGGTGAACGCCTTCGCCATCGGGGGGAACTGCGCTGTTCCGGCGTAAGTCTGACGGACGGGACCGAGACGCGACTCGGTGGCGGTTGAAGCGATGAAAGCACCTGCTCGAGATCGGGGGTCCGCTGCGGCGGAGAGGAGCGACCAGCGGATGCCGATCACGTGAGGGCCACGCTACGGGGAGGCGCATCGCCGTGACGGCATGCATCGGCGATGCCCACGGGACTGCCAGGCCCCGTCCAGGCTCGGGCCTAGCTCTCACCCGACCGCGCGGACGCCGTCTCGGGGAATTCCTCCACCGGAACGATGACGACGTCGTGCATCTTCCAGTCCAGGTCGCGGCATTCGGCTCGCGCCTTCTCGAGCTGCGTGAGGCGCGGCATCCGACCCTTGCGCGGCCTGACGAAAGCCTCGACATGGAAGAACTGGCCCTGGTCGCGGGTGCGGGTGCGGACCTCATCGACCCATCGGAGCGACGACAGATGATCGTGGATCCTGTCGATGTCCGGATGCGGCTCCGCGTCGTCGAACGTCGTGGCGCGGGTGTCCATGAGGTCGGTGATCGACCCCTTCGTGTTCTTCACCCCGTCCCACAGGATGCTGCCCGAGATGAAGATGGCGGCCGCGGCATCCGCCCACCAGAGCCCCACCCCGATGCCCCCCACGCCGACGATCGAGCCGACGGCCGTCATCCAGTCGGCCTTGTTCATGTCGGCGTCGGCGTACAGGACCTTGTTGTGCAGCTGACGCGCGAGGCGCATCTTCACGCGCCCGAACCAGATCGGCAGCGGAATGGTCGCCGCCATGACGGCCATCATGAACCAGCCGAGCCACACCGACTGACCGAAGACCTCGACGGAACCGATGGGGGGACGCTCGCCCCGGACGAGAGTCGACGCGGACTCGATCAGCAGGAACGCGCCCATGGTGAGCAGCGCGACCCCTGCCACCAGGTGGGCGACGCCGACCGAACGGAAATAGCCGTAGGGGTAACGCGGGTTCGCCACGCGGGACATGACGCGCACAGCGACGAGGAAGGCGATCGGCGGGGCGAGCGAGAGCATGTCCTCGATCCACGCGGCGCGCATCGCCTGCGAGCTGCCGGTGACGATGCCGACGGCGGGAATCGTGACGGCGAGGAAGGCGATCGTCGCCCACTCCATGCGCACGGCCCGGCGCAGCGCCTTCCGGCCGGCCTCGTCGAGCCCCTGCCGCAACGCGGTCCGCGTCATCGCGGGCCCTCCGCACGGAGGAAGACCTCGAGGTCCATGAGGAACCCGTTCTCGCCGGCGCGAGTGAGCATGACGTGCTTCTCGATCTCGCCGGACGCGCTCGTCACTTCGCGGTACACGTCCGTGACAGCGGCCTCGTCGACCCACGGCGTCGTGTCGGTGAGGCCGCCCACGACGATGTCGAGCTCCCCCGCGTGGAGGGCGTCGACGAGCACCTCCTCGGTCCCCTCCCGCCATCGGAGCTCGGCGCCGTGCCGCGATGCGAACTCCTTGATGAGTGCCACCTCCGTGCCCGACGGCTGATCACCGAGCTCGGTCCAGGGCGGGTTCTCGGTCACGCCCACGCGCAGGACACCGCCCTCCGCGATGCGTTCGAGGGTGCTGTCGGCATCGGCCGGGCGCACTCCGCAGCCGGCCAGGGTGAGTCCGACGACCAGGGCGAGTCCGACGATGAGGGATGCGGCCGCGGCCGCACGCGCACGACGTGCCATGGGAACCTCCATCGGCACCCTACGAACGGGACCGAGCCTCCCCCACCGGGGTTGACAGTTCCCGCCGGTCGCGTCAGCCGACCCGCTGCTCCGCGATCGGCGAGGACGACGAACGCCCGTTGACGTCGAGGTACAGCTGGCGCTCGGTGACGGAGACCGTGACCGCGTTGCGGCGCTCGAGAGCGGATGCCGCATCCTCGACGAACTCGCGATCGAAGCTGAACACGGGGATGTCGGCCGCCCGGTGGATCGTCTTGCCCGCCCACGCCTGGGCGAGCCGGTTCGGCTCGCGCTGCGTGTACACGGCCACCCGGTCGGCCGCCTTGCTGCCGGCGTGAAGGCGTGCGGCGTCCGGAGCACCCACCTCGATCCACGCGGTGAGTCGCCCGGTCGCGTCGCGGACGAGCACGGCGGGCTCGTCCGTCGCCGAGATCCCCTCGCTGAACGCGATGCCCTCCTCGTACTCGAGGGCATACGCGAGCACGCGCAGCAGGACGTTCGCCGCCGTCTCGGACGCGTGCCGGGCGAGACGCAGGGAGAGTTCCTCGTAGACGCTGCGATCGACGTCGGCGAGCTGCACGGTGAAGGTGTGCATCGTGGATCCGATGGCCATCCTCCGAGCCTAGGCGGGGGATGACGCACCCCGACGCACGGGTCATAATGGTCGCACCCCCATCCGGCGCACTCAGTCAGGGAGTCCCGTCATGCCCTTCCACAGCAAGGAGATGCTCGAGCAGTGGCTCGAGGAGTTCGCCGCGCTGGGCTACTCGATCAGCGAGCGAGTGAAGGTCATCCCGCAGGACGGCGCCGACGGACTCGACACCGGGCTCATCTCGCTGAACCTGCTGGACTCGATGACCCTCACCTACATCCAGCCCGAGCCGCTGGGCTCGATCCACTGGGGGATCACCTTCGAAGCGCGCGACATCGACCTGAAGATGAACCCCGGGCGCACGCTCGAGCTTTCCGGCGAACTCGCGATGGTGTCGATCCTCTGCACATTCCTGCAGACCAAATCCCTCGCCGAAGTCGAAGCAGTGGCCGGCACGGTCGAACCCGGATCGCTCGGTCTCTGATGGACGACGACCTGCAGTCCGAGCTGCGCGCACTGCAGGCGAGAGCGTACGGCCCGGGCGGCGGCCTCGACGACGACCCGGTCGCGCGACGGCGCCTGAGCGAGCTCGAGGCCCGCGCCCGGGACGACCGACGCCGACCCCCGATGGTCGACCGTGTCCCCCCTCCGGAGCGCCCCGCACCGCCGGTGCACCTGCCGCCTCCGACCGTCCCCGCTGCCGTCGCCGCCACCGCTCGAGCCGCCCAGCCGAGTGCTGCGCCCACCGCCACGAGTTCGCGGAAGCGCCGGGTCCTGGCGGGCATCGCCTGGGCCGGATCGCTGGCGATGGTCGCGACCGTCGCCGTGGGCATCACCGCAGCCGCGAGTGCGCGGATGAGCGGAGCGGGCGCTCCGACCACCTCCGACGCGGCCGTCACTCACGTGGCGACGCTCGCCCTCGACTCCGACCGGGCCTGGCCGGAGGTGCTCAGCGCTCGACCCGAGGACGGCCGCATCTTCGCAGCCCTCGCCGGGATGACGCCGATCGTGGCACAGTACGACACCGGGTACGGCGACAAGGCGCGGTGCATCCAGATCCTCCCGGACGAGGCCTGGAGCGCCTCCCCCGAGGACGGCTGGTCCGGCGCCTGGTACACCAGCTGCGCCGCCGAGCCGTTCGCCCCGGCGTCGAGCGTCATCGTCTCGGAGGCGGCCCCGGACGGACTCCGCGAACGGTTCCCGGACGGCACCCGTCTGCAGTTCGTTCTCGGCGACGGAGTCGTCGAGGTCTACTCGGCCGACGCTCCGACCGGCGAAGCGGCGGACTGATCGATGGGCACGGGCGTCAGGCGCGGCACCCAGCACCGCACCTGAATGCGGTAGCGACGGAACTGCTCGCCGAATCGCGCCTCGAGGTCGCGCTCCTCGTGCGGGCGGATCGCTGCGTTCCACACCACTGAGCCGCACACCGCGTACAGCACGACGATCCACGACGAGAGCATCAGCCCGACGGCGATGCCCTGGGTGATCCCCGCGACGGCCATCGGATTGCGGACGAAGCGGTATGGCCCGCCGACCACCAGTCGTCGCGCCGTCGCGATCGGAAGGGGCGTACCGTCGCCGTGTGTGGACATGACCGCACCGGACCACAGACCGACCGTGCTGGCGGCGACGAACAGGACGATCCCCGTGATCCGCACCCCGGCAGGGAGCGGCACGTGCAGCATCCATCTCGTCTCGACCCAGACCAGCAGCGCGGGGACGAGACCGAGCGCGAGCCCCCAGAACACGACGATCTGACCGGCGGTCGCGCCGACATGGCGCCCCACCGACGCGCCGGCCGGTGCCGGTCGGATGCGGAAGGGACCGACCATGAGCCAGTGCGTCGGAACCGACCCGTGCAGGATCACGAGACAGGCGAGGACGGATGCCGCCGCTGCCGCCGTCATGAGCACCGCTCCCCACCCGGCCGTCATGGTGACGACGGCGAAGAGACCGAGGAACACCGTGACGGCGACGGTCCAGGCGGTCGCGACGATGACGGCGGTCCGCTGCCCCGTCGCCGCGATCGCCGACGCGAGGACGAACAGGGGCACGTCCCACACGGCCATGGCGACGGGATCGATGGTCGCGAGCGTCGCCTCCCGAACGGGAGGAACCGTGAACACGGCGACCCACCACAGCGCTCCTGCCGCCGCCTGAAGGGCGAAGTAGGCGCGCGCGACGGCGGGAGTCAGGCGGCCTGGTAGGTGAGGCAGTCTGCCGACTCCGCTCCGGGCCCGACGCGCACGGCGGCCGCCGTGCATTCGAGCGACGAGTTGAAGACGCACTCCGAGCGCTGGCACGCGCCGACGTGGCTGACGACCTTGTCGAGGCCGCCCTTCGTGCCGAGCGGGATGAAGGTCGCGCACTCGGCGTCGCCGGGCGCGCCGCCGATGGTGACAGCAGCCGCGTGGCAGTGCGAGTGGTCGTTGTACGAACAGCCGAGGGCGTTGCACTCGGACACGCGGGGCAGGTCATCGAGAGTCATGCTCATGGGAGCCTCCTTCAGTGGTCGTAGCACGAGGCTAACGCCGCACCCCCTCGGATTGGACAGCCTTAGTTCGAGAATTTCTCCCAGGTCAGCGGGACCATCGAGGTTAGGTGAGCCTTCCCTCGACGAGGCTGCCGCAGGGCGCCACTCCGGTGCCTACCACACGTACTCTGTTATCAACACCCCCGGAGCACCCGGGTGCGCCACCCTGGTATATTCCGTCCATTCCGTCGCGGGAGAACAGCCGGTCGAACCCGAATTTCGTCCGGCCGGGGCGGTGTCGACGCCTGCGTCGACGGGAAAGGGGGAACCGGTGACGCGTCCCGCGCTCGCTGACGAGGCGCCCCGCGGCCTGCGCCTGTGGCCCCGGCTCGCCCTCGCCCACGTCGATGAGGCTCTCCGGAACGACGAGGGCCCCCTGCGGCTCGTCATCGTCGGCCCGGCCGGCTCCGACAAGACTCCCCTTCTCGCCGAGGTCCAGCGGCGCACGAATGCGTCGGCGCAGACGCTGCTGGTCGACGACGCCCACCTCCTGTCGGACACCGAGGTCTCCAGCCTCGACGCCCATCTTGACGACCCCGACGCGGGTCTGGTGCTGGCCTGCCGGCCGTGGCCGTGGAGCGATGGACTGACCCGCCTCATCCGTCGCCTGGAGAGCTCCCGCCCGCTCCTCGTCCTCGGGCACGTGGACACCCAGGACGTGACGAGCGCCCTCGAACGGTCGGACTGCTCCATCACCCCCGGCTGCGTCGAATCGATCGTCGAGGTCGCCGCGTCGGTGACGTGGCTGACGAAGGAACTCCTCACGGCGCACGGCGGAGGGTATTGCCGCGACCCGGGACACGAAGCCGAGCTTCTCGCCGTCGGCGAGGTCATCGCAGTCCGCCTGGACACTCTCGAGCCCGAGACGGCCACCGTCGTCCGACAGACGAGCGTGAACGGGGACGGCGTGGACGCGGGCATCGAGGCCGACGCCCTTGCCCGCGCCCACGCCGCAGGGCTCCTCCTCCGCGGGGGGCACACCATCCCGATCGTCCGCAACACGGTCCGGCGCACGACGCCCGTCAGCGAGATGATCGATCTCCTCGCGCGGGCACCGCGGGGATCGCTCGACGTCGACCTCCTCGCAGCTCTCGGGAAACGCCACGACGAACGACTCGCCCTCGCGCTCCGTGCGCACGCAGACGAAGCGGCAGCGTACGACCCCGATCGCGCGATCGCGCTGTACGACGCGGCGCTCTCGGCCGGCGCCGATCGCACCGCGATCACGATCCGCAAAGCACGCCTGGCCTGGTCCCGAGGCGACATCGATGAAGCCGCGGCCCTCATCGACGGGGTCGGGACCTCCGCCGAGGGCAGCGAGCGCGACGAGGCGGTTCGGATCCTCGGGTCGGCGTGGAGCGCGCGCGGATTCCTGCGCGCGAGTTCCGCAGCGTATCGCGCACACGCCACCGAAGACGTGATCACGCGCGCTCAAGGGGCTGTCGTCGCACTGGGGACCGGCGACGCCGACCCGCTCCGCGTCGCCGTGCGCACGGATGACATCGAGACGAGCGGCCTTCCCACAACGGTGCGCGTCGCACACGCGACGATGCTGCGAGGACTCGCGGCGTCGCTCGCCTCCCCGCCGAGCGGCGCCTTCGACGATCTCGTGCGGGCGAGCGAGACCTACGGCGATTCCGGCGAGACCGGCCCCGTGCCCGAACTCCCTGCCGTCATCGCAGCCATCGCGGCCGTCAACATCGGCGAATTGGACACCGCTGCCAACCTCGTCAGCGACGCGCTCATGGACGAGCACGGCGGCCCGTGGGGTCGACCGCGCCTCCTGCTCTGGGCAGCCTGGATCGCGGTGCACCGACAGAATCCCACCGAGGCGTTCGCGCGTCTCGCCGACGTCGATGCGTCGGTGATCCCCTTGAGCGGCCGGGATGTGCTCATCCGCGACGCGGTCATGCTCGCTCACGTTCGACGCTACGGGTCTTTCGACGAACTCCACTCCATCTGGGAACGAGTCCGCGACGACGTCCGCCACATCGAGCCCGACCTCTATCTGCTCCACCCCCTCCGGGAGTTCATCGAGACATCCGCCCTCTTCGGAGAGGCCGACCGGGTCGCGCCCGTCCTCGAAACCCTGCGGAGCATCCTCCACCGACTGGGCGACCCCCCGCACTGGCGCATCCCTCTCCTCTGGACGAAATACCAGAAGTCGTTGATCTCCGGCGACGCGCACGGCTTGACGCACGCCAGCCGCGCCTTGGGGGCCGCCGCACGCGACTCGCGCATAGCCGATGCGATGTCCGCCGCCGTCGCAGAGTGGGCGCGTCCGCGTGTGGACGAAGGCGACCTCGACAGGATCGAACGCGTGGCGTCACGTCTCGCGTCGCTCGGGTACGCATGGGACGGCGCACGCCTCGCGGTCGACCTCTCGGATCGGGCCCGCGATCGACGCGCCGCCTCGCGGCTGTCCGGATACGCCCGGCAGCTGCACCCGCACGCCGCGTCTGCGACTGCCGCGAACGGAGCGTCGCCGAGCAACGAGAACGGCCTTCTGAGCGCTCGGGAACGGGAGGTCGCCGGCCTGGTCCTCAGCGGGATGACCTACGCCGAGATCGGCGAGACGATCTTCATCTCGCCACGGACGGCGGAGCACCACATCGCCCGGATCCGTCGCCGATTGGGAGCGACATCGCGGACGGATCTGATCGCGAAGCTGCAGGCGATCGTGGGGGTGAACGACGAAGGCTCGCCGGAGAACGACGCCCGGTGACACCCGGCGCTCGAGATGGCCGAGGAAGAGGCGGACCCTCTCAGGCCTGATCAGTGGGGACTGCGGCGGGAGAGGGTCCGCGTAGCCAACCCGGCCGCCGAAGAGACGCAAAGTTTGGGGACAGTGCGCGTCGAAACCGCTTGGGGAGCAGCCCGGAGGCCTGTAGGGGATGGCGCTCTCATGCTAATGGAAAGCCTTCTCCGACAACAGAGACAGCGCCCGATCTTCGCGAACCCCGAACGTCCGGTGTTCACGCCTTCGGACACGACACCGCGCCGGACCGCACGTCGACGGGTCCGAGCAGCGGCGTGTGCAGAAGGGTCGGGACGGATGCCTCCGACGGCACCTCCGGGCCCGCGACGAATCGGAAGACCAGGTCGCGTCCGTCGCCGGGCGGGATGTCGACTCGGCGGGTGATCGAGGCGCGTTCCCCCACGAGGGCGTCGGCCGACGGAACGGCCCGCCCGTCGAGCGTCAGACCACCCAGGTACCAGCCCGGCGGCGCGACGACGGTCACCGTCGGTGCGATGAAGCCCTTCGTCGCACCGAAGATCCCCCCGCCGGTGACGCTGATCGGCAGCGTTTCACCCTCCTGCGGGGTGAGCGTGCTCGCAAGGTCGACCTCGATTGCGACCTCGCGGAGGCCGTCGGCTCGACAGACACCGCTCCTGACCCCCAGCCCGACGGACAGGTAGGGGGTCAGCTTTCCCCCCGTGGCGTCGTTGAAGTAGGCCGCGAACGCGGTGGGGCCCGCGGCATCCTGCCGCGCGAGCGGACCGGCGAGCGGAGTCCGAGTCAGGATCGACTGTTCGTCGGGGTGCCGGCTCCACACCGACACGCGTCCCTCGGCGACGACTCCCGACACGGCCGTGACCAGTGAGACGGGTCGCGCTCGTTCCGTGACGGCGGAGAACACCGCGACAGCGGCATCCGCGAACCATCTGCTCTGCGCGTCCTGCCCGAGGGTGCGATAGGGCTCGACGAGCAGGCGGTCCACGACGTTCCGCTGATCGAGTTCGCCGCCCCGGGTCTGGACCGGCCCCGTGACGCCGAGCACAGCGGCGAGCACGACCGGGTCGACGGAGACGACGGCGTCGGGAGCCGGCATCCCACTCCGCTGCCACCAGGCAGAAGCGAGGCGCGCGGTCACGGTGAAGTCGGCCGTCATCGAAGCGTTCTGCACGAAGCGCCCGATGCCGTCCCCGAGGGCATGGACCTCGCCGTCCGCCACGGGCACGAGGGGCGTCGCGACCGGAGCGAAGTCGGATGAGTCCCGCTGCGCACCGAGGGTCAGGCGACCGTCGCGGGCGCGCAGCTCGAGGAACGTACCCGTGATCCCTCCCCCGGTGCGGAGCTCAGCGGGATTCTGAACCATGACCAGGATGCGGCGTTCGCCATCCGCCCCCAGGAGACCGGGAAGCACGGCCGCCGCCTGGGCCGCACCGTCCGTCGCGGGCTCCAGGCGATCGATGGCCTCGGCGACCTCGTCGATGCCATCGGCGAGCGACGGCAGGAGCGCCGACCGGTCGATGGATCCGATGTCGTCGGAGACCTCGCGGCGAACGGCGGCAGCGCTGTCGAGCGCGGACGCGCCGTCCCGCAGGATGCCAACCGCTGCCGGCGCATCGGCGTCCCGCATCCGGCGAGCTGTGTCGAGCAGCGGCGGCGCGACGTCCTCGCCCACCCGCTGCATCGCCGTCGCGGCCCGTCGCACGGCGGACAGGTTGGCCCCGACTCCAGGAAGGCCCTCCGCCGCGGACCACACCGGGTCGTCGGGAACGGCCGGGGCGATCACGCGGACGAGCCGATCGGTTGCATCCCGGGCGCCCTGGATGTCGCCACCGGCAATCGCATCGACGGCTGCGCGGGCGTCCGTGCGCGCGGTCTCCAGCGCCTGCTGCAGGTCGACTGCGGACCGCCCGACGTGCACGGCGGCAGCCACGCTGCCGAGGAGGAACAGGCTGCCGGCGACCAGGATCAGTCGACGGCGAGACCTCACGACTCGACCCGCCGCCGACGCCGCGCCACGAGGAGGGCGCCCACGAGAACAGCAGCCGTGCCGCCGAGGGCTGCGGCCACCGGCAGCTGCCCTCCGGTCATGGCCAAGCCGCCGGTCACGCCGTTCGAAGCGACCCCGACGGGGGTCGCGCACTCCTCCGAGTAGCCGGGGTACGCGAGCGGGACGTCGATGCTCAGCTCCCCGACCTCGAGACGAGCCGTGATGTCGCCCGTCGTCCAGGCGGCATCGTCGTCGCGAGGACGCCAGTCCTCGCCGGCTCGCTCCCACCCCGGAAGCGCGATGACCGTGCCCCCGTCATCCGTCACCACCCCGGGCCAGAGGACGGTCCCCTGACCGGTCCCATCGGCCGCGGTCGCGAGCGGGACGGTCAGACGCCGCCCCTCGCCGGACAGCACGAGCTCGGCTCGCGCACCGCGCGTGGCCGCGCCGCGGAAGACGAAAGCCGAACCGTCGTCGACACGACCGGCCTCAGCCGCATCCGTGTCGCCGACCCGGACGATCGAATAGCCGATCGTCGGAGCTTCGTCCACACACAGCGACTGCACCGTCGAGCCGTCGAGCCCAGGCTCCCGCGGTGTCTTCGGGACGTACGACCCCTCGTCCGCCGCTGCCGGCGCCGCCCCTCCGGCGACGACTGCCACCACGATCGCGGCGCGCCAGATACTCCCCCACATGTCAGCCTCCCCAATGGCCGTCGAGTCGGCGCGTTCAGGCGATCGCGCGCTCGATGTTGTGCGAAACGGTACCCGGAAACGCGTCGATCTCACTCCCATGTTCTCCCTGCGAATCCCCTAACCCACCCCGCAACGTGTCCCCCATTTGGGGGACGTGAGATTAGGTTTGTCCCCCTATTGGTGGACCTGGAGATGGCCGGTAGCGTTCCCGTTGTCGCCGCCGCGAAGCTTTGGGGAGCTGAACCGGCACACGGAGACAGCAGAAAAAGTGGGGGCGTCTTTGGGGGCCGCACTCATGTCTGACTGGGCTCTTCGTGCGGCTCGTTCACCCGAGCGAACCCGCGCGAAGAGCCCACACACGCACCGAAGGAATCGGTGCGTGAACGGCCGCTGAGCGGTCAGGGGCCCGACACATCGAGGGGTCGATGCGTCGGGAAGGCGGCGGTGCAATCCGGCGCCGGATGTTTGGGCAACGCGGATCGGATCCGCACTTGGGGGGCGCAGGTTCTGGGACCTGCGTCGATGTTTTGGGGACGGAACGTTCATGGGGACTGAACGGAACACGAGCGCGCGCCGCTACGGCGGCGCCACCGGAGCAGCGGATCGCTGCTCCGGTGCAGACGGAGCGCGGTCATGACGTCGGCAGCGATGCCTGCGCCGACGGCCACGCACCTCACCCTGGCGACGAAACCCCGGCCGACGGCCGAGGTTCTCCGCCGACTGCGCCAGCGCCGTCGGAGCCGCCTGTGGACGGCGGTCTCCGACGGGGCAGCGCTCACTCTCGCGGCAGGGTCAGCCCTCGCTGCCGCAACCGTCGCGGGAACGCCGGCGGGCCCGGACGTGGTCGCGCTCAGCGCGGTGACGGTCGGCATCCACGCCATCCTGCTCGGCGCTGTCCGATCGCGAGAGCACGGGATCGCCGCGCTCCGCGAGTATCGGCGGGTTCTCGCCGCCGGGGCCCTGACGTTCGCCGTCCTCGCCTGCCTGGACGTGTTCGCACCTTCCGCCTCGTTCCGCTCCGTGCTGCTCGGAGTCCTGCCGATCTCCGCCGCCGCGGTCCTGACCGTTCGCGTCTGGCGACGCCGGTGGATCACGTCGCGGCGGCCCGATGCCAAGATCCGAGCCGTCGTCGTCGGCGCGAGTCGCGTCGTCGACGCGCTGACGCCGGTTCTGGAGAGCTCCCGCCTGGGATACACCGTCGTGGGGGCGGCCGTCGAACACGCGGAGTCCGGAAGCGCCGTGACCGCCACGGCAGCAGCCGGGCTCGCACGAAGCGCCCGTGCCGACGTCGTCGTGGTCGCCGGCACCGCTCACGACTCGGACCTCGTCCGCCGGTTGAGCTGGGAGCTCGAGGGCACAGCAGCGAGCCTCGTGCTCGCCACGACGCTCACCGACGTGGCCGAAGGCCGAATGTCCGTCCGCACGACGGCGGGCCTGGCACTGGTCGGGGTGCGGATTCCGACCTACGACGGAGCGTCGCATCGCATCAAGCGCCTTCTCGACATCGTCTGCTCGATAGCCGCCCTCATCCCGATCTCGATCGTCGCGCCGCTCATCGCCCTCGCCATCCGGCTCGACTCGGCCGGTCCCGCGATGTTCCGCCAGCAGCGCGTGGGCTGCGACGGGCGGGAGTTCACGATGCTCAAGTTCCGCACGATGATCGTCGGGGCGGACAGTCAGGTGACGGACCTCGCCGGTCTGGACGAAGGCGCGGGTGCCCTGTTCAAGGTGCGCGCCGATCCCCGGGTGACCCGAGTCGGACGGTTCCTGCGGAAGTACTCCATCGACGAGCTGCCGCAGTTCTGGAACGTCCTCCGCGGCGAGATGAGCATCGTCGGGCCCCGGCCCCCGCTTCCGCGGGAAGTCCGGATGTACGACACCCCCGTCTTCCGGCGGCTGTACCTGCGACCCGGCATCACCGGACCGTGGCAGATCGGTGGTCGCAGCGACCTCTCCTGGGACGAGAGCGTCCGCCTCGACCTCCACTACGTCGAGAACTGGTCGGTCACCCGCGACCTGGCCATCATGATCCGCACCGCAGCAGTGGTGCTCCGTGCGAAGGGAGCCTACTGATGGCCATGCGTGTGATGACGACGCCGGTGCGCGTCCGAGGTGTCCGCTCCGAGCTCTCCGCCGGGAAGGTCGTTCCGCGGCCCTCCCCGCTCGGGCCGCCGACGATCCACATCGCCGGGACCGACGTCCACCTCACCGACACACCCGGCGCGTGCGATGTCATCGCGGACGCCGTCCACCGTCACAGCGGCTCTCCTCTCGCGGTGGTCTCGGTCAACCTCGACCACGTCCATCACTCGGCATCGCTCGAGCACGGACCGACGACGGTTCGCCATCTGAACCTCATCGACGGAGCCCCGATCGCCCGTCAGGCCGAGCGGCTCACGGGCGGCCACTGGCCTCGACTCGCCGGCAGCGACCTCATCGAGGACATCCTGAACCGCGCGCACACCGAGCGCTGGCGGGTCGCTGTCCTCGGCGGCGCGGACGAGGTGCGGGAATCCCTGCACCGCCGGGTCGAGGCGGAATGGCCGGGAGTGCGGTTGATCGGGCATTGGACGCCCGGTCGGACCGAGCTCTCCTCGGCGGAGTCCTCCGCCGAGATCGCGATGCAGATAAGAAGAGCTGATGCGGACGTGGTCATCGTCTGCTTGGGAAAGCCTCGCCAGGAGCAGTGGATCGACACGTACGGGGAGGCGACGGGCGCGCGCGTCCTCCTCGCCTTCGGCGCGGTCGTCGACTTCCTGGCGGGTCGGGTCTCACGAGCACCCCGCTGGGTGAGCGATTCGGGACTCGAATGGATGTGGCGGCTCATGCTCGAGCCGAAGCGATTGGCGAAGCGGTACCTCGTCGAAGGACCCCCGGCCTACCTGGCCGTACGCCGATCCTCGGGTCGACAGGATGCGTGAACCGTCGCCCGCACGCGGGCACGGCCGGATGTCCCCCCGTCCGTCCGTGCCCGCCTGGTGGATCGGGACCGGTGCTCCCTGAGCATCGACCCCGGTGAATTCACAACCGCTCAGAGGGGGTAGCGGAATGACACGGGATACGAAGAAGTCAGCAGTGACCGCATGGCGCGGACTGGTCGTGGGTGCCGTCGCGGTTGCCGTGATCGCTGCGGCGTCCGCGGTAGCGGTCGATGCGATGACCGACGGGATGCCGCCCGGTCACGGCGGTGGCGGGAGCACCCGCACCGCGGCGGCGGCACCTGACGCCGACGCGGCCGGCCCATCGCCGACCCGTGCCGTCGACGGCCCGCCGATCGACGCCGGCGCGCGAGTCGACGCGCCGGCGATCGACGGCAGCGAGGTGCAGGACCCGGGAACACGCGAAGACCGCCGAACGGCGGGTGTTCCGACCCTGCGACCGGTCGCGCCGGTGTTCGCCGGCCCCTTCCCGAAGTCCGGCGCCGCTGACGGCGCGCTCGTCGACGGCTACCCCGACGACATCGCAGGGCCGTTCCGCGGCGACACCGTCATCGAGAGCGCGATCGTCGTCGACGGCGACGTGATGCAGGTCACCCTCACGGCACGGTCGGCGGCATCCGCCGCGGACGTGCGCCGTGAGATCGACGCACGGTGGGCGGCGCTGACCCTGACACCGGTACCCGCGGACGGCGACGCCGTCACCTATCGGGGCTCCGGGATCGCGCTCACCCTGACGGCCGACGAGACCGGAACCGGCACGATCTACTCCGTCTTCGCGGTCATCCAGGCGGCCTGACGTGTACATCTCACTGACGAACTCACCGCCCGACGCAGCGGAGACGCGAGCACCGCGCGGCATCCGCACCGTGTCGTCGACCGTCGTCACCCTCGGCCTGGTCTCCCTCCTCACCGACATCTCCTCGGAGTCGGTCTCGGCCGTCCTCCCCCTGTATGTGACGGGGATGCTGGGGCTGTCGACGATCGCCTTCGGACTCCTCGATGGGCTGTATCAGGGGGTCAGCGCGCTCGTCCGCATCGCCGGCGGTTACACGTCCGACCGGCTCGGCAGACCCAAGTGGGTGGCTTTCAGCGGGTACGCGGTCGCCGCCGCGGCCCGTGTCGGGCTGCTGTTCGCGTCAAGTTTCGCCGCGCTCTCGGTCGTCCTCACAGCCGACAGGATCGGCAAGGGGATCCGGACCGCCCCCCGCGACGCGCTCATCGCCGCGTCCTCCGACCCGCAGAACCGCGGCGCAGCCTTCGGGGTGCACCGCATGCTCGACAACATCGGCGCGGCGATCGGTCCCCTTCTGGCTTTCGTCATCCTCTGGCTCATTCCGGACGGGTACGACGTCGTGTTCGCCGTCTCGCTCTCCTGCGCCGTGATCGGGCTCCTCATCCTCGGCATCCTCGTCCCCAACGTCCGCACCCGGCCCGAGGCTCCCGAGCGCGCGGCGCGTCGCCGCGACCGCCGCGACGCATGGACGACGCTTCGACGCGGACCCTTCCGTCGTGTGCTCGCGGCGGCAGGCATCCTGGGCATCGTCACGATCGGCGACGGGTTCGTCTACCTCGCGCTGCAGGGGCGCAACGACTTCGCCGCGCAGTGGTTCCCGCTTCTCTATGTGGGGACCAACGTCGCCTTCCTCGCTCTGGCCGTCCCGCTCGGCCGCCTCGCCGACCGTGTCGGGCGCGCCCGCGTCTTCGTCGCAGGACACGTCGGGCTGCTCGCGGCGTACGTCGTCGCCGCGCTGGCCATCGACGACCTGGTCGCGACGCTTCTGTGCCTCGCCTTCCTCGGCGCCTTCTACGCCGCGACCGACGGAGTTCTCGCCGCTCTCGCCGCCGATCTGACGACACCCGAGACCCGGGCCACCGGCATCGCTGCCGCTCAGACCGTCGTCGCGGTGTCGCGGTTCGGCTCCGCCGCCCTGTTCGGCGTGCTCTGGTTCGCGGTCGGGCGCGAGACCGCACTCGTCATCGCCGCACTGGTCCTCGCCGGGGCGGTCGTGGGTGCGGCGATCGCGTTGCGCCCCGTCATCCGGAAGGCAGCGTCGTGAGCGGGCGCGCGCGCATGGTCCTCGTGGCGGGGGCGAGTGCGGCGGTACTCGCCGCGACGATCGCGTTCGGCGTCACGGCGTGGGCGGACCGGCGTGAGGCGGACTCGAACCTCGGCACCGCCGACACCGCGGGGCTCGGCACGTGGGCCGGCGGCGATCGCATCGTCTTCCGCACCACGGAGTCGGGACGCGCCTACGGTCACGTCGCGAGCGTCCCCATCGACGCCCCGGACGGCGCTCGCCTCACGAGCAGCGACGTGTGCGACCGGCTCGACGCGACCGTCGCGCGACTGTCGTGCCTGAGGATCGTCCGAGGCGTCGTCCCGTCGTACACCGCGACGGTGTCGGATGCCGCCGGGGAGACGGCCGCCGAATGGCCGCTGCCCGGCATCCCCAGCCGTACCCGGTTCTCCCCTTCGGGCGAGCTCGTCGCCGAGACCTCGTTCGTGTCGGGCCACTCCTACGCCGCGGTCGGGTTCTCGACGGCGACGGTGATCTCGCGCGTGGACGGCACGTCCCTCGGGAACCTCGAGGAATGGTCGCTGACCCGGGACGGCGCCGCTGTCGCCGCCGCGGATCGCAACTTCTGGGGCGTCACGTTCGTCGACGACCGCACGTTCTACGCGACAGTCGGGATGACCCTCACGGGGACGACCTGGCTCGTCCGGGGGGACATCGACGCGCGCTCGATGACGATGCTCGCCGAGAACGTGGAATGCCCCTCCGTCTCACCCGACGGAAGATCCATCGCTTTCAAGCGGGTGACGGGCGACGACCCCGCCGGCCCGCACTGGACCCCGGCGATCTACGACGTCGCGACCGGCGCCGTCCGCGTCCTCCCCGAGGAGCGCGGGATCGACGATCAGATCGAGTGGCTGGACGACGACACGATCCTGTACGGGATGCCGCGGGCCCAGACCCGCGGCGACAGCGACGTCTGGGCTCTCGAGGTCGACGGCTCGTCCGACCCGCGGATCCTCATCGAGCACGCGTGGTCCCCCGCCGTCGTCGGGAGGGACGAATGAGCAGCCAGACGATGAGCACACCCGCGCCGGCGCCGGCGGCGTTCGCGAGGACGTCGCGGAGGCTCGGCATCCGCGCCGGAAGCAGCACCTGCACGAGCTCGGCCGACGCCGAGACGACGACCGCGATCGCGAGGGCCCGCCACGGGCGCCCCAGCCACAGCGTCAGCAGCGCACCGACGGGCAGGAACAGCACGATGTTCAACGCGAACTCGATCCACCCGGTCCCGAACCCTCCGCTCCCGAACCCGACGGCACCGAGGGCGCCCCGCACGACGCGATCAACCGCCTCGACGATCGCGCCCGGCGACAGCGGTGACACGAGCACGACGACGGCCAGCAGCGCATACGCCGCGAGCCCGATGAGCGCAGCGGTACGACGGGTTCCCGGAGCCGACATGCGAACACTCTGGCACGCGGCATCCGTCCTCGTCGCCTCGACGCGAGCCGAAGGAGCCGAACGATGAACGACCGCAGCCCCGCGGGGGTGACCGCGGTGGTCGTGACGTACAACAGCGCCGACACGATCGGCGCGCTGCTCGATTCCCTCGCGGCCGGGACGATCGCCCCCGCCGCCGTCGTCGTCGACAACGGGTCGCGCGATGAGACGGTCGCGATCGTCCGCGCTCGCGGCGACGCCACCGTCATCGCGACCGGCGCGAACCTCGGGTACTCGGGAGGCATCAACGTCGCCCTCCGACGCATCGACGCGGCGGAGCACGTCCTCATCCTGAACCCCGATCTGACGGTCGCGCCCACCACGGTCGCGCAGCTGATGGCCGAACTCGGCGACGGGAGCGTCGGCCTCGTCGCTCCACTCCTGCGCGAGAGCGAGACCGGGACGCGCTTCGACAGCCTGCGGCGCGAGCCGACGCCCCTGCGGGCGCTCGGCGACGCCGTGTTCGGATCGCGGTGGCGGTCGAGACCCGCGTGGTTCGGCGAGACGCTGCGCCGGGACGAGGACTACGCTCGCCCCTGCGACGTCGATTGGGCCGGAGGCGCCGCATTGCTCGTCTCTGCCGCCTGCCGGCGGGCGGTGGGCGAGTGGGATGCCGACACCTTCTTCCTCTACGCGGAAGAGACCGACTACGCGCGCCGCGTCCGTGCGGCCGGGTTCCGGGTGCGTTTCACTCCGGCTGCGCAGGCGCAGCACGACGGTTCGGGGTCGGGTCAGCCCGCCGCCCTTGTGGCGCTGCTCTCCGTTAACCGGGTGCGCGACTTCGCCCGTCACCACGGCACCGGCCGGACCGCTCTGTTCCGCGCGGCCGTCGCCGTTCAGCACGCCCTCCGCCCGCACGACGCGCGTCATCGCCACGCCCTTCCGATCGTGCTCGACCGGCGCCGCTGGGCGTCGCTCCCCGCCGGTGAACCCCTGCCGGAACGCCTTTCCACCCCGCTCGAGACGAGGACGACATGGTGATGTGGGATGCCGCCGATCACCGGCGCGTGATGATCCTGAACTTCCACGGGATCGGCACCCCCGGCCGGATGCTGGAGCCCGGCGAGGAGCGCTTCTGGGTCACGGCTGACCGGTTCCACGAGATCCTCGACACCGCCGTGCGACACCACCGGCGGGTGCAGATCACTTTCGACGACGCGAACGCGTCGGACCACGAGGTGGCTCTCCCCGCGCTGCGCGATCGCGGCATCCACGCACGCTTCTTCGTCATCACCGACAGGATCGGCGCCACCGGCTCCCTCGATGCCGCGCAACTCGTCGACCTGGCGCGGCACGGCATGAAGTTCGGCACGCACGGCGCGACCCACCGGCCGTGGCCGGAACTGGCGAAGGCGGGCACGCTGCACGGCGAGCTGATCGGGTCCGCCATGCGCCTCGGCGCGATCGTCGGCGAGCCGATCGCGCACGCCGCCTTCCCCCAGGGACTGTACGACCGGAGGGTGCTGGGAGAACTGCGCCGGAGCGGATTCCCGAACGTCTACTCGGTCGACGAAGGGTGGAACCGCGGGTCGGCAGCGATGCGTACGCGGTACTCGGTGATCCACAGCGATGACGCCGCCAGCATCCGTGCCCTCCTCGATCGCCCGACGCGCACGACCCGTCGGTGGCCCGCCCGCGCGCTCACCCGGGCGGTGAAGAGGTGGCGGTGACCGTGCTCATGGGGTTCGCGGACGCGTTCGCCGCGGTCGAGACAGCGTGGTCGCTGCGCCGGTCCGGAATGCGGGTCCTCGCGATGGAGCGTCGCGGGACACGCAGCCCGCTCCGACGCGTGGGCGGTGTGGAGATCGTGACGATCACTCCGCCCGAGACCGACGCCCGCGCGGCCCGGTCCGACCTCGCCGAACTCGTCCGCACACGTCAGCCGGATGCGATCCTCCCTCTCGATGACGCCGCACTGTGGCTCACCTCGCAGGTCGACCCGCGGAGCGCCGTCTTCGTCGGGCCGTCCCGCGCCGGCGTCGATCTCGCGCTCGACAAGTCGCGGCAGATGGATGCCGCCGCGCGAGCCGGTCTCGCGGTTCCCCCCACCGACGTGGTCACCGTGGACGCGGCGGCCGGCGACGCCGTGTGGCCGGTGGTCCTGAAGTCCGCCGCCGCGGTAGTGGAGGTCGACGGCAGGCTCGTCCGCCCCAGCGGCGCGATCTGCGGCGATCGCGGGGAGTTCGATCGGAGCCGCGACCGGCTGCGCGGCCCCCTGCTGCGCCAACCTCTCCTCGCCGGGGTCGGCGAGGGCGTGTTCGGGTACGTGGACGACACCGGCCCAGCGGTCCTCAGCGCGCACCGACGTGTGCGGATGGTGAACCCGCACGGGTCGGCGTCGTCGGCGTGCGCGTCGATCGACGTCGACGAGACTCTCGTGGAGCCCATCCGGCGGCTCCTGGCATCCGTCGATTGGCGCGGCATGTTCATGGTCGAGTTCCTTCGCGATGCGGCGGGCGTCCCCTGGTTCATGGAGCTGAACGGAAGAGCCTGGGGGAGCATGGCTCTCGCCCGGCGGCGCGGGCTCGAGTATCCGGCGTGGGCGACGCAGACCGCTCTCGGGATCCCGAGATCTCCCGAAGCCCCGGACGACCCGCCTCGGATCGTCGCACGACACCTCGGTCGGGAGCTCGCCCACCTGGCATTCGTCGTCCGCGGCCCGCAATCGGGTGCGGTCTCGGGGTGGCCGTCGCTCCGGGACACCCTCCGCGATCTTCTGACGATCCGTCGCGGCGACCGCCTGTACAACTGGTCCGCGCGCGAACCCGCCGTCCTGCTCGCCGACACCGTGGGAACCGTCACCGCACTGATGAGAGGACGGCGACGCGCATGACCGCTTCTGCCCGGACCGCACTGACCCTCGCGTCCCACATCCACACAGCGCACTCCGACGACTCCGAGTGGGGTCTCGACCGCCTTGTCACCGTACTGGGACGTGCGGGGTTCGACGGCGCGCTGGTCTGCGACCACGACCGCACGATGGATGAGAGCGGATGGGCCGCGCTCCAACGCGAGTGCGACCGCATCAGCGAGGCACGCGGGTTCCTCCTCGTTCCCGGGATCGAGTATCAGGACCCGGACCACGTCGTTCACCTCCCCGTCTACGGCCGGGCTCCGTTCTACGGCCGCTCCCCCGTCATCGGCGACGTCCTCGCCCGCGTTCGCGGCGACGGCGGCGCCGCCGTCTTCGCCCACCCCGGACGACGGGATGCCTGGCGCCGCTTCGACCCCGCGTGGTCGACGGGCCTGTCCGGCGTGGAGGTCTGGAACCGCAAGTACGACGGCATCCGCCCCGGCGCGTGGGCGTCGGAAGCCTCTCGTCGATACGGCATCCCGGCCATGGCCGCCCTCGACTGGCACGGGCCACGCCAGCTCTATCCGCTCGGCGTCCGGGTCCCCGCGCCCGCGGCGACACTGTCAGCCGCTGCGCGCGCCGACCACGTCGTCGACGCCGTGATGGCAGGGCGGATGCGAGCCACCGCGTTCGGAGCGGACATCGGCCACTTCTCCACGGGGCCTCTCGCCCGCGCGGCGGACGGCCTCGAAGCCGTGCGACGACGTGTCGCCCCGCTCATCCGGCGATTCGAGACAGGGATGCGTGCACGATGATCGACGACCTCTCCCGGACGGTGGACCACGTCATCCTCACCCGGTTCAACCTGCCGACCCCCGGACCCGAGAGCCTCATCCGCGCTCAGGACGGGTGGCTGCGCAACCGTGTCGCCCTGTTCGAGCGGTACACGGTGCCGTCGATGCGCGGGCAGACCGTGACCGACGTCACCTGGATCGTCTACCTCGACCCGGCCTCGCCGGACTGGCTGCTGACCCGCCTCGCGCCGTTCATCGACGAGGGCCTGTTCGTGCCGCTGTACCGCGAGCGGGTCGATTGGCAGGATGCCGCGGCCGACGCACGCGCGCTGACGGGAGCCGGCCGCCAGATGCTCCTCACGACCAACCTCGACAACGACGACGCCGTCGCGCGCGACTTCGTCGAACGCCTGCAGGGATGTGCGCGGCGCAGCATCGGAGCCGCGATCTACCTGCAGACGGGCGTGATCGTGCAGGGCGGCCGACTGTACCGTCGCACCGACCGGGAGAACGCGTTCTGCAGCGTCAGCGAGACGTGGGAATCGCCGAAGACCGCCTGGCGGGATTGGCACAACCGCCTGCACGACCACTTCCCCGTCACGGTCGTGAGCGGGCCCCCCGCCTGGCTGCAGGTCGTGCACGGGCAGAACGTCAGCAACCGGGTCCGCGGCCGCCTGGTCGCTCCCGCCCCGCACCGGGCCGGCTTTCCCGGGATGCTGGAGGAACTGCCGACCCCCGGAGCGATGGCACTCGCGGCCGACCTCCTCGTCCGCGGCCCTGCGCGGGCCGTGCGCGACGGCATCCGCTCCCGAGGGCGCGATCTGCTGCTGCGCGTGTGGGGGAAGGACGGCCTCGACCGCGTGAAGACGACTCTCCGCAGGATCCGGTCCGCACCCCGTGCCGGGGGCGTCGCCCGCTGACGCGGGGCCGGTCAGGATCGAGCGGGCACGGGAGCGGCGTCGAGCGACGCGTCTCGGCGGCCGGCATCCGCGGTCATTCCGCCGAGGGCCACCCAGCCGTCCGACAATCCCACCGTTCGCGCCGCTGCGCACAGGCCGACGACGAGGAACGCGGTGCCCGCCGAGATCGGGAAGGCCAGACCGTCGAAGAGCCCGAACAGCACGCCAATCGTCACGATGCAGGCGGTCACGCAGCGGCCGACGACCTGCAGATCCTCCAGATGCGACACACGACTGGCGCGCCACGCACTCCACGCCGCCGCCAGCAGCACTCCGGCGAACGCCAACGCTCCCAGCACACCGATCTCGACGGTCATCTGCGCCCACTGGTTGTCGAAGATGTAGTACCGCGGCAGGAATGTGCCGGTGCCCGCCCCGAGAAGAGGAGAGGACGCGAGGAACACGGGGAGCAGGTCGAGCGCCGCGGTCCGCGAGAGCGCGCTCGGGTCGTCGCCGACGCCCAGGAACATGCCGACGATCGTGCCGTAGAGCCCCGGGACCGCCGCCATCGCACCGGCGAAGGCGACGGTGATGACGGTGATGACCGCGGGCCGGAACCGCGCCGGCAGACCGGGGATGGCGGCGATGACGGCGATCCCGAAGCCGATGACGGCCGAACGGGAGACGGCGAGGAACGAAGCGAGCGTGACGATGCCGACGGGAGTCCACCATCGGGCGCGCTTGCGCCCGCCGTCGCCGACGATGGCGCAAGCGAGCGCGAGAGGCAGGGCGACCGCGATGGCTGTCGCGTACTCGAGCGGGTGCGTCGCCGTCCCCGCCGGGCGGATGAAGCCGCCGCGGCTGTCGATGCCGCCGGCGTCGCCGGTGAATCCCGGCAACCCGGTGAGGAAATCGATGATCGGCTGGTCGGTGAGGAACTGGACGAGGCCGAGGACGGCGACCGCGGCGCCCGCGAACGCGAGACGGCGGACCAGTTTCATGAGGTCGCTCATGCTCCGGATGCCGTCCATCGCGACGAGGACCACTCCGGTCCACGACAACAACCTGACGATCGCCGATGCGGCCGGGCTGATCTGGTCGAACGGCTGCCCCCGCAGCATCGCCTGCGCGAAGCTCAGAAGGCAGACGACGAGGAATGCGCCGAGCGCGATACGCGCCGGCTGCGGCACGGAGCGGATGCTCTGGGTCGGCTGCAGGCGAGCCAGCAGCCACCATCCGAGCAGGACCAGGCCCCACAGGAACTGCGGTCTGCCGAAGGACCCGAGGACGGCGATGGACAAGCTCGACGGGAATCCGTACAGCAGGACGATGTAGATCGTCAGCATCGTGACGGCATCGACGCCCGCGGGGCGCCAGCCCGTGTGACCCGTGGCGGCCACAGGAGCCGGCACGCGGTCGAGCCGCCGGAGCATCAGCCGGCTTCCCGCTCGATCTCGAAGGCGTCCATCCGGTCCTCACCGGGATCCTGCCAGCTGCCGCGACGCCGCGGTCGGGCCCGGCCGGCCGACCGGCCTCCCCTGATCGCCGACGGCGCGACCGTCTCCCGTACTCGCTCGTCGTCCGGTTCAGCGGATGCCGGGTGCTCCGCGGCCTCGATTGCATCGGGATCGGGGGCGTCGGCATCGGGTGCCTCGACCTCGGCGGACCCGGGCTCCTCGGACCCCTCATCGCCGTCGCGGAGTTCGTCCGCGGGGCCGCTGTCCTGCGGGTCGCGGAGGCTCCTCGCACGGCGGCGAGAACGCAGGAAGGTGTCGGCGAGCACGGCGGCGACGGCGCCCAGGGCGAGACCGCCGATGCCGACAGCAGCCGCTGTGAGCATCCGGGTCTTCTGGATGACGACGCTCTGCGTCGCGTTGGTGAGCGGGACGAGCTCGATGCGCTCGTCGCCGGGGATCGACTTCTCGTCCTGGAGCTCGCCCAGCCGCGAGGCCGTGAGCGCAGTCACGTTCTCGAGGACTGTGGCCGCGGCATCCTCGCTCGATGCCGTCACCGTCACGATCATGACGGCCCCCGCCGCCGTGTCCCGCGTCACGGCCACCGTCGCGTCGGGGTGCTCTGCGGTCGCCGCGGCGACGTCGTCGGGGCCGATCGCGCGCACGAGGATGTCCGCCACCTGGTACAGGCCCCCCACGAACAGATAGGGATTCGCATCCTCGGGGATCGTCGCCTTCCCCGGGAGGAGCAGCTGCGACGCCGTGCGCTCGTACTCGGGCGGCACCGTCATCCAGACGTACGTCGCCCCTCCCGCAGCGATCAGGATCCCGGCCAGCAGGACGTACCACCGTCGGCGCAGCGCGCCGACCACATCCGCGAGTTTCATGTTCTCTCTCTTCCCCCCAGCAACCGGCGGAGTCCGTGGACCCCTCCGGGACGTCTCCCGCCGGCCGACGCGCGGCGATCCCAGGCCACCGCGAGCCATCCCCCGACCAGCAGCGCGACTACCCCGAGCGCCGCCGCCGCGAGCGCCTGAGCCACGCGCGACGGCACCACGTCCTCGATCGTCTCGCTGAGCGGTGCCACCGAGACCGCGATGCGATTCGCAGGTGTGATCGACGCCTGCCGCGCCGACGCGGCGGCGAGCACCGCGGCGACCTTCGTGCGCTGCTGATCGAGGACCCACTGCCGGTTCGGCGAGACCGCATCGATCGTGATGGCCGCCTTGTTGTAGACGACCTCCCACTGCCCGCCGGTGTCGGGCACCGCGACGCGGACGCCCTGACGGATCCCCGCTCCGTAGAACGGTGCGTCGGCCGTGGAGTACGCCAGCGGAGAGCGCCCCCCGTTGACCTCCGTCGCCACCGCCGAGGCGAACACGATGATGCCCCGGTCGGCGCTGCCGCCGTCCTCCCAGGCACCGCTGTCGGGTGCGTCAAAGGCGATCAGGGTGCGCGTGACGTACAGACCACCGTCGCGGGCGAAGCCGACACCGGCAGCCGCGGTCGCCGCGATCACGAGCGCCAGGACGTACCACCGACGACGGAACACGCCCAGCAGACCGTAGAGGGTCATGTCGCCACCTGCTCGATCACGGTGGCGACGGCATCCCATTGCCGAGCGAGTCCGAAGCGGGCGCGGACGGCGCGGGCACCCGCCTGCCCCAGCTGCCTGCGGAGCGCGTCGTCGCGGAGCACGTGCTCGAGACGGCCGGCCAGCGCGTCCGCGTCGTGCGCCGGCACCAGGAGGCCGGTGACGCCGTCGTCGACGTAGTCGCGCATGGCCGCGGAGTCGGTCGTGACGGTCGCCGTCCCCATCGACATGGCCTCGAGGACGACCGACTGGCCGGACGGATACGCGGGCGCGGTCGTCGGTGTCACGACCACGTCGGCACGGTGCAGCAGGTCGCGGTAGTCCGCGTCGAACACGCTGACCATGCGGACGCCGGCGGGCACCGGCATCCCCGTCACGTTGCGCGGGTGGCAGGCGACGGTCATCGGGATGCCGGTGCGCTCGGCGACCGCGAAGAGGGTGGCGTAGTCCCGGCGGGAGTCGCTGCCGACCGCGACGACGCCACCTCCGCCGCGTGCCCCGGTCGCGGCCGCAGGGTCGTAGTAGTCGGTGTCGACGCCGAAGGGCACGACGCGGATCCGGTCCGAGGGGACGCCCAGTGCACCGGCGAGGATGTCCTGCTGATTCGCCGAGTAGACGCAGACGGCGTCGACCGACCGCAGCGACGTCCGCCAGGAGCCGACGGCCGAGGGGCGGTCGGCGACGTCCTGAGCCAGCCAGCAGGCGACCATGACGTGCGCGGGTCCGCGCCCCCGTCGACGCGCGTACGCGAGGCCCGCGTCCTCGAACACGGACAAGACGGCGCCCGAACGCGGGCGGCCGGCTGCCCGGGCGAGCTGCCATCCGCGACGTCCGGGCGAGAGCCGCCGGATCGCGCCGTCGACGCGACGCGACAGCGCATCCTGCCGCGGAGTCGGCCACCGCAGGTCGAACCGTCGGCCGAGCTCGGCCATGCCGTAGGGAAGCGCCCCGCCGGGCTTACGGACGCCGCCACCCGAACGGGGTGCGGCCGAGCACAGCACCGTGAGCGCCGTCATCGCAGCACCGTCACGGCGGAGAGGACGTGCGAACGCACCGCCGCGACGAAGTCCGCGGTCCGGTGCAGGCGGGTGACCGTCTCGCGTCCTCGTCGCCCGAGTTCCTCGGCGAACAGCGGGTCTCCCGCGAGGCGCAGGATCTTCTCGCGCAGGTCGTCGGCGTCGCCGGGGCGGACGTAGAGCCCGTTCACGCCGTCCTCGACGACGTCGACCTGGCCGACCGTCCGGCTCACGATGACGGGACGCCCCATCGCCATCGCCTCGAGGACGACGCTGATGCCCGCGTTGTTGTCGGCGGGGACGAGCGGGACCACGACCGCGACCGCGCTCGCGTACGCCTCGCGCAGGTCGGCCGGTGCCATCGGGCCGACCTGCACACCCTCGACCTCGCCGAGCGCCGTGCGCGCGTCGGTCAGCCGCGTGCGGACGCCTTGGAAAGACCCGACGAGATCTGCCGCGATGATCGTCGGCAGGCCGGTCCCCGCGACGGCGGCGACCAGGGTCGGGTAGTCGCGCTGCGTCTCACCCGCCGCGACGACGGACGTGCGCGTGTGCTCGACGGGTGCGAAGAACCGCTCATCGACCGGGTGCTCGATGCGGTGGATCCGCTCCGGCGGGAACCCGATGAGGCGCTCGGCGGCCGCTGCCTGGACGCTGCTCCACGTCAGGACGTCGTCGACGCCGCGCCGCACCATGCGCAGCGGCACGCGCACGACGGGCTTGGACACCCAGTCCAGGATCGCGACGTGTCGCGGACCGCGGCGGAGCAGACGCAGCGCCGTCGCGACCCCCACCGTGTACTTCTCCGCCCACGTGACGATGACGTCGTAGTCGCGCCCGCGCCGGGCGGCCTCGAGGCCGAGCGCGAGGAACGTCGGAAGGGAGCGCAGGACTCTGCCGCGCAGACCCGGGAGCTCGGTGAGGTCGGACTCGCCGAGCAGGTCGAAGCCGAACGCCTCCTCGACGAGGACGCGACGCGGCGCGAGACCGGCGACCTCCTGCTCACGGCGCGCGGCGCGCGAGATCGCTGCTCGTCCCTCCGTGCGGACGTAGAGGACACGCACGGCCCTATCGGTCGCGACGCGTCTTTCCCCAGCGGGCGCGCGAACGCCCATCCCCCAAAACATCACCGTAGGTCCCCAAACCACTCGGATCGTGCGGCAACTATACCCCTCCGCCGACGAGTGCGATACCCTCGCAGGGCTGGGGATCGTCTGGGGACGACGTGAGCCCGGCACGCACGCATTTTGGGGGATGCATGTCTGGTCGTCGTCACGTGTGGACTCGAATCCGAGGCCGCTCGCCACGCTATCTCGCGCAGTACGCCGCGCTCCGTCTGAGCGCGCGCCTGAACGCCCGTGAGCTCGAATTCCCGCTCCTCCCGGAGGACCTCGCGGACTCGCTCACCCACCGACCGCCGCCGCCGGCGCGTCCCGGCCCAGGCGAAGCGCTGCGCGTCGCGTGGCTCGCCATCCCACCGAGCGCGGGGTCCGGCGGGCACACGACCCAGTTCCGGATGATGCAGGCGGCAGTCGAGGCGGGGCAGGACACGACGCTGCTGCTCTACGACCGTCACGGCGGGGATTTCGAGCGGAACGCGGCGACCGTCCGCGAGGCGTGGCCGTGGCTGACCGCGGGCATCCGTCCGGTCGAGGAGCGCATCCGGGGATACGACGCGGTCGTCGCGACCTCCTGGCCGACGGCGCACGTCGCGGCATCCCGCGTGGACGAAGGGCGCATCCTGTCGTTCATCCAGGACTACGAGCCCTACTTCCTCCCCCGGGGAGCGGAGTACGCGCTCGCGGAGGACAGCTACCACTTCGGGTTCCGCCACATCGCTCTGGGACGCATGGTCGCGAGCGTCCTCGCCGGCGAGGCGGGGGTCTTCTCGGACGAGGTGCCCTTCGGATGCGACACCGAGACGTACCGGCTGCAGCGCGCGACCGGACCGCGCCGCGGCGTGGTGCTCTACGCCAAGCGCGGTAACGACCGGCGCGGCTTCGCGTTGGCGATGCGAGCCCTGGAGCTCTTCCACGACGCGTGTCCGGACGAACCGATCCACGTCTACGGCGACCGCGTCGACGACGCCCCGTTCCCCGTCGTCCAGCACGGCAGCGTGACGCCCGCCCGGCTCAACGAGCTCTACAACGGCGTCGTCGCAGGGCTCGCGCTGTCGTTCACGAACATCTCCCTCGTGGCCGAGGAGATGCTCGCCGCCGGCGTCGTGCCGGTCATCGGAGACTCACCGCTCGCGCGCGCCGACCTGCCCAACCCGCACGCGGCCTGGGGACGGGCGACGCCGTCTGGACTGGCCGGGCCGCTCATCGACGCGGTGCGTCGTGAGGGGCGGGATGAGTACGCGCGGCAGGTCGCGGCATCCGTCGTCGGTCGTTCGTGGCGGCGGACGCAGGAAGCCACCGTCGCGATCATCGCGGACGAAGTGATGCGCGCCCGTCTCACGAGCATCCGCCGGTGAATCGGATGCCGCCGCTTCCGGCCCGTCGACGCCACCGCGTCCGTCCGCTGTCCCGACGCCCGCTCGTGAGCGTCGTGATCCCGTGCTTCCAGTACGCCGCCTACGTGACGCAGGCGGTGGAGAGCGCGCTGTCGCAGCGCGGGGTCGAGGTGGAGGTCATCGTCGTCGACGACTGCTCGACCGACGGCAGCCCCGACGTCGTCGCCGCGATCGCGGCGCAGGACGAGCGGGTGCGCCTCGTGCGTCACACCGAGAACCTGGGGGCGGTCCGCACCTTCAACGACGGACTCGTCCACGCCCGCGGCGACTATCTGGTGCGCCTCGACGCCGACGACGCCCTGACGCCCGGATCCCTGGCGCGCGCGACCGCGGTCGCCGAGGCGTTCCCCACGGTGGGGCTCGTGTACGGGCATCCGCTGCACTTCACGGGAGACCGGATGCCGGCGGCCCGGCACCGGGCGCGGCGGTGGATCGTGTGGTCGGGCGCCCGTTGGCTGGAAGAGCGGTGCCGGACCGGGGTCAACGTCATCACGTCGCCCGAGGTCCTGTTGCGCCGGAGCGTCGTCGACAAGGTGGGCGGTCAGCGCGATCTGCCCCATACGCACGACATGGAGATGTGGCTGCGGGTATCGGCGATCTCGGACGTCGCCTACGTGCAGGGCGCGGACCAGGCCTGGCACCGTGAGCACGCCGGGAGCCTGTCGCAGTCCCTCGACCCGACCTTCGGCGACCTCGCAGATCGGCGGGACGCGTTCGAGACCCTCTTCGCCTGGACCGCGTCGAGACTGCCCGAGACCTCGCGGCTCCGCTCCCTCGCGGCGCGCGCTCTGGCCGACGAGGCACTCCGCACCATCGTGCACGCCGACGATCGCGGGCGCCTCGACGCGGACCTTCGGGCGCGCTACGAGGACTTCGCCGCCGAGGTCGACCCCGGTGACGGGCCGCTCCCGCACGCACGCGCCGCGGCACGCGTCGTCGACCGAGGGGGGCAGCGCCCGACGCCGATCCAGACGCTGCGCGCCGCGGTCCGCCGTGTACAGCGCGACGCCCGCGAGGCCCGCTGGCATCGGACGGGTGTGTTCACCCGCTAGGGCGACGTACGCGGTGTCACGGCGGGCGTCACGCGGATGCCGCGGCCCGGGTCCGCCGCATCCGCGTGAGCAGCCACGGTCCGCCGACCGCCGCGTAGGTCACGAGCGCCGCACCCCCGCCGACCAGGAGCGAGGGCAGCGGCTCGGTGAAGAAGAGATGCACGACGAAGGCGACGGCCATCGCCGCGACACCTGCGACGGTCGGCCACACGGCTTCGCGCAGCACGGGGCGGAGCGCGGTTCCCGCCCGGGTCAGGGCGAACAGGTAGGCGGGGAGGATGACGACGGCCGCGACCAGGACGTGCGCCCACCCGGCCCCGGCGATCCCGAACATCATCGCTCCGCCGAGGACGGCGGCCACGATGGTCACGAGCCAGACGATCTGGATCCACAGCACGGGACGCGACCGGCCTTTCGCGTACAGGAAGCCGGCGAACACGTCGAACACCACGCGAAGGGCTCCGTACACCCCGAGTGCCGCCAGAACGGGCGCCGCCGGGAGCCACCGCTCGCCGTACACCACCGCGATCACGGGTGCGCTCAGGACCGCGAGCACTCCGCCGGCGGGCAGCGCCAATGCCCACGCGAGCGCGGTGACCGTCGAGACGGCATCCGTCGCGCTGCCCGCCCGCGAGAAGTAGGGCAGCGAGATAGATCGGACCACGGAGGACAGCGCACTCATCGGCCAGTTGGAGATGTTGAAAGCGAGCACGTAGTACCCGAGCGCGGTCGCGCCCACCGCACGGGCGAGGATCACGTTGTCGGCGTTCAGGAGGGCCCAAGACAGCAGGTTCGCAGCGGCGATCGGGAGCCCGAAGGCGAGCACGGGGCGCACGACCGAGCGGTCGACCCCGAACCGGGGCAGGACGCGGGCGAACGCGAACTGCATGACGGTCGACACGATCTGGGCGCTCACGCGTCCCACCGCCAGGGCCAGCACGCCCCACCCGAGACCGATGAGGACGAGCGTCACGGTCGTGGAGACGATGAAGTCGGTCAGGAACACGAAGAAGAGCTCGCGCTGTTGGAATCTGCGCTGGAGCAGCGCGTACGGCACGACGGTCGCGCCCCCCAGGAGGAGCGTCACCGACAGCACCGCGATCGCCTGCGACGCGGCCGGGCTGCCGAGGAGCTCGGCGATCTGGCCGCTCCACACGAAGACGATCACCGTCAGCAGGCCCCCGCTCACCAGTCCGAGCGTCGCGACGGTCGGAGCGATGCGCATCGGGTCCTCGGACCGGATGAGGTCGGCCGAGAGGCCGAGATCGGCCACGGCCATGAGGATCGCCTGGACCGTCAGGGCGATCGCGTAGACGCCGAAATCCTCGGGGGCGAGCAGCCGCACGAGGACGATGCCGACGAGGAAGCTCCCCATCCGGAGCGCGATGCCTCCGGCGCCGCTCCACGCCGCAGCCCGCGTCGCGCGCCGCTCGAGGGTCACGGGCTCAGCCATCGCGCCGGGCCAGGCTTCGGAAGGCGTGATGTGCCCTCGGGTGAGTGAGGGCGAGTCGGAACCGCGCGTATCGCGTCAGCGCTCGGAGCACCGCACCACGGCCCGGGCGCACCGGATTGCCGGCCTCGCTCCGGTAGACGTCCTCGAGGCGGGCGGCGGCCTGCGCGAGCGCGAACCGGCTGACCACGACATCGCGTCCGAACGCGCCGAGCTCCGCGCGACGAGCCGGGTCGCGCTGCAGCCGGGCGACGATCGCCGCGAAGCCGGGGCCGCCGGCATCCCCTCGTCCGAAGAAGCCCTCGGCGAGGAACCGGGGCAGGCTCCCCGGGGTGAGTTCGCACCAGAAGCCCCCGGCACCCTGCACGATGACCGGTCGCGCGTGCGCCATCGCGCGGAGTGCGGAGCTTCCCATCCCGAACACCACGTCGGCGGCGGTGTAGATCGGCCGCGGGTCCGGGACGTTCCCCTCGACCCGCACCGTCAGCAGCGGGTTCCGGACCGCGCCGGCCGCCGCGCGGACCCGGTCGACGGCTTCGCCGTCCCCCGCGACCACCAGCGTCGTCGGAGCGATCAGCTCCGCCTCGTCGAGGGCGCGGATCGCACGGACGACCCCTTCCGCCTTCTCGTGTTCGATCGAGAGCCGCCCCACCACCGCGATCGTGAACACATCGTCCGGGATGCCGAGGGCGGATCGGGCCTCGGCCCGGTGTCCCGGGGCATCCCGATCCGTGTCGACGGGCGGTTCGATGAGAGTGACGGCGCCGCGGCGACCCGCCTGGCCGCGGACGAGATCCTGCGTGCCGACGATCAACCGGACGTCATCGGGGAGGAAGTCGGGGACGTCCATCGACAGCACCGTCACGACGCTCCGATGACGCGTCGCTCCCGACAGCGCGGCCGACGCGATCGCGGGCGGTGACTCGTAGGCGTGGACGATGTCGGGACGGAATCGGCGCACTTCGCGGCGGAGTTGTCGAAGCGTCGCCGACCGCAGCGCACGGGGGGTCATCGCCGGAGCTGGGTCGTACGGCAGGCCGTGCGCCGCAATCCGCGCCTCGAGCGGACCTCGCGGCGCGTACACGCGGACGTCGTGTCCGAGATCCCGGATTCCGGCGGCCAGGTCGATCGCGATGATCTGGCTGCCGCCGGTCACCAGTTCGTGCGGGCAGACGAGCACCCGCAGCCGTTCGCCGGTCACACCGCGCCCCCCTCGACCGCAGCTCGCAGGACCTCGGCCACCCGCTCCTGCTGCGACGCCGTCAGGTGAGGGAACATCGGGAGCGACAGGATGCCGCCCGCCGCCGCCTCGGCGACCGGGAACTGCCCCGCGCGGCCGCCGAGATCGGCATACGCGCCGGTCAGATGCACGGGGGTCGGATAGTGGATGCCGGCGCCCACCCTCGCCGCCGTCAGCTCGGCCAGCACGCGATCGCGATCGGCGACGCGGACGACGTACAGGTGCCAGACGTCGACGTTGCCGGGTCGGACCGACGGAAGCCGGACGCCCTCGATGTCGCCGAGCAGGTCGGCGTATCGAGCCGCGGCATCCCGCCTCGCTTCGTTCCACCGCTCGAGCCGGCGCAGCTTCGCCCGCAGGACAGTCGCCTGGATCGCATCCATCCGGGCGTTCATCCCGATGTGGTCGTGCACGTACTTGACGCGGCTGCCGTGCGCGGAGAGGGTGCGCACGAGCGAGGCGATCTGCTCGTCGCCGGTCAGGACCGCGCCGGCGTCGCCCGCTGCCCCCAGGTTCTTGCCCGGGTAGAAGCTCGTCGCCGCGACGAGACCCATCGCACCGGCGCGCCCGGCGAATCCGCTCGCCCCCTGCGCCTGGGCGGCGTCCTCGACCACGGCGAGACCGTGCCGTTGCGCGATCGCCGCGAGGGAGGACATCGGCGCGGTCTGCCCGAACAGGTGCACTGGGGCGATCGCCCGCGTGCGGCTCGTCACGGCCGCGTCCACCGCTTCCGGGTCGATGAGGAGGTAGTCGGGATCCACGTCGACGAAGACAGGCACGCCCCCGATCCGCGAGACAGCCTCCGCGGTCGCGATGAACGTGTTCGCCGGCATGATGACCTCGTCACCCGGCTGCACGCCGATGGCGCGGTAGGCGAGCTCGAGGGCGTCGGTGCCGTTCGAGACGCCGATGACGTGGGACACCCCGATGTAGTCGGCGTACTCGCGCTCGAACGCCTCGATCTCGGCACCGCCGATGAAGGCGGCGTCCGTCAATTGGCGCTGCCAGACGGGCAGCACCTCGTCGGCGACCTCCGCCTGCTGAGCGGCGAGGTCGAGGAAGGGGACGCTGCGGACTCCGGTCGGCGTGATCGTCATGCGAACACCTCCGTCACCCGCACCCGCGATGACCGCGCCGGAACACCGATCCAGGTCTCGCCTTCGGGGATGTCGGTCAGCGCGACCGCCCCCATGCCGAGGGCCGCGTCGCGCCCGATCCTCACGTGGGGGCGCACCGAGGCGTTCATGCCGAGGTAGGCGGCCTCGCCGATCCGCACGTCACCCCCCAGCGCCACGCCGGCGGCGAGCGTCGCGAAGTCGCCGACGACGTCGTCATGGGTGATGACGCTGTTGGGCATCACCACGACGTGGGCGCCGATCGAGACATCCGCGGTCGCGACCACACCGTCGAGGAGGATGCTCCCTCGCCCGACCGCCACTCCGCGCCCGACGCGCGCGGTGGGCGCGGTGAAGTCGGCGTAGCGCTCCGGCCCGACGCCTGTCGCGGCCAGCGCGCGCACGACGGCACGACGGCCGACGCCGGGGCCGATGCAGACGAGCAGTCGCTCGCTGCGGGCGGCGGCGAGCGAGACGGTTCCGAGCACCGGGACCCCGCCGACCTCCGTCCCGTGCCGGCCGGGATCGTCGTCGAGGATCCCCGTCACACCGGTCAGGCCCGCCGCCAGCACCTCGCGGGCCAGACCGCTGGCCCCGATGATCAGGATGCCGCTCAACGGGCGACCTCCGCGGCAGCCGCCGTCGCCAGAGCCGGGCTCCGCGGATCGCGCAGGACGGCGATCACGCGGTCCTGGTCCGCCTCCGAGAGGGAGTGGTACACGGGCAGGATGAGGGTGTTGTCGGTGAAGCGCTCGGTTCCCGGCAGGCCGCCTGCGGGGGTGAGCGCCCGGTAGGGCACCTGACGGTGGGCGGCCATGATGCCCCGTCGCGCCGAGATGCCGACTTCGGCGAGCGCTTCGAGCAGGCCGTCGCGGTCGACGGGGTACTCCTCTTCGACCTCGACCCAGAACGACTGCGCGTTGCCCGTGCCCCACTCGGGATCGGCGACGAACCGCAGCCCCGGGACGTCGGCGAGCTCGGAACGGTAGCGGTCGGCCAGTTCGCGACGGCGACGGACGATCTCGGGCAGACGGCCGAGCTGCACGAGCCCGACGGCCGCCTGCAGATCGGTCATGCGGAAGTTCCAGCCGACCTCGCCGTACTCTTCCGCCGGGGGCAGGATCGACGTGTGCCGGTCGGCGGCGGAGACGCTCATGGCGTGCTCCCGCAGCCGCTTGGCGCGCGCGGCCCAGGCGGCGTGCGTCGTGGTCAGCATGCCCCCCTCGCCCGTCGTCAGGATCTTGCGGGGGTGGAACGACCACGCGGTGATCTCCGCCGCCGCGCCGACCGGCCGGCCGTGATGCGTCGACCCTGCCCCGCAGGCGGCGTCCTCGATCACGACGATGCCGAGCGGATCCGTGATCCGGCGGATGTCCTGCAGATCGACGGGGACGCCGGCCTGATCGACGGCGATGACGGCGGCGGTGGCGGGGGTGAGCGCACGCTCGACGGTCGCAGCCGTCACGTTGCCGGTCATCGGGTCGACGTCCGCGAACACCGGCGTCGCGCCTACGTATCGGACGGCGTTGGTCGTCGCGATGAACGACAGCGACGGGACGACGACATCGTCCCCGGGCTGCACACCCGCGACGATGAGGGCGAGGTGGAGAGCGGAGGTGCAGCTCGTCGTCGCGACCGCATAGGTCGCCTGCATCGCGGCGGCGAACTCGTACTCGAACCGAGCGACGCGCGGTCCCTGCGCCACCCACCCGCTCGCGATCACTTCCGCGACGGCGTCGGTCTCCTCCTGCCCCAGCCACGGGACCATCACGTTGATGCGGGTGTCAGCCACGGCGCACCGCCTGAAGCAGCCAGTTGCGGTCCTCGACCTGCTCCAGGAGCGCGGCGGGGTCGGTGCCCGAGTCCCGCAGCAGTCCGTAGAGCTCGGCCACGCCGTCCTGAAGCGAGACGGTGGGCGTGAATCCGGTGAGCGAGTGCAGGAGCGAGGAATCCGCGAGGAGTCGGCGCACGTCGCCCGGGCGGGGTTCGAGGTGCACCGGTTCGAGGTCGTGCCGACCCGCGACCGCGAGCACGATGGCAGCCAGGTCGTTGATGGTGACGTCGGACCCGGAGCCGACGTTGATCGTCCGCCCGATCGTGGCGTCGGACTCGGTGATGGCGAGGATGCCGCGGGCCGTGTCCGTGACGTGAGTGAAGTCGCGCGACTGTTCGCCGTCGCCGTAGACGAGCGGCGTTTCGCCCGCCAGGACGCGGACGATCGTCCGGGGCAGCACTTCTCCGCTGTCTCCCTCGAAGTGGCTGCGCGGACCGTAGGCGTTGAACGGACGCACCACCGTCACGGGGAACCCGTGGGTGCGGAATGCGGCGCGCGCGTACGCCTCACCGGCGAGCTTCGCCCCGCCGTAGACGGTCTCGGGGAATGTCGGGTGCCGCTCGTCCATCGGCGCGTACAGCGCCGTGCCGTACACCTCGCTCGAGCTGATGTGCACGAAGCGACCGACCCCGGAGCGCCGTGCGTGCTCGAGGAGCTCGAGGGTCAGCGTCGCGTTGACCTCGTGGTTCTCCCGCGGATCGTGCAGACTGTGGCGCACCCCGAGGCACGCGAGGTGGAAGACGACGTCGGTGCCCGGCATCGAGTCGTCGAGGACGTCGACATCGCGGGCGTCCGCTTCGATCAGTCGAACGCGCGCATCGGTGAGCGCGCCATCGAGGTTCTCGCGGTGTCCCGTCGCGAGGTCGTCGATGACGGTGACCGCGGCGACGCCGCTGCGCAACAGGGCGTCGACGAGGTGGCTCCCGATGAAGCCGGCACCGCCGGTGACGAGCACTCGTGCGCCGTCGAGCCGGTTCATGCGGCGACCTCCGCCTCGGTGCGTCGCGGCTGAGCCAGCGGATGGGGGGCGCCGAACGCGGCCAGGCTGCCGGCCGCGGCATCGAGCACCGACAGGACTCGGAGCCCCGCGGCCCCGCTCGTGCGCGATGCGCGCTTCTCGCGGACGGATGCGGCGAATTCCGACACGACCGCGCTGAGGGCTTCGCGCTCCTCGAGGGCGGGCGCCCACGTGTCGCCCAGCCGGTAGGAGATGTTCGCCGCCCGACGGTCGGGCGCCGTGGCCTTGGAGACCGCGGCGATGTCGACACCCCGGTCGTAGACGCTCAGCCGCTGCTGCGGGTTGAGGTCGTCCCACACGAGCGTGCGGCGCGTGCCGCCGATCACCATCCGCCGGATCTTGGTCGGGCTCAGCCAGTTGACGTGCACGTGCGCCATCGCGCCGCATTCGAGCGGCATGGCGAGGTATCCGATGCAGGACTTGCCGGTGTTCAACGGATCGGATCCGTGCGCCGAGACACTGGTCGCCTGGAGACCGCCCGGGAGGACGAAGTCCATGATCGACAGGTCGTGCGGGGCGAGGTCCCAGAACACATCGACGTCGGGCTGGATGAGACCCAGGTTGATGCGGACGCTGTCGACGAACAGGATGTCGCCGAGCTCGCCGCTCGCGACCAGATCGCGCATCTTGAGCACTGCCGGCGTGTAGCAGTACGTGTGGTCGGCCATGAGGACCAGCCCCCGTTCCGCCGCACGGCGCACCATCTCGGCGCCCCGCTCCTGCGTGTCCGCGAGCGGCTTCTCGACCATGACGTGCTTGCCGGCGTCGAGGGCCGCCATGACGATCGCGTGGTGCGTGCGCGCCGGCGTCGCGACGGCGACGGCGTCGATCAGCGGGTCCGCCAGGACGGACTGCAGATCCGCGGTCACCGGCGCCCCGCCGACGGCGTCGGCGACTCGGCGCGCCCGATCGATGTCGAGATCGCAGATCGCAGCGAGATTGCACTCGCGGCTGGCCCGCAGGTTGCGCGCCAGATTCGGTCCCCAGTACCCGGCGCCGATGACGGCGACGTTCAGACGTCCGTTCACTTCTCCCCCAATGTCCCCATGTGATCCCCGAAGGGCGTGTCGACGGCTCAGGCCGTCATCCGGCCGACGCAGTCCCCAGCGTCGTCCGGAAGTCGTGCGTCTCGAAGAGTTCGGGCTCTTCGCGACGGTGCAGTCCGGCGCCCCTCGCTCGCGCGCGCGGCACGAGGGACGGAGAGTGGTTCGTAGCGACGCGCAGATCGGATGGGCGCGACGGTCGGCGTCGCCGCCACGGCGTCCCCGGCCGTCGCCGAGGGCGCGCCGTCGTCGGCGGAGAAGACGACCTCCGCGTCGACGAAGTACCCCGAGGCTGCCGCTGCGGCCGGGCGCTGACCGTCGGCCCCGTAGACGTAACGACCGCCTGTCTGCGCCGGGGCGGTGATCTCGTCCCGGACCACCCGGGAGTCGAAGTACCCGAGCGTCACGGCGTAGCCGCCCGAGGGGGCGAAATACGACACCGTGTAGGTTCTGCCCGGCTCGACGGCGACAGGGGTCGACAACGGGGCGCGCTGCCACCCGGTCGGGCTCTCCGCCGCGAACACGACCCGGGCGAGCTCCGTACCGTCGGGCGCCCACAGACGACCGACGTGGCGACCGGTGTTGCCCGCCCCCTTGTAGAACCGGATCGCGGTCACCAGTCCCGGCCGCTCGACGTCGAAAGCCGTTCCGAGGGTGACCGGCGCGGAATCGTTCGCCGAGGCGATCGCGGGCGTCTCGGACGCGAACAGCGTTTGCGCGGTTCCGGGAACCTCGGGGCCGCGCGTCGTGAACTCCCACGTGTCGAGCACCTGGCCGGCGCCGCCCTGCCCCGCGAGCCGAACCGACGCCCGGTAGGTCGTCGCGGCCGAGAACGCGGTGGTCGGCGTGAAACTGACCGTCCGCGAGGAGGCGTCGTAGGTCGACGGGCCCTCGACGACGTCGCCGTCCTGCGTGACGTGCAGGGTGGCTCCCGGCGCGTCAGCGGTGAGGGCCGCGGTCACCGGATCACCCGCGGGGGCGCCGGCGCCGACGGGTGAGCGCTCGGCGATCGCGGGGGTGGTTCCGTCCGAGGCGCCGGCGACCACCTCGACGTCGACGAGGTAGTCCGTCGACCTCCAGGACTGCGTCGGCATGCCGCCGTCCGCCCCGGAACGGAAGACGCCGTTGTCGGCGGTCGCTGCGGACAGAGGTCCGTTCTCGACAGAACGCGAGAAGCCCTCCGAGACGTAGGCGTACGCGCCGGTCGGTGCCGAGTACGACACCGTGTAGGTCGCGCCCGCGGCGAGCGCGACGGGTGCGGCGAGCGTCGCGCGCTGCCATCCCGCGCCCGTCACGGTGGGGAACTCGACGCTCGTGAGGCGTCGGCCGTCGGCATCCCACAGCGTCCCGGTGCGTGTCACGGAGTCGGCGGCGGGTGCGTAGAAGCGGATGCCGGTGACCCGGGCGGGCACCGCGGAGCTGAAGCGCATGCCCAGCTCGAGCGCGCCGCCATCGTGGGCGGTGCGCATCCCGGGGGGCGTCCCGCCATCGTGGAGCGAGAGCGCCACGGGAGCGTTCGGATCGGCGGCCGTGCGGAACGACCAGGAGCGCCGCGGAGGCGGCCCGGAGGCGGGCGACGGCATCACGACCGTCACGGTGACGTCGACGCCGAAGGGCAGAGGCGACACGGGGTCGAAGGTGACCCGGGTGCCGTCGGCCGATCGGCTGACCGTGCCCTCGACGGGCTCGCCGTCACTGCGGACCTCGACGCCGGGGGTCGCAGTGAGGGCTTCGGCGAAGGAGGCCGTGATGTCGGAGTCGGGGTCGACGCCGGTGCGACCCGGCGCGGGCGTCGCCGACACCAGGCGCGGTCCATCGGCGGTGCGTTCGACGATGGGATCGACGTAGTAGCTCGAGGTCGAGCGACGGTTCGGGTAGCCCGTGCCGTAGGTGAACGATCCCCCGCTGGCCGGAACGGTGAGCGGTCCCCTCTCGTTGGCCGCCGCGAAACGACCCGGCGTGACCGCATACCCGCCGGCCGGCGCGCGGTACGACACGACGTACGTCCGCCCCGGCGACACCGGGACCGGCGACGCGAAGGTCGCGGTCTGCCAGCCCGACGCGGTCTCGTCGTCGAAGTCGACGGCAGCCAACTCGGTCTCACCCGGTCCCCAGAGCGTGCCTGAGTGCGGACCCAGGTTCCCGGCGCCGCGGTAGTACCGGATGCCGGTGACGACCGCGTTCTCGCTGACCGTGAACGCGGTACCCACCGTGACCGGATCGCTGTCGGCGGCCGAGGCGATCGCCGGATCCTCGAGGTCGTCGTGCACCGTGCAGGGGCAGACGGCGTCGGGATCGATGAGCGCCGCCGTCCGGAACGACCACGATCCGTCGACGAGGGGCGCCGCCCGGGTGTCGGCGGCATCCGCCGACACCGTCACGGTGTACCGGGTCTCGTTCGCCAGCGGCTGCGAGGGAACGAAGCGAACCCGACGCGTCGCAGCGTCGTAGCCGATCGTCCCGGCTACGCGGGTGCCGTCCGGGCCCGTCACCGTCACGACGATCGAGGACGCGACGACGCGCTGAGTGAACACCGCCGAGATCGCAGAACCGACGGAGACTTTGAGCCCGTCGACCGCGGGGGCATGGTCGGTCAGTCGTACCGGCGACCCCGCGGACGGGTCGAAGAGCACGTCGACGTAGTAGTTGGCGTTCCGGTAGGGCTGAGTGGGCCACTGGCCCGCCTGACCGTGCACACCCGCGGCGGCCGCGCCCGATCCGGGTGCCGGCTCGATCGGGCTGCTGGATCGGGCAGCGTACGGCCAGTACTCCTCCTGGTAGGCGTACCCGCCCGCAGGCGCCGTGTACGACACCGTGTACGTGGTTCCCGCCGTCAGCTGCACGGGGGTCGCGAAACGCGCCGTCTGCCAGCCCGTCGCGCTCTCCTGTTCGAACGCGACCGTGGCGAGGCGCTCCCCGCGCGCGGACCAGAGCGCCCCCGAGTGAACGCCCGTGTTGGCGGCACCCTTGAAGAAGCGCACACCGGTCGCCGCGCCGTCCGTCGTGGTGCGGAAGCGGAGGCCGAGCTCCAGTGCCTGACTATCGGTCACGGAAGCGACGCGCGGTGCCTCGACACCGAACAGCGACGCGTCGCCCGAGACGGCGACGGTCCGCACGGTGCCGTCGGTCGAGAAGTTCGCACTGTCGTCGATCGCCCGCGCGCGGATCTCAGCGGTCGCTGTGCCCTGCTGGATGTAGCTGTACGACCAGTCTGTCGTGCCCTGAGCGGCGAACCACGTCTGCCCGCCGTCCGTGGACACCTCGACGCCGGCGATGACACCGTCCGCGTCCGCGGCGGTGCCGGTGACGGTCACCGCGCTGCCGTGGGTCACCGCGGCCCCCTCGGCGGGGCTGGTGATGACGGTCGTGGGAGGTGTGGCGTCGGCGCTCTCGGTCGCGGGGACGAGGTCGTCCATCAGGTCGCCCGGCAGTGCCCCCATGTCGGCGAGCAGGTTGACCTGCGCCTGTTGCATCCGGCGGTCGGCGGGCGCGCCGTCCCCGTCGTGCTCCGCGTCGAGTCCCCAGCCCCACTGGACGGAACCCGCCGAGAAGACGAGGGCACCGCTGGCCGCCTTGTAGAGGGTGGTGTGGTGTTGCGTTGTGCCGGCCACGAGCGTGTTGCCGTAGTCGGTCAGGTACTGGTCGACCGGGCCCACGGTGGTGGACAGACGGATGAGGCCCGCCGGAGTCCGCCCGTTGTCGACCACCTCGTTCGACTCGTACCCGACTGTGTGCGGCGCGAGTTCGGTGCGCGAGCCGAGGGGAGCCGTCGCCAGGTCGGTGCCACGCCACATCCGCAGGCGTCCCTCGGCCCCCGAGACGGTGAGCGGGAGGTCGCCGTCGTTGACCATGTACATCGTTCCGATGAGTTCGTTCTCGGGTGAGGCTGCGCCCGCGTCGGCGTCCGCGAAGCGGGGGTCGCGCCAGGTGCCGGTCCACTCGTCGGAGGGGTCGATCTTCTTGTCGTTCCACGTCTCCTTGTACGAGACGAGGGTCCGATGGTCGGTGGGCGACCCGTCGACGCCGGGGGCCCACCGTGTCCGCCAGTACATCTCGTTGCCGGTCAGGAACTGGAGATCGACGCCGGCGTCGCGGGCCGCCTCGACGTTGCGGCGTTGCGCACCCGTCCAGTACTCGTCGTGACCGACCGAGAGGAACACCTCGTGCTTCAGCAGTTCGTCGCCCCGACGGTCGGTGTCGGCGCCCGCCAGGTAGCTGACGTCGTAGCCGTTGCGCTCGAGGAAGCGGACGGTGGCGAATTCCGAGCTGAAGTAGAAGTCCCGCTGCGTCACGCCCTGTCGTGTCGCGAACGGGCGGTTGTAGCTGATCTCGTAGGCGCGCCCGGCGGCACCGCCCTGGTAGAAGTCGGCGCCGCCGTAGGAGTTGTAGGCCTGCCACGTCGAGTCGGAGGTCTGGAACAGGACGTCCGAGGTGTTGCCGTCGTTGCGGACCACGAAGATGATGTGACTCCGGCCGCCGGTGTCGTCGCGGTTCAGGACGGCGAGGTAGACACCGGAGACCGCCGTCGCCGGAACCTGCCACGACGCCGACACCCCCCAGGTCCCGCAGTCGTACAGCAGGGTCCTCGCATCGGTGAGGCACTCCGGCTGCGTCTGAGGCAATGCCGCCGACGGGGTGACCTCGTCGACGTGGCGCGCGCCGAGGCCCTGGTACCACCCGGTGCGGTAGATGTCGATCGTGTAGTCCGCGGCATCCGTGTCGATCTTGAAATCGATCGTGCTCCCGGCGTTGACGCTGATCTCGGTACCGAACCCCTGGAGGTCCGGATCACCGGCACCTTCGATGTCCCACACCGACGGGTCGGTGCCCTCCTGCGTGTTCTCGCACATGATCCGGTTGGCGTCGGGGGCGCACGTCTCGATCGCGGCCGCAGGCGGGACCGCGAGCAGCGACCCGATCGCCAGGGTCAGGGCCGCCACCACGGCTCCGGCTCGTCGCATCGGAACGGGACGTTCGCGCCGGATCACGCGACGACCCCGGGGATGCCGCGGCTCGAGAGGTCGCGCTCCCAGACGGCTCCCGCATCGCGGCGCGCCGCCCGAGCCACCCGCAGCCGTGTCCACGCGGTCAGCCCGATGTACCAGGCGGCGTCGGTCGCCTCGGAGATCCGACGGATGCCGCCGATGAGCGAGCGCACGCGGGCGGCGGCGGTGTCGCCCGTCGACGCCTGCACGTGACCGCGGTGCTGACGCGTCAATACCGCCAGGAGTGCGTGGACATCACGAGGGGTGCGCACCCGCATCCCCTCGGTCGCGACCACGCGCTTCTCCTCGTCGGCGAAGAGCGCGTCGAACCAGCAGTCGTCCGCCGTCAGCGCCGGGAACGCAGCGAAGCGGGAATGTCCCGCGGCGTTCGTGGCGTAGCCGCCGGCTCCCCACATCCGGCGCGCTGGGGCGGTTATCCGCGCGCGGGCACGGTAGTAGGCACGGACAGGCAGCGACGCACCCGACACGTCGTAGACGAAGCGGGGCCGTGCGGCGAGGACCCCCGGCTCGGCGAGTTCGGCGAACACCGCGGCCACGGCGGCCGGATCGACCTCGATATCGGCATCGAGGTACAGGCGGGGCCACGCGGTCGCGGCACGATCGCCGAGGTTCAGACCGGCTGCCTTCGACGCTTCGTCGGTTTCGACGACCGTGACGCCGGCGAATCCCCGAGCGATCTCGGCGGTGTCGTCGCGGCACCCGTTGCAGGCGACGACGATCTCGACCTCGCTGCAGCGGGTCAGCGGCGCGAGCGCACGGAGCGTACGGCCGATGACGGCCGCCTCGTCGTGCGCCGGAATGATCACCGCACCGCGTGTCGTCGCCCGTGCGTCACCCTCGGCATGGCCGCCGGAGCGTGCCCCGGCGCGCGTGATGGCGCCGTCCGCCGGCAGGCCGCCGTACGCCTGGTCCGCCGCGCGTGCGACGGCCGTCCCCACTGTCCCCATGCTCTTCCCCAGTCGCACACATCCCGAGCAAGAGATGCGTGCCGTAGACCGGTGCCGTCGACGATCCCACTCGTCGCCGTTGTGCTCGCCTCCCCAGGCGGGCACGACCGGTGTCCCCGCGGACATGAAACCAGATCCGAGCGGCGGACACAATACAATCCGTCACACGGATGCCGGGGATGCGTCCGCACCAGACCCTGGAGGACGTCATGTCCGGCACTGCAGCGACCGTTCACCCTTCGGCCGACATCGACGACGACGTCGAGCTGGGAGCCGGCACGAAGGTGTGGCATCTCGCCCACGTCCGCGCGGGAGCGCGCGTCGGCGACGACTGCACCATCGGTCGCGGGGCGTACATCGGTCCGGGCGTGGTCCTGGGTCGCGCCTGCAAGGTGCAGAATCACGCTCTCGTCTACGAGCCGGCCGTGGTGGGCGACGGGGTGTTCATCGGTCCCGCTGTCGTCTTCACGAACGATGAGTTCCCCCGGGCGGCGAACCCCGACGGCACGCCGAAGGGCGCGGAGGACTGGCAGGCCGTCGGCGTCGTCGTCGACGACGGCGCCTCGATCGGGGCCCGCGCCGTCTGCATCGCACCCGTCCGGATCGGCGCGTGGGCTCTCGTCGCGGCGGGCGCCGTCGTGACGAGGGACGTGCCCGCGCACGCGCTGTTCGCCGGGGTGCCCGCGAAACGGGTCGGCTGGGTCGGTCGTGCCGGTCGGCCTCTGAGCGCCACGGGCGACGAGGTGTGGGTGTGCCCCGAGACCGGCGAGCGTTACCTCGAGGACGGCGACTCGTTGCGTCCGATCTGACGCGGCGCTGTCTCAGCCCCAGCCGCCCAGGTACGCGGCGACGTCGGGTTCCCCGTCGATGGCGCGGATGCCGCCGACCCGTTCGACGACGTGGGGGAACAGATCGTTCCGCCCCCACCGTGCCTCGCGAGAGACCGCTCGGATCGAGCGGATGCGCAGGAGGGGGTCGCCCTCGTCGTCCACGACGGTGAGGGTGCCGAGCCCCTCACGCCCGAGCCGCTCGACGAGAGGTCGCAGGCCACCATCGACGCGGATCGGACGCACGATCTCGACGTGGACACGCACTCGATCGACGGGGGGCTGCGCCGCGATCAGATCCGCTGCCGCGACGCATGCCGATCCCGGCATATCGGCGACGACGGAGTCGACACTGACGAACGATGCCGCCTCCGACGCGTCCTGGGGAGGGGTCACGGCGATGTCGATGCGCGAGGACGGCAGCCCCCGCGGGCGGGTCCCGGGGACCGGGATCAGGTCGGCCAGCCGCATGGCCTCCGCGTTGCGGGTGACGCGGTCGTGGTCGTCGCGAGCCCCGGCATCCGGTCCGTCGTGCCACGCGACCGCGCCGGGAACATGAGCGAGGAGCGCCCCCGCCAGCCAGGCCCGGTACGTCCACTCCCAGTCCTCACCACCGTAGGTGCGGAAGGATTCGTCGAAGCCGCCCGCCGCGTCGAAGACGACACGACTGCAGGCGAGGACCGCGCCGATCGTGTGGCGGTAGCTCCGATCGTCGGCGTCCAGGAGGTTGCGGGAGCGGCGATAGGCGTCCGTCAACCACGCGGGCTCGGGCAGCTCGCGTCCCGCCACGACGGTGCGGACGTCTGCGGCCGGGGGAACGCCGGTCAGATCGGCGTGGCGCCGCCGCCCGACGGCGACGACGTCGGGGGCGAGCCCCGGCATCCTCGTCAGTTCACGGATGAACCCGGGCTCGGGAACCGTGTCGGCGTCGAGGAAGACCAGCACATCACCGGTCGCCTGAGCGGCACCGAGGTTCCGCACCGCGGCGAGCCGGAACCCTTCGTCCGCCTGACGGACGAGGCGGACCCCTCCGGGGACGACCGGCGCGAGGGCGGAACCATCATCGGCGACGATCACCTCGAGGCGGTCTGCGGGGTGGTCCTGGCCGGCGAGTCCCGCGAGGCACCTCGCGAGCTGCTCGGGCTGCTCGTAGTGGGCGACCACGACCGAGACCGCCGGTGCGACATCGGACGTGCGCCCGTCGAGGAGGTCCCAGCGGTTTCCGGGCAGCGCGATCCCGTGCGTCATCATGCGGCCCACCAGCGGAGGTAGGCGGCGGCGACGTCGTCGAGCGTCGGCGAGAGCGAGACGCCGGCGGCCAACCGAGTGGATGCCGGGTCGCGCCACGCGTCGACGAGCCGGTCGGCGAGGTCGTCGGCGCTGTAGCGCGCCAGGGTTCCGGGGCGCAGCGCGTCCATCTCCGCCGCATACCGCGAGTCGACGACGAGCGGACGCCGCCCGGCTTCGACCCAGTCGAGCATCGACCGCGAGGCCGACACGTGTTCGTGAGCCGCGAGCGGGATGCCGGGGGCGACGAGTTCTCCGGCGAAGGCGTCGTCGTCCAGGAACCCGGTGACCTCGAACGCGACGCCGAGGGCGGCGGCTTCTTCCCGCAGGCGCTCGACGTCCGCCTCGTGGCCGCGCGAAGGGGCGCCGATGGCGCGGACGGCGACGACCTGCGGACCGTCACCGTGCGCCCGGAGGATCTCGGCGGCCCGGGCCGCGGCGATGATCGCGGGGCGGTGTCCCTTGCCGGGGTAGACGAAGCCGGCGATGAGGACTCGGAGGGCGCGGCCCTCGGCGACGACTCCGCCGGGTGGGGTGCCGGTGCGGGCCCCGAGGGCGATGGCATGCGCGCGAGCGGAGTCCGGGAGGAACTCGTCCATGAGGTGCTGCTCGTGCCGGCTGTTGACGACGACCCGGTCGGCGGCGGCGATCATGCGCGCGTAGGCGGCACGGCGTCGTTCGAACATGGTGCCGTCGGAGGGCTGCGGCACGTCGTGGAGCGTCAGCATGAGGCGGCAGCGGCCGGCCCACCGCTCGACGACGTCGGCGGCGTCTTCCGGCCGGGAGCCGAACAGACGATCCGTCGCATGCAGATGGACGGGGGCCTCGCCGGGGACGCCGTCGAGCGCCCGCTCTGCGGCATCGACGTCCGCGACCCGGACGACCGTCGCGTCGGGGCGGGCCGCCGTGACCGCCACGGCGACGTCGTCGCCGTAACGGGTGACCCCGTGACCCTCCGGACCGAGGACGAGCAGGAGGGGAGGCGCAGAGATCACCTGGCATGGTTATCCGCCGGTGACGGCGAGGTCAAGCCCCCCTCTCCTCTGCCGCTTCGTTGCGTACGGTCGGGGCGTTCAGGCGCACCCATTCCACACTGGTCGGCGCGTTCCCCTCTGCTCGACGCGATGGCGTCGGAAGGAGCCACGTGGATACGACCATGCGCATCGATCCGCCGACGGATGCGGGTTCCACCGCCGTCGTGACGATCGTCTCCGTTCCCGCGGGGCACCCCTATGTGCAGCAGGCCACCGCGGATCCGCGCGTAGCGGTCCTCGACGACCCGATCGCGCCCGGTTCGGACCCCGCGGTCTGGTGGCCACCGGGAGCGCTCGACCCCGCGTGGATCCGCGCGTACGCCGGCGAGGCCTCCCTCCTCCACATCCACTTCGGTACGGAGTCGTTCCCCGCCGGACATCTGACCTCGTGCCTCGACGCGGCCCACGCCGCCGGGTGGCCGGTCGTGTTCACCCTGCACGACCTCGAGCACCCGCAGCTCGGTGACAGCTCCGACTACCTGGCGCAGCTCGACGAGATCATGGCGGGCGCCGACGCAGTCACAACCTTGACGGTGGGCGCCGCGCGCGCCGTGCGGGAACGGTGGGGCCGTCACGCCACCGTGATCCCGCATCCGTCGGTGCTTCCGCGCGACGCCGCGATCGAACCGGCCGTCGGCGCGGGACGCGTCGTCGGCGTCCACCTGAAGGATCTCCGGCCGAGCGTCGACGGACCGGGCACCGTGCGGACGCTCGACGCGGCACTCACCGCGCTCCGCGACGCGGGTCACGACGTCCGCGGCGAGGTGCGCCTGCACCAGCGCGTGCGCGACGCGGATGCCGCAACCGAGATCCGCGCGCTGTGCGCGGCATCCGACGCCCTCGACCTGGTCGAGCACGAACGACTCGACGACGCGGAGCTGTTCGCCGCCCTGGCGCGCCTGGACGCGTGCGTCCTGCCGTACCGGCACGGCACGCACTCGGGATGGCTCGAACTGTGCTGGGACCTCGGCGTCCCCGTCGCTGCTCCGAGGGTGGGCTTCTTCGCCGAGCAGCACGATGACGGCACGGTCGCCTCGTTCTCGCCGGGAAGCGCGGCCGAGCTCGCCGACGCCCTGTCCTCGCTGTGGACCGCCCCGGCGTCGCGACCGGCGAGTCCCGGGCGCGATGCGCTGGTCGAGCAGCGTCGGGGCGTGCGGTCCGTGATGGATGCCGCGATCGCCCAGCGTCACGCGGAGCTGTACCTCTCGTTGCTCGGAAGCCGCACCGCGTGAGCGCCCGCCCGCTCCGCATCGTCGTCATCGCACCGCTGCGCTTCCCGATCCGCCGTCCGCACGCCGGCGGTCTCGAATCCGCGGTCTGGTCGGAGGTCGACGCCCTCCGCCGTCGCGGACACGAGGTGACCTTCGTCGCCCCTGAGGGGTCGGACTTCCTCCCCGACGCGGATGTGTTCCGTCTGCCGCCGGTGGTGTGGCCCGAGGGTGCGCGCCCCACCGACAAGACCTGGCCCGAGAGCTACCACCACGACAGTGCACCCGCGCTCGGGCGCGCCCTCGACGAGATCGCGGCGCACCCCGAGCGTTACGACGTGATCTCCAACCACTGCCTCGACGCCCTGCCGCTGCGGCGCGCGCCACAGCTCGGTGTGCCCATGGTCACGACCCTGCACACCCCGGTCGACGGGTTCGCGGTCGCCGCGCACGCCGCGGCGGACGGCGCCGGGTCGCAGTTCCTGTCGGTGAGCACGCACACGAAGACCCAGTGGGATGCCGCCGGCGTCCCTTCGACTCTCCTTCCCAACGGCGTCGACCCCCGGGCGTGGCCGCTGGGCCCCGGCGGCGACGACCTCGTCTGGTTCGGGCGGATTGTGCCCGAGAAAGCCCCGCACGTCGCGGTGGAGGTCGCTCGGCGTCTCGGCCGGCGCATCGTGATCGCGGGTCGGATCGGCGACGAGGAGTATGCCCGCGACACCGTGTTCCCCCGGCTCGGCAGCCATGCCGAATACGCCGGCGAGCTGGCGCCCGAGCCTTTGGCGGGCCTCGTCGGACGCAGCGGCCTCGCCCTGGCGACGCCGGCGTGGGCCGAGCCGTTCGGGCTCGTCGGCCCCGAGGCCCTCATGTGCGGGACGCCCGTCGTCGGGTTCGCCGTGGGTGGCGTCCCCGAGATCGCCGCGGCCACGATGGGCATGCAGTTGGTCGCGGCGGACGACGTCGACGCGATGACGGAACGCGCGGCCGCGATGCTGCCGAGTGGAAAGGATGGCGCCTTCCGCGCCGTCGTTCGGGAGACCGCCGAGCGTCGATTCTCCCTGGACCTGCGCATCGACGCCCTCGAGGCGAGCTTCGCCCGACTGCTCGCGACGGAGAGCGCCGCGTGAACGCCGGCGTCCCCCGTATCGGGTGGTACGTGCATCACCACGGCCGGGGGCACCTCACCCGTCTGCTCGCCATCGCCGTGCACCTGGACGCCGAGGTCGACTGCCTCAGCAGCCTCCCCGCTCCCCGCGACCTGCCGGCCGGGTGGACCTGGACCGTCCTCGACCGGGACGATGACGGGGGCGACCCCGTCGACCCGACCGTGAGCGGGATGCTGCATTGGGCCCCCATCGGGCACGCCGGGCATCGCTCACGGCTCGCTGTCATCGCCGCCGCGGCGACCGAGCGCCGGTGGGACGGCATGGTCGTCGACACGTCCGTCGAGGTGACCCTCCTCGCTCGCCTGCTGGGGCTACGCACCGTCGTCGTCACCCAGCCCGGTCACCGCGTCGACCGCCCGCATCTGCTCGGCTTCGCGGCAGCCGACACCGTCCTGGCGCCGTGGGCGCGCGGCATCCTGTCTCCCCCGCATCTCGAGGTACTCGGCGACAAGGTCGTCCACACCGGTGGTATCAGCCGCTTCGCCGATCGTCCGACGGGGGGCGAGCGCACCGATCAGGTCGTCCTGCTGGCCGGCGCAGGCGGATCCGCCGTGGGGCCGGCGGCGATCCGGGATGCCGAGAAGGCGACGGGTCGGCCGTGGCGAGTCCTCGGGGGCAGCACGTGGGCCGACGACCCGTGGGAGGCGCTGACCTCCGCGGCGGTCGTCGTCTCGTACGCCGGTCAGAACGCCGTCGCCGACCTCGCCGCCGCGCAGGCACCCGCCATCGTCGTCCCGCAGGATCGGCCGTTCGACGAGCAGCGCGAGACGGGGCGCGCCCTGCGCCGCGCCGGACTCGCACAGGTGTCGGACGACTGGCCCGACGCGGCGCGGTGGCCCGAGCTCGTCGAGCGCGCGTCGACCGCCCGGCCGGAATGGGAGCGGTGGGAGGTCGCCGGGGCGCCGCAGCGGGCGGCTGCGGCGATCATCGACACCGTGCGGGGCGACCGGTGAGCGTCGCGGTCGTGAGCATGTGCTCACTGCCGCGTGTCGGGCATCTGCGCGCGCAGTTGCGGGCGCTGGCGGACATGCCGGACATCCGCCGCGTCGTCGTCTGGATCGGTGACGACGAGCCGCCGGAGCTGGATGCCGAGACGGTCATCCGGGTCCCGCCGGGCCCCGAGGGGCTGCGGCTGGCCGCCGGGCGGAACGCGGGCGCGGCCGCGGGAGCGGACGCGGACCTGCTCGTGTTCCTCGACGCGGACTGCATCCCGGGACCCGACCTGCTGCGCCGTTACCGCGAAGCGGCAGGGCGCCATGCGGACGCCGTGCTGTGCGGACCGGTCACCTACCTCGCGCAGGGGGTCACGGCATCCGATCCCGCCGACCTGGTCGCCTACACCTCACCGCACGCCGCTCGGCCGATGCCCGCCGAGGGCGCCGAACGGGTCGCCACCCCCGCGGAGTACCCACTGTTCTGGTCGCTCTCGTTCGCCCTCACGCCCGAGACGTGGCGGCGCATCGGCGGATTCGACGAGGCCTACGAAGGGTACGGCGGCGAGGACACCGACTTCGCGTTCCGGATGCGCTCACGCGGCGTCCCGCTCGTGTGGACAGGCGGAGCGCACGCGTACCACCAGTACCATCCGACGACCTCGCCCCCGTGGCAGCACGTCGACGACATCCTCCGCAACGGCGCCCTGTTCCACCTGCGCTGGAACGAGTGGCCGATGACGGGGTGGCTCGAGGCCTTCGAACGCGGCGGCGCGGTGGTGAGGGAGGCCGCCGGCTGGCACCGTGCCGACGACATCCGTTCGTAAACCGCCTGCGTGGGGTGACCCGACAGGTCGTATCCTTCGCTCATGACAGACGCGGGGGCGAGGAAATGGTCCCGGGGCCAGCGCACCCGGGAGCTGACGCGCGTGCTTCGACCGGCCGGCTTCGAGCGCCGCGGCGACGAATGGATCCTGGACACCTCTGAGCTCCGATGGTGGGTCCATCTCGGCACCGCGAAGGGGGACGCCCACGAGCACGAGCTGGCGGTGGGTTCCCTGATCCTCCGGGACGGGGAGCCCGACTACGACGCCCCTCACCCCGCCACCTTCGGTCTCGGCGACCTCCCCGGCGCGTCCCGCCGCCGGTATCTCGACACGGACGAGGCCGCCCATGATCCCCTCGTCCTCGACACCGAAGCCCTCTTGCTCCCGTTGCTCGCCAGGCTCCGGACGATCGATTCGGTGATCGAGATGTGGCTCGCCGGCGATGTCGCGGCGGGAACCGTCTCGGACAGCCGGCCCCTGCAGGTGTGGCACGCGTGGCTGCTCGCGAAGAGCACGGACCGATACGTGCTCGCCGACCGCGCGCTGATGATCGCCGAGACCGTGCGGTGGACGCCCGACGCCCGCCGGATTCTGGCCGACCTGGGAATGCCGGTCGACCGGCCGGCCCGGCGTCCCAAGAACCTCACGGCCGCCGACCGGTTGGTGCAGCGGGCCTACGTCCGCAGGTTCAGTCCGTACGCCGACGCGGAGCGCCTGCCGCTGTGAAGCCGGGGCCCCGATCAGCCCTTCAGAAGGCGTCGGCGCGCGCGATCTGCTCGGCGGCGTGGGCATGCGTCTGCGGATCGGGGATGCCGGCGAGGTGGTCGACGCATCCGTCGAGCGTGACGTCGATGGAGTAGCGGAGGGGGCGCACAGCGGGAGGCTACGCCCGGACCCCGGCCCCGCGCATCAGCCGAGCGACCGCCGCCGTGAGATCCGCGGCCACGGGCGCGGGAGCGAACCGCGCGACTCCGGCGGCGGCACGCCGCGCTCGGGCGAGAGCACCGTCTGGCTCGTCGAGGGTCCTCAAGACCGCAGCGGCGAGCGCACCGGGGTCACCCGGCGGCGCCATAAGACAGTCCGCACCGTCGACGCAGAAGTCGTCGAAGCCGCTGCCCGACGTCACGACGAGCGGCGCTCCGACGGCCTTCACCTCGACCGCTGCGTTGCCGAACCCCTCCCACCGCGACGGACACATCACGACGTCGGCCGACGCGATCGCGCCGTACAGGTCATCTTCGGCGACATGGCCGAGGAATGTCACGCGCCTCCGCGACGACAGGGGCACCCTTTCGAGGAGCGCCGCGCGCGACGGCTCGAACCGGTCGTCCCCACCCGCGCCCGCGAGGACCAGCCGCGCCGTCGGATGCCGATCCACGACCCGCGCGAACGCGTCGATGCCGTCGACCACCCCTTTGCGCCGCTCCGTTCGCCCGAGGAAGAGGACGATCGGTCCGTCGGCGTCCGGCCACCCCCGCGGACGGGCGGCACGGTCCGCCGCGCGTCGGATCGCCGCGACGTCGACGCAGTTGCGCACGACCTCGAGCGCGGGCAGTCGCCCCCAGATCCGCTCCGACCGTTCGGCCATCGCTCGCGAGATCGCCACGAGTCCCGCCGACCGCCTGACCTGTCTCGCCTCCAGCGACTCCTGCAGCCGCACCGCCGGCCGACTCCACGCCGGAAAGTCCGCGAGCCGCAGCCCTGACACCTCGTTCGCGAGCCGGATGCCGGTGGCGAGGTTCGTCACGAGCGGCGCACCCGGAGGAAGGAGCGAGCCCAGGCCCATCCACTCCGGCAGGAACACGCGGTCGTACGCACCGCGGCGGTAGGCCCGCCGCACGACGACCGCCCGGTGCAGCAGCGCGGCGAGGCGCGGCATCCCGTCGGTCCGGTGCACGAAGAGCCGACGGATGCCGGGAGTCGCCCGCACGTCGACGGGACCGTCCGCGAAGACCACGAGATCGACCTCGGCGCCCTCCGCCGCGAGCGCGGGAAGCAGAGCGGCGTAGTGCCGTCCGATGCCGCCGGTGTAGGTGGTCACCCCGGCGTATTCCGTCGTGGCGACGAGCCACCGCTCGGTCATCGGTACCGCTTCGGTGCGGTCCGATGACTGCCGCTTCAGAACGACTCCTCGAACCAGGGGTCGTCCTCCTCGTAGGGATACTCGCCGACCGACGCCGGCGGGTGGACGAGCCGGTCGTTGCGGCTGAGGAGATCCATGACGGCCGACTCGTCGTCCAGACGGACCGCGAACCCCGTGTGGGGGGTCGTGTAGAGCTGACTCGCCGGACCGATGAGCATCGACGAGGTGGCCGCACCCTCGGTGGTCGAGATCGGGACGGTGATGAGGTCGGAGGCCTTCTGCTCCGCGAGGCTCTTCGCGTACCGCATCACCGCATCGGCGATCGCGTCCGTCGTCACGACGTAGCCATCGGAGTAGTGCAGTTCGAGCATTGACCGATCGTGCGCGACGCTCACGTCACGCAGATGGGGGTCGCGCCCCCGGTATCCGTCTCCTACACTGCGGCGTCTGCGCGCCGGGTCATCGGCACGTGCGGAATGCGGTCCTCGACGTAGGACCGACCGGTGACCACGAACCCGAACCGGCCGTACCAGTCGGCGAGGTGCTCCTGCGCGTCGAGGACGAACGGCCGCGAAGCGTCCTGCGCGATCGCGTGGTCGATCGCGAGGCGCATGAGGTCGGCACCGACGCCGCGGCCCCGGGCGGCGGCACTCGTGACCACGCGTCCGATGCGCCACCGCGTGCTCTCGTCCAGCAGGCGGAGCGTGCCGAGGACGTCGCCGTCCTCCTCCGCCCACGCGATGAGTGCGCCGGTCTCGATGTCCCGGCCATCGAGCTCGGGGTAGGCGGCTTCCTGCTCGACGACGAACACGCTGACGCGCAGCCACAGGATCCGGTAGAGCGTCGTCGCCGGGATCTCGGCGAGCGGAGAGAGATGGATGCCGACGGTCACCGCTTCACGGTACGCGAACCGCGTTCCGAGCGTCAGCCGCGGTCGGTGACCCTGCGAACCGACTCCCCCGCCCGCGACCGCAACCACCGGGTGGCGAAGAACAGGGCGACGCCGACGACGAGCAGGCCCGCGCCGAACGGCCAGACGACGCCGGACTGTTGGGTCAGCAACAGGATGCACGAGGCGATGCCGAGGATCGGGATGACTGTCCAGACCCGGAAGTGATCATGCTCCACCCGGTCCCGGCGAAGGACGAGCACCGAGACGTTCGCGCTCAGGAAGACGAACAGCAGCAGGAGCACCACCGTCTCCGCGAGCAGACCGAGGTCCCCGATGAGGGTGAGCAGCATGGCGATGAGCGTGGTCACGAGGATCGCCACCCACGGAGTGCGTCGCTTCGGGAGCACCCGCCCGAGCACACCGGGGAGAAGACCCTGCTCCGACATCCCGTATGTCAGGCGGCTCGCCATGATCATCGTGAGGAGCGCCCCGTTCGCGACGGCGACGAGCGCGATCAGGCTGAACAGCCACGCGGGCACGCCGACCCCCGCCGCCGCGACCACGTCGAGGAGCGGGCCGCTGGACTCGACGAGGTCTTCGGGGGGCAGAGCGATCGCACTCGCAAGACCGACGAGGACGTAGACGATCCCCGCCGTGATGAGCGAGGCGAACAGGGCGCGCGGGTAGGACCTCCGCGGGTTCCGCACCTCTTCGATGACGTTCGCCGAGGTCTCGAACCCGACGAAGGAGTAGTACGCGATGATCGCGCCGCCGAGCACGGCGGTCGGCAGGGCGGCATCCGTCGGCAGCTGGGCGACCCGACCCGGATCGCCACCACCACCCGCGAGGAGCATCGCGACGACGACGATCACGATCACCAGGCCGCTCAACTCGATGAGCGTCATCACGAGGTTCGCCCCCATCGACTCCCGGATGCCGCGTGCGTTCAACGCGCCGACGATGCCGGGCGTCAGGCGCGGTGGAAGGGGCAGCGTGCGCCGCTTCCCGCTGATCCGGCCGCCCGGACGCGACCGCCCGAGCGGGGCCTGGTCGGCATCCGGCGCTCGTTCACGTCGAGGCCCGTCGGAAGGATCGTGAGACGCGGGTCGCTCATCGCGCTGATGGATGCCGCGAGCCCGGCGATCGCGAGCTTCTCACCCGGGCACCGGTGCCCCGTCGCGACGTCGGCACCGCCGTGGGGGACGAAGGCGGCGATCGCCTCGTAGTCGTCGACACCGACGAAACGCGCGGGGTCGAAGGTGTCGGCGTTCTCCCACGACCGCTCGTCGGTGTCGGTCCCGAGGATGTCGAGCACGATGCGTCCGCCGGCGCGGACGATGCGACCGTCGACCTCGATGTCCTGCGTCGCGAACGCGGGAAGCATCGGGACGAACGGCGACGTGCGGCGGATCTCCTGCGCGAAGGCGGTCGCGAGCGGTCCGTCGACGAGCGAGCCGCGCTCGGCGACCTCCGCAGCTATACGCTCCCGCCACTCGGGGTGCTCGTGCAGACGCTTCGCCGCGAAGGCCGTGAACCGGGCGACGGCGATCATCGGACGGAAGCTGTTCTGCAGCTCGATACCCGCCAGACGCGCAGGCAGCAGCCGCCCCTCGCGGTCGCGGTGCCATGCCCAGGCGTTCAGCGCCGTCCCGGGCTGCGCGTCGAGGCGTCCCGCGCGCACCGCCCGGATCAGCCGCTCGGCGTGACGGTCGGACCAGCGTCGGTTCGCGAACGCGAGCAGGTACTCGGGCGAGTACGGCACCCCGAACCCGTCGACGATCTGCGCCTGCCGACGAGCCCACCGGGTCTTGGCGTCGCCGGTGCCCGGCAACCCCGCCCAGCGCATGACGGCGCGTCCGAGGGCGCCGACCGCGGCGTCGTACGCCGACTGCCCGCCCCCGGCGATCCAGGCGTCGATCTCATGACGCCACTCACGCTCGAGATAGGGACGCAGCCGCGCAACCTGCCCGTCCTCGTACAGCGCCGAGACGAAGGTGGCCTTCCGGTGCCGATGCTCGTCGCCGTCGAGGCTGTGCACAGAGCCGTGCCCGAAAAGGGTCTCCTGGATGAACGGCGGCATGGCGCCGTGGCGTGCCACCCGCTCCTCGTCGTAGAACGCGGCCACGCCCTCGGCGCCCCTAACGAGCAGCGCGTCGGAGAACAGCAGGCGCAGAGGCGCGGACCGCGCACCCCGCGGCGCGCGCGACCAGATGCGTTCGCCGAACCGGTAGCCGCGGGTCAGGAGCGACGCCGAGTCGTCCCGCCAGGCAGGCCGCGAGACGACGCCGAGGGTCGGATCCGTGTTGCGCTCGGCGCGGGTCGAGGGGGCGGAGGTCGAGGGCTCATCGATGGTCGACATCCTCCGACGCTCGCAGCGAGCGGAAGACACGGCCAGGGGCATGCGCCCGGAGATGCCGTGTGGTACCGGCGTCAGTCGCAGGCCGCGCGCGCGCCTGCGTAGTAGCCGATCGCGGATGCCTCGGGCGATGCGACGCTGCGCTGAACCCCCAGGACCGACACGACCACCCGCGGCGCCCTCGGGATGAAACCGGAGCACGGCTCGTACCCATCGGCATCCTCCGCGTTCGCTTCGAGCAGGACGGTGAACGCCTGCTGTTCCCCAGCGGCGACGGGCATGCTCTCGATCGCGAAGACCGCGGCGTCGTCGGTGTCGGCGAGCCTCGTCTGACCGTTCGGATTCACCATCGTCGGACGGACGAGAGAAACGTACTCCTCCTGCATTCCCGGGAGGGCGACGGCCTGGGCATCGATGTCGCTCCAGCCGTCGTTGACGACGAAGAACCGGATCGCGCAGGTCATTCCGGGCTCGACACCCACGACGGACGAGTAGAACGTCTCGTCCCAGGCGAAGCCGCCGTCGCCCAGGAGATCGTCCGACGCACCCGGTGGTTCGAGCGTCACCTCGGCCCCCTCGCAGGCGACGGGACGGGCGTCGTAGACGATCCGCACCCCACCGACAGCCGACCACGCGGCGATCTGCCAGCCGGCAGTCACCACCGCGATCGCACCGACCGCGAGCGCTGCGATCAGAATCGCCCTGCGCCGAACTCGTGCTTCCCCCATGCGCCGATCATGGCAGGCGGATCCCCTAACCTGCGAACGAATCCCCGTCCACCCCTTCCGCGATCCCGCTTCGCCACGCCACAGTGATCGTGTGCGATTCGACGACGACCTCGGCGCCTGGGTGGCGCGACAGCGCTGGTACGCGGGCAAGAGTCACGATCCGCGATTCCGTATCCTCGATGCGCAGCCGGCGCCCGGCGGCGCCACGAGGTATCTCCTCATGGACGACGCCGGAGCGCTCCCCACGCTCTACAACGTGCCCCTCGCGGAGGCCGCCGACGCGCCGGACGAGGAGGTCGTCACCACGACCGAGGACGGACATCGGCTGATCGATGCGACGCGGCATCCCGGATTCACGGTCGGTCTCCTCGCCCAGATGGGCGTCGACACGAGCCGCGTCACCGGCTCGCGGGTGCTCACCGGCGAGCAGTCGAACACCTCGATCGTGTACGAGGTCGACGGGTCGCCCACGATCATCCTCAAGCTCTTCCGCACCCTGCACCACGGCGAGAACCCGGACGTGACCGTCCAGCGCGTCCTCAGCGACGCGGGGTCGCCCTACGTGCCGACGTTCTACGGCAGTGCGGATGCCGAGTGGCCCGACGTCGGCCGCGACACCGGCACCGCACAGGGCACCCTCGGGTTCGCGCAGGAGTTCCTACCCGGCGTCCGCGACGGCTGGGCGATCGCGCTGGATGCCGCCAGGGAAGGACGTGACTTCACCGACGCCGCGCGTGATCTCGGGATCGCCGTGGCCGGTGTGCACGGCGCACTCAGCGAGGCGCTGGAATCCGCCGATGCCACGCCCGACGAGGCCGCGGCCGTCGGACGCGCGTGGCGCCGGCGCCTGGCCATCGCCTCGGCCGAAGTGCCTGCCGTCGCCGACCGCCTCGCCGCGATCGATGCCGTGTACGCCGAGGCACTCGAGCGCCCGTGGCCACGACTGCAGCGGATTCACGGGGACCTTCACCTGGGACAGGTGCTCGCCGTGCCGAACGGGGGCTGGCGCATCGTCGATTTCGAGGGCGAGCCGCTCCGTCCGATGGCCGAGCGTGCGATCCCCGATCTGCCGCCGCGCGACGTGGCCGGCATGCTGCGGTCGTTCGACTATGCGGGCGCCGTGGGCGCCGGACCGGATGCCGCGGCCTGGGCGGCCTCCTGCCGCGACGCGTTCCTGTCGGCGTACGATGCCGCACCGGGCGCGATCGAGCTCGATCCGGCTCTCCTGCGGGCGCTCGTGCTCGACAAAGCCGTCTACGAGTCGATCTACGAGGCCCGCAATCGTCCGGATTGGCTCCCCGTACCCTTGGCCGGCATCGACGCCGCGCTCGCCTGACTCGGCGAACGCGACGTCAGTCGGGTCAGGCGGATGCGCCGCGGCCCGTCGCCTGCTGCAGGCGATCGATGTGCTCGGAGGCCTGGGCCTTCGTGAGGTTCGCAGGGATCTCCTCGCCCGCCTCGCGAGCGAGGGTGTCGAGGTAGCTCCGCTGGGCACCCGTCATCGGCTCGTCGCCGGTGACCCACTCCTCCGGGTCCTTCACCGCCGTGTCGCCGCTCGGGCCGCCCAGCATCTCGGGCTCGTCGATGTCGTTCTCGGGAACGTTGCTCTGATCGGTCATGACCCGACGGTACGCAGAGTCCCCGACATCGCGCGGGGGCTTGCGTTCCGTCTCGTCACTCCTCCTCGACCTGCGGCTGCAGGACGAGGAACCGCGCGCCGTAGGCGGGCAGCGACACCGAGAAGCTCTGCAGGTCGTCGACGCGTCCGATGACCGCGCCCTGAGCAGCGTCCAGGACGTCGCTCTGCGGGGTGAGGTGCTCCGAGCGCACCGTGCCCTCTATCGGCTCGGCCGAGAAGTTCAGGACGGTCACCTGGAGCGGCGCGTCGGCGTCCGGCATCCCCTCGTCGAGGCGGTGGACGAGCACGAGCATGCCCGCGTGCGCGACCTCGGGGATGTCGACGGCCGTCGCGGTCGCGATGCCGTACTCACGTCGCAGGTCGAGGATGGCCGACAGCCTCGACGCGAACGATTCGGGATCGTCGAGCTGAGCGGGAAGCGGACCGTACAGGGCGCGGCCGCGCGGCATGCCCGAGGTCGAGCGGGTGGCGGAGGGGTCGACATCGAGCAGGTCGTGAGCACCGCGCTCGATCCAGCGGGTGTCGCCGACGCGGATGAGGTCGGCCACCTCCTCGCCGGGGAGCGTCAGCATGCCGACGAGATCCCAGCCCGAGAGGGCGAATACCCCGGGCTGCCACGCGTTGTAGGCCGAGAGGAGCAGGTGGGCATCGCGGATGGCGGGGATCTCGGACTCGGTGATGTCGTCGAGGGTCGGGATGCCGCGGGTCGCCGCGATGAGCGACGTCGTCGTGCAGGCGATGCCGTTCTGCGTGAACACGCGGTTGTAGTCACCGGCATCCACCAGCTTCTCGGTCAGCTCCGCGCGGACGACCTCGGCGAGGTCGGCGCCCGTGATGGTCTCGCCGCGGAAGCCGTACTCCTCGTCGGCGTGACGCGTGGCCCAGTGGACGAGCTCGTAGGTGAGCTCGTCGTGGTTCTGCAGGCCGTGCACGAGCTGCACCGGCGCGACCCCGAGCGCGAGCGACGAGGTGAGCGCGAGGCGCAGGAACTCCGTCTGCCCGGTGGCGAGGGCGTGGTGGTAGCCGGGGCGCCCGATGAAGTCGTACGACAGGTCGGCGCCGACGGCACCGGTGTCGCGGATGTCCTCCATCGTCAGGTTCAGCTCCTGGAAGGTGAATCCGCCGACCTTCCGGACCATGCCCGCGATGATGTGGTTCGCGGCGTGCGAGAGCGGATGCCCCTCGGACCAGGCCGGGAGCCCCTCGGCGCTCTTCTCCACGCCGAGGAAGCCGTTCGCGTCGAGGCGCAGCGCGCTCGTGCCGAGCTCGCCCAGCGAGTGCAGCGCGTCGCCGATGACGAGGCGCATGCCCGCGAACGTCGGGTCGAGCCAGTTGATCGACGGCTGGCCCTGCTTGAAGTAGTGCAGGTACACCCAGCGACGGGTGACGCCGTCGGGTCCGATAGAGGGCGCCGTCGCACTCCAGTTCGTCTCCTTCACACCCGGCGTGTAGAAGATGACGCGCTGCAGGGCGCCGATGATGTAGCCGTGCTCGGCGAGCGTGTGCTCGGTCGCGGGGTCGAGGTTGACGCTGTCGTAACCCTCGGGCACGTCGGGCAGCAGGTGCCAGTCCTCGGGCGGGATCGCGACCATGTGGTAGATCCCGGGGTAGTCCTTGAAGCCCATCTCGGCGAGGCGGAAGTCCGCCCCCTTGCCGGTGTGGCCGGGGACGATGTCGTCGATGATGCTGCCGCCGTGCGTGTCGGCGACGTCGCACAGGGCGCGGAACTCGTCCTCCGTGCCGAAGGTCGCGTCGATGGCGGTGCTGATGCGGTCGAAGTGGCCGTCGACGCTGGGCGTCTCGCCCCAGCCCTCGATGCCGCCGGCGCGCTTGACGGGTCCGGTGTGGACCGCGGTGATGCCGATCCGCTCGAACACCGACCACAGCTCCTCGTCGCCGAGCGCCGAGAGGAAGGACTGCCCCGGTCGCGTGATGAGCGAGATCGGGTAGGCGGTGAACCACACGTCGCTGGTCGCGATGGCGCGACGCGCGTCGGGACGCGCATAGGCGTTCCGCCACATCGTCGGCTGGCCCGACAGCTGGCGGGCGAGCACGTCGGCATCCTTCAACATCGACTGCCGTACCAGCCACTCGACGTACGAGGGGTTCGTGCCGTTCGCGGTGCGCGGGTCGGTGCGGATGCGGCGGACGCTGCTTCCGCGCAGGTTGTCGCGCGGGCGGAGCCGGCGGGGACGGGCGGGGTAGCGCTGCTCGTCGTAACTGATCTCGGGCATCTCGAGGTCGCCCTCTTCGGCCGCGGCGAGCGCCGACAGATCGATGGGGCCGGTGTAGAGATCCTCGGGTCGGTCGTCCTCATGCGCCATGGAGTCCACGCTACGAACTCGCGCGGGTCGGCCGGAAGGGGTGGTGCCCAGATTCTCGAAGCGTTATGGGGCGCCTCGTAGGAACGCCGGCGATCGCCGACCCGACGCGAAGTGCGGTTTGCCTCGCGGGATGGGCGCAGATCGCGTCGGGTCGGCGTCGTCAGGTCCTACAGGCGCGGGTCGATCGGGTCGGACTCCAGCGCGAGCACGCCGAACACCGCCTCGTGGACGCGCCAGAGCGGCTCGCCGGCGGTGAAGCGGTGCAGTGACTCGATCCCGAGGGCGTACTCGCGCGCGGCGAGCGAGCGCTTGTGCCCGACGTTGCGGTCGCGCAGACGCGCGAGATTCGCGGGATCGGTGTAGTCCGACCCGTAGATGATCCGCAGGTATTCGCGGCCGCGCACCTTGATGCCCGGCTGCACGAGCCCCTTCTCGGTGCGCGTGAGGTTGGCGAACGGCTTCACGACCATCCCCTCCCCGCCCGCGGCGGTGAGTTCCTCCCACCAGTCGACGGCGGCGGTGACGGATGCCTCGTCCCCGAGATCGATCCGTCGTCGCCGCGTCGGCGCCACGAGGTCGGGCGCGGCTTCGACGAGCCGGTCGGCGACCCCCAGGTGCCAGCCGTGGTCGCGCACCTCGAACGTCGACTCGCCCGCCGCCAGCACCTGGAACGGCGCGACGCGCGCGGCGGACTCGTCGCCGACGTACCTGCGATAGGCCGCGCGGAACCCTCGCGCACCCTCGGCACGTGCGCGGGTGCGCGAGGCGAGGTCACTGACGTCGATCCCGGATGCCGCGGCCCGGGCGAGCACCGCAGCGGCGGCATCCGTCGCGGTCTCGGCCGCAGCGGCCACCGAGGCGTAGAGGTCACGGATGAGGTCGCCCGCCTTGAGCGACCAGGGCAGGATCTCGGCGTCGAGGAGGACCCACGACGAGCCGAGCTCGTCCCAGAGACCGGCTTGATCGATCGCCGCATCGAGACGCGTGAGGATTCCGGCTTCACTGTCGGGCGCGAAGAAGGGGCGACCCGTCCGCGTGTGGATCGCACCTCGCCAGCCCTCGGGCGCGGAGAAACGCGCCGGATCGCGCGCGACGAGCACGAGGGCACGCGAGCCCATGTGCTTCTCCTCGGCGATGAGATCGGTCACGCCGTTCGCGCGGTACGTCGCGAACGCCTCGTCGGGGTGCTCGAGGTAGCCCTCTCGCGCCGACGTGTTCGGCGGCGACATCGTCGGCGGCAGGTGGATGAGCCAGCGCGGGTCGGTCGCCCACCGGCTGATCGTCTCGAGCCCTCCGGCGGACTGCTCCTCCTGGATGCCGACGCGGCCGTGCAGGCTCGTCTGCACGATGATCTTGCCCTGCACATCGGCGAGGTCGAGGACGCCGGGGGCGCGCACGGGCGCGGCGGGCGCGAGCGGACGGATCGGCTCGTACCAAACCTGCTCGGCCGGCACCGAGACGACCTCGCGCTCCGGGTAGCGCATCGCCGAGAGCGACCCGCCGAACACGCAGCCCGTGTCGACGCACGCGGTGTTGTTCACCCATTCGACCGACGGGACCGGCGTGTGCCCGTAGAGGACGACGGCCTTGCCGCGGTAATCCTGCGCCCACGGATGCCGCACGGGCAGGCCGTACTCGTCGGTCTCGCCGGTCGTCTCGCCGTAGAGGGCGAACGCGCGCACACGTCCGGACGCGCGCCCGTGGTACTGCTCCTTGAGTCCCGCGTGGGCGACGACGAGGCGCCCTTCGTCGAGGATCAGGTGCGACACGAGGTCGTGGCAGAACGCCTCGACCTGCTCGCGGAACTCCTCGCTCTCGCCCGCCAGCTGCGCCAAGGTCTCCTCGAGACCGTGCGAGATCGTGACCTTCGCGCCGCGGAGCGCGCGCACGAGCTTCGCCTCGTGGTTTCCGGGGACGGCGAGCGCGCTCCCCGAGGCGACCATCCCCATCGCGAGGCGCAGCACGCCGACGACGTCGGGCCCGCGGTCGACGAGGTCGCCGACGAAGACGACGCGACGCTGCTCGGGATGCCGCGCGTCGACCGCCCGGCCCTGCTCGTCGCGCACGAGCTCGTAGCCGAGGCGTCCGAGCAGTGTCTCGAGCTCGCTGCGGCATCCGTGCACGTCGCCGATGACGTCGAACGGGCCGTGCTCGTCCGTGCGGTCGGTGAGAAGGCGCGTGCGTTCGATGGTGGCGTCCGCGACCTCGTCGGGGGTGCGGAGCACGTGCACCTTGCGGAAGCCCTCGCGCCCGAGGTGACGGAGTCCGCGGCGCAGCTGGTCGTTCTGCCGCTTCACGACGCCCGCGGGGATGTGACGGTCGGTGCGCGCCGCGTTGCGTTCGACCGAGACCGCCTCGGGCACGTCGAAGACGATCGCGACCGGCAGCACGTCGTGCGCCTTCGCGAGTTCGACGAGCTTGCGCCTCGCCTCGGGCTGCACGCTCGTCGCGTCGACGACGGTGAGCAGGCCCGCGTCGAGACGCTTGCCGGCGACGTACTGCAGCGCGTCGAAGGCGGCGGCGGTGACCGACTGGTCGGACTCGTCGTTGCCGACCAGTCCGCGGAAGGCGTCGCTCGAGAGCGTCTCGTACGGGCCGAAGTGCTCCCGCGCGAAGGTCGACTTACCCGATCCGGATGCCCCGACGAGGACCACGAGCGAGAGGGCGGGGATGTCGAGGACGGTCATGCCGCGACCTCCTTCCGGAACAGGGCGAGCTGCGTGGGGGCGCCGTGGTCGGCATCCGCCTCACCGACGGGACGGTACGAAACGGTGTAGCCGTGACGGGCGGCGACCCCCTCGGCCCAGTCGCGGAACTCGTCGCGCGTCCACTCGAAGCGGTGGTCGTCGTGACGGAACGCGCCCACGGGCAGGTCGGGGTAGAGGACGTTGTAGTCCGCGTTGGGCGTCGTGACGACGACCGCGTCGGGTGCGGCCGACGCGAAGACGGCGTCTTCGAGCGCGCCGAGCCTCGACGGGTCGACGTGTTCGACGACCTCCATGAGCACCATCGCGTCGAAACCGCGCAGCCGCTCGTCGCGGTAGACGACCGAGCCGTGGAGCAGCTCGATGCGCTCTCGCTCGGCATCGGATGCCTCGGCGAGCCGCAGCATCCGTGCGGCCTGGTCGAGCGAGCGGGCCGAGACATCGACGCCGACGATCTTGGTGAAGGAGCGGTCCTTCGCGAGGCGGGCGAGGAGGGCTCCGGGGCCGCAGCCCATGTCGACGACGCGGTGCGCGCCGACGTCCGCGAGCGCGGCGAGGACCGCGTCGGCACGATGCTGGCGGAGCGGCGTCGGGCGGTCCTCGGGAGCGGGCTCGTCCAGCAGGGCGCGCTGGTGCACGAGGTAGCGGCGCGTGATCAGGTCGCGCTCGGGGTGCTCGGCGAGCCATCCCTCGCCGGCGCGCTCGAGCTTGCCGATCTCGTCGTCGCCGACCCAGTAGTGCTTCGCGTCGTCGAGGACGGGGAGGAGAACGTACAGCTGGCGCAGCGCCTCGGCGAGCCTGACTTCCCCGGTCAGGACGACCGAGCTGTAGCGCGAGTCACCCCACTCCGGGTGATCGTCGTCGAGGGTGATGCGAGTCTGCTGGACGGCCCACCCGCAGGGTTCGAACAGCCGGCGCACGAGGTCATCGTCGCCGCGGGCTGACACGACCGGGATCTCGATGCGCAGAGGCAGAGCGGATGCCGCCAACTCGGGGTACGAGTCGCTCCGCCCGGTCATCGCGGTGCGGAAGACCGTCCCGATCGCGACGGCGAGCATGCTCGAGGCGACGTACGGGCGGTCGTTGACGTAATGACCCAGGGCCCCGGCATCCCCTCGGAACCGCTTGTTGCGGACGAGCGCGATCGGATCGACCTCGAGCATGACCGCGACGGTGCACCGCTCGGGGGTCGCCTCGGGATAGAAGACGTGGATGTCGCCGACCGGCGCCGAGAAGGTCTGCACCTTGGCGGGGTGCTTGTGCACCAGGAAGCCGAGCGCGGTCGCATCCTGACCGTCCGTCGGCGCATAGGTCACCGTCGCGAGCATCGTCGCCTCCCCCGTCGTGGCATCCGACTCACTCTAGGGCGGCGGGCCTGGTCTCGACCCGACGCGATCTGCGCTGACCGTGCGCGGATGGATGCCGTTCGCGTCGGCTCGCCCTGGTCCCGGCCGGGAGCACGCCGCTAGGGTCGGGGCTATGACCGCCGTCACCGCGTCCGAGGCCCGTCCCGTCGCACGCCGTCGCTACCGACCGACCCGGTGGACCGTGCTCGTCGCCGGCGTGGTGGTCGTCCCGCTCGCGCTGATGCTCGTCTTCAACAGCTGGGGCCCGCTGACGGAGGAGTCCGCCGTGCGCATGGCCTTCGCCCAGGTCGCGGGCCAGACCGTCGCGATCCTCAGCGCTCTCGCCTTCGTCGTCCTGACGATCCGCCGCGGCCTCGATTGGGCCGCCACCGCGGGTGCCCTTCTCGTCGCGGCTCTCGTCATCTCCTGGTCGGCCGCCGCGATCGATCGCGCGGCAGGCGACCTGGTCGATCGGATCGCCACCGTCCAGAGCGTGTCGCTGCTGGAGGGCTGACGTCCGCCGAGAGAAACAGAAAACCCCCGCATCAGCAGGGGTTTTCATGGCGGTGACGGTGGGATTTGAACCCACGGTAGGGGGTTACCCTACACAACTTTTCGAGAGTTGCACCTTCGGCCGCTCGGACACGTCACCGTCGTCCAGCTTACGACACGAGAGCGGATGCCGCGAACCGAGCCTCGTCACGCCTCGCCGACTCGACAAACGGGCGGACGGGTACTCGCCGACCTCGACCCGACGCGAACTGTCGTTTCACTTCCGGGATGACGACAGGTCCCGTCGGCTCGAGCCCCCGCTGACCCCCAGCCCGGGCGTAACGTGAGCCTGTGAACGCTCCGACGACATCCCCCCGGTTCGGGCTGATCGTCGCGATCGCAGCCCTCGCCTCGGCGGTCGCGTTCCTCGACGGCACGGTCGTCAACGTCGCACTCCCCGCCATCCGCGATGAGCTGGGCGGTGGACTGTCCACGCAGCAGTGGGCGGTGGATGCCTATCTCCTCACTCTGAGCTCCCTCATCCTGTTCGCGGGGTCGGTGAGCGACGCGTTCGGTCGCGTGCTCGTCCTCCGGATCGGGCTGATCGGCTTCGGGATCGCGTCGATCGGCGTCGGTCTCGCACCCGATCCGGTCGTACTGATCATCGCGCGGGCCCTGCAGGGCGCCGCGGGCGCATTCCTCGTACCGAGCTCGCTCGCCCTCATCACGTCGCTGCTGAACGGACCGGCGCAGGCCCGGGCGATCGGCCAATGGACCGCGTGGACGACGGCCGCCAACCTCGCCGGCCCCCTCATCGGCGGCCTCTTCGTCGACCTGCTGTCGTGGCGGTTCGCATTCCTCGTCAACATCCTCCCGATCGTCGTGACGTTCGTCCTCCTGTCCCGCCTCGGCCACGTCGACCACCGCCGCGACGACGCGCACATCGACCTCGTGAGCGCGGCCCTGTGCACCCTGGGCCTCGGCGGCATCGTCTTCGCGCTCATCGAACAGCCGAACCTGGGGTGGGCGCATCCGGCGATCTGGATGCCGCTGGCCGCCGGCATCCTCCTGTTCACGGCGTTCCTGCTTCGTCAGCGCACGGTGCGCTCGCCCATCCTGCCGCTGGGGATCTTCCGCGTCCGGAACTTCTGGACCGGCAACCTCGCCACCTTCTTCATCTACGCGGCGCTCTCGCTGAACGGTTTCGTCGTCGGGGTCTACCTGCAGCAGGGCGCGGGGCTGAGCGCGACCTTCGCCGGGCTCGCGAGCCTGCCGACGACCGTTGCTCTGATCGCGCTCAGCTCGGTTGTGGGCGGGTGGGTGAACCGGTTCGGCCCACGCCTGTTCATGACGGTCGGCCCGCTCGTCATGGCGGTCGGCGCGCTGATGCTGCTCGCCGCCCGCGAGGACTTCGACTACTGGACTCAGGTCCTGCCGGGTCTCGTCGTCTTCGGTCTGGGGCTCGGCATCACGGTCTCGCCGCTGACGTCGACGATCCTCGGCGCTATCGGCGGCGAGCGCTCCGGCATCGCCTCGGCGACGAACAACGCCGTCTCGCGCATCGCCGGACTCGTCGTCATCGCGATCCTCGCCGTCATCATCGGCGGCGCGCTGGACCTCGACGGCTTCCACCGCGCCGCGCTCGTCACGGCCCTGCTGATGGCGGCCGGTGCGGTGGTCTCGTTCCTCGGGATCCGGAGGCCCGTCACCGCCGACGCGCAGGCCACCTGATTTCCACGGCCGGATGCGGGCCTGCGGCATCCGTCGACTGCCACACTGGCGGTATGAGCGTCATCGAGAACTCGAAACTGACCGTCGTCGGCGCGGGCGCCGTCGGATCGAGCGTCGCCTACGCCGCCCTCATTCGCGGATCGGCCCGGCACGTCGCCCTGTACGACATTGCTGCGGAGAAGGTCGAGGCCGAGGTCCTCGACCTCGCCCACGGCGCGCAGTTCACCGGATCGAGCGACATCTCCGGCGGCTCGGACGTCTCGGTCGCCGCGGGTTCCCACGTCGTCGTCATCACCGCGGGGGCTAAGCAGAACCCCGGGCAGACCCGCACCGAGCTCGCCGGAGTGAACGCCGGCATCCTCAAGCGGATGCTGCCCGAGCTGCTCGAGGTCGCCCCGAACGCGGTCTACGTCATCGTCACGAACCCGTGCGACGTGCTCACGGTCATCGGGCAGGAGGTCACCGGGCTGCCGCCCGAGCGGATCTTCGCCTCGGGCACCGTGCTCGACACGTCGCGCCTGCGGTGGAAGCTCGCCCAGCGTGCGGGGGTGTCGACCTCGAGCGTCCACGCCTACATCGTCGGCGAGCACGGCGACACCGAGTTCCCGCACTGGTCGCGCGCGACGATCGGCACCGTGCCGATCCTCGACTGGCAGCCGCTCGACGGCCAGCCGCCGTTCACGGCCCTGGAGCTCGACCGTATCGCCGTCGATGTGCGGGATGCCGCCTACACGGTCATCCGCGGCAAGGGAGCGACGAACTACGCGATCGGCCTGTCGAGCGCCCGGATCGTCGAAGCGATCCTCGGCGACCAGCACGCCGTCATGCCGGTGTCGACGGTGCTGAGCGACTTCCAGGGCGTCGACAGCGTCGCGCTCTCGGTGCCCTCCGTCGTCAGCAGCGCGGGCGCCCGCCCGATCCTCGAGACGTCGTTCTCGGACGACGAGCTGGCGCTCTTCCACCGCTCCGCCGACGCCCTGGGGGCGGTGGCGGCGTCGCTCCGCTGAGCCCTCAGTTCAGGCCGGTCGCCGCCGGAGCGTGCCCGGCTCGGGAAAGGTCCATCCGAAGGCGACGGCGACGACGCGCACCGTCACCGTGACCGCGATGCACACGAGCCCCGCGACGAGGATCGGCACCGAGAATGCGTTCAGCACGACGAGCACGACCACCCCGCCCGCGGCAGCGATCGCGTAGAGCGTGCTCACCTGCAGGAACGAGAACGGCAGGTTCAGCGCGACGTCGCGGAGCATCCCGCCTCCGATCGCGCCGAGGACCCCGACGACGACCGCGCCGACCGGACCCACGCCGAGCGACAGCGCCTTCGAGGCACCGATGGCGCCGAACATGCCCATGACGATCGCGTCGAGGACGGTCAGCGGCCATGTCAGCCGGGACACGACTGCCTGCACCCCCATCCCGACCAGAGCCCCTCCCGCCGCGACGAGCAGGTACCAGTTCTGCCAGATCACGACGGGCGGCTGATTGAGGACGACATCGCGCAGCAAGCTTCCCCCGAGGGCGACGAGGAGTCCGATGACGAGCACACCCAGCACATCGATGCGCTGATGCCGGTGCTCCGCCGCGACGAGCGCGCCCTGGAGTCCGCCCAGTCCCGCGGCCAGCAGCTCGACCCACAGGGGAACGGCGAACGGGGCGACGCTCATCTCGACTCCTCCTCGATCCCTCGTCGACGGGTCAGTGCGCGGAGCCTGCGGCGTCGGCGATGACCTTCGCGACCGTGTCGGCCTGCGAGATGAACAGTGCGTGGCTGCCCGGGACGTTCGTGATCTGTGCTCCGACCCGCGAGGCCATGTGCTGCAGCATCGCCTGATCGAACGCCTTGTCCTCCGTGGCGATGACGGCCCAGCTCGGCTTGTCGCGCCACGCCGCTGCGGTGACGGGCTCGGCGAACACCGACATGTTGACGGGCACCTGGCTGTCGGCGAGGAAGGCGGCATCCGCTTCGTCGATGTCGGCGGCGAACCCGGCGCGGAAGTGATCGCGGGCGAGGTAGCCGTACCCGTCCTCACGGACGTCGATGACGAACTCGGGCGTGGCCGCGAAGCCCTCGTACTGCTGCCCGGACGACTCCCCCGCATCGGGGATCAGCGCCGAGACGTAGACGAGCCCGGCGACGTTGGGGTGGGTGCCCGCCTGCGTGATGACGGTGCCGCCCCACGAGTGGCCGACGAGGATGGCAGGTCCGTCCTGCTGGTCGAGGACTCGAGTGGTCGCGGCGACGTCGGCCTCGAGCGAGGTCAGCGGGTTCTGGACGATGGACACGCGGAAGCCGCGAGCGGTGAGGAGGTCGTACACACGGCGCCAGCCGGAGCCGTCTGCGAAGGCTCCGTGGACGAGGACGACGTTCGTGATGTCTGCGGTGTTCATGAATCTCTTCCTTTGATGTCGTGCCCCCGGATCGGGGTGCTGTCTGACGTAACGCTTGCGATACGCAATATATTGCATACGGGGTGCAGCCGCAAGAACATCTGCGGAAGCGATGTCGGATGCCGCGATTAGCCTGATCACATGGCTTCACGACGACCCGCCCCGACCGCGGCTTTCCGCTGCACCGAGTGCGGGTGGACGACCGCCAAGTGGGTCGGCCGGTGCGGCGAGTGCCAGCAGTGGGGCACGGTCGTCGAGGCGACCACGCAGACCGGGATCACGGCGACCGTCACCCCGATCGCCCCCACACGCAGCGCCCGGCCCATCACGCAGATCGACACGAGAGAGACGCCGCGACGCTCGAGCGGCGTCGGGGAGTTCGATCGCGTCCTCGGCGGCGGCATCGTCCCCGGCGCCGCGATCCTGCTCTCCGGCGAGCCGGGGGTGGGTAAATCGACTCTCCTCCTCGAGGTTGCCGCGCAGAGCGCGCGCGCCGGTCGCCGGGTCCTCTACGTCAGCGCGGAGGAGTCCCTCAGCCAGGTCCGGCTGCGCGCCGAACGCACCGGCGCCCTGCACGACGAGCTCTACCTCGCGAGCGAGACGGACCTCGCGACGACCCTCGGGCACGTCGACGACGTGCGCCCCGACCTCCTCATCGTCGATTCGGTGCAGACGGTCTCATCAGGTCTCATCGACGGTGCCGCCGGGCAGCCGAGCCAGGTGCGGGAGGTGGCATCCACCCTCATCCGCGTCGCGAAGGAGCGCGACCTGCCCGTCGTGATCGTCGGTCACGTCACGAAGGACGGCCAGGTCGCCGGACCCCGCATCCTCGAGCACCTCGTCGACGTCGTCTGCCACTTCGAAGGCGACCGCCAGACCTCCTTGCGCTTCGTGCGGGCCCTCAAGAACCGGTTCGGCGCGACCGACGAGGTCGGCTGCTTCGACATGGCGGGCGACGGCATCGCCGAGGTACCCGATCCGAGCGCGCTCTTCCTCAGCAACCGTCCCAGCGAACCCGGCACGTGCGTGACGGTCGCGCTCGAGGGCCGGCGGGCACTGCCCGTCGAGGTGCAGGCCCTGACGCTGCACACCTCGGCCCCGAACCCACGGCGGATCGTGAGCGGGGTCGACGGCGCCCGCGTCGCAATGGTGCTCGCGGTACTCGAGAAGCGGGCCGGCATCAAGCTGTCGGACCAGGACGTCTACGTCTCGACCGTCGGCGGGGTGCGTCTCACCGAGCCGGCCGCCGACCTCGCCATCGCCCTCGCCATCGCGAGCGCGGCGTCCGAGCGGCCGAACCCTGCGAAACTCGCGGCGATCGGCGAATTGAGCCTGTCGGGCGAGATCCGCCGGGTGACCCAGCACGATCAGCGGCGCTCCGAGGCGGCACGGCTGGGCTACAAGGCCGTGATCGACGCGGGCGCCGGCACCTTGCGGGACGCCCTCGTCCAGCGGTCGCGCCACCACGCTCCTCGGCCGGACGACCGACCCGACTTCTGAGCGGGTCAGGCGTCGAGCGCGGCTATGAGGTCCGCCGGTGCGGCCTGCATGGGGTGCGGACCGGCGATGTCGAAGAACACCGTCGTGATCTCCTCGCCGTACGTGCCGAGGAAGGCGCGCAGCCAGGCCGGAGACTGCAGGCCGACGCCCGGCGGAAGCGTCGCGGGCTTGTTCGCCGCATCGCTGAACAGCAACAGAGCGACGTCGCCGGTGGCGGGGTCGCGGTACGTCCACACCTCGCCGGAATCCCGAGGGTCGTCACGGGCACCCGGACGCAGGAGCGGTACGACGGTCGGACCGTGCCGCAGTGCGAACGCGAGGGCAGCCATGTCCTGCGTCTGGAGAGCATCGGCCAGCGCCGTGTTGCGGAACTCGAGCGGCTTCTTCTCGCGCTTCTTCCCAGCCATCCCCTCAGCCTAAGCGGGATGCCGCGGATCGCCGCGCCGAGCACCGGAACGTAAGGGGGCCCCCTCGAACTCCCCATTGGGGACTGGAGAAGTCGAGAGGGCCCATCGCTCACCGGCAACCGGGGGATCCGAGGTCCCGCTTCTGGGGGTGGGCGGGACTCCGTCGCTGGGGACGACGGGGGTGACCACCGGGAGCTGAACCCCAGGGTACGCGTCGAGGGTCGCCCCGGAACACCCCGCGAGGGCGATCGGAGATGAGAAAGTTCTCAGAAATCCCGGTGCGTCAGGTGGCTCACTTGATCGTGAACGAGGCGGGCTCCGCTGAGCCGATTCCGCCGATGGTGACCGAGAGGTTGTACCAGCCGGGGAGGGCCTTCTGCCGATCAGCGTCGCACGTGTCCACCGACGACCGGGTGCGATCCCAGACGATCGGACTCGCGCTCGTGACGGTCTTGCCGGCATCCAGCTGGACGACCTGGTCGCTCGGCTCGGTCTGACAGTCGGTGGATCGCCACCAGGTGTCGCTGCCGCTCGTGATCTCGAACGTCTGCGCAGCCGTCCCGACGTTGATGAGGCAGGGCTCGTCCGTGTCGTTGACGAGGGTGATCGAGAGCTTGGGCAGCTCCCCCGTCCCGTACGAGCTCTTGTCGACGTCTGCGGTCACCGTCACATCGCCCGTCGTGCACGCAGGCACATCGCTCGGCGTCGCATCCGTCTGCTCGCCGTCTCCGTCCGCCGATGTGGTCACCCGGGGACTCGGGGTGCTCGACGGCGTCGCGGGGGCGGCACCTGCGCTCGGCGCCGGCGTCGGCGTGGAGCCGGCGGATGCCGGGGCTCCCCCGGTAGGCGGGGACGCGGTATCCGTCATCGCACGCCACGGCTGCCACGCCACCAGCGCGACGATGCCGCCGACGATGAGGACGGCGAGGAGCAGCACGGCCAGCCGCCGTCGGCGGTAGACGGCCGGGGACGGCCGGCGGCGGGGGGCGTTGCTGCTCACGCGTCCAGGGTACGCACGGGGTCTTCGCCCGCCGGCCCGGCGCGCCTACAACTGCTTGAGCATCCGGGTGTTGCCCAGGGTGTTGGGCTTCACGTGCGCCAGGTCGAGGAACTCGGCGACACCCTCGTCGGGGCTGCGGAGGAGTTGCGAGTAGACGTCGGGTGCCACGACCTGCTCCCCGATCTCGGCGAAGCCGCGACGGGAGAAGAACGGGACCTCGAAGGTCAGACAGAACAGCCGGCTGAGCCCGAGGGCGCGCGCGTTCTCCTCCAGGAGGTCGACGACAGCGCCGCCCACTCCCCGGTGCAGCCAGTCGTCGGCGACGATGAGGGTGCGGATCTCGCCGAGGTCCTCCCACATCACGTGGAGGGCGCCGCAGCCGACGAGCCGATCTCCGGCTTCGGCGACCACGAACTCCTGCACGGTCTCGTACAGGGTGACGCGCTCCTTGCCGAGGAGGATGCGCCGCTGCACCCACGGCTCGAGGAGCTCCTGGATGCGGGGGACGTCCGTGGTCCGCGCGGGGCGCACGGTGAAGGTCGCGTCCGATCCCGTCATGGGTTCCACTGTATTCGCCCTGCACGCGCCGCCCCGCGCGAATCCGGCGGTCCGGTACGCCTACGCTGGACGCAGGGAGGGGACCCCGTGAGTGTGCTCCGTGACTACGCCGCGGCCGTGTCGCAACCGACGCTGCCGTTCGCGTCGATGACACCGCGCTACGACGAGGTCGTCGACGCCGACGGCGCACTGCGTCCTGCGTGGCAGGGTCTCGCCTCTCTCGCCCTCGGGCTCACCCGCGACGAGCTCGAGCGCGTCGACGGCGAGATCTCGCGTTTCCTCGCCGACGACGGCGTCTCGTACGCCCGCTCCGGCGACGACTTGCAGCCGTGGCAGCTCGATCCGATGCCGTTCGTCCTGGATGCCGTGGGCTGGGCGCGCCTCGACGTCGGCCTGGCCCAGCGCGCCGAACTCCTGGACGCGCTGCTGGCGGATCTGTACGGACCCCAGGTGGTGCTCCGCGAACGCATCGTTCCCGCGGCCGTCGTCTTCGGCCATGCCGGCTTCCTCCGCGCGATGGCGCGACCGGGCGAGGAGGGCCTTCCGCCTGACCTCCTGCTGTCGGCCACCGATCTGGGGCGCGACGCGTCAGGCGAGTGGCACGTACTCGCCGACCGCGTGCAGGCGCCCTCCGGACTCGGCTACGCGGCCGAGAACCGCCGGGTCATCTCGCAGGTGCTGCCCGACCTTCTCGACGAGGGCGCCCTGCACCGCATGGATCCCTACTTCGCTGCGCTGCGGGCCGCGCTCATCGCCGCCGCCCCCGATGCGACGAACAGCCCGCGGATCGTCGTCCTCTCACCTGGTCCCCTGTCCGAGACGGCGTTCGATCAAGCGTTCATCGCGAACGCGCTCGGCTTCCCCCTCGTTCAGGGCAGCGACCTCGTCGTCCGAGACGGGGCCGTCTGGATGAAGCCCGCCGGCTGGCCGCAGCGCTCGCCCCGCGAACGCGTCGACGTCATCCTCCGTCGAGTGGATGCCGAGTGGTGCGACCCGCTCGAACTCCGCTCCGGATCGCGCCTCGGCGTCGCGGGCCTCGCCGAGGCCGTCCGACGCGGACGCGTGCGGGTCGTGAACGGCCTCGGGGCGGGCGTGCTCGAAAACCCCGCGCTTCTGCCCTACCTGCCGGCGGTGTGCGAACGGCTCCTGGGAGAGCAGCTGCGCCTCCCCTCCGTTCCCGCCTGGTGGCTGGGCGATCCCGACGCGCGCGCCGAGGTGCTGCCGCGGCTCACTGCCGGCGATCCGACCCTCGCCGTCGGGCTCATCGACGATCCGCGCCGCCGTCTCGGTCCCGCCGACCGTGCGGTCCTTGCGCGCCTCGACCGCGAGCCGCACCGCTTCGCCGCGGTCGGGCAGCTGCCTCTCTCACAGGTCCCGGTGTGGGATGCCGGGGGCGCGGCATCCGCTCTGCCCGTCACCCTCCGGGGTTTCGCGATCCGCTTCGGATCGACGTATCGGCCGCTCGTGGGCGGCCTCGCCACGATCCGCACCGCGCCCGACGCGGCGCCGCGCACGAAGGACGTGTGGGTGCTCAAGTCGGACGAGGCGGAACCCGACCAGGGGATCGCCGACGTGGCATCCCTCCCGACGACGCGCAGCGACCCGACCCTCGCGCCGCGCGCCCTGTCCGACCTGTACTGGACGGGGCGCTACGCCGAGCGCGCCGAGGATCTGCTGCGCCTCGTGATCGCCACGCAGGCCGCGCTCGACCAGCCCGGCGCGCACACCGCCGCACGCGCGAGTGAGAGCGTGCGGGTCCTGCTCGCGGCGCTGCACACGCTGGCCGGCACGCGCGCGTCGGACCCCGAGGCGGAGTTCCGGTCGCTGTTGCTGGATGCCGCCCGTCCCGGCTCGGCGGCGCACTCGATCGCGAGGCTGCGCGACGCGATGGAGGGCGTCCGCGACCAGCTCTCCGGCGACACGTGGCGGGTGTTCTCGAACATCGAGCGTGCGGTGCGGGCACTGCGCACCTCGTCGCACGCGCACCGCACGGCCGAGTCGGCCGGACGCATGCTCGCGTCGATGCTGTCGCTGTACGGCGTGACGGCCAACATGATCCGCGACCCCGGTTGGCACATGATGGAGGCCGGTCGCTACCTCGAGCGCGGGCTCCAGTTGACGACCCTCTTATCGTCCGCGCTGTCGGCCAGCCGCAGCCCGCGCACCGATCGCGAAGTGCTCGAGTCGTTGCTGCTGTCGGCCGAAAGCGTCGTCACCCACCGCCGCCGTTACCGCGGGGCGATGCGTGCGGCGGACGTCGCCGAGCTGCTGCTGCTCGATCGGGGCAACCCGCGCTCGCTCGCGTTCTCGCTGCAGACGCTCCGCGAGCACCTCGCGGCGATGCCCGCCTCGACGGGCTCCTCAAGGGCCGAGCGTCTGCTCGACCAGCTCGAAACCGAGCTCGCCGAGGTCGAGGTGCTCGAGATGACGGCCGTCGTCGGCGGCCGTCGCGAGCGGCTCGTGGACGGCCTCGACGGGGTGCGCACCCAGCTCGAGCAGCTCTCCGACGCGATCGGCGACCTGCACTTCGAGGCGGGCCCGCCGCCGGTGTCGATGACCGAACTGTCGCTGGTCGAGCTGATGGGCGTGCGCGCATGACTCGGTATCGCGTGTGGCATCGCACCGCCTACACGTACAGCGACGCCGTCCAGGACAGCATCGGCCAGTTCCACCTGCGCCCGCGCGAGCTGCCGTGGCAGCGGATCGCGGATTCCGACGTGACGGTAGACCCGCTTCCCGGGGACGTCTCTCCCCGCACCGACTGGTTCGGCAACTCGTCGACCTACTTCCACGTCACCGACCCGCACGAGGCCCTGACGATCGAAGCCACCAGCGAGGTGACGGTCACGGTGCCCGAGTACGACGCCGAGGCGCTCGCGCAGCCGTGGGAGCTCGCGCGGCCGCTGCGGCATCCCGACATGCCCGGGGCCGTCGAGGCCACGGAATACGCTCTCGAGTCGGCCCGGGTCGCGCACGTCGAGGCGGCCGTCGCCTACGGCGCGGAGTCGCTGACGCCGGGCCGGCCGATCGGCGAGGCGGCGACGGACCTGATGCAGCGGATCTTCCGCGACTTCGACTACGACAAGACGGCGACCACCGTGACGAGCACGGTCGCAGACGCGATGACGAAGCGGGCGGGTGTCTGCCAGGACTTCGCCCACGTCGCCCTCGCGTGCCTGCGCGGGCACGGCGTCGCGGCGCGCTACGTCTCGGGGTACCTCGCGACGCAGCCGCCGCCCGGCAAGGAGCGCGTGTTCGGCGCAGATGCGTCGCACGCGTGGCTCGCCGTCTGGCTGCCGGGCACAGACCAGTGGCTCGCGATCGACCCGACGAACAACCAGTGGGCGAACGATCGGTACGTCACGGTCGCCTGGGGCCGCGACTACGGCGACGTCTCGCCGGTGACGGGCATCATCTTCACCGAGGCGAAGACCTCGACCCTGCGCGTGCAGGTCGACGTCGCCCCGCTCGGCTAGGTTTCGGGGATGGATCATCTCGAACTGGGTGCCGCGCGGGATGCCGCTGTCGCCGCGGCATCCGCTCTGTCCGAAAGGGCGCGCACGGCGGATGCCGCGATCGACGACGCGCTCGAGCACGGCGTGACCGCGCATGACATCGCGGCTGCGCTGGGGCTGACGTACGAGGTCGCCCAGCGGGTCGTGGCCGGTGAGCTGTCGTTCTCGGAGTACCTGTACGCCGGTCTTGCCGCGGGCGTCGTGCCCCCTGCGGCCGATGAGAGGGTGCGGCGCGCGCTCGAGTTCGCGAAGCGTTCGCGGATGCAATAGTTCGGCCGCGACACGCCGTCGCCGGACGAGCGGATGCCGCGTGTCCCCCGGCATCCATTGCATCCGTCGACGCCGCGCGCGGGCCCGACCGCGCGCATCAGTTCCGGGGCGCGCCGAGCGGCAGCACACGCGAGCCGAAATCGAGGATCGTGTAGCGCCCGCATTCCACCGTGTCGGCTACCACCGCGCCGCCGGGCAGCACGAAGGGGACGGAGGCGGCATCCTCCACCAGGAAAGTGACCGGCCCGCGACGCTCCGCGCGGTTGACGAGCCAGTCGTACGGGCGAAGCGTGTTGTCGACCTGGATCAGCTGCGACGGATCGGCGAGCGCCAGCTTGGGCGCGCGGACGGTCCAGAACTGGCCGGCGCCGGTCCGCCCGGACCGCTCCACCCACCGCGTCACGCAGGAGAGGTCGGTGTCTCCCCTGCCCGCTGCCGCGACGGCGACGGGCACGGCGGCGATGCCTCCGACCGCGAGCGCACCCGCGACGACGACTCCCGCCGCCCGGGGCACCGAGAGGGCGGGAGGGCGGACGGCGAGAACGAGGATCGGCAGGAACGCCCACGGCTGCAGGTAGCGGTCGGCATCCGTCCCCGCGACGACGACGAGAACCGCCGACGCGACCGGCGCGGCCACCGCCACCGCGCACACCGCGATGACGGCGGCGTCGCGTCGGCGCCACGCCCGCAGCCCCACGATGATGCTCGCGGCGACGAGCGCCAGGAGGCCGGCGAACCAGAGCACGCCGTTCCACCGCGACACCGTTGCGCCGGTCGCCTCGGCGAGGTGCGCGACCGCGGCACCGGCCTGGTCCGGGCGAAGGTAGTTCCCACCCGCCGCGACGATGTTGCCGGCGAAGGGGGCCCGCAGCAGGTAGCCGCCCGCCGCCGCACCCGCGACCGCGAGCATCGCCACGAACGCGAGACGCGGCGTGATGCGGCGGCCGAGGAGGAGGATGCCGACGACTCCGATGATCGGCAGCACGCACCACACGGCGACGAGAGGATTCGTGAGCATCGAGATCACGACGACTGCCGTCATCACCGGTACGACGCAGGCGACCGGCGCACCGTCCAGCAGACGCCGGAACAGACCCACGACGACGAGGGTGCCGACGACCGTCGCCGAGTAGTAGGTCGTCGTCGCCGTCAGGAGCGCGAGGTGGAACCCCGGCATCCCGTCGGGCACTTCGAGGACGATCAGCACGACGAACGCCGCGAACGCGAGAACACTCCCCGTCACGGGGCGCGCGCCCGCCCGGAAGCGACCGGCGACCAGGCGGATGCCGCCGTAGACGGCGAGCAGGTTGACGACGGAGTTGAGCGTGAGCGTCCCGGTCGTCCCGAGCCCGAACATCGACAGCGCGGCGTAGACCGCGGTCTCGGGCAGGAAGAGCACGGGCGAGAGCGCCCAGTCCTGCGGGTCCCCGCGCCGCAGCGAGTCCGCCACGAGCGCGACGACGACCGAGTCCCCGTCGCGGTACAGCAGCCACGGACTCGTCGAGGCGACGACGGCCACGGCGATGAGCGCGAGAGCGAGGGCCGCACCCCACCCGGCCGCCTCCGCGACACCGCGCCGCTGCATCACCCCGGGCCGCATCATCACCGCTCAGCACACCAGATTCGCCCGGTCGGCACCAGTCGGCGGGTGACGGATGCACGACCACAGGTGCAGGTGCGGCCCGGCGCGGCTCCGAACGCCACATCAGCCCCAGCGGTCGGACGTCCGTCACCCCACCTCAGCCTAGGAACCCTCGCAGCAGCGCCTCGGACCCGGCGAGGTGCTCGAGCACGGCGGCCTCGGCGGCGTCCGGCTTGCCCGCCAGGATCGCCGCGACGATCCGCTCGTGCTGCGCGTCGGAGTGCTCGATGTTGCGCGGCAGCAGTGGGAACGTGTCGAGCCAGGCGTTGATGCGGGCCCGGTTCTCGACGACCAGGGGCAGCAGTGACGGGATGCCGCTGGCCTCCGCGATCGCCAGGTGCAGCAGCGAGTCGAGCCGGCGGTACTCCCCCTCGGCGGCTCCCACGGTCGCGCGGTGGCGTTCCTCGAGCGCGGAGCGGGCGGCATCCGTCAGATCCTGCGACGCCGCGGCGCGGGCGGCTCCCGCCTCGAGCACACGGCGCAGGCCCAGGATGTCCTCGAGCTCGGCGGCGTCCACCGGCCCCGCCGGCACGGGCAGCGGGTCGGCGACGAACGTGCCGCCGTACCGACCGCGGCGACGTGCGACGTACCCGGCGTCGGCGAGTTCGCCGATCGCCTGCCGCACGGTGTCGCGGCTGACGCCGTACCGCTCCGCGAGGTCGCGCTCCGAGGGGAGCGACTCCCCTGGCGCGACGACGCCGAGCCGCACGGTCTGCACGAGCCGCGAGACGGTGTCTTCGAGCGCGTTGCCGCCGCGCACCGGCCGGTAGACGGTGCGGCCGAGGTCCGGCGACGACGCGGCGCGGGTCACAGCGGCGTCACGTAGGCGTTGGTGATGCCGCCGTCGACGACGAACGCGTTCGCGGTGATGAACGACGAGTCGTCCGAGGCGAGGAACGCGACGGCCGCCGCCAGCTCCTCCGGCTCGGCGAAGCGGCCCATCGGCACGTGCACGAGGCGACGCTGTGCGCGCTCAGGGTCCTTCGCGAAGAGTTCGCGGAGCAGCGGCGTGTTCACCGGTCCCGGGCAGAGCGCGTTGACGCGGATGCCCTGCCGCGCGAACTGCACGCCGAGCTCGCGGGTCATCGCAAGGACGCCGCCCTTGGAGGCGGTGTACGAGATCTGCGACGTCGCCGAGCCGAGCAGCGCGACGAACGACGCCGTGTTGATGATCGACCCTTTGCCCGCGGGCACCATGTGACGCAGCGCCGCACGCGAGCAGAGGTAGACGCTCTTAAGGTTGACGTCCTGCACCTTGTCCCACGCGGGCAGCTCGGTCGTCTCGATCGAGTCGTCATCGGCGGGAGAGATGCCGGCGTTGTTGAAGGCGATGTCGACCGAACCGAGGTCGGCGGCGACACCGTCGAAGAGCGCGTCGACGGATGCCTGGTCTGCGACGTTCACCTGGCGGAAGACGCCGACCACCTCGTCGGCGGCCTTCTGCCCGGTCACCGGGTCGAGGTCGGCGATGACGACGCGGGCTCCTTCGGCGGCGAACCGGCGCGCGGTCGCGAGGCCGATGCCGCTGGCACCGCCGGTGATGATGGCGACGCGGTCGCGCAGGCGCTGGGTGAGGTCCATGGGGGTCCTTCCGGGTCAGGAGGTGGCGTAGAAGACGTTCTTGGTCTGGGTGAAGTGCTCGGCCGCGTCGGGTCCGAGTTCGCGGCCGAGACCCGAGGCCTTCATGCCGCCGAACGGGGTCGTGTAGCGGACCGACGAGTGCGAGTTGACCGACAAGACCCCGCTCTGCAAACCGCGGGACACGCGGATGCCGCGCCCCAGGTCGCGCGTCCAGATCGAGCCCGCGAGCCCGTAGACGGTGTCGTTGGCGAGCGCGATCGCATCGGCTTCGTCGTCGAACGGCAGCACCGCGACGACGGGTCCGAAGACCTCCTCGGTCGCGATGCGGTCGCCGCGGCCGGCGAGCACGACGGTCGGCGCGAACCAGAACCCGTCGCCCTCGGGCGCCGCACCGCGGAACGCGACGTCCGACCCGTCGACGTACCCGGCGACGCGATCGCGCTGCGCGGCGGAGATGAGCGGTCCCATCTCGGTGGCCTCATCGTTCGGATCGCCGACCTGCCACGCGGCGACGGCGGGTTCGACGAGCTCGAGGAACCGGTCGAACACCGAGCGCTCGACGAGCAGACGGCTGCGGGCGCAGCAGTCCTGCCCGGCGTTGTCGAAGACCGACCCGGGGACGGCCGCGGCGGCCGCCTCGAGATCGGCGTCGGCGAACACGATGTTGGCACTCTTGCCACCGAGCTCGAGCGTCACGGGCTTCAGCTCGCGCGCGCAGCCTGCGGCGACCTCGGTGCCGACGCGGGTCGATCCGGTGAAGACGACCTTGCGCACGTCGGGATTCGACACGAACCGCGCGCCGACGACTGGACCGGCACCGGGGATGACGGTGAAGACGCCGTCCGGGAGCCCCGCCTCGAGCGCGAGGTCGCCGAGTCGCATCGCGGTCAGCGGGGTGAGCTCGGCGGGCTTCAGCACGATGGCGTTGCCGGCGGCGAGCGCGGGGGCGAAGCCCCACGCCGCGATCGTCATGGGGAAGTTCCACGGCACGATGATTCCGGCGACGCCGTACGGCTCGTGGTAGGTCACGTCGAGTCCGCCGGCGACGGGGATCTGGCTGCCGATCAGGCGTTCCGGTGCCCCCGCGTAATAGTTCAGGACCTGGGCGACGTGGGACGCCTCCCACCGGGCGGACGAGATCGGATGCCCCGCCTCGAGCACCTCGAGCTGCGCGAGCTCCTCGACGTGGTCCTCGACGACACGTCCGAAGTTCCGGAGCGCATCGGCGCGGGCGACGGGGGCGAGCTCAGCCCACGCGCGCTGCGCGCGGACGGCGCGTGCGACTGCGGCATCCGTCTCCTCCACCGAGGCGAGCGCGACGTCGCGGACGGCGGCGCCGGTCGCGGGGTTCAGGACGGTGAACGCGCTCATGCGGAGGCCCCCCGGTGCGAGACGGCGTACGCATCTGAGGCCGCGACCAGCCCCAGGAAGAGCCGCCGATCGGCGGAGTTCTCCTCGGGATGCCACTGCACCGCGACGAGGTAGTCGTCGCCCGGCGCCTCGAACGCCTGCACGAGCCCGTCGTCCGTACGCGCGGTGACGACGAGCCCGCCACCGAGGCGGTCGACGCCCTGGTGGTGGTAGCTGTGCACCGTGTAGGGGCCGGCGCCGATCAGGCCCGCGAGCTTCGTGTCGGCATCCACCTCGACGGTGTTCTCGGCGAAGACGCCGCCACCGATCTTGTAGCGCTCGGTGCCGAGAGCTTCGGGAAGGTGCTGATGCAGCGTGCCGCCGTAGGCGACGTTGATCAGCTGCAGGCCGCGGCAGATGCCGAAGACCGGGATCCCGCGCTCCCGCGCTCCGGCGAGCAGAGCGAGCTCCCACTCGTCGCGGTCCGCGCGAGCGGGGTCCGTGAGCGGATGCCGGGGCGCACCGTACAGCTCGGGCTGCACGTCGAGCCCGCCGGTCAGGATCAGCCCGTCGAGACCGTCGAGCACGACCTCGGCCGCGGCTTTCGCCGACGGCTGCGGCGGGAGCAGCACGGCCACGCCGCCCGAGGCGGTCACGGCGTCGAAGTACTGCTGCGGCAGGAAGCTCGCGCGGACGTCCCACACCCCCTGCACAGCACGCTCGAGGTAGGTGGTGAGCCCGATGACGGGGCGGCGGCCGCCCGCGGGATCAGAGACGTTCGAAGCCACGGATGCGCTCCCAGTCGGTCACGGCGGCGTCGTAGGCGAGGACCTCGACGCGCGCCTGGTGCAGGTAGTGGGCGACGACGTCGTCACCGAACGCCGCGCGCGCGATCTCGGAGGCTCCGAAGAGGTCGGCCGCCTCTCGCAGCGTCGTCGGCAGGTGGTCGACGTCGGCGTCGTACGCGTTGCCGCTGAGCGGCGCGGGCAGCGGGAGCTCGTGCTCGATGCCGTGCAGCCCGCCCGCGACGATTGCCGAGATCGCGAGGTACGGGTTCACGTCGCCGCCGGGCACGCGGTTCTCGACGCGCAGCGAAGAACCCTTCCCGACGACGCGGAGCGCGCACGTGCGGTTGTCGACGCCCCACGCGATGCCGGTGGGAGCGAACGAGCCCTTCGCGAAGCGCTTGTACGAATTGATCGTCGGCGCGTAGAGGAGGGTGAACTCCTTCAACGTCGCGAGGATGCCGGCGATCCAGTGCTCCATGAGCGGGCTGAACCCGTGCTCGCCGTCGCCCGCCATGACCGCTTCGCCGTCCTCGCCGCGGACGGAGAGGTGGATGTGGCAGCTGTTGCCCTCGCGCTGGTCGAACTTCGCCATGAAGGTCAGAGACTTGCCGTGCGCGTCGGCGATCTCCTTCGCGCCGTTCTTGTAGATCGTCTGCTGGTCGGCGGTTTCGAGCACCTCGGCGAAGCGGAACGCGATCTCCTGCTGCCCGTCGTGACACTCGCCCTTCACGCCCTCGCAGTAGAGCCCCGCTCCTTCCATGCCGCGGCGGATGTCTCGCAGCAGCGGCTCGAGTCGGGTCGTGGCGAGCAGGTTGTAGTCGACGTTGTAGTCGGTGGATGCCTGGAGCCCTGCGTAGCGCTTGGCCCAGGCATCCCGGAACGAGTCGTCGAAGACGATGAACTCGAGTTCCGTGCCCGAGTAGGCGACGAGCCCGCGGTCGGCGAGGCGCTGACGCTGCGCGTTCAGGATTCCGCGAGGCGACTGGATCACCGCGCCGCCGCGCACGTACTCGAGATCCGCCATGACGAGCGCGGTCGCCGGCTGCCAGGGGATGCGGCGGAGCGTGGCCATGTCGGGGCGGAGGACCAGGTCACCGTAGCCCTTGTCCCAGCCCGACATCTCGTAGCCGTCGATCGTGTTGACGTCGACGTCGACCGAGAGCAGATAGTCGCAGACCTCGGCACCGTGCCCGGCGACCTCGTCGAGCCAGAACCGCCCCGCGACGCGCTTGCCGACGAGGCGCCCCTGCGCGTCGGGGAAGGCCACGATCACCGTGTCGATCTCGTCGGCCGCGATCGCGTCGGCGAGTTCGTCCACCGTCAGATTTCCGGGCATCGGTCGTCCTTCCGTCGTGCACTGTGCGAGATCGTGGCGGGTCTGTAACGAGAACGCTACATCCCAAAGGTAGACACGGCATACCAATAGACGCCACACTCTTCCGCAAGGCGTGAGCCAGCGCGCCGACCCGACGGCGCGCTGCGCGCCGACCCGTAGCCAGGAGGTCTCATGACGAATCCGAGCACCACCCCCACCACGACGGGCGGCGTCCGCTACGCCCGGGCCGAGGACGGCTATTTCGAGAAACGCACGCTGAAGCGCTCGGCCGGAGTGTGGGGACTGTGGGGTCTCGCGGTCGCCGCCGTCATCTCGGGCGACTTCTCGGGCTGGAACTTCGGCATCGGCTTCGCCGGATTCGGCGGCATGCTGATCGCGTTCGCCGTGCTCGTACTCATGTACTACGGCCTCACCTTCTCGATCGGCGAGATGGCCGCCGCGATGCCGCACACCGGTGGCGCCTACTCGTTCTCGCGCTCGGCGATGGGTCCCTGGGGAGGGCTCGCCACGGGCCTGGCCGAGACCATCGAGTACGTCGCGACGACCGCGGTGGTCGTGTACTTCTCAGGGCAGTACGCCGACAAGGCACTGTCGCTGCTCACCGGGGTCAGCCTGCCGCCGTGGCTGTGGTGGGTCATCCTCTACGCGCTCTTCATCGCCCTCAACGCGGCAGGCGCCGCCGTGTCCTTCGGCTTCGCGATCGTCGTCTCGATCATCTCGATCGGCATCATCGTCGTCTTCGGCGTGATGGCTCTCGTCTCGGGTGCGTTCGACTGGGCTTCGCTCTGGAACATCGCACCCGACCCGGCGGCGTTCGGCGCCTCGGAGTTCCTCCCCCACGGCATCGGTGCGGTCCTGTTGGCGCTGCCGTTCGCGATGTGGTTCTTCCTCGGCATCGAGGAGCTCCCACTGGCGGCCGAGGAGTCGCACAACCCCGCCCGCGACATTCCCCGCGCGGGCCTCTGGGCCCGCGGCACGCTGATCGTGACGGGCCTCATCGTCCTGTTCCTCAACACGGGCGTCCTCGGCGCGGAGGCCACCGCACCGTCCACCGAGCCGCTGCTCGAAGGGTTCCAGGCGTTCCTGCCCGATCAGGCCGCCGCAATCCTTTCGCTGCTGGCCCTCATCGGCCTGTTCGCCTCGCTGATGGGCATCATGTTCGCCTACGGGCGCAACATGTACTCCCTCTCGCGCGCGGGCTACTACCCGCGCTGGCTGTCGCTCACGGGCAAGCGCCAGACCCCGTGGGTCGCGCTCACGTTCGGCGCCGTGCTCGGATTCATCGCGCTCGTCATCCTGCAGGCCGCCGGTGGCGACACGAGTCCCGCCGGTGCGATCGTGCTGAACATCGCCGTCTGGGGCGCGGTCCTCGCGTACTTCCTGCAGATGGTGTCGTTCATCATCCTGCGCAAGAAGTTCCCGAACGCCGAGCGCCCGTACAAGAGCCCGTGGGGACTGTTCGGCGCGTACTCGGCCGGCATCATCGCCGCGATCGTGTTCGTCGGACTGCTGTTCAACCCGTCGTACCTGCTGGCGATCGTGGCGATCATCATCGTCTACGTCGTGATCTTCATCGGGTTCGCCGTCTACGGCCGCAAGCGCCTCATCCTCTCGCCGGAGGAGGAGTACGCCCTCTCGGGCGGCCTGCACGGCGACCCGCAACGCGAGGGCTACGACGCCATGGAGAAGGACGTCTTCGGAAACCGTCGCTCCTGACAGACCCGGACGGGCCGGGCGCTGCCGAGGGCGCGCCCGGTCCGTTCGCATGCCCCGCGCGGCGTCGGCAGCCTCCCCGTTCGCCGATGCAAGAGTCCACGCCCGACACGCCGACGATCGGACCAAGGGATGCCGGGTGTCGCCCGGCATCCCTTGCATCCGTCGACGCGCATCAGCCCCCGCAGACCCGACGCAGATGTTCGAGCACGAGCGGAACGTTCTCCTCCAGCGACAGCGTCGAGTCGATCGTCAGCCGCGCATCGGCCCAGCCGTTGAAGCCGGCGGATCGCGCGCGGACCTCGTTCCACGTGGGCTCCACGAACCCCGCCAGCGACCGTCGCCGAGTCTCGAGGCGACGGCGATGCTCTTCCTGGTCGGTGCACACCACCTCGATGAACGCGACGTCCACTCCTTGCTCGTCGGCGAGCGACCGCCACTGCTGCCGCGCGAGCTCGGCGTCGTTCACAGCGTCGATGATGACGTCGGCACCGATGCGGAGCTGCTCGCGCGCGAGATTTTCGGCCACGACGTAGGCCGCCAGCCCGGTCGGCTGGTCCCGGCCGATCCCCGCGCGCCAGAGCGCGGCCTCGATCGGATCCACAGACAGGATCGCGCAACGCAGTTCGCCGGCGATGCGCGCGGCCAGCGCGCTCTTCCCCGACGCGGGCAACCCCGCCATTGCGATGAGCATGACCCCATCCTCGCCCGTCCGCGGATGCAATAGATCGAGTGCGACACGCCGACGATCGAGCCGCGGATGCCGGGTGTCGCCCGGCATCCCTTGCATCCGTTGACGCGCAGGCCCGGTTGAATGGACGGATGCGCTGGACCACCCGCCCCTCGACGCCCGATGACGCGACGTGGATCGCCGAACTCCGAGCCGTGGTCATGCGTCCCGACCTCGAACGCCTCGGCGTCTACGACGAGACCCGCGTGCGACAGCGGTTCCTGGACGCCTTCGATCCTGCCCTCACCCGAGTGATCGTCATCGACGGGGCGGATGCCGGTTCGATCGCCGCGCGCCCCACGTCCGACGGCACCTGGCTCGAGCACTTCTACCTCGATGAGCGCGTGCAAGGGGCCGGGATCGGCACCGAGGTGCTGGCCGCTGCCCTCGCCGAGGACCACCCACTCCCCTGGCGTCTCAACGTCCTGCAGGGAAGCCCCGCCCGTCGCCTCTACGAGCGACACGGCTTCACCCTCGAGAGCGAGGACGAGGTCGACGTCTTCCTGGTTCGCCGGCACTGAACGACGAAGGGGTCGGACGCCTCTCGGCATCCGACCCCCGTCGCTCTGGTCGCTTACGAACCGGCGATGATGTCCGGGCTCGCGGTGATCTCGCCCGCAGCTCCCACACCGACCGCTTCGCGGCCTTCCTGACGCGTGGTCTCGAAGACGAAGGCGTTGTTCTCGACGTCGACCGCGACGTGGTCGCCGGCGTTCAGCTCGCCACGGAGGATCCGCTCGGACAGCTGGTCCTCGACCTCGCGCTGCATGGCGCGACGCAGGGGCCGGGCGCCGAGTGTCGGGTCGAACCCGATCTCGATGAGGCGGTCCTTGGCGGCATCCGTCAGCGCGACCGTCATGTCACGGTCGAGCAGACGCTCGCTGAGACGCTTGGTGAACAGCGTCACGATCTGGCGGAGCTCCGCCTTGTTGAGCTGCGGGAAGACGATGACGTCGTCGACGCGGTTGAGGAACTCGGGCTTGAAGTGACGCTTCAGCTCCTCGTCGACCTTGCCCTTCATCCGCTCGTAGGTCGTCTGCGAGTTGCCCTCGACCTGGAAGCCGACGGGACCACCGGCGATCGCCGACGAACCGAGGTTCGTCGTCATGATGATCACGGTGTTCTTGAAGTCGACCACGCGGCCCTGACCGTCGGTCAGACGACCCTCTTCGAGGATCTGCAGCAGCGAGTTGAAGATGTCGGGGTGAGCCTTCTCGATCTCGTCGAACAGGACCACGGAGAACGGCTTGCGGCGCACCTTCTCGGTGAGCTGGCCGCCCTCTTCGAAACCGACGAACCCGGGAGGGGCACCGAACAGTCGCGAGACCGTGTGCTTCTCTCCGAACTCCGACATGTCGAGGGAGATCAGTGCGCCCTCGTCGTCGAAGAGGAACTCGGCGAGCGCCTTGGCCAGCTCGGTCTTTCCGACGCCCGTGGGGCCGGCGAAGATGAACGATCCCGACGGGCGGTTCGGGTCCTTGAGTCCGGCACGCTGGCGACGGATCGTGCGGGAGAGTGCCGCGATGGCCTCCTCCTGACCGATGACGCGCTGGTGCAGGGCCTTCTCCATGAAGACGAGACGGCTCGTCTCCTCCTCGGTGAGCTTGAAGACCGGGATGCCGGTGGCCTGAGCCAGGACCTCGGCGATCAGACCCTCGTCGACGACCGCGTGCGACGCGACGTCACCCGAGCGCCACTGCCTCTCGAGGCGCAGACGCTCGGCCAGGAGCGACTTCTCCTCGTCGCGCAGGGCGGCGGCCTTCTCGAAGTCCTGCTCCTCGCTGGCGGCTTCCTTGTCCTCGCGGACCTTGGCGATCTTCTCGTCGAACTCGCGCAGCTCCGGCGGGCTGGACAGGATCGACAGGCGCAGGCGGGCGCCGGCCTCGTCGATCAGGTCGATGGCCTTGTCGGGCAGGAAGCGGTCCGAGACGTACCGGTCGGAGAGGTTGGCCGCGGCGACGATGGCGCCGTCGGTGATCTGCACCTTGTGGTGCGCCTCGTACCGGTCGCGCAGACCCTTCAGGATGTTGATCGCGTGGGGCAGGCTCGGCTCGGCCACCTGGATCGGCTGGAAGCGGCGCTCCAGCGCGGCATCCTTCTCGAAGTGCTTGCGGTACTCGTCGAGCGTCGTGGCACCGATCGTCTGCAGCTCACCGCGGGCGAGCAGCGGCTTCAGGATGCTGGCCGCGTCGATCGCGCCCTCGGCGGCGCCCGCACCCACGAGGGTGTGGATCTCGTCGATGAAGACGATGATGTCGCCGCGCGTGCGGATCTCCTTCGTGACCTTCTTCAGGCGCTCTTCGAAGTCACCGCGGTAGCGGGAACCGGCGATGAGCGAACCGAGGTCTAGCGAGTAGACCTGCTTGTCCTTGAGCGTCTCGGGCACCTCGCCCTTGACGATCGCCTGGGCGAGGCCCTCGACGACGGCGGTCTTGCCGACGCCGGGCTCGCCGATGAGGACGGGGTTGTTCTTGGAGCGGCGCGACAGGATCTGCATCACGCGCTCGATCTCCTTCTCGCGCCCGATGACGGGGTCGAGCTTGTTGTCGCGCGCGGCCTGCGTCAGGTTGCGGCCGAACTGGTCGAGGACGGCGGAGCCGCCCTGGGCCGTTGCCTGCGCCTGCTCGCCGGCGCCCGAAGCGACGCCCGCGGGCTCCTTGCCCTGGTAGCCGCTGAGGAGCTGGATGACCTGCTGGCGGACCTTGTTCAGGTCGGCGCCGAGCTTCACGAGAACCTGAGCGGCGACGCCCTCGCCCTCGCGGATGAGCCCGAGCAGGATGTGCTCGGTGCCGATGTAGTTGTGGCCCAGCTGCAGCGCTTCGCGCAGCGACAGCTCGAGCACCTTCTTGGCACGCGGCGTGAACGGGATGTGACCCGTCGGCTGCTGCTGCCCCTGCCCGATGATGTCCTGGACCTGCTCGCGCACAGCGTCGAGCGAGATGCCGAGGCTCTCGAGGGCCTTGGCGGCGACGCCTTCACCCTCGTGGATCAGGCCGAGGAGGATGTGCTCCGTGCCGATGTAGTTGTGGTTCAGCATCTTCGCCTCTTCTTGGGCGAGCACCACCACACGACGTGCACGGTCTGTGAATCTCTCGAACATCGTCTCCACCTCCACTCGACGCACTGGCGGCGTCTTACGTAGAGGCTAACGACGGCGGGATGCCGGTATGCCCGTGTTCGCCGTGGGCATACCGGATGCCGGGGCTTGCGGTCGCGGCATCCACGGGCATAACGTTTCTCGATAACAACGAATGTCGTTATGTACGTCGAAGGGTTGGTGTGACGTGGCACGGTGGATGCTGATCGTCGGGGCGGTTCTCGTCGTCCTCCTGATCGCGGGAACGATTCTGGCGTTCGCGCTGGCGACTGCCAAGAAGCGGCGCGAGGGGTCCGTACGGGATGCCGACCCGACGCCCGTCGTCCGAGTAGCGCGGATCGTCGCGGTCGTCTGGGCGGTGGTCGCCGCCGCCGGCGCCCTCGCGAACCTCTTGGTGCCGCTGCTGTCACCGGGGGTCGCGATCACGATGCCGGTGCAGGAGTTCTGGCCTCAGCTCCCCAGCTCGGTCACCCTCGACACCGGTGAGGTGAGCCGCGTCTCGGGCGGGTTCACGAGCGTGACCCTCACCGTCGACGGGCTCGGCGTCGCGGCGCGCGTGCTGTGGGCCCTCAGTCAGATGATCGCCTGGGCGATCCCCGGGGTCGCAGCGCTGTTCGTCGCCGTCGCATGCTCCCGACTGCTCACCGGCGCGGCGTTCGCCCCCGTCGTCGCGAAGATGGCCGCGACGACGGGCGCCGTCATCGCCTTCGGCGGCGTCGCCGCCCAGGTCATGGGCGACATCGCGGGAAGCATCGCTTCGACGCAACTGTTCGGCTCGAAAGGCGGCGGCTGGGAAGGCGACTACGCCGGCATCGACAACGTGTTCGACGCCTGGGTTCCCGCCGCCACCGTGCAGGTCTCCTTCCCCTTCTGGCCGATTGCGGTCGGTCTCGCGTTCGCCGTCCTCGCCGCGATCCTCCGCTACGGCTCCCGGCTGCAGAACGATGTGAAGGGGCTCGTCTGATGTCCACCGCGACCCGGACCACCGGAGCACTCGACCTCATCGTCTACGGCGTCGCCGCTTCGCTGGCGGCGTTGGCCGTCGCCACATTCCGAATCACCGAGATCCTGAGCCCCGAAGGCCCTGCCGTGACCGTCGGGGCGGATGCGGCATCCGCTGCCCTCGGGCTCTCTGCCCGTACGGGCGTGGACGCGGTCGTCGTCCGTGCGCCGGACCTCGGCGCGGGCGGTCGCGCGTGGATGATCGCGGCGGTCCTGCTGGCCGCCCTCGCCGCGATCGTCATCGCCGCGGCGCTGATGCGCGTAGCCCTCGCGGTGCGCCGGGGGCGCGTGTTCACCGGCGGCGCGACGCGCGCGTTGGCGGCGATAGCCGCCACTCTCACCATCGCCGTGTTCGCGTGGCCGATCATCGACGGGATGGGCCGACAGCACGCGCTCCAGTCCCTCGGCATCCGGTTCGAGACGCTGTCCATGCTCGATCTGCTGCCCCTCCTGCCGATCCTGCTGGTCGCCGTCGCCGCTGCCGTGCTGGCGAGCGCCTTCGCGCAGGGCGAGCGGCTGCAACGCGACACCGAGGGGCTCGTGTGAGTCCCGCCGAGGAGGACGAGCTCACCGGCATCCACTGTCGCCTGGACGAACTGCTCGCCGCGCGCGGAATGACCCTGACACGGCTCTCCGAGATCGTCGGCGTCTCGGTCGTCAACCTGTCGATCCTCAAGAACGACCGCGCCCGCGCGATCCGGTACTCGACGCTGTCCGCCATCTGCCGCGCGCTCGACTGCGAGGTCGGCGAGCTGCTCGTGCGCGCAGACTGAGCCGCGGCGGTCCCGGGGACGCGATTCGTCGTCTCGCCGCCGCGCACCCGACATGTTGCGTCCCTGGAACACTCACGCCGTCGACGCCCCTGCGCTCCAGGGACGCAAATCGCCGCTCGCACCACGCGCAGGCGACACATCGGGTCCCCGGAAGCCCCGTGTCACTGACGCGCGAGCGCGTGCCGCACGCGTGCGACGACACCCCCGGCATCCGTGAACAGGTGCTGCTTCGTGATCCGGACGACGACCCAGCCCGCGGCGGCGAGCGCCTCGTGACGTTCGATGTCTCGCGACCACTGGCGCGCGTCGACCCGGTGGTGCTCCCCGTCGTACTCCACGGCCACGCGCTCGCGCGGGTAGGCGAGGTCGACGCACGCGAGGAGTCGTCCGTTCACGACGATGTTCCAGTTGAGCTCAGGCTCGGGAAGGCCGCCCTCGATCAGCGCGAGGCGGCACCACGTCTCGGTCCGGGATGCCGACCGTTGCCGCACGAGCGGCAGCGCGTCACGCAGACGGGCGACACCCACCCTCCGCCCCAGCGACGCTGCCGCGAGGTCGTCGACCGTCGCGAGCGGGGGTGGATCGCCGCGGAACATCGGGACGCGGACGATCGCGTCCCCGACGGCGACGAGATCCCGGACGTCGAGGACCGCGCTCAGACTCGCCCAAGTGCAAGCCGGTGCGAGGAGCGGTACGCCCCGTCGCGGGTGGACCCGGATCTGGGTCGACGCGTGCACCAATCGATGCCCGCGCACACCCGCGCCCCGGGGAGTGCGTCGCGGCGCGAGGACGCCGACGTCCAGTCCGGGAGCGCGCAGCGCAGATCGCGGGAGCGGCAGCCCCCACAGCACGGCGGCAGTCACATGACAGAAGAACTGACCGTCGGGCAGTGCCACGGCGTACGCGTGCGCCTGCTGGGCCTGACGGTCCGCGGCATCCTCGGCAATCGGCGCCGCCCGCGCGCGCACGCCGTGGAACGGCCGTTCGAGGTCACGCGCGCGGAGCCGGCGCGGCGAGACGCCGGCATCCACCGCCGCCTTCACGGAGAACGCGGATCCGAGAGCAGGCGGCAGCGGACGGGGCTCCATGCGCCGATGCTCGCGCACCCTACGACGCACACGCAGGGATCCGGGCAGACCGTGGACGTTTCGCCGAGCGTGTGGGCTGGGGAGGATGCCGCAACGCGGCTTCCGGGGACGCAGACGGTCGCGTGCGCACACGCCGGGCGACCACACAGGTCCCTGGAGCGAAGGCGACCGCCGCTCCGGGGACCCGACCCGCCGCTCACACCACGCGCAGGCGACACATCGGGTCCCCGGAAGCCCGCTGACGCGCGTGCGTCAGCGGATCGGCACCGTCTCGCCCGAGCCGAACACGCCGAAGCTCAGCGTCGCGTCGCGATCGACCACCGCGTCGGGATCGAGCTGCACGAGGGTGAGCTGCGGCGCCATGTCCGTCGTGCAGACGCGATCCGCATCCAGCATCGCGAAGCCGACGACGACGGATGCCGGTGACTCCACCCTCGTGTCCGCGACCATCGGCGGGCACGACGACGATCCCCACGTGCGGAGCGCGATCGTGCGGTCACCGACCCAGGTCGCCGCCGGGGCGAACTCCTCGACCTGGCCGCCCGCGTACGCGGCGAGATCGACGTCGGCACTCGTCTCCCCGAGGGACACTCGCAACTGGAGACCGTCCGCGGGATCGACCCCCTGCGGCGTCGGGACCTCGAGCGCACGAGCGACGAGGTCGTCCGTGCACGGTCCCGGCTCGGGCCCGCGGAGGGTCACGACGAATGCCGAACCGTCGAGGTGCGTCTCGTTCACCGCCGGCACGCACGACGAGCTGCCCCACGTCACGAGCGCGATCGTTCTCCCGCCGTCGAGCCAGCCGGCGCCCACCGGCCACGCGGGCGCCGCGTCGGCGGACGAAGCGCCGGGGTCCGTACCGTCGGCGGCAGGCGTCGCACAGGCGGTCAGCGCCAGACCGACGAGGGCGCTGCCGGCGAGCGCGGTCAGAAGGCGGGTGCGCATCAGGGTCTCCTCCCGGGAAGCGGACACCCTCTGAGTGTCATCGCCCGCAGGATCGTCTCACTGGAGCGCCGAGGTGAGCCGGGCCAGGTTGTCGAGGACGACGGAGCGGATGGGGCGCTGCTCCCACTCCTCCATCGTCAACTCGCGTGACATTCCGCGGTACTGGTCTTCGACCGTGCGCAGCTGCTCGACGAACTCGGCTCCTCGGACGAGCATCGTCACTTCGAGGTTGAGGCCGAACGAGCGCATGTCCATGTTGCTCGAGCCGACGACGGCGACCTCGTCATCGATCGACATGGACTTGGAGTGCAGGATGTAGGGCCGCTTGTACATCCAGATCTTCACACCGGTCGCCAGCAGCTGCTCGTAGTAGCTGCGCTGCGCGTGGTAGACCATCGCCTGATCGCCCTCTTCGGAGACGAACAGTTCGACCTCGACGCCGCGATGGCAGGCGGTCTGGATCGCGAGCAGGAGTCCCTCGTCGGGGACGAAGTACGGGCTGACCATCACGATCTTCCTCTTCGCCCCGAAGATGAGGCTGAGGAAGAGTTTGAGGTTGTTCTCGTACTCGAAGCCCGGACCGCTCGGGACGATCTGACAGTCGAGGTCGCCGGTTCCGGCATCCGTCAAGAAGTCGGACTCGACGGCGAAGACCTCGCCCGTCTCGCCGTACCAGTCCGAGACGAACACGGCGGAGAGGGACGCCACGACCGGGCCGTCGACGCGGACCATGAGATCCACCCACTGCAGTCCGCGACGCAGATTCGTCTTCAGGTTGTAGCTGCGGTCGGTGACGTTCTGCGAACCGACGAACCCGACAGCGCCGTCGATCACGAGGAGCTTGCGGTGGTTGCGCAGGTCGGGTCGCTGGTACTTGCCCTTGAGCGGCTGCACCGGGAGCATCAGGCGCCACTGGGCGCCCATGCGCTCGAGGCGCGAGATCGTCGCGTGGTAGTTCGGCTTCCACCGGTTCGCCCAGTGGTCGAGGAGGACGCGGACGGTCACGCCGCGCGCTGTCGCGCGCTCGAGCGCCGCGAAGAATCCGTCGGTCGCCCCGTCGGACTGCAGGATGTAGAACTCGACGTGGACGTACCGGGTGGCGCGATCGATCTCGGACGCCATCGTGTCGAGACTGCCCTGGTAGTCCGAGATGATCTGGGCGCCGTTGTCGCCGGCCATCGGAAGCGCCCCGAGTTTGCGGTTGAGACCCACGAGCTGCTCGAACCACTCCGGCGCATCGGGGCGCAGTGTGCCGAAGTCGAGCCCCTCGCTCGCCTCGCGGAACGCGTCGTTGATCGACTCCTGCTCCTTGCGGCGCTTGCGCGGAAGGCGCGGGTTCCCGATGAGGAGGAAGAGCAGGATGCCGATGATCGGGATGAAGTAGATGGCGAGGAGCCACGCCATCGCCGCCGTCGGGCGACGGTTCCGCGGGATGATGAACACCGCGATGATGCGCACCGAGATGTCGAACGCGAGGACGAGGACGATCCACCACGTCCACGTCCAGTCGACGCTGATGCTGATCACAGTTCCCCCAGAGAGTGTGGGGTCAGCCTATCCTTTGGCGGGTCGACCGGCGGTTTCGTCGCGGGGCGGCAGACCGCGCTTGCGGCGCTCCTCCGCCTCGACCCGCGCGTAGAGCTTGCGTTCGGTGCGGTCCATTCGCAGGATGCTGCGGATGACGAAGGCGAACAGCCCGGCGACGACGATCGTGGGGATCAGCCCCCAGATGACCGCAGTCCAGATCTCACCCATATCTCCATCGTAATCGGCCCGCGACACCGCGCGGCCCGGAGCGTTCTGCACCGGCGCCTGTTCGCGCGACCTCTCCCCAGGCGATCGTCTCGGCGCCCGACACGACGTCGGCGCCGCGACCGTGGGGCCATGTCCACCATCGTCACCGCCGCGGATTCCGCGCACTTCCTCGCCCTCGTCCCCCGCCTCCTCGGGTTCACGCCGACCGAGAGTCTCGTCGTGGTCCCCATGAGCGGTGGCCGAAGTCTCGGCGCTCTCCGGATCGACCTTCCGCCGTCGGACACCTCTGCCGATGCGGTCGCCTCCACCGTCATCGGCATGCTCTGCCGGGTGTCGGGTGCCGACGGCTTCGCCGGCGTCGTCTTCACCGAGGCATCCGCTGGTCGAGGCCTGCCGGGAGCGGATCTCGCGCTCGCGCTCGAGCGCTCGGCAGACGCGTGCGGGCTCGAGGTCGTCGACATCCTGACGGTCGCCGGCACCGGGTGGGGATCGCATTTCGACGAACGGATGCCGCCGGGCGGCCGCCCGCTCGTCGAGCTGGAGCGGCACCTCCCACCGCTGGAGGGCGACCAGCACGAGGGGGCGGCGTTGCCGTCAGCCGAGCCTGCTGCCACGGCGAGCGTCGAGGTCGCCCTGCGATCGCTCGAATCGGCTCTCGCCGTGTTGTGCGGCATCCCGGCCGTCGACGGGACATCCGAGCGGATCGATCCGGCGGCGCTCGAGGCGGGATGCGCACTCGACGACCTCCCAGGGCTGTACGAGGGGTGCCTCGACTGGGATCCGGCGAGCCTCGACCCGATGCGCACGGCGGTCCTCGCATGGTGCCTCGCCCGGCCGTCGCTCCGGGATGTCGCCCTCGTGCAGTGGGCCACAGATCGTCGCGGCGGCGACACGGCGCTCGATGCGCAACGACGGTGGGAGGACGGCGAGGATTACCCCGCCGACCTTGCGTCGGTGATGTGGGGCGAGGGCGAGCAACCCGACCCGAGTCGGCTCGAGGCGGCGCTGACACTCGTGCGCCGCGTGGCGTCGAGGACGCCCGAGGCGCATCGCGCGGGGAGTCTCGCCACTGCCGCGTGGCTCGCCTGGTCGCTCGGCCGGTCCACGCACGCCGATCGCTACGCGGCGGAGGCACTGCAGATCGAACCGGAGCACGGTCTGGCCGAGATCGTCCGATCCTTCGTCGCGCACGCTCACCTGCCCGATTGGGCCTTCCGGCGCTGACCGGGCCGCGGCATCCACCCCGGCCAGGTCAGCATCATCACCGTTCGACGATGGCGAAACCGCCGGCGGGGATGATCACGGCACCGGTGCGGTCCTTCTTCACGCGGACCTCACGTCCACGATCGTCGTAGACGGCCAGCTCGCCCGCGCCCACCGTCACCCTCTGCGGCGAGCGCGCCGCGGAGTGGACGAGCTCGCTGCGCGACCCCGCCTGGCCCTCGAGGACGAGCCGCGAGACGAACGGCCGGAGGAGGACGCCATCGAGCTGCAGGTCGCCTCGCGCCGAGACGACGCGGAGCTCATCGCTCGAGCGGGACATCTCCTTCTGCAGAGTGTGCGGATGCATCGCCCCCGGGGTCGGCGAGATCCCCTGCCGGGGACCGGTCAGGTGCAGGGAACCGAGCCGAGTGCGCTCCGTCGTCCAGGTCGACGACGTCCGTTCGCCGACCTCCGACCACACCACCGGCTCGACCCACCGGTCGGACGCCGCGGCGCCGACATCGAAGACCGCGCTCTCGCCGCGGGACAGCGTCAGCTTGTCGCCCGACCAGCTGGACTCTCCCGTCCAGGCGTCGGGTGTCGAGATGTCACCCGTCGTCCTCACGGCGTCTTCGGCTTCGATCCACGCGAGTCCCTCGCGGTCCGTGACCTCGGTCAGGGCGACGGCGTGCCGCTTCACGTCCGGGTTCGCGTCGAGCGCGAGAGCCGTGAGGAGCCCGTGGATCGTGGACTCCGCGCCGCTGTTGCGATTGACGGTCCCGTCCGGTTGCAGGCCGTCGTATGTGACGCCCGTCGCCGGGTCGTACATCCGCTGCCCCGCGTGGTTGGCACCGAAGAACCACGCCGCCTGCATCGCGGCCAGGCCTTCGAACCCGTCCGAGCCGGTCGCCTTCGCGACGCCCAGCAGCGACTGGACCCGCGAGTCCGCACCGTAGGCGATCTGAACCCGATCGACGGGGCTCGGGTTCCACCCGTTGCCGGGTCCACCCGCGGTGAGGAGGGTCGGCGTGAACGTCGCCGCGTCCGCGATCGCGGGCCGCGCGATCGACCGATCCTTCAGCACGACGGATGCCGCGGCCAGCGCGGCGGGCATCTGCGAGCCCCAGGCGTGCCAGATCGCCGGGGACTCGGCCCACGGCAGCACGGCGTCGTAGGGCCACTCGCGCGCCGAACCGTCCGACATCGCGGCGATGCCCGTGGCGAGCTGGCGCAGCGCCTTCGAGGCCGCCCGGTCGGGACTCGCTTCGACACGCGCTGCCAGACCGAGCACGGCTTCGGCCGAGGCATCCGCCCCGTTCGTGACGAGCCACGTCGGGACGCGTTTGCCGTCCGAGACCGTCCACGCGCCGTAGGTCGACAGGACCTGGCGGTTCAGCGCACCGAGGGAGAGGTCGAAGCGCTCGTCGAGGAAGGCGGCGAAGGCAGGGTCCTCGTCCTCGAACGCGGCGTACCCCTCGCCGAGTGCCCACAGCGTGCGGGCGAGCCAGTAGCTCGGCCCGCTGTCGGACGGGTCGGGGAGCTCGACCGGTTCGGGAGAGGGATTGAAGGTGCCGTCGGGCTGCATCCACAGGACGACGTTGCCGGCATCCGGGCCGTCGGTCGTCTGGAAGTACGCGACCGAACGCAGCAGCTCGTACGCCTTGTCGCGGCTGTCGTCGTCGCCGGTGAGCTCCCAGTGACGCGTGTAAACGACCGCGGCACGGGTGATGTCGTCGGCGTTGTACGCCCCCTGCCCCCAGTAGCCGGTCTCCGGATCGAGCGGTCCGCCCCCGACCCGCTCGAAGGTCCCGCCGTCGCGGGCATCGGCGTACGTCCACGGCATGACGAGCGCGGGCTCTTCGGACTGCCGGTAGGTGCTGTGGCCCTCGACGTCGGCGGGCGGCGTCGCTTCGTCGAGCAGGAAGTCGAGGTGCGCGAGATTCGTGACCGGCGGATCCGTCGGCGCCGCGGCCGCGGCCGTGACGCCGAGCGGGACGGTGAGGGCGAGCGCGGCCAGTGCGGTGAGGCCGACGGTCCTTGCACGACGGTGTGCAGAGGTGGACATGGGGGTTGGTCCTTTCGTGCGGTGCCGAATGCAGGTCCAGAACCGGATCAGACGCCGTTCCGGCGCCCGGAGCCGGGTCGGACCTGCACTCGGCATGCGATCAGTCGGTGCGCTCGAGAAGGGCGACGCCGATCTTGGAGTCGGCCATGCCGTAGAACACGAACAGGCGACCGTCGACCTCTTCGATCGCGGTCGGGAAGACGACGTTCGGCACGATCCCGCTCCGCTCGTCGTCTGTCTCCGGGGCGAGCAGCGGCTCCGGAGTGCGGGCGACGACCTTCGAGGGATCGTCGGCGTCGAGGATGATGGCACCCGCGGCGTAGTTCACCTTCTGCTGTTGCGCGAACGCGCTCTCGAGCACGCCGGTCACACCGTGATGCAGGACGAGCCATCCCTCGGGGACCCGGCGCGGCGGGGGCCCCCCGCCGATCTTCAGCGCCTCGAACGGGAACTCCGGCCCGGCGACGAAACGGTGCTGCTCCCACAGGGTGAGTGCCGAGAGGTCTTCGCGGACCGCGGCGAGCGGGATGTAGCTGATCCATATCGACTGCCGCTCGTCCTCGACGCCGGCGGGTACCCGGACGCCCTGTCCCGGCTTCGTCTCACCGAGGTCCCACATGGGGCGGTGCAGGACGGCGAGCGCCTCCCGCCCGTCCGGCGCGGTGACCGGCTCGGGGAAGAACACGGTGTCCTTGTTGTGGAACAGGTTCAGGTCCATGTCGAGGTCGTCCTGGTACCGGAACAGCGCCGGTCCCAACCGGCGCCACTCCCGCAGGTCGCTCGACACGGCGACCGCGGTGCGCGGGCCGAGGGGCCCGTACGCGACGTAGGTCATGACGTGCAGCCCGAGCATCTCGACCCACGTGACCCGGGGGTCCTCGACGCCGGCGTTGCCGACCCCGCGTTCCCACCCCCGGTCGGGCTCGAGGACGACGCCCTCGCGTTCGACGCCGATCGGCACGCCGTCCGCGACGACGACGCGGGCCAGTCCCACGCGCGACACGTTGCCGTCGGCGACGAGTCGCGGCAGCAGGTACAGCTCTCCATCGGGGCCACGGCCGGAACCGGGGTTCAGCACCCCCTCGACCTCGTTCGGATCGCCCGCGGCGGGGGTCATCACGACCCCCACGCGGGTGAGTCGGTAGGGCACGTGGGTCTCGGTGGGCATGGTCAACCTTTCACTCCGGATCCGAGGTCGTTGGACGTGAAGTAACGCTGGAACACGAGGAACAGCGCCACGGCGGGCGCGGCCAGCACGACGGCGCCGGCCATCATCGCCCCGAACGGGTTCGCGGTGGATGCCGCGATGTTCGAGATGAAGTTGGCGAGGGACACCGCGAGCGGCTGCATGCCGGCATCCTTCGTGATGAGGAACGGCCAGAGGAACTCGTTCCACGGACCGATGAAGGTCAGCAGCACGACCGTCAGGAGGGCCGGTCTCACCAGGGGCAGCGCCACGCTCCACAGCAGACGGAACTCGTTCGAGCCGTCGATGCGAGCGGCGTCGAAGAGCTCCTTGGGGAGCTGCAGGAAGTACTGCCGGAAGATCACGACCGCGGTCGAGTTGATGAAGAACGGCAGGATCATCCCGAGGTAGCTGTCGGCCAGGCCGTAGTCGCGGGCGATCATGACGTAGAGCGGGATCATGAGCAGCTGGAACGGCACGACCTGCACGAGGAGGGCGAGGGCGAAGGTCGCCCCTCGTCCCCGCCAGCGCAGGATCGCCAGCGCATACCCGGCCAGGACGCCGAAGACGACCGTGCCGAGGATCACCCCGCCGGTGAAGATCCCGGAGTTGGCGAGCCCCTTCAGCAGGTCGATACGCCCGTTGATGGCGGTGTAGTTGTCGAGCGTCAGGTTCGCCGGGTTCGGGAACGCCCCCGCCGGCGTCGGATCGACGTTCGTCTGCAGCGACCCGACGATCATGTAGAAGAACGGGAACAGGAATGCGAGCGCGCCGATCGACAGCGCCGTGTACATCGCGATCTTGGAGCCGAGTGCGCGCTTCATCGCTCCTCACCTCCCACGAGCTTGCGCTGCAGGGCAGCGATGGCCAGGACGAACACGATGAGCACAACGCCGATCGCGGCGGCGACGTCGGGGTTCTGCTGCTCGATGCCGCGCTGGTACATGAGGAGCACCGGCGAGGTCGACGCCCCGTTGGGGCCGCCGCCCCCGGTCAGCAGGTACGGCTCGGTGAATAGGTTCGCCCCGGTGATCGTGGCGAGGAGGACGACGAGCAGGGTCGCCGGCCGGACGCTCGGCACGGTGACCGAGAAGAATTGGCGGAGCTTGCCGCCGCCGTCCATCGACACCGATTCGTACAGCTCGCGCGGCACGTTCTGGAGGGCGGCGAGGTAGAGCAGGATGTAGAACCCGAGTCCCTTCCACGTCACGAAGATCGCGATGGTCGGCATCGCGAGCGCGGAGTTCACGAGCCACGACGGGTCGGGCGCGAGCGGCCCGAGCACGTTGTTGACGAGTCCGCCGCGGGCGAAGAGGAAGAGCCACACCGCGACGACGGCGACGGATGCCGTGACGTACGGCACGTAGTAGCTCACCCGGAAGAAGGTCCGCGCCTTCGTGACGCGGTCGAGGGCCGTCGCCAGCAGGATCGACAGCACCACCGTGAGCGGCACGTTGATGATCAGGAAGATCCCGACGTTGCCGAACGACCGCCAGACCTCGGGGTCGCTGAGCGCCGTGACGTAGTTGTCGAAGCCGACGAACGGCCGGTCGACCACTGCCCCCGGGGCGGCGAAGAAGTAGTCCTGGAACGACATCCAGACGGCGAACACCACCGGGTAGGCGAAGACGACCAGGACGAAGACGATGTAGGGCGCCGAGAAGAGGAGCCCGTGCGGCTGCGCGCCGAGGAGGCGGTGAAGGATGCCGCGGCGAGGCGCGGCATCCTTCCCGCTCTTCTCCGGGGCGGCACCGCGGGTCGCGCCGGGATCGGACCCGGCGCGACCCGGGACGACGGCGGTCATCTCAGCCCGCCGATGCCAGCTTGTCGACCTCTGCCGCGGTGTCGGAGAGGAACTGATCGACCGGCGTCTCGCCGAAGATGACCGACTTCGAGTAGCCGTCGCGGAAGGCCTGCCAGATCTCCACCGACCCGATGACGTTCGGGACCTCGACCGTGCGTGCGGCCTGGGCGCCGAACTGCTCGTAGGCGGGGTTGTCGGCGAAGTAGTCCGGGTAGGTGCCGGTCAGGTCCTGCCGTAGCGGCATCTGTCCGGTGGCTTCCAGCCAGGCGCCGTCCTGCTCCTCGCTCGTGGCGAACTTCAGGACGTCCCACGCCGTGGCCTTGTTCTTGCAGGCGGTGAACATGCCGACGTTCTTCGCGTCGCTGAAGGTCCAGGTGTCGTCTGCCGCGGTGCCCTCCTTCGTCGGCACGGGGACCGCACCCCAGTCGATGGAGTCGCCGTACACGCTGATCGCCCACGGACCGACGATGGCCATCGCGGCGTACGCGTCGGCGAAGGCGTCGCCCTGGTACTGCTCGTTGCCGGCGAGCTGCTCCTCGTAGAGCGTCCGCCAGAAGTCGGCGACGGCCTTTCCGTCGTCATCGTTGAACGTGGCCTTGCCGTCTTCGAGCAGCTGTGTGCCACCGGTCTGGGCGGCGTAGAGCGGGTAGAAGTCGAACCAGGACTGGAAGAACTCGCTCGTCGGCGCGGGGTTGATCGCGTACTCGGACACGCCCTTCTCCTTGAGCGTCCGGGCGGTATCGAGGAACTCGTCGTAGGTGGACAGCTTCGGATTGTCGGGGTCGAGCCCCGCCTTCTCGAAGAGGGCCTTGTTGTAGAAGATCATCACCGGGTTCGACTTCCACGGCAGCTGGTAGAAATCGCCGTCTTCGGAGCGGTACTGATCGGCGAGGTCACCGCTGCGCGCGGTGATGTAGTCATCGCCGTCCTCGAAGTCGGACAGGTTCACGAGACCGCCCTGACGTTGGAAGCCGGGCACCGCCGCCGGGGAGGTGTTGAACACGAGACAGGGTGCGTTCCCGGCGGTGATCGCGGCACCGATGACCTCTTCGCTCGACGCGCCGGCGGGGATCTCCTGCGCCTTGACCTGTTCGTCGGGGTGGTCGGCGTTCCACGCCTCGACCATCTTCTTGCCCCAGCCGATCTCGGCCTCGTTGTTGGAGTACCAGATGGTGATGTCGCCGCGGCTCTCGAGGTCGCCGCCACCACCTCCCCCTCCCCCGCCGCACGCGGTGAGGGCGAGCACACCGGCTGCGCCGGCTGCCGTGATGAGGATGCGTCGTTGCATGTCCTGCTCCTTCTTCGTGTCTCGTCGTGCTCTCTTGCTGTCGGCGGACGCGCGTCACGCGCCCGTGGGAGGTGCCGTCGAACCCCGGACGGCGAGGGTGGGATCGGGAAGGTCGATGTGCGCGGGTGCGTCGCCGGCGATCGCGGCCAGGAGCGTCCGCGCGGCGGTGATGCCCCAGCCGCGGGCGTCGGTCGCGACGCTCGTGAGGGCGGGGTGCACCCACCGCCCGATCTCGGTGTCGTCGAACCCCGTGATCGAGAGGTCCTCCGGCACGCGCAGCCCGCGGCGATGGGCGACACCCATCCCGGCGACGGCCATGCTGTCGTTCGCGTAGATGATCGCGGTCGCCCGGGTGGTCTCGTCCAGAAGGGATGCCGTGGCCCGGGCGCCGTCGGCGGCGCTGAAGTCGGTTTCCACGACGGCGACATCGAGGCCGGCGGCATCCGCGGCATCCAGGAACGCGTCGCGGCGGTGCTGGGCGTGGAGCATGCCGGAGGGTCCTGCGACGTGCGCGATGCGGCGGTGCCCGAGACCCGCGAGATGCTCGACCGCGAGCCGGATGCCGGCGCCGTCATCCGACGAGACCGAGGCGAACGGCGAGGCGACGTCGGGGGCGCCGAGAGTGACAGCAGGGATCGAGAGTTCGGCGAGGAGCGCGATGCGCGGATCCGCCGCGCGGATGTCGGTGAGGATGACGCCGTCCACCCGGCGGTCGGCGGCGAGTGCCCGATAGGTGTCGGCTTCCTGCCGACCGGGGTTCGCGACGGCGAGGACGAGCGCTTGCCCCGTGACGGAGAACTCGTCTTCGAGGCCGGCGATGAAGGAGGGGAAGAACGGGTCCGCCGCGATGACGTCGGGACTGCGGCCGATGACGAGCCCGCACGCGAACGCGCGGCCGACGCTGAGGGACCGCGCGCTCAGGCTCGGCGTCCAGCCGAGGTCGGCTGCGGTGTCCATGATGCGTCGTCGCGTGTCGGCGGCGACGCCGGGACGACCGTTCAGCGCGAAGGAGACGAGTCCCTTGCTGACGCCGGCTGCGCGCGCGACATCCGCGATCGTCGGACGGGTCTCGGGCGGCATCGGTCACTCCTTCGTGGCGAACCCGTTCCACTAAACCGGTTCAGGCGACCAAAAAGCAAGACCTTGACTTTCGAGGGAGGCGCGGGAGTGCGCCCGCGATCACCGCGGGCGCACCGCGATCACGCCCGCATCCCCGCATCACCCCGCGCCCGCGCAGCGCACCAGGTAGCCCGCCATGCCCGTCGGCCACATCATGTGAGCCGGACGAGACCCCATCTTCCGCACCGCGCACGACGTGTGATGTCGTCGCGAGCACATGATGTGGACCGAGGAAGACCCGGCCGGGACACGCGGGACCTGCGCACGCGCGGACGTGCCGCGACCGCTACTTGACGAGCGGGAAGAGGATCGTCTCGCGGATGCCGAGGCCCGTGATCGCCATCAGCAGGCGGTCGATCCCCATGCCCATGCCACCGGTGGGCGGCATGCCGTGCTCGAGCGCCCGCAAGAACTCCTCATCGACGCGCATCGCCTCGTCGTCGCCGCGCGCGGCGAGCTTCGCCTGCTCGACGAACCGCTCGCGCTGGATGACGGGGTCGACGAGCTCGGAGTAACCGGTCGCGAGCTCGAAGCCGCGGACGTAGAGGTCCCACTTCTCGACGACGCCCGGGATGGTGCGGTGCTCGCGCACGAGAGGTGAGGTGTCGAGCGGGAAGTCCATGACGAACGTCGGGCGCTCGAGGCCGCCCTTCACGAAGTGCTCCCAGAGCTCCTCGACGAACTTGCCGTGGGTGGCGATCTTCTCGGGGACCTCGACACCCGCCTCGGCCGCGAGCGCCTGCAGGTCCTCGAACGGGGTCGCGGGCGTGATGCGGCGACGCTGCGCTTCGGGGAGCGCGCTCTGCGCGACGGCATCCGACAGCGACTCGTACATCGAGATGCGGTCCCACTGACCGCCGAGGTCGTACTCGGTGCCGTCGGCCCACGTGACGGTGGTCGAGCCGGCGACCGCGATCGCGGCGTTCTGGATCAGCTCCTGGGTCAGGTCGGCGATCCCGTTGTAGTCGCTGTAGGACTGGTACGCCTCGAGCATCGCGAACTCGGGGCTGTGCGTGGAGTCGGCGCCCTCGTTGCGGAAGTTGCGGTTGATCTCGTAGACGCGGTCGATGCCGCCGACGACGGCGCGCTTGAGGAAGAGCTCCGGCGCGATGCGGAGGTACAGCTCGGTGTCGAACGCGTTCGAGTGCGTGACGAACGGGCGAGCGGCGGCGCCGCCGTGCTGCACCTGCAGCATCGGCGTCTCGACCTCGAGGAAGCCGTGCGCGTCGAACGTACGGCGGAGCGAGGCGTTGACCTTCGCGCGGGCGACGACGGTCTCGCGAGCGGTGTCGCGCACGATGAGGTCGAGGAAGCGCGAGCGCACGCGGCTCTCCTCACTCAGCTCGGAGTGCAGGTTCGGGAGGGGCAGCAGCGCCTTCGCGGCGATGGTCCAGTCGGTGACCATGATCGACAGCTCGCCGCGGCGGCTGGAGATGACCTGGCCGGTGACCGAGACGTGGTCGCCGAGGTCGACGAGTTCCTTCCACGCCTGCAGCGACTCGTCGCCCACCTCGGCGAGGGAGACCATCGCCTGGATGCGGCTGCCGTCGCCCGCCTGGAGCGCCGCGAAGCACAGCTTGCCGGTGTTGCGGCTGAAGACGATCCGGCCGGCGACCGACGCGGTCTCGCCCGTCTCGTCGCCCGCCTCGAGCGAGGCGAACCGCTCGCGCAGGGACGAGATCGTGTCGGTGACGGGCACCGTCACGGGGTAGGCGCCACCCGCGGCATCCGCTCGTTCGCTCAACAGTCGTTCCCGCTTCGCGAGACGGACCGCCTTCTGCTCGATGACGTCCTCTTCGGTCGTCTCGGCGGGCGTGGGCGCGGACGCGTCGGTCATGTTCGGGGGCTCCTCGGGGATTCGACCCTTCAGTCTATCGACGGGGTCCCGTGCGGTTTCCGAGCGGATGCCGGTGGCCGCCGTGCCCGCACCCCGGACTCAGCGGCGCGGGGTTCACCCGGGCGGACGCGGGTCGCCGCCTGCGGCACGCTCCGTGTCGAACGCGGCCGACCAGCCCTGTGCGGCATCCACCGTGTCGAAGCCGCCCCGCGCGATGCGGAACCCGACGTCGTCGTGCGTCATGCGCGGGCCGCCGCCCCGGCGCGTTCCAGCTCGGACGCTCCAGGCATCGTCGGCGAAACCGCCGCCGCGGAAGACCCGGTAATCGTCGTAGCGCTCAGTGTCGAGGGAGTCCCAGCACCACTCCCAGACGTTGCCGAGCGTGTCGAACAGGCCGTTCAGGTTCGGGAGCTTGCCGCCGACCGGCTGCGGCGACGTCACACCGTCGCCCGCCGTCCACGCGACCTCGGCGAGCGGACCGTAGTGCGGTCCGGTCGAACCCGCACGGCACGCGTACTCCCACTCGGCCTCGGTCGGCAGCCGGAAGCCATCGCTGTCGACGTGCCAGCGCACCTCCTCGCCGTCCACGGCATACGCCGGATCGAGCCCCTCCCACTCCGACAGCGCGTTGCAGAAGCGCACGGCGCGCAGCCAGCTCACCTCGACGGCGGGACGGCGGGGGTCGGATGCCGCGACCCCGATCACCTCGGAGAGCTGCTCCTCCGTGACCGGGTAGACGCCGATCTCGAACGGCTCGAGCGCGACGCTCCAGCGCCGGCGGCGTCGCGCGTCATGGAGTTCGACGCTGCCCGCGGGGATGCGGGCGAGCTCCACATCGCTCACGGCAGCGGCGGTCCGTCGCCGAGCGAGGGGGCCGCGGCGCTCAGCGCACGATCGATCGTCGTGTGGACGAGGGCGGACAGGTATCGAGACGGATCGTCGACGCCTGCCCCACGCAGCAGATCGGCCGCCTGCTGGACGATCGACGACGAGAATGCGGTCGCGGTCGAGATCGCCTCGCCGTATGCGGCACGGTCGGCGTCGGCGACGACGACCGGCTCGCACCCCATCTCGACGGCGAGCGCCTGCGCGATCGGGAGGACGGCTGCCGGCGCCGTCACCGCGGCATACGCATCTTTGAGGGCGCGCAGGTCGGTCGACGTGCCGGTGAAGGCGATCGCAGGGTGGATGGCGAGGGGGATGGCTCCCCGCCCGGCGGCCGGGGCCAGCACCTGTATGCCGTGCGCGGCATCCGTGTGCATCACGATCTGTCCGACCTGCCATGCGCCGATCTCGGCGAGACCGGACACGAGGCCGGGCAGCTCATCGTGCGGCACCGCGAGGACGACCAGCTCGCTGCGGCGGATCACCTCTTCGGCGCTGACGCGCGGCACCTCGGGGAGGATCGCCTCGACACGATCGTCGTCGGAACCCGCGGTGATCCCGGTCAGGGCGTGCCCCGCACCGGCGAGCGCAGCCGCGACGACGGGACCTACCCGGCCGGCGCCGATGACACCGACACCGAGGCGCCCCTCGCGGGTCACCGGTCCTCCGCAGGTGGGGCCGGTGGCGCAGGCGGCGCCCACGCCGGCGGCGCGAACGAGCCGGGCGCCTCGGGCGGCGTGAGGGACGGCGCGGCTTCCGGCCACTCCACCTCCACCGCATTCCGCTCGCCCCCGTCCGTCGACGACGAGCTCTCCGCGGATGCCTCGGCCACCGCGGCGGCCGTGATCGCGTTCCACCGGGCGTAGGCCTGCTCGTGGTCGAGCGACTCGATGGTCCCCGAGACGGGTCCCATCACGGTGTGCCCGGTGAGGGCCGCGAGTCCCAGGCGACGCGCGAGGGGACCCTGGGAGATCCGCACCGACTGCAGCCGCGCGAGCGGCAGGATGGTGAGCTTCGGCCACAGGCGTCCCGTGCGCATGAGCACCGCCTGCGGCAGGACGAGGATGCCGTTGCGGCGCCACGTGAGCGGATCGATGACGCGGGCGCGAGCGGGCGACGTGAGGTATCCGTCCCCGTCACGCGGACCGCGCAGTCCCGCGTCGAGCAGAGGCGCATCGATGTGCAGCGACGGCAGGAGCAGCCGTAGGACGCGCTCGACGTCGGCCTGGGTTCCGATGGGCAGCACATCGCCCATCTGAGCGGCCGACGCGTCGCTCGCCGAGCGCCCCGACAGCTTGTTGACGCGGATGCGGTACCAGCCGCCCCACCGCCACAGCAACGGCTGACGGATGTCGACGGCGTGCACGCGGCCCGGCGGCAGCGTTTCGGTGACGGTCGTGAGGAGGCCGAAAGTGATGCGCACCCCGGCCGACGACGGCGCGATCGAGTACCGCACGGTCTTGATGAACTGCCGGATCGCGTACGTCCCGAAACCGATCGCGGCTGGAACCGAGGCGCCTAGGGCCGGGATGATCCAGACCGGCTGCAGCACGAGCCCGACGATCACGGCGACCACGATCAGCACGAACCAGATGGTCGAGCCCGACAGCAGGCCCGCGAGGATGAGGCGCGACATCGGCACCCGGACGATCGACTCCGGTTCGGCTCCGTCGTCATCGACGCCGTCGACGATCTCGCTGAGGCCGGCGCTCACCCGCGAGCTCAGGCGGCCATCGGCGGCGGCGGGGCGTGCCGCGGCATCCTTCGCGCGATGTCCCGACGCGAGACGCAGGATGTCGCCGCGCACCGTCTCGGCGTTCCGCGTCGACAGGTATTCGAGCTTCACATTCGCGTCGAGGCCCGCGCCGACGACCTCGAGCTTCGCAAGCCCGACGAGGCGAGCGAGGGCGGGTCGGGTCAGGTTGACTCCCTGCACGCGGTCCAGGGGCGCGCGCCGGTGGGTACGGAACAGCACGCCGCTGCGCACCTCGACCTCGTCGCCCGTGATGCGGAAGGTGTGGAACCGCCACGCCGTCCAGAAGATCGCCAGCAGGACGACGAGACCGACCACGACGACGACGATCGCCTGCACCGCGATGCCGTTCTGCAGGACGAAATCGACAGGATCCTCCTCGTCCCACCGGAAGTTCTCCGGCAGGAAGAAGGCGATGAGACGGTCGCGGAGGTTGGCGACCAGGATGCCGATGATCACGATGAGCGTCAGCCCGCCGCGGAGGAGAGGCGACAGCGGATGCATCCGGTGCCATTCGCCGTCGCTCATGTCGGAGTGCACCGCTGCCGGCGGCGGTGCCGACGCGTGCTCCGCGGGCGCGGCGTGCGGGTCGAGGTCGCTCACAGACCGGTCCGCCGGGTCTCAGCCACCTCGATGAGCGTGTCGCGCAGCTGCTCCGCATCGGCCTGCGGGAGGCCGGGGATCGTGACGCCGGTGGATGCCGCGGCGGTGACGAGCTTCAACTGGGCGATGCCCAGCATCCGATCGAGGGGGCCGTGGGTGATGTCGACGAGCTGAAGGCGGCCGTACGGGACGGACACCATCCGCTGCCAGAGGATGCCGCGACGGAAGACCAGGTCGTCCTCTCGCAGTTGGTATCCGATCGACCGCGCCTGACGGGGTGTGACGACGAGGGCGACGAGTGCGACCGCGAACATGATGGCGCCGGGGATGAAAGGCCAGGTCGCCTCGAACATGAGCCAGAGGGTGAGGACGGCGGCGGCCGCCAGCACCATCAGCACCAGGTAACCGACGATCTGACCGATCACGTACTTACGCGACAGCTGTCGCCACTGGCCGTCGCCCAGCGGCAGACGGGAGGATCCGCGTGGTTCGAGGATCGAGGTGAAGGTCTCGTCAATCGGAGTGGGAGAGCCCGTAGCCGGGTTCCTCGGGTCCGGGCTGGTCGTCATCATCGTCCTTCCGGATCGTGCACAGGTGTTCGGCGACGAGGGCGGCGCCGACGAGGAGCAGCCCGCCCCCCAGCGCGGCGACCACCGCACCCGTCGAGCCTAACGACGGCGACACCGGTCGTGTGAGAACGAAGACGAGAAGTCCGCCGGCGAACCCGGCGACGAGGGCCCCGACGATGCTCGACGCCTTCGCCATCATGGCGATCCGCAGCGCACGGAACGGGTCCACCGGAGCAGCCGCCCCGACCGTCGCACGACGCACGGGGATGGCGGCGATGACCACCGCGGCGCCCAGGGCGACGAGCAGGATCGGCAACAGCGGCGACGGCGTGAAACTCGGATGCCCCATCCCGGTGAGGATCTGATCGACGAAGAAGCCGGCGAACCCGGCGACGACGGCGACCGCGACGAGCAGAAGAGGTTTCGTGCGGGTCATGCGGTGCCCCCGGGGAGTGCGGCCCGCAGGTCGGCGACCTTCCCGACGCCCGGCAGCACCGCGTCCGGGTCGATGCTCAGCCAGGGGTCCAGCACGAAGTCGCGCTCCGCGGCACGGGGATGCGGCAGAACGAGGGCTGGGTCGTCGGAGCGCACGTCCCCGTACGCGATGAGGTCGAGGTCCAGGGTCCGGCTCCCCCATCGCTCGCGGCGTTCCCGCCCATGACGCCCTTCGATCGCGTGCAGGTAGCCGAGCAGCAGACTCGGGGCGAGCCTCGTGTCGACGAGTGCGACCGTGTTGAGGTAACGGGGGGCGTCGGCATCCGGTCCCCCCAGGGTGATCGCGACGGACTCGAGCGGGTCGGCGGCGGCGACGAGGGTCGTCAACGGCAACCGGCCGAGGTCTGCCACCGCCTCGTCGATCGTGCCGGCACGGTCGCCCAGGTTCGCCCCCAGCGCGATGACGGCGCGGTGGGCGGGGCCCGCTGCGCGCGGTTCCTTCGGCGGCATCTCTTCGGCCAGGCGGCGACTCATGCGCGGGACCTCCGCACCGTGACGGCGACATCGCCGAACGGGACCGGGATCGGCGCGGCCGGCTTGTGCACGGTCACCGCGACGGCGTCGACGAGGGGCCAGTCCGACAGCACGGCGGTCGCGATGCGCTCGGCGAGAGTCTCGATGAGGTCGACCGGCTCGCCCGCGAGGATCGCGGCGACCCGCTCGGCGACCTCGCCGTAGTGGACGGTGTCGGTGACGTCGTCGGTGGCGGCGGCCCGGGCCAACGAAAGCGACAGCGTCAGGTCGGCGACGAACTCCTGTCCGTCACGGCGCTCGTGCTCGTAGACGCCGTGGAACCCGGTGGAGCGGATGCCGGTGATCGCGATCTCGTCGGTCGTCATCCTTCACCCTCCCACGCCGTCCGCACCGCGAGGGCCAGACGCGTCGCGGCGACGTCGTGCACGCGCACCGCCCAGACGCCGGCTTGCGCGGCGAGGACGCTCGTGACGGCTGTGGCGAGGTCGAGGTCGTCCTCACCGGTGAGCTCGATGTCCGCGCCCGACGCGGCGACCGCCAGCATCCGTTTGCGACTCGTTCCGACGAGCACGCGCTGCCCGCCGACGACGAGCCGGCCGAGGCCGCGGACGACCCGCCAGTTCTGCTCGGGCGTTTTGCCGAAGCCGAAGCCCGGGTCGATCACGATGCGGTGATCTGGGATGCCGGCCGCCCGAGCGGCGGCGACGCGTTCACCGAGTTCGCCGACCACCTCCGCGACGATGTCCTCGTAGACGGCGGTGCCGTACATGTCGGCGGAGTGCCCCCGCCAGTGCTGCAGGACGACGTCGGCATCGGTGCCGGCCACGGCCGCGAGCATGTCCGGATCGGCGATTCCGCCCGAAACGTCGTTGACGATGCGGGCCCCGGCTGCGACCGCGGCGACCGCCGTGGCGGCGTTCATCGTGTCGACGCTGATCGTCGCGCCCTCGGCGGCGAGCGCCTCGACGACGGGCAGGATCCGGGCCTGCTCATCGCTGGGTGCCACGCGGGTCGCGCCGGGTCGCGTCGACTCCCCGCCGATGTCGAGCAGGTCAGCCCCGTCGGCGAGGAGGGCGCGGCCGTGCGCGATCGCCGCATCGTGCGACGCGTAGCGTCCGCCGTCGCTGAACGAATCCGGCGTGACGTTCACGACCCCCATGACGAGGGTCACGTCCGGCCGCCCGTCAGCAGGGCGATCGCCTCTGCGCGCTCAGCCGGCTCCGTGAACCGGCCGCGGGCCGCGACGGTGACGGTGGATGCCGACGGCTGGCGTCCCCCGCGCATCGTGACGCACTCGTGCACGGCGTCGAGCACGACGAGCACTCCGCGCGTATCGATCGATCCGGCGATCGCATCGGCGATCTGCTCGCCCAGGCGCTCCTGCACCTGCGGGCGCGCCGCGAGGATGTCGATCACCTTCGGCAGAGCGCCGAGCCCCACCACCTGCTCGCCGGGGAGGTAGGCGACGTGCGCGCGCCCCGCGAACGGCAGGAGGTGATGCTCGCACATCGAGCGGAACCGGACGTCGCGCAGCATGACCGCGCCAGAGGGCAGCGTGTCGGGGGCCGGGCCGCGGCTGACCGAGATGGTGTGCGCGAGCGGCTCAGCGGCATCCTCTCCGACGCCCGAGAAGAACTCCGCATACGCGTCGGCGACGCGCTGCGGAGTCAGCTTCAGGCCGGGGCGTTCCGGGTCCTCACCGATGGCGACGAGAAGCTCCCGCACCAATTCGGAGACGCGCTCGCGGTCGACCGCCATGCGCGCCGCCTCAGGCCGTCGCGGGTCGAGCCTGCCCGGTCGCGTGGCGCGCCGGTGAGGTCTCGGGAGCCGTCTGCTCGGCCTCGGTGTTCGCTGCGACCGGAGCCTCGGCCCGACGCGGCACCTCGACCGGCGGAAGCGTCGAGACGGGACGCTCGCTGCTCGAGAGCCACTGCGGGCGCGGGGGCAGGCGCTTGATGTCCGAGAAGATCTCGGCGAGCTCGATGTGGTCGAGCGTCTCCTTCTCGAGGAGCGCGAGGGCGAGACGGTCGAGGACCTCGCGGTTCGCGTTCAGCACCTCGTAGGCCTCGTTGTGCGCCTGCTCGATGAGGCCGCGGACCTGGGCGTCGACGCGCTCTGCGATCCGCTCGCTGAAGTCGCGGCCATGGCCCATGTCGCGACCCATGAAGACCTCACCCGACGACGAGCCGAGCTTGACGGGACCGACCTCGGTGGTCATGCCGTACTCGGTGACCATCTTGCGGGCGATGCCGGTGGCCTTCTCGATGTCGTTCGAGGCGCCCGTGGTCGGGTCGTGGAAGACGATCTCCTCGGCGACGCGGCCGCCCATGGCGTACGTCAGCTGGTCCTGCAGCTCGTTGCGGGTCACGGAGTACTTGTCGTCGAGCGGCAGCACCATCGTGTAGCCGAGCGCCTTGCCGCGGGGAAGGATGGTGACCTTCGTGACGGGGTCGGTGTGGTTCATCGCTGCGGCAGCGAGGGCGTGGCCGCCCTCGTGGTACGCCGTGATCAGCTTCTCCTTGTCCTTCATGACGCGGGTGCGACGCTGCGGACCGGCGATGACACGGTCGATCGCTTCGTCGAGGGCGCGCATGTCGATGAGCTGCGCATTCGAGCGGGCCGTCAGAAGCGCGGCCTCATTGAGGACGTTCGCAAGATCGGCGCCGGTGAAGCCGGGGGTCTTGCGCGCGATGACGGCCAGGTCGACCGAGGGCGAGAGCGGCTTGCCGCGGCCGTGCACCTCGAGGATGCGCTGGCGGCCCTTGAGGTCGGGCGCGTCGACGCCGATCTGACGGTCGAAGCGGCCCGGGCGCAGGAGCGCGGGGTCGAGGATGTCGGGACGGTTCGTCGCGGCGATGACGAGCACGGACACCTTCGGGTCGAAGCCGTCCATCTCGACGAGCATCTGGTTGAGCGTCTGCTCGCGCTCGTCGTGACCGCCGCCCATGCCGGCGCCGCGGTGGCGGCCGACGGCGTCGATCTCGTCGATGAAGATGATGGCCGGAGCGTTCTCCTTGGCCTCCTTGAAGAGGTCGCGCACGCGGCTCGCGCCGACGCCCACGAACATCTCGACGAAGTCGGAACCCGAGATCGAGTAGAACGGGACGCCCGCCTCGCCGGCGACAGCACGCGCGAGCAGGGTCTTACCGGTTCCGGGAGGGCCGTACAGAAGCACACCCTTCGGGATGCGGGCGCCGACGGCCTGGAACTTGGCCGGGTCCTTCAGGAAGTCTTTGATCTCCTGCATCTCCTCGATGGCCTCGTCGGAGCCGGCGACGTCGGCGAAGGTGACCGTCGGGGTCTCCTTCGTCACGAGCTTCGCTCGCGACTTGCCGAACTGCATGACCTTGCTGCCGCCGCCCTGGGCGCTCGAGAGCAGCCACCAGAAGAGCAGACCGAGGATGAGGATGGGGAGGAGGATCGAGATCAGGCTGCCGAACCAGCTGGTCTGCGGCACGACGTCGTTGTAACCGTCTTTCGGGGCGGCGGAGTTCACGGCCTGCACCACCGCGTCGGCGCGCTCGGTGACGTAGTAGAACTGCACGTTCGTCGACCCCTCGAACGCCTTGTTCAGGGTGAGATCGACGCGGTTGTCACCGTCGGTGATCACCGCCTTGCTCACGGTCGAGCCGTCGAGGAGCGTGAGACCCTGCTGCGTCGTGATGCTCTTCGCACCGGTGAGGTTCGAGATCAGCGTCATGCCGATGATCAAGAGCACGCCGATGAGAACCACGTAGACGAACGGGTTGCGGGAGAGCTTCTTGACGTTCATGGTGCGTTCAGGCTACCCCCGCGGCGCTATGCGAGGTCTGTGCGTTCGTTTTGGGCGTACCGGGGTGCGCTCAGGAGTAGACGTGCGGTGCGAGGACCGCCACGTCGCGGAGGTTCCGGTACTTCTCCGCGAAGTCCAGGCCGTAACCGACGACGAACTCGACCGGGATGTCGAAACCGACGTAACGGCAGTCGATCTCGACCTTCGCAGCCTCGGGCTTGCGCAGGAGCGCGAGCACCTCGATGGAGGCCGCGCCGCGCGAGGCGAAGTTCTCGAGCAGCCAGCTCAGAGTGAGGCCGGAGTCGATGATGTCCTCGACGATCAGGACGTGCTTGCCAGAGATGTCGGTGTCGAGGTCCTTCCGGATCTGGACGACACCGCTCGACTTGGTTCCGGCCCCGTAGGACGACACGGCCATCCAGTCCATCTCCATCGGGCGCTTGAGCGACCGGGCGAAGTCGGCCATCACCATGACGGCACCCTTCAGCACACCGACCAGCAGCAGATCCTTGCCTTCGTAGTCCGCCTCGACCTGACGGGCGAGCTCTTCGAGCTTGGCCTGGATCTCCTCCTCGGTGACGAGGACATCGGTGAGCTGGTCGGCGATCTCGGCTGCGCGCATTGCAGAAGTCTAAATACCGAGATCGGATGCCGGCGTCGCGGCGTCCGATCCCGTCCCCGTGAACTCGATCATGGCGCCCGTGCGGCGGGCGCGGCATCCGGGCAGGTCGATCGGTCCCTGCCCCGCCCAGTCCGTCACGAGGCGCGCCACCTCGAGCGTCTGAGTGCGGGTGAGTGAGACGTGGAACTCGCTCGCGACGACGTGCCGGATGATGCGGTGTCGGAGCGCGGGCGGGTTGGCCGCGAGGGCGGCGACCGAGACCGCGATGCCCGCCTCGGCGTGCTCGACGATGTCCTCGATGGTCTCGTCGATCATGTCGTCGAAGGCCTCCGCGTCTTCGCGGAGCTGGGCGGCCGTGCGGACGAGGGCGTCGGCGATTCCCGGGCCGAGCTCGGCCTCGAGCATCGGCAGCACCGTTTCGCGGACGCGCACCCGGGCGTACTTCGGGTCGCGGTTGTGCGGGTCCTCCCACGGCTCGAGGCCCTGCGCCGCGCACGCGTCGCGCGTGGTCGTGCGACGCACGTCGAGAAGAGGACGCAGCAGGGGGACGCCGCCCAGATCGGATGCCGCCGCCATCCCCTGCAGGCTGCCGGCGCCGGATCCGCGGGCCAACCCCAGGAGCACCGTCTCGGCCTGGTCGTCCAGCGTGTGCCCGAGCAGGACCGCCGCCGCACGGACGTCGCGCGCGGCATCCCGGAGCACGCGGTACCGCGCGTCGCGCGCCGCTGCCTCGGGGCCGCCCTCGGTGCCGACCTGCACCCGGACGATGAGCGGATCGAGGCCGAGCGTCGCCGCCCCGCGGGCGGCAGCCGAGGCGACCTCGGCGGAGTCCGGTTGCAGACCGTGATCGACGGTGACGGACGCCGCCCGCAGTCCGAGCTTCGGGGCCTCGAAGCCGACCGCTGCGGCCAGGGCGAGCGAATCGGCGCCGCCCGAGAGCCCGACGATGACGACGGCTCCCTCGGGGAGTCCGGTCAGAGCGGTGCGGACGGCGCGGCGGACCTCGGCGACGGCAGGATGCAGGGACGGCACGGAGCAACGCTATCCGGCCCGGCGTTCCGTATTCAGTCTCCGCTGCGCACCGGGGCGGGGGGGGCCGCGTCTTCTCGGGTCGTTGCCCGCGAGTGGCAGCCGCGGAGACTGAGTTCGGCTCACCCACCCGCGCAAGTAGGCTTATGCCCGCATCCCACCGGACTTTCAAAGGAGCACAGGTATGGGCGCGTACGACGCCGTCATCGAGATCCCGCGCGGCAGCCGCGTGAAGTACGAGGTCGACCACGGCACGGGCCGCGTCTTCCTCGACCGCGTTCTGTTCACCCCCATGGGGTACCCCGCGAACTACGGCTTCTTCGAGAACACGCTCGGCGAGGACGGCGACCCGCTCGACGTGCTCGTCCTCCTCGACCGCGAGATCTACCCGGGCGTGCTCGCCAAGGTCCGTCCCGTCGCCGTCCTCAAGATGAGCGACGAGGCCGGCGGCGACGACAAGGTCGTGGCTGTCCTCGCGAAGGACCCGCGCTGGGCGCACATCCAGGACGTCGACGACATCGACGAGTGGACCAAGGGCGAGATCGGCCACTTCTTCGAGCGTTACAAGGACCTCGAGCCCGGCAAGTGGGTCAAGGTCGACGAGTGGGCGGGCGCCGCCGAGGCCGAGCGCCTCGTGTCCGAGGCTTTCACGCGCTTCGACGAGCACGAGGGCGAGACCCGCACGCAGGGTGAGGGCGAAGCGCCCAACAGCCTCTGAGGCTCATAACGAGAAGGTCGGATGCCGCGCGGCATCCGACCTTCGTCGTTTCGGGACGCTGAGCGTCAGACGCTGATGCCGCGGGCCCGCAGGAAGGGTGCCGGGTCGACGCGGATGCCGCCGCGATAGACCTCGAAGTGCAGGTGGCAGCCGGTGGATGCCCCGGTGCTGCCGATGTAGGCGATGGTCTGGCCGGCGCGGACGTAGTCGCCGATGCTCACCGCGTAGCCGCCGTCGATGATGTGGGCGTAGCCGGTGATGGTGCCGTCCCGGTGCCGGACCTTCACGAAGTTGCCCCAGTCGCCGCTGTAGCCGGCGAAGACGACGGTGCCCGAAGCAGCGGCGTAGATGGGCGAGCCGCACGAGCTGGCGAAGTCGATTCCGCGGTGACCGCTGGCGGTGCACCCGCTCGGGGTGCAGATGCTGCCGCGGACGCCGAACCATGAGCTGATGTAGCCATGGGCGGGGCGCACCCAGCCCGAGGGCTGAACGGAGCCGCCGGTGCTGCCACCGCCGCCGCCGGACGATCCGCCGCCGCCGGAGGACCCACCGCCGCCGCCGGACGAGCCACCGCCGCCGCCGGACGAGCCCCCGCCGCTGTTGTTCTTGGCCTCGTCTTCGCGTCGGCGCTTCTCTTCGGCGAGCCGGCGCTCTTCGGCGAGCTTGGCCCGGCGGAGGGCTTCGGCCCGAGCTTTGCGAGCGGCTTCCTCGCGACGCTTGCGCTCCGCCTCGACCCCGGCCTTGTAGCCGGCGACGGTCTTCGCGGTCGTGTCCTGCAGCGCCTGGAGCTGTGCTTCGAGGACCTCGCGGTGCTCGTTCTGCGCAGCGAGCGCGGCCTGGGCGGCTTCGGCGGCATCCTGCGCGGCCTGCATCTTCTGCTCGGCTTCGGCCTTGCGCTTGTCGCGTTCGTCGCGGGCGACCTGCGCCTGCGCGGCGAGGTTCTTGGCGCTGTCGCGCGCACCGATCGCCTCGGCGTAGACGTCTCGGTTGGCCTCGACGAGGCGGTCCATCGTGCCGAGGCGGCCGAGCAGGTCATCGGCGGTCGCGGACGAGTCGGAGAAGAACAGGTCGAGGGTCGCGTCGCCCTTGCCCGAGCGGTACTGCTGCGCGGCGAGCACTCCCAGCTTCGAAGCGGCTTCCTTCGCCCGCTCCTCTTCGGCGTCGGCCTGCGCCTGGCGCTGATCCGCGAGCGCGGCCGCGTCCTCGTAGGCGATGAGGGCGTCCTGATACTCGACGCCGAGTCGCTCGGCCTCGGCCTGCTTGGCGACGACGTCGTTCTCGAGCGACGAGATGAGGTTCTGGATGCGGGTGATCTCGGAGCCCTTGGCGGACTCGTTCTTGCGGGCCTTCTCGACGTCGTCCCAGCTGGGATACGAGGTCGCGGCGAACGCGGGCAGGGCGAAGCCGATGCCGGTGGATGCTGCGGCCACGCCGAGCGCTCCGAGCCCGAGGACGTTGCGACGGCTGATGCGTGACGAGATCGATCGCATCTCGTCGGCGGTGGGCGCGCAGCCGCAGTCGACGTCGATCGCTTCGGGTAGGTCGGTCACTGCACACACCCTTCCCTCGGCCAGACGGCGTGCTGATCCGCCCATCACAGTAGCAACACTGGTCACATTCGTCACAGAAGAGCTTGTGGGAGGCACGGCCATCCTGCCCCCGTTCCGAGGGTCGGAGGGGTCGGCGCGCCCTCGATTCGCACATTCGCCAGGGATCGCATATGCTTGACCCTCGGTAAGCGTGATCCCCCCGGGGTCGCTCGGCCCCATCGTTTAGCGGCCTAGGACGCCGCCCTTTCACGGCGGTAGCACGGGTTCGAATCCCGTTGGGGTCACTCCCACAACTTAATAAGTATGGCCCTGTAGCGCAGTTGGTTAGCGTGCCGCCCTGTCACGGCGGAGGTCGCGGGTTCAAGTCCCGTCAGGGTCGCTCCGAGCGACAGGCCCTTGTCTTCAGCTTCTGTTGAATTCACGGGCCTTTCGTCTAGGACATGGCACTTCTGATGCCATGCGGCTCTGTAGCTCAGTTGGTAGAGCGCACGACTGAAAATCGTGAGGTCACGGGATCGACGCCCGTCGGAGCCACACGAACCGTCGTTACAACGGTTCTAGGAACCCTCGCGAAGCTTCTATTCGCGGGGGTTTCGCCTTTCCCCGGGTGAGACGCGGCTTTCCGCGCCACCCCGGGCGAGCAGAACCGCGTGTGTCCGGCGAGCGAATTGAAGACGAAACGCTCCGATCGGACGCTGTGCGCCATGACTCTGGCAGTGGTTGAGCCGGTCTGGGGCCGGTTCAAGGCCACCCCGAGCCCGAGCAAGCAGCAGCTACCGCGCGACGTCGATTGGCGGCCTCGAAACTGAGACCACCCCGCGTTGGGGTTGAGCCCGGCTGGGTTTGCGTGAGCAAACTCTCGACCAACGCTCGATGAGCTGAGAACGATTTTGAAGCGGACGCTAGATCGACAGAGCCTCGGGCTCAAGCGAGAGTTCGGAAAGGGGCGGCGACGCATAGGAGACCAGCCCTTCAGCCCTAATCGGTGATTGGGACAACGCGATGGTTGCCTCTAAATCTGGTGGCGCGTTGGCCGAGCCCGGCTCTAGGATCTGATGGAGCCTGGGGGGCACTGTGACGGACGAGTGGGAGCTCAAGTACGACGATTACGTGGCCTGGTACACCGGAGCGCGGAAGAGCTTCCTTGCACCCGCGCTCGCGACGGCGCTGAGGTTGATGGGCGAGCTGCTCGATGCGCGCGTGGACAGTGTCGATCGCGGTAGGTTTCGAATATCAGCAAGCCGAGTTAAGAGCGCGCAACGATCCTTCGCGAAGCTGAGCAACGACAAGTACCGCTCACGTCTAAGGAACTACGCCCAGACGCCTGACGTTCTGGACGATCTGGTCGGCATGCGACTGGTCTGCAACAACCTCTCCGACATCAACACTTTGCAAGAGATATTGGGCGAGCTGCCGCTCGAGGACGGCTCCTCGGCCGGGCTCACGGTTGAACCGGATTCTCACCGCGACTACTTCAGCGACCCGAAGCCTTCGGGCTATCGTGCGTACCACGTCAATCTCGTCGTACCGGTTCCACAGATGACGGGTCACCGACGCGTACGCGTCGAGGTTCAGGCACGCACCCTTCTGCAGGACGGTTGGGGCGAGCTCACCCATGAGGACACGTACAAGCCGGGATCAACGGTGCCGGACTGGATAGTCGGAATGTCGCTCCGGATGGCGGAGCTGCTCGCCGCGGTCGACAACATTGCTCAGGATCTACGCACGGGACTCGACATCGAGACCCAGCGCTCGGTGCTGTCGTCGGATGGCAAGAATGACGGAGTCGAGGGAGCGCACATTGGCGACGGCTCAGCAGAACTCGTCATCGCAACTGCAAGCCCGCTCACGCCAGCGAGCCACCCAGTCAATGAAGACGAACGGAGCAGCGACGAACCACCTGAAAGCGATCCGATTGAGTCCGCCGTCTTGTCCGAGACCCAACGCTTAGTGGGCGCACTCGCTAAGCCGACCGCACTCGCAGTAGTCGCACAGGATCTCAACACAATCTTCGGAGCCGAGATAACGCGCACGTGGGCCAAGTTTGGCGGATTCAAGAAGCTCGTCCAGATAGCGGTTCCGGAAGCGGCGCTTTCTGGTCCCGCACCCGGCTACATCCACCCCCCTAACACGCCGATACCCGATGACTGGACGACGGAAAACACCGGAGAGGGGTCGATACCCGACCTTGTCCGTGCATTGCGGACTTACGACAAGGCGGTTCCCCTGGTTGGAACACAGAGGCTGAACGACGTCATAGTTGCGGTGACAAACGCATTGCGCGACTCGGATGCGCGTGCCCTAACGGGGAGCGCGACGATATCTCAGATAGAGGCCCTTGCCCGCAAGGCGAGAGCCGATGCCGAGTCTCGTGATCGGCTAGTCGTGCGGCCCCACGCGGTTTACGTTCTACAAGCGCTGAACAGAGCGGGGCGGGTCTCCAGTGATATCAGCGATGCCGAGGTCCGCGCCATTGTCTTCGCTCGGATCTTCCGCCTTGCCGAGCAGAATCACTTGATAGAGGATGCTTTAGAAGCTCGTCGGGAACTCGCTGGATGGCTTGGTGTACAACTAACAAGCTGATCACAGGGGTGGGCCGAGCATTGGTCCGTTCTTTTAACGTCGTCCCCGCGGGCTTCAATCTCGCGTCAGTGAGGAGATCGGCGTGATCGTCGGCCTCAGTCGCCCCGCTCACCCGAAGGTCGATGTGACGAACGACGCCTCACTCAGGCGTGAGGTAGGCGAACTGTGAGAACTTTCTTTACTCGTTCAAGGCCGGCCTCCGGCCGGCACCGGCGCGTGGCCGGCGCACTGCGGTGCGTCCGGTCCTCGCTCCGCTGCGGTCCGGGCGCTCCTCGCGCGCCGCCCCCACACCAGCGAGCGACGCTTCATCACTCGATCGCGTCGTCGATTAACCCGAACGGCGGAACAGCGCGATTCCCCGAAAATCGGATGACAATGCTGCTGGCTAGCTCGGGAGGCGGTGAATTGTCTACGAAGACGGCCTGAGCTCCGCTTCCGGCACCAGCAAGCCACGACTCCACGTGTCTATAGACGTTGTCTACGAGCTTGGCGTCAGCGAAATCAGCGTCTTCAGGACCCGCTCGGTGGCCGAGATTCTTCTGTGGGCTATCGACAACCAAGAGTCCTGGGAGTAGGGCCCGCCTTTCCCAACTGATCTCCCAGAGGGCCATGGCCCAGGCAAGACTGATGAGCACAAGTCCGCCGCTACTCGCTTTCGTGTAGACCGCGCCGCGGACATGCGGGATCAGCCTGTCGTCAAGCCACGCGTCCCCCTTGAGCTTGGGGTAGCCAAAGTCCGTCAGGATGTTTGCGAAACGCTTCGAGAGCGCCGTCTTCACTTCCGCTCGATCGGGCCTCGTGCTGAGTTCTCTCTGCTCACGTCGGAGACGCGTGACGGTGCCCTGCCGCGCATCCCGCTGCCTCTCTGCCTCTTCGACTCGACCCCAGAAACGAACTCCGACCTCAGCCCGAGCAACCTCAGATTCCGCTGCGTTGAGATCACGCATGAGTTGATCACGCGCCGCCAAGAACGGGGCCGGAAGTTCGGCTGCGTGGTTGAGCTCGGAGGCAAGCTCCTGAACCGCCGCCTGCTCCGACGCCGCCCGCGATTCGAACACCCTCAGCTCCGACTCGAGCCGACCAAGGTACTCCGTCAACTCGTCGAGTCGCTGGGTAGTTGAACGAAGCTCTCGTCGCGACAATATGGACCCCGACGCTACGACGGATCGATCCTCGGACCCACAAAGGGAGCAGTGCCCGTGATCGAGGCTCACATCGCGGCCTAGCGTGGCCAGACAAGCTGGGCAGACCTCTATCCGCAAAGGGTCGAACACCTTCTCTGCCTCAGTGAGGAATGTCAGTTTTCGCTTGTCGTCCGCATACTGCAGGGCGAGCGCGCGTAGGCGGTCGATGAGGCTCTCCCTGGAGCGAACTCGCTCCCAGGCCTCGGACTCGATCTTCTGTTGACGAGTGAGTCGATTGCGAAGATCTGACAAACCATTCTGAGCAGCCGATTCGATCCGGTCGGTCCGAGCTACCTCGGCTCTGAGCGCCTCACGCTTGACCGAGGCATCTTCCAAAACGATCGACGCTCCGGTGGGGCCTAGAGGGTATTCCTTGTCGACGACCGCCGTCAGCGCCCGAACGGTCGACTCGGCCTCGCGCAGCGCCTCCTCCGCGCGTCGAAGACGCTGGGTCGCCAAGCCCAGTTCTTCATCCGACACCTGGAAAGCGAAGTCGATGGTCTGCTGGAGTTTGTACGCGACAACGGGATTCCCGTTCTCAACCAAGAGGTTCTGACTGTCCAGTCGCGAATTCTTATAGAAGATCAGCCGGGTTAGATCCTTAAAGCTGAACGCATGGGAATCTGCGTTTGGATTGCCGGCACTCGTGTTGAGTCGAGCGCCGGCTAGTCCAAGAGCGTCCATCAGAAAGTAAGAAAGTGAGTCTTCTGCACCAGGCTTGTCGAGCTGGTAACGCGCTTCAAGCGCGTCACCAATCAACTCAATCGGCGCGTTCCATATCGACGCAAACTTGGACGGTGTGCCTACTGTCGTTCTCTGAATCGTATATATCTCGCCGTTGAGGGAGACCTCCAGGACCGCGCTAGTGACGTTGTCCCGCATCTCTTCGTGGTCTGGGAAGTCGTCGCCCCCCAAGAGATACATCACGTACTCGATAACACTCGTCTTGCCGGTCTGAGACGCTCCAGCAACGATCCCGATTGGCCGAACTAGGTCGTCCGCCAGAAAGCTGACCTCATAGGTTCGGGGGTTGGAGATGGTTCCAAACAGCCGCAGTCGGCGGATTCGCAGACCGGTGAGGCTCTCGTCAATCATGAATCTCCAACTTCGGGACGGACAACGTCGTCGAATAGATCGAGCATCAGCCAATGGGTTCCCGCCCAGCGCGCACTGGCTTCACGCAGGGCTCGGTCCGACAGCTTGTTTAGACGAATGAGGACGATTTCCGCCGCTAACCGGTGCGCATCCGCGTAGGCCGTTTCGAGCTGCCGAGCGATGCCTTCGCCAGCGTCGGTGATCACGAACGCTTCCTCGCCAATGGCGATGAGTCCGCGAGCTACCAAAAAGGCCAAATCTGCTCGAATTCGTTCCCGACGGCTAACAAAACGATGCCCCAGCGACGCGTAGGAGAGTTGGCCGCGCGTATAACCAACGAGCTCGAGCCTCAACGCATCGCGCTGGTCGCCGACATCGTCTCCGGATAGGACCGCGAACGGATTCGCGGTGAAGAAGTCGTAGGTCGCCACCCGATCAGTCGTAGGCATTTGAACAGACAACTGTGAAGCAACCGAGAAGCCCAAAAGCAGTTGGGCAGCACGGAACGACACCTGACCGTCTAGATCGTGGGTAGGGATGAGCGGAACTTCAAGACTCTCCACGCCGAATCACCTCCGCCACGATCTCAGGGCCAGAGGGTCCAGCGTGGTCTTTCGCGACTTGACGCCAATGCAGCACCCAGCCGGCACGAACGTGCTCTACCAATCGGTGCGCTATGCCACGCCTGTGAGCCGGGCGAAGCGGGAGTTTTCCTGTTGGCGGCAGGGCGCCAGCAGCTGCCACGACGGCGTCGACCAACCCGGTCATCTGGCCACCTTCGTCGGCTGACGCGCTGGCGAGGTTGAACGCTGACTCCCACTCACCGTGGATGTCAAGTTCGATCTCTTTCAGCGCGCTCACCTCGCCGGGAACAGCACGCGCAGCCACGTCTCTAGCCATCGCCTCCGCTGCGAAAAAGTAGCCTTTCGCCGCGTCCGTTTCGAGATGACCAGCGAGGTTGAGCTGCCGGACGAACAGCGCTCCCTCGAGTGCACTCAGATCACTCGCGACCTTCACCTCGATGGGATCACCCGGTGCGATGATCTTCGGGAAGTACTGTTCGCGAACCCAGGACGCGTCGGGTCGCATAAGTTCACGCCGCAGGCGCCCACCGTTCTTGAGCTCGATGACAATCCCCTCGTGTTTGCGGCGCTTTCCCGCCGCCCACGTGTCGAACCACTTTTGTTCGTCGGGCGGTAACACCGAGGGGACGCATAGGGTCCACGCCGCGACGGTGAACGAGTTTTCTGCCGCCTTCTTCATGACCTCATTGAAGGAAGCTCGAATTTGCCCTCGCTGCGTTTCACCCCAATCGAGGAAGAACTTCGACTGCCAGACGACCATGTGTCCGTTGAGCGCGCCCACGTAGGTGTCAATCCCCCAGTCGCTCCCGGATGGCGCAGCGACTTCAGACGCAGCGGGTACCTGGACCGAGACGAGGTCGGTAACCAGCAACTGAAAACGCTCGCGGGCGCCAGCAAGGGTCTTACTGTCATCGAGAAATCGTCGAAAGAGCACGTCGGGCGCAGCCAACTCGTCCAATGCGCCCCCTATCAAGCAACCTGCGGCCACCCCTGAGCAGCCCGGGCCTCTACGCCCTTGGGACGAGACTAGCTACTCGTCGGCCAGAACCCACGAGTGCTTAGACGCGCGCCGGGAACTCAACTGGCTGCGTCATCTAGGGTCGTCCAAGACGTCGACTGGACGCGCCCTACGCTGAACCGTCGGCACAGCACCTAATCGGCACAGGGTTCCGGGCCGGTGCTGGGCCGGGAACTCGGTTGAAACCATCGACAACCAGCCATCACCAACGGGCACGACTTCCGCGGAATCATGCGGTAATCGAGCATCAACTGACACCCGTAAACCCGTGTCACACAACTGAAAATCGTGAGGTCACGGGATCGACGCCCGTCGGAGCCACACGAACCGTCGTTACAACGGTTCTAGGAACCCTCGCGAAGCTTCTATTCGCGGGGGTTTCGCCTTTTCCCGGCTCGCCGCGCGTCAGTCGCTCAGCCCGCGTCGACTCGCTGGCTCTCCGCCGCCAGACGCGCCTCCTGGATGCCGTGCGCGACGGCCTTGCGGACGACCCAATAGAGGACGTACGAGCCGGCGGCGAACACGGCGACGAAGAGCACGGCGCTCGTCAGGGGATCCATGCGACCAGTGTGGCCGCCACCGACGCGTCTGTCGACCGTCGCTACTCGCAGCCGACGCCGTCGCCGTCCCGGTCGAGGTGCGTCGCGTACCCGGGGTCACCCACCCGCACGGGAGCTGCTCCAGCGTCGCGGGCCGCGGTGCAGTTCTTGTAGTACACATCCGCGGGCTTCGCGGGCGCGGGCTTCGCGGGAGCGGGTGCCGGTGCGGGCTTCGACTCCTGGGTCGGCTGAGGCTGCGGCTTCGGCGCCGGCGCGGCGCTCGGACGGGGCTTCGCCGCAGGCTCTTCCGCGATCGCCATGGCCCCCGCGGCGTAGTCGGAGGTCAGCAGAGGCTCGCCCGGGCACTCGGTCAGGATGCGCTCGACGGCGTCGCGCTCCGCCTGCGTGACCCACAGCCCGTACGCGACCTTCACCGAGACCTGCCGCGCGACGTACGCGCAACGGAACTCCTTGTTCTTCGGCAGCCACGTCGCGGCGTCGCTGTCGCTCTTCTGCGCGTTCGCGGCACCGTCGACGGCGAGAAGGTTGAGCGGGTCGTTCCCCAGGGTCTCGCGCTGGTGCGCGGTGAGCTGCTGCGCGCCCTTCTGCCAGGCATCCGACAACGGCACGACGTGATCGATCTGCACGAGGGCGGAGGTGTCCTGGCCGCGCACGAACGCGATGCGCTCTCCGGTGAACGGATCGTTCAGGATGCCGGAGGTCACGACGCAACCGTTCCTCTGCACGGCGGTGAGGTCGCGGGCGAGGACGTCGTCGCGCTGCCCGCAGCCGTTTCGGTCGATGTCCCTCCAGCGCTGGCCGAACTCGTCGCGGTCGTAGCCGGTCTTCGGCGCGCGACCCTTCACCTCGAGGGTCGCGAGGGCCGCCAGGGCGGTCCCCGCCTCGGGCACGACGGTCTGCGTCGGCGTCGGGGACGCCTGCTGTTCTGCGTCGACGACGACTGCGTCGTCGACGGCCGGGGATGTGGGCGCGAAAGCGACGGGCGCCTCATCCACGGTCGTGCCCGACCGCGGCAGGACGAGGTTGGCAATTCCTGCCGAGAGCAGCGCGACGACGACGGAGATGATCAGCGCGCGCGTGGCCGTCGCCGCGCTCGTGAACCGCAGGAACGTCGGAGTCTTCTTGCCGAGGGAGACCCCCGCGGTGATCGCGACGGCCACGGCGAGTGTGCAGATGATCGGGGAGAGGACGATGATCCCGATGATCAACGCCAGGACGAGGGCCGTCCACCAGAGCTTCCTGCGACGTCCCGTCTTCGCGGTCGCGGTGTCGGAGGTCGCGCGGGGCGGGGTCAACGAGGGCATGGTGGTGCTGCTCCTTCGAGCGAGGAAAGACCGCACGAAGGGCGCGCGAGTACCGAACGAACCGGCCACGGATCCGCGGCCAGCGGCAGGAGCCGGAGCATCGTCGGGTGGGACGGTCGGGCATAGCCTGGACGGAGCTGGGACAGCCCGCCGTCATCGACCGTATCCCGCGCCGCTCACCCGGAGGGGCGCGACCCGCAGGCGCGACCGGATCCCGATCGCCGGCTCACTCAGCGAGCTCGTCGAGCCCGTTCTGTTCCAGAACTGCTAATCGTCCCACCGCAGGGTGCTCAGGTGCGCGTCGAAGACCTCGACGAGAATGTCAGCCAGGGGCCCCGCGGGGTCTCCGCTTCCGATGGTGGCGAAAACGAAGACCACCCAGGCCCGCGGGTCGACCGGGCTGGACACGGTATAGGTGACCCTCCGCCCCGCGTACAGAGCGAGCGGCTCCTCGCCTGGTCGCGCCGGCTCGATGTCCTCCTCGCGCAGACCGGGCTGCCCGTCGAGATCGACGATGCTCGCCTCACCTGCCGACTGTGACGCCAGGACCTTAAGGATCGCGACCGGGTCGGCGGTCTCGTGATCCGGATCCGTCCACTCCGACACCGTGTACGACGCGGGAATCACCGTGTCGCCGGAACGCCCGGTCGGGATGCAGACCAGTCCCGCCCCAGCCGTCCGGGCCTGATCCATGAGACGGGAGAGGTGTCGGTAGACCTCTGAGCGGAAGGGCGTCGCGGTATCGCGAGGCACGTCCTCGGGGACGGTACCGTGGGCGAGTTCCTGCAACCTTGCGTCTACCGCGTCGCGGTCCGCGGAGTTCATGGAGAAGCTCTCCCAGCCGGGGATGTCGACGATCGCGTAACCAGTCATGGTGTTCCTTTCATGGGCTGCACGGCGCACAGATCGAGCGCGGCGTCGTAGACGTCATCGACGCCCTCCAACGGGATGCCTCGGGCCGAGAGGATGATGTCGAGGTCCCAGGCCCGCCGGAGCAGCACGAGCCTCGCCGACAGGCGTCCGTCATAGGCTTCGTCGAAAGACAGGAGCGAGACGCCTTCGGCGAGCGACTCGGGGAGCTGCTGCATCCGCGCACGCCCGAGCGGACCGCCGGGGACGGCCCCGACGCGGTCGAGGAGGTACCGGGTGTCGGAGCCGAGCGCACGGAAGACACGGAGATCCGCACGGACGCCCTCCGCCCGGCCCGCCTGCCTCAGTGTGAACCTGCCGACCCTCTCTCCGACGTCCCATGCCTGGGGAACGGGGTCGAGCGAGACCGTCGTCATCGTGGCGTGCATCGACATCAGCCCCTCCTCTCAGGTGGGCGGGCGACATCGGGTACGAGACGAACATGAGACAGCTGCCAGACGATGCCTTCGCTCTCTCGTGGCGAGGGTGCACCGCCGGTCGGCGGGAGCGCAGGGTCGCTCCAGCATTCGACCGGGATCACGACGGCGCTCACAGGTCCCGCCATACTCGCGGCGGTGGGACTCTGCGCGGGGGCTGCGTGACGTTCCCCGAGTCGTCGGCCGGCGTCCATTCGTACGTCGTCCCGTTCGGGTCAGCCCAGAATCTGCCGTGTCGCCTGACGTCGGCCTGCGAAGCGATGTCCCACGGAACGGCCCATTCGTAGGTGTCTCCGCTGCCCTGAGGGAGAGGGTTGCGCAGGATGATGCCCTTGTCACCCAACGCATCGACGAAGGGTCTCCCGCCGTCCAGATCGAGCTCCGGTACTACCGCGAACGGGTCATCCTCCTTACCGATCTGCCTCGGCGGCTGCACGAGCGTGAAGTCGCGATTGATCTCGTACCGGATGATGTCGCCGTGACCGGGGAGCCCGTCCTCGCCCATCTCACCGTGCTTCGCGTACCCGGCAGCGCCGGATTCCGTCTCGGCGACATACAACGCCTTCCAGTTCGGATCATCGCTTCCGTTACTCCATCCCGGAATCCGCTGCGGGCCATTCTCCAGAGTCCGCTCGGCACCGGGGACGTCCGAGCCGCGGAAACCCTGCCAGCTCTCGAGACGCGTGAAGACGGCGCCTGACGGCGACTGCCACGACGTCGTGCCCGGTTTCACGAGTCCCCGCTCGACGAGATCCGCCGGCGGATCGACGCGGACCGACCCGGGCGGGACGCCCCAGGCCCGTGCGGCATCGAGAGTCTCGGCCGCGTTGGACGCCGACGAGCCGGATCGCGGAGGCGTGTCGGGGCGCGGCGCCGGCTCCGGAGTGTCCGCCCGCGGCGCCGGCTCAGGAGTCTCAGCCCGCGGCGGAGGCGTCGGCGCGCCGTCGGGCTCGGGCGTCGGCGTTCGACTGCCCGGTTCGCCCGTGTCCGACGCTGCCTTTCGCGCTTTGCCGATGGCCTTGCCCGCGCCGAATGTGACGAGGCCGAGGAGCGCCCATCCGAGATCCTCGAGGTCTCCCTCCCCCAGACCCACGAGAAGGACCTCCGCCGCCACGGCGATGGCGTCGAAGACACGCGACGCCGTCATCAGCGCGGCGGCGATGATCGGTCCCACGCCGGGGAGGAAGAGGGCGAGGGCGGCGAGCGCCATCGCGACGATGGAAAACCACTTGACGATGAATTTGAGGATCTGGACGAAGAGGAACTTGAAACGGTCCCACCCGGAATCCTTCAGCCCGTCGTTGAAACCGCCCCGGATCGTCGCCGCAGCAGCCCTCCCAGCGTCATCCAACTGCGCGAGAACCGCGTTCAGTCTTGCGCGAGCCTCGCGCAGTTTCGCCGCGGCGTTCTCGGTCGCCGCGGTCTTGTCCGCGTTCGCCTGCTCCTGCTCGGGGGTGAGCGACGCTCCGGACTCGGGGATCGCCATCGGCATCGCCTCAGCACGCCCCTGCGCGCCTGCGGCATCCATCGCCTCGTCGAGCGCCGCCGCCGACCCTATGAGGGCGACGTCGACGGCGGGGCGGTAGTCGCGGAGGGCACCCGCCGCCGCCTCGTACCGGCCGACGGTCTGTCGCAGGTCCTTCGCCACCTCGGTCGCCGACGACCTCAGTTCGTCGGCATACGCTCCACGCAGCGACTCACCCGACCCGATACGAGCGAGCCGGTCACCTTGAATCCGCATCGCGTCCGCGAGTGTGCGGAAGTGCTGCACCTGCTCGTCGATCGCGGCCGTGTCCGCGACCACGGGGTCGGAGGGCCGCTCGAGGAGATCCCATCTTCCCGGACGTTCAGGCACCGGAGGCCTCCTCCACTCGGATGCTGTCGGCGAGCTGCTTCTCGGCGTCGGTCCACGCTTTGCAGGCCGCGTCGACTCGCTCGCTCAGTTTGCCGAGGCGCTTCTTGATCTTGTCGCGATGGGCGTACCAGTTGTCGTTGAACTCCTTCATCGCACTCGTGATGTCCGCCTGACCCCAGATCGGGCCGAGCTCCTTCGACCGCTTGTCCGCGGTGTCGAACTCTTGGGCGATCGCCTTGAGGTCACTGTTGGTCGTATCGAGCGTCGCGTCGACGATCAGATCACCGGCCATGGGATATCCCTTCTTCTCGCTGTCTCACTCGACCAGCCGCGGGGCTTGGAGAGTGTGTATGGTTCCGTCGCCGAAATGGGCCAGGATGCGGCCGGGCACGACAGGAGCCGTCGTCGCCGATCGCGGGATCCGGACCCCGATGAGGTCGCCGTCGAACTGATTGCGCGGGCTGAGGAGCGCACCGCGCTGGTTGTTGCGCACGTCGGTCTGCCACCCCGTGAAGCCTCCGCCGACCTCGGCAGCGCTGCCGCCCAGGATGACGCCGCGATTGCCCCCCGACGCACCGCGGATCCACTCGCGCAGCTCATCCTTTGCGGGCATCTCCCTCACGAGCTCGCCGTCGTCGATCACCACGACGATCGGCTCCGACGTGGCGAGCGCCTCGGCGAGCTCCTCTGCGGCGACGTCGACACCGGTGAACGCGGCGCGGAGGCCGGGACGGCCCGCCACGAGCTCGGGGAGGGGCGATCGGCGGGGCGCGATCACGACGACGCCCGTTCCTGCGTCGAGGAGGGAACGAGCCATCGCCCCCAACACGTTGCTCCTGCCGGACTGCGGTGGACCTGCAACGAGGAAGGTCGGCGGTCCGGACGCCAGATCGACCCCGATGGACGAGAGCTCGTCGCCACCGACGCCCAGGAGCGCCCAGAGCGCGGGAGACCCGGAATTCGTCGGATACTGGGCGAGATCCTCCCACGTCACGATCGACGGAAGGACGTCGATCCGCCAGGGCCGGCGACGTTGCGGGATGTCGCGATCACGCTCACGGGCGCGCATCGCGATCTCAGTGAGCGCCGCTGCCTGAGCGGTCGCGCTCGGGTCGGCGGCGAGGAGGGCGACCTGCGCCTCCTGCCCGGTTCCGGCGCGGAACATGCGGCCGTCGGGTACCGACTGCGAGAGCTTTCGCGGGTTGAGCCCGCCCATGCCGTAATCGGCACGATCGCTCAGGCGCAGCATCCACTTCTCTTCGGTCAGAACACTGATGCGCCCCGACAGGAGCGACCGGTCACCCGCGAGAACGAGGTGGATGCCGGCGCTCGCACCTTCGCGCAGGAAACCCATCACCTGTTCGACGAGCAGTCCGCCGTCGAGGTCGCCGAAGGTGCTCGTGAAGCTCTCCCATCGGTCGAGCATCACGATGATGTGCGGCAGCCGTTCTTCGGTGGACGCCCGGGAACGCTGCTCGCTGATGTCGGCGACCCCGAGTCGACCGAAGGACTCCTGGCGCGACGTCAGCTCCGTCTGGAGGCGGTCGAAAAGACGCACGAGCCGCTCGCGTTCGCTGCGCTGCACGATCGCGCCGGTGTGCGGCAGTCGGGTCAGCGGCAGCAGGGCACCGTTGCCCATGTCCACGCCGAAGAGGTGCAGGTCCGCAGTGGTGACGGAGTCGGCGAGCGCTCCAGCGATCGTGCGCAGCGCCTGCGAGCGACCCGAGCGCGCGGTACCGACGATGAAGAGATGCCCGAACTCGCTCAGCGAGAGCGTGATCGGCGGCTGCGACTGCGTCGTCGGGGAGTCTCCGAGCGCCCAGGCGACCTCGGACGGTCGCGGAGGGCTCGGCTCCGCTGCGGCCTCGCGCGACCGCCCATCGGGGTGCGCCAGGTCCGCGAGAAGTACCGTCTCTGGCAGGGAGGGCAGCCACGGGGAATGGTTCGGTGGCAGATCGAGCCCGGCCGCGGCTTGCGTCGCGGCGTCGACGAGCCGCGAGAGGTCGGTCGTCTCGCCTTCGTGACCATCGGTGCGCGGGGCAGCGGGCGACGGGTAACCCGCGTCCCGCCAACCGACGTCTGCGACGAACGGGATGGGAACGACCTTCGATCCGCCGCCGACGAGGCTCCGACCGCCGACCCGCGCCGTCTGGAACGGGACGAGCGAGGAGTGCCCCAGCCGCACGTAGGCTCGTCCGGCAGCGCTCGCCGGGATTCGCGCTGCGTCGGGCGCGTCGATGACGTCGATGCTGTCCGCGGCATCCGTCACTCGGAGCGAGATCCGCAGGTTCGTGTTGGCCCGTATCTCCGCCGAGACGACACCCGACGGGCGTTGCGTGGCGAGGATGAGGTGGATGCCGAGGGATCGGCCGCGCTGCGCGATGTTCACGAGCCCCGACACGAAGTCAGGGAGCTCTCGGGCCATGGAGGCGAACTCATCGATCACGATGAGCAGCCGTGGCATCGGCGCGTGCGTCGCCGCACCGCCGCGCGCCTGCGCGGAGACGTAGTCTTCGATGTCTTTCGCTCCCGCCGCGGCGAGGATGTGCTCACGGCGGGTCAGTTCGGCGCCGAGGGATGTCAGCGCCCTCTCGACGAGGTGGGCGTCGAGGTCTGTGACCATTCCGACGGTGTGCGGCAGTCTGACGGCGTCCTTGAAGGCCGCACCGCCCTTGTAGTCGACGAGGACGAAGTTCATCGCGTCGGGCCGGTTGCTGACCGCGAGGCTCGCGACGACGGTCTGCAGCAGTTCGGATTTGCCGGATCCGGTCGTGCCGGCGACGAGCCCGTGCGGGCCATCGGTGACGAGGTCGATCGAGAACGGTCCGTCGAGGGAGACCCCGACGACGGCGCGGGTGCTGCGTGCACCGCCCACCCACCGCGTCATGATCGTCCGCGCGTTGACCGGCTCCAGGCTCATCACCTCGGTCAGGCGCGCGCTCGTGGGAATCGCGTCTTCCTCCTCGTCCCCGGAATCACGCAGTGGCGCGAGTGAGCGGGCGACCTGCTCGAACCACGCCGGATCGACCTCGTCCAGACGGATGTTCTGCACGGCCTCATGAGCTGACCGGCGCACGACAGCCTGCCCTCCGACGCGGAGGAGGACCACGGACGTGCATTCCTCCGGCAGCGCGCGCTCGTTCTCATCGAGGCAGATGGCGTAGACGCCTACTGCGGGACCGTCTCGCAGGATGCCGGCGACGCCCGGATAGGCGCGGAGCCGACGTGCCCCGTCCCACACGACGACGACATCAGGGGGGAAGCGCAGGCCCCTCCCGTTGGCTGCCGAGAGCTGGGCACCGCGGTCCGCGACCAGTTGCGCGAGTTCGGCGACGCGACGCCCGAGCGTGTCGGCATCATTGCCCACGAGGGTGCGTGCATCCTGGCCGAGGGCCGGTGCGACGTGCGGAAGCCAGCGCGTCCAGGCCCAGTCCTCCTCGGTGTCGCCGGTCGTCAACAGAACGAGTTGCACATCGCGCGGGCTCTGCAGCACTGCCAGTTGTGCGATGAACCACCTCGCCGCAGCCCGGGCACGGTGAGGCGAACCGGCGACGCCCATGACGCCGGCCTCGGTCAACGGCACCGACGTCGGCACATCCTGAAGAAGCGCCGGAGTGCGACGGCGATACTCGAGCGCCTCTCGCAGATCCTCGACGGCCACCGCGCTCGGAACGTGAGCGGTGCCGATCCGGATGAGCAGATGGTCGTCATCGGTCGCCCGGCGTTCCCACAGTCGGGAATCGGGTGTGGTCGCGACCGTCCACAGATCGGCCGCGCTCGGCGCTGACGACAGCCGCATCTCCCGTTCGAGCGCGTGACGCGCGCGCACGTCCGCCTCGATGCGTTCGACAGTGGCGGCGTGCTCCGCGACCCGCTCCCGGTAGGTACGCCGCCCCTGCCGCTTCGTCGTCACCGCATTGGCGATGACCATGATCGGTGACAGCAACGCCAGCGCGAGGAAGGCGAGGGACTGGAAGACGATCGCGGTGACGACGCCGCCCAGCAGCGGCAAGAGTGCGGCCACCCACGGGAGCGAGCTTCTCACCTCGAACGCGGGGGCCGCGGGGATGCGGTAGACCTCGCTCTCCGCGACGTTCCGGATCCGCGGGGGACGGTTGAACTCGAGGACGCTGCGATCCTCCGAGGGCTCGAGCACTGCGTCCGCTTCGCTCACCGGCCGCTGCTGGAAGAGGCTCTCGCCGATGCGCAGGTCGACCCCGCGCGGCCACACCGTGAACTCCTCGGTCAGATCCAGCCCCGCCAGGCTCGCCTGGATCAGCAGGTTCGTCACTCGCACGCGGACGGTCATCGTGATGTCGATCGCGACGATCAGCGCACGTGAGGGAAGCGGCGCGAGGACGGCATCGTTCGAGGCAGCACTGCCGACGGAATGCAGTCCCGGCCCAACTCGGACGACATGACCCGCCCCGGGCCCGCTCGATACCCCGATGTCGACGAGACCGGCCCCGGCTGCTGCGCCAACGGCGCCCTGCGCCTCGAGCGAAAGGACGGCGCCCTGACGGATGCCGGTGGCTGCGAGTGTCTGCGAGGGGTCGATCGGGTCACCACCGACGACGACCCGTCCGCCCGGCTCGACGGTCACGCCCGCATGACGCAGGACGTCGATGACGGGTGTGTCCGCGTCTGCGTCGACGAAGAGGTCACGGGTTCGTGAGGTTTCGTCACGGAAGGAGACGACGACTCGCATGGGGAGTATCCGATGTTCGAATGAGGAGGGCGGGAGGACGGGGCCCGCGCGGACGCGGGGCCCCGCCGAACGGTCAGCGCTTGAGCGCGTTGGCCAGGTCGGTGTCCGTCTGCTGCAGGGCCTCGGCGGCCTTGTTCAGGTAGGTGCTCATGCCCTCGAGGCCGGCGATGGTCTTCGTGGCACCGTCGTTGAACTCCTGGTAGGACGTCCCGAACGCGATCGACGACTGGTCGGTGACGTAACCGCCTGACACGAGGCTGTCGACGAGTGATTTCAGGCGTGTCAGCTGCGCGTTGATTTCCTGCTGACCGCTGGAGAGACGACTCGCGGCATCCCGCATGTCTCCGTAGGTGACGTTCAAGTTCGCCATGTGCTGCTTCTCTCTGTGTGAGGTTCATCCGGACGGGCGTCCGGATGCGTGTCGGCCGTTACGCGTTCGTCCGTTCGGAGGAAGCGGTGTACCGGACGTCGGGGAGCAGGTCGCTCGAGAGCACGCCGTCTCGGACGGAGAATCGCCAGGACGCACCCGCGAACGATGACTTCACGAGGACGATCCAGTGGAAATCGGGGTTCGCGAAGAGGGCGCGCAGGGCATCCCCCTGGGCTCTCGTCGCGATCTCGTCGATGACGGCGACGCCGCGCTCGTGGGTGTCCATGCCGGCGCCTGCGATGAAGTCGTCCAGCGCCGCCGCACGGTTGGCGCCGCGGGTCGTGATGTGCGCGACGTGCGGCGACGCCGACCAGGGGTTGCTCGTGAGCTCCACGACCCACGCGTCCACGACGTCATCCACCGCATCGGCGGGACCCTCGACGCTCACCGGGCCGCGAGCTTGTGCGAAATCGAGCAGCAGCCGACCGGACTCCGTCGCGCCGAGCGCTGCGAGGCCGCTGAACCGGGTGTCGCTGGTGTCGGGAACGGGCTGGCGCTGCAGGTACGCGAGCGCCGCTGACCAGGTTCGGCCGTCCGGGGACGATGTCCACCCCGCGGGTGCCCGCGTCGACGGCGCCGTGAGGTGCAGGTGGATCGAGGTGTCGTCGACGGTGACGACGTACACGCCGGGGAACGCTATCTGCTCGGCCTGACTGGCCGCGACGGCGATCCGCAGAGCGCTGTCGATCGTCCACGATGCCGAGCTGTCCCGGACGTATGCTCCACCGCCTGCCGTCCGAGCCGCGCGGCGACGCCAACGGAGGATGCCGAACACCGTCCCGGCCGCGATCGCTGCGGCCGAAGCGACAGCGATCGAGACCGCCCCGACGACCGGCAGCCCGCGGGAACCTCCCGGCGTCTCGGCGGCATCGCCCCGCGGGGGCACCTGGCGGTCGGGAGCGACCTGGGTGGGACGGGGTTGGGCCGGGGGCTGCTCGGAGTTCCGAGGGTTCTGCTGCTGCGGACTCGTGGGACGCTGCTGCGACCGCGGTTCCTCCTCGCCTGAAGCGAGTCGGCCGACCTGGACGCCCGGGCCGCGCGCATCGTCGGGCAGAAGGAGTATCCACCCCGGGTTCAGGCTCGTAGGCACGGTGAGCGCCGAACCGTCCGGCTGCCGTCGGCCCTTGTTCAGTTCGAAGATCTCCTCGAACCGGTTGCCGTCCCCGAGGTAGCGCTGTGCGATCGCGAAGAGGAACTCCGGCTCGCCGTTGAAGCTCTCCTTGACGACGTAGAACCGCACCTCGCGCTGGTCCGCCTGCGGAACGCGAACGGATGCCGTGAGCGGGTCGGCGTGGGCGGGGAGCGCCACGAACGGGAGCGCCGTCGCGATGACCGCGGCGATGAGGAATCCACCCGCTGATCGGGGATTGAGGTGGCGTTGGATCACTGTTCCATCCCACCAACGGGCAGGATGAGCAGGAATACGTACTCCTACGTAAGTCCGCGGTCAGCTCTCGGGATCGTGCGCCCGCTCACGAAGATGGTCGGCGAGCAGCACCGTCAGTTGCGCGCGGGAGGTGATGCCGAGTTTCCGATAGGCCGAAGACAGCTGCGTCTCCACGGTCCGGATACTCGTGAAGCCGGCTTCGGCGATCTCCCGGCTGGTCGCGCCGCGGGCTGCTGCGAAAGCTATCTGCCGCTCGCGCGAGGTCAGGGCGGCGAGGAGCGCGTCGGATGACGTGAGCCTCAGAGCCCGGTCGACGAGCAGTCCGATGGCGCGGTCCCCGGTCAGCCCCGTCAGCACCCGCGCACGGTCGAGCGCTTTCCGCGCGTCCGTGTACCGTTCTGCACGGGTCAGGGCACGTCCGAGCTCGAGCAGAGAAAGTGCCAGTTGATCCGGAAAGCCGGCTCCGGCAAGCGCCGCGACCGACTCCTCCAAGATGGCGATGGATGCCGCAGGGTCGTCCGATCCCGCGATCACCCCCCGGATACGCCCCGCCATCCCGTCCAGGATCGGACGGGCTCCCGCCGACAGCCGCTCCAGGTTGTCGCTGATCCGGGCGGCTTCTCCAGGCCGGCCGATCGCGATGGCCGCCCGTGCGAGATCGACGTCGATCCACATCCGCCGACCAGGCTCCTCCAGGCCGAGCGACCGGGCGTGCATCTGCGCACGAGACAGCTGCGAGTACGCTTCCCGCCATTCTTCGCGTCGGGCGGCGCCGAGCCCCGTCAGAGCGCGCCGAGTGAATGCGCCGTGGATCGCGGATCCCTGCAGCGTCGGCTGGAGGAGGACCTCTTGGAAGGCGACGTCGTCCGCCGCGCGAAGCGCGATGAGCCCCAAGGCTCGCGCAGCCGCCGGCGACACCGGCGTCTCACCGCGGTACGAATCGAGCAGTGCCGCCGCAGCAGCCAGCCGCCCGGCGTACGCGTCGACGGTCGCCAGGTGGGTCGCGAAGACGCTCTCGATGAAGGGCTGCTGATCAGCCCGTGCTTTCCGCTTGAGAAGCCTCAAGGCGGTGCGCGATTCGTCGAGCTGGCCCACCTGGTAGGCCAGGAAACCTCGCTGCGCCAGGGCACTGTCGACGGACGCGACCAGGTCGATCTCGCGCTCCACCTCCTCCATCTGGGCAAGGAGGTGACCGTCGAGGCCTTCACCGATGTCGACCTTCGCCGCGAGCAGCACGGCAAGCGCACGATGGCGCGCGATCGGAGCCTCCGCGGGCAAGCCCTCCAGCGCGGCGGTCGCCAGAACCGCTCGTCGTCGGGGCTCTGCGGTCGCCTCGGAGCGGTAGGTGCGAACGATGCTCGCGATGGGGGCGGCGGCATCCGCGGTCTGACGTTCCACGTCGTCGAGCACGGTGACCGAGAACTCCTCCCCCAGCGTGGCATCACCTGACATCAAGAGGATGGGCAGGGCGCGGTCGAGGAGCGGGATGGGCATGGCCGGGATGTTCCGCGCGTGGAGGACGTCGAAGGCTCCGGCATAGTCGGATGCGTGGAACAACGCCTCGGAGCGAGAGACTTCGGATGCGTCGTCTTCCGGTGACGGCCCCGGCGAACGGGGTGCTGCACCTGCCGTCATGAGAGATCACGTCCTCGTTACGTATGGTCCGCGCGATTCATCGATCGCAAATCGATATGCAATCTATTACTCGCCCGCTCTCACGGGATCCGCGTCGGGCCGTGCGACGATCAGCGTCTCCCCGTCCTCCGGCACGTGGACAGCCGCGGTGATCCCGTGAGTCGCCGCCGTCGCGCGCACATCGGCGCGGGTCACGGTGCAGTGATCGAGCGCCTCCATGTGGACGGCGATGACGCGGGCATCGGGCGCGAGATCGTGCACGCGCACGACGTCCTCGGCCCCCATGAGGATCGGGTCGAGACCGGGCAGCACGGCTTCGCCCGTGTTCAGCACGACGACGTCCGGCCGGTGTGCGGCGAGCGCCGCCTCGACGGCCGGGTGGTAGACGGTGTCGCCGGCGACGTACAGCGTCGGCTCCGCGGAATGTGCGATGACCACACCCATGACCTCGCCGAGTCGCGGCGCCGCAGCGAGCGTCGCGTCGGAGCCGTGCTGCCCGCCCGTGCGCGTGAAGGTCACGCCGGCCAGCGTCGTCGGCTCGTCGAGGACAATCACCTGCGTGAAGCCGGCGCCGGCGATCACCGCGGCGTCGTCGGCGTGCTGGACCAGGACGGGAACCTCACGCGGCAGGAGCGCGGCGGCCGCGGCATCCCAATGGTCGGTGTGCGTGTGCGTCACCACCACGATGTCGGGGTCCAGCAGGTCCGCGAGCGGGACCACGAGATCGACCAGCGGGTTGCGCCGTGCGCTGGCGAAGCCGGGCTGCGAGCCCTTCGCCCCCAGCATGGGATCGACGAGCACGCGGATGCCGCCGACCTCGAGCAGCAGAGTGGCGTTGCGGACCTGGGTGATCTTCACTTCGGGATCGTCTCACGCATCGGCGCCGGCGATCCGCGTCACGAAGGCCGGGCGGAGCCGGCTGTTGTCGGCGATCCGCTCGGCCGTGAGTCCGGACCGGACGAGTTCCCGGACGATCGGCGTGACGCGAGCCTCGAGCTCCGAGACGTCGTACGTCTCTCCGCGAGACGCGGGCAGTTCCGCCTCCACCTGACCCAGGAGTGCCTGCTGGTGCGCGGTCAGCCGGTCGGGCTCGGAGCCGGGGATGCGGATCGTCCAGTCCGGGCCGGTGCTCATACCGCCGCATCCTGACACAGGTCAGACGCGGTCGATAGCCTCGTAGGATGACCCGCACGACCGCCGCCTACGCACACCGGGCCGCGGAGTACGTCGGCGTGCTCGGGTCCGTGGGCGCGATGCACCACGCGGATCGCCACCTCATCGAGGCGTGGGGAGCCGCGGCATCCGGTCGCCTCATCGACGCGGGCTGCGGCCCGGGCCACTGGACGCAGCACCTCGCGGAGCGGGGCGCCGAGATCCGCGGGATCGATCTCGTGCCGGAGTTCATCGACCACGCGCGTGCGACCCACCCGGGCGTCCGGTTCGATGTCGAGAGCATCGAGGCGATCGACGAGCCGGATGCCGCGATCGGAGGCATCCTCGCCTGGTTCTCGACGATCCACCACGAGCCCGAGGCGATCGCGGTTCCGCTCACCGAGTTCGCGCGCGTGCTGCGTCCCGGCGGGTCGCTGCTGCTGGGCTGCTTCGACGCGGACGAGACGGAGGCGTTCGACCACGCCGTCGTGCGTGCCTACCGCTGGAACACCCGCGACCTGCAGCGGCTCCTCGAGTCCGCGGGCTTCGACGTCGTCGCCGTCCACCGCCGCGCCGAGCGCGGAGCTCGACCTGTCGCAGCGATCATCGCGGAACGGCCGAGCTGATGCGCACCGGACCGTAACTGATGAGGCGCGCCAAGATTGCGAGCAGGCGAACAGAGCCTCCTCGCCTAAGACATCAGGGGATTAGTGACCGAAGGTGGTCAAACTTCTGGAGCAATCGGGCGAGGCTAGGACTGCGCAACTCCGCCAGGCCGACGTCCATGCGGGCAGTCATGCGAGGTTGATGTGTAGGTTTCACATACTTCTGGGGCAGCAGGGCGCTAGGAATGGCTGACTTACCCCTTCGATTCGGCTGATATTCGAGTTCTGGATCAAAGCCGAGAGTTTCGGCAGACGCATAGAGCCAGTCCTCGTAGTCACGTTCCGCGATAGCAATGACCACCGGCACACCGACTTCCTTCTCCGCGCGAGCGAGAAGCTCTGGCCCTTCCTGACAGACCAGCTCGTCGTCTGCGTCCAGCACAACGATCACACCCACAGCGCCCGGGCGTGCTGCGGTGGCGACATACCCCTCTATCCCGCCTTCGGCAGTGGCGTTCCCCTTGCCATTGAAAGGAACCGGTTTGCCAATCACATCGACATAATCGTCACCTCGCGCACGGTGAGCCCTTAGCAGCATCGGAACCGCTCGGACATCTCCGGGGCCTTCTACAACTAGTGCTATGTGCGGTTTCCCCGCTGGCACCGTCATAGCGCCGGGTCCAGGGAATCGGCGCGCAACAACTCGCCCGGCGTCATGAGACCCCGCCGCACCACATCTCGAGTGTGATCTGACACCGGAGCAAGACGAGACTCACCGTTCTCTGTCCAGACGACACGAAGATCCTCAATGGGGAGCGCATTCACGATGTCCGCACTGTGAGTCGTGATTAACACCTGAGACACATTCGCCTGCTGCTGCAGGATGTCTACAAGCGTTGTCATGGCTCCAACGTGGATGGCAATCTCGGGCTCCTCGATGACGATGAGCGACGGCGACGCTGGCTGAAGCATCGCCAGCAAGATGCCGAAACTGCGCAGTGTCCCATCCGACATCTGCTTCGCTAGGAACATCCGATCTTTAGACTCAGTCGCTTGGTAGAACGCGAGGGTTTGTCGGTCCGCCAGATTTCTTAGCTCGATCCGAGCAATGCCAGGAACAATCGCGGCGAGCTGGTCAACGAGTTCGGTCCGGCGGGCCGCAGTGAGGCTCTCGAATACGCTCGTTACGTTCGACCCGTCGGGCTCGAACTGCCTCGTCGAGGATGGCTCCTGAAGATCAGCAACACTCGAGGGGTTGATCTCAACAGCCTGCAGGCTCTGAAGCACCCTCTGAACGAGGAATGCGGTGAGACTTCCTGTGCTCAGTGCGCTTTGCCCGGGGGCGACTGGGACCGGTCGCTCCTCCTCCGGGCTATGCACTTCGACCCGAGTCCCGTCGCTCTCGAAGCCCCATTCTTCTCGACCGAAATAGACGTGAGCGGACTCTCTCTTTACCTCGTACCGCTTGCCCGCCACCGAACCAAGCTTGAGTTCGTAGTGAGACACCTCAGCAGAGCCGAACTGAAATTCAAGCCGCAAGGAGGGCTCGTATGGCCGGCCCTCGCTGCGGTGACGCAGCTGGTCGTACCCACCTCTGCGCCGCACCGCGTTGGGCAGGCCGTGAGTGGGAATGTCTCGAAGCAACTTGATTGCGGCCACCGCGTTCGACTTGCCACTGCTGTTCGGACCAACAAGAGCCACGAAGTCACCTAGTTCGATGGTGGCATCCCGATACGACAGAAAGTTTCGCAATGTGAGCGACTTGAATTGCAGGTTCTTGAGCGCCAGCGTCTCACCAAGAGTCGTGGCGTCACCGTCGGCGGCGACCTCGTTAGCGTCCATGGACATGCTCGAAGCCTAGCCATCCGTTCGGAGCGTATGCGTCTCCTCGTCTCGTGCCTCCGCTTGTCTCTTTTCGTCGCCTCGGTTTGCACCGGACGCGGTCCCGCCCCGACACCCGACTACAGTCCTTCAGCGCGCTGAGCGATCCTCACCGACCCATCAGCGCGGCTCCGTCACGCGCACCAACCCGCAGTTGAGGCAGGACCACGCGACCGTGAACCGCTCGTCGTCGAGGATCTCGAAGCGCAGCGGATCGCCGCAGGTGGGGCACATGACCGCCGGACGCTCGCTCACGACACGAGCCTAAGGTCGCCACGGCACCCGGTTACCCTGATCGCATGCCGCAGTTGCTCAGCGCCGAACGGCGGTCGCTCCTGATCGAGATGCTCGCCGAGTCCGGCAGCGTCCGACTCGAGCCGGCCGCCGAGGCGTTCGGCGTCTCGGCGATGACCGTCCGCCGCGATCTCGACGACCTCGTCCGCGAGGGGCTCGCGCGACGGGTCCGGGGCGGGGCGGTCGCCGCCATCGTGCCGCAGGACTTCACCGCCCGCATCGCTGCGCGCGGCGGCGCGAAGGCCGAGATCGCCCGCAAGGCGCACGACCTGCTCCCCCACGGCGGCGCCGCGGCGATGGATGCCTCCTCCACCGTCGGCGCACTCATCTCGACCCTCGACGACAGCGACGAACTGCTCGTCGTCACGAACTCGTACGACAACCTCCGCGCAGCCCAGGGCCGACCCGCCGTCGACGCGATCCTCCTCGGCGGCCGCCTCGAACCGCGCACCGGCAGCTTCGTCGGCGCGCAGGCCTGCGAGAGCGCCGGTCGGTTCCACTACGACCGTTTCTTCACGAGCGCCGCCGCCCTCGACCCGTCATTCGGCACGAGCGAGACGACCCTCGAAGAAGCCGAGGTCAAGCGCGTCCTCTCGACGAACGCCGACGAGACCGTCGTGCTCGCAGACTCCTCAAAGCTCGAACGACTCGCCGTCGCGCGGGCCCTCTCCTGGACCGACGTCGACCTCCTCGTCACCGAGCTCGACCCCGCCGACGAACGGCTCGCGGCCTTCCGGGGGCTGGTCGAGATCCGGTGAGCCTGTTAGATTGTGAAATGTTTCACAAGATCTTCCACTTCTGAGCCTCGCAGGAGAGTCGATGTCCCCCACGCCCACGGCCGCCGCCGAACTCATCGCGCGAAGCAACCGCCTCGGATCCGACCCCAAGGTCACCAACTACGCGGGAGGCAACACGTCCGCGAAGGGCACCGACACCGACCCCGTCACCGGTGAGCCCGTCGAGCTCCTCTGGGTCAAGGGCTCCGGCGGCGACCTCGGCACACTGAAGCCCGAGGGCCTCGCCGTCCTCCGCCTCGACCGCATGCGCGCCCTCGTCGACGTCTACCCGGGCGTCGAGCGCGAGGACGAGATGGTCGCGGCCTTCGACTACTGCCTGCACGGCAAGGGCGGCGCGGCTCCCTCGATCGACACCGCCATGCACGGACTGGTGGATGCCGCCCACGTCGACCACCTGCACCCCGACGCCGGTATCGCGATCGCGACCGCCGCCGACGGCGAGAGGCTGACCGCCGAGATCTTCGGCGACAGGGTCGCCTGGGTCCCGTGGCGCCGGCCCGGCTTCCAGCTCGGCCTCGACATCGCCGCCATCAAGGCCGCGAACCCCGATGCGATCGGCTGCATCCTCGGCGGACACGGCATCACCGCGTGGGGCGACACCTCCGAGGAGACCGAGCGCAACAGCCTTTGGATCATCGAGACCGCGCAGGCCTACATCGACACCCACGGCGCGGCGCAGCCCTTCGGCGGCATCCGATCCGGCTTCGACGCACTGCCCGAGACCGAGCGCCGCGCGAAGGCCGCCGCCCTCGCACCCACGATCCGCGGCCTCGCCTCGACCGACAAGCCGATGGTCGGCCACTACACCGACGGCGACGTCGTCCTCGACTTCCTCGCCGCCGAGAAGGCCCCCGCGCTCGCGGAGCTCGGCACGAGCTGCCCCGATCACTTCCTGCGGACGAAGGTCAAGCCGCTCATCCTCGACCTGCCGGCATCCGCCTCCGTCGAGGACTCCATCGCCCGGTTCCGCGAACTCCACGAGGCGTACCGCGCCGACTACCAGGCGTACTACGACGCGCACGCGACGGCCGACTCGCCCGCGATCCGCGGCGCCGACCCGCTCATCGTCCTCGTCCCGGGCGTCGGCATGTTCAGCTACGGCGCGAACAAGCAGACCGCTCGCGTCGCCGGCGAGTTCTACGTCAACGCGATCAACGTCATGCGCGGCGCCGAGGCGCTCTCGACCTACTCCCCCATCTCGGACGCCGAGAAGTTCCGCATCGAGTACTGGGCCCTCGAAGAGGCGAAGCTGCAGCGGATGCCGAAGCCCAAGACCCACCAGGGGCGCATCGCGTTCGTCACGGGCGCGGCATCCGGCATCGGCAAGGCCATCGCCACCCGCCTCGCTGCCGAGGGCGCGTGCGTCGTCGTCGCCGACCTCGACCTCGAGAAGGCGCGGGCCGCCGCGGCGGAGCTCGGCGGCACGGACATCGCCATCGGCGTCGCCGCCAACGTGGCGGATGCCGAGGGCGTGCAGGCCGCGCTCGATGCGACCGTCCTGGCCTTCGGCGGAGTCGACCTCGTCGTGAACAACGCCGGACTGTCGCTGTCGAAGCCGCTGCTGGAGACCACCGAGAAGGACTGGGACCTGCAGCACGACGTCATGGCGAAGGGCTCGTTCCTCGTCGCGAAGGCCGCCGCGAAGGCGCTCATCGAGCAGGGAATGGGTGGCGACGTCATCTACATCTCGTCGAAGAACTCCGTCTTCGCGGGCCCGAACAACATCGCGTACTCGGCGACGAAGGCCGATCAGGCCCACCAGGTGCGCCTGCTGGCCGTCGAGCTCGGCGAGCACGGCGTGCGCGTCAACGGCATCAACCCCGACGGCGTCGTCCGCGGGTCGGGCATCTTCGCCGCGGGCTGGGGCGCCAACCGCGCTGCCACCTACGGCGTCGAGGAGAAGGACCTCGGCCAGTTCTACGCGAACCGCACGATCCTCAAGCGCGAGGTCGTCCCCGAGAACGTCGCCGACGCGGTCTACGTGCTGACCGGCCCCGAACTCTCGCGCACGACGGGACTCCACATCCCCGTCGACTCCGGCGTCGCCGCCGCTTTCCTGCGTTAATCCCGGCCCGCGTCGGATCACTCCAGAGGAGGATGGTTGCCATGGTGCAGCGTCAATTCCCGAAGCCGGTCGAGCTGCTCGAGCTCATGCAGTTCAAGAAGCCCGAGCTGAACGGCACGAAGCGTCGGCTGGATGCCGCGTACACGATCTCCGACCTGCGGAAGATCGCGAAGCGCCGCACCCCGAAGGCCGCGTTCGACTACACGGATGGTGCCGCGGAGGGCGAGACCTCGCTCGCGCGCGCCCGCCAGGCGTTCGAGGACGTCGAGTTCCACCCCGATGTGCTCCGGCCCGCCGCCGAGGTCGACACTTCCGTCGAGATCCTCGGCGGGCCCTCGGCGCTCCCCTTCGGCATCGCGCCGACCGGCTTCACGCGCCTCATGCAGACCGAGGGCGAGGTCGCGGGCGCAGGCGCAGCGGGGGCCGCCGGCATCCCGTTCACCCTCTCGACCCTCGGGACCACCTCGATCGAGGGTGTGAAGGCGGCGAACCCGCACGGCCGCAATTGGTTCCAGCTGTACGTGATGCGCGACCGCGAGATCTCGTACGCGCTCGCCAAGCGCGCCGCGGAGGCCGGATTCGACACCCTGCAGTTCACCGTCGACACCCCCGTCGCGGGTGCGCGCCTGCGCGACAAGCGCAACGGGTTCTCGATCCCGCCGCAGCTGACCCTCGGCACGATCGTCAACGCGATCCCGCGTCCCTGGTGGTGGATCGACTTCCTCACGACCACCAAGCTCGAGTTCGCGTCGCTGTCGGCCACGGGCGGCACGGTCGGCGACCTGCTCAACGCGGCGATGGACCCGACGATCAGCTACGAGGACCTGAAGGTCATCCGCGAGATCTGGCCCGGGAAGATCGTCATCAAGGGAGTGCAGAACGTCGAGGACTCGAAGCGCCTCATCGACCACGGCGTCGACGGCATCATCCTGTCGAACCACGGCGGACGTCAGCTCGATCGCGCCCCGATCCCCTTCCACCTGCTGCCCACCGTGGTGCGGGAGGTCGGCAGGGACGCCACGATCATGGTCGACACCGGCATCATGAACGGCGCCGACATCGTCGCCGCGATGGCGCTCGGCGCGAAGTTCACGCTCATCGGCCGCGCGTACCTCTACGGCCTCATGGCCGGCGGGCGTGCGGGCGTCGACAAGACGATCGAGATCCTTCGCAGCGAGATCGAGCGCACGATGAAGCTGCTCGGCGTCGCCTCGATCGCCGAGCTCGAGCCGCGGCACGTCACGCAGCTCACCCGCCTCGCGCCGATGCCCCGTTCCGACGCCTGACCGCGATCATCGACTGATGAGCGACGTCGTCCGCTTCTGCCGCAGTCGCAGCGCCGGTCGCCGCTGCACGCGGCCCCTCGACCACCCGGGTCTGCACCGCCACCGCACGATCATGTGGACGGATGCCGCAGCCGACCCGTCCCGCTGCGCGGGCTCCGGCGAGCCCGGCTTCCCCGCCGCGAGCCTCGACGACGGATGGCCGGACGGCCGCGCGCTGTGCCCCGTCTGCCACCGCTTCGTCCCACTCCAGGACGGCCTGCTCGCCGAACACGTCACCTCGGACGAGGACGAGACGGATGCCGAGGCATCCCGCCGCCGGCAGTGGCTCAACACTCACGGGTGGTGACGGCCCCACCGCTTCGAGCGCGTGACATGCTGACGGGATGCGCATCGCCGTCACCGGTTCGTCCGGAAAACTCGGGTCCGTCGTCGTCCGCGAGCTGACCGCCGCCGGTCACGAGGTGATCGGACTCGACCAGCACGGCACCCGCGGCCCGGGCTTCGTGCAGATCGACCTCACCGACCACGGCCAGGTCGTCGACGCCCTCACCGGTGTGGGCGATCAGCACGACGGCATCGACGCCCTCGTCCACCTCGCCGCGATCCCGGCTCCCGGGATCCGCCCCGACGTCGCGACCTTCCACAACAACATCACGACCACCTTCAACGTGTTCTGGGCCGCGCTCCGCCTCGGGATCACGAAGATCGTCTACGCCTCGAGCGAGACCGTGCAGGGCCTGCCGTTCGAAACACCGCCGCCCTACATCCCGGTCGACGAGGACTACCCGGCGCGACCCGAATCGGTCTACTCGCTCGTGAAGCACCTCGAGGAGCAGATGGCGATCGAGCTGACGCGGTGGTACCCGAAGGCATCCATCACCGCCCTCCGTTTCTCGAACGTCATGTGGCCCGAGGACTACGCGGAGTTCCCCTCGTTCGACGCCGACGCGCGGCAGCGCAAGTGGAACCTGTGGAGCTACATCGACGCCCGCGACGGATCGCAGGCCATCGAACGCGCGCTCGAGGTCGCGGGCCCCGGCTTCGACCACTTCCTCATCGCCGCGGCCGACACCGTCATGAGCCGCCCGAACGACGAGCTCGTCGCCGAGGTGTTCCCCGACGTCGAGCTACGCGGCGACCTGGGCGTCAACGACTCCCTCTTCTCGACCGCGAAGGCGCAGCGCGTGCTCGGCTACCGCCCGCAGCACTCCTGGCGCGACGCCGTCGACTGAGGTCAGCCGCCGAACTCGGCGAGGACGTAGACCTCGCTGTGGTTGACCGCGCAGAGCTGGGCGATCGGGTTCTGAGCGTCCCAGAACTCCTGCACCTCGGTCATTCCGCCGGGGATCGGCGAGCGCTCCGCGAGAACCGTGTGAAGCGACCGGAGATAGGGCGCGAGGGCGGTCGACGACGACGCGGCGAGCATGTCCGCCGCGTCGGCCGCGGCATCCAGTCGGCGGTTCCATTCGTCTGCGCCGAAAGCCGCGTAGAAGCCGTAGCCCTCGTCCGCGTTCGTGACCTGGCTGTAGACGCCCGAGAACAGCTCGCACTCCTCGGCGAGCACGGCATCCTGCGGAAACGGTTCGGACAGATACGAGACGGATGCCGACCACTCGACCTCCGGGGTCAGCCCGAGCGTGAGCTCGGGAGCCGACCGGGCCTCCCACGGCCAGGAGAGCACGCGCTCCGGGTCGCACGGCCCGGACTGCGGCGCCTGCCCGAGCATCATCGAGTCGCCGAGCTCCGCCGTGAAGCGCTCCGCGGGATCGCACGTCAGCTGGATCTGCACCGAGCGCGTGCCAGCCGGCACATCGAGGGTGACGGCGCCGGGACCCGAGCCCGCGATCTCCTGCGTCGCGATGACCGACGAGGACGCCGGGGAGGGCTCGGCCGTCGGCGAGGGGGACGGCGACGGTGCCGCAGCGATCACCGGCGCCTCCGCGGTCGGGGAGGCGCCGGCCGCGGGGTCGACGGCCGTCGACGCGCATCCCGTCGAGAGCATCACCAGCGCGGTCGCGAGGACGCTCGCCTTCGCGCGCCGGCGCGTGCGCGGCGCAGCGGCATCCCCCCAGATCATCCCTCCTGTCTAGCAGACGGCCGGCCGCCGCCGTCAGCTGACCCAGAACCTTCGCGGGGGACATCCCCAGTCGACACCGCGGACGCACAGCTAGGCTGAGACGTCCCCGAGCCCGCCGCCGAGCATCGCGAGCCCCGCCATGGATCTGTCGATCATCGTTCCGACCTTCAACGAAGGTCCGAACGTCGATGAGCTGCTGCGACGTATCGGCGATGCCCTCGAGGGACGTGTGTTCGAAGTCGTCTTCGTCGACGACTCGACGGACGACACCCCGGAGATCATCGCCGCGGCGGCGACACGAGCCGGCTTCCCGGTACGTCTGATCCATCGGGAGGATCCCGTTGCGGGGCTCGGGGGCGCGGTCGTCGCAGGATTCCAGGCGGCGAGCTCGCGGTGGTGCCTCGTCATGGACGGCGACCTGCAGCATCCCCCCGAGGACATCCCGCGGCTCATCGACCGTGCCGACCGCGGCGACGTCGATGTCGTCGTCGCGTCGCGCTACGCCTCGGGCGGGACGTCGAAGGGCCTCGCCGACGCGACCCGCACCGCTGTCTCGCGCGCGTCGACGGCGCTGACCAAGGCGATGTTCCCCCGCAAGCTGGCGAACTGCTCCGACCCCATGACCGGGTTCTTCCTCGTCGACACGCACGCGGTCGACGTCGAGGCACTCCGCCCCCGCGGCTTCAAGATCCTTCTCGAGGTCCTCGCCCGTCGTCAGCTGCGCGTCGACGAGGTGCCGTTCGATTTCGCCTCGCGCCACGCCGGGACCTCGAAGGCGACGTTCACGCAGGGCGTGCGCTTCCTGACGCAGCTGGCGATGCTGCGCTTCGGACGGATGTCGGCGTTCGCCCTCGTCGGCGGGTTCGGCGCGATCGCGAACCTCGTGATCATGTGGGGACTGATCCGGTTGGGGATGGACTACGTGCCCGCCGCGATCATCGCGAGCGTCATCACGATCATCACGAACTTCCTGCTCCTGGAGTACCTCGTCTTCGCCGACATGCGCTCCGAGTCCGGACGCATGCTCACGAGGTTCGTGAAATCCTTCACCTTCAACGGGCTCGAAGCGATCGTCCGCATCCCGATCCTCTCGATCCTCGTCGAGGGTGCCCACATCCCCGCCGTCCTCGCGGCCGCGCTCACCCTCGTCGCAGCGTTCGTGCTGCGCTTCGTCTTCCACGCGCTCGTCGTCTACGCACCGCGCCGCGCGAGCAGGCCTGTGGCGACGAAGGAGACAGCGCCCGCCTCGGTCGGCAGGCGTACGCTGGAGTGATGACCGACACGTCCGCTCAGATCACGATGTTCGGCGCCGAATGGTGCCGCGACTGCCGCCGCACCAAGGCGCAGCTCGACAGCCTCGGAGTCGACTACCGCTACGTCGACCTCGAAGCGGAGCCCGACGCCGCCGAGGTCGCCCGCGAGATCTCGGGACGCACCAACATCCCCGTCGTCGTCTACCCGGACTCGACCCACCACGTGGAGCCCAGCAACGACGACGTCGCGGCGAAGCTGCGCGAGCTGTCTCTCATCTGAGCCCATCGGCCCTCGCCCATCACCCAGCGACGATGACGACGACGTCACCGGCCACGCCGCGCGAACTCTCCCCCGACACCCGCACCGCCCTCGACACGGCCCTCACCCGCCTGCGTGCGGGAGCGGGCGACTGGACGTCGCTCACCGCCGCCGGCCGACGTGACCTGCTCCGCCGCGTCCGTGCCGCCGTCGCCGACTCCGCCGACGACTGGGCGAGGATCGCCGCTGCGAGCAAGGGGCTCAGCGCGTGGCATCCGCTCGCCGGCGAGGAATGGCTCGCCGGTCCGTATGCGGCGATCGTCGCCCTGGACGCCTACGCGCGGACGCTCGACGCCCTCGCCCGCGGCCGGAGCCCGCTCGGCGGCATCCGCACCGGGACCGGCCCCGATGGACGCACCGTCGTCCACACGTCGCCGCTGACCTTCTCGGATCGGATCCTGCTGTCGGGCTACACGACCGAGGTGTGGTTGCAGCCCGGGGTCACGTCGCACGCGGCTCGGGATGCCGCAGGCCTCGGTTCGCGGCATCCGCTTCGCAGCACCGGGGTCGGACTCGTCCTCGGGGCCGGGAACGTGACCTCGATCCCCTTCCTGGACGTGCTGTACGAGCTCCTCGCGGAGGGGCGCGTCGCGCTGCTCAAGGTCAACCCCACGCAGGACGCGCTCGTCCCCGTCTTCGAGCGCGCGTTCGCACCGCTCATCGAGGCCGGGTTCGCCGCCGTGGTGAGCGGAGGCGGTGACGTCGGCGCGTACCTCACGCGGCACGCCGAGGTCGATCACGTCCACATCACCGGGTCCGAGACGACCTTCCGTGCCATCGTCGGCGCGGGCGAGGATCGCCTGCGCGTCCCGATCACGGCGGAACTCGGCGGGGTTTCGCCGATCATCGTGGTGCCCGGACGTTGGTCGAAGGCCGACCTGCGGTTCCAGGCCGAGCACGTCGCCACCATGCGGTTGCACAACAGCGGCCACAACTGCATCGCCGGGCAGGTCGTCCTCCTCAGCCGTGACTGGGACCAGCGCGAGGACTTCGAGCGCGAACTGCGGCGAGCCTTCTCGCGGACGCCGAAGCGGCCGGTCTGGTATCCGAATGCGACCGCCCGCCTGCAGCGGGTGCGCGAAACCTACCCCGATGCGGAGTGGTTCGCGGGTGGCACGCGCGCGATCACCCACGGCGACGGTGAGATCGAGACGGCGGAGTACTTCGCGCCGGTGCTGGGGATCGTCGACCTTCCCGGCACAGGGGCAGCCTTCCTCGACGCCGCCATCGACCACGCGAACGAGCGACTCACCGGCACCCTCGGCGCGAACGTCCTCGTCGACCCGGCTACGTCACGCGAGTTGGGCGCCGGGCTCGAGGAGTCGATCGCACGCCTGCGCTACGGCACGGTCGCGATCAACGCGTGGACCGCCTTCGGGTTCCTCATGCCGACCGCCACCTGGGGCGCGTTCCCCGGCGGCACGGTCGACGACGCCCCGAGCGGGATCGGGATCGTCCACAACGCCCTGCTCCTGGACGACGTCGAGCGGACCGTCGTGCGCGGACCGTTCCGCCCGTTCCCCCGGTCTCTGACCGGCGGCCGGTTCTCGGTGCTGCCGAAGCCGCCCTGGTTCGTGACCTCGCGCACCGGCCGCGTGGTGTCGGAGGGGTTCGCCCGTTTCCGCATCGACGGGCGCATCGCCCCGCTGCTGATCACCCTGGCACGGGCCTTCGGCGCCTGAGCCGCGCCCATCAACGGCGAGAGCCGCACCCCGGATGACGGGATGCGGCTCTCGAGAAGAGTGCGCTCAGCGGCCGGAGCGCCGACCTGCGCCGTTCTGACGGACGACCGAACCGACGGTCAGCGAGCCGCCGCCGCTCGCGCGACGACCGGTGCGACGAGCCCCGCCGGTCGGGGCGGCCTTGAGCGCGCCGTGCGACGCGGCCTGGCCGGCCGTCCGAGCGGGCTGGCCGTCGCGGCGCGGGGCGTCTGAGGAGCGACGCGGGGCGTCGGACGTGCGACCCTGACCGCGTCCGCGACCGCCCTCTCCGCGTCCGCCGCCCTGGCCGCGTCCGCCGCCCTGGCCTTCACGAGCGGCGCGCTTGCGCTGCGCGTTCGCGCCCTGGCTCTGCCCGCCGCCGCGGCCCTGCGGCTGCTCGGGCGCCGGGGTGACGTGCGGGGCGATCTCGCCGACGAGCTCGACGACCGGGGCGGATGCCGCGGTCACGGTCTGCGGCGTGACGGAGATCGCGGCCTTGCGCAGCAGGGAGTCGACGTCGCGACGCTGCTCGGGCAGGACGATCGTGACGACGGCGCCCTCGGCGCCGGCGCGGGCGGTGCGGCCCGAGCGGTGCAGGTACGCCTTGTGCTCCATGGGCGGGTCGACGTGGACGACGAGCTCGACGTTGTCGACGTGCACACCGCGGGCGGCGACATCGGTCGCGACGAGCACACGGGCGGTGCCGGCCGAGAACGCGGCGAGGTTGCGGTCACGCTGCGGCTGCGACAGGTTGCCGTGCAGGTCGACCGACGGGATGCCCTGCGAGGTCAGCTGCTTGGCGAGCTTCTTCGCGGCGTGCTTGGTGCGCAGGAACAGGATGCGGCGACCGGTGCCCGAGGCGAGGAAGCGCACGAGCTCCTTCTTCTCGTCGGAGCCGGGCACGTGGAACACGTGGTGGGTCATCGCGGTGACGGGCGAGTGCGCCTCGTCGACCGAGTGGAGCACCTCGTTCTGCAGGAAGCGGCTGACCAGCTTGTCCACGCCGTTGTCGAGCGTGGCGCTGAACAGCAGGCGCTGCGAACCCTGCGGGGTCGCGTTCAGGATGCGGGTGACCCCGGGCAGGAAGCCGAGGTCGGCCATGTGGTCGGCCTCGTCGATGACGGTGATCTCGACGGCGTCGAGGCTCACGAGCTTCTGCTGCATGAGGTCCTCGAGGCGGCCGGGGCAGGCCACGACGATGTCGGCGCCGGCGCGGATGGCCTCGACCTGGCGGTTCTGGTTGACGCCGCCGAAGACGGTGGCCGTCTTCATGCCGTAGGCAGCCGCGAGCGGCGCCAGAACGCGGTCGATCTGGGTAGCGAGCTCGCGCGTCGGAGCGAGGACGAGGCCCAGGATGCGGCCGCGGCGGCGGGTGCCGCCGGCGAGGCCCTGCCCGAGGCGGGCGACCATCGGGATCGAGAAGGCGAGGGTCTTGCCCGAGCCGGTGCGGCCACGGCCGAGCACGTCGCGACCGGCGAGCGTGTCGGGGAGCGTGTCGATCTGGATCGGGAACGGGGTGGTCTTGCCGTCCGCGGCGAGCGCGGTGACGAGGGGGGCGGGCACGCCGAGCGTGCCGAACGTGGGTTCAGTCATGAGAGAACTAACTCGGGCGTGTTCGCCCGGATCGGTGTCCCGAGTGCGAGTGCGCAGACGGGTTCGCCGTGAGAAGGAGTCGCCAGCGACGATCGATGGATCGGCAGCGGATGATGCGTTCTACGACGCGAGGGGCACCAGGAAAGGCGCCGCAACTCCGTCAGCCTATCAGGCGCCTCCCGGGCGGGACTCTCAGAGGTCCCGACCCGAGACCGCGAACGTGTCGCACGCGCGGGGTTCGCCCTCGTATCCCGCCATGAACCAGCGCTGCCGCTGCTCGCTCGAGCCGTGGGTCCAGCTCTCGGGATTCACGCGGCCCGACTGCTGCTGGATGTGGTCGTCGCCGACGGCAGCGGCGGCCGAGAGCGCGTCGTCGATCTGCGCCTGCGTCGGTTCGAGCAGGTACGGCTGACCCGCGGCATCCTTCTGCTTCGACGCGTCCGCCGCCCAGGCTCCGGCGTAGCAGTCGGCCTGCAGCTCGGTGCGGACGGCGTTGCTGTCCTCGCCGGTGCCGTCGCGCGGATGATCCTCGAAGACGCCCGTCAGGTGCTGGACGTGGTGTCCGTATTCGTGCGCGAGCACGTACAGCTGCGCGAAATCACCGCCCTCGGCGCCGAGCTGTCCCCGAAGGATCGACCAGAACGTGGGGTCGATGTAGACGGTCTCGTCCGTCGGGCAGTAGAACGGACCGGTCTGATTGGATGCCGTGCCGCAGGGTGTCTGCGCCTGCTGATCGACGATCACGAGGCTCGGCGCACGGTAGTCGCCGTCGAACTGACCTTCCCAGTAGGAGTTGATGACTTCCTCACCGGCGTCGAGCCGGCACGCGTCGTCGTTGTTGGCGTCGCTGCCGGTCTGGCAGTTCGTCAATGCGGTCCCCTGCTCCTGGGTGCCACCGCCCGGCGCCCCGCCGAGCAGTCCGCTGAGGTCCTGGCCGGTGAAGAGCGAGAAGAGCAGCACGGCGATGCCGATCACCCCGACCCCGGCACCACCCGCGATCATCGGCCCGCGGCCGCCACGACGGGTCGCGCTCTTGCCCCGCACATCCGCGTTCGGGTTGAAGGTCATGCCGTGACGGTACTCCCGGCACCGTGTCGGACGACACGGGTTGCGTCCGCGGCCGGAACCGTACTCGCACCCTCCCCGACCGTCGGCGATCGGACAGAATGGGGCAATCGGACACAATGGAGTGCGACGGCGCTGATCGCGTCGCCGCTCGCGGAGGAGATCACAGTGGACGCACGCGCGGACGAACCGGCACCCGGGGACTACGCGGAATCGCGCCTCATCGCGATCCCCGACGATCCGACGACGGATGCCCCCGGTTTCGCCGCGCTGCACCCCAGCCCCGAATGGTGGTTGGCTCTCCCCGCCGGCTCTCGGCTCGTCGGCCTCGTCGTCTCGCGCCCCGATATGCCGAGCGTCGTCGCGCAGCGTGAGGCGCTCGCGCAGTTCGGCGTGCCGATCGATGGTTTCCGGCATCCGGCCCCCGACATCGGGGAGACGTGGGAGGAACGACTCACGCGCCTGTTCGGACGCCTCGGCGCCGGAGACGTGCTCGTCGTCACCGACGTGAAGGCCCTCGGCCGCGACGCGCACGAAGAGACGCGTACGGTCGCGGAACTGCGCCGCCGGTCGGTCATCGTGAAGGTGCTCGACCGGGGCTGAGTCCGCCCGTCAGGAGGTTGCGCAGATGCGGAGCGGGTCGCTCGTCGAGCCGTTCTCACGGCGCACACTGACATCGATGCAGACCTGGGTGTCGGTACCGAGGGGCACGGTGACGCTCGTCTCGCGCACGTTGGCGGCCGTCGCCTCACCGCCGTCGAGCCGGACCTGCTGCCAGAGGTAGGTGTCGCCCTCTTGCGGATCGGGGTTGATCCACCGGAACGTCGCCTTTCCGCCCCCGACCGAGCTCTCGCCCTCCGTCGGCGGCGCGATGAACTCCGCGACCGGATCCTGCGGGACCGGCGCGGCCGAGGGGGACGTCGACGGTGCAGCCTCCTCGGCGGGCGGTGTCAGAAGCGACGCGACGACGACGGCTCCCACCACGACGATTGCGACCACGGCGGCGGCGATCAGCCCGATCCACAGCCCCTTGCGCGACGGCGCCGGAGGGGCGGGAGCCGTCGCCTGCGGCGAGCCGGTGTCCGCCGGAGGCGACACCGGTGCCGTCGGCGCGGTGGCTGCGGGGATGCGCTGGGGGCCCCGCACGATCGTGCCCTCGTCAGCCGCGGTGGTGACCGGAGCCGACGGCGGGATCGCTGTCGGCGGGCGCAGCATGGTCGCATCCGAGCCGGTGTTCGTGCCCGTGTCGACCGGGGCCCACGCCGACGTGTCGCGGCGAGCCGTGGCATCCACTCCCGTCCCGAGACCGGCCGCGAGAGCGGAACGCTCCCACGTGGGGCCCGCAGCGGGCGCCGTGTGAGGATCGATGCTGACGATGCCGCGGACGCGGGTGAGCTCGCCCTCTTCCTCCTCGTCCTCGACGGGCGGAGCATCGTCGAGGATGTCGATCGGCGTGACCGAGTGTGCCAGCTCGATCTGCACCTTCTGCAGCGCACGAGCGAAGGCGACGGCGGATTCGTACCGGTCGCCCGGCCGCTTCGACATGGACCGTTCGAGCACCTGGAACAGCGACACGGGTACGTCCGCGCGTTCGAGGCGCGCGAGCGGCTCCGACTCGATTCGGCGGATCAGATCCGCGCCGCCATTGCGCCCTCCCGGCACTTCGAACGGCGAGCGACCGGCCAGCAGGTTGTAGACGGTCGCACCCAGGGCCCAGACATCAGAGCGCACGGTGAAGTCCGGCGCATCGGCGAACGACTCCGGCGGGGACCACGGGATCGACATGCCCGCTGACGGGTCGGTCCCCTCGGCCGTCGTCGCGATGCCGAAGTCGGTGAGCGCGGGACGGTTGTACTCCGTGACGAGGATGTTCGCCGGTTTGATGTCGCGGTGGAGGATGCCGGCTCGGTGGGCCGTCTCGACGGCTGCGGCGACCTGGATGCCGACGCGCAGCGACTCGGCGACCGAGATGGGCGCCGAACGGGCACGCACCTGCAGGTTCGGCTTGGAGCAGTACTCCATCACCAGGTACGACCGGCCGTCGTCCGAGACGCCCGCCTGGTAGATCGTGACGATGGCGGGATGCGTCGACAGCATCGCCATGACGTTGGCCTCGGCCTGGAACTGCTCGGCCACGCCGCTGGTCATCTTGTCGGCGAGGAGGACCTTGACCGCGACGCGGCGACGCGGCAGCGCCTGCTCGTACAGGTACACGTCGGCGAAACCGCCGGAGCCGAGCACCTGGACGTAGGAGAAGCCGGGGAGTTGCGGCGGCGGCGCGGGGGCGCGCTTGGAGCTCACGGAAGATCCTCGAAGGTGAGGGTGACGCCGTCGCCGAGATCGAGCACGTCGGCATCGATCACCATGGTCGGCTCGTTCGGGTGGAGGCGGACGGGATCGTGTCCGCCGCGCAGGAGGACGGTTCCGTTCGTGCTCGCCAGGTCCACGGCGAGCACGTGCTCGCCCTCGGCGCGGATCTCGACGTGATTGCGGGAGATGTCGTGCTGCGGGCCGTCGACGGCGACCAGCGTGGGCAGATCGTTCTCGGCGGGGCGGGTCGAGCGCGGGCGGCGCCCGACGATGACGGTGCGTTCCAGCTCGACGACGCGCCCGTCGGCGAGGCGGATGCGTCCGCGGGACGGACTGCGCGGCGGAACGTCCTCGATCGAGTCGTACGAGGTGGATGCCGCGCGCATCGCGCGGGCCTCGGCGACCGAGACCGTCGCACCGTCGTGATCGCCGAGCGGTGCGGCGCCGGGTGGATCGTTCGGCAGCGGAGGCAGCGGAGGGACGGGGGGCGCGCTGAGGTGCGGCGGCACGAACGGCGGGAGAGCGGGCACGGGCGCGGTTCCCTTCGCGGCGGTGCGCGGGCTCGCGATCGTCGCGCCCAGCTCGGGGTCGTCATCGACGCCGGAGATGGTCTCGGAGTGGTCGGCCGGGCTGTACGGCGCCGGCTCGGGCAGCGGGGTCGACACCGGCGATCCGCCGAGGGTGTGCAGGGGCGGCACGCCGGTGACGAGGCCGGGCGGCGACGAGGCAGGTGCCGGCTCGGGGGCGGGGTTCTCCGCCCGACTCCGGGGTGAGGCGATGGTCTCGCCGAGCTCGTCCGCGGCAGCGTCTGCCGGGGCGGACGGCCCCTCCGGTGCGGGGTCGGACTCCGACTCGGCAGCAGGCTCCGGGGCGGGCTCCGGCCCCTGCTCCTGCTCGATGGCGGGCTCGGGCTCCGGCTCGGTGGCGGGCGCGGGCTCGGGCTCCGGCTCGACGGCAGGCGCGGGCTCGGGCTCCGGCTCGACGGCAGGCGCGGGCTGAGCGGCGGACGCTGCCGGCGCCGCGGCGGGCGTCGGAGCGTCACCTCCGCTCAGGTCGAAGACGACCTCGGCCGCAGGGACGACGCCCGATTCGATCGGCAGCAGGTCGGCATCCGTCCCCGTGCCGAGGTCGACGCTCACCCGCACGACGCCGGGGAGGAATCGTTCGGTCCAGGTCGCGACGCCGTCGCCGGAGACGGCGTGGGTACCGTCCGCCGTCTCGACCACGAGCGTCACCGGGCCGCGGACGGCGACCCGGACGCCATCGCCCTCGGCGACGGCGAGCCCGAAGGGCGGGATCGCGGCGAGCGAGGTCCCGAACGCGCCGGTGAGCGACTCGAGGACGGCGCCGATGCCGCCGGTGTCCAGGCGACGCCAGACGCCCTCGACCGCGTGCGGCGTGACCGCCGGCGGCAGGACGGCGAGCGCGGATCCGGTCACCGCGGCACGCCACGCCTCGGCGTTGCCGTCAGGCCGGTATCGCACAGAGCGCATCAGGCGTCTCCTCCTGCCGCTGCACGCGGCCGTGTGTCCTCGTCGGCGGGCGACACGCCCCCCGCGGGCGATGTGTCGTATGCATCATCATCCTGCCCTGACACGCGGACGGCATCGACCACGACAGCGGTGATGTTGTCGCGGCCGCCGTGGAGCATCGCCTCGTGGACGAGACGGGTCGCCGCTTCTGCGGGGTCGCTCACATCCCGCAGGATGCCGCTGATCCGCTCCTCGGGCACCTCACCCGACAGGCCGTCCGAGCAGATCAGCATGCGGTCCCCGGGCTCAGCCGCGATCAGCCAGAAGTCGGCCTCGCCTCCGCTGCCGGCGCCGATGGCTCGGGTGATCTCGTTGCGTCGCGAATCCCGCCCGGCCGCTTCGCCGGTCAACTCTCCCGCGTCGATGAGCTCCTGGACGACGGAATGGTCGACGCTGATCTGCTCGAGCTCGCCCTCGGCGTACCGATACGTGCGCGAATCGCCCACGTTGATCGTGAGCCAGTAGCCGTGTCCGCCCACCTCGGTGACCGCGACGCCGGTGAGCGTCGTACCGGCCGCACGTGTCTCATGGCTGATGCGGAGCACGGCGGCGCGTGCGCGGGTGAGTGCCTCCCGCATCCCTTCGATGCCGACCGAGTCGCGGCCGACGAGGGTCCGGAACTCGGCGACGACGGCCGAGCTCGCCGCGGCCCCGGCGTCATGGCCGCCCATGCCGTCGGCGACGAGGAAGAGCGGATACTCCGCGAGATGCGAATCCTCGTTGACGCGTCGGCGCAGGCCCGGATGCGTCGCTGCGCCGACCGCCACGTCGATGGCGATCACCGGGCGCTCTCCACGGTCAGGCTGCGATCGCCGAGCTCGAGCACGTCGCCCGACCAGATGCGGGCCGGTTCTCCCGGGGCGAGTCGCTGCGGCTGGCCGCCGCGGACGATCACGACCCCGTTGAGCGAGTGCCGGTCGACGATCCAGGAGCCCGTCGCGTCGACTCCTATCTCGAAATGGGTCTTCGACATCGAGAGCGTCTCGTCGCGCACGGCGACGCTGCGACGGCCCTCCTGCTGACCGGGTCCGCGTCCGAAGAGGCTCGGCTCGTACACATTGTGGCGCGTGCCGTCATCCCAGCGGAGGATCGCGATGACCGGCGGGACGGCGTGCTCCACCGCGTCGGGTTGTCCGTCGCGGTGCGGAAGCCCGGGGACGGTCGAGATGACGTCCACCGGCAGGGTCCGCGGGATGCGTCGGCTCGACGGCGGGGATGCCGGGGCCCACGCGGGCGCGGCCAGGGGGGCGCCCTGCGGGGCGGGCGTTGCCGCGGCGGGCGCGGCTGGGGCGGGCGTTGCCACCGGAGCGGGCGCGACCGCCGGTGCGGACGCAACCGCGAGCGCAGGCTCCGGCGCGACGACCGGAGCCGGCGCGACGACGGGAGCGGAAGGCGGAGCAGCCTCGACCCGCTCGCGCCGTTCCGCGCGCGCGGCGTCGACCATGACGGCGCCCGAGGCGACGTCGTGCCACCCGCGCCGCCACCGGGACGGGTCGAACAGCGGCGAGAACAGCCCGACGATGACGCTGCTGGTCAGACCCCAGACGAGGTTCCGCCCGAGAGCCCGTCCGAAACCGAGATCGGCGTCGTCCGCGGCGTGGGCCAGCCGAAGCCCCATGACTCTCATACCGAGCGAGCCGCGTCCGCCCTGCATCGTCGTATGGACGAGGAACCACGCGACCGCAGCGAGGGCGACCGCGGGAGCGAGCGCGAGGACCGCCAGCGCGCCGCCCGCGAGCACCGACACGGTCACGACCGCGCCCGAGACGAGCGCGACGACGACTCCGCCTGCGACGGAATCGATGACGACGGCGAGGATGCGGTGAGGCATCGTCGCCGGACGGCGCTCCGTCATCTCCGACGCGTCCGGATCAACGTCGAGAGACTCGCCCACAGATTCGTCCGGTCGCGTCGCAGCGATCGCAGACTCAGCCGCGCTCGGAGGCGCTGCCAGAAGGTCGCTCCCCCGGCCATGCCGGCGACGATCTCATCGACCTCGCGCCAGAAGGCATCGACGTCCTCGGGGCTGGGGTCGCCGGGACCGTAGACGTCGGCGTCTGCCCGATGCGCCAGGGTCGCGACGCGGCTGCCGTCGAACGTCTCACCGACGACCGCCGCACTCTCGGCACGCGTGGATCCGGGCGGGACGCTGACCCGATAGTCGACGGCGCGGTCGACGAGCTCGTCCCATCCACCGGACACGCGGTCCGCGGTGCGTTCCGCGTGCAGACGACGCGTGCGCCGGGCGGCTTTGATCCCGCCGATCACGAGGAAGGGCGACAGGAGCAGAAGGATGCCGCCGAGGCCGACACCCGTCCACAGCAGAGCGGACAGCAACCATCCCAGATCGGAGTCGGGCTGCTCGTCCTGGTCGCGCTCCTCCGCCAGTGCCGGCGGGAGCTCCGCCGGCTCCTGAGCGGGCGGCGGCGGCTGCAGCACCTGCGGCTTGGGGTTCGCCCGCGGCTTCGTGTTCTGCTGGCTCGGCTCGTTGTCCTCGTCGGGGGTGGGGTCGAACGGCACCCAGCCGACGCCCTCGAACGCGATCTCCACCCAGGCGTGGATGTTCTCGCCCGTCGCGGTGAAGACGCCACCGGCATCCTTCTCACCCTGGTCGGGGTGCCAGCCCATGACGACGCGCGCGGGCATGCCGAGCTGGGTGGCCATGAGCGCCATGGCGACGGCGTACTGCTCGTCGTCACCGATCATCTGTTCGTTCGAGACGAGCATCGAGATGCGCGCGGCACCGTGACCGGACGGAGAGTACACGTCGCTGGCGAGACCGTGGCTGAAGTAACCGTCGGTCTTGAGGTACGTCTCGAGGGCGCGCGCCCGATCGATGGGACTCTCCGCATCCTCCGTCGCGTCCGACGCGATCTCGCTGAGAGCCTGCGGGATGCCGGACTGCTTGGGCATCTTCAGCGAGGCGAAGGGTGTGTCGGAGAGCTGCTCGTCCTTGATGACCGGGGGGACGATCGTGTCGATCGTGTACGCGTCACCCGATCGGACGCCTGCCGTGGTCACCGCCGTGCCGGTGCCGTCGTTGAAGTGGGCGCCCCGACGGAGGTCGGTCGCACGGGACCCGGTGAAGTCGATCTCGCGCGCGGCACCGACCGTCGGCAGCCAGACGCCCGAGAGGTTCTCGATGTCGACGCGGACCTTCGTGTCCGACCCCGTCGCCTGCGGCGACATGTTGGAGCGGATGGAGGTGAACGCGCTCGACGACCCTGCGCCGTCCTCGGCGACGTTGTAGACGACCCCGTCGTACGAGTCCATCGTCGCCAGTCGCACGCGGCCGTCCTTCGGGAGGCCGGTGACGGTGAACAAGGGATCGGTCGTGTAGTCGCGGACGTACTTGCGCCAGGCCTGGAGCGGGCTCGCGTAGTCGCGGATGTCGAAGGGCGGGACGACGAAATCCCGGAGGATGTAGCGCTGCGTCGGGGGCGCGGCGGTCGCCGCCACCGCGGCACCCGCTCCCGTCGCGAGAGCGAGGACGACGCCACCCGAGATGAGGCGACGCAGCCGCGCGGCGCGCGACGCAGCCGCTCCCGGCGTCGCCGCTTCGACAGCGGTGCGCTCCGGGCTCCACATCGTGCGCAGCGCGAGCCAGACGACGGCGACGACCACGAAGACCACGCCCTGGACGATCGGGGCCACGGTCTGCGCCGTCCCGAGGAGGATCTCACCGGCGATGTAGAGGGACGCGGGGATGAGAGCCCACGCCGCCCTCCGTAGTCGGAGCGCCAGCGATGCGGTGAGCACCGACGCGGCGAGGGTCATGAGGAACGGCACGATCAGGTGGCCGTCACCGGGATCCACCGGCGGCACCGTGGTGAGCAGGTCCTTCCACGAGGTCACGACGCCGACCGCGAGCTGGCGCCAGGTCTCGAGCGTCGGGACGACTCCGAGGAACGTGGTGTGGGGAAGGGCGAGCGCGCCGCCGAAGAGGAAGTACACCGCGACCGCGGCGCCCGTCAGGGTCAGGATCCCCCAGCGCCACCGCGTCCCGATCCACGCGAGCACGAGCCCCAGCAGAAGCGCGCCGATGGCCGCAACCAGGTAGCTCGCTCCGTCGAAGGTGGCGGCGAAGCCGATGATGCCCACCGTCAGGAGGAGGATCACGGCGCCGACGTCCGCGACGATACGGCGCCAGGTCATCCCCGGCAGCATCAGGAGGGCGAGACGGTTCACGAGAGTACCTTGCGGAGCGCGTTCGGGAGCTGGTCGAGATGCCCGAGAGCGACGACGTCGGCGTCGCCCACGCGGCGGAGGGCGGGGGATTCGAGGCGGCCGTCCGCGATCACCGCGATGGTGCGGACGCCGAACGGCACACGCGAGCAGGCCAACCGGATCTGACCCGCATCGACGGTGGACCCGCAGATGAGGATGGCGACGGCGGCATCCGGTGAATGAGCGGCCAGGATGCCGGCAAGGGCGACGATCCCGCCGTCACGCGGCTTCGTGGTCTCGATCGCGGAGAGCGAGTCGAGGAAGCGGCGACCGGTCTCGGCCCGGATCTTGCCCTCGGAGGTCCGCACGTCGAGGGTGCGCGAATCGCGGAGCGCTCGCAGGCCGACCGACCCGGTGACCGAGATCGCCGTCTCGAACTCGTCGGCATCCCGGTACTCGCCGGGGTGGGTCGACAGCGCGACGACGAAGTGCGACCTGCGGGTCTGCTCGTACTCGCGGACCATGAGCGTGCCGGTGCGGGCCGTGGACTTCCAGTGGACGTGACGGAGGTCATCGCCGGGCTGGTAGTCGCGGAGGGCATGGAACGACACGTCGTCTCGGGCCAGGTGCTGGTCGGGCAGCCCCTCGAGGTCGCGCATCTGGCCGAGCGAGAGCCCTTCGAGCGGGAGCGTCCGCGGGTGGACGAAGAGGTCGACCGCCTGACGGCGATCGTGCGTCCGCTCGAAGAGTCCGAGCGGGTCGCCGCGGAGCACGCTGACGGGGCCGACGGAGAGGACCGACCGGTGGGTCGTGGGGATCGCGAAGAGCTCCTCGTGCTCTTGACCCGCGTGCAGGCGCGGTACCTGGAACACACCCCGGCCGGATCCGACCGGCAGCACGATCTCGGACGGCAGCAGGGCGCGCGAGGTGCGGTTCGCCAGCTTCAGCGCGCCGACGGCCCGCTCCCCCACCACGACGCGGGTGCGCGTCAGGTCGAGGTCCACGTCGTACGCCGTGCGACCGAACAGGAAGCCGACGCACAGAAGCGCGAGGACGGTCGCGACGATCGCCGCGACGAAGGCTTCCTCCCACCCGAGCGTGAGCGCGGTGATCCACAGGACGATCGCGACGGCGATGACCACCCAGCCGGTGACCTGGATCACGCCGGCGACGACCGCGATCCGCGCTCCGACGCGACGCCCCCACACCGCAGCGCCCTCGCGCAGCCTCTCGAAGCTCGTCGCCTGTCGCGGTGCGAACGCGGGAGCGTCGTCGGCGGTGTCCGCGGGCACGCCGGAGGGGCCGGGCGCGTCCGGCGCGGCGACCGTCTCCGGCGTCATCGTCATCAGGCCGACGCCCTCGCGAGGGGCGCCTCGACCTGCGTGAGAGCGCGCTCGATGACGGACTCGGACGTCGTGCCCGAGAACTCTGCCTCGGGGTCGAGGACGAGTCGGTGGGTCCACACGGGTGCCGCGAGCGCCTTGACGTCGTCGGGGATGACGTAGTGACGACCCTGGGATGCCGCGACGACGCGCGCGATCCGCATCATCGAGATCGCACCGCGGACCGAGACGCCGAGCTTCGTGGCGTCCGACTCGCGCGTCGCTTCGACCAGCTGCGCCGCGTAACGCGCGACGGCGGGGTCGACGTGGACGGTCGCTGCGAGGTCGGCCATGTCGGCGACGGCCTTGGTCGTGATGACGGGGCTGAGCTTGCCGGACGGGTTGCGATCGACATCGCCGGCGAGGATGCGCTCGGCGACGGCGAGCGAGGGGTAGCCGATCGAGGTCTTGATCATGAAGCGGTCGAGCTGCGCCTCAGGAAGCTTGTACGTACCCGCCTGCTCGATCGGGTTCTGCGTCGCGATGACCAGGAACGGTCGACCCACCTCGTGCGGCACGCCGTCGACCGTGACACGAGACTCCTCCATGACCTCGAGGAGCGCCGACTGGGTCTTCGGCGAGGCGCGGTTGATCTCATCAGCCAGGACGATGGAGGAGAAGACGGGTCCCTTGTGGAACTCGAACTTGTGGTTCTGCTGGTCGTAGATCGTGACACCGGTCACATCGGAGGGCAGCAGGTCGGGCGTGAACTGGATGCGGGTGGACGTGCCCTGCACGCTCGCGGCGAGCGCCTTCGCGAGGCTCGTCTTACCCGTGCCGGGAGCATCCTCGAGGAGGACGTGGCCCTCGGCGAGCATCGCGGCCAGCACGAGGCCGACGATCTCGCGCTTGCCCATCAGGGCCTGGTCGACGTTGTCGACGAGACGGGTGAACGTGTCGCGGAACCAGGCCGCCTGTTCGGGGGTCATGCTCATTCGTTCAGTCCTTGCTCTCGAAATCGTTCACTGACTCATCCACGTGGCCACCACTGCTTCTCCGTGTCGACCGCGCCGCCCCAGCCCTGGATGTCCACCCACACGTCGTAGCCGTCGGCGCCCAGCCAGCACTCGATCTGCTTCGAGCCGTTGGCGGGGAGGTCGTAGGCGTAGGCGTTGTTGCTGACGTTGCCGCTGCCGCCGCTGTACTTGCAGGCGATGTTGTACCGACCGCCGTCGAAGTTCTGCGTGTTGACGACGAACTTGTAGCAGCCGTTCGTACAACTCTGCGGAGCGCGATCCCCTCGCGTGACCCAGACACGAGGCTGCGGCGGCGGCGGCGCATCCACGCTGCGCGCACTCGCCTGGTCCGTCGTGGTCGTGCTTCCGTCCGCGCTCGTGCGGACCTCGATGGTGCGCGTCGTGCTGTAGTCCACGCGGTAGTCCTCGGAGCCGGACGCAGCGACCTTGCGCCACCCGTTGCCGTCGCCGGTGCGGATCTCCGTCGTCACGGGCCGACCGTTCGCTGCCGGCGAGGACCAGCTCATTCTGATGGTCCTCCCGTCTCCGACGGTCGACGCGCTCGCGGACGGTCTCCCGATCTGACCGTACGGCCGGACCTGGTTGGATGCCGCCGACGCTGCGCCCTCGTAGGTCGTCCCGTCGGCGGTCGCCACGGCGCGGATCTGGACCGTGTACGCGCCGTTGTTGTTCACCGCGCCGTTGCCGATCGTGCCCGACGTGCCGGAACCGCCACCGTCGACCCAGTCGGCACGCCAGCCACCGCCGTTGACGTTGTACTGGTACTGGATCTCATTGGCGCTCGCACCATTAGAGGCACCGGCCTGCCACCGGACACCGACCTGGTTGTCGCCCTCGGTAGCGGTGACGCCGGAGGGAGCCCCCGGCGGCGTGAACGCGCGCCGCGGAGCCGATGGAGCGCTCCACTCCGCCCATCCCGCCTTGTTACGGGCGCGGACGCTGTAGGTGTAGTCCGTCTCCGAGGTGTCCACAACCACGGCTTGGCTCGTCTGTCCCGCCGACGGCTTGAGAGTGTCCACGACATTGCCACCGCGGATGACGCGGAGCTCGTAGCCGGAGATCGCGTCGCCGTTCTCGGCGGGCTGGTTCCACGAGACGCGCATCTGAGCGCGGTTGCCCACCGGTTCCATGCGCGCCACGGTGGGCGCGCCAGCCGCCGCAGGCGGAGCCGCGGGGATCTCCCCGGCGGACCACTGCGAGAAGTCCGACGGCTCGGGTGCACGGTTGTGGGCGCGGACGCGAACCTGGTACTCGGTGCCGTTCTGCAGACCGTCCCACGTCAGGCGAGTCGCGGCGACGCCGGTCTTCTGAGCGACGCCGGACGGCGGCGCCGGCGAGATCTCGAGCGTGTAGCTCTCGACCGGGGATCCCTCGGTGCGGGGCGCCGTCCAGCTGACGTCGAGGCTGCGGTCGCCGAAGGTCAGCGTCGGCGGAGCGGGCTGATCCGGCCGCACGTCGGGCCGAGCGGTCTCGGACGGGACGGACGGGTCGGACTCGCCGACGCTGTTGGTCGCCGTCACGACGAAGTTGTACTCGACGTTGTTCGTCAGGCCGTCGAGGGTGCACGTCGTCGACGGGCAGTCGCGCGTGTAGCCGCCCGCGGTCGAGGTCACCGTGTACTTCTCGATCCTGCGGCCGTTGTCGACCGGAGGCGTCCAGCTGAGCACCACGGTGCGGCTCTCCACCGTCGTCACCGTCGGCTTGCCCGGTGCGTCGGGGCGCCCCTGGACCGTGATGCGGATGCGACCGTCGACACGTCGATCCGAATCGCCTGTCGCGTCCTGCACCGTGTAGCGGACGACGACGTTGCCGACGAAGTCCTTGTCGGTGGTGACGCGGACCGTCCCGCCGGACTGATCCACACTCGTGACATCGCCGGTCTCGATCTGCGTGTTCACAATCTCGAGCGGCTTCTCGGGGAACGGGTTCACGTCGTTCTTCAGGACGTCGATCGACACGGTCTCGCCCTGGTCGGCCTGGGCGACGATGTCATCGTTCACCGACGGGAGCTCACGAGTCGAGGCCGTCACCGTCACTTGGATGGTGGCGTCGACCGGCTCGGTCTGACCATCGGTGGCGCGCACCGTGAGCGAGAACCGGGTGCCCTTCTGGACGTCCGCCTGAGCGGACACCCGGAGGGTCTGACCGTCGATCGAGGCGTCGACTCCGGCAGGTGCGTCGGACGCGAGCGAGAACTGCAGTTTGTCCATGTCGCCCGGGTCGGGGTCGGAAGCCAGCTCGCGCAGGCCGAGCGTCGTGGGGTCCTCACCCGGAGCGACCGATATCGAGGCGCCCGTCATGGTCGGCGGGACGTTGTCGGGCGGGAGCACGGTGATCGGGATGGACAGTGTCGCCTTCCGCCCGTTCGGGTCGTCCGGCCCGCTGCCGTCGGTGACCTCGAAGGTGAGGGCATCCGAGCCGAAGTAGCGCTCCGCAGACGTGTAGGTCAGCGTCGACTCGTCCTTCACGAGGTTCGCGCCGTTGCTGTGCGCCGCTGCCACCTTCTCGGCTTCGGTGATCACAACATCGGCGCCGCCCGAGGCACGCACGTACTCGGACAGCGGCAGGTCGATCGACTCGCCGCTCTTGACCGTCACCGGCTCGGTGGAGATGAGCGTCGGGGGCAGGTCCTGGAATGACGGGACGTGGATGAAGGCCGCCGCGACCTGGTCGTCCTCGTCGGTGACGAAGTAGGTGATGAGCTGGCGCTCGTCGGTGATCTTCAGGCTGACCTTGCCACCGGAACCGACACGGGCGTTCTCGCCGCCGGCACCGAGCGACACCTCCAGCGCGGATCGCGTGCCATCGGGATCGTCGTCGTTGGCGAGCACGTCCACGACGGCGCTGCCGTCCTCCTCGACCTGCTCGGGGAGGACACGGTCGTCTCGCGCGATGGGTCGGGCGAGCGGAACGTCGGGATCGACCGTGATCTGCACGGAGGTCGTGGCGCTCAGGCCGCGCTCGTCGGCGATCGTGTAGACCACGCTCGTCTGCATCGGCTCATCGGGGGCCGTGATCAGGAGCTGCTGCCCGGAGACCTTCGCACTGAGACCCGGGACATCCGGCACCTGGACGGCGTTCTCGGCGAAGCCGAACTTGTCGCCGTCGGGGTCGGAGTCGTTCTTCAGGACGTCGACCGCCACGGTGCGCCCGGGACGCATGGTGATCGAGTCGCGAACGGCGTAGGGAGCCTGGTTGGTGCTGGGAGAGGGCGCGATGCCCACCTCGACGGTGGCGGTCGCCTCCTTGCCGAGCGCGTCACGCACCCGGTACTGGAATCGGTCGACGCCCACGGCGTCCTCGAACGCGGTGTACGTGAACGAGTCCGCCTCGATCGCCGACACCTGACCCTTCTGCGGGGCCGAGGCGAGACCGACGAGCTCGACCGAGTCGCCGTCCGCGTCGATGCCGTTCAGGTCGATGGGCACCGTGACGGCGGAGTTGCTGAGCGTACGGACGGTCACGTCGCGCGGGCGCGGAGCGGCGTTCGCTTTGTCGTCGCGGGCCAGGATGCGGATGGTCACGTAGCCGGCATCCCGCTGCCCGGTCTCGTCCACCACCTCGTACGTCGCATTGACCGTCTTCGCCTCAGAGCCGGCGCGGAAGCGGAGCGTGTCCTCCGAGACGAACACATCGCCATCCGCGTCATCGACGAGCGGGGGCACGAGTGTCGGCGAGACATGGATCTCGCTGTTGTTCGGGCTGTAGTCGTTGTCCATCACGGGGATGGTCACGACGTCACCGGCGCGTACGACGACCTCGTCGTCCCCGGCGATCGGCGGCCTGAGCTTCTCGGGGGCAGGCACCGGGATGACGATGATCTCGCCCTGTGCGGACTGCTTCCCGTTCGAGATCGTGTACGTGAGCCGGACCTGCTTGTCGAGCGAGGCCTGGTCGCTCACGCGGACCGTCTCGTGGCCGAGCACGGCGGCCGCCACGCCGGAGTCCTCGTCGACCGACACGGACTGGACGACGAGGATGCCGCCTTCCGGGTCAGTGTCGTTGCCGAGCACATTGACCAGCACGTCGCCACCCGCGGGGAGGAGTGCGACGTCCCGAACAGCGATCGGCGGGGTCCCGGCATCCTCTTCGGGAAGGACGTCGATCCGCACGATGCCGGGAGCGGAGTTCGGCCCCGCAGACGCGAGGTACGTCGCGTAGTACGTGCCGATCTTGGACGACTGGAACGTGAAGGACTTGTCGGGGTAGTCGCGGGTGACCTTCCCGCCCTCGACGTCGTCGACGCGCGTGAGGCGGAGCGGCTCGGAGCCGGTGCTCGTGTCGTTCGTCAGCGGCCGGACCATGACCGGGCGGTCGGGACGCGTGACGACGTGATCCGCGTTCGTGACCGGCAGCGTGGTGCCGAGAGGACGGATGTCGAAACGCGCGACTCCCGTGGCGCTCTCGCTTCCGTCCGAGACGGAAATGGGGACGTCGATGCGGCCCTGAGTGCCGCCGATGGCACGGTAGGTGATCTGGCCATCGGGGGTGAACTCGGCCTCGTCGCTGCCGTCGGTGGTCACCGACTGGAGGAAGATGTCGTCGCCGTCGGGGTCGACCCAGTCGCTGAGGACGTTGTATGAGACGACACCACCGGTCTCGACCGTGATGGCCGTCTTGCGCTTCTGCACGGGCGCGGAGTTCTCGGAGAGCGGTTTCACCGTCAGCGAGACCCGGGCACTGTCCTTGCCGCCTCGACCGTCGGAGACCTCGTAGGTGAAGTTCGTCGTCCCGGTCGCGTCCTCGGGCATGGCGATCTGCAGAGCGGTGCCGTTGTAGATGGGGATGACCTTGCCGGTGGACGGCGGTGTGACGACCTTGGCGACGAGCACGTCGCCGTCGGCATCGAGGTCGTTCTCGAGGACGGGGAGGACCGTGGTGCGGCCCGGACGGACGCCGTAGCGGTCGTCCTCGGCAATGGGCGGCGTGTTCTGCTCGCTGCGCTCGGGGAGAGTCGTCTGGATCGTCTCCTCGGTCGTCTCCTCCTCTTCCTCGCCCTCGCCCTCGGGCGGAGTGAGGTCCTCCCAGTTGTCCACCTGCTGGAGCGCGTCGCTGGCCATCCATGCGCCGCCGCCGAAGATGTCATTCAGGACCACGACGTCGCGGTTCACCCGGAAGCGGAGGTCGCTCTTTCCGTCGACACCCTTGATCGTCTTGGTGAGATCGTTCTCGTCCCCCGCGCAATCCCGGATGAACGCACCCGTGCCCGACCAGGCGCCGTAGGCGCACCCCGCGACGTAGACCGGCTGAGCCGGGCTGCCGCCGCCCCCGGCATCCTTCACGACCGAGTCGCCACCGGCGAGAGGGACGCGCACCAGCTGAGTCGGCGTCGCGAGCGTGACGGTGTCGGTGACGTTGGAGGGCTGCTGGAGGACCGCCTCCTTCGGAACCTCGGTCTGCAGACCGTCGCTGGAGTAGAGGACCGAGGTGGTCCGATCGAGGACGACGCTGACACCTCCGACCGCGCTGATCGCGAGCTCATCGCCCTTGTCGATGCCCTCGAGTTCGCGCTCCGCCGTCTGAACGAAGCTGCCGTCCGCGCTGGGGCCGTAGGCGAAGAGCTTGCCCTTCTCCGGCGAGACGGCGTAGACGATGCCGGCCGTGCTGACGGTGACGACAGCACCCTTACCGAGCTTCGCGATGGGATCGCCTGCCTCTTTGCCCACCGCAGCGATCGACGTGAACGGTGCCGCGCGGAGTCCCCCGTCGGCATCCACCGTGGCGACTGTCGGACCGCCGAGAACCGTCGTCGCGCCGGATGCGAGGTCGGCGCTGTCGGAGAGGATGACCCGTGCCGGATCGATCGCCGTCGCGGTGTTCTCGGTCTGGTCCGTGACGAGGACGCGGTTGCCGGCCTGCTGGATGTCGTAGTCGGGTGAGAGCGTCCGGAGTCCGTTGTCGAGGACCCGTGACTCGTTGTTGAAGTGCCCGACGAGCAGACTCGTCTGCTTCGTCAGCCACACACCGCCGTCGTTGAGCTCGACCTCGGTCGTCGGCTCGCCGTCGTAGGTGAGCGCGAGGACGCTGATGGCGACGACGGCCGCGGTCACTGCGCTGATCGACGCGAACGTCTTGGGGCGGGATCGCAACCAGCCGAATGACATCATGAGTGCTCTGACTCCCCCCAGGCAGACGCGCATGCAGTATCGACGGCACGAGGAAAGATGTGCCCCGTGCGTCGGTGTGTGGACGCCACTAAGGATAAGTGAGTGAGGAAATTAGGGCGAGCGCGTGACGTGGGGACTTCTCCCCATCTATGCTTCTTGGCCCGATCCGCTCCCCGGCTCAGACCGTCCCGACGTAGCGGGCCAGATGGTCGCCCGTCAGCGTCGACCGCGTCTCCACCAGCCGAGTCGGCGGCCCCTCGAAGACAATGCGGCCACCGTCCCGTCCCGCTCCGGGGCCGAGATCGATGATGTGGTCCGCGTGGGCCATGACCGCCTGATGGTGTTCGATGACGATGACGGAGTTGCCGGCATCCACCAACCTGTCGAGCAGGGCCAGCAGGTTGTCGACGTCGGCGAGGTGCAGTCCCGTGGTCGGCTCGTCGAGGACGTAGATCGCCCCCTTCTTCGCCATGGCGATCGCGAGCTTGAGGCGCTGCCGCTCTCCGCCCGACAGGGTGTTCAGCGCCTGGCCGAGGGTGATGTAGCCGAGGCCGACGTCGATCATTCGAGCGAGGGTCGTCTTCGCCGGGCCCGTCGTGAACCCGTGAGCCTCCTCCGCCGACATCGCGAGGACCTCGGCGATGTTCTTGCCGTCGAGGGTGTACTCGAGGACGGCGTCGCTGAAGCCGGACCCGTCGCACACCTCGCAGCGCGTCTCGACGCTCTGCGTATAACCGAGGTTCGTGATGATGACGCCGAGCCCCTTGCACGCGCGGCACGCCCCCTCGGAGTTCGCGCTGAACAGCGACGGCTTCACCCCGTTGGCCTTGGCGAACGCCGCACGGACGCCGTCGAGCACCCCTGTGTACGTGGCGGGACTCGACCGACGTGATCCCTTGATCGGCGATTGGTCGACGACCACGACATCGTCGAACGCGGGGACGTTCCCGTGGATGAGCGACGACTTGCCGGAACCGGCGACGCCGGTGACGACCGTCAGGACTCCGAGCGGGATGTCGACGTCGACGCCGACGAGGTTGTGCTGGGTCGCGCCGCGGATCGGCAGAGAGCCGGTCGCCGTACGCGTGCTCGTCTTCAGCGCAGCGCGATGGTCGAGGTGCCGTCCGGTCAGTGTGTCGGAGGCGCGCAGGCCCGCGACGTCCCCCTCGTACATGATCCGACCACCGCGCGATCCCGCCTGCGGCCCCAGGTCGACGACGTGGTCGGCGATCGCGATGACCTCGGGCTTGTGCTCGACGACGAGCACGGTGTTGCCCTTGTCGCGGAGCAGGAGGAGCAAGTCGTTCATGCGCTGGATGTCGTGCGGGTGTAGTCCCGCGGTCGGCTCGTCGAACACGTAGGTGACGTCGGTCAGCGCCGAGCCCAGGTGCCGGATCATCTTCGTGCGCTGGGCCTCACCGCCCGAGAGGGTGCCCGAGGACCGATCGAGCGAGAGGTAGCCGAGGCCGATGTCGATGAACGAGGCGATGACGCGCTTGAGGGACGACAGCAGCGGGCCGATCGATGTCGGGTCGACGGTGTCGAGCCAGGCCGAGAGATCGGTGATCTGCATCGACGAGACCTGGGCGATGTCGACACCGCCGATCTTCGAGGATCGGGCGCCCTCGTTGAGGCGGCTGCCGCCGCAGTCCGGGCACGGCAGGAACTTCACCGCGCGGTCGACGAACGCGCGGATGTGCGGCTGGAGCGCCTCGCGGTCCTTCTGCAGGAACGACTTCGTGATCTTCGGAACGAGACCCTCGTAGGTCATGTTCATGTTCTGGAGCTTCACCTTGGTGGGCTCCTTGTAGAGGAAGTCCGTTCGTTCCTCTGCCGAGTAGTCGGCGATCGGCTTGGCGGCATCCAGGAAACCGGATTCGGTGAAGATGCGCACCATCCAGCCGTCCACGTTGTAGCCCGGGACGGTGATCGCCCCTTCGGACAGCGACTTCGAGCTGTCGAAGAGCTCATCGAGATCGATGTCGCTCACCTCGCCGAGTCCCTCGCAGCGGGGGCACATTCCGCCGGTCACCGTGTCGGAGCCCGGGGCGGAGGGGATGTTGAACGAGAACGCCTGCGGCGATCCGATGTGCGGCTCCCCCAGTCTGCTGAAGAGGAGGCGGAGCATCGCGTAGGCGTCGGTCACCGTGCCGACCGTCGAGCGCGCATTGGCTCCCATGCGCTCCTGGTCGACGATGATCGCGGGACTGATGTTCTCGAGTCCGTCGACGTCGGGGCGGCTCAGCTGCGCCATGAACTGCTGCACGAAGGTCGGGTACGTCTCGTTGATGAGACGCTGCGACTCGACGGCGATCGTGCCGAACACGAGCGAGGACTTGCCCGACCCGCTCACTCCCGTGAACACCGTCAGGCGTCGCTTGGGGATCTCGACGTCGACGTCCTTGAGGTTGTTCTCACGCGCCCCGATGACGCGGATGACGTCGTGCGCGTCGGCGACGTGACCGTCGGATGCCGCGGCTCGCCCCTCGGTGACCTCCTGACCTGCCATATTCACCCTTCCTCCGCCGTGTCCACATGATCCCGGGAAGCGGACCCCTCCGACAAGGGAGCCTCCGACGAGGTCGTCACTGCTCGGTGGCATCCGAGGACGTGATCGTCGACCATGCCCGAGGACTGCATGAGCGCGTACATCGTCGTGGAGCCGACGAATCGGAACCCCCGCTTGCGGAGCGCCTTGGACATCGCGTCGGACTCCGCCGTCGTCGCGGGCACCTCTGCGAAGGACGTCGGTCGACGATGGGATGCCGGGGCGAACGACCACATGAACGCGTCGAGCTCTCCCGGTTCCATCTCGGTGACGAGCCTCGCGTTGCCGATGGTGGCGAGGATCTTCGCGCGATTGCGGATGATGCCGGCATCCCCCGTCAGACGTTCGACATCGGACTCGTCGAACGCAGCGACGGTCGTCGGCTCGAAGCCCGCGAACACCTCGCGGAAACGGGGGCGTTTGCGGAGGATCGTGATCCACGAGAGCCCCGCCTGGAACCCCTCGAGGCTCATCTTCTCGAAGAGCGCCCGGTCGCCGTGCAGGGGCCGACCCCACTCCTGGTCGTGATAGCGGCGGTACTCGGCGTCGTCGCCGACCCAGCCGCAACGGAGGAGGCCGTCGGGCCCGAGACGCGTATCCACGCGCTCAGGCTACCGACGGCCTCCGACGCTCACTTCTTCTTCTTGAGCGACTTCTCCGGCACGGGCGCCTCACCGCGTGCGGCGAGGTCGGCGTAGTGGGCGCGAGCTTCGTCCTGACGCTGCCGCTCGACCCCCGACGCGATGGGGGCCCGCACGTGCTCCGGCGCGAATCCGAACGCGTCGACGAGGTCCTGCGCATGGGGACGCAGACGCGCGCAGAGACGGTCGATGTACTTCGACACCGCCGCGCCGCGCTGCGTCGACAGCCGTCCGTTGATGAGGTGCCACGCGAGGTGCTTCTCGATGAGGTGCAGCCCGAAGAGGTCGCGCAGCCACGTGAGTACCTGGCGCGTGCTCTCGTTCTCGGTTCCCTTCACGGCATCCGAGAACGCCTCCCACTGCAGCAGTTCGCCGTGCGCCCGCGCCGCCTCGATGAGCTCGGCCTGGTGCTGGTTGAACAGCGCGGCGGCCTGGTCGGAGGGGAGCTTGGATGCCGGGCGCAGCGCACCGGCGATGTCGGCGACCATCTGCTCGACGCGACCGGCGAGCAGCTCGTGCTGTTGCTCTGCGCGCAGGCCGAGCTCGACCGAGCGCGCCGTCGAACCGAAGTCGGCGACCGTCTGGCCGAGGCTCCGCAGGCCCGCCCCGTGGAATACCTTGCCGGCCGTCTGGCCGACGGCGAACTTGGCGAGGGTCGCGGCATCCGCCCCCTTGAACTGCTTGGCGAAGTCGGCGAGCAGTCGCTTGCCGACGAGCTGCAGGAGGACGTTGTTGTCGCCCTCGAAGGTGACGTAGACGTCGAGGTCGGAGCGGAGTCCGACGAGGCGGTTCTCGGCCATGAAACCCGATCCGCCGCAGGCCTCGCGGGCCTCCTGGATCGTGTTCAACGCGTTCCAGGTGCTGAGGGGCTTGAGCGCGGCGGCGAGAGTCTCGAGGTTCTCGCGCTCGGCCGGGGTGTCGGCCGAGCCGCCGAAGACGCCGTCGAAGGTGCGGAGCAGCTCGTCGTGCGCGAAGTACTGCGCGTAGTTCTGAGCGAGCAGCGGCAGGAGCCGTCGCTGGTGCTTGCCGTAGTCGAGCAGGACGACCTCGTCGGTCCCCGCACCCGAGTCGAACTGACGACGCTGGTTGGCGTACGTCAGCGAGATGTACATGGCCAGGGACGACGCGATCGTCGCCGCACCGTCGAGCGACACCCGACCCTGCACGAGAGCGCCGAGCATCGTGAAGAAGCGCCGGCCGGTGCTCTCGATGGGGCTCGAGTAGGTGCCGTCGGGGGCGACGTCGCCGTAGCGGTTGAGCAGGTTCGTGCGGGGCACGCGGACGTGATCGAACGCGAGGCGGCCGTTGTCGATGCCGTTGAGGCCGCCCTTGACGCCGTCGTCCTCGCTCTGGACACCCGGCAGCAGCTCGCCGTCGGGCGTCCGGATCGGCACGAAGAAGCAGTGCACGCCGTGGTTCACGCCGTTCGTGATGAGCTGCGCGAAGACCGTTGCCGCCTGGCCGTGGACGGCGGCGTTGCCGAGGTAGTCCTTCCACGCCGCACGGAACGGGGTGTTGATCACGAACTCTTCCGTGTCGGGGTCGTACGTGGCCGTCGTGCCGATGGCCGCGACATCCGAGCCGTGCCCGATCTCGGTCATCGCGAAGGCGCCGGGGAGCGTCGCGTCGCGGATGTCGGGAATCCACTTGTCGTGGTGCTCCTTGGTGCCCAGCTGCAGGACTGCGGAGCCGAAGAGACCCCACTGCACGCCGGACTTGATCTGCATGCTCGGGTCGGCGAGGACGAGCTCCTCGAAGCCCGCGAGGTTGGCACCGTTGTCCTCCTCGCCGCCGTACTCCTTCGGCAACGCGCGGGTCGAGCCGCCGTTCTTCGCGAGGAGGCGGACCTGGCCCATGACGCGCTCGCGGTGATCGGCGACGCTCTGGCCGTCGATGCGCCAGTAGGCGGGATCCTTGATGAGCTCGCGGACGGTCAGGCGCGTCTCGCCCCACGTGCCGCGGAGCATCGCGCCGACGGCGTCGATGTCGATGCGGGGTTCGCGCGCTTCGTCGGCGGTGTGCGGGGCGGTCGGTGCGCCTCCGGCGGGGGTGCGCTTGTCGGCGGCGGGAGTGGAGGAGCGGACGACGGTGTCGGTCATCACTGGCCTTTCTGAGGACGCCCGGTCAGGGCGACGGGACAGGGAAGTTCGACAATCACGGTAGGAGTCCTCTAACGCGACTCCAAGTTGGTTGTGCGGTCGCGACAAGGAGACGGTCGGACGTGATCCCGACGGATTGTGCGGCGCCTACACGAGCGGAGGTTCGGGACCGCTTGCCGACCATGGAGGCATCGGATGTGTGCACGTTCACGGAGGCTGGCTGACACACTTGAGGGATGCCCGTTCTCCCCTCCGACGCGAGTGTCGTCCACCTTCGTTCCGGCGGCACCAGCGTCGTCGTCGACCTGCAGCCCGGCTCGGTTCCTGCGATCGTCCACTGGGGCGCCGACCTCGGCGACGCCCCCCACGACACCCTCGTCTCGCTCGCGACGGCCTCACGCCTGCAGCGGATCTCGGGCGGGCTCGACGCCACGGTGCGACTCGGTGTCGTCAGCACCGCGGCATCCGGCTGGGCGGGTGCTCCCTCCCTCGAGGGACACCGCGACGGTGAGGACGTCAGCGCCTTGTTCGCACTGACCGACCTGCGGGCGAGCGAGGACGCCCTCGAGCTGCATTTCACCGACAGTGAGATGGAGTTGTCGGCCCGGTACGAGCTGCGGGTAACGGCATCCGGTCTCGTGCGCGCGCGGACGTCGGTGCGCAACGACGGTGCGGGTGTGTACACCGTGCAGGCGTTGCATGTGATGTTGCCGTTGCCGTGGGAGGCGACCGAGATCCTCGACACGACGGGGCGGCACCTGCGCGAGCGCTCGGCGCAGCGCCACGAACTCACCTTCGGGACGCACCTGCGCGAGTCGCGTCGTGGCCGCCCTGGGGCGGACTTCACCCTGCTGCTGGCCGCCGGGACGCCCGGGTTCGGGTTCGAACGCGGCACGGTGCACGGCGCCCACCTCGCCTGGAGCGGCAACTCGCGGATCTTCGCGGAGCGGATGCCGACCGGTGAGTCGTTCCTCGGGGCGGGCGAGCTCTACCTGCCCGGTGAGATCCGTCTCGCGCAGGGCGAGGAGATCTCCTCCCCGGAGTTGCTCGGCTCCTGGGGAGACGGGCTGGATGAACTCGCGGTGCGGTTCCACGGGGAGTGGCGAGCACGCCCTCAGCACCCGACCCGCCCCCGGCCCATCACCCTCAACACGTGGGAGGCGGTCTACTTCGACCACCGCCTGCCCAAGCTCATCGCCCTCGCCGATGCGGCGGCCGAGATCGGTGTGGAGCGGTACGTGCTCGATGACGGCTGGTTCCGTCACCGCCGTGACGACACCGCCGGGCTCGGCGACTGGTACGTCGACGACACCGTCTGGCCCGATGGTCTGCACCCGATCGCGGATCATGTGGTGGCGAAAGGGATGGAGTTCGGCCTCTGGTTCGAGCCCGAGATGGTCAACCCCGACAGCGACCTCGCCCGTTCGCACCCGGACTGGATCCTCCGCGGTCGCACCGACCTGCCGCCGTCCGCACGTCAGCAGCAGGTGCTGAACCTCGCGCACCCTGAGGCGTACGCGTACATCCTCGAGGTCATCTCGCACATCCTCGCGGCGTATCCGATCTCGTACATCAAGTGGGATCACAACCGGGACCTCGTCGACGCCGCCGCCGGCCCCGGCGGCGCCGCCCGCGTCCACGC
>NZ_MAYO01000003.1:1947558-2035840 GCF_001691565.1 Microbacterium oleivorans
GACATCCTCGCGGCGTATCCGATCTCGTACATCAAGTGGGATCACAACCGGGACCTCGTCGACGCCGCCGCCGGCCCCGGCGGCGCCGCCCGCGTCCACGCGCAGACCCTCGCCGTCTACCGCCTCATCGACGAGCTGAAGGCCGCCCACCCGGGCCTGGAGATCGAGAGCTGCGCCTCGGGCGGGGCGCGCGTGGACCTCGGCATCCTCGACCGCACCGACCGGATCTGGACCAGCGACTGCCTCGACCCCATCGAACGCCTCGAGAACCAGCGCTACACCGCGCTCGTCGTCCCGCCCGAGATGATGGGCATGCACCTGACCACCCCGCACGTCCACTCCACCGGGCGCACCGTGACCCTCACCCTCAGCGGCGCCGTCGCCCTGTTCGGCCACTTCGGCATCGAATGGGACGTCACGACCCTGTCCGAGACGGATGCCGCTGCCGTCGGCGCGTGGGTCGCGCTCGCCAAACGCGTCCGCCCCCTCGTCGCAACGGGCCGCCTGGTGAACGCGGACGTCGCCGACCCCGGGCTCGATGTCCGCGGCGTCGTCGCAGCAGATGCGGCATCCGCGTTCTTCACGATCACGCAGACCCAGACGCTTATCTCCTCACCCACCGGCCGCGTCCGGCTGCCGGGACTCACCCCCGACCGCGTCTACCGCGTGCAGCTCGTCACCCCCGGCGGGATCGTCGACACCCCCGCGCAGTCACCCCTCGAATGGGCTCACCACGACACCGTGCTCACCGGACGTCAACTCGCCGTCGTCGGCCTACGCCCACCGGTGCAGAACCCCCAGCAAGCCGTCGTCATCGAGGTCACCGCGGTCTGAGGCTCGAACCGCCGTTGACGCGACGATGCCGGGAGCGATAGGCATCTCCCATGGCGATCATCAATCGCGGGTTCGGCGGTCGACGCGGCACGAGTGATCCCCGGTTGCCACCGGGTCAGACGCTCGTCGGCGACTGGCCCGTTCTGACGGCCGGCCCGACTCCGGACATCTCGACGGACGAGTGGTCTTTCACGATCACCACCGAGACGGGCGTCCAGCATCGCTGGGACTGGGGCACCCTGCACGAGGTCGGCGTGGAGGACGTCGTCACCGACATCCACTGCGTCACCCACTGGTCGCGGCTCGGGATGCCGTGGCGCGGGGTCTCCGTGGACAGGCTGTTCGAGGACGTCGAGACATCCTGCGACTTCGTCATGGTGCGCACGCATGACGGATACACCACGAATGTGCCCCTCGACGATCTGCTGGAGGGTCAGGCGTGGATCGCGACCGAGGCGGACGGCGAGGCGCTGACGGCGGAGCACGGCGGCCCGGCGCGGCTGCTCGTGCCGCACCTGTACTTCTGGAAGAGCGCGAAGTGGGTCGCCGAGATGCGGATGATGCCCACCGACCAGCCGGGATTCTGGGAGCAGAACGGCTACCACCTCCGCGGGGATCCGTGGCGGGCGGAGCGCTACTGGTGACGGCCGGCTTCCGAGCGGCATGGCACGTGGGCCGCGTCGTCTCTCGGCGCGCCGAGACCCGCTCCGCCGTCCGCCTCGAGATCGAGGTCCCGACGTGGCCGGGCAATCACGCCGGCTCGCATCTCGACATTCGACTGACCGCGCCCGACGGCTATCAGGCGTCGCGGTCGTATTCGATTGCCTCGTCGGGACCGGCCACGCGGGTCGTCCTCGCGGTCGACGAAGTCCTCTCGGGTGAGGTCTCGCCGTACGTGGTCCACGATCTGCGAGAGGGTGACGAGCTGGAGGTGCACGGACCGCTGGGCCGGTACTTCGTCTGGACGCCGGAGGACCCCGACCCCGCGCCGGTGCAGCTCATCGCGGGCGGCTCCGGCGTGGTGCCCCTCTTCGCCATGGCCGACGCGCGGGAACGGCAGCCCCACGGGACGGACTTCCGGCTGTTGTACTCCGCCCGCACGCCCGACGACGTCTTCTTCGCGAGCGAACTGGGCGCGTTGACGAAGACGCGGGTCGATATCGTTCACACGCGCCGTTCTCCGCTCGGATCACCGCGTCCGCCGGGCCGACTGACCCAGGAGTCACTGGCCGAGCTGACGTTCCCCGCGGGGGTGGCACCGCGCATCTTCGTCTGCGGGCCCACCCCGTTCGTGGAGACCGTCTCCCGGTGGCTCTTGGAGCTCGGGCAGGACCCCGCGCGGATACGGACCGAGCGCTTCGGAGGCAGCGGATGACGCACGTGGACGGGAACGCACTGGCCGGGACGCTCGTCGACGTCCTCGGCTTCGACTCGACCGACGCGATCGGCGAATGCGCGGGATGCCGCCACCGGTCCGAGCTCGCGAGGGCGCACGCCTTCGTGACGGCGATGGGTGCGATCGTTCGGTGCGAGGCCTGCCAGGGAGTGCTCGCGGTCGTCGTCCGCACGCCCACGGATGTGCACGTCAGCCTGTCCGGACTGGCGCGTGTGTCGATCGCGCGACGGGTCAGTCGCGCTCCGCGCCCGCCTTCTCCCTGAACCACCCGCCGAGGGCGTCTGTGGACTCGCGCGTCGACGCGTCGTCGGTCGCCGATTGGGCGGCAGCGACGGCGGCATCGGCGCCGTCCCCCGGAGTCGTCGGTTCGTAGCCCATCGACCACGTCGAGTACTTCCGCTCGCTGACCTGCTCCTCGAGGAGGACCCGGACGTCCGTGTGCCGGGGATCGCGACCGATGCGCTCGAGGAGCGCTCGGACTGCGGCATCCGGTCCTTCGAGGATCTGGATGAAGTCGGGATCGCTGTAGACGAGCATCCCGGTGATCCCATCGCGCTCATTGTTCGCGCGGCTCTCGGCGAGGAGCTCGACGAGGCGCGCATGGTCGAACGGTTCGGTGGCGCGGCTCGCGTAGGCAATGAAGGTCAGCTGATCGGTCATGCTCGAGCTCTCCCGGAGTAAGGCGCCGAGTCGTTCGGATGCCGCTCGGTCCGACGACAGTAACACCGGGTGAGAAGCGGTTCCGCCCCTTGCGCAACCCCTTGGAAGAACTCCGTCATGACGGGCACCGTCGAGGAATGGACGCCGACGAGCAGCAGCAGATCAAGAAGGACTTCGATGATGCGGTCAATATGACGGCCGCCGAGATCGAGAAATGGCTCGACACCGACGAGTCGAAGGACGTGGGTCAGAAGTCCGGGGGAGGCGAGTCCACCGGGCATGCCTCCGGACGCCGGATCGTGAAGATCCTGCGCAAGAAGAAGGACGATCTGACGGATGCCGACTACGAGCACATGAAGAAGGTCCACGGATACGTCGCTCGGCACTCGAAGCAGCGGCCGGAAGGCGACGTGACCGACACCGATTGGCGCTACTCCCTCATGAACTGGGGCCACGATCCCAAGAAGTGATGGTGATGGATCGCCTGTGGGCTGGCCGCTGAGTTTGAGAACCGTTATCAACAGGACGTAGACTCGCGGCCATGACCTCTCGCGTGCCCGCCCTCGCCGCTCTTGCGGCGGGTTCCGTCCTCGTCCTCGCCGGCTGCTCCACCGCGACCAGCCCCACCGCGTCCTCGGGTGACGCGGCGCCCCTCAAGATCGTCGCGTCGACGAACGTCTACGGCTCGATCGCCGAGGCCATCGGCGGGAAGGACGTCGAGGTCACGTCGATCATCGACTCTCTCTCGCAGGACCCGCACTCGTACGAGGCGTCCGCGCGAGACCAGCTCACCGTGTCGCAAGCCGACCTCGTGATCGAGAACGGCGCAGGGTACGACGCATTCCTCGACGGACTCATCGAGGCGAGCGGAACGAAAGCTCCGGTCATCACAGCCGTCGAGTATTCGCACGACTACCCCGGCAATGAGGGACACTCCGACGACGCGCACGCCGAGGGTGGAGAACACGATCACGCCGAGAACGGTGATCATGCGGGGCACGACCACATCGAGGGGTTCAACGAGCACGTCTGGTACGACCCGCACACTGTGGAGCATGTCGTCGAGGACATCGCTCACGAACTGGGTGAACTGGATGCCGCCAAGGCCGACACCTTCGAGGCGAACGCCAAGAAGCTCATCGATGGCATCGCGGGGCTCGAGACCTCTCTCGAAAAGATCTCGGCCGCACACGCGGGCGAGAAGATCTTCGTCACCGAGCCCGTGCCGCTGTACCTCACGGCTGCGGCCGGTCTCGAGAACGCGACGCCCGGGGCGTTCAGCGAAGCGGTGGAAGAGGGTCAGGACGTCCCGCCCGCCACGCTGCTCGAGGCGACGAAGATCCTCGACTCCGGAAAGGTCCGAACCGTCATCGTCAATGCCCAGACCGGCGGTGCCGAGACCACCGAGGTGATCAAGCTGGCCGAGAAGAACGACATCCCCGTTCTGAAGTTCACGGAGATCCTCCCGGAGGGTCTGACCTACGTCGAATGGATGCAGAAGAACATCGACGAGCTGGCGGGTACGCTGACCCGGTGACCCGGCACGCACCAGCTCCTCTCGAGATCCGGGGCGCCGCGTTGCGTCGCGGCGGTCGCGAACTCTGGAGTGGACTCGATCTGACGGTCGAACCCGGCGAGCTGATCGCCGTCCTCGGCCCCAGCGGTTCGGGCAAGACCACTCTGCTGCGCGCGATCCTCGGACTCGAGGACCTCAGCGAGGGAACGGTCGAGGTCGACGGCAAGCGCGTCCGCCGTCCGGGCAACCGGGGCATCGGCTACCTGCCGCAGACCCGACCGCTCCCGCGCGACACCGCCCTCCGCGGGCGCGACCTCGTCGCCCTCGGGGTCAACGGCCACCGGTTCGGCCCGCCGATTCCGCGCCGGAAGGACCGGCAGCGGGTCGACGAGCTCATCACGCAGATCGGTGCCACCGAGTTCGCCGACCGCCCCGTCGGCATCCTCTCCGGCGGCGAACAGCAGCGCCTGCGCGTCGGACAGGCGCTCGCCGACGACCCGCGACTGCTGCTGTGCGACGAGCCGCTGACCAGCCTCGACCTCGCCAACCAGCAGGCGGTCGTCGGTCTCATCGACCGGCATCGGCGCAGCGGAGCCGCGGTCCTGCTCGTCACCCACGACATCAACCCGCTGCTCGGCAAGGTCGACCGCATCCTCTACATCGCGAACGGCCGGTTCACCCTCGGCAAGCCGAAAGACGTGCTGACCTCCCCAGTCCTCACCGATCTGTACGGAGCGCCGGTGTTCGTCCTGCGAGCGGGCGATCGGCTGGTCGTCGTCGGCGCGCCCGACGCAGAGGCATCCCATCACCATCACGAGGACCACGCATGAACTGGGACGACATCGCGAACGCCATGTTCGGCGGTGTGCCGGTCTACGGTCAGATCCTCGCGCTCGTGCAGAACTCGGTGTGGGCGGGTGCGATCCTCGGCCTCGTCGGCGGGCTCATCGGCGTCTTCGTGCTGCAGCGCGACATGGCCTTCGCGGTGCACGGCATCAGCGAGCTGTCGTTCGCCGGTGCGGCGGCGGCGCTCCTGATCGGCGCGGACGTCGTCACTGGGTCGATCGTCGGTTCGATGGTGGCCGCGGCGCTGATCGGCTGGCTCGGCTCGCGCGCCCGCGACCGCAACTCGATCATCGGCGTGCTCATGCCGTTCGGTCTGGGCCTCGGCATCCTCTTCCTCGCCCTCTACAACGGGCGCAGCGCCAACCGGTTCAGCCTGCTGACGGGACAGATCGTCTCGGTGCAGTCCGACCAGCTCACCTGGCTGATCGCGATCTCCGCCGTCGTGCTCGTCGCGCTGCTGCTGATCTGGCGGCCGTTGCGCTTCGATTCGCTCGACCCGCAGTCCGCGGCGGCGCGCGGCGTCCCGACAGGACTGATCTCGCTCGCGTTCATGCTGCTGCTGGGTCTCGCGGTCGCCGTCGCCGTGCACATCATCGGCGCGCTCCTCGTCCTCGCGCTGCTCGTGACGCCCGCTGCTGCGGCGGCCCGCATCGCGAACGGGCCCGTCGCCGTGCCCCTGCTCGCCGCACTCTTCGGTGTCGTCTCGGCCGTCGGAGGCATCCTGCTGGCGGTCGCCGGCACCCTGCCGGTGAGCCCGTACATCACGACGATCTCGTTCGCCATCTACCTCGTCTGCCGCGTGGTCGGCGCTCGTCGGGGTCGGGTGCAGCGGACGGATGCCTCGCGTCGCACCCAGCCCGTCGCTAGCGTCCGCGCGTAGAATCCGGCCCATGGCCCAGCGCAACACCTGGCAGCGCGAGCGTGTCCGCTCGGCGCTGTCCGACGCCCCGGGATTCGTGAGCGCCCAGGATCTGCACGCCGCCCTCCGCGACGAGAACACCGGGATCGGCCTCGCGACCGTCTACCGGGCTCTCGCCACCCTCGCCGCAAGCGGCGAGGCGGACCAGCTGCAGTCACCCGAGGGCGAGGCGATCTACCGCGCCTGCGCGAGCACCGGCCACCACCATCACCTGATCTGCCGGGTCTGCGGAAAGGCCGTCGAGATCGAAGCGACCGAGGTCGAGACCTGGGCCAAGCGCACGGCGGCCGCGCACGGCTTCACCGACGCCGAACACGTCGTCGACATCTTCGGCACGTGCGCCGAGTGCACCGCCCGGATCGCGCAGGGCGACGACCGGCCCGAGGCCCGTGCGGACTGAGGTCCGCCCCGCGGCATCCCGCACGTCGTCGACCTCCGCGCCGGGGTCGGCCGCGCGCGGCGCACTCTGGCTGGGGCTCGGATTCATCGCGGTCCTGGCGCTCATCGGGGTGGCGCTGTGGAGCCCGTCGCCGGAGCTCCCCACGCGGGCGCAGGACGGCCTGACCCTCGCCCTGAGCGTCCTGATCGAGTCGCTGCCGTTCGTCATGCTCGGCGTGATCCTCTCGATCGTCGTGCAGGTGTGGGTCCCGCCGGGGGCCATCGAGCGGTGGATGCCGCGCAACCCGTGGGGGCGGCGAGCCGTCCTGTCGCTGCTGGGCATGCTGATCCCGGTCTGCGAGTGCGGCAACGTCCCCTTCGCGCGCGGGCTCATGATGCGCGGGTTCTCGGTGGCCGAGACCCTGACGTTCCTCGTGGCGGCTCCCATCGTCAATCCGATCGTGATCATCACGACGCATCAGGCGTTCGGTTTCGACGACGGTATCCTCGTGGCGCGTCTGCTCGGGGGATGGCTGATCGCGAACGTCATCGGATGGCTGTACAGCCGGCATCCGGATCAGGATTCCCTCATCACCGATCGCTTCCGCGACGCGTGCCTGGCCGAGCAGGGTGTCACGGGCGACCGCGGACGGCGCAGCCTCGCGCAGTTCGTCGTCGAGCTGCGCGCCGTCATGCCCGCCCTCGTCATCGGGTCGGCCGTCGCGGGTGCCGTGCAGGTCATCGTGCCGCGGGATGTCCTGCTCTCGATCGGCTCGAATCCCGCGCTGTCGATCGCTGCGATGATCCTGCTCGCGATGATCGTGTCGATCTGCTCCAACGTCGACTCGTTCTTCGCGCTGTCGTTCGCCTCGACCTTCACTCCGGGGGCCATCGTCGCGTTCCTGCTCGTCGGGCCGCTCGTCGACGTGAAGATGCTCGCGCTCCTGCGCACCACCTTCCGCACGCGCGTGCTCGGCGTCCTGGTCGTCGCGGTCGTCCTCGCGGCGGCCGCGATCGGAGGGGTGGTGAACCTCCTTGCGTGACAATGTGTGGTTCCGGATGCTGGGCGTCGGCGCGGTCGCACTGATCTCGGCCCTGACGATCGCCCTCGCACTGACCGGCCGACTCGGGCTCTACATCAACCCCGAATCCTCGTGGTTCGCCGTGACGATGGCCGCCCTCGCCCTCGTCGGCAGTGTCGTCAGTTTCCTGCTGCCCCTCGGCGCGGCCGAGGACCACGGTCACGACCACGGCGACGCACCCGCCGCCGACCACGACCACGACCACAACCGCGTGTCGCGGACGCCGCGTCAGCTCGCCGGTACGGCGGCGACCGTGGCGGGGGGAGTGCTCGCGCTCGGGCTTGCGGGGACGATGGTGGTCGTTCCGCCGGCGACCCTGTCGGCCGAGCTGGCGGCGTCCCGCACCACCGGCGCCGCGCCCCTCTTCCAGAACGCCGACACCGTCGCGCTCGCCATCACCGGCAACACGGCCTCGTTCGGCATCGGCGACTGGGCGAGCGTGTTCGCGACGGCGACCGACCCCGAGGTGTTCGACGGCACCGAGATCTCGCTGACCGGCTTCGTCGCGCCCGGCCAGGAGGGCTTCGCGCTGACCCGGCTCATCATCACGCACTGCGTCATCGACGCGCAGCCGGCGAGTCTGCCGGTGGCCGCAGACGACATCCCCCGCAAGGGTCAGTGGGTGAAAGTCTCGGGCACGATCCGCGACGTCGAAGGCCAGCTGCAGGTGAAGGCGGCGTCCGTGACGCCGATCGACGAGCCCAAGGACCCGTATGAGTTCTGACACCCGACGCGCGCAGCGTCAGCGTCGGCAGGCCCGCGGATTCTCGGTGCGCGTGATCGCCGTCGTCGCGGTCCTCGGGCTCGTCGCGCTCGCCGCCGGGGTCGTCACGACACTGCAGGGCCCCCGGGTCACGTCGGTCGAATCCGATACGACTGCCGCCGTCAGCTCCCCCGGTTCCCGCGTCATCTTCGAGACGACGCAGTCGCTGCAGAAGGTGGATGCCGCACAGGTCACCATCACGCCGAAGGCGGCCTTCAGCGTCGACACCTCGGGGCGGAGCGTCGGCATCCGCTTCACCGATCCGCTCTGGGACGAGACGACCTACACGATCCGCATCGACCGGCTCGCAGGTCTCGGGGGCGGCCCTACCTCGACCGTCGAGGAGTCGTTCGCTACGCCGAAGCTCCACTCGTACGTGCTGCAGCGGAGTGAGGGCGGCGACAAGATCTACCGCGTCGACCTCGACGGCAACACGGAGCCCGTGTTCGAGCACGATCACATCGAAGACTTCCGCGCAACGGCCGCTCACCTCGTCGTCTCCACGCTCGAGAACGGGGTCTCGCACCTGATCGTCACGCGCACCGACGGCTCCCACCCGAGGGAGCTGGCCCTCCCCGGAAAGGGCGTCGTGACGAACCTGCAGAGCGCGGAGCGGGGCAACACGATCGGGTACACCTTCACGGATGCCGACATCTCGGCATCCGGGGGACGCGAGAGTCTGCTCTTCACCGGGTCGACCGCGGACCCGGGGGCCACCCCCGCCGAGATCAAGGTCACCGGGGCCGATCCGCGCGTCGAGGACTGGCGTTTCGTTCCCGGGACCGACACGATCCTCATGCTCACCTTCGACGGCGCGCTCAGCCTCGTGTCGTCGGCGGGGGCGCCGCCCGTCGAGCTCGGCAACGCGATCGGAATCGACGACATCGCGGGGACGACGGCCTACATCGAGCGCGTCGACGGACCGGCGATCGTCGACCTCGCCTCGGCGAAGGAGAAGGCCATCCCTCCGACGGCGGGCGAGCTCGGTCAAACCGGCTCGGTCCTCGCGATGGCCGACGGATCGACGCTTCGCGCCCTCACCCCGTTCGACGGGCTGAACCCGCTCGGCACGAACATCCTGCGGGTGGATGCCGCTGGCAAGACGAGCGTAGTCGCGAAGGTGGACCCGTCCGACGGGCTGCTGCAGACCTGCGTCTCGCCGAGCGGCCGGTACGCGGCACTCGTCATCGCGCCTGACGCCGTCGACAACCCCTACGACGGGTACACGCTCCCGCTGCCCAAGAAGCTCGAGACGCGCGTCTACTCCCTCGACGGGAAGCAGGTCACGGTCATGGAGGGGTTCGACGTGGCGTGGTGCCGGAAGGCCCCGTCGCTGTGACGACCCTCGTCGCTGCGACGCGTGGCGCCCTGGCGGGACTCCCTGCCGAGGTGGCGCCGACTCTGCTCGGCGGAGAGCTGCGCGTGACGACGGCGACCGGCCCCGTCGTTCTGCGGATCACCGAGGTCGAGGCCTACCACGGGCGCGGCACCGGGCCGCAGGCGGACCCGGGCTCGCACGCCCGCATGGGGCCGACCGCCCGCAACGCGACGATGTGGGGCGAGCCCGGCCATCTGTACGTGTACCTGAGCCACGGCATCCACTCCTGCGTCAACGTCGTGTGCGGTCCCGAGGGTGTCGCCGGCGGAATCCTGCTCCGGGCCGGCGAGGTCGTCGACGGAGCGGATGCCGCGCACGCGCGCCGGCCCGCGGCGCGCACCGCACGCGACCTCGCCCGCGGACCGGGCCGCCTCGGCGATGCGGTGGGGCTGCGGCATCCGATCCACGACGGCATCGACGCGGTCACAGGGGAGGAGCAGGCCGGCGCGAGCGCGCGGCTGTTCCTGCGCGCCGAGCCCCTGACCGAGATCGCGACGGGCCCCCGGGTCGGCGTCGCGGGCACCGCCGGGACGGACGCGTTCCCGTGGCGCTTCTGGATCCCCGGAGACCCGACGGTGTCGGCGTTCCGCTGGGGGAGAGGGGCACGCGAGGCCGCGGGCTGACCGCGACTTTGCGCCGGGCGGGGAACACCCGCGCGCCCCGGGGCGTTGCAGACCAGGTGGGATGCCGCGTCCCGCACGACCCCGTGAGGTGACCCGATGACCGAGACCACCGCCGCAGACCGCCTCGAGACGGCTCTCGCGTCGCTCGACCCGTCAGCGCGGGTGCAGGCCGCGATGACGGCCGGGACCCACCCGCGCTCGGAGTACATCCCGGTGCTCGTGGCGCAGTGCCGTATCGAGCCGCAGTTCCTCGTGCGCGAGATGTTGACCTGGGCGTTGACCCGCCACGACGCCGACGAGGTCATCGACCGGCTTCTCGTCGAGCTCGGCTCGCGCGGTGCGCAGATCCGCGCGCAGGCGCTGCACACGATGTCGAAGATCGGCGGGCCGCGGGTGTGGCCGGCGATCACCGACGACCTGCTGAAGGATGCCGACGACACGGTCGCGCGCACCGCGTGGCGGACCGCGGCGCGGCACGTGCCGGTGGCCGAGGCATCCGCTCTCGCGACGACCCTGGCGACGCAGTTCGCCCGCGGCGAGCAGGAGACGCAGCGGAGCCTGAGCGAGGCGTTCGCGACGCTCGGCGAGCCCGCGCGGCCGCAGGTCGACTGGGCGCTGGCGACGGGCGGCCCGTACACGCGCGCGCACGCCGCCGTGACCGCGCGACTGATGGACGACCCGGAGGCGACGTACGACGAGGCCGTGGCCGCCGCATCCGCCTGAGTCACAGCGACGCGACACGCCCGGCCATGCTAGACTGACTCTTCGTCTGCGCGCACTCCAGCACGCAGTTCGCATCCCACCCTCGAAAGACGGCCTACAGCCGTGTCCGGGAGCGGGGTGCAGACAAGGGATCTTGGGTGGCACCGTCCGGTGTCACGGTACTAAGGAGACATAACCATGGCAGCAGTGTGCCAGGTGACTGGAGCTGTTCCCGGCTTCGGTCACAACATCTCGCACTCGCACCGCCGGACGAAGCGTCGCTTCGACCCGAACGTGCAGAAGAAGACCTATTTCGTTCCTTCGCTTGGTCGCAAGATCACGCTGAACGTCTCGGCTAAGGGCATCAAGGTCATCGACGCCCGCGGCATCGAGTCGGTCGTGAAGGACCTCCTCGCGAAGGGTGTGAAGCTCTAATGGCGAAGAAGGCTCAGGACGTTCGTCCGATCATCAAGCTGCGTTCGACCGCCGGCACGGGGTACACCTACGTGACGCGCAAGAACCGCCGCAACAACCCCGACCGCATCGTGCTCAAGAAGTACGACCCGGTGATCCGCAAGCACGTCGAATTCCGAGAGGAGCGCTGATCGCATGGCGAAGAAGAGCAAGATCGCGCGCAACAACCAGCGCGAGGTCATCGTCGCCCGTTACGCCGAGAAGCGTGCCGAGCTGAAGAAGACCCTCGTGGACCCGAACGCGACCGACGAGGCCCGCGAGGCCGCCCGCGTCGGCCTGCAGAAGCTTCCCCGCAACGCGTCGCCGGTCCGCCTGCGCAACCGCGATGCCATCGACGGACGCCCCCGCGGCCACCTGTCGAAGTTCGGCATCTCGCGTGTCCGCTTCCGCGAGATGGCGCACCGTGGCGAGCTGCCCGGCGTGACCAAGTCGAGCTGGTAAGCACCACTTCCGCACGAAGCCCCCGTCCCCGGACGGGGGCTTCGTCGTTTCCGGGCGCATCGCGGCCGGAGGATCGAGCGGTGATAGCGTGATGGGCTGACCTTCGTGGCCCGAGACGCGGGCCGAGGTCGGGGTGTCCACGCGAGCACGGCTCGTGGCTGACAGGCGACACACCGATCAAAGGATTCCCATGCCACCGTACGAGTACGATCCGGCCGAAGACGTCACTGACCTCGAGCTGATCGGCGGTGTCGAGCCGTTGTCCACCGGGCTGCGTGAATACGATCCGCGCTGGCGCGACGTCTTCGACCATCACGCCGCCCTGATCAGATCTGCCCTCGGCGCCCGAGCACTGATGGTCGAGCACATCGGTTCGACGTCGGTCGAGGGGCTCGTCGCGAAGCCGATCGTGGACATCGCGCTGGTGGTGGCCCGTATCGGAGCCGAGGATGCGTACCTGCCGGACCTTCTCGCGGCCGGCTACGAGTTGCGCACTCGGGAGCCGGGTCACCGGCTGGTCCGCACGCCGGCCCGTGACGTGCACGTGCACATCTACCCTGTCGGGGCTCCCGCCGTAGATGAATACCTGCTGTTCCGCGACCGCCTGCGAGAAGACTCGTCGGACCGCGCACTCTACGGCGACCTCAAGAGGCAGCTGATCGCCCGCCCGTGGACGGACTCGAACCAGTACGCGGACGCGAAGAGCCAGGTGATCGGGGAGATCAAAGAGCGGGCTCGTGCGAGCCGGCCGGCGGGGAGCCGTTTCCCCCCGTCTTAACCCACCGGTCCAGCGCTGTCGACCCGACCCTACTGACATTCAGAAGTCGCGCCAACGCTTGCCGAATCCGGTAGCGAGGATGACCGCGATGTACACCGCGGCCGTCGCTGCGAGCGTCGGCTGGAGACCGATCGCGGTGACAGCCGCGCCTGCGACGAAGCTCCCCACCGGCATGCCGGCTGCGACGCCCGCACTGATGGCGCTGAGGACTCGCGCGCGGATGGCGGCGGGAATGAGGCGGAACAAGGCGGAGTCGATGAGCGGGTTGAGGGGCCCCATGGCGAGCCCGCACGTGAAGAGCACGACGAGAAGGACGGGAAGCGGGGGTGCGACTGCGAGGGCGATGGAGGGGATGACCCCGGCGATCACGAACAGTGCGACGTACAACGGATGTCGCGGAAGGCGATCGCCGATGATGCCGTACATGGCGGCGCCGATGAGCGCACCTCCCGCCGAGCAGGCGATCATCAGTCCAAGCGCGGATCCGTCGCCGGTGCTCGCCGCGTACAGCGGCTTCAAGACAGTGAAACCCGCGGTATCGATGGCGTTGGTGAGCAGCACCATCATGACCACCGCGAGGACGAGCGGCGTGCGGGCGATGAATCGGAAGCCGGCGATGAGGCCGGCGAAGCCGTCGGCAGTGTCGGTGTCGGGGCCGGTCTCGAGCTCCAGGCGCGGGACCAGCGTGATCGTGAGAGCGAGCGCGATGGCGAAGGAGCAGGCCGTGGCGTACAGCGCCGCGTCGGCGCCGACCACGGCGACCAGAAGACCCGCAACCGATGCGCCGACAAGGCTCGCTGTTCTCGAGACCGTCGCCTGCGCGGCGGCCGCGCGAGCAAGCGAGACGCCGGCAAGGGCGCACAGTTCCGGGATCTGACTTCGCCGAGCCGCATTGCCGGGGGCGTCGAGCAGATTCGATGCGAAGACGAGGAGCAGAAGGGCCCACAGCGGGAGCAGACCCGTCGCGCCGAGGGTCGGCACCGCGAGCACGGTTGCTCCGCTCGCGGCGTCGGCAACGATGCTCGCCCGCCGGAAGCCGACGCGATCGACCAGTGCGCCGCCCAGCGCACCGCCGATCACTATGGGCATCGTGGCGGCGACGCCGGCAGCCGCCACAGCCCACGGGGTACCCGCTATCTGCAACGCCAGCAGCGGGACCGCGACAACTGTGACCGCGTTGCCCACCCGCGAGGATCCGTCGGCGGCGAGCAGAGCGATCAACGGAGTCCGTCGTCGCCGATCGACGATCGTCATGGCTTGCGGTATGCGGCGTAGACGATGTTCACCGGGGCGGCGTCGGGACGGTCGCGGTCTCCTCGCGCTTGCCACTTCGCCGCGACCGCCTCGAGCTCGTCGCTCAGTTCACGCAGTTCCGAGGGCGTCAGCCAGGAATGATCGTCGCCCATGGTGGCGCCGGCGATCCACGCGGAGGGAAGCGTCTCTTCGAGCTCGAGGTAAGCCAGTTGATCGGCGGCATAGCGTTGCACCAGAGCTTGGCGCATCACGCGTCCGGCAACCCGTTGACCGGGGTCCTGCTGCAGGTCGACCGGCTCGAATGACGTGACGTCGGCTGAGGCCCGCCACCACCGCTCTCGGCCATCCCTTGCGAGTTCAGGCGCCTGTGCGACGAACCCGTGCCGCTCGAGGGTTCCGAGGTGATAACTGATCGACCCCGGGGCGGCGTCCAGATGCTCGCCCAAGGCGCCGACCGTCTGCGGTCCTTCGGTCCTCAGCAGTCCCAGCACCCGGAGGCGAAGAGGGTGTGCGAGAGCTCGGAGTGCGGATGGGTCGGACACGTGCACGCGAGAGCGAGATGGCGACGACATGTCTCGACCGTATATGTACAACATTACTTGTGCAACACATCTTGTTAAATTGGATCAGCGCGAACATGGGTGCAACCCCGGTGTGCCATGCGACGGTTTCACCGAGCCCGACCGAAAGGCCTGATGATGGCGGATGACGCAGTTTCCGACGACGAGCGCTGGCTCACCATCAACGGGCGTCGATGGCGGCGAACAGACCCGTCCTTGCCCGCGGACGTCGTGGCGGCGCTCACCTCCCATCTCGGGCGCGGACGGTCAGGTGTGCGCCGCGCTCAGGGCGACCCGGCCGCCACATCAGCGGCCCGCCGACGGGTCGATCTTGCAAAGCACGGACTCGGCGAGCGGGGCCCCTACTGGTGGGACGAGCCGGAAGACGAGCGCCTGCGCCGAGCCAGGCAGGCACTCCAAGAGCTGGAGGAACTCGAGAACTGAGAGGCCTCGGCCCGTCGAGACGGCCACCGACGGGCCTCATTCATCGAGTGTGGCGGGTACTGGGGTGAAGAAGTCGCCGGGAGCGGTCATATTCGGCGCTCGATGCTGCCGAAGCGTTCACTCGTTCTGATCGGCGGGCCACGCAGTCGGAATCTCGCCGCCGGTTCCTGCTGGGATCCAGCCGTGGAAGGGCGTTATCGTCTCCCACCCATCGTCTCCATCGTGAAGGAAGAGCACCACCTGGCCGGCGTCCGCTGCAGGGGCCATGTTGTCACCGGTTCGTCCGCAGCCTTCGGGGACCGAGGTGACGATGATGGTGCGCGACCCTGCGTCACCTTTGATCCAGTCGTCGACTCTGACGTTCCATTTGGTCGCCGCAAGTTGCAGGTACGTCGTTGATGCGTGCTGCCCACGTACCGTTCCGAGGACGACTGCGTCAGCGCCAGTTTTCGCATCCGCAGGGCTGTCGAAGTGCGCCCAGTCGATACACACTGAGACTGTGGGTGACGCGGGACTCGAGCACCCGGTCATCAAGAGCGGCGCCGCTAGTCCCAAGGTCGCAAGCGGAGCGGCGCACCATCGATGAGTCATATCGTGATCATTACAGACCAGCTGTTTGTCACACCCCACGTTCTGAGAGCGAACCTGCGCTGCTTCGCGTTTGCCTCCAGCGGGCCGCGGCACAAGGCAACCGGCGGCCGGCGCTGCCCGCCGAAAACGATCGTTTGCGGCCGGCGGCCGGGTGCGGCCTCGCGGACGCCCGACATCCCGCGAATTGTCCCGCCGAAACCCCCCGCCGGAACCCGCATGCGCCGAAACTCCGCCCCGACGTTTTCGGCGAGGTTCCGCGGGCGCACCCCGGTGCCGGCTGAGCGCGTCCCGCCCGGCGTTACGCTCGACTGGTCGGAGGGAGCCGCATGCCGCTGGATCCGTTCTTCCGCGAGCGCCTGCGGACGCATCGTCGGTACCTCGCGAAGAAGGCGTGGACCGACCTGACCGCGCGGTTCCGCCGCGAGGCACCGGCAGCACCGGCATCGGCGAAGGCCACGAATGCCGCGAAGTCCCTCACGCCGCGCGAGCGGCATCGCCGCGCCGCGCTCAATTGGGACCGCATGGAGCTTCGGACCGCCGGCATCCCCGGTCCCCACATGGAGACCACCGACGTCACGGTGCCCGTTGACGGCTACCCGGACGTCCGTATCCGCATCTACCGCCCCTCCTCTGCCTCGACCCCGGCACCCGCCTGTCTCGTGATCGGCGGCGGGGCGTTCCGCATCGGCGGCATCGATTACCCGACGGCGGATGCCGCGTGTCGCCGTCGCGCCGACCGGTCCGGCGTCGTGCTCGTCACCGTCGGGTACTCGCTCGCGCCGGAGCAGCGCTATCCGACGCAGATCGAGCAGGTCCACGCTGCGTGGACGTGGTTGCACGCGCACGCGGAGGAGCTCGGGATCGACCCGGACCGGATCGGTCTGAACGGTGCGTCGGCGGGCGGATGCCTCGCGGCATCCCTCACTCTCCTCAATCGCGACCGCGGCACACCTCAAGCGACGCTCCAGATCCTCGAGGTTCCGGTCACCGACCTCACCGGCCGGTGGATCGACCTGCGCGCGACGTACGCGCTGGGCGTTCCCGCGTTCATCGCGCTGCGGGAGCTCCGCTCCGTCGCGAGCACCTACCTCGGCGACCGGTCGCGGGCACGCGAGCAGTACGCGTCGCCCATGCGTGCCGCCTCGCACGCGGGGCTTCCGCCCGCCGTCGTGCTGACGGCGGAGTACGACCCGCTCCGTCGCGACGGCGCGACCTACGCGGCGAAGCTGCGGGACGCCGGCGTCGACGCGAGCGCGACCCGGTACCTCGGCGTCACGCACGACACCCCTCTCTATGTGGGGGCTCTCCCAGCCGCACGCCGCTGGGAGGACGACGTCATCACCGCGCTCCGGCGGATCTGAACGCCTCGAGGGCTCCGGATTCGGAGACCTGTCTCGGATTCGGAGGCGCAAGCGCTGTCGCATCCGAATCTCGCGACATCCTCCGAATCAGATGATGGATGCCGAGATGCACCCGCCTGGTAGCGTCCGTCGCGTGCACCCCCCGATCGAGCCCCACGCCTCCGGCATGCTGGAGCGCCCGGACGGCGCCCGACTCCACTACGAGGTCTCGGGCTCCGACACCGGCCGCGGCGCGCTGTACCTGCACGGCGGACCCGGCGGTGGCCTCGGCAAGGGCGGCTACCGACGCGTATTCGATCCCGACCGGTACCGCATCGTCGGTCTCGACCAGCGCGGATGCGGCGCGAGCACGCCCTGGGCGATCGACGACCTTGTGCACCTCGACGCCAACACGACTCCCGCGCTGATCGCCGACATCGAGGGGCTCCGAGAACACCTCGGCATCGACCGCTGGCTGGTCTACGGCGTCTCGTGGGGCTCGACCCTCGCGCTCGCCTACGCGCAGGAACATCCCGAGCGGGTCAGCGAGATCATTCTGCTCGCGGTGACCTCGGGTGCGCGCGACGAGATCGAGTGGATCAGCGACGGCGTCGGCCGTATCTTCCCAGAGGCCAGGGCGCGGCTGGGCGAGCTCGTCCCGCCCGAGGAGCGGGTCGTCGACGCCTATGCGCGGATGCTGCGAGACCCCGACCCCGCGGTCCGGACTCGGGCAGCCGACGCCTGGGATGACTGGGAGTCCTCGCACGTCGGCCTCTCGCCCTGGGCGGAGCCCGGGCCGTTGCACGAGGACCAGCGCATGCGGGAGAACTTCGCCACCCTCGTCACGCATTACTGGTCGCAGGACTGCTTCCTCGACGCGCCGATCCTCGAGCGGATGGACCGACTGACCGGCATCCCGGGCGTCCTCATCCACGGCCGGCGCGACGTCAGCGGACCAGCCCTGACCCCATGGCTGCTGCACACCGCGTGGCCCGGCAGCCGTCTGCACATCCTCGAGGAGGAGGGCCACGGCGGCCCGGCCTCCGCGCAGCTCGCCTGCGACGCTGCCGACGGGTTCGCGCGCAGGTGACGCCGGACTCGGAGAAGCGCTCCGGATTCGGACGCGCAAGCGCTGCCGCATCCGAAACCGACGACGCCGTCCGAATCCGGCGACGGATGCCGTCGGCACAACTACCCCGAAAAGCAACCCCCTCCGCGGAAATCCGCGGAATCCCGCCGAAACGGCCTCATTCGCCCCAAAAGTCACATCTGACACGCGACACGCCGCCCGATTACGGCTCAGATGACCCAAAATCCGCGGAAACACGCGGTTCGTGGGTATATTCGGGACCGGTCGCAACGACCAGCCGGCGGTCACCCCGTCGGTCCGAGTAACTGAAGACGGCGATCCGCCGTCTGGAGGAGCACCATGGCCATCACCAAGACCGAACTCGTCGCCAGCATCGCCAGCGCCACCGGCGAGAGCCAGGCCACCGTCTCGCGCGTCGTCGACGGCCTGTTCGCGTCCGTGTCCGAGGCTGTCGCCAAGGGCGAGAAGGTCTCGATCCCGGGCTGGATCGCGTTCGAGCAGGTCGAGACCTCCGCTCGCACCGGCCGCAACCCGCAGACGGGTGCCGAGATCAACATCCCCGCCGGCAAGCGCGTCAAGGTCAGCGCCGGCTCGAAGCTGAAGGCTGCCGTCAAGTAAGACGCTGCAGTCGTACGAAGGGGGATGCCGAGAGGCATCCCCCTTCGGCGTTCCCCCACCTGCCCGCGCGTAGGCTTGCAGGGTGAATCCGCGCGCTCTCCGCTTCGCCGGGCCGGCGATCCTCGCGGGCGCGGGTCTGATCGCGCTCCTGCTGGGTCTGGCCTACGGCGGCGGCGCCGCGCCCCTCGTGATCGGCGACCCCGGCCCCGTTGTGCGCTGGGCGCTCCCGGTGGCCGAGCTGACGGTCAACCTGTCGGCGGCCCTCCTCGTGGGTTCCCTCGTCCTGGCGCTCTTCTCGCTGGTCGCGGAGTCGAAGGAGTTCGACTTCGCCCTGGATGCCGCCTCTGCGGGAGCGGCGATCCTCACCGTCGCGAGCGCCGTCACCGGCTACCTCACGTTCCTCAAGGTCCTCGGCGCCACTCCGAGCGCCGATGCCGCCTTCGGCGAGCAGCTCGGACGCTTCCTCGTCGAGACCGACCCGGGTCGCGCCTGGCTCATGACGACCGTCGCCGGCGCGGTGCTCACCGTCCTCGCCTTCGCCGTCCGCGGCTGGCTCGCAACGCTGCTCGTGGCGCTGCTCGCGATCGCGTCGATGGTCCCGATGGCGACCGCCGGCCACACCGGCAGCGAAGCGAACCACAACATCGCGGTGACCTCGCTCGCCCTCCACATCATCGCCGCCGCCGCCTGGCTCGGCGGCCTGCTGATGCTCCTGCTCCTGCGTCCGCTCCTGTCGAGCGATCGGCTCGCCACGGTCCTGCAACGGTATTCGAGCATCGCCCTCGCCGCTTTCGTCGTCGTCACCCTGTCGGGCATCGCCCGGGCGGCCATCGGCATCCTCTCGTTCCAGAACCTCTTCTCGGCGTACGGCGCCCTCCTGATGGTGAAGGTCGTCGCCCTCCTGGCGATGGGCGTGCTGGGGGCGTTCTATCGGCGTCGACTGATCGCCGGCATCCGTGACACGGCCGTCGCGGCTCGCTTCTGGACACTCGTCGCGCTCGAGGTCGTGTTCATGGGGATCGCCTCCGGTGCCGCCGTCGCCCTCTCGCTCACGCCGCCGCCCGTCGACACCACGCTGCCGTTCGACCAGACCCCGGCCGAGGTGCTGACGGGCTCGCCCCTGCCCCCGGAGCTCACGGTCGACCGGTTCTTCACGACCTGGGACATCGACCTCATCTGGGCCTTCGCCGCCGGATTCGGCCTCTTCTTCTACCTCGCGGGCGTGCGACGGCTCCGTCGCCGCGGCGATACCTGGCCCGTGGGACGCACGATCTTGTGGGTCACGGGTCTGGTGCTGCTGGTCTACGTGACGTGCGGGCCGGTGAACGCGTACCAGGACTACCTGTTCAGCATGCACATGACGGCGCACATGCTGCTGTCGATGGCGATCCCGATGTGTCTCGTGTTCGGTGCCCCCGTCACGCTCGCCTCGCGCGCCATCCGCAAGCGCGACGACGGGACGCGCGGCGGCCGCGAGTGGATCCTGTGGGCGGTGCACAGTCCGTACGCCAAGGTGATCACGCACCCCCTCGTGGCGGCCGCGCTGTTCATCGTGTCGCTCTGGGCCTTCTACTACACCGACCTCTTCCGGTGGACCCTGTACGAGCACCTAGGGCACGAGTGGATGGTGATCCACTTCCTGACCGTGGGCTACCTGTTCGTGCTGTCGCTCGCGGGGATCGATCCGGTGCCCTACCGGCTTCCGCACGCCGGCCGCCTCCTCACCCTCATCGGCATCATGGCGATGCACGCGTTCTTCGGCATCGCGATCATGATGGCGTCGGGGCTCTTCGTGGCGGAATGGTTCGGGTCGATGGGACGCACCTGGGGCCTCGACCCGCTCGCGGACCAGTACACGGGCGGCGGTATCGCCTGGTCGATCGGCGAGATCCCGACGCTCATCCTCGCGATCGTCGTCGCGGTCCAGTGGAGCCGGTCGGACGAGCGCCGTCAGCGCAGCAGCGACCGCCACGCCGACCGGTCGGGGGATGCGGAGCTCGAGGCCTACAACGCCCGCCTCGCGGCGATCGCCGCGCGCGACGAGCGGGATGCCCGGCGGCAGGCCGCGCGCTGAGACCGGTCAGTCCGCGGCCGAGACGGCGATCGACGCCGTGCCGTCGGGGAGGATCGTGATCTTGCCGGTGAGGAAGAACGGGACGAGTTCCTCGACGTCGTAGACCGAGCCGTCGAAGATCGACCGGATCTGCACGTTGATCTTCGCGACCGCCTGGGTGCGCGTGATGGCCCAGCCCGCGCCGTCGGGCTCGAGCGTGACGACGGGGTTCTCTTCGATCTTCCACGTCGGTGGTTCGACGATGCGGTTGCGCACGTAGTACCCGAAGGGGCAACCGGTCGGTTGGAGGACCTTCTGCGTCGCGCACTGAGCGAGGAAGTCGTCCACCTCCTGCTGCACGACCCCGATGAACTTGTCGGTCGGTTCGGCCTGGAACGACACGGGTATCGCGGCGAGGGGGGTGTCGGAGAGGACGGCGACGCCCGGGCTCGTGGTCGCCGCGGTGTCGACCGTGATCGAGTACAACCCCGGCGAGAAGGCGAGCAGCGGAAGGGGCTCGAGCGGGTCCGCTCCGGCACCGTCGGACGAGACCTGTCGCTTGTCGACCGAGAAGCCGTTCACCTCGAACTGCATCGAGCCGCGCACCTCGAGCTCGATGACGGCGAGAGGGCTCTCGGCGAAGCGCCAGCGGGGCAGGAGCGCGCCGTCGTCGTCGCGCTCCACCTCGAAGGTCGTCGTGCCGGAGTGGCCGCCGACGCGATAGGTGACGGTGACCGTGGTCGTGCCCTCGGCATCCGTCGTCTCGGATACCGCTTCGACGTCCGTCAGGTGGCTGAGGGCGTTGCCGCGCAGGAGCGCGCCGCTCGCGTCCGCCGGGAGCTTCGCCGCCGCGAGTTCGGTCGACGACGCGGAGACGCCCGGAAGGCGGAGGGCGTCCGTCGCCCTCCCGTCGGCGAGCAGGTGCAGGTAGTCCAGGACGAAGGCGGTCGGGCTGTAGAGCTGCCGGTAGAGCACGGCGCCGGTCGCTCCGATCGCGCCGATCAGGAGGATGCCGATGACACCGAGTGCTGTCAGATCGACCGCGAGCCGGCGGCGGCGGCGCGGCCCGGCGACGGTCTCGGTCCGGGTGGGGGCGACGGGAACGTCCGACTCGGCGGCATCCGCCGTCACATCGCCCCCGTCGTGTTCCACGTGCCCAGTCTAGGAAAGGCCGGCTGGTAGCTAGCATGGTTCCGGTGAGCCTGCCGCCCCTGTCTCCTGAACAGGACGCGCTCTTCCGCCTGATCGAGGACACGCGTGAGCACGTGTTCGTGACCGGTCGCGCCGGCACCGGCAAGTCGACGCTGCTGCAGCACCTGTCGTGGAACACGAACAAGCAGATCGCGGTCTGCGCGCCGACGGGCGTGGCCGCCCTGAACGTCGAGGGGCAGACGATCCACTCGCTGTTCAAGCTCCCGATCGGGCTCATCGCCGACAGCGAGATCGAGCAGACCGACGCGACCCGCAAGATCCTGAACGCGATCGACACGCTCATCATCGACGAGGTCTCGATGGTCAACGCCGACGTCATGGACGCGATCGACCGGTCGCTCCGGCAGGCGCGTCGCAAGCGCGCCGAGGCCTTCGGCGGTGTCCAGGTCGTCATGTTCGGCGACCCGTACCAGCTCTCCCCGGTTCCGCCGCGGGGCGACGAGCTCCGCTACATCCAGGACCACTACCGCTCGTTCTGGTTCTTCGACGCGCAGGTCTGGGCGGGCCCTCGAGCGGATGCCGGTGCCATCCGCTCCGACGGACTGCTCGATCTCGGTCGGGTCGGCGCTCCGCTGCACATCGCCGAGCTCCGCAGCATCCACCGACAGTCCGACGACGCCTTCAAGGCGATGCTGAACGCGGTGCGCCACGGGATCGTGACCGCCGACATCGCGGGGGCCCTGAACGCGGCCGGTGCGCGGAAGCCGCCGGAGCCGGCGCCGGGCGAGGTGCCGATCATCACCCTCGCGACCCGCAACGACATCGTCTCCCGCATCAACCAGCGTCACCTCGATGCGCTGCCGGGGCCGGCCCAGACCGCGCGCGCCGAGATCAGCGGCGACTTCGGCCGCGGCGACGCCTACCCCGCCGATCAGGAGTTGCAGCTCAAGGTCGGCGCTCAGGTGATGTTCCTGCGGAACGACATCGGCGGTTTCGGCGGCGACGGCCCGCGCTGGGTGAACGGGTCGATCGGCACCGTGACGCGCATCGCGGGCGGCACCGTCCGCGTCGAGCTCGACGGTGAGGAGCACGACGTCGAGCCCACGGTCTGGGAGAAGTTCCGGTACGCCTACGATCCCGGGACGCGCAAGCTGACGCGCGAGATCGTGGCCGAGTACACGCAGTTCCCCCTCCGGTTGGCGTGGGCGGTCACGATCCACAAATCGCAGGGCAAGACCTACGATCGTGCGATCGTCGACCTCGGCAACGGGGCGTTCGCCCCCGGCCAGACCTACGTGGCGCTCTCGCGACTGACCTCGCTCGACGGGCTCTACCTCTCGCGCCCACTGCGACCGGCCGACATCCTCGTCGACCGGGACGTACGCCGCTTCATGGCGGGGGTGCGGGCGGCGCAGAACGCGGGCTGACCCCCGGCATCCGTCACCGCGCGAGGCGCAACCGGGCAGATGCGAGGGGTGTGCTGTAATCGTTGAGACGAAAACCGGGGGTGGTCTGCGCGTGGCTGGACGTGTGTCGAGGCGAGTGATCGCTGCAGTGACGGCGCTCGGCCTCGCGATCGGTCTCGGCGCATGCGCTCCGACGCCGGAGCGCATCGACATCGGTGTCGACCAGGTCGACGGCGCACTCCCCGCGGATCTCGCGACGCAGATGCAGACGCTCACCGAGACGGCGATGACCTCGGTCGGCGCCAGCGGTGCGATCGTCTCGGTCTCGGTCCCGTGGTCGGGTGAATGGGTCGCGGGCCTCGGCACCTCGGGTGCCGGGGGCCCCAAGGTCGACCCGTCGATGACCTTCAAGAGCGCCAATGTGACCCGCGCCATGACGTGCGACCTGCTGTACGCCCTCGTGAAGAAGGGCACCGTCCGCCTCGACGACACCGTCGGCGACTGGCTCGACGCGTACCCCGGCCAGGCGTCGATCACGCTGGGTGACCTGTGCGACGGCAGGAGCGGTCTGGCCGGCTACATGAGCCGGATCTTCTCCCGCGTCGTCGCGGCCCCGGACCGCGTGTGGAACCCGCGCGAGCTGGTCGCCTACGGCATCGCGCGGCCCACGACCGCCCAGCCGGGAGCGGAGTTCGGCGACTCCGACACCGGCTACGTGCTGCTCGGGCTCGCCCTCGAGCGCGCGGGCGGAGAATCCCTCGCCGACCTGTACCGCGAGTACGTCTTCCAGCCCCTCGGGATGTCTTCGAGCTCGTATCCCGCCGGTGTCGGCGGCGGTGACCGTCTCACAGGCGGGTACATCCCCAACGGCAAGGATCGGAAGCCGGAGTGCAGTGAGCCGACCGACGTGACCGCGGTCACCTCGAGCGTCGGCGCCGCCTCCGGGGGCGTCGTCTCGACGGTGGGTGATCTGTCGACGTACGTGCGCGCTCTGGCTGTCGGCGCCCGACCGTACGATGCGGATACGCGTTACGCCGACCCCCGCCCGGCGAACTCCGATCAGCCGACATGGTTCACGGCGGACGGCGGCACCTACCAGGCCGGCAGCCTCGTCGGACAGTTCGGCTCGCTCGCCGGCTACATGGTCGCGGCGTTCGCCGACCGGACGACGGGCATGTCCGTCGTGGTCGTGCTCAATGACTCGCGCGCATCGGCGAACGCCGTGCGCGTGCTCGCCTGGCAGCTCGCGGCGCTGGCCTCGAAGGCCCCCGCCGCGGACGGACGGACGGCGCCCGAGATGGGCCTGCCGTGGACGGCGGAGAGCCTCGCTCCCGAGCTCGCCCGCTACGCCATCTGCGGAGGGTGACCGCCCGCAGCACGTCGATGAGTGCGGTCACGCTGGTCGTCGTCGGCCTGTGCTGTCAGGAGGTCGGCGCCTCGCTCGCGGTGTTCCTGTTCCCCGAGGTCGGACCGCTGGGCATGGTGATGCTGCGCCTCGTGTTCTCCGCGCTCATCCTCGGGCTCATCGCGCGACCTTCGTGGCGCGGCCACACCCGCGCAGCCTGGGTCGCCGTCGTCCAGCTGGGTGTCGCGCTGGCGGTCATGAACGGGTTCTTCTACCTCGCTCTCGAACGCCTCGCCCTCGGGGTGACGGTGACGATCGAGGTGCTCGGTCCGCTCGCCCTGTCGATCATCGCGAGCCGGCGGGCGTCCGCCTGGGTCTGGGCGGGGCTCGCGCTCGTCGGCGTGTTCGCGCTCGGCGGCGGAGGTCTCGACCGGCTCGATCCGCTCGGTGTCCTCTTCGCCCTCGGGGCCGCCGTCAGCTGGGCGTTCTACATCCTGTCGTCCGCGAAGGTGGGCGCCGCATTCCCCAAGCTCGACGGATTGGCGCTCGCGATGGCGGTGGGCGCGGTCCTCTCACTGCCGTTCGGGATCGCGGATGCCGGGAGCGCGCTTCTGCGTCTCGACCTCATCGCACTCGGTGCGGCCGTCGCGCTCCTGTCCTCGACCGTTCCGTACGCCTTCGAACTGATCGCGCTCCGACGCCTTCCGGCGGCCGCATTCGCGATCCTCATGGCGCTCGCTCCCGCGACGGCGTCGCTGGCGGGCTTCCTCCTGCTCGGGCAGCACCTCACGGTTCTGGAGGTCATCGGCATCGCGCTCGTCATCGCGGCCTCGATCGGTGCCGTCCGTGCAGCGGGCCGCCGCGCGGACGAGGTCGTCGAGCCGCTCGGCTGAGTCTGTCGGCTGAGGCCCCTCAGGCCGCGATCGCGAGGCGGGCGGTGGCGGCGAGGTACCGTTCGACGACCACCGCCGCGACGGCGTCGTCGGGCGCGAGCGGCGCGGTGACCACGTCGGCGCCGGCGCGGGCGATCACGTCCGCGAAGAATCCTGGCGCGAGGACGTAGCTGGCGGCGACGACCCGCGTCGCCCCCGCGTCGCGCGCGGCGGCGACGGCGGCGGCGATCCGGGTTCCGGCGCCCGCGGCGAAACCGACCGAGAGGGGAGCGTCGATCCGCGCCCGCAACAGGTCCGCCACCTCCGCGACGTCGACGGATGCCGCCGGATCGCTCGATCCCGCCGCGGCGAGCACCACCGCATCGCCGGGCGCGAGGCCGACTCCGCGCAGTCGATCTGCAAGCAGGTCGGCGAGGAGGGGGTGCGGCCCGAGGGCGGCGGTCGCGACCGCACGGGACCCGGCATCCGTCACCGCGCGGGCGATGTCGACCTTCGTGTGGAACCCGGTCGACAGCAGGAGCGGGACGACGACGGTCGGGCGGGGTGCGGTGGCCCGTACGACATCGTCGATCTCGGGCTGCTGCACGTCGACGAACGCCTCCTCGACGGCGACGTGGGGCAGGAGCAGGCGCACCTTCTCGACGACGGCCGAGATGGCGGCGCGGCCTTCGAGCGAGCTGGTGCCGTGCGAGCAGGCGACGAGGACGGGGGTCACGGTGTCTCTCCCGGGGTGAGGACGTCGAGGCGGTAGCCGCGTTTGACGACGGTGCGGATGAGGGTCGGGATGCCGACGGCCTCGCGCGTGCGCGCGATCGCGACGTCGACCGCGTGGGTGCTGTCGCCGGCTCCCGAGCGGGGCAGGGCCTCGGCGAGCTCGGCGCGGCCGACCACCCCGCCGCGGGCAGCGAACAGAAGCGACAGGATGGCCGCGGAGGTGGGGGAGAGGGGGAGGAGCGATCCGCTCAGGACGGCGGCTCCGCTGCGGAGTTCGAGTCGGCCCGCCGTGGTCTCGAGTGCGGGAGCGCCCCCGCCGCCGAAGTGCGTGACGACAGCGCGGACGAGGGAGCCGAGACGTCCGCGCTCGGCGATCAGGGGCGCCGCTCCCACCTCGACGAGCGGGCCCGCCGTGATCGGGCCGACCGCGGCGAGAAGGAGGGTGCCGTCCAGGGAACGCCGCACGATCGCCTCGAGCGCCCGCTCCCGGCGGGCGGTGGCGAGCCATTCGGCGGCACCGGGCGCCGAGGTGAAGAGCACGGCGTCGACCTCGCCCTGCGCGGTCTGGGCGACCGAGCGTGCGACGGCGGCGGCATCCGGCGGAGGTCCCCAGCGGTAGACGGTCAGGCTGACGACCTCGGCGCCCGCGGCCGAGAACAGCTCGTCGAGCCCGTCCGCGCCCGACCCGTGGTGCTGAACCGCGACCCGTCGACCGGCCACGCCCTCAGCCAGCAGGAACGCGCCGAGCTCCTCGGAGGTCTCGGACTCGGCGACCCAGTCGGCGGTCAGGCCGGCCTGCTGGATCGCTCCGCGTGCCTTCGGTCCGCGCGCGACGATCTGCGCACCCGCGAGCGCATCGTGGAGCCCGCCCTGCAGTCCCGCCTCGTCGGCGGCTTCCATCCAGCCGCGGAATCCGACTCCGGTGGTGGCGACCACGACGTCGGGCGGATCGGCGATCAGTGCGCGGGTCGCGCCGATGAGCGCGTCGTCGTCGATGTGCGACTCGATCGTGAGAGCCGGTGCGTGGCGCACCGTCGCCCCGTGCCGTTCCAACGCCGACGCGAGCTCGGACGAGCGACGATCGACGGCGATGACGATCGTGCAGCCGCCGAGCGCGGCGGAGAGGGCGGGGCGGACGGCGGTCACCGGGGCGGATCCCCCGTTCCCGCGGCGACGGGCTCCGGCAGCAGGAGACCCGCGGCGGCGACGTCGCCCACCACGATGACGGCGGGATTGCTGACACCCGCGGCCGCGGCATCCGTCACCGCGTCGGCGAGGGTCGTGCGGGTGGTCCGCTGCGACGGCGTGTGGCCGCGCTCGACGATCGCCACCGGACGATGGGCGGGCGCGCCGGCCGCGAGCGCGGCGGCGACGAGCTTGGGAAGCGCCGCCACCCCCATGAGGATGACGGTCGTGATCGTGTCGTCCGCGAGGGCTGCGCGGGTGGCTGCGGTGACCGGGCCCTGCCCGATCGCGACGTGGAGACCGGCCGCCGTGCCGCGGTGGGTGACCGGGATGCCGGCGGCCTGGGGGACCGAGACGACACTCGTCAGCCCGGGCACGACCTCGACCGGGACGCCCGCCGCGAGGCACGCGGTGACCTCCTCGCCGCCGCGTCCGAAGACGAACGGATCGCCGCCCTTCAGCCGCACGACGCGCTTCCCGGCTTTCGCGTGGGCGACGAGGAGGGCGTTGATCTCCTCCTGCGGCACGGGGTGGTTTCCGGGAGCCTTGCCGACGTCGATCACCTCGACGTCGGGGTCGAGTTCGCTGAGTACGTCGGTCGGGCCGAGACGATCGGCGACGACGACGTCGGCCTCGGCGAGCAGTCGGCGGCCGCGGACGGTCATGAGGTCGGCGGGTCCGGGACCCCCGCCGACGAGGTCCACGCGCCCGGCGCTCCTTCGGCGGCGGCGGAGAGGCAGCATCCCGTCGCGCAGCGCCGCCCCGATCGCATCGCGCAACCGGGCGGACCGTCGCGGATCGACTCCGGCGTCGGAGGCCACCCCCACGATGACATCGCCCGAGCGGGTCTCGGCCGTCAGCCTCGCCGTCCCGTGGGCGCCGTCGGAGGTGTTCACGCAGAGCACGCGAGCCGCCTCGCACCACGCCGCGACGGTCGCGTCGACGGATGTCCGGGCTGTCGCCGTGTGCACGAACCAGGCATCCGCCACATCGGCTTCGCGGGCCGCGCGGGCGATCCACGTGACGCGACCGGCGTCGACGAGCTCACGCATCGCGGAGCCCACCTCCGGGGCGACGACGGTCACGAGGGCGCCCTCGCCGAGGAAGCGGCCGACTCGGCGGGCGGCGACGTTACCGCCGCCGACGAAGACGACGCGACGCCCGGTGAGGGACAGCCCGATCATGGTGGTCATCGCTGCTCCTCCCGGAGGTAGACGATCCCGTCGGCGACGGCTGCAGGCCAGACGCGCAGGGCCCGCGGCTCCTTGCCGTTCGTTTCGAGGCAGACGCCGGTGCGGAGGTCGAAGACCTGCTTGTACATCGGGGAGGCCACGGTGGGCACCTCGCCGCGGGTACCGACGATCCCGCGCGAGATGACGTGGGCTCCGCTGTACGGGTCGAGGTTCTGCACCGCATGCACGCGCCCGGCGTGGGTGAGGAACAGTGCGACCTGCGTCTCGCCGAGGAGGGCGGCGCGACCGCGTTCGGTCTCGAGGTCGGTCACCGCGCACACCGCCGTCCAGTCGGCGGGCGCAGCCGCGGCATCCCTCTCGTGCGTCACGATCGTCATCGCCGCACCTCCAGAGTCGTGCCGGCGATGAGAACTCCCGCGTCGCGGTCCTCGGCCGTGGCCGGACGCGCCTGGCCGCGCTCGGCGGTGTACGCGAGCGACGGGTCGGGAGTCGTGGGGGCGTTGACGAACGAGGCGAACCGGCGGAGCTTCTCGGGGTCGTCGAGGGTCGCCTTCCACTCGTCCTCGTAATTCTCGACGTGGCGCGCCATCGCGGCATCCAGGTCGGCGCAGATCCCGAGCGAGTCGTCGAGGATCACGCGGCGCAACTCGTCGATACCGCCCTCGAGATCTTCGAACCACGGGGCCGTGCGCTGCAGCCGGTCGGCGGTGAAGACGTAGTACATCAGGAAGCGGTCGATCGCCTGGAGCAGCCCAGCGTCGTCGAGACCTTCGGCGAGGAGAACCGCGTGGCGCGGGGTGAAGCCGCCGTTGCCGCCGACGTACATGTTCCAGCCCGCCTCGGTCGCGATGACGCCGACGTCTTTGCCGCGGGCCTCGGCGCACTCGCGCGCGCAGCCCGAGACGCCGAGCTTGATCTTGTGCGGCGATCGCAGCCCCCGGTAGCGGAGCTCGAGCTGCACCGCCATGCCGACCGCGTCCTGCACGCCGTAGCGGCACCACGTCGAGCCGACGCACGACTTCACGGTGCGCAGCGACTTGCCGTAGGCGTGGCCAGACTCGAACCCCGCATCGACGAGCCGCTTCCAGATGTCCGGCAGCTGCTCGAGACGCGCACCGAACATGTCGATGCGCTGTCCGCCGGTGATCTTCGTGTACAGGCCGAAGTCCTGCGCGACCTGTCCGATGACGAGCAGGCCCTCGGGGGTGATCTCGCCGCCGGCGATGCGAGGGACGACCGAGTAGCTGCCGTCTTTCTGCATGTTGGCCATGACGTGGTCGTTCGTGTCCTGCAGGGTCGCGTTCTCGCCGTCGAGCACGTGGCGACCGGTGAGGGTCGACAGGATGCTGGCGAGCACCGGCTTGCAGATGTCGCAGCCGCGGCCGGTGCCGAAGCGATCGATGACTGCGCTGAAGGTCGACAGCCCCGAGACGCGGACGGCGTCGAAGAGCTGGCGGCGCGACATCGCGAAGTGCTCGCAGAGGGAGTTGCTGAGGGCGGCGCCGGTCTTCGCGAGCTCGCTGCCGAGGAGCTTCGTGATCATGCCGACGCACGATCCGCACGCCGCTCCCGCCTTCGTGCAGGCCTTGATCGCCTTCACGTCCGAGCAGCCCTCGTCGTGGACGGCGGAGCGGATGCCGCCGGCCGTGACGCTGTTGCAGGAGCACACCAGCGCCTCGTCCGGCAGTTCACCCGTCGGAGCGGCGACGCCCTCTCGCGGCATGAGATAGGCGACCGGATCGCCGCCGAGCGCGCCGCCGACGAGGGGGCGGAGCGACCCGTAGGCCGAGGCATCGCCGACGAGGATGCCGCCGAGCAGGGTCTTCGCGTCGTCCGACAGGACCAGCTTCTTGTAGACACCCGCCACCGGGTCGGCGTAGACCACGTCGAGCGCGCCGGGCGTCTCGGCGAAGGCGTCGCCGAAGCTCGCGACGTCGACGCCCGAGAGCTTGAGCTTCGTCGAGACGTCGAAGCCCCCGAACGATGCCTCGAGTCCGAGCAGCCGCGCCGCCGCAACCTCGGCCATCGCGTAGCCGGGAGCGACGAGCCCGACGCACTGGCCGCCGAAGCTCGCCACCTCTCCGATCGCGAGGATGCGCGGGTCGGACGTGTCGCAGCCGGCATCGATGGCGACTCCGCCACGCGCATCCACCGTGAGCCCGGCCGCGCGGGCGAGCTCGTCTCGGGGACGGACGCCGACGGTGAACACGACGACGTCGGTGCGCTCCCACGAGCCGTCGCGGAACTCGAGGCCGATCACCCGACCGCTGCGGTCGGCGTCGAGCCGCGTCGTCAACGCCGAGGTCCGCACGCCGATGCCGCGCTGCTCGATGAGGCGCCGCAGGGCGTCGCCGGCGGGCAGGTCGAGCTGGGCGGACATGAGGCGGTCCGAGGACTGGATGACGGTGCAGTCGACATCGAGGCCCTGCAGGGCGCCGGCCGCTTCCAGGCCGAGGAGCCCGCCGCCGATGACGGTTCCGGTGAGTCGGCGGCCGAGCTCGGCGGAGCGTCGCTCGACGAAGCGCTCCAGGGCCTCGACGTCGTCGAGGGTGCGGTAGACGAAGCATCCGTCGTGGTCATAGCCGTCCACGGCGAGCCGGGCGGCATACGAGCCGGTCGCGAGGACCAGCCGGTCGTATCCGATGCGCTCGCCGCGGTCGGTGACGACCTCGGCTCGGTCGCGGTCGATGCGCGTGACCGTCGTGCCGCGCTGGAAGCGCACGCGCTCGTCGGCCAGCGGCGACGCGTCGAGTTCGAGGTCTTCTGCGGACGCGCCGGCGAAGAACGAGGTGAGGCCGACGCGGTCGTACGGATGCCGCGGCTCCTCGCCGATCACGGTGACCCGCCACGCGTCGTCGGTGCGGCTGAGCAGGCTCTCGACGAACCGGTGGGCGACCATCCCGGCGCCCACCACGACCACGTGGGGCGGGGTGGGGCCGGTGGAGCTCATGTCGTGAACGTATTCGGGCGACGTTGCAGCCGAGGTCCCGTCGTGTTGCGGGCTCTTTACGGGGCGCACGGTGATCACCGGACGGCGACGGGCGCGTCCGCCGCGGCGGCGCGGGCGGCATCCTCACGGCGCGAAGCGCGCACGCGGCGGGGGGCCGCGGGGCGTCCGTACGTGAAGAACAGCGGGAGCCCCACGAACAGCAGTCCCCCGACGAGGTTGCCGACCACCGTCGGGATCTCGTTCCAGATCAGGTAGTCGCCGATCGTGAAGTCGCCGCCGAGCAGCAGGCCCGAGGGGAACAGGAACATGTTCACGATCGAGTGCTCGAAGCCCATGAAGAAGAAGAGCATGATCGGCATCCACATCGCGACGATCTTGCCGACGACGTCCTTCGACACCATCGCGAGGACGACCCCGGTGGCGACCATCGCGTTGCAGAGGACGGCGCGGACGAAGAGGGTCAGCATGCCGTTCGCTCCGTGCTCGGCGTAACCCACGGTGCGGCCCTCACCGATGTGGCCGATCGCCTGACCGACCTCGTTCGGCGGGGTCGAGAATCCGTTGGTGAACACGATCGCCATGAGCACCGCGATCGCGAACGCGCCGATGAAGTTGCCGAGGAATACGAGTCCCCAGTTGCGGAGGATGCCGCCGAGCGTGACGCCCGGGCGCTTGTCGAGCCAGGCGAGCGGTGCCAGGACGAACACGCCGGTCAGCAGGTCGTAGCCGAGCAGGTAGAGCATGACGAAGCCGATGGGGAACAGCACGGCGCCGAGGATCGGGCTGCCGGTGGTGACGCTGATGGTCACAGCGAAGGCGGCGGCGAGGGTGAGGATCGCGCCGCCCATGATCGAGCGGATCAGGGTGTCGCGGGTCGAGAGCATGACCTTCGACGCGCCGGCGTCGATCACGGTCTGGACGAGTTCGGTGGGCTTGACGTACGTCATCGCAGTGCCTTTCAGTCGTGGAGCCGGGTGTGAGGCTCGACGCTAAAGGGCGGGTGTTTCCCCCGACCGCACGGGGATCGACCGCTTTGGTTACCTCTTCCTCTCAACCGAAGAAGGCGCGATGTGAGAACGGATGCCCGGGGTCACTCCTCGTGGCCGACGGAGCGGGCTTCGAGGTACGCGCAGAGTTCTGCCGCGACGGCGAGTTCGGCGGCCATGCCGTGGAGCTGGTGGCTGTTGAGGATCGTCGTGTCGGGCTGCGGTTCGAACATCACGCGCCACGAGGTCTCGCCGATCTGCACGGGCTCCATGGAGATCGCAACGGTCGCATTCTCGAGGGGGACGATGACGAGCCCCGTGTCGGATCCGTCGGACCCGTCCTGGACGATCACCTTGATGCGGTCGCCCGCGCCCCGGGCGTCGTGGAACTCGGACACCCACGTCTCGAGGGTTTCTTTACTGCGGAACGGCATCGGGACTCCTCCCCCGGGTCGCGAGGAGGGTAGCGGATCGGCGGACACGTGGCCACAGGCATCCCTGCACCCTCTCTCATCACCTATTCTCGACGAGATCGCCGTGAACGGCGTCATTACCGGGGAGTGAATGTGGCGGACGTCGACGCGCAGACCAGCGAGGAGCCGCCAGCGACGGCCGGGTACTGGTACGACGAGTCGCCCGGCCAGCGCGAACGTGCCCGCCGCGTCCTCGAGGCCCTCCGCACGTACCGTGCTGCCGAGTCCGCGATGCGTCGGCGTACGCGGGACTCGATGTCCATGGGTGAGAACGAGCTGCTCGCCCTGCGCTACCTGCTCCGCCAGCCCGGCCACTCCGCTCGTCCCGCCGAGCTCGTGAAGTACCTCGGGGTGACGTCGGCCTCGATCACGACGATGCTCGACCGGCTCGAGAAGACCGGCCGTATCGAACGGCTGGCGAATCCGGCGGATCGGCGAAGCATCTTCGTGAAGGCGACGACGCACGCGAACGAGGAAGTGCGCGAGACCCTCGGCCGCATGCACGGGCTCATGTACGACGTCGCTGTCGGGATGAGTCCCGAGGCGCAGGAGCACGTCGTCGACTTCCTGCGTCGGATGTCGGATGCCGTCGACGGTGTCGACCCCGTCGTCGTCGAGGAGCCCTGACGCACTCGCCGTACCTGGCTCGGGCGCCGAAAGCAACTGGTCGGTCGAAACCGGGCTCGCCACCCATAGTGGTCACATGAGATGCATCACCTACGCCGGCGAGACCGTGGTCACGACCGATGACGTGGCGGAGGCTCTCGTCACCCTGACCGCCGCCGTCGCCGAGGTGGGACGCGCCGACGCGGTCACGATCCCCATCGTCTTCGAGAAGAACGGCGAGATCGGCGAGGCATCCCTCGTCATCGGCGTCGGCAACGACGTCCTCTCCGTCGCGACCGACTGGGATCGACCCGAGCCGGACTTCTCCTTCGCCGCGGCGCAGTTGCGGAGGCACCCGCACTTCCCGCGCGACGACAGCGGATCGGCGGAGGTCGTGTACGACGATGGGCCGGAAGCGTACTGGGACCCGGACCTCGACGGTTTCGGCCGTAACTGACGTCCCGATAGGTCGTGTCACCTGGGGGTGTTACCCTCGCGGCAGAGCTCGATATCGTCCCGCCGGAAACGTCCGGTGCGCCTGTCGCGCGAGAGAGACGACCATGCCGTACCGCAGCCGCGCCACCCTCCAGCAGTGGCTGGACGAGTTCATCGCCGCGCACGGGGGCGGAGACCTGATCAAGGTCGTCATCCAGGACGATTCCTGGGGTGACGACGGCGGGCTCGTCGTCGTTCCGCTGCGGAACGCCTCGACCACCGTCTACGTGCGGCCGCCGATGGGCGGCGACTCCCGGTGGCGCGTGGTCTTCGAGCCGCAGCTCCACGAGGTCGCGTTGACGGCCGAAGACACGGCCGCGCTCGTTGCCGAGCTCGGAACCGCCGCCGAGCTGTGCGGGTACCTCGAGGTCCGATCGGTCGCCCACATCGAAGCAGCGCCCACGGCCTGACGGTCCTCCGGCCACTCGATGCGCCGTCCATCCTCCTGAGGGTGCGCGGACTCGTGCCCCGAGGTCATGCGGTCGCGCCGCAGGCGAGGCCTGCGAAGGATGTCGCGCACACCGGGAAGGATCAACCCGGCGTGGGTCGAGGTGCTGATGGCGACGGCCAACTCGCCACCCGGCCTGTACATCGTGCCGGAACCGGATCCCGCGGAACCGGTCGACCCGATCGCCGAGGCAGCCTGGCCGGCGACGAGGGATTGATTCGGGGCGGTCAGAAATCGCGGGCCGAATCTCCCGGCGCACCGCCGCCGAGTCGACGCAGGTGCACGTGCCGAGCGAGTCGGATTAGAGGGCGGATGAGCAGTTGGATGCTGCCGAGCAAGAACAGCCAGGTGCCGATCGTCGTCGTCGATTCCGAGAAGAACAGGATGCTGCCGACGATGAACCAGCCCGCGACCATGACGTCGTTGAGGATGCTGGCCACCTCGTACTTCCGGCGGATGACGATCTCATCCCGTCCGATGGAGAATCGGATGGTCCGGTCGTCGGATGCGTCGCGCGATGCCATGCTTCCATGACATCAGGGATGTGCGGCGGTGTGCGACCGCGCAGGGTGAGCGAGGAGCCGGGGGGCGACGATGTCGAATCAAGCTGCGGGGAGGGCCGCCGCGATCCTGGCGGTCGCCATCGGGACGATCGCGCTCTCGGGCTGCATCTCGCTGGGGCCGAAGACGGTGGACGACACACCCGATGGAGTGCCGTCGCCGGCGTCGACGGAGACCGCCGGGTCTCCCGCCCCCGACGATCTGATCGTCCGGACGGCCGACACCGAGCTGCGACTCGATTCCCTCCCCGCGGAGGCCGGATACGAGGGCATGCCCGACGACGTGCCCGCCATCACGGGCGATGACCTTTACGTGTTCGTTCGACAGGACGGGTGGATGCTGTTCGCCGAGCAGCGGGGCGGCGACGTCGTCGGTTGCGGCATGGATGTGTCCGAACCCGAGATCACCGACCTCGGGAAGGGGTGGTGGAAGGTCGCGAACCGGTCGGAGGCCGACACGTACGCGCTGTGGCTCCAGGCTGCGAGTGGTCCCGGTCTCCCCATCGGGGGCACCGTCGGGTCGTCTCAGGCGTACGTGAAGTGGACCACGGAGACCACCTTCGGCGTGCCGGCGACCAGCTCGCTCGACCTGACGCGGAACTCCGACGGCGACGGTGGTTCCGTCGAGCTCCACCTCCGTGATCTGACCACTCCGTTGAACGCCGTGAAGGCGACCGTGGCCCTCGGAGGTGGCGAAGAGAGCGTCGATCTCCCGCTGTCCATCCCGGACTGGGCGTGCGACCAGCCCGGTGACCTCACCCTCTTCTCCCGTCTCTCCCCGGAGCAGATGGCGACTCTGGGCACGGACGATGCGGTCGACTACGACGTCGAGCTCTTCCTCGACGGAACCACGTACACGGCGGCCGGAACGGTGGACGCGGCATCGAGCGCAGAGCCGACGTGGACTCCGGCTCTGCCGTGATCGACGCATGAGCTTCGTCGACGACAGCGCGATGTTCTCGCGGACCGCGAGGATCGCCGGGCCGATGACGCCCGACGACACCCGGCGATTGGCCGGCGCCGGATACGAGGGCGTTCTGCTCGATCACGGCGCGGGGGACGCGGCATCCGATCTCCGCTGGATCGCCGACGTACCGTCGTTACGATTCGTCGAGGTGACCGGCAAGATCGCCACGCCGTCGCTCGCGGTACTGGAGGGGACGAGCGTTCGGTCGCTGATCGTCAGCACGAATCAGGCGCGCCCGGTTCCGACCGGAGACCTGCACTGGGCGGAGCACATCCACTCGGAGTCGTTCGGCTTCGCGGCGGGCGGGTGGGTCGGGCTCCCCCGGCTGGGGAATCTCGTCCTGGGTCGGGTCGCCGGCGAAACCGTCACCGCGGGGGACGGATGCGCAGCGCTCACGTCGCTCACGCTGCAGGGCAAGGGGCAGACCTTCCTTTTCGAGTGGGAGAGCCCGCCGGCGAAGCTGGAACGGATGCACCTAATCCGGTTGCGGTGTCGGGAGGTGACCGCGGTGTCCGCATGCCGAGCGCTGCGGAGCCTCCACATCGACAACTCGGCTGTCCTCACCGGAGGGGAGGTCCTCGACGTCTCTCCGCTGGCCGGCCTGCCGGATCTGGATAGCCTGGGGATCGCGGAGAACCTCCCCATGAGAGGAGTGCCGCGGCTGCTCGAGAGTCGGGCGCCGTTCGGCTGGCTGCCGGTTGCGAAGGGGCTTCACGACGGCGATCCGGCGCACCCCCGCCTGCGAGAGTTCGTCTACCGCACCACGACCTGAAGGGGGACGGATGCCGAGAAGAGGTGTAGCGGCGGTGGTTCTCGTCGCTCTGATGCTCGTGCTCTCGAGCTGCAGTCTCGTGACGTCTGCCTACGTGGTGCGCACTCCATCGGGTGGATATCAGCTGGTCGTGCCGCCGCAATGCTCCCTCACGATCGTGTCGGTCGTCGTGAAGCACTCCGGCGACCCGGACGATGACGTCGGGTTCGATGATCTCGAGACGATCTGGGCGGCCAGGGCGGACGGAGCGGGACGCGAAGCGGTCACTCTGCTCGACGAGAACGACGGGTACACGAGCGAGTGGTCGGCTCGTGGGGTCGCTGCCGACGCTCGCGTGGTCATCGGGTGGGCGGAAGTGCACTCCGACGGCGATGTATCCAGCAACTCGCTCGCCGGCACCCTTGCCGACATGGGCGAGGGCGACCTGCTCTGGTATGACGGCGTGACCAGCCGCGATGAATACGACCGGGCCGTGAGATCGCCTTCGGGTCGGTTCAGCTGTTGACCGAGAGTGTCGGAACCAGCTTGAGAAGTGATAGTGGAGGGGCTGACGGGAATCGAACCCGCGCTATCTGCTTGGGAAGCAGATGTTCTGCCATTGAACTACAGCCCCAGTGCGCCCGGAGGCGCCTCGTAAGCCTAGCAAGGCTCAGAGGCGTTCGTCCGTTGCGGCCCTCAGTCGTTCGTCGGAGGAGTCTGAGGCGGACCGCCCAGCGGCGGCTGACCGGGACGCGGCGGCTGTCCTCCCTGCGGCGCCTGGCCGGGGTACGGCGGCTGGGCGCCGGGCTGCGCGTTCCCGGGGTACGGCGGCTGAGCGCCGGGCTGTCCGCCTCCGGGGTACGGGGCGCCCGGCCGCGGAGCGAAGATCATGCCGCTCTCCTGCATCGCGCGGAGCATGCCGTTCTTCACCGCGGTGCGCTGGATGAGGTACCCGATCCAGATCGCCAGAGCGAAGAAGCCGATGTAGAGGATGATCCCGAAAATGATGACCCCGGCGCCAAGCCCGGCGTAACCCCCGTAGTTGTCCATGCATCGCACTGTATCGAGCGCGGAGATGTTAGTCCCGCACCTTGACGGAAGCGCCCACGACCAGCAAGCCGAGCGCAGCGACGAGCCCGGCGAGCGCCATCCACCCGCCCGCCGTCCATGCCGCCGCGCCGATCGTCCCGATCGCGCTCGAGCCGACGTAGTACGCGACGCTGTACAGCGCGACGGCGTGCTGCCGACCGGAGCCACCCGCCCGCGCGGTCGCGGCGTTCGCCGTCGCATGGGCGAGGAACATCCCCGCCGTGATGAGAACGATGCCGAACACGATGAGGGCCACGGGCGATGCGAGGGTGATGAGGGCGCCGACCGACATCGCGACACCGCCGGCGACCAGCGGCATCCGTGTTCCGAAGCGTCGCACCAGGGCCCCCGACAGCCGCGAGGTCACCGTGCCCGACAGGTACGTCAGGAACACGAGCGAGACGGCGGTCGCCGATAGGAAGTACGGCGCCGCCTCGAGACGGAAGCCGAGGGCGTTGAAGACCGCCACCATCGCCCCGACCACCATCGCCCCGATCGCGTACAACGGCAGCGCTCGCCGGTTCACGGCCTGCCGCCCGAGGGTCCGCAGGCTGATATCCAACGGCACCGGACGATGCTCGTCGGTCGGCGGCAGCAGCACCGCGAACAGCGCCGTCAACGCCGCCGCGAGGATCCCCAGCACCTCGAGCGACAGCCGCCACCCGACGAGCTCGCCCACCGGCGCCGCGACGATCCGCCCCGCGAGCCCGCCGACGCTCGTCGCCGCGACGTACGCGCCCGCCGCGATCCCGGCGCGCTGCGGGCCGGCGGCCTCGTGCAGGTAGGCGACTGCAAGAGCCGGGATGCCGCCGAGCGCGAGCCGAGCAGGAATCGGCCGACGAGCAGCCCGGCGAACCCGGGCAGCAGCGGCGATGCGACGGCGATGACCGCCGCGGCCACGGCGGCGACGCGCAGCATCCGCCTGCGCCCGAAGCGGTCGGCCGCCAGCGCCCACGGCAGGATCGCGAGTGCGAGTCCGAGCGTCGCAGCCGACACGACCCACGACGCGTCGGCCGCGGTGAGCCGGTACGTTTCGGCGATCCCCGTGAGCAGGCCCTGCGGCGCGTAGAGCACCCCGAACGTGGCGATCCCGGTCGTCCACATCGCCGCTCCGAGGCGGCGCGGCGACGCGGTGAGTGGGGGGATGCCGACGGTCGTCACCCGCTCCACGGTAGGCATCTGTCGCATACAGATCCAATACCCATACGCGTGGAGCGATAGCGTTCTTGCATGAGTCGTGATCGCCTGGCCGAGCTGCTGCCGCATCTTCCGCTGCTCGACGCGCTGGGAGACGACGAGCACGTCACCCGCGCGGCCGAGGCCCTCGGCGTTCCGCAACCGACCGTGAGCCGCGCGCTCCGCCAGCTCGAGTCGCGGCTCGGTGTCGCACTGGTCGCGCGGGACGGCCGCGGCATCCGGCTCACGGACGCCGCGCGTCGGATGCTGCCGGGCGTCCGCGTCGCCCTCCGCGCCGCGCAGGACGCGCTCGATTCCCTCGACGACGCGCGCTCGACCGTCGGGCTCGCGTTCCAGAACTCGCTCGGTGAGAACCTCGTCCCTCGGCTCGTCCGTCGACTGCGCGAGGAGCGCCCCGACATCCGGGTGCAGCTCTGGCAGGGCGCGCGCGATGCCTGCCTCGCCGAACTCGACTCCGGACGAACCGACCTCGCGATCGTCTCGGGGGCCGCCGCGACGCATCCCTCCGGAGAAACGCTCCACCTCTACGATGAGCCGCTCGTCGTCGTGGTCCCCGAGGGGCACCGGCTCGCGACGGCCGCGCGGGTCTCGCTCGGGGACGTCGCCGGTGAGACGCACGTCACGCTCAAGCCGGGGTACGGGCTGCGCCGCACGCTCGAGCAGATCTTCGCCGCCGAGGGCGTGCCGCTCGACATCGCCTTCGAGGGCGACGATCTGCGGACGCTCCACGGCCTCGTCGCGGCAGGTCTCGGCGTCGCGATCGGCCCGGAGGTGCCGCATCCCCTCGACGGGTGCGTGCAGCGGCCCATCGACGATCCGCGCGCGGCGCGCGACATGGGCGTGGTTTTCCGGGCCGGACCGCGCCCGACCGCAGTGGACGACGTCATCGCCGTGCTCCGGGAGCTCACTCAGTCCTGACGGTCGGCCCTCGCGCGGCAGAATCGGAGGATGCGCGCGATGGTGATGGAACAGATCGCAGGACCCCTGGTCGTCACCGAGGTCGCCGATCCGGTAGCGCCTGCGGGCGGCGCCGTCATCGAGGTGCACGCGACCGGTCTCTGCCGCAGCGACTGGCATGCCTGGGTCGGACACGACGACATCGCCCTGCCCCACGTTCCCGGACACGAACTGGCCGGTGTCGTCGTCGAGGTCGGCGCGGGCGTCGAGAACTGGTCGGTCGGCGATCGGGTGACGGCGCCGTTCGTCTGCGGATGCGGCCGGTGCGAGTGGTGCCGCAGCGGCAACGCTCAGGTGTGCCCCGAGCAGCAGCAGCCCGGCTTCACCCATTGGGGCTCGTTCGCCGAGCGGGTCGCACTCCACGCCGCCGACCGCAACCTCGTCGCCGTGCCGGAGTCGATCTCCTTCGCCGCTGCCGCCGCACTCGGATGCCGCTTCGCCACCGCCTACCGTGCACTCACCGCTCGCGCGCACCTGACCGCGGGGGAGTGGGTCGTCATCGTCGGTGCCGGCGGGGTCGGTCTCAGCGCGGTCATGATCGCGAAGGCGCTCGGTGCGAAGGTCGTCGCCGTCGATCGTTCCGACGCGGCACTCGACGTCGCCCGCACGCTCGGCGCGGACGAGGTCATCGTCGCGGACGGGCGCGACGTGCCCGAAGCCGCCCACGCGGTCACGGGCGGCGGTGCCCACGTCTCGATCGACGCCGTCGGCAGTGAACAGACCTGCGCGGATGCCATCCACAGCCTGCGTCGCCGGGGGCGGCACGTGCAGATCGGGCTGCTGCCCTCGGTATCCGGCCTCACCCCTGCGCCGCTGGCGCGCGCCATCGCGTGGGAACTCGACATCCTCGGCAGTCACGGCATGGCGGCCGAGGATTACCCCGGGATGCTGGAGCTCATCGCCCACGGCGCGCTCCGCCCACAGGACCTCATCGAGCGGACGGTATCGCTCGAGCAGGCCGCCGAGCTCCTGCCGGTCCTGGACTCGGCCTCGCCGGCGGGGATGACGATGATCGACCCGCGGCTCACTCCCGGGGTGTGAGCAGAGCGTCCAGCGCGACGCGCATCGCGGCGACGGGATCCGTGTCGTCGGCGAGCCAGCGCACCTGGATGCCCTCCCACGTCCCGATGACGAGGTCGGCGAGCATCGTGGCATCCTCGGTCGTCGCGAGGCGGCCCGCGGCGCGGTCGTGCTCGATCGCGTCGCGGTAGTCGGGGATGACCGACGCGTAGCGCTGTCGCAGCCACTCGTGCGCCTCGTGGCCGGCGTGCGTCGCCTCGGCCTGCACGACCGTGAACATGCGTACGAGCTCGCGCCGCCCGATGTTGCGCTCGACGATCGCGAGCACCGTCGGGATGAACCCGTCGCGTGCCGAACGCTCGAGGAAGTCCGTGTCAGCGGCATCCTCCTGCGCGAGCACGGCAGCCAGCAGCGACACCTTCGTGGGGAAGTGGTGCATGACGGTGGTCAGGCTCAGGTCGAGCTGCTTCGCGATCTGGCGCAGCGACCCGCCTCGGTACCCGTGCGTGCCGAAGACGGCCGTCGCCGTTGCGATGATCTCGCTGCGACGCGCGGCGGACTTCGCGTACGGTCCGCGGGCCGGGGCATCGGTCATAGTCGAACAGTAGATCACGCGAAACCGTGCAGGTGCACGTATTTGGGCTAGCGTGGTCGCGTGCAGAACTATCGCTGGGTGAAGGACGGCTCGCAGGAGCCCGGGACCATGCGCTACGGCGCCGACTACAACCCCGAGCAGTGGCCGCGCGAGGTGTGGGATGACGACATCCGGCTCATGCGCGAGGCCGGCGTGAACATCGTCTCGCTCGGCATCTTCTCGTGGGGGCTGCTCGAACCGCGCCCCGGCGAGTACGACTTCACGTGGCTCGACGAGATCATCGAGCTGCTGCACGCCAACGGCATCGACGTCGACCTCGCGACGGCGACGGCCTCGCCGCCCTCGTGGATGGCCCGCCGGCATCCCGAGATCCTGCCGCAGACCGTCGACGGCACGATCCTCTGGCCCGGCTCCCGCCAGCACTGGCGACCGACCTCGCCCGTGTTCCGCGAGTACGCGCTGCGCCTGGTCCGAGCGCTCGCCGAGCGCTACGGCGGCCACCCCGCCCTGGTCGCGTGGCACATCTCCAACGAGCTCGGATGCCACAACCTCTACGACTACTCCGACGACGCCGCTCGCGCGTTCCGCGTCTGGCTCGAGGCGCGCTACGGCACCATCGAGGCGCTCAACGACGCCTGGGGCACGGCGTTCTGGTCGCAGCACTACGAGGAGTGGGACGAGATCCTGCCGCCGCGCTCGGCGCCCACGATCCGGAACCCCGGACAGCAGCTCGACTTCGAGCGGTTCTCGTCCGATGCCGTCCGCGACCACCTGCGCGCCGAGGCGGCGGTGCTCGACGAGGTGACCCCCGGCATCCCGCGGACGACGAATTTCATGGTTGCGCAGAACGTCCGCGACATCGACTACCCGTCATGGGTGGACGACGTCGACTTCGTCTCGAACGACCACTACCTGCGACCCGGTGAGTTCGGCCGCGACGACCTCTCGTTCTGGGCGAACCTGACGGGCAACATCGCCCGCGGGCTGCCGTGGTTCCTCATGGAGCACGCGACGAGCGCCGTGAACTGGCGCGAGGTCAACCCGCCCAAGCGGCCGGGCGAGCTCGTGCGCGACGCCCTCACGCACGTCGGTCACGGAGCCGATGCGGTCTGCTACTTCCAGTGGCGGCAGTCGCGCGCCGGCGGCGAGCGGTACCACTCCGGCATGGTGCCGCACGCGGGCGAGAACAGCCGCGTGTTCCGTGACGTCGTCGCCCTCGGCGGAGCGCTCCGCGACCTGTCGGCCGTCACCGGCTCGCGCCGCGAGAAGGCGCGCGTCGCGATCGTGGTCGACTACGAATCGTGGTGGGTCAGCGGACGCGATGCCCACCCGTCGGACTCGCCCGCCTACGACGACGAGACCCTCGCCTGGTACCGGGCGCTCCTCGACCTCGGCGTCCGCGCCGACGTCATCCCGGTCGGCGCGGCGTTCGACGGCTACGAGGTGCTCATCGCCCCGATGCTGCACGTCGTGCCCGACGCCCTGCGGTCGCGTCTCGAGGCGTACGCGGATGCCGGTGGCCACCTCGTCACGACCTACTTCTCGGGCATCGTCGACGAGAACGACCGCGTCTGGCTCGGCGGCTACCCCGGCGCGCTGCGCGAGCTGCTCGGCGTCACGGTCGAGGAGTTCGTGCCGCTGCTGCCCGACGAGCGCATCGCCCTCGACTCGGGAGCCGTCGCGCACGGCTGGACCGAGCGGATCGTGCACGTCGGCGACGACGTCGGGGTACTCGACACCTACGCCGACGGCGACCTCGCCGGTGCGCCGGCGGTGACCCGCCGTCGCCTCGCGGGCGGCGGCAGCGCGACGTACGTGTCGGCCGACATCGGCCGCGACGGCGTCCGCGCGGTGCTCACGGGGCTCGAGCTGAATGCGCTGGCCGGCGACCCGCGGTCCGCGGAGGGACGGCTCGACGTCATCGAGCGCGGCGACGGCGAGGCTCGGTACGTGTTCCTCTCGAACCGCACCGACGACGAGGTCGCGGCGCCGGTGGCCGGCGACGTGCTCGTCGGCGCAGCCGCGGCATCCGGCGTCGTCACGGTGCCGCCGCGGAGTGCGGTGGTCGTCCGCGTCGCGCGCTGAGGGTGCGGATGCGGTGACGAACGCACGACCGGTGGGGCTGGTGTCGACTCGCGCAGGCGGGGAGGCAACAGCAGCCCCGCCGATCGTGCATCCGTCGCGCGAGGGAAGGCCCGGGCGGCCAGTAGGCTGGCCGCGTGCTGCTCAGCGACCGCGACATCCGAGGCGAGATCGACGGAGGCCGCATCGGCCTCGACCCGTGGGACCCGGCGATGGTCCAGCCATCGAGCGTCGACGTGCGGCTCGACCGGTACTTCCGGCTGTTCGACAACCACAAGTACCCGTTCATCGACCCGTCCGAGGACCAGCCCGAGCTGACGCGCCTCATCGAGGTCGCGCCCGACGAGCCGTTCATCCTGCACCCGGGGGAGTTCGCGCTGGGTGCGACGTTCGAGCAGATCACGCTGCCCGACGACGTCGCCGCGCGCCTCGAGGGCAAGAGCTCGCTCGGTCGCCTGGGTCTCATCACGCACTCGACTGCGGGGTTCATCGACCCCGGCTTCTCGGGTCACGTGACGCTCGAACTCGCGAACGTCGCGACGCTCCCCATCAAGCTGTGGCCGGGTATGAAGATCGGCCAGTTCTGCTTCTTCCGCCTGAGCTCGCCGGCCGAGAACCCGTACGGCACCGGCTCGTACAAGAACCGGTACCAGGGGCAGCGGGGGCCGACGGCATCCCGCTCGTTCCAGAACTTCCACCGCACCGACGTCGGGACGACCGACGCCGGTGCGAAGGGGAACTGACCGCGCTCAGTCGCGCTGCGCCTGCTCATAACCGCGGGTGAAGCCGCGCTCGAAGGCGTCGGCGACGGCGGCATGCTGCGCGAAACCACGCCGCTCGCCGTGGCCGTGCCCGTGGGTGCAGTCACGCCGCCGCTCGCCGTGCCGGTCGCCGTGGCCGAAGCCGTGGCCGTGGCCCTCAGCGTGGCCGTGCCCGAAGCGGTGGCCGCGGCCGAACCCGCGGCCGAAGCCGCGGCGACGGTGGCCGCGTCCGGGGCGGGGCGGCATCGGCTGCGACTCGTCCCAGCCGAGTTCCCGCGCGATCGCACCGAGCGAGCGCAAGAAAGTGTCGTAGTCGTCCTCGGGGACCGCGGCGGCCACTCGGGCCTGCACGGCGGCGACGATGTCGTCGCGTCGGGCGTCGGGCTCGGCCTGCTCGGCCTGCTCGCGGAGCGCGCGCGCCATCAGGCGATGGGCGAGCTTCAATCGGAATCCGAGGGTGTCGTTGATGGAGGTGTTCATGGGGTGTCCTTCCGAGACGTCGCGCGGACGCGGCGCCCCGCATCGGCACCACCCCGGCGGACCGCATGCGCACGGTCCGCACTCCGACGGCAGCGCCCCGCCCTGGATGCGCGGCGAACGCGGTTTCGGTCCCGGCGCGCGGCTCGCGGGTGCCCCCGCCCGCATCCGTCTGCTCGATGCCCTCGTCCACGCGCCGAACCCGCTCTCGGTGAGCGAGATCGCCGAGGCGATCGGCGTCGACCAGCCGCGCGCGTCGCGCCTCGTGCAGCAGGCCGTCGAACTCGGACTCGCCGCGCGCGAGGCGGACCCCGACGACGCGCGGCGCACGCGCATCGCACTCACTGCTGAGGGCAGGCGGCGCGCGGGGGACTTCCGGGGGGAGCGCCGCGAGCGGCTGTCCCGCGCGCTGGCCGACTTCACCGACGCGGAACGCGCGGAGCTCGTCCGGCTGCTGGGCAAGCTCGCGGCATCCTGGCCCCGCGACTGACTCCGTAACCCGGCCGACGTCCTGCGCGCAAGAAGGTGACCGGATCGCCGCTGGATGTCACCCTGGAACGGTGAGCACCGAGCAGCAGCAGTCCTCCACGGAAGCAGAACAGCCGTCCACCTCGACGACCGTCGTCCCCAACGAGAACGGCAAGGGGACGAGCCCCGCGGGCTTCACGCGGGCGATCGCCCCCTGGGTCTTCTGGCCTGCGGCGGTCCTGATCGTCGGCTTCAGCTTGTTCGCCATCCTGCTTCCCGCGCAGGCGGAGGCGTTCTTCGGCGGGGTGCAAACGACGATCGTCAACGCCTTCAACTGGTACTACGTACTGATCGCGGCCTTCTTCGTCGCGTTCGCGGTTTTCATCGGCTTCAGTCGATTCGGTGACATCAAGTTGGGTCGCGACGATGACGAGCCCGAGTTCTCCACCGGTGCGTGGTTCTCGCTGCTGTTCGCCGCAGGCATGGGCATCGGCCTCGTCTTCTACGGCGTGAGCGAGCCGCTCAGTCACTTCGTCACTCCACGTCCCGGGGTCGAGGGTGACAGCGCCCAGCTCGCGAGCGCGGCACTCACCCAGACCTACCTCCACTGGGGTGTGCAGGCGTGGGCGATGTACGTCGTGGTCGGCGTCGCGCTCGCGTACGCCATCCACCGGCGCAAGCGCCCTATCTCGATCCGATGGGCGCTCGAGCCTCTGCTCGGCAAGCGCGTGCACGGCGCGGCCGGAAACGTCATCGACGCGGTCGCCCTCGTCGGGACGCTCTTCGGCGTCGCCACCTCGCTCGGTCTGGGTGTGACGCAGATCGGATCCGGCTTGACGGCCGCAGGGATGCCGGAGCTCAACGAGTTCACCGAGATCATCCTCATCTTCGTCATCTCGCTTTTCGTCCTCATGTCCGTCATCTCGGGTGTCACCAAGGGCATGAAGTGGCTCTCGAGCCTGAACCTCATCCTCGCGGGGATCCTCCTGCTCTTCCTGCTGTTCGCCGGCAGCACCGAGTACCTGCTGCGCGAATGGGTCCAGTCGATCGGCGCCTACATCCAGAATTTCGTCGGACTCTCGTTCACCGTGAGCGCCTTCCAGGGCACCGCGGGCGAGGAGTGGCAGGCCTCCTGGACGTCGTTCTACTGGGGCTGGTGGATCTCGTGGGCGCCCTTCGTCGGGATCTTCATCGCCCGCGTGAGCAAGGGGCGCACCGTGCGGCAATTCGTGGCCGGCGTGCTGCTCGTCCCGACGCTCGTCGGTGTGATCTGGTTCGCCGTCCTCGGCGGTTCCGCGATCCTGAAGGAAACGACGGACCCCGGTTCGATGCTGGGCGCCGACGGCAAGGTCGACCTGCAGGGCGCGCTGTTCCAGCTGTTCTCGTACCTCCCCGGTGGTGCCGTCCTCACCATCGGCGCGATCGTCCTGATCGCCGTCTTCTTCGTCACCTCGGCTGACTCGGGGGCGCTCGTCATGGGCATGATCGCGTCGGGTGGCAACCCCGAGCCCAAGCGCTGGGTCCGCGTGTTCTTCGTCGCCCTGACCGCGGTCCTGGCCAGTGCGCTCTTGCTCGCGGGTGGCCTCGAGGCATTGCAGACGGCTGCGATCCTCATCGCACTGCCGTTCTCGGTCGTCATGCTGCTGATGTGCTGGTCGACCGTCCTCGCGTTCCAGCGAGAGCGGGCGGCGTACGCGCGTGCGGAGCGTCGACGCTTCGTCGCCGACATCGGCGACCACTACGGCCTCGAGGTCGAGGAGCCGAACGAGCGCGGGCTGAGCCTGCCGGCGTTCGTTCGGCGGGCGATACCGGTCAAGACCCCCCGAGGTGACGCGGAGGGCCGGAAGCGGGTCGACTGACCCGCCCCGGCCCGGCCGGGATCAGACGGCTTCGAACAGGAGCGCGAACGATGCGTCGCGCGCGGGCAGACGGTGGCGCGGCAGCACACCCGGCCCGCACGTGGCGGTGCCGACACCGGATTGAGCGATGTCGATCGACACGTGCGTCGCGGTCGGGGCGGGCAGCAGCGAGGCGTGCGACGTCGTGCTGAGCGTCGTCCGGTCCCACGGCGAGACGGTCAACGCGACACCGGCGTCGAGCGCTTCTCCGCCGACGACGCTCACGCGCACGCCGCCGTCGGTGGTCCGGATGACGGCGGTGCGCACTCCGCGCCGCGAGCCGCTCTCCTGCGGCCGGACGTGCGGGGTGACGAGTTCGTCGGGCCCGGCGGCGAACCACCCGAAGTGGACGCCCGACGCGGTGTCGGGGTAGCTGGGCCCGGGGCCGAGGCCGGCGAACTCCATCCCGACGGGTGCCCCCGCGAAGGTCACGTCGATGCCGAGGCGCGCCCAGTCGACGGTCCACGAAAACGGCGCCTTCTCGATCCAGGAGTTGTCCCACGAGCCGATGCTCCGCAGGTCCAGCTCCAGCAGCAGTCCTTCAGGGACGGTCGACCAGCGCCACAGCGCGTCGACGCCGCTGTCGAACGACGGTGCGCCGACGCGGGTGTCGACGACCAGGGCCGCGGCATCCGCCTCGACGCTGCGGACTCGGGTCTGCAGGCGGTCGATCCGGGCCAGCGCCCAGCGCTCCGCCATGGGCGGCAGGGTCGGTTCGTCCCAGCCGGGGAAGAGATCGTTGTCGGTCGGCGCACGCCAGATCCCGATGCCGGGACCTTCGACGACCTCCAGCGAGCCGAGCCGCAGCGGCCGTCCGCGTCGGTCGAATCCGTCCGCGTCCGGGGCGGTCGCCGCGCCCACCCGGGGAGCGCCGGCGGCGACGTGCTGACCCGTCGCGACGACGTGCCCCGACGGAGCCCAGTCCGTCGCGTGCCGCAGCACGGCGTCGATCGTCAGCGCGTCGGCCACGGTCGCCTCCGATACGGCGCGCGCCTCGTCGGGAAGCTCGATCCGCGCGTGCTCGCGCGGACCCACGGCGGGGACGTCCAGCTCGCCGTGCGCGACGACCTCGCCGTCGACCTCGCGCCGCCACCGGAACGCGAGGTGGCTCGTATCGACGTGGTCGTAGCGGTTCTGCAGCCGGATCCGGCGACGGTCGGCATCCACCTCCATCACGACGGGAGCGATGATCGCCGCGTAGTCGACGAGACCGGGGCGGACGTCACGGTCGGCGCTGATGAGGCCGTCGATGACGAAGTTGTGGTCGTGGACGGACTCGCCGAAGTCGCCGCCGTAACGGAACGCGCGACGGCCGTGCTCGTCCTCGATCGCGATCGCGTGCTCGATCCACTCCCAGATGAAGCCGCCGGCGAGGCGCGGGAAGCGCTCGTACAGGTCCCAGTACTCCTTGACGCCGCCGGGGCTGTTTCCCATCGCGTGACCGAACTCGCAATGCACGAAGGGCAGCGAGCGGCGGCGCAGCTCGGCCGCGCCGATGTCGGCGGGCGCGATCTCGTCCGCCTCCTCGCCGATGCGTCGGACCTCGTCGTGCGAGGCGTACATCCGCGAGTACACGTCGGTGTCGCGGCTGGAGTGGTCGCCCTCGTAGTGGATGAGACGGGTGTCGTCGTTCTCGCGCACCCACCGCGCCATTGCACGGATGTTGCAGCCCGCGCCCGACTCATTGCCGAGCGACCACATGATGACGCTCGGATGGGTCCGGTCGCGCGTGACGGTTCGGCGGATGCGATCGACGAAGGATGCCTCCCACGCCGGGTCGTCGCTCGGGTTGCCGCGCCACGACACGTACTCGTACTCGTGGGTCTCGAGGTCGCACTCGTCGATGACGTACAGGCCGAGCTCGTCGGCGAGGTCGAGCAGCTCGGCGTGCGGCGGGTAGTGCGACGTGCGGATCGCGTTGATGTTGTGCTGCTTCATGAGCACCAGGTCGCGCCGGGCGAGCTCCGTCGTGTGCACGCGACCCCGGTCGGGGTCGTGCTCGTGACGGTTCACGCCGCGCAGCATGATGGGGCGACCGTTGAGCGTGAGCACGCCGCCGTCGGCGCGGACGCGACGGAACCCGATGCGTACAGAGACGGTCTCGGATGCCGTGGCGAGGGTCGCGTCGTAGAGGCGAGGGGTCTCGGCGGACCAGGGCTCGACGCCACCGGCATCCACCGTCGTGCGGCCTGCGGCGACGTCGACGCGGATGCCCAGCTCGGGCACCGCGAGCACGGCGTCGATCGAGGTGGTGACCGCGACCGAGCCGTGCCCGGTCTCGTGGTCGTAGTCGCCGGTGAGGACCGCGTCGTCGATGCCGCCGGCGGGACGAGCGAGGAGGGCGACGCTTCGGAAGATGCCCGGCAGCCACCACATGTCCTGGTTCTCGAGGTACGTGCCGTCCGAGAACTGCGCGACGCGGACCGCGACGACGTCGCCTTCGCCGGTGAGCTCGTCGGTGACGTCGAACTCGTGGGTCAGGCGGCTGCCGCGGGTCGAGCCGAGGCGTACACCGTTGACGAACACGTCCGCGGCCGACTCGACCCCGTCGAAGCGCAGGAGGACGCGGCCCCCGGCATCCACCACCTGCCGGATCGCGTCGTCGACGTCGATGCGGCGCACGTAGTCGCCGACGGGGTTCTCATCGGGCGGGTAGGGCGGATCGATCGGGAAGGGGAACTGCACGTTCGAGTACGCCGGGGTCCCGAACCCGCTCATGTTCCAGTGCGCCGGGACCGCGATCTCGTCCCAGCCCTCGGTCTCGCCGGCGGTCCAGCCGTCGTGCGGCGCGAGCGAGGGGGACGGCGAGAGGCGGAAACGCCAGCGGCCGTCGAGAGACTGGGTGGGCGCGTCGGAGCGGAGCCGCGTGCGCGGGGGGATCGAGCCGTCGCCGGGACCGATGCGGGCGACGTCGAAGACGGGCGCGGTCATCGGGTGACCTCCATCGGGAGCGAGGCGGGACCGAGACGCGAGGCCGCGGCCGCGTCGAGCACGAGCGTGACGTGGGCGTGGCGTTGCAGGAAGGATGCCGGGAGGTCCGCCGTCTGAGGGCCTTCCACCGCGCGCGCCACGGCGTCGGCCTTCGACTCGCCCCACGCGACCAGCACGATCTCGCGGGCGTCGAGGATCGTGCCGATCCCCTGGGTGAGCGCATGGGTCGGGACGCGACCGGCGTCGCCGTCGAAGAACCGGCTGTTGTCGGCGACGGTCCGCGGCGCGAGCTCGACCACCCGCGTGCGGGAATCGACCGCGGAGCCGGGCTCGTTGAAGCCGATGTGGCCGTTCGCACCGATGCCGAGGATCTGCAGGTCGACGCCGCCGGCGGCCGCGATCGCCGCTTCGTAGCGCGCGGCGGCTTCCGCCGGGTCGGCGGAGTCGCCCTCGGGGACGTGCACGCGGGCGGGGTCGAGGCCGAGCGGTCCGGTCACCTCGCGGGCGATGACGGAGTGGTAGCTCTCGGGGTGGCCGACCGGCAGACCGACGTACTCGTCGAGCGCGAACGCCGCGGCGCGCGAGAGATCGAGGCCCGCCCGGACGCGCGCCGTGAGTGCCCGGTAGAGCGGCTGCGGGCTCGACCCGGTCGCGACACCGAGCACGGGAGCCGGGCGACCGCCCACAGACTCGGCGACGAGTGCCGCGGCGATCTCGCCGGCGCCGGCGGCATCGGGGGAGAGCAGGATCCTCACGAGAGCACCTTTCGGGGGGAGGGGGCGTCGGAGTGCGCGATCGCGAGGGCGAGCGCGCCGGCGACAGGGGGTTCGTCGAGCACGTGGAAGCGCAGCGTCGCGTCGCGGGTGTGCAGCTCGGCTCGGAGGAGCTCGGCCAGCAGTGGCTGCGCCGTCATGACGCCGCCGGCGGCGATGACGTCGGTGCCCTGCGCGCCGCGTCCGCGCACGGCGGTGACCGCGTCGGCGAGATGCGACGCGGATGCCGCAACGACCTCGCGGGCGATCGGCGAGCCTTCGGCGGCCGCATCGAAGACGTGCGGGGCGAATCCGCCCCACGCCGCCTCGCTCGCGTCGGCCTGGAACCGGAGGGCGAGGTCGACGTGGTCGAGAGCATCGAATGCGGCGAGGAACCGTGCCGCGAGCGGGTCGCTCATCGCGGCCCCGCCTTCGCGGTCGACGGTGCGGAGCAGTGCGACGGCGGCGCGCCGCGAGATGCCGGGCGCGCTCGCGTCGTCGGCGATGAGCCAGCCGTAGCCGTCGGCCGTCACTGGCTCGCCGTCGAGATCGAACCCGACGATCGCCGAGCCCGTGCCCGAGATGACGCAGACGGCCGCGTCGAGACCCATCGCGGGGGCGAGGAGCACGGCGTCGTTGACGACGGCGACGACCCCCGGCATCCGCTCGTCGAGCAGGTCGGTGGCCTGTCGGCGCTGCCGCGTGCTGTCGATGCCGTGCGCGCCGACGACGGTCACGTCGGGCGCCGCACCGACGGTGTCGACGACGAGCCGGGCGAGGCGGTCGAAGTTCTGGACGTCGTCGAAGATGGCGCCCGCCCGCCACAGGTCGCTCGGCACGATGCGGTCGACGACCTCGCCGTCCACGAGCGCGCGCAGGTGCGTCTTGGTGCCGCCGACGTCGACGCCGACGATCGCGCCGGGGGTCGGGTACCGGGTCTCAGGCAAGGTAGACCGCCCCTTTCACGTGCTCGATGATGAGCTGGCCGATGCCGACGAGCGCCGCGTCCTCGCCGAGCTCCCCGACGACGAGGGACGGCGGACGGGGGATGCGGCCGCCCAATCGTCGCGTGACGCCGTCGATGAGCCGGTCGGTCCGTCGCGGCAGGCGACCGGCGAGGATCACGACGCGGCAGTCGAGAATGACCGCGAGCGCTGCGACCGACATCGCGATGTGATCGAGCAGCCGCTCCGCGCGGTCGTCGTCGCCCTGGTCGAGGACGGCCATCGTGGAGGAGTCGTCGGCCGAGGCGGCGCCGAGCGCGAGCACGCGGGTCTCGAGGTCGCCGCCCGTGTCGTGGTCCTCTGCGAACGCGGTCGGTTCGGTGATGAGGTAGCCGATCTCGCCCGCGGCGGAGCCCGCTCCGCGCACGAGGCGGTCGCCCGAGACGATCCCGGCGCCCACTCCAACCCCGAAGACGAGAGCCGCGAGGTCTCCCGTGCCCTGCCCGGCGCCGCGGGTCCACTCGCCGATCGTGACGGCGTTGGCGTCGTTCTCCACGACGACGGGGAGCCCCGTGCGCTCGCGCATCACATCGCGGGCGGCGACCCCGTTCCAGTCCAGCTCGACCGAATCGCCGACGGAGCCGTCCGGGTCGACGACGCCGGGGACGGACAGTCCGATCCCCTGTGCCGGGGTCCCGAGCTCCGCCGCCGTGCGGATGAGTCGATCTGCGAGGCGCCCGATGCCTTCCAGGCGAGAGGATGCCGACAGTCCGCCGTCCTCCGCGTGGAGCGCTTCGCGGGTCTCGTGGCGGATGTCGCCGTTCAGATCGATGAGTGCGCCGCGGGCGACGCCGGAGGTGACGTCGAGGGCGACGACCGTGCGCGCCTCGCCGAGGGGACGGTAGCGATGCGTCGGCCGTCCGATCCCGCTCGCGTCGCGTTCGACCGCGAGGAGCCCGTCGGCGACCATTCCGGCGCAGAGGCGATGAACCGTCGCGGACGCGAGGCCGGTCGCCTCGATCAGCTCCGCGCGGGTGAGCGGGCCGCCGGCTTGGAGGGCGTCGAGGATCGCGGTGCGGTTGATGCGGGTGACGTCGGCGTTGGTCGCCGTGCCTCTGCTCGCCGCGCGTTCGCCGCTCATCGTTCCCTTCGAACCCTTTTCGTCTTACTCTGAGATAAAACCAGACGGATGCCGCTCCCGCAAGGTCGCCGGCATCGCCCCCCTCGCATCGGAGCAGCTGTGACCCCCGCCTCGTCCTCGCCCACCGAACTCCTGCGTCGCGCCGGCCGGTTCGGCCTCGGCGCCGCACCCCTCGGCAACCTGTTCCAGGCGATCGACGACGCCGAGGCGGCGGCGATCGTGCACGGTGCGTGGGACAGCGGCATCCGCGTCTTCGACACCGCCCCCCATTACGGGCTGGGCCTCAGTGAGCGACGGCTCGGCGCGGCGCTCGCCGGTCGGCCGCGCGACGAGTTCGTGCTGTCGACCAAGGTCGGGCGGCTGCTCGAGCCCGACCCGAGCGGTGCCGGTCGCCTCGACGACGAGGGGTTCGTGGTCGAGGCGACGACCCGGCGGCGGTGGGACTTCACGGCCGACGGTGCCCGCCGCTCGCTCGAGGCATCGCTCGATCGTCTCGGAATGGACCGGGTCGACATCGTCCACCTCCACGACCCCGAGGGGCGCGTCGAGGAGGCGATCGAGGGGGCGCTGCCCGCCCTCGTCGCGCTGCGTGAGGCGGGTGTCATCTCGGCCGTCGGCGTCGGCTCGAAGGACCCCGCCACCCTCGCCCGCATCATCGAGACCGGCATGGTCGACGTCGCCATGGTCGCGGGGCGGTACACGCTTCTCGAGCAGCCCGCCGCCGTCGACGTCCTGCCCGCAGCGCTCGAGCACGGTGTCGCCGTCATCGCCGTCGGCGTCTACAACTCGGGGCTGCTCGCGACGCCGCATCCCGACCCCGCCGCCCCCTATGAATACGGCTCCGCGCCCGAAGCCGTCTATCGTCGAGCTGTACGGCTCGCGGACGCGTGCGCGGCGCGTGGAGTGCCGTTGCCCGTCGCCGCCCTGCACTTTCCGCTGCGGCATCCGGCTGTGGTCAACGTGACGGTGGGGCTCGGCAAGGCGGCGCACGTCGCGCAGACGGCCGGATACATGAACGAGCCGCCGACCGAGAAGTTCTGGCGCGGTCTCGAAGAGGAGGGCCTGGTGCCCGGAGGAGAACGATGACCGAGCACGTCTTGTGGTACCGCCGACCCGCGGAGACCTGGAACGAGGCGTTGCCCCTCGGCAACGGCGGACTCGGAGCCATGTGCTTCGGCGGTGCGACGGATGCGCTCCTGCGCCTCAACGACGAGACCCTCTGGTCGGGCAGCCCCGCCAGTGAGCTCGCCGCCCCGGTCGTCACCGCGGACGAAGCGCGCGACGCCCTCGCCGAGGCTCGCGCCGCGGTCGCCGAGGGACGCGAAGAGGATGCCGACCGTCACGTCCGTCGGCTGCAGCACCGCCACGCGCAGTCGTTCCTGCCCTTCGCCGACCTGCGCGTCCGCATCGACGGGGCGACCCCCGACCAGGTCGAGGACTACCGTCGCGAGCTCGACCTGACGACGGCGACCCACGTCGCCACCGCCACGCGCGCCGGGGCGGGGCTGAGCCACCGCACGTGGATCAGCGCGCCGCACGGCGTGCTCGTCCACGAACTCGTGAGCGACGAGCCGATCGACGTCCGCGTCGAGCTCGACACGCAGCTGCGCGAACTCGGCCGCGTCGAGATCGACACTGCGACCACCCTGCTCGTGCAGGCACCCTCCGACGTGACGCCCCCGCACGACGAGGTCGACGAGCCCGTCGTCTACGAGGACGACGCCGTGTCGGTGCGGGGAGCCCTGCACGCCCGCATCGTCACCGACGGCACCCCGGTCCGCGGCGGACGCGTCCTGCGCGCGACCCGCGTGACCGTCGTCCTCGCCACGGCGACGACCTTCACCGGGATGGGACGGATGCCGGCCGGTACCGAACGTGCCGCGGCCCGCCGCGCGACCGGGCTCGTCGACGCCGCGATCGCGGCGGGGCTCGAGGACGTGCGGGCGGCGCAGCTCGCGGATCACGCCGCGCTCTACGACCGCACCGAGTTGTCTCTGAGGGGAGAGCCCGATCCCGAGCGCGACACCGCCGAGCGGCTGCGCGACCTCGCCCAGGACGGGACGGTCGACATCCGCCGCGACCCGGGCCTGGCGGCGCTCCTCTTCCACTACGGGCGGTACCTGCTCATCTGCTCGTCGCGCCCGGGCGGACTCCCCGCGACGCTGCAGGGCATCTGGAACCAGGACCTCCGCCCCGACTGGAGCTCGAACTACACGACGAACATCAACGTCGAGATGAACTACTGGGGCGCCCACACCGCCAACCTCAGCGAGACCGAGGAGCCGCTCCTCGACCTCATCGAGGCGCTCGCCGACAGCGGCGCCGAGACCGCGCGCCGCCTGTACGACGCCCCCGGCTGGGTCGCCCATCACAACACGGATGCCTGGGGCTACACCCAGCCCGTCGGGGACGGTGTGCACGACGCAGCCTGGGCGTTCTGGCCGATGGCCGGTCTCTGGCTCGGACTGCACCTGGCCGAGCGCGACGCGTTCGGTGTCGCCGACGCGGCCGAGCGTCGCCGTGCGTTCCGCCTGCTGCGCGGCGCGACCGCCTTCGCACTCGCCTGGGCGGCTCCGACCGAGGACGGCCGGTGGGGAACGGCGCTGTCGACGTCTCCCGAGAACACGTTCCGTTCCTCGGCGGGCGGCTCGGCGGCCGTGGCTGAGTCCGCCACCCTCGACATCGTGCTGCTGCGCGCGCACCTCGCCGAGTTCCTGCGGCTCGCGGACCTGCTGGGGTACGACGACGACCCCCTCGTCGCCGAGGCTCGGCACGCGCAGGAGAACCTCCCCGAGATCCCGGTCGAGGACGGCTCGATCGCCGAGTGGCCCGGCGGGCGGGAGGCCGTCGACCCCCACCACCGGCACCTCTCGCCGCTCGTGTTCGCCTACCCGGGGACCGAAGCCCTCACGCCCGAGCTCGAAGCGGCGGCATCCCGCTTCCTCGACCTCCGCGAGGACGAGTCCACCGGATGGTCCCTCGCCTGGAAGATCGCCCTCCGCGCCCGGCTCGGTCAGGCCGGTCGCGTCGCCGACCTGCTGGCCCTCGTGTTCCGCGACATGTCCGTCGACCGCGGCGACCAGTCCGGCGGCCTGTACGACAACCTCCTGGCGGCCCACCCGCCGTTCCAGATCGACGGCAACCTCGGGTACGTCGCCGGGCTCGCGGAGTGCCTCGTGCACTCGCACGGCGACGCGGTGACCCTGCTTCCTGCCTGGCCGGCTCCCCTCGGGGCGGGGTCGGTGCGCGGCCTCGTGGCCCGTCCGGGTGTCGAGCTCGACCTCGCCTGGGACGACGCCGGAGCCGTGACCTGGGCCCGCGCCCGTGCTCGGGTCGCGTCGGCGCACGGCGCGCACGCGTTCCGAGCCGGGGGTCGTGAGTTCGATGTCACCCTCGGCGGCACGTGGAGCGTCCTCATCGGCGAGTGATCGCGTTCGCATAGGTCTCAGCGGGAATGCCGGTGCGGCCGAGGCGTTTCCCCGTCGTATGACACACGTAGGAATCATCGGAGCAGGTCACATCGGTTCGGCTGTCGCGCGCGGACTCGTCGCGCAGGGGCATCAGGTCGCGATCAGCAACTCGCGCGGCCCCGAGACCCTCACCGATCTCGTCGCAGAGCTCGGCGAGAACGCCCGGGCCATGACCGCGAAGGATGCCGCGACCTTCGGCGAGTGGGTCGTCGTCACCGTCCCGCTGAAGGCGATCGACGAGCTGCCCGTCGAGGAGCTCGCCGGCAAGATCGTCGTCGACACCAACAACTACTACTGGGAGCGCGACGGCCACATCGCCGAGCTCGACGAGAAGAAGACCACGACCTCGCGCATGCTGCAGGAGCGCCTGCCGCAGTCGACCGTCGTGAAGGGCTTCAACCACATCCCGGCCGCCGACATCACCACCGACGGCGCCCCCGTCGGCACGCCCGGCCGCCGTGCGCTCGCCACCTCGAGCGATTCGGCCGACGCCGTCACCTTCATCACGAAGCTCTACGACGACTTCGGCTTCGACACCGTCAACGTCGGCGGCCTCGACGAGAGCTGGCGCGTCGAGCGCGACCAGCCGGCGTACGTCGTCCGCCAGACCGCCGACGAGCTGCGCGAGAACCTGGCCCGCGCGGAGCGCTGAGCCCCGGCATCCGCTCACGAGCCGACGCGAACGGCACTCGTCTTCGTCAGATGGATGCCGAACGCGTCGGCTCGACGCGTGTGATCAGGAGATCTCGCTCTGGCGGGCCTTCACGGGGAGCATCAGCAGGAAGCCCGCGGCCAGGACGAGCACGATGCCGAGGATGCCGAGTCGTGTGTCGCCGGAGAGTCCGACGAACAGCGCGAACAGGCCCGGCGCGAGGAACGACACCGCGCGCCCGGTGGTCGCGTAGAGGCCGAAGATCTCACCCTCGCGACCTTCCGGGGTGATGCGTGCGAGGAACGTGCGCGATGCCGACTGGATCGGTCCGACGAAGGCGCACAGGATGAGCCCCGCGATCCAGAAGCCGACCTGCGCCGTGCCGATGAAGAGGACGGCGGTCCCCGTGGCGATCAGCGCGACGAGCGAGGCCATGATCACGTTCTTCGAACCGAAGCGGTCGTCGAAGCGGCCGGCGACGATGGTCGAGATGCCGGCGACGACGTTCGCGGCGACGGCGAAGTAGAGGACGCCCGACGGGGTGAAGCCGAACACCTGTGCGGCGATGATGGCCCCGAAGGTGAACACGCCGGCGAGCCCGTCGCGGAAGACCGCGCTCGCGAGCAGGAACGCGAGGACCTGACGGTCGCGGCGCCACAGCTTCGTGAGCGTCTCCCAGAGGACCCGGTAGGACCCGAAGAAGCCCACGCGGTTCGCGCGCTCGCGCGCGGGGATCTCGGGAACGCGCACCAGCACCGGGATCGCGAAGATCCCGAACCACACCGCCGAGGCGAGGACGGCGAGGCGGATGTGCAGACCCCCGTCGGTCGTGACCCCGAGCGGCCCCGGGCTGTCGACGAGGCCGATGAAACCGACGAGCAGGATCACGAGGAGCACGATCCCCCCGACGTAGCCCATGCCCCACCCGAACCCCGAGACGCGGCCCATGTTCTCGCGGCTCGACACCTGCACGAGCATGGCGTTGTAGTTGACGCCCGCGAACTCGAAGAAGACGTTGCCGACGGCCAGCAGGGTCGCGCCGAGGATGAGATATCCGGGCGCGCCCTCGACGAACACCATCGCGGCCATGGCGAGGACCACGACGAAGGTGTTGATCCCGAGCCAGAGCTTGCGTCGTCCCGATCCGTCGGAGCGCTGCCCCAGTACGGGGGCGAGGACGGCGATCAGGATGCCGGCGATCATGAGCGCCGTGGCCACGACGCTCGCGTTTCCGGCGAGGGCGCGCACGAGCGCGGGATCCGACGCGTCGCCGTCCGCAGCCGAGACGATCGCGGGATCCACGAACAGGGAGCTCGCGAGGAAGGTGCTGAAGACGAACGTCGTGACGACGGCGTTGAATGCGGCCGACCCCCAGTCCCAGAGGGCCCAGGCCAGGACGCCGGGTCGGGAGGGTGCTCGGGTGGCGGGGATCTCGGGTGTCCCGCCGATGGAACGCGTCATGAGGCGCACCCTACCCCGCGCCCGGGTCTTCCCGGTGACGCCGCGTCAGAGCTTGGCCGGCGCGAAGCGGTAGCCGATCCCGCGGACGGTCTCTATCCATCGGCAGCGCCGGGCCGTGCCGCCGAGCTTGCGGCGCAGGTTCATGACGTGGACCTCGACGGCGTGCAGGTCGTGCGCGTTCACGTGGTCGCCGTTGCCGCCGTTCTGGCGGCGGAGCAGCAGCACGATCCAGGACTTCTCGAGGACGACGTCGGGGTTCCGCACGAGTGCCAGCAGGAGGTCGAACTCCGATCGCGTGAGGTCGATGCGGCGTCCGGCGAGTTCCGCGCGGCGGGATGCCGGGTGCAATCGCAACCCGTCGACGACGAGCCAGTCCGACTCGGTCGGGGGCAGGACCTCGGCTGCGCCCAGCGTGCGCCGCAGGATCGCGTCGAGACGGGCGCGCAGCTCGAAAGGGCGCCAGGGTCGCAGGACGTAGTCATCCGCTCCGCTGCGGAACGCCTCGACGGCGGCGGTCTCCTCGGTCATGTCCGACATGATGACGATCGATCCGGCGTGGAAGGAGCGGATGCGGCGCACCACCTCGAATCCGTCGATGCCCGCGAGGGTGGTGTCGACGGTGACGAGGTCGGGCTGCAGCCGATCGACGGCCTCGACGGCGGCGAAGCCGTCGGAGAAGGAGTGCACCTGGAAGCCGTGCTGCTGCAGCGTGCTGGAGAGGCGGTCGCGCGCCGTGCCGGCGTCCTCGACGAGGACGGCGACGCGTGTGAGCGGTCCCATCGTGCGGGCGGGTGCGGGGTGTTCGAGAAGAGTCATGTGAAGTCCAGGGGGTCCACGACTGTCGCTTCCCCCGTTCTCATTAAAATGCATTAATCTTCCGGCGCAACTCAGCGCGCCCCAGGGGCACCTCAGCTTTCCCTCAGTTGCGGGCGTCGCCGTGTGTCGCTGCGACCCCCCTGTCTACTCTGGCGAGGCGTGCTCGGACTGGGTGGGCACGTGCGCGCCCAGACCGAGGTCCGGCCGCCGATACAGGGGGTGCAGGATGCGGGGGATCGCACAGACGCTGGTGTTGACCGGGGCTGTGCTCGCAGGCGAGGTCGCGACTCTCGTCGACGAGTACGGCGAGACGGATGAGCTGATGCAGCAGCTCCTCGCGCGGGGAATCGTCTCGCCGAACCAGCTCGCCGAGGCGGTCGCCCTCCACACCGGGCACCGCTACATGGATCTCTCGGGACGTCAGCTCGACGCCGCGGTCGTCGCGCTCGTGCCCGGCGGCATGTGCCGCCAGCATCGCGTGCTCCCGGTCGAGCGCACCGGCGACCGGCTCGTGCTCGCGATGGCCGACCCGTCCGACATCATCGCGCTCGACGACGTCGCGACGATCACCGACCTGCACATCACCCCCGTCGTCGTCGCCCTCGACGCGCTCGAGAGTGCGTTCCAGCGCTACGTCCGCTCGGACGACGAGATCTCCGACCTGTCGGCCGCGCTCGAGGAATCCGCCGCGGCGGAGGTCTCGGTCGAGGAGCTCGATCAATCGGACAGCGACGCGCCCATCGTCCGGTTCGTCAACCTCCTCATCACGCAGGCGATCGACGACCGTGCGAGCGACATCCACGTCGAGCCCGGCGAGACCCACCTCGCCGTCCGCTACCGCATCGACGGCGTGCTGCACGAGATGCAGCGCGCCGACCGTGCGATCCAGGACGGCGTCGTCTCGCGGCTGAAGATCATGGCGTCGATCGACATCGCCGAGCGCCGCAAGCCCCAGGACGGCCGGCTCTCGGTCACCCACGTCGGTCGCAAGATCGACCTGCGTGTGGCGACCCTGCCCACCGTGTGGGGCGAGAAGATCGTCATGCGCATCCTCGACAACACCGGCGTGAGCCTGTCGCTGCGCGACCTGCAGATGGGCCGCGGGAACCTCGGTCGGTTCCGCACGGCCATCACCCGTCCGCACGGCTTGGTGCTCGTGACCGGACCGACCGGTTCGGGCAAGTCGACCACGCTCTACACGGCGCTCCGCGAAGTCGCGAACCCCGCCGTCAACGTCATCACCGTCGAGGACCCGGTCGAGTACCGCATCCCCGGTATCAACCAGGTGCAGGTCAACGCCAAGGCGGGCCTCACCTTCCAGTCCGCGCTGCGCAGCATCCTCCGCTCCGACCCGGACATCGTCCTCGTCGGTGAGATCCGCGACACCGAGACGGCGATCATCTCGATCGAAGCCGCCCTCACCGGCCACCTGGTGCTCTCGACCCTGCACACCAACGACGCCCCCGGCGCCGTCGCGCGTCTGACCGAGATCGGCGCGGAGCCCTTCCTCGTCGCGACCGCCCTCTCGGCCGTCGTCGCCCAGCGTCTCGCGCGGCGGCTGTGCACCGCGTGCCGTCAGCCGTACCGCGAGGACCCCGCCGTCCTCGAGCGGCTCGGCTTCCCGTTCGACCCCAGCGATCCGCCCGAGCTGTTCCGCAAGGGCGGATGCCCCGAATGCTCCGGCACGGGGTACCGCGGCCGTGTCGGACTGCACGAGGTGATGGCGATGTCCGATGAGATCGAACAGCTCGTCGTCTCGCACGCCACCGGCAGCGACGTCCGCGCGGCGGCTCTCCGCGACGGCATGACGAGCCTCCGCGAGGACGGCTGGTCGAAGGTCGTCCTGGGGGCGACGACGATCGAGGAGGTTCTCCGTGTCACGGTCTGAACTGCGAACTCGAGCCGTCGCGGCCGACACCGGTGCGACCGCCCTGCTCGACGGCATCCTCGGCACCGCTGCGGGAATGGGGTCCTCCGACATCCACTTCTCGGCGGATGCCGTGACCCTCCACCGTCACGACGGTCACCTCATCCCGGTCACCGGCTTCGAGGCCCCGATCCCCGGACCGACGCTGCTCGATGCGCTGGTGTCGATCATGACCCCGTCGCACCGCGAGTCGTTCCACGCGACGGGCGACGTCGACCTGTCCTACACCGTGACGGGCGTCGGCCGGTTCCGCGTCAACGTGTTCCGCCAGCTCGGCCAGGTCGCGGCGGCGTTCCGCCTCATCGCCAGCCGCGCCTTCACCCTCGCCGAGCTCGGTGCCCCCGAGGTCGCCGGCGAACTCGCTCTGCGTCCGCGGGGACTGGTGCTCGTCACGGGACCGACCGGTTCGGGCAAGTCGACGACCCTCACCGCGATGATCGACCTCATCAACCGGACGAAACAGGACCACGTCGTCACGGTCGAGGATCCGATCGAATTCGTCCACACGTCGCGGCAGTCGCTCATCCATCAGCGCGAGGTCGGCGCCGACACCAGCTCGTTCGCCGAGGCGCTGCGACGAGTGCTGCGCCAGGACCCCGACGTCATCCTCATCGGCGAGCTCCGCGACCCCGAATCGATCTCGACCGCGCTCACCGCCGCCGAGACCGGACACCTCGTGCTCTCGACGCTGCACACCCAGGGCGCGGCCAAGAGCATCAACCGCATCGTCGACGCCTTCCCCGCCCACCAGCAGAACCAGGTGCGCACCCAGCTCGGCGATGCGCTGCAGGGCGTCATCAGCCAGACCCTGCTGCCCCGGGCCCACGGGGGCGGCCGGGTGATCGCGACCGAGGTGCTCGTCTCGACGCCCGCCGTGGCGAACCTCATCCGTGAGAACCAGATCGCGCAGCTCTACAACGCGATGCAGGCCGGCGCCGGCCACGGGATGCACACGCTCGACCAGTCGCTGCGGCTGCTGGTCGAACGCGGCGAGCTGAACCTCGCCCTGGCCAAGCACTACCTGACCGATCCGAAGGCCCTCGACGGCGTGCGTGTGCAGCCGGCCGGCGTGCACGCCGACGCGTGGGCCGACCCGATGGATGTGTGGACGCGCTGACATGCCCCTTCAGGAGTACACCTACCGAGCCGTCGGCACGACCGGCGGACCCGTGGTCAAAGGCACCGTCGAGGCGGCCAGCGAGAGCGCCGTCGTCTCGAAGCTGCGCGCGCAGGGGCTCGCGCCGTTGCAGGTCGCGCCGATGTCGACGACCGGCCTGCACCAGGAGATCTCGATCCCCGGATTCGAGAAGGGCGTCAAGGTCGAGGACCTCGCGATCTTCGCGAAGCAGCTGTCCGGCCTGATCAACGCCGGTCTCCCGCTCATGCGCGCGCTCGCCGTCATCTCCGAGCAGACCGAGAGCAAGAAGCTCGCGTCCGCGCTCGTCGCCGTGCAGACCGACATCGCGGCCGGCAAGTCGTTCTCGGCCGCCATGGCCGCGCAGCCCAAGGTGTTCCCGCCGCTCATGGTGAGCCTCGTGAACGTCGGCGAGACCGGCGGCTTCCTCGGCGAGTCCCTCGTCGCCGTCGCGAAGTCGTACCGCTCCGACGTCGACCTGCAGCAGAAGATCAAGTCCGCGATGACCTACCCCGTCGTCGTGCTCGTCATCGCGATCCTCGGTGTGCTCGCGATGATCACCTTCGTCGTGCCGATCTTCGAGAAGATGTTCGCCAGCATGGGCGGCGAGCTGCCCATCCCGACGCAGATCCTCGTGACGCTGTCGCGGAACATGATCTGGATCGGTCCGCTGCTCGTCGTCGCCGTCGTGGGCGGGATCGTCTGGTATCAGCGCGTGAAGGACACCGACCGCTTCCGCGGTGCGGTCGACCCGTTCCGCCTCAAGATGCCGATCTTCGGCGCGTTCATCACGAAGATCGCCGTCGCCCGCTTCGCCCGCAACCTCTCGATGATGCTCAAGGCGGGCGTGCCCCTCCTCCAGGCGCTCGAACTCGTGGGCAAGGCATCCAACAACAAGGCGATCGAGGACGCCCTCGGCGAGGTGCGCGAGTCGGTGCGCCACGGACGCTCGTTCTCGACGCCGCTGGCCAAGGCCGATGTGTTCCCGGCCATGGTGTCGCAGATGGTGTCGGTCGGCGAGGAGTCGGGCACGTTGCCGGACATGCTCGAGTCGATCGCGGACTTCTACGAGACCGAGGTCAAGGCGGCCTCCGAGCAGCTGACCAGCATGATCGAGCCGATCATGATCACCCTGCTGGGTGTGCTCATCGGCGGCATGGTGGTCGCGCTCTACATGCCGATGTTCACGATGTACGAGCAGCTCGGCAGCTGAGACGCACGCGAAAGCCCCGGACCCTCGAGGTCCGGGGCTTTCCGCTCGTGCCGCGAGGCGTCAGCCGGTGACGTAGAACGCCAGCAGCGTCACCTCGGCGGTGACGGTGCCGTCGTCGTCGGTCGTGATGCCCGCGTTCGTGAGAGCGACCGCGCGCGGTCCCTTGCGCAGTTCGTCGATCACCGCGGTCGCTGCGGTGCTGTCGGGTGCCGCGATACTGAGGGTGATGCTCACCTGCTGCGGCCCGTCGCCGGCCGGAGCGGCAGCGGGGTCGGCGGGAGCCGCGGCATCCCCCGAATCGGTCCCCGACTCCGCCGTCGTCTCCGTCGCGGTGGGGGCGGTGCCGTCCGCGGCACCCGCGGCGGCTTCGGCGGTGCGCGCCGCGAAGGGCGTGGTCTCCCCGACGGTGACGGTGACGACCTTCCCGCCGTGCGCCGAGGCCGCGTCGGCGGCGAGCTGCACGATGTCGTCGGCGCGGACGGATGCCGGCACGATCCGGCGCAGCTCCGCGACCTCCGCGTCGAGCGCGGTCATGTCGGCGGCCTGCGCGGCGAGGCCGTCGAGCACGGCCTGCTGGGTCGCGTTGGACTGCTCGACGGATGCGGCGTCGGCGGCGATGCGCTGCGCGCCCGTGAACTGCGGCAGGGCGAACAGGAGGGCACCGGCGAGAAGGATGCCGAGGGACACGACGGCCCCGATGAGGTTGACCAGCTGCTTCGTCATCGTCACTCCGTCTCGGTCGTCTGCTCCGGAGCGAATGCCCCCGAGTAGATGGTCTGGTCGAGCTGCACCTCGACGGTGTAGGTGTACACGCCCTCCTCCTCGGCGAGCGTCTGCACGCTCACCTCGAGGATCGCGTCGACGCTGCGGAGCGCCCGGGTCGCGGCGACGAGGCTGATGGGCTCGTCGCTGACGACGGTGACGGTCCCCGCCGCGCCGACCGTCTCCTCCGGTGCGCTGGAACCCGGTACCTGGCCCGCCGCCAGTGCGTAGCCGGTCACGGTGACACCGGGGGGCAGCGCCTTCGCGATCGTGCCCACGGCGTTCCGCCAGGCGATGTCGCCGGCCATGGCCTGTGTGACGAGGCCCGACAGCTCCGTCCGCTGCGCGACAGCCTGACTCACCGGAGCGAGTTCCGCGATTTCGGCGATGACGCGGTCGGTGTCGGCGTTCGCGGCGGCGAGCCGGAGGGCCGCCTGCACATTCATCGCGAACGCGCCGCCGATGAGCAGGAGGGCGACCACGAGCGAGCCGAGCCCGATGGTGACCCATGACCGCCCGATACGCCGGACTTCACGCCGACGCGTCTCTGACAGGGGCAGGAGGTTGGCGCGGGGGAGCGTCCCCGGCTTGAAGGCGGGGGTGCGCACGAGCGTGCTCATTTGGTTCCTCCCAGGAGCAGGGCGACGGTGGGCGCGATGCGCTCGTCGACGGCAGGGTGCAGCCCGTTCTTGATGCGGACCAGGTCGGCGCCCGTGACCCGGCGGATCTCGGTGCCGGCGACCTGCGCGAGGGCGGCCTGGAGGCGCGGGTGGTCGGTGTGCAGGCCGGTCACGAAGGTCGCGGCGACCGGCGCGGCATCCGTTCGATCCCGGTAGAACGAGACCGTTCCGCGCAGGCGCGTGACGAGGTCGATCAGGACGTCCTGCAGGTCGGCCGACATGGCGTCCGCGGCCGGTGCCTCGGGGATGCCCTCGGGCGGCGTCGCGACGGCCGTGCGGGCACGGCGCAGGTCGCCGCGCGAGCGGGGCGTGCCGTCGGCGGAGTCCTCCGCCCCGCCCGCGCGGAACCCGGTGAGGGTCTCGAGCGGCGTCGGGGCGGCCTCTACCGCGGCGATGCCCGCCTCGCCGCGCGGCACGTCGATGGGGATGGCGCGGGCGAACTGCGGCACGCCGTCGGTCGCGATGACCACCTGGGTCGTGTGCTCGCCGATGCCGATGAGCATGCCGGTCACGCCCTTCGGGGCGAGCCCCGCGAGGGCGCGGCAGTAGCCGAAGGCGAGCAGATCGATCGAGTCGGCGACGAGCCCCGCCTCGGCGAGGACCGAGACGAGGTCCTCCATCTGCTCCGACACGGCGGCGACCATGAGACCGTGCATGCCCTCGTCGTCGACGTGCGTCGGGATGAAGTCGAGCACCGCCTGGTCGACGGGGACCGGCAGCCGGTCCTGCACGTCGAAGGGCAGCGACTGGCGCACGAGAGCGGTTTCGCGCAGCGTCGAGCTGTGCTCGCGGACGAGCACTCGGCGCCCGCCGACGCCGAGGACCACGTTGCGGCCCTTGATCCCGGCATCCGCCCACAACCGGCGGAGCGCCCCCACGACGACGTCGCGGTCGACGATCTCGGAGTCCTTCGCCGCGCCCGGCGGCAGCATCACCTCGCCGGCGGCGAGCAGGGTGGGAGCGCGCCCGTCGGTCACCTCGACGGCGCGAACGCTGTCTTCGGTGATCTCGAGCGCCACACGTGTCTTGGCCATCAGAGGACCTCCTTGCCTGGGCGACGGGTCATGACATCAGCCGACCGTCGAGAAGTGTGAGGTAGCCGTCGGCGATCACGTCGCCGGCGACGATGCCGAGCCACGCTCCGAGGATGATCCACGGGCCGAACGGGATGGCGGTGCGGCGTCCCGCCCGCCGCGAGAACAGCAGCGCGACACCGTAGACACCGCCGAGCACGAAGGCCGCGAACGCCCCGACGACGAGCGGGCCCCAGCCGAGCCAGCCGAGCAGGAGCCCGGAGTAGGCGGCCAGGCGCACGTCACCGCCGCCCATGCCGTCGGGCCGGACGAGCCGCAGGACGCCGTAGAAGAGGTACAGCGCGACGAACCCGATGCCCGCGCGCACGAGTGCCCACGCGTCCGCGCCGACCAGGACGGCCCCGACGAGCAGCGCGATGGTGACGAGGATGCCGGGGGTCGTGATCGCGTGCGGCAGGCGACGGGTGTCGAGGTCGATGAGCGTCAGGACGATGCCGGCCGCCGCGAACCAGAGGAACGCCGCGAGGACGAGCGCCTGCGCGACGGTCGGCCCGGCGAGACCGTCGGCGGCGGTGATGGCCGCGAACGCGGCGCCCACCGAGTCGAGTGCCGGTGCGGTGGGGAGCGGGATGCCGGAGCCCGGCCGTCCGGTCGCGAACAGCCAGATGAGCGCCACGGCCGCGAAGGCGGCGCCGGTCCCGAGCTCGACGAGCGGGTAGCGTGCGCCGATCGCGGAGCGGCACGATCCGCAGCGGCCGCGCAGGAGCAACCACGACAGCACGGGCACGTTCTCGTACCAGCGGACCGGCTGGTCGCATGACGGGCAGCGGCTCTCGCGCAGCAGCGAGATGCCGGCGGGTACCCGGTAGGCGACGACGTTGAGGTACGACCCGATGATCAGGCCGAACCCGCCGGCGATCACGCCGACGAGCGTGACGATCGTCGCGGGGCCGAGGAGGGCGGTCATCCTTTGCCGTCCGTCCGCGAGAGGAGTCCGCCGAGGCTGACCGTCGTCGTGCCGCCGCCGGGCGTCGAGCCGGGACCCGACGATCCGCCGCCCTGACCGGGGAGCAGCAGCGGGCGCCCGTAGAAGTCCATCAGGCCACCGTGGTTCAGTCCACCGCCGTAGAAGGTGCCGTGCCACTCGCCGCCACCGGTGATGCTGATGCGGCACGGCGTGTAGATCATCGCCGAGATGCCTTCGCCCATGACCGTCGTGTTGATGTTGACGGTGCCCGCGGGGCTCACGCAGCTCGGCGTGCCGTCGGCGATGCGGTCCTCGACGATCCACCAGACCTTGGGGGTCTTCCCGGCGGCGGCCTTCATCGTGAGCGCCGTGATGTCGTAGTTGTTGGCGAGGAAGGCGACGTCGGTCTGCAGCGTCACGACGGGCTTCGAGCCGTTGTTGGAGCTGAGCGTTCCGCACGGCCGCGCGTCGACGACGGTCGGGGTCGTGAGCGCCGACAGTTCGCGCCAGCCCGCGGCGTTGCCGGTCGACGGGTTGTTGTTCTTGAACCGGTTGCAGGTCCACGCGCCGTCGCCCGAGGTCGCGAGGGTCTTCACGGTGAAGCCCGGCCAGTCGGAGGCGGCGTATTTGTAGTCGAACCAGCTCTGGAAGGTCGGCGCGGTGGGCGGGACGGTGGAGGTCGGCCACTGCAGGCCGCCGGCGGCGCCCTTCGCGATCCGCGCATGCGCGCTCGTCGGGTGCTTCACCTGCAGGTGGCCGTCGAGCTTGACGGTCGAGGCGCGAGGGAGGGTGAGCTTGCCCGCGATCGACACGTTCGTCATGTCGACGTTCCCGCCGGCGAACACGTTGCCGGGATAGGTGAAGCCGCTCCACGCGAAGTCGATCGGACCGCCGACGTGGATGTCGCCGCCGATCATGCCCGAGATGCCCGCCGTCCCGGTGCTGGACGCGTAGAGGTTCCCCTTGATGGTGTCGCTCGCGTTCGACATGGAGATGGACCCGCCGGTGGCGACGGTGCCGTCGACCGTGCACTGCCCGTTGGTCTTCACGTCGCCGCCCGCGAGGATGTTGGCCGGCACGTGGTTCTGGCAGACGAAGGTGCCGCGGGGCATCATGATCGTCAGGAGGCGGTCGTCGAGCTCGTGCGAGCGCACCTCGCTCGTGAAGGTCGCGTCGCCGAAGAAGACCATGTCGGCGCCGAGTCCGGGCGCGGCGGTCGTCGTCTTCTTCAGCTCGTAGCTCGCGCTCGTCACGGTCTTGCTGCCGTCGGAGCCGGTCCCCGTCGAGACGAACGTGACGACGTCGCCCGCGCACGACGCGGTGACGGCGTAGGTCGGCGCCGAGGTGGATGCCGGCTTCACGGTGCACGGGTCGGCCCCGGTCGCGGTCGACGAGGCGACGGCTGCGGCGAGGCCGGCATCCGACGCGGCCTGCGAGTCGAGGCTGCCTCGGACTCCCGCCGTGGTCTGCGCGGTCGCGACGACGGCGCCGGCGAGGGTCACCGCGAGGAGCCCCAGCACCATCACGATCACCAGCACCGACACGAGCGTCGAGCCCTCATCCCCCGAGCGGCCCCTGCGTGCGTTCACCAGCATTTCTTCCCCGATCCCCCAGCGGTCTTGCCCAGCGGCACGGCGGATCCCGAGATCGACGCGGCGGGCGCGGATGTTGCGGCGGCGTCGAGCCGCGGCACGGCGATGTTCCAGGTGAGCGGTGCGTCCGCCGAGGCGAGCGCGGCGAACGGCCGCGCGGTCCCCGTCGAGGTCACGACCTGGCGGACGCGCGATGCGAGCACGCCCCACGACGAGCCCGGTGCGGGTGCGCTGCCGGTCGTGAAGGCGGCGTAGGTGTGCACGCGGACCTCGCGGATGCCGGTGGCCGCTCCCGCGGGCGTCGTGAACGCCCACGCCGAGCACCGGTCGCCGGGCAGGGCGGCGCGGACGACGGTCGTGCCGCCGCTCGTCTCGACGCGGACGGCGGAGGCGGAGCGGACGGTCGTCGACAGCGAGGTCGAGACCGCCTGCAGCTGGCCGGTCGCCAGGTCGCGTTCGCGGGTGACGGAGTCCGCGCGGAGCGCGCCGACGAAGACGGCGCCGAGGATGCCGAGGAACAGCGCCCCGACGAACATGTAGACGAGCAGCTCGACGAGCGTGAGCCCGGCGTCGTCGCCGGGCTGGTCGTCGGTGGGCTGGTCGTGGGGACGAGAGGGGATCATGGGCCGGTCACCACGATCTGCGTCGAGAGGGTGGCCGTCGGGGTGCCGGTCGCTGCCGCGGACGAGTAGACCTTCGCGCGGATGGTCGCGACGCTGACGCTCGCGGCGGGGCACGTGCTGTCCGCGGTGAGGCGAGCGGTCTGACCCGAGCCGGCCGGGTCGGTGATGACGCCGGCGCTGCCGCGCGTTGAGAGGAAGTTCTTGACCTCGGCGCAGGTCTGCAGTTCGGTGTCGCGGAACTCGGCGCGCACCTCGGCGAGCAGGCCCGAGGCGAACGCGCTCGCGCTCGCGGCGTCGCGGTTCGTCGAGCTCAGGGCCTGCGCCTGGATGGCGAGGGGGAGGATGGCGACCGCGAGCAGCGCGAAGAGGAACATCGCGATGACGACCTCGACGAGGCTCACGCCGTCGTCGTCGCCATTCGGCTCGTGCGCGCGGGACATCGGGTCGTCCTTCGGTCGCGGGGCTGGAACGGGGATGCCGGGTCGGCGAGCTGCGCGCTCCGCCGACCCGGCGAGGTGGTGCGGATGCTTAGCTGGCGAGGTCGCCCGTGCAGCCGGGGCCAGACTTTGCCCACTTCGCGCCTTCGAGTGCCTGGACGCAGAACTTCCCGATGTCAGTCGGGTCCGTGATCTTGAAGGTGTACTTGTTGTTCGCGAGGTTCGCGAAGCTGCTGTCATCAAGCTTGGCGGTGGGGTCGGCAGCCAGCGCGGCTGCGGCCTGGGTCGCAGCGTTGGCGGCGACCGTGGCACGGGCGCTGTCCTCGGACTGCGCCTGCAGACCCGTGAACACGGGCACGGCGATCGCGGCGAGGATGCCGAGGATCACGACGACGACGATGAGCTCGATGAGCGAGAAGCCGGACTCGCCGGTCTCCTCCTTGCGACGGTTGCAGGCGGCCATGTAGTTCTTCAGCGATGCACGCATGTGCAGATCTCCTTGCTGGTCCGATGTGTTGGGACACGAGGCGACGCGGACAGCAGGGCACGCCGAAGCGGCGTGTACCCGGAGACTCCCCAGTCGACCACCCCAGTGCGGTCACGGGCTCCCCAGGGCAGGGCCCCCGCGCATCCCACTATGCCCAGGCGAAGGGCCGAAAAGGGGGCCGGGCGCTCAGTCGTTGCTCAGCCTTTCCTCAGTCCCCGGCGTGGAGCGTGGAACGGCCCTCGGCGGGTCGATCCGTCCCCCTAAGCTCGGGTCTCGGTGCGGGGGAGGGACCCCGGATCGCCGACGGGGATCCGCGAGCTGGGGCTCGCATCCGATCGCTCACGCATCCATCGCGTGATCCGATGACCCCTGTCCGGCCGCACCGACCGAGGGGGAGCGAGCGTGGCGGAACACGTCATCCTGTTCGCCGGGCCGATGGGCGCCGGCAAGACGACGGCCATCCGCAGCCTGAGCGAGATCGAGGTCGTCTCCACCGAAGCCGCCAACACCGATCGTGCGCAGGCCGATAAGGACACCACGACGGTCGCGCTGGACTACGGCGAGCTCACGCTCGGACCCGACGAGAAGGTGCGCCTGTACGGCGCACCCGGTCAGAAGCGGTTCGACTTCATGTGGACCGTCCTCGCCGAGCGGGCCAAGGGCCTGCTGCTGCTCGTCAACAACGACCTGCCCGACCCCATCGCCAAGGCCATCGAGTACCTCGGCGAATTCGAGGCACTCGTCGCCGGCGGCGCCGTCGTCATCGGGGTCACCCGCAGCGACGTCGCGCCCACGCCCGACCTCGGCGCCTACGCCGACGCGCTGTCGCAGTGGCATCCCGACCGCACCATCCCGGTCTTCACGGCCGACCCGCGCAGCACCGACCACATGCGCACCCTGCTGCTGACCCTCGTCGCGAGCGTCGAAGCAGCCGAGATCATCGCGTCCGCCACGAGCGGCGCCGCCGAGACCGCCGCCTGAGACGCGAGGACGACACCACCATGAGCACCGCCCTGCACCGGGACGCCGACGTCATCGCGCTCGCGACCGACGTCCTCGGAGCCTTCGCCGCCCACAGCACCTCCCTCACCTATGCGAGCGTCCTCACCGACGACGGCTTCGAGGTGGCCTCTCAGCACGGCGCCGTCGCACAGAACGGCGGCCGCTTCGCCAGCATCGCGAGCTCGCTGCAGGCCCTCGGCGAAGCCGCCGTGCGGGAGCTCCGCCTCGGCGGTGCCTCGTCGGTGCTCGTCTTCAGCGACGCCGGCCACATCGTGCAGGTGCGCGTCGAGGGCAGCACGCTCGTGCTCGCCGCGCTCTTCGGTTCGGGCGAGACGCTCGGCCACGCCCTCGCCCTCGCCCGGCGCGCGGCATCCGATCTCGGTCGCAGCCTGCCCCCCACCGGGTGATGCCCTCCCTGCGACTCACCCCGCGCCGCACAGCGGGCGCGACCCGGCGGGAACGCCGACAGACCACCCGAACGCCATCTGACAAAGGACACGACATGGCAAACATCCACGACTCCCTCGCGAAGCTCATGACGATCGACGGCGCCATCGGCGTCGCGCTCGTCGACTCCGGCTCGGGCATGGCCCTCGGCACCCTCGGCACCGGCCTCGACCTCGAGCTCGCCGCCGCCGGCAACACCGAGGTCGTCCGCGCGAAGCTCAAGACGATCTCCGCCCTCGGCCTGAACGAGACGATCGACGACATCCTCATCACGCTGTCGTCGCAGTACCACATCATCCGTCCGCTGGCCGCGGCCCCCGAGGTCTTCATCTACATCGCCCTCGACAAGGCCCGCGGCAACCTCGCCCTCGCCCGCCTGTCGACGCGCGAGGTCGAGAAGCAGCTCGAGCTGTGATCGACCGCGGCGGCGGATCCTGCACCGGGTCCGCCGCCGCATCGCCCGAACCGTCGCACCGGTCCACACGAGGAGACGAGATGACCACTGACGCGCAGACCGCGGCCGAATGGCGCCCAGACCCGCTGGGGATCGCCGCCTACCGCTGGTGGGACGGCTCCGGCTGGACCGGCTACACCTCCGACACGGATGCCGGCACTCCCACGGCCGTCGACCCCGCCGCCCGTGCGGGTGTGCAGCGCGAGGTGCACGTCTCGGCACCGACCGCAGCCCCCGTCGCGGAACAGCCCGCCGCCGCTCCCTTCGCCGCTCCGGCCTTCGCCGCGGAGACGCCGGCTCCCACGATCGGCGGGCCGACCCGCGGGCCGTGGCCGGCATCCCTCCCCGACACGCCCGTCCGGCGCGCGACGACCCTCGAAGAGGCGGCCGCGGGCCTCGGCGCGATGCCCGAAGGTGTCGCCGACGACATCGACTGGTCGCGCCTCGCGCTGCGGCTTCGGACCGCGATCGAGGGCGGCGAGGGCGACCTCATCGAGGTGCACGCGGGCGATCTGCCGCCCCTCGTGCTCGACGTGGCGCAGCACGCGTACTGGTGGGATCACCCGCTCGCCGACGTGCCGGGCCGGGTCACCTCCATGACCATCCTCGACCTCGACCGCGAGGCGCACCTGGCCGCCGAACCCGGGCGCGACCTCGACCCGCTGCTGTGGGCCGTCGCGCACGCGTCGTTCGAGGCATCCGCTGCACCGTGGATGCGGGCGGGCGACCGCTACCGCCTGCACCGGTGGCCGAATCTGACCACCTTGCCGCACCAGCCGCATCACCTGCGGGCGATCTCGCTGCTCGGTCAGGCGGCGCTCACCGAGGACGAGTTCTCGCGGGTCGCCGACCTGGATGCCCGCGAGGCGCGTCGACTGCTCACGACCTTCAGCCTGATGGGGCTGCTGCGCGTGAGCGCGGCCGAAGGGCGTTCGGTCTTCGTCGCGAAGCCCAAGCCCGCCGGTGGCGGACTGCTCGGCCGGCTCGCGAAGCTCTTCGGCGCGCGCTGACCCGCTCCCCGCTCAGGCGCTGGTCGGGACGTCCCAGACCACGGGTGTGACGGTACCGTCGCGCCAGTCGCGACGAAGGATGCTGTATGCGACGGATGCCAGCAGTCGCCCGTCATCGGTCGGCCACCCCTCGCGGTAGTAGGCCTCCTGCACCCAGCCGCAGCGGACGAACACCCGCCGCATCGCGACGTTGTCCTCCCGCGTCTGCCCTTCGAACCTGTTGACCTCGGGCATCATCGTGAACACGTGGTCGGTCGCCACCCGCAGGACGTCCGCCGCGAGCCCGCGGCCGCGGTGCGCCGCATCCAGGCGCAGGTCGAACAGCGGCGCGTCGTCGCTCAGATCCTCCAGGCGGAAGAAGCCGATGCGGCCGTCCTCGTCGGAGTCGACCCAGAACGAGGCGTGGTCCTCGTCGGCGTACGCGCCGTCGTCGATCGCCTGTGCGATCTGCGCCGCCGTCGGAGACGTCCGGACGTGGAAGGGGAACGACTGCGATGTCATGAACGAGATCAGCGCCTCGCGGTCGGTGCCGGTGGGATCGAGTGGCGTCAGGCGGATCGGCATCCGTCCACGGTAGCCGTCGGCGTCCAGGACTCTGAGTCTGCAAACTTGATATGAGTGGGCTCAAGTTGGTTTGACCCTCGAGGAGAGTCGGAGTAGCGTTGAGTCATCGCGGCTCAGGTTGTGGCCAGGACCGCGGAAAGACTTCAGATCTACGCAACGCCACACGAAGGAGAATCACATGGCACGTGCAGTGGGAATCGACCTCGGAACGACCAACTCGGTCGTCGCCGTCCTCGAAGGTGGCGAGCCGAAGGTCATCGCCAACGCCGAGGGTCTTCGCACGACCCCGTCGGTCGTCGCGTTCACGAAGGACGGCGAGGTGCTCGTCGGCGAGACCGCCAAGCGCCAGGCCGTCACGAACGTCGACCGCACCCTGACCTCGGTCAAGCGCCACATGGGCACCGACTGGAAGACCCAGGCGATCGACGGCAAGAACTACACGCCGCAGGAGATCTCGGCCCGCATCCTCCAGAAGCTCAAGCGCGACGCCGAGCAGTACCTGGGCGACACGGTGACGGATGCCGTCATCACGGTCCCCGCCTACTTCAACGACGCCGAGCGCCAGGCCACGAAGGAGGCCGGTGAGATCGCGGGCCTCAACGTGCTCCGCATCATCAACGAGCCCACCGCGGCCGCCCTCGCCTACGGCCTCGACAAGGGCAAGGAGGACGAGCTCATCCTCGTCTTCGACCTCGGTGGTGGAACCTTCGACGTCTCCCTCCTCGAGGTGGGCAAGGACGACGACTTCTCGACCATCCAGGTGCGCTCGACCGCCGGTGACAACCGCCTCGGCGGCGACGACTGGGACCAGCGCATCGTCGAGTACCTCATCAAGCAGTTCAAGGACACGAGCGGCGTCGACGTCTCCAGCGACAAGATCGCCCTGCAGCGCCTGAAGGAAGCAGCAGAGCAGGCCAAGAAGGAGCTGTCGAGCTCGCAGTCGGCCTCGATCAACCTGCCCTACCTCTCGCTGACCGAGTCCGGCCCCGTCTCGCTGTCCGAGACGCTCAGCCGCGCGAAGTTCGAGGACCTCACCAAGGACCTGCTCGACCGCACCAAGAAGCCGTTCGAGGACGTCATCCGCGAAGCCGGCATCAAGGTCGCCGACATCGACCACGTCGTGCTCGTCGGTGGATCGACGCGTATGCCCGCCGTGAGCGAGCTCGTCAAGAAGGAAGCCGGCAAGGAGCCCAACAAGGGCGTCAACCCGGACGAGGTCGTCGCCGTCGGCGCCGCCCTGCAGGCCGGTGTCCTCAAGGGTGAGCGCAAGGACGTGCTGCTCATCGACGTCACCCCGCTGAGCCTCGGCATCGAGACCAAGGGCGGCATCATGACCAAGCTCATCGAGCGCAACACGGCCATCCCGACCAAGCGCAGCGAGACCTTCACGACCGCCGACGACAACCAGCCGTCGGTCGCCATCCAGGTCTTCCAGGGCGAGCGCGACTTCACCCGGGACAACAAGCCGCTCGGCACGTTCGAGCTCACCGGCATCGCGCCGGCTCCCCGCGGCATCCCGCAGATCGAGGTCACCTTCGACATCGACGCGAACGGCATCGTCCACGTGTCGGCGAAGGACAAGGGCACCGGCAAGGAGCAGTCGATGACGATCACCGGCGGCTCGTCGCTGCCGAAGGACGACATCGAGCGCATGGTGCGCGAGGCCGAGGAGCACGCGGCCGAGGACAAGAAGCGCCGTGAGGCCGCCGAGGTCCGCAACCAGGCCGAGACGCTCTCGTACTCGATCGAGAAGCTCCTCAGCGAGAACGCCGACAAGCTGCCCGAGGACGTGAAGACCGAGGTCCAGGCCGACGTCGATGCGCTCAAGACGGCGCTCGCGGGCGACAACGACGACACGGTCAAGGACGCCTACGACAAGCTCAACGCGTCGCAGACCAAGATCGGCGAGGCGATCTACGCCGCGAGCCAGGCCGATGCCGCACAGGCGGGGGCCGATGCTCCGGCCGGAGAGCAGGCGGCATCCTCCGATGAGGACGTCGTGGACGCCGAGGTCGTCGACGACGAGGACGAGAAGAAGTAAGCATGGCGGACAAGGACTTCGAGAAGCCGGACGAGGGCGACGACGTCGCCGCGACCCCGGCCGAGGAGTCGGCGGGGCCCGCCGGGGATGCCGACACGGAGCCGGAAGCGCTCACGGTCGACGACATCCTCGGCGCGGCCCAGTCCGACGAGGCCGCCGTCGCGGACGCGCCGGAGGAGGAGCACGACCTGCTCCTCGACCTGAAGCGCGTGCAGGCGGAGTACGCCAACTACCGCCGCCGGACCGAGGAACAGCGCGAGGTGGAGCTCGCGCGCGCCAAGGGCGCCGTCGCCAAGGGGATGCTCCCCGTGCTCGACGACCTCGACCGTGCCGAGAAGCACGGCGATCTCGCCGAGGGCAGCGCGCTGGCGGCGATCGCCGAGAAGATGCGGGCGGTCGTCGCCCGCCTGGGAGTGGAGCGCTACGGCGCTGCGGGCGACGCGTTCGACCCGCAGCAGCACGAGGCGATCTTCCAGGCGCCCACCCCCGGCACGACCGAGCCGACGATCCTCGAGGTCGTCGAGGTCGGGTACCGCCTCGGGGACCTCGAGCTGCGTCCGGCGAAGGTCGTGGTCGCCGTTCCGGCCGAGTAAGGGGGCGCGCTGATGGCCAGTCAGGATTGGTTCGACAAGGACTTCTACAAGGTGCTCGGGGTGTCCAAGGACGTCTCGGACGCCGACCTGAAGAAGACGTACCGCAAGCTGGCGCGCACCTACCACCCCGACTCGAACGCGGGAGACGCCGCGGCCGAGGCGAAGTTCAAAGAGGTCAGCGAGGCGTACTCGGTGCTCAGCGACAAGGAGCAGCGCGCCGAGTACGACCAGCTGCGCGCCATGGGGTCGGGGAGTGCACGCTTCCAGCCCGGGGCGAGCGGCGGGTTCGAGGACGTGTTCAGCCGGTTCCAGCCGGGTGGCGCGGGCGGTCAGCAGGCCGACTTCGACGACCTGTTCGCGATGTTCGGGCAGCAGAGCGGCGGACGCTTCGGCTCCGGTCGCTTCGGACAGTCGAGCGGCGGCTTCCGCGGCTTCGGCGGTCCGCAGCGCGGCGCCGACGTCACCGCTCGCACGACGCTCGACTTCACGACGGCCGCGAAAGGCGACACCATCACGCTTCAGGGCGAGGACGGCAAGCCGATCAAGGTCAAGATCCCCGCGGGCGTTGCGGACGGGCAGAAGATCAAGCTGCGCGGCCGCGGCCGTCCGTCGCCGGACGGAGGGGAGGCGGGTGACATCGTCCTCACGGTCGGCGTGCGCCCGCATCCCGTCTTCACGCGCGAAGGGCTGAACCTCCGCATCCATGTTCCCGTCACGTTCACCGAGGCGGCGCTGGGTGCGACCATCGAGGTCCCGACCCTCGGCGGCGACAGCGTCAAGCTGCGCGTCGCGCCGGGGACGCCGTCGGGACGCGTGCTGCGCGTGAAGGGCCGCGGGGTGCAGACGGCGAAGGGCACCGGCGATCTGCTCGCCGAGGTCCAGGTCGCCGTCCCGACGCATCTTGACGGACCCGCGCGGGAAGCGCTGGAGCGCTTCCACGAGCTGGAACCCAAGGAGAATCCCCGCGCCGACCTGATGGCCAAGGCGCGCGAGTGAGGTGAGAGGCATGGCGAACGAGCAGGTCGACGAAGACGCCCCGATCCTGGCGATCGCGGTGGCGGCCGAGCTCGCCGGCATGCACCCGCAGACGCTGCGTCAGTACGACCGGCTGGGACTCGTGGTACCGGCGCGCACCCGTGGTGGGTCGCGCCGGTACTCCCTCCGGCACGTCGCGCAGCTGCGCGAGGTGGCGCAGATGTCGGCCGACGGCGTGAGCCTGCCGGCCATCTCGCGCATCATCGACCTCGAGAACCAGGTGCGGATGCTGCGCCGCGAGGTCTCGGGACTGCAGGGTCGCCTGCGCGACGAGGTCGCCGCCCGCCGCGGTGCCCGCGTGTTCGCCGCCGGCGCGACCGGCTCGGTCGTCACGCTCCGTCAGGGCACGCGCGTGCGCCGAGCGACCGACGTCGTCCTGTACCGCCCGCACCCCTCCCTCCCCGACGACTGACGCGCTGCCGGCGGGGTCGAGCCGACGCGAACTGCGCTCACCGCCGACTGATGACGACACTTCGCGTCGGGTCGAGGCTCCTGCCCGGGTGGTGGAGGCGTCGCGTTGTGCACAGAAAGCGGATGCCGGTGACCTGAGGGGCGGGCGGAGAACGAGCCTCCGGGGATGAGACCGCCGACGCCGCTTCCCGCACACCTGCCTCCCGTGTTCGCACTCGCAGATGCGAAGGATGCCGGGGTGACGTACGCGCGATTGCGCGGGCGCGACGTGTCGCGGCCCTATCGCGGAGTCCGCGCACAGCATGAGTCGACCGGCGCCGTCGCCCGCGCGATCGCGTACCTGCCCAAGCTGCGCCCAGGCGAGCACTTCTCCCACGCGACGGCGATCGCACTGGCCGGCGGGTGGATCCCCGACCGTGTGAGGGCGGAGGTCGATGTCTCCGCTGCCCGCCCGACGGGACGTGCGCGCGGCGCAGGGGTGCGGGGCGGCATCCGTCCTCGATGACCGGGAACTCGTCGTCGCGGCTGACTCGCTCATGCGGAGGCAGCAGCCTGTGCTCGCGGTCGACGATCTCGCCCGGGCTGTGTACGAGCGCAGAAGAACGCGCCATATCGGCAGCTTGCGTCGTGCGCTCACCCGCGCCCGTGCGCGGACCGATTCCGTCGCCGAGACGCTCCTCCGCCTCGACGCCGCGGACGCCGGCCTTCCCGAGTTCGCCGTCAACGAAGCCATCCGAGATGCACACGGCCGGTTCCTGGCTTACGGCGATCTGGTCCACGCGCCGACGAGGGTGCTGCTCGAGTACGACGGGCAGGAGCACCGCCTCGACGACCGTCAGTACGCGCGCGACGTCGAACGTCTAGACGCGCTCGCCGCCGCCGGCTGGCGGGTCATCCGCGTGAACCGCTCGCATCGCGGCCCCGACCGCCGCCGCGTCCTGGAGCGCGTGCACTCCGGTCGACGCCTCGACGCCGTCCAGCGGATGCCGGGGGTCAGGCGGGGTCGATGCGGAGGGTGCCGGGGCCCTCGCCGACGGTCAGGTCGGTCACGAGGCGGAGCGAACGGGCGAGCGCGTCGACGGCGGGGATGACGGTGCCGAACCGCTCGCGGTCGGAGATGACGGCGGTCAGGGTCACGAGGTGGGTGCCGGTGTCCCAGGTGTACGACGCGAACGGCGTCTGGCGCGGGTTCGGCGGCAGGGGCATCTCGAGTTTCTCGCCCACGCCCAGCGGCGACCCGGTGAAGCTGACGGTGTCGTCGTACTCGATCGGCATGCTCGCGCGCATCGTGCGCAGCTGAGGCGTGAGCTCCTGCACCTGAGCCATCGTGACGAGGAGCTCGGGGTCGTCCTTCCACACCCAGGCCAGCAGGCGCCCGTCGGCGCGCCGCATCAGGGCGGGGATCGCCTGGCTCATCGCCCACGCGGCGACCTTGCTGCCGGGCTGCTCGCGACCGAACGCGGCGTTCGCCTGGGCGAGCAGCATCCCGATCGCCTTCTTGCGTGCACGGCGCCCGCGGAACCCGAACGAGCCGGTGATCGGAACCCACTGCGCAGGGTCGGGCTGAGCGGAGATGCGGGTCATGCCGACAAGCGTAGGGGGGGCGCCTCGGACGGTCCTGAGCACGAGGCGCGCCGACCTCCCAGCGGGCCCGAAACGGCGCCGGGGCTAGAATCGAGCCCCGGCGCCCCGCACATCCCTGCGCCCCATCGGCGGAGAGCCCCCTCCGCTTCCGACGCACAGATTGGCCCGTACCCCGTGACCATGACGCCCCCGGACAGTCCCGCTTCCGAGCGCGGCCCCCTCACCATCGTGATCGCGGCCGACACGTTCGCGCCCGACGTCAACGGAGGCGCTCGTTTCACCGAGCGTCTCGCCGCCGGTCTCGCCGCACGCGGTCACCACGTGCACGTCGCGACGCCGAGCGTCGGGCACCGCAACCACGGTGTCTTCACCGAGGACATCGAGGGCCAGCCGCTCACCGTGCACCGCCTTCCCGGGTGGCGCTACCGGCCGCACGACTGGCTGCGGTTCGTCCTGCCGTGGATGGGCAAGCACTACTCGCGGCGGCTGCTCGACGAGGTCGACGCGGATGTCGTGCACAGCCAGTCGCACATCGTGATCGGTCGCGCCCTGACCCGTATCGCGAACCAGCGTGGCATCCCCGTCGTCGCGACGAACCACATCATGGCCGACAACATCCTGGACTTCACGCTGCTGCCGAAGTTCCTGTACGACATCTTCCTGAAGATCGCGTGGGCCGACGCGGAGCGCACCTTCAAGATGTCGCGAGCCGTGACGACGCCCACCCGCAAGGCGGCGGAGTTCCTCGAGAACACGATCGACATCGACGGGGTCATCCCGATCAGCTGCGGCATCCGCAAGAGCAACTACACGCCCGACCTCGAGCCGCGCGAGAACCGTCGTCGCGTGCTGTTCGTCGGGCGCCTCACGACCGAGAAGCACGTCGAGGTCACGCTCGAGGCGATCGCGAAACTCCCCGACCTCGACCTCCAGTTCGAGATCGTCGGCGGCGGCGATCAGCGCAAGAGCCTCGGACAGGTGACCGAGCGTCTCGGCCTCACCGACCGGGTCACCTTCCTCGGGCGGGTGTCGGAGGAGGAGCTCCGGGCGGCGTACACGCGCGCCGACGTCTTCGTCATCTCCTCGGTCGCCGAGCTGCAGTCGATCGCGACGATGGAGGCCATGGCTTCCGGTCTCCCCGTGATCGCGGCGAACGCCGTCGCGCTGCCGCACCTCGTGCACGACGGCGAGAACGGCTACCTGTTCGAACCGGGCAACGCGGACGAGCTGGCCGAGAAGATCCGCACCGTGCTCACCGCCGACCAGGCCGACTACTCGCGCATGCAGCAGGCCTCGCTCGACGGTGTCGAGATCCACGACATCGAGCGGACCCTCGACACGTTCGAGAAGCTGTACCGCGGCGAACCGCTCGACGGCTGACATGCGTCTGTTCTTCGACGCGCGCTACATCCGCACGGACTTCCACGACGGCATCAGTCGCTACTCGGCTGAACTGGCGCGCGCGGTGTCGGATGCCGCGGCATCCCACCGGACCGAGGTCACCTACCTGATCCACGACGAACGGCAGCGCGCCTTCCTTCCGGCCGGTGCGATCACCCTGACGATCCACGCACCCACGTCGGTGAGAGAACCGTTCTCGTCGCTGCTGCTGAACCGCCACCGACCGGACGTGCTGTTCTCGCCGATGCAGACGATCGGGTCGGGCGGCCGCCGGTTCCGCCTCATCCTGACGCTGCACGACACGATCTACTACCGGCACCGGACGCCGCCGCGGGCGCTGCCCTGGTACGTGCGCCTCGGGTGGCGGCTGTTCCACCTGTCGTATTGGCCGCAGCGGTGGACGCTGAACGCCGCCGACCTCGTCGCGACGGTCAGCGAGACGAGCGCACGCCAGTTCGCGCGCGTGCGTCTGACGAAGCGCCCGGTGGTCGTGATCCCGAACGCGCCGCAGCGCCTCGCCGAACTGCTGCCCGACGGCGCCGCCATCGGGGCTGGTCCCGTCCGGAACCTCGTCTACATGGGCTCGTTCATGCCGTACAAGAACGTCGAGACGCTCGTCACCGCCATGCGCCAGCTGCCCGAGCACACCCTGCACCTGCTGTCGCGCATCTCGCCCGAGCGGCGCGACGAGCTGACGGCGTTGGCCGGCGAGGGATCGGTCGTCTTCCACGACGGTGTGACGGATGCCGCCTACGCGGCGCTCCTGGCGGACGACGCCGCGCTCGTGACGACGAGTCTCGACGAAGGCTACGGTCTGCCGGTCGCGGAGGCCCTCGAGCTCGGCGTCCCTGCGGTCGTCACGGATATGGAGATCTTCCGCGAGGTCGCCGGTGACGGCGCGCTGTACGTCGATCCCCTCGACCCGGGAGCCGTCGCGCGGGCCGTGCGCTCGCTCGACGAACCCGGTGTGCGGGAGCGTCTGGTGGAGCGGGGTACCGCTCACATCCGGTCGTTCGACTGGGCGCGCTCGGCGCGGATCCTGCTGGCTGCGGCGACCGACCTGACGCGCCGCTGAGACGGAGGTCCGGTGCCGCCGGCGTTGTCGCGCGCGTCGACGTGCGACGAGGGGGCTCAGAGCGACAGTCCGCCGAGGGTCGATGAGGCGAACCCCAGAACCGTTCCCACGAGGGTCGCGGACGAAAGGCCTATCGCGATCCCGCCGAGGAGGCGGGCGCCGGCATCCCGCCGTACCGCGACGAGCCCCAGGATGAGCGCGACGACGGCGAGGGCGCACGTGAAGAGCGAGAACACGGCGTTGACGATGCCGTAGAGCTGCGGGTCGTAGGACGTCCGATAGAGCTGGATCGTGATGGCGGGCCAGAGGCCGCCCAGGAGGACGGGAGCCGCCGCCAGGAGCAGCGCGGCGATGGTCATGCCCCGCCCGGTTCCCGAACCGGCCGCCGCGGAGGGACTCACGTGAGGATAGGGCGCGTATCCGGGCGGGGGGTACTGCGGGGGTTGCTGCGCGTACGGCGGAACGGGCTCGCTCATGGGGTGTCCTCTCGCGGGGACCCGAGTCTAGGGGCGGGGTCCGGCGGGGCGGTAGGGGGTGTCGGGGGTGCTCCCCCGAAGCGGGCAGGTCGGCTGAGCCCGGTAACCGTCGGTGACGACAGCCCGGAGGGCGGCCATCGCGGCGACGGTGACGAGGAGGGCGAGAGCGAAGAGGAGGAGTGCGGCGGTCATGGCAGGAACGCTACGCTTGGCGATATCCTGCCACGAGTGGCTGTATCGTCACAGATCGCCGGAATCCTGCCAGCGTGTTTTCCCTGTCCCGTTTCTCGGAGGCCCACATGATCCGCACCGTCGCCTGCGTCGTGCAGCCCGGCTTCGCCCCGTTCGAGTTCGGGCTCGCCTGCGAGGCATTCGGGCTCGATCGGAGCGACGACGGCATCCCGAACTTCGACTTCCGCATCGTGACGCCGGATCCGGGAGCAGTGCCGAGCAACCTCGCCTTCTCGATCAATGTCGATCACGACCTGGCGTTCGCGGATGAGGCGGACGTCGTCGTCATCACGCCGATCCCGCGCGAGGCCTGGGGGAACGTCGACCCGCGCGTGATCGACGTCATCCGACGAGCGGTCGAGCGAGGAGCGTGGGTGCTGACGGTGTGCAGCGGGTCGTTCGCGGTCGCGGCATCCGGAGTCCTGTCCGGTCGTCGCGCGACGACGCACTGGCGGTACGCCGAGACGATGGCGAGCATGTACCCCGACATCGAGGTCGACCCGAACGTGCTGTACGTGCAGTCCGATCGGATCATCACGAGCGCCGGCACGGCGGCGGGACTCGACGCGTGCCTGCACCTGCTGCGGATCGAGCTCGGGGCCGAGGCGGCGAACACGATCGCTCGTCGGATGGTCGTGCCGCCGCAGCGGGACGGCGGGCAGGCGCAGTTCATCGCCGCGCCGCTGCCGGTGTCGACATCGTTGTCGCTGACGCCCGTGACGGATTGGATGCTGGAGAACCTGCGGCTCGATCTCTCGGTCGACCAGCTCGCGGCGAAGGCGCACATGTCGCCCCGGACGTTCGCGCGGCGGTTCAAGGCCGACTACGGCACGACGCCGGGTGCGTGGCTCGGCCGGCAGCGGATCCTGCACGCGCAACGACTGCTCGAGCAGACCGACCTCGGTCTCGACGCGATCGCCTATGAGTGCGGGTTCGGTTCGGCGGCCGTGCTGCGGCAGAACTTCTCGCGGGTGCTGGGGACGACGCCGACGGCGTACCGCTCCCGTTTCGCCTGCGCCACCGATATGGCGTCATGATAAAGTTGAGCCTGACGGACTCAAGTTTCTCTCGATCCCTCAGGAGCAGATGATGAACGCACAACCGGCCCCCGGCCAGGGGGAGCAGGGCAGCGCCCTCGAGCAGTTCGGCATCAACCTCACCGACCGCGCTCGGCAGGGCAAACTCGACCCCGTGGTCGGCCGCGACGGCGAGATCCGGCGGGTCAGTCAGGTGCTCACGCGCCGCACGAAGAACAACCCCGTGCTCATCGGTGAGCCGGGCGTCGGCAAGACCGCGGTGGTCGAGGGCCTCGCCCAGCGCATCGTCGCGGGCGACGTCGCGGAATCGCTGAAGGGCAAGGAGCTCATCGCGCTCGACATCTCGGCGCTCGTGGCCGGCGCGATGTACCGGGGCCAGTTCGAGGAGCGGTTGAAGAGCGTCCTCAAGGAGATCACCGAGTCCGAAGGGCGCGTGATCACGTTCATCGACGAGCTTCACACGCTGATGGGTGCCGGCGGCGGCGAGGGGTCGGTCGCGGCATCCAACATGCTGAAGCCCATGCTCGCGCGCGGCGAGCTGCGCCTGATCGGTGCGACGACCCTCGACGAGTACCGCGAGTTCATCGAAAAGGATGCCGCACTGGAACGGCGCTTCCAGCAGGTATACGTCGGCGAGCCGAGCGTCGAGGACACGATCGCGATCCTGCGCGGCCTGAAGGAGCGGTACGAGGCGCACCACAAGGTCGCCATCTCGGACGGCGCCCTGGTGGCGGCGGCGGCGCTGTCGCACCGATACATCCCGGCGCGGCAGCTGCCCGACAAGGCGATCGACCTGATCGACGAGGCCGCCTCGCGACTGCGCATGGAGATCGACTCAGCGCCGCTCGAGATCGACGAGCTGCGTCGTCACGCGGATCGGCTGAAACTCGAGGAGCTGGCGCTCAAGAAGGAGAAGGACGACGCGTCGAAGGAGCGTCTCGCGGCGCTGCGCGACCAACTCGTGAAGGTGCAGCAGCAGCTCGACGACCTGCAGGCACGGTGGGAGCGGGAGCGCGCGTCGCTGAACGCGGTCGGTGATTACAAGACGCGGCTCGATGCTCTGCGCGTCGAGGCGGAGCGTGCGCAGCGCGAGGGCGACCTCGAACGGGCATCGCGCCTGCTGTACGCGGAGATCCCGGCGCTCGAGCGCAAGCTGGCCGAGGCCGAGATCGCGGAGGGTGCCGTCGGTGATGGAGCCGAGCGGATGGTGGGCGATCGGGTGACCGAGGAGGACATCGCCGAGGTCATCGCGGTGTGGACCGGCATCCCGGTCGGAAAGCTGCTGCAGAGCGAGAGCGCTCGACTGGTGCACCTCGAGTCGGAGCTCGGCAAGCGCCTGATCGGGCAGAAGCCGGCCGTGAAGACGGTGGCGGATGCCGTGCGTCGTTCGCGTGCGGGGATCAGCGACCCGAACCGGCCGACCGGGTCGTTCCTGTTCCTGGGGCCGACGGGTGTCGGCAAGACCGAGCTCGCGAAGGCGCTCGCGGAGTTCCTGTTCGACGACGAGCGCGCGATGGTCCGCATCGACATGAGCGAGTACGGCGAGAAGCACGCCGTCGCGCGGCTCGTCGGTGCCCCTCCGGGGTACGTCGGGTACGAGCAGGGCGGTCAGCTGACCGAGGCGGTGCGGCGCCGTCCGTATTCGGTGGTGCTGCTCGACGAGGTCGAGAAGGCGCACCCCGAGGTGTTCGACGTGCTGCTGCAGGTGCTCGACGACGGGCGGTTGACCGACGGTCAGGGACGGACGGTCGATTTCACGAACACGATCCTGATCCTGACGAGCAACATCGGTTCGCCGGTGCTGATCGATCCGACGCTGACGGATGACACGAAGCGCGAGCAGGTCATGGCGATGGTGCGGCAGGCGTTCCGACCGGAGTTCCTGAACCGTCTCGACGATGTCGTGATGTTCACGCCGCTGACCGAGTCCGATCTGGCGCAGATCGTGGAGCTGGCGGTGGACGCGCTGCAGCGGCGGCTGCGCGATCGCCGGCTGACTCTCGCCGTGACGCCGGATGCACGCGCGTGGCTCGCCGAGCGCGGTTACGACCCGCTCTTCGGGGCGCGGCCGCTTCGTCGGCTGATTCAGTCCGAGATCCAGGACCGGCTGGCGATGGCGCTGCTGTCCGGCGGCGTGCACGACGGCGACGTGGTGCGGGTGGATGTCGCGGTCGACGGTTCGCAGCTGGTTCTGACGAGCAGCGGTCCGACGCCGCCGGAGGAATCGAGCGACGACGTCATCGAGGCGGAGCTGCTCGACTGACCCGGGTGATCCAGCGGCCCCAGCGCGAACTGCGGTGCGCAGACGCATCAGCCCGCGGGGCGGGCTTCACCTCCCGTTCCAGGGCTGCGAACGATCTCGATGTATGCCAGCGCATGACGATCGAGTACGGCCAGACCCTCGCGGCGGTTCGGGGGCTCAACATGACTGCACTCGCCATCGCGAGGATGGCGAAAGGGATGCCGATCAGGAGCGGTCCCTCGAGGGTGAACACCAGGCCCGCAGTCGCTGAGAGGAGGACGCCCACAAGGGCTACGCCGTACCCGAATGCCTTCGTCGATCGGGGCGAGATGCGATCTTGCAGCGACATCCAGCCGATCCGAGTCAGGGCGAGACTCATGCACAGGGAGGAGATCGACCAGAAGTACGCTCCGTTTCCCCGCAGTAGGCCAGTGAGCAATCCGCTCCAGGCGATCCACACACCGGGCAGAATCAGCCAGGACGAGATGAGTGCGAGGAGATAGCGTTCGCGCGCCGGCGCCGCGGATCTCAGGACCGGTGGCAAGAGCATCGCCTGGTGGTACTCCCGTTCTCTGCGGACGCGAAGAGCTTGTTATGATTCGACCTCGAGGACACTCAGCCCTGCTGTCACGACCGCGCCGGAGAGGACCCAGAAGGCGAGGAGGGCGGATGCATCGCCCGGGCGGGCAACGGCCACGGGGATGACGAATCCGCCCATGAGCGCGAGCAGCACGATGGGCGCGGTGGTCACCGGGCGGAGAATCCGCTTGGCGCCGGGCCTCAGCCCCGACCAATCGCCTGAGAAGCCGGTCACGGCTCCGATCGCGACGACGAGCGTCGCCGTCACACCGAGGGTCTCGAAGCCGAGCCCGAGGGCGGGTGCAGCCCAGTCGCCCACTTGTCGCAGGTCTTCCAGGAATGAGCCGAAAGAGTCGGCCGGGGTCAGGAACGCTCCGGTCAGCACCCCGATGCCGATGCTGAGAGTCAGGGAGAGCACGGGCCATGCGAGCCATACCGTCCATGTTGCCGATCGGGGTGCGGAGGCGGTCATGGCTTCGGATGACGTCATGTGCGCGACGGTATCGACCCGTTCGGACATCGCGGACGCATCATGCTCTCGCGTCAGGCGAGCGAGGGGTCCCGACCCGCGTCGCCGTGCGACCGCGCCGTCTCAGTAGGGTGCGGGGTCTCCGGGGTGCGTTTCGGCAGGGGTGAAGGTGACGGCCGGGGTGGGTGCGTCTTCTCTGTAGGTCCTGCCGAGGGGTGAGGTCCATTCGAGGACTCCACCCGTGAGTTGTCGGACTCGCCATGCGGTGAATTGCTTCATTGAGTGGTGCCGTTGGCACAGGTGGGCCAGATTCGAGAGTTCGGTCTTGCCGCCGAGGGCGTGATCGTGAGTGTGATCGACCTCGCAGCGGATGGCGGCGACGCGGCATCCGGGGAAGCGGCAGTGCTGATCTCGCGCTTGCAGGAACCGGCGCATCCCGGACGGTACGCGGTATGAGTCGGTGGCGACGGTGACGCCGGTGGTGGGGTCGTGGAAGAGGCGCTCCCACATCCCGGTGCCACCGGCGAGTGTGCGCGCGGTCGCGGGGTCGAGCGGGGACCGACCCGCGAGATCGCAGGGTCCGTCATCGGCACCGGTGAGCGTCGCGGCGGGAACGAGGACCTGCACTCGCGCGCGGATCGCGCCGAGCGGTCCGGCCGCGGTGTCGCGGGTGTCGTCGAGTGCGGGGGTTCCGGAGAGGAGGAGATCGGCGAACACGTCCGCGCGGACCTGATCGGTCGACCGCTGATCTGTCGCAACCACATCGGACTTCGAGGCGCGTTCCTCCCGCGTATCGACGATCGCTCGCGCCTGCTGCGTGAGCCGATCGTGGATCCCCTCGGCGATCACCGTCGGGAGGGTCGCGATGAGATCGCTCATCCCGTCCCGCCCCGGCACCAACCGCACACACCTTCCCGCGGCGGCTTCCTCATGCCGCTCCGCAAAACTCCGGGGGTGCATCCGGTGGGCGAGGATCTCCAGTTCGCCTCGCACCCGGTTGGGGGTGTCGCGTTCGCAGCGTTCGATCGCGACCTTCTCGAACTCGGGCCACAGTTCTGCGGGCAGGTTCGCACCGGCATCCACGATCGCGAGCACATGCCCTCGCACGATCCGGCCCGCCTCCCACGCGGCGACCGCGGCGGGGAATCCTTCGATGATCATCCGGGCTTCACCGATGCGGCGTTGCACGGTGCGGTCCG
>NZ_MAYO01000003.1:2035850-2366199 GCF_001691565.1 Microbacterium oleivorans
GCACCCGGGCCTGGAGATCGAGAGCTGCGCCTCCGGCGGGGCGCGCGTCGACCTCGGGATCCTCGACCGCACCGACCGGATCTGGACGAGCGACTGCCTCGACCCCGTCGAGCGCCTCGAGAACCAGCGCTACACCGCGCTCGTCGTGCCGCCCGAGATGATGGGCATGCACCTCACCACCCCGCACGTGCACTCCACCGGCCGCACCGTGTCGCTCACGATGAGCGGAGCCGTCGCCCTCTTCGGCCACTTCGGCATCGAATGGGACGTCACGACCCTGTCCGACACGGATGCCGCCACGGTCGGCGCGTGGGTCGCCCTCGCCAAACGGGTCCGCCCCCTCGTCGCCACCGGACGCCTGGTCAACGCGGACGTCGCCGACCCCGGACTCGACGTCCGCGGGGTCGTCGCGGAGGACGCGGCATCCGCCTTCTTCACGATCACGCAGACGCAGACGCTCATCTCGTCGCCGGCCGGTCGCGTGCGACTCCCCGGGCTCGACGCGAACCGCGTCTACCGCGTGCAGCTCGTCACTCCGGGCGGGATCGTCGAGACCCCCGCGCAGTCGCCGCTCGAGTGGGCGCACCACGACACGGTGCTGAACGGGCGTCAGCTCGCCGTCGTCGGCCTGCGTCCGCCCGTGCAGAACCCGCAGCAGTCGGTCGTCGTGGAGGTCACCGCGATCTGAGAGCCGTCAGATGCGTTCGAGCTGGTCGAGGAACTCGTCGGCCATCTCGACCTGACGGCGGAGCTTCTCGCGCCGAGCCGCAGCCTCGGCGCGGACGCCGTCGAGGCGGGCACGGCTCTGCGGGTCGTCGGCATCCTCAGCCATCGCGTCGACGACCTCGAGGAGTTCGCGCATCTCGTCGAGGGTGAACCCGAGCGGCTTCATGCGCCGGATGAGCAGGATGCGGGCGACGTCACCCTCGGTGTAGAGCCGGAACCCGCCGTCGGTGCGCGCCGACGGGGTGACGAGGCCGATCTCGTCGTAGTGACGAAGGGTGCGGAACGAGAGCCCGGTCCGCTCGGCGACCTCGCCGATGCGCATCGTGTCGTCGGTCATGCGGTTCCCTCCGAGTGGACAGCAAACCTCACGTTACGTTAGGTTTAGTCGTGCGCCATTTGCGCCCCCCTATTCTTCCGCGCCGCCCTCAGGCTTGCGCACGCCCCTCCCCCGACGGAGTCATCATGACCACCACCGCTCCCGCGCGCCCGCGCATCGAACCGACGGTGCTGCAGGCTCTCCGCAGCCCGCGCCTGCTGACCCGAGAGGTCCTCGCCGGTCTCGTCGTCGCGCTCGCCCTCATCCCCGAGGCCATCGCGTTCTCGATCATCGCGGGCGTCGACCCCCGGGTCGGGCTCTTCTCGTCGTTCATCATGGCCGTCGCGATCGCCTTCCTCGGCGGCCGCCCCGCGATGATCACCGCGGCGACCGGCGCCGTCGCGCTCGTCATCGCGCCCGTCGTCCGCGAGTACGGGATGGATTACTTCATCGCGACCGTCCTCCTCGGCGGGGCGATCCAGATCATCCTCGGGCTCGTGGGCGTGGCGAAGCTCATGCGCTTCATCCCCCGCAGCGTCATGGTCGGCTTCGTCAACGCGCTCGCGATCCTGATCTTCCTCGCCCAGCTGCCGCAGCTGTTCGGCGACGGCATCCCCTGGCTCGTCTGGCCGCTGCTCGCCGTCGGGCTGGTCGTCCTCTACGCGATGCCGCGGCTCACCAAGGCCGTGCCCGCGCCCCTGGTCACGATCGTGCTGCTGACCGCGGCCGTCGTCGTTTTCGCGTGGAACGTCCCCACCGTCGGCGACCAGGGCGAGCTCCCCGAGAGCTTGCCGTCCCTGTTCATCCCGAACGTGCCGCTGGCGCTCGAGACGCTGCAGATCATCGGCCCGTTCGCGCTCGCGATGGCGGTGGTCGGACTGCTCGAGTCGCTCATGACCGCCAAGCTCGTCGACGACATCACCGACACGCACTCCTCGAAGACGCGCGAATCGCTCGGCCAGGGCGCGGCGAACATCCTCTCCGGCGCCTTCGGCGGCATGGGCGGCTGCGCGATGATCGGCCAGACGATGATCAACGTGAAGGCATCGGGTGCCCGCACCCGCATCTCGACGTTCCTCGCCGGCGTGTTCCTGCTCATCCTCGTGCTGGCGCTCGGCGACGTCGTGGCGATCATCCCGATGGCCGCCCTCGTCGCCGTCATGATCATGGTCTGCATCGGCACGTTCGACTGGCACAGCATCCGCCCGGCCACGCTCCTCCGTATGCCCAAGAGCGAGACCGCCGTCATGGTCATCACGGTCGTCGCAACCGTCTGGACCCACAACCTCGCGATCGGCGTCGTCCTCGGCGTGATCGCCGCGATGATCATGTTCGCCCGCCGGGTCGCGCACTTCGTGACCGTCACGCGGACCCTGGATGCCGCGGCATCCACCGCCCACTACGCGGTCGACGGCGAACTGTTCTTCGCCTCGAGCAACGACCTGACGACCCAGTTCTCGTACCCGGACGACCCGGCGAACGTCGTGATCGACATGTCGCGCTCGCACGTGTGGGACGCCTCGACCGTCGCCGCCCTCGACGCCATCGTGAACAAGTACGAGCGGATGGGCACGGCGGTGACGATCGTCGGGTTGAACGACACGGCATCCGCGTTCCACGGCCGACTCAGCGGAAAGCTCGGCGCCGGCGAGTGATCGGGGGTTGACCGCGGTGCGACAGGCCTGAAGGATGCCGGGGGCGCCCCGCTTCGGAGCGTTCCGACGAAGGGGTCCCATGGCAGAGCCGGCACGATTCGCGATCATCGGCACGGGCTGGCGCTCGGAGTTCTTCCTGCGCGTCGCCGCGGCGGCGCCCGAGCGGCTGCAGGCCGTGGGCGTGCTCGCCCGGTCCGACGCGTCGGCGGCGCGGGTCGCCGGCTGGGACGTGCCAATCCACCGGTCGCTCGACGACCTGCTGGCCGCCAGGCCGGACTTCGTGATCGCGTCGGTGACGTGGCCCGCGATGCCGGGGGTGATCACCGAGCTCGTGGAGCGCGGTGTCCGCGTGCTCGCCGAGACGCCGCCCGCCCCCGACGCGGACGGTCTGCGGAAGCTGTGGCACGACGTCGGCACGAGCCGCCTCGTGCAGGTGGCGGAGCAGTACATGCTCATGCCGGGGCACGCCGCCCGACTCGAGGTGGTTCGGTCGGGCGCGCTCGGCACCGTCGGCGGGGTGCAGGTCTCGTCGACGCACCTGTACCACGCGACCTCGATGATCCGGACGTTCCTGGATGCCGGTATGGCCGAGGCGACCGTGTCGGCCCGGACCTTCACCGCACCGCTCGTCGATCCGTTGACACCGGCCGGATGGTCGGACGACCTCGCGCCGAAGGAGCGGACGACGACGATCGCGACGCTCGACTTCGGCGACGGACGGATGGGCCTGTACGACTTCGTCGACAACCAGTGGTGGAACCCCATCCTGTCGCGCCGGATCGTCCTCCGCGGCTCGCACGGCGAGCTCACCGACGACACCGTGCGCCGGTTCGAGGGCGCCGAGGTCATCACGTCGCCGATCACGTACCGCCGTACGGGTGTCGACCTGAACCTCGAAGGCAACGACCTCGTGTCGGCTGCCTTCGAGGGCCGGATCGTCTACCGGAATCCCTGGGTAGGAACGCGGCTGTCGGAGGACGACATCGCCGTCGCGTCGTTGCTCGAGCTCACCGGACGGTGGGCCCGCGGCGACGGCGCGGAGCCGTATCCGTTGGCCGACGCCTGCCAGGACCACCTGCTCGGTCTCGCGATCGGCGAGTCGGCGCGGACGGGCGCCGACGTGCGGGTCGCCCGCGACGTGTGGAGCTGACGGGTTCAGGCCTTGTCGTGAAGGGTGATCCGGTAGCCGTCCGGGTCGGCGAACGTGAACGTCCGGCCGAACGGGCCGTCGATGGGTGCTGCGACGATCTCGTGGCCGTCCGCGGCGAGCGCGTCGTGGATGTCCTGGACGTCGGTCGCGCGCAGCCAGATCGCAGCGCCCACGCCGGGGTAGGCCGCCGAGGCGAGATCCGTGCCGGGCACGACGTCACGCAGCGCGAAGGCGATCGGCGCGGTGTCGAACACGACGGCGTGCGGAGGCCCCGCGGGTGAGCGGACGAGGCCGAGGTAGTGCTCGTAGAAGCGCTGCGAGGCGTCGAGGTCGCTGACCTGCAGGGAGATGAAGTCGGGTCCGATGGCGGGCATGAGGCATCCTTTCGTGTGTCAGTTATCTGACACTAGCGAGTGTATGTCAGAATACTGACATGGTCCACTCCGACGAGATCGATCTGCCGACGTCGCTCGGCTATCTCCTGAAGGAGGCGGCGACCGCGCTGCGGGTCGCGATGGAGGATGCCCTCCGTCCGCTCGATCTGACCGTGACCGCCTACTCGTGCCTCGAGATCCTCGCGCAGCGGCCCGGATCGTCGAACTCGGATCTCGCTCGGGGCGCCTTCGTGACACGGCAGAGCATGAATGTCCTGTTGCAGACCCTGGAGCGCGAGGGCCTTGTGACGAAGCCCTCCACCGCGGCGGAGGGTCGCGTCCTGCCGATCACGCTGACCGACGCCGGACTGCAGCGCCGCGAGCAGGCGAGCGCCGTGGTCAAGACGGTGGAGGATCGGATGCTGGCCGAACTGTCGGCGGCGGAGCGCACTCAGGCGTTCGACGTGCTCACGCGCATGACGCGGGCGCTGCGCGAGGCCTGACCCGGGCTACGCGTTCGCGATGACGGCGACGACGGCCTCGCCGTAGGCCTCGCGCTTCTTCGCACCGATGCCGGTGATGCCGTCGAGGTCGGCGACCGACGTCGGGCGGTGCTCGGCCAGCGCACGCAGGGTCGCGTCGCCGAAGACGATGTACGCAGGGACGCCCTGCTCACGGGCCTGCTCGGCGCGCCACGCGCGGAGCGCTTCGAACAGGTCGCGGTCGCCCTCGGGCAGCGCGTCGGCGGCCGACTGCTTCTTCGCGCGGGTCGATCCGCCGCCGGTGCGCCCGAGGACGTCGCGCCGCAGCGGCACCGGCTCCTCGCCGCGGAGCACCGGCATGCCCGCCTCGCCGACCGCCAGGACGCCGTACTCACCCTGTGCGACCAGGATGCCGCGCGCCAGGAGCTGGCGGACGACCGAACGCCAGTCCTGCTCGGACAGGTCGTTGCCGACTCCGTAGGTCGAGAGCTTGTCGTGGCCCTGCTGGCGAATGCGCTCCGTGGAGGCGCCGCGGACGATGTCGATGAGGTGCCCGGCACCGAACGCCTGGTTCCGCTCGCGCTGCAGTCGCACGATCGTGGAGAGGAGCTTCTGGGCGGCGATGAGGCCGTCCCAGGTGTCAGGCTTCGTGAGGCAGGTGTCGCAGTTGCCACAGGCATCCGAGGACTGTCCGAAGTAGCCGAGCAGGTTCTGCCGGCGGCACGAGACCGTCTCGCAGAGGGCGAGCATCGCGTCGAGGTGCTGCCCCATGCGCATCTTGTAGGTGCGGTCGCCGGGCGACTGGTCGATGAGGCGGCGCTGCTGCACGACGTCGCCGAGGCCGTAGGCCATCCACGCGACGGCGTGCTCGCCATCGCGGCCGGCACGCCCCGTCTCCTGGTAATAGCCCTCGACAGACTTGGGTAGATCGATGTGGGCGACGAAGCGGACGTCGGGCTTGTCGATACCCATGCCGAACGCGATCGTGGCGACCATGACGACGCCGTCTTCGCGCAGGAACCGTGACTGGTGCCGGGCGCGGATCGAGGCATCCAAACCCGCGTGATAGGCCAAAGCGTCGAGACCCTGCGTCCGCAGGTACTCCGCCGTCTGCTCGACGGACTTGCGGCTGAGTGCGTAGACGATGCCGGCGGAGCCTTCGGGCTGGGAGCGGACGAACTGCACGAGCTGGCGACGCATGTCGACCTTGGGCTCGATGCGGTACTGGATGTTCGGCCGGTCGAAGCTCGCGACGAAGTGCCGCGCGTCGGGCAGATGCAGGCGCTCGGTGAGCTCGGTGTGCGTCGCGCGGGTCGCGGTGGCGGTGAGCGCCATGCGCGGGACACCGGGGAACCGCTCGGCGAGGTCGCCGAGGGCGAGGTAGTCGGGGCGGAAGTCGTGACCCCACTGCGACACGCAGTGCGCTTCGTCGATCGCGATGACGCTGAGCTGCGCGCGCTGCAGGAGCGCAGTCGTCGCGGGGACCGACAGCCGCTCGGGGGCGACGTAGAGCAGGTCGAGTTCGCCGTCGAGGAGCGCCTGTTCGACGCCCGCGCGCTCCGCCGGGGTCTGCGTCGAGTTGAGGAAGGCGGCGCGGACGCCGTTGGCGATGAGCGCGTCGACCTGGTCGTGCATGAGCGCGATGAGGGGGCTGACGACGAGGCCCGTGCCGGGACGCACGAGCGCGGGCACCTGGTACGTGATCGACTTGCCGCCACCGGTCGGCATGAGCACGACCGCGTCGCCGCCCGCGATCACGTGCGAGACGATGTCGCCCTGATCGCCGCGGAACGCCGTGTAGCCGAAGACCTCGGTGAGGACCTTGACCGGGTCGTCGCCGACGTGGTCACGGCGCTCGAGACGCAGGACGGATGCCGAGGGCGCGGCGGGGCGGGCGGGCTGAGCGCGCGTGGGCGCAACGCGCGTGGGTTCGGCGCGAGTGGCGCGGGCGACCGACGCGGCGTAGTCGTCGTACCGCGGGTCGGGCGGCGGCGGCGAGTCGAAGTCGTCCGGCGGCGGAACGTCGTCGGGATCCCACACGAGATCGGCGTAGGGGTCGTTCTGCCATCCGCCGTCACTCACCCGGTCAACCCTAGCCGCGGCATCCGACACGGTCTGCGGATGTGGAGAGCCCCGGCGCTCTTGCGAGGATGGGGAGGAGGGGCGAACGTTTCGCGAGACTGCACCCGCGCGACGAGGATGCGGCGCGTGGGCGCAGTCTCGTCGCACACGTGCAGTCTCGCCGCCAAGGGACGAGGCGCGGGCGGGGCCCGGATCCGGGGCGAGGCGCAGCGGCGATCAGCGGGGCGTGAGCTCGCGGACGTACCGACGGCAGACGTGGACGCGCGAGTAGCGGGCACGGAGGTCGGCTTCATCCTCGATGCGACCGCGCACGAAGGCCGTCACCGGGCTGCTCAGGCCGTCGGGCGTTCGGAACCCTGACGGATCGTCGCCGTCGCCGAGGTAGACGTGGAGGTAACGGGTGGTCTCGAAGAATCCATTCCGGCGGTACCAGGCGTTCGCCGCGACGTCCTCTCGAGTCCAGGCATCCAGGGTTCGGACCCCTCTGGCTTCAAGCCCGCGAATCCCCTGGTCAAGGAGCTGCGTGGCGACGCCGTCATGCTGCCAGCCGGGGAGCACTGCGACGGTGTCGATCGTGGCCTCGACGTCGTCGACCACGATGTCGAGGATGCCGACGATCTCGCCGTCACCTGCCGCGGCGACGAGCCCGATCGCACCGTTGGAGAGTTCTGGTCGCGTCTGCTTCACGTCGTCGTAGTACGCGGTGCGCAGGAAGCTCACAGCTCGGCAGACGACCCAGCCTTCGGCATCCGACTCGCGATACGGCCGGACGGATACGGGTTTCGTCATGTCGGGATCCTCTCTGGCCAGCCTCAACCTGCAGCGCACGACGTCACGGTAACGGGTGCCGGGGGTCGGGCCGTGTCGGAACCGATGTCGGAACCCCCTTCTAGTCTGGGACTATGTCCAGCCCTTCCCCGTATGTCGATGAGGTCCCCGAGGGGATCCCGACGACCCTGGACTGGGTCGTGCTGAGCGCGGACATGGCGACCATCCACGCGGCGCAGCGGTACGCGAGCATCGTCGAGTTGTGGGATGACGCGATCCGCGCGGCGACCCGGGATGAGGGTGCGTCGGTGCTGGTGGAACGGTCGGTGCGGCTTGAAGTCGCGTCGGCGTTGCGGATCACCGAGCACGCCGCGGGACGTCTCATGGGGGTCGGGCGGGCGTTGGTGAAGCGGTACCCGGCGGTGTGGGAGGCGATGAGCCACGCGGACATCACCGACACGCACGCGGCGATCATCGTCGACGGGCTCGATGAACTCGACGTCGTGCGGGATGACCTCGTCGGTGAGGTGCTGGCGCTGGCGGAGGAGATGCCGACCGGGCCGTTCCGCCGCGCGGTGCGACGGATCGTGGACCGGGAGCGTGAGGCGGCGATCGCGGAACGTCACTCTGATGCGGTCGCCCGCCGGCACGTGCGCGTCGAACCCGGTGCGGACGGGATGGCGTGGCTCACCGCGCACCTACCCGCCGTCGAAGCGCACGCGATCCACGGGCGGCTCACCGCTATCGCGAACACCCTCGATGATGAGCGTTCGCTGGACCAGAAACGTGCCGACGTGTTCGGCGACCTCCTCATCGACGGGGAGACCGAATCCCTTCCCGCCTCTGCCCGTGGCATCCGTCCGACCGTGGCGATCACGGTCCCCGCGCTCACCCTCCTCACCGGTGACGGCTCGGCCGCGCAGGTCGACGGCGTCGGCCCTATCCCCCTCGACCGTGCCCGGGAGCTGTGCGGGGCGGCATCCGGGTGGATGCGGGTCCTCACCCACCCCGAGACCGGAGTCGTCCTCTCCGTCGGACGAGAAAGCTACCGTCCACCCGCGGATCTGCGACGGCTCGTCGCCTGGCGGGCAGCCCGGTGCATGGCACCCGGATGCGGGATCCCCGCCGACCGGTGCGACCTGGACCACACCGTCGACTGGCAGCACGGCGGCGACACCGCATCCGAGAATCTCGCCCCACTCTGCCGAGGCCACCACACCCTCAAACACCGATCCGACTGGCGAGTCCGAGCCAAACCTGAGGGCGCGCTCGAGTGGACCTCACCCGCCGGGCGGGTCTACCTCGTGCACCCCGAACGACGCATCCCGCAGTTCACCACCGACCCACCCGGATACCCGCCGTTCTAGGGCTGCCTCACCGCACCATCCGCGCCTCGACGATCCCGGGCGTCCCGGGATCCGTCTGCTCCGCGTCCGGTTCGCGGATCACGCGGCGCACCATTTCTCGGCCAGAGTGCGGATCACGCTCGCATTTCGGTTCGTCGCGACCCCCAGCAGCGAAGCCGCACCCAACGGGTCGACCGTGCCGTCCTGATAGCCCGGCTCGAGCAGCGCGTGGGCCGCACGCCCCCGCACCAGCATCCGGCCCTTGTCGGACGCTCTCTCCTCGACAGCCGCGACCTGCGACGGCGACAGCTCGTCCTTCAGCAGGTAGACGTAGTGCCGCACGAGCCCGGGGTTCTCGTCATCCAGCGCCCGAGTCTGCTCGGCAAGCGCGCGGAACTCCGCAGCGGAGAACACGATCGTCGGCACGTCGAAACCTCGGTCCGCTCCGAAGGCCGTCTCCAATGTCTTCTCGACCCGTTCCCGCGACCGCATCCGCGACGCGAACCGGACATTGCCCGTGTTGATGTGCGTCACGACCTCCTCGAACCCGACACTCTCGACGACACGGCGGATGTCCTCCTTCGGGAACACCCGCTTCGCACCGAGGTTGATCGCCCGCAAGAAGGCCAGATACGTCGTCACCCGCCCAGTCTGCCCGGACCGGCCGACACCCCGCGAGGGAGCAGGATGAAGACATGAACGAGCTCACGCGCTGGCTTCGCGACCAACCGTCCCTCATCGGAACACCGCCGCCCCTCGATCTGTCCGACCTCCCGGCCGACCCTCACGACCTCTTCGACCGCTGGATCCGCGCCGCCGCCGACGCCGGCATCCCCGAAGTGCGTGCCGCGACCCTCGCGACGGCGGATGCCGCCGGCCGCCCGGACGCACGGACCCTCATCCTCAAGGGCGTCAGCGCCGACGGGTGGGAGTTCGCCGGCCCGCGCTCCTCCGCGAAGGGGCGCCAGCTCGCCGACAACCCCGCCGCCGCACTGAACTTCTGGTGGCAACCGGTCATGCGCGCGGTGCGCGTGCGCGGAACCGTGCACGAGGCCGCACCAGCCGAAAGCGCGGCCGACATCGCCGGCAGCCCCGCCGGTGCACTCCTCGAACCCGGCGAATGGGCGCTCTGGCGTCTCGTCCCCGAGCGCATCGAGTTCTGGCAGGGCTCGCCCGACCGCCGCCACGCCCGCATCGTCTTCACCCGCGACGGCGACGACTGGGCCCGCGAGGCCTAGAGCCTCACGACCTCGGTCACCCGCACGACCGCAGCGCCCTCCTCGACGGATGCCTCGAGGTCGACCTCTGCGCGGATCCGCCAGTCGTGGTCGCCGGCCGGATCGTCGATGATCTGCTCGACGCGCCATATGCCGTTCACGGCATCCGACTCGTCGAACACACACAGGGCGGGACTGCGCGCGGCGCCGCCTGTCAGGATCTCGTCGTGATCGTCGAAGTACCGGTCGAGGATCTCGGGCCAACCGGCATCCGGATCCAACTCGACCAGCGCGTCGTCGTTCTGCAGCGCGGCGAGCTGCACACGCCGGAACATCTCGTTGCGCACCAGCACGACGAACGCGCGCCGGTTCGCGATGATCGACGGCGGCGCGGGCGGAACGACCGGCGCCTCGGGATCGGCGGCCGGGTTGATGAGCGCGTTCCACTCGTCGACGAGACTCGAGTCGACCTGACGCACCAACTCACCGAGCCACTCGATGAGATCGAGCAACTCGTCGGTGCGCGCCTCGGCGGGCACCGTCTGCCGGATCGCCCGGTACGCGTCGGACAGGTACCGCAGCACCAGGCCCTCGCTCCGCCCCAGTTGGTAGAACGACACGAACTCGCCGAACGACATCGCCCGCTCGAACATGTCGCGGACGACCGACTTCGGCGACAGCTCGAAGTCCCGCACCCACGGCTGACTCGACGCGAACGTCTCGTACGCCTGCGCCAGCAGCTCCGCGAGCGGCTTCGGCCACGTCACCGACTCGAGCAGCTCCATGCGCTCGTCGTACTCGATGCCGTCGCGCTTCATCGCGCCGACCGCCTCGCCGCGCGCCTTGTACTCCTGCTGCGACAGGATCGCGCGCGGATCGTCGAGCGTCGACTCGATCACGCTCACCACGTCGAGCGCGTAATGACCCGTCCCGGTCTCGCTGTCGTCCGGGGACAGCAGGTCGATCGCGGCGAGCGCGAACGGCGACAGCGGCTGGTTGAGCGCGAAGTTGGGCTGCAGGTCGACGGTGAGACGGATGCCGTCGACATCGGCCACGACGATGTCCGCCGCCGTGAGGGTGCGGAACAGCGCGATAGCCCGGCGGGCCAGCTCGTACTGCCGGGCGCGCGGCTCGTGGTTGTCGAAGACGAGGGAGCGGACGTTCGCGAAGACGTCGCCGCCGCGACCGATCAGGTTGATGAGCATCGCCGAGGTCAGCTTCAGCTGAGGCGACAGCGGCTCGGGCTCCGCCGCGACCAGACGCTCGAAGGAGCCCTCGCCCCAGTTCACGACGCCCGTCGGCGCCTTCTTGCGGACGATCTTCTTGCGCTTGGCGGCATCGTCCCCGGCCTTCGCGAGAGCGACGGCGTTCTCGATCTCCCACTCCGGGGCCAGCACGACGACGCTGCCGTGTGTGTCGTACCCCGCCCGCCCTGCGCGTCCGGCGATCTGGTGGAACTCACGCGCCGAGAGCTGGCGCATCTTCGTCCCGTCGTACTTCGACAGCGCCGTGATCAGCACGGTGCGGATGGGCACGTTGATGCCGACGCCGAGGGTGTCGGTGCCGCAGATCACGCGGAGAAGCCCGCGCTGCGCGAGCGTCTCGACGAGCCGCCGGTAGCGCGGCAGCATCCCGGCGTGATGGACGCCGATGCCGGCGCGCACCAGCCGCGACAGCGTCTTGCCGAATCCGGTCGTGAACCGGAACCCGCCGATGGCGTCGGCGATCTCGTCGCGCTGCTCGCGGGTCGTGAGCTTCACGCTCGACAGCGCCTGCGCCCGCTCGAGCGCCGCGGCCTGCGAGAAGTGGACGATGTAGACCGGCGTCTCGCGGTTCTCGAGCAGCCCCTCCACCACCTCGTGCACGGGCCGCCGGGCGTAGGAGTAGTCGAGCGGCACCGGGCGCTCGACGCCCGCGATGTGCGCGACCGCTCGCCCGGTGCGGCGTTCGAGGTCGGTCTTGATGGCCGTGACGTCGCCGAGGGTCGCCGACATCAGCAGGAACTGCGCCTTCGGGAGGAGCAGCAGCGGCACCTGCCACGCCCATCCGCGGTCGGGGTCGCCGTAGTAGTGGAACTCGTCCATCACGACCTGGTCGATCTCTGCGTCGGGGCCGAGGCGCAGTGCGACGTTCGCCAGGATCTCGGCGGTGCAGCAGATGATCGGCGCGTCGGGGTTCACCGACGAATCGCCCGTGACCATGCCCACGGCATCCGGTCCGAAGATGTCGACGAGAGCGAAGAACTTCTCGCTGACGAGGGCTTTGATGGGAGCCGTGTAGTACGTGCGGCCGCCGCGGGCGAGGGATGCCGCGTGTGCCGCGACCGCGACGAGGGACTTGCCCGTGCCGGTCGGCGTCGCGAGGATCACGTGCGATCCGGACGCGAGCTCGAGGACGGCCTCGTCCTGCGCGGGGTACAGGTCGATGCCGCGCTCGATCGTCCACTCGAGGAAGCCCTCGTAGACGGCGTCGGGGGTCGACCCCGCCGGAATGAGGTCCCGGAGCGTCGAGGTCATCCCTCGAGTCTGCCCCACCGACGGCGGGACGGCGGCACACGACCGAGCACGCGTCAGGGCATGTCCGCCTTCGCGGCGAGCACGCGTGCCGCGGCCGCGTCGACCTGGGCGGCGAACTGGGGGTCGGCCTTCGCCTTCGCGAGCACCGCGTCGTACATCGCGGGGAACACCGACGGCTTCGCCGACACGAGCACGACGTCGACGCCGGCCGAGATCGCCTTCACGGCGCGGTCGGCCGGCGACCAGGCCGAGACGGCGACCGCCGCCGACAGGTCGTCCGAGAACACCACGCCGTCGAAGCCGACCTCGCTCCGCAGGAGTCCGACGACCTTCGGCGAGAACACGGCCGGGGTGGATCCGTCGATCCGGTCGTAGATCGCCGACGAGACCATCACCGCCGACGGGCCCGCCGCGACGAGGGGACGGTAGACGTCGACGTCCGGGCCGTCCCGCGTCACCGTCGTGTCGACGACGTCGGCCGTGGTGTCGGTGTTCGCGGACACGTGGCCGAGGCCGGGGAAGTGCTTGAACGTGGGGAGGATGCCGGCGCCCCGCATCCCCTCGGCGAAAGCCCCCGCCTTGTCGGCGACGGTCGACGCGTCGTAGCCGTACTGCCGTCCATAGCCGCCGATCGGCGGGTTGTCGAAGCGCGTCGCCTTGCTCGTGACGATGTCGGCGACGGGAGCGAGGTCGAGGTTCACTCCCGCATCGGCGAGCTCACGCCCCCACGCCCCGGCCTTCGCCTGGAGCTGGTCGGAAGGCAGGTCTGCCTGGCGGATGCCGTAGGGCATCGCGTCGAACCCCGGTCCCCGCAGCACCTGGACCTCGCCTCCCTCCTGGTCGGTCGCGACCCAGAGCGGCAGGTCCGGCTCGGCGAGCGAGGTGAACCGCGACACGACGCTCGCCGTGGCCGCCACCCCGCCCGTCGACCGTCCGCTCAGGAAGATGCCGCCGGCGTGCCGGTCGCGGACGGCCGCCAGGGTGCCCGGCGACGCCGCGGTCGCGGGGGTCCCGACCATGAAGAGCTGACCGACACGCTCCTCGAGGCTGAGCGCGTCCAGCGCGTCCGGCGTCGGGACCGCCGAGGGCGACGCGGCGGGAGAGGACGCCGGCGGGGACGCCCCCGGAGAGGGTGAGACAGACGGCGACGAAGCTGACGGTGGCGGGGACCCCGTGGGAGAGGGGGCGCACCCTGCAAGGATCGACGCGGCCATCGCCATGGCGAGCACGGACCATCTCCACGACCGACGCACACCGACATTCTGCGCCTGCTCCGGCCGTTGTGCGCCGGGGCCCGGTGTTCCGTATTCAGTCTCGACGGATACTCATAAGGACGTGCCACACCGGATCGCCGGGCATCCGCCCGTCATAGGTCGGCACCGAGACTGAATACCGAACGCGTGTCAGCGAACACCGAACACGTGTCAGCGAACATCGAACACGTGGCGAGGCGCACCGGATCGCCCGGCACGCGCTCTCGCCGACGCCGCCCGCCTCAACTCCTCCCCGGCGTGTGCAGCCTCGCGAGGTAGGCGCCCGCGCGCACGGGCGCGCCGGAGCGATCGGTGAGCGATACGACGACCGAGACGGCGGTCGCGAGGGGAATGGTCCACGCGGCGGGCTGCGCGAGTAGCGGAGCGGCCATGCCGACCCCGCCGACCGCCGCGTGCACGAGGAACGCGAGCCCGCACGCGACCGCGCCGATCACCATGCCCGCCACCGCGCCGCGGGCCGTCAGGCGCGACCACCAGATCGACAGCAGCAGGACGGGCGACAGAGCGGATGCCGCGAACACGAACACGGCGCCGACCGAGGCCACGAGTCCCGCCGGCTGGGTCAGCAAAGCGATGGCGAGCGGGACGAGGGCCACGAGCAGGGCGGACAGCCGGAACGAGCGGACGGAACCGCTGAACACGTCCTGGCTGATGACGCCGGCGAGCGAGACCGTGAGTCCCGCCGACGTCGCGAGGAAGGCGGCGAAGGCTCCCGCGACCACGAGGGCGGTGAGCAGTTCCCCGACGAACCCGGGGAAGACCCGTGCGGGCAGGACGAGCGCGACGGTGTCGGCGAGGCCCGGTCGGGCGAGGTCGGGCGCCACGATCCGCGCGAGCAGACCGATCACGCTCGAGACGGCGTAGAAGACGCTCACCATCACGATGACGAGGACGGTCGTCCGCCGCGCCGAACCGCCGGTGGGGCTCGTGTAGAACCGAACCAGCACGTGGGGAAGACCCATCGTGCCGAGGAGCAGTGCGAGCAGGAGCGACCCGGCGGCGTAGGCGTCGAGACCCGAAGGGCCCGCCTCGGCCGGGAAGACGACGAGCGGATCGATGTCTCTCGCGCCCCCGCCGACGGCGAAGGCGATGAGTACGGCGGGCACGAGCAGGGCGGTGAGCTTCAGCCAGTACTGGAACGCCTGCACGTACGTGATCGCCCGCATCCCGCCGGCGGCGGCCGCCGCCGCGACGAGGACCGCCACGAGCACAGCGCCGACCCACGGCGGGATGTCGGCCACGACCTGCAGCGTGATCCCTGCGCCGTGGAGCTGCGGCACGATGTACAGCCACCCGATGAGCAGGCACGCGGCGCTCGTCACCCGTCGCGCCCGTCTCGATTCCAGTCGCGCCTCGATGAAGTCCGGGATCGTGTAGGCGCCGCTGCGACGAAGAGGTGCCGCGACGAACAGCAGTACGAGCAGGTAGCCGGCGGCGTATCCGATGGGGAACCAGAACCCCTCGGCGCCGCTCAGCAGGACGAGTCCCGACAGGCCGAGGAACGTCCCGGCCGAGAGGTACTCCCCGCTGATCGCGGAGGCGTTCCAGACGGGCCTGACGGTGCGGGATGCCACGAAGAAGTCGCTCGTGGTCCGCGAGATACGCAGGCCGTACGCACCGATGAGCGTCGTCGCGCCGACGACGAGCGCGACGGCGACGAGGTCGAGGACGGCGTTCACCGCTCGTCCTCCTCGCGGAGCGCACGGTAGCGCCGCTCGTTGCGATTCGCGCCGCGGACGTAGAGGATCGCGAACCCCGCGATCGCGGGGTAGAACCCGAACGCGTGCAGCAGCCACGACAGCGGCACGCCGAACCACACGATCTGATCCAGCTCCGGGATCAGCGTGAGCGCGCCGTACAGGACGAGCACCACCACGACGAACCCGAACAGCGTGCCGAGCGCGAGGCGCAACTGCGACCGCCGCAACGCCCGCGCGTACGCAGCCTCGACGTCGTCGACGGGCGCCCCCGGGAGGGCGATCCCGCGGGTCGGTGCGCCGGGCTTTCCGGCGCCTGCCGAGACGCGGACGCGGCCCGCGCTCACGCGCCGCTCCGGCCGATCAGCGCCTCCCGCACGAGCGGCACGAATCGGCGGCTGACGGGGAGCGCGGTGTCCCCGACCCACACGGCGGGTTCGGCACCCGAGAGGCGTACCTCGGTGACGGATGCCGCCCGCACGAGGAACGAGCGATGGATCCGGACGAAACCGGCATCCGCCCATCGCGTCTCGAGCTCGGAGATCGGGATGCGGACGAGGTGCCCCGCGTCGCCGTCGGTCTGCAGCCTCGTGTAGTCGCCTTCCGCCCGCACCCAGCGGACGTCGCGGCGGTGGACGAAGCGGACGGTCGCACCGACCGTGACGGGCAGGACCTCGTCGCCGTCCACGGGTCCGTCGGTCACGACGATCCGGTCGACGGCACGGCGCAGGCGATCGGCCCGGACCGGCTTCAGCAGGTAGTCGAGCGCTCGCAGCTCGAACGCGTCGACGGCGTGCGCGTCGTCCGCGGTCACGAAGACGACAGCCGGCGGGGACGCCAGCGCGCTCAGCGCGGTCGCGAGGTCGAGACCCGACAGCCCCGGCATGTGGATGTCGAGGAACGCCGCCGCGACCTGGCGCTCCGTCAGCAGCCGCAGCGCGTCAGCGCCGGACGAGGCCGTGACCACCTCGCCGATCCGCTCATCTGCGCGCAGGAGGAAGGCGAGCTCGTCGAGCGCCGGCTTCTCGTCGTCGGCGACGAGGACGTCGATCATGGCGGTCACCTCAGCCCTGCCGATTCGTGATGCGGCTGCGACTTCGGCACGCGCATCCGCACCAGGGTACCGGCGCCCGTGTTCGTCTCGACGACGAGCCCGCCCTCGGCGCCGTAGAGCTGTCGGAGCCGGGTGTCGACGTTCCGGAGCCCGACGTTCGCCGCGTCGCCGGTGCGTGTCAGGAGCGCGTGCAGTTCGTCCGGATCCATGCCCGCCCCGTCGTCCTCGACCGTGATCTCGGTGTGGGTCGCGGCATCCTCCGATGCGATGAGGATCGTCCCGCCGCCCTCCCCCGGCTCGAGCCCGTGCCGGACGGCGTTCTCGACGAGCGGCTGCACCGACAGGAACGGGATGACGGTGGCCAGCGTCTCGGGCGAGATCCGCAGCGTCACGGTGAGGCGGTCGCCGAAGCGCGCCCGCTCGAGTTCGAGGTAGGAGTGGATGCTGCGGAGTTCCTCTGCGAGCGTCGTGAACTCGCCCTGGCGTCGGAACGAGTAGCGCGTGAAGTCGGCGAACTCCAGCACCAGTTCGCGTGCGCGAGGCGGATCGGTCGTGATGAACGAGGCGATCGCGGTGAGCGCGTTGTAGATGAAGTGCGGCGAGATCTGCTGCCGGAGCGCCCGCAGGTCTGCTTCGGCGAGCGCCGCGCGCGAGGCATCCAACTCCCCGAGCGTCGCCTGCGCGGCGCACCACTCGGCGACCTCCCCCGCCGCGCGGACGAGAGCGGCCCGGACGGGCGCGGCGAAGGCGACGAGCACACCCGCGACGGCACCGTCCACGCGGATCGGTGCGCCGACGGCCTCGAGCCCGTCCCCGCCATCGGCGCGGGGGAAGACGCGGCGCTTGCCGGTCTCGGCGACCTGCGCCGCGATGCGGCGAGCCGCGGCATCCAATCCCTCGGACTGGCCGTCACGCGCGACGATCACGTCGCCGACCACGAGAGCCACGGCTGTGCTGCCGAGGACGGCCCGCAGGTGCCGCGCCGCGCGGGCGACGTCGGGGGTCGCGAGACCGCCCCGCAGGTAGGGCGCCGCGAGGCTCGCCTGATGCAGCGCTCGGTAGGTGGCCTCCTCGGCCTCGCTGCCGAGCCCTCCCGCGCCGCGCGCGTAGCGCCGGGCGAACATCAGCAGGGCGGACAGCACGATGCCGCCGACCACGCCGAGCAGGGCGGCGAGGACGACGGCATCGGTCATGCGACGAGCCTAGATCGCGGGCGTCAGCAGCAGCGGGCGCCCGGGTTGCGGTCCTGGTCGTCCATCTTCTGACGCCAGAACTGCCGTTCGGTCATCGGCGCCTCGTCGGGGTGCACCCGGCGGTGGTGCGCGACGTAGGTCGCGTACGCCGTGTCGCCCATGAGGGTGGTCATGTACCAGCGGATGCCGCGGCCCACCCGCACGACGAGGTCGAGCATCGCCCGCATCGGCGTCACCGCGGCATCCGTCCGAACACTCATGTCAGTGCCTTCTTCCTCAGTGCCTGTTCGCGGCGCGCTCGTCGGCGAGGAGCGGCTCCCACTGCTTCTCGAGCTCGCGCTCGGAGGCGGTGCCGATGAACCCGGCGGGGGCGAAGCGGCGCGAGGCGACCGGCTCGTCCTCGTGGTTCTCGCCGCCGCCGCGGCGGATCGCGGCGATCGTGACGACCACGGCGGCGATGATCACGATGATGGCGAGGACGACGAACACGATCGACAGGGTGCCCTGCACGAAGGTGTTGCGGATGACGGCCTCCATGACCTTCGGCTCGCCGAGTTCCGTGTTCCCGGCGGCGAGCGCGTCGCGGTATCGGAAGTGGTTCGACCAGTATCCGATCGCCGGGTTCGGCGAGAAGATCTTGTAGGCCGACGCGGTGATCGTCACGACCGCCGCGAACGCCAGCGGCAGGGCGACGATCCAGAGCCACCGCACGTACGACGGGCCGCGCTTGGCGATGATCGCGAGGACCACGGCGAGCGCGATCGCGGCGAGCAGCTGGTTGGCGATGCCGAACAGCGGGAAGAAGGTGTTGATGCCGCCGAGCGGGTCGGTCACCCCGAGGATGAGGATCGCGCCCCAGCCGGCGACCATGATCGCCGTCGTGATCCAGACACCCGGACGCCACGACACGTCGCGGAACTTCGGGACCCAGTGGCCGATCGAGTCCTGCAGCATGAAGCGCGCGACGCGGGTACCGGCATCCACCGCCGTGAGGATGAACAGCGCCTCGAACATGATCGCGAAGTGGTACCAGAACGCCATCATCGCGGGACCGCCGAGGGCCTGGTGCATGATGTGCGCGAGACCCAGCGCCAGGGTCGGCGCCCCACCGGTGCGCGAGACGATCGACTCCTCGCCGACCGCCGCGGCCGTACTCGTGAGCATGTCGGGGGTGAGGTTCACCCCGGTGATACCGAGCGAGTTCACGAAGGCGACGGCACCCTCCACGGTGCCCATCGTCGACGCGGCCGACGCGTTCATCGCGTAGTAGATCCCCTGGTCGATCGAGATCGCGGCGACGAGGGCCATGATCGCGACGAAGGACTCCATGATCATGCCGCCGTAGCCGATGAAGCGCGTCTGGCGCTCCTTCTCGACGAGCTTCGGGGTCGTGCCCGAGGAGATCAGCGCGTGGAATCCCGAGAGGGCGCCGCACGCGATCGTCACGAACAGGAACGGGAAGAGGGGACCGGCGAACACCGGCCCGGTGCCCTCGAGGGCGAAGTCGGTGACGGCGGGAACGGTGATCTCGGGGCGGACGAGGACGATCGCGCCGGCGAGCATCACGATGACGCCGATCTTCATGAACGTCGAGAGGTAGTCGCGGGGGGCGAGCAGCAGCCAGACGGGGAGGACGGCGGCGATGAAGCCGTAGATGATGATGCCCCACGCGATGACGCTGCGGTCGAGGTGCAGGAACTCCTGGCCCCATGCGGTCTCGGCGACCCAGCCGCCGGCGACGATCGCGCCGATGAGCAGGACGAAGCCGATGATCGAGACCTCGGTGACCTTGCCGGGGCGGAGGTACCGCAGGTACAGGCCCATGAAGAGGGCGATCGGGATGGTCATCGACACCGAGAAGACGCCCCAGGGGCTCTCGCCGAGCGCGTTGACGACGACGAGGGCGAGGATCGCGACGATGATCAGCATGATCAGCAGCGACGCGACGATCGCGGCGGTGCCGCCGATCTTGCCGAGCTCCTGGCGAGCCATCTGGCCGATCGTCCGGCCGCCGCGGCGCATCGAGAAGAAGAGCACCGTGTAGTCCTGGACAGCACCGGCGAGCACGACGCCGACGATGATCCAGATGGTGCCGGGGAGGAAGCCCATCTGTGCCGCGAGCACGGGACCGACGAGCGGGCCCGCGCCGGCGATGGCGGCGAAGTGGTGACCGTAGAGCACGCGACGGTCGGTCGGAACGTAGTCCTTGCCGTCCTGCTTCACCTCGGCGGGCGTGGCGCGACGGTCGTCGGGGCGCAGCAGGTGCTTCTCGATGACCTTCGAATAGAAGCGGTAGCCGATCAGGTAGGTCGCGACGGCCGCGAATACGAACCAGATCGCGTTGACGGTCTCACCGCGGACGATCGCGAGCATCGTCCAGCCGAGGCCGCCCGCGAGGGCGATGAGCGCCCAGATGACGATCTTCAGCGGCGTCCAACGGCTGTCCTTCGTCTTCTGCTCCTCGGTGAGGGCGACGGGGGGAAGTGAGGGATCGGGTTCGAGCGTGGCGGCCTTGCCGCGGCGCGACGGTGCAGACATGGGCGACTCCTTCGGGCGCGTCTTTGCGTACACGCCAGGGTAGGAAGACGGATGCCGCGGCCCGGGGCGCTCGAGCGGCGTATGCGACGAGCGGCGCGGCCCGTGCGACGAACGGCGCGGTTCCCGGTTGTCCAGTCCTGGCGAGGAGGTACTCGCCGCACATACGGTTGACCCACACGACAGAGGGAGTCCCCGTGGCACACGACGCCGCACCGACGGTCACGCGCAACGACGAGAAGAACCGCTACGAGATCCACGTCGACGGAGCGGTGGCCGGCTACACGCTCTTCACGACCGACGACGCGGGCCGCACCGTGATGCCCCACACCAAGGTCGACCCGGCGTACAAGGGCCAGGGCCTCGGTTCGACCCTCGTCGCGGACGCCCTGTCGGACCTCGCCCGCCGTGGCGACGAGGTCGTGCCGCAGTGCCCGTTCGTCGCGGGCTACCTCGCCGAGCACGAGGTCCCCGGCCTCGCGGTCGCCTCGCCCGACGCGGAGTGAGGAATGACCCGCCTCGACGCCGACCCGACCGAGACCGTCGACGCCCCGGCATCCTGTGACGGCCCCCGAGCGCTCCTGCTGACGGCGCGCGAGGTTCCGCTCGGGGGCGTCCGCGGCATGCAGGTGCACCGCGCCCTGCCGCAGCGCGAGCTGCCGATGGTCGGCGCGTGGTGCTTCCTCGACCGGTTCGGGCCGCAGGTGACGACCATGCGCGTCGAACCGCACCCGCACATCGGGCTGCAGACGGTCACGTGGCCGTTCGCCGGCGAGACCCGCCACCGCGACACGATCGGCTCCGACGTCGTCATCAAGCGCGGGCAGCTGAACATCATGACCAGCGGCGCAGGCATCGCCCATTCCGAGTACTCGATGGGCGACGAGCCCACCGTCACCGACGCCCTCCAGCTCTGGGTCGCGCTCCCCGAGTCCCGCCGCCACGGCGGCCCCGACTTCGAGCGACACACCGACCTGCCCGTCGTGGACCTGGGCGATGGGGCGGCGGCCGTCGTCGTGGTCGGCGAGCTCGCCGGCATCCCCTCTCCTGCCACCATGTACACGCCGATCGTCGGCGCGGAGGTGTTCATCCCCGGCGGGACCCGCGTGCGGATACCGCTGAACCCCGCGTGGGAGCACGCCCTCGTCGGAGTCGACGGCTCCCCCGTCGTCCACGCCGCCGATGAGGAGTCGGTGACGCTCGGCGACCACGACCTGCTCTATCTCGGCCTCGCGCGCGACGTCATCGAGGTCGAGGCGCCGACCGACGTCACCGTGTTCGTGCTCGGCGGCGAGCCCTTCGAGAGCGACATCGTCATGTGGTGGAACTTCGTCGGCCGCAGCCACGACGAGATCGTCGCCGCACGCGAGGAGTGGGAGGCGGATTCGCCGCGCTTCGGGCACGTCGTCACCCACGGCGACGAACGGATCCCCGCACCGCCGCTGCCGACCGTGCGCCTCACGAAACGTCGCCGGCGGCTCTAGCCCTTTTGCACGGCCGGGCCCGGTCCGGCCGCGGATAGCCTTGGATCCGTGGCCCGAACCCCCTTCCTCTCCACACGCGTCCTGCTCGTGTGCGCGGCGCTCGGGGTCGCCACGGGGCTGCTCGGCGGCGTCGCCGGGGCCGTCACACCCGTCGTCCTCGCGGTGGCGCCGTGGGCGTACGGACTCGTCCTCGGCTCGCACGTGCTGCCCGGGATCATCGCGCAGCAGGTGTTCCGGATGCCGCTCGTCGCCCTCACGACGCACGTCCTGGCCGCGCTCGTCGCCAGCGCCGTCAACCCGGCGTGGATCTGGCGCTTCGTCGGAACGGCGCTGCTGTTCGGCGCGATCCAGGAGGGCGTGGCCGCCCTCACCCGCTATCGCTCGTGGGGAGCGTGGCGCTTCTTCGCCGCGGCGCTCGTCATCGGCGTCCTCGTCGCCGCCGTCGTCTTCGCGGCCGCCGACCTCGGCAAGCTCGCCGTGTGGGCCCAGATCGCCTACCTGGTCATCGCCCTCGCCGGCCCGATCCTCTGGACGGCCGCGGGACTCGCCCTCGGCGAGCGCCTGCGCCGGGCGGGCGTCGCCCGCGGAGTCAGGACCGGCTGACGTGACCGACGACCCGGCGCCGCTGCTGCATCTGCGGGGCGTCGCGATCACCCATGACGGAGCGGATGCCGCAGCCCCGGCATCCGCCTCGTTCGACGTCCGCCCGGGTGAGGTCGTTCTGCTGCTGGGTCCGAGCGGATCGGGCAAGTCGACACTCGCGCTCGCGACCAACGGGCTGATCCCGCAGGCCGTGCCGGCGCGGCTCGAGGGCACCGTCGCGGTGCGCGGCCTGTCGACCCGCGAGACGCCGGTCGCAACCCTCGCCCGTCACGTCGGTATGGTGTTCCAGGATCCCGACGCGCAGTTGGTGACCGGGAGCGTCTTCGACGAGGTCGCCTTCGGCCCCGAGAACCTGCGGATGCCGGGAGCCGATGTCCTCGCTCGCACCGAGCAGGCACTGCGTCGAGTCGGACTGTGGGACAGACGCACGGAGAACCCCGACCGACTGTCGGGCGGCGGCAAGCAGCGGCTCGCGATCGCCTGCGCGCTCGCGATGGGGTCCGAGCTGCTCGTCCTGGACGAGCCGACCGCCAACCTCGACCCGGCCGGCATCGAGGCCGTCTACGAGGCGCTCGCGCTCGTCGCGACCGAGGGACGCTCGATCCTGCTCGTCGAGCACAATCTCGACGCTGCGGTCGAGATGGCCGACCGGGTCGTCGTGCTCGACGCCGAGGGGTGCACGATCGCCGACGGCGGCGTCGACGAGGTGCTCCGCGAGCGTGCCGACGAGCTCGATGCCCTCGGCGTCTGGCTGCCCGTCTCGACGATGGCCGCGCTCGCGCTGCGACGGGCGGGCTGGGACCTGCCGCGGCTGCCGCTCACCCCGGCGGAACTGACCGTGTCGCTCGAGGCTGCCGAGGCGCCGATGCCGTATTCAGTCTCCGCCGAAGAAGAGGATGCGACGTCCGCGGTCGTTCCGCCGAACGCCGGCAGCTTCACACGCCACGCCGAGTCCTCGAGACTGAATACCGAACAGTCGGCGAGGGAAGACCACCCGGCGGTCGAGGTGCGCGGTCTGACGCTCCGGCGCGGGCGGCGGACGGTGCTGCACGACGTCGACCTGACGATCGGGGCGGGCGAGTTCGTCGCCGTCGTCGGCGCGAACGGCGCCGGCAAGACGACGCTCGTGCAGGCGGTCGCCGGCGTTCTCACCCCGCCCCGCGGCACCGTGCGAGTCGACGGTGCGGACCCCGCGACCATCGCGCTCCGCGACCTGTCGCGGCGGATCGGCTTCGTCTTCCAGAACCCCGAGCACCAGTTCATCGCCCACACGGTGTTCGACGAGCTCGCCCACGGCCTGCGCGGTCGCGGACTCGACCCGGACGAGATCCGCGCCCGCACCACCGACATGCTCACCCGTTTCGGCCTCGAGGCGAAGGCCGACGTGCACCCGTTCCTGCTCTCGGGCGGCCAGAAGCGGCGCCTCTCCGTCGGCACGGCGCTCATCGCCGGGGCCCCCGTGCTGGCCCTCGACGAGCCGACCTTTGGGCAGGATCGCGCCCGGGCCGACGACCTGCTGCGGCTGCTCCGCGATCTGAACGACGCGGGTACGACGGTCATCGTCGTCACGCACGACATGCAGCTGGTCGCCGAGTACGCCGAGCGCACCGTCGTCGTGCACGACGGTCGGATCCGAGCGGATGCCGCGACCCGCGACGTCTTCGCGGATGAGGCCCTGCTCCACGAGGCGGGGCTGCGGCGCCCGCCTCTGCAACAGGCGCTGCGGGGCGTCATCCGGCATCCGCAGCTCGCGGGGATCACCGCTCTCCGCGATCTCGCCGGGGGACGCGGATGACCCTCGACCCCTACGCGGACGGGCCGCCTGGCTTCCTCGCTCGCACCTCGCCCCTCGCGAAGCTCGCCGCGCCGCTCCCCGCGATGATCGTGCTCGTCGTCGCGCGCGACCTCGTCACGCCGCTCGTGTTCCTCGCGCTCGCGTACCTGCTGATCATCGTCGGCAGGCGGATGTCGGGGCGCGTCGCCGCGCTGCTGTTCCTCGGCATCCCGATCGGCGCGGTGATCATGGGTCTCGCGCTCGGGCTGTGGGTCGATGCGGGGCTCGTCGACGACACCCCCGCCGTCCTCCGGATCGGCGCGTGGACCCTGCACGCCGGCGCGATCGAGGCGGGTCTCGCGACGGGCGCGCGGCTCGCCGCGATCCTCGCGCTCGGCCTGATCGCGGGCCTCACGACGACGGGGCCCGACCTCGTCCGCGCGGCGGTGCAGCAGCTGCGCGTGCCGTACCGCATCGGGTACGCGGCACTCGCGGCGATCCGCTTCGTGCCCAGATTCGGCTACGAGCTCGAGCTGATCCGTCAGGCGCATCGCGTGCGGGGCGCCCACGGCGGGCGCGGGCCCGTCGCCGCGGTCGCACGCTGGTCCGGGTACGTCGTGCCGTTGCTGGCCGGGGCGATCCGGCACGCGGAACGCGTCGCGCTGGCGATGGATGCCCGAGCGTTCGGCGCGCACCCCGATCGCACCGAGCGGCACCTGCTGCCGTGGCGCCGGCGCGACACCGTCTTCGTCGTGGCGTTCTGGGCCGTGTCTGCGGTGGTGCTCGCGGCTCTGTTCCCCTGGGGGCTCTGACCGCCCCCGACCGCCTGAAATCAGGTCTCGTGCGGCGCGGAACTCCGGTGCTACTGTGAGGCACCCTTCCCGCGAGGCCGGCACTCCCGAGGTCACCGGTCGCACCCCGCGCGGGGCCGGTTCGCGTTTCTGAGGAGGCCCGCGTGACCACGACACCCGTTCACCTGACCCGGCCGGACGGCAAGGGTCTCGCCGCCGGCACGCTCGGCCTCTGGGGGTCGACCGTCATCGGTCTCGCCTCGACGGCGCCGGCCTACTCGCTCGTCGCGACGCTCGGTTACGTGGTCATCGCCGTCGGCGCGCAGGCGCCGATCGCGTTCGTCATCGCCTTCATCCCGATGCTGCTCATCGCCTTCGCCTACCGCGAGCTCAACAACGCCGTCCCGGACTGCGGCACGGCGTTCACGTGGGCGACGAAGGCGTTCGGCCCGTGGGTCGGCTGGATGGGCGGCTGGGGCGTCGCGATCGCCGGCATGATCGTGCTCGCCAACCTCGCTCAGGTCGGGTCGGTGTACTTCTGGGCGCTCCTCGGGCAGGAGTTCGAGGAGCAGAACGACTGGCGCATCATCCTCGTCGCCGTCCTCTTCATCGCCGCGATGACCTGGATCTCGTGGCGCGGCGTGGAGATCGGCGAGCGCATCCAGAACGTGCTGCTCGGCATCCAGTACCTCGCCCTCATCGTCTTCGTGATCGCCGCGCTCACGCAGTTCTTCACCGGCGGTGCGCCAGATGCGACGCCTTTCAGCTGGGAGTGGCTCAACCCGTTCGCCTTCGGCGACTGGGACGGTTTCGTCCAGGCGATCCTGCTGGCGATCTTCATCTACTGGGGCTGGGACACCTGCCTCGCCCTCAACGAGGAGACGAAGGACCCGAAGCGCATCCCCGGACTCGCCGCCCTGCTCACCTGCGTCCTCCTGCTCGTCACGTACGTCTCGGTCACGATCGCGGCGATGATGTACGCGGGCCTCGGCGAAGAGGGCGGCGGGCTCGGCAACCCCGAGAACGCCGACGACTTCTTCCTCGGCATCCGCGACGGACTGCTGGGGCCGTGGGGCTGGCTGCTGGTGGTCGCCGTGCTGATCTCGGCGGTCTCGTCGACGCAGACGACGATCCTCCCGACCGCCCGCGGCACCCTCGCGATGGGCGTCTACCGGGCCCTGCCCGCCAAGTTCAAAGACGTCCACCCCGACTACCGGACCCCGTCGTTCTCGACGCTCGTCATGGGTGTCGTCGCGATCGTCTACTACGTCGTGATGACGACGATCAGCGACGCGATCCTGCAGGACACGATCCTCTCCCTCGGCCTGGCGATCGCCTTCTACTACGCCATCACGGGGTATGCGTGCGTCTGGTACTTCCGGGCCGACCTCTTCCGCTCCGCCCGCGACTTCTTCTTCAAGGGACTGTTCCCCCTCATCGGCGCACTCATGCTGACGTACGCGTTCATCCAGTCGGCGATCGACATGCTCGCGCCCGACTACAGCTACTACGGCACGCTGCTCGGGGTCGGCTCGACGTTCGTGGTCGGCATCGGCGCGCTCGCGCTGGGCGCGGTCCTCATGGTCGTCTGGTTCTTCTTCCCCCGGGCCAAGCGCTTCTTCCGCGGCGAGAGCCTCAACCGCGACACCCCCGTCCTCGTCCCCGACGACACGAGCTCCCTCCCCCGTTCGATCGACGGCGGCATCTGACCGCCCGAAAGGAACCCTCCGCATGCGCATCCTCATCATCGGCGCGGGCGGTGTCGGCAGTGCTGCCGCCCGCATCCTCCGCCGCCGCGACTTCTACGAGGCCGTCGTCATCGCCGACTACGACCCGGCCCGCCCGCAGGCGCTCGTGGACGAGCTCGGCGACGAGCGGTTCGCCGCCGCGCAGGTGGATGCCTCGAGCGCCGAGTCCGTGGCATCCCTCATCCGCGAGCACTCCGCGACCCACGTGCTGAACGCCGTCGACCCGCGGTTCGTCATGCCGATCTTCGACGGCGCGTTCGAGGCCGGGGCGACGTACCTCGACATGGCCATGAGCCTGTCGCAGCGGCATCCGGAGCGCCCGTACGAGGAGGTGGGCGTCAAGCTCGGCGACGCGCAGTTCGCGAAGGAGCAGGAGTGGACGGATGCCGGGCGTCTGGCGCTCGTCGGGATCGGCGTCGAGCCGGGCCTGTCGGACGTGTTCGCCCGGTACGCGGAGGACGAGCTGTTCGACGAGATCGACGAGCTGGGCGTCCGCGACGGGGCGAACCTCGTCGTCGCGGGCTACGACTTCGCGCCGTCGTTCTCGATCTGGACGACGATCGAGGAGTGCTTGAACCCGCCCGTGATCTACGAGGAGGGGAAGGGGTGGTACGTCACCGAGCCGTTCAGCGAGCCGGAGGTGTTCGACTTCCCCGACGGGATCGGACCGGTCGAGTGCGTCAACGTCGAGCACGAGGAGGTGCTCCTCATGCCGCGGTGGACGAAAGCGAAGCGGGTGACGTTCAAGTACGGCCTCGGCGATGAGTTCATCGAGGTGCTGAAAGTTCTGAACAAGCTCGGCCTCGACAAGACCGACCCGCTGACCGTGAAGGGGGTGCAGGTCTCGCCGCGCGACGTCGTGGCGGCGGCCCTTCCCGACCCCGCCACGATCGGCGACAGGATGAGCGGCAAGACGTGCGCCGGCGTGTGGGTGACGGGCACCGGCAAGGACGGGCAGGCGCGCTCGACGTACCTGTACCACGTGGCCGACAACGAGCAGACGATGCGCGAGGACAACTCGCAAGCCGTCGTCTGGCAGACGGCGATCAACCCCGTGATCGCGCTCGAGCTGCTCGCCCGCGGCACCTGGTCGGGCACGGGCGTGCTCGGTCCCGAGGCATTCGACGCGAAGCCGTTCCTCGAGCTGCTCGCCGCACCGAAGCCCGAGGGCTACGGCTCGCCGTGGGGTATGCGGGAGCAGCCGCATCCCGTACCGTCCGAGGCCTGAACGACGGCGAGGTCCCGATCCGGCCGGGAAACGGGCGCGCATACCCGGCCCGATCGGGACTTCGAGGCCGGTGTCAGCTCAGGTCGACGGCGACCGACACGCCCTCGGTCGCCGAGCGCTGCGCGGCGTCGGCGAGCAGCAGCGCTGCGCGGCCGTCGTCGAACGTCGGGCTCGCTGACTCCTCGCCGCGCACGAGCTTCAGGAACTCGGCGAGCTCGGCCCGGTACGAGGGGGTGTAGCGGGTGACCATGGATGCCTCGAACGGCGCACCGGCCGCGACGCCGTGCGCGTTGGACAGGCTCACGAGGCTCGTGCCCTGGTTGGCGACGGTGAGGTCTCCCTCGCTGCCGTAAGCCTCGATGCGCTGGTCGTAGCCTGTCGTGCTGTGGCGCGAGTTCACGATGGTGACGAGCGCACCCGAGGCGGACTTGAGGATCGCGGTCGTCGTGTCGAAGTCGCCGTGCTCGCGGGCGCCGTCGTCGAAGGTCGTCGTGCCGAAGGCGGTGACCTCCACGATGTCGGGCAGAAAGTAGCGCGCCATGTCGAAGTCGTGGATCGTCATGTCGCGGAAGATGCCGCCTGAGACGGCGACGTACGAGGCCGGGGGCGCCGAGGGGTCGCGGCTGATGATCGTCAGCTGCTCGAGCCGGCCGATCTCGCCCGCGGCGACGCGGTCGCGGGCGGTGCGGAAGCCGGGGTCGAAGCGCCGGTTGAACCCGAGCGCGACGGGAACGCCGGCCGCGACGACGACGGGGCGCAATGCCTCGACGCGGGCGATGTCGAGGTCGATCGGCTTCTCGCAGAGGACCGGGATGCCGGCTTCCACCGCGGCGCGGATCAGGTCGACGTGCGTGGGGGTCGGCGAGGCGACGAGCACGGCGTCGACCTCGCCCGAGGCGAACACCTCGGCGGGATCGGTCGTGGTCTTCCCGCCATACTGGGCGGCGAGGCGCTCGGCACCGTCGATGAACGGGTCGGCGATCCACGCCAGCTCGGCATCGGGTGAGGCGGCGATGCTCGCGGCGTGCACCTGGCCGATGCGTCCGGAGCCGAAGAGTCCGAAGCGGACGGGAGTGGCGGTCATGTCGTTCCTGTTCGTCGAGGGGGTTCGGGGTCAGACCCAGGCGCGCAGGGCGTCGCGGTTGGTGACCTGATCGATGGAGCGGGCGGTGACGAAGGCGTCGAGGGCGACGTCGGGGCCGTTGAGCACGTCCTGCTCGACGACGACCCAGCCCTCGTACCCGCGGGCGTCGAGGGCGGTCATGACGGCGGCGAGGTCGATGTCGCCCTGACCGAAGGCGACGAACGAGCCGCCCGACCAGACCTCCGGCATCCCGCCCCCGGCGGCGAGCACGCGGCCGAGCGCGGCGAGGTCGACGTCCTTGAGGTGCAGGTGGTTGATGCGGTCGCCCCAGCGCTCGACGGCGGCGAGCGGATCGCCGCCCGCGATGAAGAGGTGGCCGGTGTCGAGGGTCAGGTCGACGTCGGTGTCGGCGACGAACCGGTCGATCTCGTCCGGCGACTCGACGAAGGTCCCCGCGTGGTGGTGGAACGTCGGCTCGAAGCCCGCGTCGCGGACGATGCGCGCGGCGCGGGCGACGTTGTCGGTGAGGCGTCCCCAGGCATCCGCGTCGAGCCGGTCGACCTCGGCGCCGCGACCCGGCGCACCACGGCGGAGCGACGACCCGTCATCGGCGAGCGTCGGAAGCGGCAGCGGGCCCGCACCGGCGTCGGCACCCGCCGAGAACTGCCGGAGCGCGGCGCGCAGGTCGGGGAGGGCGGCGGCGAAGGCCTCGTCGTCCGAGAACGGCAGCTGCACCCAGCCGCCCGCGAGCCCGAGACCGAACCGCTCGAGGCGGTCCCGGAGGGCGGCGTCCTCGCCGAGGAAGCCGAGGGGGCCCAGGTCGATGCCGGCGTAGTCGCTCTCGGCGAGGATCTCCATCATCGCGTCGGGCGAGATCGTCTCGGCGCCCTCGGGCGTCAGCTCGAACACGCCGAAGCTGACCGGTGCGCCGGCGACTGTCGCCTTCATGGCCGACCTCCGCCGAGGAGCGGGCGCTGCGCGGCGCGTTCGCCGACGTAGGCCTCGCGGGCCTGCTGCGTGGACTCGATGGTCGAGACCTCCGGAACGGGCACGTCCCACCACCCGGCGCCATCGGGTGCGTAGACGAGCGGATCGCTGTTGATGTGGATGAACGTCGACCGATCGGATGCCTTCGCGGCGGCGACGGCGGCGGTCAGGTTCGCCGCGGCATCCGGTCCTTCGGCGATCTCGACCACATCGAGGCCGTAGCTGCGGGCGTTCATCGCGAGGTCGACGGGGAGGATGTCGCCGCCCTGGAAGTTCTTCGCGGCGGGGTCGTACGTGCGGTACTGCGTGCCGAAGCGCTGCGACCCGACCGTCTCGGAGAGGTGGCCGATCGAGGCGAAGCCGTGGTTCTGGATGAGGACGACGATGATCTTGATGCCCTCGGCGACAGCCGTCACGAGCTCGCTGTTGAGCATCAGGTACGACCCGTCGCCCACCATGACGATGACGTCGCGGTCGTCGCCCGCGGCTTCGAGACCGCGCTTCGCGCCGAGGCCGCCGGCGATCTCGTACCCCATGCACGAGAAGGCGTACTCGACGTGGTAGCCGAGCGGATCACGCACCCGCCACAGCTTGTGGAGGTCGCCGGGGAGGGATCCTGCCGCCTGCACGATGACGTCGCGCGGGTCGGTCGCCGCGTGCACGGCGTGGATGATCTCGGGCTGGCCCGGGCGGTCCGCGCCCGACGGAGCGAACGCGCGGTCGACGATCTCGTCCCACTCCGCCTTCTGCCGGGCGATCCGCTCGGCGTGGTCCGGCGCGACGCGGAAGCCCTCGAGCTCGCGCGCGAGCGCGACGAGCGCTTCGCGGGCGTCGGCGACGACGGGCAGCTCGGAGCCGTGCTTGTAGGCGTCGAAAGCGGCGACGTTGATGTTGACGAAGACGACGTCCGGGTTCTGGAACGCGGTCCGCGACGCGGTGGTGAAGTCGCTGTACCGGGTCCCGATTCCGATGACGACGTCCGCCTCGGCCGCGAGCCGGTTGGCGGCGAGCGAGCCGGTCGCACCGACGCCGCCGAGGTACTGCGGGTGGTCCCAGGCGAGGGAGCCGCCGCCGGCCTGCGTCGTGCCGACCGGGATGCCGGTGGCCTCCACGAAGGCGCGGAGCTGCTCCTCGGCCTCGGAGTAGATGACCCCGCCACCGGCGACGATGAACGGCCGCTGCGCCGAGAGGATCGCGGCGACCGCGCGCTCGAGCGGGCCGCGCTCGGGGAGCGGACGGCGGATGTGCCACTCGCGGTCCTGCAGGAACTCGATCGGCACGTCGAGCGCCTCGGCCTGCACGTCCTCGGGCAGGGCGATCGTGACCGCACCGGTCTCGGCGGGATCGGTGAGGACCCGCATCGCGGCGAGCGCGATGGAGTACAGCTGCTCGGGCCGCTGCACGCGGTCGAAGAACTTCGAGAGCGGGCGGAAGGCGTCGTTGACCGTCAGCCCGATGTCCCACGGCTGCTCGAGCTGCTGGAGCACCGGGTCGGCGACGCGGGTCGCGAACGTGTCGCTCGGCAGGAGCAGCGCGGGAAGTCGGTTGGTCGTCGCGAGAGCCGCTCCCGTGAGCATGTTGGTCGCGCCCGGACCGACGGATGCCGCGGCCGCATACGTGCCGCGGCGGCGATGCATGCGGGCGTAGCCGACGGCCTGATGCACCATCGCCTGCTCGTTTCGCGCCTGGTGGTACGGCATGAGGTCGGGGTCGTGCACGTTCAGCTGCGTGAGCGCCTGCCCGATGCCGGCGACGTTGCCGTGCCCGAAGATCCCGAAGACGCCGGGGATCGTGCGCTCGCGCACGTCGCCGTCGACCGTCCACTGGTGGGCCAGGAACTCGATGAGCGCCTGGCTGACCGTCATCCGCTTCGTCTCTGCCATCAGGATCGGCCTTCCTCGTTCGGGTACGGGAGTCGCGGATCGATCCGCTGATCCGCCCAGGTGTCGCGGACCCACGCGTGCGCGGAGTCGTCGCTGATGAGCCACGCCCGGTCGGGGTCGGGCCCGGCCATGACGTTCAGGTAGTAGAGGTCGTACCCCGGCGCCGCGACGGCGGGGCCGTGGTAGCCGTAGGGCACGAGGGCGATGTCGCCCGTGCGCACCATCGCGTTGATGTCGATCTCGCCGGCGGGTGAGGAGTAGGTGCTGAACATCCCGAACGCGGTGTCGGCGGATGCCGCGGACCCCGCCGCCGGCGCGGACTCGAAGTAGTAGATCTCCTCGAGGCGCGACTCGTGCCCGGGAATGTGTTCGTCGTGCTTGTGGGGCGGGTAAGACGACCAGTTGCCCTCGGGGGTGATCACTTCGCAGACGATGAGGCGGTCGGCATCCAGCGCCTGCGGCGTCCCGAAGTTGTGCACCTGGCGGCTCGACGATCCCGCCCCGCGGAGCTCGACCGGGGTCTCGGCGGCGGCGATGTACCGCCACGGGTGGCGGACGGATGCCGGGGCCTCTGCGACGGCCACGCGGCCGCGTCCCGTGAGCGTCGCCGTCCGTCCGACCGGCAGGTAGAGCACGTCGGTCGGGCCGTCGAAGACCGACCGACGCCCCTGCAACGTCGTTCGTGCACTGTCGTCGCCGTCTGAATGGTCGACCTCGAACGAGCCCGCGAGCGGCACGATGATGCGCTCGACATCGGTCTCGGTGAGCTCCACCCGGTCGCCCGCACCGAGGTCGGCGACACGGATGCCGGTGTGCTGCCAGCCGGGGGTGTCCCGTCCGACGACGCTCTCCCAGCCGCCGTCGGACAACTCGCCGCGGCGGTGGAACCAGGTGTTCTCGATGCTCATCTTCGCGCTCTCGGGGTGCCGCCGCCGGGCGGCGTGCGATCAGGTGTTCTGGGGGAAGCCGAGGTTGATGCCGCCGTGCTCGCCGAGGGCACGCGTGGCGGGGTCGAGCCACCGGCTGGTGATCGCCTTCTCCCGGGTGAAGAAGTCGAACCCGTGGACACCGTACGCTTTCGCGTCGCCGAACAGCGACTTCTTCCAGCCGCCGAACGAGTGGTAGGCGACGGGGACGGGGATCGGCACGTTGATGCCGATCATGCCGACCTGCACCTCGTGCTGGAACCGCCGGGCGGCGCCGCCGTCGTTGGTGAAGATCGCCGTCCCGTTGCCGAACTCGCCCGAGTTGATGAGCGCGAGGCCCTCGTCGTAGCTCTCGACGCGGACGACCGACAGGACCGGCCCGAAGATCTCCTCGGTGTAGGCCCGGGAGGTCGTCGGGACGTGGTCGAGGAGGGTCGGACCGAAGAAGAACCCGTCCTCATGACCGTCGACCGTGAACCCGCGGCCGTCGACGACGACCGTCGCGCCGTCCGCCTCGGCGATGTCGACATAGGAAGCCACCTTGTCGCGGTGGACGTCGGTGATGAGCGGGCCCATGTCGGGCTCGACGCCGTCCTGGCCCGCGCCGTTGCCGATGCGGAGCTTCGCGATCCGCTCGGTCACCTTGGCGATCAGCTCGTCGGCGACGGGCTCCACTGCCAGGACGACGCTGATCGCCATGCACCGCTCGCCCGCCGCGCCGAAGCCGGCGTTGACCGCCTGGTCGGCGACGAGGTCGAGGTCGGCGTCGGGGAGGACGAGCATGTGGTTCTTCGCGCCGCCGAGGGCCTGCACGCGCTTGCCGTTCCGCGACGCGGTCTCGTAGATGTACTGCGCGATCGGCGTCGAGCCGACGAACGAGATCGACTGCACGACCGGGCTGTGGAGCAGCCCGTCGACAGCGAGCTTGTCGCCCTGCAGGACGGTGAAGACACCGGCGGGCAGGCCCGCCTCGGCCCACAGCTCGGCGAGCCAGAGGGCGGCGGACGGGTCCTTCTCGCTGGGCTTGAGGACGACCGCGTTACCGGCCGCGATCGCGATCGGAGCGAACCACAGCGGCACCATGACGGGGAAGTTGAACGGCGAGATGACGCCGACGACGCCGAGGGGCTGCTTGATCGAGTAGACGTCGACGCCGGTCGACGCGTTCTCGGAGTAGGCGCCCTTGATGAGGTGCGGGAACCCGGTCGCGAGCTCGACGACCTCCTGGCCGCGCAGGATCTCGCCCATGGCGTCGGAGACCACCTTGCCGTGCTCGCTCGTGATGAGCTCTGCCAGCTCGCCCTTGCGCGCATTCAGCAGCTCACGGAACGCGAAGAGCACGGTCTGGCGCTTCGCGATCGAGAACGCGGACCACAGCCGGAAGCCGGCGTCGGCCGCAGCGATCGCCTCGTCGATCTCGGCCTGATCGGCCAGAGCGACCTCGGCCTGCACCGCGCCCGTCGCCGGGTTGTAGACGGGAGCCGTCCGGCCGCTCGTCGACGCACGGTGCGAACCGCCGATCCAATGGCCGATGACGCGGGTGCGGGGGGAGGAGGTGCTCATGACGGGTCCTTCGCGAGGAGTGAGGAGTGGACGAGGCCGGCGGCGATGTCGACCGCCGCAGCGGTGTCGCCGTCGGGCGGGTAGAGGAGGGTCCGGCCGACCGTGAGTCCGCGGACGCCGGGAAGCGCCAGCGCATCCTGCCACGAGGCGAACGTCTCGTCGGGGTCGTCGCCGGAGTCGCCGCCCAGGAGCAGCGTCGGCAGCGTCGTGGCCGCCATGACGCGCTCCATGTCGGGCACGACCGGGAGCTTCATCCAGGTGTACGCGCTCGATCCGCCGAGACCCGACGCGATCGCGACCGACAGGACCACGGCATCCGTCGACAGGTCGTTGACGATGCGGCCGTCGCGCCACGTGCTCATGAACGGCTCCAGCATGATCGGGATGCCGGCGCCCGCCGCCGCGGTCACGGCATGCGCCGTCGCCTCGAGGGTCGCCGCCGTCGCCGGGTCGCCCAGGTTGATGCGGACGAGCGCCTTCGCGAAGTCGAGGTTCGCCGAGATCATGGATTTCACGTCGTAGGCGCCGTAGCGGTCGTCCATCTCGAACGAGGCGCCGCGCAGGCCGCCGCGGTTCATCGACCCGACGACGATCTTGCCGTCGAGCAGGCCCAGGGCGGCGAGATCGTCGATGATGTCGGGCGTGCCGAGGACGCCGTCGACACCGGGGCGGCTGAGCGCGATGGCGAGGCGCTCGATCAGCTCGTAGCGGTCGGCCATGGCCGTGGCATCCGACCCGACCGCCAGTGCACCGCGGGCCGGGTGATCCGCGGCGACGATGAACAGGCGACCGTCGCCGGAATCGAGGTGTCTGCGGGTGCGCGTCGCGACGGCGTGACGGATCGCCTCGGGGTCGAAGGCCCGCAGCTCACGCAGACGCGCGAAGGCGGCCTCGCTGATGACTCGGTCGCTCATGCCGCGCTCCCCGCACTCAGGATCGCCTCGACCTCGTCGGCCGTCGGCATCGCCGTCGAACATTCCAACCGCGACGCGACGATGGCGCCGGCCGCGTTCGCGAAGCGCAGGATCCGCTCCAGGTCCCAGCCGAGCAGCAGGCCGTGGCACAGAGCGCCGCCGAACGCGTCGCCCGCACCGAGCCCGTTGACCACGTCGACAGGGTGCGGGGGTGCGACGACGGTCTCGTCACGGGTCTTCGCGAGCACGCCCTCGGGCCCCTGCTTCACGATCGCGAGCTCGACACCGCGCTCGAGCAGGGCGTCGGCGGCCCGCATCGGGTCGGTCTCGCCGACGGCGACCTCGCACTCCTCGCGGTTGCCCACGGCGACCGTCACGTGCTCGAGGGCGGCGGACACCTGCGCACTCGCTTCGGCCGGGTCGGGCCAGAACATGGGCCGGTAGTCGAGGTCGAGGATCGTGTGACGGGCGCGGCCGCGGCGACGCAGGGCGTCGAGGTGGGTGGACCGGCTGGGCTCCTGGCTGAGCCCGGTGACGGTGAGCCAGAAGATGGATGCCTCGGCCAGCACGTCGCCCGGCAGCTGGTCCGGCGTCACCTCGAGGTCGGGAGCCTTCGGCTCGCGGTAGAAGTACAGCGGGAAGTCGTCGGGCGGGAAGATCTCGCAGACGGTCAGCGGCGTCTTGTACGTGGGGTCGACCGCGACGAGAGCGGGATCGACCGAGAGGCGGTCGAGTTCGGCGCGGAGGTATCGGCCGAACGGGTCGTCGCCGACACGGGAGACGAGCGACACGTCATGTCCGTAGCGGGCAGCCGCGACGGCGACGTTCGCGGCGCTGCCGCCGAGGAATTTGCCGAAGGACGAGACCTCTTCGAGTCCCACACCGATCTGCAGCGGGTAGATGTCGACGCCGAGACGTCCGAGCGACAGGACCTCCGGGGCAGCGGCGCGAGAGGTCATCCTGCGGTCGTGTTTCGAGGCGCGAACATGTCCTAACAATATCACATGGATAAATCCGGGGTCCAGGTGTGATGTGCCGTTAGCCTGACACGTGATGTTGTCGGTACAAATGCCGATGACACCCGATATCCATGACAAGGAGTGTGAGGGCTGTGGTCGACGCCGACACCTACTGGCCCGCGGAACTCTTCGCCGACCTGGACCGAACCGGCCCCGTACCGCTGTACTTCCAGGTCTCCAGCCGGCTCGAAGCCGCCATCCACTCCGGCGCGATCCCCGCCGGCGGCCGCCTGGAGAACGAGATCGCGATCGGCCAGCGCCTCGGCCTCTCCCGCCCCACGATCCGCCGCGCGATCCAGGAGCTCGTAGACAAGGGACTGCTCGTCCGGCGCCGGGGCATCGGCACGCAGGTCGTGCAGGGTCAGGTGACGCGAGCGGTCGAACTCACGAGCCTCTACGAGGACCTGAGGAACTCCTCGCACGTTCCCGCGACCCGCGTCCTGGGTCACGAGGTGGTGCCCGCCTCCGAGGTGGTCGCGCAGAGCCTGGGACTGAGCGTCGGCGACGACGTCGTCTTCGTGCGGCGCCAGCGCAGCACCGACGGCGTCCCGGTCGCGGTGCTCGAGAACTACCTGCCGCCCGAATTCGCCGACATCACCCGAGAACAGCTCGAAGCGCACGGGCTGTACGAGATCCTCCGCGCCCGCGGCGTGACGATCCGCGTCGCCAAGCAGAAGATCGGCGCGCGCAGCGCGACGGGCGACGAGGGCGACCTGCTCGACATCGAGTCCGACGGCCCGGTGCTGACGATGGAGCGCGTCGCGTTCGACGACTCCGGCCGCGCGTTCGAGTACGGGCACCACTGCTACCGCCCCGACCTCTACAGCTTCGAGACGACGCTCGTCGCCAAGTAGGCACGCCCCGCCCCGCGCCTGACGCAGCCGAGGTCCCGATCGGGCCGGGAAACGTCGCATCGTTTCCGGCTCGATCGGGACCTCGCGTGTCCGGGTCAGCGCTTGCCGGCGATCCGGCGCGACACGATGTCGCGCATGATCTCGTTCGTCCCGCCGTAGATGCGGTGCACGCGGGCGTCGAGGAAGGCGCGGGCGATCGGGTACTCCATGATGTAGCCGTAGCCGCCGTGCAGCTGGACGCAGGCGTCGAGCACCTCCCACTCGCGCTCGGTCGCCCAGAACTTGACCTGGGCGGCATCCTCGGCCGACAGCTTGTTCTCGCCGTAGAGCGCGATCGCGCGGTCGATGTAGGCCCACATGACGTCGACCGTCGTGACGAGGTCGGCCATGGCGAAGCGCGTGTTCTGGAAGTCGATGATCCGCTGGCCGAATGCCTCGCGGTCTTTCGTGTAGGCGATCGTCCATTCGACACCCGCCTGCGCGGCGGCCGCACCGGCGACACCGATCGACAGGCGCTCGAGCGGCAGGTTCATCATCAGCTGGACGAAGCCCTTGCCCTCCTCACCGCCGATGAGGTTCGCGTCGGGGACGAAGACGTCGGTGAAGCTGAGCTCGGCGGTGTCGTGCCCCTGGAAGCCCATCTTGTGCAGCTTCTTGCCGTGGTCGAACCCGGCCATGTCGGACTCGAGCAGCAGCAGCGAGAACGCGTCGGGCCGGTTGCCCTCCCCCGTCTTCACGAAGACGACGAAGATGTCGGCCGTCGTGCCCGACGAGATGAACGTCTTCGCGCCGTTGACGATGTACCCGCCGTCGGTCTTCTTCGCGGTCGTCGAGATGCCGCGGAGGTCCGACCCCGCGCCGGGCTCGGTCATGGCCAGCGCGCCGAGGACCTCGCCGGTCGCCATCCGAGGGAGCCACTTCTCCTTCTGCTCCTGCGTTCCCATGTGCACGAGGTACGGGACGGCGAGGTCGTCCTGGATGCCGAAAGCGCCGGCGAGCGAGCCCGCACCGGCGCGGATGATCTCCTCGTTGACGACCGTCCGGAAGCGATAGTCCTGCAGCATGCCCGCGCCGCCGAACTCCTCGGGAACGCTCAGGCCGATGACGCCGGCCTCACCCGCCGCGAGCATCGTCGCGCGGTCGATCTCACCCGCGGCATCCCACTGTTCGCGCTTCTCGTTCGTGACGTAGCGCTTGACGAACTCCTTGACGACGTCGCGGAACGCTTCGTGGTCCTCGTCGTAGATGTTCCGCTCCATGCGCGGACCCCCCTTCGTGTCGCGCGACGCTGCGCTCGTGGGCGGCGTCGCCGGCATCCACTGTACGCGCCCCGTGGGATTGAATGCCAGGGTGAGCGCGACTGAGTGCCGCGGCGCGGCATCCGATCGTTCCGGTCCGCAGAAGTCGGGCGTGACCCGGGCGCGAAGATGAGAGTGGATGCCGGAGGAGGAACCGTGATCAGCGCACTGACCCGCGTCGTCGAGCACATCGAGGCGCATCTCGGCGACGAGCTCGACATCGGCGCCGTGGCCCACGAGCACGGCACGACCGAGTACCACCTGCGTCGGATGTTCTCGTCGCTCGCCGGGATGCCGCTGTCGGAGTACGTCCGGCGTCGGCGGATGACGGTCGCGGCGAGCGACCTCGTCGGGTCCGAGGACCTGCTGACGATCGCGGTGCGCTATGGCTACGGCTCGACCGAGGCGTTCGCCCGCGCGTTCCAGGCCGTGCACTGCGCCCCGCCGTCTGCCGTGAGGCGAGACGGCGGCCCCCTCCGCACACAACCGCAGCTCAGGTTCCGCCTGACCGTAGAAGGGAGCAGCCCCATGGACACCCGTATCGTCGACCACCCCGCTTTCCGCCTCATCGGGCACGCCGCACGCGTGCCACTGATCCACCGCGGGGCGAACCCCGCCATCCAGGCGCACATCGCGTCGCTGCCACCCGCCGAACACGCTCGCTTGAAGGGGCTGAGCGATACCGAGCCCGCCGGGCTGCTGCAGGTGAGCGACGGCGTCGACCCCGACTATGCGGAGGGGACCGAGCTGACGTATCTGCACGGGGTCGCGCGCGCCGCGGAAAGCTCCGTGCCGCCGGATCTCGACGTCATCGAGGTCCCCGCGGGCACCTGGGCGGTGTTCCGCTCGAGCGGGGCATACCCCGATGCGCTGCAGACGGTGTGGGCGGCGACGGCGACAGACTGGTTCCCGGCGAACCCGTGGCGGCTGCGCCCCGGGCCGTCGATCGTCTCGGTGCTCGAACGTGCCGATGACTTCTCGACGGCGACGTGCGAACTGTGGCTGCCGGTGGAGCGGTAGCCTCAGCCGTAGTCAGGCGCCGGCTCGAGGCTGAAGAACTCCTCGAGCGTGTGGAAGCCGCCGTCGGCGTACGCGGCGGCGAGTTCGCGGCCGACGAAACGCAGGTGCCACGGTTCGGCGGAGTATCCCGTGGTGGCGGTGTGCCCCTCCTCATAGCGGACGATGAAGCCGTACCGCCAGGCGTTCGCGACGATCCACTCGGACTGCGGGGTGCCGCCGAAGCCATCGTGGTCGCCGCATCCGGAATCGCACGCGACCACGTCGACCGCGAGTCCGGTCTGGTGCTCGCTGTGGCCGGGGCGGGCGCTGCGGAGGTCGGCCGCGGCCTTGCCCCGGTTGGCGACATGGCGGTTGTAGGTCTCGACCTGGAAGTCATAGGGGCGGAAGCCGCTGCTGACACCGATCGTGCCGGCGCCGGCGGCGCGAACGTCCGCCGAGAGCTCGTCGAGCGCGGCGGCGGTCTGGTCGAGCAGCCACCCGCCCGCGACGATGCGCGTGCTCTGCGGTCGCGCCTGCGGCGTGGGCCAGTGATCGATCGGTTCGAGCGCGTGGCGCTTGTTCGCAACGACCCAGATGCGACCCGCCTCGTGGAGATCGACGCAGGGCGCCTCGCCCGCGGCGACGGCAGCTCGGAACGGCTCGCCACCCCCGAAGGCGGCGATCACGTTGGCGTCGGAACCCTCCGCGAGCGCCGAGACCACGGCATCCGTCTCGCAGATCGGCCGGGTCGCTTCTGCGGGGTCGGCGGCAGGCGGGGAGGACACGGCAACGGGTGACGACGCGGCCGGAACGGGATCGGATGCCGGGTCTGCGACGGCGTCGTCGGGCGCGATCGCCCGGGAGACGACCACGACGAGCGTGACGATCAGGGCGGTGGTGAGCGTCAGGAGCACGAGCGCTCGGCGCTGACGGCGCCTGCGGAGCACCTGCCGCCGGGCGGCGCTCCTCGTCTCAGACACCTGCCCAGTCTCGCAGTCCATCTCTCGCGTTCCCGGTGTTCGACCACTCCGCGTGTGTCGTTGACAGTATTTCGAAGATGTGTTCGAATGTGGAGATGCGTTGGCAGGGTCAGAACATCACGGCGGTCGACGAGGCCGCGCTGCCCGGCCTCGAGTCCATGGGTGGACTCGTCCGCTCGGTCGCGACGCCGGAGTTCGCGGGGATGACCTTCCACGAAGTCGTCGCGAAGTCCGCGCTCAACCACGTGCCGAGCGGATCGGCGATGCCGTTCTCCTGGTCGGTGAATCCCTATAGGGGGTGCCAACATGCATGTGCCTATTGCTTCGCGCGCAACACGCACACCTACCTCGACCTCGACGCCGGCGCGGACTTCGACTCTCAGATCGTCGTCAAGGTGAACGTGGCGGAGGTGCTCGCCCGCGAGCTCGCCAAGCCGTCGTGGCGACACGAGCCCGTCGCTCTCGGGACCAACACCGACCCGTATCAGCGGGCCGAGGGACGCTACCGGCTGATGCCGGGAATCATCGACGCCCTCGCGTCGAGCGGCACACCGTTCTCGATCCTCACCAAGGGCACGCTGCTGCGCCGCGACCTGCCGCTGCTGACGGATGCCGCGACCCACGTCCCGATCCACATCGCCATGTCGATCGCGATCCCCCACGAACCGCTGCGGCAGCTCCTCGAGCCGGGAGCCCCGTCGTTCCAAGCCCGGCTCGACACGGTGAGGGCCGCGACCGATGCCGGGTTCTCGGTGACGGTGTTCCTCATGCCGATCGTCCCGCACCTGACCGACGGGGTCGACGTCCTCGACGATGCGATCCGTCGGATCGCGGCATCAGGTGCTCGTCGGGTCGTCTTCGGCGCGTTGCACCTGCGGCCGGGCGCGAAGGAGTGGTTCTGGCAGTGGCTGGAACGCGAGTGCCCGGACCTCGTGCCGGCCTACCGCGGCCTCTACCCCGGCGTCTCCGTGTCGGCACCGAAGGGCTATCGGTCGTGGCTGTCGGCGCGGGTGCGCCCGCTGCTGCGACGACACGGCCTGCATGGAAGGCTCGAGGAGGAGGACGCCCCGCCGCGCGGAATGGGCCAGGTGCGGACCACGGGGCCGGTCATGAAGACCGCGACCCGGGAACAGGCATCCGCGATGCTGTTCTGATTCAGGCGTCCGGGATCAGGCGCTTGCCGAGGACCGAGGTGGCGTCGCGGACGTAGCCGATGGCGTCGTAGAAGTCGGTGACGGCGTCGTTCCCCTCACGGACCATGAGCATCACCTTCGGGCAGCCGAGCGCCTCGAGTCGACGTTCGGCCTCGGCGACCAGCATCCGCCCGGTGCCCTCGCCGCGGCGCTCCGGGTCGGTCGCGAGGTAGTACAGCCAGCCCCGGTGGCCGTCGTACCCGGCCATGACCGAGCCGACGACGCGATCGCCGTCGGCCGCGACGAGCAGGAGCTCCGGCCAGACGGCGCGGGCTCGCGCAATGTCGCGGTGCGGGTCATTCCACGGACGCGTCAGGCCTGTCGCATCCCACAGGGACACGACCTGCCCGACGTCGGGATCACCGAGGGGGCGGATGACGATCGGCATCCGCCCACCCTAGTGAGCGATCTCAGGCGTCGACGTTCGCGGCCTGACGACCCGTGATCTCTTCGAGCACATCGTCGCCGGCGCGCGCCTCGTCGAACGGCGCGTCGATCTCGGCACGCTCGAGCATCTCGGTCATGCGCCGACGACGCTGACGCGTGATCAGCGTGACGACCGTTCCCGCGCGGCCCGCGCGGCCGGTGCGGCCGGAGCGGTGCGTATACGTCTTGTACTCGTCGGGTGCGTCGGCCTGGACGACCAGGTCGATGTCGTCGACGTGGATGCCGCGGGCCGCGACATCGGTCGCGACGAGCACGTTCACCTTGCCGTCGGTCAGGCGCTGCAGGTTGCGTGTGCGCTTGGCCTGGTTCAGGTCGCCGTGGAGGGCGACGGCGGCGATCCCGGCATCCTCGAACTGCTCGACGAGCATCTCCGAGTAGGCGCGCGTACGGGTGAAGACGAGCGTCTTGCCGTCGCGGTCGACGAGCGACGTGAGGATCTCGGCCTTGTCGCGGTGGTCGATCACGAGTACGCGGTGGTCGATCGTGCTGGTCTCCTGGGTTTCGCCGGCGACCTCGTAGACGGCCGGGTTCACGAGGAACTCGTCGACGAGCGCGGCGACCTCGCGGTCGAGCGTGGCGGAGAAGAGCAGCTTCTGCGCGTCGTCCTGCACGAGGCGCAGGATGCGCTGCATCGGCTCGAGGAAGCCCAGCTCGCTCATGTGGTCCGCCTCGTCGAGGACGACGATGCCGACCTCGGACAGGTCGAGCTTGCCCTGCTTCTCGAGGTCCTCGATGCGGCCAGGGGTGCCGATGACGATGTCGACGCCCTTCTTGAGCGCGCCGACCTGACGGCCCTGCGGGACGCCGCCGTAGACCTGCGTCGTGAACAGGCCCACGCTCTGCGCGAGCTCCTGCACGGTGCGGTCGATCTGCAGTGCGAGCTCGCGCGTCGGCGCGAGGATCAGCGCCTGCGGCGAACGGCCCCAGGCGCGGCGCTTGCCGGCCTGTCCGCGCAGCACGCGCTCGACGAGCGGAGCGCCGAAAGCGATCGTCTTGCCCGAGCCGGTGCGGCCACGGGCGAGGACGTCGCGGCCGTCGAGGATCGGACGGACGGTGGCCGCCTGGATCGGGAACGGGCTCGTGGCGCCGAGGCCCTCGAGGGTCCGGACGATGTTCTGGCCGAGGCCGAGGTCGCTGAACGAGGCCTGCTCGACGGATGCGGCATCCACCGCTTCGGCCTGCAGCCGCTCGTGCACGACGTCGACGTGGTCCTGGTGCGCCTTCGACTTCTCGTCGGCGTTCCAATCCGACCGGTTCGCGCGCTCATCGCGGCGGGGACGGTCATCCCGGCGGGGACGGTCATCACGACGCGGACGGTCGTCGAACGACCGAGCCGGACGCTCGTTCCGGTCGAAACGGGGACGCTCCGTCCGGTCGTCACGACGCGGACGGTCGTCGAACGAGCGGGCGGGACGCTCGCTCCGGTCGAAACGGGGACGCTCGGTCCGGTCATCACGACGCGGACGGTCATCGAACGACCGAGCCGGACGCTCGTTACGGTCGAAACGCGGACGCTCGGTCCGGTCATCACGACGCGGACGGTCATCGAACGAACGCGCGGGGCGGTCGTTGCGGTCGAAGCGCGGACGCTCGGTCCGGTCATCACGACGCGGACGGTCATCGAACGACCGAGCCGGACGCTCGTTCCGGTCGAAACGGGGACGCTCCGACCGGTCGAAGCGCGGGCGCTCGCCCTCGGCGTCGCGACGCGGACGGTCGTCGAAGCCACGGTCGCCTCGGGCGTTCGAGCGGATGCCGCGGGCCTCGGCCCGGCCGGCGCGATCCTGCTCCGTCCAGCGGCCCTTGGCGGGTGCCGATTCCTCGGCGGCGCGGAAGCCGCGGTGCTTGGGGCTCTTGCTGCCGGTGGTCCCGGCGGAGGCCTGACCCGGGCGACGCTTCGCGTCCTGGTAGGAGGTCTTCTTGCCGTAGCGGGGTTCGAAGTTCTGCGCGCGGCCGCCGGCCGGCTTCTTGTTCTTGGGCATGCGTGTGCTTTCTGAGTTCTCGCACGAAACAGCGCCGTGCGCCACGCACGGTGATACCCGGACTTCCGTCGGCCGGGGGCCATTCCAGTTACTGGTTCCGAAACCGCGGATCGGGTTTCGAGATCGGCCCCGAGGACTACACAGGATGCCCGCGCACAGCGCGGCGTCCTCCGCCGACGGATTCACGATACCCGCCCCACCTGTGAAGCGGCCGCGCGGATACGCTGGCCGCATGGCCGCCGACCCCACCGGAACCCGCTTCAGCCTCCACGCCGCCGCTGTCTCGGCGGAGATCACCGAAGTGGGCGCCGCCCTCCGCGCGCTGCGCGTCGGCGGCGTCGACCTCGTCCCGGACTACCCCGACGACACGCCGACCCCGGCGGCGTGCGGCATCGTGCTCGTGCCGTGGCCGAACCGCATCCGCGACGGCCGCTGGGAGGACGACGGCGAACTCCGCCAGCTCGCCATCACCGAACCGAAGTTCGGCAACGCGTCGCACGGACTTCTGCGGTTCGCGCCCTACCGGGTGCAGGAGCAGACGGATGCCGCCCTCACTCTGCGGGCCGACGTCTTCCCGCAGTCGGGGTACCCGTACCACCTGGAGAACCGCGTGACCTACGAGCTCGTCGAGCACGGCCTGCTCGTCACGCACGCGATCACGAACGTCGGCGCGGGAGACGCGCCCGTCGCCGTCGGGACGCACCCCTACTTCCGGATCTCCGACGTCGACACGGCAGATCTCTCGCTGCAGCTCGAGGCGCGAACGTGGTTCCGTCTCGACGAGCAGAACATCCCCATCGCCGAGGAGCCGATCGACGAAGCACACGACCTGAGCTCGCCGCGCCGCGTCGGCGACCTGTCGCTCGACGTCGCGTTCGCCGGGCTCCCCCGCCACGACGGTCGTATCGAGGCTCACCTCGTTGCGCCCGACTCCCGCCGCCTCACGGTGTGGGCGGGCGAGGGGTTCGAGTACATGCAGGTGTTCACGACCGACCGCTTCCCCGGCCACGACCTCGCGGTCGCGATCGAGCCGATGACCGCACCCGCCGACGCGTTCAACTCCGGACGAAGCCTCCGCCGGCTCGCTCCCGGCGAGACCTGGACGCTCGAATGGGGCGTCGACCTCGCCGAGGCCGACTGACCCTCACTCCTCGCGCCGAGGCTCCTCCGCGGCCTGCTCATCCGCGATCGTCTCGTCGACCACCGGGGCCGCGGGGACGGGCTCGTCCATCGGGATCTCCACGTCCGGAGCCTCCTCGATGACGAGGGCCGTGTCGACGGCTGCCGCGCCGGTGACGGCAGCGGATGCCGCATCCCGCCGCGCCCGCCGCGTGAGCGGAGCCTGGCTGCCCGCCGACGCCTCGGACACCGGGACGACGTCACCGCGCTTGGCGGCGCGACGCTCTTTGGCGCCTTCGACGAGGTTGTAGAGGGCGGGGAGGACCAGCAGCGTCAGGATGGTCGAGGACACGAGGCCGCCGATGACGACGATCGCGAGCGGCTGCGAGATGAACCCGCCGTGCCCCGTGATCCCGAGCGCCATGGGTGTGAGCGCGAAGATCGTCGCCAGTGCCGTCATGAGGATGGGCCGCAGACGGCGAGCGCCGCCGGCGAGGACCGCCTCGGGAGTCGACAGACCCTTCTCCCGGTACTGGTTGACGAGGTCGATGAGGACGATCGCGTTCGTCACGACGATGCCGACGAGCATCAGCACACCGATGAGCGAGGCCACGCCGAGGGGTACACCCGAGACGATCTGCAGGAGGATCGCGCCGGTCGCCGCGAAGGGCACCGAGACGAGCAGCAGAATCGGCTGGCGGAGCGACTTGAACGTCGCGACCATCACGATGTACACGATCAGGATGGCGGCGAGGATCGCGAGGCCCAGCTGCGCGAAGGCATCCTGCTGCTGCGTCACGACGCCGCCGACCTCCGCGTCCGCACCCTGCGGGAGCTTCGCATCGGCGAGCGCTGCGGTCACCGTGGCGCTCGCGGCGTTCAGGTCGTCGCTCGCGGGGGTGACCGTGACGGTCGCGGTCCGCTGGCCGCGCTCGCTCGTGATCGAAGAGGGCCCCTCGGACTGCTCGACCGTCGCGACCTCGTCGAGGCGGATGAGTCCCGATGCACTCGCGATCTCGAGTCCGCGGAGCTTCGCGATGGTGTCCGGGATCTCAGCGGCCTTGAGATAGACGGTCAGGGTCGAGTCGTCGATCTCGACCGTGCCGATCTGGCGCGGCTGCATCGTGTTGGCGACGAGACCGCCGACCGCGACCTCCGACAATCCCAGCTCGGCCGCCTTGTCGCGGTCCACGGCGACCGAGACGAAGGGGAGGGATGCCGACAGGTTCGAGTCGACCTGGTCGACGCCTTCGGCGTCCTTCAGTGCCGTGACGACCTTGTCGGTCGCGTCGCGGAGGACACCGGCGTCCGGCGCGGTGATGTCGACCTCCACGTCACTCGATCCGAAGCCGCCCTGCGCGGCCGCGACGGTGATCTCGCCGGCATCCGTCACGTCGGCGACGGCCTTCTGCACGTCCGTGCGGATCTGCTCCTGATCGGCGTCGGGGTCGGTCGTGATCGAATACGTGATGCCGGTGCCGCCGCCCGAGAAGGCGTCGCGGAGCGCGGAACCGGTGGAGCCGATCGAAGTCTGCACGGTGTCCACGCCGGTGACGTCGAGGAGGACCTCCTCGACGCGCTTCGCGGCGGCGTCCTGCGCGTCCAGGCTCGCGGTCGCACCGATGTCCTGGCGAACGGTGAAGGTGTTCTGTCCCGAGTCGCCGAGGAAGTTGACCTTCATGAGCGGAGCCGCGGCGATGGTCCCGCCCAGGACGACGACGGCGAGGAGGAGAGTGACCACGGAATGCCGGAGCGTCCAACGGAGGACGGGGAGGTACGACTTCTGCAGGCGGCTCGGCGGCGCGGCGGGGTCTTCGGGGTCGATGGCGCGACCAGCGGCATCCAGGACCGGCTTGCCCGGCCGCAGGAACCAGTACGCCAGCACGGGCACGATCGTGAGGGCGACGAAGAGCGACGCGAGCATCGCGATGGTGACGGTCAGCGCGAACGGCCGGAACAGCTCGCCGGTGAGGTCGCCGACGAACGCGATGGGGAGGAACACTGCGACGGTCGTGAGAGTGGATGCCGTGATCGCCGACGCCACCTCGCGAACCGCCAGGCGGATCGAGGCGAGCTTGTCGGCATCGCCGACGTAGTGCCGCTTGATGTTCTCGATGACGACGATGGAGTCGTCGACGACGCGGCCGATCGCGATCGTCAGCGCGCCGAGCGTGAGGATGTTGAGCGAGTAGCCGAACGCCTGGATCCCGATGAACGTGATGAGCACGCTCGTCGGGATCGAGATGGCGGTCACGAGGGTCGAGCGCACCGACAGCAGGAAGACCAGGATGACGACGACGGCGAAGGCGAGGCCGAGCAGACCCTCCTGGGCGAGGGCCTCGATCGACTGCTCGATGTAGGGCGCCTGGTCGAAGACCACCGTCACGGTCGCGCCGTTGCCGAGGTCGTCCTTGATCCTGGACAGCGAATCGCGGACGAGGTGCGAGACGTCGACCGTGTTGGCCGCGGGCAGCTTCGTGATCGAGACGGTGAGTGCCGCCTCGCCGTCGACGCGCGAGATCGAGGTCACCGGGTCGGTGTCGAGGACGACCTTCGCGACGTCACCGATCGTGACATCGCCGGCGGCGATCTGGTCTGCGTTGGTGGGCACGAGCGGGAGATCTGCGATCCCGTCTACGGAGTCGAGCTTCGTACCCGTCTGCACGGTGAGGGTCTGGTCGCCCTCGGAGACGGTGCCGCCGGGGAACAGCTTGCCGTTCTGGTCGAGCGCATCGGTGATCGCCGTCTGGGTGTAGCCGGCTGCGGCCAGCTTCTCCTGGTCGGGCGTGATCGTGACGCGCGAGGTGCGGCCACCGACGATCTGCGCCGCGGCGACTCCGTCGAGATCCTCGATGTCCGGGATCACGGCGTTCTCGAGCCGGTCCTGCACAGCGGTCTCATCGCTGTAGCCGGTCACGGCGATCGAGATGACCGGCAGGTCATCGGTCGAGAATGCGAGCACGTTGGTGTCGAGGTCGTCGGGCAGCGAATCGAGACGGTTGATCGCCTGGAGGATCTTCTGCTCAGCCGTTGCGAGGTCGGTGCCGTAGGCGAAGGATGCCTGGACGATCGACGCGTTCGTCGTGCTCGTCGAGGTCGTGGACTCCAGGTCGGGGACAGCCTGGATCGCCTGTTCGATCGGGGTCGACACATCGTTGTTCACGACGTCGGGCGACGCTCCCGGGTAGGTCGTCAGGATCGACAGCTGCGGCAGCTGGATCGGCGGGATCAGCTCCTGCTTGAGGCTCGTGAGCGCGAGGCCTCCGAAGATCGCCGCGACGATCGTGATGAGGGCGATGAGCGCACGGTTCTTGAGGCTCAGGACGGCGAGGTGAGACAACGAGGGCCCATTTCCACGGTGCAGGTGAAGGGTGCGGGGACGGGCGCAAGTATTTCACGCTCATCAGCCCCTGAGGCTGGGAACCGTGGTCAGGCGAGGATGAGCGTGCGGATGGCTGATTCGGGCGACACCGTGGTGTCGAGCACCACACCCCGCCGGTACCGATCGAAGACCCTCGGGTCGATGTACGAACTCCGCGCGACGGAGGGAGTGTTGCCGAGCGCTTCGGCGGTGACCTTCACGGCGAGCACCTCGGCCCGCTTGAGGTCGCTCTTCTTCGCCGCCGGACCGATCTGGGCGAGCGCTTCCGCCGCGGTGATCGTGCCGCGAAGAGTGCGGAAGTCCTTGGCAGTGAAGGTTCCACCGGTCATCGACCGGACGTAGAGATTCACGTCCCGGGGGCTGAGCGCCACGCGCCGACGCCCGCGCAGGTAGGCGAGGAGGGGCGAGCTGGGACGACCTCCCACGAGCAGTTCGATCGCCGCCGCGAGGTCGACGTCGTCGACCTCCATCTCCTGTCGCTGTCCGCTCTTGCCGGGGAACCGCAGCGCGACGACGGTGCCGTCGACCACGGCGTCCCGTCGGATCAGTGTCGTGAGCCCGCGGCTGCCGTGCTTGACGAGGTATCGCTCGGCTCCCACGCGCGGGGCGGCGAGGTCGAGGAGCCGGAACGCCGCAGCGAGGACGCGCTCCTGGTCGATGTCCTCCCGCCGGAGCGACGTGGTGACTCGCCCGCGGGCACGCGGCAACGCCTCGGCGAGCTGCAGCGCGCGAGCGTACTTGCCCTTGTCCCGGCCGGCGGTCCACTGCGGGTGGTAGCGGTACTGGACACGCCCGGCCTCATCCACGCCGGTCGCCTGGACGTGGCCGTTCGCGTCGGCGCAGATCCACACGTCCTGCCACGCGGGCGGCAGGACGAGCGCGCGGACGCGATCGGCTTCCGCCTTCGGGAGGGGGGCGCCGTCGGCATCCACGTAACGGAACCCGGTGCCCGAACGCATCCGGCGGTAGCCGAGGTCGACGCCCGGCCGCACGCGCGTGAGTCGTGGCACGTCAGTGCGATCGGAGCAGGTCGATGAGCTCCGCCTTGCGGGCGCGGGAGTACCCGCTGAGCCCGAGCTCCTTCGCCCGCGCACGCAGGTCGGCCACCGTCCAGTCCTCGTAGTCGCCGGCCTTGCCGCCGCGCTTCCCGACCGCTTTCCGACCGTCGCGGGCAGCGGCGTTGGAGATGCGCGCGGCCTTCTCCTTCGACGCTCCGTCGGCGCGGAGCTCTTCGTAGAGCTCGGGGTCTTTCAGGCTGTTCGAGCCGCGTCCTGCCGGCATGATGCATCCGCCTCACGTGTCGATCGCGGGCAAGGATCGCCCGCGTGCGGCCACGTTATGTCACCGTAGGGCCGACCTGTCAAGGGCCTGTGATCACCTGAAAGAACGCTGATAACAATGTCAGGACGCACACCCGCGTCACCCCCGCTCCGGCGGACAACGGAGACAAACAGAGGGAGCCTCCAATGAACCTCGCACTCATCATCATCATCGTGATCGCCATCGTGCTGGCGATCGTGGGTGGCATCACGGAAGGCCTCCAGTTCCTGCTGTGGGTCGCCATCATCGTCGGTGTCATCGCTCTGATCGCCTTCTTGCTGCGAGTGCTGCGCAAGAACACATGACCGTCTGACGCGCTCCCCCAGGCGTGTCAGCGGCGCTCTCCCCCAGGAGCGCAACGAGGCCCCCTCCCGTTCACGGTCGAGGGGGCCTCATCATGTGCGGCATCCGATCATCCGCCGACGTGGTGGCGAAGCGCCTCGCGGACGAACGACGCACCGGCCGTCCCGCCGTAGTTCGCACCGAAGCGGTCATCGGTCACGTACATGTCGGCGAGTCCGAGCACGTAGCCCCGGATGTCACCGCCGTCGGCCGCCGGCGTGCCCGGGATGCCGCGCAGCCACGCCACGTGCCGCGCGGCGAGCTCCTGCGCTTCGGCCGAGTCGGGTCGGATGCCGCGTTCCGCCGCGTCCGCCCATTCCTGAGCGAGCTCGGCGGTCTCGTCCTGCCATCGCTTCTTCTGCGCGGACGGCAGGCCCCGCCACCACGCGTCGGATCGCGCGTAAGCATCCGCTCCCCATCTCGAGGTCACCTCCTCGCGGTGGACCGTGTGGTCGAAGCCGTCGAACATCTTCTCTGCCATGGGTTCCTCTCCCTGTCGTCTCGCGTCGAGGGTCGACGCGACCGCGGCGATCTGCCGCCGGATCCGTTCCTGCTCGGCCTCGAGCCACCCGAGGTGGGCGGTCAGCGCCGCCTCCTCCGGGACGTCCTCCGCGAGGACCTCGGCGATGCGGGGCAGCCCGAGGCCCAGTTCCCGCAGCAGCAGGATGCGCTGCAGGCGGCGCAACCCTGCGGCGTCGTAGAACCGGTAGCCGCTCGCCCCCGCCCGAGAGGCAGGCAGCAGACCGATCTGGTCGTAGTGCCGGAGGGTCCGGCTCGTCGTCCCGGCAAGCCGGGCGAGCTGTTGGATCGACCATTCGTTCGTCATGACCATCACGGTAGGAGTTGACGCTGCGTCAAGGTCAAGTCCCGTCGTGATCGAGATCTCGACACTCGAGATATATCGTGTTATGTTCACCTACAACGCGATATATCTTGATTCGCGCTCATCCGCAGGAGACAACATGACTCTCGAGAAATGGCTGGTCCAGCCCGGGGAGACCCGCGTCATCGATCTCGACGGCATCCGTCGACTCAAGGTCGGGCTCGTCGGAGGGCAGATCGACGTCGTCGGGCACGACGAGCCCGGCGTCCGGATCGAAGTCCATTCGGTCACCCAGAAGGAACTCCGCATCGAGGCCCAGAACGGCGCGATCGAGATCGATCACGCCCAACTGCGCTGGGACAACTTCCTGACCTCGTTCCGCAACTTCGGCAGCGGCGGCCCCCACGCCGAGATCAGCATCGCCGTCCCCCGCGACGTGGCCCTGACCCTCGGCGTCGTGAGCGCGAGCGCCCTCGTCGCCGGTCTCACCACCGACGCGAAGCTCAACACCGTCTCGGGCGACATCATCGTCGACGGCCTCACCGGAGACGTGACGGCGAACTCCGTCTCGGGTGACGTCCAGATGCGCGGTCTCACGGGCACCCTCAACGCCAACGCCGTGTCGGGAGCCATCACGGCCGCCGGGACGATTCGTACGGCCTTCGCCGACACGGTCAGCGGCGCGGTGCTGATCGACTCGACCGGGCCGACGCAGAACGTCTCCTTCAACACGGTCAGCGGGGCCGCGACACTGCGCCTCGACGAGTCGGTGGCCGCGAAGTACACCCTCCGCACCGTGAGCGGCAAGCTCAACGTCGACGGAATCGACCGCTCCCAGAGCGGAATCGGCTCCACCTACACCGGCACAGTCGGCGAGCTGAGCGGCTCGTTCGCAGAGGTCCGCGCCAACACGGTTTCGGGCGACGTCACCGTCATCCGACGCGTCAGCGCGGCCATCGCCGACGACGCTCCGATCCGCGAGGAGAGCTGACATGCCCCCCGTCTTCTCCCACGGCGACCTGCGCATCTACCTGCTGAGCCTCCTCGACGAAGCCCCGCGCCACGGCTACGACCTGATGCAGGCGCTGTCCGACCGCACCGGGGGCACCTACACTCCCAGCGCCGGCACCATCTACCCGCGTCTGTCCAAGCTCGAAGAGGAAGGTCTCGTCACCAAGTCCGTGGACGGACGGAAGACCGTCTACGAGATCACGGATGCCGGTCGTGCCGAGGTCTCGTCGCGGACGGGCGACCTCGCCGGGATCGAGGCCGGACTCGCCGACAGCGTGCGGCTCATCGCTGACGAGGTGCGCGCCGGCGTCCGCGAGGCGATGCGCAGCCTCCAGGCGGACCTCGCCGCGGCCTCGCAGACCACAGGCCATCCGTCGCCGACCCCCGCACCCGATCCGCGCGCAGCCGCCCGCGAACAGGTGCGGCGCGCGGACGAACTGCTGGCGGAGTTCCGTGCCGAGCTCCGGGCCGACCTGCGCAGCCACGTCGCGCGGGGCGGCGACCTCGCGGCATCCGTCATCGACGAGCTGAAGAGCGCGCTCGACGAGGCGGCCGAGGCCGTACGGCGTGCGACGCGGGGCTGATCAGCCGCCGGGCCAGAGTTCCTCGGGCCAGCTCTGCTTCTCAGGTCCGTTCTGCTTTTCAGGCTCGTTCTGCTTTTCAGGCCACGGATCCTCGTCGTCGCGCGCCGGTTCGCCGATGGGCACGACGAGGATCGGTCGCGGTTGGCGGTGGGCCAGGCGGGCCGCGACGGACCCCGTGAAGAACTCGCGGATCGATTCACCGATGCCGCGCTTGCGCGTCCCTACGACGATCAGGCGCGCGTCGGTCCGTTCGGCCAGATCCTTCATCGCCAGAGCAGGGTCACCGGCGAGCATCTCGAGCTGCCAGGCGATGTCCACGCCGCCCAACGCGCGCGTCGCCTCGTCGCGCAGCTGCGTTTCGAGCGCTTCGCCGGGGATCGCGTCCAGGTTTATCGGCGCGGTGTGCACGTAGCCGTCGGGGTCCTCGTAGGAGACGAACCGCGTCACGTCGACATGGGTGACCAGCAGCGGCGCGCCGTGCATCCGGGCGTACTGCGCCGCTTCACGCAGCACCCGGGAGGACTGACCGGGCACGATCCCGGCGATGACGGGTCGGTGAGGGCGACGGACCGTGGACTGCGACTCGGCATCGGTCATGGCGGATCACCTTTCCTGGATCCCCGCCCGCGAGGGCGGCGTGAACGCTCCGTGGTACCCTGAATGCTACTCTTCCCGGCCTCTGCCGGACTGTGACTGCGTCGGGCTGCCGGACCAAGCCCGCACTCGTGAAATGAGGGGGTTACGCATGGGGCGTGGCCGTCAAAAGGCGAAGAACACCAAGATCGCCCGTGAGCTGAAGTACGACACCTACAGCTTGAACATCAACGCGCTCGAGCGTGAGCTCGGCGCGCCCGGTGACGAGCAGTACGAGGACAAGTGGGCCGATCAGTACGACGATGAGGACGACGAGGACGACGAGTCCGAATCCCCCTCCCCGTCACTCGAGAAGGCCTGACCTCCCGGTCGCACTCACCACGATCCGTGGCGCTGTTCCCACTCCTGTTCGACCGTCTTCCGTCGTGCGATCACGAGGCCTGCGGGAATCGCCAGAACGGACATCACGCACAGAAGTGCGAGGGCGCCGACCCATGAGTCGGTCGCGTCGTGCAGGAGTCCGACGCTGAGCGGCATCACCGACGTCGCGCCGTAGCCCAGGCTCTGCACGAACGAGCTCAGGGCGACGGTGGCGTCATGGCCGCGCGAGCGGAGGCCGACGAGTACAAGCACGATCGGGAACAGCATCGGTGCCGTGCCCAACAGCGTCACCCACAACCACGGTGCCGCCGCCGGTGCGAGGATGAGACCCAGCGAACCGGCGATCCCGCACCCTGATGCCACGGCGAACAGCGGCATGACCATTCCCGTTCGGGCGACGAGAGCCGGGACGATCAGCGATGCGGGAAGCCCCATCAGCGCGAACAGCGACAGCATGACGCCGGCGACCGCCGGTGTCACCCCCGCGGTGTCGACGAGGATTCGCGGGAGCCACGCGAACGACACGTAGGCGATCGTGCTCGAGGCGAAGAACGCGACGACGAGCGCCCAGGGCGTCGCCAACCGCCACATTCGACCGAACACCCGCTGGCTGACGCCTTCGACCTCGCGGTCGGCCGACGCCGCCGAGCGCGAGCGGAGAAGGATGACGATCCACGGAATGACGCCGGCGGCGGCGAACACGGTCCACAGCCCCAGGGAGGAGCGCCACCCCGCGGCATCCGCGATCGGCACCGCCACCAGCGGCGGAGTGAAGCTCGAGAGCGCCATCGTCGTCGTGTAGACCGTGGTCATCAGGCCGAGCCGGTCGGAGAAGTAGCGCTTGGCGAGCGCGGGCAGCATGACGTTCCCGACGCCGACGCCTGCGAAGATGATCGCCGATCCGACGAGGAGCCCGGCGGCGTTCGGGGCGAGAGCGCGGGTCGCGAGACCGATCGACATGACGACGAGCGCGAGCAGCGTCGTCCGTTCCACCCCCAGCCGTCGATCGATCCCGGCGGCCGTCAACCCGAACACGGCGAAGCACAGCGGCGGGACGGTGCCGATGAGGCCCGCCACCGCGGCGGGCACCGCGAAGTCCTTCTCGATGAGGGTGTAGAGCGGCGAGAGCGATGCCACCGCCGAGCGCAGGGAGAACGCCAGCAGGACGATGCCGAGGAGGGCGAGGGCACGTCCTCGCCACAGGACGTTCGGGGTCGTGGAGGTCAAGACTCCTGCGTGCCTTCGACCCAGGCGAGGTACTCGTCGCTGACCGTCCCGGTGACGTAGCGGCCGTCGAAGCAGCTCATGTCGAGGTCCTCGACATCGGGCGCGCCCTCGAGGATCGCCGCCTTCAGGTCGTCGATCTCCTGGTAGACGAGATAGTCGCAGCCGAGCTCCTCGGCGATCTCGGGGATCGTCCGGTTGTAGGCGACGAGTTCGTGACGCGACGGCATGTTGATGCCGTAGACGTGCGGGAAGCGGATGGGGGGCGCGGCGGAGGCGAACGTCACCGACTTGGCACCGGCATCGCGCGCCATCTGGATGATCTCGCGCGACGTGGTCCCGCGCACGATCGAGTCGTCGATCAGGAGGACGTTCTTGCCCTTGAACTCGGTCGACATCGCGTTGAGCTTCTGACGCACGCTCTTCTTGCGGATCGCCTGACCCGGCATGATGAACGTCCGGCCGATGTAGCGGTTCTTGTAGAAGCCCTCGCGGTACTCGATGCCGAGCTTGCGCGCGACCTGCATCGCGGCGGGACGCGAGGAGTCCGGGATCGGCATGACGACGTCGATCGAGCCTTCGGGGGTGTACTTCGCGATCGTGTCGGCGAGGCGCTCTCCCATCCGCAAGCGCGCCTCGTACACCGAGATGCCGTTCATGACCGAGTCGGGACGGGCCAGGTAGACGTACTCGAACGAGCACGGCACGAGCTTCGGGCTCGGGGCGACCTGCTGCGTGAAGAGGTTGCCGTCGAGGTCGATGAAGACGGCCTCGCCGGGCTCGACGTCGCGGACGACCTCGAAGCCGCCGTTCTCCAGGACAAGGGACTCGGATGCCACGGTCCACTCGTACCGGCCGTTCTCGGCCTGGCGGGTGCCGAGGATCAGGGGACGGATGCCGAAGGGGTCGCGGAAGGCGAGGAGTCCGTACCCGGCGATCAGAGCGATGGCGGCGTAGGAGCCCTCGACGCGCTGGTGCACGCGGGTGACGGCCTCGAAGATCTGCTCGTGATCGAGCTCGAGACCCGAGATGACCGTCTGCAGCTCGTTCGCGAGGACGTTGACGAGCAGCTCGGTGTCGGAGCTCGTGTTGAGGTGACGACGGTCGGTGCGGAAGAGCTCCTCGGTGAGCTCACGCGTGTTCGTGAGGTTGCCGTTGTGGACGAGGACGATGCCGTAGGGAGCGTTGACGTAGAAGGGCTGCGCCTCTTCTTCGTTCGACGCCGTGCCCTTCGTCGCGTACCGGACGTGACCGAGGCCGATCGTGCCGAGCAGCGCCCGCATGTCGCGGGTCCGGAATGCCTCGCGCACCATGCCGCGGTTCTTCGCGATGTGGAAGATGCCGCTGGATTCGGCCGTGGCGATGCCGGTCGAGTCCTGACCGCGATGCTGCAGCAGCAGGAGGGCGTCGTAGACCTCTTGGTTGGCGGGTCCCTGAGCGACGACGCCGACGATTCCGCACATTGGTGTAGCTCAGTCCGTTTCTGCGTAGGAGCCGACCAGGCGCACAGCGCCGCCGTCGACGCCCTTCGCGCCCTGCTCGTAGTCGCCGGCCGGCAGCGCCGCATCCGACACCGTCCCGACCTGCCAGGTATGGATGCCCTCCGCCGAGAGGGTGGATGCCGCGGCGTCAGCGGCCTCGGCCGAGACGACTGCGAGGAAGCCGATGCCGAGATTCCAGGTGCCCTCGGTCTGCTCCAGCGACAGCCCGCCGATGTCGGCGAGGACGCGGAAGACCGGCGACGGCGACCATGTGGAGCGGTCGACGTCGACCCAGGTGCCGACGGGCAGCACGCGTGCGAGGTTCGCCGCGATTCCGCCGCCCGTCACGTGGCTGAGCGAGTGGATCGCGCCGGGGTGCGCGTCGATCGCGCGCAGCAGCGGCGATGTGTAGAGGCGCGTCGGCTCGAGGAGCTCCTCGCCCCACGTGCGGCCGAAGTCGGCGGCGTTGTCGCCGTAACCGATGCCCGCGTTCGCGATGATGTGCCGGATGAGCGAGTAGCCGTTGGAGTGGGGACCGCTCGAGGCGAGTGCCAGGACGACGTCGCCGGAGCGGACGCGGTCGGCGCCGAGGACGGCATCCGCTTCGACGACACCCGTCGCGGCTCCCGCGACGTCGTAGTCGTTGATGCCGAGGAGCCCGGGGTGCTCGGCGGTCTCACCGCCGACGAGCGCGGTTCCCGTGGCGGAGCAGCCGTCGGCGATGCCGCGCACGATGTCGGCGATGCGCTCGGGGAACACCTTGCCCGTCGCGATGTAGTCGGTCATGAAGAGCGGCTTCGCCCCGACCACGACGATGTCGTCGACGACCATGCCGACCAGGTCCTGGCCGATCGTGTCGTGCTTGTCGATCGCCTGCGCGATGGCGACCTTCGTGCCGACACCGTCGGTCGAGGTCGCGAGCAGCGGCTTGGCGTAGCCGAGCAGAGCGGATGCGTCGAAGAGGCCTGCGAAGCCGCCCACACCCCCGAGGACCTCAGGGCCCTGGGTGCGACGGACGGCCGATTTCATCAACTCGACGGCGAGGTCTCCCGCCGCGGTGTCGACGCCGGCAGCGGAATAGGGATCGGTGGGAGTCGAGGCCACCCGCACAGCCTACCGGCCACCGGACCGCGTGATCCGCCATCGACGCCGAGGGACGCCGACCACAGGCGGGCCATAGGATGTCGCCATGAGCGGGGCTGAACGGCCCGAATGGGTCGTACGGGAGGACGCGAGCACGACGGTGCTCGTCGCGCTGTACGTGCGCCAGGCGCTCGGCATCCGTGCACCCGAGGAGCTCCCCCACCTGCGGGGCGCCCCCGCCGCGCAGCCCGTCGACGACGATGACGCGGCCGTGCTGCAGCGGCAATGGCTCGCGTACTGGGCGATGTCGGTCGAGCCGCAGGCGCACCCGTCCCCCGTCCCGCTCGATCTGGTCGACGGGTTCGAGACGCTCGCCGTGCTTCCCGTCGAAGGATTCGACGAGCTGCGGGCCGCCATGGCTCCGCTGGCGGAGGATGCCGTCGCGTACGCGAACTGGGCGAGCGATCGCTACGCCGCGCAGGCCCGTTCGGGCTCGTCCAGCAGCTACCGCGCCTACGCCAGTGCGATCGCCGAACACGAGCGGCGCGTCGGTCGGCGGGCGCACTCGTTCGAACTCAACGTGCAGGTGCTCCCGCTGACGCAGCGGGGCGTGTGGTGGATCGGTTCGCTCACGATCGCCGTCACCGATGGGCTCCGCGGAGACGTTGCGGCGTTCGATCCGGCGATTCAGCCGATCATCGCAGAACTCGCCTGATCACTCCGCGTCGTCGACGCGTTCCCGCTCGATGCGCACCGTCGTGCTCCGACGGCCGAGCACGCGGTCGAAGACGAGCGCGACGACGCCGCCGAGCGCCACACCGGCCGGCACGCAGCCGAGCAGCAGGAAGCCGAAGACCTGGCTCTGCGAGTAGGTCGCGCCGGTGTTCTCGCTGATCTGACCGTCACCGAACGCGTACGTCAGGATGAGGGCGACGACGATGCCGAGTGCCGCCCCCGCGGCGAAGAACGCGGCGAACCGAGGAGTGCGCCGCAGCTGCGCGGACTCGACGTTCGTTTCGGAATGCTCGGCCATGAGTCCATTGTCCACCCCCGCCTCACGGACGCGGGTCGTCGACCATCTCCGGCTGCGCCGTACGAGCGCTGTTCCGCTTGCGCCGCTGCACCGATCCGACCGCCAGGAGCGCCGCGAGGAGCGCCGCGATCCCCACGACGACGACGGGAACCAGGATGCCGGTGCCCCCGGCGTCCTCCTTGTCATCCGCCGGCGACGCCGCGACCTCAGCGGGATCAGCGGTGGTGCAGGTGGCCACGACCGTCAGGTCGAGCGTGCCGCCCGAGCCGGACCAGAGGACCTCGCGCCCCTCCGGGGTGAGCTCTGTCGCGGCACCCACGCCGTCGAGGTTGACGGTGTCGTCCGACTCGGAGACCGCAGCAGCGCGGAAGTCGATCGTCGCCACCGGCGCCTGGGGCATCTGATCGGCACCGTCGGCCTGCACGTCGAAGAGCAGGGATCCCTTCTCGCCGTCGACGACGAGCGTCGGTGCCGAAAGGGTGGTCTTCACACCGGCCGCGCTCGTGAAGACCAGGGAACCGTCGAATCCGACGCTGCCGGCCGGAGCGACCGGCTCGAGGACGCCCTTCCCGCCGTCGAATGTGAGGGCGCCGTCGGCGGTGGCGACGGAACCCGTCGCCCGCACGTCGGCGGCACCGGCATCCCACACGACCTTCGCCTCCGTCACCGTGCAGGTGCGAGGGGCGGCATGAGCGGGGCCCGCGCCGACCAGGGGAACGGTCGCGGCGAGGGCGATCGCGAGGATCGCGGTCGCCCCGAGGTGTCGTGCCTGCATGCGGTTCCTCTCCGCAGGAGATCGTACCGGCGGCTACGGGACTCCCAGGTCCTGGCGCGAGACCGAGGATGCGGGCGCGTCCAGCATCGGTCGCAGGGCGGTGGCGACCGCTCGGGTGCGCTCGCGGTCCTCGCCGAACCACTCCTCGCTCGCTACGACGACAGGCCATGCCTCGGCCAGCAACGTCGACCCCTGCGCCGTGAGCCCCAGCCGGGAGTGCCGGCCGCGACCGGGCGCGGTCCGGCGCTCGATCAGGCCTCTGTTCGTCAGGCCGGCGAGCAGCGGCGTGACGCTCTGCGGCCGGATGCCGACCGCGCGGGCGAGGTCGGCCTGGCTGAGACCGTCCGCCGCCGCCAGCTGAGACAGGGCACCGAACTCGACAGGCGTGAGCTGCAGCGGCGCGAGGGCTTCGCCGAGTCGGCGCGCGATCTCGCGCGCGGCGCGGACGACGGTCCAGGCGGTGATCGCATCGATCTCATCGCGGGTGACGGGCTTGACGGACATGGGTTCAGGATAGGTATCGTTGTCGAGTATCAGAAATCTGATTCTAGGAGGATTGATGGGAAACATCGTCGCAGTGACCGGCGCGACCGGGGACGTCGGCGGCAAGACCTTGTCACTTCTGCACGCGGCGGGAGTCCCGGTGCGGGCGATCGTCCGCAGGCAACGCCAGGCGAACGCCTTCGCGGCGCGCGGGATCGACGCCCGCGTCGCCGATCTCGGCGATCCGCACGCGCTGACCCGCGCGCTCGAGGGCGTCGATCAGCTCTTCCTCGTCACCGCGGTCTCGCCGGAGCAGGCGGAGCACGGCGCTGTCGGGGTGGCCGCCGCTCGAGCCGCGGATGTGCGCGCGATCGTGCACCTGTCCGCGTCCGACGCCGCCGAGGATTCCCCGCTCCCCTGGGCTGCCGCCATCTGGACGACCAACGAGCTCGTGCGTGCGAGCGGACTGGCGTGGACGATCCTCCACGCATCGGGGTTCATGTCCAACCTGACGTCCTCTGCCCCGGCACTGCGGCGCGGCTTCCTGCCGCAGACGATGGGCGACGGCCGCATCCCGTGGATCGACACCGCGGACATCGCCAGGGTCGCGGCACGCGTCCTGCAGGACGGCGTTCACCAGGGAGCAGAGCACGTCCTCACCGGACCCGAGCTCCTTGACGGCCGCGCTCTTGCGCGTGCCCTCAGTCGCGGACTCGGGCGCGAGGTCCGCTACGTCCACCTGCCCAGCCGAGTGTTCGCCGGAATGCTCAGACTGACCGGCATGCCGACCTGGTTCGCCGAGGGCCTGCGCCAGCAGTTCGGACGCGTCGCACGCCGAGCGATGGACGGCATCGACCTGCGCACCGACGACGTCGAGCGTCTCACCGGACACCCGGCGCGATCGGTGACGGCGTGGGCGCGGGACAACCGCGCGACCCTGCTCGGGATGGGCTGAGCGACTCAGCGTCCCAGCGGTGCGAGGCTGGGGTGTTCCGCGACGGCGTCGGGACCGTACGTCATCAGGACCGTGATGACCGCCGCCGCCGGAACCCCCGGCCCGTGCAACATGAGCGGCTCAGCTGAGTCGAACTGGCATACGAGCGACCATTGTTCGACCTCGGGGTAGACCGCCGTCATCGCCCCGTAGTCGAAGCTCAGCCACTGTCCATTGGCATGGCAGATCAGCCTCTGGTTCGATGCGATCAGTCGCACACCCTGGTGTTCGCGCCACTGCGCGGCCGCGGCGGCCTCGGCTGCGGAGCGTCGTGCAGCGTTGCCCGCCGCGGTGACGGCGAGACCGGCCGCGACGAAGAGAGGATGACCGAAGAAGAAGCCCCCCGATTGCGCGTACGAGACGTTCTGACCGTAGAAGCGGGCGTAGGTGGCCGCTGTGTCGACGAAGAAGACCTCGTTCGGGCGGGGAATCACGTCCCACACCCGGATCTGCGGCGGCACCTGATGGGCGGCGAGCGTTGCGCGCAGCTGCGACGTGTCCGCCCACGCCCGAGCGAACTGCTCCTGCTGTGCGCGATCAGCGAGTTCAGCGCGGTTGTATCTTCCCGTTGCGTGCCGGCGATCACGCCTCCACCCGCTCACGGCTTTCACAACGCCGACGATGAAGAACACCAGGGCAATGAGTGGAAGCAGGAAAGCCAGTCCCAGAAGGCCGAGAGCCGCAAGGGAGGCGCCGACATCGGCCGGATCATCGGGGTCGACCTCCGAACTGATCGCCGCAGTCCACGAGATGAACACGACGTATGCGAGCACGCCGAGGATCAGAGGCACCACCCAGCTCAGATGCCTTCGCACGCGGCCGGAACGACGCTTCCCCTCGAACTCTCCCACGGCGCCAGTCTTGCATTCCGCGACGACGTGATCGTCGAGCTCTCCACAATGACCATCAGGGCCGGAGCGGAAGGAGGCCGTCGAGGTTGGCCCGCACGCCCGACGCGCGGACGGAGCCGGTCGCGACGGCGTCGGCCCAGGCCGTCTGGCCGGTGGCGAGCGCGATCCAGGTCGCGGCATCCGTCTCGATCACGTTCGGCGGAGTGCCCCGCGTGTGACGCGGCCCCTCGACCACCTGCACGGCACCGAAGGGCGGGACGCGGACCTCGACGGAGTTGCCGGGCGCCTTCTCGACGAGCAGCTGCAGGAGATAGCGGACCGCGGTCGCGAGGTCGGTGCGCGCCGCGGAGCCTGCCGCGACGGCGGCGAGCGCGTCGCGGCCGTCTCCGGTGCTGATCGTGCGGGCCATGGATGCCACCGTAACGCGCGAGCGCCGCTCGGTAGTCTGGCGGGGTGAAGATCCTGGTCCTCGGCTCGGGCGCGCGCGAGCACGCCATCATCCTCGCTCTGGTCGCCGAAGGCGCCGGGCACGAGATCTTCGCGGCCCCCGGCAACGCCGGAATCGCCGCGGACGCGACGCTCGTCGCCGACCTCGATCAGAACGATCCCGCAGCCGTCACCGCCTTCGCGAACGAGCAGCACATCGACCTCGTCGTGATCGGCCCCGAAGCGCCCCTCGTCGCGGGCGTGGCCGATGCGCTGCGCGAGCGCGGCATCCCCGTGTTCGGACCGGGCAAGGCCGCGGCGCAGATGGAGGGGTCGAAGGCGTTCGCGAAGCGGATCATGGATGCCGCCGGTGTCCCGACCGGCCGCGCGGCGCGCGCGCAGACCCGCGACGAGGTCGCCGCCGCGATCGACGAGTACGGCGCCCCCTACGTCGTGAAGGCCGACGGGCTCGCTGCCGGCAAGGGCGTCATCGTCACGTCCGACCGCGACGCGGCTCTCGCCCACGCCGACACCTACCTGCCGGGCGGGCCCGTGCTCGTCGAGGAGTTCCTCGCCGGCCCCGAGGTCTCGCTCTTCTTCCTCAGCGACGGCGACACCGTCCGCGCACTCAGCCCCGCGCAGGACTTCAAGCGGGCACTCGACGGCGACGAGGGCCCCAACACGGGCGGCATGGGCGCCTACTCGCCCCTCCCCTGGCTCGCCGAGCGGTTCGGCAGCGAAGAGGCGTTCGTCGCGCAGGTGACCGCGGAGGTCGCCGAGCCCGTCATCCGTCAGCTGGATGCCGAGGGCACCCCCTTCATCGGACTGCTTTACGCCGGGCTCATCCTGACTGACGCCGGCGTGAAGGTCATCGAGTTCAACGCTCGGTTCGGCGACCCCGAGACGCAGGTCGTCCTCCCCCGCCTGACGAGCCCGCTGTCACAGCTGCTGCTCGCCGCCGCGAGCGGCACGCTCGAGTCGGAGCCCGCTCCCGAGTTCTCAGCCGAGGCGGCCGTCACCGTCGTGCTGGCGAGCGAGGGATACCCCGAGCAGCCGCTTACGGGTCGGCCTCTCACGGGAACGGATGCCGCGGCATCCATCGACGGCGTCCACCTCGCCCACGCCGCGACGAAGAACACCGACGGCGGCCTCGTCGCGACCGGTGGCCGCGTGCTGAACGTCGTGGCCCTCGGCGCGGATCTCGCCGACGCGCGCGGCCGGGCGTACGTCGCCCTCGAGCACATCTCGCTCGAGGGGGCGCACTACCGCCGCGACATCGCCCTCAGCGCCTCGCAGTGACCCTCAGCGCCTCGCAGTGACCTTGAGCGCTTCGCCGTGACCTTCAACGCTTCGCCGTGACCTTCAACGCTTCGCGAGGTGCGCGGGGCGACGGAGGAACAGCACCATCACGACGCCGAGCGCGATGACGCCGGCCGGGAGCAGCATGGCCTGGCCCATGGCGGTCGAGAATCCCTCGGCGACGGCCGGCGGCATCCCGCCACCGCCTCCGAAGTCGCCGCCCGCGGCATCGACGGCACCGGGCAGGTTCGCCTCGAGGCGCGCCTGCATGACCGCGGCGATCGCGGCCGACCCGATGACCGAACCGATCGTCCGCGTCGTGTTGTAGATGCCCGAGCCCGCGCCCGCCTGCTGCGGCGGCAGGTTGCGGGTCGCGGTCGTCGCGAGCGGACCCCACATGCCGGCGTTCGCGACACCGATGATCGCCGACGGGATGAGCAGCAGGAGGACAGGCGCCTCCGTGTTCATCAGGAGCACGTAACCGACGAGACCGACCACCATGAGCGAGAGTCCGGGCACGAGGAGGACGCGCGGGTCGACGCGGTCGAGGATGCGGCCGGCGAAGGGCGCGAGGACGCCCGACAGCACCGCCATCGGAATGAGGAGCAGTGCGGACTCGGTCGGGGTGAGGCCGCGCGCGAGCTGCGTGAAGAACGCCATCGGCAGCGCCATGCTCGTCACGGTGAAGCCGACGGCGGCGATCGCGAGGTTGGAGATCGCGAAGTTGCGGTCGCGGAACAGCGCGAGCGGCACGAGGGGTTCGCTCTTCGTGCGCGCCTGCGTCCAGACGAAGACCGCGAGCACGGCGACACCGGCGACGATCATGATCCACACCCACGGCGCCCACTCGTAGTGCTGCCCCTCCTGCAGGCCGAAGACGATGAGGAACAGGGCGACGGCGCTCAGCACGACGCCGAGAACGTCGAAGCGGTGCGGATGCGTCTCGAGCTGCGGGACGAGGCGAACGGCGAGGACGAAGGCGATGATGCCGACGGGGATGTTGACGAAGAAGATCCACTCCCAGCCGAAGCCGTCGACGAGCAGACCGCCCGCCAGCGGGCCGACGAGCGTGGCGACACCGGCCGTGGCGCCCCACAGGCCCATTGCGGCGCCTCGCCGCTCGGCCGGGAACGTGCGGGTGATGACGGCCATCGTCTGCGGCGTCATGAGCGCGGCGCCGAGGCCCTGCGCGGCGCGCGCGAAGATCAGCATCTCGAGCGAGCCCGAGAGGCCGCAGGCGAGCGAGGCGAGCGTGAAGACCGCGAGGCCGATGAGGTAGATGTTCTTCGGCCCGAACCGGTCACCGAGTCGGCCGGTCACGAGCAGCGGGACCGCGTAGGTGAGCAGATAGGCCGAGGTCACCCACACGACGTTGTCGAGATTGCTCGTGGACGGATCCAGGGCGGCCTTGATGGCGGGGTTCGCGACGGAGACGATCGTCGTGTCGACGAGGATCATGAAAAACCCGAGGACGAGAGCCCAGAGGGCGGGCCAAGGGTTCGTAGGTGCGGATGGGGCGCCCGGGGTGCGGACGGTGGTCGTGCTCTCGCTCATGCGCGTGCGGCTTCTCTCTGTGCCAGATAGCGGTCGGTGGCCGGGATATCGATGACTCCCCAGACGGTGTCGGGATGACGGATGAACTCGACCGCGTCGTCGAGCCAGGCGATGTCGGCGGCGAGCAGAGCCGCCTGCCGGTGGACCTCGATGAGGAACTGCGGGTGCGACCCGTGAGAGATGGCGGTGTCGCGGGCGCTCCGGTGCGCACCGAGGGATGCCGCGAGCAGCTCCCGCCGTTTCTCGAGCAGCGCGAGCACCTCGGCCCGATCGAGGTTGTGCGCCTCGGTCAGAGCGATGCGGAACCGCTCGGGGTTCTCGATGGAGGGCAGCTCGTGCCGAACCCAAGCCAGAAGCGCCCGAGCCCCGGCATCCGTCAGCGTGTAGGTCGTCCGTTCGGGGCGGTTCCCCTCGCGGTCGCTGCCCGCCTCGGCGATGAGCTCCTGCCGTTCGAGGCGCGCGACCGTGTGGTAGATCGTGCCGTGCGTGAGGGCGATCAACCGGTCGGCGCGGCGCTCGCGGAGCAGGCGCACCATCTCGTAGGGGTGCATGTCGTCCTCGTGGAGCAACGCGAGGAGCATGATCGCGGTCGGGGTGAGCCGAGCGACGGCATCCGCCATGAGGACCCCCTTCGCACGATTAGTCCATGTGGACTATACGCCTGATCGCCGGATCACCCTGTGGAGTCGTCGGCTCGGAGGACCGCCCAGGCGCGATCGACGCCGTCGGTGATCGCGGTGATCTGGATGCCCACCATCCGGCTGACGGTGATCCCCGTGACGCGTCCCGGAGCGCTGCACACCTGCGTCACGGTGATGGGTCCCGTGATCGTCACCGGCGGATCGTCCTCGCCCGCTGCGGGACTCAGCGACAGGGTGATGGTGGCGTCTCGGGGGACGCAGTCGAAGTCGAGCGTGTACGCCTGCTCGCGCACGGCGCTCGCGGCCACGTTCAGTTCGGTCTGCGGCTCCACGCCGACCGCATCGCCGTCGAACACGAAGCGGGTCGCCTCGAGGGGATTCTCGTCCGGAACCCGGTACGACGGGTCGTCAGGCTCCTCAACCGACGCAGACGCGGACGGGCTCGGAGACGGCAGCGGGACGGACGCGGACGGGCTCGGCGAGGGCGCCGCGTCATCCACCCCCGTCGTGGAGATGCAGCCGCTCAGACCGAGCAACAGCGCGAGGGCTGTCGGGACGAGCAGCGGGCGGCGCATGACGACAGAGTACGCACGGGCCTGCGCCGCCCGCGATAATGGCCGGGTGACGGATGCCGCGACTGCCCTGCCCGGATGGACCCACGTGTACTCGGGCAAGGTCCGGGACCTCTACCGACCCGCCGACGGCACGGACGGACGGATGCTGGTGGTCGCCAGCGACCGCGTCAGTGCGTTCGACCAGGTGCTGGACCCGGGCATCCCCCAAAAGGGCGAGCTCCTCACCCGCCTGAGCCTGTGGTGGTTCTCCCAGCTCGCCGGCGGCGACGGAGGACGGCCCATCTCGAACCACCTGATCGACGGCGTCGAGCCGCCCGCCGAGGTTGCCGGTCGCGCCATGGTCGTCCGAGAGCTCGACATGCAGCCGCTCGAGTGCATCGTCCGCGGTTACCTCACCGGGTCGGGCTGGGCCGAGTATCAGGCCGACGGTACGGTCTGCGGCATCGCGCTCCCGTCGGGCCTGCACAACGGCGACCGCCTGCCCGAGCCGATCTACACCCCCGCCTACAAGGCACCGCTCGGCGAGCACGACGAGAACATCTCGTTCGAGCGCAGCGTCGAGCTCGTCGGCGAGACCCGCGCGGCCGCCCTGCGCGATGCCTCGCTCGAGATCTACCGCCGCGCCGCTGCCCTCGCCGAGGCGAAGGGGCTGATCCTCGCCGACACGAAGTTCGAGTTCGGCTACGACGCCGACGGCACCCTGACCCTTGCCGACGAGGTGCTCACGAGCGACTCGTCACGGTACTGGGATGCCGAGACCTGGCGCACCGGGTCGACGCCCGCCGAACGCATGGCGAGCTTCGACAAGCAGATCGTCCGCGACTGGATGGGCGCGAACTGGGACAAGCAGGGGACGCCCCCCACCGTCCCGGCAGCCATCGTCGAACAGACCGCGGCCAAGTATCGGGAACTCCTGGACCGACTCGCCGCGGCGTGACGCGGTCGGTCCGCCGCGTACAGCCGGCTCCCAGGTAGCCTGACCCCAGGCATCCCCCACCATCTGAGGAGCACGCGCATGCCCATCTGGACCCTTCACGGCGATGGACGTCGCGTCGCCCCCGGAGCCGTCGTCACCCCGAGCGAGCGTCTCGGCTGGGGCAGCACGGTCGCGATCGGCGCCCAGCACGTCGTGGCCATGTTCGGCGCGACGTTCCTCGTGCCGCTCCTGACCGGATTCCCGGTCAGCACGACGCTGCTGTTCTCGGGGCTCGGGACCCTCCTTTTCTTGATCCTCACCCGCAACAAGCTCCCCAGCTACCTCGGGTCGTCCTTCGCCTTCATCGCGCCGATCACGGCCTTCGGTCCCGGTCAGGGCAAGCCGCTCGACAGCCCTGAGCAGATCGGCCAGGCGCTCGTCGGCGTCTTCGTCGCGGGCATCCTGCTCGCGGGCATCGGCTTCCTCGTGCAGGCCACGGGCACCCGCTGGCTCGAGAAGCTCATGCCGCCCGTCGTCTCCGGCGCGATCGTCGCGCTCATCGGCCTCAACCTCGCTCCGGCGGCGTGGAACAACTTCAAGACCGACGCCGTCCTCGCGACCATCACCCTGGTCGCCTGCATCCTGTTCGCCGTGCTCTTCCGCGGCATCCTCGGCCGCGTGTCGATCTTCCTCGGCGTCGTCGTCGGCTACATCGCCGCGCTGGTCATGGGCAAGGTCGACTTCTCGGGCGTGACCGCACTCATCGAGAGCAACCAGTGGATCGGGCTGCCGACCTTCCACCTGCCGTCCTTCGGCGACCCGGTCGCGTGGGGCCTCCTGCCGATGTTCCTGCCCGTCGTCCTCGTCCTCGTCGCCGAGAACGTCGGCCACGTGCGCGGTGTGGCGACCATGACCGGCGACCCCACGGTCAACACGCGCACCGGCCGCGCCCTTCTCGCCGACGGCCTCGCGACGACCCTCGCCGGCGCGTTCGGCGGCTCGGGCACGACCACCTACGGCGAGAACATCGGCGTCATGGCTGCAACCCGCATCTATTCGACGGCGGCGTACTGGGTGGCCGGAATCATCGCCGTGCTGCTGTCGTTCTCGCCTGTCGTCGGTGCGGTGCTCTTCACGATCCCGAGCGGCGTGATCGGCGGCGTCACGACGGCGCTCTACGGCCTCATCGGCGTCATCGGCATCAAGATCTGGGTCGACAACCAGGTCGACTTCTCGCGCCCCGTGAACCAGTACACGGTCGCCGTCGCCTTCGTCATCGCCATCGCGAACTTCACGATGGACCTCGGTCAGCTGCAGTTCGGCGGCATCGTGCTCGGCACCGTCGCGGCCCTCGTGATCTACCACGCCGGCAACGCGATCGCGCGGGCTCGCAAGACCGGGGCGGACGACGGTGGCCCGATCGTCCCGATCGGTCAGCTCGGCGGCGACCCGGACTGAGTTCCGGCGTCGCCGTTCAGGCGGATTCGCGGACGACGAGCTGCGTGTCGAGCAGCGTCTCGTGCGGCGGGAATCCGCCGCCGAGGAGCGTGAGCAGCACGTCCGCCATGACTTCGCCCTGCTGGAGCGAGGGCTGTCGCACGGTGGTCAGCATCGGGGAGACCGACGTGGCCACCGGAGAGTCGTCGTAGCCGACGATCGCGACGTCCTCGGGAACGCGGAGCCCCGCACGCGCGAGCTCGACGAGGATCCCGCGGGCCATGAGATCGCTCGCGGCGAAGAGGCCATCGAACTCCGCGCCGGCGTCGAGGATCCGCCGCACGGCCGCCGCTCCCGCCTCCGCCGTGAAGTCGCCGTCTTCGACCGCGACGGGCGTCAGGCCCGCGGCATCCACTGCTTCGAGGAACCCTGTCAGACGATCGATGCCGCCGGGCATCGTCCGCGGGCCGGTGATGGTCGCGAGACGCGTCCGGCCCTGGTCGATGAGGTGCTGCGTGGCGAGGCGACCCCCCTCCACGTTGTCGACGTCGACGTAGTAGTCGCGCTCGCGCTCACGGACGGGACGACCGCCGTAGACGACGGGCATCGCGGCGGCGATGCGGTCGATGAAGGCGTCGCTCGTGTGGTGCGAGACGATGATCGCACCGTCGACGGCCCCGCTGCGGAGGTACTCCGTCGCCTTGTCGTCGGGGTCGTCGCTGGCGATGATCAGGTTGAGCACGTAGTCGGACTTCGAGACCCGCTTGTTGATGCCGCTGACGATCGCGGCGAAGAACGGGTCGCCGAAGAACCGAGTGGTGTCCTCGGGTACGACGAGGGCGACCGCCATCGTCGCCCGGCTCGCGAGCGACCGCGCGGCTCGGTTGGGCACGTAGTTGAGCTCGTCGATCGCCCGGCGTACGGCGGCGAGCGCAGCGGGACTGACCGCGGTCGACCCGTTCACCACGCGCGAGACGGTGGAGCGGGACACCCCGGCTGCGGCGGCGACCTCTTCAATGGTCACCGGCGACGCGATGGTCACCGAGGGGGCGCTCGTCACCGGCGAGTGAAGGGTTTCGGACACGGTCACCTCGGGGAGTGCAGTCAGTCGATCGCTCGGTCGGCGATGACCCGACGATACTCCAGCGCGCTGTCCTTGAACGTCCGTTCCTGGGTGTCGTAGTCGACCCGGATGAGCCCGAACCGCTTGTCGTACCCCCACGCCCACTCGAAGTTGTCCATGAGCGACCAGTAGAAGTAGCCGCGCACGTCGACGCCGGCATCGGCGGCGTCGAGGATCGCTTCGAGGTGGCCGCGCAGGAAGTCGACGCGGTCCGCATCGTGCACCCGGGTCTCGCCGCCCTCGACGACGGACTCGTCATCGTAGGCCGCGCCGTTCTCCGTCACGAACAGCGCGGTGCCGGCATCCTTCGCGTACTCGTCCCACACCCGCTCGAGCAGCACCGTCAACCCGGCGGGTTGCACCTCCCAGTGCATCGCCGTGCGCGGGAGTCCCCGCTCGTACCAGTGGATGCCGTCGCCCGCCGGCCACGGCGACCCCACGACGCGGTCGGTCGGGGCATCACCCGGCAGGGGCGGGTCCGCAGGAGCCGTGCCGCCGACGAACTCGCCGTGGTAGTAGTTGACGCCCAGCACGTCGAGCGACTGCGAGATCGTGGCGAGGTCGCCGGGGAGAACGGCCGCCTCGAACCGGGCGACCTCAGCAGCGTCGACCGCGCGGATGTCCTCCACGATGTCCTCGGGGTAGCTCCCCCGGAAGATCGGGTCGAGGAACCACCGGTTGAACTGTCCGTCGATGCGGCGGGCGGCGTCGACGTCCTCGGGCCTGGCCGGATCGGCCGCCTCGGCGACCGTGAGATTCAGCGTGATGCCGAGGTTCAGCGCGGGGTCGCGGCGCCGCAGCTCCTCGACGACGAGGCCGTGCCCGCGCAGCAGGTGGTGGGATGCCAGCATCCCGTCACCGATGCTGAACCGGCCGGGCGCGTGGATCCCGCCCGTGTAGCTGAGGAACGACGAGCACCAGGGTTCGTTGAGGGTGGTCCAGTCGGTGACGCGATCGCCGAGGGCGTCGTGCACCGTCAGCGCGTACTCCGCGAACCGCTCGCTCGTCTCGCGGGCCGTCCATCCGCCGCGTTCCTCGAGCGCCTGCGGCAGGTCCCAGTGGTAGAGCGTGAGCCACGGACGGATGCCGGCCGCGAGGAGCTCGTCGACGAGACGCTCGTAGAAGTCGATGCCCTTCGGGTTGACGGGACCGCCGTCGGGCCGCACGCGCGACCACGACGTCGAGAACCGATACGTGTCGAGGCCGAGCTCCGCCATGAGCGCGACGTCGTCTCGGTAGCGGTGGTAGTGGTCGCACGCGACGTCGCCGTTGTCGGCGCCGATGACGGCGCCCGGCACGCGGCTGAACGCATCCCAGATCGACGCCGTCCGACCGTCCTCGAAGGCGGCTCCCTCGATCTGGTACGCGGCGGTCGCCGCCCCGAAGAGGAAGTCGGTCGGGAAGGGGCGGGGGGTTCGGACGGGCACGGGGGCAGAGTACTCCTGCGAAAGGACGTTCACGGTGAGGCCGTCAGCCCTTGACCGCGCCGGCCATGATGCCGCTGACCAGCTGCTTGCCGGCGAAGACGAACAGCAGGATGAGGGGCACGGTCGCAAGGAGCACGCCCGCAAGCACCTTCGAGTAGTCGACGAAGTAGTTCGCCTGCAGCAGCGACAGAGCGACGGGGAGGGTCGGGCTCTCGCGGTCGAGCACGATGAAGGGCCAGAAGAACTGGTTCCAGGCTCCGACGAACGTGAAGAGGAACAGCATCGCGGCGGCAGGGCGGGCAGCCGTGACACCGACCGTCCAGAACGTGCGGATCTGGCTGGCTCCGTCGACGCGCGCCGCCTCGATGAGCTCATCGGGCACCGTCTGGCCGATGTACTGGGTCATCCAGAACACGCCGAAAGCGCTCGTGAGGGCCGGGACGATGATGGCGCCGATCGTGCCGGTCCACCCCATGTCGGCGAAGAGGATGTACAGCGGGACGACACCCAGCTGCATCGGGACCGCCATGGTGGCGACCACGAAGGCGAGCAGGAACTTGTTGCCGCGGAAGCGCAGCTTCGCGAACGCCCAGCCGGCGAGTGTCGAGAAGACGACGACGGATGCCGCGATCAGCGTCGAGCTGAAAATCGAGTTCCACAGCGCCAGCCAGAAGTTGACCGCAGGGTCGTTCACCACGGACAGAGCGTTGTTGACGAAGTTCGCGCCCGGGAACCACGACATGTTCGGATCGTTGATCGTGAACTGGTCACCGGAGCCGATGAGGAACGACCAGTAGTAGGGGAAGATCGCCGAGACCGCGACGACGCCGAGTCCGACGTAGACCCAGAATCCAGCGCGGACGCCGCGGATGCGGGTGGTCCGCTCGCCGCGACGACGCCGGGGCGCGTTCGGGATGTTCTCTTCGACGATGGCCAGGGGCGGCTCGCTGACGGTGGTCATCGTGCGGTGTCCTTCCGTGCGCGTCGCGGCATCTTCACGCCGCGGCCGCCCTCGTCGCGGACGAGGCGGCGGGTGATGAGGAGGTTCGCGAGTCCGATCACCACGATGATGATGAAGAGGATCCACGCGAGGGCGGCGGCGCGACCGAAATTGAACTCGCCCCACCCGATGTTGTAGAGGTACAGCGTGATCGTCAGCCACTGCTGGGCGGGTCCGCCCTCGCCGGTGTTGTCGAACATGCGGGGCTCGTCGAAGATCTGCAGTCCGCCGATCGTCGAGGTGATGATGACGAAGATGAGGGTCGGACGCAGCGACGGCAGAGTGATGCTGACGAACTGGCGGAACGCTCCGGCCCCGTCGACGGTCGCCGCCTCGTAGTACTCGCGGGGCACGGCCTGCATGGCGGCGAGCAGGATGAGGGCGTTGTAGCCGGTCCAGCGGAAGTTGACCATCGTCGAGATCGCGACGTGGCTCCAGAACGGGTCCTTGTGCCACGCGATCGGGTCCAGTCCGACGCTCGTGAGCGCGTTGTTCACGAGTCCGTGCACGTCACCGAACATGTTGCTGAAGATCAGCGCGACCGCGACGGGGGCCATGACGAAGGGGAGCAGCACGCTCATCCGCCAGAACGTCTTCGCCCGGATGTTGCGGTCCAGCATCGCAGCGATGAAGAGCGCCAGGAGCAGCTGCGGGACCGTGGAGAGCAGGAAGATGCTGAAGGTGTTGCGGAGGGCGACCCAGAACTTCGGGTCGTTCAGGATCCAGGCGTACTGATCGAATCCGACGAAGGTGCCGGAGTTGCGGATGAGGTCCCACTCCTGGAAAGAGATCACGGCGGTGAACCCGATGGGGAACAGGCCGACGATCGCGAACAGGATGAAGAAGGGCGAGATGTAGAGGTACGGCGAGACCTTCACGTCCCAGCGGCTGAGCCGCTGGCGGAAGGAGAGCACACGGATCGGACGGTCCGCGGCGGTGGGCCGGTCCTCCACGGGGGTGTGTGGGCGGATGTCGGTGGTGGTCACGAGTCGTCTCCGTGGTGGTCGAACGATGGTGGGGATGCCGGCCGCCGCAGGGCGCGGCCGGCATCCCGGTCAGGGACGGATCAGAAGGCTTCGACCTCGGCGACCCAGGTCTTCCACGCGGCGTCCTCGGACTCCGACTTGTCGAAGACGCGGTTGACCGCATTCTGCAGAGCGTCGTGGTACTTGAAGTAGTTCGCGCTCTTGAACGGAAGGACCGTGACGGCCTCGGCGCGGTCGGCGCCGATCTCACCGGTCTTCGCACCGTTGTAGTAGTCGTTGACGTACCCCTGGAGGTCGGCGTTCTCGTACGCGTCGACCTGGCTCGGGAAGGCGCCCACGTTGACGAACGCCTCGACCTGCTGCTCCGGAGCGGACAGCCACTCGGCGAGCTTCTGCGCTTCCTTGACGTTCTTGCCGTTGGCGGGGATGGTCAGGTACGAGCCGCCCCAGTTACCGCCACCGTTCGGGAACGTGTTCGCGATCTTCCAGTTCTTCTGGTCCGGCGCGTAGCCGGAGATGATGCCCTGCATCCAGCCGGGGCACAGGACCGTGGCGAAGTCGTCGCCCTGGAAGGACGCGATCCAGTCGTCGCCCCACTGCGCCGAGTAGGCGGAGTTGGGGACGGCGCGCTCGACGACACTCTTGTAAGCATCGGCGATCTCGGGGTTCGAGGTCGCGATGACGGAACCGTCGGGCTTGTCGTAGGTGTACTCGATCTGGTTGACGATGCCCTGCAGAACCGAGTTGGCCGAGTCGATCATGGCCTTGCCCGATGCCTCGCGGTACTGGTCTGCCACGTCGAAGTAGTTGTTCCAGTCGCCGTCGAACAGCGCCTCGACCTCGGCGGGCTCGGACGGCAGGCCGGCGGCCTCGAAAAGGTCCGACCGGTAGCAGATCGCCTGCGGACCGATGTCCGTGCCGTACCCGATGATGTTGCCCTCGGGGTCGGTTGCGGCCTTCTCCTTCCAGTCCAGCCAGCGACCCTTGAGGTCGTCGGGAACAGGGGCGAGCAGGTCGGAGTACTGCATGGCCTCGCTCAGCCAGTCGACCTCGACGGCCTCGATGTCGGCGAGACCGCCCTTGCCGAGCTTCTGGAAGAAGTTCTTGCGGGCGTCACCCGACTCGGCCGCCTTGTTGTGGACGATCGTGACGTTCGGGTTCGCGTCCTCGTACTTCTGGAGGAACTCGTCGGTGTAGCCGAAGTTGTTGAAGGTCGCGATGGTCAGCGTGACCTTCTCGCCTTCGGCTCCGGTGCCGCCCTGGTTGCCGCCGCCGGCACAGCCGGCGAGGACGAGAGCGGAGGTGGTGGCGACGCCGGCGATCAAGCCGACGCGGCGCAGGGCGCGTGCGTTCACAGAACACTCCTTTGTGGTGTGGCGAGAGCAAGGTGCAAGGGTCTCCGCGTGGGAGCGCTCTCATCGAGTGGTGTCGACGGTATGGGATCGCTCCCACGAGTGTCAAGAGAGCGCTCCCATGAGGTCTGTCACGGTTTGGTCACAGCGCGCGGAGAGTGCGGACGGTGCGGCACGCCCGCGGGCTCTAGACTGGTCGCGCACCCTGCCCGCGACATCCCGGAGCTTTCTGATGCCCACCATCGTCGTCGACGTCATGCCCAAGGCCGAGCTTCTGGACCCGCAGGGGAAGGCCGTCGCCGGAGCGCTGCAGCGCCTCGGCCACGCCGGGTTCGGCGACGTCCGCATCGGCAAGCGCTTCGAGCTGACGGTCGACACCGCCGACGAGCAGACCCTCGCCGCGGTCCGCACGATCGCCGAGGAGATCCTCTCGAACTCCGTGATCGAGGACGTCGTCGGCATCGAGGTCGTCGAGTGACCGTCCGCGTCGGGGTCATCACCTTCCCCGGCTCGCTCGACGACGGCGACGCCCGCAGAGCCGTACGCCTGGCCGGCGCCGAGCCCGTCGCCCTCTGGCACGGCTCCCACGACCTCGAGGGCGTCGACGCCCTCGTTCTGCCCGGCGGTTTCAGCTACGGCGACTACCTGCGCGCGGGGGCGATCGCCGCGCTCGCGCCGATCATGTCCGAGGTGAAGGATGCCGCAGCCAAGGGCATGCCGATCCTCGGCATCTGCAACGGGTTCCAGATGCTCGTCGAGGCCCACCTGCTGCCCGGCGGCCTGATCCGGAACGCCCACCAGCAGTTCATCCGCCGCGACCAGCGCCTCGTCGTCGAGAACGCGGACACCGCCTGGACGAGCGAGTTCCGCCGCGGCCAGGAGATCGTCATCCCCCTGAAGAACGCCGACGGCGGCTACATCGCCTCCGACGAGACGCTCGCGCGCATCCAGGGTGAGAACCTCGTCGCCTTCCGCTACGCCGGCGTCAACCCGAACGGGTCGATGGACGACATCGCAGGGCTCACCAACGAGCACGGCAACGTGGTCGGCCTCATGCCGCACCCCGAGCACGCGATCGAGCCCGGCTTCGGGCCCGACACCGCGGTCGCGATGCGGTCGGGCGTCGACGGCCTGAGCTTCTTCACGGCGGCCGTCTCGGCCGTCGTGCACTCCGCGGCCTGAGCCGGTTCAGGCGGTCAGACGCCGCGCCAGGTACGGCGCGGTACGGCTGTCGGGGTCCTGGGCGACGGCATCCGGTGTCCCCTCCGCGACGATGCGACCTCCGGCATCCCCGCCCGACGGACCGAGGTCGATGACCCAGTCGGCCGCCGCGACGACGTCCATGTCGTGCTCGACGACGACGACGGTGTCCCCCGCGTCGACGAGCGCGTGCAGCTGCGCCAGGAGTCTCCGCACATCGGCGGGGTGGAGCCCCGTCGTCGGCTCGTCGAGCAGATAGAGGGTGTGGCCCCGCCGCGCGCGCTGCAGCTCGGTCGCGAGCTTGATGCGCTGCGCCTCACCGCCCGACAGCTCGGTCGCCGGCTGACCGAGGCGCAGGTAGCCGAGCCCGACGTCCTGCAGGGTCCGGAGGCTGCGGGATGCCGCGGGCACCGCCTCGAGGAACGTCGCCGCCTCGTCGACCGTCATCGCGAGGACGTCGGCGATGTTCTCGCCGCCGTAGGTCACCTCGAGCGTCTCGGGGTTGTAGCGGGCGCCGTGGCACGTCGGGCATCGACCGTAGCTGCCCGGTAGGAACAGGAGTTCGACCGTGACGTATCCCTCGCCGAGGCACGTCTCGCACCGGCCGCCCGCGACGTTGAACGAGAACCGGCCGGGCGCGTAACCGCGTTCGCGCGCGAGGTCGGTCGCGGCGAACACCGTGCGGACGGCGTCGAAGAGCCCGGTGTAGGTGGCGAGGTTCGACCTGGGGGTGCGACCGATCGGCTTCTGATCGACGCGGACGAGCCGGTCGAGGGCGTCGAGTCCTGTGACGGCCCGCACCCGCATCGCGTCGGCCGCCGCCGTCGGCACCATCGCCTCGGCGATGCGGTCGGACGGCTCGTCGGCGTCCGCCGCACCGTCGGCATCCGGATCGTCGACGGCACCGCCGCGCAGGTGACGCTCGACGACGTCGCGCAGCACGCGGCTGACGAGCGTGGACTTCCCCGAACCCGAGACGCCCGTCACCGCGGTGAAGACGCCGAGGGGGACCTCCACGTCGAGTCCGTCGAGGTTGTGCAGCGAGACGCCCTCGAGCGAGAGGATGCCGGTGGCCCCCCGACGCTCGCGGGACGCGGCCTCGTCGTCCTCAGGGAACAGGAACGGACGCGTCGCCGATTGGGCGACACCCGCCAGCCCCCCGACCTCGCCGGAGTAGAGCACCGCGCCGCCGGCCTCACCCGCGCCGGGGCCGACGTCGACGATCCAGTCCGCACGACGGACGACGTCCATGTTGTGCTCGACGACGAAGACGGAGTTGCCCGAAGCGCGGAGCTGTTCGAGCACGTCGAGCAGGGGCGCCGCGTCGTCGGGGTGGAGCCCGGCCGACGGCTCGTCGAGGACGTAGACGACGCCGAACAGGCCCGACCTCAGCTGGGTCGCCAGGCGCAACCGCTGCATCTCGCCGGGAGAGAGCGTCGTCGTCACGCGGCCGAGCCCGAGGTAGCCGAGACCGAGGTCGAGGAGCACCTGGATGCGCGCGACGAGGTCGGTCGTGATGGCCACGGCGACGTCGGTGCGCTCACCCGATTCGGTGGTCGGGAGGGCGGGCGCGGCATCCCGGATCTGCGTCGTCGGACGGAGCACGTCGGCGAGCTCGCGGATCGGCAGGGCGTTCAGCTCCGCGATCGTTCGGCCCGCGAATGTGACAGCGAGCGCCTCGCGGCGCAGGCCCGTGCCGCCGCAGAGCGGGCAGACGCCGGTGCGGACGAAGCCGAGCACGCGGCTGCGCATCGACGCGCTCTGCGAGTCGGCGAGGGTGTGGAAGACGAACTTCTTCGCGCTCCAGAACGTGCCCTTGTAGGGCTTCGCAACGCGGTCGCGCTGCGGCGTGATCTGCACCACGGGCTGCTCGTCGGTGAACAGGAGCCAGTCGCGGTCGGCCTGGTCGAGCTCGCGCCACGGGCGATCGACGTCGTAGCCGAGGGCGATCGTGATGTCGCGGAGGTTCTTGGCCTGCCACGCCCCCGGCCAGGCGGCGATCGCGCCGTCGCGGATGCTCAGCGACGGGTCGGGCACGAGGGTGTCCTCGGTCACGGTATGCGCGACGCCGACACCGTGGCACTCGGGGCAGGCGCCGGCGGCCGTGTTCGGCGAGAACGCGTCGGAGTCGAGGCGCGTCGTGAACCCGGACGGGAACGTGCCCGCCCGCGAGAACAGCATGCGGAGGGAGTTCGACAGGGTCGTGACGGTGCCGACGCTCGAGCGCGAGCTCGGTGCGCCGCGGCGCTGCTGCAGCGCGACGGCGGGCGGGAGGCCGGTGATCGAATCCACGTGAGGGTCGTGGCCCTGCTGGATCAGCCGCCGCGCGTAGGGCGCGACCGACTCGAGGTAGCGGCGCTGCGCCTCGGTGAAGATCGTGCCGAAGGCCAGCGACGACTTGCCCGAACCCGAGACACCGGTGAAGGCGACGATCGCGTCGCGGGGGACGTCCACATCCACGTCCCGCAGGTTGTTCTCGTTCGCCCCGCGCACACGGACGAAGGCGTCGGGGTTCGCGCGGGGGTTTTCAGGCATCGAACCAGCCTAGGTGTCGGCCGGGTCCCCCGGGCCGGGCGATAGCCTCGGATGCATGGCTTCGATCAGCGTCAGCGTCCCCTCCGCCCGCCTCGCCGAGGAGCTCTCCGACATCGACGGGGCGGACGTCTTCGTCTGGAAGATGGATGCCGCCGCCCCGCGTTCGCGCATCGATCTCGTCGTTCCGCCCTACATGGCGGGCAACCCGCTCGGATGGCTCGAGGGAATCGAGGTCGGCCTCGTCCAGGGTCAGTCGATCGGCTACGAGGGCATCGAGGACCGCCTTCCCGCAGGCTCGGTGTTCGCGAACGCGGCGACCGTGCACGAGGCCGCGACGGCAGAACTGGCCGTCGCGCTCACCCTGACGGCGCAGCGCGGCATCGACCGGTTCGTCCGGGCGCAGGCGTCCGGCGACTGGGCGCCGGTGCAGACCACGGGTCTCGCCGACCGCCGCGTCCTACTGCTCGGCTACGGCGGCGTCGGCAAGGCGATCGCGGCGCGTCTCGCCCCCTTCGAGGTCGAGCTCGTTCCCGTCGCCTCGCGCGCGCGCGACGAGGACGGTGTCCACGTCCACAGCGCGGACGAGCTGGCGGAGCTGCTCCCGGGGGTGGACATCGTCGTGGCCTCGCTCCCCGGGGGCGACCAGACGCGGCACATCATCGACGACGCATTCCTCGCCGCCCTCGCCGACGGCGCCCTCGTCGTCAACGTGGGTCGCGGGTCGCTGGTCGACACGGACGCCCTCGTCGCACACGTCCGGAGCCGCGGCATCCGGGCAGCCCTCGACGTCACCGACCCCGAACCGCTTCCCGCGGACCACCCGCTGTGGTCCCTGGAGGGCGTCGTCATCGCTCCCCATGTGGGCGGCGCGACCGACGCGATGCACCCGCGGATCGTGCGACTGCTGCGACGCCAGATCGGCCACCTGCTGGCGGGCGAGGAGCCCGAGAACGTCGTGATCCGGACCTGATCAGACGGTGAAGACGCTGTGCACGGGGCCGCACACGGTGCGGCCCTCGAGTGCAGTGAGCTCCATGAGCACGGACGTGCCGGCGAGGCTGTAGCCGAGCTGCTCGAGCAGCTGCTGCCCCGCGCGGAGCGTTCCGCCGGTGGCCAGGACGTCGTCGACGAGCAGGACCCGCGCACCCTCGGCGAGGTCGCCCGACATCTCGATCGTCGCACTGCCGTACTCGAGGTCGTAGCTCACCGAACCGGCGGGACGCGGCAGCTTGCCCGCTTTGCGGATCGGCGCGAGGCCCGTCCCCGAGGCGATCGCGATCGCGCCGGCGAGCAGGAAGCCGCGTGCCTCGACGCCCGCGACGACGTCGAACGAGCCGATGAACGGTTCCGCCATCGCCATGGCGATGGTGCGCAGCCCCGCCGGGTCGGCCAGCAACGGCGAGACGTCGCGGAAGAGGATGCCGGGTTCGGGAAAGTCGGGGATCGTCGCGATGAGCGATTCGGCTCGGGCGAGTGCGTCGGGATTCACTGGGTCCAGGGTACTCGCCCTGCGTCATATCGCTTGCGCAAGCGCTTGCACTAGGCTGGCGCGCATGACTTCGACCCCCTCCCCGACCGCCACCTCGACGCTGGCCCCGATCGGCGAGAGCCGTCCCGGTGCCGAGTGGTGGCGCACCGCCGTGATCTACCAGATCTACCCCCGCTCCTTCGCGGACGCCTCGGGCGACGGCATCGGCGACCTGCCCGGCATCACGTCGCACCTCGACGACCTCGCCTCGCTCGGCGTCGACGCCGTGTGGCTGAGCCCCTTCTTCACCTCGCCGCAGAAGGATGCCGGCTACGACGTCGCCGACTACCGCGACGTCGACCCGCTCTTCGGTACCCTCGGCGACTTCGACGACATGCTCGAGGCAGCCCACGCCCGCGACATCCGCGTCATCATCGACCTCGTCCCGAACCACTCCTCCGACAAGCACGTCTGGTTCCAGCAGGCCCTCGCCGCCGCTCCCGGCAGCCCCGAGCGCGCCCGCTACATGTTCCGCGACGGTCAGGGCGAGAACGGCGAGCTGCCCCCCAACAACTGGGAGTCCGTCTTCGGCGGTCCGGCATGGACCCGCATCGAACCCACCTCCGCCGAAGATCCCGGCCAGTGGTACCTGCACCTGTTCGACAGCTCGCAGCCCGATTTCGACTGGACCAACCCCGAGGTGCGCGCCGAGTTCGAGGCGACCCTGCGCTTCTGGCTCGATCGCGGCGTCGACGGCTTCCGCGTCGACGTGGCCCACGGCCTCATCAAGGCCGACGGACTGCCCGACTACACCCCGCCGGCCGAGGCCGACTCGATGGGCGGCGCTGAGCCCGTGCCGTATTGGGGCCAGGATGGTGTGCATCAGGTGTGGCGCGAATGGCACCGCGTGCTCGACGAGTACGAGGGCGACCGCGCGCTCTGCGCCGAGGCATGGCTGCCGACGGTCGACGAGACCGCGAAGTGGGTGCGGCCCGACGAGATGCACCAGGCGTTCAACTTCCCGTACGCGATGAGCGAGTGGGATGCGGCGCAGCTGCGCGAGATCATCAGCGAGTCCCTGCGGGCCTTCCCCGCCGTCGGCGCTCCCGCGACCTGGGTTCTCTCCAACCACGACGTCATCCGCCACGCGACCCGCCTCGCTATGCCGGGTCACCCCCAGGGCCACGGCGTCGGGCCGGACACCCCCGGCAAGCCCGACCCCGCCGCCGGCCTGCGTCGCGCTCGCGCGGCGACGTCGCTCATGCTGGCCCTCCCCGGCTCGTCCTACCTGTACCAGGGCGAGGAGCTCGGCCTTCCCGAGGCGATGGAGCTGCCCGACGACGTCCGCGAGGACCCGACCTGGTTCCGCACGAACGGCGAGCGCTACGGCCGTGACGGATGCCGGGTCCCGCTGCCCTGGACCGCCGACCAGGGCGCGTTCGGCTTCAGCCCCACGGGCGAGAGCTGGCTGCCCCAGCCGGCGGAGTGGACGGCACTGGCCCGGGACGTGCAGGAGGACCAGCCGGACTCGACGCTGTGGCTGTACCGCACACTCCTCGCGACCCGTCGCGCACACGAGCTGGGAGCGGGATCGCTGGAGTGGCTGGACGGCTACGGCGACGACGTCATCGCGTTCCGGAACGGCGATGTCACGGTCATCGCCAACGTCGGCACGACCCCGGTCTCGCTCCCGAAGGGCACGCTGCTCGTCGAGAGCGACGCGTTCGCGGGTCGCGAACTGCCGGCCGACACGACCGTGTGGATCGCCGCGGACTGACGTGACCGGCATCGACGACGTCGCCCGCGCCGCAGGCGTCTCGGCGGCGACCGTCTCACGTGCGCTGAGCGGGCGCGGGCGCATCTCGGATGCGACCCGCACCCGCGTGCGGGCGGCCGCAGCAGACCTCGGCTACGTGGTGTCGGCTGCGGCATCCGCTCTGGCGACGGGGCGTGCCGCGAACATCGGCGTCGTCGTCCCACTGCTCGACCGGTGGTTCTTCGCGAACGTCCTCGACGGCATCGCGAGCCGCCTCGCCCCGCAGGGCTACGACATGACGCTGTACAGCATGAGCGAGGACCGGATCCAGCGGGACGGCGTGCTGGACGTGTCACTGCGGCGCGGCCGGGTCGACGGGCTCGTCGTCCTCTCCGTCGCGCTCACCGACGACGAGATCGACCGGCTCCTCTCTCTCGACCTGCCGGTCGTGGGTCTCGGCGCCACCACGCCGCGCCTGCCCGCGCTGCGCGTCGACGAGCTGGCCGTCGCCCGGGCAGCGACCGAGCACCTGCTGCACCTCGGTCACCGGCGCATCGCGCACATCGGCGCGGGACACGCGGGAGATCCCGGCCTCGACATCCCGTCGCTGCGCCGGCACGGTTTCACCTCGGCGATGGCGGATGCCGGCATCTGGGACGCCCCCTTCGCCGCAGCGGAGTTCACCATCGACGGCGGGCATCGCGCCGCGCTCGCCCTGCTGGACGGTGACGAACCGCCGACGGCGATCTTCGCGGCATCCGACGAGATCGCATTCGGCGCCATGTTCGCCGCGAGGGACCGAGGACTCGATGTGCCGGGAGACCTCTCGGTGATCGGTGTCGACGGGCACGAGATGGGCGACTTCTTCGGGCTCACGACGGTCGCCCAGTTCCCGCACGAACAGGGTGAGCGCGCCGCGGACGCCGTCCTCGCGGCGCTCGAAGGACGGCAGGAGCTCGGCGACCTGGCGTTCCGCCTCGTCGAGCGGACCTCGACGAGCGCTCCCCGTGGAGGACTCGCTGAGGTAGCAGGCCGTCCCTCGCCGTAGGCTCGAAGGTATGCCCCTCGATCTCGAAGCGATCTACACCGACCTGCACCGGCATCCGGAACTGTCGTTCCAGGAGACCCGGACGGCCGGCGTCATCACACGCGAGCTCGCATCGCTCGGCCTCGACTACGAGGAGGGCGTCGGCCGCACCGGTGTCGTCACCGTGATCCGCAACGGCGACGGCCCCGTCGTCTGGCTGCGCGCCGACATGGACGGCCTCCCGGTTCCCGAGCAGACCGGTCTCCCCTATGCGAGCACCGCCCGCGGCGTCGACCCCGCCGGTCAGGACGTCCCGGTCATGCACGCCTGCGGCCACGACATGCACGTGACCGCCCTGCTGGGCGCGCTCGAGAAGCTGAGCGCCACCCGCGACGAGTGGTCGGGTACCGTCGTCGCCGTCTTCCAGCCCGCCGAGGAGTACGGCGCCGGCGCGCAGGCGATGATCGCCGACGGCGTCTTCGACCGGTACCCGAAGCCCGACATCGTCCTCGGCCAGCACCTGACCCCGCTGCCCGCCGGAACGATCGGGGTGCGGCCGGGCACGCAGATGGCGGCGTCCGACGGCATCACGGTCACCCTGCACGGCCGGGGCGGCCACGGGTCGCGCCCCCACTCGACGATCGACCCGATCGTCATGGCGGCGGCGACCGTCATGCGTCTGCAGACCGTCGTCTCGCGCGAGGTGGACCCCCGTGAGATGGCCGTCGTCACCGTCGGCTCGATCCACGCCGGCCTGAAGAACAACATCATCCCGGCCGAGGCGACCCTCGAGCTCAGCCTGCGCTACCCGGACGACGAGGCGCGCGCCGACATCCTCGCGCGCGTCGAGCGCGTCGTCCGTGCGGAGGCCGCGGCATCCGGCGCGGAGCAGGAACCCACGATCACCACCCTCCACACCCTTCCGCCGACCATCAACGACGCGGACGCGACCGGCCGGCTGACCTCGGCGATGGATCGCGCATTCGGGGAGGGCACCGTCGTCGACCCCGGCATGTTCACCGGCAGCGAGGATGTGTCCTGGTTCGCCCGCGAAGCCGGCGTTCCGCTCGTCTACTGGTTCTGGGGCGGGGTCGACCCGCAGCAGTACGCGGATGCCGCCGCCGCGGGTACGATCTCGCGCGACATCCCGACGAATCATTCCCCGTTCTTCGCCCCTGTCCTGCACCCGACCATCGAGCGCGGCGTCGACGCTTTGACCGTCGCCGCGCGGGAGTTCCTCACGTGAGCAACGACGACTGGCTGCCCTTCGCCCCCCTCGACCCGCAGGAGCACGAGAAGCCCCGGCGGCCCGAGAACCCGAATCGCCTCCCGATGATCCTCGGCGCGGTCGCTGGCGTCCTCCTCGTCGCGGTGATCGTGGTCGTCAGCGTGTACCTGCTGCGTGCGACCGAACCGACCACCGCCGCGCCGCCGCCGGCGAGCTCGACGGCGGCGCCCCAGCCCTCGCCATCGGCACCGCAGGACCCCGAGCCGTCCGAGCCCGTCGAAGAGGAGCCGCCCGCAGCGGCATCCACCATCGAACTGAACGGGTCGGGTTTCACGGTGAAGACCGCCGACGGCACGGTCACCCACCGCTGGGCCGATGATTCCGGCCCCGTGATCGCTGCGCTGACCAAGGCCTTCGGCACCGCCCCGAAGGAGGACTTCGTCAACGGCGACGCCGAGAACTGGGCGTACGACATCTACGTCTGGCCGGGGTTCCGGCTGTACGACGTCTTCCTCGGCGACGGCGGCCGTTCCCGCGGCGAGGTTCCGGCACCGACCTGGGCGACCGTGACGACGGGATTGCCTCAGGATGTGCAGGTCACGAACGAGTTCGGCGTCTCCGTGGGTGACAGCCTCGACCAGGCCCGGAGCAAGGGACCGTTCGATGAGTTCACGCTCACCAGCGGGCGCGTGCGCCTCACCTACGGCGAGGGCCGAGGGAAGTTCTACAGCAACGGGTCGCGCGAGTTCAGCGCCTTCGTCGAGTCGGACGAGTCCGCGCAGAAGGTCGCGTCGATCACCTACACGTTCCGCGCCCGGGGTCAGTGATCGGCGGAGTCCGATGAGCGCGCGTCGACGAGCCGGCGACCGCTGAGGACCCCCGGCAGCCCGCGCGCCGCGGGTGTGGCGAACGCCAGGACGAGCCACGTCAGCACGAACAGGCCGACGAGGATGCCGCCGGCGGCGCCCAGTTCGCCGAGGACGAGGTAGCCCCCGATACCGCCGAGGAAGCGGAGCGCCCGGGCGAGGGGTTCCGCGAGGCGCCCGCCCTCGTATCGGAGCTCGACGCACAGGTCGCCGACCGTGCGCCCCGTCACGAGGACGACCGCGAGCCACACCGCGATCGGTACCCATCCCGAGGCGATGTCGGCGATGACGCCGTCGGAGACGAGGTCGCTGCGGCGGAGCGCGTACTGCAGGAAGAGCTGCACCGTCGTTCCCGCGGCGCCCGCGAGGACGGCGGTGCCGAGCAGGTCGCACACGACGCCGAGCAGCCGGCGCCCGCGGGTGACCGGGCGGGGAGCCCCGGCATCCGTCGCCTTCTCGACGCCGCGCAGGCGGGCGGGAACGAGCAGTCCGAGGACCGACCCGACGAGGGCGCCCAGAGTGTTCGTCAGCAGGTCGCCGACGTCGAACAGCCGGTACCCGCACGGGAAGATGCCCCAGACACCGGTCAGCTGAGTCGTCTCGATGATCAGCGACAGGACGAATCCGGCCAGGGTGCCGACGAGGACTCCGCGACGAGCGACGACCCGGATCAGGAATCCGAGGGGGACGAAGAGGAGGACGTTGAACACGACCTGCAGCAGACGGACGTCCGTCAGGGGCGACCCGTCGGCGAAAGCACCGACGACGTCGTCGACGGTCGGCGCGAGTGACAGGACCGCACCCGAGCAGCGATAGTCGTCCGACGCGGGAAGGGGCAGAAGGGTGTAGCTCCAGATCGCCAGGAAGTAGACGAGGGATGCCGCCCAGAACCCGACCCGGCCGACGCTGAGGCGGCCGCGACGACGGTAACTGACGGCCACGACCGGCACGAAGAGGATGAGGCCCACGACCGCCCCGAACAGGATCGCGACGACCGCCGGGAAGACTTGTCCGCTCACCTCGCGAGTCTAGGGAATAGTCCGCGACCCGCCCGCGTTGCGGCGGGTTCGCGTGAGGCGTAATGTCGCCCGCCGTGACCAGTGACAGCCGCGACCCGAACGCGGTCCCCTCCCCCGCCGTGAAGCGCATGCTGATCGGCGAACCCCTCGACACCGAGAAGCTCGAAGGACAGCTGCTTCCGAAGAAGCGCGCGCTGCCCATCTTCGCGTCGGACGCGCTGTCGTCGGTGGCCTACGCGCCGCAGGAACTCCTGATGATCCTGCTCATCGGCGGGACGGCGTTCATGGCCTTCGCGCCGCCGGTCGCCGCCGCGGTCGTCGTGCTGCTCGTCGTCGTGGTCCTCAGCTACCGTCAGCTCATCAAGGCGTACCCGTCCGGCGGCGGCGACTACGAGGTCGCTCGCACCAACCTCGGCGAGAAGGCCGGTGTGGTGGTGGGATCCGCCCTCCTCGTGGACTACGTCCTCACCGTCGCGGTGTCGGTGTCCTCCGGCGTCGACAACATCATCTCGGCCCTCCCCTTCCTCAACGCGTGGCGGGTGGAGCTCGCGGTGGGCTTCGTGATCCTTCTGGTCATCGTCAACCTGCGCGGCGTGCGCGAGGCGTCGCAGGCCTTCGCCATCCCGACGTACGTCTTCATCGGCTCCGTCGCCCTCATGATCGGCACCGGCCTCTTCCGCTGGGCGATCGGCGACGCCCCCGTCGCCTCGAGCGCGGCGTACACGGTCGAGCCCGAGGCGCTGTCTCAGGTCGCGTTCATCCTGCTGCTGCTGCGCGCCTTCTCGAGCGGCTGCTCCGCCCTCACCGGTGTCGAGGCCGTCAGCAACGGCGTGCCCGCGTTCCGCACCCCCAAGGTGAAGAACGCGCAGACGACACTCGTGCTCATGGGCGGCATCGCTATCGTCCTCTTCGCGGGGCTGACCGCTCTCGCGCTCATCGCGGGCGTGCACTACGCCGAGAACCCGTGCAAGCTGATCGGCTTCGACTGCGCCGCAGGTCCGCAGCCGAGCCTCATGGCGCAGGTCGCCGCGGCCACCTTCGGCGGCGACTCGGTCTTCTTCTTCATCATCCAGGCCGCCACCGCCTGCGTCCTGCTGCTGGCCGCCAACACGGCGTTCAACGGATTCCCCCTGCTCGGGTCGGTGCTCGCCCGCGACAGCTACGCCCCCAAAGCGCTGAACTCCCGCGGCGACCGCCTCGTGTTCTCCAACGGCATGCTGATCCTCGGCGGCGCGGCGATCGCGATCCTCGTGGTCTTCCAGGCGAACCTGACCACCCTCATCCAGCTCTACATCATCGGCGTCTTCGTGTCGTTCTCGCTGGGCCAGATCGGCATGGTCCGCCACTGGCGTCGCGAGCTGCGGCTCCTCAAGGGCAACACGCCCGCGCGTCGGGGCGCCGTCTCGGGCCTCGTCATCAACACCGTCGGGGCCGCGTTCACGGTCGCCGTCCTCGTCATCGTGACGATCACCAAGTTCACGCACGGGGCCTGGTTGGTGTTCCTGGCGATGCCGGTCCTCGCGTTCCTCATGATCGGGGTGAACCGGTACTACCGCGACGTCGAGCACGAGATCGAGATGGACGACACCGTGAAGTTCGGGGCGTCCGGCGATCTCGCGATCATCCTCGTCGGCAGGCTGCAGAAGCCCGTCGCGAAAGCCATCGACTACGCCCTCGCCGCCAAGCACGAGAAGACGCTCGCGGTCCACGTCGCGGTCACCACCGACGACATCGCCGAGTTGAAGGCCGATTGGGAGTACCACCGGATGCCGGTACCCCTGGTCGTGGTCGATTCGCCGTACCGCCACTACGCATCGCCGCTGATCGGCTTCATCGAGAAGTACCGCGAGAAGCACGGCCCCTCCGTCGTCACGGTCTACCTGCCTCAGTACATCGTCGGGCACTGGTGGGAGACGCCCCTCCACAACCGCCGCGCCCGCCGGATCGCGCAGCAGCTCATGATGGTCCACGGCGTGACCGTGACGCTCGTCCCCTGGCTGCTCGACTCGTCCGAGATCGTCTACGGTCGTCGCTCGCGACCGCTTCCGGGCGACGACCGCGGCGGTCGCATCGATCAGCGTCATTACGGTCTCGTCGAGCACTCGGAGAACTGAGGCTCCGGACCGTGCGACCGCTCACCGGCGTAGCCTAGAGGGGTGACTTCTCCCGCCCTGTCCGAGCCGGCCACGCTCGATGCTGCCCGGCTGCGCGAGGACTTCCCGATCCTCCAGCAGGAGGTCAATGGCCACCCGCTCGTCTACCTGGACTCCGCGGCGACGAGCCAGAAGCCGCGCCAGGTGCTGCAGGCCGAGTACGACTTCCTCACCCGCAGCAACGCGGCCGTCCACCGCGGCGCCCACACCCTCGCCGCCGAGGCGACGGACCTGTTCGAGGATGCCCGGGCCACCGTCGCGCGCTTCGTCGGCGCCCGCGAGGAGCAACTCGTCTGGACCAGCGGCGCGACCCAGGGCCTCAACCTCGTGGCCTACTCGATCGGCAACGCGACGCTCGGGCGGGGGGCCCCGGCATCCGCTCGGTTCGTCCTGCTGCCCGGCGACGAGATCGTCGCGACCGAGACCGAGCACCACGCGAACCTGATCCCGTGGCAGGAACTCGCGGCGCGCACCGGCGCCGTGCTGCGACACATCCCCGTGCAGGACGACGGCCGCCTCGACATGGATGCCGCGGCCCGGATCATCGGCGAGCGCACCCGGATCGTCGCGTTCTCGCACGTGTCGAACGTGCTCGGGATCGTGAACCCGGTCGCCGAGATCGTCGCGCTCGCGCAGAACGTCGGTGCACTCACGGTTCTCGACGCCTGCCAGTCCGCCCCTCACATGCGGCTCGACCTGCCCGCCATGGGCGTCGATCTCGCCGTCTTCAGCGGCCACAAGATGCTCGGCCCCTACGGCGTCGGCGGCCTGTACGGCCGGAGCGACGTACTCGAGGCGCTCCCACCGTTCCTCACGGGCGGATCGATGATCACGACCGTCACCCTCGACGATGCCGGCTACCTGCCCCCGCCGCAGCGATTCGAAGCCGGCACGCAGCCGATCGGTCCCGCGGTCGGCCTCGCCGCCGCGGTCTCGTACCTCGAGAACGCCGGCATGCCCGCCGTGCACGCGCACGAGGCGCGGCTCGCGGCGCGTATGCGCGAGGGACTCGTCGACCTCCCCGGCATCCGTCTGCTCGGCGACGCCGACGGTGCCGAGCGCGTGGGCCTCTGGAGCTTCGTCGTCGACGGCGTGCACGCGCACGACGCCGGCCAGTTCCTCGACGCGCAGGGCATCGCCGTGCGCGTCGGACACCACTGCGCGGCTCCGCTTCACCGGAGGTTCGGCGTGACGGCATCCGTCCGCGCGTCCGCCGCCCTGTACAACACCGACGCCGATGTCGATGCCCTGGTCGATGCCGTCAGCGGCATCCGGTCCTACTTCGGAGTGAACGAATGAACGGTCTCGACTCGCTGTACCAGGAGCTGATCCTGGACCACTCGAAGCACCCGCACGGGCAGGGCCTGTCGCCCGAAGAGGGCCGCTCGGCGAGCTCTCACCAGCACAACCCGATGTGCGGCGACGACATCACGCTCCGCGTGCGCGTCGACGATGCGGGTGAGCGCATCACCGACCTGTCGTGGGAGGGGTCGGGCTGCTCGATCTCGCAGGCCTCGGCCTCGATGCTCGCCGCTCTGATCGAGGAGGACGGCGGGGACGACGGGATGCCCCGCGAGGACGCCGTGAAGCTCATCGACGGGTTCCGTGAGGCGTTGCGCTCGCGCGGAGCGATCCCGCTCGACGAGGAGACCTTCGCCGACGCCGCAGCCCTGTCGGGGGTGTCGAAGTTCTCGGCTCGCGTGAAGTGCGCGATGCTCGCCTGGGTCGCGCTCGAGGACGCCCTCGCCCGGGCCTGAGCCGGCGGACGAGGGCATCGCTTCGAGCAGGCGTCACGCTGCCTGCAGCACCTCGCGCTCGAGACGAGCGTAGGACGCCTCCATGCCGTCGGCCATGCCCGTCGCGAGGATCATGTCGCGCGTCTGGACGTCGGGGTACTCGATGAGGAGGGTGAGGAGCGTCGCGCCGTCCTCCTCGTAGAATTGCAGGTCGTTCGTCGTCGACGGGCCGTCCGTCCCGATCATCCTCTCGGTGCTCACCGAGCGCCGGGGCTCGTCGAGGAGCAGCGTCTCGCCCTCGAAGCCGAAGCGGGTATCGGGCTTGCCGTCCTCCTCCCACACGTTCCGGTAGTGCTCGCCGACGACGCATTCGACCATCGACCACCCCTCGGGCCCCAGCATCCACTTCCGCATCAGGTCGGGTTCGTGGTGGGCGCGCCACACGAGATGCCGCGGACCGTCGACGAGCCGGGTGATGCGGACGTGGGTGTCGTCGAGCAGCTCGACGTTCGTCCCCTTGCCGTGGAACCAGTCGCGCAGGTCATGGAGGACCGTGTCGAGCTGGTCCATCGCCATGCGCGACCCTTCGACGGCGCCCATCGCGACGACCTGCTCGAGTGCCTCGACCGAGGTGAAGTAGGTGATGTTCGACAGCCGAGACCCCGTCTCGGTCTCGTCGAACGAGAAGCGCATGCGCATGGAGGGGAAGTCGGCCATCGGCTCGCCGTTCTCGTCGGCGAACGCGTCGAGCACCTCGAAGGCACGGCCTTCGTCGATCGCGAGGAACTCCCACGTGCCGCGCGAGGTCTCGCCCGTCGGGCTCGTCATCGCGTAGTGGGCATGGCCCCCGACGGCGAAGTCGAAGGCGGTGAAGGTCGCCGGCCACCCGGGAGGCCCCCAGAACCGCTCGAGTTGGCGCGGCTGCGTGAACGCGCGCCACAGCCGGTCGACGGGCGCGTCGACGTCGGCGGTGAGCGTCATGGTGAGGTTCTCGGTATCGGTCGTGATGTCGGTGACGGGCATGTCTCACTCCTTCGTGGGATGGGTCAGTTCTCGGGCTCGGCCAGAAGGGCGTCGAGCCGGTCGATGCGGGACCGCCAGAGCTCCTCGTACTGTCCGAGGAGTGCGCGGGCACGGGCGATCACGTCGGGGTCCGCCCGGACGAGGCGCTCGCGCCCCTCGGCGCGCTTGACGACCAGCTCTGCCGCCTCGAGCACGGCGACGTGCTTCTGGACGGCTGCGAACGACATGTCGTACTCCGCGGCGAGCGCGGAGACGGATTGTTCGCGCTCGAGGGTGCGACGCAGGATGTCGCGCCGCGTCGCCGTCGCCAGGGCATGGAAGACGCGGTCGATCTGATCATCGCTGAACTCCGTTTGTGCAACCATTTGGTTGTACGTTAGAGCAAGGGATGCCGGGCGTCAAGAGGTCTCCTGTCGACCTCGACCGGTCAGGCGAGCGAGAGGAAGAGCTTCTCGAGCTCCTCGGGCGCGATGTCCCCCTCCGGGTCGGTGAGACACTCACGCAGTGCCGTCGAGACGAGGAGGAACCCGGCTCGATCGAGCGCCTTCGACACCGCAGCGAGCTGCGGGACGACGTCACGACACGAAGCATCCTCCTCGACCGCGGCGATGACGGCGGAGAGCTGGCCCTGCGCACGCTTGAGACGATTGACGACTTTGCGCTTGGCCTCAGGATCGTGTGAGGTCGAGTCTTCGACCCGAGTCGCCTCATCCATGCCGCCATCCTCTCGTCGGAATGACATCGATCATACCCCCAGGGGTATGAAGCACGTGGCTCCCGCAGGCGCCGGCGGGGGTCAGCCCCGCAGCGCGCGGAGCAGCTCGCCGACGGCGTGGTCGCTCTCGATGGGATGCCGCATCGGAAGGTCCTCGACGCATTCGTAGCGGTTGCGTCGACCTTCCTTCTCGCGGCGCAGGTACCCGTCGTCGACGAGGTCGCTCAGGATGCCGTGGGCCGTGCGTTCGGTGATGCCCACCGCGTCGGCGATCTCTCGCACGCGAGCCCCCGGGTCGCGGGCGACGTAGATCAGCACATGGGCGTGATTCGTGAGGAACGTCCAGTGGCCCATGGGGTCAGCATAGCCGTGCGGCAGTCGGGTTACCGGTTTTGAGTAACATGCGTTTTGACACCGGTAATTCATTGCAGGTAATGTCCTTCGCATGTCGATGCTCGTCCTCCTCTCGACCGCTGCGCTGCTCGCCGCGGTCGCCGCCGCTGCCCTCCCGGATGCCGCGCGTCGGCGCACCCCGGCCTCCCTCGCGATCTGGCCCCTCGCCCTCGCGACCTTCCTCGCCGCGGTCGGCGCCATGACCGCCGCGGTCGGCGGTGGCGACCTCGCCGGTCCGCTCGTGGCGTTCCTCGTCGTCGCGCTCACCGTCGTCGTGCAGCTCTACGCCGAGCGCAACCTGCGCGGCGACCCCCGCTCACGGCTGTTCTTCGGGTTCTCCTCCCTCGCGGCTCTCGGATCGGTCGCGAGCGTCACGGCGGGCGACCTCCGCCTCCTCGCCGCAGGATGGACCCTCGCCACCATCAGCACCGTCGTCCTCATCCGCGCGGGCGGAGACGGACCGCAGACGCGCGTCGCGACCCGGCGCAGCGCTGCCTTGCTGCTCCTCGGGGATGCGGCCCTCTGGGCAGCGGTGATCACGGTGATCACGACGACCGGATCGGCGTCCCTCTCCGCGCCGGCGACGCTCTCCCCCGTCCCGGCCACGGCCGTCAGCGTGCTCGTCGCGATCGCCGCCATCGCTCGCGCAGGATCGTTCCCGCTGCACGGCTGGCTGCCGACGACCGCGGCGACGACCACGCCCGTCTCCGCTCTGCTGCACGCCGGCTTCGTCAACGCCGGCGCGATCCTCCTGCTGCGCTTCGCACCCGTCCCCGCCGAAGCGGGGCCCTGGGTCGTCGGCGTCGCCGGGGGCGCGACGATGCTCCTCGCGAGCCTCGCGATGCTCACCCGGCCCGACGTCAAAGGACGCCTCGTCCAGTCGACCGCCGCGCAGATGGGGTTCATGCTCGTCGCCTGCTCGCTCGGCGCCTTCGGACTCGCCCTCGTGCACGTCTTCGGCCACGCGCTGTACAAGGCGAGCCTCTTCCTCGGCGCCGGATCGGCCGTCGAGCGCGCGCTGGCGGCACGCACCACCGACGCGGCGCACCCCTCCCGGCGCGGGGGGATCCTCGGCGCGGGAGTCGTCGTCGCGGTGGGGATCGCCGCGGTCGCGGCCGGCGGCATCCTGTCCCACGCGGCGGCCATCCTGCTGCTGTTCCCGCTCGCCACCGCCGCGGTCGCTGGGGCGCGCATCGGTGGAAGCGGCGCCACCACGGCAGCACGGACCGGCCTCGTGGCCGCCGTGGCCGCCGCCGTCGCGGGGTACGCGCTGGTCGTCTTCCCCGCAGCAGAGGCGCTCGTGCCGACAGCGGCCGCCGCGACGCTCCCGCCCGTCGTCGCCGTGGTCCTCTTCCTCGCCGGAGCCGGGCTCGCCGTCGTCGCGCGCACCTCCGGCCGCTTCGCCGACCGGATGTTCGCCGTCGGCTTCGCGTGGGGCAGGCCCGCGCTTCCTACGCCCTCCGTCCGCCCCTCCACCCCGGCCGTTCTGACCGGACCCCTCGAATACGGGAGCACTCGATGACCACCGTCGCCACACCTGCCCGGTACGCCACCGTCCGCGGATGGGTCGCCGCCTCCGCCCGCTCCATCGCGCCGCACTTCCCGATCGAGACCTTCATCGCCCGCAACCCCGTCGCGGGGTACGAGACCCTCGACCACGAAGAGGCGATGCGGCGGATAGCCCACGATCACGGCGTGCTCCTCACCCCGTCCGAGGAACGCTTCCGCGCGCTCCACACCGACGGGCGCATTCCGCTCGCCGACCTCGTCGCGGCGCTGCACCAGCTGGTCCCCGAGGCACGGTCGCCGCATCCGATCGTCGCCGACGAGTTCGTCACGACCGCGACCGAGGTGCTGCTGCAGGACCTCCTCGTCTCGCCTCCCCGCGCGGCGACCTCCACCGCGCTCCCGACGCCCGCGAGCGGGCTGTCGCCACGGGTGCACGCCCGCGTCGACGACCTCACGAGCCGCTGGCTCACCGCGCTGTTCGGCGACGCCGCCTGGTCGACTCCGACGCGGGGAGAGGGGATGTGGGATGCCTGGCGTCGCCTCGCGGCGCTCGACCCCACCCTCCCGCGGCGGGTGCGCGCCGGCATCCGGTCGACCCCGGCGGAGCCGGCGGCGGCGATCGACGTCGCGCTCGAGCACTGGGGACTCGAGGGGGACGGCGCGGAGGAGTTCATCCGCGCGCACATCCTCGCTCAGCCCGGGTGGTCGGCGCTCGTGCGCCACACGGCGGCGGAATCCCGGAGCGTCGACCTGGTCTCGCTCGTCGCCATCCGCGCGACACTCGAGCGGCTTCTGCTGCCCGCCGGGGCGACGCTTCCCGTCCGCGCACCCTCCACGGGCCGGGATGAGGAGGCGCGGCTCTTGGCCGTGGCGACCGCGCTCCGCGCCGACCTGACCGTGCCGGACGTGCGGGCAGCGCTCGGGCGCATCCTGTCGCTCACCGACGCCTACACCCGGCTGAGCATCTGGCAGGAGGCGTACGAGCGGCGAACGGCTCGTGCTCTCGCGCCGGCGAGCGCGCCCGTCCTGCGCACGCTCGAAGAGACCCCTCGTCCTCTCGCGCAGGCGATCTTCTGCATCGATACGCGCTCCGAGAGCTTCCGGCGCCACCTCGAAGCGGCCGGCCCGGTCGAGACGCTCGGCTTCGCCGGGTTCTTCGCCGTGCCGATCTCGTTCCGACCCGCCGACGGTGCGCCCGGCGTGGCGTCGTGCCCGGTCCTCCTCACGCCTCGCGTCGCGGTGAGTGAGTCGTCGGTGGAGCGGGACGCCCTGGGCCGCTGGCGTCGGCATCGGACGGCGATCGCCGAGCGCGGTCGCGCCGCGCACGCCCTCGGCGAGTCGACCCTCGCGCCCTACGCCTTCGCGGAGACGGCCGGATGGTTCTTCGGCGCCGCCTCGGTGACGCGCACCCTCGCTCCACGGTTGTGGTCGTCGGTGCGGACCGGGATGCGGCGTGCCAAGCCGACCACGCGCGTCGACGCGGACGTCGTGTTCAGCCTCGACGAGCGCGTGCTGTACGCCGAGACGGCGCTTCGCATGATGGGTCTCGTCGACGGCTTCGCTCCGATCGTGCTCGTGTGCGGACACGGGGCATCCGTCACCAACAACCCCTTCGCGAGCGGTCTGCAGTGCGGAGCGTGCGGCGGACACGAGGGCGAACCGAACGCACGCGCGGCGGCGACGATCTTCAACGACCCGGCGACGCGCGACGCCCTCGCCGAGCGGGGCATCACGATCCCCGACGACACGCTCTTCGTCGCGGCGCAGATGGACACCGTGACCGACGAGGTGACGCTGCTCGAACCCTGGGCCCTCCCGGCCAGTCACGAGATGCGTGTGCTCGAGCTGACCCGGCACCTCGAGACGGCGCGGCAGGCGAACGCCGCCGACCGGCTCGCCGGGCTGCCCGGTGCCGACCGCGACGGCGACGCCGTGCGGGAGACGCTCCGCCGCTCGAGCGACTGGGCGGAGGCGTTCCCCGAGTGGGGTCTCATGGGCAACGCGGCCTTCATCGTCGGGCCGCGCGCGATCACCGCCGGCGTCGATCTCGGACGGCGCGCCTTCCTGCACAGCTACGAGGCGGCTGCCGACCCCGACGGGACCGGGCTGGAGACGATCCTGACCGCGCCGCTCGTCGTCGCCCAGTGGATCAACGCGCAGTACGCCGCCTCGACCGTCGCGCCCGACCGGTTCGGCGCCGGACCGAAGCCGCTCCACAACGTCGTCGGCACCACCGGCGTGCTCTCGGGCTTCGGAGGCGACCTGCGGATCGGGCTGCCGTGGCAGTCGGTCGGCGTCGGCCGCCACGCCCACCACGAACCGGTGCGCCTGCAGGTGTTCGTCCAGGCTCCGCTCGCGCGCATCAACGAGATCGTCGACGAATCGGAGGTCGTGCGGAACCTCGTCGTGAACCGCTGGATCACCCTCCGCGCCCGTGAGCACGACACCGCCCGCTGGATGCGCTTCGGGCGCTACGGCTGGGAGACCGACGATCTCGACACGACCCCCGTCACCGGCATGCCCGTCGGCGACCACGAGACCACCACGAAGGAGAACCGCTCATGAGCACGTCCGACCTGACCCCGATGACCAAGATCGAGGTGGTCGTCGCCAGCGACGACGTCGCCGAGGTGTCCGCCCTCATGCAGTCCCTCGGGGCCCGCGGTTACACCGCGATCACCGGCGTCGCGGGCGTCGGGCACCACGGCCACCGCGGCGGCCGGCTGCTGTTCAACGACCACGACACGCTGACCCTCCTCGTCTCGGTCGTGGCGCCGGACAAGGCCGATGGGATCATCTCCGGCATCCGTCCCGTCCTCGATCGGGCGTCCGGTGTGATGTTCGTATCGCCGACGGCGGTGAGCCGCCCCGACTACTTCGCATGAGCGGAGCTTCCCCGTATGCGGGGATGACGGTCGCCGTGGGCACGATGCACGGGAAGGACGCCGCGTTCGCTCCCGCCTTCGCACGGTGGCTGGATGCCGGGGTCCGGCCGTCCGCCGACCTCGACACCGACGCCCTCGGCACGTTCACCCGCGACGTGCCGAGGGCGATCAGCCCGGAGGATGCGGCGATCACCAAAGCCCGCGCCGCATCCTCCGAGCTCGGCACGCCCCTGGGCCTCGCGACGGAGGCGTCGTACGCGCCGGCGTTCGGCGGGTTCGGCCCGGTGGTGCACGAGGAGCTCGCCGTGTTCGTCGACGTGAACCGCGGCATCCATGTCACTCATGGCGTGCGAACCTTCGCGGACGTCGCGCCGGCGCGGACCGTGACCGACGAGGGGGAGGCGGGGCAGTACCTGGAGCGCATCGGCTTTCCGCACCAGGCTGTCGTCGCGCGGAGCGAAGGGGCACTGCGGAAGGGGATTCAGGATGCGGCCGTCGTACGAGACCTGGTGCGCCGCGGTCCCGTCGTCCTCGAACCCGATCTACGGGCCCACCTGAATCCGGAACGACGCCGGACTCTCCGCCGCCTGTCGTGGATGCTGGCGGCACGGCTGCGGACGCCGTGTTCTGTATGCGGATGCCCCGGCTTCGGACTCGTGGATGCGGAAAGAGGCGTGCCGTGCGCCGCGTGCGGGGAACCGACCGCGCAGGTGTGCGCGGAGGTCCACGGGTGCGCAGCGTGCGGCGAGCGCGAGGTGCATGCTCGGGCGGTCTCGGTCGCGGACCCCGCGACGTGCAGGTGGTGCAATCCCTGAGGCGCCGTGCGGTCGACGTGACGGTCCTGCTGACGGACGGCACCGAGGGTGACCGGACTGGCAGCCCTGTGCGATTGAGCCGGGCGAGAGCATTCTCATTTCCAGGCTGTTCATCACGTGTGGTTCGGGTGGATTTCGGGATCCGGATGTCGGAGGTGGGTGAGAGAGTGCAGGTATGACGGACGCAGCGGAAACCCCCGATGGTGAGGCGTATCTCACCGCCATCACGGGGATCGTTGCAGACGTCGAACGTGTCGGCCGGCAGGTCGCCGCGGGGCAGATCGCGGAGCTTCGCGTGCTCGCCGCCGCGGGACGGTTGGCCGAGGAGCAGGGTGGGCACCCGCACGTGAAAGTGCGGCTGAGCGACATGGTGCTCCGGTCGATCGCCGCCGAAGTCGGCGGCGTGATGCGCGTCGCGGACCGCACCGTGCAACGACGGATCGGTGAAGCCCGGCTGATCATCGAAGGGTTCCCCGCCGCGGTCGCCGCGTGGGAGGCGGGGCGGATCGTGCGAGGTCATGTGCTCGCGATCGTGGATGCCGGTGCGAACCTGCCCGCAGAGCTGTGGCCCGAGTTCGAGAAGGTCGCGATCGAACGGTGCGACCGCGATACCCCGAACCGGGTGCGAGGTGAGTTGGAGATCCTCGCGCACCGGATGCACCCCCGGAGTTTTGCGGAGCGGCATGAGGGAGCCGCGGCGGGAAGGTGTGTGCGGTTGGTGCCGGGGCGGGACGGAATGAGCGACCTGATCGCGACCCTCCCGACCGTGATCTCCGAGGGGATCCACGACCGGCTCACCCAGCAAGCGCGGGCGATCGTCGACACGCGAGCGGAGCGTGCCGGAAACTCAGACGTCGTTGCGACCGACGCGCGCACCACCGATCAGGTCCGCGCGGACGTCTTCGCCGATCTCCTCCTCGCCGGCACACCCGCACTCGACGACACCCGTGACACGACCGCCGGACCGCTCGGAGCGATCCGCGCGCGCGTGCAGGTGCTCATGCCTGCCGCGGCCTTGACGGGTTCGGACGACGGACCCTGCGACCTCGCTGGCCGGTCCCCGATCGACCCCGCGACCGCCCGCACACTCGCAGGTGACACCGGGATGTGGGAGCGGCTGTTCCACGACCCGACCACGGGGGTGACGGTGTCGACCGACTCGTACCGGGTCCCGTCCGGGATGCGCCGGTTCCTGCAAACCCGAGACCAGCACTGCCGGTTCCCCGGATGCCGCGTCGCCGCCATCCGGTGCGAAGTCGACCACACCCACGACCACGCCCACGGCGGCAGGACCGAACTCACCAACCTCGCCCACCTGTGCCAACGGCACCACTCGATGAAGCAGTTCACCGCCTGGAAAGTCCGACAACTCACGGGTGGAGTCCTCGAATGGACCTCACCCCTCGGCAGGACCTACAGAGAAGACGCACCCACCCCGGCCGTCGCCTTCACCCCTGCCGAAACGCACCCCGGAGACCCCGCACCCTTCTGAGAGAGGCCCGGCTCGCGGGCGCGGTCAGACGAGCGACGCGCACGCGACGCACATCGTCGCCTGCGGCCTGACCTCCAGTCGCGCCTCAGGGATCGCACGACCGCACCGCTCGCAGACGCCATAGGTCCCGGCATCCACCCGCGACAGCGCCGTCGCGACCTGCGCGAGCTCATCGCGCGTCGACGCGCGCAACGCGTCCACCCGCTGCCACTCCCCCGACAGCGTCGACCCCTCGGGATCGTGCTCGTCATCCGCCGTCGCGTCGGCGCGGTCGACTCGCAGCGCGGCGTCGTCGGCCTCGAGGCGGGCCAACTGGTCCGTCAGCTCCCGTTCCCGCGCACGCAGACGATCGATCGAATCCATCCGGTCAGCGTAGGCCTACCCACCGACTCGCCGACCGTCAAGACCGTCGCGGCCGCGGCATCCCCCATTCAGAGTAAGCACAACGGAAGGAGCCCCCATGGCTGAGAACGACGGCACCGAGACCGACAGCACGGAGCACGACAGCACCGAGCACGACGACCCCGAAGAGATGCCCGACACCGAGGAACTCGAGGAGCCCAGCGTCGCCAAGGAGCCCGGCGAAGAGCCGAAGGCGCCGCCTCAGCAGGACGGGGAGCCCAGCCACCACGCGGTCGGGATCGGCGTCATCGACTCCGATCCCGACGACGCCGAGGAGTGAGTCGGACTACTCGCCGACGCCCTTCAGCGATCCGGTGAGCGTCTCGCCCTCGGGCGCCGTCAGGACGCAGGACACGAGGCGGTCGTCCCGGTACTCCCACGTCTCGCGCGACGGCGAGTAGTACGAGAAGTCGTACTTCGAGTCTTCGTAGCTGACCCCGATGTACTCGTCGAAAGCCGGGAGACACTCGTCGGCGGCCGCCTCATCGATGGCGTCCACCGTCGGGTACTCGCCCTCGGGGAGCGTGAAGTCGTGGTACGCCTCGAATGCGTGCTTCTCGTCGCAGGGGACCGCCCGAACGGTGCTGGTCTGCTCCTCGCCGGTGGCCGCTGCGAGCGCGTCGTCGAAGAAGCAGTCGCCGACTGTGATGGTGAACACGTCGAGGTCGCCTCCGGACTCGATCTGCCCGTTCTCATCACGACCCGCGCCGCCGAGCAGCGTGCTGAGCGACGACGCGCATCCCGACAGCATCACCGCCGCGACCAGCAGAGCAGCGACAGCACCCGAACGACGAACAGACATGGATCCCCCCAGGATCATCACGCGACAAACGACGGTTCAGAGTATCGGAGTCGTCACGAGACGAAACCGCCCGAACCGGCGGCGCTCCCCGCGATGGTTCCCTCCTCGAGACCGATGACGCATCTCGCCATCCGATCGCCGTGCGCCCAGGAATCCGCCGTCGGCAGGTAGTACCAGTACTCGAGCGTCGAATCCTCGTACGATCCGCCGACGTAGTCGGCGAAGGCCTCGTAACAGACCTCGTTCGCCGCCACCTCCACCTCCTCCTCGCCGGGGAACTCCGCCGTCGTCGAAATGGCGTCCGGGAAGTGGGACATGCCCAGGTCGCTCTTCGCGTACAGCTCGTACCAGTGCGGCTCCTCGCACGGGATGAGGAGGATCGACCACGCCCCCTGCGGGTCGTACTCGCTCGGTTCGTCGTAGCAGTCGCCGACCCTGAGATTCACGAAGAGCATGTCGTTGTCGACGTCGTCGGTCTCGGAGGCGGCCGGCGGCGCGGGCCGCTCACCCCTCGCGTCGAGGATCGCCCCCGCGACCGCGGACGCCACCTGAGTGCACCCGGACAGGACGGGCGTCAACGCCACGGCCGCGACAGCGGCCGCGAAAACGGCACGGCGCCGCGAGTGAGCTGTCGACATGGATCCCCCAGGAGTGTGCGTCGAGCTGATGGCGTCAGAGTATCGGAGCGGAGCCCCCGAAGACACGACGGGATGCCGGTGCCCCGCCGATAGGATGGGGGCGTCCCCCGGCATCCCGAGTCTTGGAGCCCAGCCGCGTGAGCATCCCCGTCGCAGACACTGTCCAGAACGCCGTCGCCACGCCGGAGAAGGAGCAGCCGTACGGCGCGCTCGGCCTCAAGCCTGACGAGTACGACAAGATCCGCGAGATCCTCGGCCGCCGCCCCACCTCGGGCGAGCTGGCGATGTACTCCGTCATGTGGAGCGAGCACTGCTCCTACAAGTCCTCGAAGATCTACCTCCGCCGCTTCGGCGATAAGGTCTCGGACGAGATGAAGGAACGGCTCATGGTCGGCATGGGCCAGAACGCCGGCGTCGTCGACGTGGGCGAGGGCTGGGCCGTCACCTTCAAGGTCGAATCCCACAACCACCCGAGCTACATCGAGCCGTTCCAGGGCGCCGCGACCGGCGTCGGCGGCATCGTCCGCGACATCATCTCGATGGGCGCGCGCCCCGTCGCAGTCATGGACCAGCTGCGCTTCGGCGACATCGACGACCCCGACACCGCCCGCGTCGTGCACGGCGTCGTCAGCGGCATCAGCTTCTACGCGAACTGCCTCGGCCTGCCCAACATCGGCGGCGAGACCGTCTTCGACAAGGTCTACCAGGGCAACCCGCTCGTCAACGCGCTCGCAGTCGGCGTCCTCCGCCACGAGGACATCAAGCTCGCCAACGCGACCGGCGCCGGCAACAAGGTCGTGCTGTTCGGCGCCCGCACCGGCGGCGACGGCATCGGCGGCGCATCGATCCTCGCCTCCGACACCTTCGCCGACGGCGGTCCCACCAAGCGTCCCGCCGTGCAGGTCGGCGACCCGTTCGCCGAGAAGGTGCTCATCGAGTGCTGCCTCGAGCTCTACAAGGGCGAGCTCGTCGAGGCGATCCAGGACCTCGGCGCCGCCGGCATCTCGTGCGCGACGAGCGAACTGGCCGCCAACGGCGGCTCGGGCATGAAGGTCGATCTCGAGAAGGTGCTGTTGCGCGACCCGTCGCTCACGCCCGAGGAGATCCTCATGAGCGAGAGCCAGGAGCGCATGATGGCGATCGTCGCTCCCGAGAAGCTCGACGCGTTCCTCGCGGTCGTCGAGAAGTGGGATGTCGAGACGAGCGTCCTCGGCGAGGTCACCGGCGACGGCCGCCTGCAGATCTTCTGGCACGGCGAGCAGATCGTCGACGTCGACCCCTCGACCGTCGCGGTCGACGGCCCCGTCTACGAACGCCCCGTCGCCTACCCGACCTGGATCGACGCGCTCCGCGAGGACTCCGCCGCGGCCCTCGAGCGGAGCGATGACCCCGAGGTGCTGCGCGAGCAGTTCCTGAAGCTGCTCGGCAGCCCGAACCTCGCCGACACGTCGTGGGTCACCAACCAGTACGACTACTACGTCATGGGCAACACGGCCCTCAGCTTCCCCGACGACGCGGGCATGATCCGCGTCGACGAGGAGTCGGGTCTCGGCTTCGCCATCGCCACCGACTGCAACGGCCGCTACTGCCAGCTCGACCCGTACGCGGGTGCGCAGCTCGCCCTCGCCGAGGCCTACCGCAACGTGGCCGTCACGGGTGCCGAGCCCACCGCCGTCACCGACTGCCTCAACTTCGGCAGCCCCGAGAACCCCGAGGTCATGTGGCAGTTCGGGCAGACCGTCGACGGTCTCGCAGACGCGTGCTTCGAGCTCGGCGTACCCGTCACCGGCGGCAACGTCAGCTTCTACAACCAGACCGGCGACCAGCCCATCTTCCCGACGCCCGTCGTGGGCGTCCTCGGCATCATGGACGACGTCTCGCGACGCATCCCCAGCGGCTGGCAGGATGCCGGCGAGAACATCTACCTGCTGGGCACGACGTCGATGGAGCTCGACGGTTCAGCTTGGGCCGACACGATCCACGATCACCTCGGCGGCCGCCCGCCGAAGGTCGACCTCGCCGGCGAGAAGGTGCTCGCGGGTCTGCTGCAGGCCGCGCGCGACGAGATGCTCGTCTCGAGCGCGCACGACCTCTCCTCCGGTGGCCTCGCTCAGGCTCTCGCCGAGGCGACGACCCGGTTCGGCGTCGGCGCCCGCGTGTGGCTGCGCGAGATCATGGAGCGCGATGGCGTGGATGTCGCGACCGCCCTCTTCAGCGAGTCGACCGGCCGCGTCATCGTGTCGGTGCCGCGCGAGGAGGACGTGAAGTTCCGCGGCCTCTGCGAGGGGCGCGGCTACCCCGTGCTCCGCATCGGCGTGACCGACGACGCCCCCGAGGGGGAGCAGCCCAGCCTCGAGATCCAGGACGTGTTCACCCTCCCGGTCGGCGAGCTGCGTCGCGTCGCCAAGGAGACGCTTCCCGCCGCGTTCGGCGCTGTCGTCGACGAGGTCCCCGCGTGAGCGACGACCCGGAGTACGCGGAGTTCGCCGGACGCAAACGCGCCCGCACGAAGGTCATCGCCTGGACCGTCATCATCGCGATGGTGCTCGTGGGCGGCGGCGCGACCGTCCTCACCCTGCTGTTCGGCTGACCCGGATCATGGACGCGACCGCGCCTGCCCTGCCGGGTCGCGCGGTGCTGCGGCAGCGCTGGAGCGGCGCGTGCTTCCTGCACTGGCGGGTGGACCCCGCACAGGTGGCACCGCTCCTCCCGCCCGGGACCGAGCCCGATCTCTTCGACGGGTCGGCGTGGGTCGGGCTGATCCCGTTCGTCCTCAGTGAGTTCCGGTTCCTCCCGCTGCCCCCGGTCCCGTTCGTCGGTCGGTTCGTCGAGATCAACGTCCGCACGTACGCGAAGGATGCCGCCGGCCGCCGCGGCGTCGTCTTCCAGACCCTCGAGGCCGAGCACCTCCTGCCGGTGCTCGGCGCCCGCGCCGTCTTCGGCCTGCCCTACCGCTGGGCGAAGGCCGCGATGCGGACGGACGGCGACGCTCTCGAGTACGCGTCGCGACGCCATCCGGGATTCGGCGACCGGGTGCGCACCCGCATCCGCGTCACCCCCGGGAACGAGGCCGTCGACGATGAGCTGAGCCGCTTCCTCACGGCGCGCTGGGGCTTCCACGAGCGGCACCTCGGCCGCACGATCTGGGCCGCGAACGAGCACGAGCCATGGCCGCTCGTCCGCGCGACGGTCGACCGCCTCGACGACGGCCTGCTGGCGGATGCCGGCTTCCCGGGTCTCGCGGAGCGCGCACCCGATTCCGTGCTCGCGATGCCCGCGCGGCATCCCGGCGTCGTCACCCGCTTCTCGGGTGCACGACTCGTGCGCTGACGCGCGTCAGGCGGGGAGCGCGTCGCGGACGCGAGCGAGAGTCGCCCGCCACTCGTCGAGCTCGTCCGCGTCCTCCCAGAGCTCGGCGAGCTCGGACTGCCCGCCGACCTTGTCGAGCGCGGCGCGAGCCGCCGTCACCGCGGATGCCGGCGGCGCTCCGACACGGGCGAGGAAGCCCTCGACCGACTCGGTGTCCTCCGCCTCGGACAGCGCGAGACCCGCGCCGTGCGCGACGACCGCAGCTGCGGCGACGGCGACCTCGTCGGCGCCCGTGTCCGTCTTGTCGTCACCCAGGTACTCCTGCAGCACGTCGGTGACGACGTCCCACGAATCCGCCTCATCGAGCTCCCATGCCCAATCCGCCGCGGTGTCGTTGCCGAACGGTTCTTCGCTCCATGTGCCCATGCGGCAGAGCGTAGCGAGTGCGAGCAACAGAAGAACGCTCGATCCCTGGGAGCGCGTCCACCCGTCGCGGATAGCATGGCGGCATGCAGCTCTGGATCGTGGGGATCGGAGCCGCACTCGCGGAGTTCTGGTGGGTCGCCCCCGCCGCCGCAGGTGCCGGCGCGGTCGGATTCGTCGGCGTCCGCCGCGGGCGGACGACCCGCGCCCGCCGCCTCGCCCTCACCGCCGCGCAGCGCGAACTGCAGCAGGCGCGTACCGACGCGATCGGGGCGCGCGCCGCCGCACGCGTCGCGCAGGCCGAGCTCAGCCGTATCGACGCCGAACGCGCTACCGGCCGCGCCCGCCCCGACGACGTCCGCGCCGCGCGGCGGGCGCTCGAGACCGCTCAGCGCGCCAAGGCTGCAGCGAGCGCGACGATCCGCGTCGCCCGCGCCCGTGTCAGCGCTGAGCGTGCCGCCGTCCCCGCCCGTGGCACCGATCCGAAGCACCTCCCCCTCGCCCGACTCATGGCTGCCCACGACGCGATCGCCGCCCGCTGGATGGAGTACGAGACGGATGCCGCCCGCCGCCTCGCCTTCCCTGCGCTCAGCGACGTGCGCGTCCCCGCCACGGCCGAATTCCTGCGCCTCGAGGGCATCGCCCGCGAAGTGCGCCCGGCATCCGCCACCGCTCCTCTCACCCCCGAGCAGTTCACGGCGTACCGTTCCGCCGTCGACGAAGCCGGTCGCGCGTTCGTCATCGCCGAGCAGGAGGCCTGGCGTCTCGCCGGGCACCGCCCCGACGACGTCCCGACGGACCACTCCGCCGCGGCGCGATGGACGATCGTCGCGACCGAGGCGATCGCCCGCTCGGTCGACGGCATCACGCGCGCGGCCGAAGGCGCGGCATCCGCTCTCGACGCCTACCGGTCGCGACGCGGCGGTCGTGACGACCGACCCCGCACGTAAGGTGTAGCGGGTGGACGGATTCTGGGCCTTCGCCGGCAACAACTGGTGGCTCGTGTTCCCGCTCTTCGGTCTCGCCTCGGCCGCAAGCGGCTCGTGGGCGTCCGCCTCGAAGCGTCGGCACAAGCAGCGCCTGGAGATCATGAAGGCGAAAGCCGAGCTCACCGCCGCCCGCGCCGCCGCCAAGCGCGGCATCGGCTCGGCCTCCGCAGCCGAGGTCGAGGCGCCGTCCCAGTCGCTTGCCGATCAGCTCGACGACCTGCGCGCCGTGCACGACGAGGTCACGCACCGCTGGCTGGACTACGAGCTCGACGTCGCCAAGCTCATCGCCTTCCCGTCGATGAGCGATGGCCGCGACCCGCTCACCGCCGGGTTCCTGCGCGCCAAGAAGGTCGCCGACCGCGCGCGCCCGGCCGACAGCGTCAAGCCCTCGGCCGACCAGGTGCGCGAGTACCGCAAGGCCGTCACCGACTTCGAGGTCGCCTTCGACCTCGCCGAGCGCGAGGCCCGTCGCGTACGCGATTCGGGACTGACCGACGCGGAGCGCAAACGGCTGGCGACGGCATCCCGCATGCTCGCCGTCGCGACCGACGATGCCGCGACCCCCGCCGAGCGCCACCTCGCCTACCAGCGCGTCCGCGAGGAGATCGACGGACTCATCGCCCTGTCGGACGAGGCGGTCGAGGTGCTCGAGAAGAAGGTCGCCCAGCCGCTCACCGAGCGCCCGAACGACAACGGGGACCCGGCCGAAGCCGGATCCCCGTGACGTCATCGACCGATCAGTCGGTGACGATCGTGTCGTAGGCGTCGGGGTTCTCCTTCAGCCATTCGTCGATGGCCTCGGCGTACTTGCCCTCGCCGTAGGTGTTGACGACGGTGTCCTCGAGGCTCGCGTACTGCTCGTCGTCCAGCTTGATGCCGGCGATGAGCTTCGCCGCCTCGGGGTTCTCCTCCTTGAAGCCGTCGGTCGCGAGGAAGTGCAGGGCCTCAGCCTCGCCCATCGCGCCCTTCGGGTCCTCGAGGTCCTTGAGGTTGTACTTGTCGTTGGCCCAGAACGGACGCCACGAGGTCACCACGATGTCGCGCTTCGCCGCCTCGGCGCTGTCGAGCTCGGTGAGCATCGCGGCGGTCGAGGAGGTCACGAGCTCGTAGCTGTCCTCGAGGCCGTACCCGGGGAGCATCGACTCCTGCGTCTGCTTCGTCAGACCCGCACCCGGCTCGATGCCGTAGATCTTCCCGCCGAAGCGGTCGGCGTTCGCCTTCAGGTCGTCGATCGAGTCGATGTCGACGTAGTCGGGCACCGCGATCGTGAGCTTGGCGCCCTCGTAGTACGCGCCGAGGTCGTCGATCTTGTCGCCGTACTTGTCCATGTACGACTTGTGGGTCAGCTCGGGCCACGCCGACGGGTAGATGTCGACGTCGCCCTGGGCGAGACCGGCGTAGAGAGGCCCTGCCTCGGTGAGCTCCTGCATCTTGACCGTGTAGCCGGCCTTCTCGAGCTGGTCCTCGAGCAGATAGGCGGTGCTGAGACCGTCGGTCCACGAGGGGAGGTACCCGAGCGTGATGGTGCCGAGGCTGTCCTCACCGCCTTCCTGCGTGCCGCCTGCGGCCTGGTTGCCGGTGGCGCAGCCGGCGAGCGCGAGGGATGCCGCAGCCCCGATCGCGAGGATTCCGGTCAGGTGTCGCTTGTTCATGAGTGCCTTCCGTATGTGATTGCTGGTTCCGTATCGTGCAGGTCGGGGAGAGTCAGACGGCCACCGGCTCCGGGGCCGGGGTCGCGACGCGCGCGTCCTTCGGTCCGCGGCGACGCGCGATCGCGCCGAGGAGCGAGCCGCGCTGGTTCTTCAGCGCGCCGAGAGCGCCGGTGAGGCGGTCGAGGTAGACGGCGAGGATGACGACGCTGAGGCCGGCCTCGACGCCCTTCGCGATGTCGACCGTCGACATGGCCTGGACGATCTCCTTGCCGAGACCGTCGGCGCCGGCGATGCCGGCGATGACCGCCATCGACAGCGCGAGCATGATCAGCTGGTTGATGCCGGCCATGATGCTCGGCATGGCGAGCGGGAGCTGCACGCCGCGGAGGATCTGTCCGGGGGTGGCGCCGAACGCGTGGCCGGCTTCGACCGTCTCGCTGTCCACACCGCGGATGCCGAGCTCGGTGAGACGCACGCCCGGGGGCAGCGCGAAGATCACCGTCGCGACGACACCCGGCACGACCCCGATGCTGAAGAACACGATCGCGGGGATCAGGTAGACGAACGCCGGCATGCTCTGCATGAGGTCGAGCACGGGGCGGAGGATCGCGCTGAACGTGTCGTTCCGAGCCGCGGCGATGCCGAGCGGCACCGCGATGACGACGGCGATGGTCGCCGCCACGAGGACGAGCGCGAGCGTCTGCATCGAGGTCACCCACTGGCCGACGCCCAAGATGAGGACGAAGCCGACCACGGTGCCGATGGCGAAGCGCCACGAGCGGAGCAGCCACGCGAGAGCCGCGAAGACGATGATGACGGCGACGATCGGCAGCGACAGCAGCGCGTTCGCGAGCGCGTCGACGAACCAGCCGACGACCGCGGAGATGCCCGACAGGAGCCACCCGAGGGTGTCGCGGATCCAGTCGACGCCGGCGTCCGCCCATTCACCGATGGGAATGCGGAAACCATCCATCAGCGCACCTCCTCCTTCTCGGCGGCCGGTCCGTCGACCGCGCCTCCGGCGAGTGCTTCATCGATCACGGAGCCGGGCACCGGGTCGAGGATCACCGGGATCTCGGTGGTCTCGGTCGTCGAGGGTCCGAGAGCGGTGAGCAGCGTGATGCGCGGGATGACGCCGACGAGGCGACCCTCGGCATCCGTCACCGCCAGCGGCAGCGGCGACTCGGCCGCGGGGACGAACAGGTCGATGAGGACGTCGTCCTGACCGACCGCCTGCGGAACGGGCCGAAGCACGGACGACAGCGAGCTCTCGCCGCGGCGGACCAGCTTGAGGGCGTCACGGTCGCTGACCATGCCGAGGAGCTTGCGGCTGCGGTCGGTCACGTAGACGGCGGCCATGCGGGCGTCGCGCATGGTGCGCAGCGCCCGGCGGGGACCGGCGGCATCCGTCACCGACACCGAGCCGGGACGCTCCATGACGTTCGCGGCGGTGAGGACGCGGGCACGGTCGACGTCCTGCACGAACTGCTCGACGTAGTCGTTGGCCGGGTCGGTGAGGATGTCCTCGGGCGTACCGATCTGCACGATGCGGCCGTCGCGCATGACCGCGATGCGGTCGCCGAGGAACATCGCCTCGTTGAGGTCGTGCGTGATGAAGATGATCGTCTTCTGCAGCTTCTGCTGCAGCTCGAGCAGCTGCTCCTGCATCTCGCGCCGGATGAGCGGGTCGAGTGCACTGAACGCCTCGTCCATCAGGAGGATGTCGGTGTCGGCGGCGAGCGCGCGGGCGATGCCGACTCGCTGTTGCATTCCGCCCGAGAGCGCCGACGGCAGCTTGTCGCCCCAGCCCTCGAGCCCGACGAGCCCGAGGATCTCCTCGGCCTTCGCGAGACGCTCGGCCTTGCCGACGCCCTGCAGTTCGAGCGGATAGGCGACGTTCGCGGCGACCGTGCGGTGCGGCAGCAGGGCGAAGTGCTGGAAGACCATCGCAATCCGCTCACGGCGGATGCCGCGCAGCTTCGCCGCCGGGATGCCGGTGATCGGCTCGCCGTGGACGAGGACCTCCCCACCCGATGCGTCGTGCAGGCCGTTGAGCATGCGGATGATCGTGGACTTACCCGAGCCCGACAGGCCCATGATCACGAAGATCTCGCCCCGCTCGACGCGGAAGCTCGCATCGATGACGGCGGCGGTCCCGGCATCGCGGACCTGGTCTCGGGGTTCCCCGGCCTTCAGGCGCTTGACGGCCTGGCCGGGGTTGCGTCCGAAGACTTTGAACAGATTCTTCGCTTCGACAGCGGCAGTTGTCACGTGCTTCCCTCGGCGGGCGCGCACGCGTCCGCATCGGTAGCGCCCGGGTGGCGATCACCGGCAACCGCACGAGCGAAACCTCACTCGAGTGCAGCGCTCCGGCGACGAACATCGGGTCCATCGCCCAGACCGCCGACCATACGATCGCTCGGCGCCGACTCCCCAGGAAGTCGGTTCGAACGGCCGCGGACTGGTCGTCGAGGGCACGGGGCCCACGTTCGACGGTAACGAAGTCTGTTGACGTGGATCAAATCGAGCCACCCTCTTGACGGTGTCGCTTCGCGTCGGTATTCCGCGCGCGCACCCGCAGGGGCGACCCGGAATGACTCCCGGGGGTGCAGAGTTGAAGGGCACCGACCCCGACCGAGGAGCCACCACGCATGAGCGAGTTCGCCCGACGCATCGACGCCACGACGATCGACCACCTGAGGTCGACGGGCGCGACCAAGTGGTCGGCGGATGACGGGACGCTCGGCGCGTTCGTCGCCGAGATGGACTTCGGAATCGACCCCGCGATCACGGCGGCGCTGCACCGCGCCGTCGACGCCGGGTCCTTCGGGTACATGCCGCGCGGCATCGCCGCGGATCTCTCCGAGGCGACCGCCGAGTTCGTGGCACGCCGGTACGGGTGGCAGGTGGCGGCATCCGACGTCCAGCCCGTTCCCGACGTCATCATGGGTCTCGAGCTCGCGATGGAGCACTGCTCCGCGCCGGGATCGAAGATCATCGTGCCGACGCCGTCGTACATGCCGTTCCTCTTCGTCCCGCCGATGCGCGGGCGCGAAGTGATCGAGGTGCCCCTCGCCGTCCGCGAGGGTCGGTACGAGTTCGACCTCGACGCACTCCAACGCGCCTTCGACGACGGCGGCAACCTGCTGCTGCTCTGCAACCCCTACAACCCGGTCGGCCGGGTGTTCTCGCGAGACGAGCTCATCGCGATCTCCGAGGTCGTGGAGCGCAACGGCGGACGCGTCTTCTCCGACGAGATCTGGGCACCCCTCGTCTACAGCGGCTCGACCCATGTGCCGTACGCGACGGTCTCCCCCGCCGCGGCCCAGCACACGATCACGGCGATGAGCGCCTCGAAGGCGTGGAACCTCCCCGGGCTCAAATGCGCGCAGCTGGTGCTCACGAGCGACGCCGACCGCGAGACCTGGGAGCGACTCGGCCCGTTCGCCGGGCACGGCACCAGCAACCTCGGCGCCATCGCGAACACCGTGGCCTACCGCGAGGGCGACCCGTGGCTTGCCGACCTCGTGCCCTACCTGGAACGCAACCGCGACACCCTGCTCGACCTGCTCGCCGAAGAGATTCCCGATGCGTGGATGCCGAAGCCCGAGGGGACGTACGTCGGCTGGATCGACTTCCGCGCCACCGGCATCGGCGATCGTCCCGCCGAGTTCTTCACCCGCGAGGCCGGCGTCACCCTCACCGAGGGGACGATGTGCGGAGCCGCCGGGACGGGATCCGCCCGTCTGATCTTCGCGACGCCGAGGCCGATCCTCGAACAGATCGTGCGCCGCCTCGGCGCGTCCCTCCGGGCCTGACCGCCCGCCGATCGAATCCCGCGGCGCCCCTGGGGCGTCGCGGGATTCGTCGTTTTCGGCGTTGACACCTCGCAGGTTCAATGGTTACCTACTTATGTAACTAACCCACTAACGAGAACGCGGAGTCGGAATGGTCGACGAAGGACGCCCGCTCTTCCTGCAGATCGCGGAGAGCGTCGAGGACTCGATCATCGACGGCAGCCTGTCCGAGCAGGAACAGGCTCCGTCGACGAACGAGCTGGCGGCCTTCCACCGCATCAATCCGGCCACCGCGGCGAAGGGAATCGCGATGCTCACCGACAAAGGCGTCCTCGTGAAGCGCCGCGGCATCGGCATGTTCGTCGCCGACGGCGCTCGCGAGCTGCTCCTCACCGAACGGCGCTCGGCCTTCGCCGACCGCTACCTCGACCCGCTTCTGGACGAGGCCCGCAAGCTCGGCCTCGGACCCGACGACCTCGCCCGCCTCCTGGCGGAGCGCGCTCGGACCGCCACCACGAAAGGAACGTCACGATGACCGCCGTCATCGAGGTGAAGAACCTCACCAAGCGCTACCGCGACACGATCGCCGTCGACGATGTGTCGTTCGCGATCGAACGCGACGCCATCTACGGACTGCTGGGCCGCAACGGTGCCGGCAAGACGACCGTGATGTCGATCCTCACGGCCCAGAACTTCCCCACGTCGGGCGAGGTGCGCGTCTTCGGTGAGGCGCCGTACGAGAATGCCACCGTCCTCAGCCGCATGTGCTTCGTGCGCGAGAGCCAGAAGTACCCCGACGATGCGACGCCGACGCACGCCTTCCACATCGCGCGGCTGTTCTACCCGAATTGGAACCAGGCCGTCGCCGACCAGCTCATCCGCGAGTTCCGTCTGCCGGTGAAGACCCGCATCAAGAAGCTCTCGCGCGGTCAGCTCTCGGCCGTCGGCGTCATCATCGGGATCGCCGCGCGTGCCGAGGTGACCTTCTTCGACGAGCCGTACTTGGGACTGGATGCCGTCGCCCGCCAGATCTTCTACGACCGCCTCCTCGAGGACTACGCCGAGCATCCCCGCACGATCATCCTGTCGAGTCACCTCATCGACGAGGTCGCGAACCTCCTCGAGAAGGTGATCGTCATCGACGGCGGTCGGATCATCATGGACGAGGACACCGAGTCGATCCGCGGGCGTGCGTCGACGATCGTCGGCGACACCGCCGTCGTCGAGGAGTTCGTCGCCGGTCGCGAGGTCATCCACCGCGAGAGCCTCGGCCGCATCACCAGTGCCACCGTGATCGGCGCGCTGAGCGCCGAGGACCGCAGCGAGCTCGCCCTGGCGGGACTCGATGTCCTGCCGGTCTCCCTGCAGCAGCTCATCGTGCGGCAGACGCAGAATGCCGCTCACACCGACGAAGGAGCACTCCGATGAACCGCACCCTCAACGTCGTGCGCATGCAGCTCGTCAACCGCGCCACCTACATCTGGGTGCCGCTGATCATCCTCGGCGGCACACTCGTCATCAGCCTCGCGATCTTCGGGCTCATCGCCAGCAGCGGAGCCGACGCGGAGATGTTCGGCGGCGGCGCTCAGGCACCGCTGTGGTACTTCGGTGTCGTCGGCGTGCAGGCGCTCACCCTGACGTTCCCCTTCTCGCAGGCGATGAGCGTCACGCGGCGCGAGTTCTACCTCGGCACCCTCCTCACCGCCGCGCTGACGTCGTTCGTGCTCGCCGTCCTGTTCATCGTGGGCGGCCTCATCGAGCGGGCGACGAGCGGCTGGGGCCTCGGCGGCTACATGTTCTATCTGCCGTGGGTCTGGTCGCAGGGCCCCGTCGTCGCAGGACTGTTCTTCTTCGGGCTCGCGATGCTGTTCTTCGTCGTCGGGTTCTGTGCAGCGACCGTCTACAAGCGCTGGGGCAACCTCGTCCTCACCATCGTCCTGGTCTCGCTGGGCTTCGTCATGATCGGCGCGATGTGGCTGGTCGGGCAGTTGCGGGCGTGGGACGACCTGTTCGCGTTCTTCGGCTCGCTGACACCGATCGCGCTGACCGGCGTCATGGTCCTCGTGGGCGCGATGCTCGCCGCTCTGTCGTATCGGATGCTGCGCCGCGCGATCGCCTGAACCCGCACCCACTGGCGCGGCCGGGGATCGCATCTGCGGTCCCCGGCCGCGCTACGATGCGGATCATCGACCCGACGCTGGGAGCCCCATGGCACGTCTGAGCCCCGATCCGACCCTCGATCTCCCCGCGGCCAGAGCCGCGGTCGAAGACGAGCTGGGTGGACCGGATGCGGAGTTCGACGCGCGACTCGACGACGCCCTCCCCGTCCTGCATGACCTCTTCCTTCAGCTCTACGGCGAGCGCGCGGACGGCCGGGAGGCTCTGGCCGCCGTGGTCGCATCAGCCGCCGCGAGTTGGCGTGACCGCCCCGACGATCTCAGGGCGCTCGACCGGAGGCGCCTCGCCGAGCCGGACTGGTTCCTGTCGGAGAAGATGCTCGGCGGCGTCTGCTACGTCGACCGGTACGCGGGGTCCCTCAGCGGCATCCGGGAGCGCATCCCCTACTTCCAGGAGCTGGGGCTGACCTACCTGCACCTGATGCCGCTGTTCGATTCCCCCGAGGGGAACAACGACGGCGGCTACGCGGTGTCGAGCTACCGCGCCGTCGACGACCGCCTCGGCACGATGGACGACCTCGCCGCCCTGTCGGCGGATCTGCGCGAGGCGGGCATCTCGCTCGTCGTGGACTTCATCTTCAATCACACGAGCAACGAGCACGAGTGGGCGCGGAAGGCCGTCGCCGGCGTCCCCGGGTACGAGGACTTCTACCTGATCTTCCCCGACCGGACGATGCCCGATCGCTACGAGCAGACGGTCCGCGAGATCTTCCCCGACGATCACTCCGGCGCCTTCGTGCAGCTGCCCGACGGACGCTGGATCTGGGCGACGTTCTATCACTTCCAGTGGGACCTGAATTATGCGAACCCGGCGGTGTTCCGGGCGATGGCGGGCGAAATGCTGTTCCTCGCGAACCAGGGCGTCGAGGTGCTCCGCATGGACGCCGTCGCGTTCATCTGGAAGCGCCTCGGCACCACCTGCGAATCGCTCCCCGAGGCGCACCTGCTGCTTCAGGCGTTCAACCAGGTGCTGACGCTCGGCGCGCCGTCGGTCCTCTTCAAGTCCGAGGCCATCGTCCACCCCGACGAGGTCATCACGTACATCTCCCCCGGGGAATGCCAGCTCTCCTACAACCCGCTGCAGATGGCGCTGGGGTGGGAGGCCCTGGCGACCCGCGACGGACGCCTCCTGCAGAAGGCGCTCGACGAGCGTCACGCCCTCCCCGCCCACACCGCATGGGTGAACTATGTCCGCAGCCACGACGACATCGGCTGGACCTTCGCCGATGAGGATGCCGCGACCCTCGGCATCGACGGATACTCCCATCGCCGGTTCCTCAACGACTTCTACGTGGGGCGGTTCCCGGGCACGTTCTCGCGCGGCGTGCCGTTCCAGGAGAATCCGAAGACCGGCGACGCCCGTGTGACCGGCACGACCGCGTCACTGGCCGGCGTGGAAGCAGGCGATCCGGGCGGCGAGGACCGCGTCATCCTCGCCCATGCGCTCGCGCTGTCGACCGGCGGCATCCCGCTGCTCTACCTGGGTGATGAGCTCGGGCAGCTGAACGACTACAGCTACCGCGACGACCCCGCGCACGCCGGGGACAGCCGCTGGGTGCACCGTCCTCCGGCGGACCCCGACGCGTTGGCCGCGCGACACGATCCGTCGACGGTGGCGGGCCGCATCCATTCGCGACTCACCGCGCTGATCGCGGCCCGTCAGCGCACACCGGAGTTCGCGGGCAACCCGCTGACGCCGTTTCACACCCTGCATCCGTCGGTGGTCGGGTTCCAGCGCATCGGTGAAGACTGCACGGTGCTCGTGCTGGCGAACGTCGGCGACGATGCGGTGACGATCGACCGCGAGACGCTCTCGGGGTTCCAGGCCGCGGCGACGGACGTCGTCACAGATGCCGCTGTCGATCTGTCCGACGGCCTCGAGCTCGCGCCTCACGGCTTCCGGTGGCTGCGGGTGCAGCCGGCCTGACGCGCGCCCGTGACGGGTGTCACGGGATGCAATGGATGCCGCGCGGGACGCCGCGGCATCCATTCATCCACCGGCGTGTCGCCGCGGATCCATTGCATCCGTGAACGCCGGCGGCCGGGGCTCAGCGCTCCTCGGCTCCTAGCTGTCCGCTCTCGCGGCACCCCCTCCCGGCTCGCAATGGTCCGCGAGAAGAATGCCGGCCAGGCGCTGGCGCGCGATCCGCTGCCGCTTGCGCGGGCGTCGACCGTCAACGGATGCAATGGATGCCGCGCGGCGCGCCGCGGCATCCGTTCCTTCACCGGCGTGTCGCCCAGAATCCATTGCATCCGTGAACGCCGGCGACGCAGCCAGAGGCTCAGCGCTCTTCGGCCGCCTCGGTGTGGTGGCGGATGACCTCGGCGACCACGAAGTTGAACCACTTCTCGGCGAACTCGGGGTCGAGGTCGGCCTCGAGAGCCAGCCGGCGCAGACGCGCCGTCTGCTGCTCCTCACGGGAAGGGTCGGATGCCGGCATCCCGTGCTCCGCCTTGAGGACACCGACCTGCTTCGTGCAGCGGAATCGCTCGGCGAGCATGAAGACGAGGGCGGCGTCGATGTTGTCGATGCTGGATCGCAGGGTCTGCAGCTGGACGTTCGGGTCGGTCATGATTCCTCCGGCGACGAGAGTACCGCGGTCGGTGATGGTCACCCGTGCAGGAAGTCCTTGCGTGCCGGCTCGTGCACGGGTTCGAGCCAGAGCTTCACGACGACGCCGACGGCGGACGGCGGCGTCTCGGGCAGCGTGACGCGCAGGGCGTCGGCATCCTGCGACCACTCCGCCGACCCCGCGCCGAGGACGGTGAGCTCCGCGATCCGGCGTCCCAGCAGTCCACTCGCCCGCCCCCACGAGCGGATCGTCGCAACGCCGTCCTCGGGCCAGCGCAGCACCGTCGCGTAGACGTAGTCGCCGGTGACGTGGGTCCGGGTCGTGAAGCGCACGTCCTCCGAGGTGTAGGGCGCGAAGGCGTCGTCGATCATCGACCCGGCGACGACTTCGGTGGGCCCCTCCCCGGGGATCAGCCACGGCCGCGTCCCGAAGATCGCCTCGCCGTTGACCGCGAGCCAGTCGCCGATCCCCTCGAGCAGCTCGCGCTCCGCGGGGGCGATCGTGCCGTCGGCCTTCGGCCCGATGTTGAGGAGCAGATTGCCGTTCTTCGCGACGACGTCGACCAGCTCGCCGACGAGGCCGTCGAGGCTCTTGTAATGGTGGTCCTCGATCCAGCCCCACGAGGTTTTCCCGACCGAGCTGTCGTTCTGCCACACGTCGGGACGGATGCCGGGCATCGCCCCGCGCTCGATGTCGTAGACCGCGCTCCCCTCGGCGAACGCCGTCCACTTGTAGTTGATGACGACCCCGCGGCCCCACTCGGCCGCGCGGTTGTAGTAGTAGGCGGCGAGCAGGCGGATGTAGGGCTCGAAGGCGGGCTGCTCGAGCCACCAGTCGAACCACAGCACCTGCGGCCGGTAGGCGTCAATGATCTCGACGGTCCGCAGCAGCCAGTCCTCGAGGAACTGTTCGTTCGGCGCCGTCTCCTCGCGTTGCGCCGGACCGTACAGGTCGAAGAAGCGCGCGTCGCGGACGTCGGAGTCGAACCGCATCCCGCCGTTCATGAAGAACCAGTGCTCCGCCCGGTGCGACGAGGCTCCGCGCACCATCCACGCGTCGTCGACGGCCGTCATGAGCTCGCCGAACACGTCGCGTCGCGGGCCCATCTGCGCCGCGCTCCATCGGGAGCGGGCGGTGTCGTACATCGCGAAGCCGTCGTGATGCTCGGCGACGGGCACGACGAACTGGGCGCCCGCGCGACGGAACACCTCCGCCCACTCGGCGGGGTCGAAGCGGTCCATCGTGAACGAGGGGATGAAGTCCTTGTAGCCGAACCGGTCGTGCGCCCCGTAGGTCGCGCGGTGGTGCTCGAACGCACGGTCAGCCTCGAGGTACATCAGGCGCGAGTACCACTCCCCCTGCGCCGGGACCGACGGGATGCCCCAGTGGATGAAGATCCCGAACTTCGCATCGCGGTACCAGAGCGGCGCTTCGTACGCGCGCAGCGATTCCCATGTCGCGTCGAACGGGCCGGCATCGATGACGGCCCGGACCGCGGCGAGCGCCGCCGAGTTGTCGCTCACGTCGACGCGGGGAGGGAGGGATGCCGGGTCGAGGGGCTCAAGGGGGGAGTCGGCCATGCCACGATCCTGGCCGCGACCCGCCACGATTGCAACGTTGGAAACGCGGTCCTCAGAGGTCGCCCAGGGATCCCTCAGAGATCCACGCGACGCCCGAAGCGTCGCTCGCCCCGCGGCCGCGGGGAGCACGTCGCCGCGGAGCGCAGGCGGACGATCTCGTGCGGCTGCAGGCCCGCCGCCTCGCCGAAGTCCTCGACCGACACGAAGCCGCCGTTCTTGGTGCGCACCTTCACGGCGCGACGAGCCTTGGTGCGGTTGAGCCCGGGCAGATCGGCGAGCTCGTCCGCGGTCGCGGTCTGCACGTCGACGGGCTCCGCCGGTTCCGCGGTCGCGGGCGTCTGCAACAGGTCCGAGGAGGTGGCGCCGACGGCATCGGCCAGCCGGATCGTCTCGGGCAGCGGTGCGACCTTCGCGGCGGAGGCGGTGCGACGGGAGCGCCTACTCGGCGCGGTGGCACGCTCGGACCGCGAGGCCGAACGACGGGAGTCGCGGCTCGACGACCGATTCGACGAGGGGGTGCGCCCGCCCGCGACTCGGCGCTCCCACCGGGCCCGCAGCCAACCGGGGTTGAGCATGAGCGCGCCGACGATGCCGCCGAGGTGGGTGATCGCGTTGACGATGCCCGTGAACGGTCCCCACAGCTCGACGAGGACCGTGAGGGCGAGCACGCCACTGGCCGAGCCGATCACCCATGCCGCACGTCTGCGCGACGCGGTCGCCACCACGAGGAAACCGAGCCACGCGACCGCCGGTCCGATGAAAGGGAGGAGGAGCCACGAACTGGTGCCGATCAGCCAGCCCCAGGTCGGGACGTCCTCGCGGGACGACGTGGTCACGCGTAGTCCCGCACATTCAGGACCATGGTGACCGTGTCGTCGTCATCGCGCGTCTCCGACACGAGCTCGAAGCCGGCTCGGTCGGCGCGGGAGCGGATGCGCTCGGCGACCGCGCGCTGCACGTGCCGGGCGTAGGCGGCATCCAGCCGCGTCATCAGCGCGGTCGCCTCGGCCTCGGTCACCTCGTGTCCGTCCACGCGCGACAGGTGCGCACCCCAGACGCCGTCCTCGGTGCGCGACATCACGACCTCGATGCCGTCGATGGTCGCGGTGAGGACGCCGTCCGAGATCGACGCATCCGTGGCGCCGAGGTCGGCGAGCGCGGCCTCGAGCAGGTCGGGGTCCTTCATCCGGGTCTGCACCGCGATCGGCACCGCCTCGGTCTTCCCCGGACCAGGCGTGTTCTTCGCGCCCGAGTTCAGGGCGATCGCGCCGAGGGCGCCCGTTCCGCCGACGGCTGCGGCGGCGGCGAGCGCGGCGGGCAGGAGGATCAACGAAATGCTCATCGGGTGGTTCCCTTTCCCACGGATGCGGCGCGGTCCCCGCGCACACCCAGATCGTCCAAGAGGTCGGCGAGCGCGGCATCCGTCGCCCATCCGTTGACCGAGACGGCGCCGTCGGCCGAGATGCGCACCTCGAGCGAGTCGCGCCCCCCGTCGCGCACGATGCGCTCGACGTCCGCCGCGTACCGAGGGGTGAGCGCGCGGATCGACTGATTGCGCGACCCGATCCACGGTCGTCGTGTGTCGGGGAGGTCGGCGAGGTACGGGCCGTCGCACAGGAGGTCGGTCGCCGCCAGCAGCCGCGCGACGTCGTCGCGGTCGGCCGACCACGACCGCAGTCGGTCGAGCGTGTATCCCGAGAAGGCCATGACCCCGAGACCTGCGGCGCGGAACGCCTCGGCCACGACGGCGAGCGCGCCGGCCTGGTCGAACGGTTCGCCGCCCAAGAGGGTGAGCCCTTCCGACCCGGCGGCCCGAGCCTCATCGACCCAACGCTCGGCGAGGTCGGCCGGATCGCCCTGCAGCGCACCCCGGGCGGCCCACAGGTGCGGGTTGAAGCATCCCGGGCACCGCACTGCGCATCCCTGCACCCAGACGGCCGCGCGCACGCCCGGCCCCTCGGCCGCCGTCGCCGGGACGAAACGTGACCAGCGCAGCGCCACATCGCCGCGCGGAGGCGGCACGCTCCCGAGAAGGCTCACCTCCCCACCGACGCCGAGCGACTGGGTGACGGTCATCAGTCCCGGTCCTCCTGGAAGAAGGAGTCGGATGCCGCCGTGCTGGTGCGCGTGTAGTCCTCGGTGAACTGCGACGAGGTCGTCTCGGCGTCGAGCAGCGCTTCGAGCTGCTCGATGTAGTCGAGGCACTCCGGCCCGGTCATCCCGAAGGTCTCGGCCGCGACGGATCCATCGGGCCGCAGCTGCACCACGAGCTTCTTCATATCGACTCCCGTTCCTCGCCCGACGATCAGTAGTCCACGGTACGACCGCCGCGGCGCGACGACAGGACGCCGTGGCCCTCCGCCTCGATCCCGGCGCCGTCGAGCGCATCGAGGTCCTCCGCGCCCGTCGCCCCGACCGCCCGCTGGGCCGCCCAGGCCCGGATGCGCTGGATCTCCTCCGCTTGGGTCACCGCGAGGGGGATCATCGTGTCGACGACCCGGGACACGACATCCGTCGTGATGGTCTTCCGGTCGCTGAAGCCGTCGTACAACGCCGCGACGACGGCCTGCTCGATCTCGGCGCCCGAGTGGTTCTCACTCGCGGCGACGAGAGACGAGATGGCCGCCGGATCGCGAGCGACCTCGCCGAGACCGTTCGCCGACGTGGCGTGCGCGGAGAGCTGCAGCGTCCAGATGGCCTCCCGTTCGACCGCGGTGGGCAGGTCGACGAAGAAGATCTCGTCGAAGCGGCCCTTGCGCATGAACTCCGGCGGCAGGGCGTCGATGTTGTTGGCCGTCGCGACGACGAAGACGGGGTGCTTCTTCTCCTGCATCCAGGTGAGGAACGTGCCGAATACGCGTGCCGTCGTGCCCGAGTCGCCCTGACCCGTCGTGTTCGAGAAGCCCTTCTCGATCTCGTCCACCCACAGGATGCAGGGCGCCACGGCCTCGGCGGTCGCGATCGCGGTGCGGAGGTTCTGTTCACTCGAGCCGACGAGCCCTGAGAAGATCCGGCCGATGTCGAGCCGCAGCAGCGGCAGCCCCCACGACGCCGCCGTCGCCTTCGCGGTCATCGACTTGCCACAGCCGGGGACGCCGGTGATCAGCACACCCTTCGGCGAAGGCAGACCGTATTCGTGTGCGCTCGGGAGCCACGATCCGTTGCGTCGCGCAAGCCAGCGCTTGAGGTTGTTCAGCCCGCCGACGTCGTCGAGGTCGAGCTCGCCGGTGACGAACTCGAGCACGCCGGACTTGCGGACGACCTGGCGCTTCTCGTGGAGGACGATCGTGATGTCGTCGGCGGTCAGCGTGCCGTCGTCGACCATCGCCTGCGCGAACGCGTTCTCGGCTTCGGCCATCGTGAGCCCGAGCGCGGCCTGGACGAGCGCCTCGCGCGCTGCGTCGTCGACATCCACGCGGATCTCGCCGGAATTGTTGGCGATCATCGTGTCGAGCAGCTCGCGGATCTCCGCCGCGGTGGGCAGCGGGAAGTCGAACAGGTGGGTGAGCTCGTCCAGCTCGGGCGGGATCACCCGCACCGGCGCCGTGACGACGAGGGTGCGCGACACGTCACCGTGGCGGAATTCGAGCGCCGTCTCGCGGACTGTCCGCACGATCGCCGGGTCGCCGGATCGGTGCTCGCTGCCGAAGTAGGCGTGCAGGTCGCAGAAGATGAAGACGCTCGGGTCGCTCACTCCCGCCGCATGCTGCAGCGCCCGCGCGGGATTCGTCGTGTTGGAGACGCTCTTGCCCTCGGGGTCGATCAGCCCCAGGGCGGACGTCCACGTCCACACGCGGCGGCGGTTGCGCTGGGCGTGCGCGGCATCCGTGATCGCCGCGACGGCGCGCACCTCCTCGGCCGTCTCGAGGTACAGCAGCGGCAGGCGGGCTTTGAAGGCCGCATCCAGCGTGGCGTCGAAGGTCACGTCGGTTCCCTTTCGTGTGGTGGTCATGGTGAGTCGGATGCCGGTTCGTCGAGTCGGATCGTCCACGTCCCCGAGCCGTCGTCCGAGTCGACACGGAAGACGACCCGATCGCTCGGCGGCCAGGACGATCTCGTGTCGACGTCGTCGAATCCCTGCGCGACGTCGGTGGCGGCCTCTCCGGGGTAGAGGGCTTCGACTCCGAAGAAGCCGTCGCCCTGGTAGACGAAGCGTCCGCTGAGGGCCTCGCCGTCGTAGACGAGGAGGGCGGGTCCCTCCCCCGACACGGTCCTGCCCTCGACGGGCGTCGGCGTCTTCCGGGAGACCGTCGCGCGCCAGTCGGTCAGCCGCGGGGCGAACCAGAGACGACTCGCGTGGTCGCCGGCGACGAAGGTGAGCGAGCGCGACCCGGTCACGAGGCCGATGTAGGTCGGCCGGTCTTCGGTGGTATTCACGTCGACGTCGGTCTGCTGATGGACGTGGAGGTAGTTCCGCTGGCCCTGAGTGAGCGGGCCGATGACCCAGACGTCGTCGCCCGCCGGGAGGTCGAGGTACCCGGTGCCCGCCGTCCCGATCAGCGTGTCGCCGTCGACGCGGACCTCCTGCGCACCGGGGTCCGCCCACGGGCGGTTCTCGTACTCGTTCGGATTGGTGAGCAGCAGGTCTCCCGTCGCCGGGTTGATGCCCACGAACGGCACGACCATGAACGCCAGGACGATGGCGACGACCGACCCCGCGAGGAAGGTGATCGTCGAGAAGCGTCGGATCCGGGCATCTGCGGCCGCCGTCATGGCGTCACCGTCGGCGTCGGCGTCGATGCGGCGTCGGTCGGGAACTCGATCCGCCACGCGGTGTCGTGCCAGGACTCGATGTAGAAGAGGACGAGGGGCGAGTCCCGCCAGGCGATCGACCGGTCGAACGGTGAATCTTCATTCAGCGGTCGTTCGCTTCCGTGGGCGGTGACGGCCTGAATCGAGAGGTTGTCGCCGCCGCGTGCGCTCACGCGCGCCGTCGTCGCGCCGCCGTCGTGGGTGAACATGAGGGTCTGCGAGCTCGAGAGCACATCATCGGCACGTAGGCCCCGGTCGAACCGCAACGACGCCTCCCACGTCTCGTCGGACGGGCCGTCGATCCACAACTCGACGTCAGGCTGCTCGACGAGGATGACGACCTGGCCGTCCCGCAGCGGTGAGAAGCGCGGCGGCTCGCCTCCCTCGCCCTCTGTGACCATGCGGCCGTCGGTACCCGTGACCCAGACGGCGCTGACGCGAGTGCCCTCGGCGGGGGTGAGGATGATGGGGGTGTCGACGTCGAGATCGGTCAGCCTGATCACCGCGCCGTCCGGACCCCGGTACGTGTCGGCTTCGGGCTCCTCCGCGACGACGGGGTCGGGGTTCGTCCACGGCGACAGCGCGTACTCACCACCGGCGCGACCGATCGGACCGGCCTCGAAATCGCCGGCACCGGCGTATCCGAGAGCGATCAGCCCGGCGGTCACCAGACCGACGGTGGTGATCAGCACGGTGAACCCCTCGAGGCTCGGCCCCGTGGACCGGGCCGCCCTCGTCCGCCCACCCGCGCTCATGAACCCCTCCGGTCCGACACGTTACCGGGACGCCCGATCACGCAGGGAAGGGTAGGAGCACGGTCGGCGCCGGTGCTATTGTCCGGTGCCGCACGCGACCCGGAACGCCCGTCCGGTCGTCGATCGCGAGCGACACGACCTCGTCGGCGTGCTGCCCGGCGACCAGCAGCGTGTCCCGTGCCACCACGTGATGACGCGGCCACACGGTACCGGATTCGGCCAGTGCCACCGGCGTCAGCGTCTCGCCCGCACCGCGCACCTTCACCGTCGCGATCGTGTCGCTGCCGCGCAGTCCCGCATAGAGGTGCACGCCGTCACGCGACATCGCGAGCTCGGCTCCGGCATCCCCCGGGTACGCGCCCAGCTGAGCTCCCCCGACCAGGCGCCACATTCCCGACGCGTCCGGCGCGAGAGCGAAGACCTCGTTCGAGTGCTCGGTCACGACGTAGAGATGCCCGCTCGGGTGCGCACGCAGGTGGCGCGGTCCGGTCCCCGCGGGCAGGTCGAGCCGCTGGATCTCGCGTCCGCCGCGCCAGAACCGAACCAGGTCGAGCCCGGTGTCGGTCGTCGCGATGAGACCTCCAGGGAGGGATGCCGCCTGATGGGCGCGCGAGGGGCGTCCCGACGTCTCGGCCTCCGGTTCGTCGTCGGTGTCGTCGTCGGCGTGCGGCACGAAGTCCGCGTACTCGTCGCCGACGATCGCGCGCAGGGCCCGCGCCGCGGAGGCGAGATCGGATGCCGGGGCCCCGTCGGCGACAGCCGCCCAGCGACGCGCGGCGCCGGGTCGCCCGTCGGGAGCCAGCGCGACCCGGACGACGCCGCCGTCGCCGTAGCAGGACACGATCACGGCGTCCTCGAGAGCGAGCAGGTGGCACGGGCTCTCCCCGACGGCCACCTCCGCACCCAGCGGCGCGAACGTGGTGTCGCCGGTGCGCCGGTAAGCGCGCACGGTGCCCCGGCCCTCGAGCGCGGCGTAGACGACGTCGAGGGATGGATGCCGCGCGATCCACGACGGCGACTCCGCCGCGACGACGTCACGGCCGACCCCGAGCGGACCGCTCGCGAGCGGTGAGTCGGCGCCACCGGCATCCAGCAGCCCGATGCCCGTCGCCGATCCGCCCATGTCGGCCGAGTACCCGCCGAGCAGGAACCGCACGGGTCAGTCGAGCAGGTCGTGGCGCACGATGACCGCGTCACGCGCGGGGCCGACGCCGATCACCGAGATGCGGGTGCCGCTCATCTTCTCGAGCGCGAGCACGTAGTCCTGCGCCGTCTGCGGCAGATCCTCGAACGTGCGGGCGGTCGAGATGTCCTCGTCCCAGCCGGGGAAGTTCTCGAGGATCGGCGTCGCATGGTGGAAGTCGGTCTGGTTGACCGGCACCTCGTCGAACCGCTCGCCGTCGACGTCGTAGGCGACGCACACGGGGATCTCCTTGAGCCCGGTGAGGATGTCGAGCTTGGTGAGCACCAGGTCCGTGATCCCGTTGATACGCGTCGCGTACCGCGTGATGGGAGCGTCGTACCAGCCGACGCGGCGCGGACGGCCGGTCGTCGTGCCGAACTCGAAGCCGCGGGAGCGCAGGAAGTCGCCGTCCTCGTCGAAGAGCTCGGTGGGGAACGGGCCCGACCCGACACGCGTCGTGTACGCCTTCACGATGCCGACGATGCGATCGAGACGGTTCGGGCCGACGCCCGATCCGGTCGAGGCGCCGCCCGCCGTCGCGGACGACGAGGTGACGAACGGGTAGGTGCCGTGGTCGATGTCGAGCATCGTGGCCTGGCCGCCCTCGAAGACGACGACGTCACCGGCATCCAGCGCCTCGCTCAGCAGCAGGCCGGTGTCGCAGACCATAGGGCGCACGCGCTCGGCGTACGACAGGAGGTCGTCGACGACCTCGTCGACCGTGATCGCGCGGCGGTTGAAGACCTTCACCAGGAGGTGGTTCTTCTGGTCGAGGGCACCCTCGACCTTCTGGCGCAGGATGTTCTCGTCGAAGAGGTCCTGCACGCGGATGCCGGTGCGGTTGATCTTGTCGGCGTAGGTCGGGCCGATGCCGCGACCGGTCGTGCCGATCATCTTCTTGCCGAGGAAGCGCTCGGTCACCTTGTCGAGGGTGCGGTGGTACTGCGTGATGATGTGCGCGTTGGCACTGACCTTCAGTCGCGAGACGTCGACACCGCGGGCCTGCAGGGCGCCGAGCTCGGCGAAGAGCACCTCCAGGTCGACGACGACGCCGTTGCCGATGACGGCGTTGACGCCGGGCGACAGGATGCCGCTGGGCAGCAGGTGCAGGGCGTACTTCTCGTCGCCGATCACGACGGTGTGGCCGGCGTTGTTGCCGCCGTTGAACTTCACGACCCAGTCGGTGCGCTCACCCAGGAGGTCGGTGGCTTTGCCCTTGCCCTCGTCTCCCCATTGAACTCCGACGATCACGATGCCTGGCATGGGTCTCCCCCGTTATCGGACGGTTACACCCCATCCTATCCGGCCGGGTGACAAGCGCCGAAGGCGGGACTGGTGCATACTCTGCCCGTCAGAGTATGGTCGCCTCATGACGCAGGAGATGCGGGAACCGACGTTCCTCATGCTGACGGCTCTCGCCGACGGCCCCAAGCACGGTTACGCCCTGATCGAAGAGGTGGACCGCGTGTCCGATGGTCACGTCCGCCTCAAGGTCGCCACCCTCTACGCCGCCCTCGATCGCCTCGAGAAGGAGGGCACCATCCGCATCGCTCGTGAGGAACGGGTGCAGGGGCGCGTCCGCCGCTACGTGGAGCTCACCCCCGACGGCGTCGGTCTGCTCGCCGAGGAGGTCGCGCGACGCGAGGTCACCGTCGCCGAGGCCCGGCGCCGCCTGTCGCTGCGGCCCGCGCGCCCCGCGTTCGGAGGTGCCCTGTGACCACGATCGACGACACCCCCTGGCGCCGCGCCCTCCGGGCCTACCCGCTCTCGTGGCGCGAACGCCACGGCGAGGCCATGCTCGGCACGCTGCTCGACGAAGCCGAGGCGCAGGGCCGGGAGGAGCCCTCCCGCGGCGAGCGCATCGCGCTGATGCGGAGCGGCCTCGTGGTCCGCGTCCTGGGGTGGATGCCGCCGGTCACCCGCGAGGCCCTCGCCACCGCGTCCGCAGCGACCGGGCTCGCCCTCGCCGTGATGTTCGGCGTCTTCAGCGGGTTCAGCACTCGTATGGACGGGCGTCTTCCCGCGGAGGGGCAGAATCCCGACCTGCAGGCGAGCCCCGGGCTCATCGTGGCCGGGCTGTGGGCGATCGCGTTCGTGCTGATCCTCTGCGGCGCGGCTCGGGCGGCGCGCATCGCCCTCGCGGCCACCGCCACGGCCGGCGTCGCGGTCTTCATCTACGCACAGCTCGACCCGCTGGCCGGTCCTCGCGCGATCACGACGGTGACGCTCACGGTCGTCGCCCTGCTCGGCCTGCTCGCGCCGGTGCGTGCCCGCGTCGCGGCGGCCGTCACGGCAGCGGTGACGACCGGCATCCTCGTCGCCTTCCACCTCTTCTTCGAGGTGGGTGTCGGCGAACCCTCCGAAGCGATCTGGCTGCGAGTCCTGACCGAGGAGTTCACCGGCTTCCTCGCGGCCGCCCTCTGGGGGCTCGCCCTGCTGGCGGCCGTCGCGCGCGCTCGCGCCGTCGCCCGTCGCATCGGAGGCGCCGCCGTCATCTGGACGATCGTCTGGCTGATCCGCTTCATGATGTGGGACCTCGCCACCGCGACGCTGGGGGTCGCCGCCGTCATCGCGGTCGCATCCGTGGGGGTGGCGATCTTCCGGGCGGGGGCACGTCGAGGGCGCGAGGTGCACCCTCGGGAAGGCGCCGCCTGACCCCGCCCGTCGCGCGCTAGGGTTCCGTCATGCGTACCCGAACGTGGCCGACAGTGTGGTCGGCTCTCCGGCTGATCGCGGCCGCTCTCATGATGTCCGCCGTCGTCGCCCAGTTCGTGACGACAGTCCGGACCGCGATCGCGAACGACCGCGACGTCGCGACGACGATCGCGAACTTCTTCAGCTTCTTCACGATCCTCTCGAACATCGTCGGCGTCCTCGCGCTTCTCGCGGCGGTCATCTGGTTCTGGATGCGGCCATCGCACGAGGAACGCGAACCCGCCGGTGTCGCGCTCGGCCTCGCCGCGGCGACGACGTACCTCTTCATCACCGGCGTCGTCTACAACCTGCTGCTGCGGGGGTTCCCGACATCCGACGACCACGTCGCGTGGGCGAACGAGATCCTCCACGTCGTCGCACCGCTGTTCCTCCTGCTCGACCTCTTCCTCGCCCCCACCCGCAGCGCCCTCCCCTGGCGATCGGTCGTCGCGATCCTCGCCGTCCCGATCCTCTGGATCGGCTACACGCTCGTGCGCGGACCCCTCGTGATCGACCCGACGGACGGGGTGGCGTTCTGGTACCCGTACCCCTTCCTCGACCCGAACGGCGTGGGCGGCTGGGGCGGAGTCGCCGCCTACATCGTCGGGATCGCGATCGCCTTCGTGGTGATCGGCTCGCTCGTCGTCTGGGTCGGACGCCTGCGCGCGCGGTCGACGCGCGTCGCCGTCACCGCCTGACGGCAGCGGAGGACTCCCGCACGATCAGGTGCGTGGGGAGGGGTGTGTCCTCGGTGAGGGCATCCGGTTCCTCCACCGCGAGGAGGACCTTCTGCATCATCAGTTCCCCGAGCGCACGGAAGTCCTGCCGCACCGTGGTCAGCGGCGGGGACAGGTAGGCGGCCTCGGGCACGTCGTCGAACCCGACGACGGCCACGTCGTCCGGAATGCGCAGGCCCCGGGATCGGAGCGCCGACAGCAGGCCGATCGCCATGTGATCGTTGCCCGCGAACACCGCGTCGCCGGGCGAGACGTCGAGGCTCCGGCCGATGTCGGCGCCGCTGGCCGCCGTCCAATCGCCGTGGATCGGCTCGACGACCGCGAGCTGATGCGCCGAGAGCTCGTCCCGCCACCCGCGGATGCGCTCGACCGCATCGGGATTCCGCGACGGGCCGGCGATGTGCAGGATGCGTCGGTGCCCCGATTCCGCGAGATGGCGCACGGCGGAGCGAGCGCCGCGGTACTGGTCGATGGACACGAGCTGGCGGTTCCGGCGCTGGGTGGCGGCAGCGGCCACCATCGGCACGCCGAGGTCGAGGCCGCGGACGACTTCGAGGACACCCAGATCCGTCACGACCAGCACGATCGCGTCGACGCGTTGCCGGAGCAGCCCCTCGACGACGGAGCGGATGCTGGCGGCATCCGTGTCGGGAGCCGTCACCGAATCGACGGAGTACCGCTCGACGCGGGCCGCGACGTTGAAGTGCATCGCGATGGAGGTGGGCCCGAAGTCCGCCGTCCCGGGCGTGATGAGACCGATCGTCCGGGTGCGCTTCGTGACGAGCGCACGAGCGGCCGGCGACGGGCTGTACCGCAGCTGCGCCATCGCCTGCTCGACCCGCGCACGCGTCGCCGGCCGGACGTTCGGAAGGTCGTTGAGGACCCGCGACACCGTCTGGTGCGAGACGCCCGCCAAGCGCGCGACGTCGAAGATGTTCGCGGACTTCGCGCCGCGCTCGTCGCTCACGTCTCGTCCTCCGGGCGGGCGACGAGTGCGAGAAGCGAGTCGACGGTGAGCGACTCCGCGGGGATCGTGTCGACGAGGCGCCCCCCACGCATGACGGCGACGCGGTTCGAGACGCGCAGCACCTCTTCGAGCTCCGCCGAGATGAACAGCACCGACAGCCCGTTGTCGGCGAGGTCGGCGACGAGTCGCTGGATCTCGACCTTCGCGCCGACGTCGATGCCGCGCGTCGGCTCATCGAGCACGAGCACGCGGGGCGAGAGGGCGAGCAGGCGCGCGAGCAGGACCTTCTGCTGATTGCCGCCCGACAGCGTCCCCGCGGGGCGATCGGGGTCGGCGGGCCGGATGTCGAGCGCCTCGATCCAGCTCATCGCGAGCTCCCGGCGGCGCGCGTTGCCGAGCCGGTGCAGGATGCCGCGGTCGGCCTGCAGCGCGAGCGTGATGTTGTCCTGCACGCTGAGGTCGCCGATGATCCCCTCGGTCCGGCGGTTCTCCGAGGAGTAGACGATGCCCTGACCGATCGCCCGCCGCGGCGTCGGAAGGTGGGCGGGAGCACCGCGCACCTCGAGCACACCGGCATCCGGTCGGTCCACCCCCGTGAGCGCACGAGCCAGTTCGCTCCGGCCCGAACCGAGCAGCCCCGCGAGCCCGACGACCTCGCCCTCGCCGATCGTCAGGGTCGCGTCGAGGAGTGCGGCCCCGGAGACGAGACCCCGTCCGGCGAGCGCGATCGGGACGGATGCCGCGGCATCGTCGCGCTGGTGGACGTCCATCTCGTCGGCCCCGCGACCGAGCATCTTCTCGACGAGGTCGATGCGCAGGAGCTCCGCCGGGACGTACTCGCCGATCAGGCGCCCGCCGCGGAGAACCGTGATGCGGTCGCAGATCTCGTAGACCTGGTCGAGGAAGTGGGAGACGAACAGGACCGCGACGCCCCGAGCGGTCAGCTCTCGGATGACGCGGAAGAGCTCGGCGACCTCGTCGAGGTCGAGGCTCGACGTCGGCTCGTCGAGGATGACGACGCGGGCGTCGACCGAGATCGCACGGGCGATCGCGACGAGCTGCTGCACGGCGAGCGAATGACCTGACAGGCGGGTACGCGGGTCGATCTCGAGCCCGAGACCCTCGAGGATCTCGGCCGCACGGCGGTGGGTCTCGCGCCAGTCGATCGCGCCGAAGCGTCGGCTCTCGCGGCCGAGCAGCACGTTCTCGCCGACCGTCAGGTTCGGGAGCAGGTCGATCTCCTGGTAGACCGCGCTGATCCCGGCGGCCAGCGCGTCGGCCGGCGAGGCGAAGTGCACCGGCTCACCGCCGACGCGGATCGTCCCGGCATCCGGTCCGAGCGCCCCCGTGATCGCCTTGATCAGCGTCGACTTGCCGGCCCCGTTCTCACCCATGAGCGAGTGGACCTCGCCCGGCAGCAGCCGGAAGTCGACCGCGTCGAGCACGGTCTCCGCGCCGAAGCGAACGGTCGCGCCGGTCACTTCCACGACCGGCGCGACCGCTGCTTCGCGCGCATCCATACGGACCATCATGCCCGCGGTGAGCCTCCCCCGAGGTTCGCCGCTGCGATCACCGTGACGTTCGCGCCGTTCGGGCGACCAGCAGACGCTGCACGACCACGAAGACGAGCAGCAGCGCTCCGATCGTGATGCGCGTCCAGGACTGGTCGACGCCGAGGAACGAGATCGCCGTCTTGATGGTGCCGTAGACGAACACACCGATCATCGAGCCGAGCACGAACCCGCTGCCGCCCGTGAGCAGCGTGCCGCCGATCACCACTGCGGCGATCGTGTCGAGCTCGGTCCCGATGCCGTTCAGCGGGTAGGAGGCCCCGGTGTACGCCGTGAAGACGACGCCGGCGAGCCCCGCGCACACCCCGCTGATGACGTAGGCCAGCAGCTTCGTCCGCACCACGGGCAGACCCATGAGGCGCGCCGACTGCTCGTTGCCGCCGATCGCGTAGATCGTGCGTCCGAACCGCGTGAACTGCAGGATCAGGATGCCGACGACCACCACGACGAGCGCGAGTATCCCGGTCGGGGTGATGTAGAAGCTGCCGGGACCACCCTGCATGCGGGTCGACTGGAGCCAGAGGATCGCCGGCTCCTCGACGCGGATCGACGAGAGGCTCACCATGAACGCGAGCCCGCGGGCCGCGAACATCGCCGCGAGCGACGCGATGAAGGGCTGCACCCCGAAGTACTGGACGAGCACCCCGACGAACAGGCCCATCAGAGCCCCGAGGACCAGCATGACCGGGATGACGACGGCCACCGGCATCCCCTGGCTCAGCATGCTGGCACCCAGCATCCCGGTGAACGCCATGACCGCCCCGACCGAGAGGTCGATGCCGCCGGTGAGGATGACGAAGGTCATGCCGACCGCGAGGATCAGCAGGTACGCGTTGTCGAGCAGGAGGGCCGACAGCACGCGCGGCGTGACGAAATTGCCGAAGTAGGCCTGCGCTCCGATGAGCATCGCGACGAGGATCACGACGGCCGCGAAGACGGGCACCCACGAGGCGTGCCGGCTGCGGAAGCGCTGGATCGTGTCGGCGAATCCGCCGGTCCGGCCGAGGTCTGCGGTGATCGCGCTCATGAGGCCACCTCCGCGGTGCGACGGGTGCCGCCCCGGACGGCATCGGCCCCCTTGGCGAACAGCGAGCGCGTGCGCGGCGACTGGACGAGCACGACGATCACGACGACGATCGCGAGGAACAGGGGGCTGACGGCAGGCGGCACCCCGAGGAAGGTGATCGTCGACTTGAGCGTCTGGATCGTGAAGACGCCGACGACGGTGCCGGCGATCGTGAACTTGCCGCCCATGAGGCTCGTTCCGCCGAGGACGACGGCGAGGATCGCGTCGAGCTCGATGTAGAGGCCGGCGGCATTGGCATCGGCGGCCATGATGTTCGACGAGTAGAGGATGCCGGCGAATCCGGCGAGCAGACCGCTCGCCGCGTACGCGCCCCAGATGATGCCGCGCGAGCGCACGCCCGCGAGGCGGCTGGCCTCGGGGTTGATGCCGACGGCCTCGGTGAGGACGCCGAGGGCCGTGCGGCGCTGCAGCACCGCGACGATGACGATCGCGATGACCGAGACGTAGAAGGCGAACGGCAGACCGACGAGGTACCCCTGCGCCATGAACCGGTAGGGGGCGCTCGTGATGGTCGTGATGAAGCCGCCCGTGATGAGGAGGGCGACACCGCGACCGGCGAGCATGAGCACGAGGGTCGCGATGATCGGCTGCACCCCGACGACGGCGACGAGGAAGCCGTTCCAGACCCCGAGCAGCAGAGCGACGAAGACGGCGAGCGCGATCGCGACGAGCACGGTCGACAGGTCTTCGGGAGCGGGCGAGGCGGAGATGTAGGTCAGCGCGACCGCGCCCGACACCGCCATGATGGCCCCCACCGAGAGGTCGATGCCGCGCGTCGCGATGACGAGCGTCATTCCCAGGGCCACGAGCATGAGGGGTGCGCTGTTGCGCAGGATGTCGAGCAGCGGGCCGTAGAGCTGCCCGTTCTGCACCGTGATCGAGATGAAGGACGGCCGCGCGATCGTGTTGACGATCACGAGCACGAGAAGTGCCGTGATCGGCCAGACGAGGCGGTGCGCCAGGAAGCGCTTCAGGGTCGGGTTCATGCCGCTGTCTCCGGGTTGAGGCGAGACGACGTCGTCTCGCCGGACTCTTGCGCGATGAGGGCGACCAGATCGTCGACCGTCACGTCGGTGGCGTCCAGTTCGCCGATCTTAGAACGGTCGCGCAGCACCACGATGCGCTGGGCGATGCGGACCACCTCCTCGAGCTCCGAGGAGATGAAGACGACCGAGAGGCCCTCGGCCGCCAGCTCGGCGACCTTGCGCTGGATGTCGGCCTTCGCGCCGACGTCGATGCCGCGCGTCGGTTCGTCGAGGATGATCAGCTGCGGGGCCGTGGCGAGCCATCGGGCGAGCAGCACCTTCTGCTGGTTGCCGCCCGAGAGGTTCCGCACGAGCGCGTTCGGGTCGGCGGGGCGGACGCCGAGCGCCGAGATGTACTCCGAGACGATGGCGTCGCGCTCTGCTTTGCCGATGGGACGCATCGCGCCGCGCTTGGCCTGGATGCCGAGGACGATGTTCTCGGCGACGGTGAGGTCGGCGATGATCCCCTCGGCGCGACGGTCCTCGCTCGAGAAGGCGATGCGCTTGTCGATCGCGTTCCGCGGGTTGACGATTCGCGCGGCATCCCCCCGTACTTCGTGGGTGCCGGCGTCGGCGCGGTCCGCGCCGTAGACGAGGCGGACGAGTTCGCTGCGGCCCGAGCCGAGCAGACCCGCGATGCCGACGACCTCGCCCTCGTAGACCTCCATGTCGACGGGTTCGATCACGTTCTTGCGTCCGAGGCCCGCGACCCGGAGGACCGGCGTCGCCGTGCGGTCGATCTCGCGCTCGGACGTGCGCGACAGGGCCTCGAGCTCGTCGAGCTGGCGGCCGATCATCTTGGCGATGAGCTCGCCCCGCGGCAGCTCCGCCGGCAGGTACTCCCCCACCAGCTGGCCGTTGCGGAGGACCGTGAGGCGGTCGGAGATCTCGTAGACCTGATCGAGGAAGTGCGTGACGAAGAGGATGGCGACGCCGCGGTCGCGGAGACCGCGGACGACGGTGAAGAGCTGGTCGACCTCGCTGCGGTCGAGGCTCGAGGTCGGCTCGTCGAGGACGAGCACGCGGGCGTCGGCGACCGTCGCGCGGCTGATGGCGACGAGCTGCTGCACCGCGATGGAGTGCGACGACAGCGCGGACCGCGGGTCGATGTCGAGCCCGAGGGCGGCGAGGTAGCGCGTCGCCTCGCGGTGGGTGGCCCGCCAGTCGATGAAGCCCGCTCGCCGCACCTCGCGGCCGAGCATGACGTTCTCGCCGACCGACAGGTTCGTGCAGAGGTTGACCTCCTGGTAGACCGTGGAGATCCCGGATGCCTCGGCGTCGGCGGTCGAGCGGAAGACCCGCTGCTCGCCCGCGACCTCGATCGAGCCGCCGTTGATCGCGTAGACGCCCGTGAGCGCCTTGATGAGCGTCGACTTGCCGGCGCCGTTCTCGCCCATGAGGGTGTGGACCTCACCGGCGCGGAGCGTCAGGTCGACCCGGTCCAGGGCGAGCACCCCGGGGAACCGGATGGTGACGTCCCGCATCCGCACGACCTCGTCGTGCTGCGGGGCGGTGGCCGGGGACTCCGGCGTGGCTGCGACATCGACCATGAGGCGCGCCTTTCCGTGATGACCGCCGGGGACCGGAATCCGGCCCCCGGCGGTGGTTCGGTGATCCGAGCGGATCGTGAGGGGTGGCGACCGATCAGTACGGGCGGGAGTCGAGGACCTCGGCGGCCTGCTCCTGCGTGAACGACTGGTCCTCGACGATCGTGCGCTTCTCGACGGTCTTGCCGTCGACGACGGACGTGACGAGCTCGGCCGCCTTCTCGCCGAGCAGCGGGTTGCACTCGACGATGAAGTTGAATTCGCCGTTCGCGAGGGCGGTCATGCCGTCCTTCACCGCGTCGATCGTGACGATCTGGATGTCCTTGCCCGGGGTCAGACCTGCCGCCTTGATGGCGTCGAGCGCGCCGAGGCCCATGTCGTCGTTGTGCGCGAACAGGACGTTGATGTCCTTGCCGTACTTCTGGAGGTAGCCCTCCATGACCTTCTTGCCGCCGTCACGGGTGAAGTCACCCGTCTGCGAGTCCATCACCTTGACGTCTGTGCCCTCGATGGCCTCGTTGAAGCCGGTGGCACGGTCGAGTGCGGCCGACGAACCCGTCGTGCCCTCGAGGACGACGAGGTTCGCGCCCTTGCCGTCGAAGTTCTCCTTGACCCACTCGCCGGCGGTGCGGCCCTCCTGCTCGAAGTCGAGACCGACCCACGACGCGTACAGGTCGTCGCTGGCCGAGACCGTGCGGTCTTCGAGGATGACCGGGATGCCGGCATCCTTCGCCTCCTTGAGGACGTCATCCCAGCCGTCGACCGTGATCGGGGCGATGACGATCGCGTCGACGCTCTGGTTGATGAAGTTGCGGACCGCGGAGATCTGCGCCTCCTGCTTGTTGTCGGCCGCGTTGAAGATCAGCTCGAAGCCGTTCTCCTTCGAGAAGGCCTTCTTCATCGACTCGGTGTTCGCCGCGCGCCAGCCCGACTCCGACCCGGTCTGCGCGAAGCCGACCTTGATCAGGTCGCCGCCCCCGCCGTTGCCGCCTGCGCCCGGTGCGGTGTTGCCTGCGCAACCGGTGGCGACGAGCGCCAGTGCCCCCAGCATGGCCGCTGCCGCGAAAACAGTCTTCTTCATCCCAAAACCTCCTTGTTCGGGTCCGGCTCACCGCCGGTGTTCCGGGCCGCCGTGGCCTTCGGTTGCTCGAATGTTAGCCTTCACATTTCTCGCGGCGCTAGATTGTGAGCGGTAACATTTGCGTAACGCGGCGGTAGGCTACGTCGCGGCCCGCGTGGATGCTTCCGCGCGAGCCTGAGCGATGTGAGCATTCACATGTCGAGGTGAGGCACGGACCGTGCACCCCGGGCCGCACGTAACCCCGCCGATCGCGGCACGGCCCCCTCGATAGGATGGGGACCATGTCGAAGGTCCTTCAGTCCCTGCCCGTCGGCGAGCGCGTCGGCATCGCCTTCTCGGGGGGTCTCGACACCTCGGTCGCCGTCGCCTGGATGCGTGACAAGGGCGCCGTCCCGTTCACCTACACCGGTGACCTCGGCCAGTACGACGAGGACGACATCGCGTCGATCCCCGGCCGCGCCCTTCAGTACGGCGCCGAGGGCTCCCGTCTCATCGACTGCAAGCCGATGATGGTCGAAGAGGGCCTCGTCGCCCTCTCATGCGGCGCCTTCCACATCCGCTCGGGCGGTCGCACCTACTTCAACACGACGCCCATCGGCCGTGCCGTCACCGGCACGATGCTCGTCCGGGCCATGAAGGAGGACGGCGTCGACATCTGGGGCGACGGCTCCACCTACAAGGGAAACGACATCGAGCGGTTCTACCGCTACGGCCTGCTCGCCAACCCCGCGCTGCGCATCTACAAGCCCTGGCTCGACGCCGACTTCGTCACCGAGCTCGGCGGACGCACCGAGATGAGCGAGTGGCTCGTCGCCCATGGGTTCCCGTACCGCGACTCGGTCGAGAAGGCGTACTCCACCGACGCGAACATCTGGGGCGCCACCCACGAGGCGAAGACCCTCGAGCACCTCGACGTCTCGCTCGAGATCGTCGAGCCCATCATGGGCGTCCGCTTCTGGGACCCGGCGGTCGAGATCGAGACCGAGGACGTCTCGGTCACCTTCGAGGCGGGGCGTCCCGTCGCGATCAACGGTGTCGAGTACTCGGATGCCGTGGCCCTGGTCATGGCTGCGAACGAGATCGGCGGGCGCCACGGCCTCGGCATGAGCGACCAGATCGAGAACCGCATCATCGAGGCGAAGTCGCGCGGCATCTACGAGGCGCCGGGCATGGCACTGCTGTTCATCGCCTACGAGCGCCTCGTCAACGGCATCCTGAACGAGGACACCCTCGCCACGTACCACGAGCAGGGTCGGCGCCTCGGCCGGCTCATGTACGAGGGCCGCTGGCTCGAGCCGCAGTCGTTCATGCTCCGCGAGTCGATCCAGCGCTGGGTGGGCTCCGCGATCAGCGGCACCGTGACGCTGCGCCTGCGCCGCGGCGAGGACTACACGATCCTGAACACCGAGAGCCGCAACCTCTCGTACTCCCCCGAGAAGCTCTCGATGGAACGCGTCGGCGACGCCGCCTTCGGCCCGACCGACCGCATCGGCCAGCTGACGATGCGCAACCTCGACATCGCCGACTCGCGCGCCCGCCTCGAGCATTTCGTCTCGCTCGGCATGATCGGCGGCGCGACCGCCGAGCTCGTGGGTGAGCTCGAGCAGGGCGGCGCGGACGCCATCACGGGAGGCTCCGGTGAGGTCGACCAGCTCGCGGGCGCCATCGACGAGGCGGGCGATTCGGCATCCTTCGACTTCGGCGCCGACTGAGAGGTCGCTGAATTAAGTTGCACACACTTGTGCAACTTCGTACGATCGTGGGGTGACCACGACCGCATCGCCGCGTCGTCCGAGAAAGGATGCCGCGTCGAATCGCGCGGACATCCTCGCGGCGGCAGCGGCCACCATCGCCCGAGACCCCCACGCTCCGATCGACGCCATAGCGCGCGCCGCAGGGCTCAGCCGCCGCGCCCTCTACGGACACTTCGACGACCGTGACACGCTGTTGCGCGCCATGATCCTCGGCGGCGCCGAACGCTTCAACGACCTCGCCGACGGCGTCGACGACGGCGGACCCGCGCCCCTCGCCCTCGCCCGCCTCGCCCTCGCCCTGTGGGACGTCGCGGCCGACGTGCAGTTCGCCGCGACGGTCGCACTCGACGATTCGCACATCGAAGAGACGGCCGCGGTGCTCACCCCCGTGCGTCGTCGGGTCCTCAGCATCGTGACGCGGGGTCGCGAAGAGGGCACCATCCGCACCGACATGCCCGCCGCGACCGTCGCGCGACTGATCGAGGAGGCGGCGCGCACCGTCATCACCCGGCTCGACACGGCTCGCCCTGAAGCGTCCTCGGTCGCCGTGCGGACGATTCTGGGCGTCGCCGGCCTCGGGTGGCGCGAGGCGGACGACGTACTGGAGGGGGCCCGCGCGTGAAGATCGTCCTCGACCACGTCGCGAAGGGGAGGAGGGGCGGCATCCTGCCCGCAACGGATGCGACGTTCACCTCCGGTCGCGTCACCCTCGCCACCGCCGAGACCGAGCAGCGCCCGTCCGTGCTGGGACTCATCGCCAGCGGACGCATGCGCCCCGACAGCGGCACCGTCACGATCGATGGACGCCGCAGCCCGCGGCGGATGCGGAAGGTCGTCGCCCTCGTCGACGCCCCCGACGTCAACGACCCGGCTCCCGACGTCGCCGTCGTGGGCGTGGTCGAGGAGGAACTCATGTTCGCCGGACGCCGCGCCGATCCCCTCTCGGCTCGCCGGTGGCTCGACGAGCACGGCTGGCGCACCCTCGCCCGCACGCCGATCGGCCAGCTCGACGCCGACGACCGCATCCGGATGCTGCTCGAACTCGCCGCCCTCCGACGCGGCATCGAGGCGCTCGTCCTCGTCTCCCCCGACCGTCACGGCGGCGACCCCCGGCACTGGCAGCGGATCGCCCAGGACTTCGCCGCCCGCGGTTTCGCCGTCCTCGTCGTCGCCGGCACAGCCGCCGCCACTGCCCTCGAGGCGGAGCCGCCCGTCCCGCGCGGACGCGTCGGTCGTCCCCGCATCCGCGCGACCTCGGCCCTGCGCCCCCGGCGCGGCGCTCTCGCCCCCACGTCTACCGAAGGCATCCTCTCGTGAAGATCCCCGCTCTGTTCGCGGCCGAGCTGCGCCGCCTCACCTCGACCCGCATGCGGGTCATCGCCCTCATCGCGCTCATCCTCGTGCCGGTCCTCTACGGCGGCCTGTACCTGTGGGCCAACCAGGACCCGTACGGCAACCTGTCCGAGGTCCCGGTCGCCCTCGTCGTGCAGGACGACGGCGCCACCCTCAACGGCGCCGACCGCAACCTCGGCGACGAGGTCGCGGACTCCCTGCTCGAGGACGGCAGCTTCGACTGGCACGAAGTGGATGCCGCCGGTGCCCGACGCGGCCTCGATGACGGCTCGTTCGACTTCGCCGTCACGCTCCCCGCCGACTTCACCGCCTCCGTCGCCTCCATCTCCTCGAAGCACCCCCGTCAAGCCGAGATCGACCTGACCACCAACGACGCCAACAACTACCTCGCCTCGACGATCGGATCCCAGGCGGTCTCGCGGATCCGCACGACGGTCACCGAGAAGGTCGTCCGCGAAGCCGGCCTCACGATGCTCGACGCGCTCAACACCGTTCGGGTGAAACTCCTCGACGCGGCCGACGGGGCCGGTCAGCTCACCGACGGCCTCGGCAGCGCCGGCGACGGCGCCGACTCGCTCGCCGGCGGTGCCGCCACCCTCGCGGACGGAACCACGAAGCTCCGGAGCGGCGCCGACTCGCTCGCGTCGGGTGTCGACACCCTCGCCGGCGGGCTGCGCGACCTCACCTCGGGCGCAAAACAGGTCTCCGGCGGTACGGCGAAGCTGCGGAGCGTCGCCGACCGGGTGGGCTCCGCAGCCGACCGCGTCACATCCGCGGTCCCGTCGCTGCGCAGCGACCTGACGGCGCGACTCCAGGACCAGGGGCTCGACGCCGCCCAGATCGCGCAGGTCCTGGACGTCGTCGACCCGATCGGCACGCGCGTCGCCGATCTCGACGCGCGTGTCCAGCAAGCCGTCGCACAGATCGACCGGCTGGACGACGGCGCCGCGCGGGTCGCCGACGGCAGCGCGAAGCTCGCGTCGGGAGCGGCGACGGCCGCGACCGGTGCGCACACCCTCGCCGACGGGGTCACGAGCGCCGACGCCGGTGCGCACAAGCTCGACAAGGGAGCCCACACCCTGGCCTCCGGCATCCGGAAACTCGACGACGGCGCCGCGAAGCTCCGCGACGGACTGCAGGACGGTGCGCAGAAGCTGCCCGACGACGGTCCCGACACCCGCAAGGCGCAGGCCTCGACCCTGTCGGAGCCGGTCGGGATCTCGGAGGCCTCGGTCACCCAGGCGCAGAACTACGGCGCGGGACTGGCCCCGTTCTTCGCAGCCCTCGCCGGATGGATCGGCATCTACGCCCTGTTCCTCATCGTGAAGCCGATCTCGAAGCGCGCGGTCACGGCGCTCCGGTCCCCCATCCGCGTCACCCTCGCCGGGTGGCTCACGCCGGCGGCGCTCGGCGCGGTGCAGATGGTGTCGCTGTTCGGCGTGCTCTCGATCGCGCTGGGCTTCTCGTTCACGCATCCGCTGCCGACCCTCGGCATCCTGCTCCTGGCCTCGGCGACGTTCGCGGCCATCATCCTCGCCCTGAACGTCTGGCTGGGCTCGGTGGGGCAGTTCGTCGGACTCGTGCTCATGGTGCTGCAGCTGGTCACCGCGGGCGGCACGTTCCCGTGGCAGACCCTGCCGGCGCCCCTCGCGGCGCTGCACCACGTCCTGCCGATGGGCTACGTCGTCGACGCGATGCGGCAGGTCATGTACGGCGGGGTGGCCGGGCGCGCCTGGACGGATGCCGCGGTCCTGGCGACCTGGCTGGTCGGCGCCCTCGTGGTCGCGGCCGCGGGCGTGACGCGGATGACGTTCCGCCGCACGGTTCGCGACCTGCAGCCGAGCCTGATCGGGTGAGTCAGCCGCCCGCCGCGGGCGGCGTCTCCTTCGCCTCCGCGAGCTCGTCGACGTGGAGGTTCCGGCGGTCGATCGTGCCGTTGCGGTAGGCCTGCCGACCGACCATGTGCGCAGACAGCGGTGCGGTCGCGAACTGGATGAGCAGCACAGGGACGAGGAAGGCGACGACCGCCCACGACTGCAGCTCGAGTCCGACCGCGATTGCGATCAGGAGCAGCCCCAGCACCTGGGGCTTCGTCGCGGCGTGGAGCCTCGTGGGGACGTCCCGGAACCGCATCAGACCGATGGCGGCTGTGAGGCACAGCAGCGCCCCGACGAGGATCAGCAGCAGGGCGACGACGTGGAGGATCTCGCTCATCGATCGACCTCCGAGTCGCGGCGGGCCACGAAGCGCGCGATCGACACCGACCCGAACACCCCGACGGCCGCGACGATGAGCAGCACCGGGAGTGTGCGGGTGTGGTGGTTGACGGCCATCTCGGCGCCCAGGGCGCAGATGAGGAGCGTCAGCAGCACATCGGACGCGACCGCGCGGTCGAGGATCGAGGGACCGATGATGATGCGCCAGACGGTCATGAGGGCGGCGACGCCGAAGACGGCGCAGATGAGGACGATGAGGACGGTGGTCACGAGCTCTCCTCCTTCACGCGGGTGCGGACGCCCGCGGCACCGGCCTGCGAGGCGCGGATCGCCTCGAGCTGCGCCCGCGAGCCGACCGCGCGTACGAGCCGCGCCTCCCAGCGCTGCACCATCCGGCGCTGCTCCTCGACCTCGGCATCCGTCGACGCCCCGAGGACGTGCAGGTACAGGATGCGGCGATCACGGTCGGTCTCGAGGACGAGCGATCCCGGGATGAGGGATGCCGTCACCCCGACGTGAGCCATGATCAGATCGTCGTCGGTCACGAGCGGCACGGCGACGACCGAGACACCGGGCTGCCGCCGCGGCGAGACGACCTGCCAGGCGACGACGAGTGAGCCCTTCACGACCGCGCCGAGGAACTGCAGCATGAAGACGAGCAGCCACCACGGGTTGAGTCGCCCCGACAGCTCGACGGGCGGCAGGCGGAAGACGCTCGTCACGAAGACGGCGACGACGACGCCGGTCAGGAAGGCGAGCACCGTGAACTGGCCCCACAGCAGCATCCAGAGCGCGACGAGCCACAGGAAGAACGGCAACTGTCGCCAGATGCCGGTCAGCGCACTGCGGCGGAGGTCAGTTCCCATCGTTCACCTCGTCCTGCAGCTGGGTGAGGCTCACGGGGTACGGCAGTGCGGCGCCGATGCTCGCGCACAGGTGGTACAGCGGACCGGCGAAGACGGTGAGCGCGATGGTGACGGCGACCATCCCCGTCGTCGACGCGGTCATGATGCGCGGGATGACGCGCCGTTCGGTCTGCACTCCGGCCGCGGGAGCGTCGCCGAGGTAGGAGATCCGATCGACGACGCCGGATTCTTCGGCCTGATCCTCCTCCTCGCGCCAGAACGACAGGTTCCAGGCGCGCATGAGGGCGTAAAGGGTCAGGAGCGACGTCAGGATGCCGGCGACGATCAGCGCGTACATGATCGGCGTGCCGACGGCGGCGGCCGCATCGAACAGCGCGTACTTCCCGATGAACCCCGAGAAGGGCGGCAGCCCGCCGAGGTTGATCGCCGGGATGAAGTAGAGGACCGCCAGCAGCGGTGCCGCGCGCATGAGGCCCTTGACCTTCAGGATCGACGTCGATCCGGCGCGACGCTCGACGAGACCGACCGCGAGGAAGAGCGTCGTCTGCACCACGATGTGGTGGACCATGTAGTAGATCGTGGCGCCCAGCGAGGCGGGTGTCGCGATCGCGAGCCCGAAGACCATGTACCCGATGTGACTCACGAGGGTGAAGGACAGGATGCGCTTGAGTTCGGCCTGGGCGACGGCGCCGAGGATGCCGACGACCATGGTGGCGAGCGCGACGATCAGCAGCAGCTGGTTCACGTCGTTGTCGCGGAAGATCTGCGTCTCGGTGCGGATCATCGCGTAGACGCCCACTTTGGTGAGCAATCCGGCGAAGACCGCGGTGACCGGCGCCGGCGCCGTCGGGTAGGAGTCCGGCAGCCAGAACGACAGCGGGAAGACCGCGGCCTTGATGCTGAAGGCGAGCAGCAGCATCAGGTGGAGGACCAACTGCACCTCGTCGGGGAGCTCGCCCATCCGATCGGCGAGCTGCGCCATGTTGACGGTGCCGAGCGCGCCGTAGATCGCCGCGATGGCTGCGAGGAACAGGATCGACGACACCAGCGAGACGACGATGTAGACGACGCCGGTGCGGATGCGGGACTCGGTGGACCCCAGCGTGATGAGCACGTACGACGCGACGAGAAGGATCTCGAATCCGACGTACAGGTTGAAGAGGTCGCCCGCGATGAACGCGTTGAAGATGCCGGCCGCGAGGATCAGGTACGACGGGTGGAAGATCGAGACCGGCGTCTCCTCGTCACCGTCCGCGGCACCCTGACCCACGGAGAAAAGGAGGACGGCCAGGAGCACGATGCTCGAGACGAGCACGAGGAGGGCCGCGAGGCGGTCGACGTACAGGACGATGCCGAAGGGGATCGGCCAGCCGCCGACCGACACGGCCAGCGGCATCCCGCTGATGTCGACGTAGTACAGCAGCACGGCGGCGACGGCAGCGGCGACCGTGAGGGTGACGATGGAGACCCCGACCTGCACCCGACGGCGACGACCGAAGATCAGCGCGATGCCCGCCCCGAGGAGAGGCAGCGTGACGAGCAGCGGGACGAGGGCGGTCATCGCGGCCCTCCCGGCTTGTCCGTGGGAGCGTCGTCGCGCAGTTCGGCGATGTCCTGCGCGTGGAGGATCACGATGGGGGAGGTCTCCGTCCCGATGAAGTCGGTCGTGGCGTCGTCGTCCTCGTCGGTGATCTCGTCGTCCATCGTCTCTTCGTCGCGGGCGCCGCGTTCGCGCACCTCGCGGTCGGCCTCGTCGTCGGCGACCGTGTCGGCCTGTCCCAGTTGCCACGAGCGGTAGATGAGGGCGAGCAGGAACGACGAGATCGCGAACGTGATCACGATGGCCGTCAGCGACAGGGCCTGGGGCAGCGGGTCGCTGAACGCCTCGCCGTCGGCGTTGCTGCCGAAGAAGGGGGCGACGCCGGGAGCACCCATGACGATCAGGAGGAAGAGGTTCGCGGCGTTGCCCAGGAGCAGGAAGCCGATGAGCACGCGCGTGAGGCTGCGCTCGAGCATCGCGTAGACGCCGGCGGCGAAGAGCGCACCCATGATGATGACGAGGACGAGCGAAACGGTCATGCGCTCACCCGATCCCGCTGGGCCTGAGTCTGCCGGTCGACCTCGGCGCCGAGCGAACGCAGCACGTCGAGGACGAGTCCGATGACGACGAGGTACACGCCGACGTCGAAGATCGTCGAGGTCACGAACTCGACCTCGCCGAGGAGCGGGATCTCCGCCTCCCAGTACGTGCTCGTGAGGGGAGCCGCGCCGAAGAACAGCGGCACGATCGCGCACGAGAGTGCGAGGACCATGCCCGCGCCCAGAAGCCGACCGGCATCCGTCGGCGCGGCCGCACCCAGCTCCCACCGTCCGCCGGCGACGTAGCGCATCACGAGGGCCATTCCGGCGACGAGGCCGCCCGCGAAACCGCCGCCGGGGAGGTTGTGGCCGGCGAAGAGCAGGTAGACCGAGACGACGATGATCGAGTGGAAGAGGACGCGCACGATCACTTCGAGCAGAAGCGATCTGTTCTCGGGCTTCACCTTCAGACCGCCCACGAGCCACGCCTGACGGGTCGAGCCCGGTGCCGTCGAGCGGGGACGCGGGCCGTCGGCCGTCTCGACGAGCGGACGGCGACTGCGTCCGGAGCTCGTCGGAAGTGAGGGCAGGACACGGCTGTCGGAGCGGTTGGTGACGAAGACGAGGGATGCCACGCCTGTCGCCGCGAGGATGAGGACCGACAACTCGCCCATCGTGTCCCACCCGCGCAGGTCCACGAGGGTCACGTTGACGACGTTCTTGCCGTGGCCGATCTCGTAGGCGAGGTCGGGGAACGGGCCAGAGACGGGGTCGGCGACGCGGGCCCCCGTGGCGATGAGGGCGACGGCCGCCATCGTCACACCGACGCCGATGCCGATGACGGCGCGCACGACCGGCAGCACCGAAGCGTTGTGGTCGCCCAGCCGGGCGGGGATGCGCCGCAGCACGAGCGCGAACGCGATGAGGGTCACCGTCTCCACGAGGATCTGCGTCAGCGCGAGATCGGGAGCGCCGCTGGTCGCGAACAGGAGCACCATGCCGAGACCCGTGACCGAGACGAGCACGACGCCCGTGTAGCGCTTGCGAGCGCGGATCGCCACGACCCCGGCGAGGATCATGACGGGAGCGGCGAGGAGCTGCGCCGGACTCTGCCACGCGTCGACGGCGATGCGCCACTCGCTCGAGGCCACGAGGGCTGTCGCCTCCGCGGCGATGAAGACGACGAAGATCGTGCCGACGTAGAACGGCAGGGAACCGCGCTGAGTGAGCGAGGTCGTCCAGACCGAGACCTTCGCGACGCCGCGCAGGGACAGGTTGTAGACGTCGTTCGCGGTGAACGGCAGCATGCGGGCCTTCAGCGGCCGGCGCTGCGTGATCCAGAACAGCAGCGCACCCAGGGCGATCGAGCCGAGCGACAGGAAGAGCGCGGGCTCCCACCCGTGCCAGAGGGCGAGGTGGTACTCCTTGCCGCCCTCCTCGAGCGGGATGCTGTCGGCGTAGCCCGCGAGGCCCGCGTCGAGGAGCGGCGCCGTCGCACCGGCGACCATCGTCAATCCGCTGAGGACGACGGGGGCCACGAGGAAGCCGATCGGCGGATCGGGCCACTCCGTGCGCTCGCGGGGCGCACCGGAGGCATCCTTCTTCGTCCAGAAGGCGCCCCACACGAAACGGATGCCGTACGCCGCCGTCAGAGCGGAGCCCCCGAGGATCCCGACGAGGGGGATGAGAGCCGCCGGCGACGCGCCGCCTTCGAGGAAGGAGGTGAGCGCCGCTTCCTTCGCCACGAAGCCGACCGTGGGGGCGACGCCGGCCATCGAGGCGATCGCGATGATCGTGAAGGTCGCGAGCGTCGGCGCCTGCCGTCCCACTCCGGACAGCTCCCCGATGTCACGTGTGCTCAGCTGGCGGTCGATGACCCCGACGACGAGGAAGAGCGCCGACTTGAAGAGGGCATGCCCGACCAGGAGCGCGAGACCCGCGAGCGCGCTGTTGCGTTCGCCGTACCCGAGGACCACCGTCAGCATGCCGAGCTGGCTGACGGTACCGAACGCCAGAATGCGCTTCAGGTCGGATTCGCGCATCGCCTGGAACCCGCCGAGCAGCATCGTGAAGATGCCGAGCCCGATGACGATCGGACGCCAGGGGTCGGTGTCGGCGAAGGCGGGCGCGAACCGGGCAATGAGATAGATGCCGGCCTTCACCATCGCGGCCGCGTGCAGATACGCGCTCACCGGCGTGGGGGCCGCCATCGCACCGGGCAGCCAGAAGTGGAACGGGAAGATGGCGGACTTGCTCAGGGCGCCGACCAGCAGCATGATGATCGCGGCGTCCAACGCGACGGCCTCGGCGCCCTGGAAGACAGGGCCCGTCTCGATCATCGTGGTGATGCTCGTCGTGCCGTAGAGGACGACGAGCATGACGACGCCGATGAGCATGACGAGTCCGCCCAGCGTCGTCACGAGGAGGGCCTGGAGGGCGGCGCGGCGACTCGCACCGCGGCGGTGGTAGAAGCCGATGAGCAGGTACGACAGGACGCTCGTGACCTCCCACAGCATGATGAGGACGACGATGTCGTCGGTCAGCACGAGGCCGTACATCGCGCCCGCGAAGGCCAGGAGGACGGCCGAGAATGTCGCGAGGCCCTCGCGCTTACCGGCGAAGTACCAGCGGCAGTACAGCATCACCAGTGCGCCGACACCGGTGACGATGAGCGCCATGACCCAGCCGAGGACGTCCATCCGCATCGACAGCTGGACCTTCAGATCCGGGATCCAGACGTATGTCTCGAACGGGATATCGCCGCCCAGCACTCGGGGCGCCTGGAACGCGGTGTGCACGAACGCGGCGATCGGAACGAGCGCCGCGACGATGAAGGTGCGCGATCCGAACCGTGCCACGAGCATCGGAAGGACGAGCGGTATGAGCGCAAACGCCGCGAGGAGGATCAGCAACCTGGCCTCCTTGTGCATCGCGGGGGTCGAGGATTCCAGTCTACCGGCTGAGGGATAGGCGGTGCCCGGCCGGTTCCCAGGTCAGCCCGATATCGGAGCGGTCGTGTTCCCTTTTCGGAATGTGCAGGTGAGGGTGAGGGATGCCGGCTCCCGGCCCTCGAGCATCGCGACGACGGCCTCCCCCGCCGCGCGGCCCTTCGCGCTCGCGTCCTGCGCGAGCGTCGTGAGCACGTACGGCGCGAGACCGTCCACGGTGATGCCGTCGAAGCCGGTCACGCTCAAGTCCTCGGGAACCCGGAGGCCGGCCTCCTCAGCGGCACGGATCACCCCGGCCGCCAGAAGGTCGCTCTGCGCGATGATCGCGGTCGGGCGATGCCCCGAGAGCAGGACACGGCCTGCCGCGAGTCCCTCGTCGATCGAGCTCTCGCGGACCGCGTACGCGGGAGCCTCGGGGAAGACCTCCCGCGCGCCGAGCAGTCGATCGCGCGTGACGTCGACGGTGATCCGCGAGGGGTCGTCGAGGAAGCCCCGGGGACGGGAGGCATCCTTCGTCAGCGTCACCAGCGCCACGTCCTCGTGTCCGAGGGAACGCAGGTGTTCGGCGGCGGTCCGTTGCGCCTCGACGTTGTCGAGCAGCACCCGCGGAACGTCGGCTCCGGCATCACCCTCGATCACGACGACCGGGATGCCGCGGCGGCGGAGCACGTCGACCGAAGACCGCAGGATCTCATTGCACCCGAGGAGGATCGCCGCGTCCAGGGGCGCGGTCGTGAGGGTCGGACCCGATTCGGCCGGGCCCTCGTCGGTGAGGAGGAGAATCCCGGCCCCGATCGGGCTGAGGGCGTCGGTGAGTCCGTCCATCATCTCGGTGGTCACGGGGTCGCGGAATGCGATGCCGAGACGCTCGCGGAAGAGCACCGCGACAACGCCGGCGCGACCCGTGCGCAGCGACGCCGCGCGGGGGTCGGGACCCGTGTACCCGAGGGCGTCGGCCGCCTGCATCACCTTGGCGCGGGTCGCGTCGGAGACGGCGACCTTGCCGCTGAAGACGACGGATGCCGTCGAGGCCGACACTCCGGCTTCGCGCGCGACATCCGAGATCGTCGCTCGGCGGCTGCTCATGCCTTCGATCGTAGCCGCACGATTGCGATTGTCGAATCGATTCGGGGATCCCGCTAGAGTGACCCTCATGACCCTCGAGCTCACTTCCGCACGCCTGTGGACCTGGCGCCTCGCCGTGTTCGCGATCTTCACCGCGAGCGGTTTGAGCATCGCGACATGGGCATCGCGGGTGCCGTCGATCAAAGCGTCCCTCGGCATAGACAACGCCACCATCGGACTCCTGCTGCTCGGCATGGGTGCCGCGTCGATCGTGGGGCTCTCGCTCGCCTCGCTCATCGCGGCCCGACTGGGCACGCGGCTCGGCATGCTCGGCGTCATGATCGTCCTGTCGGCAGGCCTTTTCCTCATCGGGATCGGGACCGACGTGGTGCCCTCGCTCCCCCTGGTCCTCATCGGGCTCGCGCTGTTCGGTTTCGGGAACGGCACCCTCGACGTCCTGATGAACGTCGACGGCGCAGCGATCGAGGTCGAGGTGAAGAAGACGATCCTGCCGCTGTTCCACGCCTTCTTCAGCCTGGGCACCGTGATCGGCGCCGGCATCGGGGCTCTCGCCGCGAGCCGACGGATCGACGTCTTCCCGCACACCGCCGTCGTCGCTATCTCCATCGTGGTGCTCGCGTTCATCGCGTTCGCCTACGTCCCGCACCGCGACTCCGGATCGGCGGAGGATGTACCCACCGGCTGGCGGGACCGGCTGTCGACGGCACTGTCCGCCTGGCGCGAGCCGCGCACGTACGTGCTCGGGATCGTCATGCTCGGCATGGCGTTCGCGGAGGGCGGCGCCAACGACTGGCTGGCACTCGGCGTGAGTGAGGACCACCGCGGCGGCCCGGCGCTGGGCGCGGCCGCGCTCACCGTGTTCTCGATCGCCATGACGGTCGTGCGCGTCTTCGGCGGCCCGCTCGTCGACCGCTTCGGCCGTGTCGCGACGCTGCGGGTCCTCGCCGCGACCGCCGTGGTCGGCATCCTGCTGTTCATCCTGGCCCCGAATCTGCCGCTCGTCTTCGTCGGCGCGGCCCTCTGGGGCATCGGAGCGTCGCTCGGCTTCCCGCTCGGCATGTCTGCTGCGGCCGATGATCCGGCTCGCGCGGCCGCGCGAGTGAGTGCGGCAGCGACGATCGGTTACATCGCATTCCTGTGCGGACCGCCGGTCCTCGGCCTCATCAGCACGCACATCGGCCTGTTGAACACCCTGTTCATCGTCGCCGCCCTCGTCGCGGCATCCGGCTTCGCCTCCGGTGCGGCGAAGCCGTTGCCCGGAACCCGCGGCACGAGCCACTGAACGCGGATCAGAACAGGCGGGGCGCCCCCGACTCGATGCCCTTCATCTCGTCGTAGTCCAGCGTGACGCAGCGGATGCCGCGATCGGTGGCCAGGACCTTGGCCTGCGGCTTTATCTCCTGAGCGGCGAACACCCCGGTCACGGGAGCGAGGTGGGGGTCTCGGCCCAGGAGTTCGAGATAGCGGGTGAGCTGCTCGACCCCGTCGATGTCGCCGCGGCGCTTGACCTCGACGGCGATCGTGCCGCCTTCGGGGTTGCGCAGCAGAAGGTCGACCGGTCCGATCGCCGTGGGGAACTCGCGACGCACGAGCGTGAGGTTCTCGCCGATCACGCCCACCTGCTCGGCGAGCAGTCGCTGCAGGTCGGCCTCGACGCCGTCCTTCACAAGACCCGGATCCACGCCGAGTTCGTGCGAGGAGTCGTGGAGCACCTCGTAGATGCGGATCGTCAGCTCATCGCCGGTCTTGGCGTGGGTGACGCGCCACTTCTCGACCACGTCGATGTCGTCCTCGCCGGGCTCGATGACCGTGAGGGTGCACGGCGGGCTCATCCAGTTCAGCGGCTGGTGCTGGATGTCGCGGTGGAACGCGACCGTCCCGTCCGCCTTGACCATGATGAGACGGGTGGCGGGGGGCAGATGCGTGTTCAGGCGACCGGTGTAGTCGACGGAGCAGCGGGCGATGACGAGACGCACGGCGACGAGCCTACCCGCGGCATCCGTCCCCGTAGGCTGGTCGCATGACGACGCGCTCCCCCTGGTCCTGCATCCTCTGGGACGTCGACGGCACCATCGTCGACGCGTCCGTCGGCATCCTCAGCCGCCTCGACCGCTGTCTGACCCACTTCGGATACCCGGCGCCGACGCGCGCGGAGCTGGTCCACTGGATCGGGCCGCCCATGTACGACTCGTTCCAGAAGAACGTCGGAATGACGCCGGAACAGGCCACCGAAGCGGTCACCTATTACCGGGCTCTCGGCAGGGCCGACGGGTACACCGCGAACGTCGAGCTCTACCCGGGCGTCGGGGAGCTGATCGCGGACGTCGCCGCGGCGGGCGTTCCACAGGCGACGGCGAGCTCGAAGCCCGAGGTTCAGGTCGTCGCACTCATGGAGCACTTCGGACTGTCCGAGCACATGCAAGCCATGGCCGGTGCAACACCGGATGAGATGACACTCGCCACGAAGGCCGACATCGTGGCCGAAGCACTCCGGCGCCTGAAGGCGGCCGGCGCGGACATCAGCCGTCCGATTCTCATCGGCGACCGCCACCACGACGTCGACGGGGCCGCCGCGAACGGCGTCCCCGTCATTTTCGTACGGTGGGGCTTCAGTTGGCCCCACGAGAGTGAGGGGGCGCAGGCGGCGGTCGACACGATGGCCGAACTCCGCCGCCTGCTCCTCACTGCTGAGGTGTGAAACCTCAGACGGGGCGAATGTTCTCCGCCTGCAGGCCCTTGGGGCCCTGGGCGATGTCGAACTCGACTCGCTGGTTCTCTTCCAGCGAGCGGTAGCCCGAAGATTCGATGGCTGAGTAGTGGGCGAAGACGTCGGCGCCGCCTTCATCGGGGGCGATGAACCCGAAGCCCTTTTCCGAGTTGAACCACTTGACGGTACCGCTGACGCTCATGAACTGCCTTACTGATTGTTGCCGGCGACACGTCCGCCGGTCCTTCCCCAACCTAGCCCTCGCAACCTGTACAGTCACCCCCTCCGTAGGAAGGTGACACAAACGTTGCCCGCCGGACACCGGTTGGTGGGCAATATGACAAGCATCGGCTACGTCGAGATACCCCCGGGGGTATAGTTGATCCATGCGCACCATCATCATCGGGGGTGTCGCCGCGGGGATGTCGGCGGCCACCCGCCTGCGACGGCTCGACGAGAGCCGCGAGATCGTCGTCTTCGAGCGGGGCTCCTATGTCTCGTTCGCGAACTGCGGACTCCCCTACTTCGTCGGCCGCGTGATCGAGGACCGGTCGTCGCTGCTGCTGCAGACACCAGCATCCCTCGCCTCGCGCTTCGCACTCCGGGTCCACGTGCGCCACGAGGTCGTCTCGATCGACACGGCGGCGCGGACCGTCACCGTGCGCGACCTGGACTCGGGGTCCGACCGCATCGAGCGCTACGACGATCTGGTGCTCGCGATGGGTGCGACGACGACCGAGGCGATCCCGGGTGAGGGGATGCCGGTGGTCACCCTGCGCAGCGTCGACGACGTCGACGCGATCACCGCCGTCCTCGACGGCATCCCGTCGCCTCGGGCGATCGTCGCGGGGGCGGGCTTCATCGGGATCGAGGCCGTCGAGAACCTCCTCGCGCGCGGCGCACACGTGACCGTCGTGCAGCGAGGGTCCCAGGTGCTGAGCCCGCTCGACCCCGAGATGGTCGCGCCCGTCCACCGCGCGCTCGACGAGGCGGGGGTCGACGTCCGTACCGGAACGACCGTGTCGAGCATCCACGCGGGCGGTGCGACCCTGTCGGACGGGACCGAGGTGCCTGCCGACCTCGTCGTCGACGCGCGCGGCGTGCGGCCCGACGTGCGTATCGCGGACGCCGCCGGGATCGCGCTCGGCCCGACGGGCGGAATCGCCGTCGACGACCGGCACCGCACGAGCGCGCCGGGAGTGTGGGCAGTCGGCGACGCGGTCGAGAAGACCGATCACCTCGACGGACGGGCGACTCTCGTCACGATGGCCGGCCTCGCGAACCGGCACGGGCGCGCCGCGGCCGACGACATCGCCGGTGCCGTCACGGCTCCCGCGACGCCGGCGCTGGGCACCACGATCGTCGGAGTGCTCGGCCTCACCGTCGGGCTCGTCGGGTGGAGCGAACGCCGACTCGTCGCGGCGGGCCGCGCGCACCGCGTCGTGCACACTCACCCCTTCTCGCACGCGACGTACTACCCCGGCGCCGAGCAGATGGCCATGAAACTGCTGATCGACCCCGAGACCGACCTGATCCTCGGCGCTCAGCTCGTGGGGCGGGCGGGAGTCGACAAGCGGCTCGACGTCCTGGCCGTCGCCATGACGTCGGGGCTCACGGCATCCGCTCTCACTCAACTGGAACTCGCCTACGCCCCGCAGTACGGGTCGGCGAAGGACGGGATCAACATGGCCGGGTACGTCGCCGAGAACCTGGCGACGGGTGCCGACCGCACCATCCAATGGCACGAGGTGGATGCCGCCCGAGCAGCCGGCGCGGTGATCGTCGACGTGCGCACGACCGGCGAGCATGCGGCGGGCTCGATCCCCGGGTCGATCCTGCTCCCGCTCGACGAACTGCGCGAGCGTCACGGCGAGCTTCCCGACGCGCCGCTCATCGTCCACTGCAGAGTGGGCCAGCGGGGCCACACGGCCAGCCGCATCCTGCAGCAGCTCGGCCACGACGTCCGCAACCTCGACGGTGGCTGGCTGACGTGGACGGATGGCGTCGAGACAGGTCTTCCGCGTCACGGGTCTGCGCAATAGCGTGACCGGATGACCGGACTCACCCCGTACCTCCACTTCCCCGGCGTCGCGCGCGAGGCGCTCTCCTTCTATCGAGAGGTCTTCGGCGGCGAGCTCGTGCTGCACACCTTCGCCGACGTCGGACGGGAGGACGGGCCGAGCGACTTCATCGCGCACGGCATGCTGACCGGACGCGTGGAGCTGTTCGCCGCCGATGGCGGACCCGGCGACGAACCCCTGGAGATCCGGGGCGTCATGTTCTCGCTGCTCGGCACAGCAGAGCCCGCCGAGCTCGAGAGGTGGTTCGCGACGCTCGCCGACGGCGGCAGCGTGATCGACGCGCTGCAGCTGCGCGCGTGGGGCGATCACGACGGCACCGTGACGGACCGCTTCGGGATCACGTGGCTGATCGGTTATCAGGGCTGACTCGATCTCGGTCGCGTGAGTATGCTCGCCGCGTGAGCGTTCTCGGAATCGGCGGGCTGTTCTTCCGCAGTCGGGACCCGCAGGCTCGCGCCGAGTGGTACCGCCGGCACCTCGACGTCGACGCTGGTGCCGAAGGCGAGGGTGCCGTCTGGCAGCAGGATGCCGGGATGACGGTGTTCGCGCCGTTCTCGGCTGACAGCGACTACTTCGCGTCAGACCAGCCCTTCATGCTCAACCTGCGGGTGAGCCATCTCGACGAGCTCGTAGCGGGTCTGCGGGCGGCGGAGATCGCCGTCGAGACGCGGCCGGAGTGGGACACCGAGTACGGCCGGTTCGTGCGGATCGTCGACCCCGAAGGCCTCGAGATCGAACTGTGGGAGATCGCGGGCGACGCGTGACGCGTCAGCGACCCGACTGGCTCCTGCGCCGGAGCAGCGCCGACGCGACGGCGACGGCGGTGCCCGCAACGATGCCGACCAGCGTCTCCCACAGCCGGTCGCTCAACAGGACGCCGACGGTAGTGGGCGCCGCGAGTTGCACCATCAAGAGGGCGAGCGGGGTGATGAAAACCATCGCGAGGGCGTAGTTGCGACCGACGAACAGTTCGGCAGCGGCCTGCAGCGCGACGGCGATCAGGATCACTCCGAGCGGGGGCACGTTCAGGGCGAGGATCCCCGCGGCGACCAGCACGCCGAGCCCGGTCCCGATGAGACGCTGCAGACCCCGGATGATGCGCGCCTTCACGTGCGGCCCGCTGACCGCCGCGACGGCGCCGACCATCGCCCAGTACCAGTGCGAGTCCAGTAGGAGAAGTCCGGCGATCCCGCCGAGGAGCGTCGCCGCGGCGACGGTGACGGCCATCTCCGACGCGACGGCGCCGACGGCGATGCGGTTCTTCGTCCGCGCGAGGCGGGGGACGCTCCGGGCGGACACCATCTCGTAACCGAGCGTGACGAGGATCGAGAAGACGACCGCCGCGAGGCCGACGGCGAGGACGTCGACCAGGCGGGTGGCATCGGCGGGAACGGATGCCGTGGCCCCCGCGGCGAACACGATGAACAGCGCGCCCGGCGGGTGCCACTGCGCCGAGTACGCGAGCAGGGTGACGACCGACGCGACGGCCGACACGACGATGATCGCCCACGGCGCCGCCAGATGGCCGACCGAGGTGGCCGTACCGATGAGCATGGCGGCGACCAGGACCGCGCCGGCGGCCGCCTGCATCCGGACCCGATCGCCGATCGGATCGGTACGCCCGTACAGAGAAGCGAAGGCTCCGAAACTCGCGTAGATGCTGAGGTCGAGCCGCCCGGTCGCCCAGAGGACGAGCAGAGGGACGCCGACGCTGATCGCTGCACGGATCGCGACCGTGTGATCACGGTCGTAGGGTGCGACGCGGATGACTCCGGTCCAGATCCGGCCGCGCGATGCACTCACCTGAAGAGCCTACGCGCGACGGACTGCCGCTCGGAGGTCTGTGCCTCTGCAGCGGCTCTCGTCAAACGGCGGCGAGATCAGACGAGGCTCGCCACCAGCGTCTCGACCCTTCCGCGGATGTCGTCGCGGACGTCACGGACGACGTCCATCGGCTGGCCCGCCGGGTCGGCGAGCTCCCAGTCCTCGTAGCGCTTGCCGGGGAAGATCGGGCAGGCGTCACCGCATCCCATCGTGATCACGACGTCGGCCTGACGTACGGCGTCGGTGGTCAGGATCTGGGGGACGGCGCCGGTGAGGTCGATGCCTTCCTCCGCCATGACGGCGACGGCGTTGGGGTTCACGGCGTCACCGGGCTCACTACCGGCGGAGAACACGTCGATGCGGTTCCCGGCGATCGCGCGGAGGTACCCGGCAGCCATCTGCGAGCGGCCGGCGTTGTGGACGCAGACGAAGAGGACGGCGGGTTTGGTGATGTCGGTCATGAGTGCTCCTGCGGGGTGGTCTCGGGTTCGGTGGGGATGACGGCGCGGTCGGCCGCACGGGTGGCTGTCGGGTGGAGGACGAGGAGGAGTGCCAGCCCGATGGTGGCGCCGACGAGCTGCGCCAGGACGAACGGCGGAGCGGATGCCGGGGCGATTCCGGCGAAGGTGTCGGAGAACATGCGAGCGATCGTGACCGCGGGGTTCGCGAACGATGTCGAACTGGTGAACCAGTAGGCCGCGCCGATGTACGCGCCGACTGCCGCCGCGGTCACGCTCGGCGTGCTCGTGCGGGCGAGGGTGAAGATCAGCAGCACGAGCCCGGCGGTGGCGACGACTTCTCCGATGAGCTGCCCGGGAGTTGCCCGCTGCTGCGTGGAGAACGCGGGCGCGACGTCGAACATCACACTGGCCAACAGTGCGCCGGCGACACCGCCCGCGGTCTGAGCGACAAGGTACGCGCCGAGGTCGGTCAGACGAAGTCCACCGGCACGGCGCCGACCGAGCACCCAGTCCGCGAGCGAAACGGCGGGGTTGACGTGGGCTCCCGACACGGGGCCGAGCATGAGAATGAGCACGGCGAGGCCGAAAGCAGTGGCGAGGCTGTTCTCGAGCAGTTGCAGGCCGACGTCGTTCGGGGAGAGTCGCTGGGCGGCGATCCCCGAGCCGACGACGACGGTGACGAGCATCCCGGTTCCGACGAACTCCGCCAACATCCGTCGCGCCAGCGGCGGCCGCGCCGACGCAGTCTGCATACCCACGGATCAGACGGATGCCGGAGCGCGGCCGACTTGCAGGAGCCCGACGGGCGGAGCGCAGCAGGCTCCGCCGAGCGAGACTCCGGATGCGTCGAACTGTCCCGCGCCGCCGCACACGCCGGTGTCCGGCAGGACCAGCTCTACGCGGCGGGCGGCTTCATGATCGCCCGCCAGCGCGGCCACGACGCTGCGCACCTGCTCGTACCCGGTGAGCGCCAGGAACGTCGGCGCACGACCGTAGGACTTCGCCCCGACGAGGTAGAAGTCCGGCTCGGGCTGCGCGAGGTCCGCCGCGCCCGTCGCGGCGACGGAGCCGCAGGAGTGGATGTTCGGGTCGATCTCCTCGGCGATCCGCATGGGCGCTTGGAGGGTCGGGTCGAGCTCCAGGCGCAGCTCGGAGAGGAACGACAGATCGGGACGGAACCCGGTCAACACCACGACGCGGTCGGCGGTGAGGGTGCGACCGTCCTCCGCGACCAGGGTGGGGCGCTCTCCGTCACGAGTGATCCGCTCGACCCGGAACCCGGTGACGAGGGAGACGAGACCCGCGTCGACGTACTCTTTCGCCCGGATCCCCAACGCGCCGCGCGCAGGCAGCTCGTCGGCATCCCCTCCGCCGAACGTGTTACCGGCGGTTGCCCGGCGCAACGCCCAGGTCACGGTCGTCGAGGGGTCGCGACGTGCCATTCTCGCGAGGGCCAGGACGGCGGTCACAGCGGAATGTCCGGAGCCGATCACGATCGTGTGCTTACCGGAGAAACCAGCCCGATCATGGACGTCGGGGATGCGGTACGAGAGCATGTCCGCCGCGGAGGCCTCCCCCAGCGCGGGCAGCCCGTCGGCTCCGGCTGGGTTCGGGTGGGCCCAGGTACCGGATGCGTCGATCACCGCCCGCGCCTGCAGCCGGTACTCCTCTCCTTCGGCGGGTGCGATGTGGACGGTGAACGGCTGATCGCCCCGGCCGGCATCCACGAGCCGGTCCCGCCCCTGCCGGGACACGCCCGTGACGCGGGAACCGAAGCGGATCCGGTCACCCAAAGCCGCTGCGAGGGGTGCGAGGTACTCCTCGATCCACTGGTCGCCCGTAGGGTATCCGGCCGCGGGGGCCTGCCATCCTGAGGCGTTCAGGAGGCGCGCTCCAGCCGCGTCGATGAGTTCGGGCCACTCGGAGAACAACCGGACGTGGCCCCACTCGGCGACTGCCGCAGCGGGAGCCGCACCGGCCTCGAGGACCACGACGGGCACGGTCCGCTCGACCAGGTGAGCGGCCGCAGCAAGTCCCTGCGGGCCGGCACCGATCACGACCACGGGCAACACGTTCCCCATCAGGAGCCTCCAAGACGTATCGATGAACCTCGATGGGTAGATCGTGCCCAACGTATCGACGGATGTCAATACGACGTGAGAGGATGTGGGTATGCCCGCACAGCTCCCGCTCCTCACCTCGACGGAGGGCGCGGTGTGCTGCGGCACTGTCACGGGCAGCGTGATCTCGGTCGAAGACGCGGAGCGAACCGCGCGAGTCTTCAAGGCACTCGGCGACCCCACCCGTGTCCGGCTGCTGTCCCTGATCGCCGCCTCCGCCGAAGGCGAAGCGTGCATCTGCGATCTCACCGAGCCCGTCGGGCTGTCGCAGCCGACCGTCTCCCATCACATGAAGCAGCTCGTCGACGCGGGGCTCGCAACCCGTGAGCAGCGGGGCCGATGGGCCTACTATCGCGTCGTCACCGACGCTCTCGACGCCGCCTCCCAGACTCTCCGCCCATGACCGACGCCACCGTCCGGGCCATGGCACCGCACGACTGGCCCCAGGTGGAGTCGGTCTACCGCGAAGGCATCGCACAGGGCAACGCGACTTTCGAGAGCGCACCCCCATCCTGGGACGAGTTCGACCGGGCGAAGCTTCACGTGGGACGACTCGTCGCCGCCGGTCCGGCCGGCGCGGTACTCGGCTGGATCGCCGCCTCCCCCGTCTCGACGCGGGAGGTCTACCGAGGAGTCGTGGAACACTCCGTTTACGTCGCCGACAGCGCGCAGGGCCGAGGCGTCGGCCGAGCCCTCCTCGACGCCTTCATGGCGGATGCCGCTGCTGCCGGCATCTGGACGGTGCAGGCGAGCATCTTCCCCGAGAACCTCGCGAGCCTCGCGCTACACGAACGAGCCGGCTTTCGCCGCGTCGGTCATCGTGAACGGATCGCGTACATGACGTACGGCCCATCGCGAGACACCTGGCGCGACACGATCCTCATCGAGCGCCGCCTCGGCTGAATCACGGGAAACGACGAAGCCGGTCGGGGTTCTCACCACCGACCGGCTTCGTGTCGCACTGTCTGTGGCTGTGTTCGCAAATCCCCGAGCCCTTGAGACTCAAGGCCTTGTGAGCATCTGATTCCAGCCGATTCCGGGCTAAGCCCTCAGCTTTTCCAGCGAGCGGCGTTTTCTCCAGGTCAGATCCTCTTTCGGTCAGGCGCTTTCGGACAGTCTTCGACGGGGTAACAGCGGTCGATTTCTGGGTTTCGGTTTGTGATTTCACCCTTGCTCCATGCGCGGCGCACGCGGGTCAATCGCGTCCTCGTCGTCGGTGTCACCAAGGCAGCCGCGCCGGCGTCGAAGGCGAGCGAGCGCACCACCCTGAGGTTCTGCGAGGATGGCGACCGTGGGGTTCCTGCAACGACTCTTTGGACGCGCGGACGCGTCAAACGCGAAGCGCCCAGAGCCGAAGTCGGCTGCGGTAATCCGCTCGGGAATGACTCCCGATCTTGTGAAGCTGGCGGGGACGACCACCAGCGGGAAAGCCGCCATCACTGCACTGGCGGCCCGGCTCGACCCAACAGACGATGGTCACTTCGAGTGCCGCGGCGTGATTCAGCGGGAGCCGAACAACCCGGCCGACCCGGCCGCAGTGGCCGTCGTTGTCGAGGGCGAGCGTGTCGGGTATCTACCCGGGTACCTAGCGAAAACCATCGACCTGCCGACTGGCGCTGCCCGCGTGGTCCACCTCCAGGTGTTCACACAGCTTCTCGAACGTGGCCTTCGAGCAGAGGCGTGGGCGTGGCTCGGCAAAGGTCGGGCGCAGTGGGAGTGGTCCGCGCAGCGGCGGCCACCTCTGTCCACTGACGCGAAGCGGCTCGCCGAGCACTCCGAGCGCGACAAGATGGTGAAAGAAGCTCTCTCCAGCGGGGGCGAACGCGCCGAGCAGTTCAGAGCCGGCATGTCCGATGGCATCCACTACCTGCAGACCGTCGAGCCCATCAAACAGCTCAAGCGCGAGGGGCGGCTCGAAGAGGCGTTGAAGCTCTGCTATCTCGCAATCGAGGGCGCAGAGCAGGCCGCAAAGCGGGAGAAGCTGCAGCCAGCGCCGTTCTACACCGAGCAAGCCGCAATCGTGCACCGCAAGCTCGGGCAGCGCGACAAGGAAATCGCCGTCCTCCGCCGCTACGTAGCAGCGTGCCCGCCGCGGTATCGCGACAACGCCCTGAAAGCACGGCTAGACAAGCTGCTCAACTGAGTCGAACATGCATCCTGGGCCCCTTCAACCTCGACGCCGCAGCCGTGGACCGGCCCCCTAGAGCTCGAGGTTCTCAGCCCTGATCTGCGCGCCTCCGTGAACGCGTCGTTCGCGACTCTTCGGGAGCAGTTCAGCGGCTCAGGAGTCCCGACGCACACGCCGTTCTTCGACGCACTCATGACGGACTTCGACGAGCATCACACCCACCGTTGACGACCGTGCGGAGGAGAATTCCACGCGGCAGCTCCCCGGTTCCCGCGACCCGCTCACCGCGTGTCTTGGTCCGCCTTCGCGAGGCGGCGGATGTCCCGCTGGCGCAGAGCGACGGCGGTGGAGGGGAAGAGGTTGCGCGCGACGATCACGACGATACCGACGACCTCGACAACGGTCGCACTGAGCCACGCAATCATCACGGAAGGCTCGAAACCGTCGTCCTTGGTCTGCCAAAGGTAGAACCCGAAGAAGACGTTGGCCACGAGGACCAGCGGCTGCCAGCAGCTCGGACACTTTCAAACCGAGCACCTGCGACAGGCCGACGAGGGTGAGCATGCGCGGGTTGGAGGGCCCAGACGTCTCTTTCAGACCGGACGAGCGTCCGTTCTCGATGAGCTGCAGCTGGTTCTTCGTGATGCCCGCCTGATTGGCGAGAGTCTCCTGCGAGAGCCCGCGTTCTTGCCGGAGCCGACGGATGGCAGCACCGAGCTGCTCAGCCGTCTCCGTGTCCCACACCTGTTAACGATGTACAACAGTCCCGCAAAAGAACACCCTATGTAGCGGGCCGGTTATACATGTCCAACGCGAAACGCGACACGGTGGTCAGAGCCACAGGTTGCTTGCGTCTCTGACCACCGTGGAGCGCCTCTTACCAGCCGAGTGAACGCATCAAGCGCGCCGATGTGCGTGAGCTCGTGGTGTAGCGGAGCGCGTTGTAGGCGGCGTGCTGCACGATGGTGTTGAACCCCGTGATCTGCAGGGAAACAGCAACCGCGCCGAGGCCGAATACCGCCGCACCGACCGTGGGGACCATCAGTGCTGCACCGGTTCCGATGATGACGGAGATGAGGTCATCGGTTCCCCACGTGGTCGAAAGGCGCGAGTGCATCCCGTCGACGATGTCCTCGGGCGTCGCGCCGGTGTCGAGCTGTGCACTGACGGTGCCGAGCTCTTCGACCAGCGTGCGGCCGGCCCCGAGCTTGTCGGCGAGATCCAATCCGCCGGCGAGACGGTCGACCGCGTCACCGTTGAAGATGTTGTCGATGGAGCTCGCGGGGTTGCTGGCGAGGGTCGTGGCGCTGAGGACCATCTGCCCGGTCGAAGCGGCGAGATCCGTCATCCCGGTCGCGGTCAAGAAGTTCCCGTACGCCTGACGGTCAGAGTTGGTGATCCAGCTCGGGTAGTACGCGGTGTTGCTCGCGCACGGGCTCGGGAGGTCGAAGTAGTGCGACATGTACATATACACGGTCTCTTCGTCCAGGCTCTTCGCACGGGTGTCGCGCGCTTTGTTCATCGCCGCCACCTGGCGCGCGTGAGCGACCAGCGCCCCCGTGTCGGAGCAAGCGACAGCCGCCGTGGTGACCGGCGAGGTCGCACTGACGTCATCGAGCGCGACCTGGATGACCGCCTCCAATGAGGCGGTGTGCGCAGGATCCACAGCCGGAATCTCGTTCGCCGCGATTCCGAGCTCGGTGTAGAAGTCGACGATGCGGCCGGACTTCGTGATGATGTTCGCAGCCGCGGGCGTGATGATGTCAGTGGCCGGCTGTGTGTTCGCAGCCGCCGGCTCCATCGGCGCGACCGCGGCGAGCGACCCGCCGACGAGCGCCGATACGAGCAGAACTGACGTCTTCCAAGTGGTGGTCACTTCTTTTCCGTTCTCTGGTTGTCACCGGCGCCGGGTTCGACGCCGTCCGGGGAGAGCCTTTGCGAGCGATGCCCGATGGGTCCCCAGGTCTGCTGGATTCAGCGTGAGCCCGGCGACGTGCAGGGCGAGGAGGGTGCCGCCGACGACGTAGTAGGTCGCCATCACAACGGGGACGGCTGAGATGAGGCTCGCGGGGTCGCTGTCCCACGGGAGCAGCGCAACGTACTCTGCGCTCGTGGCCCGCTCGTCGAACGTGGGGCGCAGCAACAGCTCGCCCCAGGCAATGACAATTAGGGCGTACGCCGTCGGTGCCGCGACGTCGACCCACGGTGCATGAGCAATCGGACGCTTTCTTGACCTCAGGTAGTAGACCTCGCCGTCGTGCACTCGCACCCCGATGAGAAGCAGGACGGGGAGCAGGAGCACCAAGGCGGTGGCGAAGTCCAGCGTCCCCCACCAGGAGCGGACAACCGTTGGCGCGCTCGAGAGACTTGCTCTCCGCGCGACCTCGAAGAAGACGAAGATCCCGGCGAACGCCAGGGGCACCGTCAGCAATGACAGCCACGCCTGCAAGTGGCCGTTGCGAACGCGACGCGCGAGGTCGACTGCACCCAGGCGCTCGAATGAGTCGCCGGTACTCACCAGCGCACGGCCATCCGGTCGTGCGTGCGCCGTTCCGCCATCGGCTTTCCCCCCCAGTCAGCCTGAGCCCGCCCTCAGCGGTTGCTCCCTTCGACCGTATGAGGTTTGGCGCGTTCCCCCTAGGCACTTCACTCGGATTTCTCCGAATACTGAGCGAGTGTTGAGTTTCCGTCCGCTGTGCGCTGACCTGGACACTGCGTTTGCGTTGGACATGTCCAACGGAAGTCACGCGGCGAGTTGTCCGCTGATCTGGGAAAGAATAGGTGTATACGGCCTTCTATACATGCCCTATGCTTCCGGCGAAGGGCAGCATGCACGACCGATGTCCAGCGTTCCTCGGCGCGCCGTGAGCTCCCGACTTGTTCATTGGAAGCGCCGTGGAGGATGCCTCAGATGTGTGGGAGTCGAGCCCGTGCTTCGTCGGACAGCGGCGGGACCCAGGATTCGATGTACCGCGCAACGGCTACGGCGACGGTCGGGAACACCGACGCCCAGAACGCGAGGTCGGCGAACTGCGCACCGGTCTCGCCGCGGAGCATGCGGCGCTGCCTGTCAGCACTGAGCCCGGGAAGACCTGGCGCCCTCTCGAGGAACTGCGGAAGCGTCTCGCCGCGCAATCGCAACCCGTCGTGAATCATGTCCGCGACCAAGTGCTGCACCATCGCCGCGCGGTATCGGTGGTCGCGGACATCCACCCCCTCGGCCGGCGGCAGGAGGTTGCGGACGCGACCGAAGGCTGACGGAACAGCAACAACGCTTCGCGGCTCGAACACCATTCCGGGACCTTTGGCGACCACCAGCTACCTCCTCAGCTCTACCCGGGTTCCGTTTCGACGAGGCGAATTTCAGGCATTCTTCGCTTAGCATCAGCGACTGCTGGAAATCCTACTCATTTGCGCAGGGTTTACGTCGGCACTGTGCATGAGGTGGTGGTGCAGACACCTACCTATCTCAACCGCATCACCAAGTTCGACGACAACTCCGAAATGCGTGAGCATTCGGAACTCCTCAGCGAGCACCTCGGGCGCTTCCGGTCCACGGAACCGGCGCCGAAGGTGCGCCGGCTTCTGGAGAAGCTCACCTATGCCGCGCTCACCCGAGAGGCTCGGGACGTCGTGACCGGCGACCGACTCCCAGGCGTCGAGCCTGGCTCCGCGCTCGACATCTTCATTCGGGACTGCGTTACCCTCGCCGCGCCGAACACGGCGTACGCAGCGAAGCTGCTGATGACCCAGGTCAGCCGCTACGTGATGTGGTGCACGCAGCAGGGGTGGCCATTGACCGCGGACGTCATCTTCTCGGTGCGAGCCATCGACATCTACTCGACGACAGCGAATCAGCAGCGCTCGGAGGGCACCCGCAGGAACTACCGCTCCCTGCTGATGCGGGTCAGCGAGGTGCTCGTGCCCGACGAGCACCCTGAGCGTCCCACACCCCTGTCATCCCGCCAGACTGCGGCGCCGTACACCGCATCCGAGATGGAACAGTTCCGCAGCTGGGCCGGCAGTCAGCTGACGACCCTCAAGCGCGACCGCGCGATGCTCATGCTGGTGCTGTGCGCCGGCGCCGGTGTCCGGCCTCGGGAGCTGCCCCGCGTCCGCCACGAGGACGTCCTCGTTGATGATGCAGGCATCCTCATCACCGCGGCTGGTCGCCAGGTCCCGCTGCTGGCTGAGTGGGAAGAGTGGATGCTCGTCCTCCTGGAACGTCGCCCGCGCGACGAGGCGCTCTGGGGTCCCCTCAACCGACGAAACACCTCGAACCTCACCTCCAACTTCACGGAGAACTCCTTCGGACGCGGGCCACGCGCCGACAGGCTCCGGCACACCTGGTTCACTCATCACCTCGCGGTCGGTGTCCCGATGAAGGACCTCCTGCGCGCTGCGGGCGTCGGAAAGCTGCAGCAGCTGCACCTCCTGCTCGAGTACGTGGACTACCGCGACGACGCCGAGTATCGCCGCATCTTCCGTTCGGAGGTCCAGCGATGACGCGCGCGGAGCGGGTCGCCGCGGCACTGACGAAGTTCGACCGCCACATGGTCGAGGCCACCGGGCACACCTTCGAGCGCTACGAGTACGTCCGCGCGGCAGGACCAACCTGCCTCGAACACGTGATGCTCTACGGTCAGCTCATCGACGAATCCGGCATCGTCGAGTACCTCGAAGAATGCGACCGCAAGGACCGCAAGTCCAACGCCGGCCGCCCGCCCCAGCTGCGATTCCGGACCGTTCTGGTCCTGCTGATGATGCATGTCGACGCCGGCGACGCCCGCTACCGTGCGATGGCCAAGACACTCCTGGCCCGGACGACGCCCGCGACGCGGGCCTACCTCGGACTGCCTACCCTGCTCAGCAACGAGAAGCAGTGGTACGGGCGGGTGGCCCGTTCACTGAACCGCATCCTCGACCTGATGGAGCCGTGGGAGGTGTCGAAGCGTCACCACATCACCGCGGAGGAGTTCCGTGCGGCGAAGGCAAGCTACTCGCAGGAGAAGCGCGACCGCGCGGAGGAGGTCACCAACATGCTGCTCCACGCCACCGTTCGACGCCTGCCCACCGAAATCATGGACAGGTACAAGGGCAACGTCGCCATCGACGCCACCCCCATCTATCTGGTCGGTCGCGCCAACTCGCGGTGGGGTGCGGATGAGAAGGAGCGATGGAACCTGGACGGGATGAGCACGCCCTACACGCGTGAGGGAAGCCACGAAGGGGACGGGAGTCGGACCGACGAGCCTGCCTGGGAACTCGAAACCGTCGTGACCGTCGCCAACAAGCCAGGCGACCCGCTGAGCTTCCCGGTACTGATGACAGGCGCCTCAATGCAGCACCCCGGCCGCAACAAGTACGGCCCACTCCGCGCCGTCCGCCAGCACAGCAAGATGTTCGACCGGATGCGACGCTTCCGGCTCATGGCAGACCAGATGTACAACTACTTCGTCCCGGAGCGCTTCCAGAACGAGATTCGCAAGCTCGGCTTCCGAGGTGTCTGGAACTTCGAGGGCAAGGGCCGCGGCGGAATCCGGGGCTTCTTCGAGGACGCAGTGTGCGCCGACGGTCACCTCTACCTGAAGTGGATGCCTCGCGACCTCGCCGTCGCGACCACCGACTACGAAGAGGGCAAGCTCACCCGCGACGAGTACCTCGCGAAGCTGGCATCGCGGTCGAAGTACGCGCTCAAAGACCATGGTCGCCCCGACGAAGACGGCTTCCAGCGATTCACGTACCCGCCCATCACGCGGGACATGATGCTGTTCGACCCGGCAACGGGCGAGCGTCTCAAGCGCACCCCCAAGCTCGCGAAGAAATCGCTGGAAATCGGTCCGAACACGAAGGAGGGGATGCGCATCATCAAGCACCTCTCCGCCGTGGAGTTCCTGTCAGAGGAGTGGCACGCGTGGTTCGGTCTGCGGAACCGCGTCGAAGAGAACAACCAGTGGTTCAAGGGAGATTCGGGCACCGACATCGGCAACCCCGAGAAGCGCCGTGCAGTCGGATACGCCTACAACTCCCTCGTTGTGGGCATGGCCGCGGCCGTCTCCAACATGCGCCGCATCGTCAGCCACATCGAAGCTGAAGCCTTGGAGGTCGTGGACCGTCCGACGATGCGGAAGCGCCGCCGTCTGGACATCGACGGCAACCCGCTTGAGCATATGGACGCTCTCGCCGCGTGAGTGTGTGAGGGGTCTGCTCTGTTCAGCGGGCCCCTCATCGTTGCGGTGAACGGGCAACAGTTGTTCTTGTCGGGTGGTGAACACGCCGAGCGACGAAGAAGTTGGTGAGCTGTTCGCTGCACTCGTAGCGACGCCGGCAGAGACCGAATGGCTGGAGTTCAAGGACTCTCTCAATGAACCCGAGAGGATCGCGCGATACATCTCAGCGATATCCAACGCGGCGACTCTGTTGAATCGAAGCGCTGGGTATGTCGTCTGGGATGTTGAGGACGTCACGCGCCGCGTCATCGGAACGAGGTTCTCTCCGCGGAAGACCAAAGTCGGGGGTCAGGAACTAGAACTCTGGTTGTCGCGCGCAACTGGCGCAGCAAGCTTCATGTTCATCGAATTTCAGATCGACGGCGCGCATCTTGTCATCCTGAGGATCGATGCCGCGTCGGGTCGCCCAACAGAGTGCAACGGCAAACCGTACATTCGTGTCGGGTCCGCGGTCACAGAACTGAAGATGGAAAAGAACAAGGAAGGGCGGCTTTGGGACATCCTCCGCAACCGAGGCTTCGAGGAAGCTCTCGCCATGGAGGGTGCGACCGGAGACCAGGTAGAGAAGCTGCTGGATCTCGACGCCTACTTCGCCCGTAGCCGCAGCCCGAAGCCGGCGGATTTCACCGAACAACTTGAGATCGCATCGCGGCTTGCTCTCGTCGAATCACGGGACGATGGCCGGTGGAACATCACCAACCTGGGCGCGCTTCTTTTCGCTCGTGACCTATCGTCTTTCACAAGCGTGACAGGCAAGTCAGTCCGGGTCGTGCAGTACGAGGGCACAACCCGCGCGCAGGTCATCAGGCGTCAGGAAGGCGCGAAGGGCTACGGGGTCGGTTTCACAGGGCTGCTTGCTTGGCTGAAAGCGCTGCTGCCTGCGCGTGAGGTCTATGTCAACGGCGAGCGTACCGAGCAACTCGTGTACAGCGATCTCCTGCTTCGTGAGGTGCTCGCGAACGCGATGGTTCACCAAGACCTCACCGTTCGCGGGGCGGGCCCGCGCGTAGAAGTGTTTGGCGACAGAATCGAGGTCACAAACCCCGGGGCATCGCTAGTGGCCGCCGACCGCCTCATCAACCATCCACCCATCGCCCGCAATGCCATGCTCTCGAACCTGATGCTTCAGATGCGACTGTGCGAGAACCATGGCACAGGGTGGGATCGGATCGCTATGGAAACCGAAGCCGCTGGTCTGCCGTCTCCTGTCATCCATATGGATGACGATGCGATGAGGGTGACCATCCTCGGTCCGCGGAAGCTCACCTCGATGCGTCAAGAAGACCAGACTTGGGCCGTGTACGCCCACGCCTGTCTCCAGTACGCCAACCACCAGCACCTAACAAACGGGTCTTTGCGTGCACGATTCGGCATCGCCACCCAGAACAGCTCCCAAGTCTCCCGCCTGATTAGCACCGCAATGGGGGACGGCCTCATCGAGTTGTTCGACGACACCGTCGGAACGAAGTCACGGTCTTACGTCCCGTACTGGGCGAAGTCCATCGGGTAGCACGCGCTCGTTTGCTTGACTGGTTCGTGTCGCGGAACAACTCCTAGGCCGTTTTCCCGCGTAATTACGGCCAGGATTTGCTTGACTGATATCGGCTTCGACAGATGAACACGCAAGCACAAGCGGGCAAAGGTTGAAGGAGCTGGCCGCACGAGCCGGGATCGAGACCTCGAACTTGCGACAGACCGAGTCCGGCACCGCCACCGGAACGAGCATCTTCACCGTGTTCCGCATCTTCGACGCGGCGAGCGCCTCGCTCACCGACATCAACGACATCTTCCCCACAGCGTGCGCAGCGCAAGACGGAGGCGGGGGCAGGCGGCGCCCGTGAGCCGCGCCGGGGACTCACGCCGGGGCGCGATGGCAAACAAAAAAGCCGGTCAGACTGATGATCTGACCAGCTCTTCGTTCACACGATGAAGCCTCGTGCAATTTACGAACACACGTGGCTGTATTTACGAACACAGCCGTCTGTGCGCGAGGGGGGAGTTGAACCCCCACGCCCTTTCGGGCACTGGCACCTGAAGCCAGCGCGTCTGCCTATTCCGCCACTCGCGCGAACCCGTGTCGCCACGGGATCAACTTTCCGAGGATATCATGGCGCGAGCCCGCCGGAGAAACGGCCGCAGCTGTGTTCCCCAGACCCTGCCAGGGTCGACAACTAGCATGTGAGCACCGGTCCAGACTGCCTGAGGAGCCCCGTGGGACTACTTGACAGCTTCGAGAAGGGAATCGAACGCGCCGTGAACGGCGCGTTCGCGAAGACCTTCCGCAGCGGTGTGCAGCCTGTCGAGATCGCGTCTGCACTGCGATCCGAGCTCGATGCGAAGGCCGCCGTCGTCTCGCGCGACCGCATCCTCGTTCCGAACACCCTCGTCGTCCGGCTCGCTCCTGCGGACCACGAGCGGATGGGCGCGCTGGGCCGAGCCCTGCACGACGAGCTCGTGCAGCTGATCGAAGGCCACGCGAAGGCGCAGCAGTACAGCTTCGCCGGTCCGGTCTCCCTCGCGATCAACCCCGACGAATCACTCCCGACCGGAACCATCCGGGTCGACTCCCGCTCCGCCAGCGCTGAGGACGTCTCCTGGCACGGCGTCGTCGAGATCGACGGCAGGCAGCATCCGCTGGCCGCGAGCCGTACCGTCATCGGACGCGGGACGGATGCCGACATCACGATCTCCGATGCCGGTACCAGCCGTCGGCACGTCGAGATCCTGTGGGACGGTCGTCGCGCCATGGTCCGCGACCTCGGCTCGACCAACGGCACGCAGCTCAACGGTGTGAAAGTCTCGGAGGCCGCCCTCGAGCCGGACTCCGTCGTCACCATCGGGCGTACCCGCATCACCTTCCGTGTCGTCGCGCAGGCATCCCGCATCCCCCCGCGGCCGCAGGATCCGGCGACCCGCATGTTCGACCTCGGAGGCCAGGCATGAGCGAATTGACACTCCTGCTGCTGCAGATCGGGTTCTTGATCCTGCTGTGGTTCTTCGTCTTCGCGGTGGTCTACTCGCTCCGCGCCGACCTCTTCGGCGTCAAGGTCCGCAAGATGCCCGAGCCGGCCGCGGCCGCCCCCGGCCCGGTCGCGACCGCACCGGCGAACGCCGAGACGTCGATCGTCTCCCCGATCACCAGCCGACCCGCCGCCCCCAGCGGCCCGCAGAAGGCCACGACGCACACCGTTTCGCGCATCGTCATCACGAGCGGCCCGAAGGCCGGGCTCGAGTTGCCTCTCGGCGATGAACCCCTCACGATCGGTCGATCCAGCGAATCGGGCCTCGTCATCCGCGATGACTACACCTCGAGCCACCACGCGAGGCTCGTGCTGTGGGGCGAGCAATGGATGGTCCAGGACCTCGATTCCACCAACGGCACCTGGCACGACGGCGAGCGCGTCGCCTCTCCCGTCCCCGTGATCGTCGGCGCACCCATCAAGGTCGGCGCCACGACGTTCGAGCTGCGGAAGTAACGGCCCGCACCGATGGTCTTCGAGGGCTCGAGCGCCGCCATCTCCCATACCGGGAAGGTCCGCTCCAACAACCAGGACTCGGGTTTCTCGGGCTCGAACCTGTTCGTGGTGGCGGACGGCATGGGCGGCCACGCCGGTGGCGACATCGCGTCGAGCATCGCGGTACATCACCTCGAAGGTCTCGACCACGCGTTCCCGACTCCCGCCGAGGCGGAGCGAGAGCTCCGTGAGGCGATCGTGGATGCAGCGCACGTCCTCGTCGACACCGTCGCCGAGCGCCCCGAACTCGCCGGCATGGGAACGACGGTCAGCGCCGTTCTCATGGTCGACGACTACGCCGTCATCGCCCACATCGGCGACTCGCGCGTCTATCTCTTCCGCGACGGCGCGTTCACCCAGATCACGACGGATCACACCTTCGTGCAGCGGCTCGTCGACTCCGGGCGCATCACACCCGAAGAAGCCCGCTACCACCCGCGACGCTCCGTTCTCATGCGCGTCCTCGGCGACATGGGCACCGACCCCGAGGTCGACGCGTTCATCATGCAGACCCAGCCGGGAGACCGCTGGCTGATCTGCTCCGACGGCCTGTGCGGCGTCGTGGATGACGCCCAGACCGCGAAGGTGCTGCGTCAGGACCTCGCTCCCGGCCGCACCGCCGACATGCTCTTGAAGCTGGCGCTGGATGCCGGAGCTCCCGACAACGTGACGATCGTCCTCGTCGATGTGGGCGGCCGGCATCCGATGTACAGCGGGACGGCGACGGTCGTCGGCTCCGCCGCCACCCCGAAGGGCATCGAGATCCCCGTCGCGCGGCCGGCGCGCACGGGCTGGTTCCAGACCGGACGCCAGGCGGCGAACGAGCCGAGCCACTTCGAACCCGCGGCCGAATACCTCGAGGAGCTGATCGAGGAGGACCGCCGCCGTGCCCGCCGGCGGCGCGTCTGGTGGTTCGTCGGCTTCATCGCGATCGTCGCCGTCATCGCGGCCGGCGTCTTCGCCGGGTATGCGTGGACGCAGAGTCGCTACTTCGTCGGCGCCGACGACGACAGCGTCGTGATCTACCGCGGCATCCAACAGGACATCGGTCCGATCTCGCTGTCGACGCCGTTCGAGGACACCGACATCCTCCTCGCCGACCTTCCCGCCTATCAGCGGCAGTCGGTGGAACAGACCATCTCCGCCCGATCGCTCGCCGACGCGCAGGCGATCGTCGACAACCTCCGCCAGGGGACCCCATGACAGCCTCGGTAGAGACCGACACCACGGTCATCAAGGCACTGCGGAAACTCCGGGTGCCGGCCACGCAGCGCAACCGCGAGCTCGGACTGCTCCTGTTCGCGACGGTCGTGACGACCGTCGCGGTCGTGCTCGTGCAGCTGGGGACGCGCGGCGAGATCGACCCGACCTTCCTCTCGTACTGCGGCGGCCTCGCCGGTCTGGCGCTCGCGCTGCACATCGTGACCCGCATCTGTGCCCGGGATGCGGACCCGTTCGTGCTCCCGATCGCCACCCTCCTCACGGGCATGGGCGTCGCGATGATCTACCGTCTCGACATCGCCGAGGGGCGTCTGGGATGGGGCTCGCTGGGCTTCCGTCAGCTGGTGTGGGCGGCCATCGCGATCGCGGGCGCGATCCTCATCGTGGTCTTCCTCCGCAACTACCGCGTGCTGTTCCGCTACACCTACGTCTTCGGGCTCAGCGGCATCCTGCTGCTGCTCCTGCCGTTCGTGCCGGGCCTGGGCATCAAGGCGGGTGCCGACGTGTGGGTGTCGATCGGCGGCGTCTTCTCGTTCCAGCCCGGTGAGCTCGCGAAGATCTGCCTCGCCGTCTTCTTCGCCGGCTACCTCGTCCGCACCCGCGAGGCCCTCAGCTCGGTCGGGACGAAGTTCCTCGGCATCACCTGGCCCAAGGCACGTCAGCTCGGCCCGCTGCTGATCATCTGGGGCGTCTCGCTGGGGATCATCGTCCTGCAGCGCGACCTGGGTACCGGCATCCTCATCTTCGGCATGTTCATCGCGATGCTCTACGTCGCGACGGGCAAGGCCAGCTGGGCGATCCTCGGACTCCTGCTGGCCGCTGCCGGAGCCCTCGTCGCCTCGCGGGTTCTGCCGTATGTCGGACTCCGCTTCTCGAACTGGCTCGACGCCTTCAACCCGGACTACATCAACGGCAGCAGCTTCCAGCTCGTGTCGGGGATCTTCGGCCTCGCCCACGGCGGGCTGATCGGCACGGGGTGGGGTCTGGGTCGCCCCGACCTGACACCGCTGGCGCACAACGACTACATCCTGCCCAGCCTCGGTGAAGAGCTCGGTCTGGTCGGCGTGTTCGCGATCCTCGCGCTCTACATGGTGTTCGTCAGCCGCGGCATCCGCATCGGCATCGCCGGTCAGGACGACTTCGGCAAACTCCTCGCGACGGGCCTGTCCTTCACGCTTGCCCTGCAGGTGTTCATCATGGTCGGCGGCGTGACCCGCGTCATCCCGCTCACGGGCCTGACGATGCCGTTCCTCGCGGCGGGTGGATCGTCGCTCATCGCGAACTTCCTCATCATCGCGATCCTGCTTCGGATCTCCGACGCGGTTCGCTCCAGGCCCCGGGTGGTGATCGGATGACCAAGCAACTGCGCCGACTGAGCGTCGTCGTGCTCCTCATGTTCCTCAGCCTCTTCGCGGCGACCAGCGTCATCCAGGTCGCTCTCGCCGGACAGCTGAACGAGAACCCGAACAACCGCCGCACCCTGTACGACTCGTACGCGGTGCAGCGCGGCACGATCTTCGCCGGCGGCACGGCGATCGCGTCGTCCGACCCGAGCGACGACGTCTACAGCTGGATCCGCACCTACCCGGATGCCGAGATGTGGGCGCCCGTGACCGGGTTCATCAACCCCGTCCTCCGCTCCTCCACCGGTCTCGAGTACGCGATGAACGCCGCCCTCGCCGGAACCGGCAGCCGGCAGTTCCTCACCCGCTTCGACCAGATCGTGAGCGGCCAGCCGCCGCGCGGGTCGAACGTGCTCCTCTCGCTCGACCCGAAGGTCCAGAAGGTCGCGTACGACGCGCTCGACGGCCTCGAAGGAGCCGTCGTCGCGATGGAACCCGACACCGGCCGGATCCTGGCGATGGCCACGAGCCCCAGCTTCGACACGAACCTCCTCGCGTCTCACAACAGCTCGGCCGTCAACGCGGCCGACCAGAAGCTCGAGGCCGACCCGCTCCGCCCGCTGACCAACCGCGTCACCCGCGAAACCGAGCCCCCCGGATCGACGTTCAAGCTGGTGGTCGCGTCGGCGGCACTCTCGTCGGGCAAGTACACGCCCGAGTCGGAGTTCGACAACCCCGCGACCTTCACGCTCCCGGGCACCGACAGCATCCTGCACAACTTCGACCGCGGCACCTGCGGTCCCGGCGAGAAGACGACCCTCGCGACTGCGCTGCGGCTCAGCTGCAACATCCCGATGGCTGAGCTCGCCCTCGAGCTCGGCACCGACGCGATCCGCGAAGAAGCGCAGAAGTTCGGCTTCAACTCGGCCTTCGAGATCCCGCTGAACGTCGCGGCCTCGAGCTACCCCGAGGGCTTCAACGAACCGCAGACCGCGCTGAGCGGCATCGGGCAGACCGACGTCCGTGCGACCCCGCTGCAGATGGCGATGGTCGCGGCGGGCATCGCCAACGACGGCGTCGTGATGAATCCGCGCATGGTGGACCGCGTCGTCGCTCCCGACCTGACGGTCCAGGACGAGCCCGCCGACACCGAGTTCGGGCGCGCGGTGAGCCCGGAAGTGGCGAAGACGATGACCGATCTGATGATCGCCAATGTCAAAAACGGCGCCGCGTCGGGTGCGAGAATAGACGGCGTCGACGTCGCCGGGAAGACCGGAACGGCGGAGCACAATCCGGGGGACCCGTACACGCTGTGGTTCACCGGGTTCGCGCCCGCTGAAGACCCGAAGGTGGTCGTCACGGTGATGGTGGAGAACGGTGGTGGGCTCGGCCAGAACGGCACGAGCAACGGGATCGCGGCCCCGATCGCGAAGAAAGTGATTGAGGCGGTGCTGAGCGAATGAGACCGACGCAAGGTGTGAGCTTCGGCGGACGGTACGAACTGGACTCGCGGATCGCCATCGGCGGCATGGGCGAGGTCTGGGAGGCCACCGACCACGTCATCGGACGTACGGTCGCGATCAAGATCCTCAAAGACGAGTACATGGGCGACCCCGGCTTCCTCGAGCGCTTCCGCGCCGAGGCGCGCCACGCCGCTCTCGTCAACCACGAGGGCATCGCCAGCGTCTTCGACTACGGCGAGGAGAACGGCTCCGCCTTCCTCGTGATGGAGCTCGTCCCGGGCGAGGCCCTGTCGACCATCCTCGAGCGCGAAGGCGCCCTGTCGACCGACAAGACGCTCGACATCGTCGCCCAGACCGCATCGGCTCTCCAGGCCGCCCACGCCGCAGGGCTCGTCCACCGGGACATCAAGCCGGGTAACCTGCTGATCACTCCCGACGGCCGCGTCAAGATCACCGACTTCGGCATCGCCCGTATCGCCGACCAGGTGCCGCTGACGGCAACCGGTCAGGTCATGGGTACGGTCCAGTACCTGTCGCCCGAGCAGGCGTCGGGGCACGCGGCATCCCCCGCAACCGACATCTACTCCCTCGGCATCGTCGCGTACGAGCTGTTGGCGGGCCGCCGTCCGTTCACGGGCGAGTCGCAGGTCGCGATCGCGATGGCACAGATCAACGACACCCCGCCGCCGCTTCCCGATACGGTCTCCGAGCCCGTGCAGCGCTTCGTGATGAGCATGATCGCGAAGAAGCCCGACGAGCGCCCCGCGTCGACCTCTGCCGTCGCGCGTGCCGCCGGTGCCCTCCGCCGCGGCGACGTCGCCGGCGCAGCCGCGATCGTCCCCGCCATCGCGGGTGCCGCATCCCCCGACGCCTTCACCCAGCTGCTGACCTCGAACACGGGGTCGGATGCCACGACCCGCCTGCTGCCGTCGTCCGGGGCCGCCGCCGCAGGCGCCGCCGCGGGTGTCGGGACCGGCACGGCCGCACTGGCGACGGAGCAGACCGCGTCCGAGCTGAAGGCCAAGAAGAAGCGCAGCCCGTGGACGTGGCCGCTCGTCGCCCTCATCGCGCTGCTCGCCGTCGTGCTCATCGGCACCCTCATCGCCCTCTTCGGCCCGAAGGAGGGGACGCCCGAGCCCGGCCCGGCCAGCTCCGCTCCGGTCCAGTCGTCCGCGCCGCCCTCCTCTCCGGCGCCGCCGCCCTCGTCCGCTCCCCCGGAGACAACGGCGCCGAACCCCGCCTCGCTCGGTCTCGAAGGCAAATCGTGCGATGAGGCGACCCGGATCCTGAACGACAACGGATTCGACAACGTCAAGTGCGAGGACGGCGACCCCGCTCCCACCGACTCGCAGGTCGGGCAGGTCTACCGCGTGAACCCGACAGGGAATGTCGACGCCGGCGACCTGATCACCCTCCTGAGCTACACGAACGCGCAGCAGATGACGACGCCCTCGGCGCCGAGCATTCAGGGCGGCAACGCTGACGGCACAGTCACCGCAGGGTCCACGGTCCGCATCATGTGGGACAGCTACACCTGCCCCGCCGGTGCCCCGAAGGCGACGAGCTACACGATGACGGTCTCGGGCGGCGTGTTCAACAAGAACGGTGAATCGACCGCGAGCTTCGCGATCGGGGACCGGCCCCAGGAAGTCGTCGTGGACGACAACGGCAGCCAGGCGCTGTCGGTCACCTACACCGTGACGTGCAACGGCGACGGCACCGAGCGCGTCTCGGGAGACTCGGCGGAGGCCGCGGCATCCATCGTTCCGGCCCAGGAGCAGACCCCGCCGCCGGCCGACGGCGGGTCCGACGAGTCCGAGGGCTGATCACGACGGCTTTCAGCAGGCTTTCGAACGCGGTCGGATAGGCTGTCCGGGTTCCATTCCGGGGAGTGAAGTGTCCGTTACATCACGTGTGCTGTCGGGCCGCTACCGAGTCGATGACCTCATCGGCCGGGGTGGCATGGCTTCGGTGTACCGCGGGCAGGATCTGACGCTCGGGCGACCCGTCGCGATCAAGATCCTCGAGCCGGATCTCGCGGCGGACGGTGCGTTCCGCACCCGGTTCCGACTCGAGGCGCAGTCGGCTTCGCGCATGTCGCACCCCGCGATCGTCCGCGTCTACGACGCCGGCGAAGAGACCCGGACGGATGCCGCCGGCCGGCCGCATCCCGAGCCGTACATCGTCATGGAGCTCGTCACCGGGCACTTGCTGAAGGACATCATCAGCGCCGGACCGGTTCCCCTCGAGGACGCCCTCCGGTACACCGACGGCATCCTCGAGGCTCTCGAGTACTCGCACCGCGCCGGCGTCGTCCACCGTGACATCAAGCCGGGCAACGTCATGGTGACCGACGCCGGGCAGGTGAAAGTCATGGACTTCGGCATCGCGCGAGCGGTGTCGGACTCGTCCTCGACGGTGGCCGAGACCACCGCCATCATCGGCACAGCGTCGTACTTCTCGCCGGAGATGGCCAAGGGCGACCCGGTCGACGCGCGCGCCGACATCTACTCCGCCGGCATCGTCCTGTACGAGCTCCTCACGGGCCAGCCGCCGTTCCGCGGCGAGAACCCGATCGCCGTCGCGTACCAGCACGTGTCCGAGGCCCCGGTCGCACCGTCCGAGATCGTCGACACCGTTCCGCGCTCCCTGGACGCCCTCGTGCTGCGCGCCCTGGCCAAGGATCCTTTCCAGAGACCGCAGACGGCGGTCGCATTCCGCGATGCCCTCGCCGCTGCGACCGGTCGCAAGGTGCCCAGCAAGCGTCGGGTCGAGTCCCTCAGCAACGAGCTCTACGGTCCCGACCCGAAGCAGGCTGCCGAGACGGCACGCTCCCTTCGACAGCTGACCAGTGACGACACGATGCGTCGCACGCAGGCGGGTCCTCCGGTCGCGTGGGTCTGGGCGGGCATCGCGATGCTCGCCGTCCTGCTGGTCTCGGTCTTCATCTGGGTCAACAGCATCCGCCCCGAGGAAGGGACGGTCACCCCGAACGCTCTCGTGGTGCCCGACGTCGTGACGATGACGTGGGATCGAGCCGACGAGGTGATCGGCAAGGCCAAACTCGAAGCGCAGCAGGTCGACGAGACGAGCGCCGACGTCCCCGAGGGTGCGGTCATCAGGACGGAACCCATTGCGGGCACGACGGTCGCACCCGGTGATCAGGTGACGGTCTATGTCTCCAAGGGGGTCGAGAAGTCCGCGCTCCCCACCCTCGCGAACCTCACGGTTCCGGAGGTCACCACATCCCTCGAAGAATCCGGGCTGAAGCTCGGCTCCATCACCCGGCGGAACGACCCCAACCTCGCGGCCGACGTGGTGATCAGCGGGTCCGTCAACGGCGTCTCCGTCGCCGCGGGCGACGAGATCCCGAAGGGCACCGCCGTCGATCTCGTCGTCGCGACGGGAACGGTCACGGTGGAGGACTTCGCCCTCAACTACACCGTGGACAAAGCGGTGGAGATCCTGAAATCCGACCAGTACGGCCTGAACCCGGTCGTGCAAGAGGATTCGTCGTGCCCCGCGACCGACCCCCGCATGGTGAAGGTCCAGTCCGCGATCGGTGAAGTCCCGGTCGGCTCCGACATCACCCTCACCACCTGCAGCGGCTGACCGGGAGTCACCCCACGGTGCGATGCGGCGAGAGCCGTGCGCCTCGTTGCGCCGCTCCCGTGACACCGACCCCGTCGAGCCACGTCCCGAGCAGGAGGTAACCGCCCTCGGTCAGTACGCTCTCGGGGTGGAACTGCACGCCCTCGATGGGCAACGAGCGATGGGCGATCCCCATGACCGTGCCCGACGAGGTCCGTGCCGTCACGCGGAGATCGGCGGGGAGCGACTCCTCGAGCACGGCGAGCGAGTGGTACCGGGTGGCGGTGAACGGCTGCGGCATGGCCGCGAACACCCCGACCTCGTCGTGGTGCACGAGGGAGGTCCGACCGTGCATGAGATCCGGAGCGTGGGAGACCACACCCCCGAAGGCGGCAGCGATCGCCTGATGCCCCAGGCAGACTCCGAGAAGCGGGGTCCGCGTGTCCGCGCAGCGACGGACGATGTCGATCGACGAACCCGCCTCCTCGGGGGTCCCCGGTCCCGGGGAGATCATCACGCCGTCGGCCGCGTCCACGCCTGTGCCCGCACCCGCGGCATCCGCCTCGACCACATCGACGTCAGCACCCAGTTCGACGAGGTAGCCGATGAGGGTGTGGACGAAACTGTCGTGATTGTCGACGACCAGAATACGGATGCCCGCGGTCACCCGCCGCCGCCGACGGTGGACTCCTCACTCGGCCACACCGTCTGGAAGACCCACGGGAAGGCGTAGAAGTACAGCAGGTACAGGATGACCGCAGCCACCACGAGCAGAATGAGCACCCGCACCCACCAGGGTCCGGGCAGGACTCGCCACAGCGCGGCGTACATCAGGCACCCACCCCGCCGGTCAACGACGCCGGTGGACCGGCGGATGCAGGAGTGAACTCGTCGAACACGGCGTAGGCGATGATGCGCTCCAAGGAGTTGAGTTTCGGTGCGCAGCTCGTCAGCGTCAGGTACCGCCCGTTCGCCGCGACGCCCTCCTGGTTCGGGACCGGCAGCAGCACCTGGACCTGGCTGGGCTGAACGTACTCGAATGAGCGGAACCGGTAGGTGTACCAGCCGGCCTTGGTCTGGATGACGATCGCGTCGCCGATGACCAGCCTGTCGATCGGGTCGAAGGGGGCACCCGAGGTCCAGCGATGCGCAGCGTACGCGGAGTTCCCCACCTCACCCGGCATGGCGGTGTCGGGATAGTGGCCGATCTCGCCGCGATCCATGATGTCGGGGCGGGTCACACCCGAGGCGATCTTGAACTGCCAGTCCTTGCCGAAGCGGGGAACCTTCATGATGCCGAACACCTCGGCGTGCTTCTGCTCACCGAGGACGGGAACCGCCTGCACGGGGTCGGGTCCTTGGGTCGGGGTGGGGTCGGGCGCGGCCTCGGGGGTTTCCTCCGCCTCGTTCGCCCACTGATCCGCCAGCGCCTGAGCCGCCGCATGCTGTTCGCTCTGCACGATCGCATCGCCGATCCACGTATGCCAGGTGACGTAGAGCAACACGACCACGCCGAGCGTCAGCAGGATCTCGCCGAGGACGCTCCAGACGGTGGCGCGGGGGCGTGGGCGGGATCGACGCGTGCGTCGGGTCTGATGCTCCGTGGGCGAGGAGTCGGTCACGATCGGAGTTTAGCCAGCGAAGGCTGAATCGGGGCTGGCAGGTAGACTTCTCGCCATGGCACGTGGAGACAAGGACGAGGACCGGCTGGTCCAGCCCGAGGGCGAAGCCGCCCCCAACCCGGTCTGGTTCAAGCCGATCATGATCGGTCTGATGCTGATCGGGCTCGTGTGGATCATCGTCTTCTACCTGAGCGGCCAGGCCTTCCCGATCCCGCAGATCGGTCCGTGGAACCTCGCGATCGGGTTCGGGATCGCCTTCGTCGGGTTCTTGATGACCACGCGCTGGCGCTGACCGCCGGCATCCCTCACTCGGAATTACACCGGTGTGGTTCATCCCCAGCCTGGGGATGAATCTGTGGATAACTCAGAGGTACAGCAGCGCCGGGACCGTCGCGGTGACCGCGACGAGGCCGACGCCCACCGCGACGAGCAGTGCTGCCTGCAACGGCTGACGCTTCTGCGAGCGGGTCCTCGAGAAGATGAACCCGATGAGCAGACCCACGAGGCCGCCGCCGATGTGGGACTGCCACGAGACGCCCGATCCCACGAACGAGAACACCAGGTTGATCCCGAGCAGGATCGCGATCGGCAGGATGTTCGCGCCGACGTGTCGGCCGATGATGAGCATGGCCGCGAGGAGTCCCCACACGGCGCCCGAGGCGCCGACGACAGCACTTCCCGGTGCGATGAGTGCGACCAGTGCCGAGCCGCCGATCGCGCTCAGCGCGTAGAGCGCGAGGAAACGCGCCTTGCCGAGCAGCGGTTCGAGGCTCCGCCCGAGTGCCCACAGCGCCAGCATGTTGAGCGCGACGTGGAAGGGGAGCGGGGTCGAATGGACGAACGCGACCGTCAGCATCCGCCACGGCTCGTACGGCGCGGGAGTTTCCGGCACCGCGTACGCGGGGACGAAGGCGAGGGCGTCCGTGACCGCGCCACCCACGACGGGGATGAGCTGGATGACGTACATCGCGAGCGTGAAGATCACGATCGCGTAGGTCACGACGGGGCGGTCGCTGCGCATCTTGCGCGCGAAGCGCCCCGGCATCCGCCTGACCTCCGCCGACCGCGCCCCCTTCTGCTGCTCCGCCAGGCACTCCGGGCAGATGACGCCGACAGGAAGCGGCGTCTGGCACTCGGGGCAGATCGTGCGGAGGCATCGCTGGCAGAGGACGAAGCTCTGACGGTCAGGATGCCGGTAGCAGAAGTTGTCCGGATTGGTCCGGGGGTCGGCGGAGGTCACGAACGGGTCAGGCCTCGGCGATGTCGATCGACGAGATCACGACGGGCTCGAGCGGACGATCCTGGGCGCCCGTGGGGACGGCGCTGATCTTGTCGACCACAGCACGCGATGCGTCATCGGCGACCTCGCCGAAGATCGTGTGCTTGCCGTTGAGCCACGGAGTCGGGTCGGTCGTGATGAAGAACTGCGAGCCGTTGGTGCCCTCGGCCTTGCCGGTGATGGCGTTGCGGCGGAGACCCGCGTTCGCCATGGCCAGCAGGTAGGGCTTCGCGAAGGTCAGTTCGGGGCTGATCTCGTCGTCGAAGTTGTACCCGGGACCGCCGACGCCCTGACCGAGCGGGTCGCCGCCCTGGATCATGAAGCCGGGGATGATGCGGTGGAAGATGACGTCGGTGTAGAGGGGACCCTCGCCGGGCTTGCCGGTGGCGGGGTGCGTCCAGGACTGGGATCCGTCGGCCAGACCGGTGAAGTTCTTGACCGTGCGCGGCGCCTGATCGCCGAACAGGTTGACGACGATGTCGCCGTGGGTGGTGTGCAGTGTTGCGACAGCGGAGTGAATCGGCATACTCATCATCCTCTCACTTGCAACCCCCCGCGCCGGCTGAATGCGTCTGGCAGTATGGACCCACTACGTCCCCGGATGAACCCCGAAAAGGGAGGGCCCCGTGAGCCTCAACCGCAAGACCAAGAAGGAACTCCGCAAGCTGCAGAAGCAGGCAGCGAACCTGTGGGAGTCGCAGCAGGTGCTGGTCGGTCAGGCCGGTGACGTCGCCCGCGAGGCGGGTCGCCAGCTCGGCAAGTACAGCCACGACCACGTCGTTCCTGTCGCCAAGCACTCCTATGAGCGTTACGCCGCGCCCTACGTCGACCGCGGCGTCGAGACGGGACGCAAGGTGCTGAACGGTGCGCTCGTTCCCGCCGCCGGCGCCGTCGTCGGAACCGCTCTGTCGGTGTGGGACGTTGCGAACGACCAGCGCCACCGCATCTCGAAGGGCAAGGGTCTCGGCGGGTTCGACGCCGACTCGTTCCGCAAGAACGCCGCCAAGGCGGGCAAGAAGGCCACGAAGAAGCTGGCGGTTCCGCAGAAGAAGAAGGGCCTGGGTGCCGGCGGCGTCCTCGCCATCATCTTCGGCGTCGCGGCAACCGCCGGCGTGCTCTACGCCGCATGGCAGACGCTGCGTGCCGATGACGAGCTGTGGGTGGCGGACGACCCGCTGCGCGCCCCGGATGCCTGAATCCACGCCCGTACCGTCGGAGCGCGTCGCTGAGGCGGCGCGCTCCCGGTCTTTGTCGGTGGAGTTCGTCGCCCGCCCCGCGGCGGGGAGTCTCGAAGAGGCTGCGACGCTGCTCGGGCTCGCGGCATCCGACATCGTCAAGACCCTCGTCGTGAAGCGGAGCGACGATACCTACCTGTTCGCCCTCGTACCCGGTGACCGGGCGATCTCATGGCCGAAGCTCCGTGCGGTCGTTGGCGTGAACAAGCTGCGCCTGCCCGAACCCGAGCTCGCCCTCGCCGCGACGGGGTTCGAACGCGGCACCATCACCCCGATCGGCAGCACGACCGACTGGCCCGTCTACGCAGACGCCTCGATCGTCGGCAAGCAGATCGCGATGGGCGCAGGCGCCCATGGCTTCAGTCTTTTCGTACACGCGGACGACCTCATCCGCGTGTACGACGCGACCGTCGCGGACATCTCGCAGCCCATGGGCGGGGCGTCGGGCACCGTGAAGTCATGACCTCCGCCGTCTCCTCGACGGTGCCGTCGTCCACCCCTGCGAGGACCTGTATGACGACGACTAGGGCTATCTGAAGGGGTACGGGGAGTTCAACGACGCGATACGGAAGCAGTACGGCGAAGACGCTGTGGCGATCATCGTCGAGCCCGCCGTCGAGACGTCCGTCGACCGGTTCACCACGTCTGAGAGGTCGGGCTCATCATCGTCACGAGATGAGCCCCGCCATCCGCATCGCCGTATCGACCAGCCCGACCCGGGTGAGGGAGGCCACCTCGCTGAGAGGGAACCACGCGGCCTCGTCGGTCGAGCCGTCCTCTTCGTTGCGGAGCTCGCCCCCGACGACGTGTGCGCGGTAAACGATGCGAAGCGCCTGGATCGGTCCGCTGCCGTGGAACCGATCCTTCTCGGCGATCACCTGCGAGTCGGTGCCCAGGATCCCGTCGAGTTCCACGTGGAACCCCGTCTCCTCGAGGACCTCTCGGACCGCGGCATCCATCGGGTCCTCACCGGGATCCAGCCCGCCGCCCGGCATCGTCCACGCCGGTCGCGTCGGGCTGTTCCAGTGGGCGAGAAGAATGCGATCATCGTCGATGATGACGGCGTACGCAGCAACGCGGATGTCCACGCGTTCACCCTAGAGGATCGCCGGTCCGAAGGATCGTGATCTCCGCGCGGCGCGACAGGCGACTGCCTGGGACGCAGGATCCCCAACCGTACGTCCCAGGCCGATGTCGCGACCAGGATCCCAAAGATCCCGCCGCCCGCGCGGGACTCCTGCTCATCGCTGGGCCGAAGCTGCGGGTCATCGGCGCCATCGGCGACACAATCATCGTGCTCACCCGAGCGCAAGCGAAGCGCAACGCCGCCTCAAGATTCGCGCAAGATGACCTCAAGATGGAGCTGGAAAGAGGAGAAAGCCGGGATCCATGGGGATTCCGGCTTTCTGACTGTGGAGCCTAGGAGATTCGAACTCCTGACATCCTGCTTGCAAAGCAGGCGCTCTACCAACTGAGCTAAGGCCCCCGGTGCGGTGACGGTGGGGCTACCAGGACTTGAACCTGGGACCTCTTCATTATCAGTGAAGCGCTCTAACCGCCTGAGCTATAGCCCCGTCGTTGCCGGCTCGCGCCTGCAACCTCCAAGACTTTACCCGACGATGGCACTGTTTGACGAATCCGCGCGAGAGGCGAGCCGCCGCATCCCGCGGTTCTGGTTCACTGGGCTCATGAGCACGACCACCCACACCGAGCCGCAGGGCGCCGGCCTCGGACAACGACTGAACTGGTTGCGCGCCGGAGTACTCGGTGCGAACGACGGGATCGTCTCGGTCGCGGCCGTCGCGGTCGGCGTCGCCGGCGCGACGACCGATCTCGGCCCCATCATCACCGCGTCGTCCGCGGCGCTCGTCGGCGGGGCGATCTCCATGGCCCTTGGAGAGTACGTCTCGGTGAGCAGCCAGCGCGACACCGAGCGTGCGCTGATCGAGAAGGAGAAGCGCGAACTCGCCGAGATGCCCGAACAGGAACTCGCGGAGCTCGCAGAGCTGTACCGCGAGAAGGGATTGTCGGAGGAGACCGCGCGCACGGTCGCGGAGGAGCTCACCGCGCATGACGCACTCGGCGCTCACCTCGACATCGAACTGGGCATCGACCCGGACGACCTCACGAGCCCGTGGCAGGCGGCGGTCTCGTCAGCGATAGCGTTCACCCTCGGCGCGCTGCTGCCTTTCCTCGCGATCGTCCTCCCGCCCGAGGAGTGGCGCGTCCCGACGACGTTCGTCGCCGTCCTCATCGCGCTCGCGCTCACCGGAACGATCTCGGCCCGCCTCGGGGGTGCCGGAAAACGTCGCGCCGTCGTCCGCCTGGTCGTCGGCGGGGCGCTCGCCCTCGCCGCGACCTGGGGTCTCGGCTTCCTGCTGGGCACCTCCGTCACCTGACGGGATGCCGCGGCATCCGACTCAGTTCGAGGTGAAGCCGACGAGCAGACCGCCCGTGACCTTGACCATGAGGTTGTAGATGCCGGCCATGACCGCACCCAGAACCGTCACGACGATGAGGTTGAGGATGGCGACGACAGCGGCGAACGCCATGACCTGGGGCAGGTTGATGACGGAACCGAGCGTGAACGAGTTCTCACCGTTGACCGCGCCGAGCAGCTCGTCGACCTGACCGATCAGGTTCGTCGAGCTGATGACCAGGTAGATCAGGAGCGTCGAGACGACCGTGACGATCGCGAGGGCGACCGCAGCGAGGAACGACAGCTTCACGGCCGACCAGAAGTCGACGTAGACGAGGCGGAGGCGTACCTGCTTGGCGGTCGTCCGGCTCGAGGACTTCTTGGCCAGTTTGTCGGCAACAGAGCTCATGCGTCACTCTCTTCGGTGGTCTCAGGGGCCGTAACGGCTGCGGGATCGGCCGGGGCTTCTGCATCGGCCGTGACGTCGGCCAGTCCTCGTTCGCCGTTGCGGGCGATGGCGAGGATCCGGTCGTCGTCGTCAGGCCGGGCGAAGACCACGCCCATCGTGTCGCGGCCCTTGGCGGGCACCTCGGCAACGGCCGAGCGTACCACCTTGCCGCTGGCAAGAACCACGAGGACCTCGTCGTCGGCGCTGACGATCAGACCACCGGCGAGTTCGCCGCGGTCGTCGTGCAGCTTGGCCACCTTGATGCCCAGACCGCCACGACCCTGCACCCGGTACTGGTCGACGGCCGTGCGCTTGGCGTACCCGCCCTGGGTGACGACGAACACGAAGCCCTCGTCGCGGACGACGGATGCCGAGAGCAGGCTGTCGCCGTCGCGGAAGGACATTCCCTTCACGCCTTCGGTCGACCGGCCCATCGGTCGCAGGGATTCGTCGCTCGCCGTGAAGCGCAGCGACATACCGAGCCGCGAAACGAGGAGCAGGTCGTCGGTCGAGTCGACGAGCATCGCGCTGACGAGCTCGTCGCCGTTCTCCTCGTCCTGACCCCGCAGGCGGATCGCGATGATGCCGCCCTGACGGTTGGTGTCGTACTCGGTGAGCGCGGTCTTCTTGATCTTGCCGTCGCGCGTGGCGAGCACGAGGTACTCGGCGGCGGCATAGTCGCGGATGTCGAGGATCTGCGCGACGTCCTCGCCCGGCTGCAGCGCCAGGAGGTTCGCGACGTGCTGACCCTTCGCATCCCGACCGCCCTCGGGAAGCTCGTAGCCCTTCGCGCGATAGACGCGCCCCTTGGTCGTGAAGAACAGGAGCCAGTGGTGGGTGGTCGAGACGAAGAAGTGCTCGACGACGTCGTCGGCGCGCAGCTGCGCACCCTTGACACCCTTTCCGCCGCGGTGCTGCGACCGGTAGTTGTCGCTGCGCGTGCGCTTGACGTAGCCGTTGCGCGTGACGGTGACGACGATCTCCTCTTCGGGGATCAGGTCTTCCATCGACATGTCGCCGTCATAGCCGTGCAGGATGTGCGTGCGGCGCTCGTCGCCGAACTTCGCGACGATCTCCCCGAGCTCGTCGGCGATGATCCCGCTCTGTCGGTCGCGCGAGTCGAGGATGTCGTTCAGGTCGGCGATCTTGATCTCGAGGTCGTTCGCCTCGTCGACGATCTTCTGACGCTCCAGCGCGGCCAGGCGGCGTAGCTGCATCGTGAGGATCGCGTCGGCCTGATCGGCGTCGACGTCGAGAAGCGACTTCAGGCCCTCGCGTGCCTCGTCGACCGTGGGGGAGCGGCGGATGAGGGCGATGACCTCGTCGAGCGCATCGAGCGCCTTGAGGTAGCCGCGCAGGATGTGCATGCGCTTCTCGGCCTCGCGCAGCCGGTACCGGGTGCGGCGGACGATGACCTCGAACTGGTGCGTCAGCCAGTAGCTGATGAAGCCGTCGATCGGCAGGGTGCGGGGCACGCCGTCGACGATCGCGAGCATGTTCGCGCCGAAGTTCTCCTGCAGCTGCGTGTGCTTGTACAGGTTGTTGAGGACGACCTTCGCGACGGCATCCCGCTTCAAGACGATGACGAGTCGCTGACCCGTGCGATCGCTCGTCTCGTCGCGGATGTCGGCGATGCCGCTGAGCTTGCCCTCGCGCACCAGCGCGGTGATCTTCGCGGCGACGTTGTCGGGGTTGACCTGGTACGGGAGCTCCGTGATCACCAAGCAGGTGCGGTTCTGGATCTCCTCGACGTTCACGACGGCGCGCATCGTGATCGAGCCGCGGCCGGTGCGGTAGGCCTCACGGATGCCCTTGGTGCCGAGGATCTGCGCACCGGTGGGGAAGTCGGGCCCGGGGATGCGTTCGATCAACGCATCGAGGAGCTCCTCGCGGGAGGCATCCGGGTTCTGCAGCGCCCACATCACACCGTCCGCGACCTCGCGGAGGTTGTGCGGCGGGATGTTCGTGGCCATACCCACGGCGATGCCGACCGAGCCGTTGACCAGGAGGTTCGGGAAGCGGGAGGGGAGGACGACGGGCTCACGGGTGCGACCGTCGTAGTTGTCCTCGAAGTCGACGGTGTCCTCGTCGATGTCGCGGACCATCTCGAGGGCGAGCTGAGCCATCTTGGTCTCGGTGTACCGGGGCGCTGCGGCGCCCATGTTCCCGGGGGAGCCGAAGTTGCCCTGGCCGTCGGCCAGCGGGTAGCGGAGCGACCACGGCTGCACGAGGCGGACGAGGGCGTCGTAGATCGCGCTGTCACCGTGCGGGTGGTACTGACCCATGACCTCCCCGACGACGCGAGCGCACTTGGAGTAGCTCTTGTCGGGACGGTATCCGCCGTCGTACATGCCGTAGATGACACGACGGTGCACGGGCTTGAGGCCGTCTTCGACGCGCGGCAGCGCGCGGCCCACGATCACGCTCATCGCGTAGTCGAGGTAGCTCCGCTGCATCTCGACCTGGAGGTCGACCTGGTCGATGTTGCCGTGCTGGTAGCCGGCGTTCGGGTCGGGACGCTCTTCGTCAGCCATGTTCTCTCAGTCTTCGTTCGTCGTCGTCGGGGTGCCGGGGAGGGTGCAGTGGACTCAGATGTCCAGGAACCGCACGTCCTTCGCGTTGCGCTGGATGAACCCGCGCCGGGCTTCGACGTCCTCGCCCATCAGCACGGAGAAGATCTCGTCGGCGGCAGCAGCGTCGTCGATGGTCACCTGACGCAGTGTGCGCGTTTCGGGGTCCATCGTCGTCTCCCACAGCTCCTTGGCGTTCATCTCGCCGAGACCCTTGTAGCGCTGCACGCCGTTGTCCTTCGGGATGCGGCGGCCCGCCGCAGCGCCCTCTCGCAGCAGCGCGTCGCGCTCGGCATCGCTGTACACGTACTCGTGCGGCGCGTTCGACCACTTGAGTCGGTACAGCGGCGGCTGCGCGAGGTACACGAAGCCGGCCTCGACGAGTCCGCGCATGTAGCGGAACAGCAGGGTCAGCAGGAGGGTCGTGATGTGCTGGCCGTCCACGTCGGCATCGGCCATCAGGACGACCTTGTGGTAGCGGGCCTTCTCTATGTCGAAGTCCGGACCGATGCCCGCACCGAAGGCCTGGATCATCGCCTGGATCTCGGCGTTGCCGAGGGCACGGTCGAGCCGCGCCTTCTCGACATTGAGGATCTTGCCGCGCAGCGACAGGATCGCCTGACGCTCGGGGTCGCGGCCCGAGACGGCCGAACCACCGGCCGAGTCGCCCTCCACGAGGAAGATCTCGCTGATCGACGGGTCCTTGCTCGTGCAGTCCTTGAGCTTCTCGGGCATGGAGGCCGATTCGAAGACGCTCTTGCGCCGGGCCGTCTCACGCGCCTTGCGGGCAGCCATACGAGCGGTCGCGGCCTCGATCGCCTTCGTGATGATCAGCTTGGCCTGCTGCGGGTTACGGTCGAGCCAGTCCATGAGCTGGTCGCCGACGACCTTCTGCACGAAGGCCTTCGCCTCGGTGTTGCCGAGCTTGGTCTTCGTCTGCCCCTCGAACTGCGGCTCGGACAGCTTCACCGAGATGACAGCGGTCAGGCCCTCGCGGATGTCTTCGCCGGCGAGGTTCTCATCCTTGTCCTTGAGGAGGCCCTTCTCCTTCGCGTAGCGGTTGATGTACATCGTCATCGCCGCACGGAATCCCTCTTCGTGCGTACCGCCCTCGTGCGTGTTGATCGTGTTCGCGAAGGTGAAGACGTTCTCGGTGTAGCCCGAGGTCCACTGCATCGCGAGCTCGAGCGAGATGTGACGGACCGTGTCCTCGGACTCGATCTCGATGATCTCGTCGTTGATCACCTCGGCCTTGCGGACCTTGTTGAGGTATTCGACGTAGTCGACGAGGCCGCGCTCGTACAGGAAGTCGTCGTGACGCTGGGCCGTCTCGGACCCGCCCTCGGGCAGATCGACGACGTCGAGGGCCTCGGGACGCTCGTCGGTGAGGGTGATGCGGAGGCCCTTGTTGAGGAAGGCCGTCTGCTGGAAGCGCGTGCGCAGCGTGTTGTAGTCGAAGTCCGTCGCCTCGAAGATCGACCCGTCGGGCCAGAACGTGATCGTCGTTCCGGTCTTGTCGCTCTCCTCGCCCTTCGCGAGAGGCGCCTCGGGCTTGCCTCCGCCTGAGAAGGTCTGTCGCCAGATGTGACCCTGGCGCGCGATCTCGACCTCGAAGCGCGTCGAGAGTGCGTTGACGACCGACGAACCGACGCCGTGGAGACCGCCGGAGACGGCGTATCCGCCGCCACCGAACTTGCCGCCGGCGTGGAGAACGGTGAGGACGACCTCGACCGTCGACTTACTCGGATCCGAGGAGTGCGGGTCGACCGGGATGCCGCGACCGTTGTCGACCACCCGGAGGCCGCCGTCCTCGAGGATCGTCACGTGGATGGTGTCGCAGTACCCGGCGAGGGCTTCGTCGACGGAGTTGTCGACGATCTCGTAGACGAGGTGGTGCAGGCCGCGTTCACCGGTCGAACCGATGTACATGCCGGGACGCTTGCGGACCGCCTCGAGGCCCTCGAGCACCTGGATCTCGGAGGCACCGTACTCGGCCGGGATCCGGGCTTCGACGGGAGTTTCGGGGTCTTCGGGAACGGAGTCCGGGGTTTCTGACGTCATCGGTTTCGTGCGCTCCACATCCATCGTTCAGGCCTTCCCTCCAGTCTATCGGAAAGGGGGCCGGATGAGCGGCTGAACGGCGCTGTGAGCGCGCGAAAGCTTCTGGAAGGGTGCCGGACGTGCCTTACCCGTAGGTATCGCGAGGGCCGCGCCCTGGAACGGCTCTGGGGCCCCATTTCCACGAGGGGACGTCCGGGCCTACGAAACGCACGGACTCGACACCCGCCTCGGGGAAGCGCCGGACCAGTTCGGTCACGATCGTCGCCCGCATCAGATGCAGGTTCTTCGCCCATGCCGTCGAATCGCACTGAACCGTGAGGACGCCGTCGCTCAGCGCGACGGGGTCGGCGTGACGCGCGGTCTCCTCACCGGCGACCTCGGCCCACTTGAGAACGAGGTCCTCCTTGGCGAGCTGCACGTCCCACCCGGACTGACGCGTGAGGTCGGCGAGCAGGTCTCCGACGCCCTTCGGATCCCGGCCGGACGTGAACGGCTGGTTCTCGTCGTCGTCGTTCCGGCGCCGCTTCCGGCGCTTCTTCGCCGCGGAGGGTTCGAGCCCGCGCAGTCGCATATATGTCGCGACCGTCTCGGGGATGCCGGCGGGATCAGACATCGGCATCCGTCACGATCGTGCCCGCCTCGACGCGGACCGTCCGCACGCGGAGCGTCTCGGGGACGTCGCCTTCGACGGCGGCGGTGACGATCACCTGTTCGAAGTCGGCGACCACCCCTGCCAGACGGGCGCGTCGATCGGCGTCGAGCTCGGCGAAGACGTCATCGAGGATGACGATCGGGTCACCCAATCGCAGCTGATCGCGCAGGAGCTGCGCCGACGACAGCCGCAGCGACAGCGCGGTCGACCACGATTCGCCGTGCGACGCGTACCCCTTCACGGGAAGTCCGCGCAGCCGCAGGAGCAGGTCGTCGCGGTGCGGGCCGACCAGAGTGACGCCGCGGTCCAGTTCCTGCGCGCGTTTCGCCGCGAGACCGGCGCGGAAGGATGCCGCGATCGCGTCGGCTCCGACGGCCGACCCGCTCTGCGTGACTGCGGCGCCGTCGTCCTCCGGGTCGGCACCGTCGACGGTCAGCGTCCACTCCAGCTCCGGGTCGTGATCGGCACCGGCGATCGCCTCGTACGCATCCCGCATCGGCTGCGCGAGATCCTCCGCCAGCCGCAGGCGAGCGAGGATGATCTCCGTGCCGAGGGAGACGAGCTTGTCGTCCCACACGTCGAGCGTCGTGAGCTGTTCGGCCTTGAGGCTCCGAGCCCGCGCGGATTTGAGCAGCGCCGTTCGCTGCTTGAGCACGCGGTCGTAGTCGGCCAGCACCCCGGTCATGCGGGGAGAGCGCTGGACGAGCAGCTGATCGGCGAAACGGCGCCGCGACGACGGGTCCCCTCGGACGATCTGCAGGTCTTCCGGGGCGAACAGCACCACCTGCGCGTAGCGCGGGAGCTCCGAGGTCCGCACCGAAGAGCCGTTCACGCGCGCCTTGTTCGATCCGGACCGGTTCAGTTGCGCCTCGAGCTGGATCCGGCGGTCGCCGTAGCCGAGGCGAGCGCGGACGAACGCGGCATCCGCTCCGTACCGGACCATCGGCGCATCCTGTGAGACGCGGTGCGACCCGAGCGTCGCGAAGTAGCCGATCGCCTCGGCGAGGTTGGTCTTGCCCTGGCCGTTCCGGCCGACGAAGACGTTCGGCCCGGCGACGAGAGTCACATCGGCCGACGCGTAGTTGCGGAAGTCGACGAGACTCAGATGCTCCACGATCATCAGATCACCCTCCTTCGAGGCACCGACACGCCTCGAGGTGGACGGCCGACGGGATCAGCGCAGCAGCAGGTTCGGCTGCAGCAGGTACTTGAACGTTTCGGGCGTACCCGAGGTCTGCGGCGTGATGAGGACCGGGCTGAGCTTGTTCGCGTTCTCGCTCGACGTGAACGTCACGCGCGTAAACTCGCTCTTCACCGCACCGAGCGCTTCGAGCAGATACTGCGGGTTGAGGCCGAGGGTGACGTCCTCGCCGGCCAGGGTCGCATCGACCGATTCGGTCGCGCGAGCCTGCTCGGTGCCCGCGGCATCCATCGACACGCCCTCGGCGGTGAAGGTGAACCGCAGCGGCGCGGACCGGTCGAGCACGAGCGAGACGCGACGCACCGCTTCGGCGAGCTCGGCGGTGTTGACGACGGCGTAGTGCTCGGTCTGCGCGGGGAAAAGTCGCCGGACCGGGGGGAAGTTCCCCTTGATGAGCAAAGATGTGACGGTCTTGTTGCCCGCGGTGAACGCGATGATCTCTCGATCACCCGATCCCGAGAACGACACCTGGATGTCGCCGGCGTGAGCGAACGTCTTGCCGACCTCGGTCAGGGTGCGGGCGGGAACCAGCGCCGTCGTGGCCTCCTCGCGTGCGACGGCGCCGCTGTCGAAGTTGATCTCGCGGAGCGCGACCCGGTAGCGGTCGGTCGCGACGAGGCTGAGCTCGTTGCCGGTCACCTCGAGCTGGACGCCGGTGAGCACCGGCGTGACGTCGTCGCGGGACGCCGCGAAAGCGACCTGCGCGATGGCCGTGGAGAAGTCGTCGCCCGGGACGAGGCCCGAATCGCCCGAGACCTCGGGTATCGCCGGGTATTCCGCGACGGGCATGGCCGCGAGGGTGAATCGCGCCGACCCGCAGGTCAGGAGGATCTCGCCGTCGGCATCCTGCGTGATCTGGATCGGAGCGTTCGGCAGGCGGCTGGCGATCTCGGAGAGGAGCCGGCCGTGCACGAGGATCGTGCCCGGTTCGTCGACGGTCGCGTCGATCCGCGTACGAGCGGATGCCTCGTAGTCGAATGCGGCCAACGAGAGGCCGTCGTCGGTTGCTTCGATGAGCACACCGGCGAGGATCGGCTGCGGGTTCCGCTGCGGGAGCAGCTTCACCACGAACGACACGGCTTCGCTGAATACGTCGCGGTTGACGTGGAACTTCACGGATGCTCCCTTGACGGCGAGATGGGCCCTCTCATGCTAGTGCCCTACCGAAGCCCCTCCGGAAGCGGTGTGCGGGAAACGGGTCGGGGCCGACGTCACTCGTCGGTGTGATCGGATCGGGTTTCCATTAGATAGTTCTCTGTCTTCTTGTTAACAGGTGTGGAAACTGTGGATAAGTCGGTGGATCCCAGTCGCTGAGCCGGAACCACATCCGTGTAACTTGTGCACTGGCTGCGGAAAGACGCGGGAGAACGTGGACCTTCTCGAATCCGTGTTCAGGGCGTCATCCACAGGCCGACGCCGTTCGTTCACATCTGAGGGCCGTCGCCGCACAGTTATCCACAGGCTTTCCACACTGTGGGAAACCGCATTGTGGGGGCGGCTCGCGAGCGTGTCAAGTACGCCCGGACCGTCGGGCGTGTGCGCCCGTCAGCGACCCGAACGGCCCAGCTGCGACGTGATCTCCGACACCTGGTTGTAGATCGAACGACGCTCTTTCATGAGTTCGCTGATCTTCTTGTACGCATACATCACCGTCGTGTGGTCCCGGTTGCCGAAGAGCTGGCCGATCTTCGGCAGGGACAGGCTCGTCCGCTCTCGGCAGAGGTACATCGCGATCTGTCGCGCGGTCGCGACCGACTGCGACCGGCTCGATCCGTACAGGTCGTCGACGGTGAGACGGAAGTACTGCGCCGTCGCCGAGATGATGTCGGTCGGCGAGATGACATTCGCGTCGTCCTGATCGACGATGTCGCGCAGCACCGTCTGCGCCAACGAGATGTCGAGGTTCGACCGGTTGAGGCTCGCGAAGGCGGAGACGCGGATGAGTGCGCCCTCGAGCTCGCGGATGTTGCTGGAGACCTTCGTCGCGATGTACTCGAGGACCTCGTCCGGCACCTGGAGTCGCTCGGACTGTGCCTTCTTGCGGAGGATCGCGATGCGGGTCTCGAGGTCGGGGGCCTGCACATCGGTGATGAGGCCCCACTCGAACCGGCTCCGCATCCGATCCTCGAAGCCGGTGAGGTGCCGCGGCGGCACGTCGCTCGTGATCACGACCTGCTTGTCGTGGTCGTGGAGCTGATTGAAGGTGTGGAAGAAGGCTTCCTGGGTCTCGGCGCGACCCTGGAGGAACTGGATGTCGTCGATCAGGAGGATGTCGACGTCGCGGTAGCGCGCCTGGAATGCCGACGCGCGGTTGTTCACGATCGAGTTGATGAAGTCATTCGTGAACTCCTCGCTCGAGACGTACCGGACCTTGATCCCTGTGTAGAGGTTGATCGCGTAGTCGCCGATCGCGTGCAGGAGGTGGGTCTTCCCGAGGCCCGAGTCGCCGTAGATGAAGAGGGGGTTGTAGGCCTTGGCCGGAGCCTCGGCGACGGCGACCGCGGCGGCATGCGCGAACCGGTTGGACTGGCCGATGACGAAGTTGTCGAAGGTGTACTTCGGGTTCAGCCGGGTGTCGTTGCGGGATGCCGGTGCCGCCTGCTCGCTGTAGTCCTCGGCGTTCGGGCGGACCGGGGCCGTCGGCGTCGGTGCGAGGGCGGACTGCACGGGAACGGGCGCCGTGAGGTGGGCGTCACCGAGCTCGGGATTGACCACGACGCGGAACGTGCTCGCGGCCGGCTCGGCGTCGACCTGGGCGAGTGCTTCCATGATCGGTCCGCGCAGGCGCTTGTTGAACTGTCCGGCGGTCAGATCGTTGGGCACATCGAGATAAAGAGTCCCGCTCATCACGCCCTGGGCGACCGCGAGGTTCACGAATCCGTGCAGCTGCGGGGTGACGCGGTCGTCACGAGCGAGGACGTCGAGCACAGCGGTCCAGACGGGGACATCTGGAAGTTCGTGCTCGGACATGACCCTCCCGGGGGTGTGGACAATGGTGTGTACGGGACTGTGCACAACCTGTGGATAAGTGTCCGGATCACGCTAGTCATCTGGGCAGCGCAAGGCAAAACCCACTGTAGAACCGGCCCGCGTGTCGTCGCCAGCGGCCCTCGGCGAGCGGTGGATAATGGCCGGTCGGTGTGACGAGTTTGGGATCTCAGGAATCTCGACGTATCCTAGGTCGGTTGACTTGCGCCTTTTCGGCGTGGGTCCCCCATGTACCTGTGTCCCCGGTCTCGAGCGTTCGGGTGACCCCGCCTTTCCGGAGTGATCTTCATGAGCAAGCGCACGTTCCAGCCCAACAACCGCCGCCGCGCCAAGAAGCACGGCTTCCGTGCCCGCATGCGCACCCGCGCCGGCCGCGCCATCCTTTCGGCTCGTCGCTCCAAGGGGCGCACCGAGCTCTCGGCCTGACGCCACGCGGTGCTGGCACGCGGGAATCGCATCACCCGCGGGGCGGACTACCGTTCCGTCGTCCGCGGAGGTTCTCGCTGTGCGGCAGCGCACACCGTGACCCATGTGGTCAGCACGTCTGAGCAGCGCCCCCCACGCTTCGGCTTCATTGTGAGCAAGCGCGTGGGGGGCGCTGTCGTGCGCAACACCGTGCGGCGCCGGCTCAAGGCGATCTGCGCTGAGGCCCTGCCGGACGTCCGTCCGGGTGCCGATGTGGTGATCCGCGTGCTGCCCTCTGCGGCATCCGCTGAGTACTCGGCGCTCCGCACCGAGGTCGTCCGGTGTCTCGAGCGGAAGGCCGCCGCGTGAGTTCGGCGCCTCTCCCCTCGTACACACGAGGAGAAGCGGTGTGGGATGCCGCGGCACTGCCGGCATCCCTCCTTCTCGTTCCGCGCAACGCGGTGATCGGTCTCCTCCTCGGATACCGCGCCACCATCTCCCAGACGTACGGCGATGTGTGCAAGTACTATCCCTCGTGTTCGGCCTACGCACTCGGTGCGGTGCAGCAGCACGGCGTCATCAAAGGGTCGGCACTCGCGGCCACCCGTCTCGCGCGATGCCACCCCTGGGCAGCGGGCGGCATCGACGATGTTCCCGCCCACACGCACTTCCGGCACGACTTGACTTCGCACGGCTTCGTCGTGCCCCGCAGAAAGGACTGATCCTTGGTGGATCTCTTCGCCGCCGCGGCGACCCTCCCGCCGCTTCCGAACCCGACGACCCCGAAACCGGGCGGCACGGACTTCTTCAGCGTCATCCTGTGGCCGTTCAAGTTCGTCGTCGAGGCGATCCTCGTCTTCTGGCACTGGATCTTCACGTCCATCGGGATGCAGCCGGATGCCGGCCTGACCTGGGTTTTGTCGATCGTCGGCCTCGTCATCGTGGTGCGCGCCGCGCTGATTCCGCTGTTCGTGCGGCAGATCAAGAGCCAGCGCAAGATGATGGAACTCGCGCCCGAGATGCGCAAGATCCAGGAGCGCTACCGCGGAAAACGGGACCAGCTCTCGCGGGAGGCCATGAGTCGCGAGACCATGGCGATGTACAAGAAGCACGGCACGACGCCGCTGTCGAGTTGTCTGCCGCTCCTGGTGCAGATGCCGATCCTGCTCGGCATGTTCTACACGCTGAGCGAGGTCAAGCGGCACGCCGAGTGGGGTGTGGGTGGAACCGGTCTGCTCAACGCCACACTGACGCGCGAGTTCTACAACGCTGAGCTCTTCGGCGTCGCGCCCCTGCACGTCAACATGATCGATGCGATCAATACGGATCAGACAGCGACGGTCGTGATCCTCGTGATCCTCGTGATCCTGATGATCCTGTCGCAGTTCTTCACCCAGTTGCAGATCATCTCGAAGAACCTGTCCCCCGAGGCGAAGACGGGCCAGGCGTACCAGATGCAGCGCATCATGCTGTACGTCCTCCCCCTCGCCTTCATCTTCTCGGGTGTGTTCTTCCCCCTCGGCGTGGTCATGTACTGGTTCACGTCGAACATCTGGACCATGGTCCAGCAGTTCATCGTCATTCGGAACCTGCCGACCCCCGGGTCGGAGGCGGCGAAGGCGCGTGAGGAGCGTCTCGCGAAGAAGGGCAAGGCGCTCGACGCCACCGGCAAGGTCATCCCGATGGCCAAGTACGAGGCCGAGCAGCAGCGTCTGCTCGAAGAGGCGGAGCGCGCCAAGGCGGCCGCTCCCAAGCGTCAGCAGCCGGTGAGCAAGAACCGCGCCAAGAAGCAGGCTCAGAAGGGCAAGCAGGACAGCTCGTCCTGACGAGGACTGAAGGATTCACGATGACCACCACTGACAACACCGCCGGCGCCCGCCCCGCGCCCACCGTCGACGAGCTCGAGCAGGAAGGCGACATCGCGGCGGACTTCGTCGAGGGGATCCTCGACATCGCCGACATCGATGGCGACCTGACGCTCGACGTCCGTGCCGGTCGTGCCTACGTCTCGGTCGAGAACGAGCAGGCCGACGCACTCTCGCTGCTCGCCGACCCGGACACGGTCCAGGCGCTCCAGGAACTGACCCGGATCGCCGTCCAGACGAAGACCGGTCGCTTCTCGCGGCTCATCCTGGATGTGGGAGGGTCCCGCGACGCGCGTCGCGGCCAGCTGCAGAAATTGGTCGAGCGAGCTCTCGAGCGTCTCGACGACGGTGCCTCGCAGGCATCTCTTCCGCCGATGTCCAGCTACGAGCGGAAGCTCGTCCACGACATCGCTGCGGAGCACGGGCTCGTGTCCGAGTCGTACGGTGAGGGTGCAGACCGCCACACGGTTCTTCGCCGTGGCTGATGTTTCACGTGAAACACCCGAGACGGAGCCGGGATCTGCGGCGTCCGTCTTCGGTGATCGAGTGGACCTTGCACGACGGTTCACCGCCGCGCTGATCGCGCAGGGTGAGGAGCGGGGGCTCATCGGGCCTCTCGAACTCCCCCGGATCTGGACCCGCCACATCCTGAACAGCGCGGTCGCGGCACCTCTGTTCACGGGTGGGTCCCGCGTCGGTGACATCGGTTCGGGTGCGGGATTGCCGGGTCTGGTCCTCGCGATCGCCCGACCCGATGTGAACTGGGTCCTCATCGAGCCCATGGAGCGTCGTGTTGCTTGGCTGACCGAGCAGGCGCAGGATCTTCAGCTCGAGAACGTCGAGATCGTCCGCGGTCGCGGTGAGGAGTGGTCGGAAGGATCGGTTCTGGATGCCGTGACGGCGCGCGCGGTCAGTGCGCTCCGGACCCTGATTCCGATCACCGCGCCCTTGGTCCGTGACGGTGGTGAGCTCATTCTTCTCAAGGGCGCGAACGCTGCGAACGAGATCGCCGCTGCCGAGAAGACCATCCACAGATTCCGCCTCTCGAACGTCCGGGTGGAGCCGATCGGTGAGGGCATGGTCGAGGAGCCCACCCGCGTGATCCGCGCCACGGTTCGCTGATCAACCGTTTCACGTGAAACATCGGATCAGCGAGGCGGACCGCAGACCTGTTTCACGTGAAACATCCACACTGGATACGGCGCTTCGTTTCACGTGAAACATCACGACCGTCCGTCGTCGGGGGAGGCCTCGACTACAGTGGGATGGTCCTCGACACGACAGGAGTAACAGGTGCCGGATTCGGAGAACACGACCTCTCCCGCACCCTTCTCTTTCGACGACAGTCCGATCGCCCGAGAGTTGGCTGATCTGACGTCGCGACGGAAGGCCCTGGCCGCCGTCGAGGTCGAATTCGATGGGACCACCCGCGTTCTGACCGTGTCGAACCAGAAGGGCGGGGTCGGCAAGACCACGACGACGGTGAACCTCGCGGCGGGACTCGCGTCGGTCGGAGCTCGGGTCCTGGTCCTCGACTTGGATCCGCAAGGGAACGCGTCGACGGCTCTCGGCATCCCGCACAGCGCGGACGTGCCGAGTATCTACGACGTACTCATCGACGAAGAGCCGCTCGCCGACGTCATCCAGGTCAGCCCGGAGTCCCCCAACCTGCTCTGCGCGCCCTCGACCATCCACCTGGCCGGCGCTGAGATCGAATTGGTGTCGCAGGTCGCCCGTGAGCACCGCCTGCGAACCGCTCTCGAAACCTATCTGAGCGAGAATCACGTCGATTTCGTCTTCATCGACTGCCCGCCGTCCCTCGGACTGCTCACGATCAACGCTTTCACGGCGGCAACCGAAGTCCTGATCCCCATTCAGTGCGAGTACTACGCGCTCGAGGGCCTCAGTCAGTTGCTCGGCAGTGTCTCGATGATCCAGAAGCACCTCAACACCTCCCTCCATCTGTCGACGATCCTGTTGACGATGTACGACGGCAGGACGCGTCTCGCCCAGCAGGTGGCCGATGAGGTGCGCGAACACTTCCCGGAACGGGTCCTCAAGACCGTCATCCCGCGGTCGGTCCGTGTCTCCGAGGCACCGAGCTTCGGACAGACCGTCATCGCTTACGACGGACAGTCCGCCGGCGCCGTCGCCTACCGCGAGGCGGCGGTGGAGATCGCGCGACGCGGCAACGAGCAGAAATCAGAAGAAGGAGCCCGCTGATGGCGAAGCGAACTGGACTCGGCCGAGGCATCGGTGCCCTCATTCCGACGCAGGATTCCTCGGAAGCCCGTCCTGTCGACGTGTTCTTCCCGGGCGCATCGCTGTCGGACGCGAAGACCGACGCATCCGAGCCGCAGTCGTCTGCACCGGAGGAGACGGACCCGGACTTGGTCGCCGTGCCTGGGACTCGACTGATCGAGGTCGACCCGAATGCGATCGTCCCCAATCCTCGTCAGCCGAGGACGAATTTCGACGCCGACGATCTCGCGGAACTCGTTCACAGTGTCCGTGAGTTCGGCGTCCTGCAGCCGGTCGTCGTCCGGCGCAATGAGGACGGCGAGTACGAGCTCATCATGGGTGAGCGGCGTACGCGTGCTGCGAGGGAGGCGGGCCTCACGGCGATACCCGCCGTCCTGCGCGAGACAGAAGACGAGAACCTCCTGCGCGACGCGCTGCTGGAGAACCTCCACCGTTCCCAGCTGAATCCGCTCGAGGAAGCCTCCGCGTATCAACAGCTCCTCGAGGATTTCGGCATCACGCAGGAGGAGCTCGCCACCCGCATCGGTCGCTCTCGTCCGCAGATCAGCAACACGATTCGCCTCCTGCGTCTGCCCGTCCCGGTGCAGCAGCGCGTCGCCGCCGGGGTGCTGAGCGCGGGTCATGCGCGCGCCATCCTTTCGGTCGACGACGTCGACACGATGCAGCGACTCGCGGACAAGATCGTGAACGAGGACTTGTCGGTGCGTGCGGCGGAAGCCGCGGCGAAGTCCATCGGCAACAGGGTGCGGCCGCTTCCCAAGGCGGGAACGCGCCGTGCCCACCTGGATGACGTTGCCGAGCGCCTCGGGGACCGGCTCAACACGAAGGTCAAGATCGCTCTCACGGCTCGTAAAGGCCAGATCAGCATTGATTTCGCCACGATCCAGGATCTCAATCGGATCCTCGGTGAACTCGGTGAAACGGAGTTCGGGGCTTCCTGATCCCGACCCGGCTCGGCCCTGCGCTCGAGGTCGGCGCGTAGGCTGGAGAGGTGAGTGACCGTCCCAACCTCCCTCGTCGGGCCAGCCTCGAAGTGCTGCGCGCGGAGGCCTCGGACGAACTCTCGGTGCTGGTCGAGGAGCGCATTCGCGACGGTGAGGACCCCTGGGCCTTCATGGAGGAACTGCCGACGGTCGACGAGCTCGTCGTCCTGACACTTCGTGCCGAGAACATCGCTGCCGACGGAGGTCAGCGTCCGACCGAAGCTCGCAACTACCGCGTCCTGCGTCAGATCGCGCTGGACTACCCCGCCCTCAGTGCCGCCGTCTGGCGCTTGCTCGGCAGCGAGCCGCACCGAACCTGGAACGTCTCCGTCCGCGCGTCGTGAATGTTCCACGTGAAACATCCACGCTCACCTGAGAGAGCTACGGTCGGCTCGTGTCCCGATCCGTCCGCTTCGGCGATCTCGACATCCGCGGCGAGCAGGATCTGACCCGCGACCGGGTCGCGGCATCCCTTCGAGACCGAGGAATCCCCGCTGTGGTCGGCGTCGACGGGGAGCGGATCCTCGTCCGGGTGGCGGTGGATGCCTCGCGTCGCGTCGTCGTGGTGGGTACCGACGGTGGCCTCACCGCCGTCGAGCCCTCGCCGATCATCGCCGGACTGGCGGAGGAATGGTGCGCCGACGTGACGTTGGAGCAGGGGCCGGCTGTACTCGCGACATCGGCTTGCGGAGGGCGCCGGGGCAGAACGTCCGCTCGCGGAGCGGTGGAGGATGTCCCGGTCGCGGTGCTGGTCGTGGGCGGGATCGTCCCGATCGACCCGAAACGGAGACGAGGCCTCGCGGCGCAGCTCGAGTGCTCCCTCAGTGTGCTGCCGGCAGGGGATATGCACCTCGTGCAGACCCACGGGGAGGCTCAGATGGACTGGCCGTCCGCGCAGCGCCCCGTCGTGAGGCTGACGAAGACAGCCGTGGCGCTCACGGTCGAGGTCTACAGCAGAGCCGCTCTCGACGACGAGCCCGCGGAAGCACGCTGGGCGATGCGCGGCATCCCGGATCTCACGCTGTCGTGGCGAACGCGCTGGGAGCCCGTGCTGACAGGGGTCGGCGAGATCGCCGAGGTGCAGCGCATGATGGGACGCGCGGATGTCACGTCGAGCACATTCCGCGGCGAGAGGGACCCGCAGCCGGCACTCGCAGAACTGGGCGCGGATGCCGCCGCCCTCGACACGCTGCGGGAGCACCCGAATGACGACACGCTCCTCGGCGCCGTCGTGTCGACCCTGGCGCTCCCTACGCAGACGACGACGCTCCTGCGGGGGAGAGCGGTGATCGACGACCTTCCGGGCGCGCAGCACATCGAGCGCACGAGCATGGGACGCGCGGTGTGGGATCAGACCCACTCGACGGGGGCCTCGTTCTGGACGCGTGTTATCCGGCGACTGCGCGGCAGTCGACCCGCAGACGACGAAGGACCCGGCGACCGGGGTCGCGCGGGTCCTTCGTGAAGCGGTATCTCAGCCGATGTAGTCGGCGAGGTCCTGCTGGAGGGCGAACTTCGGCTTCGCACCGATGATCGTCTTCTCGACCTCACCCTTGTTGAAGACCTTCATCGCCGGGATCGACGTGATCTGGTACTGCATGGCGAGCTGCGGGTTCTCGTCGACGTTGAGCTTCAGAACCGTGATCTTCTCGGGGTTCTCGGTCTGGATCTCGTCGAGGATGGGCCCGACCATGCGACAGGGTCCGCACCACTCGGCCCAGAAGTCCACCAGAACGGGGCCTTCGGCGTCGATGACGTCCTGCTGCCAGGTGCTCTCGCTCGTTGCCTTGGCGGTCATATGTCTGTCTCCTTAGGGGTCGACACGATCGTGTCAGTGGGGAAAACGCAGCGAATGCCGCGATTGTTCCGCGTTCAGGCCGCGTCGGCCTCGGCGTCGGGGCGGTCGTCGATGATCGAGGCGTCCGCGGCCGGGGCACCGGCGTCGCCGCGGGCGGCGAGGTAGTGCTCGAGGTCGAGGGCCGCGACCGTGCCGCTGCCGGCGGCGGTGACCGCCTGGCGGTAGGTCGGGTCGATGACGTCGCCCGCAGCGAAGACACCGGGAACAGACGTCTTCGAGGTGCGACCGTCGACCCAGACCGTGCCGTGCTCGGTGATGTCGAGGACGTTGTGCACGAGGTGGGTGCGCGGGTCGTAGCCGATGGCGACGAACACACCGTCGAGAGCGAGGTCGCGCTCGGAGCCGTCGACGGTGTCGCGGAGACGCACGCCGGTCACGGCATCCTCACCCAGCACGTCGATGACCTCGCTGTTCCAGACGAACTCGATCTTCTCGTTCGCGTGGGCGCGGTCCTGCATGATCTTGGAGGCGCGGAGCTCGCCGCGACGGTGGATGACGTAGACCTTCGAGGCGAACTTGGTGAGGAAGGTCGCCTCTTCCATCGCCGAGTCGCCGCCGCCCACGACAGCGATGACCTTCTCGCGGAAGAAGAAGCCGTCGCAGGTCGCGCAGTAGGAGACGCCACGACCCGACAGACGGGTTTCGCCCTCGATGCCGATCTTGCGGGGAGCCGAGCCGGTGGCGAAGACGATCGCCTCGGCCTGGTGGGTCTCGCCGCGTCCCAGGGTCACGCTCTTGATGTCGCCCGAGACGTCGAGCGAGACGACGTCGTCGTAGACGACCTCGGCGCCGAACTTCTCGGCCTGCTCCTGCATCTTGGCCATGAGATCCGGACCCATGACACCCTCGGGGAACCCGGGGAAGTTCTCGACCTCGGTGGTGTTCATCAGCTCACCGCCGGCCTCGACCGAACTCGCGACCACGAGGGGCGACAGGTTCGCGCGGGCTGCGTAGATGGCCGCGGTGTACCCCGCGGGGCCCGAGCCGATGATGATGACCTTGCGCACGATGAATCCCTTCTCCATCGGGGCGAAATCGCTCGCCCCGACACGTCCAACCAATGGTAGCCGCGTGGCATTCCGCGTCGCCTGGGGACGCGCGTTCGGGTCAGCGGCCGGGCAGGAAGCGGCGAAGGGCGCGGCCCGCCGTCGCGAGTTCGGGAGTGCGGAAGGCGGCCAAGACGGCGGCGTACACGGCCAGGGTCACGCCGCCGATGAGGGCGGCGCCGAGGAAGCCCGTAAGGCCGTTCGTGGTGGTCCACCCCGAGACACCGCCGGACCAGAGGAAGGCACCGACGCCAGCGGCGAGGGCGGGAACAGCCGCGAGCATGAATCGTGCGACGGCGCGGGCCGCGCCGCCCAGGCCGAGCGGCCCGATCTTGCGGCGGAGGAGCGTCACGGCGAGCGAGAACTGCACGATGTTCGCCACGGACTGCCCGAGCGCGATCGCGACCGCCAACCAAGCGAGCGGGAGCAGCCCGGCGCCCACGAGCGCGCTGGCGGTGAGCGCGGAGGCGACGACGAGAACCGCCTGGACGAGGGTGTACACGAACGGTGTGCGCGTGTCCTTCAGGGCGTAGAACGTGCGCTGGAGCCCGAACTGGAACGACAGCGGCAGCAGTGCGACGAGGTAGGCGCCCAGGACGGCGGCGAAGGTGACTGCCTTGTCGGGGGAATCGGCGAAGATCCGCGACAACGGGACGATCGCCGCGACCATGGCGGCGAGGACGCCGACCATGAAGATCCCCACCGTGCGCGTCAGCGAGGCGAGGTCCCGGGTCACCTCGTCGGTGCGGCCTTCCGCGACGTGCTCGCTGAGGCGCGTGTAGTAGGGCGTACCCAGGGACAGGACGATGACCGAGAAGGGCAGCATGAACAGGAGCCACGCGAACTGCAGGCTCGCATTCGCGGCGCCGGTGCCGGAGGCTGCGCCGACGATGTTGACCTGGAAGACGCCCGCCACCTGGCCGACGACGACCATCAGGAAGGTCCAGCCTGCGAGGCGGCCGATGTCGCCGAGCCCGAGTCCGCGCCAGTGGAAGTCGGGCCGCACGCGCAGACCCGCTCGGCGCCAGAAGAAGAGCAGGATGACGGCCTGGAGGACGATCCCAGCCGTCGCGGTTCCCCCGAGCACCGCCACCATGCCGGGCGTCCAGCCGGTGACCTCGGTGTGGGGGCCGAACATCCAGATGAACGCACTGAACCCGAGGATGGACACGACGTTGTTGACGATGGGCGACCAGGCGTACGGACCGAACACGCGGTTAGCGTTGAGGATCTCGCCGACGAGGGCGTACAGGCCGTAGAACAGCACCTGCGGGATGCACCAATAGGCCAGCGCGAGGGTCAATGCCTGCTGCTCGGGTGAGAACCTGCCGCCGTAAAGGAAGATCAGCACAGGGGCGCCGACCACCGCGATGGCGGTGACGACGGTCATGACGACCATCCCCAGCGTCAGGAGCTTCGAGACGAACGCATCCCCCCGGTCGTCGTGGGTGCGGACGGCCTTGACGATCTGGGGCACGATCACGCCGGCGAGCAGGCCCGACGAGATCAGGTTGAAGACGGTGTTCGGGAGCGCATTGGCGACCGCGAACGCGTCCGCGGCGCCGCCGGCGACGACGGGAAGCGCCGCAGCGAGCGCGATGTTGCGGATCAGCCCGGTGATTCGCGACGCCATGGTCCCGGCGGCCACGGTGGCGCTCGCGCGGCCGAGGCTGGCCATCAGGCGTCCACCGGCATCCGTCGACGTCGTCGGATCGTGCGGACGACGCCGAACACCAGAAGGGCGCTCACGAGACCTCCGAGGATGATGATCGAGACGGACTCCCACTCGGCGCGCACGGAGACGTCCACGGTCTCGCTCGGGCCGATGTCGACACCCGCCGGAGTGCGCAACTGCAGATCGACGGATGACTCGCCACTGCCGACGAGCGCCGATACGGGGATCGCCACCCGGCTGGTCTGCTGAGCGCCGACCTCCACCTCGGTCGACGACTCGATCACGAGACGGGCGTCACCGGGCGAGGCGAGCAGATCCAGACGCGCCGGCCAGGGGAGGTCGTTGCGGACCGTGAAGACGAGAGGGGCGGACGAGCCCGCGAGCGTGATCGGACCGCCCAGGACCAGGGCGACCCCGTCGGTCCAGCTGGCGATGCGTTCGCGCTGGGCTTGGACCGCGGCATCCCAACCCTCACGGTCGTCGAGCCAGGCGTTGCCGAGCAGCTGCAGTTCCGTGGCGCGCTCAGAGGACGCGAGGAGCGCGGGATCCTCCAGGACACCGGAGATGCGCCGCAGGCCGGGCTGAGCGGCGAGGAACTCGTCGATCATCGCCACCCGGTCCTCGTCGGGTGCGACGGAGGTGAGCCGGACGGGGGCAGGCTTCTCGGCGAGCAGACCGTTCAGATCGGTCCCGGTCCAGCCGGGGAGCGCCGTCGCCGCGACGATCGCATCGCGGAGGGCGGCTTCGGTCCGGCCGCCGGCGCGGTCCACCGTGACCAGGAGGGGACCTGCGGGGGCACTCAGCGCGGCACGGGCCGTGTACTCGGCGAGGGCGCTGTCGCGGGCGGTCTCGCCGGCAGACGTCGACGCCTGCGCGAGCAGCGCGGACAGATCCTGGTTGTAGACGAGAAGGTCGGCGCCGTCGGCCGTGGCGTGGGCCGCGGCATCCGATCGCACGACCGAGCTCGGAAGGAGCGTCACGGGTGCGTCCTCGGTGCCGGTGAGTGCGCCGAGGGTCGACGCTGTCTCGGCGCCGGCCGTGCCGGTCGCCGGCCAGAAGACGGCATCACGATCGGCTCCGACGTCGAACAGCTCGTCGAGCGTGGGAAGCGGAGCTGCGCTGGGGGTCGGCGACGGTGCGGGACTCGCGTCGCCGGCGGCAGCGCCGGCAGCAGCGAAGTTGGCGGCATCGAGGTACGCCGCGTAAGAGGTGAGCCGAGCCGGGGCCTCCGCACCCGCGCCGACCTGGGCCGCGAGGTCGGCGTCGCCGTACTGCAGGGCGAAGCGGTCATTCGGCAGGGACATGAGCTCGTCGAGCCACGCCACGGCGTCGGCAGGGGCGGCGGAGCCGAGCGCGCGGATCGATGCGGTTATCGCCGGGTCGATCGCGAGGATCGCATCGGTGCCCGCCACCGCATCGAGCAGGTTGCGGAGGTCCCCGCCGTCCTCGGTGAGCTCCTTGAGTGCGTCGGCACTGAGCGACCCGCTCGACTGCGCGCCGGCCGTGACGGGGACGACGACGCCGACCTGCTTCGCCGCCTCGCCGGTGCGCGGGACGACGATGACGGTGCGGGCCCGGAGGTTCTCGGCGCCGGCGCGGTAGACGACGCGCGCCGGGTACACCCCGGGCTTCAGATCGTCGAAGATCTCGTCGTCGGTGTTCACGGAGACCGATCCGGATGCCGACTGATCGGCCGCGACCCCGGGTACAGCGGTCTCGCCGACGGCCTCGAAGGGGACCGCGGCGGTGCCGCTGTCGAGCCACGAGCCGAGGGCGCCGCCGGTGGTCAGCGGCCGGGTGCCCAGCTCGAAGGTCGCCTCGCCCTCGGTGAGCGCTTCCGTGCCCGGATTGTCGGCGGTGACGGTCAGCGTGAGGGATCCGGATGCCGGGAGGATGCCGTCGTTCGACGGTGCCAGCACCGCGCTCGGGGACTGATCGTCGTCCGGGCCCTCCACGGCCGCGAAGGCCACCGGGGCGGGGGCGCTCAGAGCGATGGCGGCGGACGCAGCCGTCGCCGCGCGGAGCCAACGGGACCGGCGCGGCGGACGTCGGCCCGGAACAGGCGAGATGAAGGTCATTGAAGAGGTCGATTCCTGTGCGATCCATGACCGCACCATCGGGAGCGATTCTAGGGTCACCGCCCTGCAGAGCCCCTGATTGGGCACGAGGGCCGGTTGAATGGGAGGGTGAGCGACTCCCGGCATCCCGACCCGTCTTCGATCGTCGCGCTCCGCGCTGACCTCGCCGCGGCAGGCTACACGGCCGATGCGGTCCGGGCGGCGTGGGGACCGCTCGCGGACGACGCGATCGGCCGCGGGCTGCTCGCTCCCGCCCGCCGGGCTCTATCGGAGCGCACCGATGCGCTGGCCGTGCTGAGCAGGCTGCTCTTCCTGGGCGACCCGGCGTCCGTCGCCGATGTCGACGCCGCCCTGCCCACCGCCGGGGCGGCGGGCCTCGCGCGGCTGGATCTCGCGCGCGTCGATGGCGACATGGTCGCGCCGACGGCCCTGTTGCGGCCGCAGGACTATGCGGATGCCGGGGGTTCCGGTCAGTGGTGGATCGCGAGCGACCTCGACGAGGCGGCCCTCGGCGGCGCGCTCCCGACCGGACACGTGCTGGGGGTCGGCGGTGCATCCCTCACGCTCGCGGGACTGCAGCTCGACACCCCGGCGCAGCGCGTCCTGGATCTCGGGACGGGGTGCGGCATCCAGGCCCTCCGCGCCCGGCGGAGCGCGCCGCACGTCGTCGCCACGGACGTCTCTGAGCGGGCCCTGCGGTTCACTCTGCTCAACGCGGCCCTCAACGACGTCGACGGCGTCGAGGTGCGTCACGGGAGCCTGTTCGAACCGGTCGCGGGCGAGGAGTTCGACCGTGTCGTGTCGAACCCGCCGTTCGTCATCACCCCGCGCGTCGCCGGCGTGCCCGAGTACGAGTACCGCGATGCCGGTTTCGCGGGCGACGACCTCGTCGCGGCGTTCGTGTCGGGCGTGGGCGGCGTCCTCGCCCCCGGCGGCACGGCGCAATTGCTCGGCAACTGGGAGTACCGGGAGGACGCCGACGGTCTCGAGCGCGTGCGGGCGTGGATCGCGGCATCCGCTCACCCGCTCGACGCGTGGATCGTGGAACGCGAGCGTCTCGACCCGCTCGCCTACGCGGAGCTGTGGGTGCGCGACGGCGGCACGACCCCCGGCAGCCCCGACTACGCGCGCCTCATCGACGCATGGCTCGCCGACTTCGCGGAGCGCGGCGTGACCTCGGTCGGGTTCGGATACCTGCTGCTGCGGCGGACGCCGATCGGGATGCCGCCCCTCGCCCGCTACGAGCGGGTCACCCAGCCGGTGGGTGGTGCACTCGGGACCCACCAGGGCGAGGCGCTCGCCGCCTGGGATCGCCTCGGCCTGCTCGACGACGACGCGCTCGCCGAGACGACGGTGATCGTGAACCCCGACGTCACCGAGGCCCGGCACCACCGCCCGGGCGCGGAGGAGCCGTCGGTCATCGAACTCCGCCAGGGCGGCGGATTCGGCCGCGTGCTGAACGTGGACCCGGCACTCGCGGCGCTCGTGGGGGCATCCGACGGCGACCTGCCGCTGGGCGTCCTCATCGACGCGATCGCCGACCTGCTCGAGGTGGATGCCGCGGCTCTCCGCGCCGACCTCCTGCCGCGCGTGCGCGAGCTCGCGTTCACCGGGTTCCTGCGCCTGGCCTGACCGCGGCCGGGGCGCGGGGTGTTCGCCGATGCAAGGTATCGGCGCCGACACGCCGCTGACGGATGCCGCAGCTCGGAGTGTCGCGCGGAGACTATTGCATCCGCGCACAGCGGACGCACCTCGTCCGCGCACCCACCGGGGCCCCCGGTGCCGGTCGGTAGGCTCGTAGACATGCTGAACATGGCCGACGGTCTCGCGCGCCTGGGCGCGCTCGCGGAGGCTCCCGTCTCGGCCGCGCTCGCCCGTGCGTTCGCGGATGCCGGATACGAGCTCGCGATCGTCGGCGGACCCGTCCGCGACGCGCTGCTCGGCCGCAGGGTGAACGACCTCGACTACACGACGAACGCGCGCCCCGACGACATCCTGCGCATCGTGAAACCCCTCTCGACGGCGACGTGGGACATCGGTCGCGCGTTCGGCACGATCGGTGCGAAGGTCCGCGGCGAGCAGGTCGAGATCACGACGTACCGGGCCGACAGCTACGACGGCACGACCCGCAAGCCCACCGTCGAGTTCGGCGACACGCTCGAGCAAGACCTGGTCAGGCGTGATTTCACGGTCAACGCGATGGCGCTGCGGATCCCCGGTCCCTCCCTCGTCGACCCGACCGGCGGCGTCGAGGACCTCGTCGGCGAGTCGCTCCGCACTCCGACCGACCCCGACGTCAGCTTCGGCGACGACCCGCTCCGGATGCTGCGCGCGGCGCGCTTCGCGAGCCAGCTCGGCATGGACGTGCATCCGGCCACCCTCGAGGCCATGACCCGCCTGGCACCGAGCCTGTCGATCGTGAGCCCCGAGCGTGTGCAGGGCGAGCTGGCGAAGCTCCTCGCGACCGACGCGCCGGACCGCGGCATCCGTCTGCTCGTCGACACCGGCCTCATGGAACTGTTCCTGCCCGAGGTCCCCGCGCTGCGCCTCGAGGTCGACGAGCACCACCACCACAAGGACGTCTACGAGCACTCGCTCACCGTGCTCGCACAGGCGATCGACCTCGAGAAGCAGCGGCATCCGGGTCAGGTGCCTGACGTCACGCTGCGCCTCGCGGCGCTCCTGCACGACATCGGCAAGCCGGCGACGCGCAAGCTGGAGCCGGGCGGCGCCGTGAGCTTCCATCACCACGACGTCAAGGGCGCCCGCATGGCACGCAAGCGCCTGCAGGCCCTCAAGTTCGACGGCGCGACGACGGATGCCGTGTGTCAGCTCATCGAGCAGCACCTGCGCTTCTTCGGGTACGCCGAGGGCGCCTGGACCGATTCGGCCGTCCGACGCTACGTCCGCGACGCGGGTGAGCAGCTCGAACGGCTGCACATCCTCACGCGGGCAGACGTGACCACGCGGAACAAGCGCAAGGCGGGTCGCCTGCGCTCGGCCTACGACGACATCGAGACGCGGATCGCGCAGCTCGCCGAGCAGGAGCAGCTCGAGGCGATGCGCCCGGCGCTCGACGGCAACCGGATCCAGGAGGTCCTCGGCATCCGTCCTGGCCGAGAGGTCGGCGAGGCGTACCGGTTCCTGCTCGACATCCGTCTCGACGAGGGTGTCATCGGACCGGAGGTGGCGGAGCAGCGCCTGCGCGACTGGTGGGCCGCGCGAGCCTGACTCATTCGGCGTCGTCGGGCTCGAACACGTGCTCGATCGACGTCTCGAACAGACGCGCGATGCGGAACGCGAGCGGCAGACTCGGATCGAAGCGGCCGCGCTCGATCGAGATGATCGTCTGACGCGAGACCCCGAGTTCGTCGGCGAGGCGCTGCTGCGACCACCCGCGGTCCTGGCGCAGTGCGGGGAGCGTGTTCTGCACGAGGTCAGCCGCGGTGCCGCGCGACGAGGTAGCGGACGCTGAAGCCGCCCATCGCGACGAGAAGGACGCCGATGAGGGCGATGAGCACGTCGATCCGGATGCCGGTGATGGCGAGGAACGCCGTGCCGAGCCCGACGATGAGGAGGATGTCCGAGAAGGCACCCTGCGCGGCCTTGTCGTACCAGGCGCCTTCGACGGACTCCTCGGGCCGGTCGATCGCGCCGCGCAGCGTGTTGCGATCGACCAGGAACGCCCAGACCAGGCCGACGAGCGCGGGGAGGGTGACGACCGTGAAGCCGATGCCCACGACGAAGGGCGGAGTGGGGGCATCCCACATCGCGGCGGCGATGACGCCGACCACCACGGCCAGCACGAGGCCGGCCGGGATCGCGATCGCCATCGCGGGGGTACGGCTGCCGCCGCGAAGGCGGCCCCACCGGGTGCGGCCCTGTTCCTGCGTCGCGTGCTCCACGAAATCCCCCTTGCGTCAAGTGACCTTTACGTAAAGCAACCTTTACATACGCGGCCGGCGGCCGCAAGCGGAGCTCGGTGGCCTATGGGGAGGGCTCCCCATAGGCCGCCTCGACGCTTCTCGTTAGGGTTGGGTCTCGACAGATGGGAGCTCGAGATGGACGTTCTGCTCGACCGCCAGCGGCTGCGAGACGCTCGCGATACGTTGACGAACGCCGAGAACGCCTTCAACGATGCGTCGAAGATCAACGACTCGCTCGAGTCCGCCATCGACACCCCTCACGGCAAGAGTTCCCTGCGCGACAGGGTCGGCTGGTTCGAGTCGAACTGGTCGGGCAACCGCGAAGACCTGACCGAGATGATCGCGAACGTCCGCGAGGGTCTGTCATCGATCCTCTCCGGCTGGGATCAGTGGGAAGAGGACGCCTCGGCGCAGCTCGAGCAGATGGGGTCGGAGGGCGGCAACTGATGTCCCTTCTCTACTCATCGCCCGACGGTCACGAACTCCGGCAGTTCGCGGGACAGCCCGACGTCATCATCGCGACAGCTGCGGACTACACTTCCCTCGGCGAAGCGATGGCGACCACGGCGGACACGCTGCGCGACATCGGCGATTCGCAGATCAGTCTCGGAACCGACCGCCTGAAGTCCGACGCCGAGAAGTTGGAAGGCGATCTCCGGAAGGCCGCCGTCCGGTACGAGCAGACCGGCACGGCGCTGGAACCGTACGGCCCCGCACTCGCCGAGGCGCGACACGCGTACGACATCCATCACGCCGCGATCGACGCGGCGATGCAGGCGTACCGCACCGCGTTCAACGAGAGTCTCGCACCCGCCTCTCCGCTCGATACGGACGCCGAGGCCGATGACGGTCCGACGCCTGCCGACCGGCTCGACGACGCCGAGGAAGAACTCCGGGCTGCGTGGCAGCCCTTCGATACGGCCTTCGCGCTGTGGGAGGAGGCGTACGAGAAAGCAGCGGACGGCGTCGCGCAGGCGATGGATGCCGCCGACAACGACGACGGCAAGTGGGACTGGATCGCCGACGCTCTGCGCATCATCGGCTATGCCATCGTGGTGCTCGCCGTCGTGGCGCTCTTCGTGGTCTCGAGCCCGTGGTCGACCATCCTGCTGGCGACGACGATCGCACTCTCGGCGGTTCACCTCGCCGGTACGGCCTATCTCTATGCGAACGGGAAGGCGACGCTGTCCGACCTGCTCTGGAGTGCGTTCGGATTGGTGACCGCCGGCGCCGGCGGCATCCTGGCGCGCGGAGTCAACGCCGCCGCCGCTCCCGGAAGCCGCATCCTCAGCGCCTCCAACATCGCCCAGGACCTGCCCGTGTTCACACGCGGGGCGCGGGGATTCTCGATGCCGCGGCTTCCCTCCGGACTGAGCGTCAATCCGTTCTCCACCCTCATGCGAGGGCAGAGCTGGTCGATTCTGAACAAGTGGGGCGGCAGCCTCACGCAGTGGGCCTCCACTCCCGCGCGGAGCGGCACGATCGCTGCGGCGTGGGGGGACATGGTGGTCGAGGCCGTTCCCCGCATCGGCGCGCGCGGGTGGGCGAGCCTCGGCAACTGGATCGCCGGTACGGGCGCGGGAGTCTTCACGAGCACACCGTTCTACACGCCGGTGGGACGCCGGTGACGGGCGAGCGGCGCGACGCAGGTTTCACCGACCTGTCGCCGGTCAGTCGCAACCGTTCACGGCTCCCGCGCCGGGCGGGAAGCCTGCGCCTCGTCTTCACGCTCTGTGCGATGTTCGCCGCCGCCCAGTTCCTCGTCCCGCTCGTCGCGCGTCTCGCTCTCAACGGTGGACGAGTGTGGCCCACCGACCAGGTTCACTCGCTGTGGGGATCGGTGATCGACGAGCGCGTGCTCAGCGTGCCGGCATGGCTGACGATCGCCACGGGCGCGGTGGGAATGGTCGCCGCCGTGTCGTACCTCGTCGCAGCCCGCCGTGACGCCGGCCCCGACGCGCCGTACGTCAGCCTCGTCTCGGTACTCGTCTTCGGGATCTTCCCGTGGGCGATCGCTGCGCTGGATGAGGACCCGACAGGAGTCATCCGCACCCCGGGGTCCGACGGCTATCTCATCGGATGGCATTGGGTTCTGTCGCCGCTGGCGCTCGTCGTCCTGCTGTGGGGGATCGTCGTCTCCGCGCAGTCGAGCAGGGAGGCGCGTCGGCGTCGTGAACGAGGGCGTGCGCTTCGCGCCGCCGCTCGGGGCGAGAGCGGTGACGCCCGGTGAATCTGCGCGCCGAGCTCGGTTCTTCGCCGGCACCTGCCGGATACACGATGTTGACGCCCCCCGATTGGGGTCGCTTCCCGGCGACGCCGGAGGGCCGCGATCAGTTGACCGCCCTCCTGACCTCGCGCTTCAAGGCAGTCGGCCGCCCCGACCTCGACGCGGAGACGCGATCCATGGTGCGCCGGCAGTGGCAGACGCTCGCTGCGACCAATGTGATGGAGATCTTCCTGCCGGTCGAACCCGCGCGCGAAGGGGCCACGCCGATCAGCATCGCCGCGTCACCCTGGGTCGGACAGGGGGACTTCGAGACCGACCTGCGCGGGCGGGCGGGGTCGGAACGTCCCGTGTCGAAGATCGATCTCCCCGAGCTCGGGACGGTCTTCCGGTGGGAGAACGAGCGGTCGGGGCCGGAAGGGATGGAGGGCTTGCGGGCACGCGAGATCGCCTATGTCATGCCCTTCCCGGGTGATCGACCGACGCGAGGGGTTCTCCTGATGGCGTCGGTGGCCCATATCGGAGTCGAGGAGTCGGGGCCTGCGCTCGACGCCTTCACAGTCCTCACCGACGCCATCGTGTCGACCTTCCGCTGGCGGTACGTGTGAGCGAACTCCCACCCGGATGGCTCCCGATCCCCTTCGCGGTCTCGCCGGAGGTGTCCTCCGAGATGGCGGCGGAGATCCTCCGGGCGAGCGGGGCGACGCCGTCGGGCGACGCCGACGTCGGCGCGGCCGTCGCGAACCTCCGCGCCGCGATCGAACGCCTGCCCGTCTCGGCGGCTACGAGAGCCCGCCTGTGGCATGGTTTCGGTGACATCGCCTCCGGCGTCGTCGCCGACCTCTCCGTCGAGGAGGTGTCGGCACCAGGGCGCTATGCCTCCGAGACGGCGCGATTCGCGCGGGCCGATGCGCAGCGCCGTGTCGTCTCCGAGGACGGCACCGTCGCATCCCTGTCCGCCGTGGCCGCCGATGCAACCGGGGAGATCGGATTCCTCCTTCGCGTGCAAAGCCCTCAGGGGCACCACGTCCGCGTGGTGGACGTACTCGATCGGGATCTGCGCGCGATCGGAGCGGTGTGGGACGACGCGGTCACCATCGCGCGTGGCTGAGCGCGGAGCGTCAGGGCCGTAGGCGCCTCGCGGCCGCCAGGTCGATGACGAAGAGTGCAGCTCCCTGGATGATGACGGCGAGGCCGTGTCCGCGGGCCTCGGCGACGCTCAGGCGGCCCCCGAAGGTCGGCGTCCGCACCGCGAGGTGGGCACCCGTCGCCATGTAGCCCACGTCGAGGGCGGCGTTGGCGAGGAGGATGCGGCGCAGCATCGGCTTCTTCGGGATCTCACTCCGTTGACGGGTGAACAGCGCGAGGGCGACGTCGATCGCCCCCCACATGAGTGTCTGCACGCCGAAGGCGCGTGTACGTCTCGGGAGTGCGAGAGCGCCGCCGACGAGGACGGATGCCGTGCCCCACCGCGCGAGCCGATCGACGACGGTGCCGGTGACGCTCTTCGCTGATGCCATTCCCCCATGATGGCGCGGTCCTGGCCGGATGCGGGCGGAACCGCGCCATCAGGAGTGTTCACGCAGCGCGGGATGCCGCGAGGGTGCGACCGGCGTCGACCGCCGCCCGTTCTGCTCCAGCCTTCAGCTCTGCGGCCGCGTCCGTGAACGCGTCCAGAGCCGGATTGACGCCGACGAGCGTGAACGGGCGGTGGACGACCGTGAGGTCGAGACCCCAGACATCCTCGAACACGCGCCGGAGCCATCCCGTCGAATGATCCCACCCCTCCTTCGGACTGCCGGGCTCGTAGTTGCCGCCGAGCACCGTCACGAGCGTTGCTGCCTTGCCGCGCAGCGCCGTACCGGTCGGATCGATGCGCGGGTCCGTGTAGGCGAGGTCGAACCAGGTCTTCACGTGCTGCGAGACGCCGTAGTTGTACAGGGGAACGGTGAACAGCAGGGCATCGGCGCCGATCAGTTCGTCCGCCAGCTGCGTGCGGAGCGCGACCGCCTCACGGTGGCCGTCGGTCTGCGCCTCCGCAGGGGTGAACCCCGACGTGACCGAGTCCCGCCAGGCGGTGGCGGGGACGGGATCTGCGGCGACGTCGCGCCGTACGACGGTGCTCGAGGGGTGGGCGGCGAGCCATTCGGCCTCGACGAGGTCGCCGAGCTCACGGCTGGATGATGTGGCGGGCAGGATGCTGGCATCCAGGCGGAACAGGGTCATTCGCTTCTCCGATCAGAGTCACTATGGAAAACAAAGCGGCTTCGCGAACGCTAGCACACGTACGATGGGGGCATGGCAGAGACCCACGACGCGCGCCAGTGCGACGCCGCGGTCTCGCATGCGTTCTCGGTGCTGGGCAAGCGCTGGAACGGGATGATCCTCGATGTCCTCGGCGCGGGAGAGCTCTCGTTCTCGGGGCTCCGTCGCGCGGTTGCGGGCATCAGCGACGCCGTCCTGTCGGATCGCCTCTCCGAGCTCTCGGACGCGGGCCTCGTCGCCCGTCGTGTCGAGCCGGGACCGCCGGTCGCCGTCACCTACGCGCTGACCGAGGCCGGGTGCCGACTCGTGCCGATCCTGACCCAGCTCGGGGAGTGGGCGGACGGCAACCTCACCCGACGCTGAACCTCCTCCGTCGTGCGCGCACGCGAGAACGCCCCCCGTCCGACGGACGAGGGGCGTTCCGGCTGTGTGCGATGGGGATCAGTTGCAGGCTTCGCTGATCTCCTTGGCGGCGTCGGTGAAGCCCGTGATGCCGTCGGTCAGCTCGTTGGCTGCCGCCTGGAGGGCGGTGTTGTCCTTCGCGTCGACCGCGTCGCTGATCTTGACGAACGTCTTCTCGAAGTCGTCCCACGCCGACGAGTACGACGCGTAGGCCGCGGAGACCTCGGTGTTCGTGATCTTGCCCGAGATCTCGTCGATGCGGGTGCCGATCTTCGTGAACATGTCGCGTGCAGCCGAGGTGTCGCCCGACTGGACCGCGGACGAGAGCTCGCCGCTCGCGCCGTTGACCTCGGTGTTGAGGTCGCTGAGCTCGGTCTGAAGGATCTGGCAGGCGTCGGTCTTGCTCTGGTCTCCGGCGGGCGCCTCGGCCGCGGGCGACTCAGCCGCGGGGGACTCGGCGGCGGGTGAGCTGACCGGCGCGGGGTTGGTGGTGGTCCCCGACTCGGACGAACCGCAGCCGGTCAGTGCGAAGAGGGCGATCGTGGCGACGGCGAAGCCCGTCGACAGGGTGGTCTTGCGCGACATGTGAGGTCTCCTTGGTGTGCGAAGAGCGGGGACACGCACCAGGATGAAGCGCCCCCCGACGATCGACCACGATAGCCGAGTCTCACGAACCGCCCAGCCAGTGGACCGGGAGCGACGCGTGTGGTAGCCGGGGCGGCGATCGTCGGGAACCGTTCACCCTGCCGCCACCTGCCGGACACGCCCGCTTGTTTGGATCGCGGCGTGTCCTCTCCGATCGTGACCGTCATCCTGCCGGCCAAAGACGCCGGGCCGTACATCGGCACGACTGTGACGACCCTCGGGCGCCAGTTCGAGGATCCGGGACGGGTGAGGCTGGTCGTCATCGACGACGGCTCGACGGACGACACCCGCGTGCAGGTGCAGCATTTCGCCCGAGACATGCCCCACGTCGAGGTGATCTCCAACCCGCAGCCCGTCGGACTCGCCGCAGCCCGGAACCAAGGTCTCGAGCGAGTGGACACCGACTACTTCTGTTTCGTCGACGGCGACGACTGGATGCACCCGGAGCGGCTCGAGAGCCTCGTCGACTCGATGCGTCGCCTGGATTGCGACTTCGTCCGAACCGATCACGTCACCGACACGGACGGCCGCCGGCGCCTCATGAAAGCTCCCTTCGCCTGGCGCGGGCGCGTCGCCGATCCTCGGGACGCGATCCTCCCCGCGGACGAGACGACCATGGTCGACTACCCCTATGCCTGGGCGGGTATGTTCCATCGCCGAGTGATCGACCAGGGGCTGGCGCACTTCGAGCCGGGACTGTTCACCGCGGAAGACCGGCCGTGGATCTGGCGCCTGCACCTGAAGGCGGCCTCGTTCGCGGTCGTCGATGCGCCGGCGATCCTCTACCGGCGCGGCGTGACGACCTCCCTCACGCAGGTGCTCGACCGCCGCCAGCTCGACTTCCTCCCCGCCTTCGCGGAGGCCATCCGCGTGGTCGAACAGGATCGCGAGGCCGACCGCTTCCTCCCGAAGATCGCGACCACCACGATGTCCGTCTGCGCGTATCACCTCTTCCGTGCTCGGGCGATGTCGACAGCGGACCGCACGGCGCTGCGCCACGGCATCCGGGATCTTCTTCGGGCGATCCCCGGGGACCAGATCGACCCGGCGCTGCTGCGCCTCTCCGACCGTCGCCGCCGCATCCTTGCGCGCCTCGTGCGCGAGGTGCGCACCGCATGACCCAGATCTTCGTCCTCAATTCGGCGTACGGTCTCATGACGGCCGTGGCGGCGATGGATGCCGGTGCCATCCCGGCCTCCGCGTCCGGCCGCATCCTCGTCGCGGTGAACGCCGCGATCGTCCCCGAAGCCGGCCACGGAATCGGGGACGCCCCTCACCTGGCGACGTTGCGCGCGCGATTCGACCGCGTCGTCGACCTCAACGAGCTTCTCGCCCCCGAGCGTCCGCCGCACTGGCGCACGACCGTCGCGGAGGCCGCGGTCCTGGGGAGGCTACTGCGTCAGGCGTGGGAGATCGGCGAGGGTGAGGTCGAGCTTTACCTGCAGAGCCCGCAGGTCGCTCCCTCGCGCGTGTTCATCGACGTCTTCGAAGGGGCGCCGGTGTCGATCATCGGCGACGGTCTCATGACCTACTCGCCGATTCGTGACAAGTGGCCGCATTCGGTCGCCGGCCGAGTCGTGGGCGTTGTCTACGCCGACGCGGTCCCCGGCGTCGAGCCGCTGCTGTTCGCCGGGACGCCGCGCGTGCCCGTCGCCGCGTCGGCACTGCGTTCCGTGGTCGAGGAGGTTTCCGCGGCCACGGTCGATCCGGATGTCGACGCGTTGACCGAGGTGCCCCGTCCTGCGCTCGTGCTGGGCCAGTATCTGTCGGCGCTCGGGCTCATCTCGCCCGCCGAGGAGGCACAGATGCAGCGCGACATGGTCGACCGAGCGCTCGCCTGGTCGCCGGGTGCGATCGTCTTCAAGCCGCATCCTTCGGCCACCCCCGCGCTCATCGACGACCTGGCGGCGCATGCGGCGAGCCGCGGCATCCCTCTGACGGTGTTCCGCGGCGGTACTCCCGCCGAAGTGCTCGCGCTCCGCCTGCCGTTCGTCGGTGCGGTGGCGGGGTTCTCGACGGCTCTGCCGACCCTGCACACGCTGGCCGGGCTGCCGATCGCAGCCGTCGGGACGGAGCTGCTGCTCCAGCGGCTCACTCCCTTCGAGAACGGCAACCGCATCCCGGTCACGATCATCGACGCCCTGACGCGGCCCGATTCCCCCTACGACGCGAGCGGGATGCAGTTGCTCGTCGACGCCGTCGGCTACGCCATGCAGCCGGTCATCGCGGCGCCGCTGCGCGATCGAGCCGAGGAGTTCCTGGCCGAAGCGCCCGCCGCGGAACGCGAGCGCTACTTCGCTCGGACCCGCTTGGGCGCGCTGGGCCTTCGGGGCGGTACGCCCCCCGGACTGCTCGCTCGTGCGCTCGCGCCTCGCGGCGGGGCATCCCGCGTCGTCGAGATGCAGTTGGCGATCCGCGGTGCGCAGCGCCGCGGGAAACGCGCGTGGAAAGCCCTGCGAGGAGGATGACCGTGACCGACGCCGTCGAGACAGTGGCCATCATCCCCGCGCGCGGCGGGTCCAAGGGCGTGCCGGGGAAGAACGTCGCCCGTGTCGGCGGCATCCCCCTCGTCGCCCGGGCGGTGCGGGCCGCGCGGGATTCGGGGGTCATCGACCTCGTCGTCGTGTCGACCGACGACGAGGCGATCGCATCGGCCGCTCGCGGTGCCGGTGCCCGGGTCGTCGACCGACCGGCGCAGATCTCCGGTGACACCGCGACGTCCGAGAGCGCGGTCCTGCACGCGCTCGACGCGCTGGGCGCCGACGGCATCACCCCTCGCGTGACCGTCTTCCTGCAGGCGACGAGTCCCTTCATCCCCAGCGACGTCCTCGCCGATGCCGTCGCGCTCGTCCGCGACGGCCGGGCGGACTGCGCGTTCTCCGCGCGCGAGAGTTACGAGTTCGTCTGGCGACGGGATGCCGACGGTGCTGCGGCCGCGATCGGCCATGACGCGGCGCGTCGCCCCCGGCGGCAGGACCGTGAGCCGCACTACGTCGAGACGGGGGCGTTCTACGTCTTCACGACGGAGGGGTTCCGCAAGGCGGGACACCGCTTCTTCGGTCGCACCGAGATCGTCGAGGTCCCTGCGGGGTCGTCGATCGAAATCGACGACCCCGACCAGCTGCGGGTCGCCCAGGCGCTGGCGCGCCTCGTCGCTCCCGCCGAGCCCGTGACCGCGACGGTGGTCGTGACGGACTTCGACGGCGTCCACACCGACGACAGCGCGTGGGTGGATGCCGCCGGCACGGAGCACGTGCGGGTGAGTCGCTCCGACGGGATGGGCGTCGCGCTCCTTCGTCGAGCCGGAGTGCCGATGCTGATCCTCTCGACCGAGCAGAACGCCGTCGTCCGCGCTCGCGCCGAGAAGCTGCGGGTCGACGTCGTGCACGGCGTCGAGGACAAGGCGTCCGTCCTCCGAGAATGGGCTCTCGAGAGCGGTGTCGACCTCGCCGACATCGCGTATCTCGGCAACGACGTGAACGACCTCCCGGCGATGGCCCTCGTCGGCTGGCCCATCGCGGTCGCCGATGCGCACGCGGAGGTCCTGGCGGCCGCGCGCGTCGTCCTGACCCGCCGCGGCGGTGACGGTGCCGTGCGCGAACTCGCCGACCGCATCCTCGCGGCCCGCTGACCGCACACACCCGTCAGCCAGTCGTCCGGTCCGGGCCATTCGGGGTTCATCCGTCATTCACAGTCGGAACTCACGCTGAGGGGAGTAACGACGAAAGGACTCGCCATGACGGTGACCATCGGAAACCATGTACTCGGCGGCGGACACCCGGTGTACGTCATCGCCGAGATCGGCCTCAACCACAACGGCGATGTCGACCTCGCCAAGCGGCTGATCGACGTCGCCGCGGACGCCGGCGCGAACGCGGTGAAGTTCCAGAAGCGCACCCCGGAGATCGCCACTCCGGTGCACATGCGCGACACCCCGCGCGAGACGCCGTGGGGGACCATGACCTACCTCGAGTACCGGTACCGCGTCGAGTTCGACCGCGACCAGTACATCGAGATCGGCGACCACGCCACGATGCGGGGGCTCGACTGGTTCGCTTCGCCGTGGGACGTTCCGAGCGTCGACTTCCTCGAGGACCTGGGCGTCGTCGCCCACAAGGTCGCTTCGGCGAGCCTCACCGACCTCGAGCTCCTCGAGGCCCTGCGCGCCACCGGGAAGCCGGTCATCCTCTCCACGGGGATGTCGACCATCGATCAGATCGATCGCGCGCTCGAGGTGCTCGGCACGGACCGCACGGTTCTGATGCACGCCACATCGACCTATCCGATGGAGCCCGAAGAGGCGAACATCAAGATGATTGCGTCGCTGCGCGACCGGTACGCCGGCATCCCCGTCGGGTACTCGGGGCACGAGCGCGGTCTGCAGATCTCGCTCGCCGCCGTCGCCCTCGGCGCCGTCGCCGTCGAGCGGCACATCACCCTCGACCGCACGATGTGGGGATCCGACCACGCTGCGTCCCTCGAGCCCACGGGGCTCGAGCACCTCGTCCGCGACATCCGCGTCATCGAGACGGCCCTCGGCGATGGTGTGAAGCGCATCTACGACGGCGAACTCGCCCCGATGGCGAAGCTGCGCCGCGTCCCGGCATGACGATGCAGGGTGACCGTCACGGGCGACTGCGCGTCGTCGCGATCGCCGATGCCGATTCCTTCGTGAAGTGGTCGGCGGCTCTCATCGACTCCGCGCCGTCGGTGGACCCCCATCTCGTTCTCGTGCAGACGCCGCTCGTGGTGAGCGTCGCGCAGGAGCACGCGGCTCTGGCGGGCACCGGCATCCGTCCCGAAGCGGTCACCCGCGTCGCCTACAACGAGCTCCCCGGTTGGCTCGCCACGGATCGGCCCGACGTCGTCGTCATCGCAGGACGCGGACCGTTCGTCCGCCTCGTGATGCGGCAGATCGATCGGGTCGCTCCGCGGCCGGTCGTCGTCTCGGGTCTGCCCGGCATGTCGATCCCCGCGCAGCGCGGGGCCGCGCTCTACCGGCGTCACTGCGATCTGATGGTCCTGCACTCCAAGCGCGAGCTGCGTGCCTTCCGGCAGCTCGCCGGCCGGCTCGGAGTCACGATGCGCTTCGGTCTCGCGACCCTTCCGTTCGCCCGACCGGCGGCGGAGGCGACCGGTGGAACGGACCTCGTCTTCGCTGCGCAGGCGATCGTGCCGCGCGAGCCGGAGGAGCGTCGGCAGCTCGCCGAACTGTTGCGGGCCGCGGCGCTCGCCGACCCGACCCGGCGCGTCGTCCTCAAGCTCCGTTCGCGACCCGAACTCGGCGAGGTCGAGACGCACTTCGAGCGCACCGAACTCACCGACCTGCTCCGCGACCGACCCGACAACCTCGTGTTCTCGCACGAGCCGATGTCGCGGGCGCTGGAAACAGCCGAGGGGCTCGTGACGGTCAGCTCCACCGCCGCCATCGAAGCGATGGCGATGGGCGTTCCCGTCATCGCGCTCACCACGTTCGGCGTCTCGAAGACCTATCTCAACACCGTCTTCAGCGGGAGCGGGGTGCAGGGGAGCGCCGAGGACGTCATCGCACGGCGGTTCCGGCATCCTCACCCGGGGTGGCTCGCCGACAACTATTTCCACGACCCGAGCGAGTCCACGTGGTGGTCCGACGTCGAACGCCTCGTCGACACGCGCAGACGAGGCGTGCTGGCGCCCCGCTTCGTACCGACCGCTCGCGGTGGTGCGCTGCACGAAGCGTGGCAGCGCAAGGCCGTGCTCGGTTTCGAGGAACGTTCGCTCCTCGGGGCGGTCGCGCTCGCCGTCGGGGCTCCGCTGGTCTGGGGGATCCTCACTGCCCGGAAGGTCCTCGGCAGACGCGGCGCGGAGTCCTGGTCCGATGACGGCAGCGACATCACGGTCACCCCGGCGCGGTATCAGGACCCGATCGTCCGCCCGCGTCGGTCGGTCCTCGCCACCGTCATCGACTGAAGATCGCGTCCAGCACGCCGCTCTGCAACGCGATCCATCCGACCGCGATCGCCCCGCCGATGAGGATCGTCGCCCACGGAACGGCCGTCTTCAACCGGCGGCCGCCCGGGGCGACACCGGGCGGCGGGCGCAACGCCTCGACCGGCGGCGCGAACGGCAGAGCGCCTGCGGCGGCTGCGAGCGGAGCGGATGCCGGGGCCCCGGCGGCGGGCATCGCGAGTCGATCGTCGCGCCACCGCTCCCACTGGGCGAGCTTGTCCATGAGCGCGCCGACGACGGAGAACAGCCATCCCCACGTCCGCGGGTCGAGGGTCGAGAAGTCGCGTTTTCCGTAGAGGAACAGCCAGTCGTCGACGATCTCGACGTCGAGCTGGGCCGCATTGTCGATGAAGCGGGCCATGATGTCGGGCGTGAACAGGTAGAGCGCATCCCGCTCGTAGCCCTGGGGGCAGTAGAGCGAGAAATACCTGTCGAAATCGCCTTCGAGGCTCAGCCGCTGATGCCGGTCGAAGGTCTGCGGCAGGTTCGTTCCGAGGAAGGTGTTGTTGCCCTCGGCATCCAGCACGATGTGGGGCAGCGGTGCGCCGAGCCGGATCGCGACGTAGCCCCATCGGTGCGTGGTCCGGTTCTTGCCTGATCCCGTCGTGTAGCGGTAGTTGCCGAACTCGACCACGCGAGGCTGCTCGCCGCGGAGGATGTCCGTCGCCGTCCGAGAACTGCCGAGGGAGAAGATCATCCCCGGAAGAGGAGGATCGGATGCCTGGGGGAACCAGGTCATCCCGTTCGCCCGGGCGAAGTGGTCGAGGCGGTACCAGCGCACCCCGCCGTTGCGATAGGCCCTCACGATGAGGGCGGTCACCCCGACCGCGATGAGAGCGACGACGAGGATGATCCCGATCGAGCCGGCGGCATTCGGCGGGGAGCCCTCGAAGAACGGGGCGAAGACGAGGCGGAAGATGAGGTTGACGACGATGAGACCGAAGACGCCCACGACCCCGACGACGAGGCATCCCGCTGCCCAGCCCGCGGTCTTGGGAGCGCGGCCCGACGCGAGCAGCTGCTTCCGGTAGGCCCGCGCCGTGGCGCCGTCGACGGGGTCGGTGAGGGGGCGGGCGTCGAAGGCGGGGGTGCTCACCATGCGGCCACCGTACCGAAGACGCCACCCCGCGGGAGATCCTCCTCGCGGGGTGGCGCCGGGTGCCGCCGTGTGTCAGGCCGCGTGCTGCGCCCGCACGTCGACGACCCAGGTCACGCCGAAGCGGTCGGTGAGCATGCCGAAGCCCGCGCTCCAAGGGGAGGCGGCCAGTGGCTCGATGACGGTGGCACCGTCGGCGAGGAGCGCCCAGCGGGCGGCGACCTCGTCGAGGGTGTCGCCCTGCAGCGAGACGAAGAATGCGCGGTCGGTGATGGTGGCGCCGTTCTCGCGGTGCGTGGATCCCGCGACGGCTTCGGGACCGCGCGGCTGTCCGGGGACGTCGTACGCCATGAGGCGGAAGCCGTCCGCCGCGACGAGGAGGCCGAAGACGACCTTGTCAGCGCCGGGCGCCTCGGCCGGCATGCCGACCTGGGCGTAGGTCGTCACCGAGACGGTGCCGTCGAACACCCGGCCGTAGAACTCGAGCGCTGCCTGGGCGTCGCCGCGGAAGTTGAGGTGGGTGGTGGTGGAGAGGGTCATGGTCGTCCTTCGGTCGGAGGCTTACTGCCGATAACCACTCTTCGCCGCATAGAGGACCGTTTCTGTCCGCTTCTGCGTCAGGATGGAGGCATGTCGTCGCCGTCGCACCGGATGCTGGACCTGCTGTCCGTCCTGCAGTCCCGCCGCGACTGGGGCGGGCAGGAACTGGCGGACCGTCTGGGCGTGACGGTCCGAACCGTGCGCCGCGACGTCGACCGGCTGCGCGAGCTCGGATACGCGATCAGCGCCGCGAGGGGTCCGTACGGCGGATACCGGCTCGCTCCCGGCGATGAGCTCCCACCCCTTCTCTTCGACGAGGAGCAGGCGGTGGCGATCGCCGTCGCGCTGCAGTCGGCATCCGGTGTCGACATCGCGGATGCCGCTGCCCGGGCCCTCGCCACGATGCGGCAGGTCATGCCCTCGCACCTGCGTCACCGCATCGACGGAATCCGGTTCGCGGCGGGACCGACGGCAGAGCAGGTCGAGGTCGGGGCGCTCGAGGGAGTGAGCGTCGCCGCGAGGGAGCGGCGGACGCTGCGCGTCGAGTACGGCGACGACGCGGATCGTCCCACCCGGCACATCGAGCCGCACGCCGTCGTCGCGCAGGACGGCCGCTGGTACGTCGTCGCCTGGGACCGGGATGCCTCGGACTGGCGCATCCTCCGGCTCGACCGGCTGCGCCCTCGGCACGGCGGCGGTATTCCCTTCGAGTCGCGCGAGATCCCGACGGGCGATGCGCGGACGTATCTCGCCGCTCGCTTCAAGGGATCCACGACGGCGGACCGGTGGCCCGTGACGGGAGAGGTCGTCCTGCCGCTCCCGCCGCGGAGGATCGCGCCGTGGCTCGGCGACGCCGAGCTGGCGGAACGTGCGGACGGCTCGTGCCTCGTCCGGGTCGGGTCGTGGTCGTGGGCGGGCGTTCTCGCATGGGCGCTGCGCTTCGACGTCCCCTTCGAGGTCGTCGGGCCGCCCGAGCTCGTCGAGGCGGCGGCCGCGACGGCACGTCGGATCGCGGCGTCGGTGGCCCTGCCGCCCGATTCCGCGGCAGGGCCGGGCATCCGCTAGACTGTTGTGGTTGTCCGCCTGCGCTCGTGCGCGGAATCAGCGGACACGTGCATCAACCCTCCTGATGCCGGGAAACGCCCGGCATCCGTTCTAGTCCGAAGGAGGTGGGTTAGTGACGCACATCCACCAGTACGAACTCATGGTCATCCTCGACCCCGAGATCGACGAGCGCCAGGTCGCTCCCAAGCTCGACGGTTTCCTCAAGGTCATCACCGCAGACGGTGGCACCATTGACAACGTCGACGTGTGGGGCAAGCGCCGTCTCGCCTACGAGATCCAGAAGAAGAACGAGGGCATCTACGCCGTCGTCAACTTCACGGGTACCAGCGAGGCCACGAAGGAGCTCGACCGTCAGCTCAAGCTGAACGAGCAGATCATGCGTACCAAGGTCCTCCGCGCCGAGGAGGCGATCGCTCAGGTCGCCGCCGAGAAGGAGCGCGCTGAGGCCAAGGCCGCCCGCAAGGCTGCGAAGGCTTAAGGCTCATGGCCGGCGAGACCATCATCACGGTCGTGGGAAACCTCACGGCAGACCCCGAGCTGCGCTACACGCAGAACGGCCTGCCCGTCGCGAACTTCACGATCGCATCGACGCCGCGCAGCTTCGACCGTCAAGCCAACGAGTGGAAGGACGGCGAAGCGCTGTTCATGCGCGCGTCGGTCTGGCGCGAGTTCGCTGAGCACGTCGCAGGCTCGCTCACCAAGGGCATGCGGGTCGTCGCGACCGGCCGCCTGAAGCAGCGCTCCTACCAGGACCGCGAAGGCAACAACCGCACGGCGATCGAGCTGGAGGTCGACGAGATCGGCCCCTCGCTCCGCTACGCGACCGCACAGGTCACCCGCGCCGCGTCCAGCGGTGGCAATGGTGGCGGCGGTGGCGGCAGCTTCGGCGGCGGTCAGCAGCAGTCGCGTCCGCAGGTTCAGGCAGACGAGCCCTGGGCGACGCCCGGGTCTTCGGCGCCCGACGCCTGGAGCGCGCCCGGGACGAGCTACGGCGACGACACCCCGTTCTGATTCGAATTCCGGATGCCGCGGGCCGTGGCATCCACATCTCTTAAGGAAGACACATGGCTGGAAAGGCAACCGGCGATCGCCGCAAGCCGCGGAAGGGCGCGAAGAACGCCGCTCCCGCGAAGGCGATCCGCGTCGGCGTCATCGACTACAAGGACGTCGCGACGCTTCGCAAGTTCATTTCGGAGCGTGGAAAGATCCGCGCCCGTCGTATCACCGGAGTCTCGGTGCAGGAGCAGCGTCTGATCGCCAAGGCGATCAAGAACGCCCGTGAAATGGCGCTCCTGCCCTACGCCGGCGCTGGCCGGTAAGGAGTACCGACATGGCAAAGCTGATTCTCACGAACGAGGTCGCCGGGCTCGGTAGCGCTGGCGACGTCATCGAGGTCAAGAACGGGTACGCCCGCAACTACCTCATCCCCCAGGGCTTCGCTGTGGCCTGGACCCGCGGTGGCGAGAAGCAGGTGGCGTCGATCCGCGCCGCCCGCGAGTCCCGCGCGATCCACGACCACGAAGAGGCTGTGGCGCTCAAGAACACGCTCGAGTCGAACACGGTCAAGCTGACCGTCAAGGCCGGCGCGGAAGGCCGCCTGTTCGGTTCGGTCAAGCCGGCCGACGTGGCCGACGCCGTCAAGGCCGCCGGTCTCGGTGACCTCGACAAGCGCAAGATCCACATCACCTCGCCGATCAAGGCCGTGGGCGAGCACGAGGCGACCGTTCGCCTGCGTGACGACCTCACCGCTGTGATCACCCTCCAGGTGGTCGCCGCCAAGTAATCCTGGCGCGCGGTTCGGATGCCGCGGTTCCCTCCCTCCGGGGTCGGGACCGCGGCATCCGTCGTTTGTGCTGTGAGGTGTGTGCGGATGCAAGGGATTCGAGGGGACACGCCGGGGTCATTCACCTGTCGCCGGGGCGCCGCGCCGAATCCCTTGCATCGGCGCACAGGTGGGGCGGATGCCGCGGGTGGGGGCCCACGGCATCCGCCCCTTTCCTGAGGGGAGTCAGACGGTACGGCGGCGCAGGGTGAGCAGCGCTCCGGCGGCGAGCAGCGCCAGGGCGAGCGCGGGGAGCCACGTCACCGCGACTCCGCCGGTCTGTGCCAGCGTCCCGACCGGGGTGCTCGCGCTGGCCTGGGGGGCCATCGGAGCGGCGCCGGCGCCGGGGATCTGGTCGTCCGTGCCCATGCCCGGAGTGTCACCGGGGACCGTGCCCGGGTTCGCCGGGTTGGTGCCCGGGTCCGTCGGGTCGGTGGGGTCCGTGCCGGGGGTCACCGGGTCGACCGGGTCGGTCGGGTCCACAGGGTCGGTCGGGTCAACCGGGTCGGTCGGGTCCACGGGATCGACCGGGTCGGTCGGGTCCACGGGGTCGACCGGGTCGGTCGGGTCCGTGCCGGGGTCGGTCACCGTGCTGTCGCCGATGATGGAGACCGCGGTGTCGCCGATGGTGACGGGGATGTCGATCGGCAGCAGGATCTGCGTACCGCTGCCGACCCCGTTCTCACCCGAGGTGACCGGGGCGCCGGGCGTGGTGCCCGTGCCAGGAGTGCCGGACGTGCCGCCGCCGACGGTGGTGCTGTCGCCGATGACGGAGACGGCGGTGTCGTCGATGGTCACCGGGACGGTGACCGGGGCGACGACCTGGGTGCCCGAGCCGATGCCGTCGGATCCGTCGGTGGACGGGGTGCCGGTGGTGCCGGTGGCGGGTGCGGCCGGGGTGGCTGCGTCGGTGCTTTCGGTGGTGCTGTCGCCGATGATCGAGATCGCGACGTCCTCGACCGTCACGGGGACGGTGATCGGCGCGACGACCTGCGTTCCGGAGACGGCGCCGTCGGAGCCGTCGGTGGTGACCGACGGTGCGGTCGACGACGGTGCGGCCGGGGCCGCGGCATCCGTGCTCTCGGTCTTGCTGTCACCGATGACCGACACCGCGGTGTCCTTGACGGTCACCGGGGCCTTCACGGGGGCGACGACCTGCGTGCCGGACCCGATGCCGTCGGACCCGCTGGTCGACGCTGCGGGAGCCTTGGCGGGCTCCTTTGCGGGTGCGGCAGGTGCGGCATCCGTGCTCTTAGTCGAGCTGTCACCGATGACCGAGACCGCCGTGTCCTTCACGGTGACGGGGACGGAGACGTTGATGATCGCCTGCGAGCCGGAGGCAGCACCGTCGGAGCCGCTGGTGGATGCAGAGCCCGAATCGCGCGACGGAGCCGGGGAGGATCCCTTGTCGCTCGAGCTCGTGGACGAGTCGCCGAGCAGCGAGATCGCGGTGTCGCCGACGCTGATGGGGACGTCGACGTTGAGGAGCGCCTGGGTGCCCGAGAGCAGCCCGTCTTCTCCTGAGGTGGTCGGTTCTGCAGCCTGTGCGGCTGCCGCGCCGAAGAGGGTGATCCCCCCGGCGACAAGCGTGCCCAGCAGGGCGCGCGACAACATGGTGTTCATTTCTCTCTCCTGGAACATGACTGGGGATGGCGCGGGTGCGCCGTCACGCGGGACGTGCGGGATGCGTGCCGCGAAAACGCGCGGCGCAATCCCCGTCAGTCGGGAGAGACGTCGGTGTCGAAGAAGGGAGCGGGCAGGCCGTGCTCGTCGTTCGGCCGTCCGCGTCGCGCCCAGGCACGGTGCGCGACGGGGACGCCGAACGGAAGCAGGGCGAACAACCCGGCAGCTCCTCCAGAGGAAGTACAAGTCGGAGAACCGGTTCCCGCCAGGGGCGCTGCGGGCGCGGGCGGGGCGGTGTCAGGCCTGGGGGATGCCGCGGGCCCAGCAGCGGTCGACGATACGTCGGCGGCGGAGCCAGCCGCCACGGCCACCTGGAAGGCGTCACGCGTTGCCAGAGCGGCGGGGCTCACCCCGGCGGCGGAAGCGGGCGTCGAAGGTGCAGCGGCAGCGATCGCGGCGGGTGTCCTGCCGGTCGCGGGAGCGTCGGCATCGGGCGCCGCCAGCGACACCGGAAGAGGGAAAGCGGGAATGACGCCGAGGCCGGGTGCGGCGGGCTCTGTCACGGGGTCGACGGCGTCCACGACCGGGGGGAGCACGGTGTCGATCACCGGGTCGATCGCGTCCACGACCGGCTCGACGACCGGGCGGACGGCATCCACGACAGGAGCCACGACACTGTCCGTGATCGGTGTCACGACGGTGACGACGGGCCGCAGAACGGTGTCAGTGACGGGCTTCACCACCGTGTCGACGACGGGCTTCACGACCTTGTCGGTAGCGGGTGCGACCACTTTGTCGACGACCGGCTGGACGACCTTGTCTGTGACAGGCCTTACGACCTTGTCCGTGACGGGCTTGATCGCCTTCTCGGCGACCGGCTTTACGATCTTCTCGGCGACCGGCTTCACGACCTTGTCGGCGACGGGCGTGACGACCTTCTCGATGACGGGTGCGACCGCCTTCTCGGCCACGGGCGTGACGACCTTGTCCGTGACGGGCTTCACTACCTTGTCGGTCACCGGTGCCACGGTCTGTCCGACGACTTTGGTCACCCCGCTGAGCAGTCCATCGTCTTCGCGGTCGGCGGCGTGAGCGTGCGATGCGCTCAAGACGACCGCGAAGGCCAGCCAGAGCAGTGCAACGCCGAATCCGATCGCAGCGAGGAGACCGAGTCGGACGAACGCGCGTTGCGTTGTAAGCACAGGTCACCTCCACGATGTCTCATCGGAACGCGCGCCGTGATGGCCGCGTTCTGCGGGGTGCCTGGACCACACACGGTACCCACTTCCTATGAATTTGACAAGAGCACTTCCGGCATCCTGCCGAGGGGCAGAGACACCGCGGAAACCGGCCGACTTTCTCATTTGACAAATCCGAGATTCTGCACATGGGTGGGGATAACCCTGAACCTTCAACCGGCACTTGAGGTCGGATATCTATCCACAGACTGTGGGAAAGAAATAGCCCGGCCAGGTGCCTTTTGTTGGGGCTGCTTTTGTGAGATTCCACGCGTTGTCCACAGGCTCTCTGCACAGGGTGTGCGGCGTTTCGCGCAGATTCTCCACATAGTTATCCACAGGCTGGTTTGCGTGTGTCCGACCCCCTCCATAACGTGTGCGAGGGCCTTCCAGCGGGCCCGGAAGAGGGGCGTGCATGTCGATCGCGGATCTGTCGGACGACCGAATCGGCGGATCCCGCGGTCCGGAACGCACCCCGCCGCACGACATGCTCGCCGAGCAGAGCACCCTGGGCGGAATGCTCCTGTCGGGAGACGCGGTCGCCGATGTCATCGAGGCGCTTCGTGGAACCGACTTCTACGTGCCCAAGCACGAGCTGATCTTCGAAGCCGTCCTCTCGCTCTACTCGCACGGTGAGCCGACCGACGTCGTCGCCGTCACCGATGAGCTGATCAAGACCGGCGATCTGCAGCGCGCCGGCGGTGCCGACTACCTGCACTCCCTCACCTCGATCGTCCCGACGGCCGCCAACGCCGCGTACTACGCCTCGATCGTCCGGGAGCGAGCGCTGCTGCGTCGCCTCGTCGAAGCCGGCACCCGCATCGTGCAGATGGGCTACAACGGCCAGGGCGAGGCCCTCGACCTCGTCAACAACGCTCAGGCCGAGATCTACTCCGTGACCGGGCAGGAGCAGTCCGAGGACTACGTCCCGCTGCAGGTCGCCGTCGACGCCGCCGTCGAGGAGATCGAAGCCGCCCGCGGGCGCGACGGTCAGATGACCGGCATCCCGACCGGCTTCGCCGCCCTCGATCAGCTCACCAACGGCCTGCACGGCGGGCAGATGGTCGTCGTCGCCGCGCGACCCGCCATGGGTAAGTCGACGCTCGCGCTCGACTTCGCCCGCGCGGCCGCCATCAAGCACAACCGGCCGACCGTCTTCTTCTCGCTCGAGATGGGACGCAGCGAGATCGCCATGCGCCTCATGAGCGCCGAGGGTGCCGTGCCGCTGCAGAGCATGCGAAAGGGCATGCTCGACAGCCGCGACTGGACGACGATCGCCTCGACCCGCGGGCGGATCAACGATGCGCCGCTGTACATCGACGACAGCCCGAACATGACGCTCGTCGAGATCCGCGCGAAGTGCCGCAAGCTCAAGCAGCGCGTCGGGCTCGAGATGGTCGTCATCGACTACCTGCAGCTCATGACGAGCGGTAAGCGCGTTGAGTCGCGCCAGCAGGAGGTCTCGGAGTTCTCGCGTGCGCTGAAGCTGCTGGCGAAGGAGCTGCAGGTTCCCGTCATCGCCCTGTCGCAGCTGAACCGTGGTGCCGAGCAGCGCGCCGATAAGAAGCCCGCGATCAGCGACCTGCGTGAATCAGGCTCGATCGAGCAGGACGCCGACATCGTCATCCTGCTGCACCGCGAGGCCGCCTACGAAAAGGACAGCCCCCGCGCCGGCGAAGCCGACCTCATCGTCGCCAAGCACCGAAACGGCCCGACCGACACGGTCGTCGTCGCGTTCCAGGGCCACTTCTCGCGCTTCACCGACATGGCCGTCGGCATGGACTGAGCCGACGGGTTCGCCTCGCCCGGCGATGCGTGCCTCAGCCGCGAACAAAGACACACGACAAGCGCGTGGACGAACGAGCGGATGCCGGACAGGTACGGAGTGAGACCACGTCACTCCTGGAGGCATCATGACCCCTGATCCACTCGACTCCATCCTCGAGCGCTCCGCACCCGCGACGAGCGAGGCTGACGCGAGCGACCTCCGGGCGATGATCGCGTCAGCCCGCGCCCAGGTGCGTCGTCCGCGGCGCCGACGTCTCGGCATCGTTGCCGGCGCTCTCGCGCTCGCTCTCGCCGGGGGAGCGAGCTTCGCGGCGGCCTCCTCGTCGTGGGACTGGAACGCCGGGATGAACCCGAACCGGAGCCACACGTACACCTCTCCGACCTGGGGCGAGTGCGAGCTGAGGGTGGGCAACATCGTCGCCGCGAACCCGCTCCGCCAGTTCGAGCTCGATCGTGCCATCGACGACTGGTTCGCGACGGCAGACGTCGCCGCGGAGGTCGAGCCCTACATCGCCGGTCACCTCGCCGTGCTCGAGGGTGATCAGTCGGACGCAACGGATCCGCGCTCGGCCGACGCCTACTACTGGGTGGCCGTCGATGAAGCGCTCGGGGATGCGATGTCCGCAGGCCTCAGCGAGCGAGGATTCGACAACGCGAGCATCAGCACCGGCAGTGGTCAGGTGCACTGCGAGGGCGAGCAGTGGAAGTGACTCGCGCACTCGACGCGGCGCTGGCCGCGGCATCCCCCTCTCTCCTCGCCTACCTCCAGCGACGCGTCGGGTTCGACGACGCTCCGGACCTGCTCGGCGAGACGATGGTCGCGGCCTGGCGCCGGGTGGGGGACCTGCCGAGCGATCCGGAACGGGCGCGCATGTGGCTGTTCGGGATCGCCCGCGGAACACTGCTGAACCACGCCCGCGGCGAGCGGCGACGGTGGGCGCTCGCCGACAGGATCCGCCGGTCGACGGCGGCCGAGGCGACATCCCGCGCGGCCGATGACGGCGCCGAAGTGCGGGACGCGATCGCGCGACTCGACCCGGACCGGGCCGAGCTCGTCAGATTGCTGCACTGGGACGGTTTCACCCTCGTCGAAGCGGCCGAGCTTCTCGGCGTCCCGTCGTCCACCGCCCGCAGTCGGTACGCGAAAGCCAAGGAGGAACTGCGAGCCTCGCTCGGCGCGATGAGTGAGGCGCCACGCTGACGCACGAACTCGCAGAGGGACGACCAGGAAAAGGGAATACGCGGGGGCCGACAGGCTTATGGTTGACCAAACACAACTTCTTCCGGCGGTCACCGCCGGCCCCCCGTCGCGTGAGACCCGCCGCGCGGCATCCCTATCGGCCTTCACCCCTCCGAGGAACCGTGACCACTGCTGCCGTGTCGAGCCCGACCACCCGAAGCGCCCCGGTGATGACCCACCGCCAGATCCTGTTCGTCATCTTCGGGCTCATGGCGGGCATGTTCCTCTCCGCGCTCGATCAGACCGTCGTCGGCACCGCGATCCGCACGATCGGCGACGACCTCAACGGCCTCAGCCAGCAGGCGTGGGTCACGACCGCGTACCTGATCGTGTCGACGATCTCGACGCCGATCTACGGCAAGCTCTCCGACATCTTCGGGCGCCGCCCCCTCTTCATCATCGCCATCGCGATCTTCATCGTCGGCTCGGTCGCCGCCAGCTTCTCGACCTCGATGATCGAGCTCTCGGCCTTCCGAGCCATCCAGGGTCTCGGTGCGGGTGGTCTGATGTCGATGCCGCTGGCGATCATGGGCGACATCCTCGCCCCGCGGGAGCGCGCCAAGTACCAGGGTTACTTCCTGGCCGTCTTCGGAATCTCGTCGGTGATCGGCCCGCTCGTCGGCGGCCTGTTCGCCGGCTCGGGTGAGATCCTCTTCATCGCCGGCTGGCGCTGGGTCTTCCTCATCAACGTGCCGATCGGCCTCGTCGCTCTGGCCGTCGTCCTGCGGTTCCTGCACATCCCGCGGCACCCGCACGGCGCGGTGCGCATCGACTGGTTCGGTGCGGCCGCGGTCATCATCGCGCTCGTTCCGCTGCTGCTCATCGCCGAGCAGGGCCGCGAGTGGGGCTGGACCTCGCCCATCGCCATCGCCTGCTACGTCATCGGCGCGATCGGCATCGTCGCCTTCATCCTCATCGAGCGCGGCATGAAGGACGACGCGCTCATCCCGCTGAAGCTCTTCCGGTCGTCGACGTTCTCGATGGCGACCGTCATCGGCGTCTTCGTCGGCTTCGCGATGTTCGGCGCGATGCTCACGCTGCCGCTCTACCTGCAGCTCGTGCTCGGCTCGACGCCCACCGAGAGCGGCATCCAGCTGCTCCCGATGATCCTAGGGCTCATGATCTCGTCGATCGTCAGCGGTCAGATCATCGCGCGCACGGGTCACTACCGGATCTTCCCGACCATCGGCACCGCCTTCATGGTGCTGGGCTTCTTCACGCTGATCTTCGTGCGGTACGACTCGTCGTACTGGCACCTCGCCGGCGCGATGCTCCTCATCGGTCTCGGCCTCGGTCAACTCATGCAGACCCTTACGATCGCGTCGCAGAACTCCGTCGGCCCGCGCGACATCGGCGTGGCCACCTCGGGGTCGACCTTCTTCCGTCAGATCGGTGGCACGCTCGGCACGGCCGTGCTGCTGTCGCTGCTCTTCACGCTCGTGCCGCTGAATCTGCAGACCAACTTCAAGGACCAGGGCACTCTCGCCGACGCGTTGGATGCGGCCCTCGACCCGACGGTCGCCAGCGCACCGGCCAACGCCGGCATCATGTCGAAGGTCTACGACCCGTTCGTGGCGCAGCTCTCCGACGGGACCCTCGACGGTGCGCAGAAGGGTGTCGACGAGGCGAAGGCCGCGGCAGCCGACGCGGTCGCCCAGCAGGTCGCATCCGGTGCGATCCCCGCCGCCGCTCAGCAGCAGGCCACCGCCGACGCCGAGCAGCAGGCCGTCGCGCAGGCGGGGGCGAAGATCACCGAGCAGCTGCCCGTCGCGACGGTCGCAGCCGACGGCACGGTCACTCTCGACTTCACGGATGCCGCGGCCCGCCGCGCGTTCGTCGACCAGGCGGTCCCGAAGATCATCGACGGGATGTCGGGCTCGTCGGGTTCATCGTTCGACGACAGCACGATGGACGACACCTCGTTCCTCAACGGTGCGGACCCGCGCCTGACGAAGCCGCTCCTGGTGTCGTTCAACCAGTCGACGGTGAGCGTGTACTGGGTGGCGATGGGCGTCGCCCTGATCGCCTTCGTCCTCACCCTGTTCTTCCGCACTCCGCCGCTGCGCCAGAAGTCCGCTCTGCAGGAGTCCGCCGACGCCGAGCGTCAGCCCGAGCCGATCGCGCTCGGCTGACGCCCGGGTGGGACTGTCTCGCTACTCGCGGTCGCGTAGAAAGGGAGCCATGCGAGACCTCGTCTACTACGTCGCCGTGAGCATCGACGGCTGTATCGCGGATTCCCGCGGCGGGTACGACGCCTTCCTCATCGAGGGCGACCATAACGCCGTCATCTTCGGCGAGTACGCCGATGCGCTGCCCGGGCACGTGCAGCGAGCGGTCGGCATCCAGTCCACGAACACGACGTTCGACACGGTGATCATGGGGTGGAACACCCTGATTCCCGCACTGGATGCCGGGATCACGAGCCCGTACCCGCACCTCCGGCAGGTTGTCGCCAGCCGTCGGGAGCGCGAGGTCGATGCGGCCGTCGCCCTCACGAACGATCCGGTGGCCACCGTCCGCGCGCTGAAGCAGGAGGACGGCGCGGACATCTGGCTGTGCGGTGGAGGGGAGCTCGCCGGGGCGTTGCTGCCTGAGATCGACCGGCTCGTGCTGAAGCGCCATCCGGTGGCGCTGGGCTCTGGCATCCGGTTGTTCGGCGAGGCCGCCCCGGCGGAGTATCCCTTCACGCGGACGCGCGTGCGCGAGTTCGGCTCGGGTGTCGCGATCGAGGAGTACGACCGCCGCGTGAGCTGAGGAACGTTCCGGGGACGCAACATGACGCGTGCGGATGCCGGGGGCGACACATCGCGTCCCCGGAACCTGACGGCTAGGTCCCGCGTTTGACCCCGCGCGGCCGCCAGCGCCACCACGTGAAGTGGTGGTCGCCCTGCTCCACGTCGAAGACGCGGCCGCACACGGTGCACGCGCACTCGTAGGTCATCGACCAGCCGGGTTCGCTGGTCGACAGGATCCGAACGTTCCCGGCCTTCTGTTCGCGCTCGGGATCCCAGTGAAGTGGCCCTGGGTAGTCCTCGCACCAGCACAGGCCCTGCCCGCGGTGCTCGAGCTTCGTGAGCGCGAAGTCGACGTTCGCCGAATTGGGTCGGATCAACCCGCCCAGATCGAGCTTCTCCGTCGCCCTGCGGATGCGGGCGGCATGCGGCACGAGCGGGTCCACGAGGTCGGGGTCGCGACTGCCGAGCACCTCCCACGTCGCGTGGAGAACGCGGTCGGTCTCGCCGGAGAGGAAGTCCTCGAGCAGGGTCATGCGGGATGCCTCCGGATCAGTTTCTCGGCCACCATCATCGCTCCGCCGAGCACGGCCGGGATGCCGCCGCCCGGGTGGACAGAGGCGCCGACGCGCCACAGCCATGGCCGCCGGAGATCGTGGTGCGCCGGCCGATGGAACGGCCCGCTCATCCACAGCGGACGCGCCGCCCCGTACAAGGCGCCGTGGCGCTCGCCGAAGGTGCCGAAGTACCGCGGGTCGAGGACCGCGGCATCCGTCATCGCATCGGTCAGGAGCCCGTCGAGGCCCATCGTCCGCGAGATCCGCTCGATCTCGCGCCGGACGAACGGGTGGTCGAGGCTGTACCCCGACCCGTCGGCGGGCGCGGTCAGCAGGACGGCGAGCGTGCTGCGGTCGTTCGGGTACACCTGGCCGGCGCGGTAGAGGTTGACGAACGCCATCGTGTCGGCGGGCTCGTCGCCCGCGGCGAGGCTGCGGTGGAGTGCGTCGGGCTTCGTAGGGAGGATGACGCTGTGCGCGGCGATCCGCTCGGGCAGGGGCTCGCGGAGCGTGCCGTAGATCGCGACGGCCGAGCACGACAGGGCGCCCGGTGCGCGCCGCCGCCTGCCGACCAGGTCATTCACCCGGTCCGCGTCGAGCGCACTCACGACGATGTCGGCCGCGAACGACCCGCTCGCCGTGGTGACCCGCCCGCGCTCGATGCGCGTCACGGTCTCACCCGTGCGGATGTCGACACCCGCGGCATCCGCCATGCGCTTCAGCGCGAGCGGGATCTCGTAGACGCCGCCGCGAGGGACCCATACGCCGGATGCCGCCATGACGGCCGGCATGCTCGCGTAGAGGGCGGGCGTGCGCTCGGGCGGGACGCCCGCGTTGAGCGTGTGGATGGCGATGATCTCGCGAAGGCCGTCGGGCATCCACGTGAGGCTGTCGAGGTACGCGCGGGTGCTCAGCCGCTGGCCGTAGACGGCGAGCAGACGGCGTAGTGCGGGGAGCGAGCGCCGGTCGAGCGGATCGGCGACGAGGAGCGCCGTCACGTCGTCGGCGAGCGGCGCATGCTCGTCGCTGAACCGTTTCCACGCCGGGTACCAGCGGTGCTCCGGCGGCACGGGGAGGGTGACCTCCTCGCCGTCGTAGTAGTAGCGGCCGACCTCCGGCAGGCGCTCCAGTTCGAGCGCGGAGTGGTCCGCGCCGAGGCGTGCGCACAGCTCCTGCCACACGCCGGGGAAGGTCACCAGCGAGGGACCCGAGTCGATGCGCTCGCCGTCGACCTCGAGCCGCCGGCTCTTGCCGCCGACGGCGTCAGCCCGTTCGAGGAGCGTCACGTCGTGTCCCGCGTGGGCCAGCAGAGCGGAAGCCGCCAGGCCCCCGAGTCCTGCTCCGATGACGACGATGCGGCTCATCCGTACACCTCGAAGAACATCTTGGCGAGCTGCAACCCGCTCGCGAGCGAGCCGGCGACGTAGGGGAACGCGATCGAGACCGGGTACAGGCGCCGGCCGGTCGCTGGGGTCGGGCGAAGCAGCATCCACACGACGAGGACGCCCGCGATCGCGAGGTTGAGAGCGGCGACCGGGATGCTCACGAGCGCGAACAGGACGGTGGAGGCCACCCACCAGCATCCGCTCCACACCGCGGTCCCGCGGGGGCCCAGCAGGACCGCGGTCGTGCGGATGCCGGCCGCGCGGTCCTCGTCGATGTCCTGCACGGCGTCGTAGGCGTGCTTCGCGACGCTCCAGACGAGCAGGCCGATCACGGCGGGCCAGAGCGGCGGCTCACCGAGGGCGACCGGGACGATCAGGAGCGGGAGGCCGTAGGCGGCGTTGCTGAGCGAATCGAGGAACGGACGCTGCTTGAACCGCAGCGGCGGCGCCGAGTAGAAGACGAACACGGCGGTATAGAGCAGGATCAGCGCCACGGCCGCGGGCGGGTACGCGATGACGAACCAGACGAGGAACGGCACGTTCGTGATGGCGACCGCCCACACGATCAGCCGCACCTCGCGCGGCTCGATCCGGGCACCCTCGATCGAGCCCTTCCGCGGGTTCAGGGCGTCGGTGTCCTGATCGAAGATGTCGTTGACGCCGTAGATCAGCAGGTTGAACGGCAGCGTCAGCCACAGCAGGAGCGGCATCGCCGCGGCATCCAGCAACTGCCCCGTGAGCCACATGCCGAGCACGCCCGTGCCGATCGTGTTGATCCAGAGGACCGGGCGCGAGATGTGCACCAGGCGGCCGATCGTCGACCGCGCCGAGACGCGGGGAGCCGGAGCGGGCTGATGGTCGATGGCGGGACTCCTCGGGTGGCGACGGCGCGGACGACCGTGTCCCGCGATTGTATGCGGCGGCGACGAACCCCCGGCCGCTCTTGCGCCGGGGGTGGTCGGGTGCCGGTCAGGCGCGTGTGCCCGACAGCCAGGGGGCGAGGATGTCGCGGGCCGTCGTCCAGGTCTGACGCCCGTAACGCTCGTTGTCGACGTGGCGCAGTTCGCCCTCGCCGCTGAACATGCTCACGAAGTACTGCATCCCCTGCCAGGCGGGGAACGTCTCGTCAGGGTCGCGCGAGAGGCGTCGTCCCACCGCGGCCATCGCCGAGAGCGTCCTCGTCGTGCCCGCCCACTGCAGTTTGAAGGTCTCGCCACTGAGCTCGGAGGCGAGCTCCGCCACCTGGCGGGCGGTGATCCGGTCGCCGGCGACCTCGACGACGCGAGGGGCGTCGGCATCGAGGGCGACCAGGGCGACGGTCCGGGCGGTGTCGTCCTTCGTGGTGACGTCGAGCGTCTGGTCGGCCGACGACCAGAACAGCACGCGCTTGCGATCGCGGAGGATCATCGGTGCCTGACCGGCGAGCAGTTCGGTGAACATGCCGTTCAGCACCGACGTCGCCTGGATCGGCGCCGCGTCGAGGTCCGCGGCGAACTCGCGGCGCAGCTCGAGGTTGCGGTTGGTCCCCGGGGTGAGGCGCCGGTAGTCGGCGGAGTAGTCCGACGGGAGGAAACGGGGCACGCCGGCCGCGACCGCCGCGGCGAGGAGTGCGCGCTGCGCGTCGACGATCACGGGGCGGATGCCGCTGAGTGCCGAGACGACGACGTCGACACCGGATGCCGCGGCCACGAGCGCGTCGTGGTCCGCGTAGTCGGCGGTCACGACCTCGACCCGCGGGTCGTCGCCGAACAGCTTTGCCGCGGTTGAGCTTCCGGGGCGGGTCAGCACCCGGAGCTGGACGTCGTGGGACAGGAGCTCGCGGGAGATGCGGCTGCCGATGTCGCCGGTTGCGCCGGCGACGAGAACGGTGGTGGTCACGAGGGGGTCCTGTCTGTGGGGGTGGAGGTTCCGCGGCGCGAGCGCTCGGGCGCGGCGACGGGGTGTTCGAAGTCGGGGTCGGTGCGGGCCGCGTCGGCGGCGACGGCGACACGGGCGAGCAGGCTCCGGAGCATCGAGCGCTCAGCGGGGTCGAGTGCTCCGAGCAGACGATCCTCCGCCCGGCGGAGTTGTGCACGCGCGGTGTCAAGGGTGGCGCGGCCCGCGTCGGTCGGGTGGACGTGGCGCACGCGGCGATCGGTCGGCGCCGGCCTGCGCGAGACGAGGCCCTCGGCTTCGAGCGCGTCGAGCAGGTAGGTCATCTGCGTCTTGTCGATCCCGAGACGCTGGGCCAGCTGTAGCTGCGACGAAGGCTCCTCGGTCGTGATCGCGACGAGGACCTGATACCCGCGCGGACCCTGCGGCACCGCGCTGACCGCCTCCGTACCCAGGCGCGTGAAGGTCTGAAAGGTGAGGGGAAGGGCCCAGCCCAGCTCGGTCTCGATGCCGCCGGCATCCCAGTCGATCTCGAGCGATTCTGTGTCGGTCACGTCGTAACCGTACACACGAGAGATCGTCTTTTGCAAATACGATATCCGCTAGCGACCGAATCAGGGGCGACGGGCGATGATGTCGAAGACGTGCCAGTGCTTCGGCCCCCGACCTGACGGGCCGTCCCTCTCGCGTTCGCTGAGTTCGACGATCTGCCAGTGCGCAAGAAGATCCGCAACCTCGCTCGCCGAGTGTGTGAGCACGTCGTCGCGCGCGGCCCAATCGTCGCGATGTCCGAAGAGCTGACCCGCGAAGACGCCACCCGGGCGAAGCGCCGCAGTGATCAGCGTCCAGATGTGGGCGAATTCGGCCGCGCGAGCGAACGGAAGCGAATAGCTTGCGAGGACGAGATCGGCATCCGGCAACTCGTCGAGATGCTCGAACGACGCATCCCGCGCATCGAGACGAGATGATGCGTCCGCACGTGCCGCGATGCGCTCCCGCAGTCCGGGTGTCGCGTCGACGGCCACGACCTGCCAGCCCCGATCGAGGAGGAATCGCGAGTCCACGCCGTCCCCGGCGCCGAGGTCGATCGCCGTCCCCACGCGGCTCACGTGTTCGAGAGCCGCGATGAGGTGGGGCCGTGGCGCCCGGCCCGCCGCTGCGGAGTAGTACTGCTGCCAGTCGCTCGTCTCCGCCATCGGGCCATTCTCGCGCGGCGCGCTGCTCGCGGGCGCAGCATCCGCTCGCCTGTCGCGAAGTGCGCGGCCGCATGGCGTGTTGCGACAGGGAAGGGGATGCCGCCGGGGGCGCCCCTAGGCGCCGTCGAGGGCGACGCGCGCGCGGCGGGCGACGTCGAGGATGCGACCGACGTTCTCGACCGCGACGCCCGCCTCGTCGGCGCCGAGGTGTTCGAGGGTGGCGAGCTGCGAGGCGAGGAGCGCGGGCGGCATGAAGTGCTGCCTCGACCGCATCCGACGGTCCAGTTCCTCGGGTGAGACGACCAGCTCGACGAAGCGCGCGTCGGGAGCGGCGGCGCGGATGCGGTCGCGGTAGCGGCGCGCGAGAGCGGAGCATGCGACGACGAGGCCCGGGGCCTCGGCGAGGGTCTGTCCGACGATGTCGAGCCAGGGCGCGCGATCGTCGTCGTCGAGCGGGTGACCCGCTTCCATCTTCTCGACGTTGGCGGTCGGGTGCAGATCGTCCGCATCGACGAAGTCCACGCCGAGGTCGACAGCGAGGGCCGCGCCGACGGCGGTCTTGCCCGATCCGCTCGGACCCATGACGACGACGCGCGGTGCAGTGCTCACGATTCCACCTTCGCAGAGTTCATCGCGACGACGACCTTGCTGCTCTCAGCGGAGCGGCGGGCGGTCTCGAACGCGTCGACGGCCGCGTCGGGGCGGAACTCGTGTGTGATGACGGCCTCGATCTCGGGGCGACGCCGCAGAACCTCGATCGCCTCGTCGATCTCGTCGAGGAAGCGGAACGCGCCGGTGAGCGTCGCCTCCTTCGAGATGAGCGGGGCGATGTTGATGCCGACCGGCTGGTTCGGCAGCATCCCGATCTGGACCACCGTGCCGCGGCGGCGCACGGCGGCGATCGCCGACGACACCGCGGGCGCGGCTCCCGAGCACTCGAGGACCACGTCGTAGGCATCGGCGGGGATGTCGTCCTCGCCGACGCGCCAAACGCCGTCGACTCCGAGCGCGCGCGCCCGCTCCAGCGGCTCGGGCAGCAGGTCGGTGATCTCGACACTCGCCGCTCCCGCCTCCTGCGCGGCGACCACGGCGAACAGCCCGATCGGACCGGCGCCGCAGACGAGCACGCGGGCGCCGACGAGGGAGCCGGCCCGACCGGCGCCGTGGAGGGCGACGGCGAGGGGCTCGGCGAGGACGGCGCGACGCACGGGGAGGCCCTCGGGCAGGGCGCGGATCATGCCGGCATCCACCACCAGGTACTCGCTCATCGCGCCCTGCGTGTGCGGGGTCGTCGCGGCGCTGCCGAGGTAGCTGCCGCCGGGACGCAGGTGCGGCTCGACCGGGGTCGGCCCCTCAGGACCGAAGCGGGCCGGGTGCACCGTCACGGGCGTCCCCGGTGACAGGACGCCGGACGGGTCGAGGTCGACCCACCCCGACAACTCGTGCCCGGGGACGAGGGGCTCGGTGACGACGAACGCGCCGTTCGCCCCCTCGGAGTAGTAGTGCAGGTCCGACCCGCAGATCCCTACGTATCCGACGCGGATCCGTACCTGCCCGGCGTCGGGCTCGGGGACGGGGTGCTCCGCCACGGTGAGGTCGAGTTTTCCGTTGATGACGACGGCGTCCATGTGTGTCTCTCCTCGGTTCAGACGACCGCGGTCATGCCGCCGTCGACGAACAGGTTCTGGCCGTTCACGAAGTCGCTCGCCGCCGAGGCGAGGAACACGAGCGGTCCGCGCAGTTCCGCGACATCGCCCCAGCGGCCGGCCGGGGTGCGCTGGGCGACCCAGTCCGAGAAGTCCGCGTCGGCGACGAGCGCCGCGTTCATCTCGGTCGCGAAGTAGCCGGGCGAGAGCGTGTTGACCTGGATGCCGTGGCGCGCCAGATCCGCTGCCATCCCGCGACTGAGCTGGGCGATGCCGCCCTTGCTCGCCGCGTACGGTGCGATGGTCTGACGCCCGAGCAGCGACTGGACGGAGGCGATGTTGATGATCTTGCCCGAGCCGCGCGCGATCATGCCGGGCGCGACGAAGCGCGACACGTAGAACGCGCTCGACAGGTTGCTCGAGATCAGGGCATCCCAGTCCGCGACGGGGAACTCCGCGAAGGGCGCCCGCCGCTGGATGCCGGCGTTGTTGACGAGGATGTCGGGGGTGCCCACGCGCTCGACGAGGTCGCCGATCGCCGCTTCGACAGCCGCGGCATCCGTCACGTCGAACAGCGCCGTCTCGGGACGGATGCCGGTGCGCTCGGCGATCGCGTCGGCGCTGCGCTCGACCGCCTCGGCGTCGCGGCCGTGCACGATGACGCGGGCACCGGCATCCGCCAAGCCGACGGCGAGACTGTGCCCGAGCCCCCGCGAGGATCCCGTCACGAGGGCCAGGCGGCCGGTCAGGTCGAAGACGTCAGACAAGGGACACCAGGCCGAAGATGCCGAGCACGATGAGGAAGCCGACGAGCGACTCGATGGCCTGCTGCACGGTCCACGTCTTGAGCGTGGTCTTGACGTCCATGCCCATGAGGCGGCCGACGAGCCAGAAGCCCGAGTCGTTCACGTGACCCGCGAAGACGGAGCCCGCCGCGGTGGCGAGGACGATACAGGCGACCTGCAGCGGGTTGAAGCCGCCCGACACGACGGCGGGTGCGACGAGCCCCGCCGCGGTGACGAGGGCGACGGTCGCCGAACCCTGGGCGACACGGAGGAGAACGGCGATGATGTAGGCGGCGAAGATGACGGGGACGCCGATGGAGGCGAGCGAGTCCGAGAGGGCGTCGCCGATGCCCGATGCGCGCAGGACGCCGCCGAACATGCCGCCGGCACCGGTGATGAGGACGACCGAGCAGATCGGTCCGAGAGCAGACTCGACGATCTTGTCCAGCGCGCTGCCGCCGACGCCGCGGCGGGTGCCGAGGACGAACAGCGCGACGAGTACGGCGATGAGCAGGGCGACCTGGCTCGTGCCGATGAGGCCGAGTGCCTGCACCCAGACGGCGGTGCCGTCGACGGCTCCGGCCGAAACGAGCGCGGCGGACCCGGTGTTGAGGAGGATCAGGACCAGCGGGATGGCGATGACGCCGATGACGGTGCCGGCCTTCGGCGGGTTCGTGGGCTCGACGTCCTCACCGAACAGGCGCGGGATGGCGAGCGGGATGCGGCGGTCGATGAAGCGCGCCCAGAGGTAACCGCTGAGGTACCACGTGGGGATCGCCACGACGAGACCGATGAGCAGCACGAGCCCGAGGTTCGCGCCGTAGGTCTCGCTCGCGGTGATGGGGCCGGGGTGCGGCGGGACGAAGACGTGCATGACCGAGAACGCGGCGGCGGCCGAGATGCCGTAGAGCAGCATGTGCTTCCCGCCGATGCGTCGGGCCACCGCGAAGATGATCGGCAGCATGACGACGAGGCCGGCGTCGAAGAACATCGGGAAGCCCATGAGGAGCGACGCGACGCTGAGGGCGATCGCGGCGCGCTTCTCACCGAAGACCGAGACCATCTTCTCGGCGAGCACGCGCGCGCCGCCCGAGCTCTCGATGAGGGCGCCGAGCATCGCTCCGAAACCGACGAGGAGCGCGACCGTGCCCACCGTGGAGCTGAAGCTGTCGATCAGCACCTTGCCGATGCTGCCGACGGGGATGCCGGTGGCCAGCGCCGTGAGCAGCGAGACCAGCACCAGCACGATGAACGCGTGCAGGCGCACCTTGATGATGAGAAGGAGGATCAGGGCGACCGCTCCGGCCGCGATCAGGAGGAGCGGTAGCGCTCCGAGTGTTTGCGTCCACTCATCCATGGGTGTGTTCTCCAGTGAATCGTCCCGGTGCCGGGGTCATTCCCGGCAGCGAGCCCACGGTGCCACATAAGTACTACCTTTCGCAAGCGAATGATCGTACTTTTCGCGGTAGCGTGAGCATCGCCACGAAGGACACTGATGCCCACGCCTGCCACCACCGCATCCCACGCTCACATCGTCGAGACCCTCGGCCGGAGGATCGTCGGCGGTGAGCTGCCGCCCGGAACCGGGCTGACTCTCGCCGGTCTCGAAGAGTCGTTCACCGCGTCGCGGACGGTCGTACGCGAAGCGGTCCGGGTCCTCGAAGCGCACGGGCTGCTCACCTCCCGTCGCCGCGTGGGGCTCGTCGTCCGGCCGCAGGCGGAGTGGGACATCCTCAACGCCGACATCATCGAGTGGTCGCTCGACAGCCCGCGTCGGCGCGACGTGCTGATCGAGCTGACCGACCTGCGCGTCGCCGTCGAGCCCGTCGCCGCGCGGCTGGCGGCGGATCGCGCGTCGAGGTCCGATCGCGATGAGCTGCTGCGGTGGGCGACGTTGTTGAGCGACCTCGGCTCCCAAGGGCTCGGTGACTCGGACGAGTACCTCGAGGCCGACATCGCCTACCACCGGCTTCTGCTGAAAGCCTCGGGCAACGCCCTGTTCGAGAAGCTCGGCGACCCCATCGCCGAGATCCTGCGGGGCCGCGCGGTGCGAGGTCTGACGCCCGGGATGCCGCGGGTCGGCACTCTCGAGGCCCACCTCGCGACAGCCCAGGCGATCCATGACGGGCGCGCGGCAGATGCCGAGGCGTCGGCGCGGGAGCACCTGACGCTCGTGTCGGACGAGGTCGTCGAGGCCTGAGGTCCGACCGCTTGACGCGTATACCCTAGGGGGGTACCGTATCTGCCATGAACGGGTACGACGCGAACAAGGACGACCTGCAGAAGCGGCTGCGCCGCGTCGAGGGCCAGGTGCGCGGGATCGCGCGCATGGTCGACGAGGACAAGTACTGCATCGACATCCTCACGCAGGTCTCCGCCGCGACGAAGGCGCTCGAGACCGTCGCGCTCTCGCTGCTGTCCGACCACCTCAGCCACTGCGTCGCCGAGGCGAGCGCCGAGGGCGGGCAGGTCGCCGCCGACAAGATCCGCGAGGCGAACGACGCGATCGCGCGTCTCGTCCGCTCCTGAACCTGTTTCTGACCACAGAGGAAAGACCATGACCGACCGCATCCAGCTCGGACTCACCGACGTCTCCGCATCCGCGACGCCTGCCGCACCGGCATCCGCCGTCACCGAAGAACTGCTCGTCACCGGCATGACGTGCGCGCACTGCGTCGCGAGCGTCCGTGAGGAGCTCTCCGAGATCGACGGCGTCGAGGCCGTGTCCGTCGACCTCGTCGCCGGCGGCACCTCGCACGTCACCGTGCACAGCGCGACCCCCCTCGACGACGACGCCCTGACCGCCGCCATCGAGGAGGCCGGATACACCCGGGTGTCCGCGTGAGCACCGACGTCGAGCTCGACATCTCGGGGATGACGTGCGCCTCGTGCGCCACCCGGATCGAGCGGAAACTCAACAAGCTCCCGGGCGTCGAGGCATCCGTCAACTACGCCACCGAGAAGGCGCGCGTCCGGGCCGACGGCGTCGAGGCGGCGCAGCTCATCGCGACCGTCGAGGCCGCGGGATACGGCGCGACGGTACCGACGCCCGAGCCCGAGGCGGCCGAGGCGGACGACGAGACGAAGCCGCTCCGCCAGCGGCTGCTCATCAGCGCCGCCCTGTCGCTGCCGGTCGCGCTGATGTCGATGATCCCGGCGCTGCAGTTCGAGAACTGGCAGTGGCTCGCGCTGACCCTCGCGGCTCCCGTCGCGGTCTGGGGGGCGTGGCCGTTCCACCGCGCGGCCGCCGTGAACCTGCGCCACGGCGCCGCGACGATGGACACCCTCATCAGCCTCGGTGTGATCGCGTCGTTCGGCTGGTCGCTCTACGCGCTCTTCTTCGGCGGCGCCGGCATGCCCGGCATGACGATGACCTTCACGCTGGTCGGTGCGCCGCAAGCGGGCGGGCACGAGATCTACCTCGAGGTCGCCGCGCTCGTCACGGTCTTCATCCTCGCGGGCCGGTACATCGAGGCCCGCGCGAAGCGGGCGTCGTCCGAGGCGCTGCGCGCGCTGCTCGAACTCGGGGCCACGGATGCCGCGAAGCTGCAGAACGGTGTCGAGACGCGCGTTCCGGTGTCGCAGCTCGTCGTCGGCGACACGGTCGTCGTCCGCCCCGGCGAGAAGATCCCGTCGGACGGACTCGTCACCGCGGGGATGAGCAGCGTCGACGCGAGCATGCTCACGGGTGAGTCGATGCCCGTCGAGGTCGCCGAAGGTTCTCGCGTCGTCGGCGCGACGATCAACGTCGGCGGACGCCTCGAGGTGCAGATCACCCGCGTCGGCGCCGACACCGAACTGGCCCGGATGCGGCGGCTCATGGAGGAGGCGCAGACCGGCAAGGCCGAGGTGCAGCGCCTCGCAGACCGCGTCTCGGCCGTCTTCGTGCCCGTCGTGATCGTGCTCGCGCTCGCCGCCCTCGTCGGCTGGACGATCGCGGGCGCGCCGTGGGAGCTCGCGTTCACCGCCGCTGTCGCGACGCTCATCATCGCCTGCCCGTGCGCTCTGGGACTTGCGACCCCGACCGCCCTGCTGGTGGGAACCGGACGCGGGTCGCAGCTCGGCATCCTGATCCGCGGACCTCAGGTGCTCGAGCAGACCCGCACCGTCGACACGATCGTGCTCGACAAGACCGGCACCGTGACGACGGGTCGCATGAGCGTGACCGACGTGCTGCCCGCCGGGGTTTCGCGGGACGAACTGCTCGCCGTCGCTGCGGCGGTCGAGTCGGGGTCGGAACACCCCGTCGCCCGCGCGATCGTCGCAGCCTCTGCGCCGGGGAGCGTCGACTCGTTCCAGTCGCACGCCGGATTCGGGGTGCAGGGCGTCGTCCATGGAGCGGCGGTCGTCGCAGGCCGGCCGTCGTGGCTCGCGGAGCAGTGGGCCGTCGCCGTGCCCGCCGATCTGCCCGAGGGGACGGTCGTCGCCGTGGCTCGCGACGGTGCGTACCTGGGCGCGATCGTCGTCGCAGACACGGTGAAGGATACGAGCGTCGCGGCGATCGCCCGGTTCCGCGAGCTCGGGCTCGAGCCGATCCTGCTGACGGGCGACACCGCGTCCTCGGCGGCGCGCGTCGCCGCCGAGGTCGGGATCTCCCGCGTCGAGGCAGGCGTCACGCCGGCGGGCAAGCTCGACACGATCCGTCGCCTGCAGGCCGAGGGCCGGGTCGTCGCGATGGTGGGCGACGGCGTCAACGACGCCGCGGCGCTCGCGGCCGCCGACCTCGGGATCGCGATGGGCGGCGGAACGGATGCGGCGATCGCGGCATCCGACATCACCGTCGTCTCCGGCGACCTTCTCGTCGTCGCCGACGCGGTGCGCCTCGCGCGGCGGACCCTGGGCGTCATCAAGGGCAACCTGTTCTGGGCGTTCGCGTACAACGTCGCCGCGATCCCGCTCGCGATGGCCGCGCTGCTGAACCCCCTCGTGGCCGCGGCGGCCATGGCGCTGTCGTCGGTGTTCGTGGTGACCAACAGCCTGCGCCTGCGCGGGTTCCAGGCGGTGGGGCGGGGCTGAGGGTCCGGGCGCGCGCGGGTGCGGGCGCGGTGCCGTTCGCGGATGCAATAGTTCGCGCGCGACACGCCGAGCCGCGGCATCCTTCACCGGGGTGTCGCCCCGGATCTCTTGCATTCGTTGACAGGGTGGCGGGCGGGAAGCGTCGAGGGAAATGTTCACCGATGCAATGGATGCCGAGCGACACGCCGCACTCCGGCATCCATCACCCGCGTGTCGCTTCGGATCTCTTGCATCGGCGCACGCCGAAGCGCGTGGAGGTGCAAGCGATGATGGAGCCGATGCTCGCGAACAGCCACGTCCTCCTCACCCCAATCACTCCTGACATCGCCCGCCGGATCATCGATCGCACCGAGCAACCGGGTGACGACTGGCATCCCGACTACCCGTTCGTCGACGAACTCGACCCGTTGGCCGCGCTGGCGGCCTCGGAACTGTCGGAGACTCCGTTCACGATTTACGCGATCCGACGCCCTGATGACCGCGCCGCCGTCGGCGGATTCGGGTTCTTCGGGCCGCCCGATGCGAGCGGCGCGGTCGAATTCGGCTACGGCCTGATACCCGCGGCACGAGGGTATGGGCTCGCATCGGCCGCGGTCATGCTCGCCCTGCATCACGCCGGGCAGTGGGGTGCGCTTCGCGCGAAGGCTGACACCGAACGCACGAACGCGGCATCCCGCCGGGTGCTCGAGAAAGCAGGGCTTCACGAGGTCGGCCGACGTGGGGACCTCGTGTTCTTCGAACGCGCCCTCGGCACCGTGACACGATCGGATCATGACTGACGCCGTATACGCCGAGCTCGATCGACTGCTGGCCGCACGCGATCGCGACGACATGGCGCCGACACTGGCGGCTCTGAAAGTCATCCACGACGACCATCCGACGGACGCGCGGGTGCTCTACGAGTACGCGGGCGCGCACGACACGGCCGGTCAGGAACAAGCGGCTGCCGAGCTCTACGCACAGGCTCTCGCGGCTGGCCTCGAGGGAGATGTTCGTCGCCGTTGCCTCCTGCAGTACGGCAGCACGCTGCGCAACCTCGGTCGGCTCGATGAGTCGATCGCGCTTTTCGCCGCGGCACGGGACGAGTTTCCGGATGTCGCATCCCTCGCCGTCTTCGAGGCGATCACGCTGCACGCGGCGGGACACGTCCACGCCGCGCTCGGATCGCTCCTCGATGTGATCGCCAGCTACGTCGACTCTCCCCGAGCTCGAGCGCTACAAGCCGGCGATCCGCGGCAACGCCGCCTATCTGCGCGACCTGGACGCGGGAGAATCCGCCGGCTAGACCCCGGCCTCGCCGTGGCGCGCGTTCCGCAGCGGCTAGAACACGATCACCAACGCAGCGACGGCGAAGACCGCGGCCGCGACGCCGAGGCTGGCCGCGTACCCGAGCCAGGTGGCGAGCACCCCGGCGCCGAGGGCACCGAAGAAGAAGACGATGCGGTTCGTCGTGCGGATCGTCGCGTTCATGCGGCCCTGGATCGCATCGGGCGCGATCGCCTGGCGATACGAGATGTCGTTCGCATCCTCGATGCCCATCGCCAGGCCGAAGAGGAACTGCGCGATCGACACGATCACGAGGAGCACCGTGATGGTCGTCGCGCTGCTGAGAGGGACGACCGCCAGGAGCAGCCACGGCACGACCGTCAGGCTGCGGCCGACGAGGATCGCGTTCAGGATGCCGATCTGCGCCGGCGTCGCCGCGACCACCGTGACGATGAGCACTTGGAACGCGACGTTCGCGATGGCCGACCCGAACCCGCGGATGGTCGTCGCCGTCCAGAAGAGCCGGAATGCCGGGATGCGCAGGACCTCGGTTCGGCCTTCGCCGGACGATCCCGGCGGGCCCGCGTTGCGCATGGTGCGACCCTATCCGCGCGGGTGGGCGGGTGATGCGCGGTCAGCGGAAGTAAGCATCCGGGAGCAGTTCGCCGACCGGCCGTATCACGGGACCGTCGGCAGTGGGGATGGCGACCAGGATGTCCGGGTGCTGGTCGAGCAGGACCTGACGGCACCGGCCGCATGGTGGGATCAGGCCGCGCCCACCGTCGCCGGCCGCAGCGATGGCGAGGAGTCGCGGTGCCCCAGCGGTCGCCGCGACGCCGAGAGCGACCAACTCTGCGCAGGGCCCGCCGGTGAAGTGGAAGACGTTCACGGCCTCGTGGACGCGACCGTCGATGTCGATCACGGCGGCGGCGACGGTGTGGTTCGCGTTCTCCCCCAGCGTGCGGGCACGGGCCTCAGCCGCGGCGATGACCTGTTGGTCAGGTTCAGAGGGTCGCATGGAGGGCAACTGTAGTGTGCGCTGGGTCTTGTCATCGCTGGTGCGCAGGTTCGGACGACGCACACCTTGTCGACCTAGGCGGCGGCGTCCGCTCAATGCACGGCGCTGGCGGGTCGGAGTGTCGCGCCCATCTGCACGCGCCGCCCGTAGCGGTCGAGTCCGAGGCGTGCCTCGACCTCGACGAGGGAGCGGTGGAACGCGGTCGAGGGCTCCTCCTCGGCGAAGCCCACCGTCGCGTAGAACGGTGCGTTCCACGGCACGTCCGCAAACGTCCGGAGCGTGATCCGCGAATGCCCGCGTTCACCGGCGTGACGCTTCGCGGCCTCCGTCAGGGCCCGGCCCAGGCCCCGCCGCGCGAACGCCGGACTGACGGAGAGCTGCTCCAGGTGGCACGCGTCGTCGATCTCCAGAACGTGCACGAAGCCCACGACGTCCTCGTCGACCTCCGCGACGAGAACGAACCCCAGGTCCGTGATGCGCTCCGCACTCGGGGGCGCCTGCGACCATGCATCGGGTTCGAGCCGGTCGATCAGGAGACGGTCCGCGTCGTTCTCGATCCGTTCGATCGAGGTCGCGTCCGCCGTGGTTGCGAACCTGATGCGTGGCGACACCTGACCAACGTACAAGTAGGCGGCATTCGGGGTCATGGTCGGAAGCCCGCGAAGCCAGCCTGTCGAGGTGATCTTCCGGCCCCGCCGGTGACGGATGTAATAGTGCAGGGGCGGCACGCCGGTGATGGATGCCGGGGCGCGGCGTGTCGCGCGGCATCCATTGCATCCGTGCACGGCCGCACGCTCAGCACGCCGGTCAGCCCGAGCCGGCCGCCTCGGATAGGGTCCCGGAGTGTCCACAAACCCTTTCGGCGAGGTCTCCGTCCTGCCTGTAGCGATCCCGCTGGGCATCGCGTTGTTCGTCCTGTTGATCGCCGTGCTGGCGCGCCGCAAGAAGCTCACGTGGGCTCGGGCCGTGACGGCCGCCGTCGCCGCCGTCTACGCCGCCGGGATCTTCGCCAACACGATCTTCCCGATCTACCTGTCTCCCGTCGACAGCGGTCAGCCGTGGACGCCGAAGCTCGCACTCGTCCCGTTCTACGACTACGAGGTCGACGACGCGCTCATGAACATCGCGGTCTTCGTGCCGCTGGGAATCCTGATCCCGCTCCTCATGCGTCGCCCGTCGTGGGTGAAGGTCGTGCTGACCGCCGTCTCGGTCAGTCTGGGGATCGAGCTCGCGCAGCTGGCCGCGCAGGCCTTCTTCGCGGGCGGTCACATCGCCGACGTCAACGACCTGATGTGGAACACCGTGGGCGGCGTCGTCGGCTACGCCGTCTATCTGCTCGCCCTGCGGATCCCGGGTCTGTCCTCGCTCGTCCGGCTGTTCCGCTGGCATGACGACGCGGCGCCACGGACGGTGGCGAGCGCTCGTCACGCCGGAACGGTTTCCTGACGGCGCCTCACACGGAGGAGGGCCCCACCGGCTGACCGGCGGGGCCCTTCACCTTGTTCTCGGGCTGGCTTACTTGAACACGTCCTTGACGTTCTCGCCGGCCTTCTTGAGGTTCGCTTCGCGCTGGTCGGCTTCGCCCTCGCGGCGAAGGTCCTCGTCATTGCGGTGCTCACCCAGGGCTTCCTTCGCCTTTCCGGCGATGTCCTGCGCGGCGTTCTTGATCTTGTCGTCGAGACCCATGGCACACTCCTCAGTTCGTGGGGATCCCAGAATCCGACTCGCGCCGATTCCACTCAACCGCTTGATTTCGGCGTCGATTGGTGGGAGGCGGATCTCGCGCCGCACCCGGCACCTAGGGTGAGGACATGTTCACCGTCACCGAGTCCGTCACCATCGACCGCCCGGTGACCGAGGTGTTCGGCTTCTTCACCGAGGGCCGCGCCCGGTGGGACGAGTCGGTCATCTCCGAGGAACTGACGTCACCGCGGCCCGTCGGTGTCGGGTCGACGATGCACACGCGGATGCGGGCGGTCGGCCGCGAGGTCGAGTTCGACTGGCGCGTCACGGCCTACGACCCTGGCGTGCGGATGGCGGTCACCAGCACGAGCGGCATCATGGCGACGTCCTCGGACCTGCAGTTCGCTGACGCGAACGGCGCAACGGTCGTCGCCGTGCGCATCGACGCGGAACCGACCGGCATCATGCGTCTGGCCGAACCCATGATCGCCGACTCGATCCGCTCGTCGCTGTCGACGTCGCTGGGCAGCGCGAAGCGGATGCTTGAGAGCGCCTGACCGAACGTCATCCTTCCGGCTGACACGGATGCCTCTCCGGGCCGACGCCCAGCGCTCGACGCCTGCGTAGACATGGAGCATGAAGCGCACACTCGCCGCCCTGTCCTTTGTTCTCGTCGCCGCCGGCGTCATGACGGCCTGCTCGCCGGTCGACGGTGACGTCGAGAACCACGTTGTGAAGACCGTCAGCGAAGGGTCGACGATCCCTGTCGCCGACCTCGCCCCCGACGACGCGACGCGGTTCACGGTCGTCTGCCCCTACGAGAGCGCGGCGGACGTCGCCGTGCGCCTGGGCGTCGCGACCACGACCCTCCCGGATCTCTCGAAGCGTGACGACGCGCAGGCCCTCGTCGTCGTGACGGCGGACGGCGTCGATTCGGCCGAGTTCCCCCGCGACCGCGTCGACCTGTGCTCCACCGAGGGCGCGTGGCCGGTCTACGAGAAGACTGACACGGCGACTGCCGCCGTCGCGCAGAAGGACGACGTGTACGTCGTCACCCGCGACAGCTGACGCGTCACCTCACGAGCGGACGCACCGTCGTGAAGCCGCCGTCGACCGGGATCACCTGCCCGGTGATGCGCCCGGCATCCGTCGACAGCAGCCAGTCCATGACCGCGGCGACGTCGTCGGCCGTCTGCACGCCGCCGAGCGGGTACTGCTTCTCGGCACCCTCGCGCTGCATCGGAACGCTCAGCATCCCGGCCGTCATCGGGGTGTCCGTCATACCGGGAGCGACCGCGTTCACACGGATGCCGCGCGCGGCATACGTGGCGGCGGCACTGCGCACGAGCGCCTCGACGCCTCCCTTCGCGGCGGCGATCGCCTCGTGGTTGGCGACGCCGATGCGGGCGACGACGGAGCTCGCGAAGACGGCGGCGCCGGGCTGCTTGCCCGTCGCCTCGAGCCAGGCCTGCAGGATCCAGATGCTGCTCTCGAGGTTGACGCGCAGGATGTCGCGCGCGGCGTCGGCCTTCGTCCGATGCAGCGGGGTGATGAGCGTGCTACCGACCGCGTGCGCGAGCCACGCCGGTGCGTCACCCAGCTCGGACCGGCAGCCCTCGAGCGCCGCGGCGGCACCCTCGGGCGTCGTCACGTCGGCTTCGATGTGCGCGTCCGCATCGACGGAGGCGAGGGATGCGGCATCCCGCCCCACGGCGGCGACGCGCAGACCGCGCGCCCGCAGCCGTGCGACGAGGGCGCTTCCGACCCCACCACGGGCGCCGGTCACGAGGGCGATGTCGGTCGAGGTCATGATGCTCTCCTTGCTCAGGTGTGGGGAACCGCGATGTCGCCGCGCCGGATCGCGTCGGCGCGCTCACGGATGCCGGCGATCTCGTCGTCGTCGAGGCGCGACACGTTCTTCACCTGCAGTGACATGCGGTGATTGGCGGCGAGGGGCTCCTCGTGCCGGATGAGGTAGTCCCAGTACAGGGTGGTGAAGGGGCACGCGTCGTCGCCTACCCGCTTGGCAGGGTCGAACGGGCACGTCTTGCAGTAGGGGCTCATGCGGTCGATGTACTTGCCGGTAGCGGCATACGGTTTGCTGCCCATCAACCCGCCGTCGGCGTATTGGCTCATCCCGAGCGTGTTCGGAAGTTCCGCCCACTCGACCGCGTCGACGTAGACCGCGAGGTACCAGGCGTGGACCTCCTTCGGATCGACGCCGAGCAGCATCGCGTACAGCCCGGTGACCATGAGCCGCTGGATGTGGTGCGCGTACCCGTTCTCGAGCGTCGTGCCGATCGCGTCCTGCAGGCACGCCATCGCCGTGTCGCCGGTCCAGTAGAAGTCGGGGAACGGTTCGAACGCCTCGAACGCGTTCCGCTCGAGATACCCGGGCATCTGCGTCCAATAGATGCCGCGGACGTATTCGCGCCACCCGAGGATCTGTCGGATGAAGCCCTCGACGGCAGGCAACGGCGCCTTCTTGTCGCGGTAGGCCGCCTCCGCCGCGGCCACGACCTCGCGCGGAGTCAGCATCTTCAGGTTCATCGACGACGACAGGTGCGCGTGCCAGAGCCACGGCTCGCCCGGCCACATCGCATCCTGCGTCTCGCCGAACCCGGGCAGACGTTCCTCGATGAACAGGTCGAGGGCCTCGAGCGCCTGCGCGCGGGTGACGGGCCACCCGAACGAGTCGAGCGAGCCGGGGTGGTCGGCGAACCTGTTCTCGACGAGGGCGATGACCTCGCGGGTGGTCTCGTCGGGGTCGAACCGAGCGCGCGGGGGAACCAGCCCGGGTCCCTGCTTCGGGAACGCCTTGCGGTTGTCGGCGTCGTAGTTCCATGATCCGCCGACCGGCTGCCCGCGGGTCGTCATCAGCACGTCGTGCTTCTTGCGCATCTCGCGGTAGAAGTACTCCATCCGCAGCGACTTCCGGCCCTCGGCGTGCGCGGCGAACTCGGCGACGGTGCTGAAGAAGTGGCGGTCCTCACGGATGTCCAACGGGATGCCGCTGTGCTCGGCCACGTCGCGCAGCGCTTCGCGCACCCGCCACTCGCCGGGCTCCGTCACGACGAGTCCCTCGGGCTTCAGCGTCGTCACGTCGGCCGCGAGCTGGTCGGCCAGCGAGTCCTTCGTCGAACGGGCGTCGAGCTTCGCGTAGTGGAGGGGACGCCCGGCATCCGTCACCTCCGCGGCGAAGTGCCGCATCGAGGCGAGGAAGACGGCGGTGCGCTGCTTCGTGCTCCAGACGTGCTCGGATTCGCCCGCGACCTCGGCCATCCAGACGGCGTCCCGATCGGGGTCGAAGTCGTCGAATGCGCTCGATTCGTGATCGAGCTGATCGCCCAGCACGATGACGAGGTGTCGCAGCATGGCGCCAGCGTAGGAAGGGGCTCGGACGGTTCCCACCGCTTGTGTCAGGCGGTCGGGCTGCGCTAGCGGGCGGGGGCGGACCTGGCATCCTGGGTGCATGCCTGCGACCGACGATGCCCCCGACGTCGACGTCGAACACGTCGGCCACGGCACCCATCGCACGCGGGTGACGCGGGTCGAGACCACGGCCGGCGACGGCGGGCGCCCGTTCGTCCTCGTGGCCGGCGTCGGCGTCGCGGCGACGTACTTCGAGTTCCTCGCGCCCTCGCTCGCCGAGCACGGCGACGTGTTCGCGCTCGACCTGCCCGGGTTCGCGGGGATGCCGCGGCCCGGTGACCAGCCCACCGCGGAGTTCTTCGCAGATCGCGTGGAGGAGGTCCTCGACCACTACGGTCTCGAGGATCCGGTGGTCATCGGCCACTCGATGGGGACGCAGGTCGTCACCGAGGTGCTGATCCGGCGGCCGCAGCTGCGGCACGCGGTGCTCGTCAGCCCCGTCGTGAACGACCAGGAGTCGTCGCTCCCGATCGTCGCGCTCCGCTTCGCGCAGTCCGCGACCCGTGAGACCTTCCACCTCGCGATGACGGCGCTCTCCGCCTACGTCCTCTGCGGGTTCGTCTACTTCGTGCGGGTGCTTCCGCACATGCTGCGGTACCGGCTGATCGAGCGGATGCCGCGGGTCGAGGCATCCGTCCTGTTCATCCGCGGCGAGTACGACGCGACGTCGCCGCGCCGGTTCCACTCCCGGCTGGTCGCGGCGGCGGGGAACGCCCGTCGCTGGGAGATCCGCGGCGCGGCGCACTCGATCATCAACGCGCACGCTGTCGGCGCGTCCGAGCTCATCGTGAAGCACGCGAACGATTCCCTGCCGCCGAAGGGGCGGATGCCGGCCGAGAAGGCCGCCGTTCCTCCGCCGCCGCACGCCGGGATCAGCATCGTGTGGAGCGCGCTGCGCGAACGCGCCGCCGAGTGGTGGTCCGCCGCACGTCGCGACGAGGCGGGCGTCGAACGCGCGAAGGAACGGCACGCCCGCATCCTGTGGCGGGCGTACTCCCGCTCCCGTCAGGACCCGCGCCGCGAGGTGCGCTGACTCAGCCCTGCCACACGTCGAGCGCTCGCTCGCGCGCCGATGCCACGGCGGCGGCGACCGCCCCCGTCACGACGACGTCGCCGCTCAGCGTCGAGGCGACCAGTTCGGGCGCCGGCAGGTCGAGATCGGTCGGTAGAGATCGACGCGCGGCGGCGACGACCTCGTCCACACCGTCGGCGATGGCGCCCGAGACGACGACCCGCTCGGGGTCGAACATGCTCCCGAGGACGCTCACGATGCGCGCGAGCGCGAGGCCGACGCGGTCGACGATCCGCAGCGCATCGGCGTCCCCGCGGGCGGCCATCGAGAGGACCGTCCGGGCGTCGAGATCCTCGGGCGCGACATCCCGGAACCCTGCAGTCGCCTCGCCCGACTCCGCGAACTCGGCGGCCCACGACGCCACCCGCGAGCCGAGACCCTCGGCGCCGCGTACGCCGTCGACGTGGTCGAACGCGACCATCTCGCCGACCCCGCCGTGATGGCCGCGCAACAGATGCCCGTCGACGACGACTCCGGCACCCAGGCGGGATCCGGCCAGCAGGGCGATGTAGTCCCGGCATCCTCTCGCCGCCCCGACCGACCCCTCCGCGACGGCCGCCAGCGACGCGTCGTTCTCGATCCGCACGATCGGCGCCCACGAGAGGACGTCGACGAGGTCGGGGTTCATCCGCTCCCAGAAGCGGGTGGGATGCCGCGGCGACCGGCCCGTGCGGTCGACCGGCGCGGGCACGCCGGCGCACACGGCGAGGACGTCCGCGCGTGACCGACCCGCTGCGGCCAGGGCACGGTCGACGGTGTCGCTGACGACGCGAGCGCGTCCCGCCGCGTCGTCACGATCCAGGACGAGGCGCGCATCGGCATCCGCCATCGGCTGTCCGCGCAGGTCCGCGATGGACACCGACACGTGCTCGTGGCCAGCGTCGATACCGACGACGACGGCGGCGTCGCCGCGCAGCGCGAATCGGCGCGCCGGGCGGCCCTTGCGGTAATCCCCGGCCAGGCGCGCATTCGGCAGTTCGGTGAGCAGCCCCCGAGCGACGAGGGCCGCGGTCGCTTCGATCGTCGTCGACCGCGTCAACCCCGTGGACTCCATCGCGTCGGTGGCAGTGAACTCGAGTGTCTCCCACGCGAAGGCGAGCACGGCGTCCTGACTCGCCGGGCGAGTCGGGGGGGAGACGAGTGTCGACATCGGGGTCTTGACCTTTCGGGATCTGCCCTGCAATATTGCCTGCATCGTATTGATTTGGCGACTAAATATAGTCGCTGGGTCGAACGGTGAGGGAACTTTCGTCCGCAACGACGCGATCGGATACACATGTCATCGACCTCTTCCCGGATGCGGCGGATCGCCGCCGCACTCGCCGTCACCGCGCTGGGCGGCGCGTTGCTCGCCGGATGCTCGTCCGACGGCCGCGAGACCTTGCGCTTCACGTTCAGCAAGCGCGAGGCACTGCCGTTCATGCAGGACGTGGTGCAGAAGTACAACGCGTCGCAGGAGCGGGTCACCGTCGAGATGGACACCTCGGGCGTCGACGTGGTCTCCGCCAGCTTCGTCCGCGGCAACCCGCCCGACATCATGCTCGCGAACTACAACTACGAGGTCGCCCGCTTCGTGCAGCGCTGCGCCCTCAGCGACCTCAGCGGGACGGACGCCGCCGGCACGGTGCGCGAGGACTTGCAGCCGCTGATGGAGCAGTACGGGACGTGCGAGGGTCGCACCAGCGCGCTGCCGTACTCGGTGATGGCGTCGTCGGTCATCTACAACACGCAGATCTTCGAGGACAACGGCCTCGAGGTGCCGACGACCTGGGATGAGCTCATCGCCGTCTGCGACGCGCTCGAAGAAGCCGGGGTCACGCCGTTCTACGGCACGTTCAAGGACGACTGGACCGTGGCGCAGGGCTGGTACGACTACGCGATCGGCGGATCGGTCGACGTGATCGACTTCTTCGAGCGTCTCGCCGCAGAGGGCGCCGAGGTCGACGGTTCGTCGGAGGTCTCGTTCGAGAAGACCTTCACCGAGCCGGTCGAGAAGGTGCTGCAGCTCGCGACCGAGTACACGAACGAGGATGCCGACAGTCGGGCCTACGGCGACGGCAACCTCGCGTTCGGTGAGGGTGAGGCGGCGATGTACCTGCAGGGCCCCTGGGCGTTCAGCGAGATCGCGAAGACCGCTCCCGACGCCCCGCTCGGCACGTTCCCGCTTCCCATGACGGACGACCCCGACGACCTCGCGATCCGCGTCAACATGGACCTCGCGGCCATGATCCCCGACGCGTCCACGAAGAAGGATGCCGCCCGGGACTTCCTCGAGTACCTGTACCAGCCCGACATCATCGAGGCCTACAACGAGTCGCAGCTCGGCTTCGCGCCGACGACGGATGCCGCTCCGCCGCAGGATCCGCGCATCGAGGGCATGCAGTCCTACTACGACGAGGGTCGGATCTATCAGGGGCCGTCGGTCCTCGTCCCGAAGACGATCCCGGTGTTCGCCTACGCGCAGGCCATGCTGTTCGGCCAGGACCCCGCGCGCACGTTCGCCACCATGGACAGCGACTGGTCGCGACTCGCGTTCCGTCAGCCCGTCCTCACCGACGAGGCCGAGGAGGCAGCGCGATGACCACCACCACCGGGTCGACGACGACCCTCGTGACCCAGGGCGACCGGAAGGCGAGGCGCAGTTCGAAGCGCGTCGAGCCGATCTACTACCTGTTCCTGCTGCCGACGGTGCTGCTGTTCACCCTCGCGATCACCGTCCCGGGTCTCATCGGCATCTTCTTCAGCCTGACCGACTCGATCGGGCTGGGGGAGTGGAACTTCATCGGGTTCACGAACTACATCGCCCTCTTCAGCGACCCGGCGATCCTGCAGAGCTACCTGTTCACGGCGGGCTTCGCGATTGCGACCGTCATCGTCGTGAACATCGCGGCCTTCCTGCTGGCCGTGGGGCTGACCTCCCGCATCCGCTTCAAGACAGGCCTCCGGACGATCTTCGTGATCCCGATGGTCATCTCGGGCATCATCATCGCCTACGTCTTCAACTTCCTGTTCTCCAACTCGTTGCCGTCCGCGGGGTCGACCCTGGGCATCCCGTGGCTGCAGGAGAGCCTGCTCGCCAATCCGGACCTCGCCTGGGTGGCGATCGTCATCGTGACCGCGTGGCAGGCCGTCCCGGGAACGCTCCTCATTTACATCGCCGGACTCCTCTCGGTGCCGGGCGACGTGTACGAGGCGGCCGACATCGACGGCGCATCGAAGCGGCAGCAGCTGTTCCGGATCACCCTGCCGTTGGTCGCGGGCTATGTAGTGATCAACGTGATCCTCGGCTTCAAGGGCTTCCTGAACGCGTACGACATCATCGTCGGCCTCACCGGCGGCGGTCCCGGCACGGCGACCCGCAGCGTCGCGATGACGATCATCGCGGGCTTCAACGGCGGCGACTACGCCTACCAGATGGCCAACGCGACGATCTTCTTCATCGTCGCCGTCCTCATCTCTCTCCTCCAGCTCTCGCTCACGCGGGGAAGGAACAAGGTCTGATGTCCACCTCGCAGCCCGCGCTCGCCTTCGAACAGGCCGACGCCGTCACCGCTCCCGACCGCCCGACCGAACCCCCGCGTCGCCGGCGCAAGACGGGCGCCGAGCGCCCCAACTGGTCGGGCACCGTCATCCTGTTCCTCTGCTCCATCACGGTGCTCCTGCCGTTGTACGTCACCATTTCGATGTCGCTGAAGACGACGGGGCAGGCCGTCGACGGCAACGCGTTCTCGCTCCCGGCGCCGATCAGCTTCGACGGCTTCGTCCAGGCGTGGAATCTCACGCAGTTCCCCACCGGAGCCGCGATCTCGTTCTTCGTGACGGCCGGCACCGTGATCGCGACGATCATCCTGGCCGCCTTCGCGTCGTACGCGATCGTCCGCAACTGGGACCGGAAGCTTTTCCGCTACTCGTTCTTCTACCTGCTCGCGGCGATGTTCATCCCGTTCCCCGTCGTCGCGCTGCCGCAGATCCAGCTCACCGGCCGACTGGGGCTCGACAACCCCTTCGGGGTCATCCTGCTGGCGACGATGTTCCAGTTGAGCTTCAGCGTGCTGCTGTTCACCGCGTTCCTGCGGTCGATCCCGATCGAGCTCGAGGAGAGCGCCCGGATCGACGGCGCGTCGACGTGGCAGACGTTCTGGAAGCTGATCTTCCCGCTGCTCGCCCCCATGAGTGCGACGGTCGGCATCTTCGCCTTCCTCTACGCGTGGAACGACTTCATGCTGCCGTCGCTGATCATCTCCGATCCGTCGATGCAGACCCTGCCCGTGCGACAGAACCTCTTCCAGACGCAGTTCAGCAACAACTACAACGTCGCCTTCGCGTCGTACCTCATGGCCATGGCCCCCGCCATCCTTGCGTACCTCTTCACCCAGCGCTGGGTGATGGAGGGCGTGACCCAGGGTGCCGTCAAGGGCTGATCGACCACCGAACCCCCGAAAGGACACCGTGACCTCCGACGTGCAGACCGCACCCGAGACCGCCGATGAGATCGTGACCCCCGAATGGTGGCGACAGGCGGTCGTCTACCAGGTGTATCCCCGCAGCTTCGCGGATGCCGACGGTGACGGCATCGGCGACCTGCGCGGCATCCGTTCCCGGGTGCCCTATCTGAAGGAACTGGGGGTGGATGCCGTCTGGCTCAGCCCGTTCTATCCGTCCGACCTCGCGGACGGCGGCTACGACGTCGCCGACTACCGCGACGTCGACCCGCGGCTGGGAACCCTCGACGACGCGGACGCGATGATCGCCGCCCTGCACGACGTGGGCATCAAGGTCGTCATCGACATCGTCCCGAACCACACCTCCGATCGGCACGCGTGGTTCCAAGAGGCGCTCGCCTCGCCGCGCGGGTCGGCCGCGCGGGCGCGCTACATCTTCCGCGACGGCAAGGGGGAGAAGGGCGAGGAACCGCCCGCGGACTGGCAGTCCGTCTTCGGCGGCCCGGCGTGGGAGCCCGTCGGCGACGGCCAGTGGTACTTCCACAACTTCGCGGTCGAGCAACCCGACCTCGATTGGTCGAACCCCGAGGTGCGCGCCGACTTCGTTCACACACTACGGTTCTGGTCCGACCGGGGTGTGGACGGATTCCGCATCGACGTCGCCCACATGCTGACGAAGGACCTCCCGGATGAGCTGCCCACGCAGGCGGAGCTCGATGCGATGCCGCACGACGGGCAGCATCCGATGATCGACCGTGACGACGTGCACGAGGTGTACGCCGAGTGGCGGGCGGTGTTCAACTCCTACGATCCGCCGCGCACCGCTGTCGCCGAGGCGTGGGTCGCCCCGTCGCGCATCCCGCTTTACGCGAGCGCCGAGAGCCTGGGCCAGGCGTTCAACTTCGACCTGCTCGAGGCGGACTTCGACGCGACCCAGTTCCGGCGGATCGTCGCCGACAACCTCGCGCTCGCCGCCTCGTCGGGGTCGTCGACGACGTGGGTGCTGTCGAACCACGACGTCGTCCGGCATGCGACGCGGTATGGGCTGCCGCATCCGGATCGGGATGCCTCGGGTCGCCCCTCGCGCAAGCACGGCAACGAGTGGCTGCTCTCGGGTGGCGCCGCGTCGACCGTCGATGCCGAGGCAGGGCTCCGCCGGGCGCGCGCCGCGAGCCTGTTCGTCCTCGGTCTGCCGGGATCGGCGTACATCTACCAGGGCGAGGAGCTCGGTCTGCAGGAGGTCGGGGACATCCCCGACGCGGACCGACAGGACCCGACCTTCTTCCGCAGTCCCGGCGAGGACATCGGCCGGGACGGATGCCGCGTGCCGATCCCTTGGACAGAGTCGGGGACGTCGTTCGGCTTCGGCGCAGACGGATCACATCTGCCGCAGCCGGAGTGGTTCGGCGGGTTGTCGGTCGAGGCCCAGGAGGGCGACCCCTCTTCGACGCTGAATCTCTACCGCCGTGCGCTGTACCTGCGTCATGAGTTGCAGACGGCCGAGGAGCTGACGTGGGTCGACACCGGGCGCGGTGACGTGCTCGCCTTCATCCGGCCGAACGGGTGGACCGTGGTCACGAACTTCGGTGATGAGCCGGCCGATCTGCCCGCGGGTGAGGTGCTGCTCGCGAGCGCAGACTTGGACGGCGGTCGGCTGCCCGGCGCAACGACGGTCTGGTTGCGCGCCGGGGGCTGACCCCTCCACGTCGTCGAGGCAGCGTCTGGCGAGGTTCCGTTCTCCGGATCGATGGGGCTTCACGGCCGGCGCAGCGCTCTTGTGCCTCGATCCTCCGGAGAACGGTCCGTTGTCGTTCCCCCTCCGGTGGGGCGCTCACGCAACCAGCCGTGCCGGAATGCAGGACGATAGGCGGAGATTCGGCGCGCGGGAGGAGGACGGATGCCCGAGGGTGACAGCGTGTACCGGTTGCGGCAGCGGCTGGCCGCGGCATCCGTCGGTCACGTCGTCGTCGCGGGGGAGCTGCGTTCCGGCGCGGCGGCGGGCACCCCGCTCGCCGGAGCGCGGATCGCCTCGTACGACACGCACGGCAAGCACCTGCTGACCCGCTTCGACAGCGGGCAGACGCTGCACACGCACCTGCGGATGCAGGGGAGTTGGACGGTGACAAGGCCGGGGCGCCGCATCCCGTCCCGCGAGGATCACCGGGTGCGCGTGCGGATGCGGCTCGACGACGGGTCGACGCTGTGGGGCATCGACCTGCCGGTCGTCGAACTCATCGCCACGGCTGACGAGGGTGCGCTGCTGGCGTATCTCGGTCCCGATCCGCTGCGCGAGGACTGGGATGCCGCCGAGGCCGTCCGCCGTCTGTCGGGGCGGCCCGAGCGCCCCCTCGTCGCGGCGCTGCTCGACCAGCGGAACATCGCCGGGCTCGGGAATCTGTGGGTCAACGAGACCGCGTTCCTCTCCGGCGTGCACCCATTCGCGCCGATCGCCTCGGCGGACCTCGGGTCGCTCGTCGAGCGGGCAGCCAGGATGCTGCGGATCTCCGCCACTGTGCCGGGCATGTACCAGGTGACCACAGGCTCGACGCGGAAGGGCGAGTCCCACTGGGTCGTCGGTCGCGCCGGGCGCCCATGCCTGCGGTGCGGCACCCGGATCCTCGTGCGGGACGAGGTCGCGAACGACCCCGAGCGTCGCCGCACGTGGTGGTGTCCGCGGTGTCAGCCCGAAGCATGACGGTTACATTGGGCGCATGATCGAGCTCGCCGACTTCGTCCCGCATGCGCCCGTCGAGCCGGAGGTCATCGCGGCGTACCGCGACCGAGTTCCGGCGGAGATCGTGGAGCTCTGGGAGACCTACGGCTACGGGACGTTCGGCGACGGCTTTCTCCGGGTGATCAACCCAAGGGTGTACGAGGAGGAGCTCGGCGACCGGATCGGCAAGACGCAGGGCGACGGCATCGCGATTCCTGTCATGGTGACGGCGCTCGGCGACCTGATCACATGGGAGCCGAGCATTGGAGGCCTCGTCGCGCTGATGTTCCGCAGGAACGACGGCACCGGCCTCGGGAGTCCGAGGACGTTCTTCGGACTGTTGCGTCTCGACGGCGCGGAGCACCTCGCGGACGAGTTCCACTGGGACGTGTTCCCCGAAGCGGTCGCGCAGGAGGGGGCGCCGGCGTTCGACGAATCCTTCATCTTCGTGCCGCTGCCGTCCCTCGGCGGACCGGGTACAGCGGACACGCTGAAGAAGCGTCAGACCATCTCGGCGATCCAGGTCATGGTCGACCTGCAGGGCCCGATCGGGCACTGAGCGGCGCCCGCCGGCATCCGCAACCCCTTCGCCCGTGTCGGCCGCTCGACGTAGCGTCGCCGCATGGCTTCCATCCCTGCACCCAAGACGTGCGCCTCGTGCGGACGCGAGATCCAGTGGCGCAAGAAGTGGGAGAAGAACTGGGCCGACGTGAAGTACTGCTCGGGCGCGTGTCGGAAGCGCGGCATCCGTCCTGTCGACGAGAAGCTCACGGCCTCGATCCGGGAGTTGCTCGACGCGCGCGCAGCGTCGGCGACGATCTGCCCGTCCGAGGCGGCGCGGGCCGTCGGAGGCGAGGACTGGCGCGACCTCATGGAACCCGCCCGTCGCGCGGCGCGACGCCTGGTCGCGATCGGCGAGGTCGAGATCACCCAGCGCGGACAGGTCGTCGACCCGTCGACCGCCAAGGGGCCGATCCGCATCCGGAAGGCACGCTGACGTGCAGACCTTCGTCCCGTTCGACGACCTCGCCCGCGGCATGGCGGCGCTCGACACGAAGCGGCTCGGCAAGCAGCGCGTCGAGACGCTGCAGGTGATGCGCACGCTCACGATTCCGGATTACGGCTGGCGACACCATCCGGCCGTCAAGATGTGGCGCGGGCATCGCGCCGCGCTCATGGTCTACCAGGACCTCACGGTCGATGAATGGGTGCGGCGCGGCTTCGCCGACACGACCCGCGCCTCGACCCTGGCGACGCTCGACGAGATCCCCGAAGACGGTGCCGAGTACCGGTCGGGGACGGTCCGGATGCCGCCCTGGTTCGGCCGCGAGGACGTCCACCGCTCGCACCGCTCGAACCTGCTGCGGAAGGACCTCGAGTACTACCGCGCGCAGGGCTTCGACGACCCCGACGACCTGCCCTACGTGTGGCCGACGGCCGAGGGCGGGTAGCGCAGCGGGTCAGTACTCGATGCTGGGCGAACTACCCTCGGGCAGAACGAAGCAGGGCGAGAAGGATGCCACGTCCACCGCGTTCGCTGCGCGCCGCCCAACGATGTACCCCGAGCCGTACGGACCGAGCAGCTGCACCGCCGGGCCCACGGAATCGGTGATGTCGCGCGGGCGGAACTCGTCATCGTCCCCGTACGCCGTGAGGACCTCGTCGATCACGCTCTCCGGCGAGGTCGACTCCGTCAACGTGACCACGGTCCGCCCGGTCCATTGGTACCCCCGGTCCGCGTCGCAGGGGAGGAGGATGCCCGTCGCCCTCTGCTCGACCGACGACACCATCGTCTCGGGCAGCTTCGCGACGATCGCGTCCTCGACGCCCTGCGCCACGCGCTTCGCCTCGCCGATCGTCAGCCCCGGCCGCGTCTTCTCGACCGTCCTGTCCTCGTCGGCTGACGGTACGCATCCGACCAGCATCAGCACGGCCGCAGTCGCCGCGGCCATTCCCGTCGCCCTGTTCATCATCGGTGCCTCGATCCGTCGAGTCTGACACCCGCCCCCCGGCCGGATCCTCGAACCCTAGCCGGTGTTCGGCCGTGGGCAACCGGTTACACCGGCTCTGCGCTGTTCGATCAGGCGGATGCCGCCCACTCCCGCACCTGCGCGAGGAGATCCGCTTTCCGCCCGGCATCCGCGAAAGACGCCTCGATCGAGTTCGCGGCGAGCTGCGCCAGTTCCGCCGTGTCGAAGCCGAGCGAGGCGACGGCGGCGTAGTTGTCGCCGATGTAGCCGCCGAAGTACGAGGGATCGTCGGAGTTGATCGTCACGACGACGCCCGCGTCGACGAGCTCGCGCAGGGGGTGGGCGCCCAGTTCGGGCACGGCCCGCAGGCGCACGTTCGAGAGCGGGCACACCGTCAGCGCGACGCGGTGCTCCGCGAGATGCGCCAGCAGCTCGGGGTCGTCGATCGAACGGATGCCGTGGTCCACCCGCTCGACCTCGAGCAGCCGCAGCGCCTCCCAGACGTATGCGGCCGGTGCCTCCTCGCCGGCGTGGGCGACGCGACGCAGTCCCAGCTCGGCGGCTCGGCGGAACACGCCCTCGAACAGCGCCGGCGGGTAGCCGACCTCCGCGGAGTCCAAGCCGATGCCGAGAAGCTCGTGCGCACGCGGCGCGATCTCGTCGAGCAGCGCTTCGGCCGAGGCGACCGGGTGGTCGCGGACGATGCAGGCGATCAGTCCGCCGGTGATGCCGAACCGCTCCTGCCCGGCCGCGAGACCAGCGCGGAGCCCGTCGATGACGACGTCGACCGGCACACCGTTGGCGGCGTGGACCTGCGGATCGAAGAACATCTCGACGTGACGCACACCGTCAGCCGCGGCCCGCTCGAAATAGGCGACAGCGAGGTCGGTGAAGTCCTGATCCGTTCGCAGCACCGCCATGCATGCGTAGTAGAGGTCGAGGAACGACTGCAGATCCTCGAAGTCGTAGCGTCGCCGCAGATCGTCGACGTCGGCGAACGGCAGGGTCACGCCGTTGCGCTCGGCGAGGGCGAACGCGAGTTCCGGCTCGAGCGTGCCCTCGATGTGCAGGTGCAGCTCGGCCTTCGGGAGGGTGCGCAGATCAGGGCTCGTCACGGGGAGCCATCGTACGCACCCGCGCCCAGCGATTGCGGCCCACACTCGCGCCCCACGCCTCGGCGCACTACGGTCTCGAGAAGCGGCCATGGTGGCTTTTCCGGGGGGACGAGATCGTGACGACTATTCGACGTCGAGAATTCTTACAGGGTGCCGCCGTTATCGCGGCATCGGGAATGAGTCTCCTGCATGGCCCTGGGCCAACCGCGTCCACCATTGTCGATGGTGATAAGCAGGATTGGCGCAGGGCGTTGGCAGGCGAGTACTTGCCCTCTGGCGCCTTAAACGTGAGACCCCTGCAGGACGACCTCGAGCTGTGGGAGGTGGAGGGCGGTGGATATATGGTGGTTGATGCTGGGCGACAGACCCTCCTTGAAGCGTCGCCCACCGCTCTCAGCCCGTTCGACGGGGTTCCGGGCAACCTCCTGTACGGCGGCCTAGGTCAGTACTTCACCTTCGACTCCATCCGCGCGGTCGACCTGCGAACCGGAATCAGCGAGTCCTCCCGCGAGCTTCTGGCTGCAACGAAGGATCAAATCGCGGCGACTCGCGATCGCCTGGTGGTCTCAGCGATGGACGTCGAGGCGGTGCGAAGGAAAACGGACCCTCGTTGGAAGAACCCTGCTGCATCATTGAACTCAACTTCCAGCGACTTGGAACACGTGAAGAGCGGTGACATCAGGCAACGTGTTCCGAATTATGGTTACGTCACGGGTTCGAGGATTTACGAGAACGCAACCGGAATCTGCGGGTGGGTCGCGGGTTCGATAGTGACCCGGTATTGGCATGCGAGGTCCTCCTCTCGGAAGCTCTTGCCTACCAAGTATCGAAGCGGCACCAACATGACCTCGACCCCGAACTTTGCCACCTACCTGCAGGGGAAAGGGGGAGATGCTACCTGGGCACCCAACATCGAAGAAAGACTTGCTTGGAATGCGAAGCAGCAGAAGGTGGGGTACGTCTCTTCCTGGGCACTCGGCGCGATCGGATTGTTTCCGGAAATCGACGGAGGTTATCCCGTAATCGTGTTTGGGGATCTACCCCTCGGGAAGAAGAAGAAGAAGGGAGCTCATGCGGTTGTTGCCTACGGCGAGACGAATAGCGGCTATCCGATAGCGCACTACGGATGGGACGGCTACACCAACATCATCCTCAACGGCGCGACCGTGGGCTCGACAGCAAGGTTTCGACTCAAATGAAGGCACGACGTAAAACCATCCTGGTGTGGGGAGCTATCGCGCTACTTCTCTTGACAGGATGTGCGGGCACGACCACGCGGTCATTGGGGGTCGACGCGAGCGACGTCGCCGAGATTCAGTACTACGAATACCCGTGGGGCAGCGTTCCCTCAACGCTCGACCGGCTGACGATCGACGATCCGGCGGCGATCGCAGAGTGGCTTCGAGGCTATAAAGACATGCCGACGACCGCATGGGACCCGGAGGACGCAGGCGACGCCATTGGCAAAGAGACCCGGTCGACCCGCTTCATCCTGACTGACGGTGACATCGTCGAGGTCACCACCATCTGGGTGTCAGGGCACAACGTAATCGTGGTCTGGCCGGATGGAAAGGTCTACACGACGGAATGGGGATCTCCCGGGACGATGAAAGCCTGGCAGGAGCGGGGCATGATCCAGGAGGTCGACGCCGCAGAACGCCCGAAGGTGGCATTACCCGGCTGACCCGCCGCGGACACCACCGCCGCGCGATCAGCGCTTGGCGCCTTTGCGGCCGAACAGTGCGCCGTAGATCAGCAACACGATGAGCGAGCCGCCGATCGCGAGCAGCCACGTCGACAGCGAGAAGAACTCGTTGAGGTTGACGTCGAAGATCAGCCCGCCGAGCCAGCCGCCGAGCAGAGCTCCGACGATGCCGAGCAGCAGCGTGACGAACCAGCCGCCGCCCTGCTTGCCCGGCAGGATGAGCTTTGCGATGGCGCCGGCCAGCAGGCCGAGGATGAGGAAACCGAAAAAGCCCATGATGACTCCTTAGTGATGGTGTGTCTGATTCCGTAGCAGCGGATGCCGTCAGTTCAGTCGCTTGCGCACGTCGTGCGCCACGTCCTTGACGGCGGCGACAAAAGTCTTCGCCGTGTTGCGCATGGTCAAGCGATGCGCGACTCGGTCTGCTCGTCCTCATCGTCGGCGATGTGGACGTCGTGGATCTCGACGTTGACCTCGACGACGTCGAGTCCTGTGAGTCGCTCGATGGCGCCGGCGACCGAGGCGCGGACCTCGTCGGCGACGCGGCCGATCGGCGCCGGGTACTCCACGACGACCTTGAGGTCCGCGGCGGCCTGCGTCTCGCCGACCTCGACCTTGACGCCCTGCGTCAGGTCGGTCGCGTTGACGGCGTCACGGATGGCGCCGAGCGCGCGAGCTCCGCCGCCGCCGAGCGCGTACACGCCGCTGACCTCGCGGGCGGCGATCCCGGCCACCTTGGCGACGACGCCGTCGGCGATCGTGATCCGGCCCGCGACCTTCGGGTCGCCGGCGGGCGCGGCGGATGCCGCACGGTCGACGCGCGTCGCCGTCTTGGGCGTCGTGGTGGTGGCGGTGCTCGTGGTGGTCTTCTCGTCAGCCATGGGGGTATCCCTCACTGTGTCGTCTCGTCCGACGCCGTGCCGTCGGGGCCGCGTCGGAGGGCGTGGTCTGCGCCCTCGGAGATAGGAGGTGCCCACAGCCCGAAACGTCACAGAAAAGTGCACACGGGATACCCTCGAGGCATGACGATCACGGCACGCTACCGCCTCGAGCGGGCACTGCCGTCGGCGATCGGCATCCGCACGCTCAACGCGCCGCAGCATCCCGGAACGAACGGGTGGGTGAGCGAATGGGGTACCAACGCGCACGGCGAGATCGCCGGCTGCCCGCCGTCAGCGGCCTGACCCGCACCGCTCGTCGGTGCGCCCTCAGCGACCCCTGATCACCGACGCGGAAAGCGATCCGTCATGTCCACTTCCCCTTCACCCCACACGGCACCGCACGAGATCTGGCGCGGGATCCGCCAGACCGTCCGCACCGACACCTTCGGCGGCATCCTGCTGCTGGCCGCCACGGTCGCGGCCCTCGTCCTCGCCAACTCGCCCCTCGCGGACTGGTACGTGGGCGTCCGCGAGACCTCGTTCGGCCCCGAAGCCCTCCACCTCGACCTCACCGTCGCGCACTGGGCAGCGGACGGCCTGCTCGCGATCTTCTTCTTCGTCGTCGGCCTCGAGCTGAAGGAGGAGATCGTGGCGGGCCGGCTGCGCTCGCCGCGCGTCGCCGCGGTCCCGGTGATCGGCGCCCTGGGCGGGGTCATCGTCCCCGCCCTCATCTTCACCGCCTTCACCTTCACCCTGCCCGGCGACGCCGTCCGCGGCTGGGCGATCCCCACTGCGACCGACATCGCCTTCGCCATCGCGGTGTTCGCCGTCGTCGCGAAGGGGCTGCCGGCCGGGCTCCGCGTGTTCCTGCTCACCCTCGCCGTCGTCGACGACCTCTTCGCGATCACCATCATCGCCACCGTCTACACCGACGACCTGCAACCGCTGTGGCTCGCGGCCGCCGTCGTTCCGCTGGTGCTGTTCGCCGTCGCGGTGCGGCGCGGCATCCGTCACTGGTGGGTGCTGATGCCGCTCGCGATCGTCACGTGGGGCTTCGTTCACGCCTCCGGCGTGCACGCCACGATCGCGGGCGTCGTCCTCGCGTTCATGGTGCCGGCGACCGTGACGCCGCGCGCCCGCGTCGAGGTGGGTACGGATGCCGACGGTTCCCCCATCCACGATGCGTTGACGGCGCACTTCGCCGACCGCTTCGGGCCGATCTCGACGCTCGTCGCGTTGCCGATCTTCGCGTTCTTCTCGGCCGGCGTCACGGTCGGCGGGTGGGAGGGGCTGACGGCTGCCTTCGCCGATCCGGTGACCCTCGGCATCCTCGTCGGCCTCGTCCTCGGCAAGCCGATCGGCATCCTGCTCGCGGTGTTCCTGCTGACGCGCATCCCCGCGGTCCGGCGGACGTTCGAGCTGCGGTGGGGTGACATGGTGGGCGTCGGCCTGCTCGCCGGCATCGGGTTCACCGTCGCGCTGCTCGTGGGCGAACTCTCGTACGGCGTCGGATCGCTCGAGGACGATCACGCGAAGATCGGCATCCTCGCCGGCTCGGTCGTCGCCGCGATCGTGGGCGGCGCCGTGCTCGCCTGGCGTGCCCGTCGCGTGCGTCAGACTGGAACGACACCCCCGTCCTGAGGAGCCCCGTGAGCCGCACGCAGCCGACGCCCGCGACGTACCAGCGCAACGCCCTCGCGCCGAGCCTCCTCGCAGCCGCGGTCCTGTTCGTCGCGCCGGCGCTGATCGAGAGCGACTGGTTCCTCACGGTGCGCTTCGTCGCGACGATCTTCGCGATCATCATCGGATGGTTCGCGTTCCAGGCGAAGCACTGGTGGTGGATGCCGGCGATGCTGGCGATCGCGGTGGTGTGGAACCCGGTCATCCCGTTCGAGTTCTCGGGCCCGATCTGGAGCGCCGCTCAGGTCGCCGCCGCGTTCGTCTTCCTCGGCGCCGGAGCGACGATCAAAACGCGTCGCGAGGCCTGACTCAGCGCAGGTCGAGCGTCACGCCGGGATGGCCCGCGAACACCTCGAGCACACGGTCGAAGTAGGTCGTCCCCGCGCCGGCGAGCACGTCGTCGAGCTGCCGCTGCAGGTCATCGGCCCGGAACATACCCGGCTGCGCGAGCTTCGCGCGTAGCCATCGCGCGGTCTCGGCGACGCCGAGCGCGTTCCGGCTGCGGGCGGCATCCCGCCAGACGACCCGGACGGCGTCATCCTCGGCCAGCGATCCGTACCCGCCGTAGAGCAGGTCATCCAGCGCGTCGAGGCTGGCGCCCAGGCGCCACTCCTCTCCGCTCATGAACAGCCGATTCAGCTCCTCGTAGAGATCCGGGATGCCGCCGATGCGGCCGCCCTCGATGACGTACTCGGCCACGCGGCTCAGGGGACCTTGTGCCCTGCGGCGGTGATGAGGCCGTACCACTCGGGTCGGGTGAGAGGGATGTCCGAACCGGCGGCGGCATCCGCGACGCGCTGCGGGTTCGTGGTGCCGAGGACGACCTGCATGTGGGCGGGATGCCGCGTGATCCAGGCGGTGGCGATGGCGGTCGGCGTGACATCGTACTTCGCTGCGAGCCGGTCCATCAGCTCGTTCAGCTCGGCGTATTCGGGGGCGCCGAAGATGACGCCGTCGAAGAAATTCTTCTGGAACGGCGACCAGGCCTGCAGCGTGATGCGGTTGATGCGCGAGTAGTCGACGAGACCGCCGCCGTCGCGGGTGATCGAGTCGTCCTCGCCCGCCATGTTCGAAGCGAGCCCCTGCGCGACGATCGTCGAGTGCGTCACGGACAGCTGCACCTGGTTGGCGACGATCGGCTGCGTCACCGCGGTCTTGAGCAGATCGATCTGGCGCGGAGTGTGGTTGGAGACGCCGAAGGCGAGGACCTTGCCCGACGACTCGAGGTGGTCGAACGCGCGCGCGACCTCCTCGGGCTCGACGAGCGCATCGGGGCGGTGGAGGAGCAGCACGTCCAGGCGGTCGGTGTTCAGGGCCCGCAGGGACTCCTCGGCGGACGCCACGATGTGCTCGTACGAGTGGTCGAAGTGCCAGTCGTCGGCGACGATGCCGGTCTTGGTCTGCAACGTGATCTCATCGCGCTCCGCAGGGCCGAGGTTCAGCGCCTCGGCGAAGCGGCGCTCGCAGCCGTGGCGGCTGCTGCCGTACAGGTCGGCGTGGTCGAAGAAGTCGACGCCGCTCGCGCGGCACGCGTCGTACAGCGCCCGGATCGCCTCGTCGGACATCTCCTCGATGCGCATCATGCCGGCGACGATGTTCGGGGCCTGGCGATCGGTGGGACCGAAGGGGACGAGGCGCATCGTGCTCCGTTTCTGCGCCCGGTGGGCGCTGCCGAGTGATCAGTCTGACCCGTGACGGCTCGTCCGTCGAGGAGGGTGCGCGACAGGACCGTGGAACCGGCCACGGCGGCGGGCATCGCGATGACGGCCCCGAGTGGCACGAGGAAGCACAGCTGGGTGGCGACGCCGAACCCGAGCACGCGCGCGCGGTGGCCCTTCCGCAGGCGACGGCGGGCCGCGGCATCCAGCCCCCGTGCGGCGAAGGCCCGCGAGGTGAGTTCGTCGGCGAGCAGCCACCCTGTGAGGAAGGCAGCGACGACGGCGCCGAGAGCCGTGCCCACGAGGGGGATCAGTCCGAGGAGGGCCGCGGCGATCGCCGCGAGCAGACCGCGGAGGATGAGCCCGATGCTGTCGCCGAGGGAACGCCAGAACCCGTAGTCCGATTCGACCGGTGCATCGCCGAGGTGCTCCTCGACGGAGCGCCAGATGCGCTCGTAGAAGGGATCGCCCACGAGAAGCGTCAGAGCGGTGAACGAGACCACTGCCAGGACGATCGCACCGCCGAGGATCCCCGCGCCGATACCGAACCGTACGAGCGACGCGGCGACATCGGACCATCCGTCCGCGAACCCCGTGAGCGTCGTGACGATGTCGCGCAGGAAGACGACGAGCGCGATGATCCCGGCGAGAAGGAGGAGGCCGACGATGACGGCCGGGATCAGCCCGAGCGCCATTCGGCCGGGCAGGCGTGCCCAGAAGCCGAATCCTCGACCGAGGTCGCCGACGCCGCGGAAGAACGAGGTAAACGGATGCCGCGAGGCGGCGGGCGTGGTCATGCCCCCATCCTGCCGTGCCGATTCACACGCGGGGTCGACTAAGACCGCCGTTTATCGATATACATATATCGACTATCGATAGATCGGAGTCTCATGATCGTGCTCTCGAAGTGTGCACTCGCGGGCCTGCTCGCGGGGATCGTCGTCGCCCAGGCGTGGATCGTCCCCGACGTCGCCGGCGGGTTCGCGCAACTCGCCCCCGAGTTCGCCGGGCTCCGGCTGCCGGGGGTCATCCTCGTCGACCTCCTGCTCCTGTTCGTGCAGGGAGCGCTGCTGTGTCTCTGGCGACTTCTCTCCCTTGCGGGGGAGCGGCGGCTGTTCGAGGACGGATCCTTCCGCTGGGTCGACACGATGATCGCGTTCGTCGGTGCGAGCATGCTGACGGTGATCGTCGGAGGCGGAGTCATCGGCGGCGCGGGCGCCGGGAGTCCGTTCGTCCTGTTCCTGGTGGTGATCGCTCTCGCCGTCGGGACCGCCGCCGCACTCCTGCTGGCTGCGCTTCGGGATGTCCTGCGAGACGCCGTGCACCTGCAGGATCAGGTCGCCGCACCTGCGCCGGCCGCCGCGTAGGCACGTTCGACCGGTCCGCAGAAGGGGTTGCGCCGAGCCCGCATGTTCGTTGAAGTGGTGCGATGACAAACGAGACGTCGGCTTCCCCTGTGCAGGACAAGCCCGGTCTGAAGCGCGCGGTCGGTACGTGGCTGCTCTTCGCGTTCATCGTCGGTGACACCCTCGGCGCGGGCATCTACACGCTCGTCGGGACGATGGCGACCGACGTCGGCGGGGTGATCTGGCTCCCGCTGCTGATCGCCCTCGTCGTCGCGCTGCTCACCGCCGGCACCTACGCCGAATTGATCACCAAGTACCCGCACGCCGGAGGCGCCGCCCGGTACGTCGACAAGGCGTTCGGCATCCCGTTCCTGTCGTTCCTCGTCGGCTTCCTGATGATGGCGTCCGGGATCACGACGGCCGCCGCCCTCGCGAACGCATTCGCGGGCGACTACTTCACCGCTTTGGTCGACATCCCGCCGATCCCCGTCGCCATCACGTTCATCGCTCTGCTGACCCTCATCAACCTGCGCGGTGTGAAGGAGTCGCTCGCGACGAACATGGTCGCCTCGATGATCGAGGTCTCGGGCCTGGTCATCGTGATCGTGATCGCGGCGATCGTCTTCGGCAGCGGCGGCGGCGAGCCGTCGCGCATCTTCGAGTTCGCCCCGGACGTACCGCCGCTCCAGGGGGCGTTCGCGGCATCCATCGTCGCGTTCTTCTCGTTCCTCGGCTTCGAGGCCGCCGCCAACATGGCAGAAGAGGTCAAGAACCCCTCCCGGGCGTACCCGCGAGCGCTCTTCGGCGCGATCCTGACCGCCGCCGTCGTCTACCTGCTCATCGCGATCGGCGCCGTCATCGTCGTCGAGCCGACGAAGCTCGCGACCTCGACGGGTCCCCTGCTCGAGGTCGTCACGGCCAGCGGTCTCGCCGTCCCGGGATGGCTCTTCAGCCTCATCGCCCTCGTCGCGATCGCCAACGGCGCTCTGCTGTTCATGGTCATGGCGAGCCGTGTCGCGTACGGACTGGCCGAGAACGAGTTGCTGCCGCATGCGTTCGGCAAGGTCCTCCCGAAGCGGCGCACGCCGTGGGTCGCGATCATCGTCGTCGCGGGTGTCACGATGCTCCTCACGGTCGTCGGCGACATCTCGACCCTCGCCAACACCACCGTGCTGCTCCTGCTGCTGGTCTTCCTGACGGCGAACGTGAGCGTGCTCGTGCTGAAGAAGGACAAGGTCGAGCACACGCACTTCTCCGTTCCGCGCATCGTGCCGATCCTCGCGATCATCGCCTCGATCGTTCTGCTCACGCAGCAGGAGTGGCCGGTCTGGCTCGCGACGGCGGGGTACGTCGCCGTGGGGACGATCCTGTTCTTCGTCGCGCGCTACGGACGCCGTCGCGGCGACCGCAAGATCGCCGAGCGGACGGGCGCGATCCCGACGGTGGGCACCTCGCGCGACTAGGAGCCGTGCGCCGGCAGCCTCACCGTCGCGCGCAAGCCGCCGACTGACCGTGCTGCGAGCGCGAGCTCGCCGCCGTGCGCGCCGACGATCGCGGTCACGATCGCGAGTCCGAGTCCGTTCCGCTCGTGGTCGGAACGGCGGATGCGGGCGGTCCCGCGTTGGAACGGCTCGGCGATCGTCGAGACGAGGGCGGGGTCGAGGCGATCGCCGCCGTTCTCGACGATCAGGACGGCGCCGCCGTCGTCGCGGTGCGTGGTGACCGTCACGGGTCCGGTCGCGTCGCCGTGGATCAGGGCGTTCTGCAGGAGGTTCAGCACGACCTGTCCCAGCAGGCTCGACGATCCGAATGTCGTCGCTTCCCCGCCATGGACGACCAGCTCGACGCCGCGCGCTTCAGCGAGAGGCAGCAAGGTTTCGACGGCGTCTTCCGCAAGCAGGGACAGGTCGACGGATGCCTGCGGGAAGCCGCCTCGGTCGACGCGGGCGAGGAGCAACAAGGCCTCGACCAGATCGACGCCGCGCTCGTTGACGGCGGCGAGTCGGCCCAGCAGGTCGTCGACGTTGCGATCCGGATCCGCCCGCGCCACGTCGAGAAGGGTTCGCGTGATCGCGAGCGGAGTGCGGAGTTCGTGCGACGCGTTGGCGGCGAACCGCCGCTGCTCCTCGACCTGGGATTCGATGCGCTGCAGCATCCCATCGAACGAGTCGGCGAGCTCGCGGAACTCGTCCTGCCGGCCCGCCATACGCACCCGTGTCGACAGGTCGCCGGCGTCCGCCCGGCGGGTCGCCTCGGTGAGAGCGTCGAGCGGTGCGAGCATCCGGCCCGCGAGGAACCAGCCGCCGACCGCGCCGATGATCAACAGGGCGACCATCGCCGCGCCGGCTGGCCCGGCGAACGCGCGCAGCAGGTCGCGCTGGCTCGGCGCGAAGCCCGTGTCGGTGAAGAGGGGCTCGTCGGGCACGTACCGCAGGAGGAACAGCCAGACGACGGTGAGGATGAGCGCGCCTGCGACGAGGACGAGCCCGACGTAGCTCAGGGTGAGCGTGATGCGGGCGCTGAGTCCCCGCGGCCGCGTCACGGGGACGCCTCGACGCGATACCCGACGCCGGGCTCGGTGACGATCACCCAGGGTTCGCCGAGTCGCTTGCGGAGCGCCGACACGGTGATGCGCACCGCGTTGGTGAAGGGGTCGGCGTTGGCATCCCAGGCCTGCTCCAGCAGCGACTCCGCGCTGACGACCCCGCCTTCGGCTGCGACGAGTACCTCGAGGACGGCGAACTGCTTGCGGGTGAGCGCGACGTAGCGGCCGTTCCGGTAGACCTCTCGGCGGAAGGGGTCGACGCGCAGTCCGGCGTACTCGCGAACAGGCGGACGGACCGAGGCGCGTCGGCGGTCGAGGGCGCGCAGACGCAGGACGAGTTCACGCAGCTCGAACGGCTTCGTGAGGTAGTCGTCGGCGCCGAGCTCGAATCCGGATTCCTTGTCGTCGAGCCGGTCCGCGGCGGTCAGCATGAGGATCGGCATCCCGCTGCCGGACTCGACGATCGAGCGTGCGACCTCGTCCCCGGACGGACCCGGGATGTCGCGATCGAGGATCGCGATGTCGTAGGAGCCGACCGCGAGGAGCTCGAGTGCGGCGTCGCCGTCGCCCGCGATGTCGGCGGCGATCGCCTCCAGGCGCAGGCCGTCGCGGATCGCTCCCGCCATCAGGGGTTCGTCCTCGACGATCAGCACACGCACCCCTTGATCGTACGAAGCGGGTCGTATCGCGGGCGTATGGATTTCCGCGTACGCCCTCGCAACATCGGGGCCCGTGGGATGGGGGTATGAAATCCGCCGCCCCTGCTGCTGTCCTCCTCGCCCTGGCCGTCGTGCTCGCCGGGTGCGCCGCCCAGGGATCGGTCGGAGGCCCTGGCATCCGTTCCGTCCTCTCACCGATCGACCAGGGCGAGGTCCCCGACGACACGACCGTCCACGACACGGATGTGCCGGCTGTTGCGCGGCTCGACGCCGACCTGCGGGCGGCGCTGACAGCGGCATCCGATCGGGCGGCGGGCGAGGATGTCACGCTCCGGATCAACAGCGGGTGGCGCTCGCCGGAGCTGCAGGAGCGGCTGCTCCGGGATGCGGTGAAGACGTACGGATCCCTGGAGGAAGCGACTCGGTGGGTGGCGACTTCCGAGACGTCGGCGCACGTCTCGGGGGACGCCGTCGATGTGGGCCCCTTCGATGGTGCCTACTGGCTGGATCTCCACGGGGCGGAGTTCGGGTTGTGTCGGATCTACGTCAATGAGCCCTGGCATTTCGAACTCCGACCCGAGGCCGCGACCGAGGGGTGCCCCAGCCAGTACCTCGATCCGACGGAGGACCCGCGCATGGCGGGCTGACCCGAGCCGCGTGGTTCGGGCGCCCGTAGGCTGGCTCACATGAGCGACGGCGCAGGCGAGAACTGGTCCCGGAACATCCGCTACACGGCGGAACGGTACGTCGCGCCGAAGACGGTCGACGAGTTGCGCGAGGTGGTCGCGGCATCCGATTCGGTGAAAGCGCTCGGTTCGCGGCACTCCTTCACGCGCATCGCCGACACGGGCGGGACGCTGGTCTCGACCGCCGAGCTCGACCTGCCGATCCAGGTGGATGCCGCGCAGAAGCGGGTGCGCGTCGGCGGCGGCGTTCGCTACGGCGAACTCGCGCAGGAGCTCGACCTGCAGGGGTGGGCGCTCGCGAACCTGGCGTCGCTGCCGCACATCTCGGTCGCGGGTGCGGTCAGCACGGGGACCCACGGGTCCGGTGTGGGAAACCGCTCGCTCGCCGCTGCGGTGACCGGTCTCGAGCTCGTCACCTCGACCGGCGAGCTGATGCAGCTGACCGATCGCGACGACGCGCTCGCCGGTGCGGTCGTGGGTCTCGGTGCGCTCGGGATCGTGACGACGGTCGAACTCGCGATCGAGCCGACCTACGAGGTCGCGCAGACGGTCTACGAGAACGTGCCGCTCGAAGCCGTCCGCAAGAACTTCGACGTCATCGCGGGATCGGCCTACAGCGTCTCGTTCTTCACGACGTTCCGCGACGGCATGTACGTCGACCAGGTGTGGCGCAAAGAACGCACGGATGCCGCGGCGACGCCGATCCCCGCGGCGTTGCGCGATCGCCAGGCGTCGGGCGCCCGGCATCCGCTCCCCGGCGTCTCGGCGGCGTCGTGCACGGTGCAGGGTGGCAAGGCGGGCCGCTGGCTCGATCGGCTGCCGCACTTCCGGCTGGAGTTCACGCCGTCGAACGGCGAGGAGCTGCAGTCCGAGTTCCTGTTGCCGTTCGCCGACGCGGTGGGTGCGTTCGACGCGGTGCGGGAGCTCTCCGAGCGGCTGAAGCCCGTGCTGCAGGTGTGCGAGGTGCGCACGATCGCCGGCGACGACCTGTGGCTGTCGCCGAGTTCCGGTCGGGATTCGGTCGCGTTCCACTTCACGTGGACCGACGACGAGGCCGGGGTCGCGGAGGTGCTGCCGGAGCTCGAAGCGGCGCTCGCCCCCTTCGGCGCGCGGCCGCACTGGGGCAAGGTGTTCACGCCGCGCGATCCCGCCGAGCTGTACCCGCGGTGGGCGGAGTTCGTGCAGCTGCAGCGCGCGCTCGACCCGCGCGGTGCGTTCCTGAACGACTACCTGCGGGCGCTCGGGCTGTAGTCGGGGCGCAGGAGTTCTGTGTGCGCGGGGCGCGGGTGTTCTCGCGTGCGCGGGGCGCGGGTGTCTCGCGTGCGCGGGGCGCGGCGTTTCTGTGTGGGCTGAGCGCGGGGCGCGGCGTTCCTGTGTGGGCCGAGCGCGGCGTTCTCGCGTGCGCTGAGCGCGGCCCGTGCGGGAGCCAGGGTCCGCGTCGTCGCTCGTGGTCGCTCGTACGTGGTTCGGTCGCGGGTTGGTGGCGCGTGGCCGCGGGCGCGCGGTTCGGCGCCGTCTCAGAAGGGTGCGGGGTCTCCGGGGTGCGTTTCGGCAGGGGTGAAGGCGACGGCCGGGGTGGGTGCGTCTTCTCTGTAGGTCCTGCCGAGGGGTGAGGTCCATTCGAGGACTCCACCCGTGAGTTGTCGGACTCGCCATGCGGTGAATTGCTTCATCGAATGGTGTCGTTGGCACAGGTGGGCGAGGTTGGTGAGTTCGGTCTTGCCGCCGAGGGCGTGATCGTGGGTGTGATCGACTTCGCAGCGGATGGCGGCGATGCGGCATCCGGGGAACCGGCAGTGCTGATCCCTGGCCTGCAGGAACCGGCGCATTCCGGACGGCACGCGGTATGAGTCGGTGGCGACGGTGACGCCTGTGGTGGGGTCGTGGAAGAGGCGCTCCCAGACTCCGGTGTCGCCGGCGAGTGTGCGGGCGGTCGCCGGGTCGATCGGGGACCGGCCGGTCAGGTCACAGGGCCCGTCATCCGCACCGGTGAGCGTCGCCGCGGGAACCAGGACTTGAACCCGCGCCCGGATGGCTCCGAGGGGGCCGGCGGTGGTGTCGCGGGTGTCGTCCAACGCGGGTGTGCCGGCGAGGAGCAGGTCGGTGAACACGTCCGCGCGGACCTGGTCGGTCGACCGCTGATCTGTTGAGATGACCGTCGCGGCATCGTCGCCGTCGCCGTCGCCGTCGCCCTCGCCGTCGCCGTCGCTGTGCTTCGCGGCGGTCCCCCCGAACGCGACCCCGATACCGCCGCGCGCATCGGCGCGCTCTGCGCGGGTGTCGACGATCGCCCGCGCTTGCTGGGTGAGCCGGTCGTGGATCCCCTCGGCGATCACGGTCGGGAGGGTCGCGATGAGGTCGCTCATCCCGTCCCGCCCCGGAACGAGTCGGACACACCTTCCCGCGGCGGCCTCCTGATGCCGTTCAGCGAATGACCGGGGGTGCATCCGGTGGGCGAGGATCTCCAACTCACCTCGCACCCGGTTCGGGGTGTCGCGTTCGCAGCGTTCGATCGCGACCTTCTCGAACTCGGCCCACAGTTCTGCGGGCAGGTTCGCACCGGCATCCACGATCGCGAGCACGTGACCTCGCACGATCCGGCCCGCCTCCCACGCGGCGACCGCGGCGGGGAATCCTTCGATGATCATCCGGGCTTCACCGATGCGGCGTTGCACGGTGCGGTCCGCGACGCGCATCACGCCGCCGACCTCCGCCGAGATCGACCGGAGCACCATGTCGCTCAGCCGCACTTTCACGTGCGGGTGCCCACCCTGCTCCTCGGCCAACCGTCCCGCCGCGGCGAGCACGCGAAGCTCCGCGATCTGCCCCGCGGCGACCTGCCGGCCGACACGTTCGACGTCCGCAACGATCCCCGTGACGGCGGCGAGATACGCCTCACCATCGGGGGTTTCCGCTGCGTCCGTCATACCTGCACTCTCTCACCCACCTCCGACATCCGGATCCCGAAATCCACCCAAACCACACGATATGAACAGCCCGAAAAATGAGAAAGCTTTCATTATCAGTGGGGGCTGAAAATCCGCCACGCACCTCAGGAGTTCACGCGCGATCTGGGTCACCCGTCGCGTTCCTGAAGCGAGAGAGCCACGACCTTCGCGTACGTGTGGCGAGCTCCCCGACGCCGAGCCACAGCGATAGATAGAGCTCCTCTGCTGCGCGGGAATCGACGGACCACACAGGGTCGAGCCGCTCGGCCACCGCATCGAAGACCGGGGTCACGCTCGTCACATCGAAGAACGGCGCGCCGTCGTCGAATCCCGCGAGCGCGGCCCGGGTCTCACTGATGACCTTCTGGTCGAGTGCAGGCGGTTCGGCGTCGCCGACCCACAGGTCGTACCAGCGATCCTGAACGCGCCCCGACAGGCGCTCCAACTCCTTCCGGGACATGCCGCTGAGCGCCGCAAGAGTGTCGGGCGACACCGTCCGCTCGAGGGGCAGAACTTCTGTGCCGTCCAGTTGCTCGTCATCACTCACTGCGTAATCTCACCATCGCGGTGCGTCGGGTGCCACCGCTCGCGGCATCCTGGAATGCACCCCACCCCGAATAGGACTCATGCCCCACCTCCACACCCGCCCCGGCGACCATGACGCGACCGTCAGCTTCTTCATCGTCCGCACTGACGGGCCCGAGCCTCGTCTGAGCTTCCACCTGCACATCAGAGTGCAGAAGCTCATGATGTTCGGCGGGCACATCGAGCGCGACGAGACGCCGTGGGCAGCGGTCTTGCGCGAGCTCGTCGAGGAATCCGGCTATCAGCCGTCACAGGTGCGGGTGCTGCAGCCGCGCGTCCGGATCCGGCAGGTGACGGATGCCGCCGCCCACCCGGTCCCGGTGATGTCGTCCACCGCCTGCACGACCGCGGACCCGGCGCACTTCCACACCGATCTGCTCTACGCCCTCGTCACCGGCGAGGAGCCCGCGGGCGAACCGGAAGACGGGGAGTCCACCGACATCCGCCTGCTGACCCGGACCGAGCTCGACCTCATTCCCGCCGAGGAGATCGTGGAGATGTGGCGCGAGGCCGGGCGGTTCATCCTCGACGAGGTCATCGACGCGTGGGAACCGGTCGCGATGGACGACTATCCGGGCGTCGCACCGCTCGTCGGGTGAGCTCTACTCCGCGTCCGTCTCGACCTCGCCGTCGGCGATGGCGTCGGCGTAGGTGCGCAGGTCGGGACCCGGCTCCCAGTCGATGAACTGGTCCTTCAGCTTCCCGGTCAGCGCGGCGAATGCCTCGTCCGAGGTCATCTCCTTGCCCGACCCGGCCAGGTCGACTACCGCTTCTCGCAGCACTCGGTCGGCGTCGTCGAGGATCTTGGCGCGTGCTTCGTCGTTCCAGCGGATCTCTGAGCTCTTCATGCCCGGACGCTAACCCGCCTCCGGATGCCGCGGCCCGGGGTTGCGCTCCGGGGCGCGATGCGCATGCGACCCCGTACCCCATCGCCGCACCCGTGGCAACCGCATACCTCGATGCACCCGTGCACCGAATGATGGCCGCAGCGGTCGAAGCTCGACTCCTCGGGTTGATCACGCCCGGTCGGGCCCCGCGGGAGGAGTCGCCGTGAGCAGCACCACATCCCGAGGCGTCGCCGTCGTCACCGGCGGCAGCGCTGGACTCGGTCGCGCGATCGTCCGCGAACTCGCCGATCGCGGCTGGGATGTCGCCGTCCTCGCCCGTGGCCGCGACGGGGTGGATGCCGCCACCGCCGAGGTGCGCGCGAAGGGCCGCCGTGCGCACGGTGTCTCCGTCGACGTCGCCGATCACGCCGCCGTCGACGCCGCCGCGTCGGAGGTCGAAGCGGAACTCGGCGACATCGACCTGTGGGTCAACAACGTCATGTCGGGGTCGATCGCGCCGTTCCTCGACACGACCCCCGAGGACTACGAACGGGCGACGAAGGTCACCTATCTCGGCACGGTCAACGGCACCCGGGCCGCGCTGACGCGCATGCGACCGCGTGACCGTGGCCACGTCATCCAGATCGGCTCGGCTCTCGCGCACCGCGGCATCCCGCTCCAGGCGGCGTACTGCGGCTCGAAGCACGCCGTCCACGGGTTCACCGACTCGGTCGTGTCGGAACTCACGCACGAGGGGAGCGCTGTCGCCGTCTCGATCGTCGACATGCCCGCCCTCAACACGACCCAGTTCGGCTGGGTGAAGTCGCCCTTCTCGGAGCACCCGCAGCCGGTCCCGCCGATCTACCAGCCCGAGGTCGGCGCGCGCGCCGTCGGCGACGTCGCCGACAAACCCCGTCGTCGTACCTGGGTGGGCGAGTCGACCGTCGGTCTCGTCCTCGGCACCCGGGTCGCGGGACGGTTCATGGACTGGTATCTCGCCAAGAACGCGTGGGAGGGCCAGTTCGCCGAGGACAAGGGCTCGTCGACGACCCCGCCGAACCTCTACGAGCCGGTCCCCGGCGATCACGGAGCCCACGGCGCGTTCGACGACCGGGCGCGCGGCGAGAGCATCCAGACTCGCGCACTGCGGCACCGGCGCGGGCTCTACTCCGCGGCATCCGTCGCCGGCGTCGCAGCCCTCGCGGGGGTCGTGAAGCTCCTGCGGCGCTGACTCCGGCGGCGGTAGCATCCGTACTCGTGCCCGCCTACTTCGAACGCACCGCTTCTGAACGTACCGACGCGACCAGGTTCCAGCCGACGACGTTCACGGGGGGAGCCTGGAACGTCACCGAACAGCACGTCGCCCCGCCGATCGGCCTGCTCGCCCACGCGATCGAGGTCGATCACGCGGCGCGCAGCCCGCAGCCGATGCAGCTCTCGCGGCTGTCGGTCGACATCCTCGGGGTGATCCCGATCGACGAGGTCGAGGTGACCTGCCGCGTGCTGCGCCCGGGGCGGAGCATCGAGCTCGTCGAGGCGACCCTCGCACAGGCGGGCCGGCCGGCGCTCAGCGCCCGCGCCTGGCTCATGCACACGCGCGACACCGACGCGCTCGCAGGAACCGCGCATCCCGCGATGCCCCCACGGGACGCGATCGAGCCCGTAGATCCGTCGTCGGCCTGGCCCGGCGAGTTCATCGCGACCGTCGGCGAGGTGCGTCGCCGGCAGGAGGCCCCGGGCCGTGCGCAGACCTGGATCCTCCCCGCCGTCCCGCTCCTGGAGGGCGAGCCCGTGTCGACGACCGCCCGGCTCGTCTCGCTCGTCGACATCGCCAACGGCGTCACCCCGCGCGCCGATCCGCGCGACGTCGCGTTCCCGAACCTCGACCTCACGCTCCACCTCGTGCGCACGCCCGAGCACGGCTGGATCGGCTTCGACACGACCGTCACGTTCGGGGCGACCGGCCTCGGCATGACCCAGACCGTCCTCCACGACGAACGCGGCGTCGTCGGCTCCGTCGTCCAGTCCCTCACCGTCAGGCCGAATCGATGACCCTCCCCCTCGCAGGGAAGACCGCCCTCATCACGGGCGTCTCCCGCCGCCGCGGCATCGGCTTCGCGGTCGCCTCGCGCCTCGCCGCGCTCGGCGCGAGCGTGTTCGTGCAGCACTGGCGGCCGCACGACCTCGACCAGCCGTGGGGAGGGGACGACCTCGACGCGGTGCGCACCGGCATCCGTTCGGCCCTCGTCGGCGACGCGAGCTTCGGCGACGTGGAGGCGGATCTGACGGATGCCGGGGCGTTACCCGGCCTCATCGACGCCGCGTCCGGACTCACCGGACACCTCGACATCCTCGTCTGCAACCACGCCAAGAGCGGCGATGACGGCAGCATCCTCGACATGACCGCGGACCGACTCGACGCCTTCTGGGACACGAACACCCGCTCCACGTTGCTGCTCACCGCGGAGTTCGCCCGACGCCTGGCGCCGCCGCAGTCGGGTCAGCGGCGTCCCGGCGACGCGATCGAGGGGGCCAAGCCGTACGCGGAGCCGACCGGTCGCGTGTTCTGGATGACCTCGGGGCAGGGTCACGGCGCGATGCGCGGCGAGGTCGCCTATGCGACGAGCAAAGCGGCGCTCGCGGGCATCACCCGCACCGTCGCAGCGGAACTGCTCGAACTCGGCATCGTCCTCAACACCGTCAACCCCGGCCCCGTCCACACGGGTTACATGGACCCCGACACCGCCGACCGCGACACCTCCGCACTCGAGGAGTGGCTCGGATCGACGCCGTTCGGCCGGGTCGGCGTCCCGGCCGATCCCGCCGCGCTCATCGGCTGGCTGTCGACGGCCGAGGGCGCCTGGATCGTCGGGCAGGTCCTCACGAGCGACGGCGGGTTCAGCCTCTAGCGGTGACATCCGCACGACGACTGGTGCGCGAGAAGCCTCATCGGGCTGCGCAGGCAACACCCGCACCGCCGGTCGTGCATTCGTCACGAGGACCTGGTGCGAGCACGGCCGATGTGGTGGGATCGGCCCATGAGAGCGGGGTCGCCGGGGCGCGCGGTGCTGTGGGGAGGCGTCGCTCTGTTGCTCGCGACGATCGTCCTCGCCCCGGTCATCGGGGTCGGGCGCTGCCTGGACTCGTCCGAGCCCGGGCAATCGTTCTGCGAGTCGTACACGACGACGTACGCGGGCTTCCGGATCGACGTGTGGCCGTGGCTGGTCGCCGCCGTCCTCATCGTGGTCGTGACGACGATCATCGCCGTCGCCCGGCACCGTCGCGCAGCCGCGTCGGCTTAGAGTCTCCTCAGCGCCCGTCGCCGCAGACGGGCACGTCGAAGGGGACGCACGCATGACAACGGATGCCGCGGACGCGATCGTCGTCGGAGCGGGACTGGCCGGGCTGGTCGCCGCATCCGAGCTCCTCGACGCCGGCAAACGCGTGCTGATCGTCGAGCAAGAGCCCGAGGCGAGTTTCGGCGGGCAGGCGTGGTGGTCGTTCGGCGGCCTGTTCCTCGTCGACTCGCCCGAGCAGCGCCGCCTCGGCGTGAAGGACTCGCTCGAGCTCGCCCGGCAGGACTGGTTCGGCTCGGCCGGCTTCGACCGCCCCGAGGACCGCTGGCCCCGCGCGTGGGCCGAGGCGTACCTGCAGTTCGCCGCCGGCGAGAAGCGCGCCTGGCTGCGGGAGCGCGGCATCCGCTTCTTCCCCGTCGTGGGATGGGCCGAGCGCGGCGGCGACCGGGCGACCTCGCACGGCAACTCCGTGCCGCGGTTCCACATCACCTGGGGGACCGGTCCGGGCGTCCTCGAACCCTTCGTCCGTCGTGTGCTCGAGGGGGTGGCGACCGGCCGCGCACGCATCGCGTTCCGCCATCGCGTCGACCGGCTCGACGTCGACGGCGGCGCGGTGGTCGGTGTGAGCGGCGCCGTGCTCGCGCCCGACTCCGCCGAGCGCGGCGCCCCGAGCAACCGCGACGAGACGGGCGAGTTCTCGTTCCGCGCCGGCGCCGTCCTCGTCTCGAGCGGCGGCATCGGCGGCAACCACGACCTCGTGCGCGCGCAGTGGCCCGCGCGCATGGGACGCGCGCCCGAGGCGATGCTCTCGGGCGTACCCGCACACGTCGACGGACGGATGCTGGGTGTCGCCGAAACCGCCGGCGCCCACCTGATCAACGGCGACCGCATGTGGCATTACGTCGAGGGCATCCAGAACCACAGCCCGGTGTGGCCGAGTCACGGCATCCGGATCCTGCCGGGGCCTTCGTCGCTGTGGCTCGATGCCACCGGACACCGCCTGCCCACCCCGCTGTTCCCGGGGTTCGACACGATCGGCACGCTCGAGCACATCGTGAGGGGAGGTCATGACCACAGCTGGTTCGTCCTCAACCAGGCGATCCTGAAGAAGGAGTTCGCGCTGTCGGGCAGCGAGCAGAACCCCGACCTCACCGGGAAGGACGTGCGACTCCTCGCGCAGCGGCTGAAGGGCGACCGGGCGACGGCACCCGTCGAGGCGTTCACGGAGCGCGGCGCGGACTTCATCGTCGCCGACACGGTTCCGCAGCTGCTCGAGCGGATGCGGGCGGCATCCGCTCTGCTCGACATCGATCGCGTGCGCCTCGAACTCGAGGGCCGCGACCGCGAGATGACGAATCCGTTCACGAAGGACGCGCAGGTCACCGCTGTCAGGCAGGCGCGGCGCTACCGCGGCGACAAGCTGCTGCGCGTCGCGACGCCCGGCCCGATCGCGGACCCGAAGAATGGGCGCCTCATCGCCGTGAAGCTGCACATCATCACGCGCAAGAGCCTCGGCGGCATCGAGACCGACCTTTCCGGCCGTGCGCTCGCCGCCTCGGGGGAGCCGATCCCCGGGCTGTACGCCGCGGGCGAGGCGAGCGGCTTCGGCGGCGGCGGCGTGCACGGGTACCGCGCCCTCGAGGGGACCTTCCTCGGCGGGTGCATCTTCTCGGGGCGCGCCGCGGGGCGCGCGATGGCCGCCGCCGTCTGAGGCGGACGCCTCCGCCGGCCCTCAGGCGACGGCGCCGGTCTGCGGCGGCTGGATCGGGGTGGAGCCGGTCAAAGGGAGCACGACCGACTCGGAGAGGGGGCGCGCCGCCTCGCGAAGCTGGTCGAGCGCGCTGCGGGTGCGTGCTTTCACCGTGGCCAGGGGAGTGCCCGTCATCTCGGCGATCTCGGGCTGGCTGTGGCCGCCGAAGTAGGAGAGCGAGACGACCTGTTCCTGCTCGTCGGGGAGCTTCCGAAGGGCCCGGTGATTGGCCGCGGTGCGATCCGGGGTGTGAGCCTCGGCGTCCGCAGGCCGGGCGTCGCGCAGTGTCGCCACGGCGTGGCGGTGGACGATGGCCAGGATCCAGGTACGGGGCGGCGTCCGGCGAACCGAGTACCGGCTCGCCTCGTTCCACACCGACACGAAGGCCCCCTGCAGCACCTGCTCGGCGAGATGTCGGTCATCGGTCACGCGCACGGCGACGGCGAACGCCGCCGCGGATGTCGCGTCGTAGAGACGCGTGAAAGAGGCGACGTCGCCGGATGCCGACCGGGCGATGAGTCGCGCCAGCGCGGCATCCGTCGCGGACGCGGGTGTTTCGGACATGACTGAATGGTGCGCTTCCGACGAGTCCGTCACGAGCGCTTGCCGAGCGGTTCGCCGAGTGCTAGGAGATTCCATTCATGTGAATCGCTTCACGTGTCGTCAGCGCACCGCTGCACCGAGCGTCGCCATCAGGCGCGCCACCTGCATCGCGAGGACCACGCGGTAGAGCGGTGCCATCACCCAGCCGAACGCGCTCCGTCGACGCGAGTAGGTGCGCTCCCAGGAGTAGTCGATGTGCACCGTCGTCCCACCGGCGGCGGGTTCCAGACGCAGGCCGATGCGTCGCGCGTTCGCCTTCGGTGCGTCGGGGTAGCGGAACGTCCAGGTCACGAGGAGCGCCTCGGCATCCATCGTCCGCGAGATGGACAGGTGACGGAACGCCGGCTTCGCTTCGACGTCGTCGCGAGGCGCTCCGGCCCATCCGCCGTCGGGTGCCTCGCTCACGTGCCCGACCGACTCCTCCCACTCCGGCAGTCGCTCGGGGTCGGACACGAGCGCCCAGGTCTCGTGGACGGGTGCGGCGACGAACGACGCGGCAGACCGGGCGAGCGGATGCCGCCGCCGCACCGTCGTCGCCGGCGGCAGCGCGCCGGCGGCATCGAGTCGCGCACGCAGATCGTCCATCGTCAGGTCCAGCCGGCGCAGCAGGGCCTCGATCGCACCGCTCGGCTCGTCGAGGAGTCGGCGCAGGATGCCGGAGCTCGTCCCGTCTCCCGGTGAGGTCAGCACCCGCTCGGCCACCGGAGACCACGCCCATCCGGCCGAGGGTCCGACCGCGATGGGGCCGGGCGAGAGGGCAGCCCCCGCTGCGCCGAGCGCGGCGAGGTGTGCGGCTTCCTCCGCGGCGACGGCCTCACGGACGGTCGTGATCGTCGCCCCCGCCGCTCGCAGGACCTGACCGGCATCCGCCTCGTCGAGGGTGAGGGCGAGGAACAGGTGCTCGACGCCGAGTTCGGTGCGGCCGGTGCGGGATGCCTCTTCCATCGCGTAGCGCGTGAGGAGATGCGCGTTCCCCAACGCCGTGGTCATCTTGCTCATGCTCTCCTCCGGGGGACCTCGATGGTCGGATCGATCCGCTTCGCATACTTCTTGTGCACGGCCTGGCGGGTGACGCCGAGCGCATCGGCGATGCCCTGCCACGACATGCCGCCGCGCAGGGCGGCCTCGACCTGCCGGAGTTCGAGAGTGTCGGCGAGGATGCGGAGCGATGCGACGGCGCGGAGTCCCGCGCGGGGGTCCGTCGTGTCGCTCGCGACCTCGATCGCGCTGGGAGTGTCCATGAAGCAACCTTGGTTGACAGAGCGACGAGTTGTCAACCTTCGTTGCTCGACACGGGCACCGATGCCGCATCCGCGGCGATTCGTCAAGGCATAGGGATCGCTCATCCGGCGGTGGAAAAGTGAGCCTCATGACCGTTCCCACTCTCACACTCAACGACGGACACACCATTCCCCAGCTGGGCTTCGGCGTCTTCCAGGTCGATCCCGACGAGGCCGAGCGCATCGTCAGCGTCGCCCTCGAAGCCGGCTACCGCCACATCGACACCGCCGCCGTCTACGGCAACGAAGAGGGCGTCGGCCGTGCGATCGCGGCCTCGGGCATCCCTCGCGACGAGCTCTTCATCACCACGAAGCTGTGGAACTCCGAGCAGGGCCGCGACACCGCTCGCCCCGCGATCGAGACGAGCCTCCAGAAGCTCGGGCTCGACCACGTCGACCTGTACCTGATCCACTGGCCGCGCCCCGACAAGGACCGCTACGTCGAGACGTGGCAGCAGTTCGAGACCTTCCAGGCCGACGGCCTGGCTCGATCGATCGGTGTCTCGAACTTCCACCAGCCGCATCTGCAGCGCCTGCTCGACGAGACGGACACCGTTCCGGCCGTCAACCAGATCGAGCTGCACCCGGCGTTCGCACAGCGCGAGCTGCGCGCGTTCCAGGAGCCGAAGGGCATCCACACCGAGTCGTGGGGCCCTCTCGGTCAGGGCAAGTACGACCTGTTCGGCGAGAAGGCGGTCGCGGATGCCGCCGAGGCCCACGGCGTGAGCCCGGCTCAGGTCGTCATCCGCTGGCACCTGCAGGAGGGCCTCATCGTCTTCCCGAAGTCGTCGACGCCCGAGCGCATCCGCTCGAACTTCGACGTCTTCGGCTTCGAGCTGACGTCGGACGAGGTCGATGCCATCAACGCACTCGACCGCGGTCAGCGCGTCGGCGCCGACCCGGACACCGCCACGTTCTGATCCGTTCCGCAGAAGAGGGGTGCCGAGAAATCGGCGCCCCTTTTCTGTGCGACCCCCTTACGACTCCCAGGGTGACCTCGATACAATCGATCGACCTCGAATCGATTCGAAATCCCGAAAGCCCGTATGGCCACCTCTCTCACGACGGGCCGCCCCTGGCGCGTCATCCTTCTTTTCACCCTGCCGCTGATGATCGGCAACGTGGTTCAGCAGCTGTACCACTTCGCCGACACGATCGTCGTCGGGCGTCTCCTGGGCGTCGACGCGCTCGCCGCCGTCGGCGCGACAGGCAGTCTGCTGTTCCTGCTCCTCGGCTTCGCCTGGGGCCTCACGTCCGGCTTCGCGATCCCCACCGCGCAGGCCTACGGCGCGATGGATGCCGCCGGTGTCCGCCGCTCCGTCGCCACCGGTGCGTTCCTCAGCGGCATCACGACGATCATCCTGACCATCGGCGCTCCCCTCATCGCCGAGCCGGCACTCGTCGCGCTGCAGACACCGCCCGAGCTCCTCGCCGATGCGACGATCTTCACGCAGGTCAGCTTCCTCGGCGCAGGCGCGCTGATGTTCTTCAACTTCCTGTCGGCGGTCATCCGAGCCATCGGCGACTCCCGGACGCCGCTCATCTTCCTCATCGTCTCGTGCGCGCTGAACGTCGTCCTCGTGATCGCCGCCATCGCGTGGCTCGGCCTCGGCGTGGCCGGCGCGGCGCTCGCGACCGTCATCGCGCAGGCGACGTCGGTCCTGCTCTGCCTCGAGTTCGTGCGCCGCCGCATCCCCGAGCTGCACCTGCGACGCGAGGACTGGCGGATCACCCGCGCCGACATCGTCGCGCACCTCCGCCTCGGCCTCCCCATGGGGTTCCAGGCCTCGATCATCGCGATCGGCGCGCTCACCGTGCAGGTCGCACTCAACACGCTCGGCGGCGAGGCGATCGCCGCCTACACCGCGGCATCCCGGGTCGACGGCCTCGCGGTCGCCCTGCTGCAGTCGATGTCGCTCGCGGTCTCGATGTACGTCGCGCAGAACTACGGTGCCGGCCGCCCCGACCGCATCCGGCGCGGCGTGGTGCAGGCGACGTGGATCGCCCTCGGCGCGGCGGTGGCCCTCGGCATTGTGCTCATCTCGCTCGGCGGGCCGATCGTCCGCATCTTCGTCGGCGACGGCGCGGACGAGGTCGTCCACCTGGCCGTCTCGATGCTCGTGATCAACGGCCTCAGCTACACGGCGCTCGGTGTCCTGTTCGTCACGCGCGGCGCGCTCCAGGGCCTCGGCAACGCCGTCATCCCGACGGTCACCGGGGTCGTGGAACTCATCGCGCGCGCCGTCGCAGCGATCCTGCTCGGGTCGCTGTTCGGGTTCATCGGCGTCGCCTGGTCGAACCCGCTCGCGTGGATCTCGGCGGCCGTCATCCTCATCCCGTCGTACCTCCGCGCGCACAAGATGCTCGCGACGATGCCGATGGCGCCCATGACGATCACTCCGACGACCCCGATCGCGGTGATCGGGCCGGTCGACGGCTCCATGACCGTCGAGACCGTCGTGACGCAGCCGGTGCCGCTGCCGCAGGTGTCGTCCCGGATGCGGCGGGCCCTGCGCCGTCGCCCCGGCACCCCGCGGCGACTCGCCCGCAAGCGCTGAGGTCGCACCCGTCTCGAGGTCCCGTGCGGGCCGGGAATCGCCCCGCCATTCCCGGCCCGATCGGGACCTCGGCCCGCCTGCACCACCCGCGGGCCGTGACGCAAGCGATTCCGGCGAGTCGCCTGCGGGGTGCATGATCGGGGGATGACCACCGTGTTCCCCGCGCTCACCGAGATCCCCGACCCGCAGTTCGTCATGGTCGGCGACGGGTATCGCGTCGCGACGTACGAGTGGGGACCGGCGGATGCCGCGACCGTCCTCCTCGTGCACGGGTTCGCCTCGAGCGCCCGCGACAACTGGGTGAACACGGGCTGGGTGCGCGACCTCCTGCGCGCCGGCTATCGCGTGCTCGCCGTCGACCAGCGCGGGCACGGCGCGAGCGACAAGCCCCATGAGTCGCGCGCGTACGCCCTGCGCACGATGGTCACCGACGTCGAGGCCGTCCTCGACACCTATCTCGTCGACGAGGCGCTCTACGTCGGCTACTCGCTGGGCGCCCGCGTCGGGTGGGAGGTCGCGCGCGACCTGGAGCCCCGCATCCCGCGGGTCGTCCTCGGCGGCGTCCCCGACGGGGTGCCGCTCGGTCGTCTCGACCTCGACCAGGTTCAGGCGTACGTCGACGAGGGTGAGCCGGTGACGGATGCGGTGACCCTGAACTACATCACGCTCACCGAGCGGGTGCCGGGCAACGACCTGCGGGCGCTGCTCGCGATCGCCCGCGGCATGCGCGCAACCGGCACGGTCGACCCCGACCCGGGTCGTGCGCCGGGTCAGCCCGTGCTCTTTGCGACGGGGACGAAGGACGGCATCATCGAGGGGTCCCGCACCCTCGCGGCCGCGACGCCCCAGGGTCGGTTCGTCGAGATCCCGGACCGCCACCACTTCAACGCCCCGGGTTCCCGCGCGTTCCGCGAGGCGGCGCTGGCTTTCCTCGCCGAGTAGGCCGCGGCGCGGCATCCCTCACGTCCTCGGATTCGGACTTCCCGGCCGGATTCGGACGCTCGCGCGCTGCCGGGTCCGAATCTGCGGGAGATCTCCGAATCCGCGCCGCGCTACGCTCGCGCCATGACCGATCTGCCGTCCTGGGGCGTGGCATCCGATTCGCCGACGGCGCAGCACTACCGCACGTTCGGCGCGCTCGAGGCGCGCGGCTCGTCGGCGGCGTACGAGGGGTGGGCGCGCGGGATCGCCGACGACGCCCAGATGCTCGCGCTGATCGACGAGCTGCCGCGCGCGAAGCGGCAGGCGAACCTCGTCTTCGCCGCGATGCGTGTCGCCGAGGTGCCCGTCGTGCCGTGGCGCGATGCCCGCGACACGGCCATCGCGCGGTGGCCGCGCATCCGCGACGTCGCGCTCACGCACGCGACCCAGACGAACGAAGCCGCGCGCTGCGCCGTGCTGCTGCCGCAGCTCGCGTGCATCCCGGGCCCGCTCGCGCTGCTCGAAGTCGGCGCCTCCGCCGGGCTGTGCCTCTACCCCGATCGCTACGCGTACCGCTACACCGACGACGGCGGCACCGTCGCGGCGCTCGACCCGGCGGAACGGTCCGGCGTCGTGATCGACTGTCGGCTCGAGAACGCCGAGCCTCCTTCTCGCCTGCCCGAGGTCGTCTGGCGCGGAGGCATCGACCTGAACCCGCTCGACCCGGCAGATCCCGACACGCTCGCGTGGCTCGACGCCCTCGTCTGGCCCGAGCACGAGGACCGGCGCGTCAGGCTGCGCGCCGCCATGGCGGTCGCGGCATCCGATCCCGCGCCGATCCGCGCGGGTGACCTCAACGACCTGATCGCGGATGCCGCGGCATCCGCACCCGCCGACGCGACGCTCGTCGTCTTCCACACCGCGGTGCTCGCGTATCTGAGTCCCGAGGACCGTGAGCGGTTCCGACGCACGATGGTGGACACGGATGCCGTGTGGCTCTCGAACGAGGGGATCGGCGTCTTCCCCGAGTTCGAGCGGATCGTGCCGCCGGGGGAGCGGCACCGCTTCGTCCTCGCCGTGGACGGCGAGCCCGTCGCTCTCACGCATCCTCACGGCCGCAGCTACCGCGGCCTCTGACCCCGTTACGGGGACGCAACCTGCCGCCTCGCGGCATCCGAAACGATACCTCGCGTCCCCGGAACCGACTCTCGACCCGCCATTCTGCGAGTGGCAGTATCGGCAGAAGACCGGGAGGGAGCGACCATGGCAGGCAACACCAGCGAGGGGGCCGGCTTCAGCGACGCCGAGAAGGCTGCGATGACGCAGCGCGCCGACGAGCTCAAGGCGATGAAGGGCCTGAAGGGCCTCGCGAAGATCGAGAAGGAGAATCAGGCCTGCCTCGACGCGATCGAGGCACTCGAGGGCACCGACCGCATCATCGCCGAGCGGGTGCACGTCATCGTCCTCGAAGAAGCGCCGCACCTCAACCCGAAGACGTTCTACGGCTTCCCGGCCTATGCGAAGGACGGCAAGGTCGTCGTCTTCTGGCAACCGGCATCCAAGTTCAAGACCCGCTACGGCACCGTCAGCTTCGACGAGACCGCGCAGCTCGACGACGGCCCGATGTGGCCCGTCTCGTTCGCGGTCATCGAGATGACGGATGCCGTCGAGCAGCGCATTCGCGAACTGGTCAGGGCCGCGGCACCGCGAGACTGACGATCCGGTCATCGCCCTCGGCGGGTGTCCCCCGACCGTCGGTGTCATTGGTCAGGACGAAGACCGTGCCGTCGGGACCGACCGTCACGTCCCGCAGCCGGCCGTACTCGCCGGCGTAGAGCTCGCTCGAGGAGGACGGATCCGCCACAGGGACGGCGCGCAGCACGCGTCCGCGGAGGTTGGCGATGAGGATCGTGTCGTCCACGATGGCGATCCCGCTGGGGCTGGCGGCATCCGTCGGCCAGGTCTGGACGGGGTCGATGTATCCGTCCGCCTCGCCGCCGGTGCCCTCGACATACGGCCAGCCGTAGTTGCCGCCCGGCTCGATGATGTTGAGCTCGTCGCGGTAGTTGCGGCCGAACTCGCTCGCGAACATCGTGCCGTCCTCGGCCCACGCGAAGCCCTGCACGTTGCGGTGCCCGAGGCTGTAGACGGCCGACGTCGGGTCGGGATTGTCCGACGGGATGCCGCCGTCCGGCGCAATCCGCAGGATCTTGCCCGCCAGCGATCGCGGGTTCTGCGACGCCGGTTCGTCGCTCGTGTCGCCGTTCGCGATGTAGAGCATGCCGTCGGGGCCGAACGCGATGCGACCGCCGTTGTGGTGGGTACCGGCCGGCATCCCGTCGATGACGACAGCCCGTTCGCCGAGCCCGTACGAGCCCGGCGCCCCGGTCAGCGGGTATCTCTCGACGCGGTTGCCGCTGCGCGCGGTCGAGTAGACGAAGAGGGAGTCGCCGTCCGAGGCGAGTCCGAGCAGCCCGCCCTCGGCGCTGTGCGCGACGCCCGCGATCGTGTCGACGACACGCGTCGTCCCGTCGGCGGCGACCTCGAGGATGCGGGCGGTGTCGCGTTCGCTGACGAAGACGGTGTCCCCGACCACAGCCATCGACCACGGTGCGTCGAGTCCGCTCGCGACGGTTCGCGGCGTCTTCGGCGCGGGCGTCGACGTCGGCGTCGGCGACGGGGTGGGGGCGGCGGGACTCGGCGTGGACGACGCCGACGGGGAGGGCGACTCCGCGGCGGGTTCCTCGGGAGGCGTGCACCCGCTGAGCAGGAGGGTCGCGGCGACACCGACCCCGGCGATGGCGGAGGAGGTGCTGCGGCGCGAGAGCATGGGCCCAGTCAACCGCATCCCGTCCCGCGGAGGACGGAACCAGGTGAACGACCTAAACTGGGGGCATCCCATTCCCGTCTGTGAGTACCACGCCTGTGTCTGACGTTGCCCCCCGCGCTTTCGAGCTGCGCCACCTGCAGATGGGGCGCGCCCTTTTCTCGGCGCTCGCGGCGGTCATGATCACCTTCTCGGCCGACCACTCCGCGCAGGTCGGCATGTCGGTGTTCAGCGGGTTCGCCGTCGCGACCGCGCTCATCCTCATCCTGTCGGCGTGGCTCGTGTTCCCCGCGGGTGAGCGCTGGCAGGCGGTGCTCCTCGGCATCCTCACCGTGGTTGCGGGGATGATCGCGACCCTCCCCGTGCTCCGTACGGTCGACGGCTTCTTCACGACCGTGCTCGTCTGGGCACTCGTGACCGGCGTCGCGGAACTGATCATCGGCATCGTCGGGCGCCGCCGCCGGGACCCCGCCGCGCGCGAAGCCGTCTTCGTCGGCACCCTCACCATCATCCTCGGGGTCGCGATGGCGTTCATCCCGCGGGATTACATGCTCGAGTACTACATCGAACAGGCGCGTCGCTCGTTCACCCTCACGGGGTCGACGATCGGCGTCGGCGTGTTCGGGGGCTATGCGGCGATCGTCGCCGTGTACCTCGGGATCGCCGCGTTCTCACCCCGCCCTGACACGGCGGCTGCCGTCGAGACGGCCGACACGGATGCCGCTGGAGGCCGCTCATGAGCGAGAAGAATCCCACCCGACGCGATCTCATGCGCCCGGTTCACCTGCTCGGCTTCGCCCTGCTGGCTGCGGTCTTCGCCGGTGTCGTCACGCTCGTGTCGATGGGCGTCCTGCAGGAGCAGCGCGCCGGGGCGGCCGACATGCATGTGCGCGCGTGGGTCGTCGCCGGCATCGTCGCGGGGATCACGTTCATCGCGACGCTCGTGATCATGGCGCTGTCGCTGCTCGCCGTCGACCCGGCGAAGATGGCGAAGCCCGTCACCCGAGGCCTGCTGCTGGACCCCGAGGACGAGGCCGCGCGCCCCGGTGACGGCGACGCTGATCGCCGGCACGCCCCGCCCACCGAGCACTGACCCGCCTCGGCTGACGACCGGTCCGGACCGGTCCGCTCCGCGACTCAGCGGAGCAGACCGACCAGCCGGTCGGCGAGTCCCGCGTAGCCGGCGGGCGTCAGTGCGAGCAGGCGCTGCTTCGCGGCATCCCCGATGTCGAGTCCGTTCACGAACTCGGCGAGCTCCGGAGCGCCGACGCGGCGGCCGCGGGTGAGGTCCTTCAGCAACGCGTACGGGTCGGTGATCTGCGAGCGACCCGCGACGATCTCGGCGCGCACGACGGTCTGGATCGCTTCGGCGAGGACCTCCCAGTTCGCATCGAGGTCGGCGAGCAGCACGTCGCGCGACAGCGAGATCTCGGTGAGGCCGCGCTGCAGGTTGTCGAGCGCGAGCAGCGAGTGGCCGAAGGCGACGCCGATGTTGCGCTGCGTCGTGGAGTCCGTGAGGTCGCGCTGCTGACGCGACGTGACGAGGGTCGCAGAGAGCGTCGCGAAGAGCCCGCCGGCGATCTCGAGGTTCGCCTCGGCGTTCTCGAAGCGGATCGGGTTGATCTTGTGCGGCATCGTCGACGATCCGGTCGCCCCGGCGACAGGGATCTGAGCGAAGAAGCCCATCGAGATGTAGGTCCACACGTCCGTGGCGAGGTTGTGCAGGATGCCGCCCGCGTGCCGCACGCGGTCGTAGAGCTCGACCTGCCAGTCGTGCGACTCGATCTGCGTCGTGAGCTCGTTGAAACCGATCCCGAGACCCTCGATGAAGCCGCGCGAGAGGACCGGCCAATCGACGTCGGGCTCGGCCGCGAGGTGGGCGGACCAGGTGCCGGTCGCACCGGAGAACTTCGCGAGGTATTCGCCTCCCGCGATCTGCGCGGCGACGCGCTGCAGGCGCCACGCGAAGACGGCGAGCTCCTTGCCCATCGTGGAGGGCGTCGCGGGCTGACCGTGCGTGCGCGAGAGCATGACGGCGTCCCGGTGCTCTTCGGCCAGCTGCGTCAGCGAGGCGACGACGGCGTGGAGCTTCGGCAGCCACACGCGCTCGACGGCGCGCTGGACGGTGAGGGCGTACGAGGCGGAGTTGATGTCCTCGCTGGTGCACGCGAAGTGCGTGAGTTCGGCGATCGCGTCGAGTCCGAGTGACGAGAGCCGGTCCCGCACGAGGTACTCGATCGCCTTGACGTCGTGGCGGGTGACCGCTTCCTTCTCAGCCAGCCAGCCGATCTCGTCGGCACCGAAGTCGCGGTACAGGGCGCGGAGCGACTCCCTCTGGGCGTCCGTCAGGGCCGCCGAGCCGAACAGGCCGCGATCGGTCAGCGCGATGATCCACTCGACCTCGACCTCGACCCGGGCGCGGTTCAGTCCCGCCTCCGAGAGGTACTCGGCGAGCGGCGCGACCGCGGCCGCGTAGCGACCGTCGAGCGGGCTGAGGGACATCGAAGGCAGGGAGGACACGCGACTCCGTTCGGTGGGGGGTGCGCTCACCGGCGAAGCGCGGGTTCGAGCTGCCGGAACAACGCCCGGCTGGCGCTCTCGATCATACCGAGCACCTCGTCGAACATCTCGGGGCCCCCGTAGTAGGGGTCCGGGACGTCGAGCACACCGTCTCCGCGCGGGTCGAAGGTCAGCAGGAGCGCGAGCTTGTCGACGTCGGCGGGGCTCCGCGCCCACTCCGAGAGGATCCGCTCGTGCGATCGGTCGAGCGCGATCACGAGGTCGTTGCGGTCGAAGTCCTCGCGGGAGAACTGCTTCGCCCGGTGGCGGGTGCCGTCGTAGCCGCGCCGGTCGAGGGCGTCGAGGGTCCGGCTGTCGGCGCGTTCGCCGACGTGCCACTCGCCGGTCCCGGCGCTCGTCGACACCACGCGGTCACCGAGTCCCGCCTGATCGGCGAACCACCGGAAGACCACCTCCGCCATCGGGGAGCGGCAGATGTTCCCGGTGCACACGAAAACCACGCGGAAAGCATCATCGGGCGCGGGCACCCCTCCATTGTGCTGATGGAAGAGACTTCTGCACAGACCGGGCCTCGACCCGTGGCATCCCCCGCCCGACGCTGAGGCCGTTCAGAAGCGGATGCCGCGGGTCACCCTCGAGGCATGTCCGATGCCGTCGCGCCGTCTCCGTACCTCTGGGGCGCCCCGCTCGAGGAGCGCCTGGCCACCCTCGACCGTGCGCTCGCCTTGTTGCAGATCGCCGAGGGGCAGGCCCTCCAGCTGCTCGACGAGGTCCGCCGATTGGCGCCCGTCGTCGATTGGAGTGCGAACGCCGCGGACGCCTTCCGCGCGGCCCTCTCGGCCTGGGAGGACGAAATCGCGCGCCTGACGGCGTCGATCCCGTCGGTGATCGACCAAACGCAGCGCGATCGCCAGTGGATGCTGGCGGTGGGGTGAGTGGGTGAGATCGAGATCCGGAGCGGACGTGTCGTCGCCGTCGACACGGAGACGCTGCGCGACGCCGCGACGCGGGCGAGCCTCGCGACGGTCGGCGCCGAGGATCTCCGCGCGTCGCTGGAGCAGGTGGATCAGTTGCTCGGTCTCACCATGATCGGAGGCACCGCGGCGCACCCGGTCAGCGTCGCGACGACGATCTGCGAGCAGGGCGGCATGCTCGTGACCGCCCTTCGGGACACCGCGTCGGCCTACGAGCTCGTCGAGTTGCAGGCACGGCGGGCCGCTGCGGCGGCCGGAGGTGTCGACGATCGGCGGGAGGCCGTGCTGCTGACCCGCCGTATCGAGGAGCTCGAGGCGTCCTCTCCCGAAGCCGTCCAGCTCGCGGCAAGGGCGCTCGCCGACGCCCCGAACCCCTTCGCGACGGTGGGGGGCGAGCTGTTCTGGAGCACCGTGGCCTTTCCGTTCGTCGGGCCGCTCGTGATGGCGACCTACGGGGCGGCAGCGGCGCAGATCCGCGCAGCGGGGAAGGGGGCGATCCCGGACGGCAGCAAGCTCGTGGGGACGCCGAGGACCCCGACGGTCAGGCTGATCACCGTCCGTGAGGGCACGGCGCCCGAGTCGCTGTCGGTTCTCGCCCGGCGGCAGCCGTCGACGGAGCGTCCCGGCGACATCCGGGTCGAGCGGTACACGATGCCGGGGGGAGACCGACGATTCGCGCTGTACGTCTCGGGGACGAGGATCCGGGGCGACGTCGGCGCTTTCAGCATGGGGACGAACGTGCCGCTGTACCTCGGTGCCGCGTCATCGTCCTACGAGTCGGTTCGGATCGCGCTCGAGAAGGCGGGCGCGAAGCCGGGCGACTCCGTGATGGTCAGCGGGCATTCGCAGGGGGCGATGATCGCCAGCCGTGTCGCTCTCGAAGAGGAGTACGAGGTGCCGATGCTGGTGGGTTTCGGCAATCCCGTGCAGGCGGATGTGGGAGCGGACACCCTGCAGGTCGACCTCCGCCACAGCGACGATGTCGTCCCCCTTCTCGCCGCCGGCGGACACGATTCCTCGATCGGCGCGCAGGGCAGCATGACCGTCGAGCGGAACGTCAACCCGTGGCCCGGGCTCGACTCCCACCAGATGGATGCCTACACCGAGACCGCCGAGATGCTGGACGCATCCTCCGATCCGCGGATGGATGCCGTCCGGGAGCGCCTGGCCGAGTTCGGGCGGGCCGAGTCGGTCGAGGTCTTCGTCTACGACACCGAGGAGGGCGTCACGCCTTCGTCTGCGGACGCAGGATGATCCCGAAGACGAAGTTGATGATGGAGATCAGCAGCGCCGCGACCACGCCCAGCCAGAACGATTCGACCGACAGACCCCAGCCCCACCACTCGGTGAACCACCCGGTCAGCCAGAACAGGAACCCGTTGATGACGAGCGAGATGAGACCGAGCGTCAGGATGTAGAGCGGGAAGGCGAGGATCTTCAGGATCGTGCCGATCACCGTGTTGACGATCGCGAACACCGCAGCGACCGCCAGGAGCGACAGCACGAGCTGCAGGGTCTCGCCGGGTGCGAACGGGGTGACCTCGACGCGCAGCGGCTGGATGAGGGTGACGACCCAGATGGCGAATGCGTTGATCACGACGCGGACGATGAAGCGCATGCCCGCAGTCTCCCACGCAGGTCGCCACCCCGCTCGTAGACTCATCGCGTGACCGACATCCCCGTCCGGGTTCGCCCCGAGATCGCCGCGCTCCCTTCGTACAAGCAGGGCAAGCAGGCCGGCGCCACCGCCTACAAGCTGTCCAGCAACGAGAACCCCTTCGATCCGCTCCCCGGCGTCGTGGCCGCGGTGCGTGACGCCGTCGCGTTCAACCGCTATCCCGACGCTCTCGCCGGACGCCTCCGGGCGCGGCTCGCCGAGCGGTTCGGCGTGAGCGACGACCGCATCCACGTCGCTGCCGGATCGGTGTCGATCCTCTACCAGCTGGCTCAGGCCGCGGCATCCGTGGGTGATGAGATCGTCCTGCCCTGGCGCTCCTTCGAGGCGTACCCCGGCATCGTGACGGTCACGGGCGCGACCCCCGTCATGGTCCCGTTGAACGACGACGCCGCAGTCGACCTCCCCGCGCTCGCCGCGGCCGTCACCGATCGCACTCGCGCCGTCTTCGTCTGCACGCCGAACAACCCGACCGGTGCCGTCGTGACGCAGGCCGACTTCGACGCGTTCGTGGCGGCCGTACCCTCCGACGTGCTGATCATCCTCGACGAGGCGTATGTCGAGTTCGTGACGGACGCCTCCGCCGTGAAGGGCGAGCAGGTCATCGCCGCGGGGCACGACAACGTCGTGATCCTCCGCACGTTCTCGAAGGCGTACGGGCTCGCGGGCCTGCGCATCGGGTACGCCGTCGGTCACCCGCGCATCCTCGACGTCGCCCGCAGCGCCGGCATCCCGCTCTCGGTGACGGCCCAGGCCGAGGCCGCGGCCCTCGCCAGCCTCGACGCCGAGGATGAGCTCCGCGAGCGCGTCGCCGTCGTCGCCGAGCGGCGCGACCGGCTCGTCGCCCGGCTGCGCGAGATCGGCTGGAACATCCCGACCGCGCAGGGGAACTTCGTCTGGCTGCCCGCGGGGGAGCGGTCGCTCGAGGTCGCCGCAGCCTTCGAGGCCGCCGACCTCGTCGTCCGGCCGTTCGCCGGCGACGGCGTCCGGGTGTCGGTGGGCGAGGACGAGTCGATCGAGCTCGTCGTCGCCGTCGCGGCGTCGGTTCTAGCCTGAGCCGGCCTCGCACGAACGCGCCCCCGGAGCCCTGAGTTGGGCTTCCGGGGGCGCGTCGTGTCGCGCTGCGGCCGGCCGGGAGACGACACGCGTCCCCGGAACCGATCGCGGCTCAGCGCGCGGACTTCTCCTTGGGCTTCCGCACGAAGAGGGTCTCGGTCTGCTCGAGCTCCATACCCTTCGTCTCGGGCACGCGCCAGGCGACGTACACGAACGAGAGGGCCGCGAACAGGGCGTACATGCCGTAGGTGAGCGGCAGCGACCAGCCCGACATCGCGGGGAACGACACCGTGATGAGGAAGTTGGCGATCCACTGGGCCGCCGCGGCGACACCGAGCGCCTTGCCGCGGATGCGGCTGGGGAAGATCTCGCCGAGGAGCACCCACACGAGCGGGCCCCACGATGCGCCGAAGCCGACGACGAAGAGGTTCGCGGCGACGAGGGCGATCGGCCCCCACGCACCGGGCAGCGACACCTCGCCGTCGACGGTCACCGCGAAGGCGAACGCCAGCGCCATCGTTGCGAGCGACAGAGTCATCAGGACCGAACCGGTGAGGAGGATCGGCTTGCGTCCGACGCGGTCGACGAGCCAGATCGCGATGAGCGTGACGACGACGTTCGTGATCGAGGTGATGACGCTGATGAGCAGCGAGTTGCTCTCGTCGAAGCCGACGGCCTTCCAAAGCGTCGTCGAGTAGTAGAAGATCACGTTGATGCCGACGAACTGCTGGAACGTCGACAGGATGATGCCGACCCAGACGATGCCCTGAAGGCCCAGGACCGGGCCGCGCAGTGACGCGCCCTTGCTCTTGCGGTCCTCGTCGATGGCCGAACGGATCTCGTTGACGGACTTGTCGAGGTCGGCGGCGGGGACGAGGCGGGAGAAGATCTCGCGCGCTTCGTCGTTGCGACCCTTCGCGAGGAGGAATCGCGGCGACTCCGGCATCGTGAAGGCGAGGATGCCGTACACGGCCGCCGGGATGACACCGACGAGGAACATCCAGCGCCAGGCCTCGAGGCCGAGCCAGAGCTGCTCCGCGGCGCCGCCGGCACTGTTGGCGAGGACGGCGTCCGACAGGAGGGCGGCGAAGATACCGAGCGTGATCGCGAGCTGCTGCAGCGAGGCGAGGCTGCCGCGGATCTGGCGCGGTGCGATCTCGGCGATGTAAGCGGGAGCGACCACCGAGGCGATGCCGATCCCGATGCCGCCGACGACGCGCCACACGATGAGGTCGGGGACGCTGAAGGTGAGCCCGGATCCGATCGAGGACACGAAGAACATCACGGCGCCGAGCATCATCGTCTTGAGGCGGCCCCAGCGGTCCGAGAGGTTCCCGGCGACGACGGCGCCGACGGCACAGCCGAGGAGGGCGACGGCCACGACGAAACCGGTGAGCACCTTGTCGAGCTCGAAGTTGCCCTCGATCGCGTCGACAGCGCCGTTGATGACGGAGGAGTCGAACCCGAAGAGGAAGCCGCCGACCGCTGCGGCGATCGATAGGCCGATCGCTCGTCGCCCGTAGGGGCTCTTTATCGAGAAGGCGTCAGCGGGGATGGTGCCGGTAGTGCTCATGAGGGACGAGGGTACCCCCGCTCACGCTGGTCGAGCGCGCCCTTGCGCGTCGGACGAAAACAGGTACGGATGCCGTGTGCCACGATGCTCGGATGGGGATCCCGATCAGCGATGAGCTCCGAACGCTGCGCGCTCGCGCCTACGGGCCGGCCGCCGACATCCACTCCGATCCGGAGGCGATGCGCCGCCTCGAGGAACTCGAGGACGCGGCGCGACCCGTCCTGGTCGAGGAAACGCCTGCCTCCACCCCCACCGACGATGCCCTCCCGGAGGAGGATGCCCGTGCGACGCGGAGCGGGCCCGATGCTGCGCCGCGTGCGGACGCGGAGCCGACCTTCTGGCGCCGCCCGCGCGTCCGGACCGCGATGTGGACCACCGCCGTCGTGGTCGCGGCGCTGCTCGGTGCCGGCCTCACGTATTCGGCGGTCGCCATCACTCCGGTCTCGGCCTCGTCGGGCGCCCCGCAGATCGCGACGGTCGCGCCGAGCATGACGTCCCGGGTGCCGCCGGGCTATTTCGGGTGGGAGGAGGGAGCTCCGGTGTTCGAGTACGAGGGGCTGACGATCCTCCAGACGGCCGCAGGGTATCTCGCCGGCGGCGACGGGGATGCGGTGTGCATCCAGGTCTTCGAGACCGCACTCCTGCCGGACCGACGCGACGCGAATGAGTCCGACGGGTGGGGCTACGACGGCATCGCCTGGGGTGGTTGCGCGGTCGGCGCTTTCCCGGCGTCGGCGGCCGTCCCCCTGACCGGCGACGCCGCCCCGAAGGCGGACCTTCCCGACGGACGCGCGATCCAGTTCGTCCTCGAGGGTGACCGCCTCGGCGTCTTCCTCGATCGCGGCTGACGCGCCGTCACACCCGTGTGAAGCCGAGCTTCCGGGCGCCGCGGGCGATCCACGGATGCCGCGAGAAGGCATCCCACACCACGGTCGACCCGAGCGCCGCAGCGCCGAGCACGGCCGTCGCGCCCTTGTTCAGGCCGTAACGCGGGCCGGCGTACCACGGCTCGTCGCCCTCGAGGTTGACGCCGTCGGTCGCGCCCCACTCGTTCCAGGCCCCCGGGTGCTCGTCCCGCAGCACGCGGAGAGCGGGCACCACCTCGTCGGGGGCGAGGGCGAGGGCGCCGAACAGCGACACCGGGGGGATCGTGCCGTCCCAACGCGGCTCGTGTCCGGCAGGATGCGCGCCGTTGACGACGTAGCCGCTCGGGCCCTCCCCGGCGGCGGGTCCCCAGAGGCCGGCGTCGAACGTCTTCGACCGTGCAGCCTGGTCGGCGCACCACGCCTTGTTCGCGAGCGTCGCTTCGCGTGCGTTCGCCCACCAGTCGCGGCCGTCGCGGTCCCGCACGCGCTGGAAGGGGTAGAACGCCAGGGGGAAGTGGTAGACGAACAGGGTGCCGGCGCGTTCGTACACGCACTCGTGGCCGCCGTACTCGCCGACGGGCTTGTCGAACCCGTCCCACAGCGCCTGCGCGCGGTCGGCGGTGACGTCGGGGTGGCCTGCGGCGAGCAGGTACATCGGTAGCTGCTCTGCCGTCATGTCCCACTGGCTCACGAAGCCGTCGCCGTCGGCGCCGTCCGCGTAGTCGTCCGTGGCCGACGCGACCCACGCCATGCGCACGAGGGTGCGCCCGGTGTCGTCGACGGTCGTGATCCAGTCCCAGTCGATGCGCGCCAGCATCCGGTCGACCGCTGCCGTCACCTCGGGGTCGTCGAGGAAGGATGCCGCGACCACCGCTCCGCAGAGGGCAAGGGTCGTGTCGATCGTCGAATACTCCGACCGACCCTGGCGCTCCCCGGTGTTCGCATCGACGAAGTGTGCGAGGAAGCCGTTCTTCTGCGGTACCGTGTGCTCGAGGGTCCGCACCGTGCCGCGCACGCGGTCGAGGACCTCGGCGAGATCGAGGATGCCGCGCTCCACGCCCACGCACCACGCGGCGAGGGCGAAGCCCGTCGCGGCGACGGTGGCGACGTCCGGCAGGTCGTCCTTGTCGAGGACGAGCCCGGTGCCCGGCCCGGATGGCGTCGAGAAGCGCCAGAGCCAGCGGATCGAGGCATCCACCTCCGTTTCGGTGAGGTCGCGGATGTCGGCGGGCAGGGTTTCGATGGCGGGTAGCGTCATGCGGCGGACCTCTTCTCGAAGGGGTTGGGAATGGCGTCGAGGAGTTGCCGCGTGTAGGCGGCCTGCGGGTTGTCGATGACCTGGTCTGCGGGCCCGGACTCGATGAGCTCACCGTCTTTGAGGACGAGCGCGTGGTTCGCGAGGCTCTTCGCCGAGAGCAGGTCGTGAGTGATGTAGAGCATTCCCACGCCGTGGTCGGCCACGAGCGACTGCAGCACCTCGAGGATCTCGGCGCGGATCGACACGTCGAGACTCGCGATGGGCTCGTCGGCGATGATCAACCGTGGCTCGGCCGCGAGGGCGCGGGCGATGACGACGCGCTGGCGCTGGCCGCCCGAGAGCTCATGCGGCAGACGGCCGATGAAGCGCCCGGCGGGGGTGAGTCCCACGGTCTCGAGAAGGCTCGCCGAGCGCTCGATCGCCTCGCGGCGTCCGACGTGGAGGAAGTTCACGAGAGGCCGGGCCAGCGAGTACCCGACCGTCAGTGTCGGGTTGAGCGCTGCGTAGGGGTCCTGGAAGACGTACTGGACGTTCCGCCGGTACTCCCGCGCGATCTTGCCGCGCAGTTTCGCGATGTCGTGCATCGATCCGTCGGCCTTCGCGGCGTACCGGACCGATCCCGACGAGGGCACGTCGATACGGGTGAGGATGCGGGCGATCGTCGACTTGCCCGAACCGGACTGGCCGACGAGCGCCGTCACCTCTCCCTCGCGGAGGGTGAACGAGACATCCTTCACGGCGTCGACGTGCTCGGTCTTCATCCCCTGGCGCTTCGCGAACCGACGGCCGAGGTCCTCGATGTCGAGCACCGTCCGCCCCTGGATCGGAGCCTCCTGCGACACCTCGGCGGGCTCGTCCAGCTCGGCACCGGTGTAGCCGGCGACGTCCTCGCCGAGAAGTTCCGCGTAGGACCCGACGAGGTGGATCGAGTACGGATGCCGTGGGCCGGGGCTCACGGCATCCGTCGCCGCGATGTCCTCGACGATCTCGCCCTCGTACATGACGGCGACCCGGTCCGAGAAGTCGAGAAGCGTGCCCATGTCGTGCGTGATGAGCACGGCGCCGAAGCGCTCGCGTTCCTGCAGCTCGCGGATCTTGTCGAGGATCGACTTCTGCACGACGACGTCGAGGCCCGTGGTCGGCTCGTCGAAGAGGACGAGCTGCGGCTGCAGGGCGAGTGCGAGGGCGAGGTTCACGCGCTGCCGCATGCCCCCCGACAGCTCGTGCGGGTACATGCCGAGGAACCGTTTGTCGACGCTGACGAGGTCGAACAGCTCCTCGCAGCGCTCGCGGATCTGCTGGTCGGTGAGGTCGGTGTGCTCGTGCATGACGTCCTCGAACATGCGCCGCACCCGGACGACGGGATTGAGCGAATTCATGCTCGACTGGAACACCGTCGACACGTACGACCATCGGTACGGGCGCAGGTCGTCGCCCGACAGATCGGTGACGTCCTGATCGCCCCAGCGGATCGTCCCGCCCGTGATGCGTCCGGGGGTGCGCAGCAGCTTGAGCACCGCCTGAGCGAAGGTCGTCTTCCCCGAGCCGGACTCCCCGGCGAGGCCGACGAACTCTCCCGGCGCGACCTGGAGCGACGCGTTCTTGACGGCGTCGACGACCGCGCCGACCTTGGGCCGGTACTGCACCGACAGGTTCTCGACCGAGAGTACGGATGCCGCAGTGTCCATCACTTCTCCTCCTCTTCGCGCAGGTGCGGATTGCTGAGCATGTCGACGCCGAAGTTCACGAACGTCAGCGACGTCATGAGGAGCGCGAGCATGACACCGGGGGCGACGAGCCACACCCACAGCCCCTGGACGAGCGCGCCGTTGGCGTTCGCCTGGGCGAGCATCTGGCCCCAGCTGACGGTGTTCGGGTCTCCGAAGCCCATGAACGACAGGCCGGCTTCGGCCGCGATCGCGGCAGTCGCCGCCCCGATGAATCCCGAGACGATCAGGGACGACATGTTGGGCATGATCTCGCGGAAGACGATGCGCAGCATCCCGTCGCCGCCGAAACGGGCGGCCGTGACGTAGTCGCGGTTGCGCATCGAGATGATGAGGGCGCGCATCTCGCGGGACGCGCCCGCCCAGCTCGTGATCGCGACGACGAAGACGAGCAGCGCGAGTCCTCGCGTCTCGCTGTAGGCGACGATGACCATCATCAGCGGCAGGACCGGGATGACGAGGGCCAGATTCGTTGCGAAGGAGAGGACGTCGTCGAGAGCACTCCCCTCGCGGTAGCCGGCCAGCAGCCCCACGACGATCGCGATGACGATCGTCGCAAGGCCACCCAGCACGCCGATCGCGAACGAGAGCCGCGTGCCGTGGACGAGCTGCGTGCCGATGTCGTACCCGAGGGTGTTCGTACCCAGCCAGTGGGTCGCGCTCGGATCCTGCGATGGCGCGAACGACGCGTCGGTCGGGCTGTACGGCGTCAACACGTCCGCCAGGATCGCCACGAGCGCGAAGATCGCGAGCATCACGATGCCGACTCGCGCCTTCCGGCTCGACCAGATCACCTGGTACCAGCGCGGCGGGCGGACGACGGCGACGACCTCCTTGGTCGAGGCGTCCGCGTCGGTGACCCGTCGGCGGAAGGTCCGGACGGGTTCGGTGCGGTCGGGCAGCACGCCGCCCGCCGGTTGCGGCATCGATGCCGGCTGCGGGAGGGGGGTCTCTTCAGGAGCCATGTTCGTCACCCGGCTTTCAGGCCGACGCCTTGCGGGCGCGGGGGTCGATGAGCGGATAGATGAGGTCGACGATGAAGTTCGCCGTGAGGACGATCACGATCGTCGCGAGGAGGATCGCCTGCATGAGCGGGAAGTCGCGGTTGCTGGTCGCCTCGCCCATGAGGCGCCCCATGCCGGGGTAATCGAAGACGGTCTCGATGAGGATCGAGCCGCCCATCAGCACGCCGAGCGAGAGCGCGAACCCGGTGATGACCGGCAGCAGTGCGTTCCGGGCGGCGTAGCCGAGGGCGAGCGTCCGCTCCTTGAGCCCGGCCGCTGAGGCGAGGCGGATGTAGTCCTCTCCGAGCACCTGGACCATCGTGTTGCGCATCGACAGGATGAAGCCGATCGGGGCGGTGATCATGAGGGTCAGCGCGGGCAGGAAGCCGTGGGCGACCACGTCGGCGATGTGCTCGGGCGTGCCCGGGTCCGTGTACCCGTATCCGCCCGTCGCGGGGAACCACCCCAGCGTGTAGGCGAACAGGAACACGACGATGAGGGCGATCCACACGGATTGCAGGTTGCCGACGAAGGTGGATCCGACCGAGATGGTCGCGTCGAAGCGACTGTTGCGTCGCCACGCGGCGACCGCGCCGAGGAGGGTGCCGATCACGAATGACAGGATCTGCGTCAACCCCACGAGCACGAGCGTCCAGGGGAGCGCCTTGCCGAGCACCTCGATGACCGGCGCGGGGAAGTAGGTGAACGAGATGCCGAGGTCCCCGGCGGCCAGCTGCTGCAGGTACTGCCAGTACGCGACGAACACGTTGTCGTCGCCGTAGCCGAGCATCGTCTTGATGGCCGCAACCTGTGCGGGGTCGACCTCGCCGCGTCCGGTGAGCTGGGTCACCATGATCTCGGCGGGGTCACCCGGCTGCAGCCGCGGGATGACGAAGTTCAGCGTGATTGCCGCCCACAGCGTGAGCAGGAAGTAGCCCGTCTTGCGTGCGTAGTAGACCATCGCTCAGTCCTCCCCGGTCCCGGTGGGAGCCTCCGCGTCGTCAGCGGGGCGAAGTTCGGACGCGAGGCGGATGAGCTGATCGACCGGGTACGGATCGTCCTCGCTCGGCCACCCGACCGCGTTCTCGGTCCGGTAGATCAGGCGGCTCGGCGCGTATTGCAGGGCGATGTACGGGAATTCGGTCATGAACACGTCGATGACGCGCTCCTCGATCTCCTTCGCGCGGGCGGGGTCCGTGACGTTCGCCCACTCGTCGATCAGCGCGTCGATCTCAGGGTTCGAGTAACGCGCGCGGTTGAGGAGGAGCTCCTTGTCGTGCGAGATCTGCGACGACTGCAGGCGCGCGCCGAGATCCCTCGACCGCTGGCACCCGCCGCCGACGAAGTCGACGACCATGTCGAAGTTCCCGGAGCGCTGCATCCCGTCGACCGCGTTCGGGTCGGTGGTGACCATCTTCACCTGCACGCCGACGTCCTTGGCGTTGCGGACCACGACGTCGGCCATCGCGATGATGTCCATCCAGCCGGCCTGCACGCTGAAGACGAAAGACAGCGGTCTGCCCTCGTCGTCGACCCGCCAGCCGTCGGCGTTCCTCTCGTAGCCGGCGGCGTCGAGGAGTTCGTTGGCCTTGTCGGGGTCGTAGGGGATCGTCTCCTTGCCGCGCCACTTCTCGGGGATGTCCTGCTCCTGGTAGGGGAGGAGGAGCATCGACTGGCTGGCGGGCTCCATGATGCCGTAGGTCGCGCGCTCCGTGATCGCCTCGCGGTCGATCGCGTAGGCGAACCCCTCGCGGAACTTCGGGTCGTCCAGCACGGGCCGTTCATTGTTGAGGGCGATCACCGTCGTCGCGTCCGGCGGGTAGAAGAAGTGCGCGTTCTCGGGGTCGGGGGCGACCACCGAACGGTTCGGATTGGGGATGTCGCCGCGGTAGAGGTCGAGCGCTCCGCCGCGGAGCTTGAGAGCACCGGAGTTGGCGTCGTACTGCCCCTCCATCGAGATCCGCTGGATCTTCACCTCGTCGGCATTCCAGTAGTTCGGGTTGCGCTCGAGGATGAGGCGTCGCCCGTTGTAGTCCTTCGGCACGAACGGCCCGGTCGCGACCCCGACGGTGTCGACGAAGAGCGTCGGGTCGCCCTGCTCGGCGTAGATGTGCTCGGGCAGGATCTTCATCGTCGAGAGGATGCCGTCGGTCTTCGGCACCGCAGCGCCTGAGAACTGGATCTCCACCGTGTGGTCGTCGATGGCCCGAACGTTCTCGGCGGGTGCGCCGAAGTACTCGCCCCAGATGCCGGCCCGGTCCGCGGCGGGGAACTCCTTGCCGACCATGAACGTGTAGACGACGTCGTCGGCGGTGAAGGGTTCGCCGTCGCTCCACTGCACACCCTCCCGGAGCGTGAGCACCATGCGGTCGGGGGTCGGCCACTCATAGGAGGTCGCGAGCCAGGGGATCGCCTCGCAGGTGAAGCGGTCGCGGATCATCAGCGGCTCGAACAGCCAGGTCTGCACGGTGGCGTTCGGTGACAGCCAGTTGTAGTTCAGGATGCCCTGCACCGATCCGGCGGCCTCCGACGGCATCCGGATCTCGGCGATCATGCCCTCTTCGGCGGCCGGCGCCGGCGTCAGGCCGATGTTCGCGCAGGCGGACGTCGCCAGCAGTGCGGACACCAGGGCGGCGCTCGCCGCCATCCTCGTTCTCGTGCGCGTTCTCATCGGAACCTCCTCGTTCCTCGGGTGGGGCGCGCGGCGCCCGGTTCTCAGTCCGTCGTCGCCTCGTCGCCCCTCGCGGCAGCGCAGCCGCAGGACTCACGGATCACGAGCCGCGTCGGCAGCACCGTCCGCGGCTCGAGGTCGTCGCCGAGCGCACCCGCTGCGGCATGCGCACCCAGTTCGGTGACCGGCTGGTGCACGGTGGTCAGTCGGGGCGAGGCGATCTCGGCGAGGGACTGGTCGTCGAACCCGGTGATGGCCACGTCCTGCGGGATGCGGTGGCCGAGCCCCGGCAGGGTCGCGAGCAGGCCGATGGCGAGCTCGTCGTTCGCACAGACGAGAGCATCGGGCAGTCCGCTCTCGTGCACCTGACGGGCGGCCAGGGCCCCGCTGCGGACGTCGAGTCCGTAGCGCAGCGGCGCGCCGGCCTCATGCAGCCCCGCGTCGCGGAGGGCGTCGCGGAATCCCTCGTAGCGGAGGGTCGTGTCGGGGGAGCCGGCGGGCTCGCCCACGAACCACAGTCGCCGGTGGCCGTGGGCCTCGATGAGGTGGCGGGTCAGCTCGGCGGCGGCGCTCCGGCCGTCGGTCACTACGGCCGGGGCCTCGGCGCTCTCGCCGGCGACCACCACGACGCGCCCGGTCGCGGCGAGGCGGGTGATCTCGGCATCCGGGATCGTCCCACCCGCCACGATGAGACCGTCAGTGCGTTCGGCGAGCTGCCGGACGGATGCCACGGCGTCGGGCCTCAGGTGGGTTCCGAGCACGTTGATCGCGACGCCGCGCTCGACGGCGACCGATTCGGCGCCTTCGATGAGCGCGGCGAAGTAGGGCCCGCCCAGACCCGGCAGGACGATTCCGAGCGTGTTCGTGCGCTGATACGAGAGCGCGCGGCCGAGGGACGAGGGCGTGTAGCCGAGGCGATCGATCGCCTCACGCACACGCGCTGTCGTCTCCCCGGTGACGCGCGGGTCGTCGTGAGTGACTCGCGAAACCGTCGCGACCGAGACACCCACCTCGCGGGCGATGTCGCGGATCGTCGGTCGGGAACCCGTCCGCGGACGGGGGGTACGCGCGTCGGTCATGTCCCTCCGTCACCTCCTCGTGAGCCTGGGATCCGGGGATGATGTAACCGGATACATCGAGCGACTGTAGCGCCGGTAACCGGTTACATCAACCCCGGCTCACGAGGAGAGGCGACGGTAGGCGTCACCGAGCCAGCGGTCGTACGCGGCCCACGGCTCGCCGACCCGCGCTCGCACCTGATCGATGTGGATGAGCACAGCGCCGGTGAGGCTGAACCATTCGCCTCCCTCGCGGAGGTCGGCGAACTGGACGTGACGGTCGTGTTCGATGCGGCGGTCGCCCGGTTCGAAGGCGAGCAGCTCGTCGTGCATGATCGCGGCGAGTCGGCGTCGAGGTGTCGCGGAGGTCCCTATCTTCACTCGGTCCCGGTACCGCAGGTAGTACACGACGTCGATGCGGGGGTGCGGCAGGTCGGCGTCCGGCGCATCGCCCAGGCGCCAGCCGCAGCGGACGCAGTGCCAGAGACCATCGACGCGGTCGCCGGTCGAGCCGCCGCAGACACGGCACGGAGACGGAAGCGAGGCGGACACGAGGTCATCCTCGTCGCCGGCTCCGACATCGCACCATCCGGCGGGAGGGTCCCGGACGCGAGCCGCGGGGGGAGGGCGGGTCGACGGCCGGGGCCCCGGATGCGTCACCGTGACGATCGGAGACGCGATCCCGCGCGGACACCCGGGGCTGGGTTGCCGGCGACGATACGCCGAAGCGGGTCGAAAGAGAAGCGATCCGATGATCCGGCTGGAGCGGGGTCTCCCCCAGACCCCAGCCGGATCGTCGCGCTGTAGCGTGGCCCGCACGCGGGAACGCCTGGAACCCCCAGAAACCAGTCCGGGTGCGGGCTAACCAGCTCCCCAACTGTTGGTCTACAGCGACACGAATGTACCGACGCCCCCACCCGATCTTGTCCCCCTTTCGGGGGACAAGATCGATGTGCTAAAAACTTCTTCCCGATCCTCCTCGGTGAACAATGGAGGGGTGTCTTCACTGATCGTCGTCGCCCACCCCGATCCCACATCTCTCACTCACGAGGTCGCGTCGCGGCTCGCAGCCGCACTGCCCGATGGCGAGGTCGAGATGGCCGATCTCGCAGCGGAGGGGTTCGATCCCCGGTTCACCCTCGCCGACCGGCACTCCTTCCTCGCCGGGGGCGACTACCCCGATGACGTCGCCGCTGAGATCGCGCGTGTCGAGCGCGCCGACCATCTCGTCCTCGTCTTCCCGGTCTTCTGGTGGTCGATGCCGGCCGTCCTCAAGGGATGGATCGACCGCGTCTTCGTCAACGGGTGGGCGTTCGGCGTCGGCGAGGGGGATGGCATCCGGCCGGGGCTCGGCCGCCTCACGGCGCACATGATCCCGATCGCGGGGTCGGACGCGGCGCTGTACGAACGGCGCGGCTACGACGCGGCGATCGCGACGCAGATCGGGACCGGGATCCTCGACTACTGCGGCATCCGTCGCGGTCGCACCGAGTTCCTGTACGACGCCGACAGCGGAGCCGCCGCGGCCGACGTCGATGCCGTCGTCGAGCGGATCGCGGATGCCGTCCGTCGGGGCGCGAGCTGACGCATCCGCTCAGCGGAGCGCGGCGACCGCATCCGTCTTCCGCTGCGGCGTCGTCCGTGACTCGGCGTCGAGGACGCGGGTGGTCCGGGACGGGCCGAAGCACCCGACTCGTCGCTGGATGTAACCGGATACATCAGGTACTCTCCCCGGGGTAACCGGTTACATGGCCTGCAACGACGCAGAGAGGAACGAGTCATGCCGTCATCGACCCTCGCCGATCGACTCGATCGCATCGTGCTCTACCAGGCGTATCCGCAGAGCTTCGCTGATGCCGACGGCGACGGGATCGGCGACCTCGACGGAGTCGCGGCCCGCCTCGACCACCTGTCCTGGCTCGGTGTCGACGCGGTCTGGGTGAACCCCTGCTTCGTGTCGCCGATGCGCGATGCGGGCTACGACGTCGCCGATTTCGATCACATCGACCCGCGCTACGGCGGCGACGACGCGCTCGATCGGCTGATCGCCGCGGCCGATCGGCGGGGCATCGCCGTGATCCTCGACCTCGTGGCCGGGCACACCTCCGATGAGCACCCGTGGTTCCGCGCCGCGATCGCCGACCCGACCGATCATCGCTACGTCTTCTCGGATCGCGACGCCGACGGCTTCGAGCCTGTCCCGGGCCCGCGCGGCGGGTTCTACAAACCCAACTTCTTCGCCTTCCAGCCCGCCCTGAACTTCGGCTACGCGCGCGCGGACGCCGCCGAGCCGTGGCGTCAGCCCGTCGACGCCGACGGCCCGCGGCAGAACCGCGACGCCCTCGTGGACATCATCCGCCGCTGGTACGACCGCGGCGTACAGGGGTTCCGGGTCGACATGGCCGCGTCGCTCGTCAAGGACGATCCCGGCCACGTCGAGACCGCGAAGCTCTGGAACGAGATCCGCGCGCGACTCGATGAGACCCATCCGGGCCGCATCCTCCTGTCGGAGTGGGGCGACCCGGCGCGGGCGATCCCCGCCGGCTTCCACGGTGACTTCTTCCTGCAGTTCGGCGGTGACAGCGACGGCTGGCCGTTGAAGTCGCTCCTGAACGACAACGCCGGCACGGTCCACGAGGCGTGGAATCAGACCGAGGTATGGGCGGGCGCCGAGGGGACGGGGGATGCTGCGGACTTCGTCACCGCGTGGCGTGACGCCGCCGACGCGATCGACCGCGACGGCCGCGGCGGTGTCGTCGGTCTGCCGACGGCGAACCACGACTTCACGCGTCTCGTGAGCGGACCGCGCGATGCCGAACAGGCCCGTGCCGCTCTTCTCCTCGTGCTCACGTGGCCGGCCCTGCCCTCGATCTACTACGGCGACGAGATCGGCATGCGGTACGTGCCCGGGCTCGCGCCTCACGAGGGATCCTCGCTCGGCCCTCGCTACGAGCGTGCCGGTTCGCGGACGCCGATGCAGTGGGGAGAGATGGGCGCCGGCATCCACACGTCGCGGTATCTGCCCGAGGATCCTGATCCCGACCGTCCGACGGTCGCGGCTCAGCGGGACGATCCCGAGTCGCTCCTGACGTTCGTGCGCGGCGCGGTCGCTCTGCGGCGGGACGACCGGCGGCTCTCGGCCCGCGCGCCCGTCGACGTCCGGACGACCGGCTACCCCTTCACCTATGTGCGAGGCGGCTCCCTGCTCGTCGCGCTGAACCCGTCGCGAACCCCGCGGACGGTCCCGGATGCCGGTGGCCGCCTCGTTCACGGATACGCCGCGCACCTGCGCGGCGACACTCTGCACCTCGACGCGTACGGCTGCGCCGTCGTCGAGCTCGACCAGACCCCGGCCGCGGCCCCCGCGGCATCCGATGAAAGGACCCCCGCATGACGACGCACACCGGACCGACGACCCCGGCGCCCGAGGGTTTCCTCTGGGGCGCCGCCACGGCCGCGCACCAGATCGAGGGCGGGAACGTGAACACGGCCCACTGGGAGTTCGAGCACGCCCCCGACACGACCGTCGAGGAGCCGTCCGGCGACGCGTGCGACTCGTACCACCGCTATCCCGAGGACATCCGTCTGCTCGCCGAGGCGGGCCTCGACACCTACCGGTTCTCGATCGAGTGGGCGCGCATCGAACCCGAGAAGGGGATCGTCTCGCGCGCGCAGCTCGACCACTACCGCCGCATGATCGACACCTGCCGGGACGCCGGCATCACGCCGTTCGTGACGCTCCACCACTTCACGGTTCCGCGCTGGCAGGGCCGCGACGGGGGCTGGTACGCCGACGACGTCGTCGACCGGTTCCGCCGGTACACCGAGACCGCCACGCGGATCCTCGACGACGTCGAGCACGTCGTGACCATCAACGAGCCGAACATGATGGTCAATCAGACCGAGGCGAAGATCGACACCGAGCAGGGCGTCAACTTCCCCGGCCCCTCGCCCCACGTCGCCCAGGTCATCGCCGCCGCGCACCACGCGTCGCGCGAGGTGCTGTCGGGGCTCGGGCATGTGAAGAGCGGGTGGTCGGTGGCGAACCAGGTGTACCAGGCTGTGCCCGGGTTCGAGACCGAGCGCGACGAATGGGGCTACTGGCGCGAGGACTACTACCTCGAGCAGGCGCGGAACGACGACTTCATCGGCGTGCAGTCCTACCTGCGGACGATCATCGGGCCCGACGGGCCGGTGCCCTTCCCCGATGACGTGGAGCGGACCCTCACGGGCTGGGAGTACTACCCCGAGGCTCTCGGTCACGCGCTGCGCCACACCCACGAGGTGACCGGCGGCATCCCCATGATCGTCACCGAGAACGGGATGGCGACGGCCGACGACAGTCGGCGCATCGACTACACGACGGGTGCTCTCGAGGGTGTGTCGGCCGCTCTCCGCGACGGTCTCGACGTGCGCGGCTACCTGCACTGGTCGCTGCTCGACAACTACGAGTGGGGCTCCTACCGGCCGACCTTCGGTCTCATCCACGTCGACCACGAGACGTTCGCGCGGACGCCGAAGCCGAGCCTCGCCTGGCTTGGCGACCTTGCGATGCGCGGGGTCATCCCGGCCGTCTGAGCGGCGCGAACCGACACACGAACGGGCGCAGGCCCCGGAGGACCCGCGCCCGGACCGATGCCGTCGGCTCCCGGTCAGTCGTCGAGCTTCGTTCCGGTGACGGTGCCCGAGGCGTCGAGGGTGATCTCGACGACCTGACGGTCGCCCGTGAGCACGGACACATCGAACGGCGAACGGGTGTCGTCGTCGGCGTCGATCTCGAGGATGCGGCCGGGCTGCTCGGCCAGAGCGGCCTCCACCATGGTCGAGAGGGTCGCCGCGTCGAGGACGTTCTTCGGAGCCCGGTCGTCGGCGTCGGCGGCGTCGGTCTCGCTGACCGAGGCGGTGCCGTCTGCGGTGACGCGGACCTCGGTCTCGGCACCGTCGGCGGCGGTCAGCGTGACATCCCAGCTGCCGTCGGCGTCGGCGTCGATGCCGGTCGGCTCGCCTTTCGCGACGCCTTTGGCGGCGTCGGCGATCGCCGACAGGTCGCTCGCGCTCGCCGCGCCGAGGTCACCGGTCGCTCCGGCGGCCGCGTCCGCGGCACCGCGCTCCGCGTTCGACGCGGCCGGTGCGTCGTCGTCCGAGCGCTCGCTCGTCGCCGTGACGTCGTCCGAAGCGACCTGCGCACGCTGACTCGAGGCGAGGCTGTCGAAGCCGTCGCCGTCGCGGTCGTCGGCGACAGCGGCACCGATCGCGACGCCGCCGCCCACGAGGAGGAGCGCGCCGAGTGTGGCGCCGCCGGCGATCATGGCGGTGCGACCACGGCGCTTCGGCGCAGCGGGGGCAGCAGCGGGGGCAGCGGCGGATGCCTCCGTCGGGCCGTCGACGATGGGGGCGGTGGGCTGGTCGGGGGTGGTGGTGTTCTCGCTCATGCCCCCAGAGTGCCGAGCGGGCACTGAAGCAGACCTGAAGCATCCTGAAGCGGTCTTCAGGATGCCGGGATGAAAGGATCGACGGATGTCCGAGAGTCTCTCCTCCGCCGCCTTCCCCCTCGACCGCGACGCCGCCGACCGGATGTGGGACGACTACCGCTCCGCGCACCCTGCCGCAGCCGCGGCCGGCCCGGAGTGCACCGTCGAGCACTTCGGCGACAGCCCTCGGCTCGCGGATCAGCTGCTCGACGCCGTGCTGAACGGTCCGAAGCGGGCGACCTCCGAACTGGTGGCCGAATTCTCCGAGCACGGCGACCACCTACCGCGGATCGGCTCGCACTGGATCGCATGCGACGGCACCGGCGCCCCGCGCATCATCATCCGCAGCACCGAGCTGCGTGTCGGACCCTTCGCGAGCGCCGACGCGGCTTTCGCATTCGACGAGGGCGAGGACGATCGCTCCCTCGAGAGCTGGGAGCGCGAACACCGTCGCTACTTCACGCGGGTCGCCGCCGCCCGTGGCGCGGAGTGGTCGGAGGACGACGAGATCGTCTTCGAGCGGTTCTCCGTCGTCTGGCCGCCCGAGCACGCCGACTGAGCGCTCCCGACGCCCTCAGCCGGCGGCCGGGAGGCGGACCGTGAAGCGCGCGCCGCCCAGCCGCGATTCGTCGACCGAGACGGTGCCGCCCGAAGCTCGCACCGCCCCCGAGACGATCGCGAGGCCGAGACCGCTGCCCCCGGCATCCCGTGCTCGTCCTTCGTCGAGACGGACGAACCGTTCGAACACCCGCTCGCGCTCCGACGCGGGGATCCCGCTGCCGTCGTCGTCGACCGTCAGCACCGCGTCGGCCCCGTCGCGGGCGACCCCCACGGCGATCCGGGATGCCGCGTGCCGGGCCGCGTTGTCGGCTAGGTTCCGGGCGATCCGCCCGAGCAGGCGTTCGTCGCCCATGACCTGCACCGCCGTGATCGCGGAGCCGTCGACGCTCACTCCGGCTGCGCGCAGACGCGACACCTCGGCGAGGGCGAGGTCGTCGAGGTCGACGACACCGCGCTGCGAGGGCGCCTGCTCGTCGAGCCGGGCGAGCACCAGCAGGCCCTCGACCAGGTCCTGCATCCGCGCGCCCTCCTCGGTCACGACCTCGGCGAGGTCGTCGAGGCTCGTCGCATCGGGGTGGGCTCGGGCGAGCTCCGCGTGCTGTCGCATGGTCGCGAGCGGGGAGCGCAGCTCGTGCGAGGCATCCGACACGAACCGGCGCTGGGCCGTCGCGGACGCATCGAGCCGGTCGAGCATGCGGTTCATCGTGACCGCCAGTGCGGCGATCTCGTCGCCCGATGAGGGCTCGGCGACCCGACGGTCGAGCCGGTCGGCCGTGATGTGGTCGACCTCGCGACGGATGCGGCCGACCGTACGCAGGGCCCGCCCGACGACCCACCAGGTGACGACGGCGACGACGAGCACGACGAGCAGAGTGGATGCCGCGAGCAGCCATCCCGCGGTGGCGAGCGTCGCCTCGTCGCCGTCGACGGGAACGGCCAGGACGATGCGTACGTCGTCGTCGACCTCCTCCACGACGACCAGGACGGGATCGCCGTCGTAGGTGACGACCTCCCCGTCGCCATCCGCGGGCAGCGCGCCGTCCTCGGCGTCCTCGGATGCCGCGATCACCCGCCCCGATGCGTCGATCACCTGCACGATGTCGTCGTCGAGGTCGGGGATGCCGGCCGTGCCGGAGTCCTCGACGCGGAGAGCCAGCTCCGTCGCGCGCGTCTCCGCCGCGCGGGTGGTCGCATCTCGCACCTCCGAGCCCAGCACCGCGCTGAACCCGATCGACGCCAGCACCATGACGACCGCGACGATGGCCGTCGCGGCGGAGGTGATCCGCGCTCGCAGGGACCGGAGCCCCGGCATCCGTCCCGTCGGAGGAGTCTGCTCAGCCACCGTCGGCCGCCAGTCGGTAGCCCGCGCCGCGGACGGTTTCGATCGCGTTCCGGTCGAAGGGTCTGTCGAGCTTCCTGCGCAGGTGCCCGACGTAGACCTCGACGATGTTCGGGTCGCCGTCGAAGTCGTCGTCCCAGACACCGGCGATGAGGTCGCGCTTGGAGACGACCTGGCCCTTGTGGCGGATGAGATGGAGCAGCACGGCGAACTCCCGCGATGTCAGTTCGACTGTCGTGGCGCCGCGGCGGACGCGCCGCGCGGCGGGGTCGACGTGCAGGTCGCCGGCCTCGAGTGCGACGGGACGCTCGACGCCGCCGCGGCGGATGAGCGCGCGCAGGCGAGCGACCAGCACGGGGTAGGAGAACGGCTTCGTGACGTAGTCGTCGGCTCCCGCGTCGAGCGCGTCGACCTGGTCCCACTCGCCGTCCTTCGCGGTGAGCATGAGGACGGGGGTCCAGTTCTCCTCGGCGCGCAAGGCCTCGCAGACCTTCCAGCCGCTCATCCCCGGCATCATCAGGTCGAGCACGATCGCGTCGTAGCTCGTCTCGCGGGCGCGCCAGAGCCCGTCGACGCCGTTGTGCGCGACGTCCACGGCGAAGCCCTCGGCCTCGAGCCCGCGGCGCACACCGTCCGCCAGGCGCACCTCGTCGTCGACCACCAGAACACGCATGGGCCCAGTGTGGCGTGCGCACGCTGAAGCAGGGCTGAAGCGGATGCCGGGGCGAGGCCGGCTTGTCTCGAACGCACGGCGAATCGCGGCATCCGTTGTCGACCTCATGCAGAACCGGTCATGCGCGGGGGGTTAGCGTGGGAGGGTGACCCCCTCGTTCGAGGCTCCGGCCGAAGCACCCGACGTCGTCCGCGTCCTCGCCGCCGACGGTTCGTACGCGCCCTCCGAGGCAGCCGAGCGCTACCTCCCCCTCATCGACGCGCTCACCGACGCCGAACTCGAGACGTTCTACCGCGACATGGTCGTGGTGCGCGCCTTCGACCGGCAGGCGACCAACCTGCAGCGGCAGGGCCAGCTCGCGCTGTGGCCGCCGTCCCTCGGTCAGGAGGCCGCGCAGGTCGGTTCGGTGCGTGCCGCCCGCGCGCACGACCACGTGTTCCCCTCGTACCGCGAGCATGTCGTCGTGACGACCCGCGGCGTCGACCCGATCGACATCATCCGCCTGATGCGCGGTCTCACGCACGGCGGCTGGAATCCTGCCGAGCACCAGAACACGCACATCTACACGCTCGTCCTCGGCGCGCAGACCCTGCATGCGACGGGTCTCGGCATGGGCCTCGTCTTCGACGGTCGCACCGGCACCGGCGACCCCGAGAAGGACGAAGCGGTCATCGTCTACTACGGCGACGGCGCCTCGAGCCAGGGCGACGTCCATGAGGCGATGGTCTTCGCCGCGAGCTACCAGACCCCGCAGGTCTTCTTCCTGCAGAACAACCATTGGGCGATCTCGGTTCCCGTGACGACCCAGTCGCGCGTGCCCCTCGCTCGGCGCGGCGAGGGCTACGGCATCCCGTCGGTCCGCGTCGACGGCAATGACGTCCTCGCCAGCTACGCCGTCAGCAAGCTCGCCCTCGACGAGGCGCGCGCCGGCGGCGGTCCCCGCGCGATCGAGGCGCTCACCTACCGGATGGGTGCGCACACGACGAGCGACGACCCGACGAAGTACCGCACGAGCGACGAAGAGCAGTCGTGGGCGCAGCGCGACCCGATCGCACGCATGCGGGCGTTCCTGCAGAACCGCGGGACCCCGGCATCCTTCTTCGACGAGGTGGATGCCGCGGCCGCCGCCTACGCCGACGACGTGCGCGTGCGCACGAACGCCCTGGGCGACATCCCGACGGGGGTCATGTTCGATCACGTCTACGGCGACGTCCACCCGCTCGTGCAGGAGCAGCAGCGCTGGCTCGCCGAGTACGAGGCATCCTTCGAGGAGGGGAACGCGTGAGCGACATCCAGACCCTGCCCTTCGCGAAGGCGCTGAACGCGGGCCTTCGTGCGGCGATGACCGCGGACGACCACGTCCTGCTGATGGGCGAGGACATCGGTCCGCTCGGCGGCGTCTTCCGCGTGACGGAGGGGCTGCACGCCGAGTTCGGCTCGCAGCGCGTGCTCGACACCCCGCTCGCCGAGTCCGGCATCGTCGGCACCGCGATCGGCCTCACGATGGCCGGGTTCCGGCCCGTGATCGAGATCCAGTTCGACGGCTTCGTCTTCCCCGCGTTCGACCAGATCACGACGCAGCTCGCGAAGCTCACGAACCGCCACGAGGGGAACGCGAACTTCCCCGTCGTCATCCGCATCCCCTACGGCGGGCACATCGGCGCCGTCGAGCACCACCAGGAGAGCCCCGAGGCGTACTTCGCGCACACTCCGGGACTGCGGGTCGTGTCGCCGTCGACGCCGAACGACGCGTACTGGATGATCCAGGACGCGATCGCGTCGCCCGACCCGGTGATCTTCCTCGAGCCGAAGGCGAAGTACTGGATGAAGGGCGAGGTCGACGTCGCTGAGCGCGCGCTGCCGCTGCACGCCTCCCGCGTCGTCCGTCGGGGGACCGATGTGACCCTCGTGGGCCACGGCGCGATGGTCACGACTCTGCTGCAGGCGGCCGCACTCGCCGAGGGCGAAGGCACCTCGTGCGAGGTCATCGACGTCCGCTCGCTCGCGCCGATCGACTACGAGCCGATCCTCGAGTCCGTCCGCCGCACCGGCCGCATGGTCTACGCGCAGGAGGCGCCCGGCAACGTGTCGGTCGGCTCCGAGGTCGCGGCGACCGTCATGGAGAAGGCGTTCTACGCCCTCGAGGCGCCGGTCCTCCGGGTGTCGGGCTTCGACGTCCCGTTCCCGCCCGCGAAGCTCGAGGGCCAGTACCTCCCCGACGCGGACCGCATCCTCGAAGCCGTCGACCGCGCCCTCGCCTACTGACCTCCCGCATGGCCCCCTACCCGCGACCCCCGCACGTCCGCGAGACTGCACGTGTGCGCCGAGACTGCGGCGTCAGCCCGCTGTCTCGGCGCGCGGCTGCAGTCTCGCGGGGATGGAGATGACATGAGCACGCAGACCTTCCACCTGCCGGACGTCGGCGAAGGACTGACCGAGGCCGAGATCGTGCAGTGGCGCGTCGCGCCGGGCGACAGCGTGGACGTCAACGACGTCCTCGTCGAGATCGAGACGGCCAAGTCGCTCGTCGAGCTGCCGTCGCCGTTCAGCGGCACGGTCGGCGACATCCTCGCCACCGAGGGGACGACGGTCGAGGTCGGCGCGGCGATCATCACGATCGCGGGTGGCGAGGGGCAGCCGGATGCCGACATCGGCCGCTCCGAGCACGGTGAGAAGCCCGCCGAGGAGCCCGGCGGATCGGTGCTCGTCGGCTACGGCACCGGTGGCGAGGTCAAGTCGCGTCGCCGCAAGTCGGCCGAGAAGCCCGTGACCCGTGCCGTGGGCGTCGTCGCGAAGCCCCCGATCCGCAAGCTCGCGCGCGACCTCGGCGTCGACCTGGCCGACGTGTCGCCGAGCGGCACCGCCGGCGAGGTCACCCGCGAGGACGTCGTCCGCCACGCCGAGCAGGCCTCGGTCTTCCGCAACATCGCGACCCCCGACCTCCCCGAGGAGCGCGAGCTGTCGATCCCCGTCGCGGCGCCCGCGGCATCCGACCCCGCCCCGTCGACGCCGCCGGCGGACGCCCGCGAAGAGGCGATCACCGTCAAGGGCGTGCGCAAGGCGACCGCGAACGCGATGACCTCGAGCGCCTACACCGCGCCGCACGTGTCGGTGTGGACCGATGTCGACGCGACCCGCACGATGGAGCTCGTCAAGCGGCTGAAGGCCTCGCCGGACTTCGCCGACGTGAAGATCTCTCCGCTGCTGATCTTCTCGCGCGCCGTCATCTGGGCGCTCCGCCGCACGCCGATGATCAACGCGGCGTGGGTCGAGACCGAGAACGGCGCCGAGATCCGCGTGCGTCACTACGTGAACCTCGGGATCGCCGCGGCGACCCCCCGCGGCCTGCTCGTCCCGAACATCAAGGACGCGCAGGACCTCAACATGCGCGGCCTCGCGCGGGCCCTCGAGAAGCTCACGGTCACTGCACGCGACGGCAAGACGACGCCCGCCGACCAGCAGGGCGGAACATTCACGATCACGAACATCGGTGTCTTCGGGATGGATGCCGGGACCCCGATCATCAATCCGGGGGAGTCCGGCATCATCGCCATGGGCACGATCCGGCAGAAGCCGTGGGTCGTCGACGGCGAAGTCCGCCCTCGTTTCGTGACGACCGTGTCGGGATCGTTCGACCACCGCGTCATCGACGGCGACGGCATCAGCCGCTTCATCGCCGACGTCGCGTCGGTGCTCGAGGAGCCGGCGCTCCTGCTCGACTGAGGCCGACGATCGTTCGGCGCTACGGCTTCGCGTTCGACTCCGCCGCGATGATCGAGCGGAGCACGTCGAGGGGCAGTTTGGGCGTGCGATCCTCGAAGGCCAACCCGTTCGCCTCCTGCATCGTGTCCGTCAACTGCGTGTAGCAGAAGCCCGCGATCACCCTGCTGTCCAGAAGCGCGCCGAAGAGCCCCCTCAGGTGAGCCTCGAGCTCCTCTGTCGTCGCGCTCGTGGAGTACCCCCACGACGGCGCCGCCGGTGATCGCTCGAACTTGATCCCACCGAACTCGCTGACCATCACGGGCGCGCGACCGATGTCCGCCGTCCCCTCGGCCATCATCATGCGATCGGACGGTCCGTACCCGCCGAAGAGCGTGGCGAGTGCGGCGTTGTCCGCGTACCGGGCACGGAACCGGTCCGGATCCGCCTCGTAGTCGTGGACGGTCAGGATGTCGGACTGCGTGTGCTCCCACCCGTCGTTGGAGATCACCGGTCGCGACGGGTCGACGGCGCGGGTGAGATCCGACAGTCCGCGCGAGAACGCCCGTTGCGCCGGATCGACCAGCAGGTCGCGGATGCCCCAGCTCTCGTTGAAGGGGACCCAGGTGACGATGCTGGGATGCGACCGGTCGCGCCGCACCAGCTCGAGCCACTCCTGCGTCAGAGCGTGCATCGCGAAGGTCGTGAACTCGAAAGCGCCGGGTGCCTCTCCCCAGATCAGCAGGCCGAGTCGGTCGGCCCAGTAGAGGAAACGCGGGTCTTCTGCCTTCTGATGGATGCGGGCGGCATTGAAGCCCATGGCCTTGATCAGCTCGACCTCCGCTCGCAGGGCGTCGTCGCTGGGTGCAGCCAGGTGCGACTCCGGCCAGAACCCCTGTTCGAGGACTGCCCGGACGAAGTAGGGACGGTCGTTGAGCAGGAATCTCCCGTTCGCGGTGCCGACCGTGCGGAGCCCGACGTACGAGTGGGCCTCATCGCTGAACCCTCGGTCCGAGACGGTGACGACCGCATCGATGAGACGAGGGGTCTCCGGCGTCCACACGAGCTTCTCGTAGTGCTGGCCGTTCCGCTGGTCCCGCAGGGGGATGTCGATGATCGGCATCCCGGTCGCCGGGGTCGTCACCGTCATGTCCGCCAGGACGCGACCTTCGAAGTCCAGCCGCACGTTCACGACCGCCTCGGGGCTCAACGGGCGGTTGGTCAGGAGCTCCAGGATCACGCTGTCGGTGCCGCGAGTCGTCCTCCAGAAGAGGTCCGTGATGTGGGTCTCGGGCACCTCCTCGATCCAGACGGGCTGCCAGATCCCAGTGGTCCGGTGGTACCAGATCTCGTGCGGCTCGGGGAGCCAGTCCTGCTTGCCCCGGGGCTGCCCGACATCGTGGAACCGGTCGATGGCCCGGACCACCAGAACGTCGGTTCCGTCACCACGGACGTGATCGGTGATGTCGGCTGTGAACGGGGTGTGGCCGCCGACGTGAGATGCCGCCTGGCTGCCGTTGATCCACACGGTCGCGGCGTAGTCGACCGCTCCGAAGTGCACGTGGAGGCGTGAGGACGAGTGGGTCCGTCCGACCTGTTCGGCGGTCAGTGCCGTGGAGTACCACACCACCGAGTGCTCGCCCACGTCTCCGATCCCCGATGCGGGGGACTCCGGCGGGAAAGGAACCTCGATCGTGCGATCGAAGTCCGGGTCGAGGAACCAGCGCTCGGCCGCCCCGACCTCGTCGTCGTCGTAGGCGAACCCCCACCGGCCGTCGAGGCTGCGCCAGGAGTTCCGTCGCAGCTGCGGCCGAGGATGGATGGGGCTCTGATTCGGCGTCGTCGTCGAAGCGTTCATGATCTCAGCGTGGCGTAATTGCTTCTGTTATGCAACGAATACGCCGTTCCACGCGCCACGACGCGTTCATGCGACCTCCACGACGAGCAGGGCGAAGTGGTCCGGTCGATAGCGACGGCGGTCGTATTCGATCGGTTCACCACCGACATCGAACGTCGTGACCGAAGACAGCAGCACGGGTGATCCCGGGGTCAGGCCCAAGATGCGCGCGTCCTCCGGACCCGCGGCTTCCACGACGATGCGGATGCCGCGGGTCCAGGTGTCCGCATCGCGTCCGTGCGCGAAAGTGGTCATGATCTCTCGCGTCGTCACTCTATCCCCCGCGGCCGGTGACATGCGCCGGAAGGACTCGGCGACGGCGACGGGCGCTCCGGAGGCGTAAAGGACCCGCTGTACGTTCACGACACGTGTGTCGGTGGCCAATCGGAGCGCTGCGGCGACGTCCGCGTCCGCGGGAACGTGCTGGATGCGGGCCGTCCGCAGTGTCGACCTGGCTCGAGAGGAGAGTTCGACCTCGTGGAGGCCGGGACTGGCTGACGGTCCAGGGGAAACCGGCCGGAGCACCCGCGTGCCGATGCCGCGGTCTCTCTCGACGAGGCCCAGCAGGGTCAGCTCTCGGATCGCCCGCCTGACCGTGGAGCGCGAGACGCCCCAGGTGTCGCTGAGGGTGGCTTCGCTCTCGAGGTGCGACCCGGGTGGGAGGGCGCCGGAACTGATCCCGTCGCGCAGAGTCGCCGCAATGCGTTGCCATCGGAACGAAGGCGGGGTCGCGCGCGAAGCGGATGCCCCCGCAACCCCGGGGAGCGCGGGTGGTGATGATCCCATGACTCGTCCTCTCCGACGCGACAGGCTCGCGCGTCTCAACCGGCGCTGCGAAGAAAAATATTGACCAGTCCGAAATTATTGTCCTAACATGCCGATGACATCAATCGACAGACCGGCAACGCAGCCGACGGATTGAGATCAGAGAGGCATCCCGATGAAGCGAACTCATGCACTCGCTGCGTTCTCCGCAGCACTCGTCGTGGCCGGGGTCTCCGGCTGCACCGCCGCCGGCGGCGACGACGGAACCGACGGCCCGGTCACGATCAGCATCATGGAGACGAAGCAGACCAACATCGATGCGATCAACAAGGTCATCCCCGGCTTCGAAGCCGAGATGGCCAAGCAGGGCAAGGACATCAAGGTCGACCTGATCGCCGATCAGCTCACGGACGAGCAGTTCAAGACGAAGATGACCCAGCAGCTCGTGGCCGGCCAAGCACCGGACGTGCTCGACATCGGTGAGAACATGGCGATCGCCTGGTCGGCGGCCGGCTACCTGACCCCGCTCGACGAGTACCTCGAGAAGTGGGATGGCTGGAGTCACTACTACCCTGCCGTCAAGGAGGCCATCACCCGACAGGACGGGCACGTCTACAACTTGCCCTCCGGAGCCGGGGTGCAGAACTTCTTCTTCCGGAAGGACGTTCTCGAAGAGGTCGGGGTCGAGACCTCGCAGCCCGAGACCTGGGACGAGCTGATCGACCGACTGGTCCAGGTCAAGGAGGCCACGGGTGACACCCCCATCGTGATCCCCGCCGGGACCGCATGGGGTGGAGGCACGTGGAACGAGGGGTTCCAGCCGCTCCTCGGCGGCACGGACACTGAGTACTACGACCGGGACAGTGCGACGTGGAACCTGCAGAGCCCCGGATGGCTCGCCGTCTTCGAGCTCTACGACGAGCTGGTCTCCAAGGGGCTCATGCCCGTCGAGGATCTGCAGAACCCGAATCCGTGGGAGCCGACGAAGTACGTGAAGTTCCCCGCCGGTGACATCCAGGTCGCTGCGCAGGGCACCTGGGGATGGCGTTTCGACTGGGGTCCCGAGGGTGCGACGCCGATCGAGGGTCTCGACGAGAAGGTCTCGACGTGGCAGTACCCGGCCCTGGCCGCGGGGGATCAGCCCTACGGGTGGAGCAGCACCGGCGGCGGTTATGCGATTCCGGAGAAGTCCGAGAAGAAGGAGGCCGCGATGGAATTCATCAAATACCTCTCGAGCGGCAAGCCGCTCGCCGAGCAGCTCACCGCCTCGGGCGCCGCATCGGCGCGGGATGACCTCGACGACGTCGCGCCGTACTCCGAGGAGCCGCACCTCCTGCAGGCAGGCAAGGACCTCGCCGACAGCGTCTACGTCGTGACCGGCGACGGTGCCGACCAGATCGCCCAGGCGGTGTCCACCGCCACGGAGAAGATCCTCAGCGGCGAAGCCGACGGGCGGCAGGCGTACGAATCGTTCGTGAAGGATGCGACGGACCTGCTGGGGCCGAGTCTGGTGAAACAGTGACGACGATCGTCGATCTGCCCGCCGCTGCGCAGGATGCCACCCGGCAGCCTGCGCGGCGCCGTCGCCGAGTCCGGAGTACCTGGCCGATCGTCGCCGTGCTGCTGGGGCCCTCGGCCATCCTCATCTCGCTGTTCATCGTCCTGCCCGCGGTCTACGGCCTGTGGCTCAGCCTGACGAACACGCAACTGACCGGATTCGCGGCACGCGATCCGAAGTTCGTCGGTCTGGACAACTACGTCTACCTCCTCACGAGCAGTGACTTCCTCGCGTCGCTCGGGCAGACCGGCACGTTCCTGCTGTTCTCGGCCATCATCGGGCAGACGGTCCTGGGCATGGTCGCCGCGATCCTGCTGAGCCGGCCGTGGGTCCGCGGCAAGGGTGTCTTCGGTGCGGCGATCCTCATGCCGATGGTGGTCCCCGAGGTGGTGGCGTCCCTGGCGTGGGCGAGCGTGCTGGCCACCAGCCCGGAAGGAACCCTGAACCGTCTGACGTCGCTCTTCGGTGCGGAGCCGACGAGCTGGCTCCAGACGGTCCCGATGGTGGCGATCATCCTCGTCAACGTCTGGCGCGGCCTCGCGTTCGCGATGATCATGTTCCAGGCTGCGCTCGAAGATGTCCCGGTCGAGCTCATCGAGGCGGCGCGGGTCGACGGTGCCAGCGCGACACAGGTCTTCCGTCATGTCACGCTTCCGTTGATCCGCGGGCCGGTGTTCCTCTATCTGCTCCTGACCACGATCAGCACGGTCGGCGTGTTCGGCCTGGTCTACTTCCTCACGCGAGGCGGCCCCGGCGGACAGACCCGGCTCGCAGCCATCTACATCTACGAGCGCGCGCTCCAGTTCTCCCAGATCGGTATCGGGAGCGCGGCCTCGATCATCCTCCTCGTCATCGTCCTCGTCCTCGGAGTCGTGTACGTGAGACTCGCGAAAGTGAAGGTGTGACATGAGCGCCGTCAGTGAGAACCCGCTCGTCCCGATGCAGCGCCGCAGACCGTTGCAGCCGGTCGACGTCGTCCAGCGGACCATCGGGTACGTCCTGCTCGTCCTCCTCGTGCTCTTCTGCCTGGTCCCCTTCGCCTGGGTCCTCCTGAGCGCGGTGGATCAGAACGCCGGTGCGACCGTGCAGTGGCCGACCTGGTCGTTCGACAACTTCACCCGCTTCTTCGCCGCCCCCGGCACGCCGATGCTCGTGATCAACAGCCTCGTCGTCGCCATCGGCTCCACCGTGCTCAACCTCGCGCTCGGCGTCGCGGGCGGCTATGCGCTCTCGCGCTTCGATTTCCGGGGTCGCCGGTTCTTCATGTTCAGCATCCTGCTCATCCGCGTCGTGCCGGCACCCGCGACGATCGTGGCGCTGTACCTGATCATGGTGAACCTGCAACTGACGAACACCCTGCACGGCCTCATCCTGGTTCAGGCGGTGGGCGGTCTGCCGGTGACCCTCTGGCTCATGAAGGGCACCGTGGACGCGATCCCGCTCGAGCTCGAGGAGGCCGCGTGGGTCGATGGGAGCACGCGCCTCCAGGCCATCCGGCGGGTCGTCCTGCCGCTCATCGGGCCGGGCCTCGGCGCCGCGGCGATGCTCCAGTTCATGGGATCGTGGGGCGACTTCCTGACGCCATTGGTGATGCTGCAGAGTCAAGAGCTCTATCCGCTCGCCATCGGATTGTTCCGGGCGTTCAGCGAGCGCGACCACGTCGATTGGGGCCTGTTGGCCGCCAGCGCGATCGTCTACGTCCTGCCACCGGCGATCCTGTACATCTTCGTCCGCAAGCATCTGCTGCGGTCGAGCCTCGGCGGGGCGTTGAAGGGATGAGCGGAGACGTGGACGGACGCCTGCGGGTCGCACTGGTCGGAGCGGGAGCGATGGGGGGCGAGTGGCTGCGGATGCTGGCGGCATCCTCGATCGCGGTCCCTGTCGCCGTCGTGGACCTCGACATCGAATCGGCGCGACGGACGTGCGGCTCGGCCGGCCTCGACGTCGCGACCGGGAGATCCCTGACCGAGGTGGAGGATGCGGGAATCGAGGCCGTCATCAACGTCACGGTGCCCCAGGCGCACCGGATCGTCAACGAACAGGCGATGCGCGCAGGACTGCCGGTGCTCTGCGAGAAACCTCTCGCGCCGACCGTGTCGGAAGCACTCCGGCAGGTGGCGCTCTCGAACGTGACCGGACAGCTCCTGATGGTGAGCCAGTCGCGGCGATACTTCGGGCCACTGGCGACGTTCGCGACGGTCGCGCGGGAGGTCGGGCCGGTGAACACGATCCTCGCGGACTTCTTCCACGAGGATCACGAACCGGGGTTCCGCGAACAGATGGAGCATCCTCTTCTCGTGGACATGTCCGTGCATCACTTCGACATGCTGCGGTACGTCACCGACGATCTCCCCGTCAGCGTCCGGTGCGATGCGTGGAATCCGCCGTGGAGCTGGTTCGCGGGCAAGGCGTCGGCGGTCGCCACCTTCGAACTGGCGTCAGGCGCTCGTTTCGTCTACTCCGGGAGCCGGGCGACGCCGGGGGCGGAGACCTCGTGGAACGCCGAATGGCGGATGCACGGTCTCGGGGGTGTTGCGACGTGGGACGGCGAGAAGTCGGTCACGCTGCGCTCCGAGCGGGTCGTCGCCGAGCCGATGTCGGCGGGCGAGAGCATCGAAGGGTCGCTGGCGGAGTTCGTCTCCTGTGTGAGAAGCGGCCGGACGCCTCAGAACGAGGTGCGCGACAACATCCTGACCCTCGCGATGATCGAGGGCGCCACGGTGAGCAGTTCGCGTCAGGGCGAGCGCGTCGTGATTCGGGAGCTCCTCGACGAGGCGCTGATCCGAGCGCTCCGCGACGAGACCCGCGAGGACGTCGCGGCCGAACTGCAGTCCTGGCCGGACGCCGTCCACGGACTGTCCACGACCCCCTGGGGCTCCGAGCCCGCGATCGCGTCTGGAGGCGCCTCATGACCGACACCGTTCCCGCCGGAGCCCCCTCGGGGCGACCCATCCGCGTCGTCGTCTGGGGGGAGAATCGCCACGAACAGGTGAACCCCGTCGTCCAGGGGATCTATCCCGACGGCATGCACACGACGATCGCGCGAGGCATCACCGGGCATCTGGGCGACCGGGCCCTCGTCACCACCCGGGTCCTCGAGGATCCGGAACACGGCATGACCGACGAGCTGCTGGCGGAGACCGACGTCCTCGTGTGGTGGGGACACGCAGCGCACGACGAGATCGATGACCGCGTCGTCGATCGCATCCACGCGCACGTGCTGGAGGGCATGGGCATCATCGTCCTGCACTCGGGGCATCACTCGAAGATCTTCCGACGTCTGATGGGGACGACCTGCAGCCTCCGGTGGCGCAACGACCGGGACAGGGAACTGGTCTGGACCGTCTCGCCGACGCATCCGATCGCGGCGGGGGTCCCGCAGCCGCTGATCATTCCGGCGCAGGAGATGTACGGGGAGTTCTTCGACGTCCCGGAGCCCGACGAACTGGTCTTCATCAGCAGCTTCAGCGGCGGCGAGGTCTTCCGCAGCGGCATCACCTATCGACGCGGCTACGGCAAGGTGTTCTATTTCAGCCCGGGAGACGAGATCTTCCCCGTCTACCACGACCCGAACATCCAACGCGTCATCGCCAACGGGGTGGAGTGGGCGCACACCGACCGGCCGCGGACGTCGTACCTCGTCACCCCGATGTATCTGACCGGTCGCTTCGACACCCCGGTCCTGGAGTCCGACGACGGCCTCGTCGACTACCACACGCGGGAGCCCGTCGACTTCGGCGACGATCCGGCCTGATGCGAGGGGCGGGCGAGAGCGCCCGCTCCTCGCATCACGGTCACTGACGACGGCTGCGCATCCTGTCCATCGTCGATTGGATGGCGACCGCTGCGGCGCCTCGTGCCCAGGCGCGGAAGCCCGACCCGTCGACGATCAGGTCGATCGGGTTGGCGTGCGGGTCGCGACCGGCAGCAGCCGCGGCGAGGACCCGGTCGTGAACGATCGTGAGCAGGCTGACCCCCTCGCCCGAGAGCACCACCGTCGACTGCAGGCTGAGGTTGGTCGCCAGTGCGATCAGTCTGCCCAGCGCGTCGGCTGCGCTGCCGACGATCGCGCTGACGGCGGGATGCCCGTCCTCAGCGAGGCGGAGGATCTCGTCGTACCCGACCGGGCGGGCGAGTGCGGCCGACGCCTGGGCGGTGATCGATCCGGACGTGAGCAGCGCCTGGGCGCAGCCGCGGTGGCCCTCGGAGCAGATCGGGCCGAACGGGTCGAGGGGGATGTGGGCGCCCGTACCGGCCGTCGCATCCGGTGTCCGGATGACCTCGTTGTCCACGACCAGCCCGTAGCCCACGCCCGCACCGATCGTGATGACCGCGAACCCGGAGAGTCCGCGCCCCGCGCCGAACCACCGCTCCGCTTCGGCGAGGGCGACCACATCGTTCTCCACGCTCACAGGAACCCCGAGCCGCGCGCCGAGATCCGTCGCGACATCGACGTCGTCCCACTCCAGGAACGATGCCCGGACGGCGACGCCGTCGTGGACGACGCCACCGAGGCTCACGCCCACGGCGACGAGGTTCGGGACGTCGAGCCCGCGCACCGCGCGGTCAACGAGCGCGAGGACCGCCTCGGGCGATGTGTCCGCGATGGGCCACTCGCCTGCGGCGATCTGCTCGGCTCGGATGTCGGTGGCGACCGCGATGACGAGATCTCCGGTGATCTTCACTCCGACGAACGACCCCAGGTTCGGCGCGATGTCCAAGGGCCGGCTGGGGCGCCCGACGGTGCCGTCGGCCACCTCTTCGAGCTCGACGAGCAGGCCTCTCTCGACGAGTGGCTTCGCGAGGCGGGTGAGGCTCGCCGGCGACAGTCCCAGCTTCACGCCGAGATCTCGCCGCGACAGCGGGCCGTAGATCAACACCGTGCGCGCCAGGGCGGCTTCGCTGTCGCTCATCCCCACCTCCTCGATGCAGTCACAGTGGCACAGCGGGGGCTCCCGGAGACGCAGCCACGCTCGGTAACCCATTGTTCTTGACGCGATAATATTTTACGTCGAAACTAATCCTATGCCCACGCCCGACGTCGTCCATCTCCGCGCCGGCGGCACCAGTGTCTGCGTCGATTCGTCCACGGGGGTACCGCGGATCGTGCACTGGGGTCCGGACCTCGGACGGGTGTCGCAAAAGACTCTCGACTCCCTGGCCCGCGCTGACCGTCTGCAGCGCGCCTCGGGCGGACTCGATGAGACGGTCGGGCTGAGCGTCGTCAGCACGGCGGCATCCGGTTGGGCGGGAACGCCCGCACTGGAGGGGCACCGCGACGGCGACGCGGTCGGCGTGCGATTCGAGCTGCACGCGAGTGAGGTGACGAGCACCTCCGTCCGTTTCGATCTCACGGATGCCGAGATGGAGCTGTCGGCTCGGTACGTGTTGCGGGTGACGGGATCGGGTTTGGTGCGGGCGCGGACGACGGTGCGTAACGATGGTGTGGGTGTGTACGCGGTGCAGGCGTTGCATGTGATGTTGCCGTTGCCGTGGGAGGCGACGGAGCTGCTCGATACGACGGGGCGTCACCTGCGGGAGCGGTCGGCGCAGCGGCATGAGCTGACGTTCGGCACGCATGTGCGGGAGTCGCGTCGTGGTCGTCCGGGGGCGGACTTCACCCTGCTGCTGGCTGCCGGCACCCCCGGGTTCGGTTTTGAGCGCGGCACGGTGCACGGCGCCCACCTCGCGTGGAGTGGGAACTCGCGGATCTTCGCGGAGCGGATGCCGACCGGTGAGTCGTTCCTCGGGGCGGGCGAGCTCTACCTGCCCGGTGAGATCCGTCTCGCGCCGGGTGAGGAGATCTCCTCGCCCGAACTGCTCGGCTCCTGGGGTGACGGGCTGGATGAACTCGCGGTGCGGTTCCACGGGGAGTGGCGAGCACGCCCTCAGCACCCGACCCGCCCCCGGCCCATCACCCTCAACACGTGGGAGG